>CAVXOX010000008.1:0-1283991 GCA_963763535.1 uncultured Acidobacteriota bacterium
GCGCGCTAAGCCTTCGGGCGCTTGGCGCCGTACTTGGAACGTCCCTGCTTGCGGTTGGCGACGCCCACCGCATCGAGCGTTCCGCGGATCACGTGGTAGCGGACTCCCGGCAGGTCCTTGACGCGCCCGCCGCGGATCATCACGATCGAGTGCTCCTGGAGGTTGTGGCCGACGCCCGGGATGTAGGTCGTGACCTCGATCCCGTTCGTCAGGCGCACGCGCGCGACCTTGCGCAGCGCCGAGTTCGGCTTCTTCGGCGTCGTGGTGTAAACGCGCGTGCACACGCCGCGCTTCTGCGGCGAGCGCTGGAGCGCGGGAGACGCAGTCTTCACCGCGAGCCGCTCGCGGCCCTTCCGGACGAGCTGAGAAATTGTCGGCATCGACTCTCCTGATCTCCCCGAGTCCCCCGAGCCGTGGAAGGACCCGAGATCGACCGTAAACGCTTTACTTTGGATCGGGCGAGAGAGGCCCACCGGCTCGCCCGAGCCCAGAGGAAAAACCCGCGAATCGTACGCGGGGACCGGTGACGTGTCAAGGACAAACTGCTGTCGCCTCTCGGCTTGGCGCCCGAAGGCGCCCCCGGGGCCGGCAAACGACCCCCCTCCTACCACACTCCGGCATGGCCACTCGGAGGCTCCATCTCACCATCCGCCGCGCGCCGCCGACCGAGCCATTCCCGCGGGGCAGCGACCCGGAAATACCGGGAAGCGTCGGGCTCGACGGAGACCGGGAGAGACCGCGGCACGCTTCGGATCTGCCGCTAAGTACCCAAGTCTCCGCGGCGATACGCCCGTGATGATCCCTCTCTCCCGCTGCCCGCGCGTGAAAATCAAGGAGACTCCCGATGAGTGATGCGACCCCCTCCCAGGCGCCGAGGTTGGGTCGACGCCCTCGTGGCCACCGCCCTTCGCTGGAACAACCGGCTGAGTCGTCCGCTCGGCGCGATCGCCTCCGCCCCGGCCCGCGCTCCGAACCCCCGCGCGGCCGAGGCGGGCGCCGCCGGGGTGAAAACGGCCGCCGCGATCGCCGACCACGAGCCCGACTAGCGCCCGAAAACGCGGGCACGGGGCCCGTCGCCGGGCCCCGTGACGATGCGAATCTCTGCGGACAGTCTAGTCTTCGTCGCTCGCGTCGACCTCGGCATCCGCCTCGGCCAGCGCCAGCTCCTCGGCCGGATCGGTCAGGAAGTCCTCGAGCGCCGGCTCCTCGACCTGCGGGATCTCCTCCCGCTCGAGGACGACGTTGCGGTAGTACTCCATGCCCGTGCCGGCGGGGATGAGCCGTCCGACGATGACGTTCTCCTTCAGGCCCCGCAGGCTGTCCACCTTGCCGACGATCGACGCCTCGGTCAGGACGCGGGTCGTCTCCTGGAAGGACGCCGCCGAGATGAACGAGTCGGTCGAGAGCGACGCCTTGGTGATGCCGAGCAGCATCGGCCGCGCGGTCGCGGGCTGGCCGTTGGCGGCGAGCACGCGCTCGTTCTCCTCTTCGAAGCGGAAGCGGTCGACCTGCTCGTCGATCAGGAAGTCGGTGTCGCCGACGTCCTCGATCTTCACGCTGCGCATCATCTGCCGGACGATGACCTCGATGTGCTTGTCGTTGATGGCGACGTTCTGCGAGCGGTAGACCTCCTGGATCTTGTCCACCAGGTAGCGCTGCAGCTCCTTCTCGCCGAGGATCGCGAGGACGTCGTGCGGGTTGATCGGCCCGTCGATGAGCGGATCGCCGGCGCGCACGCGCTCCGACTCCTGGACGTTGACGTGGGTGTACCGCGGGATCAGGTACTCGCGCGTCTCGCCGTCGTCGCCCGTGATGATGACCTTGCGCATGCCCTTGGCGATCGGGCCGTGGGACACGACTGCCGTCGATCTCCGTGATGACGGCCGCGTCCTTCGGGCGCCGCGCCTCGAAGAGCTCGACGATGCGCGGCAGACCGCCCGTGATGTCCTTCGTCTTCGTCGTCTCGCGCGGGATCTTCGCGAGCACGTCGCCCGGGCGAGACCTCCTGCTTGTCGGCGACCATCAGGTGGGAGCCGATCGGCAGCAGGTACTTCCGCTCGCCGCTCTTGCCGCCGGATGATGACCTGCGGCGAGCGCTTCTCCGCGCCCACCGTCTCCACGATGATGTTCTGGGCGAGGCCGGTGACCCGGTCCGTCTCCTCGCGGAGGTTCTCGCCCTCGAGGATGTCCCGGAACTCGACGGTCCCGCCGACCTCCGTCAGGATCGCCGAGGTGAACGGATCCCACTCGACGAGCTCCTGCCCCGGAACGACCTCCTGGCCCTCGGTGACCTTGATGGTCGAGCCGTAGACCACGGAGTAGCGCTCCTTCTCGCGTCCCTTGTTGTCGACGATCGTGATCTTGCCGTTGCGGTTGACGACGACGAGGTGGCCGTCCTTGCGCTCGACCGTCGCGATCGAGAGGAACCGGACGGTGCCCGGGTTCTTCGCCGCGTGCTTGGACTGCTCCGTCACGCGCGACGCGGTGCCGCCGTAGTGGAACGTCCGCATGGTCAGCTGAGTGCCCGGCTCGCCGATCGACTGCGCCGCGATGACGCCGACGGCCTCGCCGATCTCGACCATCTTGCCCGTCGCGAGCATGCGGCCGTAGCAGAGCCGGCAGACGCCCCGCTTGGTCTCGCACGTGAGCACCGAGCGGATCTTCACGCGCTCGATGCCGGCCTCCTGGACGTTCGAGGCGAGGTCCTCGGTGATCTCGTCCCCGATGCCGACGATCTTCTGCTCGGAGAGCGGATCGAAGATGTCCTCCTGGCAGACGCGGCCGACGATGCGGTCGCGGAGCGGCTCGAGCGTGTCGCCGCCCTCCATGATCGCGGACACCGTGATGCCGTCGGAGGTGCCGCAGTCCTCCTGGATGACGATGACGTCCTGGGCGACGTCGACGAGGCGGCGCGTCAGGTAGCCGGAGTCGGCCGTCTTCAGCGCCGTGTCGGCGAGGCCCTTGCGGGCGCCGTGCGTCGAGATGAAGTACTGCAGGACCGACAGCCCTTCGCGGAAGTTCGCCGTGATCGGCGTCTCGATGACCTCGCCCGAGGGCTTGGACATGAGACCGCGCATGCCGGCGAGCTGGCGCACCTGCTCCTTCGAGCCTCGGGCGCCCGAGTCGGCCATGATGTAGATCGGGTTGAACTCGTTGCCGACCTGGTCGGACTTCTTCATCTCGCGGAACATCTCGTCCGAGATGTTCTCCGTCGTCCGGTGCCAGATGTCGATGATCTTGTTGTGGCGCTCACCGGTCGTGATGACGCCCGAGCTCCGCTGCGCCTCGACCTCGAGGACCTCCTTGCGGGCCGCCTGGAGAAGGTCTTCCTTCTTGGCCGGGATGACCATGTCGTCCACGCCGATCGAGATGCCCGCGCGGGTCGCGGCGGCGAAGCCGAGATCCTTCAGGTCGTCGAGCATCTGCACCGTCATGCTCTCCCCGAAGGTGAGGTAGACGTAGCTGACGAAGTCGGTCAGCCCGCGCTTCTTCAGGTTCCCGTTGATGAACGGCACGATTTCCGGCAGCGCCCGGTTGAAGAGGACGCGTCCGACCGTCGTGTCGATGAGCGTGCGCTCGACGTCCTGGACCTCGGCATGGGTGATGTCCTGGTCGTTGTACTGCGTCGTCAGATCGATGTACCGGCCCGAGTAGCGCACGCGGATCGGCGTGTGCGTCACGACGTCGCCCTGCTCGTAGGCGAGCACGACCTCGTCGAAGTCCGAGAAGATCCGGCCTTCCCCCTTGGTGTTCGAGCGGGCCTTGGTCAGGTAGTAGATGCCGAGGACGAGGTCCTGGGACGGCACGGCCAGCGGGCGACCCGAAGCCGGCGAGAGGATGTTGTTCGAGGAGAGCATGAGGAGCTCGGCCTCGACCTGCGCCTTCGGCGACAGCGGCACGTGGACGGCCATCTGGTCGCCGTCGAAGTCGGCGTTGAACGCCGGGCAGACGAGCGGGTGGATCTTGATGGCCTTGCCCTCGACGAGCACGGGCTGAAAGGCCTGGATGCCGAGCCGGTGGAGCGTCGGCGCGCGGTTCAGGAGCACCGCGTGATCGCGGATGACCTCCTCGAGCGCGTCCCATACCTCGGTGACGCCGGACTCGACGAGCTCCTTGGCCGCCTTGATGGTCTGCGCGAGACCCTTCTTCTCGAGACGGTTGTAGATGAACGGCTTGAAGAGCTCGACCGCCATCTTCTTCGGCAGACCCGCCTGGTGGAGCTTCAGCTCCGGCCCGACGACGACGACCGAGCGCCCCGAGTAGTCGACGCGCTTGCCGAGCAGGTTCTGACGGAACCGCCCCTGCTTGCCCTTGAGCGTGTCCGACAGCGACTTCAGGGGCCGGTTGTTCGAGCCCTTCAGCACGCGGCCGCGCCGGCCGTTGTCGAAGAGGGCGTCGACCGCCTCCTGGAGCATGCGCTTCTCGTTGCGGACGATGACCTCCGGGGCGCGCAGCTCGAGGAGCTTCTTCAGCCGGTTGTTCCGGTTGATGACGCGGCGGTAGAGGTCGTTCAAGTCCGACGTCGCGAACCGGCCGCCATCGAGCGGCACGAGGGGCCGCAGCTCGGGCGGAATGACCGGGATGACGTCGAGGATCATCCAGTCGGGGCGGTGCCCCGAGCGGCGGAATGCGTCGCAAACCTTCAGCCGCTTCGCGGCCTTCTGGCGCTTGATCTGAGACGTCTCGGTCTTCATGATCATGCGGAGCTCTTCCGCGAGCATGTCGACGTCGACGCGCTGCAGGAGCTCCTTGATCGCGCCCGCGCCCATGCGCGCCACGAACACGTCGCCGAGCTCGGTGCGGAGCTGCCGGTAGCGCTCCTCCGACAGCAGCTCCTTCTCCTTCAGATCGGTGTCGCCCGGATCGATGACGACGTACGACTCGAAGTAGAGGATCCGCTCGAGGTCGCGCAGCGAGATGTCGAGCAGGTGGCCGATGCGCGACGGCAGTCCCTTGAAGAACCACACGTGCGACACCGGCGACGCGAGCTCGATGTGGCCCATGCGCTCCCGGCGGACCTTGGACTTCGTCACCTCGACGCCGCACTTGTCGCAGACGACGCCGCGGTGCTTCATCCGCTTGTACTTGCCGCAGAGGCACTCCCAGTCGGTGATCGGACCGAAGATCTTCGCGCAGAAGAGCCCGTCCCGCTCCGGCTTGAAGGTGCGGTAGTTGATGGTTTCCGGCTTCGTGACTTCGCCGTAGGACCACGACCGGATCTTCTCGGGCGAGGCCAGAGAGATCTTGATCGCGTTGAAGTCCTTCAGCGTGGTCGGCCTATTTGCAAAAGCGAGCGTTTCCAATTTAGTCGCTCCTTCTAGTGGGTCGCTCGACGCGACCTGACGAGAGCAAGCGGCCGCTGCGCACCAGCCCATGGCGAGTGCGCAGTGTCCGCATCGATTCGATTTGAAAGTACCAATTCATCGCTTGATCAGCTCCACGTCGAGGCAGAGGCTCTGCAGCTCGCGGACGAGAACGTTGAACGACTCGGGCAGACCCGGCTCGGCCGGGACCTCGCCCTTGACGATCGCCTCGTAGGCCTGCGAGCGGCCCTCGACGTCGTCGGACTTGACCGTCAGCAGCTCCTGCAGCGTGTAGGAGGCGCCGTACGCCTCGAGCGCCCAGACCTCCATCTCGCCGAAGCGCTGGCCGCCGAACTGGGCCTTGCCGCCCAGCGGCTGCTGCGTGATCAGCGAGTACGGTCCGATCGAGCGGGCGTGGATCTTGTCGTCGACGAGGTGCGAGAGCTTCAGCATGTAGATGTAGCCGACGGTGACCTGCTGCTCGAAGGGTTCGCCCGTCATGCCGTCGTAGAGCACGGTCTTGCCCGACCCCGGCAGATTGGCGTCCTTCAGGAGCTTCTTGATCTCGCCCTCGTTCGCGCCGTCGAAGACCGGCGTCGCGATCGAGATGCCGAGCGTTCGCGCGGCCCACCCGAGGTGGGTCTCGAGGATCTGCCCGACGTTCATGCGCGAGGGCACGCCGAGCGGGTTCAGCACGATGTCGACCGGCGTGCCGTCCGGCAGGTACGGCATGTCGGCCTCCGCGAGGATGCGCGAGATGACGCCCTTGTTGCCGTGGCGGCCGGCCATCTTGTCGCCGACCGAGAGCTTGCGCTTCATGGCGACGTAGACCTTGACCATCTTGATGACGCCGGGCGGCAGCTCGTCGCCCTTCTGCAGGAGCTCGATCCGCTCCGCGTTGACGCGATTCAGGACCTCGATCTGGGAGTCCTGACGGCGCATCACGAGCTGGATCTCGTCGGCGATCTCCTCGTCCTTCAGCTTCAGGCGCCTCAGCTGCTGCGGGGTCAGGCGCGCGACGCTCTCCGGCGTGAACTTCGCGCCCTTCTTGACGATCTCCGAGCCGTCGCGGTCGGAGACGTCCTCCGCCGCCATGCGGCCGACGAGCAGGTCGCGGATCTTCTTGTTGGCTTCCTCGCGGATGATCCGGATCTCGTCCTTCGAGTTCTTCTCGATCTTGGCGATCTGGTCCTGCTCGATGGCCAGCGCGCGGAGATCCTTGTCGATCCCCTTGCGCGAGAAGATCTTGACGTCGACGACGGTCCCCTCGATGCCCGGCGGGCACTTCAGGGAGGCGTCGCGCACGTCGCCGGCCTTCTCGCCGAAGATCGCGCGCAGGAGCTTCTCCTCGGGCGTCAGCTGGGTCTCGCCCTTCGGCGTGACCTTGCCGACGAGGATGTCGCCAGGCTTGACGTTCGCTCCGATGCGGATGATCCCGCTCTCGTCGAGGTCGCGCAGCGCGTTCTCCGATACGTTCGGGATGTCGCGCGTGATCTCCTCGGGACCGAGCTTCGTATCGCGCGCCTCGATGTCGAACTCCTGGATGTGGATCGACGTGAAGTAGTCGTCGCGCACGAGACGCTCGGAGACCAGGATCGCGTCTTCGTAGTTGTAGCCCCGCCAGGGCATGAACGCCACGAGGAC
Source organism: uncultured Acidobacteriota bacterium (assembly GCA_963763535.1). Taxonomy (GTDB): domain Bacteria; phylum Acidobacteriota; class Thermoanaerobaculia; order UBA5066; family Gp7-AA6; genus DAHUXD01. The sequence continues at coordinate 6,948 of CAVXOX010000008.1, forward strand.
GTTCCGGCCGAGGGCGAGCTCACCCAGCTGCGTGCACGGGCCGTCCGCCAGGGCCTGGCCACGCTCGACGCGCTGACCCTCCTGGACGATCGGCTTCTGGTTGATGCAGGTGTTCTGGTTCGATCGCCGGAACTTCGTCAGCGGGTAGATGTCGGCGCCGAACTCCTTGGCGCCGACGGCGCCCTGCTCGGCCGGACCGCCCTCGACGCGCACGATGATGCGCTCGGAGTCGACCTGGTCCACCACCCCGCCGCGCTTGGCGAGGATCACCGCGCCCGAGTCGCGCGCCACCGTCGCCTCGAGGCCGGTGCCGACGAGCGGCGCCTCGACCTTCAACAGCGGCACGGCCTGGCGCTGCATGTTCGAGCCCATCAGCGCGCGGTTCGCGTCGTCGTGCTCGAGGAAGGGAATCAGCGCCGTCGCCACCGACACGAGCTGCTTGGGCGAGATGTCCTTGTAGTCGACCTTCTCGCGCTCGGCCGTGATGAACTCGCCGTTGAAGCGCGCGATGACGCGCTCCTCCCGGATGCGGCCGGAGCCGTCGGTCTCGGCGTTGGCCTGAGCGATGACGAAATTCTCCTCCTCCCACGCCGAGAGGTAGAACGCGAACGGGATCGCATCCGCGGGCTTGTGCCGGTTCTTGCGAACCCTCTCGTTCTCCTCCTCGAGCTCCTTCTTCTCGACGATCTGCCCGAGCTTGAAGGAGGTGTCGCCGATCTGCGTCACCTGGAAGTGGTCGATGACGCGGCCCTTCTCCACCCGCTTGTACGGCGTCTCGATGAAGCCGAAGTCGTTGATGCGCGCGTAGCAGGACAGCGACGAGATCAGGCCGATGTTCGGTCCTTCCGGCGTCTCGATCGGGCAGACGCGCCCGTAGTGCGTCGGGTGCACGTCGCGGACCTCGAACCCCGCGCGCTCACGGGAAAGGCCGCCCGGCCCGAGGGCCGACAGGCGACGCTTGTGCGTGACCTCGGACAGCGGATTCGTCTGGTCCATGAACTGCGACAGCTGCGAGGACCCGAAGAACTCCTTGATCGAGGCGATGACGGGCTTCGAATTGATGAGGTCGTGCGGCATCGCCGAGTCGATGTCCTGGTGCACGGACATCTTCTCCTTGATCGCCCGCTCCATGCGGACGAGGCCGATGCGGAACTGGTTCTCCAGAAGCTCGCCGACCGAGCGGACGCGCCGGTTGCCGAGGTTGTCGATGTCGTCCGTCCGGCCGACGTCGCGCTTCAGCCTCAGCAGGTAGCCGACGACGCGGAAGATGTCCGCCGGGGTCAGCGTCCGCGTGTCCTCCGAGGAGTCGGCCTCGAGCTTGATGTTGAACTTGAAGCGGCCGACGCGGGAGAAGTCGTACTTCTTCGCGTCGAAGAACATGCCCTCGAAGAGGTTCTTCGCCGACTCGTAGGTCGGCGGATCGCCCGGCCGCAGGCGCCGGTAGATCTCGAGGATCGCCTCGTTCTTCGTCTTGTGCGTGTCCTTGCGGACGGTGTTGACGAGCACGTCCGAGGAGAGGTCCCAGTCGGGGAAGAAGATCTCGACGTCCTTGATGCCCCGCTCCTTGAGCGCCTCGACGGCGCCGGCGCCGAGCTCCTGGCCCGCCTCGAAGAGGACCTCGCCCGTGGCCAGGTCGACGATGTCGGCCAGGAAGCAGGCCTTCTCGACCGCGGACTCGTCGACGGAGCGCTCGAGCGAGCCCTTCTTCTGGATCTCCTTCTGGTCATCGAGGGACAGCTTGATGCCGGCGAACACGACCTTCGTCTCCCGCTTGACGCGCGCGTACCGGTCGCGGGTCTCCTCCTGCTTCAACGCATCCTTCGTGACCGTCAGGTGCGCCCGGCCGCGATCGAAGCGCGCCGGCACCGCGGCGTAGAACTGCCGCAGGATCGACTCGTCGGTCTCGAGGCCGAGGGCCCGAAGGAAGATCGTCGCCGGGAACTTGCGCTTGCGGTCGATGCGGACGAAGAGCACGGCCTTCTGGTCGAACTCGAACTCCACCCACGAGCCGCGGTACGGAATGATCTTCGCGAGGTACCCGTGCGCCGACTCCTTCGTGAAGAAGACGCCGGGCGAACGGTGGAGCTGCGACACGATGACGCGCTCGGTCCCGTTGATGACGAACGTCCCGTGCTCGGTCATGAGGGGGATGTCCCCGAAGAAGACCTCCTCCTCCTTGGCGTCGCGCATCGTCTTGACCCCGGTTTCGGGGTCCTTGTCGTAGACGAAGAGGCGGAACGTGACCTTCAGGGGCACGGAGTAGGTCATTCCGCGTTCCTGGCACTCCGCCACCGTGTACTTCATCTGCAGGTCGACCGGGTTGCCGCACACGTCGCAGAGCGAGACCTTGTTCGGGTTCTGCGCGCCGCACTTGTCGCAGGAGACGACCTCCTCGTGCGGGTGCGCCGTCACGATGCGGGCGCCGCACGAGCGGCAGTCCATGCGCAGGTGCTCGAGGCCCTTGAGGCGCCCGCACTTGCACTCCCAGTTGCCGATCGCGTACTTCACGAACTGCAGCTCGCACGCCCCGCGGAAATCCGCGAAGGGGAACACGCTCGTGAACACCGCCTGGAGGCCGGACTGGTCCCGCTCCTCCGGAAGGAGGTTCATCTGCAGGAACCGCTCGTACGACCGCCGCTGGACGTCGATCAGGTTCGGAAGATCCATGAAGGAACGGATCTTCGAGAAGTTCTTCCGCTCCTGCGAAACAGCCACCTCTGTCATCAAACGACTCTCCTATGAGCGCGAGGGACGCTTCGCGCCCTCGCAATTAGGCACCGAGAACCGGGGACGAGAGTCTTCAACGACTACTTGATCTCCACCTTGGCCCCGACGTCTTCGAACTTCTTCTTGATGGCCGCCGCCTCGTCCTTCGAGACGCCTTCCTTCAGGACGCCCGGCGCGCCGTCCACGAGGTCCTTGGCCTCCTTGAGGCCGAGGCTCGTCACCTCGCGAACGACCTTGATCGTCTTGATCTTGTCGCCGGCCGCCGCCAGGGTCACGGTGAACTCGGTCTTCTCCTCTTCGGCCGGAGCCGCCGCCGCGGCCGCCCCGCCGGCCGCCGCCGCCGGCATCGCCATCGCCGCCGCCGACACGCCGAACTTCTCCTCGAGCGCCTTGACCAGGGTGTTGAGCTCGAGAACCGTCATTCCCTCGATTTCCTGGACGAACGTTTCAGCCGTCATCGCCATGATCTTTCCCCTCTCCTCTGTCTCTCTCTAAGACTCACAACAATTGCGTATTTCAGTTTCCGGGGGCGGCTTCGGCCGGCCCCGACTTCGCCTTCTGGTCCGCGATCTGACCCATGACCACCGCGAGATTGCGGACCGGTCCGCTCAGGACGGTCGCGAGCCGCCGCAGCGGAGACTGCATCAGGAAGAGCAGCCGCGCCACGAGCTCCTCGCGGCTCGGCAGCTCGGCGATCACCTTGATCTCGGAGGCGGCGACCGCCTTGCCCTCGATCACGGCCGCCTTGAACACCAGGTTCGGGTTCGCCTTCGCGAAGGTCGTCAGGACCTTCGCGAGCGCCACGGCGCTCGACTGGTTGTAGGCCACCGCCGTCGCCCCGGTGAAGTGCTCCGCCACCCCCTCCAGGGCCGTGCCCTTCGTCGCGCGGAGCGCCAGCGTGTTCTTGACCACCAGGTACTTCGACTGCGTGCCCCGGACCTGGCGCCGCAGCTCCGTCACCTCGGGAACCTTCAGGCCCGCGAACGCGAACAGGATCGCATTCGAGGACTTCGCGAGGTCGCTCTCGAGCGACGCGACCATCTCGGCTTTTTCAGTCTTGTTCATGTCTTCTCCCGACGCCCTACGTGGCTTCGATCGACGTGGTGTCGATCTCGACGCCCGGCCCCATCGTCGAGGAGACCGAGACCGTCCGGAAATACTTGCCCTTGGCCGCGGCCGGCTTCGCCCGGAGCACCGCGCGGATGAACGCCGAGGCGTTCTCCTCGAGCTTCTTCTCGTCGAACGAGATCTTGCCGATCGGGGCGTGGATGATCGACGTCTTGTCCACCCGGAACTCGATCTTGCCGCCCTTGATCTCCCGCACGGCCCTGCCGACTTCCATCGTCACGGTGCCGGCCTTCGGGTTCGGCATCAGCCCCTTCGGGCCGAGGACCTTCCCGAGCTTGCCGACGAGACGCATCATGTCGGGCGTCGCGACGAGGGCCTCGAACTCGAGGAAGCCGCCCTGGATCTTCTCGACCAGGTCCTCGGCTCCGACGTGGTCCGCGCCGGCCTCCTGCGCCTCCTTGAACTTGTCGCCGGCGGCGATGACGGCGACCCGCTTCGACTTGCCGGTGCCGTGCGGCAGCACGACCGTGCCGCGGACCATCTGGTCCGCGTGCTTCGGGTCCACGCCGAGCAGCATCGCCAGGTCGACCGACTCGTCGAACTTGGCGTAGCGCACGTCGCGGATGAGCTTCACCGCGTCGGCGAGGCCGTACGGGCGCGGCTCGACCCTCGCCTTCGCCGCCAGGAACTTCTTACCGCTCTTGGGCATCTTCCTCCTTCGTCGTACGAACGGCTGCGATTGGCAGCCTCCGACTGTCACGAGCTCTCGGCTCTCAGCTGTCGGCTTTCAGTCAGAAGGCGGCATCCGCGGTCTGGCTGACAGCGGATCGCTGACAGCTGATGGCTCCGGCTTCCCTAAACCCTAAACGACCTCGATTCCCATGCTGCGAGCCGTTCCCTCGACCACCCGAATGGCGGCCGGAAGATCCGCCGCGTTCAAGTCGGGCATCTTCGTCTTGGCGATGTCCTCGACCTGCTGTTTCGTCACCTTGCCGACCTTCTCCTTGTTCGGCGTGCCCGAGCCCTTGGGGACGCCCGCCGCCTTCAGCAGCAGGATCGCCGCGGGCGGCGTCTTCGTGATGAAGCTGTAGGAGCGGTCCGCGTACACCGTGATCACCACGGGGATGATCAGGCCCTTCTGCGGCGCCGTCCTCGCGTTGAAGCTCTTGCAGAAGTCCATGATGTTGACGCCCTGCTGGCCGAGCGCCGGGCCGACCGGCGGCGCCGGAGTCGCCTCGCCCGCGGGAATCTGCAGTTTCACGTAGCCGGTGATCTTTTTCGCCATCGGACTTCTTCCTCGCTTACAGCTTCTGGACCTGCAGGAACTCGAGCTCCACCGGCGTCGAGCGCCCGAAGATCGTGACCATGACCTTCAGGGTCGACCGGTCGAGGTTGATGTCCTCGACGACGCCCGTGAAGTTCGTGAACGGCCCGTCCGTGATCCGCACGTGCTCGCCCTTCTCGAAGGTGTGCTTCGGCTTGGGCTTCTCCTTCGTCGAGGTCACGCGGTGGAGAATCTGCTCCACCTCCTCCGCGGTCAGCGGCGTCGGCTCCTTTCCGGAGCCCACGAAACCGGTCACCTTGGGCGTGTTCTTGACGAGATGCCACGCATCGTCGGACATCTCCATCTCGATGATGATGTAGCCCGGGAAGAACTTGCGCTGGATCTCCCGGCGCTTGCCGCCCTTCATCTCGACGAGCGTCTCGGTCGGGATGCGGATGTCGCCGAACTTCTCCTGCATGCCCATCGCCTCGATGCGCTGGCGCAGGTTCTGCCGCACCCGCTCCTCGAACCCCGAGTAGGTGTGGACGATGTACCAGTTCTTCGTGTTCGTTTCGGTGATCATGAAGTCACCAAGCCCACCGCCCGGTAGAGCTTGTCCACCAGCCACGACAGGCCGCTGTCGACCAGGAAGAGGTAGAAGCCGAACAGGAAACAGGCCACGATGACGACGACCGTCGTCCCGGTGACCTCGGTCCTGCCGGGCCAGCTGACCTTCTTCATTTCGGACCACACGTCGCGGAAGAAGCTCTGCGTCGTGGGCCACCATTCTTTTACCGGCAACATCGATTGGTCTCGACCTTCCTCAATTTCCGTAGTGGCAGGGGTGGAGGGATTCGAACCCCCAACCTACGGTTTTGGAGACCGCCGCTCTACCAATTAGAGCTACACCCCTATGAAGCGTTTTGAGCGGCCCCTCGACGGGGCCGAAAGTGAGCAGGCGGCCGCTCCGGACCATCCCATGGCACACAAACTTCACTTCGGCTAAACCTTTCCCTCTTTGTGGGCGGTGTGCTTGCGGCAGAAGCGGCAATACTTGGAAAGCTCAAGCTTCTCGGTATTGGTCTTCTTGTTCTTCGTCGTCGTGTAGTTCCGGCGCTTGCACTCGGGACACGTGAGACTGACGTTCTCTTGCATCGTTTGACCGCCTTACTCGATGATCTCGACGATGGTGCCGGCGCCGACCGTGCGGCCGCCCTCACGAATCGCGAAGCGCAGGCCCTTCTCCATCGCGATCGGCGTGATCAGGTTGATCTCCAGGTTCACGTTGTCCCCCGGCATCACCATCTCGACACCCTTGGGCAGCTGCGCCGTCCCCGTCACGTCCGTCGTCCGGAAGAAAAACTGCGGCCGGTACCCGTTGAAAAACGGCGTGTGCCGACCCCCCTCTTCCTTCGTCAGAATGTAGGCCTGCGCCGTGAACTTCAAATGCGGCGTGATCGACCCCGGCTTGGCGCACACCTGCCCGCGCTCGACGTCCTTGCGCTCCGTGCCCCGCAGCAGCAGTCCCACGTTGTCCCCCGCCTGCCCCTGGTCTAAGAGCTTGCGGAACATCTCCACTCCCGTCACGACCTTCTTCTGCGTCGGCCGGATCCCCACGATCTCCACTTCCTCGCCCACCTTCACGATGCCTCTCTCGACACGGCCCGTCACCACCGTCCCGCGGCCCGAGATCGAGAACACGTCCTCGATCGGCATCAGGAAGTCCTTGTCGATCGCCCGCTCCGGCACCGGAATGTAGGAATCCACCGCGTCCATCAGCTCTAAAATGCACTTGGCATCCGGCGAGTTCGGGTCCGCCGACTCCCCCGCCTTCAGCGCCGATCCCTTCACGATCGGCGTCTTCTCCCCCGGAAACCCGTACGACGTCAGAAGCTCCCGAACCTCCAGCTCCACCAGCTCGAGAAGCTCCGGGTCGTCCACCATGTCCGTCTTGTTCAAAAACACCACCACGTACGGCACCCCGACCTGGCGCGCCAGCAGAATGTGCTCCCGCGTCTGCGGCATCGGCCCGTCCGCCGCCGACACCACCAGAATCGCCCCGTCCATCTGCGCCGCTCCCGTGATCATGTTCTTCACGTAGTCCGCGTGCCCCGGACAGTCCACGTGCGCGTAGTGACGCTTGTCCGTCGAGTACTCCACGTGCGCCGTGTTGATCGTGATCCCTCGCGCCTTCTCCTCCGGCGCGTTGTCGATCTGGTCGTACGCCTTCGCCGTCGCCAGTCCCTTCTTCGACAAAATCAGCGTGATCGCCGCCGTCAGCGTCGTCTTCCCGTGATCCACGTGCCCTATCGTCCCGATGTTGACGTGCGGCTTACTGCGATCGAACTTCTCTTTGCCCATCTCTCCTCACCCAATCCCCAGTTTCGAACTTGCCTTCATGGAGCCCACGACCAGGATTGAACTGGTGACCTCGTCCTTACCAAGGACGTGCTCTACCAACTGAGCTACGTGGGCGCGCTTTACGCCGTGACACGCAAAACGTGAAACGCCAAACGCGCACTCCCCACGCACGCTTCTCCGCCGGATCCGCACGTTTGCCGTTTTACCTTTCACGTCCCACGCTATGGAGCGGGAGACGGGATTCGAACCCGCGACCAACAGCTTGGAAGGCTGTGACTCTACCCCTGAGTTACTCCCGCGCTCTGGCGACCCCGTGACGATCAATGGTGGGCAGTGAAGGATTCGAACCTCCGTAGCGCGAAGCGCGGCAGATTTACAGTCTGCTGCCATTAACCACTCGGCCAACTGCCCGAGCTGAAGAGAACCAAACCGGAAGAAACCTTCGTGCGTGGGTCTGCCTCCATCTGGAGCCGGCGATGGGAGTCGAACCCGCAACCTTCCGATTACAAATCGGGTGCTCTACCGTTGAGCTACGCCGGCGAAAGCGCTTCTCGGAGACTTCGCGGTCCCCCATCCACATGTCCGGCATTCAAAGAGCAGACCCCTATTGATCCCCACCGGCGTGAACCGGGGAGTCTAGCAGCCGCAACCTACTCGATTCAAGACCTCTTTTTCTCTTCCGAGGACCGCTGGCGGACCGCCTCGTACGCCGCCGCGGCGGCGGCCGTCGAGACGTTCAGCGAGGCCACCTTCCCCCTCATGGGGAGGCGCCCGAGCTCGTCGCAGCCCTCCCGGACGAGCCGCCGGATGCCCTTCCCCTCGGCCCCGAGAACCAGGGCCAGGTCGCCCGTCAGGTCGAGGTCGAAGAGATCCCGCCCTCCGGCATCCAGCCCGATGACCCGAAACCCTTGATCCTTAATACGATCGACGAACCGGCGGAGATTCTTGGCACGGTAGACGGGCACCCGCTCGACGGCTCCCGCGGAGCTCCGCGAGACGGTCTCGGAGAGGGGGGCCGTCCCCCGCTCCGGAACCACCACCCCGGCGCCGACGGCGTCGGCGACCCGCAGGACCGCCCCGAGGTTATGGGGGTCCTGGACCTCGTCGAGGACGAGGAGGAAGCGGCTGCCCGGGGGGCCCTCCGACGCCGCCTCTTCCTCGAGGTAGCCCCGGACCGCCATCCGGGCCGCGACCCCCTGGTGGGCCTTCCCCGCCAGCTGCTCGAGCGCGCGCCGGTCGCCATACCGGACCGAGACCCCGTTCTCGCGGCAGAGCCGCTTCAGGTCGTGGATGCGCCGGTCCTGGCGGTTCGTGTCGACCAGAACCCACTCGATCTCCCGCGGCCGCGCGCGCACGGCCTCCTCGATGGGATGGATGCGGGAAAGGATCATTCCGGCGGCGATACGAGAAGCACCACCGCCATCGCCGCGACACCCTCGCCGCGACCCGGAAAGCCCATCCTGTTCGTGCTCGTGCCGCGGATGTTGATCGCGTCGGGGTCGATTCCGAGAATCTCGGCGATGCGCTCCCGGATCCTCGCCGCATGGGGCGCGATCCGGGGCGCCTCGGCGACGACCACGGCGTCGATGTTGTTGATGACGAGGAAACGGTCGCGCGCGAGATCCTGGGCGCGCTCCAGGAACTTCGCGCTGTCGGCTCCCTTCCACTGCGGATCGGTCGGCGGGAAGTGGTCGCCGATCGAGCCCTGACCGGCCGCGCCGAGAATCGCGTCCGTGATCGCGTGAAGCAGCGCGTCCCCGTCGGAATGCCCCTCGAGTCCGACCCCGTGCGGCAGGACCACGCCGCCGAGCTTCAGCTCGCCCGAGAGCGAGAAGGGATGCGCGTCGAAGCCGACCCCGACCCGGATCTTCATCTCTTCCTCCGCGCCACGATCGCCTCGGCGAGCGCGAGGTCCTCCGGCGTCGTGATCTTGAAGGCGAGGCGCGACACGGCGACGATCGCGACCGGAATGCCGAGCCGCTCGCAGAGCGCGGCCTCGTCGGTCGCATCCTCGCCCGACGCGAGCGCGCGCCGCAGCACCGCGCCGCGAAAGGCCTGCGGCGTCGCCGCCGCCCAGAGATCGCTGCGATCGATGGTCTCGACGATGCGTCCGCCCGCGCTCCGCTTGATGGTGTCGACGACGGGTGTGGCCGCGATCGCGGCGCCGACTGCCTCCGCCTCGCGCAGCACGGCGCCGATCTCCTCCGTCGCGAGGAACGGCCGCGCGGCATCGTGCACCGCGACGATGTCCGCATCCTCGGGCGCCACCGACTCGAAACCGCGCCGCACGGAGCCGGAGCGGGTCTCGCCCCCGGCGCACGACGGTCACCCGGCGCCGAGGATCGGCGCCATCGGCGCTCACGCGGTCGCGCGGGCGCGCAGACGACCACGCGCGTAGGAACGAAGGCGGGCGAGGAACGCGTCGAGCGTCCGGGCGACGAGGGCCCGCCCGGCGAGCGGCACGAGGGCCTTGGGCTCGGCCCGACCGAGCCGACTGCCCACGCCTCCCGCCACGAGGATCAGGAGACGCGCCATGTCAGACGGCCAGGATCTCCTGCTCCTTGGACTTCAGCAGGTCATCGACTTCCTTGATCCTCGTGTCGGTGAGCTTCTGCGACTCCTCGAGTCCACGGCGCTCGTCGTCCTCGGAGATTTTCTTGTCCTTGTAACAGCTTCTTGATGCGGTCGTTGCCCTCGTGGCGGTAGCGGCGGATCTCGACGCGCGACTCCTCCGCCATGTGGTGCGCCTTCTTGGCGAGGTCCTTGCGGCGCTCCTCGGTCAGCGAGGGGACCGGGATGCGGACGACCTTGCCGTCCGACTGGGGGTTCAGGCCGAGCTCGGACTTGCGGACCGCGCGCTCGATTTCGACGGCCATCTTCGGGTCCCACGGCGTCGCGACGATGAGCGTGGGGTCGGGGACGGCGAGATTGGCGACCTGGTTGATCGGCACCTCCGCTCCGTACGCGGAGACGAGAATGCCGTCGAGCATTCCGAGGTTCGCGCGGCCGGTGCGGAGCGTCTTGAACCGGTCCTTGAGAGCGGCGATCGCGTCGCTCATCTCCTTCTCGATGTCCTTCAACTCCTGCCTCATGCCTCCAGCCTCCCTGCGCTGACCAGCGAGCCAATGTCGTCGCCGAGGATGACCCGCTGGATGTTGCCCTGGACCTTCATGTTGAAGACCTTGATGGGAATGCCGTTCTCCATGCAGAGCGCCACCGCGGCGGCGTCCATCACCTGCAGCCCGGCGTCGAGCGCCTGCCGGTAGGTCAGCGTCTTCAGGAACTGGGCGTTCGGGTCCTTGTCGGGATTGGCGTCGTAGACGCCGTCCACCTTCGTCGCCTTCAGGAGCACGTCGGCGTGCATCTCGTTGGCCCGCAGCGCGGCGGCCGAGTCCGTGGTGAAGAACGGGTTGCCCGTGCCGCCCACGAAGAGCACGACGCGGCCCTTCTCGAGGTGCCGGAGCGCGCGGCGGCGGATGAACGGCTCGGCGATCTGGCGGACCTCCACCGCGGACATGAGCCGCGTCGTGACGCCGCGCTTCTCGAGGGCGTCCTGCAGGGCGAGGCCGTTGATGACCGTCGCCAGGAGGCCCATGTGGTCGCCGGCCACGCGGTCGATCCCCTGCGCGGCGGCCGAGACGCCCCGGATGATGTTGCCGCCGCCGAGCACGATGGCCGTCTGGACGCCCAGGCCATGGACCTCGCGCACCTCGTCCGCCATGCGTGCGACCACGTCGGGCGCGATGCCGAAGCGCTGATCGCCCATCAGCGCCTCCCCCGACAGCTTCAGGAGGATGCGGTTGTACACGGTAGATTCCGACATCGCGGCCGCAGTCTAATCGAGGGGCGCGGTTCGAGAAGATGCGGAGACGTCAGGCTACGACCGGGGCGCCCGCGCCCGCGCAAACAGGTGCTGCGGCCCGTTCGGCTGCGACGCCAGAGCTGCGGGGCGGGACTCGACCCGGTTGACCAGGTTTCCCGCCATGCTGTTCAGGGTGCGCCAGGGATGCCGCGGCGACCACGACTGCAGGCCGCGGTCGCGCCACCGACTCCCGAGCACCGCGTACCAGACGTGCACGTCGGACAGGTGACGGGCGAGCAGGTCCTCGAGCTGCGCCCTGCGGTAGTGCCTCTTGTGATCGGGGTTGGTGTTCCGGACGAAATCGCCGTTCGGAGTGGTCATCAGGAATGTGCCGCCCCGACGCAGAACCCGCGCCACGTTGCGCACGAAGAGGTCGTCCTCCTCGACGTGCTCGAGAACCTCGACGGCCACGACGAGATCGAAGCTCTCGGCCGGAAGGTCCGTCCTGGTCATGTCGTCGAAGACGACCTCCCGGATGTTGCTGCGCCGCCGCATGGTCTGCCGGATGATCTGGTCATTGATGCCGAGGTGGAGCTGCTGCTGCAGGGAGCTCGCGCGCGGAAGGTCCGAGACGGTAACGTCGGCGGGAACGCCGATGGTCACGTGCGACTTGCGCCCGCCGACGTCCAGGAGCCGCGGCCTGGCACGGGAGCCGCGCGTGAGCCGGCGGAGCTCCTGCCGGACGAGCCCGTGAACGGCGGGCAGGAAAGGCTCCAGGCTCCAGTAGGTCAGTTCGAAGGGAGTCAGCACGTCGTCTGGAGCCGACGTCGCCGGCCTAGGCAGCTTCCTCGGCGCGCCCGAGACCTTCTCCGAGCTTGAACCGCACGAAGCGCAGGTCGAGCGCGGCCTTGCCGGCCCGCTCGACGATCACCTGACCGACCGTCTTCTCCGGATCCTTCACGTACGGCTGCTCGACCAGGACGGCCTCCTGGTAGAACTTCTCGACCTTGCCGTCGGCGATGCGCTCGACGACGTTGGGGGGCTTCCCCGCGGCGGTCGCCTGGGCCCGCGCGATCTCGCGCTCGGTCGAGAGCATCTCCGCCGAGACCTCGGAGCGCGCCGCGAAGCGCGGATCGGAGGCGGCGATGTGCATCGCGAGGTCCTTGCCGAGCGCCGCGTCGCCGCCGGGCAGACCGACGAGCACGCCGATGCGCCCGTTGCCGTGGATGTAGCTCGAGAAGGTCTCGTCGGCGCGCGGCACGAGACGCGCGAAGCGGCGGATCTGAATGTTCTCCTTCAGGGTCGCGACCAGCTGGGTGACCGCGTCGCCGATCGTCTCCCCGCCCGGCCAGGAGAGCTTCGCGAGCTCCGCCACGCTGCCCGTACGGGTGTCGCCGAACGCGTCGTGGGCCGCGATGCGATCCGCGAGCTTCTCGGCGAACACGCGAAAGTCCTCGGTGCGGGCGACGAAGTCGGTCTCGCAGTTGACCTCGACGAGCACGGCGCCCTTGACGGTGACGTGTGCGACGACGAGGCCCTCCGAGGCGGCGCGCCCCGCCTTCGAGGCCGCCGCGGCCAGACCCTTCTTGCGAAGGATCTTCTTGGCTTCCTCGAAGTCGCCCTGCGACTCCACGAGCGCCTTCTTGCAATCCATCATGCCGGCGCCCGTTTCGGTGCGCAGGTCGGACACGAGCTTCGAAGAGATCTCCACCATGATTCCCCTCAACGAACGACGGCCTTCCGGCGAAGCGGCAGGAATCTGCCGTCCGCCGCCCTCGGCCTTTTTACCCTACGACGCGTCGGCGACGACAGCCGTCTGCGAGAGCTCCGGCGTCCTCGGCCTGTCCTCGGACCCGCCCTCTTCGGCGCTCTCGCGCTCCGTGTGAGCGTGCAGGCCCTCGAGAACGGCGTCGGCGATCTTCGAGGCGAACAGCCGGATGGCGCGGATCGCGTCGTCGTTGCCGGGGATGACGTGCTCCACGAGGTCCGGATCGCAGTTCGTGTCGACCACCGCGACGACCGGGATACCGAGAATGTTCGCTTCCTTGACCGCGATGTACTCCTGCTTGGGGTCGATCACGAAGAGCGCGTCGGGAAGCTCGTCCATCTCCTTGATGCCGGTCAGGTTCTTCTGGAGCTTCTCCTTCTCCCGCTCGAGCCGCAGCCGCTCCTTCTTCGTCAGGTTCTCGTTGTCACCCTGAGCCAGGATGCCTTCGATCTCCTTCAGCCGATGGATGGACTTGCGGATCGTGGAGAAGTTGGTCAGCGTGCCGCCGAGCCAGCGGGTGTTCACGTAGAACATGCCGCAGCGGCTGGCCTCTTCGTAAATCGCGTCCTGCGCCTGGCGCTTCGTGCCGACGAAGAGCAGGTTCTTGCCCGCCGCGGCGAGGTCGGTCACGAATTTCGAGGCTTCCTTGAACTGCTTGAGCGTCTTCTGCAGGTCGATGATGTAGATCCCGTTGCGCTTGCCGAAGATGAACTTCTTCATCTTCGGGTTCCAGCGTTTGGTCTGATGACCGAAGTGGACGCCAGCCTCGAGCAGTTCCTTCATGGAAATAGATGCCAGATCACACCTCCCTTTCCTGGATCGCGAATCGTGAGTCGTGAGCCGAAGCGACGAACGATCGCATCAGCGCTTGGAGAACTGGAACCGGGCGCGGGCCCCGCGCTGGCCGTACTTCTTGCGTTCCTTCATCCGCGGGTCGCGAGTGAGGAATCCTTCCTTCTTGAGCTTCTTGCGCAGCTCCAGGTTGTACTCCGTCAGCGCCCGCGAGATGCCATGGCGGATGGCGCCGGCCTGGCCCGAGGGGCCGCCGCCGGCGACGGTCACGTGGATGTCGAACTTCTCCGCCGTCTCCGTGGAGAGAAGCGGCTGCTTGATCACCATCTTCAGCACGTTGTTCGGGAAGTAGTCGTCCAACGAACGCTTGTTGACGGTGATCGATCCGGACCCGGGAACGAGGCGAACACGCGCCATCGACGTCTTGCGTCGCCCGACGGCTCTGTGCTGGATGTCGACGGCTGCCAAGGCTCCTCCGGTTATTGGCCGCTCTTGGCGGCGCTGATCTTCAGGGGCCGAGGCTGCTGGGCCTCGTGCGGATGCTTCGCTCCGCGGTACACCTTGAGCTTCTTGAACTGCTTGCGGCCGAGCTTGGTCTTCGGGAGCATCCCGCGCACCGCTGCCTCGATCACGCGCTCCGGAAACTTCGCCTGCATGTCGCGAACGGAGACCGTCTTCAGACCGCCGGGATAGCCCGTGTGGCGGCGATAGACCTTGGACTCGGTCTTGACGCCGGTCAGCCGGACCTTCTCCGCGTTGGTCACGACGACGAAGTCGCCCGTGTCCAGGTAGGGCACGTAGGTCGCCCGGTGCTTGCCCGAGAGGATTCGCGCCACTCGGGTCGCGAGCCGGCCCAGGACCTCGCCGGAAGCGTCCACCACGAACCAGCCGCGGCGCGCATCGATCGCAGAAACGTTTTCGCCAGAAGCCATTCTCAAACCCCTACCACTTGGTCTTTCAAGGAAGTGACCCGCACCGTCGCGGGCTGGACAGACCCCTCCCCGGAGGGCGGGTAAGAATACGTAAGGCCGTCCGCCCTGTCAATCCCGGGCGTTGACCTTGCGCGGAGGGGGCCGGCGGGCCGCCGGGGGCTCCGGGGCCGCGGGTGCCGGCGCGAGGCCGAAGGTCTTCGCCAGGAAGGTGGCCATGGGCCCGCGGAGGACGGCGGGTTGCGGGCAGTAGTTGCCGCCGCCGCACCCGGCCGTGATGCCCTCGTTGAAGAGCTGCTCGACCCAGCTCGCGTACTGGACTCGGGCAGGCCACGTCGCCGAAAATCCCCGCGCAGGCCGGCGGGACGTAGCTCGAGCCGTGCTCCGTCTTCAGCAGGAAGACGGCCATCTGCGCCCGGCTGACCGAAGCGTCGGGACAGTAATTGCCGCCGCCGCAGCCGGCGGTGATCCCCTCGGTCGAGAGCCGCTCGATCCAGTTGGCGTACGGGCCGGGGCAAGGCACGTCCCCGAACAGCCCCGTGCATCCGGGAGGAACGTAGGTCGAGCCGTGCTCCGCCTTCAGGAGGAAGACCGCCATCTGCGCGCGCGTGACGACGCTGTCGACGCAGTAGTTCGTCCCGTCGCCGCACCCTGTGGTGATTCCCTGCCGGAAGATCTTCTCGACGTCCGCGTGGAAGAGATTTGCCTGCGGCACGTCGAGGAAGTCGGCGAACCAGCCCTTCGGCAGCGTTCCCGACAGGAGACTCGGATTCGTCACCGTCACGTCGTCGAGCTTCCCGGCGGTCAGCGCGGGAACCGTGGCCGCGATGTGGGCGGAGTCGGTCACGGTGACGCCGGTCGCCGTCACCCCGCCGATCTTCGCCGTCGCTCCGGTGACGAAGTTGGCCCCGCCGATCGTGACGGCGGTCCCGCCCGCGGAGGGTCCGGACTTGGGAGCGATCGAGGAGACGGAGGGCGCTCCCGGAACGGGCGTCGGCGTCAGCGTCGGCGTCGGCGTGAACGTGTGCGTCGGGGGCATGGAGCCCGTCGGCGTGAACGTGTGCGTGCGGGTCGCCGTGTTCGTCGGCGTGACGGATCCCGTCGCCGTCCGCGTGGGCGTCCGCGTGAGCGTCGGCGTCGAAGTCAGCGTCGGGGTCAGCGTCGGCGTCCGGGACGGTGTCGGCGTCGCCACGCCTCCCGGCGTCACGCTGACGCTGTCGAAGGTGGCCGTGCCGAGCACCGCGTTGTTGTGCGCCGAAAGGGCGAGGCCCACGTAGGCCGTCGATCCCATCACGACGGTGTCGGAGCCGACGAAGGTCCAGGTGACGCCGTCGGGCGAGCTGTAGCCAGAGAAGAGGTTGCCCGAGCGCACGATCTTGACCCAGTAGGGCGCCACGACGATCGCGCCCTGCGTGTGGTACGAGATGTCGTTCGTGACGAGGCGCCGCTGGAACGCGATGCCGTTGCCCGGCGTGATCACGGTCATCGCGTGCACGGACCCGGCGCCCAGGCTCTCGCGGATCATGACGCCGCCCTTCGCCCAGGGATCGGTGTTCTGGAGAGAGGCCACCCGCGCGACGACGGTGCCGTCGCCCGTCATCGTCTGGGAGACGAAGTGGAAGCCGTCGGCCGTGTCCCAGATGTCGACGCCCGACCCCTGGCTCGTGAACGTCCCCGAGGAATAGCTCGCGCTTCCGGGCAAGCCGACCGCCCCCACGTCCGTGCCCGTCCAGGGCGGAGGTAGTCCCCGCCGCCCGTCGTCGGCGTGAGCGTGGGCGTTCGCGTCAGGGTCGGCGTGGGCGTGCGCGTCGCGGTCGGCGTTGGCGTACGCGTCAGGGTCGGCGTGGGCGTGCGGGTGGGTGTCGGCGTAGGTGTCGTGGGCGTCGGGGTGCGTGTCGCTGTCGGCGTCAGCGTGGGCGTCGGGGTCGCGCCGCCCGAGAAGGTCGCGGTGTAAGTCGTGTCGGACGCGGGGAAGGAGATGTTGTGCGTCTGGGCGCCGGCGTCCGACCAGGACACGAAGGTGTTGCCGCCCTGCGGCGATGGGGCTCCGAGCGTGCGGCTCATGTGGACGACGCCCTGGATGGCCTGGGGCGCCGGGTGTAGGGCAAGCCATCCAGAGTGAGCTGCAGCCCCGTCGGGCTCGTCGCGAGCGTGATCGTCGCGAGGTTCGGCACCACGTCGACGTACGTCTCGTCGAGCAGCCCGGTGTACGAGCCCGTTCCCGGCAGGCCGACGCTGCCGATGTCCTGGTCGAGCCAGGACCCGGTCGCCTGGGAGTTGGTGACGTCGTCGAAGTTGGCCGTGCAGAGGACGGCTGGTACATGGCTCGTGACCGCGAGGCCGATGAAGACGTCGGTTCCCATCGAAATCGACAGCCGTCCCGCCGACCGTCCAGGCGTTGCCGTCGCTCGAGTAGGAGTAGGTGAACGTGCTGCCGCTGCGCTGGAGCTTGACCCAGTAGGGCGCCGAGCCAACCCCGATGTCGACCGGCGTGGTCGTCCCGCCCGTCGCGTTGCGGTACTGGAATTCCAGCCCGTTCTCCGGGGTGAGCGCCATCAGGGCGTTCTTCGACCCCGCGGTGAGGTCGTCGCGGATCATCACGCCCGCCTTGGCCCACGGGTACGTGTTCTCGACCGACTTCACGCGGGCGACGATCGTGCCGTCGCCGGAGAGCGTCCGGTAATAGAAGTTGAAGGCGTCGGCGACGTCGAAGATGTCGGCGCCCGATCCCTCCTGCGCGAAGGTGCCGCTCGAGTCGGTGACCTGGAGGTGGATGCGGTACCAGACGTTCGGCGACATCTCGCCGGTGGTCGGCACGACGAAGCTGCCTCCGGTGATGCCGCTCGTCGGCGGCATGAACGGATGGAAGTGCGTATTGTGGTGAAAGTTGATCCACCAGGTCAGGGCCGAGGGCGGCAGCGTCTGGCCGCTTCCATCGACGCCCGAGCCCGAGTAGTTGATCGTGTCGCCCCCGTTGTAGTGGGTCGGCGGCGGCGGCACGCTGATCGTGGCGACGGGCGGCTGGTTGGGCGTCACGCTCAGCGTGGCGTCGGCGCTCGTCGCGCTTCCCGACCCGTTCGTCACCTTGCAGCGATAGAGGTGCCCATCGTCCCCCTGGGCCACGGTGAACGTGTACGTGGCCGAGGTCGCGCCGCCGATGTCCGCGTGATCTTTCTGCCACTGGTAGGTCAGCGTCGGAGCGCCCACGGCCGTCACCGAGAACGTGACCGGCTGTCCGGCCGAGATCAGCTGGCTCTCGGGATCCTGCGTGATCGACGGGGCGCTGCTGCCCGTGTACGTGACCTGGTATGCCGCGTTGGTCGAGCCCCGCGACAGATACCAGAGCGTTCCGTCGTAGGCCGCGACGACGTACACGGGAGAGTCGATGCCCGTCGCGAAGCTCGTCGCGCTCGCCGGGTTCGCGGGGTCGATGTACTTCATCCATCCGGCGCA
The DNA here is from genome assembly GCA_963763535.1 of uncultured Acidobacteriota bacterium. GTDB lineage: Bacteria > Acidobacteriota > Thermoanaerobaculia > UBA5066 > Gp7-AA6 > DAHUXD01. The sequence continues at coordinate 25,112 of CAVXOX010000008.1, forward strand.
GTAGTCGACGAAGAAATACATCCCGGCGTACTGCGAAGGGAACTGCGGGACCTGCGGGTCGTAGAAGCCGCCGCCCGTGATGGCGCAGGCCCCGCTCAGATGCTGATACCAGTAGATCGGGATTGGTATACGGCGGCGGGCAGGCCGTCGTGGTGTTCGTGAGGTACGGCCCCTCGCAGATGGTCCATCCGTAGTTCAGCGCGGCGCTTCCGACGTTGATCTCCTCCCAGGTGTTCTCGCCGACGTCGTCCACGAAGACGAGGCCGCTCCCCGGCTGGATGTCGAACGTGAATGGATTTCGGAGACCATAGTTCCAGATCTCCCAGCGATCGCCGCCGATCCCGTAGAAGGGATTGTCGTTCGGTATCGAGCCGTCGGAATTGAGACGCAGGATCTTTCCGAATAGATTTCCGAGCGACTGCTGACAGCCGTCGTTGCACGCGTTGTTGCCCACGGCGACATAGAGCTTGCCGTCGGCGCCGAAATGCAGCGCCCCGCCGTTGTGGTTGGTGGCGCTCGAGAGCGAGTCGAGGTTGAGGAGGACGAGCTCACTGCCCGCCAACGCCACGTCTCCGTTCGCCGTGAAACGGCTCAGGCGGTTATGGGCAGGGCTGCCCGGGACCGTGTAGTAGACGTAGAGATACTGGTTCGTCGGGAAGTTCGGGTCGAGCGTCACCCCGATCAGCCCGCGCTCGCCGTTGGGGTCGACCGATCAGCGTGACGAAGGGCGTCGACAGGAGCGCCCCGTTCTTGATCACCCGAAGCTGACCGGCCTGCTGGCAGACGAAGGCGCGGCCGTCAGGGGCAACCGCGATCGCCGTCGGGACTCGTCGATTCCGGTGTAAGCCGTCTCGGTGAATCCGGGCGGCAGGGTGCTCGCGCCCAGCCCCATCGCGAGGGCGGCCCACAACGAGAGTGCCGCGAGGCGCAGGCCTTTCAAGAATTGAGCCTTCCGTGTTCGAATGAAGGGCGCAGCCTAATCCGCCGCCGCGAACCTGTCAATCCGGACGGGGCTTCCTTTACAAGGCGTTCAGGTGGGGTGGCCGGTCGTACCAGGGGGTTTCCTAGGCCGGCCGGTCGAGCTGGGTGTAGGTCAACAGGATCAGGTCCGCCCGCCGCCGCACGCCGTACTTGGCCAATAAGTTGGAAACGTGGAACTTGGCCGTCCGCTCCGACATGTTGAGCTTGCTCGCGATCTCCTTGTTGGAAAGGTTCTCGAGGAGGGCATCCATCACTTCCTTCTCCCGGCGCGACAGGCGGGCGGGACCCGCCGGCCCGCGCGGCCGGCGCGCGCTCGTGATCGTCTCGTCGACGAACCGCGAGAGGAGGGACCGCGGCACCCAGAACCCGCCGCTGGCGACCTCGAGCACCGCGCGCGCGAGCTGCTCGGAGGCCTCCGCGAAGGTCAGCAGCCCCTTCGCCCCGAGACGAAGCAGCGGGAAACGCCACCGCCTGTTCGAACTTCTCGGCGACGACGATGACGCGACCGGTCGGCTGCCGGCCGAGGACGCCGACCACGAGCGCCTCGGTCGTCGGCCGGTGGCCGTGGCTCTCCAGCACGTAGACGGACGCCTTGGGAATCACGAGCTTGCTCGGATCGGCGATCAGGTCCGGCTCGAGACGTCGCCCGGTCACCGAGAGCGGATGATCCCCCAGAAGGCGCTCAAACTCGGACAGGACGAGCGGGTGAAAAGTCAGCAGGCACACCGACGCCCGCGTGCTCGACCGAGGCTTCGTCACTGCAACTGAGGGTACGCAATTTCCCTGTTCTCAGCAAGGGTCGGCTGGCCGGTTGGCCACCGCGCCGCGCGTGAGAGCGCCTGTTCGACGTCGAGCCTTTGCGACCAGTAGTTTTCCCATGAACGCAAACCCCATTCTCCTCATGGATGAGAGTGGGATCGACCGGGCACCTCCTCCGGGCTCTGGCCGGGGCTGTGTTCTGGCTCACGGGCGCGGCCGCGGGCGCCGCCGATTTCTACGCCGCGCCGAACGGGAGCCCGAGTGGAAACGGAAGCTTTGGCAGTCCCTGGGACCTGCAGACCGCGCTGAACCAGCCCTCGGCGGTGCACCCCGGCGACACGATCTGGCTGCGCGGAGGGACCTACACCGGAATCCACACGAGTTACCTGAACGGCACGACGACGAACCCCATCATCGTCCGCCAGTACCCCGGCGAACGCGCCACGCTCGACGGCGGCAATTCGAACGGCGTGGCGATTCTGTCCATCAATGGTTCGTACACCTGGTACTGGGGCTTCGAGGTCATGAGCTCCGACCCGCGCCGCGTCTCGGCCCAGAGCGGCTCCTGGCCGACCGACATCTACCGGGGCGACGGGATCGACAGCGGATCGGCGTCCTCCGACGGCATCAAGCTGATCAACCTGACCATCCACGACACGAAGCAGGGCGTGAGCGCCTTCTCTTCCTGGTCGAATTCCGAGGTCAGCGGCTGCCTGATCTACTACAACGGCTGGACCGCGCCCGATCGGGGGCACGGTCACGGCATCTACACCCAGAACCAGGTCGGCACGAAGACCATCTCCGGCAACGTCATGTTCTCGGGATTCGGCTACGGCATCCACGCGTACGGGTCCGCCGCCGCATATCCTCGACAACTTCACGTCCAGGGGAACACGATCTTCGTGAGCGGCACCCTCGATCGATCAGGGCTCGCGCAACCTGCTGGTCGGCGGCGACGTCGTGGCGCACAACCCGTCGGTGCTCGGCAACTTTCTCTACCGAACGGGCTCGGACGCGCCCGCGTCGGACTTCGACCTCGGCTACACCGGGGGGTGCGCCAATGCCACGGTCACCGGCAACTACATCTCGAGCAACACCGCATTTCGCGAACTGTCTGCCCGTCAGCATGACCGGCAACACCTTCATCGGAACGATCTACGGGTTCACCCAGTCCCAATATCCCGCCAATACATACGACTCCTCGCCCCCGACGAGCACCGTCGCCTTCGTGCATGCGAACGCCTACGAGGCGGGCCGGGCGAACGTCACCGTTTACAACTGGAGCAACGCATCGTCCGTCTCCGTCGACCTGAGCTCCGTGCTCTCCCCCGGCACCGGATACGAGATCCGGAACGCATCCGACTTCTTCGGCGCGCCCGTCGTCAGCGGAACCTACGACGGCAATCCGGTCGCGCTGCCGATGACGGGCCTGTCGGTCGCGGCCCCCGTCGGCTGGGCGGCGCCGCCGCCGACCGGCCCCGGGTTCAACGTCTTCGTCGTGCTGCCGGCGTCTCCGGGAGGAACGCCGACGCCCACGCCGACTTCCACGTCGACGCCGACGCGAACGCCCACCGCGACACCGACTCCGACGCGCACCGCGACTCCTTCGGCGACACCGACCCGCACGGCGACGCCGCCGCCGACCGCGACCCGACGCTCACGCCGACCGGCACGGCGACGCCGACGCCGACCGCCACGCGGACTGCCACCTCCAGCGCGACGCCGACCATCACCGCGACCCCCACGGCGACACCGACGGGTGCGCCGCCGCCGACCGGCACGCCCAGCGCGACGCCGACCGCCGGCGCGACGGGCACGCCGTCGGCGAGCGCGACGCCCACGCCGACACCGACGATCGCCCACCCTCGTCGACGCCCACCCCGGCTCCGCCGACCGGGACCCCGACGCCGGCGCCGCCGACGTGGACGCCCACCCAGACGCCGACCGTTCCGCCCGCTACCGCGACGCCGAGCGCCACCGCTCCGCCTCCCACGTTGACGGAGACGCCGACGCCGAGCCCCACGCCGACGCCGATCGTCGTTCGCGTGGAGGCCGAATCGGCGATCCTCGCGGCGCCGATGGCGTCGCACCCCGACTCAAACGCCTACGGCGGTCAGTACATCGACACCAACGCGACGGGATCCGGAACCGCGACCTGGACCGTCACCGCCCCGAGCTCCGGGATCTATTACGTCTGGTGCCGCGTTCTGGCGGCGACTCCCCAGCAGGACTCGTTCTACGTCACGCCCCAGGGAGGATCCGAGGACGTCTACGACGACGCCGAGGGGACCTGGTCGCCGCGCTGGCAGTGGACGCTCCTGAACGGCCGGGGCGGCACGCCCAATCCCCTCACGATCGATCCGCGCACCATCTCGCTGTCCGCGGGGACGAACACGATCTCGTTTCGAGGCCGGGAAACCGGCAGCAAGCTCGACCGGATTCTTCTGACGACGGATCCGAGCTTCGTCCCGACCGAGGGCAACGTCACGACCTTCCCCGACGCGCCGCCCTCGAATCCGTTCTACGACTTCATCGAGACGATCGCCCGCAACCAGATCTCGAGCGGCTGCGGAGGCGGCGACTACTGTCCCTCGAGCGGCGTGACTCGCGCCCAGATGGCCGTATTCCTCCTCAAGGCGGAGCACGGGAGCGCGTGGGCGCCGCCGCCGGCTACCGGCGCCGTCTTCACCGACGTCCACCGCACCGATTTCGCCGCCGCCTGGATCGAGCAGCTCCACGCCGAGGGCATCAGCGCCGGCTGCGGTCAGGGCCGCTACTGCCCCGACACGATCGTCACGCGGGCTCAGATGGCCGTCTTCCTCATGCGCGCGGTCCACGGATCCGGCTACGCGCCCCCGCCGCCGGCGGGGCTCTTCGCGGACCTCGTGCTCACGGACCCGTTCACGCCGTGGATCGAGGAGCTCGCGAACGAAGGCGTGACCGCCGGCTGCGGCAACGGCGACTACTGTCCGAACAGACCCAACACGCGCGGTCAGATTGCCGCCTTCCTGGTGCGCGCCTTCCAGCTGCAGTGATCGATTTCTGAGCGACTTGTCCTCTCGGACAGGGACCGCCGTTCAGGTCGACGCACTGTTCTTCCAACTCCCGCCCGGACAGTAGTTTTCGCGCACCACGCCGCCGTACGATCGTCCCAAGTGATTCGAAAACAAATTGGCTCGGGTTTCCTGGGGGCGATCCTCGTGTGCTCGTGTGCGGCCGCCGCCGACTTCTACGCGGCCCCGACCGGCTCTCCTTCGGGCAACGGCTCGATCCAGAGTCCGTGGAACCTACAAAAGGCCCTGAATCAGCCCTCTTCCGTCCATGCCGGAGACACGATCTGGCTTCGGGGCGGCACCTACGCCGGGACCTTCACCAGTCACCTCAACGGCACGGCGACGACCCCGATCATCGTGCGCCAGTATCCCGGCGAGCGCGCGACGCTCGACGGCGGGAACTCGAACGGCATCGCCGTTCTCGCGGTCGACGGATCGTACACGTGGTTCTGGGGCTTCGAAATCACGAGCTCCGACCCGAAGCGCGTGTCGGCGCAGACCGGATCCTGGCCGACCGACATCGGCCGCGGCGATGGCGTCGACAGCGGCAACGGCTCCAATCCGGGAATCCGGCTCGTGAACCTGGCGATTCACGACACGCGTCAGGGCGTCAGCGCGTTCTCCGCCTGGTCCGATTCCGAGATCTACGGGTGCCTGATCTACTACAACGGCTGGGAAGGTCCGGACCGCGGACACGGCCACGGCATCTATGCCCAGAACCAGACCGGGACCAAGAACATCGCCGACAACATCATGTTCTCGGGGTTCGGCCACGGCATCCACGTTTACGGCTCGGACGCGTCCTATCTCGACAACTTCATCATCCAGGGAAACTCCATCTTCCTGAGCGGCACGCTCGAGGATCAGAACTCCCGGAACCTCCTGGTGGGCGGAGCGACAGTCGCCCACAACCCGATCGTCCTGAACAACTGCCCTGTTTCGAACCGGGCCCGATTCCCCCGCCTCCGACTTCGATCTCGGCTACAGCGCCGGGTGCAGCAACGCGAGCGTCACGGGCAACTACATTTCGAGCAACACCTACTTCGTCTCCTGCTCGCCCGTCACGATGTCGGGCAACACGTTCGCGGGAACCACCAGCGGCTTCTCCCATTCGCAGTACCCCAACAACACGTACCACTCCGCGCCACCCGCGCAGCTCGACGTCTTCATCCGGCCGAACGCGTACGAGCCGGGCCGCGCGAACATCACGGTGGCCAACGGAATGGGCGCCGACAGCGTGGCGGTCGACCTGACCGGGTACGCCTACCCGGGTGGCAACTTCCAGATCCGGAACGCGCAGGACTACTTCGGAGCGCCGGTCGTCGGCGGCATCTACGACGGCGGCACCGTCAACATCCCGCTGACCGGACTCTCGACGGCGAGCCCCGTCGGCTGGAGTCCGGCCGCGCCGACGGGCGACGCCTTCAATGCCTTCGTCCTGATGAGCTCGCCCGGACCCTACGATTTCTTCGACGTCTCGCCCGCGAACCCGTTCCTCGGCTCGATCCGGCTCGTCGCGGCCGCCGGGATCACCGTCGGATGCGGCGGCGGGAACTACTGTCCCGACGCGCCGGTGCATCGCGATCAGATGGCGGTGTTCGTGCTGAAGGGCCAGCACGGCAGCGGCTATCAGCCTCCGGCCCCCACCGGCAACATCTTTTCGGACGTCCCCGCATCGGCCTTCGCGGCGGGGTGGATCGAGAAGGCCCATGCCGAGGGCATCGCGAGCGGCTGCGGCAACGGCAGGTACTGCCCTGGCGCACCCGTCACGCGCGCCCAGATGGCCGTCCTTCTCCTGAAGGCCACGCTGGGCTCCTCGCTACGTCCCCCCGCCCGCGACCGGCACGGTGTTCTCCGACGTTCCCGCCCAGTCTTTCGCGGCCGCCTGGATCGAGGATCTATCGCGTCGCGGCATCACCGCGGGCTGCGGCAACGGCAAGTACTGCCCGAGCGCCACCGTTCACCGCGGACAGATGGCCGCCTTTCTCACCAGCACCTTCCTGCAGTAACCGTCCGCTCGAGCGCTGAAGCGTTACCGCCTGGGGGCGGGCGTTGCGACGGCGTTTCGCGGACGTACAATTGCCGTCTCCCAATGAAACGGTTGGCCAGGGCTTTCGCCCTCTTCGGCACCGCCTTCACTCTCGCCTTCTGCGCCACCGCTCCCGGCGGCGCGGCCACCGCTCCCTCCGTCTTCTACGTCGCGCCCGCCGGCAGCGCCGCCGGGGACGGCACGCCGGCGCATCCGTGGGATCTTCAGACCGCGTTGAATCAACCCGCGTCGGTCCACCCGGGCGACACGATCTGGCTCCGCGGGGGCGTCTACGCGGGGCGATTCACGAGCGCCCTCAATGGAACCCTGGACCAACCGATCGTCGTTCGCCAGGTTCCGGGCGAGCGCGCGACGATCGACGGCGGCAACTCGGACGGCCAGGCGATCCTGACCATCAATGGCTCGTACACGTGGTTCTGGGGCTTCGAGGTGATGAGCTCGGATCCCGTGCGCGTGTCGAGGCAGCCGGGGTCCTGGCCGACCGACCTGCCGCGCGGCGACGGCATCGACTCGGGAACCGGCGCCAGCCCCGGCATTCGGCTCATCAATCTCGTCATCCACGACACGCGGCAGGGCGTGAGCGCATTCTCCGCGTGGTCCGATACCGAGATCTCGGGATGCCTGATCTACTACAACGGCTGGCAGAGTGCGGCGGCCGGGGCGGTCCCGAAAGGCCATGGCCACGGCATCTACACGCAGAATCAGTTCGGGTCGAAGCGGATCGTCGGGAACATCTTCTTCTCCGGCTTCGCCCATGGCATTCACGCGTACGGCTCCTCGTCCGCGTTTCTCGACAACTTCACGATCGAGGGAAACACGATCTTCGTCAGCGGCACGCTCGAGGACCAGAACGCGCGCAATCTCCTGCTGGGCGGAAGCTCGGTGGCCGTCAATCCCGCCGTCGTCGGCAATCTCCTCTATCGGTCGGGTGCGGACATGCCCGCGTCCGATCTCGACCTGGGATATGCCGCGGGCTGCCTCAACGCCACCATGACCGGCAACTACATCGCGAGCAACGCGTACTTCGTGAACTGCCTGCCGGCGACATTCCACGGCAATGCCTTCGTCGGCCGGATCACCGGCCTGAATCCCGGCGCCGGGCCGGACAACAGCGTCGCCGCCGGGAAACCGACCGGAGTCCGGACGTTCGTTCGTTCCAACGATTACGAGCTCGGGCGCGCGCACGTCACGGTCTACAACTGGGATCTCCAGGACTCCGTGAGCGTCGACCTGAGCGGGGTGCTGGCCACCGGCGACGAATTCGAGATTCGCAACGCGGCCGACTTCTTCGGATCTCCGGTCGTCACCGGCACCTACACCGGCGCTCCCGTCGCGATCCCGATGACCGGCCTCTCGGTGGCGAGCCCGGTGGGCTGGCCGGCGCCGCGACCGACCGGTCCGGAGTTCAACGCGTTCGTGGTCCTGACGACGCGGTCCGCGCGCGACCAGCCTGTTCGGCCGGGCGAGACAGGTCATCGGGAGCCCCACGTGATCGACCGTCCGGCGAAGGAGCTCCCGGTCTCGCCCTAGGAAGGGATCCGCAGGGATCGACTAGGCGAACGGCGGCGTAGCGCGACCGGGCTCGGACACCGAGCCGATCTTTCTCGTCGCCTCGCGCGTCGTGCGGCGCACGCCCAGGTTGGCCTCGGGCAGGAGGGAATTCAGGAACTTGCGCACGGCGGTCCCGTCGACCTCGCGGGCGAGCTCCTCGAGGACGCGCAGCGAACGCTCGACCTCCTCGGGCGGGTACGGGTTCAGCTTGCCGATGTAGATCTTCGGGTGCCGGGTCTTGGCGATCTGCTCGCCGGAGAGCTCGAGCTCCTCGAAGAGCTTCTCGCCGGGGCGCAGCCCGGTGAACACGATGTCCATGTCGACGTACGGGCGCAGTCCCGTCAGCGTGATCATCTCCTCGGCGAGGTCGAGGATGCGCACCGGCTGTCCCATGTCGAGGATGAAGATCTCGCCGCCCTCCCCGATGGCGCCGGCCTGCAGCACGAGCTGGGCGGCCTCCGGAATCGTCATGAAGTAGCGGCGCATCTCGGGGTGGGTGACGGTGACGGGCCCGCCGCGCCGGATCTGCTCCCGGAAGATCGGCACGACCGAGCCGGCCGAGCCGACGACGTTGCCGAAGCGCACCGCGATGTAGCGCGTCGAGAAGCGCTTCGCGAGGTCCTGCACCGCGAGCTCCGCCACGCGCTTGGTCGCGCCCATGATCGAGGTCGGCCGCACGGCCTTGTCGGTCGAGATCATCACGAAGCCCTCGACGCCGTGCTCGCCGGCGAGCTCGCCGAGCAGGCGGGTCGCGAGGATGTTGTTCTTGATCGACTCTCCGGGGTTCGCCTCCATCATCGGCACGTGCTTGTGGGCGGCCGCATGGAAGACCACCTGCGGCGAGTGTTCTCCGAAGATTGCCCGCATCCGCCCTTCGTCGCACACGTCCGCGACGAGCGGCAGGATCTCGATCTCGGGCCGGGTTCGCTGCAGCTCGGCGTCGATCTCGAAGAGGGCGAACTCGGCGCGCTCGACGAGCAGGATCCTCGCCGGATGGAACCGCGCGATCTGGCGCACGAGCTCCGATCCGATCGAGCCGCCGGCGCCCGTCACCATCACTCGCTTGCCGGCGAGGAACTGGCCGATCTGCGGCTCATCGAGGTAGACGGGCTCGCGGCCGAGCAGATCCTCGATCTGCACGCTGCGGATGCGGGTGACGTGCACCTTGCCCTGGAGCACCTCGTAGAGGCCCGGGATGATGCGGACGGCCACCTGGATCTTGCGGCAGAGGCCGATCAGGCGAAGGATCTCCTGGCGGGAGATCTGCGCGATCGTGATGACGACCTGCGCGATGCCGAGCTCCTTGACGAGACGCGGCAGGTCCTCGGTCGTGCCGAGGACGCGGATCCCGTGAATGACGGCGCCTCGTTTCTCGAGGTCGTCGTCCACGAAGCCCTTCACGTCGAGGTTCATGTCTCCGCGTCCCACGATCTCGCGCGCCGCCAGCACGCCCGCGCGGCCGGCGCCGACGAGAAGAGTCGGCACGAGCTCCGCGCCGCTCGACGTGGTGGCGCGCTCGCGGCGCTGGGACACCTCGTAGAAGTGGCGGCGCAGCACGCGGAGCGCCAGCACGCCTCCGAAGGCGAGGATCGTGCCCATCAGGATGACCGAGAGGGGAACCTTCCACTCGCCGAAGCGCGACGGGAGAGAGAATCGCAGCACGGCGAGGACGAGTCCGGACCAGATCGCCGCATAGAAGAACGCCTTGAGCTCCCCCATGCCGACGTACCGCCAGATGAAGCTGTAGACGCCGGCGAGCACGAGCGCCGCGAACTGGACGATGACGACGTACGGCAGCTGCTGGAACGCGTTGCCGATCTCCCGGTCGGGGACGGCGAACTCGAAACGGAGCATGTACGCCAGCACGAAGGCCCCGATGAGCACGGCCACGTCGAGCGCGAACTGGATCCCGCGCGTCAGGTGAGGCTGTAGGCTGTTCTTCCGAATCGTGGGCATCGCCCCTCGATCCCTGCTCATTCGACGGCCGCAGTCCTCTCCGGAATACCTATCCGGTCTCGCCCCGCGACGGCCGAGCCTTCCATTGGGTTATCGAAGTCGACAACGCTAGCGGACTCGGTCCTCAAACTCAAGCGCCGCCTCCGTCGGGTCGGATGGGGGGCCGGGCCCGCGACGGAAGAGCGATCGCGCGGAGTGTGTTGCAGATCACAAGGAGGTCGCTCTTCCAGGTCCTTCGGCGAAGGTAAGCGACGTAACCGGCTAGTTTCAGCGGCTGCAGGGTCTCGCGATAGTACGCCTCCGGGTCTCCCACGACGCTCGCGAGCAGGCGTTCCTCGTCCCGCAGACTCAGTGTGACCGGATCGGTCAGACCCGGCCGAACGCGCAGAATCTCCCGCCACCGCGGGTCCTCGGTTTGCACGAAACGTTCCACCTCCGGCCTCGGACCGACGAACGACATGTCGCCGCGCAGGACGTTCCAGAGCTCGGGAAGCTCGTCGAGCTTGGTGCGGCGCAGGAGTCGGCCGACCGGTGTGACGCGATCGTCTCCGCCGCGCGTGATCTGGGGTCCTCCGGTCGAAGTCCGCATGGTGCGGAGCTTCACCAGCGTGAACGCCTTGCCGTTGCGCCCGACGCGCCGCTGTCGATACAGCGCGGGAAAGCCGGACGTCAACGAGACCACTCCCGCCGAAAGCAGGAGCAATGGCGCCGTGACGACGAGGCCCGCGGCCGCGAGCGCGACCTCGACCGGCCGCGGGAGACCGCCCGCCGGCGCCCGACGGCTCAGGACCGGGCGGCTCCCAGTCGGGCGGCGCGCCGCTGGCGGCACAGCGACCGGAGGGTGTCGACCACGTGCACGATCTCGTCCTCCCGCATCCCCGGGAAGATCGGCAGGCTGATCAGCCGCTCCCAGACGCGCGTCGCGACCGGTAGCTCGTCGCTCTTCCAGCCGAAGGTCTCCATCGTAATAGGGATGCAGATGCAGCGGGCGCCAGTGGACCGAGCAGCCCACGCCCGAAGCCTTGAGCTCGTCCAAGAACGCGTTGCGGTCGATCGCAAGGCTCTCGAGTCTCAGGCGGATCGGGAAAGAGGTGCCAGGAGTGGATGCGGTTCGCGTCCGTCGGTGGAAGCTCCAGCTCCTCGACCTCCGCGAGGGCCTCGTAGAACCGCTGGGCGACGGCCTCCCGCTCCCGGCGCATCGCCTCGGCGCGGGCGAGCTGGTGAATGCCGATCGCGGCGGCGACGTCGGTCAGGTTGTACTTGAACCCGGGCGCGAGGATCCGGTAGTCCCACTTCCCTCCCCCGCTGTAACGGCCCCAGGCGTCGTGCGAGAGGCCGTGCAGCGACATCAGCCGCATGCGCGTCCGCGAGATCGGAATCGTCGGTCGTCGCCATGCCGCCTTCGCCGGTCGTGATCGTCTTGTTCGCATAGAACGAGAAGCAGCTGACCGCCGAGGTCCGCTCGCCGCAGCGCTGCCAGGGAGCGTCCGCGGAAGGCCGCCACGACGCCGGGAAGGCGTGCGCCGCGTCCTCGACGACCCAGAGCCCGTGCTCGGCGGCGAAGCCCGCGACGCGCGCGACGTCGAGCATCAGCCCGCCGACGTGGACCGGAATGATCCCGACCGCGCGCGCTCCCGCCGGGATGCGGGCGCCGAGCGTCCCGCGACGCACGGCCTCGAGCTTTCTTCGCGGCGTCGTCGAGGTCCATGTTCAGCGTGATCGGGTCGCAGTCGACCAGCACGGGATGCGCGCCGAGGTATCGGACGACCTCCGCCGTCGCCGCGAAGGTCATGGTCGGGACGAGGACCGCCTCCCCGGCCTCGAGGCCGAGCGCCTCGACGGCCAGGTGCAGCGCCGCCGTGGCCGAGTTGACCGCAATGGCGTGCTTCGCGCCGACGGCCGACGCGAATTCCTCCTCGAACCGCTTCACGCGCGGGCCGGTCGTGAGCCAGCCGGAGCGCAGCGCCGCGACCACCTCGTCGATCTCGGCCTCGCGAGACGTCGGGACGGAAGAAGGGAACCTGGTTCGCCATCAGATCTCCTCTCCGGTTCGGGTGCCGCGATGCCCTCCGAGCCGCCCGGCCGCGCCGTCGACCCAGCGTCCGGCGAACCGCACGAGGCCGGCCAGAAACCCGAGCCGTAGGCGAAGTGCAGGATCCGGAAACGCCAGCGCGACCCGCCACCGAGGCGCCATCGCCGTCGCGACGGACCGCCGCGCCGCCATGAGAGCGCTCCGAGCCAGGTAGAGCGAACGAGCGCGCCCACGCCGAGAGCGGCGACCGGTCGCCAGGCCGCGACCGCGAGGCAGCGCTCAGCGCGAGCACCGGCCACGAAGGCGCCGGGCACGAATGTGGCGCCATCGCATCTGGCGCGGGTGCTTCTGGAGCACGCGCACCTTCCAGAATCCGTACTGGAAGTACTGCCTCCACAGCTTCCGGGAGCTCCCCGGCCGTGGTACGAGGACTGATGTCCGGCGACAGGAGGATGCGGCCGCCGCTCGCCCTCGGACCGGTAGTTGAGCTCGTCGTCCTGATTGCGGACCAGCTCCTCGTCGAAGGGGCCCGCCCGCTCAGGAACTCGCGGGTAGCGGGAACGGCACCGCGCCGACGAGCCGGGTCCCATTCCTCCGCGTCCGGAAAGCGGCGTCGCCGACCCCGAAGGGCGAGCTCGTGGCGACGGCGACGCGCCGCGCCGAACGCGCCGGCGCCGAGCGTCTCGCACCGCCGACGTCGTCCGCCTGGCCGCTCGAGCAGGTGCTCGACGCACCGGCGCACGTAGTCCGGCGCGACACACAGTGGCCGTCGATGCGCACGACGATCTCGCCCGAGGCCTGCAGCGATCGCGGCGTTCAACCCGGCGGCGCGATCCGGCCGGGTTGTCGACGACGACGGACGTGGGGGTTCTTCGGCCGACGACGCCAGCGCCTCGCGGGTCCCGTCGGTCGACATGCCGTCGGCGACGAGACCTCTGCGGTCCGCCGGGTAGTCCTGCGCCAGAACGGCACCGAGGCTCGCGCGCGATGAAATCGCCCTCGTTCCGGACGGGCATCACGACGCCACGAACGGCGGCTCGGCGCGGAGGGTCACGCGTCGGGCACGGGATCGTCACGATCTCCGAGAAGAAGTGCTTCCGCTTCCCGGAGGGCAGCCGGGGGATCTCCGGAACGCGGTTGATGCGGAGGCGCAGACCCGGTTCGAGATAGAGGGTCATCTTTTCCTCGATCGAGCCCACCTCGTCCCCCGAGAGCGGCGCGTCGGAGACGACGTCGAAGACGAACTCGTCGAGCGCCGTCTGGCGGATCACGAACTCCTTCAGTCGGCCCGACCCTTCGAGCAGGCTACGGAAACGTAATAGAAGGTCAGCCCCGGAGAAGTCCGCCCGCTCGGCAGGCGGATCGTGTCGTTGACCCGTCCCTCCAGCGCCTGCAGCGTCTGGCGTCCAGCCGGGCTCTCGCCGAGGGAGGCCAGGTCGCCGATCCGGTAGCGGACGAACGGCATCGCACGGTTGAAGAGATCGGTCACCAGGAGCTCGCCGAAGCCATGCGGAGCGGGCGCTCCCCGTTCGTCGACCACCTCCAGGAAGAGGTTCTCCTGGGAGACCACCCACTCGTGGAAGCGATTCTCGATGGCGATGATGCCGGTCTCCGAGGCGCCGTATTCGTTGACGACGGGCACGCCGAACGCCTCCTCGAGGAGCGCACGGTCCTCGGGCCGGCACATTTCGGACGTCGTGATGGCCACCCGAAGGGACGGGCATCGGTGCGCGAGCACGACGCCTTCGGCGCGGAGAAACCGCGCGAAGAGCACGAGCGAATTCGTGTATCCGTACACGTAGTCGAAGGCCTCTCGCTGAAATCGACCGAGGAAACGCCGGAGCACGGGTTCGGAGAGGTCGAACACGGGAAACCGGACGCGATTCATGAGCCGGTCCTTGAGCTGCTCCCGCCGGCGGGCCGCGCCCTCGAGCGGAATCCCGTAGAAGCGCGCCTGCCGGGCTGCCGGGCCGATGCCATGCTCGGCGTACCGGGACTGGATGAGCGCCCAGCTGCGCGCGTGTGTCATCCGGTCCCGAGCGAAGAAGAAGGGCTGGCCCGACGATCCGGACGTGCTCGACCGATGGAGGCCCCGACCCTTCATTCCGGGGGTCACGAGACCCGCGCCCGACTTCTGGAAGACGGCCTTCGACACGAGCGGCAGATTCGCCCAGTCATCGGGCAGCCGTCCCTCGAGGAGCTCGCGGTAAGCCGGGTTGTGCTCGGCGTGAAAACGGGCGATCTCCCATCGGTGCTCGTTCTGAAATCGGCGGAGCCCGGCGCCGCCGAGCGGCGCGAGCGCCGCGAGCTCCCGCCCCGCCCGGCGCAGCGGGTAGCCCATCAGCTCCAGCGTGAGATCAAACGGCGTCATGCAGAGGCTCGCCGGCCGCGGCCCCGGCAAGGCGCCCGAGAATCGATTCCCACTGCGGCAGGACCTTCGACCAGTCGCTCCGCTCCGCGATGCGACGTCCATCCTCCGAAAGGCGGCGCGCGAGGCCTTCGGTGGTCAGGACCCGGCGAACCGCTCCCGCCATGGCGGCCGCATCGCCAGGCGGCACGAGGAGACCGCTGCGGCCGTGCTCGATCAGATAGGGGATGCCGCCCACGGAGGTGGTGACGACGCAGAGCCCGCAGGCCATCGCCTCGACGACGCTGACCGGAGCGTTGTCCACCCGGGTGGTGTTCAGGAAGAGTCGCCTTCGGAAAGGACGGCGGAACGGCCGCCTTCGCTACCGGGCCGACGAACTCCACACGATCCCGCACTCCCAGCCGCTCGGCCTCTGCCCTGGTCTCGCCAGCGATCCGTCGCCTTGGTCGGGACCGACCATCCGGAGCGAGACGTCGGGAAAGTCGTCGCGAAGCGCGGCGACGACGCGCGGCGCGAGCGAGGGATCGTAGATCTCGTGAAAGCTCCGCAGCCAGACGAGCCGCGGCCCCGGGGCGTCCCGGAGACGGAAGGGATATCGCTCGATCTCGAGAGGATTCGGCACGAGCAGGATGTCGTCTCGAAATCGGCCGGAGCTCCTGACGCAGGAAACCGGATGGGCTCGTGACCACGTCGGCGCCCCGCAGACCAGGGCGCGGACCCGGCGCGGCCAGCGGCGGGCGAAGGCCGGGAGGTTGCCGCCGTGCAGCGTCAGACAGTACGGCTTGCCGAGCCGCCGTAGCTCCCAGCAAGCCAGCTCGGCCCAGAAGAAACGCAAGGCCGCTGTACACCTCCACGTGGGCGACCGTCGTAGTCGTGCCGGCGGGAGCAGATGGTGCGCAGGATGTCGAGGAGACGGCGGACGCGGCCGGGCTCCCGCGATGTCGTGACGACGGACCAGCCCGCATGAGACAGCCGCTCGGCGAGGGCCTCGCAGACGCCGGGCGCCCTTCCGGAGCCCGAGAGAAAGTTGCCGACGAGAAGAACGGATCCGCTCATGCCGCCACCGGACGAGCGGCCGCCCGAGGACGTGGTCGTAGACTTCGACGATCCTCGCCACTCCCGCCTCCGGCCCGAAGTGGCGCCGGAATCGATCCTGGAATGCGCGTCCGAGCCGGACACGCTCTTCCGGCGATTCGAGGAGGCCGATCAGAGCCGCCGCGAGCGCCTCCGGAGTCGCGGGGCGGCACGAGACGCCCGGCCCCTTCGGCCAGGACGTGGCCGCATTCGCCCACGTCCGTGGCAACGGCCGGAAGGCCGGCCGCGCCGTATTCGAGCAGCGAGAGCGGGAGACCCTCCGACGACGAGCCCAGGACGCCGACGTCGCAAGCCGCGAGGATGTTCGGCACGTCCGGCCGGCTCCCGAGAAACGAGACGCTCGACTCCAGGCCGAGCGAGCGAACGAGACCCTCGAGCGCTGTCGCTCCGCGCGGGGTCGCTCGAGCCGCCGACGAGCAGCAGGTGGGCGCCCGGCACCTCGCGGACGACGCGGACCATGGCTCGGAGGACGTTCTCGTGGTCCTTCTCGGGCCGCAGGTTCGCGAGGCACAGGACGCGAAGTCCCGGCCGTCCCGGGAGTGCCGTCAGGCGGGAACGGCGCCGGCAGGGGCGCGACGAAGTTGGGCAGGAACCGGACCTCGTCGGGGTCCCGCCTGAGCACTCGGATCGACCAGTCCGCGAGCGGACGCGTGACCGCGATGATGGCCCTCGTACCCGCCGGGCCGCCGCGCGGTAGAGCCACGTCGGCCGACTCTCGATCCCGAGCGCCCGAAGTGGTCGTGCCAGACGACGGAGACTTCCGGCGCGAGGGAGGCCGCGGCGACGGACGGCGAAGAGGGCCGTTCCGTGCGCGTGGACGATCCGAATGTCGTGGGCGCGAAGCTCGGAGGCGAGCCGCACGACGGCGCGAAGATCGAAGCGGCCGCGGCGCCGGATGTCGAGGCGATGGACGTCCTCTCCAGCTCGCCGCTGAGGGGACCGCCGCCCCGCGTCGCGCACAGATAGGAGCGAAACCGCGCGCGGGGCAGGAGGTTCGCGATGTTCACAGCCACGCGCTCCAGGCCTCCCGCCTCCAGCGTGTCGCAGACCTGGACCACGCCGATGCGGTCGTCATGCGCGACCGGCTGCCCCGACCTCAGAGGCCACAGCGCATCCACCAGGACGCCTTCGATCAGGTTGCGGAATTCGTCGAGGGACATCGCCTTCGCCCGCTCGAAGTCCGAGCGGGAGCACGCCTCCATCTCCGCGGGCGATCCAGGAGGGACGCGAGCGTCGACGCGAGTCCCGTCGGGCGTCGGCTCGAACACGCAGCCCGAATCCGGCTCCCGGAGGATCCACGGCACGAGACCTCCGCGCGCGGCGACCGGCACCGCGCCGTGCGCCCAGGCCTCGGCGATCACCTTCGGCCATCCCTCTTTCGTGCCGGGCATGATCGCAACGTGAGCGGCGCCATAGCGGTTCTGCACCTCGGGAAAGCGTCCGAGCGCCCGGAAGCGTCACCCGCGCCGCGATCCCCTCCTTCGCCACGAGCTCGCGCAAGCGCGCGGACCCGGCCGGTCCGTCGCCGATCAGCTCGTACGTCCAGGCGAGTTCGGGATGCCGTCGGGCGAGCTCGCCGAGTCCCCGGATCGCCAGGTCGAAGCCCTTGACCGGTTCGAGGCGACCCACCGAAAGAAGGCGCCACGGGGACTCCCAGACCCTCTCGCGCGAAAGCGCGCGGGCCGTCTCCAGCTCGTCGGCCGTCATGAGCGCGGGCATCGCCTCGATTTGGTGCGAGCGTTTCGGCGGGCCGTAGACGAGCACCGGATTGCGCGACGAAGGGACCGCTCTGGAGCCACCGTTCGAGCTCTGGCCGGAAGGCGCTCCTTCGCGTACGCACCGTTCTCCCCGGCCCACTTCGTCAGGCTCGGCCGCCTGAGGGCGCGCACCCAGAGCGCTCCGACCATGCCGAAGTGACCGGGGCTTCGCAGGAGGACGAAGTCGGACTCGCGGACCATTCGTCCGGCGGCGGACAGCAGACCCGGGACGTGCCGGAGCCTGCGAGACGGCGCCGCGCATCCCCGGCGTGAGCGGATAGTCGACCGGACACCACTCCACGTTCGATCGCTCGTACGTCGCCAGGTTCCCTCGCATGGGACCTACGGCGGCCGGCGAGCAGAGGCGGACGCTCCGAAAGAGGTCTGCCCAGATCCGCATCTCGCGCACGTAGGGCTCGTAGGCCCAGGCGCGGCCGTCGGGCCCGATCCAGTGCGGCGCGTGACCGACGACGCCGAGCACGACCGGAAACCGGGCGCGCTCGTTCGGCCGGAAGTCCGAGGCGCCGGTGTCTCCCGCCTCGAGCGCCGGCGGACTCGTCGGCTCACAGGTACTCCTCCGATCCCTTCTGGCTCACGACGGCGGCCGGGACCCCCAGGACCGTGCAGTGATCCGGGACGTCGCGGTTAACCAGGGAATTGGCGCCGACCACGACGTCGTTGCCGATCCGGATCGGGCCTACGATCGACGCATTCGCGCCGACGTACACGCGATCGCCGAGCTCGGCACGCCCCGCCGTTCCCCGGATCCCGAGATGCCGATCGTGACGCCGTGCGTCAGGCAGCAGTCACTGCCGATCACCGTGCGGGCATGCAGGACGATCGTTCCGGCGTGCGGGATGCGGAGGCCGGGGCCGATCTTCGCCGTGGCCGGCAGGCAGATTCCCGTCGCCGCCTGAACGCAGCCTCGACCAGAAGAGGAAGACCACGCGGGCCGGCAAGCCGCAGGAGCCACGGCCAGCGGCTCTCGAGGAGAGCGGCCTCGAGGCGGTACTCGAGGAGGGCCCAGAGGCCCGGCTCGAGAAGGACGCTCTTCCAGGCGCTGGTGCGGCCTGCTTGGGCGCAGCGCCGCACGTCGGAACCGTAGTCGGCGAGCCAGCCCACGCGCTATGGAGCCCACGACTCGCGCAGCAGCCGTCCCGCGGTCTCGGCGCCGGCGTAAAAGAGGCAGTCGATGATCGAGAGACCCGGCAGGAACGGCTCCGCCGGCTGGGGATAGACGAAGCGCTCCGGATCGAAGGCCTGCCAGACGACTTCGATTCCCGCCTTCTCGAACGCCTCGGCATCGAGATAGTCTCGGCCTCCCTTGCCCGCGATGTATCGCGTCGCTCCCAGGGCGCGGCACGCTTCGACGAGTCGGTGGGTGGGATCGGTCGCCGTGACGCCGAGCTCCCGAATCCCGACGATCCGCGGGCTTGCTCCCAGAAGTCCGAGCACGGCATCGAGGCAGCGGCGGTCGATGTCCGTCAGACGATCCCCGTCCTCGGCCATGGCCGCCTCGAGCCTCGGCCATACCTCGGGAAAAAAGGGGGCGCGACGGTACTCCTGCTCGACGCGTCCGCGGACCCGCTCCGCCCAGCCGGCATCGGCGGCGACGACCTCGTCGATCGGCGTTCCGAACGGCGCGCGGACCGGCACCGTCAGCCAGGCCCGTTCGCCGCGGTGCGTCCGGATCTCGGTGCGGTTCTGGAAGTAGTTCTTCCGGTACTGGACCGTGTCCAGCCACACGAAAACGTCGCTCCGGAGCAGCTTGTTCATGTACCCCGGCCACGGCAGGAAGTGGGGCTGGTGGATGGAGACGATCACAGGATCATGCGAATCAGCTCGAAGCACTCGGCGTATTGCTTGCCGATCTGCTTCCCTCGCACGCGTGCGAGGTCGCCCACGATGTCGTTCGAGAAGAACATCCGATGTTTCTGCGTGGCGAAGGCATTGATGGCCGCGACCTTCGCGGCGACGTCCTCCTCGTCGATGGTCACGAACACGTCCATCGAAAACTCGAAGTTGTTCCAGGGCAGCTCGTACCCGAGGAGCGTCTTGTATTTGAACGCGCGCCGCGCCTCCGCGTGCACGACCTCATGCGACTGGTGGGTGTCCTGGCTGTTGGGAATCAGGACGAGGTCGGGCTTCAGCTGCTGATTGATGTCGTAGAAGAGCTGCAGGATCTCGGTCCGGGAGTCGAAGAGGTTGCGCGGGTCGAAGTCCCGCAGCGTGATCCGATCGGCGCTGAGCCCCAGTTGCCCGGCGCTCCGGTGGAACTCCGCCATGAAGACCTCGCGGTCGACCAGAGGCGGCAGCGACAGGCCGACGTAGTGGACGTCGTTGTCCCGGGCGAGGCGATGGAGCGTCGCTCCCGCGCCCAGCTCGACGTCGTCGATGTGGGCGGAGACCGCCAGGATGGTCCTTCCCTTCAGTGACAGCATTCCCCCTCCGTTGTGTTATCCGGATGCTCCGACGCCAGGGCTCCCCGACGCCAACTCGGTCGCGGCCCCGAGACAGACGTTGGCGCCGGCCGTCCCTTCTTCGCGAAATCCCAGTCGTTCGTAGAAGACCCGCGCCTCCCTGTTTCCGGCATGCACCTTCAGCGTCATCCTCGGCAGTCCGCTCGCGCGCGCCGAGGCGGCGACGGCGAGCACGAGATCCCGGCCCAGTCCGCGTCCGCGGCTCGAGGGGGCGACGACCAGGCGGTGGAGATGCACGGCGTTGCCCTTCCGGCTCGCCACCGCGAAGCCGACGATCGCATCCCCGTCGAAGGCCACCCGCGAGTGCCGGAGCTTCTCGGGAAGCGGCGAGGAGAAAGTCGGGCTCCTGCCAGGGCTCGGCGCCGATGCCGCGGTCGAGCGCCATCAACTCGTGCACGCGTGTCCTGAGAACCTCCTCCGACAACGTCTCGAGGCGGTTCATGCGGAGGCGAGATAGGAGGCGGACCGCCGCGGCGGAGCGATGGCGGCCTGTCTCCCGGCGCGGGAGGCCGTGGCGAGAAGACCCATGCCGAGAAAGGCGCCCGAGACCGTGTCGTTGCCGGACACGGTCGCCGCCACCGCGAGATAGGCGAGGAATCCGGCGAGATGGAACACGTAGCCTCCCGCCTTCGTCCACTTCCAGATCCTCCCTCCGGCGATCGCGATCCACACGGCGAACGGGATCAGCCCCGCCAGGCCGAGCTCGACGCCGATCTGCATGTACAGCGAGTGGAGCGCCATCTCCTGCCCGACCTCGAACTCGACGTCGTTCGTCTCCTGCGACTTCCGCGCGTAGACCTGGGGCCCGCTCCCGGCCCCGTGGCCGAAGACGGCCGCGCCCACCGACTCCGTGAAGGCGTTGTAGGCGACGATCCATTGATCCGAGCGGCCGCTCGTGCGGTTGCGGGCGGACCGCTCGCTCGAGAACGTGCGCTCGATGCCCGCCTCGAGACCCGTTCCGGTGTCGCTCTGCAGGACGATGCGCAGGACGAGGACTCCCACGCCGAGCGCGATGAGGACCGGAAGGCGGGCCCGCTTCCCGATCACGAGCTGGCAGACCAGGCCGAGCGCGACGACGAGCCAGGCCGCCCGCGACGTCGTCAGCAGAAGCAGCGCGATCGGCAGGATCGCCAGAACGAGGCGCCGCCAGCCACGGGACGAGAGGTTCGTCCACGCACCGCGGTCCAGCAGGAGCGCGAGAATGGCGAGCGCCAGCGCCAGACCCATCTGGGCGGGATTCCCCATCCGCAGTCCTCCGAGATCGGCCATGCCGAGGCGGCCATTCGGGCCGTCGAGGTGCGGCACGAAGGCCAGGCCGAGGAGGGTCGCCGACACCACGAACCCGACGAAGGCGGCCGCGAGGAGGGGGCGCCGCCGCCCGAGCGTCAACACCGTCACGGCGCCGAAGAGGCATTCCGTGACCCGCAGGTTGATCTCGTACTGGCGCGTGACGATGAGGGTCAGCAGGTAGTACGCCGCGAAGTACCCTGCGAGCCACTTGAGGAGAGGATAGGTTCGGCTCAGCGCGCCGAGGGCTCCCCGCGCCGACGCGTACCAGTACACGAGCGCGGCGCACACCATCGCGGGCACGATGTGGAAGAAAACCGTTCCGCGTAGCAGGTTCGCGAAGGGAAAGCTCGCGAGCACCAGCGCGAGCAGCTCGTCTCGACGGCCGGCAATCACGTTGCGCAACAGCACGAGGCCCAGGCAGAGCCAGAAGACGCGGCCGGCCAGAATGGCGTTTCCCCGAGCGAACAGGGCGGCGGAGGGAAGAGCGAAGAAGAGCGTCTGCACGACGACGCGGCGGACCATGCCCGCCGCCCCGAAGCGCGCGGCCGGAACGTCGGGGCCTGCGATCGAGCGATCGGCGAGCGGGGAAGAACGGATCGAGCTCATGAGCCTAGGACTGCCACGCGATCGCGTACTCGCGGCAAGCGGCGGGCTCCTCATATCGCGGCGGGGCCACGGCGCACTCGAGGGCGCCCGCCACGACGCCGAGTGCGTGCCGGAGGTGAGCCGACCGCGGCGGCTTCGCCACCGCGTAGCCGAGGTCGCAGAAAAAGACGAACGCGATGTCGGCCCAGAAGCGCGCGGTCGCCCGGAGGGACGGCTTCGTGCGGTACCGCCGCCGGATGAAGTCGCGGTTGCGCACCTCCATGCGGCCCTTGGCGAACGTGTCGGGACGGCCCCCCGCGGCATGGAAATGGTTGACGTGCGCGTCGCCGCACCAGGCGAGCCGCCAGTGCCGGCCGATCCGCAGGGACATCTCCAGGTCTTCTCCCTGCGCGTATCCGTCGAAGAAGAGCGAGAATCGGCTCTCCTCGAGAACGCGCCGCCGATACGCGGCCGCCCCGCCGGGAACCATGTCGACCTCGCGCAGCCCCTCGAACGGCGCCACGGTCGCGCGCGGCACGGACGTGGCGGTCTCGTCGTACCGCCCGGAGGCCAGGCGGCGGGGTACGAGGCCGAGGAGCAGCCGCAGCCTCCAGCGCAGGCTCATGGGCTTTCCCATCTCGTTGACGATCGAGCCGCAGACGGCGCCGAGGTTGTTCGAGGTGTCCTGGCGAAAGGCGTCCCGGATTTCGCGAAAGTAGCCGGGCTCCGGCCGGCAATCGTCGTCGAGGTAGAAGACGAACTCGCGCGTGCTCGCGTCGATGCCGACGTTGCGTTGACGGGTCAGTCCGGCCTCGCTGCGAACGTACGCGAGGTCGAAGCGGCGCGGCCGTGTGCCGCGCCGCGCCCCGAGCGCCTCGGCGGTCCGATCGTCCCGCGAGCCGTCCACGAAGACGACCTCGCCGGGAGGATCGGGGAGGGCGTCGAGGGCATCGAGGAGAGCGATGCACGTCCTCGGGCCTCTGGTACGTCGGCACGACCAGCGTGCAGTCCTCGAGCACGGGTCGCTCGCGGGCCGGCTCCCTCCAGCCGGTCAGGCTCCGGACCACGCCGCCCTTTCCGTACCGGGCTCCGCGCCCCGGACCCGGTCGAAGATCTGCAGCAGCTCCGGGAGCCAGCGGTCGAGAGAGTAGGCCTCCTGACAGCGCTGCCGGCCCGCGCGGCCCATCGCGACTCGTGTCGCCTGCGATCGGACGAGGGCCTCGAGGGCTCCGGCCCACTCCGCGGGGGTCGTCGCGAGAAATCCCGTCGAGCCCTGGACGGTGATCTCCGCGTTGACGCCCACGGGCGACGCCACGGTGGCGAGGCCCGCCGCCATGTACTGCAGCAGCTTCAGCCCGCACTTGCCCCGCTGGAACGTGTCGTCGACCAGCGGCATGAGCCCGACGTCCATGAAGCGGGCGATGTCTCCCTCTTCTTCCGCGCGCCACGGGACGAACGTCCACCGCAGGCTCGACACCGGCAGCGTGGGCCGGGAGTTCGTGATGATGACGAAGTCGAAGTCGAGCCGGCGCTGGAGCTCCTCGAGCATCGGCAGGGACGGAAACAGGGCGGCTCGAATCGACTGGTCCGAACCGCTCCAGCCGACGCGCACGCGCCCTGGAGGATGGCCCGGCAGGTCGCCCGACGTCCGGTAACGGCGCGTGTCGATCACGGTCGGGACGACGGTGACCCGGTCGGTGTGGCGCCGCGCGAATTCCGCGAGGTAGGCGTTTCCGGGGGTCACCCAGGCGGCGTGCCGGCACATCCACGCCGTCGCCTGTTCGCGCGGGCCGACGAAGATCGCGTCGTCGAAGTCGAAGACGACCCTCGGGTTCGACCGCAGCAGCCGCCGCTCGAAGACGGTGCCCCAGCCGGCCAGATCGCGGTTGACGAATACGACGTCGGCGGCCGCCGCGTCGCGGAGGTCCTTCCAGCGGTTCCACTTCATCGCGGCGCGACCCATGCGGTAGTGCGCCGCCCGGAGCGCCCTCCCCGACAGCGAGCTCCGCCACTGCCGGTCGGGCCGGTTGGGGCGGAAGTCGACCGTCCAGCCGGCCCTCTCGAAGTCCTCGATGAACTGGATGAAGCGGACCCGGCTCGCCGGGTCGAACGCGCTGTTCGTCATTCCCATCAGACGCGGCATCAGGAGCTCCTCGAACGGCCGCGCAGGTATTCCGCCACCCTTCGACCGACCGTATGCAAGCCCCGTCCCAGCGTGAACCGCTGAAGGGCCTCGCTGAGGTCGGCGTTCTGCTTCTTCAGCCGGACGAGATGCGCCTGCAGCGAGGCGACGTCCGCCTCTCGGTAGACCGCCTCGTCGGGGTACAGCTCGGAAAGCGCGACGGAACGGCGGCCGGCGGCCGGGACGGCCTTCGCGGACTCTGCCGATCGGCCGGTCATCTGCCGCATCAGATCCGCGACCCGGGGCGCGGCGGGGCCGTCGCAGGAGAGCGCGTCGCGCAGGCATTCCGACTGGAACGCCATCTTGCGCGCCGGAGGGGACAGGAGCTCCGCCACGACGGGCGCGACGTGCTCCGGCGCCGAGATCGTCCAGGCGGTCGGCACGAACCGCGGCACGTTGTGGTAGTCGAGGGCGGCCACCGGCCGATCCAGCAGCATGGCCTCGAGCATCGCGGTGCTCGGCGTCGTCACCACGGCGTCGACCCGTTCCAGGATCGCGGTCAGCTCCTCGCTCTCGCACGCCCGCATCTGCGACTCGACGCCGAGCTCCTGGGACACGTTGCGGGACGTCCGCCAGACGATCGACACGCCGGGCAGCGATTCCAGGTGCCGCCGCACGTCCCTCAACGAGCGGACCGTCACCTCGACCTGCTCGGGCGTGAAGCCCGGGTTCTTCGCCGTCATGACGAGGACACGCCGGCCGGGCCGCTGAGGCGCGGTCGGGGTCCTCGCGAGGATGTGGTCGAGCCGGGGCATCCCCGTCGCGGCCGCCTTGCCGGGATTGCCCCATGCCTCGATCTGCCGGACGCTCGAGGGCCCCAGGCAGGCGATGCGGTCCGCCAGGACGGGCTGATGCTGGGCCGCCCCTCCCCCGCTCCCGAACAGCGGATTCTCGTACTGACAGCGCCACTCGAGAATGCCGTCCTGAAGGACGAGCGACGGGATGCCCGCGCCCCGCGCGGCATCGAGGCACCGCGCCACGTCGTAGTGGTAATCGTTGACGCAGAGCACCAGGTCGGGGCGGCGGGCCAGGAGCGCGGCCGGATCCCAGACGGCGTCGTCCACGAACTCGGCCTCGCCGCCGAAGTGCCGCGCGATCGGATCGACGTGCGCCCGCTGATCGCGGAGCAGGCACCAGACGACGAGGGGACGACCGGCCGCGGCGGAGGCCGCGTCGGGAGAGACGGGGGTCAGGCCCATTTCGCCGGGAGGTTCCTCCGAATCTCGATGTCGCGGAACGGCTTGCTCTCGCGCGCGCCGACGCGCCTCGCCCACTCGGCCATGCGCCGGATGCCGTCCTCGAGCGGGACGGGCGGCGTGTCCCCGAAGAGGCGGCGCGCCCTCGAATGGTCCGAGTACGCGTGGACGACCTCGTTGCGCGCCGCGAGGTGCTCGACCTTCGGCGCCACGCCGAAGGCCTTCGCGACGACCTCGGCGAGGCGGTTGACCGTGTAGGGCTCGTCGGCGCCGATGTTGACGACCTGCCCGAAGGCCTCGGGGACCGCGACGCTCGCCGCGATCTGAGGCGCCACGTCGTCGATGTGGCTGAAGGCCCGCGTCTGCTCGCCGTCCCCGAAGACCGTCATCGGCTTGTCCTGCATGATCTGATTCATGAAGATGCCGATGACGTTGCGGTACCGGTCGCCGATGTTCTGGTTCTCCCCGTACACGTTGTGGGGCCGGAAGATCACGGAGTTCAGTCCGAACATCTCGTGGGCCGCGCGCAGGTCGAGCTCGACGGCATACTTCGCGACGCCGTAGGGATCCTCGGGCTGCGGCACCATGTCCTCGCGCATCGGGAGCTGCCCGGCGCCGTAGACGGCGATCGAGGACGTGAACACGAAGCACTTCACGTCGTGCTTCACCGCTTCGTTGATCATCGTCACGCTGCCGACGACGTTGTTCGTGTAGTTGAAGCGGCGGATGAAGTGGGAGAGCCCCTCGGCGGCGTACGCCGCGAGGTGGTAGACGTAGTCGAAACGGCCCTCGTCGAAGAGCCGCGTTGCCAGGGGCGCGTCCGCGACCGACCCCTCGACGAACCGGCACCCCTTCGGCACGTGGTCGGCGAAGCCGCCGCTCAGGTCGTCGAGGACCGTCACCTCGTCGCCGCGGCGCAGGCAGTGCCGGGCGACGTGGGATCCGATGAATCCGGCGCCGCCGGTGACCAGAGACCTCACGCGAGCCTCCCTTTCCTCATCACGACAGTCGTGTTTCGCCCGTGCGCCGCGGCTTCGTCGGGCTGACCGTGATCGAGTGCCCGTGATACCGCCTCAGATAGTCGCCGTTCTCTCGCGCCAGCGCGATCCGGAGCCCTCCCCCGATGGGAGAGATCTGCTCGATGCGCCGGCTCAGCTCGCGGACCTCGTCGATGTCGAGGTGCTTCGCCGTGCGGGTCCAGTCGAGCGCCGGCACCGAGCGGAGGCGCCGGAACGACCAGTCGGGCGAGAGGTCGAACGCGGCCCGGGCCCGGGCGGAGAGCCGCTCGACCACCGACCCCTGGTGTGAATGCTCGTACACGAAGCGGATGCAGAGCCGCTCGTCGACGGTCCGCTCGGCGGGTAGGCCCTCCTCGATCGCCTCGCTGACCCGCCGGTGGCTCAGCCCGTCGATCCGGTGGAACCAGTCGGAGATGACCTTGATCTTGGCGTCTTCGAGGTAGGGATTCGCGGCGTAGCGTCCTTCGAGAATGCTCGAGACCGCGACGCGCAGGTCGGCATACTGGGGACAGGGAACGCTGACGGCCTCGGCCATCGGCATGAAGTACGGCGCCGGGATCCAGAGGGGCGAGAGGGTCGGCACGCCCGCCGCGACCGCCTCGACCGCCGTGGTGCAGCTGCGCTGGATCACGACGCGGGCCTTGTTGATCTCGGGCTGCACGGGCCCGCTGTCGTTGATCCGGACGTTGGTGTTCGCGGCGAGGCTCTCGCGGTAGGGCGCCGGATTCTCGAAGGGGTGCGGCCGCAGGACGATCTCGGCCTGGGGATAGTCCGAGGCGAGCCGCTGCGCCAGCCCGACGGTGTCGCGGATCGCGGCCTCTTCGGCATCGGTGACCTTCTTGATGCTGTCGTACGACCACCCGTACTCCCGGTGGCACCACTCGATGCTCTGCGATCGCGTCGTGAAGCGCGGGTTGACGACGGAGAAATTCGTGTTGAGGAGAATCCGCGGCCGCGACCCGGCGCCGTTCGACGACTCGGGGGCGGCGCCGTTCAGCACCGTCCGCCACTTCGGATCGTAGTAGTCGAAGCGGGGGCAGCCCGTCACGCGGACCTGTTCGCTGGCGAAGATCCCCTCCTTGACGATGTGCCGGGCCAGCACCTGCCCCCACATGCAGACGTCGTGGGCCTTGTGCCTCAGGACGGGATCCTTCCAGAGGAGCTCGGTGTAGCTCTCGACGGTGTCCCAGACGCCGCCCTCGGTGTCGGCCACGCCGAAGCGGATACCCGCTTCGGCGAGCCGTCCCGCGAAGGCACCGTTGTTCACGCGGGCGTAGTTGAGGAGGACGTAATCCGGGGCGAGCGCCGGCACCTCGCGGTCCTCGAGGTTGTGGGGAACGAGGTGGCAGCTGATCCCCCGGGCGCAGAGCGCGTGGGCCACCAGCAGAAGGCCGGGCAGGTCCCGCTGGGGATGATCGACGATGAGGGCGACTCGCTTCGGCGTCACGCCGCCCTCTTCCTGCCATCGAGGAGCATCGCGAGCCGCCGGCACGCCTCGCGGCTGCTTCGGACCTGATTCTCGGCCGCCTCGAGCAGCGCCGGACGAAATGCGTCCGCCCCATCCCAGGTCTCCTGGAGCAGGGCCGGGAACGACTGGAGCCCCGGCGGCTCGTCGAGCGACAGCACGCGGCACCCTTCCCCGAAGAGGTCCCGGAGGCCGAGGAACTTCTCGCGGTAGTAGTCGGAGCTCGCGAGACAGAGCGCCGACACTCCCTGGGACAGAGCGAAGACCGCCGCGTGATAGGCCGCCGTGACGACGATCCGACAGCCGGAGGCGGCACAGATCGCCGTGCGGGGAGATTCCACGGCGCACCGCCCGGCCGCCGCGAGCGTGCGCGGTCCCAGAGCCTCCCCGATCGCCTCCATGTCGCCGTGCTCGGGATCCATGGAGATGGGCAGGGCGACGACGCCGGCGCTGCGCGCCCGCGCGAAGGCGGTGAGCGCGCCGCGGAGATGGCCGATCATCGGGAAATCGATTCCCGACCGCCGCCCGGTGCGGAGGTTCAGGCCCAGGCTCGCTCCGAGCCGGTCGGGGCGCAGCGCGAACGCCATCTCGACCGTGTCGTCCCCCGTCACGCAGACGTGTTCCGGATCGACGCCGAGCCGTTCGAGAAGCGCCGGCCCGACCCGCCGTTCGCGCAGGGTCAGCAGGTCGACGCGCTTCAGGACGCGCGCCGCCTGGCGCTCGAGCTCGGGCGACGTCACGGGACCGATCCCCTGGCCCAGCATGACCGTCGGCTTGTGGAGGTCCTCGGCGCTCTCGAGCGTGTCGAGCACGACCCGCGCATGGCCCGAGAACGTGTCGTTGACGGTTCCCTGCCCCGACGTGACGACGAGATCGGCCCGACGGAGCACGCCGAGAAATTCGCCGAGCTCTCGCACCTCGCGACTTCCCGCCCCGGCGCGCAGTCGGATCCGCGCCTCGAGAAGCCCGGGCCACATCCGACGGAGGAACCGCGTCGCGCCGCCGATGACACGCCGCCATGGCGCCGGCAGGTGGCCGTGCACGCGGCCGAGAACGAGCTGCTCCGCCAGCCAGGAGCGCCTCGCCTCGTCCGAGACCGGGCGCGCCCCGGGGCAGTAGCGGGCGAGCGCGATCGCGTCGGACGTCAGGACGAAGAGGTCGGAGAACGGCCAGAGCGCGAGCAGGCGATCGAGCGCGGTCTGCAGCATCGCGACGTCGCCGAGGTTCTGGAGCCCGACGTCTCCGGGATCGATGAGGATCAGCATGCGGCCGCCCTCTCGAGCCGCACGAGCCCGTGGCGCCGCAGCTCCTCGACGACGTCGCGGGCGGCCGAGAACGAGATGCCGCACGCGTTGGCGAGGTCGCCGATGGAGCGGCTGCCGTCGATCAGGTCCATCAGGCGGAACAAGGCATCGTGGCCCTCGCGGTTCCGATAGGGGTCGATGTGGAGTCCGTAGCGGGAGCAGAAGACCTCGCCCTGGAAGAGATTGACCGGGTAGACGTCCGCCTCGAGCGTGTCGATCATGCGGAGCACGGCCCCGACCGAATCCTCGAGGCGCCGGGGCGACACGAGCGACGCGTTGTCGGCGCTCGAGTGGTACTCGGGATACGGCCAGGCCGGATCGGTCGGGCGCCGCACGCGCGACAGCGACGCCATCGGCACCCGGACCCCCGGACCGTTGAACTGCCGCTCGTCGTTGCCGATGACCGACCGGTATGCCCCGATCCACGCGTCCGGCTCGGCCTCGCGCACGCCGAGCCCGAAGGCGCGGTCGATCGGGGTGTCTCCCGCGAGCGTCTCCTGGAAGGCGAGCGGGTTCTCGAGGCCCAGCATCTCCAGGTAGAGGCCGCCGCGCATTCGGGGGATCAGCGCCTGCGCCCGGCTGAGGTACGCGACGGAGCCGATCGTCTCGGGGACGATGAGGTAGCGGTAGGTGAAGTGCGGCCGGACGGGGCGCGCGCGGAGCCGCCGCATCACCTCCATGCCGACGACGACGCCGGAGAGGTCGTCCATCGCCTGCGCGGCATGGCAGAGATGCGCGCAGAGGACGATGCACTCGTCGGTCTCGCCCGGAACGATCGCCTCCCCCACCCGCATCGGCGCATATCGGAAATCGGAACGGATCACGACGCGGTACCGCGCGTCCGTCAGCGCGTCGCGGGTCTTCCTCGAGCAGCAGAGGCCCCAGTCCCGCTCGTAGTACTTGAAGACGTACGGGATCGCGTCCGGATTCCGCTCGTGCACGTGCAGGTGCGCGAACAGCTCCTCGCGCGAAACGACGCCGTCGAACGGCAGCGAGTACTGGACGACGTGCAGCGGATGCTCGCGCGTCGAGAAGACCCGGGCGCCGTCGAGCCTCTCGAGCGACGCCTCGAAGCAGGTCCACTTCTCCGGCACGATCCAGCTCCAGCATTCCGTGCCGGCGGGGTACTCGTGCACCGACATGGGGAGAATCCGCGCGAGGGCGTCGAGCGAGGCGTCGAAGGCGTCCGACACGATGTTGCGCGGCAGCCACCAGAGAGCGTCGATCATCTCCGTCATCGAGGCGTTCGGCGGGAGCGTGACGTCGTAGGAAGGCGGCCCGACGCGCGCCGTCTCGAGGGCGACCGGATCGCCGGCGGGCCCCCTCGCGGTCGCCCACGGATCCCGGCGCAGCAGCTCCTCGGCGATCGCGGCGAGAGACCGGCAGTCGATCGCGGCCACACAGCCTCGGCCGAGACCCGCGACCTTCGCCTTCCCCGACCGCTCGGCCGCCTCGCGGAGGCGGTGGCCGTCCGGGAAGCCCGCGTCGGCGAGGATCCGCACGTTGTAGATCCACCCGGCCTTCTTCCATTCGCCGTTCTCGCGGATCCGGCCCGTGAAGAGCTTCTTGAAGCGGAAGGGCACCCCCACCATCTCCTCGACGTGATGGCGAAACGTGGCCTCGTCGAGCCCGACGCCGAGCGTGACGATCCGCGCGTTCGCCTCGAGGAGACGCGCGAAGACGCTGCCGGGCCCGAAGCAGGTCCCCGCCACGTTGCCGAGGAGCCCGGCGGCCCCGGGTCCGAAGCCGGCGACGGAGTGGATCGGGTCGCGCGACCGGACGGCTCCCGGCCGGCGGCGCACGAGCTCGAGGAAATCCGGCGAGGGGCTCCATGGCCCGCCCTCGGTCGGCGTCTCGGCGGGATCGAACGGCTCCTGGCGGCAGAACGAGAACGTGTACGTCGGCACGAGGAGCGTCCCCTCCGGGCCGAGCACCTCGGAGAGGGCCTCGAGGAGCCGCCCCGCCCGGTCTGCGGAACTCGCCGCGCCGCTCATCGGTCCCAGCGCGTCCAGGCCGACCTGCACGAAGGCCGTCTCGCCCCGCTCGAGCCCCACCGCTCGGAGGGCTCGCACGACGTCGGCCGTCCCGTAGCCCGCCGTCGGCGTCGTCATCGGCGCGCTCCCGCGGCGATCTCCGTCATCACCCGCTCCTGCTGCTCCGCCGTCAGTCCGACGGAGCACGGCAGCGTCAGCACGTCGCGGTTGAGCCGCTCCGACACGGGGCACCGCGTCAGCGCGTCCTGAGAATGGGCGGCCGACCGATGAATCGGCTGCCAGAGCGGCCGCGTCTGGATCCCCTTCGCTTCCAGGCGGCGCATCAGCGCGCGCGAGTCCATCCCGTACGCGTCCGGATCCACGCGGAGCGCCGACATCCAGAAGGAAGATGTCGCCCACGGCGCCTCACCGAGGGGCACGAGTCCCGGCACGTCCCGGAGCCGCGCGGCGTACTCGAGCGCGATCCGCCGCTTCGCGGCGATGTAACGCGTCGAGCTGCTCCATCTGCGCGACGCCCATCGCGGCCTGGAGGTTGGTCAGCCGGTAGTTGTATCCGACCTCCGTGTGCACGTACTCGACCGGGTCGTCCTTCGCCTGCGTCGTGAGATAGCGCGCGCGGTGCGATCCACCGCTCGTTGTCGGTGACGATCATTCCGCCGCCGCCGGTCGTGATGATCTTGTTGCCGTTGAAGCTGAAGCAGGCGATGTCGCCGAGATGCCCGACCGGGCGTCCGCGGTATTCGGCGCCGAGGCTCTCGGTGGCGTCCTCGACGACCGGGAATGCCGTGCCGCCGGGCCGCCTCGAGGATCGGATCCATGTCGACCGGGTGGCCGAGGATGTGCACCGGCAGAATCGCGGCGACGCGCCGGCCGGTCGCCCGATTGCGGAGCACCTCGCCGCGCTTCCGGCACGCCGGCTCGAGGAAGTCGACCGTCGATCGCCGCGTCCATCTGCCAGTCTCGGGGTCCGCGTCGATGAAGACCGGGCTGCGCGCCGGCGTAGCGAATGGCGTTGACGGGCGCGATGAAGGTCAGCGTCGAGACGAGGACCTCGTCGTCCGGCCGCACGCCGGCGAGGAGCAGCGCGACGTGGAGCGCCGCGGTTCCGCTGACCGTGGCGGCGCCGTGCGCGGCGCCCGACCTGCGCCGCCACCGCCTGTCTCGAACCGGTCGACGTAGGCGCCGCCGGAGGAGACCCAGTTGGTGTCCAGGCACTCCTTCACGTAGGTCCACTCGTTCCCGCGAATCTCCGGAACGCAGAGGGGAATCTCGCCGGCTTCGACCGGCGCGCCCGGGGCGCGCAGCTCGCGGGCGCTCAATTCCGGTACCTCGCGCTCTCGAAGTCCGTGATCACGCCCGAGCGGACCAGGTCCGCGACCTCGCGGACGCCTTCCGGGACCCCCCGCGTGGTCCGGAACCCGAGCTCCTCCGCCACCCTCGCGAACGAGACGCGGTAGTCGCGCGGATCCTCGTCCCGGTGCACGTACTCGACCTCGGCCCCCGGGGCCTCCGGCTGGATCAGTGCGACGAGCTGCTGCTTCTGGTAGTTCTGGTCCGTCGCGCCGACGTTGAAGACCGCGGCCGGCCACCTTCGAGACCGGCGCCGCCAGCACGGCCTCGATGCCGCGGGCCGCGTCGCGGACGTGGATGTAGGGACGCCAGAACTGCTCCCCGAACACGATGAGGCGCTTCTTCGTCAGCATCTCCATCGTGAACTCGTTGACGGTCAGGTCGAAACGCATCCGCGGCGAGACGCCGAACACGGTGGCGAAGCGGAGCGGGGTCGCGGCGAAGCCGTTCGTCGCCGGCAGACCGAGCAGGGTCTTCTCGACAGCCGACCTTGGTCTCGGCGTACAGGGAGACCGGGGCGAGCTCGGAGTCCTCCGTCACGTAGCCGGAGGCGTCCTTCATCCGGCCGTAGTTGCTGCAGGTCGACGCGAAGACGAACCGGGAGACGCCGGCCCGGCGCGCCTCGTCCAGGACCTGCAGCGAGCCCTCGGCGTTGACCGAGCGCGCCGCCTCCTTGTCGCGGGCGCAGGCCGGGTCGCCGACGATCGCGGCGAGATGCACGACCGCGTCGACCCCTTTCACGGCCTCGGCGACGCGCGCGCGGTCGCGGACGTCGCCGCGGAGGAACTCGAAGTCGGGATGGGCCCACACGCCGAGGAGCGGCGCGCCGCCGTGGTGCAGCGTGTCGAGCACCCGCACCGCGTGCCCTCGCTCGAGGAGCAGCGGCGCGAGCACCGAGCCGACGTAGCCGGCGCCGCCCGTCACGAGGACCTTCACGAGCCGCTCGCCTTCTTCATGTCGTCGTCGGCGCGCTTCACGTCCTCCTGCGCGCGGGCGTAGTCGTCCGGGCGGCCGACGTCCAGCCAGTACTCGAGAATCGGGAAGCTCGCGACGGTGCGCCCGTCGGCGAGCAGGCGCGTCATGAGGTCCGTCATGTCGAAGCGCTCGCCCGCGGGGATGCTCGACCGCACCGAAGGCTCGAGCAGGTAGAGTCCGGCGTTGATGAGGAAGCGTCACCTGCGGCTTCTCCTGGATCGAGTGGACGAGCGCGCCGTCGCACTGGAGAACGCCGTACGGCACGTCGACCTGGTAGCGACGCACGCCGACCGTCATGTCGGCGCCGTGCCGCCGGTGGAACGCGAGCATGTCCCGGAAGTTCACGTTCGTCACGATGTCGCCGTTGACCACGAGCACGGGCTGATCGAAATCCTCCATGAGCGACAGCCCGCCCGCGGTGCCGAGGGGCCGGTCCTCGGAGACGTACGACATCTCGACGCCGAAGCGCTTGCCGTCGCCGAAGTGCCGCCGGATCTCCTCGGGCAGGTAGTGCGTCGTGACGTGCACCTGGCGGATGCCGGCGTCGCGAAGGCGCTCGATCGTCCGCTCGAGGAGCGGCCGATCGCCGACCGGCAGCATCGGCTTCGGAACGCTCTCGGTGAGCGGCCGGAGGCGGGTGCCGTAGCCCCCGGCCATGATGACGGCGGCCATCTCGGTGCCGTCGTCCCGGACGAGGTCGCCGCGGAGGATCAGGCCCACGACGCGGTTCTGCGCATCGACGAGCGGGAGCTGGTGCACGATGAAGTCGCGGCTCCGGTCCATCAGGTGGAGCGCATCGGTCGGCGTCGTGTCCTCTCGGCCGACGACCGGGTTGGCGGACGCGATCGTGCCGCAGGGCTGATCGAACTTGACGCCCCGCAGAATCGCGCGCCGCACGTCGCCGTCGGTCAGGATGCCGAGCAGGCGGTCCTCGGGGTCGCACAGCAGGAGGACGCCCGTCTCCGCCCGCTCGAGGCGCGACACCGCCTCCGTGATCGTCTTCATCGGCGAGATTTTGGTGGCGCTCACGCGGCGCCGGGCCTCATCGGGCAGCATGCGTCTCCTCGGGCGAGCGCTTCGGCGCTCCGGCCATGGCGCCCAGACGCGTGCCGATCGCCCACGCGGGCGTCTCCGCGGAGCGGCCGTCGATCTGGATTTCCTCGATGCGCAGGGTGGAGTCTCCCGTCTTGACGAGAACGCCGCTCGTGTCGTGGCCCACGACCTGTCCCGGCGTCGCGATGTAGCGCGGCCACTCCCGGTCGAAGAAGGCGCGCCAGACGACGACGGTGCGCCCCTCGACGGTCGTTCGCGCCCCCGGCCCCGGCCGCGTGATCGCCCGGACCTTGTTGTGGAGGTTCACGCTCGAGTCCGACCAGTCGAGCCACTCGTCGCCTTCCTCCCGGCCGGCGAAGTAGGTCCCGGGCAGCCCGGCCTGGGAGCGCCGCTCGAAACGGTTCTCCGCGATCGCCCGCACCGCCTCCCGGACGAGCCCGGGGATCGTCTCGACGACGCGCGCGAGCACGTCGCCGTACGTGTCCGTCCACGCGACGGGGAGACAACGCTGGAGAAGGATGTCGCCCGTGTCGATGCCGTCGTCCATGAAGTGCGCGGTGACGCCGACCTCGGTCTCCCCGTTGATCAGGGCCCAGTTGAGGATGTTCCGGCCGCGGTAGAACGGGAGCTTGCCGGCGTGGATGTTGAC
This sequence comes from uncultured Acidobacteriota bacterium, assembly GCA_963763535.1. Taxonomy (GTDB): domain Bacteria; phylum Acidobacteriota; class Thermoanaerobaculia; order UBA5066; family Gp7-AA6; genus DAHUXD01. Next base: position 60,256 of record CAVXOX010000008.1, read on the forward strand.
GAACCCGAGCGGTGCGGTCTCCCGGAGGGGCCGCCGGACGATCTGGTCGTATGCCACGGAGACGTTCAGGTCCGGGGAGAGACGGCCGGCCTCCTCGACGAACGCCGCCGCATTGGCACGCTCGGGCTGGTAGACCGGGACGCCCAGCGCGCGGGCGGCTTCGGCGAAGTCGGACGAGGAGGGCGTGCGCCGCAGCACGGCGCCCACGAGCTCGACGCCGTCCTCGCGCAGCGGGGCGAGGCAACGGGCCGCCCACGCGCCGTCCCCGAAGAAGAGCACCCTCACGGCCGCTCCTCCGCGCTGCCGCCGCGACGGCTCAAGCGAGATCGCTCCATTCGATCTCCTCGTCGAATCCGACGTCGCGCGTGAGACTCCGGCCGACCACGTACCGCAGCTCGTCCGGACCGATGCCGGTGCCCGGCCGCTTGAACTCGACCGAGTCGGCCGTCACGCGCTCCCCCGCCTTCAGCGGGCGCCGCATGACGAGCCGACGCCGGAAGGCCTTCCGCTTTTCGATCTCCTCGGGCCCGACCCGGCGCACGGCGCTCCCGAGCGCGCTCTGCACCGCGCGGCCCTGGGCGACGATCACCGCGAGATCCGCGGGGTCCGCCGACACGGCGTGGTCCCAACCCTCGAGCGCCTTGTCGACCGTGAAGTGCTTCTCGATGACGCATGCGCCCAGCGCGATCGCCGCGAGAGCGATCGAGGTGCCGAGGGTGTGATCGCTGAAGCCGACGGGCAGGTCGAACGCCCGTTCGAGCGTGCGCATGTTGCGCAGGTTCGCCTTCTCGGGCGGGCACGGATAGAGCGACACGCAGTGGAGCAGCGCGATCGGCCCCGAGCCGCCGCGCCGGAGGACGTCGATCGCCGCTTCGATCTCGCCGAGCGACGCCATACCCGTCGAGAGGAGCACCGGACGCCCCGTCGCCGCCACCCGTTCGAGCAGCGGGTGGTGCGTCACGTCCATCGAGGCGATCTTGTAGGCCGGGACGCCCAGCGATTCGAGGAGCTCCACCTCCTCGTTCGAGAAGCAGCTCGAGAAGAACGGGATCCCGACCTGGCGACAGTAGGCGGCGATCTCGCGGTGCTGCTTCGGCGTGAACTGGTAGCGCTCGACGGCCTGCTCGAGCGACAGCTGCGACGGGTCGGCCTTCGCATAGCGCGTGTTCCGCGCGAACTCGGCGCTGCCGATCAGCGAGCGCTTCGACCAGGACTGGAACTTCACGGCGTCCGCCCCCGCCGCGTGCGCCGCGTCGACGATGCGGCGGCACAGCGCCATGTCGCCGTTGTGGTTCGCGCCCACCTCCGCGATGACGTACGGCGGCTCGCCGTGCCCCACCGCGCGTTCGCCGATCGTCAGTTTCTCCATACGTTCTCCAGGTCCGGGTTGGCGACGAGCCACCACCACACGTACCTCGGCGGCAGCGCGTTGAGCGCCTCGGTGTAGCGGCGGAGCGTCGACGGCGCCTTTTCGATCGCCTCCGCGAACTCCGCGGCGCGCCGATGCGCCCGGCCGAGCGCCGCCGCGGGTCCCGGCGGCATCGCCCAGCCCGGCGTGTCCAGGACGGCCCGGTAGTGGCCGAGCACGCGTTCCGTGGCGGCGCGGACCTCCGCCTCCGAGAACGGAGGAAGCACGCGCGCGATGTTGGCGGCGTACTGCCGGTAGGCCATCAGCGGCGTCCGGTCGAAGTCGAGCCGGGCGCCGAGCGCCCAGGCCCGGGTCGCGAGCAGCCAGTCGACGAGGGGGCTGTCCGAGCCGAGCGGCAGGCAGCGCCGGAGGATGCTCGTCCGATAGGCCGAGTTCGAGAGGCCGAACACGTTGTAGCGCGGCAGGAAGTCCGACCAGTCCGCGGGGTTGCCGTCGCCGAAGACGAGGCCGAGGTCGCGGCCCGCGCCGTCGATGATCCGCAGCGCGCAGGCCGACACGTCGGCCGAATCGAGCGCGCGCCGCGCGGCCGCGACGCGGGTCGGCTCGAGCAGGTCGTCGCTGTCGACGAAGACGATGCCGGCATACCGGTCGAGCAGCGCGGCGATCGCGTTGCCGCGGACGCGGGCCGGCGACGAGCCGGAAGGCTGGGCCAGCAGGTGCAGCGACGGCCCGGGGCCGAGGCCCGACGCGAGCGACCCGCCGTCGAGGGCGTCGACGCCGATCCAGACGTCGAAGTCGGGGTCCGTCTGCGCGGCCACGGACCGGTGCCACGCCGCGAGGTACGGCTCGACTCCCGGATACCACGTCGTGTAGAGGGCGAGGCGCTCAGACATGCGCGGCTCCGCGCGGCATCCGCGCGTCCATCAGCATCTCGGCCAGCGCCCAGTCCTCGGGCGTGTCGATGTCGACGCCGTGCGCGGGCTCGATCTCCCAGCCGGTGCGGCCCGCCACGTGAAAGGTTCGCTCGCGGCGAAGGACCTCCGCGCGCGCCCACCAGATCGCCCCGGTCGGGCAGAAGAGCTCGGGCAGGTCCTGGCTCCGCTCGGTGACGCGGCTCTCGAAGAGCGGCTCGAGCCGTCCGTCCGCCGCCCGCCGCATCGCCCACCAGGGATTGCGCCAGTCGAACCGCGCCACCGAGATCTGGGCGGGCGCGCCGCTCTTCCGGAAGGCGGCGGCGCTCTCCCGCACGTCTTCGTCGGTGCGAAGAGGACAGTTCGGCATCATCTGGCACACGGCCGGATACGTCGTGCCGGCGGGATCGAGGCGGTCGAGCGCATCGAGCGTCGCGAGCGAGACCGGCGTGTGGTCGTCGGCGAGCGCGGCGTCGCGGAGAAACGGAACGTCGGCGCCCGCCTCGCGCGCGATCTCCGCGATTGCGGGCCCGTCGGTGGTCACGACCACGCGGGAGAAGGCGCCGCTCCGGACCGCCGCCTCGATCGTGTACGCGATCATCGGCCGGCCGAGCATCTCGCGGACGTTCTTCGACGGGATCCGCCGGGATCCGGCGCGGGCCGGAATCACGCACAGAGCGCGCCGCCGCTCCGCCGCCGATGCGACGGTCATCGGGCGCGCCTCCGCGCCTCTTCGGCCTCGGCGTTCGCCCCGTTCCGCGCCTCCGCATCGAGTCCGCCCGCCGTGACCGACCCGTCGGGAAGCACCCACTCGTAGGGCAGGACGACCGGCACCGACTTCGCGATGAGGGACTGGTACGCGCCCTGGAACCCGAACGCCCGGAGGTCGCCCGCGACGTTGAACCCGCCGACCTCCGTCAGCTCGATGATCGGGTCGCGGTTGCCCGCCTTCACCGCCATCCGGACCGTGTAGCTCTGCGGCAGCAGCGGCATGTGCCGGAAGCGGCAGCCGAGGCGTCCCCGCCCCTCGATGAACGCGCGGCTGCCCGCCGTCGAGGCGCATGTCCGCGGCGAAGCTCGGGCCGTGAATGCTCTGCACGATGAGCTGGAAGAACGGCGACTCGATCCGGCGCGTGGCCTCGTACTGAACGTCGACCATGAGCTCGTCGCCCGGGGCGAACGTGCTCGACGGCGCGCCCTCGGCATTCGCGCAGCGTCACTCCGTGCACCGTCAAGCGCCCGTCGCGGCTCACGCAGCGGAACGCCCCCTTCGACAAGGCGTTCAGGTAGTCGCGCGTCACGTCCTCGACCGCCGCCGTCCGCCTTGATCGTGCCGTGGTCGATCCAGATGGCCCGGCTGCACAGGCCCGCGACCGCCGCCATGTTGTGGCTGACGAAGAGCACCGTGCGGCCGGCGGCGGCGACCTCGCCCATCTTGCCGAGACACTTCTGCTGGAAGCGCGGCGTCGCCGACGGCGAGCACCTCGTCGACGAGGAGGATCTCCGTGTCCATGTGCGCGGACGACGGCGAAGGCGAGCCGCATGTACATGCCGGTCGAGTAGTGCTTGACGGCGGTGTCCATGAAGTCCTCGATCTCGGCGAACGCGACGATCTCGTCGAACTGCCGGTCGATCTCGGCCTTGCGCATGCCGATGATGGCGCCGTTCAGGTAGACGTTCTCGCGGCCCGTCAGCTCGGGGTGGAATCCCGTGCCCACCTCGAGCAGCGAGCCCGACGCGTCCGTGGATCTCGGCGCGCCCGGTCGTGGGCGGCGTGATCCGCGACAGGATCTTCAACAGCGTGCTCTTGCCCGCTCCGTTGCGGCCGACGAGCCCGACGACCTCGCCCCGGCCGGACCTCGAAGGACACGTCCTTGAGGGCCCAGAGAACGTGGTCCTCCGCCTTGTCGGTCTTGCGCGCCGACCACGCGGCGGTACGGCGCCGCGACCGTGTTCATCAGCGTGTCGCGGAGCGTCGCATAGCGCTCCTGGCGCTGACCGAGCTCGTACATCTTGCCGAGCCGCTCGACGCGAATCGCCATTTCGGATCTGTTCTCAGACGACATCGGCGAAGATCCTCTCCATGCGGCGGAAGTAGTACATCCCGGAGACGAGAATCACCGCGGACACGATCGTGCTCGTGGCGATCAACGCTCCCGGGCTCGACGAGCTCCCGAGGAGCGCCCAACGAAATCCCTCGACGACGCCCGCCATGGGGTTGAACCCGTACACCCACGCCGGAAGGCCGTGCTCCGCGAGCTTCGCGGTGACCCGGCTCCCCGGATAGATGACCGGCGTGACGAACAGCCACATCTGCACGAAGAACGGCACGACGTAGCGGACGTCCCGGTACTGGACGTTCAGTGCGGAGAGCCAGATGCCGACGCCGAGGGTCGTGGCGATGGCGAGGACGAGGAGGAACGGAATCAGAAGGACCGTGAGCGGGGGAACGACGTGGTAGTAGGCCATCATGCCGAGGAGGAGCACGAAGGCGAGCGCGAAGTCGACGACCGCCGCGAGCACCGAGGACGCGGGAATCACGAGGCGCGGGAAAGTAGACCTTTTTGATGAGATTCGCCGAGCTGACGAGGCTGCCCGACGACTGGCTGAGCCCGAGGGAGAAGAGGGTCCAGGGCAGCAGGCCGGCGAAGCGAGAAGAGCGGATACGGGAAGCCCGTCGGAGCCGACGTTCGCGAGCCGCCCGAAGAAGATCGTGAACACGACCATCGTCAGCAGCGGCTGCAGAACGGCCCAGGCGACGCCGAGAAGAGTCTGCTTGTAGCGCACCTTGACGTCGCGCCACACCAGGAAGTAGAGGAGCTCGCGATAGGCCCAGACGTCCTTCAGCCCGAGGGAGCTCCATCCCTTCTCGGGCACGATCAGGACGTCGGGAACCGGTGTGGGTGCGGCCAACTTCGTCGTCATGTCACCTCGCCGGCGTCCGCAGATTCGCCATGTAGTGTTCGCGGGCGCGAGCGATTCCGTCGCGAACCGTCACCGCGGGCTTGATAACCGAGTCCGCGCGAGACGTGCGTCAGGTCGGCGAGCGAGTGCGCCACATCGCCCGCGCGTGCGGGCTCGTGCCGCGGATCGGGGGCCCCGCCGACGGCCTCGGCGACGAGCCGGGCGAGCTCGTTCACCGTCGTCCGCGCGCCTCCCCCGACGTTGTACGCGGTCCCGCACCGCTCGCCCGGCGCCTCCGCCGCGAGGAGGTTCGCGGCCACCGCGTCCTCGACGAACGTGAAATCCCTCGACTGCTCGCCCGTCCCGTAGACCACCGCGGGCTCGCCCCGGAGGTTCGCGTCGAAGAAGCGCGGGATGACGGCCGCATAGGGGCCGTTCGGGTCCTGTCGCGGGCCGTAGACGTTGAAGTACCGAAGTCCCACGAACTCCATGCCGTAGCAGCGTCCGAAGACGTCGGCGAGCTCCTCGTTCATGCGCTTCGAGAGCGCGTACGGCGACAACGGACGGCCCTCGTCACCCTCGCGCTTCGGGAGCGCCGCGCTGTCGCCGTAGACGCTCGAGGAGGAGGCGTACACCACGCGTCGCACGCCGGCGTCGCGCGCCGCCGCGAAGACGTTCGCCGTCCCGCCGACGTTGACCGCGAGCGACGTCGCCGGATCCTTCATCGACCGCGGCACCGACCCGAGCGCCGCCTGGTGGAACACGACCGTCGCCCCGCGGCAGGCGTCGGCGCAGACGCGGAGATCCCGAATGTCGCCCTCGCGGAACTCGATCGACTCGCGGCAGCCGGCGAGGTTCTCCAGCCGCCCCGCGGACAGATCGTCGAGAACGCGCACGCGCGCTCCGCGCGCGCACAACGCGTCCACGAGGTGCGAACCGATGAAGCCGGCGCCGCCCGTCACCAGGACCGTCTTCTCAGCGAAGCTCATTCGCGCTCCCCGCGGTCCGTGCCCGGCCGACGCAGTAGGGTTCGATGCTCGCGCGGCCGTTCCTCACCTCGATCCAGAGGGGCTCGCCCGAGACCGCGCCCCCTCTCGAAGCCGCGCTCCCTCAGGCCGGCCGGCGCCGCGGCCGCACAGGCGCCGCGTCCGCCGATCGTCGCCTCCGCATCCTCGCCGGTCTCGATCCAGGTCTTGCGGCTGCGATCGGCGGTCCAGTTCCTCGTGCACCATGCCCGTGCAGACCTGGGACGTGTGGCAGAGCTCGTTCGACGACAGGACCGCGATCGTGACGCCTTCCCGCGCGCCGACCACGGGATCGAGCGCCGCGGCGATCGACGGCCATGGTCCGCCGCTGCCGCACCGCCGCCGCCACCAGCTGAACCACGGCCGCTCCGACGACCAGGCCCATGACCGCCGCCACGACCGGCAGGAGCCGCGCGCGCGCGACCGTCATCAGCACCGCGACGGTGAGACTGGCGGCGACCGGGAGCACGGCGATCTCGAACCGGCTCGCGAAATCGGAGCGGAAGATCGGCCGCATGAGCGAGATCGGCAGGAGGCCCGCGGCCACGGAGGCCGCGAGCGCGACCAACCCGCGTCTCGGGATCGGCGCCTCGGAAGAACTCGGCGCACGACGGCGCCACCCTCCAGAGAACGACGCCGAGAGCCGCTCCGAAGCCAATCGCGACCAGAGAGGACTTCGTCTGCCATTCGAGCTGGACCGCGCTCGCGGCGCGGAAGAGGTCGCCGAGCACGGCGTCCCAGAACCGCGTCGCGAGCGTCAGCGACGCGCGGAGAGGCAGGCTGGCGCGGGACAGCTGCTTTCCCGGATCCACGAGGGGCCGCGCGCTGAAATCTCCCATCCGGAGATACACGGCGTAACCCGCGAGCGCCGTCGCCGCGAGCGCCGGCCGCCGACGCGCGCGCGCGGCGCGGGGAGCCGGGCGCAGCCACCGCCAGGAGCGCCGCGCCCGAAACCGCGGCGACGACGCCGTACTCGCTCAGGACCGCGCCGACGGCCGCGAGAACGAGAGCGGCCGCCAGTCCGCCGACGCGGCCCGACGCGGCGTAGCGCCAGGCGCCGAGCACCCCGACCCAGACCGGAACGACGCTCAGGACGCAGAGCAGGCTGATCGTCACCGTCGACAGCTGCGTGCGCACGACGACCGGCGAGACCGCGAGAAGACTCGCCAGGACGGCGAGGCGCGCGGCGCCCGGAAAGAGCCGCCGCCAGATCTGCCCGGTCACGAGACCCACGCCGCACCAGAGCGCGAAGTGCGCCAGGAATCCGAGACGCCAGAAAGCGGAGCCACTGACGACGGCGAGCGCCTGCCACAGGGTCCCCACGAGCGGACGGTCGGGATGCGCGGCCCGGATGGCCGCCGCGCCGCGTTCCTTCAGGAGCAACAGCAGGTAGGCGTCGTCCATCTGGGGAAAGGCCTTCACCGCGCCGAGCGTCAGGACGCCCACGACGGCGGCGACGACCGCGACCTCGACACCGAGGCCCCTTCGCTCGCGCCCCCGTTGCCGGCTCGATCATGCCTTGACGACCTTCTCCGACTTCGCCCGATAGACGCCGCGCGTGTCCACGATGAGCGGCGCGTGGCGCAGGACGAGGTCGTAGTCGACGGCCGAATGATCCGTCACGACGAGGACGGCGTCCTGCGACGCGCAGGAGCTCCGCCGTCAGCGGCTGCGAGGACATCGGCGGCAGGTCCGGCCAGGTCCGCATCCGCGGAGCGACGGGCACGTGGGGATCGTGGTAACCGAGCGGTCGCGCCCATGTGCCGCAGCAGCTCGATGATCTCGAAGGCCGGGCTCTCGCGCGGGATCGTCGATGTCCTTCTTGTAGGCGAGGCCGAGGACAGAACCTTGCTCCCGCGCACCGCCTTGGCGCGCTCGTTCAAGCGCGTGCTGCAGCTTCTCGACGACGTAGTGCGGCATGCGCGACGTTGACGTCGCCCGCGAGCTCGATGAACTTCGGCGAGACGCCGTACTCGCGCGCCTTCCAGGCGAGGTAGAACGGGTCGAGCGGGATGCAGTGCCCGCCCCATCCCGGCCCGGGGTTGAACCGCATGAAGCCGAAGGGCTTCGTCGACGCGGCGTCGAGGACCTCCCAGACGTCGATGCCCATCCGGTCGAAGACGATCTTGAGCTCGTTGACGAGCGCGATGTTGACCGCGCGGAAGATGTTCTCGACGAGCTTGGTCGCCTCGGCCGTCCGCGCGCTGGAGACGCGCACCGTGCTGCGCGATCGCGCTGGTCGTAGAACGCCTGGGCGAGATCGCCGCTCTCGGCGTCGACGCCGCCGACGACCTTGGGGATCGTGGCCGTGGCGAACTTCGCGTTGCCCGGATCCTCGCGCTCGGGCGAGAAGGCCAGGAAGAAGTCCTCGCCGCAGCGCAGGCCCGAACCCTCCAGAATCCCGCGCACGAGCTCGTCGGTGGTCCCGGGGTAGGTCGTGGACTCGAGGACGACGAGCTGCCCGCGCCGCAGCCGGGCCCGCATCTTCGCGCGCCGTGCCGACGACGTAGCTCATGTCCGGCTCCCGCTGCGGGCGTCAGCGGCGTCGGCACGCAGATCACCAGGACGTCGGGCTCTCCGAGACGCGCCGAAGTCGTCCGTCGCCGAGAAGCGCGTCGCTGCGACCGCGCCACCCGATCCGCCGTCGAGGTGCCGGATGTAGTTGCTCGCCGCGCGAGAGCGCCTCGACCTTCGCGCGGTCCACGTCGAAGCCGAGGACCCGGTAGCCCTTCTCCGAGAACGTCAGCGCGAGCGGAAGACCGACGTAGCCGAGGCCGACGATCCCGACGAGAGCGGAACTGTCATCGATCTTCCGGCGCAGTTCAGACGCGACGCTCGAGGTGTCGAGATTGGCCTGAGACATCGAATCAAGCTCCTTTCGCCTTGGCAGGCTCCGCCCCCTTCGGTGTACGGCCCCGAAAGGCCTCACCGATTCAATGGACGACCTCATGGCGTCTCTCGCCGTGACCCGAAACTCTCAGGCGACGGCGCTTCTCGAAACTCCACGGCCCGCAGCGGGCGAGCGCGTCGAGGCGAGCGCGCTCCTCTCGAACTCGACCGCCACGGACTGACGCAGCAAAGTGATCGACACGATGAGTCGAACCCGACTCTCTCCGGGGAGCACGACTCCGCTCTGTCCCCGAAACGGCCCCTCCAGGATTCGAACGGGATCACCCGGAGCAAGCTCGGCGAGCGGCAGGATCAGCGCTCCGGAACTCTGGAGCATGCGAAGACGCGACAGCTCGGCCGTGAGGAGGGGCTGGTCCCGCACCTCGAGCACGCGCACGAGGACATGGCTCTTCAGCGCGGCCTGCTTCGCCGCCGCGCCCCCCCGAAAAAATACGTAACCGGGAAAGAGCGGCAGATAGGAGACCCGGTGGCGACCTCCGCCTCGGAGTCCCTTCTCGTACTGCGGAAGGTAAAACGGCACCTCCTGGGCGCGCAGATGTCGCGCGAGGACCTTCTCCTGGCGGCTCCGGGCATGGGCCACCTGCCACGGAAACTCCTCTTCGGGCAATTCGAGCCCGTTCGGGGGAAAAAGGTCGTGTTCGCGGCCCAGGAGCGGCATGGCCGAGAGTTCCCCTCTCCCTCGCCGTCCCCGGCGTTCACCGGGTCGGCAGGGTCGTCCGTTTTCGTGAAACGCAAGAATACCATAGGGCCGGCTGTCCTTTGGATGGTGCTGGCTGGTCGGACAGCTCCTAACTCGCTTGTTTCGAGTCGTTTGCCGCCACGGTCGCGCGCGGCATCCCCGTGGACGATCCCGCCGGCTCGATCGTGACGTCTCCGGGGGCGACCGCGCCCCCCGCTTCTCGGAACACGGAAAGCGTCTGACGACCGGACAGCGTCGGCAACGGAATGCTGAGCGTGCTGGTTCCGGCAGGCACGAGCACCGATCCCTCGCGGCCGCCGTTCCGGCCGTAGCCCACGATGGCAGGCGCTTCCGCCTCCAGAACGATCCGGACCTGCCGCGGGGCCGACGGTTTCTCGTCGAAGCACAACGACAGCGAACCCCCCGCGGACCAGGCCTCCGGCGGCAGGGAATCACGCCACGTCGCCCGCAGGCGGTCCTCGACCTCCGTCGCTTCTTCCGTGTCGCCGAGCGCGATGGCGACGTCGCGCCGAATCAGCAGGGCGTCGCATCCCTCGAGGGCCGATGCCGACAAGGTCTTCAGGACGGCCCGCGCACCCCCCGGGTCGCCGCCGGCGAGCTTCGCGCGGGCGACCTCGATCAAGTACGGAACCCATTCGTAGGACGTCGGCGTCGAAGCCTTCTGACGGATTTCCTCGGCGCCCGGGTAGTCCCCGGCGAGCAGCCGGACGCGGGCGCGAACGGTGTCCGGCACGGCGGTGAGGACATCGGTCGCTCGCACGAGCGCCTCCGGGGAGACATCGCGCTCGCGTCGGTCCAGAAAGAAGCGCACCAGATCGCCTCTCGGATCCGTGCGCCAGGAACCGCCCGTGTCGTTGGGCCAGAGCTCCAGCAGCCGGGCCGTCTGCGCCCGGCCCGCGCGGTCGTCGAACTCGTATGCGGGCGATTGCCGGAGCCACTCCTGGCACGCCGACCGGGCCCCCTCGAGATCGCCGCCTTCCCTCCGGCTCGCGATGTGGCGGAGCTCCTCCTCGCGCTGGACCCGCAGGGCCCGGTCGAGTCGCGGCCTCAGCGCGATCGCGCGCGAAAGATCGCCGGCGCCGTTGAGGGTGTCGTAGGCGGCGCGGAGAGGCTCGGCGCGGTCCGGCACGAGAGCGAGCGCGTTCTCCGCACCGACGAGCGCCGCGGCCGGGAGGAGAGATCGTTTGACGAATTCCGGGTCGTGGAACGCGCGACGCCACGCCTCGGGCGCCGCGCGCCGCTCTTCCGTCGACAGCCTCGCCCATTCCTGCACGTAGGCGGCGCCGAGCGAGGCGTGGATCGGCTCGAGATCGGGCGCCGCGGCGGCGGCGAGCTGGAACGGCACGATCCATTTCTTCGGGTCGCCCCGGTGGCCGGACCGCGCGTCGAGCGCGTACTGGAGCTCGCCGATCAGGTACCGCAGCTGCGCGCGTCCGGGGCGCCGCCGCACGGCCTCGAGCACGAGCTCGCGGGACCCCTCGAGCTCGTCGCCGATCTGCGCGACCGACTCGGCCCATAGTCGCCGCATCTCCGGATCGAGCTCCCCCGGAGGGACCGACACGCGCGCGTCTTCGAGCGCGGCGTCCGCCACGACCACCGCGGCGCCGTCAGCCGTCAGCTCGAGACGCAGGGCAGCGAGCTCGAGGGGACGACGCCGGTCGAGCGTGTGGCGGTGCGCGAATTCCTCCGCCCGGGAGCGCACGCGCTCGTCCTCGAGGAAACCAGCGACCGCCCAGCCGGCGAGAGCGAGCGCCGCGAGCGCGAGGAACACGGATCGCGGAGGCCTCGGCGGGAGCGGATCCACCGATCCTACCGGTTCAGTTGAGCTGCACGCGTGCCGCCGGCTCTTCCGCGGCGCTCTCGGCCGCGGGCTTGTCGTCGGGCGGCGCCTTCTCCCCCCCCGGCGGCCTCTCGCCGTAGTAGAGGAAGCGGTAATCGCCGGCGTAGGGATATCCGGCCTTCGAGAGATCGAGATTGTTGAGCACGACCCCGAGTGCGAGGGCGCGGCTCCGCCGGATGCGGTCGCGCGCCCGGATCACTTCCTCGCGCGGGGTCTTGCCGGCGTGCACGCAGAGCACGACGCCGTCGGTCTGCCGCGCGAACACCAGCACGTCGGAGACCGGGAAGACCGGCGGCGTGTCGACGATGACGTAGTCGAAGTTCATCTTGGCGAGCTCGAGGAACTTCGTCATGCCCTCGGAAGAAAGAAGTCCCGAGGGATTCGGCGTGGTCGGCCCCGCGGGCACGAGGAACACGCCGGAGATGCCGGTCTTCAGAATCGCGAGGGACGGTTCGACGCCCTCGGCGAGGATGGAGACGAGCCCGACCTTGTTCGACACGTGGAAGACGTCGTGGAGGCGAGGACGATGGAGGTCGGCGTCGACCAGGAGGACCCGCTTTCCGAGCTGGGCGAGCACGGCCGCGAGGTTGACCGCCGTCGAGGTCTTCCCCTCGCCCGGGAAGCACGACGTCACGACGACGGAGCGGAGACCTCCCGCGCGCGAAAGCAGCAGCGCCGTCCGGAAGGCTCGGTAAGTCTCCGCCAGATGCGAGCGCGGATCGCGGTGCGGCAGCAGCTCGATGGCGGCGCCGTCTGCCGAGATCGGCTCCTGCCGGCCGCGCCGGAGCCCGCTCGCCTCGGCTCGCGAGAGGACCCGCGAGGATGGAATGACCCCGAGGGCCGGAAGCCCGATCGTCTGCTCGACCTGTTCGTTCGTATACAGGCTGCGGTCGAGGTAGGAGAGGAAGAACGCGAGTCCGACGCCGAACGCTCCGCCGGCCAGCAGCCCGAGCACGATGTTGCGGCTGTACGAGGGGGAGCTCGGCTTTCCCGGGGGCAGCGCGCGGTCGACGATGCGGATGTTCGGACACGCGCTCGCCCTTCAGCCGCGACATGACCTCCGTCTCGGCCTGCTTCTTCAGGATGCTGTCGAGGAGGGCCCGCTTGGTCTCGACCTCGATCCGGAGGTTGTTGTACTCGACCGCGTTGGTATTGAGGTTCATCGCCTCGGACTTCTGGCCCTGCAGGACCTGGCGCAGGCTCTCCTCGCGGCGCTGCGCGGTCGTGTACTCGGTCCGCGCGGCCTCGCGCGCCTTCGCCGTGGTCTCCTCGATGACGGTGGCGAGATGCTGCCTCTCCTTGTCGATCTGGATCTTGAGCTGCTGCATCGCCGGCCACTCGGGCTTGAACAGGTTGAGCTTCTCGGCGTAGTCGCGCTCGAGCTTGGCGACGTCGTTCTGGAGCTGCGACACGAGACCGCTCGAGGCCGTGTTCGCGAGCGCCTCGGGGCTCGCGTTCCGGGCCTCGTAGTAGTGCGCCTCCTTCGCCACGCGGTCGCCGACCGCCGCGGCGTAGTCGCGGTTCAGCGTTTCGAGCTTCTGCAGCGTGACGTTCGTCTTGGAGTCGACCGAGATGATGTCCTTCTCCCGGCCGTAGGCGAGGAGCTCCTTCTCCTTCTCGTCGAGCTCGGACTTGAGCTGCTCCGCCTGGGCCGTCAGGAACTGGGAGGCCTGGTTGACGATGCGGAACTTCGCCTCGAGGCTCCACTCGATGTACGCCTCCGCAACGGAATTGGCGATCCTCGCGGCAAGGTCGGACGAGGGCGCCACCACGGAAAGCTCGACGAGATTGGTGCCGCGGATGGGGGTCGCGGAGATGCTGCGCTGCACCCGCGCCGTGGCGCGGCTGAGGGCCGCCGCCGCGGAGTCCTCGTTGGCGCCGCCCTCCTTCGCGACCACGCCTCCCTTCCGCGGACTGAAGACCGGGTCCGCGGCGAGATTCAGCTTCTGGGCGACGCGCTCCGCGATCTCGCGGCTCTTCATCAGCCGCATCTGGGTCGGAAGGTACTCCGGGTCGGTGCCGGGCGCCGCCTCGATCTGGGCAGACGTCGAGAAGCGAGCCGCGGTCGCGCTCGACGTTGAGCACGGCCGCAGCCTCGAAGGCCGCCTTCGAGAGCGCCGCGGAGACGAGCGCGACGGCCAGCGCGATCCCGATGCACTGGAAGATGAGGCGCCGCCGACTGACGAGGATCGCCCAGTACTCGACCAGGTGGACCTCGGGCCGAGGCGACTCCGCCGCGGCGCCGGGCTCCTCGTAGAAATCGACGGGTTCGGAGAATTCAGACATCAGAAGAAGGACTCCTTCACGACGACGACGTCGTTCGGTTCGATCGCCGGGTCCGGATCCTTTCCGGAGAGGACCCGACCGAAGTTGACCTCGATTTCCGAGTCCTTGCCTTCGGCGTTGCGGCGCTTGATTCGGATCGACTTCGAGGCGCGGTCCGTGAGGCCGCCCGCCCGCGCGATGACCGACAGGAGGGTCAACCGGTCGTCGGTCGTGAAGTCGAGCGCCCCCGGCGACTTGACCTCGCCGAGGCAGAACACGCGCACCTGCGACCGCGGCGGGACGTTGATCACGTCCGCGGGAAAGATCGGAATGTTCCACATCGGCGACGCCGTGCGGAAGAGATTGTCGGTGTCGATCTCCAGCGTGTCGGTCAGACCGTTCTCCGAGCGTCGCAGCACGTAGATCTTCCGGCCGGCGTCGCCGGTCAGCCCGCCGGCCGCGGAGATCGCCTGCAGCAGCGTCCAGCGGCCCGAGATGTTGAGCGAGCCCGAGCGTCCGGACGGCGCCCACGACCGAAACGGGCTTGTTCGCATACTCCTTGACGACGACGGAGACGTTGGCGCGGTTGACGTACTTCGCCGTCAGCATCGTCTCCAGCTTGCCCCGAACCTCCGTGGCGGTCAGTCCGCCGACCGCGAAGTCTCCCAGGAGCGGGATGTCGATGGTCCCGTTGTCGGACACGCGGCGATCGACGTTCAGCTCCGGCACCTCCAGCACCTTGATCTCGAGGAGGTCCTTGGGACCGACGCGGTACTCGACGATCGCATCCGACGGCGGCGGGACCTGAGCCCGGGAGTCCGGCGGTCGGGAGTCCGGCGGTCGCGGGTCCTGCGCTCGCGCCCCGGCGGCGAGGCCGATCGCCACGAAACCGATCGCCAGCAGGCGGAGGCGTCTCATGGCGACACCAGGCCGATGACCAGACCGGCGGTAAAGCGGAAGATCGATCCGGTCGAAGGCGTTGATGTTCGAGTTGTATCCGAGGTGCGTCGCCTGGGCCGTCAGGGTGATGTTCTTGTAGAGCAGCGCGTTCGCGCCGCCGCCGTAGGTGGTGACCTTGTCGACGCGCTCCACCCCGTCGACCGGCACCGGATAGGTGTTCGTGCCGTACCCGCCGAATCCGTTGATCGAGACGCGGCTCCCCAGGTGCAGGGTCAGCCCACCGGTCCCGGTCGAGCCGAGATAGTACGGGTTGCTCGGGAAGACCCCGTAGTACACCGCCCGGACGCCGTCGATGCTCAGCTCGAGGCTCCGCAGAATCTCGTACGACACATAACCAGAACCCGTAAACGTGTCGTAATCGGGAAAATTCGATCCATTGCTCGCCCGTCCCCTTCGATACCCCCCGCTGAAGTTGACGAAGAGGCGGGGCCGATCGTAATGGATGGTCCCGATGAACGCCGTGCTGTCGTTGTCCGCGGCCTCGGGCTGCTCCGAGAAAGCGCGTCCGCGTCTCCTCGCCGCCGATGCCGACCGTGAAGTACGAGGCCAGCTTGTAGCGCAGGCCCCCGCGCACGGCCCCCTCGTTGCGATTGAGCAAGGACGAGAACGCCGTCGATGATCGGGCGGGGGCGCCCCCAGCGATTGATACTCGATCTCCTGATACTGGCCGTTGGCGTACACCGACCACGGGCCGCCGACGTCGACCTCGAATTTCGCGTTGCCGCCCTTCGTGTCGCCGAGGACCTGGGTCTGGATCTCCGTGTTCGGGTACTGCGGCGTCCGCACGATCGAGTAGTCCGCCTCGACCGAGACGCGATTGAAGAACCCGTAGAAGATGCCTCCATACGTGCCGCCCCACTGGCGCCGGTCGGTCAGCCGGTTGTAGTAGATGTACTGCGGCAGAAGCGTCCCGGACAGATACATCTTCTTGCCGACCGGAATGAGGACGCCGAGACCCGCGGCCGCCGTGAAGGTCCAGTCGCTGACCCTCGGCTCGTTCCCCGACGCGCCCAGAACGTTGTCGTCGTAGGTCGGCCCGACCAGGCTCAGTTGCGGGAGCAGCCGGACCAGCTCCCAGGTGGAAACGGCTCCCCATCTGGCCCTCGACCGTTGTCCTGGGCCGGAACGGTCCGGCCGAGAGGAACCTGGTCGTTTGTGAGCTGAGCCATCAAGGCGCACGGCGCGAGAACCATCAGAGCGAAGACGGCTCCTCCGGCCCCCCTGCGGCGGCTGATCCGCGGCATCTTCATGGCAGGTCAGATAATTGTAGGGCAAACCGGGCGAGATTGCTCGGCCGTCGCCGCCGATCAGCGAGCGGGGGGTCTCTGGGCGGCGAGCTTCTGCTGGGCCCGGACCACGTCCGCACGGGCCGCCTGCGCGGCGGGAACGGACCGGCTGGCCTCGGCGGCCGACGCCCATTCCTTCAGCTCGACGAAGCAGACGAAGCGGTCCGCCACGAGGGTGGGCCGCCCGTCGAGCTCGGCGGGAGAAAGGGCCTGCAGATCGGCGCGAGCCAGGGCGCATTCCCCCCGGAGCACGTAGGCATGGGCCCGAAGCGCATGCCCTTCCGCGGAGGAGGGGTCGAGCTCCAGAGCCTTGGTCGACCATTCGACGGCGGCCTTCAGATCGCCCATTCCGAAGGACTCTCGGGCGAGGTCGAGCGCCCATCTCGGCTCCTCCGGCTCTCGCCTGGCCCCAGCCTCGTACGCCTTCCAACGCTCCTTCGGCGGAAGCTTCGCGATCTTCTGTTCCTCGGTCTCGACCAGGCCGGCCAGGCTCGGAACGGCGAGCAGCGTCGACGGCGAGACGCGCCGCAGCAGCACGGCCTGGAACTCGGATCGCACGTTCGCGTCGAGCTTCATCTTCGCGAAGGGCGCGAAACGACGCTCCACCTCGAGAAAGCGGCCGAGCGTCGCGTCCGCGCCGCTGATCCTCCCGGCGGCAGTTTGCGCCAGCGCGAGGTAAACCAGGGCCTCGGATTCGCGAGGAGGATTCTCGAGCAGACCGAAGGACGCGATTTTCAGTTTGTCGATCGCCTCCGGCAGCCGCTTCTCGAGGTATGCGGCCTCACCGATCCTCAACCGCGTCTCGTAAAATTCGTCGGCCGCGGATGGCCCCGGCCGGTGGCATCATCGCGGCCGCCCCCAGGAGAAAGACTTGGCCAGAACTTCTTCAACGAATCGCTCCGAGCTGGCGGGACGCGTTCTCCGCGAAGACAGACCGGCTCGAGCGGGTTGCCTTCGGCGCACTGCTCGTGTTCGTCGCGGTCGTCGCCCTTGCCGCGCGGCGGGACGCTTCCCTTGGGGCGGCTCTGATCGAGTCGTTTGCCTTCCTGATCGCCACCGCGACCTTTCTTTCCCGAGCCCGCATGCGCGATCCGCAGGTGCCCCTCGTTCCGGTCGCCGCGGTGGTATTGATCGCGGCGCTCGGCGCCGTGCAGCTGCTACCGCTTCCCGCGGCCACTTCCTGGCTCGAATTTCTCCGATCAGTGCGGAAATTTACCACGAAACGCAGGGTCCTCCTCGACCTCTTCGCGCGCGGCCCGGCGCCGACTCCGCGGATCTCGATCGCGCCCACCGAAACGGCCTCCGCGATCCGCCTCGACCTCGCCTACCTGATGCTCTTTCTGGCGAGCGAACGGCTCCTGAACTCCCGCGCGAGACGCCGGGTCTTCGCGGGAACGCTGCTCGCCGCCGCCATGCTGCACGTCGGAATCGCCGTCGCGATGCAGATCGGCGAGCCGCGCCTGCATGGCACCTTCGCGAATCCCGATCACTTCGGCGGCTATCTCGAAGCCGTCTCCGCGGTCGGATTCGGCGTGCTCTGGTCGGAGATCCTCGTGAACGCGGATCGAGCCGGCCGCGACCGGGAGCGAGCCGCCCGAGTCGAGAACCGACTGCTGCCGATCGCCGGACGCGTCATCGTGTGGGCCGTCGTCATCGTGGGGATCGGGCTGACCCAATCCCGGGGAGCGATCACCGCCAGCGCGTTGACGATGGTGACCCTGCTCGTCCTCGGCGCGCTGCATCCGCGCGCCCACGCGCGACGCTCCTGGCGGGGCGCCCTCGCGCTCACCGCGGGCATCGTCCTCGCGGGGTTCATCGCCGGGAGAGTCGCACTCGTCCGGTTCGTCGCCTCCGACGCGCGCGACTTCCGCGGGGGCACGCGTGTCGAGCTCTGGCAGACCTCGGTGGAAGCCTGGCGCGAGTTCCCGTGGCTCGGTTCGGGGCTCGGCTCATTCGCCGACGCATTCCGCCGGGTCCAGGCCCGCGAGCTCAACTTCCTCGTCGAACAGGCGCACTCCGATCCGCTGCAGCTCCTCGTCAC
This sequence comes from uncultured Acidobacteriota bacterium, assembly GCA_963763535.1. Lineage (GTDB taxonomy): Bacteria > Acidobacteriota > Thermoanaerobaculia > UBA5066 > Gp7-AA6 > DAHUXD01. Next base: position 78,467 of record CAVXOX010000008.1, read on the forward strand.
CGGCGGCGTGGTCGGCGCCGTCTCTCGGATTCGTCCTCTACGTCTCGCTGTACGCGGTGCTGCTCCGGAGCTGGTGGCGTCAGAAACACCGCGAGGAGAGCGCCTATCTCCTGGCCGGCGTCGGGGCGCTTCTCTCGCTGAGCCTGCACGGGCTCGTCGAGTACAACATGTCGATTCCGGCGATCCCGGCGACGCTCGCGTGCGTGCTCGGCATGGCGCTCGCGGCGCGCCCCTCGCCCGCCATGCTCCTGGCGCCCTGACTCAGGAGGCGGGACACCCGCGGTAGTACGGCTCGGGGGCGACCTCGCCGTCCGCCCAGTCTCCGGGGTCCCACAGCACCAGCCGGATCGGTTCCGGGGCCCGCGGCCAGCGGATCGACGAGTAGCGCAGCCGCAGCGAGGAGGGCTCGCGGCAATCCCGGCGCGTCCCGATGAAGAGATCCGCCTCCGGCGGCCGGAGAACGACGAGCCTCTCGGCGTCTTCGATCGGCCAGTTCGCGCTTGCCTTCGCACCGACTTCTTCGGCCGATTGGCCCATCCGATCGCGACACGACGACCACCACGAGGCCCTTGTTTCCCGCGATGAGAGGGTGAAGCGTCGCCCCGACGGCCTCCAGTCGTCTCTGAAGGACCCCCTCCGCATGGGCTCTCAGCACCAGACTCTCGGCGGCGAAGAACGCGAGAATGCACAGAGCCGCCGGCAACCACCGAGGCCGCAGGGAGACGGCCACGACGGCGACGGTCGCGCACGCGGCGAAGGGCAGCGCCGGCAGGAAAAAGCGGGACTCGAAAAAGAGCGTCAGCGGAAAGCCCATGATCGCGATGGCGGGGTACAGGCTCGCGAACGCGCCGAGCAGCAGCGCGACGATCCGCCGCGACGGGGACCGCTCCCCATCGACGTCGCGGACCCGGAAGAACGAGGCGCAGGCGGCGGCTACGAGGATCCCGGCGGCCGTCGCGAGAAGCGTCGACTTCGAGCTCCAGTCGACACTCCACGCGGCGAGCGCTCTCCCCCACGCGCCGGCCAACGCGTGCCACAGGGCGGACACCACCCGGAACGGTCGCGTCCAGGGGCGGTCGAGGAAATGGGCCGCCTGAAGATGCGGATTGGTCTCGCGGCGCACGGACAGCTTCGCGGCCGCGTGGAAGAGGACGTATCCCACGGCCGAGCCGCCGAGCAGCCAGCCGCTCGCTCGCCAGCGGCCGAGAACCGCGAGAAAGACGATAGCGCCGAGAGCGGTCGCGAGACCGTACTCGCTCACGAGGACCGCGGCGCCCGCGAGCACGAAGAGCGACAGGTCCTCCAGGCGCCGCGGCGTCGGGTCTCCGAGCGCGAGAAGCACCGCCAGCAGCACGAGCATCACCGGAAGCAGGCAGGGAAAAATCGTCGTCACGGTGGAGAACTGCACGAAGTTCACGATCGGCGAGACGACGGCCATTCCGACCACGGGCCAGGCGGACGCCCACTCGGGAAAGAGCACGATCCAGAGCCAGATGGCCTCCCCCGCGAACGCGAGCCACGCGGCGATCCCGATCCCGATGTAGGGGGCCTTGTGCTCGCCGAAGACTCGGGCGCACGAGGCGAGCAAGAGACCGTAAACCGGCCGATCCGGATGATCGTGGACCAGCCGCTCGGGCCCCCCCAGGCGAAGCAGCCGGATCAGGTACGTGTCGTCCTGCACGGGGAACCCGGACCACATGCCGTACGCGAGAGTGATCGCGACGAAGATGCCGAGGAAAACAGCGAGGGCGCGCGGCGACGGTTTCCATCGAAACATGGACGCCAGATCCTACAGGCGAATCCCGCCGGATCTGCGCAGGGTCGATGAAATTGGACGCTCGGGTCCGAAGCCGGCAGAGCCGCGGATTCGATATCCTCCCCGCCGTGCCTCCCGCCGCCCGTTCGGCCGTCCTGCTGGACGGAGCCGCGCTCGCTCGCAAGATCCGGGAGCGGGCCGCCCGATCCGCCGCGCAGATCTCGGCGTCCGGACGCCCGCCGTTTCTGCGCGTCCTCCTGGTCGGCGAGAATCCGGCCTCCCAGTCCTACGTCGCCTCGAAGGCGAAGGCCGCGGAGGAGGCGGGCATCCGCGCCGAGACGCGGCGCCTGCCCGCCGACCTCTCTCCCGACGCGCTTCTCGCCGAGGTGGCCCGCGCCAACGCCGACCCGGCGGTCGACGGCCTGCTGATCCAGCTGCCGCTGCCGAAGGGCCACGACACGGCCCGCGTGCTCGACGCCGTCGATCCGCTGAAGGACGTGGACGGCTTCCATCCCGAGAACGTCGGTCTCCTCCACCAGGGGCGCCCGCGCTTCGTGCCGTGCACTCCGGCGGGCATCGTCGAGCTGCTCGAGGCCTACCAGATTCCGACCCGCGGCCGGCGCGCCGTCGTCCTCGGACGCAGCGACATCGTCGGAAAGCCCATGGCCGCGCTGCTGACCGCGCGGGACGCGACCGTGACCGTCTGCCATTCGAAGACGCCCGACCTGCCCTCGGTCTGCCGGGAGGCCGACCTGCTCGTCGCCGCGATCGGCCGGCCGGGCTTCGTCACCCGCGAGTTCGTGAAGGAGGGAGCCGCCGTCATCGACGTGGGGATCAACCGCATCACGACCGAGGACGCCCCGGAAAATCTCCGCCGCTCGCCCGCGCTGCGAGCGGCCCTCGAGGCGCGCGGTCGCGCGCTGGTGGGCGACGTCGACTTCGACGACGTCTCGGCCGTCGCCGGCTGGATCACTCCGGTCCCCGGGGGCGTCGGTCCCTTGACCGTCGCGATGCTGCTCGAGAACACATGTAAGGCATATCGCCTAGCTGTCCTAAATAAATAAGGAAAATTAGTGAGAATATATAATTTTATTAGGATAGGCATGCTCGGACTCGTCGGCGCCATACCGCTGCCCCTGAGGGCCCTGGAGGCGCCGGTCCGACTCCGCTTCGAGCTCTCCTTCCCGGCCTCGGTCCGGGCCGAGTCCGTCGACGGACGCGTCTTCGTCGTGGTGTCGCGCAAGGCGCACCCGGAACCGCGGCTGCAGTTCGGCAAGTCGGGAGGGCAGTACGCCTCGACTCCCTTCTTCGGCGAGGACGTGGAGAACCTCCGGGCGGGGGATCGGGCGGTGATCGACGGACGGGCGATCGGCTATCCCCTCGCCTCTCTCGCCGAGCTTCCGGCGGGCGACTACGAGGTCCAGGCCGTCCTGAACGTCTACACGACCTTTCATCGCGCCGATGGACACGTGGTCCGCCTGCACATGGACCAGTGGGAAGGCCAGGACTTCCCCATTTCGCCCGGCAACCTCTACAGCGCGCCGCGCCGGGTCCACATCGATCCGCGGTCCGACGAGACCGTGCGCTTCTCGCTCGACCGGAAGATTCCGCCGGTCGCCGTTCCCCCCGACACTCCGTGGGTCAAGCGGGTGCGCTTCGAGAGCCCGCTGCTCTCGAAGTTCTGGGGCCAGCCGATCTTCATCGGCGCGACGATCCTGCTGCCGAAGGACTACGAGAGCGACCCGTCGGCCTCCTACCCCGTCAACTACGAGCAGGGACACTTCTCGCTCCGCGCTCCGGGCGGGTTCGGGGAGGAGGAGGAGCTCCCCGCCGACGCGTCGGAGGCGCAGCGGCAGCGGGCTCGGCGCATGGCGGACTTCACCAGGGCATGGCAGTCGGGCGACCTGCCGAAGATGCTCTACGTGACCTTCCAGCACCCGACCCCGTACTACGACGATTCCTACGCGATCGACACGCCCAACAACGGGCCGTACGGCAGCGCGATCACCGAGGAGCTGATCCCGTACATCGAGAAGCACTTCCACGCGATCCCCGAGCCGTGGGCCCGCATCCTCTCCGGCGGTTCGACCGGGGGCTGGGAGTCGCTCGCCCTCCAGATCTTCTATCCCGATTACTTCGGCGGGACCTTCTCGTACTGTCCCGATCCCGTCGACTTCCACTACTTCGAGCTCGTCAACATCTACGAGTGGGACAGCGCCTGGTACCGCAAGGACGAGTGGCGCCGGACTCCGATCTCGGGCGAGCGTCAACCCGACGGACTCGTCCTCTCGACCATGAAGGAGCAGCTCGCCTACGAGCGAGCGATGGGAACGGGCGGGCGCTCGGGCGAGGACTGGGACTGCTGGCAGGCCGTCTACGGCCCGATCGGCGAGAACGGCTACTTCCAGCCGCTGATCGACCCGGCGACCGGCACGATCGACCACGGAGTCGCCGCGTACTGGAAGGAACACACCGACTTGAACGCGTATTTGCAGCGCCGCTGGAAGGAGATCGGGCCGAGTCTCGCCGGCAAGATCCACATCTGGACGGGCGACATGGACACGTACTACCTGAACGACGCCGTTCATCGACTCGAGGCCTGGCTGGAGACGACCAACTCGCCGCCGTGGGGAGGCTCGATCACCTATGGCCCCCGCGAGCCCCACTGCTGGACGGGACCGTACACGCAGGCGGAACGGCTGCGGATGATCGCCGAGTATGCCGCGGCCCGATCCCCGAGGCGGTTGAGACCCGGCGAGTCGAGCGGCGCGCGGCGATAGAGTGTTCGCGAAAATGCCCCCCAGGACGAGTTGCGGATCGCCGTCCTCGTGCCTTGCTACAACGAGGAGAAGGCGATCGGGAAGGTCGTGCGCGACTTCCGCGCGGCCCTGCCGCGCGCCACGGTGTACGTCTACGACAACAACTCCATCGACGGCTCGGCGGCAATCGCCGCCGCGGCCGGAGCCGCGGTGCGCCGCGAGAACCGGCGGGGCAAGGGCAACGTCGTCCGCCGCATGTTCCAGGACGTCGATGCCGACGTCTACGTGATGGTCGACGGCGACGACACGTACGACGCGGCGATGGCGCCGGCGCTCGTCGAGCGCCTCGTCGCCGACGACCTCGACATGGTGGTCGGCCGGCGCCTCGCGTCGCATCGCGACGCCTACCGGGGCGGCCACCGGTCGGGGAACGTCTTCCTCACCGGCCTCGTACGCTGGCTGTTCGACGCCCCCATTGGAGACATGCTCTCGGGGTATCGGGTTTTCTCGCGCCGGTTCGCGAAGAGCTTTCCCTCTTCTCTCGGGAGTTCGAGGTCGAGACCGAGCTCACCGTGCACGCGATGCAGATGCGGATGCCGGTCGACCGAGGTCGACACGCAGTACAAGGAGCGCCCGCCGGGCTCGGCGAGCAAGCTGCGCACCGTGCGCGACGGCGGCCGCATCCTGCTGACCATCATGAACCTCATGCGCAACGAACGGCCCCTTCTGTTCTTCTCCCTCGTCGGGCTGATCTTCCTGGGGACGGCGCTCGTGCTCGGCCTTCCCGCCGTCCGCGCGTCCCTCTCTGCCGGGGTGGCTCCGCGCGTTTCCACGGCGATCCTGTGCACGGGCCTCGTCGTGATTGCCGGCCTCTGCGTCGCCACCGGGCTCGTCCTCGACCTCGTCTCGCACGTCCGGCGCGAGGTCAATCGCCTCGCCTATCTCCAGTACCCCGCCCCCTCCGCGCGCAGGTCTCTGGCGGCCTCCGCCGGAGAAGGGAGCCGGATGGAGCACAGGCCGGGCTGATCGAGGGCCGCGCCCGCCGAGGCTTTGGAAGCCCCGAACGGGCACGAACTCGTTCATTTCGTCGTCACCCGGGTCACCCCACACGGCGCCTCACCCCATGTCTCGTTTCCTGCAATAGAATCGCGCCTTCCTGATGAACCGGCGAGAGTCGCCGCCGCGAGTTTCGAGCGGGACGTTCGGCCCGAAGGCTCGACGTGTCCTCGGCGGAGCCTTCGTCTTCTTTCTGCTGGCCGCGGCGTCGCGGCTCGGAGCGACGAACTTCGCGCAGGCCGGCTTCTCGGAGTCGGTCGTCTTCACGGGCCTGACGAATCCGACCGGCGATCCGCTTTCTGCCCGACGGGAGCGTGCTCGTGGCCGAGAAGAGCGGCCTGTTGAAGCTGTTCCCGGACATCAACACCAACACCTACACGGTGGTCGCAGACCTCCGGACCGAGGTCCACAACTTCTGGGACCGCGGACTGCTCGGACTCGCGATCGACCCGAACTTCGCGTCGAACCACTTCGTGTACGTGCTGTACACCTACGACGCGCCGATCGGCGGCACGCCGCCTCGCTGGGGTCCCGGCGACGGCACGTCCGACGGCTGCCCGACGCCTCCGGGAGCGACCACGGACGGCTGCGTCGTCAGCGGCCGGCTGTCGCGGCTGACGGCGACCGGGTCGAACTGGACCGCGAGCGAGCACCAGCTCATCAACGACTGGTGTCAGCAGTTCCCGAGCCACTCGATCGGGAGCCTGAACTTCGGCGCGGACGGCTATCTCTACGTCTCGGGCGGCGAGGGCGCGAGCTTCAACAACGACGACTGGGGCCAGTACGGCGGAACGCTCGGAGCTCCGACTCCGAAGAATCCCTGCGGCGATCCCCCGGCCGGCGTGGGCGGCAACGAGACGCCGCCGACCGCCGAGGGCGGGTCGCTGCGCAGCCAGAGCCCCATTGCGGGCGTTGGGCGAGCCCCGCCTCTTGAACGGCGCCATCCTTCGCATCGATCCCGCGACCGGCGCCGGCGTTCCGGGCAATCCCTTCTTCTCCTCGGGAGACGTCAACGAGCAGCGCATCATCGCCTACGGCCTCCGCAACCCGTTCCGCTTCACGATCAAGCCGGGCACGAACGACGTCTGGGTCGGCGACGTCGGCTACAGCGACGTGGGAGGAGATCGACCGGATCCCCGACCTCTCGAGCGCCCGGAACTTCGGCTGGCCGTGCTACGAGGGCCCGGCGCCGCTGCCGAGCTGGCAGGGCGACGGCCTCTCGATCTGCACGAACCTCTACGCCGCGGGCACCGCCGTCGCGCCGTTCTACACCTACAACCACAACGCCCATCCCGTCGCCAACGACAACTGTCCGATCGGCAGCTCGGCGATCGCCGGCCTCGCGTTCTACACGGGCGGCAGCAACTATCCGTCGAACTACGACAACGCGCTCTTCGTGACCGATCACACGCGTGCCTGCGTGTGGGTCATGTTCCCGGGAACGAACGGCGATCCCGATCCTTCGACGCTCTCCGCCTTCTCCTCCGCGACCGGAGGGGGCCCCGTCGATCTGGAGGTCGGCCCGGACGGGAACGTCTACTACGCCGACTTCAACGACGGGAAGATCACGAAGTTCGTCTATGGCTTGAACGCCGTCGCCACGGCGACGCCGACGGGGGGAGTCCCCCGCTGACGGTGAACTTCGACGGGTCCTTCTCCGTTCCCGCCCAGGAGGGCGACACGCTCACGTACGACTGGGACTTAAACGGCGACGGCCAGTACGACGACGCGCACGGCGCCCAGGTGGCGTACGTGTATTCGACGAGCGGCACGTTCGCGGCCCGCCTTCGCGTGACGGACCAGCACGGCGCCACCGCGTTCAGCACCCCGATGACGATCACGACGAGCGCGTCCTTCCCGACGCCGACCATCCTGACGCCGTCGCCGTCGCTGACCTGGAAGGTCGGCGACACGATCTCGTTCTCGGGCCAGGCGACGGATGCGCAGGACGGGAACCTGCCTCCGAGCGCGCTCTTCTGGACGGTGCTCATCCATCACTGCCCCTCGAACTGCCACACGCACACGTACCAGACGTTCAGCGGCGTCGCGAGCGGGTCGTTCCCCGCGCCGGACCACGAATATCCCTCGTACCTGGAGATCCAGCTGACCGCCACGGACTCCGGCGGCCTCCAGTCGACGACCTCCGTCAACGTCCAGCCGCAGACCGTCGACCTCTCGATGCAGTCCGTCCCGAGCGGTCTGACGCTCACGCTCGCCACGTTCACGGGCACGGCGCCGTTCGTCCGCACCGAGATCGTGAACTCGGCCGACACGGTGTCGGCGCCGTCGCCCCAGGGTTCGTACCAGTTCAGCAGCTGGTCCGACGGAGGCGCTCAGTCGCACTCGATCACGGCCCCGAATTCTCCGGCCACCTACACCGCGACCTTCGTCATTCCCAGCCCTCCGCCGCCGCCGTGGGTCGACCAGGACGTCGGCAGCGTCGGCCTGCCGGGCAACGTCGGATGGGTGAACGGCTCCTTCTCGGTGAGCGGCTCGGGCGTGGACATCTGGGACAACGCCGACGGCTTCCACTACGTCTACCAGCCGTTGAACGGCGACGGGACGATCGTCGCCCGCGTCGCGACCCAGCAGAACACCGACCCCTGGGCCAAGTCGGGCGTCATGATCCGCGAGACCCTCGGCGCCGGATCGACGCATGCCTCGATCTTCGTCACTCCCGGCAACGGCGTCGCCTTCCAGCGACGCCTCGCCACCGGCGGCGTCTCGACGTCGACGCCGATGACCGGCCCCGTCGCGCCGTACTGGGTGAAGCTGACCCGGGCGGGGAACACGTTCACGACGTATGTCTCGCCCGACGGGGTGACGTGGACCCTGGTGGGCGCCGACTCGGTGCCGATGGCCGCGAGCGTCTTCGTGGGCCTGGCCGACAGCGCCCACAACAACACGCTCTTGTGCGCGTCCTCGTTCGACAACGTCGCCGTCTCCCCCGGCGCCGCGCCCCCGCCGGCGCCGTGGTCGACGCAGGACGTGGGCGGCCCCGGCGTGGCCGGCGCCGCGACCTACTCCGGAACCACGTTCACGCTGGACGGCTCGGGCACCGACATCTGGGACGCCTCCGACCAGTTCCGCTTCGTCTATCAGCCGCTCTCCGGCGACGGCACCGTCGTCGCCCGCGTCACCGGCATTCAGAACACCAACGTGTGGGCCAAGGCCGGCGTGATGATCCGCGAGAGCCTCGCCGCCGGTTCGACGCACGCGACGACGGTCCTCACGCCGGGTAACGGCATCTCCTTCCAGCGCCGGCTCTCGACGGGCGCCCTCTCGCTCTCGACCACCGTTCTCGGCCCCGTCGCCCCGTACTGGGTGAAGGTCGTCCGTGCGGGCAACACCTTCACCAGCTACAGCTCGACGGACGGCGTGACCTGGGCGCTCGTCGGCTCCGACACGATCGCGATGGCAGCCAACGTCTTCGCCGGCCTGGTCCTGACGAGCCACGCCAACACCGTCCTCGGCGCCGCCACCCTCGACCAGGTCACCGTCACGGGGAGCGGGTCGTCGACGCCGACTCCCACGGCCACGGCTACGGCGACGCCCACCGCAACGCCCACCCGAACGCCCACTCCGTCCGCAACGCCGACAGCCACGCGGACGCCCACGCCGTCGCCGACGCCGCCGGTCACGCCGACCCCGACGCGGACCTTCACCCGGACGCCGACCCCGACCCGCACGTTCACGCCCGTGGCGACCTTCACTCCGGTGGCGACCTTACGCGCACGCCCACGTCTCCGCCCACGCCCACCCCCACGAGCACGCCCACCCCGACGCCTCCGCCGGCGCCCACCGCCACACCGACGCCGGGATCGGGCAGGGCTGCCCGCGCCGTGGGTCGACCAGGACGTCGGAAGCGTGGGCCTGACGGGCAGCGCGGGATACGCGAGCGGCACGTTCGCGTCGAGCGGCTCGGGCGTGGACATCTGGGACAACGCCGACGGCTTCCACTACGTCTACCAGCCGTTGAACGGCGACGGGACGATCGTCGCCCGCGTCGCGACCCAGCAGAACACCGATCCCTGGGCCAAGTCGGGCGTCATGATCCGCGAGACCCTCGGCGCCGGATCCACGCACGCCTCGATCTTCGTCACTCCCGGCAACGGCGTCGCCTTCCAGCGGCGTCTCGCCACCGGCGGCGTCTCGACGTCGACGCCGATGACCGGCCCCGTCGCGCCGTACTGGGTGAAGCTGACCCGGGCGGGGAACACGTTCACGACGTACGTCTCGCCCGACGGGGTGACGTGGACGCTGGTGGGCGCCGACTCGGTGCCGATGGCCGCGAGCGTCTTCGTGGGCCTGGCCGACAGCGCCCACAACAACACGCTCTTGTGCGCGTCCTCGTTCGACAACGTCGCCGTCTCCCCCGGCGCCGCGCCCCCGCCGGCGCCGTGGTCGACGCAGGACGTGGGCGGCCCCGGCGTGGCCGGCGCCGCGACCTACTCCGGAACCACGTTCACGCTGGACGGCTCGGGCACCGACATCTGGGACGCCTCCGACCAGTTCCGCTTCGTCTATCAGCCGCTCTCCGGCGACGGCACCGTCGTCGCCCGCGTCACCGGCATTCAGAACACCAACGTGTGGGCCAAGGCCGGCGTGATGATCCGCGAGAGCCTCGCCGCCGGTTCGACGCACGCGACGACGGTCCTCACGCCGGGTAACGGCGTCTCCTTCCAGCGCCGGCTCTCGACGGGCGCCCTCTCGCTCTCGACCACCGTTCTCGGCCCCGTCGCCCCGTACTGGGTGAAGGTCGTCCGTGCGGGCAACACCTTCACCAGCTACAGCTCGACGGACGGCGTGACCTGGGCGCTCGTCGGCTCGGACACGGTGACGATGGCCCCCAACGTCTTCTTCGGCCTGATCCTGACCAGCCACGCCAACACCGTCCTCGGCGCCGCCACCATCGACCAGGTCTCGGCCACGGCCACCGGCGCTCCCACGCCGACGCCGAGCGCCACTCCCACGGTGACCCTGACCGCCACCCGGACCCCCACGGCCTCGGCCACGCCGACGCGCACTCTCACCCCGGCGGTCACCTTCACGCCTTCGATCACCCCGACCAGGACTTCGACGGCGACCGCGACGGCGACCCGCACGCTCACACCCACCGCGACGGCATCGCGGACCTTCACGGCGACGCCGACGCCGACCATCACGAGCACGCCGTCGCGGACGCCGACTCCGGTCTTCACCTCCACGCCGACGCCGACCCCCACCGTCACGTCGACCCCGTCGAGGACGCCTTCTTTCACGCCCACGCCGGCCGTCACCGCGACGCCGACGGCGGGCCCGTCTCCGACGCCGACACCCGGACCGAACGGAATCCCGGTCGCCTGGGCCGACGAGGACATCGGGCCTCCCGCGCTCCCGGGAAGCGCCTCGGTCTCGAGCGGTTCGTTCACGGTGACGGCGTCGGGAGCGGACATCGAGACCACGTCGGACCAGTTCCATTTCGTCCAGGGACCGCTCTCCGGCGACGGCACCATCCTCGTCCGCGTCGCGAGCGTCCAGAACACGAATCCCTGGGCCAAGGCCGGCGTCATGATCCGCGAAACGCTGTCGCCGAACTCGACGCACGCGATGATGGTCCTCACGCCCGGCAACGGTCTCGCGTTTCAGCGCCGCACGACGACCGGTGGGACCACGGCGCACACGCCCGGAGCGAACGTCGTGGCGCCGTATTGGGTCAAGCTCGTGCGGGCCGGCAACACGTTCACCGGGTACAGCTCGCCGGATGGAGTGACCTGGACGCTCGTCGGTTCGGACACGATCTCGATGGCGACGAACGTGTACGCCGGACTCGCGCTGACGAGCCACGACAACACGCTGCTCTGCACCGCGACGATGGACAGCGTCGGGGCGCCGCCCTCGGCGGCCCTGACGACCCCCGCTCCGGGCGCCTCCTTCGGCGCCCCGGCGAACGTGCTGCTCACGGCAGGAGCCTTCGACACGGGCGCCGGCATCTCGAAAGTGGACTTCTACAATGGAGCGACGCTGCTCGGCACCGACTCGACGCCGCCGTACACGTTCTCGTGGACGGGCCTCGCCGCCGGCACGTACACGGCGACGGCACGTGTCACGGATGGGCTGAACAACGTCGTGACGAGCGCTCCCCTCACCTTCACGGTCGATCCCGCCGGAACGGCCCCGCCGGTTCCCTGGACCGATCAGGACCTCGGGTTTCCGGCGGGCGTCGGAAGCGCGTCGTCGACTTCCGGCACTTTCACGATCAAGGGAGCCGGCCTCGACATCTGGGACTTCCAGGACCACTTCCATTTCGTGTCTCAGCCCATGACCGGCAACGCGACCGTGATCGCCCGGGTCGCGACGGTGCAGAACACCGATCCCTGGGCGAAGGCGGGCGTGATGATCCGCGAGAGCCTGTCTCCGGGATCGACGCACGCCATGATGGTGATCACGCCCGGCAACGGCCTCGCCTTTCAGCGCCGCCTCACGACCGGCGCGGCGAGCGTCACGACCGTCGGCGCCACCGCCGCGGCGCCGTACTGGGTCAAGGTGGTGCGCAACGGGAACGTCTTCACGGGTTACCAGTCGACCGATGGCACGACCTGGGCCCAGGTCGATACCGCGACGATTCCGATGGCGAGCACCGTCTACGTCGGGCTCGTCGTGACGAGCCACGCCGATCCGACCGTCTGCACCGCGACGATGGACGGGGTCGCGGTGACGTCTCCCTGACCCGCGCCTCCGCGCACCGAGACGCATCGTGACGCAGGCGGAGCGCTCGACTCTCGTGGGGGCGTCCCGCTGGGCGAGCCGCCTCGTGCTCGCTGTGCCTCTCCTGTTCGGGATCTACGCGGGGTGGCTCGCGCCGCGGCCCTATTTCATTTACGAGATGGACGCCGAGCCGGACTACTACTACAACGCGAAGCTGATCGTCAGCGGCCACCTGCCTCGAGGGGTCCACCATCCGGGCACGCCCGTCTACTATCTCGGGGCCGGCCTGCTGCGAGTGGCGGGAACGTCGCTGGAGGCCGCGCCCGGGTTCTTCCGCCTCGCGCACGCGAGCGCCTGCGTCGCGCTGTTTCTCGCCCTCGTCTTCTTTCGCCGTCGAATCGGAACGCCGAGCGCCGCCGCCGCGGTCGCCGCGCTCGCCTCAGTCCTGGCGTGGCCGACGGTGTACACCTACGCGGATTTCTTCGCGGCGGACTCCTTCGTGCTGCCGCTCGCTCTGGTCGCGGTCGTCCTGGTGAGGGCGGTGCTGCGGGGCGAAAGCGCGCGGCCGACGGCGACCCTCGTCGCCGCGGGCGCCGCCGTGGGCGCTTGCCTCGCGACCAAAATGTCGGCCGTTCCGGTGGCGGCCGCGGCGGCGGCCGCGCTCGTGGCGTGGCGGGCTCTCGGCCGGCCGAACGAACGGCCGACCGTGAGAGCGCGGGCGCCGATCCTGACGTTCTTCTCCGCCGCCCTCGCCACATATGTCGTGCTGATCGCTCCCGTGCTCGACCGGATCGCCGAGAACTGGATCGGCACGTTCTACCGACCGGATGCCCGGCCCCCCGCATCCGGACTCCTGGGCGGCCTGAGCGATGGCCTCGTGTTTCTCGCCCGGTGGAATCCGCTGCTCGCTCTTGGGATCGCCGCGGCCGGTGCGGGTTTCGTCCTCGCCCTCGCGCGGCTCTGGAAGAGCGGTGAGCCGGGAACGGCGCGGCGCCACCTTCCCGAGGCGATGCTCGTGGGCGTCATGGCTCTCGGGTTTCTCTACGCCGTGAGCGCCTCGGCCGAGGTGAGCATGCCCAATACCGACCCCGGCATGAGTCCGGGCGGCCCGAGCCCGGCGTCCACTTCCGCAACGTGGCGCCCATGGCCGCGGCGCTGCCTCTGCTCGTTCTCTTCACACTCGAGCACGCGGGTGCGCAGCGGTTGAGGCGCGACGGCGCTCTCGCCCGCGCGGTCGCGATCTTCATGCTCGCCACGCTCGCCGTCACGCTCGCCGTACACGTCCGGCGACGCGCGGACTTCATCGCGACACGGCAACAGGCGATTCGCGAAACGCAGGCCGCGCTGGAAAGCCGGGCCTCGCCGCCGGCGCGCCTCGCCTTCTGGACCGGCCCCTCCACCGATCTCCTCGGCGAGGCCTCGTTCCACTTCTGGGGCAACTATCGCTACGCGGAGGACGGATTCGACCGGGAGCTCCTCGATTGGTTTCCGCGTCTGACCTTCTTCCGCGGCCTGCGCGAGATGCGCATCGGCCACATCGGTCCCGAACGCGCCGCCTCGCGCGGTGCAGGGGCTCCGCGACCGGACCGTGGCGGCGGCCCGCTGCGCCGCCTCCACGAATGGATGAAGCGAAGGTTTCCGCCTCCCGTCAAGACCGAGGAGTTCTTCGCCGGCGAGCAGTACGGCGTGACCGTCCGGGAGATCGCGATTCCGACGGGCGAGGCTCAGGTGGAGATGCGACACGCGCCGCCGTCGCGCCTCGCCCGGTTCGTGGCCGCCGCCTTCCGAGCGCCTGCGGAGCTCGAGACGGTGCGCATCGGTGCGACCGAGTGGATTCTCGCGCGGCCGATCGCCGGACGCCCGAACGCGGGGAGCGGCGCCGCCCCGAGGCCGTAAGGCGCGTTCGCCGCAGCCCCCGCGTCAGGGGCCGCAGGGCTCGACGAGGAGGATCCCGCCGACGCATTCCAGTCGGGCTCCGCCCGCATTCTCTCGCGGGGGATTCCGAGCCGGATGGCGGCCATCGCCTCGTCGTCGGCACGGTCGGTGCGAGTCGACGCATCGCGGCGAGATCGCGCGCGCGCGCTTCAGGGAGGCGGCGAGGCGCAATAAGGCTCCGTCACGATCCGACCGCCCTCGGCGCGCACGAGGAGGATCCGCGAAATCGGCCCGCGCCTCCCCTGGACGCGGAGCGTTGCGGGAATGTTCAGGAAGTCGGCGTTCCGGCACGCGTCCCTCGGACCGAAGGCGAGCGGCGCGTACACGTCGTAGACGGTGAAGAGGCGTTTCTCGGCTTCGAGCGGCCATCGCCGCGCGATCTTCGTCCACGGCAGCGCGTAGTCCCCGTCGGGGACCACCACGACGACAATCCCCTTCTCCGCCTCGACGAGCGGCAGGACCGCGCGGCCGACGTCGTCGTAGAAGCGCTGCAGCCGCGCCGCCCGAAAGCCTCCCACGACGAGCGTGTAACCCGCGATGAAGGCGAGCAGAACGGCGCCCGCGCGGCGCCACCTCGGGACGGGAACCGCGCCGACCGCGTACGCGCCGAGGGCGGCCGCGAACGGCAGGATCGGGAACCGGTACCGCGAATCGAAATCGCCGACGCTCGGATCGCGCCCCGTGAGGACGATCGGGACGAGTCCGACGGCGATCGCCGAGAGGAGCGCGAGGATCGTGCGGACGTCCGGCGCGCTCTGCTCCTCGTCTCCCCTCCCCGCCAGGCCCACGATGAGGGCGCAGATCAGGCCGATGGCGAAGGCCAGGAGCACGGACTTCGAGCTCACCTCGAGCCGCACGGCGCCGGCCGCCGACCCGTACGCGCCGACGACGCTGTGCCAGAAGCCGTTGACCCAGTGCGGAGGGATCTTCGTCCAGCCGCGGACGGCCCGCGAGAGCTGGGCTCCCGGCAGCGTCGCCGGGCGCACCTCGGCCACCGACGTCAGACGATAGACGATGTAGCCACACAGGCCGCCGAGGGTGGGCGCCAGCATGCCCCGGCGGCGGCCGGCGAGGAGGAGCAGCGCCGCGCCCGCGAGGACCGTGATGACGGCATACTCGGAGATGAGCGCTCCGGAGGCAGGGAGCAGGACGGCCAGGACGACGCGCCCCCGGGTCATTGGATGCTCGCTCCCGAAAACCATGAGAATCCCCCCGAGCGCGAGGGACACCGCCAGGTTGCAGGGGATCGACATGCTCAGCGTCGCAAACTGGGTCTGGACCAGGATCGGCGAGGCGACGAGGAGCGCCGCGAGAACGGCCGGCGCGGCGCGGCCCGGCAGAAGCCGGCGCAGCAGAACCGCCGTTTGCCAGGCGAGCAGCGCCCAGAGCGCGAGATCGACGATCACCCAGGCGGCGACCTGCTCCTGAAATCCCGCGAGAAACAGCCGCAACAGCCACCCATGAACGGGACGATCCCGATACGACGGCCCGAACTGCGAGAGCCCCGCCTCGCGCGCCGTCGTCAGAATCTCGCCGTCGTCCATGGCGGGAAACGCGGCGTACGCGGCGAGACCGATGGCGAGCAACACGACCACTCCGAGGCACAGCAGAGCGAGACGGAAACGCGTCCGGTCAGACCGCAGCCGCAGCGTTTCGGAGATCAATGACGCTCCTCGATGGGTCGACCGGAACGGTACAGAAAATGCCGGGTTGTCCCGGGTGAAACCGGCAGCGAAGATCGGAATGATAGCGAAGGGATCATCTCCACGGAGGGAAGGCGTTCGATTCCGAACACCCCCGTCCCGCAAGTGATCAGACAAGCCGTCGAGGGATGATCCATCTCTCTTGTTTTCAAGGGATTCGGCTTCCATCGGCCTGGCACGCTTCTCGCCTTCCCATCAAGATAGTGGACATCATCCGCGAGGACCTCGCCGAGAAGAAGAAGAAGCGGCGGATCGTCATCGCCGTCGCTTCGGCGGCCGGAATCCTCCTGATCACCCTCGGGCTCTCGCGGCTGAAGCCCGCCGCGCCGACCGTCGACAAGAGCGCGATCTGGACCGACACCGTCAAGCGCGGCGCGATGCTCCGGCAGGTGCGCGGCCCGGGCACCCTCGTTCCCGAGGAGGTCCGCTACATCTCGGCCGCGACCGACGGGCGCATCGAGCGGCTCGTGCGCCTCCCCGGCAGCGCCCCGGTCCAGCCCGACACGATCCTGCTCGAGATGTCGAATCCCGTGCTCGAGCGCGATGCGCTCGACGCCGAGTCGCAGCTGCGCGCCTCCGAGGCCGAGCTCTCGAACGTCCGCGCCCAGGCCGACAAGGAGGTCATGGACCAGCAGGCGACCGCGGCGACGGTGCGCTCCGACTTCCATCAGGCCGAGCTCCAGGCCGCGACGAACGAGGGCCTCTTCAAGGAGGGGCTGATCGCCGAGCTCACGGTCAAGCTCTCGCGGGTGAAGGCCGAGGAGCTCGCGACGCGCAACGCGATCGAGGAGAAGCGCGTCGCGAGCGTCCAGCAGGCGGCCGACGCTCAGATCGCGGTGCAGGAGGCGCACGTGCAGGCGCTCCGCGCCCTGGCGAACCTGAAACGCGGGCAGAAGGAGGCGCTGCACGTCCGTGCCGGCATCTCCGGCGTCCTGCAGGAGCTCCCCGTCCAGGTCGGACAGCAGGTGGCGCCGGGGACGGTCCTCGCCAAGGTCGCCGAGCCGAGGAAGCTCAAGGCGCAGCTGAAGATCGCGGAGACGCAGGCGAAGGACGTCATGATCGGGCAGCCGGCGTCGATCGACACCCGCAACGGACTCGTCGACGGCAAGGTCTCCCGCATCGATCCGGGCGTCCAGAACGGCACGGTGACCGTCGACGTCCAGCTCACGGGCGAGCTGCCGCCCGGCGCGCGGCCCGACCTCTCGGTCGACGGCACGATCGAGCTCGACCGCCTGAAGGACGTCCTCTACGTCGGCCGCCCCGCCTTCGGACAGGAGAAGAGCCAGGTCGGACTCTTCCGGGTCTCGGAAGACGGGGACGAGGCGACGCGCGTCAAGGTGAAGCTCGGCAAGAGCTCGGTGAACACGGTCGAGGTCCTCGAGGGCCTGAAGGTCGGCGACAAAGTGATCCTCTCGGACATGAGCGCGTGGGATGCGTACGACAGGGTGCGCTTGAGGTAGGAGCGAGGAGAAGCATGAGCACGAACGCGAACGGAAGCGGGCATCCGGTCATCAAGCTCGACGGCGTCGAGAAGGTCTTCTTCACGGACGAGGTCGAAACGCACGCGCTCTCCGGGGTGCACCTGGAGATCGGACACGGCGAGTACGTCTCGATCGCGGGACCCTCGGGCTGCGGGAAGTCCACGCTCCTCTCTCTCCTCGGCCTCCTCGATTCTCCGACGACGGGCCGCTACTGGCTGAACGGGAAGCCCGCCGAGTCGCTGACGCTGTCGGAGCGCGCGCGGATCCGCAATCGCGAGATCGGCTTCATCTTCCAGAGCTTCAACTTGATCGGCGACCTCTCGGTCTACGAGAACGTCGAGCTCCCGCTGACGTACCGCGGCATGCCCGCGCACGAGCGCAAGAAGCGCGTCCAGGAGTCGCTCGAGAAGGTCGGCATGGCGCACCGCATGAAGCACTTCCCGTCGCAGCTCTCGGGCGGCCAGCAGCAGCGCGTCGCGGTCGCCCGCGCGATCGCCGGCTCGCCGTTGATCCTGCTCGCCGACGAGCCGACGGGCAACCTCGACTCGGTCAACGGCGAGGCGGTGATGAACCTGCTCCAGGACCTCCACCGCGCCGGCGCGACGATCTGCATGGTCACGCACGACCCGCGTTTCGCGAAGCACGCGGGCCGGACGATCCACCTCTTCGACGGCCGCGTCGTCGAGGAGGAGAAGGGCGAGGAGCGCCTCCACTCGGAGGAGGAGCTCAAGGAGAGCGGGTACCGGGTCACCTAGACGGATCGGTTTCGAGGCGGAGGACAGAAATGGACAAGCGGCTTCAGGGCCTCCGTCACGCCGTCCGGTGGCTCGGCCGGAACGATCCCATCGCCGCCCTGAGGAACGAGTGATGGGCGTTCTGCTGCAGGATCTCCGCTACGCCCTTCGCACCCTCGCGAAGAGCCCCGGCTTCTCGGCCGCCGCGATCCTGATCCTCGCGCTCGGGATCGGGGCGAACGCCGCAATCTTCAGCCTCGTGGACGCGGTCGTGCTGAAGCCGCTGCCCGGCGTCGCGCGGCCGAAGGAGCTCGTGGACCTGACCGGCGCGACCGTCTCGTACCCCTGGTACCGATCGGTGCGCGAGAGCACGCGCGCCTTCGACGGCCTCGCCGCGTGGCGACAGCGCGAGCTCGCCTTCGTGAGCGCCGGCGTCGCCGAGCGCGCCGTCGGAGCCGTCGTGTCCGGCAATTACTTCGAGGTGCTCGGTGTCCGGCCGTCGCAGGGACGCGTGATCGTGCCGGCCGACGAGGAGTCGGGCGACGCCGTCGCCGTGATCGCCGAAAGGTTCTGGAGAACGCGGCTCGGCTCGGATCCCGCGGTCGTCGGAAAGACCATCCGACTGAACGGCGCGTCCTTCGTCGTGGTCGGCGTCGCACCCGGCGGCTTCCGCGGAACGTCCTTCGGGCTCGCTCCGGACCTGTGGGTGCCGATCGGCTCCTGGCCGCGCCTCGCGACCGGCCGCTTCGACTCGCTCGGCCTTCAGAAGAGGGGCTGGAGCTGGCTCTCCCTCCTGGGACGCCGCCGCGCCGAAGTCTCGATCGCGCAGGCGCAGTCCGAGATCGACGCCGCGACCCGGCAGCAGCACTCCGCCTTTCCGGACGACGCGCCGGACGACATGCGCCTCGTGCTGCGCCCGACCGTCACGGACGCGGCCGGCTTCGGCGAGTCGGGCAACCCCGTCGGTTTTCTTGCGCTGCTCGCCGCGGCGGTCGCCGCGGCGCTCGCCATCGCGTGCGCCAACCTCGGCAACCTCCTGCTGACGCGCGCGGCGGCGCGCCGCCGCGAGATTGCGGTCCGACAGGCGCTCGGGGCGAGCCGCTTCCGCCTCCTGCGGCAGCTCCTGACCGAAAGCGCCGTCCTCGCTTTCCTGGGCGGCGGGGCCGGCCTGCTCGTCGCCGGCTGGGCCCTCTCTCTCGCCGAGAGACTCCCGCTTCCCGCCGGGGCTTCGATCGCGACCTTCGCGCCGGCGCTCGACCCCAGGGCCTTCGCCTTCGCGTTCCTGCTTTCGGCGGCGACCGCTCTCGCCTTCGGCCTGCTGCCGGCGCTGCACGCGTCCCGCAACGCGCTGGGCGCGGCGCTGAAGAACGACGACCGAGCGGGCAGCCGCCCCTCGCCACTTCGCAACGCACTCATCGTGACCCAGGTCTCCCTCTGCCTCGCGCTCCTCGTGGGAGCCGGGCTGCTCGGCCGCAGTCTCCAGAGGGCCCTCTCGACCGATCTCGGTTTCCAACCCGGCGGGCTCGTCCTCGCGTCCATCAACCCGGGACTCCAGCGCTACGACGCCGCTCGCGCCGAGACGCTCCTTCGCGAGCTGCCGCGGCGCCTCGCGGCGTCGCCGGGCATCCGCGGCGCGAGCTGGATGGAGCTCGTGCCGTTGTCGGGCGGTCAGGCGGTCGAGTCCTTCGCCGTCCCCGGCCGACCCGCTCCCGCGGGAAAGCCCCTCGAGGCCGAAGTCAACGTCCTCGGCGGCGGGTTCTGTCGGGTCATGGGAATCCCGCTCGTGTCCGGCCGAGAATTCGACGACGCCGTCGATCGCCCCGTGAGCGAACCGGTGATCATGGTCAACGAGGCGATGGCGAAGCTCTACTGGCCCGGACGCAACGCGGTCGGAGAGCGCCTCGACATCGGCGGACTCCGGACGATCGTCGGCGTCACCCGCGACTTCCGCACGGGCGCTCTCGGCGACGCGCCGGTTCCCCAGATCTACCTGCCGCTCGTCCAGCGCATCCCGGAGAGCGGCCTCGGCGCCCTGACGCTCGTCGACGCGCGCCGACGGGCCGGGCGCCGGCGCGGCCGCCGTCATCTCCGCCGAGGCGCATCGGATCGATCCGTCGCTGCCCGTGTCGGGCATCCGAAGCTTCGAGTCGGAGCTCGGGAGCCAGCTCCTTGCGCAGCGTCTCGGCTCCGCCCTCCTCGGACTCTTCGGCGTTCTCTCGCTCGGCCTCGCCGCGGTCGGCATCTACGCCGTCGTGTCGTACGCGGTCGCGCGCCGCATCCGGGAGATCGGCATCCGGATGGCGCTCGGGGCGCGAGCGGCCGACGTGACGTCCCTCGTTTTCTCCCAAAGCGCCAGACCGATCGCGGTCGGGCTCGGGCTCGGCCTCGCCCTCGGCGCGGCGGAGGCGCGCCTCTTGCGCGAGTTCCTCTTCGAGGTGTCGCCGCTCGATCCCATGACGTTCGCCGCCGTGGCGCTTCTCCTCGCCGCGTGCGGGGCCGCCGCGGCCTGGCTTCCGGCGCGACGCGCGGCGCGCATCGACCCCATCGCGGCGCTTCGGAGCGAATGATGGGCCAGGATCTCCGAGCCTCGCGTCTCGATCCGCAGGCCGCTCTCCGCGTGGACGCGTGAGCACCGTGATGCAGGACCTGCGCTACGCCGTCCGCTCGCTCCGGCGGACTCCGGGCTTCGCCCTGGCCGCCGTCGCGACCCTCGCTCTGGGCATTGGCGCCAACACCGCGGTCTACAGCCTCGTGCGCGGCGTGCTCTTTCGATCGCTGCCGTTCCCGGCGCCCGAGCGGCTCGTCGCCGTCAGCGAGACCTACCCGGAGCGGGGCATCACCGCCATGGTCGCCTCGCCGCCGAACTTCCTCGACTGGAAGACGCAGAGCCGGAGCTTCGCCGCGCTCGGCGCCTACACGACGACGGACGTCGCGCTCTCGGAGGGCGCCGAGCCGGAGAGGCTGCGCGCGACCGCCGTGACGTCCGGCTTCTTCGAGGCCCTCTCGGTCGCGCCGGCGCACGGCCGGCTCTTCGCTCCCGGCGAGTTCGTTTCCGGACGCGACAGGGTGGCGATCGTCAGCGACGGCGTGTGGCGGCGCCGCTTCGGCGGAGATCCCGCGCTCGCGGGCAAGTCGATCCGCCTGGACGGCGAGTCCTATCTCGTGGCGGGAATCATGCCGCCGGGCTTCCGCTTCCCGGAAGCCGGGCCCGATCTCTGGGTGCCCCTCGCGTTCGGCCCCGACGTCGGAACGCAACGCGGTGCGCACTACCTCGACGTGATCGGGCGCCTCGGTCCGGGCGTCACGCGCGAACGGGCCAGTGCCGAGATCGGGACGATCGCGGCGGGCCTCGCGCGCCAGTACCACGACACCAACGACGGGCACGGCGCGGCCGTCGCGCCTCTGCGCGAAATGCTGGTCCGTTCGGTCCGCCCCGCGCTCCTGACGCTGCTCGGCGCGATCGCGCTCGTGACCCTGATCGCGTGCGCCAACGTCGCGAACCTCATGCTGATCCGCGCCGCGCACCGGGCTCCCGAGCTCGCCCTTCGCACGGCGCTCGGCGCCGGACGCGCGCGGATCGCGCGGCAGCTGCTCACCGAGACGCTCGTGATCGCCGCCGCCGGCGCCCTCGCCGCGCTGGCGCTCGCGAGCGCCGCCGTCGATGCGATCGTCCGCTGGAGCCCGGTGGACATTCCGCGCCTGTCGGAGGTCGGCGTGGACGGCGGCGTCCTGGCGTTCACCGCGTTCTGGACCCTGGCAGCCGTCGTCCTCTGCGGGCTCGCGCCGATCGCGGGCGTCTTCGCCCGGCCGCCGATGGCCGCGCTGAAGACCGCGGGAGCCGACGCCTCGGGCCGGCCCGGGCCCGCTCGTCTGCGGCGCCTGCTCGTCGTGGGGGAGCTCGGCCTCGCGCTGCTCCTGCTGGTCGGCGCCGGGCTGCTCGTGCGCAGCCTCGCCCGCCTCTCCGCGGTGGACCCCGGCTTCGCCGCGGAACGCGTCCTCCGCTTCGACCTCTCGCTGCCGAGTGCGCGCTATCCGGACGATGCCAGTCTCGCCGCCTTCACGCGCGAGCTTCTCGCCCGCCTGCATGCGCTGCCCGGAGTCCAGTCGGTCGGGGCGACCATGGGGCTGCCGCTGACGGACTTCCGCTACAACAGCACCTTCCGCGTGGAGGGCCGCGCCGTCGACCCGGCGCACGAGCCGTCGGCGCAGGTGCGCGTCGCCAGCCGCGACTACTTCCCGACGATCGGACTGCCGCTTCTCGCCGGAAGATCCTTCGAGTCTCAGGATGCGTTCGGAGCGCCGGTCGCGATCCTCGCGAGCCGCTCCGCCGCGGTCAAGTTCTTCCCGAACGGCGACGCGATCGGCCGGCGCCTGCGTTTCGGCGCACGGCCCGGCAACATTCGACTCGAGGGCGAGATCGTGGGCATCGTCGGCGACGTGCACGATCAGGGGCTCGGCGAGGCGCTCACGCCGGAGTTCTACGGGAGCCTCGAGCAGTCGCCCGTCTCCGCCTTCACCGTCGTGCTGCGCACCGGCCAGGCGTCGGGAGACCTGGCGCCCGCCGTTCGCCGAACCGTCCAGGGGCTCGACGCCGAGCTGCCGCTCACGCAGCTCGAGACGCTCGGTGAGGTCGTCCAGCGGTCGATGGCGCGCCCCCGATTCACGATGTCGCTCCTGCTCGCGTTCGCCGCCACCGCGCTTCTGCTCTCGGCCGTCGGCATCTACGGCGTCACGGCCTACGCAGTCTCCCAGCGCACGCGCGAGCTCGGGATCCGCATGGCGCTCGGAGCGGATCCGGCGAGCGTCCGCGGCCTCGTCCTGCGCGACGGCCTCCGGCTCGCGGGAACCGGCCTCACGATCGGTCTCCTCGCCGCGGTCGGGCTGACCCGGTTGCTCCGGGGACTCCTCTTCGAGATCTCGCCGACCGATCTGCCGACCCACGCGGGCGTGGCGGTGATCCTGCTCGGCGTCGCCCTCGTCGCATGCTGGATCCCCGCGCTCCGCGCCTCGCGTCTGGATCCACAGGCCGCTCTTCGGATGGACGCATGAATACCGTGATGCAGGACCTCCGCTACGCGGCGCGCGGACTCGGGAAGAGCCCGGGCTTCACCGCCGTCGCGGTGGCGACCCTCGCGCTCGGCATCGGCGCCAACACGGCGATCTTCTCGGTCGTGCACGCCGTGCTGCTCCGCCGGCTGCCCTACCCCGAGTCGGACCGCCTCGTCGTGATGCGTGAGACGCAGATCCGGCGGAACGGCTCGATGGGCGTCGCGTGGCCGACGTTTCTCGACTGGAGGGCGCAAAGTCATTCGTTCCGGGGACTCGCCGGCTTTCGCCTCTACCACGCGATGCTGAGCGGCGCCGGCGAGCCGGAGATGCTCCGGTCCGCCGAGGTCTCGGCGGAGTTTTTCCCGCTCCTCGGCGCGCGGCCGGCCGCCGGACGGTTCTTCGGCGCCGCCGACGACCAGCCCGGCGCGCCGCCGACGGCGGTCCTCTCGTACGGGCAGTGGAAGCGGCGCTTCGGCGGAGACCCCTCGGCCGTGGGGCGTCTCGTCGATCTCGACGCCGTTCCCCACCTGATCGTCGGGGTGCTCCCGCCGACCTTCGGCTTCTTCCCGGAGCCCGTCGACGTCTACACGCCGTTGGGACTCATGGGCAGCCGCCCGGACTGGCTGAACCGGGGGAACCACTCCGGGGTGCGGGTGCTCGGGCGTCTCGCGCCGGACTCCTCCCTCGCCGCGGCCCGCCGCGAGATGGAGACGATCATGCTTCGCCTCGAGAAGCAGTACCCGGGCTCGAACAGCGGTCAACGCGCGGTCGTGGCGTCCCTCGACGACGTCCTGTTCCGCGACTATCGGGCGGCGCTGTGGATCCTGCTCGCCGCCGTCGGCGTCGTGCTCCTGATCGCCTGCGCGAACGTCGCGCACCTCCTCCTCGCGCGGGCGTCGGCCCGCCGACGGGAGTTCGCGATCCGAACGGCGATCGGGGCGAGCCGCGGCCGGCTCGTGCGCCAGCTCGTCACCGAGAGCCTCCTCCTTTCCGCCATCGGGGGCGCGCTCGGCGTCGCCCTCGCGGCCTGGGCGCTCGGGCCCCTGCTCGCCCTCTCGCCGAGCGAAATCCCGCGCCTCGCCGACACGCGGATCGATCCCGCGGTGCTCCTCTTCACGCTCGGCGCCTCGATCGCGACCGGAATGCTGTTCGGACTCGCGCCGGCCGCGCAGGCCTCGCGCACCAATCCGCAGGGAACGCTGCGCGAGTCCGGCAACGCCGCGACGGTGGGGCTCGATCGGCAGCGGCTCCGCGGCGCGCTCTTCGTGTCCGAGGTGGCCCTCGCTTTCGTGCTCGCGGTGGCGGCCGGGCTCCTCCTCCGGAGCCTGAAGAGAGTCGAGGGCGTCTCGCCGGGCATGGAGACCGATGGGGTGCTCGCCCTCGACGTCTACCTGCCGGAGACGAGGTACCCGACGCCGGCCGAACGGCGGCTCTTCTTCGAGCGGGTGCTCGACGAGCTGCGCCGGCTGCCGGGCGTCGAGACGGCGAGCGCGAGCCTGTGCACGCCGGTCGTCGGCCAGTGCTGGGGCTCGGTATACCTCGTCGCGGACCGCCCCGTGCCGAGCCAGGCGGACCTTCCGAACAGCGACTTCGACATGGTCGAAGCGTCGTTCTTCCGCACGATGCGGGTGCCGCTCCGGGCCGGCCGGTTCTTCGACGCGACCGACACGCCCGATTCGCCGCCCGTCGTCGTCATCAACGAGACGATGGCGAGGAAGTGGTGGCCGCACGAGAGCCCGATCGGCAAGCGCATCAAACAGGGGTTCCCGCAGGACAAGTCGCCGTACCGCGAGATCGTCGGCGTCGTCGGCGACGTGCCCCAGCGCGGCCTCGACGAGGCGATCCACACCGAGGTGTTCCTCCCCATGTCGCAGGACCCCGGACCCGCGATGACGCTGCTCGTGCGCACGAGCCGTCCGCCCATGACCCTCGCGAAGCCGGCGATCGCAGCCGTCCACGCGATCGACAAGGACCAGGCCCTGACGGCGGTGCAGCCGATGTCGCAGTACATCACCGAATCGCTGGCGCGCCGGCGCTTCCACACCTCCTTCTCGGCCTGTTCGGCGGTCTCGCGCTGCTCCTCGCGTCGGTCGGCATCTACGGCGTCGTCTCCTTCGGTGTCGCCCAGCGCCGCCGGGAGATCGGCATCCGCACGGCGCTCGGCGCGGCGCCCGGCGACGTCCTGCGCCTCGTCTTCCGCCAGGCGCTTCGGCTCGCCGCCGTCGGACTCGCGGTCGGCGCTCTCGCCGCCTTCGGACTCACTCGATTCCTCGCGGGCCTTCTCTTCCGAGTCGGTCCGACTGACCCGCTGACGTTCGGCGGTGTCGGATTCGTCGTGGCCGGGGTCGTCGCGCTCGCCTGCGCGCGGCCGGCGATACGCGCCATGGCGGTCGATCCCGCGACGGTCCTGCGGGCGGAGTAGACGAGATGATCAACCTCACCAACCTCGAAAAGTCCCTCGCGAACAAGGCCGGCGAGACCTTTCTGCTGCGTCGGATCCAGTTCACCGTGGCGCCCGGCGAGTTCGTCACGATCATGGGACCGTCCGGCGCGGGCAAGTCGACGCTCCTCGGCATCCTCGGCATGCTCGACCACGACTGGCGCGGCGAGTACCGCCTGCTCGAGCACGACGTGCATCGCCTCAAGCCGAAGGAGCGCATCGAGCTGAACAAGAAGTACGTCGGCTTCGTCTTCCAGCAGTACCACCTGCTCGACAACCTGACGGTGGCCGAGAACCTGGACATCCCGCTGTCCTACCGCAACGTCAAGGGCTCGGAGCGCGCGGCGATCGTCGCCGACACGCTCGACCGGTTCCAGATCGTCGGCAAGAAGGACCTGTTTCCGAGCCAGCTCTCGGGCGGCCAGCAGCAGCTCGTCGGCGTCGCCCGCGCGCTTATCGCGAAGCCGAAGCTGCTGCTCGCCGACGAGCCGACCGGCAACCTCCACTCCGACCAGGGGCGGGAAATCATGCGCCTCTTCAAGAAACTCAACGACGAGGGCACGACGATCGTGCAGGTGACGCACTCCGAGGAGAACGCCACCTACGGCCACCGGATCGTCCGGCTGCGCGACGGCTGGATCGTCAACGACTGAGGGAACGATGAACGGCTTCTTCCAGGACCTGCGCTACGCGCTGCGGACTCTCCGGAAGAGCCCGGGCTTCGCGGCGGCCGCGATCGGCACGCTGGCGCTCTCGATCGGCGTCAACACGGCGATCTTCTCGGTCGTCCGCGGGGTGCTGCTGAAGCCCCTGCCCTTCACCCGGCCCGAGGGCCTCGTGCGGGTCGAGGAGCGCGGCGAGGACGGCCTGGCATCGAACACCGGCTACGCCACCTTCCTCGACTGGAGAGAGCGCAGCCGCTCCTTCTCCGCGATCGCCGTCACCGCTAGGTGGCGGCCCACGCTGGCGTCCGCACCCGGATTTCCGGCCG
This sequence comes from uncultured Acidobacteriota bacterium, assembly GCA_963763535.1. Classification (GTDB taxonomy): domain Bacteria; phylum Acidobacteriota; class Thermoanaerobaculia; order UBA5066; family Gp7-AA6; genus DAHUXD01. The sequence goes on from CAVXOX010000008.1 coordinate 105,058, forward strand.
AGCGCGTCGAGGGCCTGCGCGTCTCCGACGGCTTCTTCCGCATGATCGGAGTCACTCCGGCGCTCGGCCGCGACTTCCTGGCTTCGGAGGACCGCTCCGCGGGGGAACGGACCGTGCTCCTCTCGGACGGTCTCTGGCGAACCCGCTTCGGGTCCGATCCCGCGATCGCCGGGAAGCTCATCCGCCTGGGGGAGACGCCCTATCGCGTGGCCGGAGTTCTCCCCGCCGATTTCGAGTCGCTCTTCTCGCCGGAGGCGGACAAGCCAGCCTCGATCTTCGCGCCGCTCCGCTACGATGCCTCAGTCCCCGCCGCCTGCCGGACCTGCCGCCACCTGCGGGCGGTCGCGCGTCTGGCGTCCGGTGTCTCGGCGAGTCGGGCGGAGGCCGAGATGTCGGCGCTGTCCGCGCAGCTGTCGCGCGAGCACCCGGGCGAGTACGCCGCGACGGGGGCGTTCGTCCGCACGCTCCCGGATACCCTGACGCGGCCGGTCCGGCCGGCGCTCTGGAGCCTGCTCGTCGCGGTCGGTCTCGTCCTCCTGATCGGATGCGCCAACGTCGCCAGTCTCATGCTCGCCCGGGCGAGCCGGCGGAGCGGCGAGGTCGCGGTGCGGACGGCGCTCGGCGCGCCGCGAGAACGGATCGCCGCGCTGTTTCTCGTCGAGGCGCTGGCGCTCGCGCTCGCCGGCGGCGCGATCAGCCTGCTCGTCGCGTCGTGGACGCTTCAACTTCTGCTCGCGCTCGCGCCGGCGAGCTTGCCGCGCCTGTCGGAGATCCGGCTCGACGGGGGGGTGCTCCTCTACACGCTCCTCGTCTCGCTGGCGACCGGGCTCGTCTTCGGCCTCGGGCCGGCGCTCTCGATGAGCCGCCGCCACGCCGAGCCCGCGCTGCGGGAGTCCTCGTCTCGATCGGCCGGCCGCTCGCCGCGGCGCTTCGGCGGCGCGCTCGTCGTCATCGACGTGGCGCTCGCGCTCGTGCTGCTGTCCGGAGCGCTCCTGCTCACCGAGAGCGCCTCCCGTCTGCTCGGCGTCCGCCCCGGATTCCGCGCGGACGGCCTTCTGACGATGGAGGTCGACGTCTCCGGGGCGCGGTACGGCGACGAAGCGGCCCTGGCCGCCTTCTGGGACCAGGTCCTCGAGCGCACCGCCGCCCTGCCCGGCGTGACCGGCGTCGGCCTCGTCAGCCAGCTTCCCCTCGGCGGAAACGTCGACGGCGTCGGCATCCACGCCCAGGACCGGCCGTCCGCCAACCCGGAAACCGATCCGGGCGCCGATCGGTATTCCGTCAGCGACGGCTATCTCCGCGCCATGGGCATTCCCGTGCTTCGCGGGCGCGGCATCGAGGCCTCCGACCGGCGCGGCGCCGCGCCGGTGGTGCTCGTCAACGACGTCCTCGCGCGGCGGCTCTGGCCCGGCGAGAACCCGATCGGCAAGCACGTCCAGGTCGGCGGCACGGACGGCCCGTGGCGCACGGTCGTCGGCATGGTCGGCAGCGTGCGGCACGCCGCGCTGGACGCTCCGGAGACGCCGCAGGTCTACCTGCCCCGCTCGCAGTTCCTGGACAACTCCATGGTCCTCGTGCTCCGGGCGGCGAGCCCCGAGCGCCTGGCGTCCGCCGCGCGCGCGGCCATCGCGTCGATCGATCCGAACCAGCCCGTCACGCACGCGGCGACCATGCCGCAGATCGTGGCCGCGTCGGCGGCGCCCCGCCGGTTCTCGGCGCGCCTCCTCGCGACGTTCGCGCTCCTCGCCGGCGTGCTCGCCGCCGTGGGCATCTTCGGCGTCGTCGCGGCGCTCGTCGGGCAGCGGACCCGGGAGATCGGGATCCGCATCGCGCTCGGCGCGACGCGCAGACAGATCGTCGCCCTCGTCGGCTCGCGCACGCTCCGTCAGGCCCTCGGGGGAGTCGCGCTGGGTCTCTTCGTCTGGCTCGCCGTCTCGCCATGGATTGCGAGCCAGCTCTTCGGCGTGACGGCGCGGGACCCGCTGGCGCTCGCCGCGGCCTCCCTCCTCATCTTCGCGACCGCGCTCGTGTCGAGCCTCGTGCCCACCCGGCGCGCGACGCGCATCGATCCGATTTCGGCCCTTCGCAACGAATGATCCACAGGGAGGGACGCCGCCCATGAGCTCTCTCGCGCAGGACCTGCGCTACGCCCTGCGGACCTTCGCGAAGAGCCCCGCATTCTCCGCCGTCGCGGTGCTGACGCTCGCCCTCGGCATCGGCGCCAACGCGGCGATCTTCGCGCTCGTGGACCGCGTGCTGATCCGGCCGCTCCCGGTTCGCGACCCCGAGCGCCTCGTGCTGCTGCGCTCCCCGGGGCCGACCCAGGGCAACACGTGGAGCGACGACGACGAGGCGACGAGCTTTTCCTATCCGATGTATCGGGAGCTGGCGCAGCGCGCGACGGTCTTCGACGGGCTGATCGGCGAGCTCCCGTTTCAGGCCAGCGTCGCGGCGCGCGGCGAGACCGAGACCTCCGCCGGCGAGCTCGTGACGGGAAACTACTTCTCGGTCCTCGGCGTGCCGCCGGCGCTGGGCCGCGTGCTGACGCCCGCCGACGACCGTTCGCCGGGAGGTCATCCGCTCGCGGTCCTCTCCCACGCCTACTGGAACCGCCGCTTCGGCGCCGATCCGAGCGTCGTCGGCCAGACGCTTCGCGTGAACGATCAGCTCCTCACGGTCGTGGGCGTGGCGGGCGCCTCGTTCGAGGGAATCCAGGCGGGCCGCCGGGCGGACCTCTTCGTCCCGATGATGATGAAGGCCCAGATGACGCCGGGCTGGAACGGACTGGACGATCCCAAGTCCTACTGGCTCCAGATGGTCGGGCGCCTGAAACCCGGCCTCTCTCCGGCGGCCGCGGAACGCGCGCTCGCTCCGACGTATCGGGGACTCCTCGTGGAAACGCTTCCGCGCATCACGGGCTGGAGCGACGTGCGGAGGCGGGAGTTCCTGAATCGGCGCCTGGAGCTCCTGCCGGGAGTCCGTGGAAGGCGCGTGCTCCAGGACGGGATCGGCACGCCTCTTCTCTCGCTGATGGCGATGGTCGCGCTGGTGCTCCTGATCGCGTGCTCGAACCTCGCCGGCCTGCTCGCGGCGCGGGGCGCGGCGCGGCAACGGGAGTACGGCATCCGCCTCGCGATCGGCGCGAGCCGGTTCCAGCTGCTGCGCCAGTCCCTCGTCGAATGCCTGGTCTACGCCGCCGCCGGAGGCGGCCTCGGACTCCTGACCGCGCAGTGGGCGCTCCAGGCTCTCCTCGGGGCGTTTCCCCCGGACGACGCCTTGCGCCAGGTGGGCGTGGCGATCGATCCCCGCGTCCTGCTCTTTGCCGGCGCCGTCTCCGTCGTGGCGGCCCTGCTCTTCGGCGCCGCGCCGTCGTGGCGGGCGGCGCGGCTCGATCCGGCGAAGACGATCCGCGGGCAGGGGCGCGGCACGGCTTCCGCGGGAAGCGAGGTCATCCGGTTCCGGCAGTGGCTCGTCACCGGCCAGGTGGCGCTGACGCTCATCCTTCTCGTCGCCGCCGGCCTCTTCGCGCGGAGCCTTCGCAACCTGTGGCGAGTCGACCTCGGGCTGAAGACCGACCACGTGATCGGTTTCACGGTCTCACCCCCGTTGAACGGATACTCGACCGAGCGCTCCCTCGCGCTCGCGCGGCAGCTCGCCGACGACCTCCGCGCGCTCCCGGGCGTCCGCTCGGCGACGGTCGCGCAGATCAGCACGCTCACCGGCAACGACTCCGGCGGCAACGTCACGGTCGAGGGACTCGCGCTCGCGCCCGAAAGCTCCCACTCCCGCCGGAATCGGATCGGCCCGGACTACTTCGTCACGCTGGGCATCCCGCTCCTGGCCGGCCGCTCGATCGCCTGGACGGACGACGCCTCCGCGCCGAAAGTCGCCGTCGTCAACCAGACCTTCGCAAAGACCTTCTTCCCCGCGGGCAACGCTCTCGGTCAGCGGTTCGTCTTCGGCGCCGCCGGAGCCGACACGAAACCCGACACGGAGATCGTGGGGATCGTCGCCGACAGCAAGGGTGCCCAGGTTTCGGAGAAGCCGGTGCCCTACGCCTACCTCTCGCTCAACCAGCCCGCGCGGCTGGTCGAGCTGACCTTCTATGCGCGCACACGGCAGGATCCGTCCACCCTGGCGTCGGCGGTGCGCGAGGTCGTGCGCCGCCGCGACCCGCAGCTTCCGATCGACGATCTGAAGACCCTCACGGCGCAGGTCGAGGACTCGCTGCTGACGGAACGGCTGATGACGTTTCTGTCGGCGGCCTTCGGCGCCCTCGCCGCGCTGCTCGCCGCACTCGGCATCTACGGCGTGCTCTCGTTCGCCGTGGCCGCGCGGCGGCAGGAGATCGGCGTGCGCATGGCGCTCGGCGCGGACCCGGCGGCCGTCCGCCGGCTCGTCCTCGACGACGTCGCGCGATTCCTGCTCGTCGGCACGGCGGTCGGCTTGCCGTGCGCCTACGCGCTCGCGCGCGCCGTCGAATCCATCCTTTTCGGAGTCCACGCGAACGACCCGTCGATCTTCGCCTTCGGCGCGGCCCTGATGGCCGCCGTCGCCTTCGCCGCCGCGCTGCCGCCGGCGCTGCGCGCCGCGCGCACCGATGCGCTCGACGCGCTCCGGAGCGAGTAGGAGCGGCTTCCCTTCCGCTCGGGACGTTGATGGTAGATTCGTCCCGTGGCCGACGATCGGGCCGAACGCGTCGAGAAGACCGACGAAGAGTGGCGCTCCGGGCTGACTCCCGAGCAGTACAAGATCCTGCGCCAGAAGGGGACCGAGCGCGCCTTCACCGGGAAGTACTGGAACCACCACGCGCCGGGGACCTACACGTGCGCCGGATGCGGCAATGCCCTCTTCGATTCACAGACGAAGTTCGAGTCCGGAACGGGATGGCCGAGCTTCACGGCGCCGTCCTCGCCGGCGAGCGTGAAGGCGCGCGAGGACTCCAGCATGTTCATGGCGCGCACCGAGGTCCTCTGCCGCCGGTGCGGCTCGCACCTCGGACACGTGTTCGAGGACGGTCCGGAGCCGACCGGACTCCGGTACTGCATGAACTCCGCGGCGCTCGACTTTCTCCCGCGGTGAGCGGCCGCCCGAAGGCGGGCCCCCACAGAGCGGAGACACCGTGAAACCCGCGGGCCGCGTGCTCATCGCGGACGATCAGAAGGACGTGCTCGAGGCGCTCCGACTGCTGCTCAAGCCCGAGGGCCTCGAGACGGAGACCGCCTCCTCCCCGGCCATGGCGCTCGCCGCGCTCGAGCGGCGGGACTTCGACGCCGTCCTGATCGACCTGAACTACGCGCGGGACACGACCTCGGGCGCGGAGGGGCTCGACCTGCTCGCCCGCATCCGCGACCTCGATGCGCACCTGCCCGTCCTCGTCATGACGGCCTGGGGCACGGTCGATGTGGCCGTCGAGGCGATGCGGCGCGGCGCCCGGGACTTCGTGCAGAAGCCGTGGGACAACGCGCGCCTCCTCTCGACGCTCCGCACTCAGATCGCGCTGGGGCGCGCGCTCCGCCAGGGCGAGCGCCTCGAGGCCGAGAACCGGCTCCTGCGCCACGAGAACGAGCCGGCGATGATCGCGGCGTCGCCCGCGATGCGTCCCGTCCTCGACGTCGTCGCGCGCGTGGGACCCTCGGACGCGAACGTCCTCATCACGGGCGAGAACGGCTCCGGCAAGGCCGTGATCGCCCGCGCCCTGCACGCGGCGTCGTCGCGGGCGGCGCGGCCGTTCGTCACGCTCAACGCCGGCGGCATCTCCGAGGGGGTCTTCGAGAGCGAGATGTTCGGCCACGTCAAGGGGGCCTTCACCGATGCGCGTGTTGACCGCGTGGGCCGCTTCGAGCTCGCCCACGGCGGAACGCTCTTCCTCGACGAGATCGGCAACGTCCCGGCGTCGCAGCAGGCCAAGCTCCTGCGCGTCCTCGAGACCGGCGAGTTCGAGCGGGTCGGGTCCTCCCGCACGATCCGCGCCGATGCGCGCATCCTCTCGGCGACGAACGCCGATCTCCGCGCCGAGGTCGCCGCGGGGCGCTTCCGCCAGGACCTCCTGTTCCGCCTCAACACGATCGAGATCGCGGTCCCGCCGCTCCGCGAGCGGCGCGAGGACATCCCGGCGCTCGCGCAGCATTTCCTCGGGACCCACGCGCGGCGCTACCGCAAGTCGATCGCGGGTTTCGAGCCGGGCGCCCTCGACGCGCTTCTCGCCCACCCCTGGCCGGGCAACGTCCGGGAGCTCGACCACGCGGTCGAGCGCGCCGTGCTCATGGCGTCCGGCGATCGCATCCGGGCCGCCGATCTCGCGCTCCGGCGCGGCACCGACGGGTCCCGTCTCGAGGACCTCTCGCTCGAGGAGGTGGAGGCGCTGCTCGTCCGCAAGGCGATGGAGCGCTACGGCGGCAACGTCAGCCACGCCGCGCGCGCGCTCGGCATCTCGCGCAGCGCCCTGTATCGCCGCCTCGAGAAGCACGGGCAGTAGGTCCTCGCTTGAGACCTCTGACACACGACCGGCGGGTCCTCCTGCTCGCCGGAGCCGCCGCTCTGCCCGCCGCCGTGACGGCGCTCGCGATCCTGTGGACCGGCGACTACACGCCCAAGGTGCGCTGGACGCTCTCGGTCCTGATCGTCCTCGTCGCGCTCGCCTTTCTGCAGGCGCTCCGCGAGCGGGTCGTGCGGCCGCTTCAGACGGTGTCGAACCTCCTCGCCGCCATGCGCGAGAAGGACTTCTCGATCCGCGCGCGCGGCGCCCGGTCCGACGACGCGCTCGGCGAGGTGCTCGTCGAAGTGAACGCGCTCGCCGAGACGCTCCGCGAGCAGCGCCTCGGCGCGCTCGAGGCGACCGCGCTGCTCTCGCGCGTGATGGCCGAGATCGAGGTGGCCGTCTTCGCGTTCGACGAGGCGGGGCTCCTGCAGCTCGTGAACCGGTTCGGGGAACGCCTCCTCGGTCAGCCCGAGCCGCGGCTCCGGGGGCTCCGCGCGGAGGAGCTCGGGCTCGCGGCATTCCTGGACGACGGCTCGCCGCGCATCCTCGAGGCCCAGTTCCCCGGCGGCTCGGGCCGTTGGGAGATCCGACGCAGCGCGTTCCGGCTCGGCGGCCAGCCGCACCGCCTCCTGGTGCTCGCCGACGTCAGCCGGCCGCTCCGCGAGGAAGAGCGGCAGGCCTGGCAGCGCCTGATCCGCGTTCTCGGGCACGAGCTGAACAACTCGCTCGCGCCGATCCAGTCGATCGCCGGCAGCCTCCAGCAGATCGCCGCCAGTCCGGATCCGCCTCCCGACTGGCGCACGGATCTCCGCCAGGGGCTCGCGATCATCGCGTCGCGGGCCGAGGCGCTCTCGCGGTTCACGACCGCGTACGCGCGCCTGGCGAGGCTGCCGCCGCCGCGCCTCGCCCCGGTGGCGGTCGAGCCGCTCGCGAAACGCGTCGCCGGGCTCGAGACGCGGCTGTCCGTCGGCGTGATCCCGGGCCCGCCGGTGACGATCCCCGCCGACGCGGACCAGCTCGAGCAGCTCTTGATCAACCTGGTCAAGAACGCCGCCGAGGCAGCGCTCGAGACGCGCGGCGGCGTCGCGATCGGGTGGCGCCGGGCCGGGGACGGCGTCGAGATCTGGGTCGCGGACGACGGACCGGGGCTCCCGAACACGGGCAACCTCTTCGTGCCGTTCTTCACGACGAAGCCGGGGGGTTCCGGGATCGGCCTCGTCCTGTCGCGGCAGATCGCCGAGGCGCACGGCGGCTCGCTGTCGCTGGAGAACCGCAAGGGCCACCGCGGCTCAATCGCTCGCCTCCGGATCCCCGGCTGAGCCGGCGCGTCCCGGCCCGGCTTCGTCCCCGGGATTCCGCTCTTCGTCCCGCCCGGCGGCGCTCCCGGACCCGGAAGGTTGAGGTGCCCCGTATTCTGCGGTCTCCTCGGACGTGTTGGGCAGAGACGCGCGTCGCCTCTCGGGTCTCTTTCTCGCGGCGTTCCTCGGCGCGGCCCGTCTCCGTGCGCTCGATCCGGCCGTGCCGCTCTCGCAGTACGGCTTGGACGTCTGGACGAGCGACTCGGGGCTGCCCCAGAACTCGGTTTCGGCGGTCGTGCAGACGCGGGACGGGTACCTCTGGCTCGGCACGCAGGAGGGTCTGGTCCGCTTCGACGGCGTGCGCTTCACGATCTTCGACACGCGCAACACCCCGGCGCTCTCGGACGACTGGGTCCAGTCGCTCGCGGCGACGCCCGACGGCTCGCTCTGGATCGGCACGGTATCGGGCCTCGTGCGCATGGACCGGGGAACGTTCACGCCCGTTCGCGCGGAGGGACTCGATCATGCGGTGGTCGGCGTCCTGCACGCGGACCGGAGCGGCGCGCTCTGGGCCGCCTCGAACGTCGGCGTGACGCGCCTGTCGCCCGACGGCGCCCGGACGTACTCCGAGTGCGCGGGCGTTCCCGGCCGCGTCGCGGCGATCGGCGAGGACGGCCGGGGCAACCTGTGGATCGGCGGTTCCTGGGGCGCGGCCCGTTTCGACGGCTCGCGCTTCGAGCCCTGGACCGTCGCCGACGGCTTCCCGGGCGCCGCATGGGCGCTCCTGCCCGATCCGAACGGCGGCCTCGTCGTCGGAACGGGCAAGGGCCTCGCCTTCGTCGACGGCACGGCGACGGGCTTCGTCGGCGAGGCGGCGGGACTCGCGAGCCCGTCCGTCAGGGCGCTCGCCCGCGACCGCGACGGCAGCGTGTGGATCGCGACGGAGGGCGGCCTCTTCCGGTACCGCGACGGCCGCGTCGAACGGCGCACCGCGTCGGAGGGCCTGTCGTCCGACCGCCTGCTCGCGCTCTTCGAGGACCGCGAGGGCAGCCTCTGGATCGGCACCGTCGACGGCGGCCTCGACCGCGTGAAGAAGGAACGGATCGCGGTCTTCACGACGCGGGACGGGCTCTCCGACGACCGCACGTGGTCGGTCTTCGAGGACAGCCGCGGCGCGCTCTGGGTCGGCACCGTCGACGGCGCCCTCCTGCGCCGCGACCCGGACGGCGCGCGGTTCCGCACCTTCGCCCGCTTCGACGCGACCGTGATGGCGATCGCCGAGGATGCGAGGGGCGCGCTCTGGGTCGGCACCCGCGGCGCGGGCCTGGCGCGGATCGAGGGAAACCGGATCACGCGGTACACCGTCCAGGACGGACTCTCGGGCAACGTGATCGTCTCGGTGCTCGTGGACCGCCGCGGCGCGGTGTGGGCGGCGACGACGGCCGCGGGAGTCAATCGCTTCGAGAACGGCCGGTTCACCGTCTATCGCGCGCGCGACGGACTCGGCGCCGACGCCATCTTCTCGCTCTTCGAGGACCGCCAGGGAGCGGTCTGGATCGCGACGTTCGGCGGCGGCGTCACGCGCTACGCGGACGGGAAGTTCCGCACGTTCACCTCGCGCGACGGCCTCCCCCACGACGTCGTCATGTCGACGTACCAGGACGACGAGGGCACCTACTGGTTCGCCACCCGGGGCGGCCTCTGCCGCTTCCGCGACGGGCGGTTCACGACCTACCGCCAGCGCGAAGGCGTCTTCCACGATGCCGCGCAGCGCGTGCTCGAGGACCGGAGGGGATACCTCTGGCTGACCTCGAACAGCGGCGTCTTCCGCGTCTCGCTCGCCGAGCTGGCGGCCGCGGGCGCGGGGCCCGGGCGCATTCCGGACCGCGTCACCTTCGGCACCGCGGCGCGGATGATTCCCGCCGAGTGCAACGGGACGCAGCACGGAGCCTTCCGCGCCCGCGACGGCCGGCTCTGGTTCGCCACGATCAAGGGTCTCGCGATGGCGGACCCGCCGCACATCGAGTGGAACACGGTCGCGCCGACCGTCGTCCTCGAGCAGGTCACGGCCGGCGGCGAGCGTCGTCCGGCGAGCGCGGCGCTCCGCTTTCCCCCGCGCACCGACCGGCTCGAGTTCGGATACACGGCGCTCTCGTTTCGCAATCCGCAGGCGGTGCGCTTTCGCTTCCGTCTCGAGGGCTTCGACCGGGACTGGGTCGACGCCGGGACCCGGCGGACCGCGTATTACACGAACCTGCCTCCGGGTCACTACCGATTCCGCGTCATCGCCGCGAACGAGGACGGCCTCTGGAGCCGCGGCGGCGCGGTGGCGGACGTCGTGATCGAGCGCGCGTTGTGGCAGACGACCGCGTTCCGCCTCGCCGTGGTCCTCGCGGCGGCGGCGGCGGCGGCCGCGGGCTACCGGCTGCGCGTCCGGCGGCTGGAAGCGCGGGAGCGCCTCCGTACCGCGCTCGTCGAGGCGCAGCTCGACGCGCTGCAGTTTCAGCTGCGCCCGCACTTCCTCTTCAACACCCTGAACAGCATCCTGCCGCTCATCGGGCGGGAGCCCGATCGCGCTCGCCAGATGGTCATCCAGCTCGGCGAGCTCCTGCGGCTCTCGCTCCGCTCCGAGGACACGCCGCTGGTGCCCCTCGAGGAGGAGCTCGCGATCCTCGGCACGTACCTGGACATCGAGAGGGTCCGCTTCCGCGATCGCCTCGAGGTCACGCTCGACGTCGCGCCGGACGTCTCGGGCGCGAAGGTCCCGAGCTTCCTGCTCCAGCCGCTCGCCGAGAACGCGATCAAGCACGGGCTCGCGCGGCGCGGCGGACGCGGACGGATCGATCTGTCGGCCCGGCGCGAGGGCGAGAGCCTCGTCCTCGCGCTCCGCGACAACGGACCGGGTCTGAAGGACGACGCGCCGGCGAGCGGCATCGGGCTCGCCAACACGCGGCGCCGCCTCGAGGCGCTCTATCCGGGCACCCACGAGCTGACGCTCCGCGACGCCGCGGAGGGCGGCTGCGAGGTCCGGCTTCGGATTCCGTTCGAGGTCGTGCGGGTGGCGCATCGCCGAGCCCGCGATCCGCCGGGCGTCCTAGGCTTTCGGCGGCGGCGGTCGCTTCGCCGATCCGAAGGTCAGGTCTCCGAAGCGACCGTCGCCGTCGAGCTTACTACGAGTTCGGCGTCCCTTCTTTCGCGAACTCCGGCCGCGAGCGCTCGCGCACCTCCTCCGAGGTCAGACCGTAGATCGGCGGCGTCGGCACGCCGAGGATGCCGAGCGCGACGTAGATCTGGCCGCGGTGATGGATCTCGTGCTCGACCATCAGGCGCAGCCACTTGCCGACGCCGATCGCGGCGCCGCCGGGCGTGAGGCACTTCTCGAGGAGATCGGCGTCGCCGAGCGAACGGAAGATCTCGACGCTCTCGGCGTGGCAGCGCTCGAGGTAGGCGTGGACCGCCTCGAGACCGTCGGCGAGCTCACGGCCGTGGCCCGGATAGCGCGAGGGGCGGCGCCGGGCGTTCTCCGCGTACATGTACCGCTCGATGCCGGCGAGGTGGCGGACGAGGTCGCCCAGCGTGAACTTGCCCGGCTGCCAGGTCCACTCGAGGCGCTCCGCGGGAATGACGTCGACGACGCGCCGGGTGCGCCCGCGCACCTTCTCCCAGTAGTCGAGAAAGGGACCCACGGCGGTGACGTCCATCGCGTCATATCTGACATCGAGATTGCGCCGTGTGCCCGAGGTCAGCCGCGCAGCGCGACCATGGGGTCGACCGCGGTCGCGCGGCGCGCCGGGATGAAGCAGGCGAGCGCCGCGACCCCGAGGAGCATGACGGCGACCGCGAGGAACGTCGGCGGGTCCGTCGGCGACACCTCGTAGAGGAGGTTCGACCAGAGCCGGGTCAGCACGAGCGCGGCCGCGATCCCCAGCGCGAGCCCCGCGGTCACGTGGCGCATGCCCTGCCTCAGCACCATGGCGCGCACCGCGCCCGGGAGCGCCCCGAGCGCCATGCGGATCCCGAACTCCTGCCGGCGCTGTCCGACCGCAAAGCCGATGACGCCCGCGATGCCGGTCGCGGTGATCGTCAGGGCGAGTGTTGCGAAGATCAGGAGGAGCGTCGCCGTCAGCCGCGGCGTGTCGAGGGCGCCCGAGCGGACATCCTCGAGGGTGCGGATGCGGTCCACCGGCTGCTCGGGCCCGATCGCGTGGACCGCCGCGCGCACGGCCCGCTCGAGACGCCGCGGGTCGCCGTCGGTGCGGATCAGGCAGGTGCCGAGGCCGGGGAACTGGCGGATCGAGAAGTAGACCTCGTCCCCGGCCGCCTCGGTCAGGGAGTACTGGCGCACGTCGCCGACGACGCCGACGATCTCGGCGAACGTCATCTTCCCCGGATCGGTCTCGATCTCGATGCGCTGGCCGACCGCGTCCTCGCCCGGCCACACGTGGCGGGCCATGTGATCGTTGATGACCGCGACGAGCGGCGCCTCGAGGCGGTCGCTCTCCGCGATCGAGCGGCCGCGGAGCACCGGCACGCCGATCGTTCGGAAGTACTCGGCGCTGACGCGCTGGAAATTGGCGCGGGGCTTCTTCTCCGGCGACGCCGCGCGGCGGCCCTCGACGTCATAGGTGCCGTTGTTCGGTCCGCCCTCGTTCAGTGGAAAGCTGTTGGCGAGCGCGACCGAGAGGACACCCGGCTCGTGCGACAGACGCTCGACCAGGCGGTCCTGGAAGTCGAGGCGCTCCTCGTTCTTCGAATAGCGGGTGAAATTCATGCTGATGCGCGCCGTCAGGACGCTCTCGGCGTGGAACCCGGTGTCGACGTGCGAGAGTTTCCAGAGCGTCCGCAGCATCAGCCCGGCGCCGACGAGGAGAACGAAGGAGATCGCGACCTGTCCGGCGATCAGGAGATTGCGGAGCCGCAGCCGCGCCGGGGTCGCGGCCGAGGCGTCGCGCCCCTCGTGCAGCGAGGCGGAGAGACTCCGCCGCGGCGACAGCGCGGGAAGGAGGCCGAGGCCGATGCCGACCAGGAGGGCGACCCCGAGGGAGAAGAGGAGGACCGGCACGTCGACCGCGATCTCGTTCGCACGGGGCGTGAACCGCTTCGCGAAATGGACGAGCAGTCCGCGTCCCGAGGCGGCGAGCGCGACGCCGAGGACGCCGCCGGTCAACGAGACGAGGAGGCTCTCGGTCAGGAGCTGCCGCGTCAGGCGGCCGCGCCCGGCGCCGAGCGCGGACCGGAGCGCCATCTCCTTCTCGCGGCGCACGAGCCGGGCGAGCGAGAGGTTCGCCACGTTCGCGCAGGCGAGCAGGAGCACGAGGCCGACCGTTCCGAAGAGCAGCAGGAACGTCGGCTTCGCCTGGCGCGTCAGCTCCTCCCGCAGCGACACCGGCGACAGGGTCAGGTGAATGGAGCCCGGGTAGTCCGCCGGGTGGTCGCGCACCATCCGCGCCGCGATCGACGCGAGGTCGGTCCGGGCCGCGTCGAATCGCACGCCCGGCTTCAGCCGCCCGAACGCCTGCATCATGCCCATTCCCCGATTGGTCTCCATCTTCGGGTCCGAGCGGAACGGACACGCCGAGATCGGCATGTAGACGTCGTTGTCCTCGGGATACCCCGGGATCGGGGGCAGCACGCCGATGACCGTGTGCGCGCGGTCGTTCATGCGGAACACGCGGCCGACCACCGACGGATCGCCGCCGAACGCCCGCATCCAGTAGGCGTAGGAGAGGACGAGCACGGGTTCCGCTCCCCGGCGGTCCTCGCCCGGGAGGAACGTCCGTCCGACGAGCGGGGCGACGCCGAGCGTGTCGAAGTAATTGGCCGATACGACGCCGGTCTGGACGCGCTGCGGCTCCGTACCGCCGAGGAGAACGAAGAACATCGAGTGGTACTCGACGACGCCCTCGATCGAGCGGGAGAGCGTCCGGATGTCCTGCAGCTCCGGGGCCGAGAAGCGGCCGTCCTCGATCCCGGCGCCGGGCGCGTCCACCCGCAGCCGCACGAGCCGGTCGCCGCCGCCGTAGGGCAGGGACTGCAGCAGCACGCCGTGCACGACCGAGAAGATGGCGGTGTTCGCGCCGATGCCGAGTGCCAGCGTCAGGATCGCCGCCGCCGCATAGCCGGGGCTTTTGCGCAGCGTCCGCCAGCCGTACCGGACGTCCTGCACGATCGTCTCGAGCAGTACGGCGCGCCGCGCTTCGCGGGAGGCCTCCCTGGTCTGTGCGACGCCGCCGAAAGAGACAAGGGCCTGCCGGCGAGCCTCCTCGGGCGGCAAGCCGCGCTGCACGTACTTCTCGGTCTCCTGCGCGAGGTGGAAGGCGATCTCCTCGTCGAGCTCGCGGTCCGGACGCGACGCGCCGAAGAGCGCGCCGAGGCTGCCGGTGATCCTGCGCCACATGGTCCTGTCCTCCTACGTCGCGAGCACGCGGGCGACCGCGGCCGCGAAACGCTCCCAGCTCTCCGTCTCGTCCGCGAGCTGGCGCCGGCCGGCGCGGGTGAGGCTGTAGAACCGGGCGCGGCGGTTGTTCTCGGAGCTTCCCCACTCGGCCGCGATCCAGCCCTTCTCCTCGAGGCGGTGGAGCGCCGGGTAGAGCGAGCCCTGATTGACCGCGAGGACGTCTTCGGAGACCTGCTGGATGCGCTGCGAGATGCCCCAGCCGTGCATGGGCCCGCTCGACAGGGTCTTCAAGACCAGGACGTCCAGGGTCCCCTGCAGGAGGTCGCTTCGGGTCGGCGCCATCGTCTCTCCTCTCGGATCTCTACAGGAGAGTCTACGTCCATCGGGGCGAGAAGGTTTTCGACTTTTCCGCTCGGGATAGGCTCTTGCCGAAAAAGCGGAGGAACCATGCGGAAAGCCCTCGTCCCGGCCGGTGCGGCCCTGCTCCTCGCCTTCGGCCTCTTCGGCGCCGAACCGCCCGCCCCGGCGCCGGTCGCGATCCGGGCGGCCCGGCTCCTCGACGTCCGGTCCGGGCGCTACGTCGACCACCCGGTCGTCGTCGTCGTCGGCGACCGGATCGACTCGGTGGGCACGGCCGCCCCGGCGGGGGTCCTGGTCGTGGACCTCGGCGACCGGGTCCTCCTCCCCGGGCTCGCGGACGTCCACACGCACATCCTGCTCCAGGGCGACGCCACGGAGGCCGAGTACGAGGAGCAGATCCTGAAGGAGTACCCGGCGCACCGCGTGGTCCGCGCCGTCCGCGCGATGCAGATCGGCCTCTCGCACGGCTTCACGACGATGCGCGACCTCGAGACCGAGGGCGCGGGCTACGACGATGTGGCCATCCGCGACGCCGTCAACGAGGGCGTCGTGCCCGGGCCACGCCTGAAGGTCGTCGGTCCGGGCCTGTCGACGACCGGCACGTACCCGATCCTCCACTTCCGCCCGGACTGGAAGTTTCCGACGGGAGTGATGATCTGCGACGGCGCCGACGGCTGCCGCCGCGCCGTCCGCGAGCAGCTCTCCTACGGGACCGACTGGGTCAAGATCTACGCCAACACGGGCGGCCTTCGCCTCACGAACGACGGCTACATCGACTCGCCGCCGAACTGGACGAAGGAGGAGATCGAGGCCGTCGTCTCGGAGGCGCACGCGCGCGGCGCGAAGGTCGCCGCGCACGCGACCTCGGACACGGGCGTGCGGATGGCGGTCGCCGCCGGAGTCGACTCGATCGAGCACGGCGACTCGATCCGACCGGAGGTCGCCGCGGAGATGGCGCGGAAGGGCATCTTCCTCTGCCCCACCCTCACGGTCTCCTGGTACGTCGCCGAGCCGCGCGCGAAGGAAGGGCGTGGGATATGGGCGGAGATGCCGAAGATCCTCGCGAAGTCCTTCGGGAACGCGCGCAAGGCGGGCGTCAGGATCGCGTTCGGCACCGACGCGGGCGGCTTCCCCTGGACCGAGATCAACCAGGCGGCCGAGTTCGGGCACGAGGTGCGGCTCGGGATGACTCCCATCGAGGCGATCCGGACGGCGACCTCGAGCGCCGCCGAGCTCCTGGGCCTCTCCGGGCAGATCGGCACGATCGAGAAGGGCGCCTACGCCGACCTCGTCGCGGCCCCCGGCGATCCGCTCGCCGACGTGGGCGCCCTGTCGAAGATCGACTGGGTGATGAAGGGCGGGAAGATCGTCACGGGGCCGTCGCGCTGAGCCCATGCTGCGCATCGGCCTGACCGGCGGTCTCGCGTCGGGCAAGTCCACGGTCGCGCGGATGCTCGCCGACCGCGGCGCCGCCGTCTTCGACGCCGACGCGCTCGTGCGCGAGCTCTACCATCCCGGCGGCGCAGCCGATCATGCGGCGCGGGACCTGTTCGGCGCCGACGTGCTCGACGCCTCCGGCGCGGTCGACCGGATGAAGATCGCGGAGATCGTGTTCCGCGATCCATCCCGGCGCCACGCCCTCGAGGCGCGGATTCACCCCATCGTCCGCGAGGAGCGGGAGCGTCGTTTCGGCCAGGCCGCGTGGGCGGGCGCGAAGGTGGCCGTCTGTGAGGCGAGCCTCCTCTTCGAGGCGGGGACCGAGGGGGAGTACGACCGGGTCCTCCTCGTCACCGCTCCGGAGGAGGAGCGGGTCCGCCGATGGGCGGCCCGGGGCGGGACCGAGGAGGACGCGCGGCGCCGCATCGCCGCCCAGATGTCGGTCGAGGAAGCCGCTCGGCGCGCCGACGACGTGATCGTCAACGGCGGCTCGCCCGAGGATCTCCGGCGGCAGGTCGAGGAGGTCTGGCGCCACTGGCTCGCCGTCGAGGGAAACTGAGGCGCGCTTTTCTCGTAGACTCTCGGCATGCCGGCCAAGAAACTCGCGACGCCCGCTTCCTCCGGTCTTTCGGTCCGCGACGGGGACGCGCTCCTGCTCGTCGGGACGATGAAGGGACTCTTTCTGTTCGGCTCCCGCCCGAACCGGCGCCGATGGTCCATGGCGGGCCCGTTCTTCCCCGGCTCGTCGGTGTACGGCGCGGCGTTCGACGCCCGGACGGGACGGAAGCGCATCTGGGCCGCCCCCTCGAGCATGCACTGGGGCGCCGAGCTCGCGTGGACCGACGACTTCGGGAAGAGCTGGAAGAGGCCCGAGGTGCCCCTCGTGCGTTTTCCCGAATCCTCCGGCGCGGCCCTGAAGAACATCTGGCAGATCGCACCCGGGCGCGCCTCGGAGCCCGACACGCTCTGTACTGCGGCGTCGAGCCGGCGGCCCTGTTCGAGTCGCGAGACGGCGGGCGAGACGTGGTCAGCTCAACGCGGGCCTCTGGGGGCACCCGCACCGCGCGAAGTGGCAGCCGGGCGGCGGAGGGCTGGCGCTCCACACGGGATCCCGTCGACCCGGCGACGACGAAGCCGGATGACCATCGCGATCTCGACCGGGCGGCGTCTACCGCACCGATGACGGAGGCCGGACGTGGGGGCGCGCAACGCGGGCGTTCGCGCCGAGTACCTGCCCGACCGAAGTCCCGAGTTCGGGCAGTGCGTCCACAAGATCGTCGCAGCATCGCGCGCAGCCGGGCCGGCTGTTCCTCCAGAACCACTGGGGCCTCTACCGCTCGGACGACGGCGGCGACACGTGGAAGGACATCGCCAACGGCGTGCCGTCCGACTTCGGCTTCTGCCTGGGAGTCCATCCGCAGCGACCCGGACACGGCGTACATCGTGCCGCTCCACTCGGACATGTTCCGCTGCACGCCGGACGGGCAGCTGCGCGTCTACCGCACGCGGGACGCCGGCACAGTCCTGGCAGCCGATGACGCGCGGGCTGCCGCAGAAGGACGCGCTCGAGACGGTCGATGCGCGACGCGATGGGCGGTGGATTGCCTCGACCCGGCGGGCATGTACTTCGGCACGCGCAGCGGCAAGCTCTGCGGCTCCCGCGACGAGGGCCGGAGCCGTGGACGCTCCTGCAGGAGGGGCTGCCGCCGATCGTCTGCGTCAAGCGCCGCGGTCGTGGCGAACAGCCGCGCGAAGGGCGCCCGAGACGTCCGCGGAGGAAGGCCGCGGCAGCGGCGGCGCCCCGCCGGAAGAGCGAAGCGTCGGCAGCGGGCGGCCTGATGGCGGTGCGGTTCCTCGTCCCGGGACCGCTGCGCCCGTTCTCGGGCGGACGGTCGGCGGTGGCGCTTGTGGGCGTCGCCCGCGACCGTGGCGGACGCGCTCGCCGCCCTGCGCGCAGTTCACCCGGGACTGACCGAGCGGGTGCTGACGGAGACCGGGGACGTGCGGCCCCACGTGAACCTCTTCGTCGCCGAGACGAACATCCGCGACGCCGCGGGACTCGCGACACGCGTCCCGGAAGGCTCCGAGATCGCGATCCTTCCCGCCGTCAGCGGCGGCTAGGCGCGCTCGGTGCGGCTGCGCTCCCCCACGCGGCCGGAGTGGGCGGCGGTCGTGCTCGCCGACCTCGACGCGTTCCTCGTCGACCATGCCGCGAACGAGCGGAAGGCGTCCGCATCGGCGCTCGCGCTCGTGGCGCACTACCCCGACCGCGCGGAGCTCGTGCGCCGCTGCATCGACCTCGCGATCGAGGAGCTCGAGCACTTCCGCGCCGTGCACCGCTGGATCGACGCGCGGGGCCTCGTGCTCGGGCCCGACACGAAGAGCGAGTACCTGCGGGGTCTCGCCGCCGGGTTCCGCGACGGGAGCGAGCCGTACTTCCTCGACCGGCTCCTGACCGCCGCGATCGTCGAGGCCCGCGGCTGCGAGCGGTTCGGGATGCTCGCCGGCGCGCTGCCGGAGGGCGACCTCCGCGAGTTCTACCGCGAGCTCGCGCGCTCCGAGGTCCGCCACCACGAGGCGTATCTCTCCCTCGCCCGCGCCTACTTCGACGCGGGCGAGACGGACGAGCGCCTCGGCGAGCTGCTCGACGCGGAGGCGCGACTCCTCGAGACCCTGCCGCTGCGGCCCGCGCTCTACTGAGGTCCGGCGTCCGGGCGCGCGGATAGACTCGCTCCATGAGCCCGAAGGACCCGATCGCGGCGTACCTGTCCCGGCACGCCGAGCCGGAGGCCGCGGCCGCCGACCGTCTCGAGGGCCGCTTCGGGAACGCCGTCGTCGTGCCGGCGTACGGCGAGGGACAGAGTCTCTTCGACACCCTCGGATCGGTCCCGCGCGGCGCGGCCGGCGAGACTCTCGTCGTGGTCGTCGTCAACGCCCGGGCCGACTCGCCCGCGAGGGTCCACGAGGCGAACCGGGCGGCGGTCGCGCGCCTCGCCGAGTCGGCCGGCTCGGCCCGCGAGCTCTCCGCCGATCCGCCGGTTCTCGCGTTCGCCTACCCGAACGGCGCCGTCGTCGTCGTGGACCGCGCCGCGCCGGGCCGCTTCCTGCCCGAGGGCCAGGGCGTGGGTCTCGCGCGCAAGATCGGCAACGACTTCGTCCTGCGCCTCCACGCGGCCGGCCGCCTCGCCGGCGGGTGGATCCACAACACCGACGCGGACACCGTTCTCGCGAACGATCTCTTCGACCAGACGGCGAGCCTCGGCGACGAGCGGCTCGCGGCGGCGATCTATTTCTACGAGCATCGCCTCGACCCCGATCCGGAGCTCGCGCTCGCGGCGCGTCTCTACGAGATCTCGCTGCGCTACTACGTGCTGGGGCTCGCGTGGGCCGGTTCCCCCTACGCGTACGAGGCGATGGGGAGCTGCGTCGCCGTGCGGCCGCTCGCCTACGCCGCCGTCCGCGGCTTCCCGCGCAAGAACGCGGCGGAGGACTTCTACGTCCTCGACAAGCTCGCGAAGGTCGGCACGATCGCGCGGCTGTCGGGAACGCCCTTCCTGCTCGAGGGCCGCATCTCCGACCGCGTGCCCTTCGGCACCGGCAAGGCGCTGTCGCAGCTGCTCGGAAAGAAGGGCGCCCTCGCCGGGTTCCGGCTCTACCACCCGCTGACCTTCGCGCACCTCGCGGCCTGGCTGCGCGCGCTCGAGGGAATCGCGCGCTCCGGCGGCCGACTCGAGGTCGCCCTCGAGGAGCTGCCGCGGGAGAATCCGTTCTTCCGGGCGGACCTGCTCGTCGGCTGCCTCGAGAAGATGGGCGCGTTCGCGGCGCTCCGCGAGGCGATCGCGCGCTCCGGCGATGCGCCCACGATGCTGAGGCACTTCCACACGTGGTTCGACGCGTTCCGCACTCTCAAGCTGATCCGGGCGCTCCAGAGCGGAGGCTTCCCCGCCCTGTCCTGGCGCGAGGCGCTCGCCGAGGCGCCGTTCACCGGCCTCTCCGGCTCGACCCAGGAAGACCCGGAGACTCTCCGCGCGCTGCTCGCCGCCGAGGAGCGCAAACTGTCGGCGACTCTCGCCGGCGTAGAAGCGGTCGTCGAGCCGGTGCCGGGCTCTTAGTTCATCCCGCAGGATCCCGGACCGCGCGGGTCGCCGCAGGATCCGCACCCGCCCATCGGCTCCGCGGAGGCGGACGAGGACGCCGATCCTCCCGACGAGGAGACCGCGAAGACGGAGAGAAGCTTCTCGAGCTTCCCTCCCTGGCAGGACGGGCACCGCGGCTTCGCGTCGCCGAGGACGAACTCCTCGAAGCGCTTCTGGCAGTCGCGGCAGCGGTACTCGAAGAGCGGCATGACGCGATTCTAGCGCGGGCCGCGCCGCGTCCCTCGACGCGGCGTTCCCTCGCCGCGGGCTAGAACGGGTAGCCGATCGACAGAAAGATGCGGCCGGTCTGCTTCACCGTCGGCGCGGTGCCGCCCGGCCCCGGAGACAGAATGCACGACGTGTCGGAAGGAGCATCCGGACGAGAGTCGCAGGGGGTCTTTCCGTCCGGCAGCACGCTCCGCGTGATCTGAAACGGGATCGTTTCCAGGACGACCGGCCGGCCGCACCTCGAGCCGCAGCGGTCCGATCGGCGTCATGTAGTGGATCCCCACGCCGACGCTCTGCGTCAGACCCGAGGCGCCCCCGATGTGGAAGTTGATCGCTCCCGGGTTCGCCCAGACCTGAGCCAGATCGTAGAAGAGCGACAGGCCGAAATTCCCGGCGATCGGGACCCGATACTCGACGCCCATCGAGAGGAAGCCGTTGCCGCCGACGATGCGCGGTCCCGGGCTGCAGTCGTACTGCGCGAGCATCGGATTCTGCTGCGCCTGCACGGGGTACAGGGTCGCGCAGGGTTCGGCGCCGGTCGTCTGGGCCGCGGGCAGTGTTGCCTGCGTGTTGTAGTCGACGGTGATGTCCTGGGCGTTGTTGATCTGGCCGTCGGGGCCGAGGGTCGCCGGGATGCCCTCGAGGTTCGTGTCGTAGCCGCGCGCCGAGGACGAGCCCCCGGCGAAGAACTTCTCCGCGATCGGCACCGGTCTGGAGCTTGCCGTAGATGCCGCCCGCGCGAAACGAAGCCGCGAGGACGCCGCCGGGAACGCGCCAGAAGGACGCCAGCTGGCCCGGAGACCTTGCCGTACTGGGCGTTGGCCGAGAGGAACGGGAACGCGTAGCCGCCGGCCATCGACAGCGTAATACCCCTTGTGCGGATCGAGCACGTCGTCCCGCCGATCGTAGAGAAGACTCGGCGTGATGGCGGACTGCTGCACGGGGAACGCGGAGAGGGGGTACTTCTCGAGGGCGATCTTGCTGATGTCTTCCGGGTTGGTCGGCTTGATGTACTGATAGGAGTAGCGGAGCCCGACGCGCAGCGAGCCGAACTGCCGCGTCGACTCGATGAAGGTCCCGAGCCGGTCGATGTCCACGTCCTGGATCGGCTCCCGGCTGAGGAAGGCCGCCACCGTCAGCGGATAGTCGGTGTTGAAGAGGTACGGCTCCTGGAAATTCGCGACTCCGTACCCGCGCTGCGATACCGGCGCGTACTGCACCTCGAGGTTGACCGACTGCATCCGGCCGAAGAGATTGCGGTAGGTGATCCCCGCGGTCGCGAAGGGGTCGTTGGGATTGTTGGCGCCGGGCGAGTACTGATAACCGACGCCGTAGAGGATCGAGATGCGCCGCGCCTCCGACAAGTCGATGTCCACGGTGTGTTCCTCGTTTTCGGGATCGGCGGGCCGCGGCCGGACCTCGATCGAGCGGAAGACGCCGGCCCGCGCGAGATTGCGCTGGGTGTCGGCGATCTTCTCTTCGGAGAACGGCTCGCCCTCCTTCCACGCGACCTGCCGCGTGATCCGTTTCATCTCGGTGAAGGCGTTGCCGCGGATGATCGTCTTGCCGAAGAAGGTCCGCATCCCCTCGTCCACCGTGTAGACGACGTCGGCCTTCGTGCGGTCCGCCGAGAGCGTCCAGTGGTCCCGCACGACGGCCTCCCTCCAGCCGGTGTTCCAGTAGCGGTTGGTGAGGGCGACCGCGTCCTGGCGCACGAGGCTCGGATTGAAGGGCTCGCCGACCTTCATCGCGACGATCCCGTCGACCTCCGCCTCGCCCAGGTGCTCCGCGCCTTCGACCTTGCGGCTCGCGAGATACGCGCGCGGTCCCTCCTCGATCCGGATCGCGATGTCGAGGCGCCCCGGCTTCGATCCGTCGGCGACCACGGGCTTCTCGACGCGCGCGCCGATCCAGCCGCGGGTCTGGTAGTAGCCGAGGATCGCGTCGGCGTCCTTCTGGAGCTCGCCGTCGATCAGGTAGCCCGTTCTGGAGGATCGGCAGCCCCTTCGTCCGCGTGACGATCAGATCGCGCAGCGTCTTGTCCGAGATGGACGAGTTGCCGGCGAACCGGATGCGCTCGACCGCGATACTTCGCCGCCCTCGTTCACCGAGACGCGGAGAATGACCGGATCCTTTCCCTCGGTCTTCGCCTCGACCACGGCGCGGTAGCGCCCCTTGCGCTGGAGCTCGTCCCGGGTCGAGTCCACCCACTGCGCGAGCAGATCCTCGTCGAAGCTCTGTCCCTCCAGGAGGGAGAGGATCTGGCTGCGGACGGTCTTCTCCTTGATCCCCGTCGCCTCGATCCGGTACTCCGGGCCGATCTCGATCCGGTAGACGGGCCGGATCGCGGCGCCGTTCTCGAATCGGGCTCGGAGGCGATCAGCTCGACGCTGGCGCGGTACCGCCCGTCCTTGAGCAGGAGCTTGTGCAGGCGCTCCGCGGCTGACCGCGCCTTCGCCTCCCGGTAGGGCTTGCCCACCTTCAGCTTCAGCTTCGCGGCCAGATCCGCCGCGCCGTAGGGAGCGGTGTCGCCGTCGAAGTACGGGTCGGCCACGAGCCCCCTTTCCCCCGCCTCGATCCGGTACGCGACGCGCGCGGTGAACGTCGCCGCGTCGAACTCGACCTCCGGGTCCACGCGGGCGTGCACCCACCCGTCGGCGGCGAGACGGCGCTCGATCGCGGTCGCTCCCTCGGCCAGAGCGCCCGAGTTGAAGGGGCCGCGCTCCTGGAGCGGGACCGCCTTCAGGAGATCCAGATGGGAGAGGTGCGCGCGCCCCTCGAAGTGGATGCTCGAGACGCGATAGGCGCGCCAGAGATGAATGAGGACGTCGACGCCTCCGTCGGGCGCCGGATTCGCCGCGATCAGGACGTTCGAGAAGTCGAGGGTGGCGTACAGGTTCTGGACGGTCGCACCGGTCGCGTCTTCGGTCAGCGGGCGGCCGACGCGCAACTCGACCAGACCGGCGATCTCCTTCGCGTCGGCGGGGCCGTCGCACGTGTACGCGATCGACGCGACCGGCCGCCCGAAGAGCTCCGGGGGAGCGTCCTCGGCCGCGAACGCGGCGGCCGCCGCGGCGAGGAGAGCCGCCGACGAGACCCGGGAGCCGCGCGCGCTTCACAGCCGCTGCCGTCTCCGCACGCTCACCGAGAGGATGCCGTTGTCGTCCCGGATCAGCTCGCACCAGGATGTCGTTGGTCGCCTGCCACTCGACGCGGACGATCGGCTCCTTGCTCGAGTCGAGAGCGATCGAGGAAGTCACCGCCAGGTCCTGGGTGATCTGCTTGCCGATCGTCGATCGCACGGTCGTGATCTGGCTGCCCGTGAAGACCGGCTCGATCTGGAAGCGGTCCAGCTTGAACAGCCGCCGCGTCTGCTCGCGCAGGGGGGCGGTCGCCGCGCCGGCGACCGCTCCCCCGGCGGCCGAGACGAGCTGGTTCGCGGTGTCGGTCGGGAACCGCGTGTCCGGCGGCGATCCCGACAGCAGGAGCCCCAGGATCGCGTCGTTGGCGAGCGGCGGATCCGACGTGAAGTTCGCCGAGATGCGCGGCCAGGTGCCGGCGAGCATCACGATGAGGTTGTAACCCTTGACCTCGGCCCGTGCGCGGATGTCCACGAACGGCGCGATGCGCGACGCGTTCGAGAACGTCAGCGTGCCGGCCTCGATCTCGTAGCGGATGTCGCTGAACACGACGCGGCCGCCCTCGTCGAGGATGACCTGGCCGAGCAGGACGGGATCGGCCAGCGTGCCGCGCGCGCGGAGATCCACCGTCCCGGACAGGCGCGCGAGGTTGTTGCGCACCTCGAGGGCCGCCGCCGAGACGATCCGCACGTCGAGCGTGGTCCGCTCCTTCCACGCGTCCCGCACCGGGATCGCGCCGCCCGGCCGGGAGCGCTCGAGAATGTCCGACAGCGTCACCTCCACGTCCTTCGAATAGGTGCCGCGCAGGAGCGTGATCTCGCCGTGGAGCTGGTTGCCCGATTCGTTGCCGGTCGCGACGAGGTCGGCGTCGATGGTCAGGCGCAGGGCGGGGACGGCGCGGATGCCGATGCGCCGAGCCTGGGCGACGAGCCGGAAGTCCTTCAGCCGCGTGCCGTCGAACCGCAGGTTCCCCGAGAGGAACGCCTCGCCTTCCGCGACCTTCGCGCGGAGCCCCTCGATCTCGGCCGACTGGCCGACGAGGCGCACCCCGCCCTCGATGTCGTCGAACGAGTAGCCGGCGGCGCGGTAGCGCCCGTTCTCGATCCGGACCCCGCCGCTCCACGAGGGCGCCTCGGCCGGCCCCTTGACGCCGAGGTCCAGGACGAGCCGGCCGGTCAAACCGAGATCGGGCGCCGCGAGCGAGAGGAGCGCCGCGTCGGTCGAGCCGCTGGCGCGGCCCTCGATCGCGGGCTTCTCCCCGGAGAGGTCGGCGGCGCCCGATAGCCGAAGGTCGATCCCCTCGCCGACCGCGTGCAGGCCGTCGACCGCGATGCGCCCGGAGCCGATCGTCACCGTCACGTCGCCATCCGTGCGCACGAGTCCGGGACGGTCCCGCGCGTCGAGCCGGGCCTCGGTCACGGTGAATCGCCCCGACGGCCAATCCCCCTCGCCGGACGGCAGCCGCAGACGCCCGTGCAGCGCGAGCGCGCCGCCGTCGCCCTCGGGGAGGGCCGCGGGCGTGAAGAGGAGCAGGCTCGCGACGTCGCGCGCCTCGACGCCGATGTCGAGCTCCACCGGAGTGGCTCCGGCATCGCCCTTCGCCGTGACCGTCCACTTGTCCGGCGCGGTGACGCTCGCGTCCACGACACCGTGCGTCACCCGCGCCGCGAGCCGCGGCGACAGGGCCTCCGGGACCGGATGTCCGTAGAAGGTCGCCTGCGAGAGCCGCGCGGTCGCGGTCAGATCGGGCCGGCTGAATGCCCCCGAGGCGGCGAGGTCGAACGAGACGCTGCCCGACACGTCCTTCGCGAACCGCTCGAGCATCGCGATCGACTCGAGCCGGATGCCGTCGCCCGCCGCGCGCGCCTCGAACGCCTTGTCGCGATAGGCGATCGAGATGCGCCCGCCCACCATGCCGCTGCCGATGTCGGCCCGCAGGTCGTCGATCGTGAACGTCCCGGGCGAGAGCAGCATCCGGCCCGTCATCCTCGGGACCTTCTGACCCCAGAGCACCGCGTCTTCGAGCGCGGCGACGCCCCCGCCCGTGACGGCATTCGGCGGCGAGCCCTGGATGGGGAAGCTCCCGGTCATCCGCCCCTCGACCGGATAATCGAGGTCGAGGTACTCGAGCAGGCGTTGGACGGGCCACTCCTTCGCGGTCAGCACGAAGTCGAACGTCGGCCGGTTCGGGTCCTTCCGGTAGCGCGTCGTCCCTTCGAGCGAGAGCGTCGTGCTCCCGTCGTAGACCCGCAGCGGATGAAACACGAAGGCGCCGTCGTGCATGTCGGCCGCGCCGCGCACGCTCCCGAAGAGGACGCCGCCGTAGCGCGCGTTCTCCGCCGTGAACCGGGCCGTCACCTCGGGGTCGCTCCAGGACCGGGCGATGTGCCCGTCGATGTCGCCGCTCCCTCCGAAGCCGAGCGGCGACGGCGCGCCGCCCGAGGCGGCCTCGAAGTTCTGAAAGATCCGGTCGATCTCGACGAGGTCTCGCGCCCGGAGCTTGAAGTCGAAGTCCGGCTGCCACTCGCCGATCCGGAGCCCGCCCGTCAGCTCGAGCGTCGACGTGGCCAGTCGGAAGGAGGCGCCCTCGAAGAGGATCCGGCCGTCGACCACCGGCAGAGAACCGCCGCCGGCGACGGGGATGCCGAAGCGCCCGCGCACGATCGACGACGACGGGCCCGCGTCGATCGCGAGCCGCGCGGCGCCGTTCGCGTGCTCGATGCCGCCCTCGGCCCACCGAAGCGTCGCCGACAGCGCGGCGGACCCCGAGAGACCGGTGCCGGGAAGGTGGATGTCCCCGAAGAACCGTTCGACGGAGATTTCCTTGCCGTCGAGCGAGAGCGTCATCGGCGACGCCCTGCCGCTCCCGCCCGAGAGCCCCTCGATCCGGTACACGCCGGAGATCTCGCCGCCGGCGTAGCGGCCGCGCTCGATGCGGCCGATCAGCGCGTCGGGACGCGCGATGACGCTCGCGGCGAAGTTCTCGATCGCGAAGCCCTTCGCGTCGAGCTTCGGGACCGAGAGTTTCCCGCCGATCCGGAAATCGCCGCCCGGCGGCAGCGACAGCTCCGCCTGGACCGCCGCGTCGCCGCCGAAGCCGAGGTTTGAGTGAAAGACGCGCTCGACCTCGGCGACGTGCAGGTCCGCCGCCAGGCGCAGCAGGAGCCCCGGATTCTTCAGGTCCTCGGCCGCTCCCGACGCGCGGATCTCGCCGAAGTCGCCGTTGACGCGCGCCGACTCCAGCTGGAAACCCGAGTGCGGTCCCAGCCGGAACGCGAGGTCGACGCCGAACACGAGCGGCTCGGCGGCCGGGAACCGCAGCGTCGTGCGCTTGCAGATGAATGTGCCGCGGTACCGGTTCGCCGGGAGAGCCTCGAGCTCCGCGGCGAAGCCCTCGAAGCGTCCGTCGAGACCGGTCTTGCGGCCCTCGAACTCGAAGACGCCGCTCTGGACGACGAGCTCGCCGATCTGCAGCGACAAGCCGCCGCCGCCCTTCCCGGAGGATCGGGAGAGGCCCGGCGGGAGATTCCAGGTGCCGTCGGGAAACTGCACGAGCTGGATGCGGGGCTTGATGGCCCGCACGCGGCCGAACCGCAGCGTCCCGCCGGTGACGGAGACGCCGCCGCCGATCGTGAGCTCTTCGGCCTCGAGCATCGCCTGGTCGGGGATCCGCGGGTCGTTCCCCACGCGGACGTCGGCGAGGTGGATCGACGGGGGAAAGACCTGGAAGTCGAGGCGTCGAAAGGCGACCGGCCGCTGGAGGAGCTCCGAAAGCCTCTGCTCCGAGACGCCCTGGAAGAGCGACTGGAAGCGGTCGGAGTTCCAGATTGCGTACGCGGAGAGGGCGAGGAAGACGAGGACGATTAAAAACAGGCGGGCGGCCGAGAGCCTCTGCGCCTCGTGGGGCGGCTCGTCGGGGCGGCCGTCGCGCGTCTCGTCACCCGCCATGGCCCCGCGCGGTCAGACGCCCCAGGAGAGCTTGCCGGCCAGTTGATCGAAGTGGTCGAGCTCCGCCGGCCGCAGCAGCGTGACGGCGGCGGCGCTCGACTTGATCTCGACCGGGCTCCCGGCTAGCACGGGAAACCCCTCCTGCCCGTCGAGCGTGAGGTAGACGCCGCCGTCGCGCCGCTCGGGGCCGAGCACGGTCAGCCGGATCTGCGTCGTGTCGGAGACCACGAGCGGCCGCTGGCCGAGCGAGTGCGGGCAGATCGGCGTGATGACGATCGCGGGGAGCGCCGGGTGGAGGATCGGCCCACCCGCCGAGAGGTTGTACGCGGTCGAGCCCGTCGGCGTCGAGATGATCACGCCGTCGGCTCGGAATTCGGCGACGGGCCGGCCGTCCAGAGCGACCGTGAACGTCGAGATGCGGGCGAGCGCCTCGCGGTTCAGGACGGCGTCGTTCAAGACCCGATACGTGCCGTGGTGCGGTCCGCGCGTGATCGTGACGTCCATGCGGTGCCGCCGGTCCTCGCGGAAACGGCCGCCGAGCACGTCGTCGAGGCGCGCGAGGACCTCGCGGCGCGCCAGGCCCGAGAGGAACCCGAGCGTGCCGAGGTTCACGCCGAGCAGCGGCGTGTCCGGCGGCGCGCTTCGGGCGACCGAGAGAAGGGTCCCGTCGCCGCCGAGGACGAAGACGAGGTCGGTCTCGAGGGCGATCCGGGTTCGGGCGACCCCGTCCGCCCGGCCGAGCTCGGCGGCCGTCTCGGCATCGAGGCTGACCCGCCGCCCGCGCCGGCACAGGGCCTTCTCGAGCGCTGCGGCGAGGGAGGCGGCCGAGGAGGACCCCCGCTTGGCGACGATCCCGATCCGCCGGAACTTCGACGCCGCCCCGCGCGAACCCTTCATCCGCCTCAATTTACACGAAAACCCAGCAGAAACTCGGCGTTGCCGCGGGCCCCGGCGATCGGCGACGCGACCACCCCGAGAACCTCGAGGCCGAGCGCGCGCCCGGCGTCTTCGATCTCCGCCACGACGCGCCGCCGGGTCTCCTCCGAGCGCACGACCCCGCCCCGAGGGACCTCCCCTCGCCCCGCCTCGAACTGGGGCTTCACGAGCGCGACGATCGCTCCCCCCGGACGAACCCGGGCCGCCACGGCGGGGAGAACGAGCCGGAGGGAGATGAAGGACACGTCGACGACCGCGAGGTCGACGGTCTCGGGGACGTCCGCCTCCGAGAGGGAGCGCGCGTTGACCTTCTCGCGCACGACCACGCGCGGGTCCGCGCGCAGTTTCGCGTCGAGCTGGCCGTGTCCGACGTCCACCGCGTAGACGCGAGCGGCCCCCCGCTGGAGCAGGCAGTCGGTGAAGCCGCCCGTCGAGGCGCCGACGTCGAGACCGATGCGACCCGCCGGATCGATGCCGAAGTGGTCGAGGGCCGCCGCGAGCTTGAGGCCGCCGCGCGAGACGTAGGGATGCGGCGGCCCGGCCACGGCGATCGCCGCGTCGTCGGCGACCGGCTGCCCGGCCTTCACGGCCGGCCGACCGTCCACCGCGACGCGGCCCGCCAGGATCAGGGCCTGCGCCCTCTCGCGCGTCGGAGCGAGCCCGCGCGCCACGAGGGCGACGTCGAGGCGGGTTCTCAAAACGCCAGCACGACCTTCATCGAGCCCTCGGGGCGCCGCGCGCGCGCGAAGGCCTCGGCCGCGGCGTCGATGCCGAACCGGTGCGTGACGAGGTCGGCGACGGCCACCCGGCCCGATCCGATCGCGGCGAGAGCCTCCCGCGTGTCGTCGGGGCCGCAGGAGTAGGACGGCACCACGGCGATCTCGCGAAAGTAGAGGCCGTTCAAGTCGGCGGTCCACGTATCGCCGGGCGCCGCCATCGTGAAGACGAGGAGCGTTCCGCCGGGCGCCACGGCGCCGACCGCGTCGCGCACGACGTCCGACTTGCCGGGGCAGACGAGGACGAAGTCGAAGCCTCGGCCGTCGGTGAGACGGCGCGCCCCCTCCGCGAGCGGCTCCCGGTCGACGTCCACGGCTCCGGCGCCCGTCTCGCGGGCGAGGGAAAGCCGCGAGGGCACCCGGTCGGCGCCGGCGAGACGGGACGCGCCCGACGCGCGCGCGAGCCGCAGGGCGAGCTGGCCGGTCGTGCCGAGGCCGACGCCCAGAAACGACAGTCCGGCCGCGAAGCGGCCCCGCCGGAAGGCCTTCACGACCGTCGCGAGCGGCTCGGTGAGGCTCGCGGCCTCGTCCGAGACGCCGTCGGGGATCCTCTGCGTGTCCCGCGCGAGGTTGCCCGCCGGAATCCGCACCCGCTCGGCCATGCCGCCCGGGTCGAGACGCGAGGCGCGCCACTCGGCGCAGTGCACGTAGCGTCCGGCCTCGCAGTGGACGCAGGCGAAGCACGGCGCGTGGTGGTGCGGCACGACGCGGTCGCCGGGCTCGAAGTCGGTCACGCCGTCTCCGACCGCGACGATCTCGCCCGAGAGCTCGTGACCGAGGACGCTGCCCGCCTTGCCCCGCACGTACCAGTCGAGCAGGTCCGAGCCGCAGATTCCCGAGACGCGCGTCCGCAGCAGGGCTTCGCCCGGCCCGATCCGGGGCTCTTCCACGTCGACGACCTCGATGCCGCCCGAGGCGTCGACCCGCACCGCCTTCACGGGGATGATTATCGAGCACGCGGGATAGGATGCGCGGCTCCGGCATGTCCGCCCTCGAAAACGTCAGCGATACCGCCCGCTGGGTGGCCCTCTACCGCGCGATCGAGTCGGAGCGTCCCGACGCGCGGTTCCGCGACCCGTTCGCGCGCCGGCTGGCCGGAGAGCGCGGCGAGGAGATCGCGCGCACGCTGCCGGGCTTCCGGTCGGGCCTCTGGCCGATGGTCGCGCGGACGTGCGCCTTCGACGAGATCCTCCTCCGGACGATCCGGCGGGACGGCGCCGACACCGTCGTCAATCTCGCCGCCGGCCTCGACGCGCGGCCTTGGCGCCTGCCGCTGCCCGCCTCGCTGCGCTGGTTCGACGTCGACCTGCCGGGGATCCTCGGGTACAAGGTCGGCGCGCTCCGGGACGAGCGTCCCGCGTGCGCGTACGAGGCGGTCTCGGCGGACCTGACGTCGAGCGCGGAGCGGCGGGACGTCCTCGCCTCGATCGGGAGCCTCGCCGGGCGGGCGCTCGTCGTGACGGAGGGCCTGCTCGTCTATCTGTCGGACGAGGCGGTCGGCGACATCGCCGCCGGCCTCCACGAGGTTCCGGCGTTTCGGTGGTGGCTCCTCGACCTGATCGCGCCGCGCCTGAAGAAGATGCTGGACAAGCGCTGGGGCTCCTCGCTCGGCGCCGCGCGGGCGCCGTTTCGGTTCGCGCCGGCCGACAGCACGCGGTTCTTCGAGCGGTTCGGCTGGCGCGAGATCGAATACCGGTCGACCCTCCAGGAGGCGGTCCGGCTCGGACGCGGGCCGTGGAACGCGTGGATCTGGCGCCTCCTCGGCCGATTCGCTTCCCCCGAGAAGCAGGCCGAGCTCCACCGCCTCGGCGGCTTCGCGCTCCTCGGGCGCGCGGACTAGCCTCGCGAGGCGGCCGCCGCGACGCCCTCGAGCAGCCGTTCGATCTCCTCGTCCGTCGTGTAGATCGCGCAGCCCGCGCGGACGAGCCCGTCCTCCGCGTGCCCGAGGCGCTGGACGACCGTCCACGCGTAGAAGTCGCCGCTCGACGCGAATACCGCACGGCGCGCGAGATCCGCGGCCACGTCGTGCGCGCCGCGCCCCGCGACGACGAACGAGACGGTCGGCGTGCGCCGCGCGTCCGCGGGGAGCCCGTACCGGGTCACGCCCGGGATCCGGCCGAGGCCCTCCCACAGGCGCGCGAAGAGGCGGGCGCCGCGCGCGTGGAGACCGGCATACGCGGCCTCGAGCGCGGCGCGGCGTCCCGTCGCGGCGCCCCCGTCCCGCGCGAGCGAGGCGAGAAAGTCGACCGCGGCCGCCGCGCCGGCGATCGCCTCGTGCGAGAGCGTGCCCGTCTCGAGCCGCTCGGGCGACCAGTCCGGCGCCGGCTCGAGCTTCGGCACGTCGAGCGCGTCCAGGAGCGCGCGCCTGCCCCAGAGCACGCCGAGGTGCGGCCCGTAGAACTTGTACGGGGAGCAGGCGAGGAAGTCGCAGCCGAACGCCGCGACGTCGGGCAGGACGTGCGGCGCGGAATGGACGGCGTCGACGAACGAGAGCGCGCCGGCCTCGCGGGCGAGCGCGCAGACCCGGCGCACGTCGTTGACCGTCCCGAGCGCGTTGGAGGCTCCCCCGATCGCGACGAGCCGCGTGCGCTTCCCGATCGCGCGCTCGAGGTCGGCCGGGTCGAGGTCGCCGGTCTCGGGCCGGAGGCGGACGGCGCGGATCGTGACTCCCCGTTCGACCGCGAGCGCCTTCCAGGGATCGACGTTCGCGTGGTGATCGAGCTCGGTCACGACGATCTCGTCGCCCGGTCGGAAGCCGCGGCCGAGCGCGCGCGAGAGGTGATAGGTGAGCGTCGTCATGTTCTGGCCGAACGCCACCTCGGCCGGATCGGCGTGGAGGAAGTCCGCGAACGCGGCGCGCGCGGCGTCGATCATCGCGTCGGTCTCGGCCGACGAGGGGTACTTCCAGTGCGTGTTGGCGTTGTGGTGCAGGAGGTAGTCGGTCATGGCGTCGGCGACGACGCGGGGCACCTGCGTCCCGCCCGGGCCGTCGAAGTAGGCCACGGGACGGCCCTCGTGGACGCGGGCGAGCGCGGGGAAGCAACCGCGGATGGCGGAGAGGTCGAGCACGGCGTCGAGAGCGGCGGTCTGCATGGCGCGGGAGGATATCGCGCCGTGAAGGTGCGTGAGAATATTCGCGCCGTGACTCCGAACGCGGTCGGCGCGTCCCGCTTCGACATCCGCGACGCGGAGGCGCTCGCCCGCGGCGCCTGGGGACTCGCCGCCGACGCGGTCCGCGAGCTCCCGAGCGAGCGCGACCAGAACTTCGAGCTCGCGACGCCGCGCGGACGCTTCGTCCTCAAGGTCGGTGGTCTCGCCGAGCGGCTCGAGAACGTCGATCTCCAGAACCGCGCGCTCCAGTGGATCGCCGCGCGCGACGGAGGGCTCCCCGTGCCCCGCGTCGTTCCCGCGGCGGATGGACGGCTCGTCGTCGAGTCGGGCGGCCGGCTCGTGCGGGTGCTCTCGCACCTGCCCGGCGGCGCGCTCGCCGACGCGCGGCCGCGTCCGGCGGCCCTCCTCCGGGGACTCGGCCGGCTCCTCGGCCGCCTCGACCGGGCGCTCGAAGGCTTCGCGCATCCGGCCGCCCGCGGCCGCGACCTCCTCTGGAACCCGGACCTCGCCCTCGACGGAATCGCCCGCCACCTCGGGGCAGTCGGGGACGGCGAAAGGCGCGCGATCGTGGAGCACTTCGTCGCCGAGCACGCCCGCGTCGCCGCGCCGCTCCTTTCCGCGCTCCCGCGCTCGGTGATCCACAACGACGGGAACGACCACAACGTGCTCGTCGGTCCGCCGACCGACGGCGAGCGCGCGATCGCGGGACTCCTCGACTTCGGCGACATGGTCGAGTCGTGGACGGTCTGCGAGGTCGCCGTCGCCGCGGCGTACGCCGTCTTCGGCAAGGCGGATCCGGTCGCGGCGGCCGCGGAGGTCGCCGCCGGCTACCACGCGGTCCGACCCCTCTCCGAGCCGGAGCTCGAGGCGCTGTGGACCCTCACGGCGATCCGCCTCGGCACGAGCGTGTGCCTGTCGGCGCTCCGGCGCACGACCGAGCCCGACAACGCGTATCTCCTCGTCAGCGAGGCGCCGGCCTGGGAGGCTCTCGCCGCGATGCGCGCGGTCCCCGCCGAGCTGGCGCACTACCGGCTGCGCGCGGCGTGCGGCCTGGAGCCGTGTCCGAAGACGCCCGCGATCGCATCCTGGCTCGGGACCCACCGCGCGGAGATCGGGCCGGTCGTCGCGGCGGACCTCGCGGAGGCCGTGGTCTTCGACCTCTCGGTCGGCAGCCCCGTCTTCGCGTCTCCGGACGAGGCGACCGACCGCGCGCGCATGACGGCGAAGCTCTTCGGCGCGCTGTCGGCGCGGGGCGCTTCCCTCGGCATCGGCCGCTACGACGAGGCGCGGCTCCTCTACTTCGGCGACGCCTACGGCAGCTCCGCCGAGGAGCACGCGGAGCGCCGCACCGTGCACCTCGCGCACGACCTCTTCATGATCCCCGGCTCCCCCGTCTTCGCGCCGATCGCCGGCCGGGTGCATGGCGTCCGGGACAACGCCGCGCGTTTCGACTACGGGCCGACCATCATCCTCGAGCACGCGCCCGACGACGGGCCGACCTTCTACACGCTCTACGGCCATCTCTCGCGCGCCTCGATCGCGGGCCTCCGCGAGGGCGACGCCGTCGCGCGCGGGCAGAAGATCGGCGAGATCGGACCTCCGCCCGAGAATGGCGACTGGGCGCCGCACACGCACTTCCAGCTGATCGCGGATGTCCTCGGCCTCCGCGGCGATTTTCCGGGAGTCGCCGCGGCGAGCCAGCGGGCGACGTGGCTCTCGCTCTGCCCCGATCCGAACCTCGTCCTCGGCGGCCCGCCGCGGTTCCGCGCGCCCGCCGGCTCGCGCGAGCGGCTCCGCGCCGAGCGGCGGCGGCGCCTCGGGTCGAACCTCTCGCTCTCCTACCGCGACCCGCTCGAGATCGTGCGGGGCTCCGGCGCCGCGCTCTACGACGAGACCGGACGCGTCTACCTCGACATGGTCAACAACGTCGCCCACGTCGGCCACGGAAACCCGCGCGTCGCCCGCGCCGGCGCGCGACAGATGGCCGTGCTCAACACGAACACGCGCTATCTCCATCCGTCGATCGTCCGCTATGCCGAGCGGCTCGCCGCGACGCTGCCGGACCCCCTCTCCGTCTGCTTCTTCGTCTGCTCCGGCTCGGAGGCGAACGAGCTCGCGCTCCGGCTCGCGCGGGCGGCGACGGGCGGGCGAGACGTCGTCGTCGTGGACGGCGCGTACCACGGCAACACGCAGGGCCTCGTCGACGTCAGCCCCTACAAGCACGCCGGACCGGGCGGCGAGGGCGCGCCGCCGTGGGTCCACGTCCTGCCGATGCCCGATGACTACCGCGGCCTCCATCGCCGCGACGATCCCGACCGCGGCCGGCGCTTCGCCGCGCACGCGGAGGAGGCGTTCGGACGCGTCCGCGCCGCCGGCCGCGCGCCCGCGGCGTTCCTGTGCGAGAGCCTGCTCTCCTGCGGCGGTCAGATCGTGCTGCCGCCGGGGTACCTCGCCGCGGCGTACGCGCACGCCCGCGCCGCGGGTGCCGTGTGCATCGCCGACGAGGTCCAGGTCGGCTTCGGCCGCGTCGGCTCGAGCTTCTGGGGCTTCGAGACGCAGGACGTGGTCCCGGACATCGTGACGCTGGGAAAGCCCATCGGCAACGGACACCCGCTCGGCGCCGTCGTGACGACGCCGGCGATCGCGGCGGCGTTTTCGAACGGCATGGAGTACTTCAACACCTTCGGCGGCAATCCCGTCTCGTGCGAGATCGGCCTCGCCGTGCTCGACGTGATCCGCGACGAACGGCTGCAGGAGCGCGCGCTCACCGTGGGGGCGCGCCTCGAGGCCGGGCTCCGGCGGCTCGCGGAGCGGCACGAGATCATCGGCGACGTGCGCGGGCTCGGTCTCTTCCTCGGCATCGAGCTCGTCCTCGACCGCGAGGCCCGCACCCCCGCGCCGCGCCAGGCCTCGTACGTCGTCGAGCGCATGAAGGAGCACGGAATTCTCCTCTCGACCGACGGCCCCGACCACGACGTCATCAAGATGAAGCCGCCGCTCGTCTTCGCCGAGGACGACGCCGACCGCGCGCTCGAGGCGTACGACCGCGTGCTGTCCGAAGACTTCGTGAGGGTCCGATGAAGCTCGCTCGCCACGCGTCGATCACCCTGCTCACCGCCGTTCTCATCTCGCTTCGCTCGACCGTCGACGCTCGCCGCCGCGCCTCCGGCCCCCTACAGGACGGAGAACGTGGTCGTGATCGTCACCGATGGCCTGCGGTGGCAGGAGGTATTCCGCGGCGCCGAGACCGCGCTCGTCAGCGACAAGCCCGGCGGGGTCGAGGACGTCGCCGCGACCAAGGCCGCCTACTGGCGTCCGAACGCGCCAGAGCGGCGCGAGGCCCCGTTGCCCTTCTTCTGGACGGTCATCGCGAAGAACGGGCAGCTCTACGGCAACGTCGACGCGGGCAGCTCCTCGCAGGTCACCAACGGCTACAAATTTTCCTATCCCGGCTACAACGAGATCATCACCGGCGCCGGCGATCCGCGGATCGACAGGAACGAGTACGGCCCGAACCCGAACGACGGCCCGAAAAACTGGAAGCACCACGCATGGAACGTCGAGGGCGCCGAGAACATGTGGATCGCCGTCCTCGGCCCCGACACGCCCGCGCTCGGAGAGCGCCGGAACGCCGGCCGCGTCACCCAGAGTCAGATCGCCGCGACCGTCGCCGCGCTCTTCGGCAGGGACTGGCGCTCGTTCTCGCCGGAGGCCGGGGCGCCCCTCGCGGAAGCCATCGCACCGGCGCCGGGCCGCTAGGGCGCGCTACAGCCGCAGGATCGAGGGACCGGGGCGGGTCGCGAAGAAGCGCGATGCGGCCGCCGCGCCGGGATGCTCCCGTCCGTATCCCTCGGCCCACCGCCGCCGGAAGGGCTCGGCGTCGCCCGTGCGGATGAGCGCCCACACGCTCGGCGCGGAGCCACCGAAGGAGGACGCCGCGACCGCGCCGAGTTGGAGGGCCGAGCGCGCGAGCCAGGCGGGCTCCGGCCGGAACGGTCCGAGCCAATTCTCGGCGAGCTCCGTCGCGCGCGCCACGGGCTCCTCGAGCCGGGGCACCTCGCCGCGCGCGAGAAGATCTCCCGCCGCGGGCACGAGCACGAGCGCTTCTTCGACGAACTGATCGAGCCGGGCCGCGAGAAAAGGTGTCTCGAACCCGGGGACGTGGAGCGCAAGGACGAGGCGGCGCAGGCGCTCGGCCGCGTCCGGTCCGGTCGCGAGCGCGGAGAAGAGGGTCGCGTCGCTCCGTCCCGTCGAGCGGTTCCAGAGCGCGAGGAGGGCGCCCGTGGCTTCCGCGAGACGGCTGGAGAGGGCCCGCGCCGCGGCCCGGTCCACCGCGACCCCGCTCGCCGCCACGACGAAGCGCCAGTCGTCGTCGAGCGGCAGGGAGCGTTCTTGCCGCGCGGGACGAAACGCCCACTGAGTGATCTCGCCCGCGCGGCCCCCGGCGATCGCCGCGGCGTCCTCGCATCCGCGCCCCGCGCTCTTCTCGCCTCCCGAGCGGTCGTCGATCGCCCCGACCGCGGCGGCGAGACTCTCGGGCGAGCGCAGGAGCTCCCGTCCCTCGGGGCGCTTCGCCTGCCGGTTCGCGGCGGCCAGCGCCGCGAGGAGCGCCGCCGCGAACGCGGTCGAGCTCGACAGCCCCGCCGCGCGCGGCAGGTCGCTCGCCAGAGCAACGTCGGCGCCGCGGAGACCGGGCTCGTCGCGCGCGAGAAACGCCGCGACGGCGATCGCGGAGCGCTCCCATCGGGACTCCGGCCCGCGCGCCGGCGCATCGAGCGGCAGTTCGGCCGAGAGCCCGCGTCCCGCGTCGGCGATGCGGAGGAGC
Source organism: uncultured Acidobacteriota bacterium (assembly GCA_963763535.1). Lineage (GTDB taxonomy): Bacteria > Acidobacteriota > Thermoanaerobaculia > UBA5066 > Gp7-AA6 > DAHUXD01. Next base: position 142,131 of record CAVXOX010000008.1, read on the forward strand.
GCGTCCTCTCGGGGCGCCGCCGCGATGCAGATGCCCCTCCCGAGCGCGGCGAGGAGGCTCCGACCGCCTCCCTCCCCCATGTGCCGGCCGAGCACCTCGATCCGTCCCGGCACGAACCAGCGCCCGGCCGGGCCGCCCCGGTCCTTCCCCCGCAGATTCGCGAGGGCCGCGTCGACGGAGACGAACAGCTCCGCCTTCCGCCGCGCCTCGTCGGGCAGGAGCCCGGCGGCCTCCAGGCGCTCCGCGACGACGCTCACGGCCGGGGTCGCTCTCCCGCGAGCCGCCCCTCGAGACCGCCGATGTCGTCCCGCGTCGAGAGATCGATCACGCCTTCCGCGCACGGGAACGTCCGGAACGAGAGGCCGAGCTCCGCGATGCCGAAGCCGACCGCCTGCGGCAGCTCGCGCTCGCCGCGGGAAGACAGCGGCACGCGCCGGCACGCCTCGAAAATCGCGGGCGAGAACCGCCAGAGGTTCATGCTGTACCAGACGTCGGCGCGCGCGGCCGGCGCCGCGCCGACGCCCGGCTTCTCGACGATGCGGCGGAGCTCTCCGTCCGCGCCGATCTCGAGGGTCGCAAAACGCGCGAGCCGCTCGCTCGGAAAGTTGCTGTGCGCGAGGAGCGTCGCTCCGGAAAAGACGGGAAGGCCCGGCCGCCCGAGCGCGGCGAGCCCGCTCAGGGCGGAGGGCGGATACAGGTCGTCCGAGTTGGACGCGAGGAACTCCTCGCCGCGGGTGAGAGCCTCGGCGGCGAGCAGCGCGTCGGCGGAGCCGAGCGGCTCCCGCTGCTCCGCGAACGCGAGCCGGACCCGCGAGGGCGGCGCCGCCCTGTAGTGCTGCCGGATCGCGTCGCTCGCCGGCCCGATCACGACGACGACCTCCTCGACGCCCGCGTCGGCCAGCCGCGAGAGCCCGTAGTCGAGGAACGGACGGCCGGCGACGGGAACGAGCGCCTTCAGCCCACGATCCGCCGCCGCAACCTGAGCGGCGTCGAGCGCCGCCTCCGGGCTCGGCCGACGCAGCCGCGTCCCGAGCCCCCCGGCGAGAACCACGGCTTTCAATCCGAGGAGACGATCCTAATGCTTCTGGAGGCTCGCCAGCGCGGCGAGCACCTCCTGGCTGTGGCCCCCGGGCTTCACCTTCAGGAAGACTTTCGCGACCTTTCCGTCGGGACCGATCAGGTAGGTGTTCCGGGAGGAGAGCTTCGAGCCCTCGTAGGTCATCACGGAGTCGTATTCCGAGGACACCTTCGCGTCCGGATCCGACAGCAGGCGGAAGTGCAGACCCTCCTTGGCGCAGAAGTCCTTGTGGGAGTCGACGGTGTCCACGCTGACTCCGAGGATGACGGCATTGGCTTTTTCGTACTGCTCCAGATCACGCTGGAAGTTGTGGGCTTCGAGCGTTCAACCGCCCGTGAAGTCCTTCGGGTAGAAGTAGAGGACGACCCACTTGCCCTTGAAGTCGGAGAGGCTCGTGGGCTTGCCCTCGTTCGACGGGAGCGTGAACGCCGGCGCGGGAGCGCCGACGGCCGGCGGTTCGGACGCGAGCGCCGTGGCCGCCGCCAGGGTCAGAATGCCCGCCGCGACGATGCCTCGAATCTTCACGATGCGGGACATCATACCGCTCGGAGCGGCGTCCAGCGTCCCGGCTTTAGGCGCCGCGGGCCGGCGCGTCGGCCTCCGCGTCGCCGCGCGCCTGGTGCCAGGCCCGGGCGACCGCGGGCTGGACGAAGAAGAGCTCGAAGGAGCGCTGCAGCGTCGGGTCGTCGCCCGCGAACCGGACCTTCCAATCCGCGAGGGTCACCCTCTTCTGCGTCTCCTCGAGGGTCGCGCCCTCCGCCACGGCGCGCTGGACCTCCGCGACGAGCGCCTGGAGAAGCCCCTGGACCTGCCGGAGGTACCGGCGGTCGCGCTGCACCTGGCCGTGTCCCGGGACGAGCACGTCCGCGGCGAGCGCGTCGAGCCGCCCCAGGGTCGCCGCCCAGTCCGCGTAGTAGGACCCGATGCCGAAGGGGATCGGCTGAACGAACAGGTCGCCCGTCGCGGCGATCCGCTCGCGCGGCAGGAAGACGACGACGTCGCCCCTCGTGTTCCCCCTCCCGAGCCAGAGGATCTCGATCGTGCGATCGCCCCGGTGCAGGACGAGCCGGTCGTCGAACGTCAGGTCCGGGGGCGTGGGCCGTGTCGCCTCGAGCTCCGCGGCGAGGGCGGGACTGAAGGACGCGATCGCCGCCGCCCGGTCGCGGCGGCGCGACTCGAGCGGCTGGCCGCCGTCGTCGACGCCGGACTGCGCCCACCGCGCGTACTTCGCCGCCTGCGCGCGGAGGTCGGCGACGTCCTTAGGCCGCGTGGTCCACGTCTGCCCGAGGATGTCCGCGCGCGTGTCGCGGTGCGCGACGAACTCGACCGACGGCCACAGCTCCCGGTACACCTCGTTGCCGCCGTGATGGTCGTCGTGCCAGTGGGTGTTGACGACGTAGCGCACGGGCCGATCGGTGAGCTTCTTCAGCTCCGCCGCCATGACGCGCGCGGTCGAGGGCACGATCCCGGTGTCCACCACCAGGACGTCCCGATCGTTGATCACGAAGAGCGAGTTGCTCTCGATGACGTCCTGCAGCGGATCCGTCCAGAGGAAGGCGTACACGCCCTCCGCGAGCCGCACGACCTCGTAGGTCTTCGAGGGAAGTCCCTCCGCCGCAGCACTGGCTGCGACGGCGGCGGCGGCGAAGAGGAGCGAGAGGAGGAGGAGCCGGGAGACTCGCATGACGCGACGCTACGCCGAGGCCGGTCGCGGCGAAACGCCCCCGGGACGAATCCCTCTCGATGCGGGACGAAGACTAGAAGACCGCGCGCCTGAATCGGCCGCCGAGCTCGTAGTCGAAGAGCTCGGAGAATCCCTCGGGATCGCGCTTTCCGACGCCGGAGAGGCGCAGGCGGAGCCGCTTCGCGTCGAGCCAGCGCACGACCTCGAGGAACACGCGGCGATTCTCGGTCTGCTCGGGCAGCGGGCCGAGCGTCTTCGCGAGCTCGGCGCCGAGGTCCGTCTCGCCCGCCTTCTCCGGCAGGTGCAGGAGCACCGTGCCGCGGTCCGGCTCGCGGCGCACGGCGATGGCGACGGCGTTCCCGTCGGGCGCCCAGTAGACGATGGCGCTCTTCGCCAGCGTCAGGAGCGGCCGCGCGGCGCCCGTCGCGAGGACCGTCAGGCGCAGCTCCCGACGCCCGGAGGCGCCCGTGGCGAGCTCGATCGAGTACCTTCCCGTCGGATCCTTTGCCGCCGCGGCGCCCGGAAAGGCGACCGGGGGCGGCGGCGCCGCCGTGAGCGCGAGGGGCAGGAGGACCGCGGCGGCGATCACGCGCCGCTCCGGACCGCGTAGCGGACGCCCTCGCCCCGCGCCTGCGCGGCGAGGAACCGGGGCAAATCGGCGAGCGCGCCGCGCTCCGTCAGCAGCGGCCGCGGGTCGATCGCTCCGGAGGCGAGCAGGTCGAGCGCCGCGCGCGCCTCGGCCGGACCGTAGTGGAACGCGCCGACGAGCGCGACCTCGGCGTAGTGCAGGCGCGCGGCGTCGAAGGCGGCCGTCGCTCCGGGCGCGCAGCCGCCGAAGAGGACGACCGTCCCGCCCGGCCGCACGGCCTCGGACAGGCGTCGCCACACGGCGGGATCGCCCGTGCAGTCGACCGCGGCGTCGGGCGCCGGAACGCCGGCGGCGGCCGCGGCGTCCCCCGAGACGTCGGCAAAGCGCGCGCCGAACCGCTCGGCGAGCCGAGCGCGCTCGGGGCGACGTCCCGCGACCACGACGGAGGCGCCCCGGCTCGCCGCGACCGCCGCCCACAGGAGGCCGAGCGCGCCCGCGCCGTAGACGAGAAGCGTCCCGGGGACGCTCCCCAGGCGGTCCCAGCCGTGGAGCACGGACGCGAGGGGATCCATGAAGGCGGCGACCTCGTCCTCGAGGGCGCCCGGCACCCGGTGCAGGTTGGCCGCGACGACCCCGGCCGGCACGCGCACGTACTCGGCGAAGGCGCCCCAGGTTCGGTCCGCGTGGCCGTTCTCGCAGAGGTTCGGCCGGCCGGCCGCACAGTCCGCGCATCGGCCGCACGGCCCGGAGATTCCCGGCACGACGCGCTCGCCCGTGCGGAATCCCCCGGCGCCGGAGCCCGCGGCCGCGACCTCGCCGCACAGCTCGTGGCCCATCGTCACCGGCAATGCGATCCGCGCGTGGCCCCGCGCGAGGAGCTTGACGTCGGTGCCGCACGTCAGGGCGGCGCGCATGCGCAGGACGAGCTCGCCCGGTCCCGGCTCCGGACGTTCGAGATCGCGCTCTTCGAATTTTCCGATCGCGGTCTGGACGAACGCCTTCACGACTTGCGGGCGCCGATGAACCGCGCGAGGTCGGGCAGCACGCCCCCGCCGCGCGGCAGCGCCCCGGCATCCGCGACGGCCGCCGCGATGTTCTCGGACAGCAGCGCGCGCGAGCGCTCGACGCCCCACACGACCGGAAACGTCGCCTTGCCGGCGGCCGCGTCCTTGTTCGACGCCTTGCCGAGCGTGGCGGCGTCGGACTCGACGTCCAGCAGATCGTCCTTGATCTGGAATGCGAGACCGATCCGGGTGCCGTAGCGATCGACGGTCGCGAGCGTCGCGTCGTCGGCGCCCGCGAGGATCGCGCCGCACAGGAGCGACGCGCGCATGAGCCGGCCGGTCTTGTTTTCGTGGATGCGCGTCAGGAGCTCGGCGGTCGGCCGCGTCTCCTGCTCGGCCTCGATGTCGGCCATCTGGCCGCCGATCATGCCGCGCGTCCCGATCGCCTCGACGACGGTCTCGAGCACGCGGATCTTCGCCGCCGCGTGGCGCTCCCCTCTCGGAAACGCCGCGAACACGCCGAGGCCGTGCGTCAGGAGCGCGTCGCCCGCGAGGATCGCGGTCGCCTCGCCGAACACGACGTGGCACGTGGGCACGCCGCGGCGGAGATCGTCGTTGTCGAGCGCCGGCAGGTCGTCGTGGATGAGCGAGTAGGTATGGATCATCTCGAGGCCGCAGGCGGGCTCGATCACGTCCTCGGGCGAAGCGCCGAGCACCTCCGCGGCCGCGAGGCAGAGGATCGGGCGCAGCCGCTTGCCGCCCGCGAACACCGAGTGCCGGATCGCGCGGTGGAGGATCGCCGGCCAGGCGTCGGACGGCGGCAGCAGCCGCTCGAGGGCGCGGTCCACCTGCTCCCGGCGCGTCGCGAGATATTCCGCGACGCCTCCGGCCGGCGCCTCAGCTCCGGTCGTCATCCTCGTCCTCGGCCGCCCTCCCGGGGTCGAAGGGCGCCGTCTTCCACTCCCCCGAGGCCTCCTTCAGCACGATGTCGACGGACTTCTCGACCTCGCCGAGCTTCTTGTCGCACAGCCGCGCGAGCTCCATCCCTTCCTGGAAGAGGGCGAACTGCTCCTCGAGACCGCGGTCCTCGCCCTCGAGCTCGGCCACGATCGCCTCGAGCCGCTCCATCGCCTCCTCGAAGCTCTTCTCCTTCTTCATGCGGACCGTCACTCCCCCTCCTCGCGATCGGCGAAGAGCGGCCCCGGATCGAGCTTCTTGCCGCCCTCGCGCACGATGGCGCCGATCTCCCCCTGGTGCAGCCGGACCCGGATGCGCTCGCCGACCGCGACCTCCGCCGCGGACGTCAGCGGCGCGCGCTGCTTCTCGCGGAACGCGACCGCGTATCCGCGCGCGAGCACGGCGAGCGGCGACAGCGCCTGCAGGCGGTTCGCGCAGCCCTCGAGACTCGCGCGGCGGCGCTCGATCTGCCGGCACGTCTTCTCGCCGAGGAGGGCCCCGAGCCCGGCGACGCGGTCCCGCCGCCGCGGCAGCTCCGCGACGTGCACGAAGTCCTCGAGGCTCCGCCGGGCGGCCCCGATGCGGGCGGCATATTCCGCCGGCCGCCGCCGGAGGATCGTGACGAGCGCGTCGCGGCTCTGCGCGATCGCCTCGCGCCGGCGCGCCAGCCGCCGCCGGAAGCCGACGAGCGCCTCCGCCCCCGCGCGCGCCGAGAGGTGCGCCCGTTCGAGCCCGAGGCGGCCGCGGACGGCGCGCAGCACCCGCACCCGGCCGCCGGCGAGCCGCCGCAAGACGTCCTCCTTGCACGCGACGACCAGCTCGGCGGCGGCCGACGGCGTCGGCGCGCGCAGGTCGGCCACGAGATCGGCGATCGTCACGTCGGTCTCGTGGCCCACGCCCGAGATCGTCGGGATCGCGGAACGGGCGAGCGCCCGCGCCACCCTCTCGTCGTTGAAAGGAGCGAGGTCCTCCGGCGCCCCGCCGCCGCGCGCCAGGATCAGCACGTCGAAGCCGCCGCGGCGGTTCAGGTGCGCGAGCGCCGCCACGATCTCCGCGGCCGCGAGCTCTCCCTGGACCCGGACGGGGTACACGGTGATCGCGAGGCCGTCGAAGCGGCGCGAGAGGACGTGCAGGATGTCACGCACGACGGCGCCCGTCGGCGATGTCACCAGCGCGATGCGCCGCGGCAGCTTGGGGATCGGGCGCTTGCGCTCGGCCGCGAACAGGCCCTCCGCCTCCAGCCGCGCCTTCAATTGCTCGAACGCGAGCTGCAGCGCGCCGCGGCCGACCGGCTCGACGGCGACGGCCTTGATCTGGAACCGGCCCTGCGGCGCGTAGAGGTCGAGGCTGCCTCTGACGACGACCTCGAGCCCCGGCTCGATGCGGAAGGGCACGCGCCGCAGGTCCGAGGCGAAAATGATGCCCGAGACCGTCGCCGTCCGGTCCTTCAGCACGAAGTAGCCGTGGCCGCCGCGCTCGTCGAAGCGGGCCACCTCGCCGACGACGCTGACGTCCCGCCAGGTCGTGCGCAGCACGGAGCCGACCTCGGCGAGGAGCTCCGTGACGGTGTAGGGCCGCGGCGGCGCGGCGGCGGGGACGGGGCGCGGGAACATCGCTGGAATTCTAGCCCGGACGCCGGGCGGGACCGAGCGCGCCGGAGGCCCGGGAGAACGGGAGGGCGAGCACGATGAGCGTCGCCATCTCGACCTCCGTGTCGCCGAAGTTGTACTCGAAGAGTCCGGCCACCGAGATCGCCACGCCGGCGATCAGGGCTCCCGCCCAGAGGCTCGCGCGCTCCGGTTCGTCGCGGCGCCGCACGAGCGCCACGGCACGGGCGAGGAAGAGCCCGACGATCGCGAGGTACGCCGCGGCCGCGAAGGGCCCGTTGGCGGCGGCGAGCTGGATGACGTTGTCGTGGAGGTGCGGCACGTTCCAGCGCGGCGCCCCGGGCTCGCGATAGAGCGGGTAATAGGACTGGACCATGTCGTTGCCCAGGCCGAAGACCGGGTTCTCCCGGACCATGCGCCAGCCGGCCTTCGCCATCGCGATCCGGTCCCGATTGGTCGGGTCCGAGAGGTCCGCCGTCGACCGGATGCGGTCCCGGATGCCGACCGGCGCGAGGAGATAGACGGCAACGAGGGCCGCGGCGATCGGCGCGAGGAGCGCCGGACGCCGGACCGCGGCGTAGAAGATGAGCGCCGCGACGAGCCCCACGTAGGCGTTGCGCGTGAAGGTCAGGAGCACCGCGGCGAGCGGAACGAAGGCGAGCAGGCCGAGCAGCCGCCGCCGGCCGCGCGCCTCGAAACCGAAACCGAGCAGCAGGCAGCCCGCGAGCACCGCGAGACCGGAGAACGTCATGTAGTGCGAGAGCGTGCTGCGGATGCGGCTGTGGAGGTCGTCCCCGCCGTGGAAGAACTGCCACACGCCGTAGAGCGAGAGGGCGAGCGCGCTCGCCGCGAACGCCAGCACCAGGCTCCGGCCGCGCCGCGGCGAGTCGACGAGGTCCATCGTGGCGGGCACGAGGAGGAACAGGCCCAGGCCGCCGAGATGCCGGGCGCTCGCCCCCGGATCCCGGGAGAACACCGCCGAGGCGATCGTGAGCAGCGCGAGCACGAGAAACAGGAAGACGAAGGGCGCCCGGAAGCAGTCGCGGCGCTCCGGTTCGCGGCGAAGCTCGAGGATCCACGCGACGAGGAGCGGCCCGGTGACGATGTACGCGGGCGCGATGAACGGGGTGAGAAACGCGAAGAGGCAGAGGAGCCGGAAAGCCCACGATGCGGAATCCGGGATGCGGGATGCGGGAGCGCGCATCTCGGATCTCGCCTCGGGCGTCATGAACCTAACGCCGCGAGACCTCCGACCCGGGGAGCGCCTCGTCGATCAGCATCACCGGGATGTCCGACACGATCGGATACACGAGATCGGCCTGCCGCGAGTAGAGGCCCTGCGTGACGACCGGCTCCTCGTCGCGGAACTTCTCCCGGTATTTATCGACGAGGGCCTTGCGCGTCGCCTCGGAAAGATCGACGAGCTCGAGCGGCCCCTTCGTCTTGGGGCACACGAGAATCGCCAGGAGCTCCGGATCGACGGCCATCGGTGAGTCCTCCGGCGCGAGTATACCGGCGGACGTCTTGAGCGGCGCTCGACGCGCCGACGTGGGAGGGGAAGTCGCTGACTGACCCTCTCCCGTCTCAGACCAGCGGCACAAATCCTCAAATACTCGCCAGGATCTCCTTCGGGTGCGTCTTCGGTGAGACCTTCGGATGCGCCTGCGCGATCCGGCCGTCCGGGCCGATGACGTACGTGATCCGGCTCGCGTACTGCGCGTTCGGCTCGTCGCACGCGCCGTAGGCCATCCCGATCTCCCGCTTCACGTCGCAGAGGAGCGGGAACGGATAGTCGAACTTCTTCGCGAAGGCGGCGTTCTCCTCGACGGTGTCGAACGAGACGCCCAGGATCTCCGCGTTCTTCTTCTGGAACTCCGGATAGAGGTCGCGGAACCCGCAACCCTCCGCCGTTCAACCGGGGGTGTCGGCCTTCGGGTAGAACCAGAGCACCACCGAGCGTCCGCGGTAGTCGGACAGTCGGCGGCGCGCGCCGGTGTGGTCGAGGACGTCGAACGAGGGTGCCGGATCTCCGACGGCGAGCATCTTGGGCCTCCGCAACAGCAGCTTCAGGACCCCGATCATCCGCGGCCTTCCCAGGTCTCGGGGGCCTCATCATAGGCGGGAAGGTCGACCGGCCAGCCGTTCTTGCGGAATCGGTGCCACTCCCAGACCTTCGCCCACTTGAGGAACACGCTCCAGGCCTGGAGGCCGCAGAGGACGAGTCCGTGCCGGCCGTCGAGGAACCCGCCCTGGATCACGTACATGCGCATGAAGCGCCAGAAGGGGCGGAACAGGAGCTCGACCGGCCCGGCGCGACGCCCGTGGCGGAACGCGTCGGCGGCGCCCCACGTCGCATAGCGGTGGAGCTTCTCGAGGTACTGGTCGAGCGAGCGGCACGTGTAGTGGACCATCGGCGCGAGCAGCGTCGGCGTCGGCCCCTGGGCATCGAGGTCCGCATGCACGCGCCGGTTCGGATAGCGGGCCGTGCCGCGGCGCATGAGCCGCACGACCTTGTCGGTCGACCAGCCGGAGTGCCGGATCACCCGGTCGAGGAAGACGTTCTCGCGCCGGATGTAGTAGTGGTCCTCCTCCGGACCGCGCTCGAGGAGCGACAGGATCTCCCTCGCGAGGCGCTCGGGGATCCGCTCGTCCGCGTCGACGATGAGGAGCCAGGGCGTCGTGATCTGGTCCATCGCCCAGTTCTTCTGGGCGGCGGATCCGAAGTACTGGCGCTGCACGACCCTCACGTTGGGGACGGCGCTCGCGATCTCGGCGGTCCGGTCGGTCGAAAACGAGTCGACGAGCAGGATCTCGTCGGCGAAGGCCACGCTCTCGAGGCACTTCAGGATGTTGGCCTCTTCGTTGAAGGTGGTGATGATCGCGGTGAGAGCCAGCCTCATGAGAAGTCGTGAATTTCCCTAATCGACCCTCACCTGCACCCGCTCGATCTTCCGGGCCCGCCCCGTCGACTCGTCCACGTCGACGACCGCGCCGGAGAGGCGGATGTCCTTCTTCGCCGTCTCGAAGGCGCGCGGGGTCTGGGACAGGAACTTCTCGATGATGCGGTCCTTCGAGAAGCCGATGATGCCCTCGTAGGCCCCCGTCATGCCCACGTCCGTGAGATACGCGCTGCCTCCCGGCCGGACCGTCTCGTCCGCCGTCGGCACGTGCGTGTGCGTGCCGAGGACCGCCGAGACGCGGCCGTCCAGATACCAGCTGATCGCCGCCTTCTCCGAGGTCGCCTCGGCGTGCATGTCGACCACGATGACCTTCACCTCTCCCGCGCGGGCGAGCTCCTCGTCGGCGATCCGGAACGGCGAGTCGGCGTTGGCGGGCATGAAGACCTGTCCCTGAAGGTTGAGCACGCCGACAGGGACTCCCGCGGCGGTCTTCTGGACCGTCCAGCCGCGGCCGGGGTTCCCCGGCGGGTAATTCGCCGGCCGGAGGAGCCGGTCGGACGCGTTCAGCGCGTCGTAGATCTCCTTCTTGTCCCAGATGTGGTTGCCGGAGGAGAAGACGTCGATCGGCATCTTCGACATCTCGTCGAAGAGCTCGTTCGTCAGGCCGAAGCCGCCCGCGGCGTTCTCGATGTTGACGATCGTGAAGTCGATCCGGTGCCGGTCGATGACTCCCTCGAGGCCCTCGACGAGCGCCCGGCGGCCCGGGGCGCCCACGACGTCGCCGACGAAGAGGATGTTCATCTAGCGCGCGTACTCGACGGCCCGCGTCTCGCGGATCACCGTCACCTTGATCTGCCCGGGGTACTGCAGCTCGGCCTCGATCTTCTTCGCGATGTCGCGGGAGAGCCAGAGCGCCTCGTCGTCGGAGACGCGGTTCGCCTCGACGACGATGCGGAGCTCGCGTCCGGCCTGGATCGCGAACGCCTTCTGCACGCCCTTGAACCCGTCGGCGATGTGCTCGAGCTTCTCCAGCCGCTTGACATAGGTTTCGAGGATCTCTCGCCGCGCGCCGGGCCGCGCCGCCGAGAGCGCGTCGGCGCCGTTGACGAGCACGGCCTCGAGGGAGCGCGGCTCGTAGTCGCCGTGGTGGCACTCCATCGCGTGAATGACCTCGTTCGATTCCCCGAACTTCTTCAGGACCTCGCGGCCGAGCTCGAGGTGCGTGCCCTCCATCTCGCGGTCGATCGCCTTGCCGATGTCGTGGAGGAGTCCCGCGCGCCGGACGACCTCGACGTTCGCGCCGAGCTCCGCCGCCATGTTCATCGCGAGCCAGCCGACCTCCTTCGAGTGCTGGAGGACGTTCTGGCCGTAGGACGTGCGGTACTTCAGGCGCCCGAGCATCTTCACGAGCTCCGGGTGGAGGTCGGGAATCCCGAACTCGAGCGCGGTCGCCTCCCCCTCCTGGCGGATCTTTTCCCAGAGCTCCGACCGGACCTTCTCGACGATCTCCTCGATGCGGGCCGGGTGAATCCGGCCGTCGACGATCAGCTTCTCGAGCGCGTGCCGCGCCACCTCGCGCCGGAGGGGCTCGAACGCGGAGATGACGATCGCCTCCGGCGTGTCGTCGATGATGAGGTCGACGCCCGTCGCCGCCTCGAGCGCGCGGATGTTGCGGCCCTCCCGCCCGATGATCCTTCCCTTCAGGTCGTCCGACGGCAGCTCGACGACCGAAACGGTCGCCTCGACCACCGTGTCGGAGGCGAGGCGCTGGATGGCCATGCCGATGATCCGGCGGGCCTTCTGAGTCGCCTGCTCGTTGGCCTCTTCCTCGATCCGGCGGATGAGGCCGGCGGCCTCGAGGCGCGCCTCGTTCTCGACCGACTTGACCAGGTCCCGCTTCGCGTCGACGGCCGTCAGGCCGGAGATCTGCTCGAGGCGCTTCTTCTGCTCCTCGACGACCGTCTCGACCTCGGCCTGCTTGTCCTCGAGCTTCTTCTGCTGGTCGGCGACGCCCTTCTCCTTGCGGCCGTACTCCTCTTCACGCCGCTCGAGCTGCGTGAGCTTGCGGTCGAGGTTCTCCTCTTTCTGCTGGACCCGCTTCTCGAGCGCGGCGATCTCCTGCCGCCGCGCCTGGACGGTCTTGTCGAATTCGACGCGGGCCGCGAGGACCTTCTCCTTCGCCTCGATGTCGGCCTCGCGGACCTTCGAGTCGGCCTGCTTCCTCGCATCGGCGAGGGCCCGGTCCGCCTCGGTCCGGATTCCCTGACGCTCGCGCTCGACCCGCTTCTTCAGCAGGATCCAGCCGACAGCGAGCAGGACCGCCGCCAGCACGAGGCCGGCCGCGATCGCGGTCGCGAGATTTGTGTTCATTCGCCCCCCCAATGCCCGGGGGCGCCGGATCGAAATGCGGCTACACGATGGACCGGAACTCTCCGTTCCGGCGAAGTTTAAGAACCACCGGGACCCCCGTCAGGACCAATTTCCTTTTCCGATCGTGTGTTCCCCGATTGCTCGGGGTGCCGACGCTTCGCCTTCAGGCGCCCAGGGCGTCGTCCAGTTTTCGAATCAGGCGCTCCACACGGGCCTTGGCATCCGTGGGGTCGCCGTGCCGACGCTTTTCCGTCTGGTAAAGATCGTCCGAGATGTTGAGGGCGGCGAGGATCGCGATCTTCGTGGTGTCGACCGTCGCCGTCCGTTCCGCCACTTCTTTCATTCGGGAATCGACGAAGCGGGCAAGGTCGTGGATATAGCCGCTGTCCCCCTCGGCGCGGACGCTGTACGTCTGCCCGAAGATCTCGACCTGAGTCACACTGCCCCGCTTGTCCAAAACGAGATGCTGACTCCTTTCCGGCGCGAGTCTAAGGTGCGCCGGCGGACCGAGTCAACGCCTAACCCTAAGTAGCAGAGAGACTAAGACTTCTTTTCCTCGGCGACCTCCAGCGAGCGGATGAGCTTTTCGAGACGCTCGCGCACGAGTGCCTGCTCGCGCTCGAGCCGCTCGACCGTGCCACGCGACTCGCCCGCGTCCTTCTCGGCCTTGCGCGCGGTGGCGAGGTCCCCGCGCAGCTTCTCGTTCTCGGCCTCGAGCTGCTTCAAGCGCCCGAGGAGCTTCTCGATTCTGCGATCCAGCGTGTCGAAGACCTTGACCGTGTCCATCCTTCCTCCGCGGGCGCATGGCCCGTGCCCTCACCCTTCTAAGTCCCGAACGCGACCCCGGGCCGCGACGCGAGCTCTTCGGCGAGACGCCGCACCTCGGCGTTGACTTCCTCCTGTTCGAGCGTGCGGTCCGCCGCACGGAACGTCAGCCGGATCGTGGTCTTGATCTTGCCGCCTTCGACGCCCGCGCCCTCGTAGCGGTCGAGACAGCGGAGCGATTCGAGGTGCGACAGATTCCGGCTCCGGACGAATTGCGACAGCTCGTCCCACGTCAGGTCCCGCGGCTGGGCGAAGGAGAGGTCCGCCGTGATCGCGGGCATGGTCGGGAGCTCCCGGTAGCGAAACGGCCGAGGCCCCGGCGGGATCGCCCCGACCAGGATCTCGCCCGCGAAGACCGGGGCGACGAGGCCGCGGCGTTCGCGCTCGGCGCCGGACACGAGCCCCGCCAGACCCAGGAGCTCGCCGGAGGCGGTCCGGATGATCGCGCCGGCGCCCTCGGTCAGCGCGGCGACGCGCGCCGGTTTCCAGCGCAGCTCGTCGGCAGGGACCCACGGCTCGAGGAGGCGCTCGACCACTCCCCGCGCGTCGAAGAAGTCGGCGGAGCGCAGCTTCTCGGGAATGCTCCAGTGCGGCCGCCGCTCGCCCGCGAGGGCGAAGGCGAAGCGCCGCGACTCGAAGGATTCGGGACGGTCGGTGTGACCCGCGGCGCCGAAGGCCCGGCCGACCTCGAAGAGGCCGACCTCGCTCGCCCCGTGGCGCAGGTTGCGGGCTGCGGCGTCGAGAAGGCCGGGCAGGAGGGTCGCGCGCAGGTGCCGCCGCGACGCGTCGAGCGGATTCGCGAGCGGCAGCGGCTCCGCCGCCGACTCGGTCAGGCGGAGCCAGTCCTCCCAGAGCGCCTCGTCGGCTGTCCGATCGACGAAGGGATAGTTCACGGTCTCGAAGAGACCCTCCGCGGCGGCGGCATCGCTCAGCCGGTCCTCGACTCCCCGGAGAGGCTCCAGGACGCTCCCCGCGACGCGCGAGGCCGGCAGCCGCGACGGCAGCCGGTCGTACCCCCACACGCGAAGGACCTCCTCGACGAGATCGTCCTCGCGACGCACGTCGGCGCGGAAGAGCGGAATGGTGATCGAGAGGCGGCGGCCCTTCCGCTCCGTCGCGAAGCCCAGGCGGACGAGCGCCTCCTCGGCGAAGTCGAGGCCGATCCGCTCGTCGCCGGACAAGAGGCGCAGCCGCGACAGGCGGAGCGCCGTGCGGCGGATCCGAAAGAGCTTGCCCTGCGCGTCGAGAAGCCCCGGCGCCACGGCGCCGCCCGCCGCGTCCACGAGCAGGCGCGCCGCGAGGTTGAGGGCGCCCGGGATGGCGTCGATGTCCGCGCCCCGCTCGAAGCGGTGCGACGCGTCGGTGTGCATGCCGAGGCGGCGGGCGGTGCGCCGCACCGTCGCGGGGTCCCACCACGCCGCCTCGAGCAGCACGTTCCGGGTGGCGTCGGTCACCGCGGTGTCGAGGCCGCCCATGATGCCGGCGAGCGAGACGGGCCGCTCCGAGTCGGCGACGACGATGTCGGAGGGCTCGAGCGCGCGCTCGACGCCTTCGAGCGTGACGAGCTTCTCCCCGCGGCGCGCGCGGCGCACGATGAGGACTCCCCCGGCGAGACGGTCGAGGTCGAACGCATGGAGCGGCTGACCGGTGTCCCAGAGCGCATAGTTGGTCGCGTCCACGGCGGCGGAGATGGGCTTCGCGCCGATGGCCGAGAGGCGGCGGCGCACGATCTCGGTCGCGGGCCGGGCCTCCACGCCGAGCACGAGGCGCGCGCCGAAGCGGCGGCAGAGGTGCGGCACCTGGATGACGATCGACGCCAGGTGCTCCGTCGCGTCTCCGCTGCCCTCGGGCTCGGCGTATCGCGCGGCGAACTCGCGCATCGGGCGCCCGGCCATCGCCGCGATCTCGCGGGCGAGGCCCCGATGGCCCATCGCGTCGGGGCGATTCGGCGTGATCTCCGCTTCGAGAATCACGTCGCCGGCGCGGCGTTCGAACGACTCGATCGGGATGCCGGCCTGGTCGAGGAACCGGCGCACGCCGTCGACGCCTCCGGCCGCTTCGACGTCGACGAAGTCGTCGAGCCAGTCGAGAGAGAACTTCATGCCTCTCCCGCAAACTGAGCGAGGAAGCGCTCGTCGCCGTCGAAGAGGAGGCGCAGGTCGGGAAACCCGTACTTCAGGAGGGCGACGCGGTCGATGCCGAGTCCGAACGCGAAGCCCGTGTACTCCTCGGGGTCGATCGCGACGCCCTGGAGCACGCGGGGGTGCACCATGCCGGCGCCCATGATCTCGATCCATCCCGAACCCTTGCACTTCGGACACCCGTCGCCCCGACAGAAGATGCAGGTCATCGAGACGTCGACGCCTGGCTCGACGAAAGGAAAGAAGGTCGGGATGAAGCGCGTCTTCGTGCCGCGGCCGAAGAGCGCCTCGAGGAACGCGGCGACCGTTCCCTTGAGGTCGGCCATCGAGATGCCCTGGTCGACCACGAGGCCCTCCACCTGATGGAAGACCGGCGAGTGCGTCGCGTCGACCTCGTCCTTCCGGTAGACGCGCCCCGGCACGATCAGGCGGAGCGGCGCGCCGTGCTGCCGCATCTGCCGGATCTGAACGGGCGAGGTGTGCGTGCGCAGGAGCAGCGGCGAGGCGGCCGGGCGGTCGACCATCAGGGTGTCCTGGGCGTCCCGCGCCGGGTGCTCGGGCGGGAAGTTCAGCGCCTCGAAGTTGTGGAAGTCGTTTTCGAGCTCGGGGCCGTCCGCGATCGAGTAGCCCATCCTCAGGAAGATGTCCTCGATCCGGCGGCGGACGATCGTGATCGGGTGGAGCCCTCCCCGCCGCGCGCGCCGGCCCGGGAGTGTCACGTCCACGGCGGCCGCGCGGTCCCGCGAGGCGGCTTCCCGCGTTTCGAGCTCCGCGCCGAGACGGCGGACCGCTCCCTCGATCTCGGTCTTCGCCGCGTTCGCGCGCGCGCCGAAGGCGCCGCGCTCGGCCGGCGGGAGCGTCTTCAGCCGAGCGAAGAGCTCGGGCACGAGCCCCTTCTCGCGGCCCAGGAAACGGCCCTTCAGGCGCTCGAACTCGCCGCGCGTCGAGACACCTCTCCCGACCTCCTCCTTGAAGGAGTCGAGCAGGTCCTGAATGGGATCGGACGCCACGTCTGCCGCCGGCCGTCTGAAGTCTGCCGTCCGGGTTCTACGCGTCAGGCGATCTTCAGCGCCTGTTTGGCGACGCCGACGAGGTGGCCGAACGCCGCCGGGTCCGAGACGGCGAGGTCCGCCAGCATCTTCCGGTTGATCTCGTTGCCGGCCTTCTTCAGTCCGTCGACGAGCTTCGAATACGAGATCTCGTGCTCGCGCGCGGCGGCGTTGATCCGTACGATCCAGAGCCCGCGGAAATCGCGCTTCTTCGCTTTCCGGTCGCGATAGGCGTAGACGAGCGACTTCTCCACCTGGAGCTTCGCCATCCGGTACGACTTCGACTTGGTGCCGTAGTAGCCCTTAGCGAGCGCCAGGGTCTTCGATCGGCGATTCTTTCTCTTGGGTCCCCTTTTTACACGAGGCATTTGCTTCTCCTTGGTCTCGTTTCGTGAGCCGGGAGCCGGCAGCCGGAAGCCGAAAAAGCCGATCGGCTCACGGCTAACGGCTCACGGCTTACGCGTAGGGCAGCATCTCCCGAACGCCCTTCGTGTCGGCCTTCGAGACGCTGGTGCCCTGCGCGAGCCCGCGCTTTCTTCCGGGCGCCTTCTTCGTGAGGATGTGGCTCTTGAACGCCTGCGCCCTCTTGAACTTTCCGGACGCCGTCTTGCGGAACCGCTTCGCGGCTCCTCGATGCGTCTTCAGTTTCGGCATGTCTCTGCTCCTGAAGGCCCCGTCAGCCGGCGGCCTTGGTTCCCTTCTCGTGACGGACCGGCGAGAGGATCTGGTACAGGCGATTCCCGAGCATCTCCGAGCGCGACTCGGCGATGGCCTTGCCGGATAAATCGATCAGCAGCCGGTCGAGGACCTTCTGGCCGTTTTCCCGCCGCGCCATCTCGCGGCCGCGGAACTGCACGGTCGCCTTGACCTTGTCGCCGTGCGCGAGAAACTTCTCGATGTTCTTCATCTTGAACTCGTAGTCGTGGTCGTCGATGTTCGGCCGGAACTTCACTTCTTTGACCTGGGTCGTCTTCTGCTTCTTCTTCGAGTCCTGCTGCTTCTTCTTCTGCTGGTAGATGAACTTTCCGAAGTTCATGATCCGGCAGACCGGCGGCTGCGCCGTCGGCGCGATCTCGACGAGGTCCTGCCCCGCCTCGCGCGCCTTCTGGAGGGCGTCCACCATGGTCACGACGCCGAGCGCCTCGCCCTCGGCGCCGATCAGGCGGACCTCCTTCCACCGGATCTGCTCGTTGACGCGAATGTTCTTCTTATCGATCTTTCACCTCCGTCGTCAGCTCCTGCTTCCTTCCCGAGATCGCCGACGCGGCGGCCTCGAGGAACGCCTCGATCGTCATGGTGCCGGCATCGCCCCCGTGGCGCAGGCGCACGGCGACCGTGCCGGCCGCCGCCTCCTTCTCCCCCACCACGAGCATGCTCGGGGACTTCGTCAGCTCCGCCCGACGGATGCGCGCGCCGAGCTTCTCGTTCTTCTCGTCCAGCTCGACGCGCAGCCCGGCGGCCGAGAGCCGCGCCGCGACGGACCGCGCCGCGTCCGCAAACCGGTCCGAGACGGGGATCACGACGGCCTGCACGGGCGAGATCCAGAAGGGAAAGTTGCCCGCGGTGTGCTCGATCAGGATCCCGATGAAGCGCTCGAACGAGCCCAGGATCGCGCGGTGCATGATCACCGGCCGGTGCGGCTTCCCGTCTTCGCCGATGTAGGTGAGGTCGAAGCTCTCCGCGTGCTCGAAGTCGCACTGGATCGTGCCGAGCTGCCAGGGCCGCCCGAGCGCGTCCTTCACGCGGAAGTCGATCTTCGGCCCGTAGAAAGCGCCGTCACCCGGCGTGACCACGTGCCGGCGGCCCGACTTCTCGAGCGCCGCGGCGAGCGCCTTCTCCCCCCGGTCCCACTGGTCGTCGGAGCCGATGCGCTTCTCGGGACGGAGTCCGAGGGAGATCTCGACGTCCGTGAACCCGAACGCGCCGTAGACCGCGTCCGTGAACTCGAGGAAGCGGAAGATCTCGTCCTCGACGCGCTCGAAGGGCGTGAAGATGTGCGCGTCGTCCTGCGAGAACGAGCGCACACGCGTCAGGCCCGCCGTCACGCCGGAGAGCTCGTACCGGTGCAGGCGGCCGAAGTCGGCGAAGCGCACCGGCAGGTCCCGGTACGACCACAGGCGCGTCTGGAAGAGCAGGAAGTGGCCGGGGCAGTTCATCGGCTTGACGCCGAACTCCCGCTCGTCGATCTCCGTCCAGTACATGTTCTCGTGGTAGTTCTGGTAGTGGCCCGAGAGCTTGAAGAGCTCGGCGTCGAAGATCTGCGGCGTCAGGACCTCCTGGTAGCCGCGGCCCCGGTACTCGGAGCGCAGGTACTCGAGGAGCTCGTTGTAGAGGACCGCGCCCTTCGGATGGAAGAACGGCGACGCGGGCGCCCACGGATGGAAGGAGAAGAGGTCGAGCTCTCTTCCGAGCTTCCGGTGGTCCCGCGCTTTCGCCTCCTCGATCCGGCGCAGGTGCTCGTCGAGCTCCTTCTGCGTCAGGAAGCAGGCGGCGTAGATCCGCTGGAGCATCGGGTTTCTCTCGTCGCCCTTCCAGTAGGCGCCGGCCGTGTGCGTCAGCTTGAAGACGCCGAGCCTGCCCGTCGAGGGCACGTGCGGCCCGCGGCAGAGATCGATGAAGTCCTTCTGGCGATAGCAGGAGACGTGATCGTCGGGGATTCCCCGGATGATCTCGACCTTCAGGGCGTCCTTCTGCCCGTCGAAGATCCGGATCGCCTCGTCCTTCGACATCTCGAGGCGCTCGACCGGATCGTCCTCGGCGATGATCCGGCGCATCTCCGCTTCGATGGCCGCGAGGTCCTCGGGCGTGAACGGTCGCGCGGGGTTGAAGTCGTAGTAGTAGCCGTCCTCGATCGCCGGGCCGATGCCGATCTGGACCGCGGGGAACAGGCGCTTGACGGCGTGTGCCGTCAGGTGGGCCGTCGAATGGCGATAGAGAGGCAGGGCCTCCGGCGACTTCGCCGTGACGATCTCGACCCGCGCGTCGCTCTCGACGCGCGCGGAGAGGTCGACGAGACGCCCGTCGAGCTTGCCCGCGAGCGCGTCCTTGGCCAGGCGCGGCCCGATGCCCTCGGCGACCTCGCGCACGGTCGTCCCGGACGGGACCGTACGCGTCGAACCGTCGGGCAATGTGAGCGTCACCGTGTGCGCCAGGGCTTCCATTCTCTCCTTCTCTCGTCCAAAAAAACAAAAACGCGGGCACCCCGCGTTGGAACAGTCTACTGGTAGGCGCTAGCGGGATCGAACCGCTGACCTCTTCCGTGTGAAGGAAGCGCTCTCCCGGCTGAGCTAAGCGCCTGTGCGTCGAAGAAGCTTGGTAGGCTCGAGCGGATTTGAACCGCTGACCCCCACAGTGTCAATGTGGTGCTCTCCCCCTGAGCTACGAGCCTGTTCTTCGATCCCGGTTTCCCGGGGGGCTGCCGGCCGGAAGCCCGCAGGGCATTTTGATCCCGGCCCTCGTCCCTGATTGTGAAAGAACCTTCCCGGGGTCGAAGACCGCCGGGATCGCGCAATGTACCAGAGGCGCGATTCCCCGGCAAACGACCCCTGTCACCCCGCACTCTCCCCCACTTCGGAGGTCGAGAGAGTTGCCTGCTGAGCGACGCTGGTCCTTCAGCTCGCGGCGTGAGAAGTCTCCCGAGCGGAGCGAGGGAGGAGGCTCACGCCGCGGGGAGCCGGAGCGAAGCGGAGGGATCAGGCGAACGGTCGAGCCCCAGTGGGGCGAGCCGTTCGCCGGTGCGGCCGCAGGCCGCAGATCCCGCAGGGCAGCGGAGGCGACGGAAGCGGAGGCGACGGTTATGCCCAGTCCCCCGCCTTCCGAGACAGCACCGGCGCGCCCTCGAGGAACGTCAGGATCGCCTTCGTCGAGTCCGCCACCCCGAAGAGGATGCGATCCTCGGTCCGCGCGTATTTCTTCGAGACGGCGCGCTCGAACTGGGCCAGCAGGGGGTCGAAGTAGCCGCCGATGTTCGCGATCACGATGGGTTTTCCGTGGATGCCCATCTGCTTCCACGTGATCATCTCGATGACCTCTTCCATCGTGCCGAAGCCCCCGGGAAACGCGACGAACGCGTCCGACAAGTCGAACATGAGCTGCTCGCGCTCGTGCATCGTGCCGACGACCTTCAGCTCGGTGAGACCGCGGTGCGCCGACTCTCGGCCCTCGAGCGCCTTCGGGATGATCCCGACCACCCGGCCCCCCGCCGAGAGCACCTCGTCGGCGATGGCGCCCATCAGTCCCTTCGAGGCGCCGCCGTAGACGAGCCGCACGCCGCGAGCCGCGAGCTCACGCCCGAACCCCCGGATCTCCTTCTCGACGGCGGGATCGAGGGTCGGGCTCGAGCCGCAGTAGACGCAGACGCTTCGGACATCCATGCGGCCATCTTACGGGAGGACGGCCCGACGCGCATAAAATCCCGTCCGGAGGAAAGCGGATGATCACCAATTCCCAGTCCGGAACGAACGTGCACGAGATCGACGGAGGCATCTACCGCATCTCGACGCCGCTGCCCCTCGTCCCGGGAGGGTTCTCGTTCAACCAGTACCTCGTCGTCGACGACGAGCCGCTGCTCTTTCACACGGGACTGAAGCGCATGTACCCGCTCGTCCGGGAGGCGATCGCTTCCGTGATGCCGGTCGCGCGGCTCCGCCACGTCGCCTTCTCGCACTTCGAGTCCGACGAGTGCGGGGCGCTGAACCTGCTCCTCGCCGAGGCGCCGTCGGCGGCCCCCGTCTGCGGGCAGGTGGCGGCGATGGTCTCGGTCGAGGATTTCGCCGACCGTCCCCCCCGCCCGCTCGCCCACCGCGAAACGCTCCGGCTGGGAAAGCGCGTCGTGCGGTGGTTCGACGCCCCGCAGGTGCCGCACGGGTGGGAGACCGGCTTCCTGTTCGAGGAGACGACGAGGACGCTTCTGTGCGGCGACCTGTTCACCCAGGGCGGCACCGCCGAGACGGCGATCACGGAGTCCGACATCCTCGGCCCGAGCGAGGCGTTCCGCAAGCCGATGGACTACTACTCGCACTCGAAGAACGCCGGACCGATCTTGGAGGAGCTCGCCGCGACGGAGCCGGCGACTCTCGCGTGCATGCACGGGAGCGCGTGGAAGGGAGACGGGGGCGCCCTCCTGCGCGCGCTCGCGAAAGAGCTCGGGGCGTGACGGAGCGCGCGCCGGCGAGCGCCCTGAGGCGCGCGTTCAGCGCGCGCTGAAGCGGCTGCCGGGCGCGTCGATGGCGAGGCCCTTCCGGCAGAGCGGGCACTCCGCCTCGGGCCACGACGGCACCGAGAGCGACAGGAGGGAGCGCGAAGGCACCGAAAAGGCGCCCGCCGGCAGGCCCCGGTCCACGATCGAGCCGACGGCGAGGACGCGGGCGCCCGCCGCCTCGACGGCGGCCGACGCCTCACGCGTGGACTTGCCGGTGGTGAACACGTCCTCGACGACGACGACCGGCTCACCGCGATCGAGCGCGAAGCCCCGCCGCAGCGCGAAGGCGCCGTCCTTCCTCTCGACGAACATTCCGGGGATGCGCAGGGCGCGAGCGGTCTCGTGGCCGATGATGACGCCCCCGAGAGCGGGCGAGACCACCGCGCGCGGTGAAAAGGCGCGGAGCTTGTGCGCGAGCTCCTGCCCGGCGCGCTCGGCGCGGTCGGGCCACATGAGCAGCCGCGCGCATTGGAGGTAGCGGTCGGAGTGCAGCCCGCTGGATAGCCGAAAGTGGCCGGTGAGGAGGGCGCCGGTCTCCTCGAAATCGCGGAGCGTGATCATCGCGGCGCAGTCTAAGCCAGATGGCAGGCCGGCCCGCGCGCGGGACTAGTGCCCGTCGTTCTCCCGGTTGATCTTGTGGTGCTCGATCTTCTTGTAGAGATTCGACCGTGGAGTCTGGATCACCTCGGCCGTGCGGCTGATGTTCCAGCCGTTTTCCCGCAGACGGGCGACGAGAAACTCGCGCTCCGCGAATTCCTTGAAATCGGACAGCGTCGCGAGTTCCAGGCCGCGGTTCGAGATCTCCGCCGGCTGGACACGGACCTCGGGCGGGAGGTCGCGGGCGTCGATCGGATCGGCGTCGGTCATGATGAGCACGCGCTCGACGAGGTTGCGCAGCTCCCGGACGTTGCCCGGCCAGGCGCGCGACGCGAGCACCCCCATCGCCGCGGCGCCGAAGCGGCGCGGCTTGCGGTGGTCGCGTTCCGCGAACACCCGTGCGAAGTGCGCCACGAGCGCGGGAATGTCCTCCCGGCGTTCGCGGAGCGGCGGCGTCGTCAGCGGCACGACGTTCAGCCGGAAGTAGAGGTCCTCGCGGAAGCGGCCCTGGCGGATCGACTCGGACAGATCGCGATTGGTGGCCGCGATGACGCGCACGTCGACGCGGCCGACCTTCGCGGCGCCGACCGGCTCGACCTCGCCGACCTCGAGCACCCGCAGCACCTTCGCCTGCGCGCGGGCCGACATGTCGCCGACTTCGTCGAGGAAGATGGTCCCGCCGTCCGCTTCGACGAACTTGCCGATCTGCTTGCGCACCGCGCCCGTGAAGGAACCCTTCTCGTGGCCGAAGAGCTCCGACTCGATCAGCTCCTCCGGGATCGCGGCGCAGTTGACCTGCACGAACGGTCCCTGAGCGACCCGCGAGGCGGCGTGAATCTCGCGGGCGACCAGCTCCTTGCCGGTGCCGCTCTCGCCGAGGATCAGCACCGTCGCCCCCGTCGGCGCGGCGCGCCCGATCTCGGACCGGAGCCGCTTCATCGGCTCGCTGTCGCCGAGCAGCACGGACGCGTCCTCGACGCGGCGTTTCAGCTCCTGGTTCTCGGTCCGGAGCCGGTTGCCCGAGAGCGCGTTGCGGACGGAGACGAGCACCCGCTCGCGCTGCAGCGGCTTCTCGAGGAAGTCAACGGCCCCGCGGCGCGTGGACTCGACCGCCGTGGCGATGTCGCCGTGGCCCGAGATCATCAGGACCGGCGGCGCCCCCTCGCGCGACACGATGTGGTCGAGCGTCTCGAGCCCGTCCATGCCCGGCATCTTGATGTCGAGCAGCACGCCCGCGAACGGCGCTTCGTCGAGCGCCTCGAGCGCCGCGCGCCCGTCGCCGACCGTCGCCACCTCGAAGCCCTCGTATTCGAGCACCATCCGCAGCGTGTCGCGGATTGCCTGATCGTCGTCGACGACGAGCACCCTCTGAGCCATCGCCCTCCCCTACAGACGCGACGAGACGGTTATTCCCTTTGCGGCGAGGGAACGCCGCGTCGGAAGCACGGCCCCGTAGCCGGCGGGACCGGGGTTCCGAGAAAAGCTTGCCGCGAACCCGCGAAAACGGCCGCGCCCGCCTCTCGGCGGGCGCGACATGAGAAATGGATGAAAGTCAGTCTGGCGTCAGTCGCCGATCTTCACGAGCGCGAAGGTCGAGACATTCGCCCTCGGGTGGTAGACGTAGAGCTTCAGGTAGTCGCCCTTTTTCGCGCGCGAGACCACCTTGCCGAAATCCTCGGTCGAGCCGACCTTCTGGCCGTTGACCTGCGTGATGATGTCGCCCTCCTGGATGCCGGCGTCGGCCGCGGCCGAAACCTCCTTGACGTGCACGACGAGCAGGCCGTCGACGTCCGCCTTGAGGCGCTGCATCTGCCGGACCTGCGGCGTCAGCTCCGTCACCTGGATGCCGATCCGCTCGTGCGAGTCGTCCGACGAGGCCTTCTCGGGCTCCTTCCCGTTGGACTCGTCCTTGCGCTCGGCGAGGTTCGCGGTGAGCGCGACCGGCTTGCCGTCGCGGATGACGTCGAGCTGCACCTTGCTGCCCGGCGCCTTGCCGGAGACGTAGCCGATCAGATCTCGGGTCTCCTTGACCGGCACGCTGTCGACCTTCACGATCGTGTCGCCGGGCTTCACGCCGGCCTTGTCGGCGGGCTTGCCGGGTTCGACGGATTCGACGAAGGCGCCGTCCTCGGACTTCAGGTTGAAGGCCGCCGCTCGATCGGAATCGACGTTGACGATGTTGATCCCCAGGAACCCGCGGGTCACCGTCCCCTTCTCGCGGAGCTGGGGAAGGATCTGCTTGAGCGTGTTCACGGGAACGGCGAACCCGATGTTCTGCGCGGGGCGGAAGATCGCGGTGTTGATGCCGATGACCTCGCCATTGACGTTGATCAGCGGGCCGCCGGAATTGCCGAAGTTGATGGCCGCGTCGGTCTGGATGTAGTTCTCGAAGGAGCGGGTCGCCGGGTCCGCCGTCAGACCGGAGCGCTGCTTGGCCGAGACGACGCCGACGGTGACGGTCTTGTCGAAGGCGAGGGGGTCGCCGATCGCCATCACCCACTCCCCGACCCGCAGCTTCTCGGAGTCGCCGAGCGGCAGCGGCGTCAGGCGCTGCTTGGTCTCGACCTTGAGCAACGCGAGATCGGTGGCCGTGTCGTGGCCGATCAGCTTGGCCGTGTACTTCTCCTTGTTGTTGATCCGGACCTCGATCTTGTCGGCCCCCTCGATCACGTGGTTGTTCGTGACGATGTAGCCGTCGTCCGAGATGATGAAGCCCGTGCCGCCCTGCACCTGCTTGTGCTCCTCGTCGTCGTTCTGCCGGCCGTGGGGGTTGCCCGGTCCGAAGAAGAACTCGAACGGATCGCCTTCGCCGCCGCCGCCAAACGGGTTCGAGTAACGGCGGCCCTGGCTGCCCTTGACGATGTCGGTCGACGTGATCGACACGACGGACGGCATGGCCTCCTGGGCGATGTCGGCGAAGGATGGGGCCCCGGTGCCCACGACGTGGGCGCGGGGGGGCGCCGCCGCCTCGCGCTGCGCCTCGGAGCGCGGGGTGATGTTGACGGAGCTCGCGACGACCATCCCGAAGACGACCGCCGCGGCGATCAGGGCGGTGAGGGAAAGGGCGCGTTTCGTGGTCTTTTCCATACGGAAGTCTTACTCCTGTTTTTCAGGTCCCGTGTCGGGACAACGAAGAAACCCCGGGGAGGGACTCGGCATTCCTCGATTTAGGACGGATCCCCAACCTTCGATGCTCCACGAGGATGCAGCGGTTCATGGCCACGCCGATGCCGGCCTGTTCGAGGCCGCGGGCGACGGCGGGATCCTCGACCCCGAGCTGCATGAAGAAGAAGGGAACGCGGCGGGCGATCGTTTCGCGGGCGACCGCGGCGACGTGCTCGGAGCGGCGAAACACGTCCACGACGTCGATCCGGACGTCGGCGGGGACGTCCGCGAGCGACGGATAGCAGCGCTCCCCGAGGATCTCGGCGTGGTGCGGATTGACCGGCACGACCCGGTAACCGGCCTCCTCCTTCAGGTATCGCGCGATCTCGTTCGACGGCCGCAGCGGGTTCGGCGAGCATCCGACGACGGCGATCGTCGCCGCCGATTCGAGAGCGGCTCGGATCTCTTCCGGATCGTTCACTGCGGCCGGCCCTCCTCGTCGATACGCATGTTGTACAGGAAGGTCACGGTCACGCCCTCGCGATCCTCGTGGAGCTCGTCGGGGAGCGGCCGGAAAGGGGAGGACTTCAGGATCGCCTGGATCGCCGCGTTGTCGAAAGGCGGGATCCCGGAGTAGCGGATGATCTTCGCGTCCGCCACTCGTCCATCCGCGAGGATGTAGAAACGCACCGTCAGGCTCCCCTTCCAGCCGAGACGGGCGAGCTCCGGCACATCCCAGTGGAGCTTGATCCGACGAATCATCTCGGCCGCGTAGGCGCCCCAGTCGTACCACTTCGTGTCGAAGGAGAGGGGCCCCGAATCGACGTATCCGCCGTCGGGGTTTCCCTGCGGAGCGCCGCCCTCGCCGCCCTGCGAGGCGACCGCGCTGCGCGCCGCCTCCTGGATCGCGCGGTCGAGCCCCGCGAGCTTGCCGATCTCGCGCGGCCCGGTCGGCTGCCCCCGCGACGGCGCCGGGAGCTGGTTGGGGTACTCGGCGGTCTTCGGGTCGGACTTCTGCTGTTCGGCGAGCTGGCTCTCTCCCGCCTTCTGGCGAACCGTTCCGTGCTCGCCCTGGGGCGCCGGACGCGGCGCCGGGGGACCGCCGGGAACCCGCGGGGCGCGCGGCCCGGGCGAGAGTCCCGCGATCCCCGAAGAGGGCGGCACGAAGGGCGTGTCCGCCTTCGGGCGCGAGCGGTCGCCCCCGCCGGCGCGGCGGTCGGCGTCCGAGAGCGGCGCCGGCTTCGGGTTCGGGCGGGGCATGCCGGGAGCGTCCAGGATGACGGGGATCGGGCCGTCGTCGGACTTCGGCGGCGGCTGGAGCATGGAGAAGAGGTCGCTGCCCTTCGGCAGCCGCGCCGGGAAGAGCAGCAGCATCAGCATCAGCGAGATGTGGAAGAGGAGCGAGATCAGCACGCCCCGCTCGATCGGCCAGTCGCTGCCGACGTGCTCCTCGAGACCCGCGAGCTCGGCGATCGTGCTGTGCTGCGTCAGCGGACCGACCGCCTCCGCCTCGGCCCCGGGGCCCGCCGCTCCGTCGAGGGCGAGCATGGACGCCGGTCCGCCGGTCTCCTCCTCGGGTGCGGCGCCGCCGGACGCGTCGGCGAGCATGCCGAGCATGCTGCGGTTGGGCGGTTCCTCGTCGGCGACGGCGGAGGCCTCCTTCAGGAACCGGAGCGCCGCGTCCGTCTCCCGGCTCGCGGCGGCCGGTCCCGAGAAGACGCCCAGCATGC
The DNA here is from genome assembly GCA_963763535.1 of uncultured Acidobacteriota bacterium. GTDB lineage: Bacteria > Acidobacteriota > Thermoanaerobaculia > UBA5066 > Gp7-AA6 > DAHUXD01. The sequence continues at coordinate 168,967 of CAVXOX010000008.1, forward strand.
TGCGCCCGGGGGGACCGTCGTCGTTTTCGCTCTCCTTCGACGCGGCGGGCGGCGCGGCCCCGTCCCCGTCGGCGCTCTCGTCCTCGACCAGCCCTCCGAAGAGGCGCCAGCGGCGCCGCGCGCCGATCGCCGCAATCGAGCTGCGCGCGAACGGCAGATCCTGCTCTTCGGTATCGGGCACGCAACTCTCCTTGGGCAACCGGGCGCCTCCAACGCATAACACGTGAATTCGCCCGGTGATTCTCGGCATTGTACGGAACGCAAACCGATGCCGGAGAAGGACTAAGAAGAGTGCCCCGCGACCGCCCCGCGGCCCGCGCGCGCGCCCGGCTCCCCTACCCCCGTTCCGGCTCTTCTGATATAAACCGCGCGTTTCGATCGTTGCGGGCAGAGGCCCGCTTTTTTGTTCGATGAAAACGCCTTTGGGAGAGAAAACGACACGGGAAATTGGCGCCATCGCCGAGGAAAAGGGGTGCCGTCTGCTCGCCATCGAGACCGCGGGGGCCGGACGCGCGACGGTGCTGCGCCTGGTGCTCGAGCGGGCGGACGGAAGCGCCGCCACGGTCGACGACTGCGAAGCGGTATCGCGCGAAGCCTCCGCCGTGCTCGATGCCGCCGACGAGATCGCCCACCGGTACACGCTCGAGGTTTCTTCGGCGGGTCTCGACCGCAAGCTCTACACGGTCGAGGACGCGCGGCGCTTCGTCGGCCGGCGCGTGCGCGTGAAGACCGAGGAGCCGGTCGTGCCCGAGCCGCAGCGCGAGATCTCGGGAAGGCCGCCGGCGCTCTCGCCGGCGCGCAACTTCGCGGGCCGGCTCGAATCGGTCGACGGCGACCGGCTCACCGTCGTTGATGAGCTGGAACACAAAACCTATAATGTCCGTTTCGGCGATATTCGGCTCGCCCGGCTGGACTTCGAGTGGCCGCGGCGAGAGGGTCCGGGGCGATAGGAGAGCGGGTTGTCATGATCATCGATCCGTCGGTCATCCGACAGGTTTCGCGCGAGAAGGACATCGACGCGGAGAAGATGTTCGGCGCGCTCGAGGAGGCCATGTCCTCGGCCGCGCGCAAGTACTACCACGATAAGGCGATGGTGACCTTGATCGACCGGCAGACCGGCGCGATGACCGTCTACTCGCCGCGCACGGTCGTCGTGGAGCTCGACACCGAGTCGGAGGAGCCGCCGCCGCAGATCCTGCTCGACGAGGCGCAATCGCTCGTGGCGGAGAAGGGCACCCGCGCCGAGGTTCGGGTGCTCCGGCCGGCCGGCGAGGGCGAGGCTCCGGTGGAGGTGCACGAGGTCGCCCTGGGCGACGAGGTCCGCATCTACCGGGAGACGGTAGGCCTCGGCCGCATCGCGGCGCAGACGGCGAAGCAGGTCCTCTACCAGAAGGTCCGCGAGGCCGAGCGCGACAACGTCTACAACGAGTACCACCCGAAGGTGGGCGAGCTGATGAACGGGACCGTCAAGCGCTTCGAGCGCGGCGACATGATCGTCGACCTCGGCAAGACCGAGGCGATCATCCCGCGCGACCAGCAGTCGCGCGCGGAGCGCTACGGCCAGGGAGAGCGGATCCGCGCGATCCTGTACGACGTCCACAAGAACCCGAAGGGGCCGCAGCTGGTGCTCTCGCGCACCGACCCGCGGCTCCTGATCCGGCTCTTCGAGATGGAGGTGCCGGAGATCTACGACGGCACCGTCGTGATCAAGGGAGCGGTCCGCCAGCCGGGCGAGCGCGCGAAGGTCGCGGTCCGCTCGCGGGAGCGCGACGTCGATCCGGTCGGGGCCTGCGTCGGCATGCGCGGCAGCCGCGTCCAGTCGATCATGCGGGAGCTCCACGGCGAGAAGATCGACGTGATCCTCTACTCGGACGACCTGATCACGTTCGCCCAGAACGCGCTCGCCCCGGCCAAGATCACGCGCGTGTCGCCGATCCACCACGAGGACGCCACCATGAGCCTCGACTGCGTCGTCGAGGACGATCAGCTGTCGCTCGCGATCGGCAAGAAGGGGCAGAACGTCCGCCTCGCCTCCGCGCTGATCGGCCTGAAGATCGAGATCAAGGGCGAGAGCGAGGTCAAGGGCGAGGTGGCGCAGGCCCTCTCGCGCATGCTCGAGGCGTCGCGCCGCCGGCAGACGCCGGTGGCGGAGATCGACGGCGTCGGCGAGAAGACGGCCGAGCGGCTCGCCGAGGCGGGCATCGCGACGCTCGGCGACCTCCTCGAAAAGTCCGCGGCCGAGCTCGCCGAGATCCCCGGGATCGGCGAGAAGTCCGCGGAGAAGATCCTCGAGGCCGCGCACGCGGCCCAGGCGAGCCCGCCCCCCGAGGAAGAGGGCGAGTACGAAGCCGGAACCGAAGAAGAAGCCGCCAGCGAGGCCCCCGCCGAGACGGGTGTCAGGGAGTAGAACGCGCCCCATGGGAAAGATCCGAGTCGAAGAGCTCGCGCAACAGATGGGCCTCCCCTCCAAGGAGGTTCTGTTCCTTTTGCAATCGATCGGCGTCGACGTCAAGTCGCCCCAGGCGGCGCTCGACGAGTCGACCGTCCTCGCGATCCTGCAGGGGCGCACCCACGCGCCGAAGCAGCTGATCGTGCGCGACACGGAGGCGCGCGCCGCGCGTCCCCAGAAGAGCGCGCTGAACCGCATCAAGGTCATCGATAAGCCGCTCGGGCCCGCGGCCCAGGCCGCCGAGGCCTCGCCGGTCGAGACGGAGAGCCGCCGAAAGCCGGCCGAGCCGCCGCCGCCTCTCGAGCCCGAGCCCGCCGCCGCCGCCCCCGCGAAGGTCGCGGAGACGGCCGAGGCGAAGGCCCCGCGCGCCGCGTCCGAACCGGCGCGCACCGCGGTCGTCGCGGAAGAACCGGAACCGGCGCCCGCGCCCGCTCCGAAGCCGGCCGCGCCGCCGCTGCCCCGCAAGATCGTTCTCCCGCCGCGACCGGTCGTCCCGCCGCGTCCGACCGGTCCCGCCGCCGGTCCGCGTCCGGCGGGACCGCTGCAGCGCCCGATGGGCCCGGCGGCGGGCGCCGGCCGTCCGATGGGCCCGGCCGCCAGCCGGCCCATGGGTCCCGCGGCGGGAAGGCCGATGGGTCCCGCGGCCGGCGTCGGCCGTCCGATGGGAAGGCCCCCGGGTCCGTCGGTGTATCGCCCCGCGCCCGGAGGCCCCGGTGCCCGCCCGCTCGGCGGGCCGCCGCGGCCGGGCGCTCCGGCCGGCCGCCCCGCGCCCGCCGGTGCCGATCGCGGCGCCCCGAAGCGCAAGAAGGACAGCGAGGAGGAGAAGAAGAAGGCCGCCGCGGGCAAGCGCGGCGCGCGCCCGAAGATCACGGTTGCCGACGAGGTCGACCTGCGGGAGTTCGTCGGCACGTATCAGGAGGACACCTATTCGGACATCTCGCTTCCGCTGATCGAGAAGACGGGCGAGGCGACGGAGACTCCGGCCGTCGAGCGTCCGGCCTCGAAGTCGGCGATCCGGCGAGCCGCCAAGGAGACGCGCGCCCACGATTCCGGAAAGCTCCTCGAGTTCAAGAAGCCGGCCCCGACCGGGCCCGTGTTCTTCAGCGAGGGCGTCACGGTCAAGGAGCTCTCCGAAAAGCTCGGCGTGCTCGCCCGCGACATCCAGCGGCTGCTCATGCAGCGGGGCATTCTCGCGACGGTCAACCAGACGCTCGACGCGCCGACGGCGGTGCAGATCGCCAAGGAGATCGGCGTCGAGGCCGCGGTCGTCTCGTTCGAGGAAGAGCTCGACCTCTCGCGCTCCGCGCGGGAGGGAGAGGGTAGCGCGTCCGCCGCCCGCGTGCCGCGCGCACCGGTCGTGACGGTCATGGGCCACGTCGACCACGGCAAGACGTCACTTCTCGACGCGATCCGGCAGACGAACGTCGCCGCCGGCGAGGCGGGCGGCATCACGCAGCACATCGGCGCGTACCGCGTCGACGTGCACGGCAAGCCGATCGTCTTCCTCGACACGCCGGGCCACGAGGCGTTCACCTCGATGCGCGCCCGGGGCGCCAGGGCGACGGACATCGTCGTGCTCGTGGTGGCCGCCGACGACGCGGTGATGCCCCAGACGATCGAGGCGATCGCTCACGCCCGGGCCGCGAAGGTCCCGATCGTGGTCGCGATCAACAAGATCGACAAGCCGAACGCCAACGTCGACCGCGTGAAGAAGGAGCTCGCCGATCAGGGCGTCCTCCTCGAGGCGTGGGGCGGCGACACTCCCTCCGCCGAGATCTCGGCCCTGAAGAAGGAGGGCATCGACCATCTCCTCGAGCTGATCAACCTCGTCGCCGAGATGGGCGAGCTGACCGCGCCGGCCTCCGGGGAGTCGCGCGGCGTCGTGCTCGAAGCGCGGCGCGAGGCGGGCCGCGGCAACGTAGCCACGGTGCTCGTCCAGGCCGGCACGCTCCGGGTCGGCGACGTCTTCTTCGCGGGCTCGGTCTTCGGGCGCGTGCGCTCCATGCAGAACGACCGCGGAGAGAAGATCGCCGAGGCGGGTCCGGCCACGCCGGTGGAAGTCACCGGCTTCGAGGACCTGCCCCAGGCGGGCGACGCCTTCCAGGTCGTCGAGGACGAAACGAAGGCGCGCTCGGTCGTCGCGTTCCGGCAGCTGCGGGAGCGGGACAAGGCCATGGCCGCGAGCTCGCGCGTCTCGCTGGAGCAGCTCTTCTCGAAGATCCAGGAAGGCAAGATCAAGGACCTGCCGCTCATCCTCAAGACCGACGTGTCGGGCTCGATGGAGGTGCTCTCGCAGTCGCTCAAGGCGCTCTCGAACGACAAGGTGAAGGTCTCGCTGCTCCACGCGGGCGTGGGCGCGGTCACGATCAACGACGTGCTCCTCGCTTCGGCGTCGGGCGCGATCATCGTCGGCTTCAACGTCCGGCCCGAGAAGAAGGCGGCCGAGGAGGCCGAGAAGGCCGGCGTCGAGATCCGCCTCCACACGGTGATCTACAACGTCACCGACGAGATGAAGAAGGCGATGGAGGGCCTGCTCGACCCGACGCTGAAGGAGGTCGCGCGCGGCCGCGCCGAGGTGCGCAACACGTTCAAGGTGCCGAAGTTCGGCGTGATCGCCGGCTGCTACGTCACCGAGGGCACGATCCCGCGCAGCGCCCAGGTCCGCCTCCTGCGCGACAACCGCGTCGTCTACGAGGGAAAGATCGGCTCGCTCCGGCGCTTCAAGGACGACGTGTCGGAAGTCAAACAGAGCTTCGAGTGCGGCATCGGTCTCGAGAGGTACCAGGACGTCAAGATCGGCGACGTCATCGAGGCCTACCAGATCGAGAAGGTCGCGGGGGTCCTGGGGGCCTGAGAGCCGGCAGCCGGTCGCCGGAGGCCGGCAGCCGAACAATTGCTTCGAGGCTTCCGGCGGACGGCTCATTCAGCATGGTCCTCGCCTACGCCCTCTTCGACCTGCACCTGCCGGGCTGCCGCGGCCTGAAGGAAAAGCGCATGATCGTCAAGAGCCTGAAGACGCGCATCCGCGCCGAGTTCCATGTCTCGGCGGCCGAGGTCGGCGACCAGGACCTGCTCCAGCGCGCGTGCCTCGGCGTCGCGGTGATCGGCGGCGAGCAGCCCCCGCTCGATGCGCTGCTCCAGCACGTGCTCCGCTTCGTCGAGGAAAATCTGGACGGCGAGATCCTGGATTACCGGAACGAGTTCATCCACGTGGGGGACGGGCGATGAAGAAAGAATCCCGCCGCGCGCAGCGGGTGGCCGACGTGGTCCGGGCGGAGCTGTCGCGGCTGCTCCTCCTCGAGGCGCACGATCCCGACTTGAAGCGCGTCACGATCACCGACGTCGAGATGCCGGGGGACTTGAAGTCCGCCCGCGTCTTCTTCTCGTGCCTCGGCGGCGATGCCGAGCGCACGCAGGCGCTCGCGGCCCTGCGCCGCGCCGCCGGGTACCTGCGGCGGGAGGTCGGACAGCGTTGTCAGCTGCGCTACGCGCCCGAGCTGCACTTCGTCGCCGACCGCTCGCTCGAGCGCGGCGCGCGCATCGAGGAGCTCCTGCACCAGGTGCGTCCCGCGGAGGGGGGCGAGGGCGATCCGGAGGGAGAGCCCGAGTGATCGCGATCGATCCCCTGCAGCGGGGCTACCTGCTGCTTCTCGACAAGCCCGCGGGCCTGACCTCGCACGACGTCGTCGAGCGCGCGCGCCGCGCGACGGGTGTCGCGCGCATCGGACACAGCGGCACGCTCGACCCGATGGCGACGGGGCTGCTGCTCCTCTGCGCGGGCAACGCGGCGCGGCTCCAGGGGTTCTTCACGCTGATGGACAAGTCCTACGAGGGCGTCATCCGCCTCGGCCGCGCGACGGCCACGTACGATCGCGAGGGCGAGACCGTCGGGGTCGAGCGCGACGCCTCGGGCGTGGGCGCGGCGGCGATCGAGGCGGCCGCGGCCGCCTTCCGCGGAGAGTTCCTCCAGGCCCCGCCGCCGTACTCGGCCAAGAAGGTCGGCGGCCGCAAGTTCTACGAGATGGCGCGCCGGGGCGAGGCGGTGCCGAGCGTCCCCAAGAAGGTGCGCGTCGAGCGCCTCGAATTCGACGAGCCGAAGGACGGCGCCGTTTCCTTCTCGATCTCCTGCTCGTCCGGCACGTACATCCGATCGATCGCCAACGAGCTCGGCGAGAAGCTCGGTTGCGGCGCACACCTCGAGGCCCTGCGGCGCACCCGCATCGGAACGTTTCAGGCCGATGACGCTCTGCCGCTCGAGCGCTTCGAGGCGCTCCCGCCCGCCGAGCGCCTCGCGCCGCCGCATGCGGTCCCCCTCGCGCGCGTCACGTTCCCCTTCCCGCGGGTGCAGCTCGCCTCGCTCGAGGCGTGGAAGATCCGCCGCGGACAGTCCGTTCCGGCGCGCGGCGTCCACGCCCGCGAGGGAGACTGGGTCACGCTCGTGGGCCCGGCCGACGACATGCTGGCGCTCGGCCAGGTCAATCCCATCGGGGACCGCGGGGTGGCGATGATCAAGCCGAGGATCGTGCTGGGTTAGGAGCCGTCCCTGATCCGCTTTCGGCCATCCGCCAGGACCTCCATAAGTCCTTCTCCGGCTGGGAGCTGACAGCCGATGGCCGGACGGCTTCCTTCTGTGGTACTCTTCGCGGCTTATAAAAAGAGTGAGTGTTTTGAGTAGTTTGGAGGAAAGGTGAACGTCACCGAATATCAGTCCGGTAAAGCCGACCTCGTCGCGCAATACCGGACGCACGAAACCGACACGGGCTCTCCCGAGGTCCAGGTCGCGCTGTTGACCAAGCGCATCGCGTATTTGACCGAGCACTTCCAGTCGAACGCGAAGGATCACCATTCCCGCCGCGGTCTTTTGCAGATGGTCGGGCGCCGGCGCCGGCTCCTCGAGTATCTCCGCGGCGAAGACGTCGATCGGTATCACAAGCTGATCGAGCGCCTCGGCCTGCGCAAGTAACCGAACCGGGCGCCGGGCTTCGAAGCCGGCGCGGTCCGCCGCGTCTCTCCGCGGCCGCCTGCGTGCGGCCGGCCCCGTTCCGGCGCCCTTCCGAAAGAAGGGTGAAAACATGATTCAGCAGATCACCGTCCCCGTCGGCTCGAAGTCCATGGACATCGAGATCGGCAAGCTCGCCAAGCAGGCCGACGGCGCCGCCGTCGTCCGTTACGGCGACACCGTCATTCTCGCCACGGCCGTCTTCGCCAAGGAGCCCAAGGAGAACGCCGACTTCTTCCCGCTCACGGTCGACTACCGCGAGGCCACCTACGCCGCCGGCCGGATTCCCGGCGGCTGGTTCAAGCGCGAGGGCCGTCCCACCGAGAAGGAGATCCTCACCTGCCGCCTGATCGACCGTCCGATGCGGCCGCTCTTCCCGAAGGGCTTCACGCACGAGACCCAGATCATCGTGTTCGTCCTGTCGGCGGACGGGCAGAACGATCCCGACGTGCTCGCGATCAACGGCGCGTCCACCGCGCTGACGTGCTCGGTCGTCCCGTTCCCCTCGCCGGTCGGCGCGGTGCGCGTCGGCCGCCTCGACGGCCGCTTCGTGTTGAACCCGACGAACGCCGAGCGCGACAAGTCCGACATGGACCTGATCGTCTGCGGCACCGAGGACGCGGTGTGCATGGTCGAGGCCGGCGCCCGCGAGGTCTCCGAGCGCGACGTGATCGACGCGATCCTCTTCGGCCACACGGCGTGCCGCGAGATCGTGGCCGCCCAGAAGGAGCTCCAGCGCCGCGGCGGATTTCAGAAGCCGAACTGGACCTCTCCCGAGCTGTACTCCCCCGAGCTCTTCGCCGAGGTCCGGCGGGCCTGGCAGGAGCCGATGCTGGCGGCGATGACGATGCCCAACAAGATCGCGTCGTACGCCGAGATCAAGGCCGTCAAGAAGGCCGCCGTCTCCCTCGTTCCCGAGGCCGAGGCGGACAAGCGCAAGCAGGTGGCCAAGGCCGCCGACGACCTCGTCAAGGTCCTGACGCGCGAGACCATCATGGCCGGCCGCCGGCTCGACGGCCGCGCCTTCTCGGAGATCCGCCCGATCTCCTGCGAGGTGGGTCTGCTTCCCCGCACGCACGGTTCCGCGCTGTTCACGCGCGGCGAGACGCAGGCGCTCGTCACCGCGACGCTCGGCACCTCCGACGACGCCCAGATCATCGAGGAGTACGAGGGCGAGAGCGAGAACACGTTCCTCCTCCACTACAACTTCCCGCCGTTCTCCGTCGGCGAGGCCAAGTTCATGCGCGGCCCCTCCCGCCGCGACATCGGGCACGGCAACCTCGCGCGCCGGTCGCTCGCGCCGATGCTGCCCTCCGAGGACGCGTTCCCGTACACCGTGCGCGTCGTCTCCGACATCCTCGAGTCGAACGGTTCCTCTTCGATGGCGACCGTCTGCGGCGGGCACCCTCTCGCTCATGGACGCCGGCGTGCCGATCAAGGCGCCGGTCGCGGGCGTCGCGATGGGTCTCGTCTCCGAGGGCGACCGCTACGCGGTCCTGACCGACATCGCCGGCCAGGAGGACCACTACGGCGACATGGACTTCAAGGTCGCCGGCTCGCGCGAGGGCATCACGGCCCTGCAGATGGACATCAAGATCAAGGGCCTGCGGCGGGACATCCTCGAGAAGGCGCTCGAGCAGGCGCGCGAGGGACGCCTTCACATCCTCGAGAAGATGGCCTCGGCGCTCGCGAGCCCGCGGCCGAACATCTCCCGCTACGCGCCGCGGATCTTCACGATCCAGATCCCGCGCGACCGCATCCGCGACGTGATCGGCTCGGGCGGCAAGACGATCCGCTCGATCATCGAGGCGACCGGCTGCAAGATCGACGTCGAGGACTCCGGCAAGGTGTCGATCGCCTCGTCCGACGAGGCGGCGGCGATGAAGGCGATCGAGATCATCGAGAGCCTCACGCAGGAGCCGGAGATCGGCAAGGTGTACACCGGGAAGGTGCGGCGGGTCGAAGCGTACGGCGCGTTCGTCGAGATCCTGCCCGGCCAGGACGGCCTCGTGCACATCTCCGAGCTCGCTCCCTACCGCGTGCGCCAGACGACCGACGTCGTCAAGGAAGGCGACGAGGTCACGGTGAAGATCATCGCGGTCGACCCGATGGGCAAGATCAAGCTCTCGCGCAAGCAGGCGCTCTCCAAGGAGCAGCTCGACGCCGAGATGGCGCTCGCTCCGGTCGGCGCCCCCGGCGAGGACGAGGGGCGGGACGAGTTCCCGCGCGGCGGCCGCGGCCCGGGCGAGCACCGCGGTCACTTCAACCGCGATCATCGCGGTCCCCGGGGTCCCCGCAAGTAGATTTCGGAGTTCCGGTTGTTTTCTTCGGGCGCGGCGGCAACGCCGCGCTCGTCGTTTCTGCCACAATCCGCCCCGATGCCGGACGCGCCGGAGCCCCCGCGGGACTGGCGCCTCTTCGTTCCCGCTCTCGCCGCGGCGACCTTCGTTCTGAAGCTCGCCCTCGCGGCCGCGTTCCCCGGCTTCCAGTCCGGCGACGACCTCGAGATCGTCGAAAGCGCCGCCCGCACCGCGCTCGGCTTTCCCTACGTGCCCTCGGCCTTTCGCTCGCTCTTCCATCCGATCCTCTTCGTCGCCCCGTTTCTCCGCCTCGCGGACGCACTCGGTTTCCATGGGCCGCGCGCGCTCGCCTGGTTCGCGACCGTGCCCACGGCCCTCTTCTCGTCCGCCGGCATCCTGCTTCTCGGCCGCCTGACCCGTGCGCTCGGCGGGAGCGCGGCCGTCGCCCGCGCCGCGGCGTTTCTCTTCGCGCTGCACTGGCTGCCGTTCGGGTACGCGACGATGCCCTTCCCCCGGCCGATTTCGACGACCCTCCTCCTCGCGGCGTTTCTCCTCGTGGCGCGCGAGGACGCCGGGGGACTCGCGGCGTGGGGCGCGGGCCTCGCCGCCGCCGCCGCGATGGCCACCCGCTGGAGCGAGGGCGTTCTCATCGTGCCGCTCGTCGCGTTCGCGGCATGGCGGACGCGGCGCCCGGTTCGGGCGCTCGCCGTGCTCGCCGGTTTCGCGCTCGGCGCGGCGCTCTTCGTCGGCGCCTTCGATGCGGCGGTGGCCGGGTCGCCGTTCGCCAGTTTTCTCGCGTTCCTGCGATTCAGCCGGGAGCCGGCATCGTGGATCGGCGACCGCGGCGCGCGTCCCTGGTTCTGGTACGCCACGAACCTCCTCGGCTGGGCCGGGCCGCTCCTCGTCCTTCTCGTCCGCCGTCGGGTCTCGGGATCGCCGGGCCTGGCCGGCGCTCCTCGTCGCCGCTTCTGCGGTCGTGCTCCTTTCCTTCGCGCCGGTGAAGCGGCCGCGCTACCTGCAGACCGCCGTCCCCTTCCTCGCGATGGCGGCCGGGCTCGGCTGGGAGCGGCTTCGCCGCCGGCAGCCCTGGCTCGCGGCGACGGCCCTCGCCGCCGCGGTGCCGCTCGGCCTCGAGCGGACCCTCCACCTGCTGCGCCACAAGTCGATGGCCGCCGCCGCGGCGGCCGCCGCGCTGTCGTCGATGCCGCACCCGCCGCGGATCGTCGTCCTCGAGCAGGCGTGGGCGTACGGGGACGCGCTGGCGTTTCCGCCGGGCACGCGCATCCGCGACGTCGCTCCCGGGCACCCTCTCCCGGCCGACGCCGTCCGCTCGGCGGCCGCCGACGCGGACGCCGTCGCGCTCTACGCCGAGGACCTCTGGGACGCCCCCGGTGCGGCGTTCGCGGACCGCCTTCGCCCTTGCGCGACCGTGCGGATTCCCGATAGCCCGGACGTGATCGTCTTCCTGCCGCGGACGCGCGATTGCGCGGGGCTCCCGCTTCCAGCGGGAATCAGTGCAGCTCGACCGGGATCTTGACCCACCAGTGGGCCTGCGGCGGGAACGGGTACTTCGCGTCCTCGAAGTCCTCCTTCGCGCAGCGGCCGACCGACGTCTCCGGCGAGAAGAGGACCTCCTCGGCCCGTCCGTTCTCGCCGATGCGAACGAGGAAATCGAAGGAGACCGCGTCCTCCTTCGAGACGCCCTTGAGGCACTTCTCCAGGGCCTTGCGGAGCCAGGAGTCGAGGCTCGACTCGAGCGCCGACTCGTAGCGGCGGCCGGCGGGCGTCTTCGCGTTCGACTCCGCGGTTTCGCGCGCGATCGTCGGGTTCGTCTTCTCCTCGGCGGCGCCGGGAGCCGACGGGGCCAGGAGAGCCGACAGCAGCGCCGCCCTCAGAAGCGCCCTCACGCCGTCGACGATAGCACTCAGTAGGGCATCTCCTCGTCCTCGAGGCCCAGCATGTGGCCGACCTCGTGGACGACGGTGTCGCGGATCTCGCGCACGGCCTCGCCCCGCGTCGGGCAGCAGCGCAGGATCGGGCCGCGGAAGATCGCGATCTGGGCCGGCAGGCTCGTCACCATCGCGGAGCGGTCGAAGAACGGCACGCCGCGGAAGATGCCGAAGAGCTCCTCCTCGTCCGGCGTATCGGACTCCTCGTAGTCCTCGTCCGTCGGCTCGTCCTCGACGCCGACCACGACGTTCTCGAGGTACTTGCGAAACGGCGCAGGAATGGAGGAGAGCGCCTCCTCGACGCAGGATTCGAACTCGGCCGGCGAGATGCGGCGGGAGCTCACGCGCCGAAGAGGCGGCCGAAGTTGGCCGTCGTGGACGCCGCCACGGCCTCGAGCGACACGCCCTTGACCTCCGCCAGCTTCTTCGCCGTCTCGACGACGAACGCCGGCTCCGACGGCTGGCCCCGGTGCGGCACGGGCGCGAGGTACGGCGTGTCGGTTTCGACGAGCATGCGGTCGAGCGGCAGCCCGGCGGCCGAGGCGCGGATGTTCTCCGCGGCGCGGAAGGTGATCATGCCGGAATACGACACGAGATACCCGAGCGCGAGCGCCTCGCGCCCGTACTCCGCGTCCTCGGTGAACGAGTGGAACACGCCCGCATTCTCCCGCGGGCCCGCGGCGCGCGAGCAGCGCGAGCATCTCGGCGCCGCTCTCGCGATTGTGGAGCAGGACCGGCAGCCGCAGCCGCTCGGCGCAGTCGAGCATCCACTCGAGGACCTCGATCTGCTTCGCCCTCGGCGAGTGGTCGTAGTGAAAGTCGAGGCCGATCTCGCCGATGGCGGCGACCCTCGGGCGCCGGGCGAGCTCTTCGAAGGCCGCTCCGTCGCGGACCGGGTCGAAGTCCTTCGCCTCGTGCGGATGGATGCCGGCCGCTGCCCATACTCCGTCGCGGGAGGCGGCGAGCTCCGCCGCCGCGAGCGAGTCCTCCAGCGTGGTTCCCGGGACGAGGAAGCGGGTCACGCCGGCGATCTGCGCACGCTCGATGAGCGCGTCGGCGTCGGCTCCCATCTGCAGGTGGCAGTGGGAATCGGCGAGCACGCTACTTGACCTTGCTGCCCGGCGGCACGTCCGCCGGCACGTCGAGGAGGACGGGCGCGCCGGCTTCTCCCACCGAAGCCGCGAGGACCATGCCGTTCGACTCGACGCCCATCAGCTTCGCCGGCTTGAGGTTCGCGACGACGACCACGTTGCGGCCCACGAGCTGCTCGGGTGCGTACTGCGCCGCGATGCCGGCGACGATCTGGCGGCGCTCGTCGCCGAGGTCGACCTCGAGGCGCATGAGCTTGTTCGACTTCGGCACGCGCTCGGCGACGAGCACCTTCGCCGTGCGCAGGCGCACCCTCTGGAAGTCCTCGATCGCGATCCGGTCGTCGACGGGAGCGGGGGAGCGGCAGGAGCGGGAGTGGAAGCGGGTTCGTTCATCGTGACCTCCTTCTCGAGGTAGGCGGCGGCGTCGGCGCGCGGGAAGAGGGCCGGCAGCTCGGGCATCGGCGCCGAGACGGGCAGCCTCCCCCACCCGAGTTCGGCCGCCGTCGGGTCCTCGGCGGGCATGCCGAACGTCTGGAAGATGCGCCGGCTCGTGGCCGGCACGAAGGGCGAGAGCATCACGGCCGCGAGGCGGACGCCTTCGGCCGACGCGGACAGCACGCGGTGGAGACGGGCCGAGTCCGCGCCCTCCTGCTTGCGGATCTTCCAGGGCTCCTGCGCGACGACCCAGCCGTTGACGGCGGAGAGCAGCCTCCAGACCGCCTCGAGCGCGCGGGCGAACTGGCAGGCGATCATCGCCGCCCGCCATTCCGCCTCCGCCTCGCCGTAGGCGCGCATGATCTCGTTGTCGGAGTCGATCTCGCGCGGCGTGCCGCCGAAGGATTGCCGGCAGAGCGCCGCGACGCGCGACACGGTGTTGCCGAGATCGTTCGCGAGGTCGGCGTTGTATCGCGTGAGGAAGGCCTCGTCGGAGAAGCTCGCGTCCTGTCCGAACGCCATCTCGCGCAGCAGGAAGTAGCGGAGCGCATCGGGACCGAACTCCGCGACGAGCGCATCCGGCCGGACGACGTTGCCCACCGACTTCGAGACCTTCTTCGCGTCCCGCAGCCACCAGCCGTGCGCCCAGACCGTCGTCGGGAGCGGCAGCCCCGCGGACAACAGGAAGGCGGGCCAGTAGACCGCGTGGAAGCGGAGGATGTCCTTGCCGATGAAATGCACGCGCTCGGCGTCGGGATGATCCCAGAACTCGCGGTAGTGGCGGTCCTCCTTCGAGCCGAAGCCGAGAGCCGTAATGTAGTTGGCGAGCGCGTCGAGCCACACGTAGACGACGTGCCCGGGGTGTCCGGGAAACGGGATGCCCCAGCGGACCTTCGAGCGCGACACGGAGAGGTCGTTTAACCCGCTGCGCACGAACGAGGCGACCTCCGCGAGCCGGCTCTCGGGCCGCACGAACTCCGGATGCCGCTCGTAGTGCTCGAGGAGCGGGGCCGCGTACTTCGACAGCCGGAAGAAGACGTTCTCCTCCGACTCCCAGCCCGTCGGCGTGCCGTGCACCGGGCAGCGCTTCTCCGCGTCGAGCTCCTTCTCCGTGTAGAAGGCCTCGCAGCTCGAGCAGTACCAGCCCTCGTGCTTCGCCGTGTAGAAGTCGCCGGCGGCGCCGATCCGCGCGATCAGCGCCTCGACGCCGCGGCGGTGCCGGGGCTCGGTCGTGCGGATGAAATCGTCGTTCCGGATCTCGAAGGCCCGGTAGAGCTCCCGATAGCGCTCGACGACGCGGTCGGCGAGCGTGAGCGGCGCGATTCCCTGGGCGGCGGCGGCCTTCTCGATGTTCTGGCCGTGCTCGTCGGTGCCGGTCAGGAACCGCGTCGGCTCGCCGCGGAGCCGGCGGAAGCGCGTGACCACGTCCGTCACGACCGTCGTGTAGATGTGCCCGATGTGGGGCAGATCGTTGACGTAGTAGATCGGCGTCGTCGCGTAGAAGGTCTTCATCGGGACGGCGAACGATACCCTAGAACAGAGTCGAGCTCGATCGGCACCACCGTCCTGATGCGCTCGAAGTCGCGTCGCGCGTGAGGAGCGGAAGACCGGCGTCGAGCGCCGTCGCGGCGATCACCAGATCGATGAGGCCGGCGAGAAACCCTCCTCGAGCCAGGGCGAATCGATAGCTCCCCGACGCGGGCCCACAGTCCGATCGGGTCGGAAACGGCCTCGAGTCCGCCGACCAGCTCTTTCAATGCGGCGAACTCTCGGGACGTTCTCGCGCCGGAGAGGAGCTCGGCCTCAACCGGGCCGCAGATCACCGCGCCGCCCTCCTCGAGAAGCTCTCCCACGCGGGACACGGCGGCCTTTTCGCCACCGAGAAAATCCACCCAGGCCGAGGTGTCGACGAGAACGCGCTTCACCGAGGCTTGCGGCTTCGGCCGCGGCCCCGGGAAACGGAGGGGTCGAAATCGATTCGAATCTTGCCTGCCAGCTGGAGAAGGCGCTCTCGCTTGCTCTTCTTCACCAGCTCGCGCAGGCCGAGCACGATGGTCTCGCGCATCGTTTTCGAGTCCGTCGACCTCCGCGCTTCTTCGAGCAGATCGTCCGGGAAGGTCCACCGTCGTTCTCATGCGCCAAAGCATATAGATCCTATGCACTTGCATGCAACGCGCGGTTACAGCAGTCCCGCCTCGCGAAACGAGACACACCCCTCGCGTCCCACGACGACGTGATCGAGCAGCCGCACGCCGACCGCCTCCGCGGCCGTCGCGAGGCGCCGCGTGAAGTCGCGGTCCTCGCGCGAGGGCGTCGGATCGCCGGAGGGGTGGTTGTGGTACAGGATCACGGCGGCGGCGCGGCCGAGGAGCGCCCGGCGCAGGATCTCGCGCGGCTCGACGACGGCGCGGTCGAGCGTGCCGCGGTAGATGTCCGGATCGTTCCGCAGGAGCCGGTTGCGCGCATTCAGGAAGAGCGCGCCGGTCCGCTCCTGCGCGTCGTCCGCCTGGGACTGCCGCAGGAAATCCTTCACCAGCCGGGGCTCGTTGAAGAGGTCGCGGCCGGCGAGCGTTTCGGCCGGGAGGCGCCGCGCGATCTCGAGGGCCGCCGCGATCGAGGCGGCGCGCGTCGGTCCGACGCCCCGCTCGTCCGCGAGCTCGACCGGCGAGGCGCCCGAGAGGCCGTTGAAGCCCTCGCGGGTCGCGAGCAGCCGCCGCGCGCCGTCTAAGGCGCTCTGGCCCGCGATTCCCGTGCGCAGGAGCAGCGCGAGGAGCTCCTCGTTCGAGAGCGAGGCGGCGCCGAGGCGGAAGAGGCGCTCGCGCGGCCGTTCCTCCGAGGGAAGGTCGCACACGCGAAACACCGTCGGGGATGTTCGAGAGGGTTCGGTCATGGGTCGTCGCCGGCGAGACCCGCCTGCGAACCCGGGAGGACGGCGCGATAATCGCACGGATGGGCGAACCGATGCACTCCCCTCTGCGTGCCCTCCTGATCGTGGTCGGAGCGGCGCTGCTCCTCGCGGGGATCGCCTGGCCGTTGCTCTCGCGGTATCTGGGCAGGCTGCCGGGCGACATCGTGGTCCGGCGGGAGGGCTGGACTTTCGCCTTTCCGATCGTGACCTGCCTGGTCCTCTCGGTCGTGCTGTCGCTGCTGCTCTGGCTCTTCCGGCGCTGACGCGCCGCGCCCCGTCTACGCCCGGCCTGGCGCCTCGGCGTCCGTGACGCCCGCCGGCACGAGCACGACCTTTCCGTGCTGCCGGCCCTCCTCCAGGTACCGGTAGGCCTCCGCGGCCCGCTC
This sequence comes from uncultured Acidobacteriota bacterium, assembly GCA_963763535.1. Classification (GTDB taxonomy): domain Bacteria; phylum Acidobacteriota; class Thermoanaerobaculia; order UBA5066; family Gp7-AA6; genus DAHUXD01. The sequence continues at coordinate 185,484 of CAVXOX010000008.1, forward strand.
CAGCGGGAAGACGCGGTCGACGCGGGGGCGAAGCCTTCCCGCGGCGACGGCGGCGTAGAGCGCCCGGAACTCGTGGTCGTTCGCCATGGTCGAGCCGAGGATCGAGAGGTGTTTCCAGAAGACGAGGCGGATCTCCTCCTTCGGGTTCGGCCCCGAGGTCGCGCCGCACGTCACGATGCGCCCGGCGCGCGCCGCGCACTTGAGCGAGGTCATCCAGGTCGCCTCGCCGACGGTGTCGACGACGACGTCGACGCCGCGCTTCTCCGTGACGCGGAGGATCGCCTTCGCGACGTCCTCCTTCCGATAGTCGACGACGAGCTCGGCCCCGGCCGCTCTCGCGCGCGCGCCCTTCTCCTCGTCCGACGTCGTCGCGATCACCCGCGCCCCGCCGAGGACCGCGATCTCGAGGCACGCCATGCCCACCCCGCCGCCGACGCCGTGGATCAGCACGGACTCGCCGGGGCGGACGGCGGCGCGGCCCACGATCATCCGCCAGGCCGTCTGATAGGCGAGCGGGAACGCGGCCGCCTCCGCGAACGAGAGCCCCGGAGGGACCGGGAAGAAGTTCCGGCGCGGCAGCACGACCCGCTCGGCGAACGTTCCCGGCACGTGCTCGCCGACGATGCGGAACGTCGTGCACAGGCTCTGCTCGCCGCGGCGGCAGAACTCGCACTCCGTGCAGTAGAAGCCGGGCTGCACGAGCATGCGGTCGCCCGGCTCGACGTCCGAGACACCCTGCCCCACCGCATCGACCACGCCGGCGCCGTCCGCCCCGGGGATCTGCGGCAGCGGCACGCCGGGGATGCCGTCGCGCACGAAGATGTCCAGGTGGTTCATCGCCGCCGCGTGGATCGCGAGGCGCACCTCGCCGGGACCGGGCGTCGGGTCGGGACGCTCGCCGTACTGAAGGACGTCGGCGCCGCCGTGCTTCTCGAAGAAGACTGCTTTCACGCTGTCCGGCCTTCGTCTTCGGAGCTTCGAGTTTCGCATTTCGAGTCTCGGCGCCCTCATTGCAGGTATCCGAGCGATCTTAGCTTCTCCAGGTACTCACGGTCGCTCTCCGGCTTCGCCGCCGTCCGCGGGACGGAACGGGGACCGTACGTCGCCACGGTTGCGGTCTCGAGTGAGCCCGGCGCAAAGAGCGCGGGGAGCGGGACGCCGCCGAGATCGCGCGCGGGCGGCACCCCCGCGCGGGCGAGAATCGAGGGCGCGGCGTCGTCGGGACGCATGCGCAGCGTGCGCGGGAGAACTCCGGCGTCGAAGACCACCATCCGTCCGAGCGCGCCGGCGCGCGGATGGCTGTCGGCCGCGAGCACGATCAGGACGCACTCCCCCGCCGCCGCGCGCGCGCCCCACCGCTCGAGCGCCGCAGCGACGCCCGCGGCCGCGTCGGCGCGCGCCTTCGCGTCGTCGCGCGCGATGTCGCAGCCCGGCAGGTAGACGGTGGCGACGCCGTACCCCTTCGCCATCTCCGCCTGGAAGTCTCCGATCGCGATCGCGTCCGCGTCCGGCCCGCCGGACGCGCGCTCCAGGATCGCGCGGTTCTCGACCACGGTCGCGCCGGGCCAGGGGCCCGCCGCCCACCAGCCGACGGACAGGCTTCGGATCCCGGCGGACGCGGACACCTCCCAGAAGTCGAGGCGGCGGCGGTCGGCCTCCGACACCGGCGCGTTGGCGACGAGGCCGAGCGCCGGCCCGACGAAGCGCAGGTACCAGGCCGCGCCGAAGGGCGGCCGCAGCGCGAGGGACGAGCCGAGCGGACGGACCCGGGCGAGCGCGCGAACGCCGTGGGCGCCCGCGGGCGCGCCGGTCGCGAGGTCGGTCCAGATCTCGGGCGGGGAGAGCCGCTCGGCCGGCCACCAGCCGGTCGCGCCCTCACCCAGGCGGCGCGCCACCGCCTCGGGCCGGCCCGGTCCGTCCAGGTCGAGGCCGTCTACGGCGAGGACGACGACGGGAATCTTCCTCGGCGCGACGTGCGGCGCCTCGGCGGCGGGAGGCTCCCGGCTCGGCAGGAGCAGCAGCGCGGCCGCGGCAAGAGCGACCAGGGCGGCGGCGGCGAAGACGCGCCGCGCGGCGCGGCCGGGCAGCGAACCGGAGCGGGCGAACGCGCGCGCGAGGAAACCGAGCCGCACCGCGGCCGCGAGAAACAGCGCCGCCGCCGCGACGGGGATCCCCCACAGGAAGGACCGCGGCGAGAGCTCGTGCGAGAGGCCGTACGTGCCGCCGATCCAAAGCACGAACACCGCGGCCGCGGCCGCGAGTCCGGCGGCCGTCGCCGAGGCGCCCGGCCGCTTCGCCCGGTCCGCGACGGCGCCGAGGAGCGCCGCGAGAATCGCCGCGGGCAGGAGATCCGCCACGAAGACGTGCCCGAAGAGGGCGGCGAGCGACGCCGCGGAGCCGCCGAATCCGGCCTCGGAGGTCTCCACCGCGGCGACCGCCGCGAGCGCGCCGCCGAACGCCGCCAGGAGCACGGCCGGCAGGAATGCGCCCCCGCGCCCCTCGAAGATCGGTCGGAAGAGCAGGCGATCGACCCCGGCGTCCAGATAGCCGAGCTCCTTCAGCCGCGCGCGCGCCTCCGCGAGCGTCGGGCGTTCCATCACGAGCGCCGCGTGCGCACGACCCGGGCGAGATCTCCCAGCACCTCGCCGCGCGCGCCGAGGGGCGTCAGGGCGCCCCGCGACGCCTCGAGCAGCTCGTCGACGAGGAGCCGCGCCGATCCCGCGCCGAGCACCGTCGCAAAGTTGGCGCGGTGGGCGTCCCGGCCGGTGTCCTTGCCCATGCGCTCGGCGTCGCCCTCGAGGTCGAGCAGGTCGTCGGTGATCTGGAACGCGAGCCCGAGGTTGCGCGCGTAGAGCGTGAGCGCCGCCAGGACCTTTTCCGCGGCGCCGCCCGCGATGGCGCCGCCCCGCACGGCGGCGACGAAAAGGGCCCCCGTCTTGCGCGCATGGATCCCCTCGAGGTCGTCGAGCGCGAGCGCGGCGGGATTCGCCGTGAGGTCGGCGGCCTGGCCCGCGCAGCAGCCCGCCGCGCCCACCGCGGCGGCGAGCTCGGCCGTCATCCGGGCCCGGGCGGCGGCGGTCGCGGACGGAGCCGAGGCGACGACCTCGAAGGCGCGCGCGAGCAGGGCCACCGCGGCGAGCTCGGCGGTCGCCACACCGTGGACGCGATGGAGGGCGGGGCGCCCGCGGCGCCGGCCCGCGTCGTCCATGGAGGGGAGATCGTCGAGCACGAGCGAGGCGGCGTGGACGTACTCGACGCCGACGGCCGCGGCCATCGCGGCCTCGCGGGGTGCGCGGGCGACGTCGCCGGCGGCGAGCGCCGCCAGCGGACGCAGTCGTTTTCCCGGGGAGAGGACCGCGTCGCCGATGGCCCGGGAGAGGGAGTCGGCGCCGGAGACCCGGGGGGGCAGTTCCCGCGAGAGCGCCTCCTCGAGCGACGCTCGGACCGTCGCGGCGAACCGATCGAACGCGCCGCCGCCCGCGGAAGATGCCGACAGGACGGCTGCCTACCCGCTAGCCGCGGAAGCTCGCCAGCGCCTCCGACTCCGATTCGTAGACGTCGAAAACGGTGATGAGCTGGGTCACGGTCAGCACGTCGTTGATCTTCGGCGGCAGGTGCAGGAGCTTCAGCTTCCCGCCCTTGTTCGTCACCGACGTGTAGCAGCCGACGAGCTCGCCGATGCCGGACGAGTCGATGGTCGTGACTTCTTTCATCTCCACGAGGATGTTCTTCTTGCCCGAGTCGACGAGCTTGTTGATCGTCTCACGCAGCTGCACGTCTCCCGAACCGATCGTGATTTTGCCCTTGAGCTCGACGACCTGCACGCCGCCGGCATCGCGCACGTTGGTTTTCATGCTGGGTCTTCCTCCTTCTCGTTGATGGCGCCCAAATTCTTCTTCAAAACGATTTCCATGCCGCCCATCGCGTGGCGTCGGAAGCGCACGTCATCCATGAACGTGCGCATGTAAAAGATGCCACGGCCGGACGTCTTGAGGCGATTTTCCGGCGCGAGGGGGTCGGCGACGGCCTCGGGATCGAAACCCGGTCCCTCGTCGCGGATGGAGATCGCGAGCGTGTCGGCCACGATGTCCATCTCGAGGTGGACGTGCTTGGTCTGGTCCTGCTGATTCCCGTGCTTGATCGCGTTGGCGAGCGCCTCGCGCAGCGCCATCAGGATCCAGTGACGCAGCTCCTCCGGGACGTCCCGGCCTTCCAGCAGCTTCGAACACAGATGCTGCACCATCTCGATGTTTTCGAAGCGGCTCGACAGGGACATCCGAATCGGCCCAGGCTTGCTCGACGGTGACACTGCGCTCATTCACGGACTTCTGGAGTCGCGCGGATCTTAGACCAAAGTCCCCGCATAAAGGAAGCCGGGATCTCGCCCATGCTACCCTCGTCGGATGCCCCAAAAACGCCTCGTGACGGCGGGTTTTCTCGCCCTCGTCGCGTCGCTCTCGCCCGCGGCGACCGACCTCGTGCCGCAGCGCGTGGCGGAGGTCTCCCGGCAGGTCGAGGAGGTCCGCGGGCGCAAGTTCGAGCGGCCGGTGCCTGCGACCGAAGTGGATCCGGCGGAGGCCCGCCGCATCCTCCGCAGCAAGATCCTCGACGCGCTTCCCTGTTCCGCCGAGGAGTACGTGCGCTCCCTTCGGGTGCTCGGATTGATCGACGAGTCGCCGGGCACGCTCGACCGGCTCATCGACTTCTACGCCTCGCAGGTCGTGGCCTTCTACGACCCGGAACCGAGGCGGTTCTTCGTCGTGCGCGGCGCCGAGAACCTCGTCGCCGGAACGGCGGACATGGAGGGTCTCGCCCAGGGTCTCATCTACTCGCACGAGCTGATGCACGCGCTGCAGGACGAGACGCTTCGGCTCGACGCCCGCGAGAAGGCCCTCAAGGACGACGGCGATCGCGCGTTCGCGCTGCAGTGCCTCCTCGAGGGCGAGGCGACGTTCGTGATGATCAAGGTCGCGCTGAAGGACATCCCCGGCGCCGACGAGAAGGCGGAGGAGGAGCTCGCGCCGCTCTTGACCGCCGGCGGCCTGGAGAAGGCGAACGTGCCGAAGGACGTGCCGGATTACTTCGTCGAGCAGCTCTTCTTCCCCTACGCGGCCGGCACGGCGTTCGTGCGTGCCGCCTACCAGAAGGGCGGCTGGGCCGAGGTCGACCGGCTCTGGAAGAACCCGCCGGAGTCGAGCGCCGAGATCCTGCACGGACGCCCCTACCCCCCTCCCGCGAGCGGGCTCCTCCCCTCCAGCGCCGCCTCGCTCTTCCCGGGAGGACGGCTCGTCTACACCGACACGCTCGGCGAATGGACGATGAAGTTCCTGCTCGGCCGCGCCCTGCCGGAGGAGGAGGCCGAGCGCGCGTCGGAGGGCTGGCGGGGCGACCGCATCGCCTTCGGCGTGACCGGAGGGAAGATGGGCTACCTCTGGCGCGTGCGGTTCGACGAGCCCGACGCCGCGGCGCGCTTCGAGACGGCGCTGAAGAAGGCGAGGGCGGCGAAGCCCACGGGGTCCCCGGAGACGATCAGGAGGGAAGCGAGAGACGTGGTGGTGACTTCACCCTGACCCGAGTGGCGGCAGGCGAATTGCGCCCTTCGCCTCCCGCGTCTTTCCCCCTCGCCCTCAGACGTCTGTCCCGGCGAAGCCGAGCCGGATGCCGAAGATATTGCGCGGCGAGGGAACGCCGCGAAGTCGTTCAGGTCGCCGCGGTCTGACTCAGGTACCAGGGAATGATGACGAACATCTGGATCGCGTCGAACACGCCGTGGGCCGCGATGCACGGCAGGACACTCCTCGACCGCGCAAACGTGACCGACAACACCGTCGAGATGACGAGGATCCCGATGAGCATCAGCGGCTGGCCGTACGCGCCGTGGGCGGCCGTGAACATGAGCGTCGCGGCCACGGCCCCGACCCGGGGCTGGAGGAAGGAGCGGAAGAAGAGCTCCTCGACGACCATCGCCGACGCGACGATCGAGAGGCGCACCCACAGCGGCCGCGACACGAGCCACACGATCGTCGGGGAGATGGAGCCGCCCGGCGTCTCCGCCCGCCCGCGGTGGGCGACGACGTACCAGAGTCCGACGAGCACCATCGCCGTGACGATGGTCAGGAGCCAGCCGGCGACGCCGATGACGGCGCCGCGCGCGAGCTCCGCGGCCGGCCGGTCCGAGCGGAGCCGCAGGAAGTCCGTGACCGAGCGCCGTCCCGAGAGCGCGTAGTAGCAGGCGAGGAAGAAGAGGAGCATCCCGTGCACGGCGAAGACCGAGACGAGCGACAGCTCCTTCGTCTCCGGCTGCGCTCCTGCGAGTCCGCCGGCGAACGGGATCGCGACGGTCAGGAGCAGCACGCCGGCGAGCAGGCCCATCGCGACGGCGCGCCGCCCCGGCTCCTCGAAGCCGTCCTCCAGGAAGACCGCGCGCGACCGCGCCTGCACGAAAGAGAGAAGAATGCCGAGGCTTCCCGCGACGACGAGCAGGACGAACGCCAGAGTGGTCATGCTTGTAAGGGCAAGCGCGGCAGGATAACCCGGCTCTAAGAGCTCCCACAAGGCGGCGCGCGCGCCCCGGGCGGCGCGATCGCGACGATCGGCTAGGATGGCGGCGTGTCCGCCGCCGCGCTGCCCCTCGAGATCCGGGACGTGTCCAAATCTTTCGCCGGCCGGCGGGCCCTGGACGGCGTATCGCTCGAGCTCCGCGCCGGCGAGATCCTGGGACTCCTCGGTCCGAACGGCGCCGGCAAGACGACCCTCGTGCGCAGCGTCGCCTCGCGGGTCGTGCCGGAGTCGGGCTCCGTTCGCGTCCTCGGCTTCGACGCCGCCGACCCGCGCGCCCGCGCCGTGCGCGGGTGGGTGCCGCAGGAGATCGCGCTCTACCCCCTGATCTCGCCGCGGGAGAACCTCTGGACCTTCGGCCGCTACCAGGGTCTCTCCGGCGAGTCGCTCGATCGGGGGATCGCCGCGAGCCTCGACTGGATCGGGCTCGCCGACCGCGCCGACGAGAAGACCGACAAGCTCTCGGGAGGCATGAAGCGGCGCCTCAACATCGCCGCCGGGACCATCCACGACCCGCGGGTCCTCCTCCTCGACGAGCCCACGGTCGGGGTCGACCCGCAATCCCGCGAGCGCATCTACGCGATGCTCGGCGAGCTCAAGGCCCGCGGCGTCTCGCTCCTCTACACGACGCACTACATGGAGGAGGCCGAACGGCTGTGCGACCGCATCGCGATCATCGACCACGGCAAGGTCATCGCCGAGGGCACCAAGGACGAGCTCGTCCGGCAGACCGTCGGCACCCGTCAGGCCGTCGCCGTGGACGCCGCGGCGCCCATTCCTCCGGGACTCTGGGACCGACTCGCCGCACTGGGCGCGCAGCGGGACGGGCAGCAGGTCCGGCTCTCCGTGGAAGACCCCGCGGGCGAGATCCGCCGCCTGCTCGACCTCTTCCATTCCGCCGGCGTGCCGGTGCGCGACCTGACGCTGAAGACGCCGACGCTCGAGCAGGTGTTCCTCCAGCTGACCGGCCGGGAGCTGCGCGAATGAGCATGATTCTCGCCGTCGCGAAGAACCGCCTCATGAACCTCAAGCGCGATCGCGCCGCGTTCGTGCTCGCGTTCGTCCTGCCCGTCGCGTTCTTCACGATCTTCGCCGCCATCTTCTCGGGCGCGGGAAAGGCCGCGACGCGGAAGATCCCGCTGATCGTGGTGGACGAGGACGGCTCGGACGCCTCGCGCCATTTCGTCGAGGGGCTGAAGGTCGGAGGCGGGCCTGTCGGTCGGGCTGAAGCCGGGCGCGGAGAGCGATCCGACGGGTCCCCTCTACACCGCCGCGCAGGCCGAGCAGGCGGTGCGCAAGGGAGACGCGCCCGTCGCGCTGATCATCCCGAAGGGATTCGGGACGCACGCCCTCGCCTTCGAGCCCGGCGCGGAGCGGAGCGTCGTCCGCGTCCTCGCCGACAGCTCGGATCCGATCGCGCCCCAGGTCGTCAACGGCCTCGTCCAGAAGGTCGCCATGACGTCGATGCCCTCGGCGCTCGCGCGCTCGGGAATGTCCGAGCTCGAGAAGTGGAGCGGCGGGCTCACGCCGGAACAGCGGAGCCGCATGGAGGAGGCGATCGGCGCCATCGACCGTGCCCGCGACGGCGCCGCCCCGGCGACCGCGCGCCGTGCGAACGCCGGCCTCATCGCCGTCGAGACGCGGGACGTCGTCGGCGAGAAGAAGAAGAACCCGACGGTCACCTTCTATGCCGCGGGCCTCGGCGTCATGTTCCTCCTCTTCTCGGCGACCGGCGCGGGCGGTGCGCTCATCGAGGAGGCCGAGAGCGGCACGCTCGACCGGATCCTCTCGACCCGCGTCTCCATGACCCGGCTCCTCCTCGGGAAGCTCCTCTACCTCGCCGCCGTCGGCGTCGCGCAGCTGTGCCTGATGTTCGTGTGGGGCGCGCTCTTCTTCGGCCTCGAGCTCTGGAACCATCTGCCCGGGTTTCTCATCATGACCCTCGCGACGGCCGCGGTCTGCTCCGCCTTCGGTCTGATGCTCGCCTCGGTGTGCCGCTCCCGGATGCAGCTCGTCGCGCTGTCGAATCTCTCGATCCTGCTGATGTCGGCGCTCGGCGGCAGCCTCTTCCCCCGCTTCCTGATGTCCGAGAAGCTGCAGAAGATCGGCCTCGTCACCCTGAACGCCTGGGCGCTCGACGGGTTCCAGAAGATCTTCTGGCGGGACGAGCCGGTCTGGGCGATCTGGCCGCAGGTCTCGGTCCTCGTGGGCCTCGGCCTCCTCTTCTTCTTCGTCGCCCGCCGCGTCGCGGAGCGGTGGGAGGCGGCGTAACCCGCGCGGGTCTACTCGTACACCCGCTCGTTCACCGTCAGCCGTTCGAGGTAGACCGTCTCGCACGAGTTCGGCCCCTCGTCCTCCCGCGTCGTGCTCGTGGTCCAGCGGAAGGACGGATCGGAGATCCCCTCGACGTCGACGAGCCAGCCCTCGAGCCGCACGTCGTCTCCCTCCGACACGGCCGAGAGCGCGCGCTCGAGGCGCCCGGTCGCCGGGATGACGTGGACGTTGGCGGCGTGGGAGACGATCGTGCCGCGGTCGAGGGAGAGGTCTTTGGTCCTCCAGAAGAAGAAGCGCGAGCCCTGGCTGTACGAAATCCTGCCGGCGAAGGGCGGCTCGAGCAGGGGTCCCCAGGCGAGCGCGAGGTCCTCCGGAATCAGGGAACCGGCTGCGCCAAAACGATACGGTTCCTCGGAGACGACCCGCGCGGCCTGATCCCAGCGAAAGCGCGGCACGATCCGGTAGCGGCTCCGGCCCGCGGCGTGCTCGAAGGGCGCCCGCTCCTCCGGCCGCTGCAGCGGCTCCCGGCGCACGTCGGGACGGGGGGCGTCCCGGTGCCGGAGCAGCCGGAGCTCGAGCGGATGGCGGACGGCCACGACCAGGAACGCCGCTCCCGCGAGGACCGCCGCCGTGCGCGTTTTCACGTCACCGACATTGTCGCTCCGGTCACTTCCCTGTTGACAAGCCCCGCGATCGAGGGCGGATAATCCGCCGCTTCCCTTCGGCATCGTTCGTTTCTCGGTGGACGCCTTCGACGAGGAGAGACGCATGCGCCAGCCCCTGCCGACGCTTCGAGTCCTCGCGGGAATCGGTATCGCTCTCGCGGCGGCCGCCGCGGCGTTCGCGGCCGACCCGCCGAAGGCCGATGCCGACAAGAAGCCCGATCCCGCCGCCGACATCAACAAGCCCCGCGCCGACGCGCGGAAGATCGCCTTCACCGCGACCGAGGGCACGTGGATGTCGGTCGACGTCTCGCCCGACGGCGGGACGATCGCCTTCGACCTCCTCGGCGACATCTACACGGTGCCGGTGTCCGGCGGCTCGGCGACCGCGATCACGAGCGGCCCCGCATTCGACTCGCACCCGAGGTATTCGCCGGACGGCAAGACGATCGCGTTCACGAGCGACCGCAGCGGCATCGAGAACATCTGGCTGATGGACGCCGGCGGCGGGAACCCCCGCCCGCTCACGACCGAGAAGGACGCCTACGTGCGGAGCGCCGCGTGGACGCCCGACGGCAACTATCTGATCGCCCGCAAGGAGGACGGCAAGCGCGCCGGCATTCCGCCCGTCGAGCTCTGGATCTTCCACCGGGAGGGCGGCGGGGGCATCAAGCTGACCTCCTCCGACGAGGTGAACAACGCCGGAGGCGCCGTCGCGTCCCGCGACGGACGCTCGATCTACTACGAGGCGCGGCAGCGCCGCTTCAGCTACATCCCGGACCTCCGCGACGGGCTCTGGCAGATCTACCGCTACGACCGCGATCTCGCCGAGAGCTTTCCCGTCACGACCGGCTTCGGCGGCGCGGTCCGCCCGGCCGTCTCGCCGGACGGGAAGACCCTCGTCTACGTCTCCCGCCGCGACGACGACACGGTCCTGGTGGCGCGCGACATCGCGGCCGGCTCCGAGCGCGTGCTCGCGCGCGCCGTCACGCGCGACGAGGAGGAGGGCTTCGCCCAGATGGACCTGTGGCCGAACTACGCCTTCACTCCCGACGGGAAGGCGCTCGTGTTCTCCGACCGGGGCAAGCTGACGCGCCTCGAGGTCGCGAGCGGGGCCCGGCGCGACATTCCGTTCACGGCGGCCGTCGAGCAGTTCGTCGCCCCGCGCGTGACGTGGCAGGAGAGGGTCGAGCAGGGACCCGTGAAGGCGCGGATCCTCCGCTGGCCGAGCCAGTCGCGCGACGGCCGGTGGATCGCCTTCGAGGCGTTCGGGCGCGTCTGGCTCCAGGAGGTCGCCAACGGCAGGGCCGTGGGCGCGCCGCGGCGGCTGACGAAAGACGACGCGTCGATGCCCCGCCGGGAGTACGCGCCGGCCTTCTCGGACGACGGCAAGTGGATCGCGTTCGTCTCGTGGAGCGACGCCGATGGCGGGCAGGTCTGGAAGGCCGCCGCGTCCCCCGGCGCCGCGCCGGTCCGACTGACGCGCCAGGCGGGCCACTATGCGAATCCCGCGTGGTCGCCGAAGGGCGACCGCCTCGCGGTGGTCCGCGGTTCGGGTCTCGAGTTCCGCGGGCACCAGCCGGAGGAGGAGGACTTCTTCGAGATCGGCGTGCTCGACGCCGCGGGCGGCGAGGTGAAGCCCGTGACGTCCGTCAAGCTCGGCGACGCGCTGAGGTTCCACCCCCAGGCGTTCTGGAACGCCGACGGCACGCGGATCTGGTACCGCGACCCGATCGAGCCGAAGAAGCCGACCGATGACCCCAAGAACGATCTCGTGTCGATCCGGCCGGACGGGACGGACAAGAAGCGGGCGATCCGCTTCCCTGTCGTGGACGACATCGTGCCTTCGCCCGACGGGCAGTGGATCGTCTTCACCTCCCGCGACAACGTCTACGTGACGGCGATGCCGGGCGTGTACCTGAAGGAGCCACCCGAGGTGTCGCTGAAGGAGGGCGCGCTACCCGTCTACCGGCTCTCGGACGACGCGGGCGGGTACGTGCGCTGGGCCGACGGCGGCCGGACGATCACGTGGGCGCTCGCGAACACGTTCTATCGCCTGCCGATCGCCTCCGCCGTCGAGTTCGCGCGCGCGGAGCGGCGGAAGGCCGAGGAGAAGGCGAAGAAGGAGGAGGCGCAGAAGTCCGCGCCGGCGACCGAGAAGGAGAAGGCCGAGAAGGAAAAGGAGAAGGTCCAGGACGCCCGCGTGCCGAAGTCGGAGACGATCGAGATCGCGCTCACGGCGCCGCGTCCGGCGCCCGAGGGCTCGTTCGTCCTTCGCGGCGCGCGCGTGATCCCGATGCAGGGCGACACCGTCCTCGAGAACGCCGACGTGCTCGTCACGGGCAACCGCATCGCCGCGATCGGCGCGACCGGCACGCTCGCGGTTCCCGGCGGCGCGAAGGTCTACGAGGCGAAGGGCGAGACGATCATCCCCGGATTCGTCGACACCCACGCGCACCTCCACTACTCCGGCTTCGAGCTCTTCCCCGAGGCGAAGTGGGAGTACGTCGCGAACCTCGCGTACGGCGTCACCACCGTGTACGACCCGTCCGCACCGTCGCTCGACGTCTTCGCGCAGAGCGAGGACGTGGAGGCGGGCCTCATGGTGGGTCCGCGCGTGTATTCCTCGGGCGACGTGCTCTACGGCGGCCAGCAGTCCGACGTCTTCGCCGAGGTCAACAACCTCGACGATGCGAAGCACCAGGTGCGCCGCATGAAGGCGTACGGCGCGCGGATGATCAAGGTCTACCAGCAGCCCCGCCGCTCCCAGCGCATCTACTTCGCCGAGGCGTGCCGCGAGCTGCACATGCTCCTGACCGCCGAGGGGGCCGGCGAGCTCCAGACGGACCTGACGATGGCGATGGACGGCTTCACGGCATGGGAGCACGCGCTGCCCGTCTCGCTCGGCCGCGACACGGTGGACTTCCTCGCGAAATCCACGACCTTCTACACGCCGACCCTCCTCGTGGCGTACGGAGGCCCCTGGGGCGAGCTCTACTACTGGCAGAACGCCAACCCACACGACGACCCCAAGCTCAATCGGTTCGTGCCCCACGAGTCGCTCGACCGCATGGCGCGCCGGCACCCGTGGATCTGGCCGGCGGAATATCACTTCCCGACCGTCGCCCACGGCGCGACCGAGATCCTGCGGGCCGGCGGCAACGTCGCGCTCGGCGCGCACGGACAGCTCCAGGGTCTCGGTCCCCACTGGGAGGTCTGGGCGATGGCCGGCGAGGGCGCCACGCAGAAGAACTGGGCGATGACGCCGATGGAGGCGCTGCGCGCATCCACGATCCTCGCGGCGGAGAAGATCGGCTTCGCGCCGGACCTCGGCTCGATCGAGGCGGGCAAGCTCGCCGACTTCATGGTCCTCGACGCGAACCCGCTCGACGACATTCACAACACGACGAAGATCCGCTGGGTCGTCAAGAACGGCGAGATGTGGGATGCCGAGACGATGAAGAAGGTCTGGCCCCGCGAGGAAGCGCCGCCGAAGTTTTTCTGGAAACGACCTTCCGCGCCCTAGGAGCGCGGAAGGTCGTCCCGAGCGCCGCAGGCGCGAGGGAACCCTTTGTTACCGGTCCCAGGACTGCAAAGGGATCCCTCGCTGCGCTCGGGATGACAAGAAGGAATACACTCCCCGCCACCCGATGCCCGATCGAAAATCCGCTTCGCTCCGCGTGGGGCTCTACGTCCTCCTCACGTTCGCCTTCTCGGCGTACTTCGATGACCGCGTGATCCGCGCCGGTCATCTCGACGCCGCCGGCGGCCGCTGGGTGGTCGGCCTGATGTGGTGCCCCGCGGCGGCCGCCGTCGTCGCGTCGCTCCTGACCGGCCGACGCTGGCGTGACATCGGCTGGCGCTGGAGCTGGCGCTATGCGGTCCTGGCCTACGCGATCCCCCTCCTCTACGCGCTCGTCGCCTACGGCGCCGCGTGGGCGCTGGGGTTCTGCCGCGTGCCGGATCCGGTGTTCGCCGCCGCGCTGTACGTGCGGTTCCGCGCCGCGTCTCCCGCGGCGAACGTCGCGGAGTTCCTGATCCTCCAGGCGACCGTGGGCGTGCTCTTCTCGTGCTTCACGGGCCTCGGCGAGGAGATCGGCTGGCGCGGCTTCCTCGTTCCCGAGCTGTCCCGGAGCGCCTCGCTGCCGCGGGTCGCCCTGATCTCCGGCGCGGTCTGGGCCGCGTGGCACTACCCGGTCCTCCTCTTCGCCGACTACAACGGCGGGACGCGGCGCTGGTACAGCCTCCTCTGCTTCACCGTGCTCGTCCTCGGCGTCAGCTTCCTGTTCGCCTGGATCCGGCTCGCCTCCGGCAGCGTGTGGCCCGCCGCGATCCTGCACGGGAGCCACAACCTCTGGGTCCAGGAGGTGTTCGACCCGTTGACGGGAGACACCGGCGTGACGCCCTGGATCCTCGGGGAGTTCGGCGTCGCGCTCGCGCTCGCCGGCATCGCGGTCGGCTGGTTGGCCTGGCGGGCGGGCCGGCGGCTCGCCCCCATGACGGGAGCGGCAGTATGAAGCGAGCGTTCCAGTGGATCTTCGGCGCCGTCGACGTCGCGCTCGTCGCGGTCGTCACCGTCGTCTTCGTCCGGGCGTGCGACGCCCGCGGCAAGGAACCGCTGCAGGCCTGGCACCGCCCGCTCGCCGGCGAGTTCCGCGCCGAGGACCTCGGGCCGGGCACGACGCTCGCCGACTATCTCCGCCGCGAGGACGCGCTGTTCGCGGAGATGGAGCGGACCGTGATGATCCCGGGACCGCCGACGGCGAAGAGCCGGCTCTCCCGCTACGCCACGGACGGCATCGTCAACCCGCTTCGCTTCGAGAAGAACTGGAACCGCACCTACGAGATGGTCCCCGAGGGCGGCCTCCGCGGGGGCGTGCTCCTCCTGCACGGACTGACCGACTCACCGTATAGCGTCCGGGCGGAGGCGGAGATCTACGCGCGCGAGGGCTTCTACGCGCTGGCTCTGCGCGTGCCGGGCCACGGCACGGTGCCGGGGGCGCTGACGGAGGCGCGCTGGGAGGACTGGCGCGCGGCGGCGCGCCTCGGGGCGCGCGCGGTGCGCTCCCGCATCGGCGAGAAGCTGCCCTTCCACGTCGTCGGCTACTCGAACGGCGGCGCGCTCGCCGTGCAGTACGCCCTCGACGCCATGGGCGACGCGTCGCTTCCCCGGCCCGACCGGGTCGTGCTGATGTCGCCGATGATCGGCGTGACGCGCTTCGCCTTCGCCGCCACCGCGATCGCGAAGCTCGTCGGCGCCGTCGGCGCGATCCCCTACTTCGCCCAGTCGCGCTGGATGGACATCCAGCCCGAGTACAACCCGTTCAAGTACAACTCGTTCGCGGCGTTCGCGGGCGAACAGACGACCGAGATCACCCGCGCGATCCAGGCCGAGATCGCGAATGCCGCATCCGGCGGAAAGATCCGGGCGCTGCCGCCGATCCTCGCCTTCGTCTCCCTCGTGGACTCGACGGTCGAGACGTGGTCGACGATCGACGCGCTCTTCGGCCCCCTGGAGGACAACGGCAGCGAGCTCGTCCTCTTCGACGTCAACCGGTCGGCCGTCGCCGCCGGCCTTCTCGAGCACGGCTTCGACGACCGGCTCGCGGCGCTCCTGGCGAACCCAAATCGCCACTACCGGCTCGACCTCGTCACGAACGCGCGCGCGGGCGCGCCGGAAGTGGTCGCGCGAACGCTCGCGCCCGGGGCCGTCGAGGCGACCGAGACGCCGCTCGGGCTCGCGTGGCCGCCGCAGATCTTCTCGCTCTCGCACCTCGCGGTGCCGTTTCGCCCGGACGATCCTCTCTTCGGCATCGCGCCGGATCTCTCGAAGGACTACGGGCTGCGCCTCGGCCTCCTCGCGCCCCGCGGCGAACGTGGCGTGCTGAGCGTCCCGCTCGACCAGTTCATGCGCCTGAACTGCAATCCCTTCTTCCCCTACCTCGAGGCGAAGATCCTCGAGGGCATTACTTCGGCTGCGGCGGTCGCTCCGCGACCGGCAGCCGAGAGTTCTGAATAGATCGAGGCGAGGGAAGAGCCGAACCCAAGCATGAGCCCGCATCGCGGGTGCGCCCTTCGAGACCAAGGCATCGGGGCGCCGCGGCGGAGCTAGGGCGCCTCGCCGAGACGCTCGAGCACGTAGCGGCGGATGTCGAGGCTCTGGTCCTCCATGGGCGCGTAGTAGCCGAAGCGGTGCGCGCGCGACGAGATGCCGCGCTGGACCTCCTCGCAGATCCGCCAGTCCTGGCGGTTGATGAGGTCCCAGAACTCCACCGCGTCCGACGGGTCGAACTCCGGGCGGGCCGCCTCGTCCGCGTCGAACAGGAACTCGCAGACGATCCGCGTCCGGTCCGGCGCCTCGGGCGCGAGACGGAACGCCGCGACGTGCTCGGGCGACATCGAGAGGAACAGGTTCGGATAGACGAGCTCGCCCTTGTGGCGCGTCCGCTCCTCCTCCGAGAGACCCGCGAAGGGGGCGCGCGACGTCTTGCCGGTGCGCGTGAAGGTGAACGCGCCGTCCCGGTGAGGAATGCCGCGGTCCCAGTCGAGACCGGCGCCGCCGTTGGCCTTGAACGCCGGCACGACCTCGCACAGCTCGGGATGGACGCCCGCGCAGTGGTAGCACTCGTTGTAGTTCTCGGCGACGATCTTCCAGTTGGCCGCGACCTCGTATTCGATCCGGCGCGCCGTCGTCAGCCGCGCGAGCGGGTAGCGGGCGACCCGCTCCGCGACGGGCCCGAGCCATCCGGCGAAGTCGCGCGCGGCGGGGCCCTTCGGCCAGAGGTTCAGGAAATAAAAGCCGCCCCACTCGGCGATCGAGACCGGATGCAGGGAGAGGTCCTCCTGCGACAGCGCCGGGTCCTGGTTGAGAAACGGCGCGCCGAGGAGGCGACCGTCCAGCGCGTAGGTCCACGCATGATACGGACAGCGGAGCGTCGGCCCTTCCGCGTCGGCGGCGCAGAGCCGTGCGCCGCGGTGGCGGCACACGTTGTAGTGCGCCTTCAGCCGGCCCTCCGACGTCCGGGCGACCAGGAGGCTCTCGCCGAGAAGCTCGAGCACGCGAACCCGTCCCTCCTCGGGCAGCGTGTCGGACCGGCCCGCGCAGAACCACTCCCGGCCGAAGATCCGATCCCGCTCCCGGGCGAAGATCTCCGGCGAGCGGTAGTACTCGGACGGCAGCGACTTCTCGAGCGCCATCGAGTCTTCCCCTCTTTTCGAAGCCGGGCCCTCGCTTCGCTCGGCCCCGACTTCGACGCGACGTTCCCTCGCCGCGCTACTTTTCGTGCCGGTAGTACTCGTAGGCCGACATCGGCTTCGAGTAATCGACCTTCCACTCCCGGTTCTCCTGCGGGAGCTTGCCGAGCGCGCGCGCCATCTCCCGGACGTGAGCGGCGACCGAGCCGCAGCAGGAGCCGATGTAGTCGATGCCGAGGTCCCGCGCCTGCTCGGCCCAGCGCGCCATCTCGCGCCGGGAGTGCTGCAGCGGATCGAGCTCGAACGGGAAGGCCTCGAGGCTCGTGAAGTCCGGACGGTCGGGCGTCGTCCGGTATCCGACCGGCTGGCAGGCGACGAATCCCTTCACCGCCTTCCGCATCTCCTCGATCAGCGGGAGCGTCGTCTCGGGACCGCGCAGGCAGTTGATGCCCACGATGTCCGCGCCGGCGTCCTGGAGCGAGCGCGCGCAGTCGGCCGCCGTGTGCCCGTCGGTCGTCACGGGCTGGTTCTCGAAGCAGACGGTGACCATCACGGGCAGATTCGTCGCCTTCGCCCGCTCGACCGCGATCAGCGCCTCGCCCAGAAACGAGAACGTCTCGCCGATGACGAAGTCGACGCCCTCGTCGACCTGCACGGCGAGCTGCTCGTCGAACGTTCGCCGCACCCGGTCGGCGGCGGCGGGGCTGTCCGGCTCGTACATCCAGGTCAGCGAGATGTTGCCGGCGACCAGGCAGCGGTCGCCCGCCGCTTCGCGCGCGATCCGGACGGCCGCGCGATTCAAATCCTCCAGCCGGTTCGCGAGGCCGACCGTGGCGAGCTTGTCGCGGCTCGCGTAGAAGGTCAGCGCCTGCAGCACCTCCGCGCCAGCCTCCCGGAACTCCTCGTGGAGCTCGCGGAGCGCCGCCGGCCGCGTCAGCGCGACCTCCGGCGTGAACGGGCCCGCGCGCACCCACCCCCGCTTCTCGAGCTCGAGCAGGTATCCGCCGTCCCCCAGAACGGGACCTTCCCTGAGTCGGTCGAGGATGTTCTTCTTCTTCAAGGCCGCTCCCTCCTCACGTGTACGCCGCCGGTTCCTGTTCGTCGCCGTATTCCCACTCCGCGCGGATCGGGGCGTTCCGGGCGAAGCGCCCCGGATCGAATGCGGAGATGTCGACGCTCGTCGCGCGGCCGTCGAGGAGCCACTCGGCGACGCAAAGCCCGACGGCGGGCGAGATCTTGAAGCCCATGCCGGAAAAGCCGCAGACCGTGAAGAGCCCCTCGACGCCGGGGACGGGGCCGATCAGCGGGCGGAAATCGGGGCTGACGTCGTAGACGCCGGTCACGCCGCGCCAGATCGCGGCGTCCTCGAGCGCGGGAACGCGCCCGACCGCGCGCGCGACGAGGCCCGCCAGCGAATCGGGCGAAGGCGATTGGGGGAAGACGTCCGGATCGGCGCCCCGCTTTCCCCAGAAATCGCCCACGAGGGTCAGGCCACCGACCTCCGGCCGGAAGTACGTCGTGGTGATGCCGTCGATGCAGGCCGGCCCCACGCGGGAGAGACCCGGCGGGTTCTTCAGGATCGCGACCTCGTGATACTCGCCCTCGACCGGCAGGTCGAAGCCGACGGCGGCCAACAGCGGCCGGCTCCACGTACCCGTGGCCGCGACGACCCGCGCCGCCGCGACGTCGCCGCGATCGGTGCGGACCCCCGTCACGCGGCCGTCCTCGACGAGGAAGGCGGAAACGCGCGTCTGCGAGCGGTACTCGACGCCCATCTCCCGCGCGCGCTCGAGGAAGTCGGCCGCGACGCCGGCGCCGTCGCCGTGGCCGGAGCCCGGCTCCCACGCCGCCCGGGGCACGTCGTCGACGTTCCAGGCGGGCGCGATCTCGCGCAGATCCTCACGCGACACGACCCGCGCGCCGACGCCGCGGGAGCGCTGCATCGCGACGTTCTGCTCGAGCCGAGGGATCTCCTTCTCCGGGACGATCCGGACGAAGCCCGTCTCCCGGAAGTGCCCGTCCCGCCCGACGTAGTCCTTCCAGGCGCGGAAGATCTCCAGGCTCTTCACCGCTAGGTCCACCTCGGGCGGGAAGCTGTAGTGCATGCGCACGAGCGCCGAGGAGCGGCCGCTGCCGCCGGAGGCGACGTCGCCCTTGTCGAGGACCAGCACGCGGGCGGCCCCGCGGCGCGCGAGATGGAAGGCGATCGAGGCGCCCATCACGCCCGCGCCGAGGATCACGACGTCGGCCGCCCGGGGCAGCTCGCGGCTCACGCGGCCCGCCGCTTCCAGTCGCGGAGCACCTGCCGCGACGCGTTGTGGCCGGGCGCGCCCGTGACCCCGCCGCCCGGATGCGCGCCCGCGCCGCAGAGATAGAGACCCGCGACCGGCGTCCGGTAGCGCGCGAAGCCGCCGACCGGCCGGAGGAAGAAGAGCTGCTCGAGCGAGAGGTCGCCGTGAAAGATGTTGCCCTCGGTCAGCCCGTACGTGCGCTCGAGGTCGAGCGGCGTGAGCACCTGCCGCGCGACGACGGCGCGCGGGACGTTCGGCGCGTATTCCCCGATCTTCCTCACGACGCGGTCGCCGAGGAGCTCCCGCTTCTCGTCCCAGGTGCCCTCCCGCAGGCGGTACGGCACGTACTGCACGAAGCAGGTCATGACGTGGCGCCCCTCGGGCGCGAGCGAGGGGTCCACGTTCGACGCGACGACGCAGTCGACCCAGAGCTCCTCGGGGACGGCGCCCTCGCGCGCGGTGTTGTAGCAGCGCTCGGCGAAGTCGAGCGACGGCACCAGCGTGAAGAGCGCCCGCTGCGACGTCGTGAAGCCCGAAGGCATCGCGGCGACGCGGGGCTCTTCGGCGAGGACCAGGTTCACCTTCGCGCAGGGGCCGTCCATCTTGATGCCCGCGACGGCCTGCCGGAACTCCTCCGGGAGCGCCGACGGCTCGACGAGGCCGAGGAACGTGCGCTTCGGATCCGCGTTCGACAGGACGACGCGCGCGCCGATCTCCGTCCCGTCCTCGAGCACGACGCCGCGCGCGCGCCCGTCCGCGACCGCGATGCGCGCGACCGGAGCGTCGGTGCGGATCTCGGCGCCGAATCCCGCGGCCGCGGCGGCCATCGCCTGCGTGATCGCGCCCATGCCGCCGAGCACGTGGCCGTAGAAGCCCTGGAGGCCGTGCTCTCCTCCCGAAAGAAGATGGAAGAGCAGGCCGAGCGCGGTCCCGGGCGCGTACGGGCCGCCGTGCTTGCCGTAGACGTTGTTGGCGAGGATGAGCGTCTTGACCTTCTCGGATTCGTAGTGCCGGTCGAGAAAGTCGCCGAGGCTGCCCGTCAGGAAGGCGACCATGCGGCCGATCTCGGCGCCGGTGATGCCGCGGAAGCGGCGGCCCACGCGCAATGCCTCGACGAGTCCCGAGAGGCCGCGCGCGCCCACGTCCGGCGGCGGCTCGAGGAAGAAGGGCTGCAGGTAGCGCGCGAGCTTCTTCAACTCCTCGTCGACGCGCACGAACGTGCGCGCGTCGGCCGGCGAGAGCCGCTCGAGCTCGCGCACGGTCCGGTCGCGGTCCGACCACCACGCGACCGCGCCGCCGTCGAGAAACGGCACGAGCAGCGCCGGGTCGCACGGCACCATCTTCAGTCCGTGCCGCGCGAGACGGAGGTCCCGGATCACCTCCGGCCGGAGCATGCTCGCGATGTACGAGGTCGTCGAGGCGCGGCAGCCGGGCGCGATCTCCTCGGTGACGCACGCCCCGCCGACGATCGAGCGGCGCTCGAGGACGAGCGTCGAGAGTCCCGCGCGCGCGAGGTACGCGGCCGCCGTCAGCCCGTTGTGGCCGGCGCCCACGACGATGGCGTCGTAGGACCGCTTCTGATCCCGAGTCATCGAGGCATGACCGTGTTTTTAAGCTAGCACACGTTGATTCCGGACTGCGCCTCCTGTAGGCTGACCGGCAGTCATGAAAACGATCGCCGCCTCCCCCGCCCTCCCCCGCCGCGGCGCCGCAAGCTCCCGGACCGAGGCCAAGCGCGCGCTGATTCTCGAGACCGCGATGCGGCGCTTCGCCGAGCGCGGGTATCACGACACGCGCATCGAGGACGTCGCCCGCGAGCTCTCGATCGCCAAGGGCTCGGTCTTTCAGCACTTCGGCACGAAGGAGGGGCTCTTCCTCGCGGGGTATCAGAAGGCGGTCCGCTCGTTTCCCGCGTGGCTCGACGCGCCGCCCGAGGTCGTCGCCCGGGGCTTCTTCGCGACCCTGCGCTACTGGCTCGAGCGCACCGACCGTCTCGTCCGGGAGGACTGGATCCCGTACCGGATCGCGCTCCTCGGCAACTACGGCACGGACCTGAAGCTGCGCCACGAGATCAATCGCTTCCTCCGCGACAACGACCCTTATGGCACCGCCGCCTTCGTGCGGCTCGGCGTCGAGCGCGCCGAAATCCGGTCGGACGTCGACCAGGCGATGATCGTCTCGATCCTCGAGTGGACGGTCGAGCGTTTCCAGGACGCGCTCCTGACCGAGGAGCTCGATCCGGGCCTCTTCTCGCGGCAGGGAAACCGCGCCGAGAAGACCGCGGCCCGCATCGAGCAGTTCCTCGACCTGCTCGCGGGCGCCATCGCCGCGAAGGCGCCGGTCCGGCCCCGCGCCGCCGGACGGGAACGCCGCGCGTGACGCCCGACCCGGAGACGTTCCGGTTCGAGCCGGACGTCGCCGAGGCGTCCACGCTGCCCGCTTCCTGGTACCGCGACCCGGAGATCTTCGCGCGGGAGCGCGACCGCGTGTTCCGCCGGACGTGGCAGCTGGTCGGCCGCGCGGAACGGGTGGCGCAGCCGGGCGATTACTTCACCACCGAGGTGGCGGGCGAGCCGCTCGTCCTCGTGCGCGCGGACGACGGGAAGATCCGCGCCCTCTCGAACGTCTGCCGCCACCGCGCGGGTCCCGTCGCTCGCGGCGCGGGCAGCCGCCGCGTCTTACGCTGCGGGTATCACGGGTGGACCTACACGCTCGACGGCCGCCTGCAGTCGACTCCGGAGTGGGAGGGCGTCCGCGGCTTCGACCCGGGAGCGCAGAGCCTGCCGTCCGCGCGCGTGGAGGCGTGGGGCCCCTTCCTCTTCGTCTGCCTCGATGCGGCCGCGCCCCCGCTCTCGACGGCGCTCGGCGCCGTCGGCGCCGAAACGGCGCACCTGCCGCTCGCGCGGATGCGGCCCGTCAAGACGGCCGACTACGAGATCGCCTGCAACTGGAAGGTGTACGTCGACAACTACGTCGAGGGGTACCACATCCCGATCGTGCACCCCGAGCTCTTCCGGATGCTCGACTACGGCGCCTACGCGGTCGAAACGGCCGCGGGCCACTCCCGTCAGCACGCGCCGATCCGGACGAACGGGACCGAGCGGACCGGCGCTGGGGGAGGAGAGGCCTTCTACTACTGGGTGTTCCCGAACCTGATGCTCAACCTCTATCCCGACAATCTGCAGACCAACCTCGTCGTGCCGCTTTCGCCCGAGCGGACGCTCACGCGCTTCGAGTGGCACCTCCTCGAGCCGGAGCGTCCCGGCGCCGCCGCGGAGTTCGCCCGCTCCGTCGCGCTCGCCGAGCAGGTGCAGCGCGAGGACATCGCGGTCTGCGAGGCCGTGCAGAAGGGGCTCGGCTCGCGGACGTATGACCGAGGCCGCTATTCCGTGCGGCGCGAGAACGGCGTGCACCATTTCCACGGGCTCCTCGCCGCGGCGCTGAAGGCGTAGGCGCCGGCGGCGTCTTCTTTCGGAGCCGGGCCCTCGCGACCTTCTTCATCGAAGCTCGGCCCACGCTCCGCTCAGCCCGAACTTCGGCGCGGCGTTTTCTCGCCGCGAGCGGCCCCGACTTCGACGCGGCGTTCTCTCGCCGCGTGTCTGCTACTCTTCGCGGCATCGCCGAGCCCGAGTCCTCCCCGAGCGGTCCGCTCGCCCCGCGCGCGGCCGGCCTCCACCGCGACCTCGGATTCCGCGACGTCCTCTTCTTCCTGATCACGGCGGGCACGAACCTGCAGTGGGTCGCGACCGCCGCGGCGGGCGGCGCGTCCGCGATCACGGTATGGGCGATCGGCATCGTCGCGATGGCGGCCCCGCTCGGCGTCTGCGTGATCGCGCTGTCGTCCCGCCACCCCGAGGAGGGCGGCGTCTACGTCTGGACGAAGATCGCGTTCGGCGACTTCGCGGGCTTCCTGACGGGATGGTCGTACTGGATGTCGAACCTTCCTTATTTTCCGGCCGTCCTCTACTTTGCCGCCGGCAACGCGCTCTACGCCGGCGGCCCGCGCTGGATCGCCCGCTCGGCGAGCGCGCCCTACTTCATCGCCGCCTCCCTGGCCGGGCTCGCGTTCGCGACCGTCGTCAACGTCGTCGGCATCGAGATCGGCAAGTGGCTCTCGAACGTCGGCGCGATCGCACGATGGCTGGCGACGGCGCTCCTGATCGGTATCGGCGTCGCCGCGCTGGCGCGGCTCGGATCCGCGACGACGTTCACCGTCCGCTCGCTCGTGCCCGGAACGCACCTGAAGGACGTCATCTTCTGGTCCACGATCGCGTTCGCGCTGACCGGTCTCGAATCGGCGTCGTTCCTCGGGGACGAGATCCGCGACGCCCGGCGGACGGTCCCTCGCGCCATCCTCGTCTCGATCCCGATCATCGTGGCGATCTACCTGGCGGGAACCGTGAGCGTGCTGATCGCGCTTCCGGCGGCCGAGGTGACGAGCCTGCAGGGCATCGTGCAGGCGATCGCGCGCGCCGAGACGCGCATCGGCGTCTCCGGCCTCTCCCCGGTCGCGGCCGTGCTCGTCACCGTGACCGCCCTCGGGAGCGTCGGCGCGTGGCTCGCGTCCGTGGCGCGGATACCCTTCGTGGCGGGCCTCGACCGGTACCTGCCCGAAGGATTCGCGCGCATCCATCCGCGGTGGGGCACGCCCTGGGTGGCGCTCGTCTCGCAGGCGCTGATCACCGGTGTGTTCGTGTTCCTCGGCCAGGCCGGCACGTCCGTGCGCGGCGCCTACGACGCGCTCGTGAGCATGACGATCATCTGGTACTTCATCCCGTTTCTCTATTTGTTCGCCGCGGCGATCAAGCTCCGGGCGGAGGCGAGGGTGCCGGGCTTCTGGATCCCGGGCGGCAGCCGGGGCGTGGCCGTTCTCGGCGCGGTGGGACTCGTGACGACCGTCGCCTCGATCGCCCTCTCGCTCTTTCCGCCGGACGAGGAGCCGAACAAGGTCCTCGCGGTCGCGAAGGTCGTGGGCCTCACGATCGTGATGCTCGCGATCGGCGTGGTCGTGTACGCGAGGGGCAGGAAGAGAGCGCGCCGCCCGGTCGGCTAGGGGCCGTACAGGCTCAACTGAAACGTCGCGTCGAGAAACGCGGCCATCTGCGCGCGGGTATTGGGGGCGTCGGGACAGTAGTTGCCCCCGCCGCATCCCGCGGTGATTCCCTCGGCGGCCAGCTCCTCGATCCAGGGCGCGAAGCCGTCCGACGCGGGGACGTCGGCGAAGACGCCGGCGGCCGGGGGCGGCGTGTACGCGCTGCCGTGCTTCGCCTTCAGCAGGAACACGGCCATCTGGGCGCGCGTGACGGCGCGGTCGGGGCAGTAGAGATGGGCGTCGCAGCCCGCGGTGATGTCGCTGTCCGCGAGGTCCTCGATCCAGTCGAGCGCGAAGGAACCGGGCGGCACGTCGGCGAACCGCGTTCCGGTTCCGGCGGGCGGCGCGTAGACGAAACCGAGCTTGCCCTTCAGGAGGAAGACGGCCATCTGCGCGCGCGTGACCGAGTCGCCGGGACAGTAGTTCACGCCGCTGCATCCGGCGGTGACGCCGCGGTGGAACAGCGCCTCGACCTTCGCGTAGAAGGGATCGCTCGCCGGCACGTCGGCGAAGCTGCCGCCGACGTGCAGGATCCAGGTCTTCGCCGCGGCGCCCGCGACGGTCTCGGTGAAGGCGGCGTCCCAGTGGAGCGCGGGCCGCGGCGAGGGGCTCGACAGCGTCAGCGCATAGCAGTCGCCCGCCGCTTCGAAGCAGCTCGACGGCGCGCCGAAGACCGGGGCTCCGTAGGCCGCCCCGCCGTCCGCGATCGCGTAGGAGGCTCCGGCCGGGCCGCCGAAGGCCGAGGCCACGCCCGCGAGGAGGGCCGAGCCGGACGGCGGGTTCTCCCAGGACGGCTCGGCGACCACGGTCTCCCCCGGCTCGAGCACGCCGTTCTGGTTCGCGCCGCCCGACGGCCGCGCGTCGACGGCGAGCGCGGGCGCGAGCGGCGGCTGCCAGCCGAGCTGCACGACCTCGAAGTCGGAGGCGGTGAGCGCGGCGAACGCCGGATTCAGGACGTCGTTGTCCCAGCGGTCGTCCCAGGTCCCGCTGACGTACATGTCGGTGCCGTTGTCGGCGACGACGAGGCCGTATCGCTTCATCGCCCGGAAGATCTTCTGAACGGCGGGATCGAAACCCGAGATGTCCTTCGAGGCCTTCAGGCGCATCCGCATTCCCATGGGAGGCGCGCCGGTCACCTGCGGGCCCGCGAGGTGCGAGGCCGGATACTCGTAGCCGTTCGTGTGCCGGACCGTGACCCGGAACCCGTGGCGGATCTCGTCCGGTCCGTACACCTCTTCCCATCGGACGAGGCCCGGAAGGATGTCGAGCCCGGCGGCGTCCGCGGAGGTCCAGCCGTCCGGCCGACGGTCGTCGGTCTTCAGGTCCCAGAACGCGCCGGAGTACGCGGTCCACTGCGACCCGTCCCACCAGACGTTGTAGAGCTCGTAGAGAAACCGATGGTCGCGGTCGACGATGAGGAGGTGCCGATCCTCGGTGCCCGTGTCGTCGATCGAGCCGGGATCGCCGCCCTCGATCCAGTGGGGCTGCGTGATCGCGGCGTCGGGGATCGGGTAGAACGGGTACGACGTCTGCGTCGAGTGGTCGACACCGTCGCTCTCGTCGGGCTGGGCGAACTGCACGGTCCTCTTCGGCTGGCTGCCGTCGACGACGGCGTACGGGAACCCGTAGATCGAGACGCCGTCGGGGAGCGTGCCGCCGAAGTCGGGGTGGAGCGGCCGCGCGCTCCCGTTGTTCACGTACGCGATGAGCGCGTCCGACGCGCCGTCGACCGGCGCGGCCGACACGTCGGTCGCCCACCAGTTCGTCGCGGTCGTCGGCGCCGGGCCGGGCAGTCCCGCCTCGAGGCGCGGCGGCATCGTCTGCCCCGCGGCGGAGGCGGCGGCGAGCAGAACGGCTCCGGACAGCGCGAAAAATGTCGCGCCGCGCGTCAACGAATTCATGGGCGGATCGTCCGAAGGCATTATGAAGCGGCTCGCGTCCGCGGTGCACCTGACCGGAAGGGCAACGTTCGGAGGCGCCCGGCTCCTGTCCTTCTTCGGCACGCCCGAACAGTCGCGCCGCGGCCCCGGCCGCCGTACTCTCGCCGGTACCTTGATTAAAAGATCGGCAGAAAGTGACGCCCATCACAGAACCGACGTGATCCCCGCCCCTAGAATGCGCGGCACCAATACAACTCATTCCCCTGGGACGGCTGTCCAGAAAGGACTAGTGCCGATGAGCGAACGACCCTCTGGCCGATCCTTCCTCTCGCTGCTCGCGAGAATCGTCGTCCCGGGTACGGCGACGCTTCTCGCGACCCTCGGACCGGTGTCCGCGGGTAACGCCTTCGCATCGACGACCTCGACACCCTTCCAGCTCGCCTACGTCTCGGGGACATCGGGCCCCTCGTCGGGCGGCACGCCGATCAGTCTGGTCGGCAACCAGTTCTCGCCTTCCGCCACCGTGACGATCGGCGGCGTGGGCGCGGGCGGCGTCGTGACGAGCAAGACGCTGATCAAGGCGACGAGCCCGTCCCTCGCGGCGGGCGCGCTGTACGACGTCATCGTCAACAACGGCGGACCGGCGTCGGTGATCCCGAAGGGCTGGTTCTCCGACTTTCATGACGTCGCGCAGGCGAGCCCGTTCCACGCGCCCGTCGAGACGATCATTCGCGACGGGATCACGGCCGGATGCGGCGGCGGCAACTACTGCGCCACCTCCTCGGTCACGCGCGCGCAGATGGCGGTCTTCCTGCTTCGCGCCGAGCACGGATCCGCGTACGTGCCGCCGCCCGCGACCGGCACGATCTTCGGCGACGTGCACCAGGGCGACTTCGCCGCGGACTGGATCGAGCAGCTCTATGCCGAGGGGATCACGGGCGGCTGCCAGGCGGGCTCGCCGCCGAACTACTGCCCGACCGCGGCGGTCCTGCGCGGCCAGATGTCGGTCTTCCTGCTGAAGATCTACCACGGCAATGGCTATGCGCCCCCGGCCGCGACCGGCGTCTTCTCCGACGTGCCGGTCTCGAACCCCTTCGCACCCTGGGTCGAGGAGCTCGCGCGCCTCTACGTGACGACCGGCTGCGGCGGCACCTCCTACTGCCCGAGCAACGTCGTCACACGCGGCCAGATGGCGGTCTTCCTCGCCAAGACGTTCCACCGCGCCGAAGCGACGCGGTTCCTCGAGCAGGCGTCCTGGGGTCCCAAGGATTCCGAGATTGCCAGCGTGCTCGGGCAGGGCTATCTCCCCTGGCTCGCGGCGCAGTACTCGGCCACGATGTCCGGGTACCCGGCGCAGAACCTCGTCCCCGACAGCGTGCCGCCGGGCTGCGGCGACGGCACCGGGGCGAATCCACCGAACTGCCGCCGCGACAACTACTCCACCTTCCCGATGTACACGACCTTCTTCACCAACGCCCTGTACCAGCCGGACCAGCTGCGGCAGCGCGTGGCGTTCGCGCTGCACAAGCTGGATGTCGTCGCGACGAACACCGTCAACCGGCCGTCGCAGCTCATTCCCTACCTGAACATCCTCCACAGCAACGCGTTCGGCAACTACCGCGACATCCTGCAGGGCCTGACCCTGAATCCGGCGATGGGCTTCTACCTGAACGTGAACACGTCGACCAAGAACAATCCGAACGAGAACTACGCGCGTGAAGTCATGCAGCTGTTCTCGATCGGCACCGAGCTCCTCAACCAGGACGGCTCGACGCAGAACGACCCGATCTCCGGACTTCCCCTGCCGAGCTACGACCAGACGGTCATCGACAACCTGAAGCTCGTCTTCACCGGATGGAAGATCCCGTCGATCACCGTGCCGCCGCTCGCCGGCGACAGCGGCGAGACGAGCGCGGACTACATCAGCCCGATGACGCTCCAGTCCACGAATCACAGCCTGCTCGAGAAGGACCTCTTCGGTCCGGGGCCCGCCAACCCGACGCTGCCGGCGTTCCTCCCGAACCTGAACGGGGACGGGACCCCCACCATCATCGCGGCCGGCGGGACGGGCGACGTCGACCTGCCGCAGGCCATGGACGCCCTCTTCAATCACCCGAACGTGGCGCCGTACCTCTCGCGCGAGCTCATCCACAGCCTCGTCACGTCGAACCCCTCGCCGGCCTACGTCGAGCGCGTCGCGGGGTTCTTCAACGACAACGGCTCCGGCACGCGCGGCAGCCTCTGGGCCGTCGTGAAGGCGATCCTGCTCGATCCCGAGGCGCGCAACGCCCCGAGCGACCCGACGTACGGCAAGCTCAAGGAGCCGGCCGTCTACATGCTCGGCATCCTCCGCGCGTTCAACGCGCAGTCCGCGAATCGCAGCCTTCCCTCGGACGGCGCGCTGCAGACGTGCGCCAACTGCGCCCGCGATCAGGCGCAGGAGATCTTCAACCCGGCGACGGTCTTCAGCTACTTCCCGCAGGACTACTTCGCGCCGCCGGCCTCGGCGAGTCTCCTCGGTCCCGAGTTCGGGATCATGGACGCCTCGACGTCGTTGAAACGCGCGAACTTCGTGAACACCATGGTCTTCTCGAGCGTCGCGATCTCCTGCAGCGCGACCTCCTGCTTCGTTCCCAACGGCACCTCGATCGATCTGACCGAGCTGCAGCAGCTGGCGCCCAACTCCTCGAACCTGGTCGATCGTCTCAACCGGCTCCTCCTGCACGGCACCATGTCCGACAACATGCGGAGCTCGATCGTGACAGCGGTCGAAGCGGTCACGCCGTCGACCGACACGCTGAAACGCGCCCGCCAGGCGCTTTATCTGGTCGCGACGTCGTCGCAGTACCAGGTGCAGAGGTAACGCCATGTCGCATTCCAGAAGAGATTTCCTCGTTCGCACCACCTGCGCGACGCTCGGCATTGCCGCGTTCCAGAGCACGGTCCGGAAGCTCGGACTCATGAACGTGCTCGCGACGCCCAACTCGGTGACGAGCAACTACCGCGCGCTCGTCTGCGTATTCCTCGCGGGCGGGAACGACGGGAACAACATGGTGATCCCGACCGACTCGTTCTACACGTCGTACGCCACGCCGCGGCCGACGCTGGCGATCCCTCCCGTCGGCCTCAACGGCGGCGTCCTGCCGTTCGCGGCTCCCCCGGCGAGCCTCGGCGGCCGCACGTTCGGCCTCCACCCCAGCATGCCCGAGCTCGTCAGCCTCTACGACGCCGGCAAGCTCGCGGTCGTCAACAACGTCGGCCCGCTCGTTCATCCGCTGACCCAGGCGCAGTACATGAACAACAGCGTGCCGAAGCCCTACGCGCTCTTCTCGCACTCCGACCAGGTCCAGGCGTGGCAGTCCGGCCGCGCCGACATCAAGATCTCGACTGGCTGGGGCGGCCGCTCCTCCGACGCCGTCGCGACGTGCAACGCCGGAGCCGGGTTCCCGACCATCACGTCGATCGCGGGCTCCTCGACCTTCGCGATCGGGCTCCAGCGCCCGCTCTCGATCGGCACGGGATCCCTCACGAGCGCGCTGGTCCTGAACGGCTTCAGCGGTTCCGCGAACGACCTCGCCCGGAAGAGCTCGATGGATTACCTGCGGACGATCGACAACACGGCCAACATGATCTCGGCGGCGAGCTCGACCACACAGCAGGCCGTCGACATCAGCGCCGACTTCACGGTCGATCCGACGATCAACACCACGTTCCCCAACACGGGCCTCGGTAACCAGCTGAAGCAGGTCGCGAAGGTCATGAAGCTGGTCCAGGGCGCATCGAGCCTCTCGCTGTCCCGGCAGATCTTCTTCGTGTCCCAGGGCGGGTACGACACGCACACGAACCAGCGCAACAACCAGGACAGCAACCTCCTCCAGTTGTCCCAGGCCCTGAACGCGTTCTACAACGCCACCGTGGAGCTCGGCCTGCAGGACAAGATCACGACGTTCACGCTCTCGGACTTCGCGCGCACGCACCAGGAGTCGGGCAGCGGTGGCGGCGCCGGCACGGACCACGGCTGGGGCGCCCACCAGTTCGTCATGGGCGACAGCGTCATGGGCAACAACTTCTACGGCCTGCCGAACTCGCTCGGCTCGATCTTCCCGACGCTCCAGCCGGCCGGGCCGGACGACACGACGAGCGGCTCGGGCGGCCGCGGACGCTGGATCCCGACGGTGGCCTCGGACCAGTACGGCGGCACGCTCGCGAAGTGGTTCGGCGTCTCCAACCTGGACATGGCAACGGTGTTCCCCAACCAGGGCAACTTCAACACCATGGACCTCGGGTTCATGACGGCGCCTCCCGGAGGCTGCTAGAGAAACGTCAACCGTCGGGGGCGGCCATGGGGCCGCCCCCGATCTTTTCCAACGCTCATGTCGCGAACTCTCTCTCGCTCGATCCTCCTGCCGGCCGTGGCGCTCCTGGCCTTCTGGCTCGCCCGCGCCGGGGCCGCACCGACGGTCACGTTCGTCGTCGACCCGCCGAACCCCGTGGCCGGGCAGGCGATCTCGCTCCGCGACACGTCCGCGGTCGGTGGGTCGTCGTGGCTCTGGGACTTCGGCGACGGCGCCTCCGCCACACAGCCCGCTCCCTCGCACGCCTGGACCGCGGCGGGAGCGTATGACGTGCGTCTGACCACCCAGGGCACGATGGCCGAGCAGAGCGTCGCCGTCTCGGACGCGTCGACGCTGCGCCTGCTCGCCATCCATCCCTTCGAGATCTCGATCCAGGTCAAAGACCCGAACACGGGCGCGGCATCGGCGGCCCAGGCCGTGGACGTCACCGACCGTTTCGGCTGGTTCAGTTTTCCGACGCTGACGAACGACCCCGGCAATCCCGAGGTCACGGTGAAGGTGCTCGAGGCGCCCACGTTCGGCCACTACTGGCTCTTCTGGAGCGCGATGACGAGCCTTCACTACACCATGACCGTGCGCGACGTCTCGACCGGGCAGGTCCAGGTCTACGAGAAGAACGACGACTCGCCGTGCGGCAGCTGGGACCTCGAAGAGCTTCCCGTATGTGCTGACGCCCACCCCGGGTGCGCCGACCGAGACGCCGGCGCCCGGCCAGCCGACGCACACACGCACCCCGACACGGACGCCCGACGCCGCCGGCACGGTCGTTCCGCCGTCTCCGACGCCCACCCCCACGCCGCTCGGGCCGACGCAACTCGGTCTGCGCGTCCTCTCCTGGCAATGGGACTGGTGCGCGATCGACCAACCCTGCCTGGCAGGCAGCTGCCCCGGCCACACTCCCGCCTGGCAGGTCGAGAATCCGGACCCGCTGGGTCGGGGCCAGAACGGAATCACGCTGTACGAAGGGTGTACGTACCAGATCACGATCCACAATACCGATGACCCGGGCCAACAAACTCAGCCGCACGAGTTGGACGCCGGCCTCGTGGCCATCGGCGTGCCCGACACCATCATCTATCCGGGCCAGGTCATCACGTACACCGTCACGATCCCAACGAGTGGCACGGCTGACTACGGCTTCTCGTGCAAGAACAGCTCGTGCAGCGGCGGCGGACCTCCGGAGACGACGCACGAGAAAATGCTCGGCGTCATCCACATCGCGCCCTAAGCTCGGGGGTCAATCCCCTCGGGTATCCTCCCGGCAAACCGCGGAGGACGAACGATGCCCGAGACCACTTCGAACGTCGAGTTCGCGCAGCGGATCCAGGAGCAGAGCCACCACGGCGGCGGTCCGCACGGCCGGGCCGAGTGGATGGAGCTCCTGGAGGCCGTCGTGCTGGCGGCGGTCGCCGTCCTGACGGCCTGGAGCGGCTACCAGGCGGCCCGCTGGGACGCCCGGAGCGCGTCGGCGTACGCCCGGGCCGGCGCGACCACGGCCCAGGCGCAGGAGCAGCAGACGCTCGCGGGACAGGAGCACCTCTACGACATCTCGACCTTCAATTCCTGGATGGCGGCGACCCAGAGCGGTCAGAGCGCGCTCGCCACGCTCTTCGAGCGGCGGTTCCGGCCGGAGTACCGCGTCGCGTTCGACGCGTGGATCCAGACCGACCCGATGAAGAACGCGGCGGCGCCGGTCGGCCCGAGTCTCATGCCCGAGTACAAGGACGTCCGGCTCGAGAAGGCGCGGGCCCTCTCGGAGAAGGCGCGGGCGGAATACGAGCGGGGCGTGTTCGACCGGCAGACCGGCGACGAGTACATCCGCATCACGGTCGTGCTCGCCACGGTCCTGCTCCTGACCGCGCTCAGCCAGCGCTTCCGGATCCACGCGGCGCGCGTCGGCCTGATCACGATCGCGTCGATCCTGCTGGTCATCGCCGTCTTCTGGATCGCCACCTTCCCGAGGGCGTGAACCCGAGCTAGCGGCGCGGCGTGGGCGACGCCGGGGGCGAGAACGCCGCGGAGTTGACCGCGAGAAGCTTCGCGAGCACCTCGTCGTAGTACGGCTTCTCGCGCAGGCCGGCGTACTTGCCCGGGAAATAGGCGAGCGTCAGGTCGGTGCGGGCGCTTGCCGGGTCGAACGCGTTCATCACGACGGCGACCCGCTGATCATGCGGCAGGCGCGTGTTGTCGATCATCGGGAAGTCGAAGTGACCGACCCAGAACTCGGTCGAGATCGTCTCCGTCCCGGTGGGCTCCGCGGTGCGCACCGTGACCCGGAGCTGCACCTGCTCGCCGACCTTGTCGAAGTCGAGGACCTCGAGCTTGAAGTTGCGGCCGAGGCCGTCGGCGACGAGGTCGCGCGCGACGTACGGGACGCGCGACACGCCGTCCGGGCCGACGAACGCGAGCGCCTTCCCGTCGGCCGAGACGTCGAAGGTGGCGCCGCCCTCCTCGATGACGAGCATCTGCTTCTTCGACACCTCGAGGGCGACCCGGTCGAGGCGCGCGAGGTACTCCGCGCGCTGCGGGTTGTCGCGGGACTGGCGCGCGATGTGGAGGAAGAGCGGCTTGAGATCGAGCGACTCGTGGAAGTTGTAGACGAGGAGCTCGAGATTCAGCACCTTCTGCTCGAGGCTGCCCGCGCCGCCGCCGAGGAAGGAGTTGATGATGGAGGTGAACATGTCCTTCCGCAGCGCGCTCTCCGACTCCTCGCGCTTGCTGATCAGCTCGGAGTACAGCCGGGCGTTCGTCTCGCTCGTCTGCATCCGCTCCCGGAGCGCGGCCTCGCGCGCCTCCCGGTCGCGCAGCCAGCTCGACGTCCAGAACCCGAGAACGGCGACCGCCAGGGCGGTCAGCAGGCCGCCGACCGGCTGAAGGACGATCGCCGCCTTGTCCCAGGTATCGCGGCGGCGCGGCGGGGCTTCTTCCGTCACTTTCTCGACAGGACCAGCTTGCCGCCCTGCCTGGCGACCGCGATGTCGTAGCGGCTCGGCCGGTCGTAGACCGACACGCCGAGCGACGCCGTCTCGCCCTGGTAGTTCACGGTGAGGCGGCACTCCCCCGTCGCCGCGATCTTGAGGGTGTACGAGCCGAACGCGTCGGTCGACGCCTGGGCGGTCGTGCCGCCGCAGTCGAGCTGGAGCGCCACGCCTTTCGGCACGGGCTTGCCCCCGTCGCTCACCGTGCCGTGGATCTCGGCGGCCGCGGCCGCGGACACGCCGGCAAAGAGGAAGGCCAGGACCACGAGCATCTTCATCGATCGACCTCCCGGAGCACTCTAACAGTCGGCCTGCCCGTTTCTTCGCCGGGTCGGACCGCCTCGAGCGGCCCATGCCAGCGTCTCCGAAGTCCGGGGCATTCCGGAGGTACCCTCAGTGTTGTTCCGGGCATCGAAGGAAACAGCCGTGCCGCAGCCTCCACAGAATCCGCCGCCCTCCGAGATCACGCCCGAGGCCGTGTACGCCGACCGGCGCCGCTTCCTGAAGAACGCCGCCCTGTTCGCGGCGACGGCGGCGGGGGCGGGAGCGGGGCTCGTGTGGCTGACGGGAGGACTGAAGCCGGGCTCCCGCGCCACGCCACGGGACGCGAACGTTGCCCGCGGACCGGCCGCGGCGCGGGGGCCGTACGACACCGCGGAGCCTCTGACGCCGTTCGACGCGGTGACGAGCTACAACAACTTCTACGAGTTCGGCTCGAACAAGGACGACCCCTCTCGCCTCGCCGGTTCGCTCCGCACGCGGCCCTGGACGGTCGCCGTCGAGGGCGAGGTGCGGCGGCCGCAGACCTTCGACATCGACGCCCTGCTCGCCGCCTTTCCGCTCCAGGACCGCATCTACCGGATGCGCTGCGTCGAGGCGTGGTCGATGGTGATCCCCTGGCAGGGCATTCCCCTCGGCGATCTGCTCCGCCGCGTCGAACCGACGTCCCAGGCCAGGTACGTGGCCTTCACGTCGCTTCTCGATCCGAAGCAGATGCCCGGGCAGCGGCGCGGCTACCTCGACTGGCCGTACGTCGAGGGGCTGCGCCTCGACGAGGCGATGCATCCGCTGACGATCCTCGCGTCGGGACTCTACGGCCGTCCCCTGCCGAACCAGAACGGCGCGCCGCTGCGCCTGGTCGTTCCGTGGAAGTACGGCTTCAAGGGCATCAAGTCGATCGTCCGGATCGCGTTGACGCGCGAGCAGCCGCCGACGACCTGGAACGTGGCCGGTCCCGAGGAGTACGGCTTCTACGCCAACGTCAATCCCGCGGTCGACCATCCCCGCTGGAGCCAGGCGACCGAGCGCCGCATCGGCGAGCTCGTCGCGCCGCCCGACCCTCCCGTTCAACGGCTACGCCGAGCAGGTCGCCGGGCTCTACGCCGGGATGGACCTCGCGCGATACTTCTGAGCGCTTGAGCCCCATCCTCGCTCTCCGGGGCGGGCCGCGCCCGTGGCTGAAGCCCGCCGTCTTCGTGGCCGCGCTCGCCCCGCTCGCCGCCGTCCTTCTGCAGGCCTCGCGCGGCGCGCTCGGCGCGAACCCGGTCGCCGAGGCGCTCAACCGGCTCGGCCTGACGGCGCTCGTCTTCCTCGTCGCGTCGCTCGCGTGCACGCCCGCCCGCGAGATCCTGGGCTGGACCTGGGCGATCGGCCTGCGCCGGATGCTCGGCCTCTTCGCGTACTTCTATGCGTGTCTCCACTTCGGGACCTACGCGATCGTCGACCAGGGGCTGCGAGGGAAGGCGATCGTCGCGGACGTGACCAAGCGGCCCTTCATCCTCTGCGGTTTCGCCGCCTTCGTGCTGCTGACGCCTCTCGCGATGACCTCCACGGCCAATGCGGTCCGGCGGCTCGGCTTCGTGCGCTGGAAGCGGTTGCACCGCCTCGTGTACGCCGCCGGCGCGCTCGCGGCGTTCCACTTCTGGCTGCGCGTGAAGAAGGACGTGCGCGAGCCGGCGATCTACGCGGTGGTCCTCGCGGCGCTGCTCGCCGCGCGCGTCGTCGTATCGGGCTCCGCGACCGGCGTCACCGAGCCGCGCGTGCCGCGGCGCCTCGCCGGGGAGCCGCGCCGACCGTAGACTGACGGCATGACGCGCCCTCGCGGACGGCGGCCGCTCGCGGTCGCTCGCGATCGCCGCGCATCGCAGCGCTCGCGGCCGCGGCGGTCCGGCCGCCGCCGCGGGGATGGAGCGATCCGCGCATGGTTCGACGGCGTCCGGTTCGACCAGCCCGAGCCCTCGGCGACGACGACCGGCGAGTGGTTTCGCCGGACGTTCGCCACGCATCGCGGTCCGTGGCGCGAGTTCACCGACACGCCTCCGGGGCCGCCGCCGCCTGCCTGCGTCGACGGGGGACGGCTTCGAGTCACGTTCGTCAACCACGCGACGGTCCTGATCCAGGTCGACGGCGTCAACATCCTGACGGACCCGACCTGGTCCTCCGAGGTCGGCCCCCGTCGTCGGCGTCCGGCGCCGCCGTCCTCCCGGGCTGCGCTTCGACGATCTTCCGCCGATCGACGTCGTGCTGGTCAGCCACGACCATCACGATCACATGGACCTGCCGACGCTCGAACGCCTCGCATCGCGGTGGCACCCGGTCGTCATCACCGGACTCCGCAACGCCGCATTCCTCGCGAGGAACGGCATTCCCGGCGCCCGCGATCTCGGCTGGTGGCAGACGGCGGCGATCGCGCCGGGCATGACCGTGACCGCGGTGCCGGCGCGGCACAGCTCGGGAAGGTCGCCCTTCGAGCGCAACCGGACCCTCTGGTGCGGCTTCGTCGTGTCGGCGCCGTCGGGCGGAATCTACTTCGCCGGAGATACGGGCTGGGGCGCGCACTTCCCGGTCATCGGAGAGGCGTTTCCGCGTCTCCGACTCGCCCTGCTCCCGATCGGCGGCTTCCAGCCCGTCTGGTACATGCGCGAGCAGCATCTCGGTCCGGACGGATGCGGTCGAGGCGGAGCGGCTGCTCGACGCGGGGACCGTCGTGCCCATCCACTTCGGCACGTTTCCGAATGCCGCCGACGCGGAGGTCGAGCCGGTGGAGACGCTGCGCCGCGCGCTCGCGCACTCTCCCGACGTCGCGGCGCGCTTCGCCGTTCTCGACAACGGCGAATCGTTGGAGGTCCCTCCCTTCCCCGGTGAGCCCGGTGCTAGAAGCCGACGACGACCACGCCGCCCTTCGTTCCGTCGCCCCAGAGGGGCGCGACGTAAATCGAGACCTTGCCGTCGCTCGCGCGCAGCCGATCGTTGATCGCCACGACGCCGCGGCCGACGAACGTGCCGATGAGGGCGCCCGCCGTGACGTCGGAGGTCCAGTGCGCATTGTGGTAGATGCGGGAAAAGCCGACGAGACCCGCGAGCGTGTACGCCGTGACGCTGACCCAGACCTGGTCCGAGTGCGCGCTGATGACGGATGCGACCGCGAAGGCCTGCGTGGCGTGGCCGGAGGGGAAGGAGTTGTCGCTCCCGCTGAAGGGATGAAAGACGGTGTCGCTCGTCGACTCGCGCGGCCGGTCGCGGCCGATGACGAACTTCAGCGTCGGCGTGATGATGCCGGAGGCGAGGATCGACGCCATGGCGCTGTCGAAGAAGATGTTCTTCGCGTCCGGCGCGTGGAACACGAATCCGGCGATGCCGTACGCGCCGATCACCGCCAGGGAGTACTCCGACCCGAAGGGCTCGACGACCTTCGTCATGTCGTCGAGCGCCTGCGTCTGGTGCGCCTGCGTCTTGTTGCGCATCGGGTAGTCGAACGCGAATCCGACCGCGACGACGCCGGCCGCGATGCCGCCGAACACCAGCCAGTTCTTCGCGGTCCAGTGGATAGGCGCGCCGAGGATCCCGACGGTGTCCTTCAGCGCCAGGTTGCCGTATTCCTTCAGCGACTGAGCCTCGGGCGGGCGGCCGTCGGTCCTCTGGTCCGGGAGAGTCTCCGGCGTCGGGAGAGGTCAGGAAGGCGGCGAGGTCTTCCCGGGAAAACTCGGGAGGAGAGTCCTGCGGATCGGCGGCCGGCGGTCGAGTCCTCGCAGGGCGAGAGCACCTCGGCATCGACCGAGGCGTCTCGCAAGGCGGTCGAGGCGGCGAGGAGAATGCTGAGGGCAGCGGAAATCGCGCGAGCGGGCGTTCTCATGCAAGAAACCTTCCGCCCGAGATTCGGCGCCGAAGGTAAACGGCCGCTCAACGGGGCGCCGCCTCGATGTCGCGGATCACCCGCTCCGCGACCCAGCCCGCGCCCGGGTCGTCGAGCGTCGACCGGATCGACGCGAGCGCGGGCGACGGACGCCCTGCCGATCGCGCCGAGCGCGTAGAGGCAGGCGCGCACCACCGCGCCCGACTGGTTCGGCGCGCGGCAGGCCGCCGCGAGCGCGGGCACCGCCGCGGCCGCCGAGGGGCCCTGCGCGCCGATCGCGCGCGCCGCCGCCTCGCGGACGTTCGGGTCCGGATCGCTCGAGCGCCTTCTCGAGCGCCGGCAGAGCCGCCGAGGCGGCGGCCCCCTTCGACGCGAGCGCGAGCGCGGCGAGCGTGCGGACGCGCGGGTCCGGGTCGCCGGCGAGCGCGCGCGCGAGGCTCGCTTCGTCGGTCGCGGCGAGCTTCGGCTCCGATCACCTTCGCGGCCAGCGCCCAGCCCTCCGCTCCGGCGCGGGCGAGGATGACGTTGTCGACCCCGAGGACGTATCCCGACGCGGCGGGGTTCTTGCCGAGACAGACGAACGTCAGGGTGTGGCGGCCCTTCTCGAGCCGCCGCCAGCCGAGCTGCCGGTCGAGGCCGACGTACGTGTCCCAGGCATACCCATCGAATCGATTCTGCTGGCGGATGTCGGCGCCCGGCTCGTGCTCGAGCTCGTTCGGCGCGGCCGCCTGGCCGTCGACGAGGATCTCGTAGGCCCCATAGTCCGGCGCCTGCGCCACCTGCGTCGACAGCTCGTAGAGGCCGGTCTCGTCCACCGTGAAGGGGACCTCGACGCGCGCGCCCGGGCCCTCCGCTTCGAAGAGGAGGACGTCCTTGCCCCAGAAGAGCTCCTTCGAGACGGAGACCCTGCCCTTCTCGGCGTGGACGTCGCTCACCGATGCCTCGGCCTCGATCTGCTTCACGTTGCCGTGCGGCAGCCTCGCCGAGCCGTAAGGAACGGGGGGCTGATCGGATGCGACGCTCTTCGAATACCAGTACGCCACCGACGAGATCAGGTCCGCGC
Source organism: uncultured Acidobacteriota bacterium (assembly GCA_963763535.1). Classification (GTDB taxonomy): domain Bacteria; phylum Acidobacteriota; class Thermoanaerobaculia; order UBA5066; family Gp7-AA6; genus DAHUXD01. The sequence continues at coordinate 223,963 of CAVXOX010000008.1, forward strand.
GCTCCCCGAAGGCCGTCTTCACGCGGCCGTCGGGCCGGTACGTCCACCCCTTGTGCTCGATCTCGACGCGCAGCGACTTCGAGAACGGGACCGGGTCGACGAGGTGCCAGCGGTACGCCGTCATGCGCGCGCCGAGCCCCTCGCCCTCCGAGATCGGCGAGCCCGTGTACTCGCCCTCGGCGACGTGCAGGCCCCACGCGTCGTTGAAGTAGTCCTCCGAGCCCGTGCCCTGGATCGAGGGCGTCGTCTCGCCGTCGACGTAGAACATGTCGTCGCCCTCGCCGAACCAGCCGGGCTCGGCCTGGAGGACGGAGAGCACCGTCCCGACGTAGAAGCCGCGGCCCTTCGTGTCGAGGAAGACCCATGGCCGTCCGTCCGCCGGGGCCGGCAGCGCCTGGCGATACCAGGCGTGAAAGTAGGCCGTGTTCGGCGGCAGCGACGGCACCTTCTCCCAGTCGACATGGTAGTAGAGGCCGACGCGCCGCATCCCCTCGTTCGTCACCGTGATGCGGCACGATCTCTCGAACGGCATGGGCCAGTAGCTGTTGCGCGCGCGGCCGTCGGACAGGTTCCGGATCATCAGGGACCGGATCGGCCGCTCGAACCCGTGGCCGACCGCGAAGAAGTCGCCGAGCGGCACGTCGACAGCGGGGACGGCGCTGCCGTCGTAGTAGACCCGGAGACGCAGCAGCCGCGGCCAGCCGTACTCGGTCCCCGAGGCCGTCGTCCAGATGTGCGTGACGATGCCGGGCCCCGAGAGATCCGCGATCGTGAGCGTCTCGCCTGGCAGCGGGTGCTTGCTGTCGTCGTTCCAGTCCGGCAGCGGCGAGTTCGACGACGAGCGGTGCGCCGTGAAGTCCTTCAGCTGCGAGAACGCCATGGGATCGACCGGGCCGGTGAGCGTGGGCTGAGCGAGAGCCGACGCGCCGAGCGCGATGCCCGCGAGGAACCCTTCGAGCTTCTTTTCCATGGGAGGATCCTAAGCCACCCACCCGACCCCACCGGTGGCGCCCCGCCGCGGCATCGCATAGCTTTCGGCCATGAGCCAGACCCAAAAGTACGACTCGATCGTGATCGGGACCGGCCAGGCCGGGCCCTCGCTCGCCGTGCGGCTCGCGAAAGCGGGACAGAGGGTCGCGATCGTGGAGCGCCAGACGGTCGGCGGCACCTGCGTGAACACGGGCTGCATCCCCACCAAGACGATGGTCGCGAGCGCGTACGCCGCGCATCTCGCCTTCCGGTCGGGCGACTTCGGCGTGCGCCTTCCCGGGCCGCCCGCCGTCGACATGATGACCGTCAAGGCGCGCAAGGACGGCATCGTGGGCAGGAACCGAGACGGCGTGACCTCGTTTCTCCGCGGGACGTCCGGCGTCGACCTCGTCTTCGGTCACGCGCGCTTCGAGTCGGCCACCCGGGTCCGCGTCGGCGAGGCGCTCCTCGAGGCGCCGAGGATCTTCGTCAACGTGGGCGGCCGGCCTTCAGTCCCCCCGACGATGGCGGGAGCCTCCGACACGCCGTTCTGGACGAGCTCGTCGATGATGGGCGTCGACTTCGTGCCGCCGCACCTCGTCGTCGTCGGCGGCAGCTACGTCGGCCTCGAGTTCGCGCAGATGTACCGGCGCTTCGGCAGCGAGGTCACGATCGTCGAGATGGCCGACCGACTGATCGCGCGGGAGGACGAGGACGTGTCCGACGCGATCCGCGCGATCCTCGAGCGCGAGGGCATCGCGGTGCGCACGGGCGCCGAGTGCATCGCCCTCGAGAAGACCGCGGCCGGCGTGCGCGTCTCCGTGAACTGCCGGGAGGGAGAGCCCCGGGTCGAGGGCACGCACCTGCTGCTCGCCGTGGGGCGGCGGCCCAACACGGACGATCTCGGCCTCGAGAAGGCGGGAGTCCGCACGGACGCGCGGGGCTACATCGAGGTCGACGACCGGCTGCGGACGTCCGTCGACGGCATCTGGGCGCTCGGCGACTGCAACGGCCGCGGCGCCTTCACCCACACCGCGTACAACGATTACGAGATCGTCGCGGCGAACCTCCTCGACGCCGACACGCGCCGGGTCACCGACCGCATCACCGCCTACGCGCTCTACGTCGATCCGCCCCTCGGCCGCGCCGGCATGACGGAGGCCGAGGCCCGCAAGGCCGGCCGCCGACTGCTCGTCGGGAAGCGGCCGATGACGAAGGTCGGGAGGGCGGTCGAGAAGGGAGAGGACCAGGGATTCATGAAGATCGTCGTCGACGCGGACACGAAGCAGATTCTCGGCGCCGTCGATCCTCGGCGTGGGCGGCGACGAGGTCGTCCACGTGCTCCTCGACGTGATGTACGCGCGCGCGCCGTACACGCTCGTCCAGCGCGCGATGCACATCCATCCGACGGTGGCGGAGCTGCTCCCGACGGTCTTGGGCGAGCTGAAGCCCGCCTAGCGCCCGCTCAGAACGGCCGCGACACGATCAGGAGACCGCCGCCGATCGCGATCGCATCCTCGAGCAGGGCGATCGGGAGATCCCGGCCCGCCGCGCGCGCGAGACGCGCGCGGAACTCGTAGCCGCCGAGCGTTCCGACCACGGCGCCGATGGCGCCCGCGACGATCCCGCCGATGATCTGGTCCGCCGCCGCGCCCAGCGCCGCCCCGCACAGCGCGCCCGAGACGATCCGCGCGCCGAACGGACCGGGCGTCTTGCGGCTCGGGGTCTTCGGGAGCTGGTCGGCGACGAGCTCCGCCAGCGCGAGCGCGCTGACGATCCAGGGAGTCGCCGCGTATCCCAGGAACGCGAGGGGCGTCGCCTCGAGGTGAATCCAGCCGAGGCGGGCCGCCCAGCTCACGACGGCCGGCGCCGTCATCGAGCGGAGCCCCGCGATGACGCCGATCAGAGGACGCCAGCACGAAGACGTTCACGGTTCCTCCACCGGAGTGCGGGGCGATCCTACAACGGCCACGCGAATCGCTCGGGAAGGTGTCAGACGAGCGGGCCGAGCACCTCATCGGGGCCGAGCCGACCCCTCAGGGCCTCCGCCGCGCCGCCCTCCCACGCGATCCCTCCCTCGATCAGGGCGCCGTACATCTCGCGGAACAACCGCGCGACGTCGGCGCTCATGCCTGCCGCGACGAAAGACGGCTCGACGGCCTCGAGCGGGAGCGGCTCGACGCGCACGGCGCGGCCGAGCCGTCTGCCGAGCGCATCCGCGACGTCCCTCGGCGTGAGATCGCGCGGCCCGGACAGCTCGACCACGCGGACGCCCGGGCGCGGCTCGAGGAGCAGATCGGCGGCGACCCGGCCGATGTCCCGCGTCGCCACCATCGGCACGGTGCCGGTCGGGAGGCAGGAAGCTCGGGAGCACGCCCTTCTCGCGGACGGCGCCGAGGAAGGGCACCCAGTTCTCGAGGAAGAACGCCGCGCGCAGCGCCGTGACGCTCTTCGCGGCGCCCCGCAGGGCGCCCTCGGCGCGATGGAGCGTCACGATCGGTCCGGTTCCCGACGCGCGCTGCGCGCCGATCGACGAAAGGAGCACGACGTGCGGCACGCCGCTCCGCTGGATCGCGCCGGCGAGAGAATCGACGATCCGCCGCTGCGCGGCGAGCATGTCGTCGACGCCGTACTGCGGGGGAACGAGCACGTAGGCTCCCTCCGCGCCCGCGAGCGCCGCGGCGAGGGCGGCCGCGTCCGACAGCTCCGCCACCGCGACCTCGGCCCCGCGCGCCTTCCACGGCTCGCCCTTCGCGGCGTCGCGCACGACCACGCGCACCGTTTTCCCGCGTTCGAGCAGATGTTCCGCAGCCGCCTGGCCGGTGTGTCCCGTGGCTCCGAGAACGACGTGCATGGATTCCTCCCTGCCGCCAACTACGCGGGACCGCGTGCGGGAGTTTCCAGGTCTTCGGCGGTCTGCTTCCAGCGGGTTCGCCGGGCCCTAGACCGCGCCGCGCGCCCGCGAGGCCAGCACGAAGACGGGAATCGAGGAGAGCTCGGCCATCGCCGAGAAGCCGACCATCAGCCCGAGCGAGCGCTCGTACAGGAGGCCGGCGACGATGCCGCCGACGAGCCAGCCGACGCCGTAGCCGGCGTAGAACAGCCCGAACGCGAACCCGCGTCGTCCCTCGGGCAGAAGGCCCGCGACGATCGCCTTGAAGAGCGTGTCCTGAACGGCGTAGCCGACGCCCCACAGCATCATGCCGGCGACGAGCGCCCCGCGGCTGCCGAGGAAGATCAGCGGCGCGGCGCCGGCGGCGAGCGCGACCGCGGTGAGCACGACGGGCAGCCCGTGGCGGTCGTAGAGCCTCCCGAGAACGAGGTTCGCGGCGACCCCGCCCGCCGTCGCGAGGGCGAGCAGCAGCGGAATCGCGCCGGCCGCCACCGTGCGCGTGGCCGCGAAATGGAAGCCGATCAGCTCGAAGGAAAGGAGTCCCGAGGCGAAGAGAGCCGCCCCGAGGAGAAACCGTCGAAACGCCGGTCCGAAATCGGAGACCGTCGCCGTCGGCCCTTCCTCCAGGCTCGCCGGAAGCGGAAAGCGGCGGCGCGCCAGGGCGAGGCTCATCAGGGCGAGCAGCGCCGGGATCGCGAGAATCCCGAAGCCGACGCGGTGGCTGCCGCCGCGCCAGAGGACCAGCGCCATCAGCAACGGGCCGAGGGTCGCGCCCGTTTCGTCGAGCGCCGTGTTGAGCGCGTAGACCCAGCCGCGGCCGAGGGTTCCCGTCGTGTACGACAGCATGGCCTCCACGGTCGGCTTCCGGATCCCACGGCCGACGCGCTCAGCGAGCATCAGCGCGGCCGCCGCCGGCCAGGATCCCGCGAGAGCCAGCGCCGGCACCGCGAGCAGGTTGACCACGTAGCCGAGGAACGTGAGCGGCCAGTACCTGCCCGTGCGGTCGGCGACGTGCCCCGACAGCGCCCGCACCGCATAGCCGAGAAACTCGCCGAGGCCCGCGACGATGCTCGTCGCGGCGGCCGTCGCTCCGAGGCCGGCGAGAAACGGACCGTTCAGGCTGCCGCCGCCCTCGTACGTCACGTCCGCGAAGAGGTTGACGATGCCGAGCGTGAAGACGAACGTGAACGCCGGAGAGGCGAAGTCGAAGAGCCAGCGGCGCCGCGTCACGCGCGAGGAGCGACGGCGACCACGATCAGCCGCTTCGGGCCGTGCACCCCGTAGGCGAGGGTCTGCTCGATGTCGGCGGTCTTGCTCGGGCCCGAGACGAGCAGCGCGTTCGCCGGCATCCGGCCGGCCCAGCCCCCGTCGCGGATCGCCTGCCAGAACGAGTCGTGGATGTGCGCCCGGTCGAGCAGCGCGAGGTGCACCGGCGGCACGAGCGAGAGCAGTCGCGGCTCCTCGGGGGTCGGCCACAGGATCAGCCCTCCCGTGTCGGCGATGCCGCCGCGCGTCGTCGTGAAGCCGGCATCGATCTCCTCGAAGAGGGCGCGCTTGCACTCCTCGATCGGGCGGTCGTAGGGGACGAGCCGGACCGCCGAGGCGCCGAACCCGGCCTCGAGCCGGGCGGCGGCCGGCGTGCCCGGACCGTACGCGATCGAGCGGATGCCCTCGGCCTCGGCGAAGGCGCGGATGCGGAGCGGCCAGTCCTCCGCCGTCGCCTCGAGGAACTCGGCGTGGACGGCCTCCATCGCGCGGCGGAGGCGAGCCGTAGCGCTCCGCCGGAGGGACCGCGCGCCGCGCCATCACCGCGAAGTCGGGCTCGCCGGCGGGCTCGGCGGACGGCCCGCGCGAGAGCCGCGCGAGGATGCGCTCGCGCGCGCCGTCAGGCATCCGGCACCCCCTCCCGATCGACGAGCTCCCGGAGCGACCGGCGCGCGGGTCTCGGGGCGGACCGGAAGCGCGTCCAGGCCGACAGCGGAGGCAGCCACGGCGGAACGAGGCCTCCCGAGGCGCGTCGCGGCGAACGCGGCGGCGCGGTAGAGCCGCGGCCGCGTGAGGACCAGACGCCAGATCTTCCACGCCGCGCTTTCGAGGAGGTGGCGGGCCTCTCCCCTTCCGCGCACCGTCGACGCGCCGCCGGGCGCCGCGGCCTCGGTCCGGAGCCGCACGATCAGCTCGGGGATCGGGATGCCGACCGGGCATACCTCGCCGCACGCGCCGCAGAGGCTGGACGCCTCGAGCAGGTCCGCGCGCCGGCCGACGCCCTCGGTCTGCGGCGTCACGAGCTTGCCGATGGGGCCCGGGTACACGGCCTCGTACGCATGGCCGCCGACGCGCGTGTAGACGGGACAGTGATTCATGCACGCGCCGCACCGGATGCAGCGCAGCGTCGCCTGGAGCGCGGGATCGGCGTGCATGCGCGAGCGGCCGTTGTCGAGGATGACGAGGTGCACCTCGCGAGGGCCGTCCTTCTCGCCCGGCCCCCGAGGCCCGCTGATCATGTTGAAGTAGGTCGTGATCGGCTGCGCGGTGGCCGACCGCGTGAGCAGGCTGTAGAGCGGCGGCACGTCTTCGAGCCGCGGGACGACCTTCTCGATCCCCATCAGCGCGATGTGCACGGGCGGCACGTGCGTCGACATCCGGCCGTTGCCCTCGTTCTCGACGAGGCAGAGCGTGCCCGTCTCCGCGACCGCGAAGTTGACGCCGGAGATCCCCGCCTCCGCCTCGAAGAACTTGCGGCGCAGGACCCGCCGCGCGATCGCCGTGAGCGCGTCGACGTCCTCCGTGTACTCGGCGTCCCGGATCTTGCGGCCGAACAGCCGGGCGATCTGGCCGCGGTTCTTGTGGATCGCCGGCATGATGATGTGCGACGGCGTCTCGCCGTCGAGCTGGATGATGTACTCGCCGAGGTCGGACTCGAGGGACTCGACGCCCTTCGACTCGAGGAAGTCGTTCAGGTGCATCTCCTCGGAGACCATCGACTTTCCCTTGACGACGCGCGTCGCGCCGTGCCGCCGCAGGATCTCGAGCACGATCGCGTTGGCCTCGCCGGTCGTCTCGGCCCACCGGACCGAGATCCCGTTCTCGCGGCACCGCTCCTCGAGCCGGGCGAGATGCTCCGGCAGCCGCGCGAGCGTCCGCGCCCGAATCGTGGCGCCGAGCGCGCGCAGGTCGCGCCACTCGACGGGATCCGCGAACTGCGCGGCGCGCTTCGCCATGAGCCCGTCCATGGCGCGCCGGAAGTTCGCGCGCAGCTGGGGGTCGGCGAGCGCCGCGGTCGACGCGCGCCGGAAGTCGGGCGCGCGCGGCTCAGCGCCCACGGGTCCGCTCCCACAGGAACTCAGCGAGGTGGCGCGGCGCCACTCGCGAGCCGCGCACCGCGAGGCGCCCGCCCACGTTCATCAGACACCCGGCGTCGCCGGACAACAGGATCTCGGCGCCGGTCTCCTCGACCGCGGCGGCCTTGTCGTCAACCATCGCACCGGAGATCGCCGGGTGCCGCACGGCGAACGTGCCGCCGAAGCCGCAGCACTCCCGTTCGCGGGCGAGCGGCGCGACCGTCACGCCGGAGAGCTGCGCGAGGAGCTCCAGCGGCTCGCGATCGACGCCGCACTCGCGCAGGGCATGGCAGGAGGGATGCCACGCGACCCGCACCGGCGCGCCGCCGTCGGCGAGCCGCACGTCGAGCACGTCCACGAGAAACCGCGTCAGCTCCACGACGCGGCCGGCGAACGCGCGCGCGGCGGCTTCGTCGGGATCGCCCGCGAACAGCTCGGGATAGTGCCGCCGGATCATGCCCGCGCACGAGCCCGACGGAACGACCACCGGCTCCTCGCCCGGGAACCGCCGGAGCTGAGCCCGCGCGACCTCGCGGGCCTCGCCGGCATAGCCGCTGTTGAACGCGGGCTGCCCGCAGCAGCTCTGTCCTCTCGGGAAGACGACCCGCACGCCTTCGCGCTGCAGCAGCCGGATTCCCGAGAGGCCCGCCTCGGGATAGAAGAGATCGACGAGGCAGGTCGCGAAGTAGTAGACCGCGCGCGGCCGCGGCCGCGATTCACGAGGGACGCCGGTCACATTAAAGCGATGATACGTCCGCGGCCGCTGCGTCGAAACCTGAGATACTCGAGGCTTCCAGGGGGATTCCATGGCCCGGTCGCGTCACTTCCGTCTCGTCGTCCTCTCGGCCGCGTCGCTGGTTGCCGTCTCTCGCCTCCGCGCGGATACGGACCCCGACACCCGGCCGGTGATTCGGGGAACGGGGAAGGACGTGCAGATCGTCTACCGCGCGCCGCGAACCGCGCCGATGGCGCGGCGGGCGGCGGATCCCGTCACGGACGCGCTTCAGCAGAAGAGAGCCGGCGCGACGGATCAGACCGTCCTGGCGTACCTCGATCATCATCGCGACGCGATGCCCGACATCGTGGGAGCGGGGGTCCTCCAGCGCTTCCGCCAGGCGGGCGCCGGCGATTCGGTGATCGCGTTTCTCTCGTCGAACGCCGCGGTGGACATCGGCGTGACGGCCGACGACGCCGTCGCCGTGGCGAGCCTGCCGGGTCCGGATGACGGCGGCTACGGCAGCGGGTACCCGGATCTCGTCTCGAGCGGCTACCCGTTCTACGGTGGGTACGGCGGGGGCTACGGGGGCAGCGGCGGTTGGGGAGGCTGGGGCATGCGCCGCGGTTTCTTCAGGGGGAACCACGGGTTCGGCGGCCGCAACGGCTTCTTCTTCCGATTCGGAAATGGGTTCGGCAACGGTCTCGGGCCTCACCCTCATCCGCTGCCTGCTCCCCGCGGCGGCGCAACGACCCACGCGGCCGTCACCGGCGGGCGGAGACGCTAGGCTCGGGGTAAAGGGTCGGGAAACCGGGGTTCGCTAAAAAACCAGTGCGCCGCGGGGCGACTTCCAGGCGGCGGAGCGCCGCCAGTGAGAGATCAGCCACATCCCCTCGCCGCCGCACTTCGGACACGACCTCTGTCGGATGCTGAAGACCACCTGACAGTCCAGGCACAGAGCCGTCTCCTGCTCCGGGATGCCGAGACTCTGAAACGAGCCTCTCGACGCGGACGCCTCTCCCGTTCTCGTCATGGCGATGCGCGCTCCTCTCGCAAAATTAAGCGCCGCGGGCCCCCACGCCCCGGCCGCCGAACAGCCGTGTTCAGCCGGTCGCCTGTCCGGCGCCCGGACACCCTGCACCGCTCTTCCCTCCCGCTTCGCATTCGTCATGAAAGGATCTTGCCCACCGTCGCAATCTTTCAAGAACCGTGCCCGGCGCGGCGGCCAGGCGTCCCGTCAGCTCCCGCCGAGCCGGCAAGGGGGCGAAACAGCTGAGCCCGTTCGCGTTCCTCCTTCCGGCATGGATACCGCGGTGGAATGATCCGCCGATGATGTGCGCGAACGCGGGCCCCTCGCATCGACGCATGAGCCCCGACGCCTTCGCGGAGCGCTTCGGGAGCGCGCCGGATGTCGAGGCGGAGGCGCCGGGCCGCGTGAACCTCATCGGCGAGCACACCGACTACAGCGGCGGCTTCGTCCTGCCCGCGGCGATCCCGCGGCGCTGTCGCGTCGCCCTCGCGCGGCGCCCGGGAAGCCGAGTCCGACTCTTCTCGGCCAATCGCGAGTCGGACGGCGTGCAGGAGTACGCGCTCGGCGAGGAAAACGCGGGCCGAGGCTGGATCGACTACGTCCAGGGCATCACGCGCGTCCTCGCGGAGGGCCGCGCCGCGATCGGCGGCTTCGACGCGGCCGTCGCCTCCGATGTCCCGCTCGGCTCGGGTCTGGCCTCGAGCGCCGCGCTCGAGGTCTCCGTGCTCCGCGCGCTGCGCGACGCGTTCGGCCTCGCGCTCGACGACGTCGCGCTCGCGAAGGCCGGCCGGCGCGCCGAAAACGAGTTCGTCGGCGCGCCCGTGGGGATCATGGACCAGATGGCCTCGAGCGTCGCGCCCGAGGGAGCGGCGCTCTTCCTCGACACGCGGTCGCTCGAACACGAGACGGTCCCGATCCCGGAAGCGGCGGAGCTCGGCGTGATCGACTCGGGCCTCCCCCACGAACACGCGAAGGGCGGCTACCGCACGCGGCGCGCCGAGGTCGACGAGGCCACTCGGCGCCTGGGCGTCCGGGAGCTGCGCGATCTCTCCGGCGAGGACCCCGAGGCGGTCGCCCGCCGCCTTCCCGAGCCGCTCTCGAGGCGCGTCCGCCACGTGCTGACCGAGAACCGGCGCGTGCTCGACGCCGTCGCCGCCCTGCGCGCGAACGACCTCGTCCGCCTGGGGACGCTGATGCGCGCCGCGCACCGCTCGCTGGCGGAGGACTTCGAGGTGTCGACGCCGGAGATCGACCTGCTGGTCGCGCTCGCGGACGGGCGGCCCGGCGTGTACGGGGCGCGGCTGACGGGAGGCGGTTTCGGCGGCTCGGTGCTCCTCCTCGCGGCGCGCGGCGAGGCGCGGGCGGCCGCCGAAGCCGTCGCGGGCGAGTACCGGGTGCGGACGGGCCGCCCGGCGGCGGTCCTCCTGCCCGCGGGAGCCGGCGCCGCTTAGTGCCTAGTGGACGACGGCTTCGAAGGTGGCAACTCGGGCCGCGTCGCACTCGGGTTTCAGCAGCAGATTCGCGCGACGGACGAGGACGCCGAGCTTCGCGCGTCCGCGGGAAATCTGGCCCGGAGGCAGCTCCCACAGGATGCCCGAGCGGCTGAAGTCGGCGTCGAGCAGCGAGGGCTCCCCCTCCTCGAGACCGCGGGTCCACTCCTCGCGAATCATCGCCCGCCGCACCGTCCGGAGCGCGTCGAGGCGCTCGGGCGTCCGGGCGTCGAGCTGGAGGCGGATCGTCGCCGTCCCGGGCGAGCGTCCGTCCCCATCTGTCACATCGCTCGTATCGATCGAAAGGCGCGGGGCGAACTCATCCGTCCCTCGGCTCATGATCGGCATCGGTCCCTCCGTGGGGACATGCTGTCGCGAGGCGGGTGGGCGCATTTGATGCGAATGCATCAATTCGCCTCTCGGACCGGATCCCTCGGTGCCGGCGAGGCTCGAGCGTCTACTTCGCGTCGAACACGTATTCGTGCTGAGCGTCCCGGATGATCAGCGTCTTCGCTGGACCGCTCCCGACCACGAACTCGAAGCCCTGGCCCCCCGGGGCGATCGTCAGGTAGGAGATGGTCCCGTCCGGGTTCTTCCGCGAGGCGACCGGCGACTTCCATTCCCCGAAGTCGAACACCGTGTCCGCACCCGGATGCGTGACCGTGATGTCCCCGAGCGCCGCGTTGACGTAGTGCGGCGCGAGCTTCGCGCTCTCGGCGGGATCCGCCGGGACCGTGAGGAGCTTCCGCTCGGCCGCGAGATCGTCGTAGTAGGCCTTCGCCTGCGCCGCGACCTGTGCGTCGGCCTCCGGTTTCCCGTCGAACAGCACCTCGAGGAGCTTGCGCCGGTACGCCGTGCGCAGGATCCAGCCGGGGTCCGCGTTCGTGAGGATGACGGCGCCGACGTTCTGGTCCGGCAGCCACATCATGTCGCTGTGGAAGCCGATCAGGTCGCCGCCGTGGTGGACCACCGTCACGCCCCAGGTCGTGTTGACCATCAGGCCCATGCCGTACGTCTCGTCCTTGCCGATCGGAACCTGCGCGACGCGCCGCTCGAGGAGCACGTCCTTCGGGACGAAGGTCTTCCCGTCGGGGAGCTTCCCATTGTCGAGCTCCATCTGGACGTACCGGAGCATGTCGCGCACGTTGCTCCAGGCCGCGCCGGCCGGGCGGAGCGGGAGGACCGCGTAGTTGAGCTCCATCACCGCCGGCTTCGTGTTCCCGTCGATGTCCGGCGCGAACGGGTCCGCGTGGTCGCCGGCGAGCGCCTTCGCGTAGTCGAACGTCGTCCTCTTCATGCCGAGGGGATCGAAGACCTGCGTCTGCATCGCCTTGTCGTAGGCCTCGCCGAGCTCGAGGTTGGGATAGAGGACGTGGCCCGCGGTGAATCCCGCAGCGCCCGCCATCGGATTGGAGTACTGGAACATCTCGCCGAACTTCGTCGTGGGCTGCATCGTCGCGAGAGTCCCCATCGCCCCCTCGGGCGTGACTCCCTGGAACTGGAAGAGCCACTCGAGATCCTGACGGGGCAGTCCCGTGCACGCGCAGATCAGCTGCCGGATGTTCACCTTCCGGGTCGTCTCCGCGTCGCCGAGCTTGAAGGACGGCAGGACGCTCGTCACCGGCGTGTCCCACGTCAGCTTCTTCTCCGCGACGAGCTTCGCTAAGAGCAGGGTCGTCAGGGCCTTCGTGTTCGACGCGATCATGAAGTCGCTGTCGCCGTCGACCTTCGTCGGCTTCCCGAGGTCCTTCACGCCGTAGCCGTCCGCGAAGATGACCTTGTCGCCCTGGACGATGCCCACGGCGACGCCGGGGACCTTCAGCTCCTTCATGCCGGCCTCGACGAAGCGCGACAGCTCGGCGAGGCGCGCCGCATCGAGGGCGTTCGCCTTCTTCCCGGCGAACGACTCGCGCACGTAGCCCTTCGGCAGGAGCCGCCCGAAGATCAGCGCCACCTGCGCGCCGCGCTTCTCGGCCACCGGGTCGCTCAGGTCGAGGATGTCGACGTGCCAGCGGCCGTTGGCGAACCGCGCGACCGCTTCGACCCCGCGCTTCTCGTTGGGCGACGTCTGGTACTCGTACACCTTCTGCTTCGACCAGCCGTCCCGGTCCGGCGCGTCGTTCGTGACCTTCAGGGGCCACTTGTGGTCCGGTTTGTAGGCGGCCCATGCCGCGGCGATGGCCGAGTCGACGTCTTTCGCGTCGACGTCCACCAGCGCGATCCACGAGTCGCCCTCCGGGGCGGCGAGGATCGTGGCCGAGCCCTTGACCGACGCCGTCCAGCCGGCGGGCGCGATGAACGTGTTCCCGGCGACCGTCGTCGATGGCGCATCGGCCGCGAGCGGCGCGGCCGGCGCCTGGGGAAACGCGGGCGGCGAGAGAAAAAGCAGCAGCAGAAGACCGGCGAGCTTGCGCATGCCGGGACGATATCCCACCCCCGCCGCCCGCGCGGCCCGCGCCTACGCGCCCGCGGGCGCCATCGCGGCCATCCGCCGCTTCATCTCCTCCGGGGAGACGTCCTCGACGTGCGTCGCGACGTACCACAGGTGGCCGAAGGGATCCTCGAGGCCGCCCATGCGGTCGCCGTAGAACTGGTCTTCGACGGGACGCACGACCTTCGCGCCGGCCGCCGTCGCGCGCTTGACGGTGTCGTCGGCGTTCTCCACGTAGAGCAGGAGCGAGACCGGCGTGCCGCCGAGCGTCTTCGGTGCCTTGTGGCCCATCTGCGGATTGGCGTCCGCGAGCATCACCATCGAGTTGCCGATCTCGATCTCGGCGTGCCCGATCTTGCCGCCAGGCCCCGGCATGCGCATCCGCTCCTTCGCGCCGAAGATCCTCGTGTAGAAGTCGATGGCGGCGGCGGCGCCGTCGACGATGAGGTACGGCGTCACGCGCGGGTAGCCGTCGGGAATCGCTTTGACTTGTCCGGCCATCGTGAGAACTCCTTTCCGAGCGACAGAAAGCCCGGGCATTCTTCTTATCAGGTATTGGCGGGATCGGGGCGAAGAGGAAATCCGAGCCGTGGGTCGAAATGTCACGCCTCGAGTCGGCGCGACGCCGGACCTCTCTAACGCCGCTCGAACTCGCTCGCCCAGTGCTCGATCACGAGGATCCCGACGCGCGGATCCGCACTGGCACGACGGGCCGCGAGGAAGCGTCCGTCTGCGGCGATGTCGAGCGGCACTCCCGAGAACTGCGAGGACTCGATCAGGCCGAGCTCCGCGGCCGAGAAGAGCTTCTTCGAAGCGCCCATGCGAAGCCTTCCCGCCTCGACCGGGACCGGTACCTCCATGAGGTCGTCGCCCTTCCAGTAGTAGAGCGCGTCGCTCCGGCGGCTCCAGAACGCCAGAGCGCCTCCGTCGACGGACACACGCTGCCGGTCCGCGCCGTCGGCGAAGCGACGCACGAAGACGTCCCAGGTCCCGCCCTCCTTGGCCTGATAGGCGAGCCACTTTCCGTCGGGCGACGGGCGCGCGTAGTCCTCGGCGTCTCCCGAGTCGCCCGGCAGTCCGCGGGCCTCCGCGCCCTCCTCCAGGCCCTTCGTCTGGAGGACGAACTTCCCGCCGACCAACGTCGTGTAGATCACGGACCGGCCGTCCGGAGCCCACGCGGCGCCCCAGCCTTCGGCCACCCGGCGCGGCGCGGCGCTCCCGTCCGCCGGCGCCTCCATGACGTCCCACCCGACATTGCGCGTCCTCAGCCACAGGAGGCGCGTTCCGTCCGGGGACCAGGCCGCGGCGCCGTCATCGAGCGCGCCCGACGTCAGCCGACGCCGGGTGCCGCGCGCCAGATCGAGCACCCACAGGTTGGCGTTGTCGTTCTCGAAAACGGTGACGAGGGCCGACTTGTCGTCCCTGGAGATCGCGGGTTCGGTCGCGCCGACCTGGGCGGGACCGACCGTCGTCAACGGACGACCCTCGTGGTCGAGCCAGACCAGCTCCCCCTGCAGCGCGGCGTCGCCGAGAACGCAGGCGAGAGTGCCGTCGGACGAGGCCGTCGGAAACAGGGCGCCCGGCATGACGGGGAACGGATCGCCCGTGAAGTCGAGACGCGAGGTCGAGAAGGGCGCGGCGAGGACCTTCGAGCCGGAGCGCACGAACTGCAGGAGGAGATAGCCGTTCGGCGCGTACGCCAGCACCTCGAGGTTCTCGAAGGCGCGGAGGTCCTTTCGACTTCCGTCGGGAAAGCCGACGATCACGACCGGGCTCGGGCCCTCCTTCCGATGCGCGACCGCGACCAGGTGCCGTCCGTCGGACAGGAAGTTCAGGTAATGAAAATCCTCCTCGTTCGGCCCGTGCTTCAGGAGCTCCCGCGGCTCCCCGCCCACCGACGGCACCCGATAGATCGAATCCCCGTAGAGCGCGAACACGATGGAATCGCCGCTCCATGACACGCCCGTCACGTTCGCCGGATGCGGAAGACGGCAGATCTGCACGGCAGATCCGCCCGGCACGTCCTCGACCCACAGCCGTTCGTCGCGCACGAAACCGAGCCGCCGGCCGTCGGGAGACCAGAACGGCTGCATGCCGCCCTTGGAGTCGGTCACGGGCACGCTCTCGAACTGCGCGAGGTCGCGGACCCACAGGGTCCCTCCCGCCCGATACGCGATGCGCTTGCCATCCGGCGAGATCCGGGGAGCTGCGAGAAACTGCGACTCGAGCTTCGGAATCCGGATCGCGAACTTGCGGACGCGGGCCGACTCCTTCCGGTGGCCGGCGACCCAGAGCCCTCCGGCGACCCCCGCGATGGCGGCGAGCAGGACGCCCGCGACGAGAAAGCCGCTCCGAAGGCGGCCTCGCCCGGCGGCGGGCATCGGACCCGCGGTGCCCGTGTCTCCCCGTCCGATCTCCTCGAGAGCGACGCGTGCATCGCCCATGTCGCGCAGCCGTTCGCGGGGGTCTTTGCGCAGGCAGCGGCGCACGAGATCGGTCAGCCGCGGCGGCGCGGCGCCGGGCAGCGCGCTCCAGTCGGGCTCCCGCTCGATGATGCGCGCCATGACGTCCGAGACGGTGTCGCCGCCGAACGGCGGCCTTCCGGCCAGACATTCGAAGAGCACGCATCCAAACGACCAGACGTCGGTGCGCCGATCGACGACTCTGCCCCGCGCCTGCTCGGGACTCATGTAGGGCGCGGTGCCGAGGATGACGCCGGCCTGCGTGGCCGCGGCCGTGACCGTCGGCGAGGCGGAGAGGTCGATGTCCGAGCCGGCGGTCTCGCTGCCGCGGGCGAGCCCGAAGTCGAGCACCTTGACCTCGCCCTCGGGCGTGATCATCACGTTGCCGGGTTTCAGATCGCGATGGACGATGCCGCGCTCGTGCGCCGTCTCGAGCGCGGCCGCGATCTGGCGTCCGACGTTCACGGTCTCGGCGGCGGACATCGCACCGGCGGCGAGCCGCGCGGCGAGCGTCTCGCCTTCGACGAGCTCGAGGACCAGGTACCGGTCGGCCCCGAGATGCTCGACCCCGAAGATCGACGCGATGTTCTGGTGATGGACGGAAGCGAGCAGCCGCGCCTCGCGCTCGAACCGCGCCAGGCGTTCGGGGTCGGCCGCGAAGGCAGCAGGCAACGCCTTGATCGCGACCTCGCGACCCAGTCGCGAGTCCTTCGCTCGGTAGACCTCGCCCATGCCGCCTGCACCGAGCGGCTGCAGGATCAGGTAGGGACCGATCGTCTGCCCGGAGGACAGCGTCATAGCGGTGTTCGGAGATTACACCGGACGGTTCGCGGCCCAGGGACGAGATCGTCCCGACTGGTGCGACCTCAGGTCCTTTTCGGGCGACTTCCTTTTCGCGCCGGGGCCCGTCGGCTTCCGCGCGGCGAGGAGCCGCGCCCCGGGGCGCGCGGAGGCTCCGTAGCGGCCCCCGACTCCCAGCGCGCCAACGTCCTTTTCGGGGCGATGAGGCGATAGCTCTCGAGGATCAGGGAACGCAGCTCCGCCCAATCGGTCATCACTTCGACGTCGACCGACACCCACCCTTTGTGGCCGACGTAAGGCGCCCGCGAGAAGCCGGGCCGGCGCACCATCGCATCGGCATGATCCATCTCCAGCTTGAAGCCGACGGCGATCACGCCCTTCTCGAGACCGATGCCCGCGAAGATTTTTTCGCCGACGCGAAAATGCGGCTGTCCCCACGTCGGAGTCTCTTTCGTCTGGGGGAGGGAGAGACAGATCTCGCGCATTTTCGTGAGCGCGGCGTCGAAGGGCTTCATGTCGGCGACGCTACCTCTGCGCCCGCAGCCCGCCCACGGATCTTCACCGCAGCCCGTCAACGACGAAGAGGCTCGAGTCGTGGATCGCCAGGGCGTCGAACGCATAGCTCTTCCCGTCCCGGGAAATGAAGACACCGCCGACGTCGATGAAATCGGTCGCGTCCTCCGGACCGAGTGCCAGCCAATCCGTCTCCACGCCCGTGGCAATCTCGTACCGGGAGACGGGCACCGGAATTCTGCCGACTCCGAATGAGCGCAGGTACAGAAATCGGCCGTCGGCGCTCCACTGGATCGGCGCCTCGTCGCTCGCGAGGGAGATCTTCCGACAGCCCGCCTCGGCGAAGCGGCAGAGTGCGATCTCGCGCGAGCCCCTTCGGTACGCGAACGCGCCGCCGTCGGGAGACACCGCGACCGCATTCTCGGTGAACCCTGGAGAGATCCCGAGCTTTCGAACGCTCTTCGGGGTGACGATCGCGAGCTCGCCGCGGTCCCCGCTCTCACCGATCGTCGCGAGCAGGCTCGGCTCCTCGCCGGGCAGAAACGAGGCGGCCACCAGGTTCGCCCCGCCGACGTCGAGGGCGACCGGCTGTCCCGCGCTCGTTGGCACGACCGAGTATCGGGGAGGCGACCCGACGCTCCGCACGAGCGCCCATCGACCATCCTCCGAGAACGCCGTCGCGGTCCCGTCCGCGATCCGAACGGCGGGAGAGCCGTCGAGGGCCCGGAGATAGACCCCGCCGGCCCGCGTGCCGGCCTCGTAGGTTTCCGAAAAGACCAGCGCGCCGCGTTCGGTCGAGACGCCGACGAGTGCAGACCCGTCGAGCCACGAGAGTTCCCGCTCCTTCGCATCGCCGGCGAGGTGCACCCGCAGACTCGCCCTTTCGATCGCCCGCTCCAGCAGCAGCCGGCCGTCCGGCGCGATGTCGTGCAGGATCCATCCGCTCGCCCGGAGGATCGGCCTCGTGCGGCCTCCTCGAGAGAGGGCATAGAGACCCGGCTTCTCGCCGGCCTCTCGCGAATACCAGACCTCGCCGCTCGGGTGCCAGACCGCTTGCAACGTGTTGGCGGAAGCGCTCCAGAGGATTCTTCCCGCGTCGTCCAGCACGACGACTTCCCCACCCGCGCCCGTTTGCCTCGCGATCACGACCTGCCGGCCATCGCGGGACGACCGCGGCGCCGAACCGGAGTAGTCGAGCCGGCGCGTACCCGCCGGAATCTGAAGCTCGTCGTGGTTGTAGTCGATGTGACGCTGCACGGCGGCGGCGCCCCCGGTGAGCCAGTCGGCGGCATGCACCTGCTCGACGAGCTCCCGGGGCGCCCCACCCGAGAGCGGGACGCGGGCGAGCGTTCCAGTCCCGCCCGGCGACTTCAAGGCGTCGCTTCCCACGAGAACGAGTAGCTCCCCGGAGCCGGAGACCGCCAGGAGATCCGTCTTCTTCAGGCCGAGCGGACGGGACTCCGTCCCGTCGACGCGCGTCGAATAGATCTCCGTCGGGCTGCCCTCCCAGGAGGCGCTGTAGAGCACCGTCTGGCCGTCGGGCGCGAAGCGGCCGTGAAGAATGTTGCCCCGCTGGAACGTCACGCGCTGGAACGACGGGACCACCGCGGTCCGGACGGAGCGGCGGGCGAAGAGCCATGCCCCCGCGACGCCGAGGAGGCACGCGGCCAGGAGAAGAGCGGCCGCCCGCAGTGTCCGCCTCGTCGGCGCGGCGGCGGCCGGGGGACCGGCGCCGGAAACGCTCGAGAGCTCCGGGAGGTGCGTCTCGGCGCCCCGCAGATCGCGCGCGAGATCCTCGGTCGAGGCATAGCGATCTCCCGGGCTCTTGGCGAGGCATCGTTCGATGATCCAGCGGACGGGTGCCGGGACCTTCGGAGACACGCTCGCGACCGGCTCGGGCTCCTCGCGAATGATCGCCGCGAGCACCTCGGGCCGCGTCTCGCCCGCGAAGGCCCGAAGGCCCGTGGCCATCTCGTAGATCACCGAGCCGAATGCGAACTGGTCGGAGCGAAAATCGAGGGCGGCGCCCCGCGCCTGTTCCGGCGACATGTAGGCGACCGTTCCCATGACGACGCCCGGCTCGGTGGCCGCGCTCATGGTCGCCGCCGCCGTTTCCTGCCCCACCTCGGCGTGCGGACCGGCCATTTTCGCCAGGCCGAAATCGAGGATCTTGACCAGGCCGTCTTTCGTGACCATGACGTTCTCGGGCTTCAGGTCCCGGTGGACGATTCCCGCGCCATGAGCCTTGGCCAGCCCCTCGGCCATCTGGGCGGAGAGCGAGATCAGCCGCCGGATGGGAAGCGGCCCCTCGGAGAGCAGCTCGCGGAGCGTCATCCCGTCGACGAGCTCCATCGCGAGATACGTGACGTCGTCCGACTTCCCGACCTCGTAGATCGTGACGATCGCCGGATGGTTCAGGGAAGAGGCCGCGCGGGCCTCCCTTTCGAACCGCGCGAGTCGCTCCGGGTCTGCCGCGAAGGCGGCCGGAAGGGCTTTGATCGCGACCTCGCGTCCCAACCGTGTGTCCTTCGCTCGGTAGACCTCGCCCATTCCCCCAGCGCCGAGCGGCTGCAGGATCTGATAGGGACCGATCGTCTGCCCGGAGGACAGCACCATGCCGGTGGCGGGAGATTACACCGGGCGTCGTGAAAGGCGACGCCGGCGAATCCGAGCCGCGGTGTACAGTGGCCGCCGACACCCCTAATGACTCTCCCGGCCGGCGTTCGCCTCGGCGCCTACGAGATTCTGTCGCCCCTCGGCGCGGGCGGCATGGGCGAGGTGTACCGGGCGCGCGACGGCAAGCTCGATCGGGACGTCGCGATCAAGGTCCTCCCCCAGTCCGTGGCCACCGATCCCGTCACGCTCGCGCGATTCGAGCGCGAAGCGAAGGCGGTCGCGGCTTTGTCCCATCCGAACATCCTCTCGATCTTCGACTTCGGGACCCACGAGGGCACCGCCTACGCCGTCATGGAGCTCCTGGAGGGCGAGACGCTGCGCGGGAAGCTCGACGCCGGACCGATCAGCCAGAAGCAGGCGGTCGACTACACGCTCCAGATCGCGAAGGGCCTCGCGGCGGCGCACGAGAGGGCCATCGTCCATCGCGACCTGAAGCCCGAGAATCTCTTCGTCTCGAGAGACGGCCACCTCAAGATCCTCGACTTCGGGCTGGCGAAGCGCGTCGAGGCCGTCGCGCCGGGCCAGGAGACGAGCGCGCCGACGGGCTCGGGACACACCGAGCCCGGGACGGTCATGGGAACGGTGGGCTACATGTCGCCCGAGCAGGTGAAGGGGCTGCCGGTCGACCACCGCTCGGACATCTTCTCTCTCGGCGTGATCCTCTACGAGCTGCTCTCGGGCCAGAAGGCGTTCCGGCGCGCGACGAACGCCGAAACGATGGCCGCCATCATGCGCGACGAGCCTCCCGAGCTGTCGGAGTCGGGTCGGAACATCTCTCCCGCGCTCGATCGCGTGGTCCGGCACTGCCTGGAAAAGGATCGCGATCACCGGTTCCAGTCGGCCCGCGACATCGCGTTCAACCTCTCGGACCCATCCGCGCCGGAGCCCGCGAGCCGCGCCGCGAAGGGGCAAGCGCCGGCGGTGCAACCGGGATTCCGGATCGCCGTCCTGCCTTTCAAGTGCGCCACCGCCGATGGAGAGGTCCTCGCCCTGGCCGACGGGCTTTGCGAGGAGATCGTGAGCGGGCTCTCGCGGTTTCGATATCTGTCGGTCGTGGCGAGCGCCTCGACGAGCCTCTCGGACGTTCGGGGAAACCCGGAGGCGCCGGCCGGCGCGCGCTACTTGATCGAGGGGAGCATTCGCCGCGAGGCGTCCGCTCTTCGCGTGGGCGCCCAGCTCGTCGACACCCGGACGGGAGCGCGGCTCTGGTCGGAGACGTATCGCCGAGACATGGGGACCGCCGGCGCGTTCGCGGTCCAGGACGACGTCGCCGGACGCGTCGTCGCGACGGTGGCCGACGGCTACGGCGTCCTGGTGCATTCGATCCGGGATGCGAGTGGTCAGAAGGACGACGCCGATCTCACGCCCGTCGAGTGGCAGTTCCGGTACTTTGCATACCGCGAGCAGATCTCGCCCGCCTCCCACGACGCGCTCCGGAGCCGGCTGAAGCAGGCCGTGGAACGGAACGACCGTCCGTCCGACCTGTGGGCCTGCCTGGCGCAGGTCTACGTCGACGAATACTCGTTCGGATTCGGCGGCGACGCGACCTCTCTGGACCGGGCCCTGGCCGCCGCGCGTCGCGCGGTCGAGCTCGATCGCGCGAACCAGTTCGCGCTCGTCGCGCTGGCGCAGGTGCACTTCTTCCGGCAGGATCTCGCGGCGTTCGGTCCGGCGGCCGAGCGCGCGATGGCTCTCAATCCGCTCAACACCGACGCCGTCGGGATCCTGGGACTGCAGATCGTGCACACGGGCGAGTTCGCGCGGGGTGCGACGATCGTGCGCCGCGCGATGGAGCTCAATCCCAACCACGCGGGCTGGATGCACTTCGCGCCGCTCTGGGAGCACTTCCACAAGGGCGAGTACGAGCAGGCCCTGGAGCGCGCGAACCGCGTGGACGTGCCCGGCCACTTCTGGCCGTTCCTCGTGGTGGCGTCGGCCTGCGGACACCTCGGCCGGCGGGCGGAAGCCGCCGCCGCGGTCCGGGACCTGCTGGCGCTCGATCCCGAGTTCGCCGCGCATGCGCGATCGAACGTCGCGACCTGGCACTTCGCCAGCGGTCTGATGGACCCGATCCTCGATGGCCTGCGGAAGGCCGGGCTTGCCATTCCTGCGACCGACGACTCGCGGAGCTCATCGGAAGGAACAATCACGGCCGAGGCGGAGCGGGCCTCGCTGCCGGCCTCGGGGAAGGTCCGCGCCGAGGAAGGTTTCTGGGTGGCGGTACTTCCCTTCAGGCATGCCGGCGCTGGTGCGTCGCTCGCGAGCCTGGCGGAAGGGTTGACCGAGGAGATCGTGACGGGACTGTCGCGCTTTTCCTACCTGCGGGTGATCTCGCGAGGTTCGACGGCGCACGACGCGGTGGACGCCCGCTCGGCCGGCAAAGAGCTCGGTGCGCGCTACGTGATGGAGGGAAGCCTGCGGCAGGCAGGAACGGTGCTGCGTCTTGCCGTGCAGCTGGTGGACGCCACGACGGGAGCGCACCTCTGGGCGGAGAGCTTCGAGCGTGCCTTCAGGCCGGAATCGATTTTCGAGCTGCAGGACGACCTCGTGCCGCGGATCGTCTCGACGGTCGCCGACATGGCCGGCGTGCTGCCCCGCAGCATGAGCGCTGTCCTGCGCAGTCGCCCTCCCCAGGAACTGAGTCCCTACGAGGCCGTGCTGCGCAGCTTCGCTTATTTCGAGCGCTACAACCCCGAGGAGCTGACGGCCGCGCGCTCCGGACTGGAGGCGGCGCTGCGCAACGATCCTGGTTATGCCGACGCCTGGGCGATGCTCTCGATCCTCGATGCCCAGGATTACGTGCACGGCTACGAACTTCGGGCCGACGCGCTGGAGGCCGCCGCGTCCGCCGCGCGGCGCGCGGTCCAACTGGGGCCGTCGAACCATCTCGCGTATTTCAGCCTTGCCCAATCACTCTCGTACCAGAAAGAGCTCGATTCGTTCCGCGATGCGGCGGAGCGCGCCGTCGAGCTCAATCCGATGGACGGCAACTCGGTCGCCCTGATCGGCGAGCTGCTGACCTACGCCGGCAGCGCGGACCGCGGCATGCAACTGGCCGAGCGCGCCAAGCGACTCAACCCGAGTCATCCGGGATGGTATTGGTACGCCGATTTTTACCACGCGTTCTCTCAGGGCGACTACCGGGGGGCTCTCGGTTTCGCGCTCAAAGTCAACCTGCGCGGCAACCCGCTGGCTCCCATGTTCATCGCGGCCGCCTGCGGTCAGCTCGGCGAGACGGATCAAGGTTCGAAGGCGGCGCGCGACCTGTTGAAGTTCCGTCCCGAGCTCCCGGGGCTGATGCCCCAACAGGTCGCAAAGATCTGGAACCCCGAGTACGGTGAGCGTTTCCTCGAGGGCCTGCGCAAGGCGGGGCTCGAGATTCCCTCGGAGCGGCAAATCCGAGTGCCCGTGCCCGCACCCGTTCGATCCTCCGCGGCCGGCTCGGGGACCGTCGGAGCCGACGAGGGCTTCTGGATCGCGGTGCTGCCATTCAGGTCGGGCGGCGGGGACGCCAGTCTCGCGGATCTTGCCGAGGGGATGACCGACGAGATCGTGACGGGACTGACCCGGTTCTCATACCTGCGCGTCATCTCGCGCAGCTCGACTCGTCGTTTCGCGGGCGGGACGGCGGAGGCGCAGGCCGTCGGACTGGAGCTCGACGCGCGCTACGTCCTCGAGGGCAACGTGCGCCAGGCCGGGGCGAGGCTGCGCATCACCGTGAAGCTCGTCGAATCCTCGAACGGCGCCCAGCTCTGGTCGGAGACCTACGAGCAGGAATTCCGGCCCGACGCCGTGTTCGAGATCCAGGATGCCCTCGTGCCCCGAATCGTCTCGACGGTCGCCGACATGCACGGGGTCCTGCCGCGCACCATGAGCGATGCGCTCCGTCATCGCGCTCCGGATTCGCTCTCGCCGTACGAGGCGGTCCTTCGCAGCTTCGGCTACTTCGAGCGGGTCACGGCGGAGGACCTCGCGGCGTCCCGGTCGGCGCTCGAGCTCGCGGTCCGCACGGAGCCGGCCAATGCGGACGCCTGGGCGATGCTCGCGCTCCTCTGCGACCAGGACTACGGGCAGGGTTTCGGCCTTCAGCGCGATTCGCGGGAGCAGGGCTTTGCCGCCGCTCGCCGCGCGGTGGATCTCGCGCCGACCAGCCACCTCGCCCACTTCGCCCTCGCCCAGGCGCTGTTCTTCGCGAAGCAGTTCGACCAGCTCCGTCACGAGGCGGAGCGCACGATCTCGTTGAATCCGATGGACGGAAACTCGCTGGCGCTCCTGGCCGAGATGCTGGCGTATTCGGGAGATTGGGAGCGCGGGCTCTCCCTCGCCGCGCGCGCGCGCGAGCTCAATCCGCACCACCCGGGGTGGTACTGGTACGTGCCCTTCAACGAGGCCTACCGGCGGCGGGACTATCGAGGCGCCCTCGAGTTTGCCCTGAGGATCGGCGCGACCAACCACTGGGGCGCTCACCTTCTGATGGCGGCCGTCCATGCGCAGCTCGGCGACCGGGAGGCGGCGTCCCGGGCGCTTCAGGACCTTCTTCGCCTGCGGCCCGACGTCGCCACCGACGTCGTCGAGAACACGAACAAATGGTTCGATCCCGAGCACGCGGCGCACTTCGTCGACGGTCTCCGCAAGGCCGGGCTCCAGGTCGGTGGAGAGCCGAGACTCTCCCGTCCGAGAGACGCCGCCGTCGCAATCGCCGTGCTTCCGTTCTCCGACATGAGCGCGGCGAAAGACCAGGACTACCTGTGCGAAGGCATGGCCGAGGAGATCATCAACGCCCTCGTCCGGGTCGACGGGATCCGCATCGCCTCCCGCACCTCGGCGTTTCGCGCGGGGCGCGAGGGCGGCGACCTCGCGGCGATCGCCCACGCGCTGTCGGTCGGCCACGTCCTCGAGGGCAGCGTTCGCACGTCCGGCAGCCGGCTCCGCGTGACCGCCCAGCTGACCGAGGTCGCGAGCGGCTCTTCGATCTGGTCCGAGCGCTTCGACCGGGAGGCGGCCGACGTCTTCGCCGTCCAGGACGAGATCGCGGCCGGAGTCGTCGAGGCGGTGAAGATCCGGCTCGCCCCCGGCGCGCACGCAGTGCACGCCCGCCCGCAGGCGCGGAACCTCGAGGCGTACCGCAGCTACCTGAAGGGCCGGCATCTTCGCGGCATCGAGGATCACGCCGGCGCTCTCCGCGCGTTCGAGGAGGCTGTCCGCCTCGACCCGTCTCATGCTCCCTCGTGGACGGGCCTGGCGGAGATCACGGTGCTCTCGGCGCACTTCAGCATCGTTCCCGCGCGCGAGGCGTGCGCGGCGGCGCGAAGGGCGCTCGCGACCGCCGAGGAGCTGCAGGGCGAGTCGGCGGAGGGTCTCCACGTCGAGGCCTTCGCGGCGTACATCGAGCGGCGCTGGGACGCGATGGAGCAGGCGTGGCGCCGCGCCCTCGAGCTCGAGCCCCGGCACGTCCTGTCGCTCGGCTCGTTCGGGATCACCCTCTGCGCGCGCGGGAAAGTCGACGAGGGGCTCGCTCTCTGCGAGCGCTCCCGCGAGGCGGACCCGCTGGCGTCGTTTCCGTACACGCTCACCGCCTGGGGGATGCTGTTGAGCGGAAGGCCGGACGAGGCGCTGCGCTACGCGGCGGACGCGCTCGGCTTCGCGAAGGAGGACGCCTCGGCGCTCATCGCCGCCTCGATGGCGCACGTGGCCCTCGGGCGATTCGAGGAGGGCATCGCGGAGGCGCAACAGGGCGTCGCCATCTCGCACCGGGGACCCGCCTTCCTCGGCGGGCTCGGTTGGGCGCTCGCCTCGGCCGGCCGGATCGAAGAGGCCCGGGCGCTCCTGGCGGAGCTGCGCGCGCGGCCCGCGACCTCGCCCACGACCGTTTCCGAGGCGTGGCTGCTCGGCGCGCTCGGCGAGATCGACGAGGCGTTCGAAGTCGTCGCGCGCGCCGAAGAGGAGTGCCAGGGGCAGCTGTACTACACGGGATTGCCGGCCTTCGATGCGCTCCGCTCCGACCCGCGCTTCGCGGCGCTCGAGCGGAGACTAGGCCTCCTGTCGCCCGCGTGATCGTCCGCCGCGATCGATGGAGTGTCGCTGAAGCTGGCAGGGCCGCATCGGCGTCTTGCGCCTTCAGCCACTCCGATCGCGGCTCGGCGTCAGTGACTCGGAGCCGGCTTCATGGATGGCAAGTCCGAAGCCACGGTGATTCGCGCGACCTGGCCACAGCGGCAGGCGCGGGAAATGGTTTCCCCGACACTGCCACCCACGTTTTCGCGATGGGAGACCGCGCACGCCTCGCACTTCCATTCGATCGGACGGATTCTCGACCCGACGAAGTCGTGCCAGAAGTGCAGCAGGCTCCCCAGATCCGACCAGCCCTCGCGGATGACGATCTCGCCGTCGTCGCGTCGGAGCGCCTGTCGGATCGCCGCGACCTCGTTGGCCGAGTGAAGGTCGTAGTGGGCAAGCCGTCCCCGGAGAGCCACGTCCGTGACCGCGCCGATTTGACGAGGCCTTCCCATGGCGTCCGCGCCGTCGATCACGAGGAGCACGAGTCCCGGATTCGCGTCCACACTCGGCAAGCGGCTGCACCGAATGGAAAAGATCTGCTGCGTCTTCACGACGAACCCGCCGAATCCGGCGTCGGCAGAAAGGCTTCGGCGAAGTCGTCGGTCGCGGTGCGGAGTCCCCGCGCGGCCCCCTCCCGGTCCTGTTCTTCGGCGGCCGGGACGGCCGTCGGTATCGCTGCGCCGTCGAGCTCGCGGGCGAGGTCCTGAAGCCAGAGGAGAGCGACCTGGGCCATGTCGACGTCGATTTCCGCCGGCACGAAACCGGGCCTCTCGCTCGAACCGATCAACCAGTCGAGGTTGGCGTGGGACTCATCCGGGGACGCCATCTCTCTGGCTTCGTCGTAGCGCTTTCTCAGCCGGGCGAGGACCGTTCGCCGTTCCCCGGCCGCATCACCCGCCGGGGGCCGGCCCGCGCCGGCGCACTCTTCACACTGTTCTGTTTCCGGAACGGCGATGGTCTCCATCGATCGACCGCACCATCGACACGTCCACTCCTGCAGCCTGGGTGCCGCCACCACGGTCCGCCTTGTCTCGCCGAAGAAACCGGCGTCCGCACATCCGCAGGATCGCGGACATTACCGCCGAGAGAGATCGGAGAAGTGCAGCTTATCACGGCCGGAGATCCTCGGACCGCGGCAGGGCGGCGGGATCCCCGCAACGGGGCAGAGCGGTTGCGAGCCGGCACATAATCTGTCTCCATGATTCCGCCCTCCTACAAGCCACGAAAGAAGTTCATGGAGCTTGCGATCTCCGAGGCCAAGCGCGCCGGTGATCGAGGCGACTACCCCATCGGCGCGGCCATCACACGCCTGACGATCAATGGCGAAGTCGTCATCGCCAGCGCCGGGAACCGAGTCAAAACTTCGGGATCGAGCATCAAGCACGTGGAGCTGGAGACGCTCAAGTACGTATCGAGCGGCTACGGCCGCTACCTTCCCGATTTCGTCCTCTACTCGACGCACGAGCCCTGCGCCATGTGCGCCGGCGCCGGCGTCTGGTCGCGAATCGGCGCGGTCGTCTACGGGGTTTCCCAGGAGGACATCGCCGCTTACGGCCGCAAGCACGGCTCGGACTTCTACAAGTGGCGAGCCTGTCTCATCCCCTGCCAGTATGTTTTCGAGAAGGGCAATCACTCCATCCCCGTCGTTGGCGGTTTCCTGCGAGCGGAGTGTCACAAGTTGTTCCGCTACGGATCGGCTCCCGCCGGGACGAAGAAGGGTTCTTGAACTTGTCGCGTCTTCGCGGACGCCGAGCCCCGCGACGCAACCAGGAGAGAGACGCCGCGTGACGAAAGGCTCCTGGGATCACTACCGCCGATACCGGCGATGGTTCCACCTGATGTGGCTCGGTGCGTTCACCGTCTGCGTGGCGGCTGCCATTGTTTCCGCTCCTCATCTGGGTCCGGTCGGCAAGAAGTTCGTATTTGCCGCCGGTCCTCTCCTGCTGTTCGTCTGGCTGGTCGCGGCGCTTTCGACGGGCTTCGAGTTCTTTCAGCACTTCAAGTGCCCGAAGTGCGGCGGACGGTTCTTCGCACGCGAGTCGTATCCCGGCACCCTTCGCGGACGTTGTGCCCAGTGCGGTTTGCCGAAGTGGTCCGAGCCGCCCGCCTAGCCCGTGCTCCCGGCATGTCGGTGGGAGCCGCTGGAAGGCCTCGCGGAGGTGGGCTCGAGGCCGACAGAATCAGGGAAGAAAGAAGGTCTTCGCCACGAAGACGGCCATCTGCTGACGAAGGACGGGATCCAGGGGACAGTAGACATGGTCGCCGCAGCCCCCGGTGATCTGCTCATTGAAGAGCTGAAGAATCCAGTCCGCGAATTGAGAAGGACAAGGGACGTCGGTGAAGTATCCATTGCACGGCGGCGGCACATACGCGGTCCCGTGCTCCGCCTTGAGCAGAAACACGGCCATCTGTTGTCGGCTGACGGGGTCGGTGGGGCAGTAGTTTCCGCCGCCGCAGCCGGCAGTAACGCCCTCCGCCGCTAGAGCCTCGATCCAGGGAGCAAACGGATTGGAGCACGGCACGTCGGGGAAGACGCCCGAGCAAGGCGGAGGCATGTAGCACGCGCCGTGTCGGCCCTTGAGCAGGAAGACGGCCATCTGCTGCCGCAGGGTCGAACTCTGGCTGCCGTAGTTGCCGCCGCCAGCGCCGGCCGCGATGTCGTTGGTCACGAGACGCACCACGAAATCGTGGAACGGGTTGGAGGCGGGCATGTCCGAGAAATCGGTCATCCAGCCGTTCGGCAGCGTGCTCGCGAGCCCGCTCGGGTCAGAGACGGTGAGATCGTGCAGGGTCCCGGCGGGAAACGCCGGCATGGTCGCCGTGATCGTCGTCGGGCTCGTGGCCGTCACGTTGGTGGCCGGAACGCCGCCGACGGTGACCGTCGCGCCGAGCTCGAACTCCATGCCATGAACCGTCACGTCGGTCGTTTGCCCCGCCGGGCCCGAGATGGGAAGGACGGTGAACACGATCCGCTGCGAGAACTCCGATGTGTTTCCGGAGGAGTCCGTGGCGGTCGCGGTGACGAGCTGTCCGGGCAGGAGAACGAACGGCACATCGACGGCGAACGTCGTGTTGCCGAAACCGTCCGTCGCCACGTCGACCGAGCCGAGATAGGTCTCCCCTTCGAGGTAACCGCGAGGGCGGCGATAACAGGCCGAGTTCGAGTAGAGGTCGACCGCGAAGGGAGCCGACGGCTTGCTGTTGAGCCGGCCCTCGATGTGCGTGGTCGAGACACCCGGGGTCACCCTCGTGACGATGGGGAAGTTCTGAAATCCGTTCGGTCCGTCGTCGACGTCCTCGGGATCGTTCACCGTGATGAAACTCCCGCCCACGTCTTCGAGATCGAGCCCGAGGAGCGTGTTGTCGAAGATTCGGTTGCCTCGAACGGTGACTTCCTGTCCGGACACCTCGATCCCCGGAGCAAAGCTGTTCCTGTTGAAGGCAATGACATTCCCGTCGCCGGGACCCGTCCCGCCGATCAGCTCGACGCCCCCGGCGGCGAGAATGCCCCCGCTCCCGTTTCCCAGGTCGAGGGTCGCGGTCTCGTCGGTCCCGATGAAGTTGCCCTGAATGACGGCATTGACGGGAAAGTTCCCGAATACTTCGATTCCGGTTTCCGAATTGCCAGCGATGACGTTGGCCTTGATCGTGGGGCCCTGAGCGGTGGAAATGATGCCGGGGCCGCCGTTCCCGACCGCCTTGGTCCCACCGGCGTCGGTGCCGATGTTGTTGCCGAGAATCTGTATTCCATCCGACCCGTCCTCGACATTGATGCCGGCACCGCCGGCGATGACGTTCCGATCGGCCGGCGTATCGCCTCCGATGATCACTCCCGTCGACGCCGAGACGTGAATGCCGGTGCTGCCAAGACCGCTGAGACCGGCGATTCCAGCGGCATTGATCCCGACGAAGTTTCCTTTGATCACGGTGCCCGTCCCTGCGGGGCCAACCGACACGCCCGGGGTGACGTTTCCGGGCCCGATCTCGACGCCGACGGCGTTGTCGACGGTGATTCCGCCGCCGTTCGAAACGGTTCCGGTCGCGTCCGTTCCGACGTAGTTTCCGAAGATGATCGCCCCGCTGCTCCCGCCCGTACAGTGAATTTCGCCGATCACGAGCCCCGAAACGACCATCGCGGGAAAAACTCCTCCGTTGCCGGCATTGACCTGTAGCGCCGAACCGGTGATCTCAATCAGAAGGACGGAATTGAAGCCAGAACCCGGCGGGGCGGTATTTTGAGAAGCGCCCGGTTGCGAATAGCCGAAGATCGCCACCGCCTGCGTAATCGCCGGCAAGGGCGAGAGCGCCGCGATTGTCTGCACACCGGTTCCGGGAATGCTGAAATCGATCGTGTTGACATCCATCGTGGCATTCGAATCGACGATGGCCTGGCGCAGCGAGCCCGGCCCGGAGTCGTTCGTGTTCGTGACCATGAACGTCGTGAAGCCCGCGGCGGGGGTCGCGAAGACGACGAAGACGAGGAGGAAGAGAAAGGAGAAAACAACCGGACGTCGAGCCAACGCATTCATGCCTACCCCCGGCGACTGGACAGCGTGACGATGCGCGATCCGCGGTGATCATAGTTCGGGTGAAGGAACGACCGCCGTCGAAGCTTTGCGACACGATCGCGGTGACCGATCCCGAGACGGGAGCCGTGCAG
Organism: uncultured Acidobacteriota bacterium; assembly: GCA_963763535.1. Classification (GTDB taxonomy): domain Bacteria; phylum Acidobacteriota; class Thermoanaerobaculia; order UBA5066; family Gp7-AA6; genus DAHUXD01. The sequence goes on from CAVXOX010000008.1 coordinate 254,001, forward strand.
ACCTACGACAACCCGTTCGGCCAGTTCGAAAGTTTCGCGGACACCTCCGCGTTCTGACTCGCTCGGCAGGCCGGCGTATCATCTTGTCCGCGGGTGGGCGGCACTCGGCGAATGGCCTGAAACCGAGCGTGCGGGTGCTGGACGATCCGGGGAAGGAAGTTTGCGTGGAGCGTCGGCTGATCTCCGTCATTCTGCTGGGTCTGGTTGGTTGCGCTACGGGCGCGCGGACCCAGTCCACCGCAAAGGTCGTGGTGACTGCCATCACCCCGGTCGCGGCTTCGGAAGTCCAGCCATCGTCCGTCGTCGAGGCGACGGTCGAGTACACGATCGACAAGTTCAAGCTTCGCAGCGACACGTACTATCTGCTGGTCCGGTGTGAAGACAGCGGCGGCGGGTCCGTCGAGGACGGTTATCGGCTGGCGGACCGACCGATCCTGGCTGCGGCAAAGGGATCGGTCGCCGTCACGTATCCACTTTCTCGAGTCTGGAGCAATCCGAAGCTCAAGAAGCCGATTCACGTGTGGTTCGAGGTCGTGGAGCGAATCGGGCCGAACGACTCGTTTGTCATCGGTCGCACGGGACCCATCGAATACGCTGCGAAGTAGTTCGGCCGAGAAGAAGAACCTGAGAGCCTGGCTCTCGGTCGCGGCTCTGGCAAATTATGGCGTCACCGTCTGGCACGCCGACCTGGCCAAGAAGGTCAACCCCGCATTGCCTGCCGCCGAAGCCGTGCGCATCGCGGCCCTGGCCGGGGTGCTCACACTCGTGGGCATGGTGTTATTGTGGAGCCGGCGTCAGAAAACAGGATCGCTGGTCCTCGTCGCCGTGTTCATCGTGGGACTGGTCATCGGGACGGCCGAGCACTTCCTCGTCGCCGGTCCGAACAACGTGTTCGACGTCGGAAACACCGACTGGGCCGATCCCGTTCACGATCAGCGCCTGGGTTCTTCTCTTCCTCGAAATTGCGGGCCTGTCGGCAGCGGCGCGCATGCTTGCCGCGCGCTCCTGACCTGAGCGTCGGCGAGGTCAAGAAGGGTCAGAATCGTGGAAACCCGAGATACGTCGTTGTCACTGAAGTGGCGGGGCCGACGGGACTCGGACCCTTCGGAGTTTGCAACATCCCGGAGGAATTACAACAGTCCTGGTTCCACGGTCCGTGTTCTTGTCCGCGTTCGCAACGCGATTCGCCCACGACGCTAGCTTTGGCGCGAGGGCCAAACTGCGGAGATTTTAGAACGAAGGCGGCGACCGTCAGGACTTGTCGGTAGCGGCGCAGCCGACGGGACTCGAATCCCGAAACTACCGGGCTAACTCCAAACGGCTCAGAGGCCGAGTATCCGGCCGCCGCTTCCCTGTCCGTGCCCCTGCGTTCTCTCGCCGGCGCGGGGCAACCCCTCCGAATGACGCGTTCTGATCAAACGGCTGGGCAGGGCGCGGGCCAAGCTGAGCTGGAGGCGAGGAGTTGCAGTGGATGTTCTCCAGGCCATCAGTGAGCGTCGCGCGGTGCGTGCCTACACCGACGAGGAATTGGACCGGGCGACCGTCGAGCGGTTGATTCATTCTGCGGTGCAGGCGCCGAGCGCTATGGATCTGGAGCCGTGGGCATTCGTGGTCTTCGAAGGGAAAGGACGTCTTCGGGGCTTCTCGGAGCAAGCCAGGCGAGTCCTTCTGGCAAACCCCGAGGAGGGCGAGTCCCCGAAGATGCGGGCCATGCTCTCGGATCCGGCCTTCAACATCTTCTACGACGCCCCGGTGCTCGTCGTGATTTGCGCGACGTCCCCTCAATCGCAGGCGGCGGAGGACTGCTGTCTCGCCGCCCAGAATCTGATGCTGGCGGCGCATGCCGAAGGTATCGCGACCTGTCCGATCGGTCTCGCGCGGCCCTGGCTCGATCTGCCCGCAACCCGGGTCGCCCTCGGCATCCCTCAGGATTGGAATCCCGTGTTTCCGGTCATTCTCGGCCGAGCCAGAGAGCATCCGGCTTCTCCCGGCCGCCGAGCCCCTCGTCTGATGTGGCGGTGACGCATGAGCTCCAGAACGCCCCCGATCGCGAGTCCGCAGTGGCGGCCCCGGCTGGCCTTTCTCGCGGCCTTCGTCTTTGCTTCGACCCTCTCGGCGAGCCCTGTGGCTCCCGCGGCGGTCGACGCACCTTGGCCGCGGCAGTACTCGAGCGGCGGCGGGACCGTGCTGACTATCTACCAGCCGCAGTTGGACAGCTGGGATGGACGGACTCTCGAGGCCCATGCGGCGGTCTCCGTTCTTCTGGGCGGCGCGAGTGCTTCGACGTTCGGCATCGTCTGGATCTCCGCGCGGACCGACGTCGACAAGGAGACTCGCCTCGTCGACTTCGAGCAGATCGAGCTTCCGAGAGCGACTTTCCCCTCCGCTCCGGCCAGCGAGAGCGCGTACCGCGACTTGTTCCGCCAGGCGATGTCGAAGGGGTCGAAGCCAATCGCACTTGACCGCCTCGAGGCGAGCATGGCGATCCTCCAGGAGAAGCGCAAGGGCGCGGCGCTGGCGCTCCGTAACGTCCCGCCTCGAATTCTCTTCTCCAGCAGGCCAACGATTCTGGTCACCATCGACGGGCCTCCGGCCTACCGAGCCATTGGGGGGACCTCACTCGAGCGCGTCCTGAACACGAGGCCGCTTCTCGTCAAGGAATCCTCGGGGACCTGCTATCTCCACCTCTTCGACGGCTGGATGACGGCCCCGTCGATCGACGGACCCTGGGTCGCCGTCCAGGACCCTCCGGCCGAGCTCGGCAAAGTGCTCCAGGTGCTGCTGGAGTCGGGCCAGCCGGTCGACCTGCTCGAAGGGGAGATCCCGCAGCCGAGCTCCGGCCCCGCTCGCGGCGTGGGCGCCAATGCGCCGGCAAAGCCGTCGCTCGCCGGGGGACCGGTTCCGTCCGTGTTCGTGGCGACCTCGCCGACGGAACTGATCGTCACCGACGGAGAACCCGATTGGGTTCCCGTCGACGGCACGCGGCTGCTCTACATCGAGAACACGACCGGCAACGTTTTCAAGTCCCTGTCGGATCAGCAGACGTACGTCCTGATCTCCGGCCGCTGGTACCGCGGGTCTTCGGCGAACGGCCCATGGGAGTACGTCTCGGGCAGGGCGCTCCCCGCCGACTTCGCGAACATCCCGGATGACAGCCCCAAGGAGAACGTCAAGGCGTCGGTGCCCGGAACGTCGCAGGCAGCCGAGGCTCTCATCGCCGACCAGATCCCGCAGACGGCGAAAGTCGACCTCAATGAGACGACGATGACGGAACCCGAGTTCGACGGGGAACCGAAGCTCGCGGCGATCACGGGAACCCCGCTGCAGTACGTCATCAACGCATCGCTGCCGGTCATCCTCGCCGACGACCTGAAATGGTACTCGGTCGAGAACGGCGTCTGGTTCGTCGCGAGCTCTCTTCGCGGTCCCTGGGCGGTTGCGCGGAGCGTTCCGCCCTCGATCTATTCGATCCCGCCGGACTCCCCTCTCCACTACGTGACGTACGTGCGCGTCTATGACGCCTCGGACGACTCCGTGCAGGTCGGATACACGCCTGGCTACACGGGCAGCTACATCGACGACGACGGCCTGATCGTTTACGGCACCGGCTACGCCTACGCGCCATGGATCGGCGAGGCCTGGTACGGCCCACCGATCACGTGGGGTTTCGGTTTTGGTCTTGCCTGGACGCCGTGGTGGGGGTGGAGTTTCGACGCCGGCTTTGGATGGGGTTGGGGGCCCGGGTGGATGTGGGGATGCCTTCCCGCTCCCTGGTGGGGACCGACTGGCTGGGGCTGGCACGGCGGCGGGTGGCACTGGCACGACGGCGCTCGGGTCCCGCCTGTCGTGCCGTGGCGCACCGGCGGCTGGAATTCGGCAAGCGGAGGCCTGTACCGGCGATGGGGCCGGACCGTGGTCGTTTCGCCGCGGCCCGTTCCGGGCGGCGCTCCCGGGACGCGCCATCCGGTCGGGCTCTATGGCCGCGCCTACAACTCCCGCACCGGCGCCCTGGCGGCGGGACAGCAGGCGGCCGTCCGCAACGTCTATCGGACTCCGTCCGGCTCTGGCCGAAACAACGTCTACGCGGGCGCCGACGGACACGTTTACCGCCGAGATGTGAGGGGAAACTGGCAGCAGGTCGGACCGCACGACGTCCGACCTCCCCAGCGCCAGCGGGTTCAGCCGCTCGAGCAAGAGCACGGCGCGCGAGCGACGGGAGATCAGCGCTCACGCGCGGCCCGGCCGCCCAGTCCACCACCTCGGAGCGCCCCCCCGTCGCGGGCCGCACCTCCGCGGGCTGCGCCCCCGCACGCCGCGCCGCCGCATGCCGCGCCACCGCGCGCCGCGCCTCCGCACGCTGCACCCCCGCACGCTGCGTCTCCGCGCCCACACGGTTGAGCGCGGATGCAGTCCGTGCCGATCGAGATGACGACGACCAGCGGCGACGATCCCTTCTTCCCGGCGGCGGGCGTGACCTGCCCGAGTGAGCATCGGCCCGGAACGCGGCGATGGGCCGGGCGGGGGCCTTTCTTCGTACACAATGGCGTGGGCAGCGAGGACTGGAGGGCCGATGGGTTCATGCGGCGCGCGTAACGAAATGCGAGGCTCGGGCGTTTGCTCAAACGGACTGGCTTGGGTAACGAATCCGGGTTCCCCGGAGACCAGCGGCCTCGATCCTCGGGGTGCCATCGATGGAGGGCTCGTGAAGAACACATCTTTTCTCGTGCTGGCTCTCGGTCTGGTCAGCGCCGCGGCGATGGCGCTGCCTTCGCCGACCCCGACCCCGCCCCAGGCGTCGGCGAGCAGCGCAGGTCCATGCTCAGCGATCGTGGCTTCTACGGGTTCTACTCCCTGCGCCGCCGGAACACAGTTGATGACCGGGACCGTTTGGGCCTACCGCCCCGGCCAGAGCATCACGATCAGGGTCGATGAAGGCAAGCAGTACGAAATGGCGCTCGAGCCCGGGGTGCGGGTCGACGGATCGGTCGCCGTCGGCCATCTCGCCTCGCTCATGTGGACGACCGACAACGCGGGAAAGACGCGCGTCATGTCGATCACCGCCGCGCCCGGCAGCGCCATCGACATCGAACACTCCGCGCCGAGCGTCTCGACGCCGACGCGCAGCCTGACTTTGGCCCCGTCGACGAGCACGCCCGCGGCTCCTTCGGCGACGCCCCACCGCTCGCCGCACTCGCCTCGCCCGACGCCCACGCCGTCGCCTTAGTCGAAGCGACGACGAGATCCGGACCCGGCCCATCGCGCCGAGATCATGGATATGCGGGGTGCGTCGTTATCCCTGATATGGCGGGGCCGACGGGACTCGAATCCGAAGACTCCCCCGGCTGACCCCATTCGGCTCAGAGGTCGACCTCGCCGTCCGTGTTTCGGTCCGTACTCGAATCAGGGCCGCGTCACCCGGTGATCATGGTGGCGGCGGACGCTCCCAGGCGCCGACCACCGGACTTGCCGTGCCCAGGATCCCTCGAGGAGCGACGCACCCCTGTCGCCTTTCCCGCCCGTATTCCGCTCTATCCAGCGGGATAGACCGAGGCGGCGATGCCGCTCGATCCGAATCTCGTTGTCGGAAGGAGTCTGGCCATGGGCGTTTCCCCGCGGCTTCGAATGATGATCCTGGCGGGCGCGGCCAGCGGGCTCGCGGCCCAGCTCTGCGGCTTCACGTATACGGTCACCAACACGAACGACGCCGGATCGGGCTCGCTGCGCCAGGCGATCCTCGACGCCAACGGGAGCTCGGGCGCCGACGACATCGTCTTCGCGATCCCCGGAGACGGCGTTCAGACCATCGTGCTCTCGTCGCCTCTGCCGGACATCGTGGACCCGGTCTGGATCGACGGGTACTCCCAGCCCGGCGCATCCCCGAACAGCAACCCTCCGGGCCAGGGCTTCAATACGGTTCTGAAAATCGAGATCAAGGGGACCGACTCCGTATCGTCGCCCTGCTTCACGGTCGCGGCGGGCAATGCGGACGTGATCGCGATGGTCATCCAGGGTCTCGCCATCAATCGATGCTCGACGGCCATCGTGGTCAGGGCGGGAGGCGATTTCGCGTTCATTCGCAAGAACTTCATCGGGACCGATGCGTCGGGCGGCAGCATCGGGCCGGTCAGCGTCAACGGCGGGATCCGACGTCACGAACGCGGCGGGAATGCTCATCGCCGCGAACCTGGTATCGGCGACCTCGACCGCGGGGATCGATCTGACCAGCTCCCCCGATTCGTTCGTGGTGGGAAATCTGGTCGGAACGAATGCGGCGGGAGATTCCGTCATCCCGGGCGCCGAAGGCATCTCTGTCTCCCAAAGCTCCGAACGCGACGATCGGCGGGACGACGCCCGACGCCCGCAACGTCGTCGTCGTGGGAGCCGTCCAGCAGGGGATCGTGGCCGACGGCAACACGCAGATCATCGGAAACTTCGTCGGCACCGACGTCACCGGTACGAAGCCTCTCGGGAATGCGACGACAGGGATCCTCCTCGACGGCGCCAACATCGCGAAAGGCAATGTCGTCGGCACCAGCACGTACGGTCTCTACGTCCAGAACTCCAGTTCCGGAAATCCCGCTCTCATCCAGGGCAACTTCATCGGCACCGATGCGACGGCGACGCTCGACCTGGGGAATCGATCCAACGGCATCTACGTCGGCGGCGAAGGGGACGCCACCATCGGCGGAACAGGAGTCCGGAGAGGGAAACGTCATCGCGCACAACGGAGGCGGCGATCCCTCGGGGAGCGGCGGAATCCAGGTCAGCGGGCCCGCCGTGACCATTCGCGGCAACCGAATCTTCGACAACCGTCCTCTCGGCATCGATCTGATGAACGGCTACGTGGGCGTGACGCCCAACGACCCCGGCGACATCGACATCTTCAACGAGATGACCCTTCAGAACTTCTCGATCATCACGTCCGTCGTGCCGGCAACGTCGACGACGCACATCGAAGGCAGCCTCAGCAGCATGACGGAGCAGACCTACGACATCGATCTCTACGCCAGCCCCACCTGCTCCCGCCGCCCCAACGACTACCTCCAGGGCGAGACGTACCTGGAATCGCTCCAGGTCACGACCGACGGCTTCGGGACCGCGCCCTTCGCGATCGACGTCCCTTTCGTCCTCGCCGCAGGGCAGCTCGTCACCGCCACGGCGACGGACCAGTTCGGCAACACGTCGGAGTTCTCCCAGCGGATCGTCTTCTCCGTCGATCCGCCGTCGGGATCGGCGGCGGGAGGGACCACCGCGACCATCTCGGGTATGTCGTTCGCACCGGGCGCGACGGTCACGGTCGGGGTCATACCGGCGTCGAACGTCGTGTCGGTCGACGCGGGAACACTGACCGCGATGATGCCGGCCCTCTCGGCGGGCACCCTGTACGGCCTCACCGTCTCTGTCCCGGGGGGCCAGACGAGCACCTGCCGAACGGCTGGCTGGCGGACTTCCTCGATGTCCCCGCGGCCAATCTTTTTCACGACTATGTGGCGCGGCTCGTCGTCAACGGCGTCGCGGCGGGAGTCGGCGGAGGGAACTACGGCGTCGATCAGTCGACGCTGCGCCAGCAGATGGCCGTGTTCCTGCTCAAGGGAAAGCACGGCGTCTGCTACACGCCGCCGCCCTGCACGGGGATCTTCGGGGACGTGGCCTGCCCTTCGCCGTTTGCGAACTGGATCGAGGCACTCGCGGCAGAAGGAATCACCGGGGGCTGCGGCAACGGCGACTACTGCCCTCAAGACCCCGTGCGGCGCGACCAGATGGCAGCCTTCCTGCTGAAGGCGGAGCACGGCGGCGACTACGTTCCCCCTCCCTGCAGCGGAGCCTTTTCGGACGTCACGTGCCCGTCGCTTTTCGCCGACTGGATCGAGCAGCTGGCCACGGAGCAGATCACCGGCGGGTGCGGGAGCGGAAATTACTGCCCCTCCGCCGACGCCACGCGGGGGCAAATGGCGGCCTTCGTCGTCAGAACCTTTTCGCTTCCCTGAGTGGTCCGGGCAGGCACCCGGAGGCGCGGGAGAAGACTCCTTGGAGCGCCCTGGGCGGAAAGGTTAGTGGCGGGGCCGACGGGACTCGAACCCGCGACCTCCGGCGTGACAGGCCGGCGTTCTAACCAACTGAACTACGACCCCGCGAGGGAACGGCGCATCATACCGGAAAGCCCCTCCCAGTCAACCGCGGGCGCCGCCTCGCCGACGCTCAGACGCGCGGCTTGACCGCGCGAATGAAAGCGCTGCGGATCTTTCCGTCGATCGCGGGAGCGAGCGCTTCGACGTCGATGCCCGCGGACGTCAGGAAGTCGCGCGCGTCCATGGCGGAGTAGACGCGCGTCGGTTCCACCGTGACATTCTCGAAGCCGGCCGCCTCGAGCTTTCTGCGGTACTCCTCCTCCGAGAGCGCGCCCGCGACGCACCCGACCCAGAGCAGCATGCTCTCGCGCAGGGAGGCGGGAAGCTCCCCCGCGACGACGACGTCGGAGACGGCGAAGCGGCCGCCCGGCTTGAGCACGCGGAACGCCTCCCGGAGGACCCGGTCCTTGTCGGCCGAGAGGTTGATCACGCAGTTGGAGACGATCACGTCCACCGTGTCGTCGGGCAGAGGGATCGCCTCGATCTGTCCCTCGAGGAACTCGACGTTGGTCAGACCCGACTCGCGCTGGTTCCTGCGCGCGAGCTCGAGCATCTCGTCCGTCATGTCGAGCCCGTACGCCTTGCCCGGTCGGGCCGACGCGGCGCGCGGAGAGGAGGACGTCGATGCCGCCGCCCGAGCCGAGATCGAGCACGACTTCGCCGGCCTCGAGCTTCGCGAGCGCCGTCGGATTGCCGCAGCCGAGCGAGGCCTTGAACGCGTCCTCGGGAACCTGGCCGATCTCCGACATCCCGTACAGGTTGGAGGTGATCGGGTCGCCCGACAGTCCGGAGGCCGACGGGGCGGTGCCGCAGCACGAGGTCTTCCCGGCGAAGACCTGCTGGGCGGCCTTCCCGTACTTCTCGCGGACGACGTCGGTGATGCTCGGTTCGGTCATGGTCTCCTCCTCCTCGGATCGAGGGTGTCGATGAATTCCCGGACGGCGTCGATGCCCCGGGTGTCGATCGAATAGTGGATCCACCGCCCGTCGCGGCGGTCGCGCACGAGGCCGGCGTCCTTCAGGACCTTCAGGTGAAAGGACAGGCGCGATTGCCCCGATTCGAGCGCGTCGGTCAGATTGCAGACGCACTCCTCGCCGCCGCGGAGCCGCTCGAGGATCGCGAGCCGCGTCTCGTCGGAGAGGGCGTGGCAGCAGCGGGCGACGGCCGCGGGGTCGGCCCTCTCGGTGCGGGCGGCCGCGGCCGGAGGTTTCTTCACGGGCGGTAATATATCAATGAAATTTGATGTGTCAAGAGCAGAACGCCCCTCACCCCAGCCCTCTCCCGCCGGGAGAGGGAGGCCGATTCGAGGCGGCCGCTCGTCGAAAAGAACAACCTCACTCCGCCGGGAGAGGGAGACGGATTCGAAGCGGCCGCTCGTCGAAGAGAAAACCCTCTCCCCCCGCGCGCGGGGGGAGAGGGCAAGGGTGAGGGGGGCGTGTCGTTTCCCTACCAGACGTCGCAGCGCTCGGCCTCGGGACGCACCATCGGCGAGCCCGGCTTGCAGCCGAACGCCTTCGCGAACTCGGGCAGATTCGACAGCGGACCGATCACGCGGAACTTGCCGATCGGATGCGGGTCGCCCTGCGCCATCAGACGCGCGGTCTCGGGCCGCACCGCGTCGCCGCGGAACTGGCCCCACGCGATGAAGAACTGCTGGTCCGGGGTGAAGCCGTCGATCGTCGGAAGCGGGGGCTTGCCGCGCTGGGCGATCTGGAACGCACGATACGCGATGCGCGCCCCCGCGAGGTCGCCGATCGACTCGCCCGCCTCCAGCTTGCCCTGCTCGTGGATTCCCGGCTCGACCTCGTACGCGTCGAACTGCTTCACGATGCACGCCGTCTTCTCCTGGAACTTCTTCAGGTCCTCCGGGTCCCACCAGTTCTCGAGCCGGCCCGACGCGTCGAACTGCGCGCCCTGGTCGTCGAAGCCGTGGCTGATCTCGTGCCCGATCACGACGCCGATCGCGCCGTAGTTGACGGCGTCGTTCGCCGTGAGGCTGAACGCCGGCGGCTGGAGGATCCCGGCCGGAAAGACGATCTCGTTCAAGAGCGGGTTGTAGTAGGCGTCGGAGGTCGGCGGCGTCAGGCCCCAGCGCCCGCGGTCCACCGGCTTGCCGATCGTCGCGAGGTTATCGTCGGTGACGAACTTCCGTCCGGCGAGCACGTCGCTCCAGTAGGACGTCCGCGTGATCGTGACGTGGCTGTAGTCCTTCCACTTGTCCGGGTAGCCGATCTTCGGGTTGAACGTCGAGAGCTTCTCGAGCGCCTTCTTCTTCGTCTCGGGGCTCATCCACTCGAGGCCGTCGATCGTCTCCTTCATGGCGAGCCGCAGGTTCTTCACCATCTCCTGCATGCGCGCCTTGGCCTCTGGCGGAAAGTACTTCTCGACGTACTTCTTGCCGAGCGCCTCGCCGAGCAGCCGGTCCGCCTGCTCCGCGCAGCGCTTCCAGCGCGGCTTCATCTCCTTCTGCCCCGCGAGGTAGGCGCCGTTGAACGCGAAGTTCTCCTCGACGAACGGCTTCGAGAGCGACGGCGAAGCGAAGTCGAGCAGCTGCCAGTCGAGGTAGGTCTTCCAGTCGGCGACCGGATAGGCCCCGAGCTGCCGGTTCACCTCCTCGAGGAACTTCGGCTCGGCGACGTTGACGTCGCCCGGCTTCACGTCGAGCGCCCGGAAGGCCGCGGTCCAGTCGTACCGGGGCGTCAGCTTCTGGAGCGCCGCCATCGTCGTCTTGTGGTCGGTGGCCTTCGGGTCGCGCAGCGCGACGTTGTCGAGCGACGCCTTCGCGAGATCGGTCTCCATGCGCATGACCGTCGCGGCGCCGGCCTTGGCCTCCGCCGGCGACGCGCCGGCGAGCTCGAGCGTCTTCGCCACGTGCGCGACGTACTTCTCGCGCGCCTCGACGAAGCGCGGCTCGGTCTTGAGGTAGTAGTCGCGGTCCGGAAGGCCGAGGCCGGAGGCGACGATCTGCGCGATGACGTCGTTCGGGTTGTGGTTGTCCGAGCCGCCGAAGATGGCGAACGGCACGAAGTCGCCGTAGCTCTGGAACCGCGTGATCATTCTTCCGACGTCCTCGGTCGTCTTCATCGCCCGGATGTCCGCGCGCCAGCCGTCGAGCGGCTTGACGCCGAGGCGGTCGACCTCCGCCTCGTCCATGCAGGCGCCGTAGAAGTCGCCGATCAGCTGCTCCGTCGAGCCCTTCGGCCCGTTCTTCGCGAGCCGCGGCCTCCTCCAGGATGCCCTTCAGCCGGTCCTTCGACTCCTCCCCCGCCTTCCAGCGCCGGCTCCAGCGTTGCATCTCGGCGGGAATCGGATTCGTCGCGCGCCACGCCCCGTTCGCGTATTCGTAGAAATCCGTGCAGGCCTCGACGCTCCGGTTCATGTCCGCCGTCTCGGGCCCCTTCAGCGCCGCGTCCTGCGCGAGCAGCGCCGGGACGGCGAGGAGGCTCGCGACGAGGGAACGAAAAACGCGCATGGCTTCTCCTTCTCGAAAAATCGACCGTCCTTGATACGTCCGATCCGAGGCGAAGGTTCGGGCGGCATTAAGATGCGCCCGCCCGACCATGCCGATCGACCGCGCCCGGCTGAAGGACCGCCTCGCGGCGGAGCTCCGCCGCTTCGAGGACGCGCATCCCCGCTCGCGCGCCCTCTTCGAGCGCGCGCAGGCGAGCCTCCTCGGCGGGGTTCCGATGAGCTGGATGGTCCGGTGGGCGGGAGCGTTTCCGATCTTCGTCGCGGACGCGGCGGGCGCGCACTTCACGGACGTGGACGGCCACCGCTACCTCGATCTCTGCCTCGGCGACACCGGCGCGATGACCGGGCACTCGCCGGCCGCCTCGGTCCAGGCGATCGAGGAGCGGGCGCGCCGCGGGATCACGTTCATGCTCCCGACCGAGGATGCCGTGTGGGTCGGCGAGGAGCTCGCGCGGCGATTCGGCCTCCCGTTCTGGCAGACGACGCTCACCGCGACGGACGCCAACCGCTTCGCGATCCGACTCGCCCGGCACGTCACGCGGCGGCCGAAGATCCTCGTCTTCGACTGGTGCTACCACGGCACGGTCGACGAGACGTTCGCGACGCTCCGCGACGGGCGCGTCGCCGCCCGCGACGGCAACCTCGGACCGCCGGTCGACCCGGCGGTGACGACGCGGGTCGTCGAGTTCAACGACGTGGCGGCCCTCGAGCGCGAGCTGTCGCACGGCGACGTCGCGTGCGTGCTCGCCGAGCCGGTGATGACGAACATCGGAATCGTGCACCCGGAGCCCGGCTTCCACGCGGCGCTCCGCGAGGCGACGCGGCGAACCGGAACGCTCCTCATCCTCGACGAGACGCACACGATCTGCGCCGGGCCGGGCGGCTACCACGCGCGAACACGGCCTCGCGCCGGACATCCTGACGATCGGCAAGCCGCTCGCGGGCGGCGTGCCCGCGGCGGTGTACGGCCTCTCGGCCGAGGTCGCGGAGCGGATCCGCGCCGCGACGCCCGCCGAGACCTCCGACACCGGCGGCATCGGCGGCACGCTCGCCGGCAACGCCCTGTCGCTCGCCGCGATGCGCGCGACGCTCGAGCACGTGCTGACGGAGGCGGCCTACGAGCGCGACGATTCCGCTCGCCGGGCGCTTCGCCGACGGCGTCGCCGGCGTCATCGCCGAGCACCGTCTCCCATGGCACGTCGCGCGCGCTCGGCTGCCGCGCCGAGTACTGGTTCCGGGCGACTCCGCCGCGAAACGGCGCCGAGGCCGCCGCGTCGATCGACCCCGAGCTCGACCGGTACATGCATCTCGCCGCGCTGAACCGCGGGATCCTGATGACTCCCTTCCACAACATGGCGCTCGTCGCGCCGCAGACGGCCGAAGAAGACATCGACCTTCACACTCGGGTCTTCCGGGAGAGCGTCGAGGCGCTGGTCCGATAATTCGGCGCCGCTCCCGGAAACGGCGTGATTTTCGGGCCCCCTCCGGCGAATAACATGTCGGAGCACAAGAATCCGAATGTCCGCACCCGAGCCCGACGACCGGTTCCTGGCCCTCCTCGAGGAGCACCGGAGGATCCTCTACAAAGTCGCCAACGCCTACTGCCGCACCGTCGAGGACCGCCGGGACCTCGTCCAGGAGATCGTCGTTCAGCTCTGGCGCAGCTTCCCGCGGTTCGACGACCGCGTCCGGTTTTCCACCTGGGTCTACCGGATCGCCCTGAACGTGGCGATCTCGTTTTACCGGTCCGAGAGCCGATGGACCCGGCACCGGGAGCTCGTCGACGAGCCTTCGCTCGAAATTCTCGCGGTGGACGGGGAGTGGACCGACGATTCGTCCGATGAGATCCGGCAGCTCCACGATTGCATCGCGGAGCTCGACGCGCTGAACCGAGCGCTCATCATCCTGTACCTGGACGGGAACAGCCACGAAGCCATCGGCGAAATCCTGGGCATTTCCACGACCAATGTCGGCACGCGCATCGGGCGCATCAAGGAGAAGTTCCGCAGAGAATCCGAACGGGTCAGGCCGTCTCGCACGGGAGGTCGACATGGAAATCGATGACCTGAAACAGAAGCTGGCCGCTCACGATGCCAGGCTCGACAGGAGCCTCCGGCTCAACGCCCGGCTCCTGCGCGAGTCGGGCCTCGGCCGGATCGAAGCGTCGCTCAAGCCGCTGTCGCTCGGGATCCTCGCCGAGGCGATCCTGAATCTCGCCGCCGTGCTCCTTCTCGGCTCTTTTCTCGGCGACCACATCGCCGAGCCGCGTTTCGCCCTGCCCGCCGCGTTGCTGCTCGCCGGCGCCATCGCGATCGTCGGCACCGGGTTCCGGCAGTGGCTGGCCCTGCGGACCCTCGACTACGGCGCGCCCATCGTCGCGATCCAGAAGCGGCTCGCCGCGCTGCGTGTCGGACGAATCCGGACGACCAAGTGGATCCTCATCGCGTCGCCGCTATTGTGGACGCCGCTGCTGATCGTGGCCGTCAAGGGCCTGACCGGCGCGGATCCGTACGCCTTCCTGAACGCGCGCTTCCTGGCCGGCAATCTGCTCTTCGGGCTGGCGTTTCTCGTCGGGATGCTCTGGCTGTCGAAACGGCAGGGCGGCCGCTGGAACCGGTCCCCCGCGGTGCGGCGCCTCATGGACGACGTTGCCGGCCGCAGCCTCGTCGCGGCGACCGGAGCCCTCGAGGACATCGAGCGCTTCGAGCGGGAACCGTAGGACCGATCCCGGCGTAAGATCCCCCAACTTCGTCCCGCCCCGTTCGAGAGTCCTGGAGGTCCGCATGAAACTCGGGTCATTCGCACTCGCTCTGGCCGCTCTCGCGTTCGCGCCGCCCGCCGTCGCCCAGACGAGGGACCCTCTCGACTTCGCGCACCTGAAGGACTTCAAGGCCGAGCGGTCGTCCTCGACGAGCCCGGACCCGGATTCGAACAACGACAGCCGGCACCCGATCCCCGGCGAGGAGGTCGTGCTCGCGGATCTGCAGGGCCCCGGCGTCGTGACGCACCTGTGGATCACCGTCGCCGCCAACGAGTACGGCTGGCCGAGGCTCATGCGCCTCCGCGTCTATTACGACGGGAGCGCCGAGGCCTCGGTCGACGCGCCGCTCGGCGACTTCTTCGGCGTCGGCCACGGCTTCGAGCGGATGGTCGAGTCCTCGATGATCCGCGCGAGCTCCGACGGGCGCGCGCGCAACAGCTACTGGCCGATGCCCTTCCGGAAGTCCTGCCGTGTCACGCTGACGAACGAGGGCCGGCGGAAGGTCGATCATCTCTACTACCAGGTCGACTGGGAGAAGGTCCCCTCGCTGCCCGAGGGCACGGCGTACTTCCACGCGCGCTACCGGCAGGAGCTTCCCGCGCCGGACGACGGCAGCCCCTACGTCTTCCTCGACGTGAAGGGCCGCGGCTTCTACGTCGGCACGGTCCTCTCGGTCGTGCAGCCCGAGGCCGGCTGGTTCGGGGAGGGCGACGATCGCTTCTACGTGGACGGCGAGGCGCAGCCGTCGCTCAAGGGCACCGGATCCGAGGACTACTTCACCGACGCGTGGGGCCTCCACGTGACGAACGGCCTCTACGCCGGCGTGACGGTCGCCGACGGCACGGGGCTCGGCTCGCGCATGACCGGCTATCGCTGGCACGTGCTCGACCCGATTCCGTTCACGAAGTCGCTCCGCTTCGACATCGAGCACCTCGGCTGGACGTACAACCAGGACGGCTCGATCAAGTCCGCGTTCGGCGTGCGCAACGACCTGATGTCGTCGGTGTCGTACTGGTACCAGGACGGCATCGCGACGGGGCTCCCCCCGGTGCCGTACGGCTCGGCCCGCCTGCCTCAGGGCAACGCCTGGCAGTTCGAGGTCGAGACCGTGATGAAGGACATCGTCGCGGAGAAGGGCAAGGCGACGGTCGTGCCGGACCTCTTCTGGTCGAAGGACGTGGTCGTCTTCCAGGGCGAGGGACCCGGTTCGAGGCTGACGATTCCGTTCGACGTCGCGGAAGCCGGCGACTACGAGCTCTACACGCAGGTCGCGCAGGGCTCGGACTACGGCGTCTACAGCGTGCTCCTCGACGGCAAGCCGCCGGTCGCGCCGGTCCTCGAGCACGAGCCGGGCGCGGACGTGCGGCCGCAGCTCTCGTTCGACGGGTACGCGTACGAGACGTACGTCGGGATGGACTACCAGATCGGCTGGCCGAGGCTGACGAAGGGACCGCACACGGTCACCTTCGTCTGCCTCGGCAGGAACGCCGCGTCGACCGGGTACGCGCTCGGCGTCGACAACCTGATCCTCGCGCGCGACGGCGCCGGAGGGGTGGAAGAAGGCGAAGGAGGTCCGCGCGCCGAACGTCCCCTCCGGAGTCGGCGCGCTCGCGGCCGCCCTTTCGGACCCGGACCCGGTCGTGCGCGGCCTCTGCGCGCTGGAGCTGTCGAGGCTCGGCCCGTCGGCGGCCCCGGCGCTCCCCGCGCTGGCGGCGCGGCTCCAGGACCCGGATCCGAACGTTCGCATGGAGGCCGCGGTCGCGATCGGCGCGATCGGCCCGGCGGCGGCCTCGGCCGTGCCCGCGCTCGTCGCCGCGTGCCGCGCGCCGAACCAGCCGCTCGAGGTCATCCGCGAGTCGGCGACGGCGCTCGGCAACATCGGTCCGGCGGCGTCATCCGCTCTGCCGGCGCTGAAGGAGATCGCCGCGCACCCGATCCCGCACGTCGGCGGCGTCATCGACCTCACGCCCGCCTGGGCGGCCTCGCGCGCAATCGAGAAGATCGAGGGCAGAAAGAGTTAGGGCGACCCGCCCCCCTCACCCTTGCCCTCTCCCCCCGCTGGGGGGAGAGGGTTTTTCGTTTGGGAGAGCTTCCTGAAGAACCCCTCTCCCGGCGTGAGAGGGACGGGGTCAGGGGCGCTCCCGGCGCCCTTACTTCGCCGCCGCGATCACCTCGGCGCGCCCCGGCAGGTCCGCGTCGGCTCCGCGCCACTGCTTCGCGAGCCTCGCGTAGGTCTCGCGGGAAGCCGCCGTTTCGCCCGCGGCGGCCTGCGCCTTCGCGAGGCCGAGAAGCGACTGAGCGCGACCCGGCGCGGCGTCGAGAGACTTCTCGAACTCCTGGCGCGCCTCGGCCGGTCTGCCCGAAGCGAGCAGGACCTCGCCCGCGAGCTCGTGCGCGGGCTCGACCACCGCCGGGGGACCGAAGTCGAACGAGAGCCCGTCCTCGAGCGCGGCCGCCTCCCTCGCGAGGCGCACGGACTCTTCCTTCTCCTTGCGCGAGAGCGCGATCAGCGCGGCGAGCTCCGTCTGAAAGATTTTCGAGACCGTCGCGTCGCGGCCGGCATAGGCCCCGGGAACGCGGCCGTGCGCGTGCGCGGGCTCCTCCTTCACCGCCGGCGCCTCGAGGGCCTCGAGCGCCGCCTCCGCGGCCTTCGCGTCGCCGCGGTCGAGCGCACACAGGCCCTGCACGAAGTGGTCCCGCGGCGCCGTCGCGGAGGCCGGCGGCTCGACGCCGTCGCAGCGCCGGGTGTCGACGATCCAGGCGGCCCGCATGGAGGAGAGCGCGCTCGTCGTCGTCCCCGACGGCGCCGCTTTCTCGTCCTGCTCCATGGTCGCGAGGTCCGCCCGCGCGTCCTTCCACCGGCCGAGCTGCAGGTACGCGTACTCGAGCCATGACAATGCGTGGAAGCTGTGCTCCCCCGGGCCGAGCCCCTTCCTCGCGGCCCGGTCGACCGACGCCTTCCACGAAGCCTCGTTCGCCGCGACGGCGTCGTCCCACAGGCCCTCGGCGAAAAAGATGTGCGAGGGCATGTGGAGCGCGTGGACGGCCGCGGGCGCGATCTTCGCGTAGACGCGCGCGGGGCGCATGCCGAGCGGCGCGTGCACGGGGTCGTCGTAGCAGTGGATCAGGTAATGGGCGGCGCCGGGATGCTGCGGGTTCTTCGCGAAGACCTCCTCCTCGATGGCCGCGGCCTCCATGTAGGTCTTCACGTCGCGCTTGTCCTCGCAGGTGCCGAGGAGCGCGAGACCGTAGAACGCGGCGGCGTCGAGGTCATCCGGGTATTTCTCGTGCAGGCGCCGCATCGCATCGGCGTAGGCGCGGTCGCGATCCGCCTTCTCGCCCTCCGCGTAGAGCTCCTCGACCGCTTCGAGATACATCTTCTCGCGGTCGGTCGGCGCCCTGGCGAGCCGCTCGGCCTTCGTCGGCGCGAGGCGCTCCAGCGCCTTCACCGCGGCTTCACGGTCGCGCTGCATCCAGAGCGGGTGATTGTCCGTCATCGCCTCGCCCCAGTACGCCATGGCGAAGCCGGGGTCCGCCTTCTGCGCCGCCCGAAACTCGTCGGCCGCATCCGCGTACTCGAAGCTGTGCAGGAGAAGCAGGCCCTTCAGGAAGTGCGGCATCGCGGCGGCCGACCCCGATGCGGGAAAGTCGGTATGCCCGAGCTCGGCCGTCTGTGCGCCGAGAGTCGCCCCCGCCAGGAATGCTGCCAGCGCGGCCGCGGCCGCGTGTCTCGATCTCATCCGGGCCTCCCTCGGCGCAAGATTACCCTGCTCGCGAAAAATTTCAGGGCCGGGAGTGTCGATCCGGGCGGGACCCGTTCGACTCATGGAGGAAAGGAGACGAAACGATGCGGTACATGCTTCTGATCTACGACTCGGAGACCCAGTGGAACTCGCTGAGCGAACAGGAGAGGGGGCAGCTCTACCACGAGTACATGACGTTCACGGACGCGATCAAGAAGAGCGGGCACCACCTCGGGGGCGACCCTCTGCAGCCGATCGCGACCGCCACGACCGTCCGCGTCCGCAACGGCAAGACCGCCACGACCGACGGGCCCTTCGCGGAGACCAGGGAGCAGCTCGGCGGCTACTACATGATCAAGGCGGAGAACCTGGACGAGGCCCGCGGGATCGCGGCGCGTGTGCCGTCGGCGAAGTACGGGTCGATCGAGGTCCGCCCGATCATGGAGATGGGCGGCTGAGGACGACCGGACTCCCCTCACCCCAGCCCTCTCCCGCCGGGAGAGGGTGTTCTCCAGGAGCGGTCTCCCAGAAAAGAAAACCCTCTCCCCCCACCGGGGGGAGAGGGCAAGGGTGAGGGGGGCTCGTTAATCCATGTCCATCGAGAGCCTCTACCGCGACGAGTCGGGCCGGATCCTCGCGACGCTGATCCGCCTCGTCGGCGACTTCGACCTCGCCGAGGAGGTCATGCACGACGCGTTCGCGGCGGCGATCGAGCAGTGGCCGGGCCACGGCGTTCCCGAGAATCCTCGGGCGTGGCTCGTCTCCACGGCGCGCCACAAGGCGATCGACCGCCTGCGCCGCGACGTGCGGTTCCGGGAGAAGCAGGACGAGCTCGCGCACTGGGCGGCCCTCGAGGAGGGGGACGCAACCGACTTCGCCGACGCGACGGACGGCCGGATCGCCGACGACCGGCTCCGCCTGATCTTCACGTGCTGCCACCCCGCGCTCGCGCTCGAGGCGCGCATCGCGCTGACGCTGCGCACGCTGGGCGGCCTCACGACCGAGGAGATCGCCCGCGCCTTTCTCGTGCCGGTCCCGACGATGGCGCAGCGCCTCGTCCGCGCGAAGCAGAAGATCCGCGGCGCGAAGATCCCGTACCGGGTGCCGCCCGACGAGGAGCTCGCGGAGCGTCTCGACGGAGTCCTCGCCGCTCTCTATCTCGTCTTCAACGAGGGCTATGCCGCGACGGCCGGCGCGGAGCTCGTGCGGCGGGACCTCTGCGCGGAGGCGATCCGGCTCGCGCGCCTCGTCGCGGCTCTGCTTCCGAGCCGGCCCGAGGCCCGGGCGCTCCTCGCGCTGATGCTCCTCCACGACTCGCGTCGGGAGACGCGCGTCTCCGCCGCCGGGGACCTCGTCCGCCTCGAGGAGCAGGACCGCTCGCGCTGGGACGCCGCGGCGATCCGCGAGGGCGTCGCGCTGACCGAAGGGGCGCTGCGCGACGGGGGGCCCGGCTCCTACGCGCTCCAGGCGGCGATCGCGGCGCTGCACGCGGAGGCGCCCTCCGCGAAGGAGACCGACTGGGCGCAGATCGCGGCGCTCTATCGCGAGCTCCTGGCGCGCTTCCCGTCGCCGGTCATCGCGCTCAATCACGCCGCGGCGGTCTCGGAGGCATGCGGACCCGCGGCGGGACTCGAGCTCCTCGACGCGCTGGATGCGAGCGGGGACCTGCCCGGCTACCACCTCCTGCCGGCCGCGCGCGGGCGGCTGCTCGCGCGCCTGGGCCGTGGTGCCGAGGCGGCGGTGGCGTATCGGCGCGCCCTCGCGCTCGTCGGCAACGAGGCGGAGCGCCGGTTCCTGGAAAGGGAGTTGGCGAAGGTGACCGGCGGCCCGCACGGCCTCCGGTCATCCCGAGGGCGTGAGCCCGAGGGATCCCGACACTCCTAGCCCGGCGCGTTCACACCGGGATCCCTCGCTGCGCTCGGGATGACGCCTTCTGAAACGGGAGGCTACGGCGTCGTCACCAGCGGCAGCTCGACGAAGCTCGCGTTGCCGGGCGCGTGCCAGATGCGCTGCGTCGCGGCGTGGAAGTCCTCGGCTTTGGCCCAGAAGATGTTCGGCACGAACGTCTGCGGGTTGCGGTCGTAGAGCGGGAACCAGCTCGACTGGACCTGCACCATGATGCGGTGGCCGGGCAGGAAGACGTGGTTCGCGTTCGGCAGCGCGAACTTGTAGAGGAGGGGCTTGCCCGCCTCGATCGCCTTCGGCGCCTCGAAGCTCTCGCGATAGCGGCCGCGGAAGATGTCCGCCGCCACCATCAGCTGGTAGCCTCCCATCGGCGCGTCGCCGGCGACCTCCGAGCGGGTAGACGTCGATCAGCTTGACGACCCAGTCGGAGTCGGTGCCGCTCGTCGACGCGATCAGGTTCGCGATCGGCTGGCCGCTGATCTTGACCGGCTTCGTCAGCACGTCGGAGGTGAACACGGCGACGTCGGTGCGGCCCGAGGACTCGCGCTGGTCGTCGACGAGCCACTTCATCCATCCCTCGGCGCTCGCGTCGACCGGGCGCGGCCGATACGGAACGGGCCGCGCCGGATCCGAGACGTACTCGGTGTACTCGGAGCCGCCGGCGGGCTGCCCGGACATCGAAGCCCTGCCTCCCGCGGCGAGATACAGCGGGGTCGCCTTCAGCGTGCAGCCGCTCGCGCAGCCGGCCGGCCACGCCGGCAGCCGGCGCCAGGCGTTCGTGCCGGTCTCGAAGGCGGTGACCGGCGCGATGTCGGCCTTCGGCGCGCCGTCCTTCAGGTACTGGGCGAGAAAAGGCGCGAGCACCTCGCGTCGGAAGGTCAGCGCCGTGTCGCTGTCGAACTTGATCGCGCCGAGCGACGAGCCCTCGCCGATCGACTGGCCGTGCCGCCACGGACCGAGGACCAGGTAGACCTTGTCGTTCCCCGTGTCCTTCGGCTCGAGCGCGCGGTACACGGCGGTCGCGCCGTAGATGTCCTCCTGGTCCCAGAGGCTGTGGACGAGCATCACGGGAACCGCGAGAGGCTCCTTCGCGAGCAGCTTGTCGACCGCCTGGTCCCGCCAGTACGCGTCGTAGCTCGGGTGCGCGAGGATCTGCCGCCAGAAGCCGACCTGCTCGACGCCGTGGATCCGGCCGAGCGCTCCCGCGGACACGCCTTTCAGGAACATGTCGTAGTCGTCGTAGTCGCCGCGCCAGAACTTCTCGTCGTTCTTCCGCGTCGCCTCCTGCTCGAAGATGTACGGGATCCCCTGCTGCCGGAACGCGCCGTAGTGGAACCAGTCGTCCCCCATCCAGCCGTCCACCATCGGGTTCATCGGCACGGAGACCTTGAGCGCGGGATGCGGATGGAAGAGCGCCATCAGCGGCAGGAATCCGTCGTAGGAGATGCCGATGATGCCGACCTTCCCGTTCGTCTCCTTGAGGTTCTTCACGAGCCAGTCGATCGTGTCGTACGTGTCGGTCGCGTGGTCCACGCGCGTGGGGTTCTGCGGGCCGGCGAGCGGCCGGTTCATGATGTAGTCGCCCTCGGATCCGTACTTGCCGCGGACGTCCTGCACGACGCGGATGTAGCCGCCGTCGACGATCACGTCCGTCGCGTTGTCGTAACCGTAGAGCGTCGGCCCGAGGTGGGGGCTGCGTGCGTGGGTCGTCAGCGCGTTCGCGTCGTAGGGGGTGCGGGTCAGGAGGATCGGCGCGCCCTGCGCCCCCTTCGGCGCCAGGATGACGGTATGCAGCCGCACCCCGTCGCGCATCGGGATCATGACCTCGCGGCGCGCGTAGTCGAAGCCGGGCGTCGCGGGCTGCACCGTCGCCGGCATCTCGCTCGGATAGTTCGGGTACTTTGGCGTGGGCGCGGGCGTCTGGGCCGACGCGAAGGAGACGCCGGTCAGAAGGCTGGCGGCGAGCACGGATATCCTGCGGCGGAGCGTCATCGAGATCTCCTCATGCGTCGAGTGAAAGCGAAACTGGCGGGATTCTACTTCGCGGCAGCCCTCGTGATGTCGCCCGCGGCCGGCGACGCCGTCCGGGCCGCCGATCTCCGAAGCGCGCGCTGCGAGGGCGCCTCCTGGTCCTATCTCCTCGAGTCGCCGCCCGGGCACCGGCCGAAGCCCGCGATCCTGCTGCTGCACGGCGCCGGCGGGCACGCCCACGACCTCGTTTTCCCGTGGCGGAGCTTCGCGGAGACGCACGACATCGTGCTGATCGCTCCGGAGCTGCCCCGCACCCGCGCCTTCGAGTCGATCGCTCCGGCGGTGTTTCGCTGCGTCGTCGAGGACGCGCGCCGCGTCGCAGCGGTCGATCCGAAGCGGATCTTCATCCTCGGCAACTCGATGGGCGGGTACCTCGCGTACGACGCCGCGATGTTTCAGTCGGAGTATTTCGCGGCGGTCGCCGTGCACGCCGCGGCGATCGACCCGGAAGACGACGGCATTCTCGCGAAGGCCGCGCGCAGGATCCCGATCGCGATCTTCATCGGGGACCGCGACCCGCTCGTCGCTCTCGGCCCGGTCCGGCGCACCCGCGACGTGCTCCGCCAGGCGGGCTTTCCCGTCGAGTATGAGGAGCTCGAGGGACACGACCACCACTACGAGCAGCTCGCCGACCGGCTCAACCGTGAGGCGTGGAAGTTCTTCGAGGCGCATCCCCTGCCGTGAGCCCGCAACGACCCGGAACGTCGGATGAGCCGGCAGGCTACTTCGTCACCTGCCGTTGCGCGGAGCCGTCGGCGTTCATGACCCAGATCTCCATCGCGCCGGTTCGGTCGCTCTGGAATGCGACGCGCTTACCGTCGGGAAACCACGCGGGGACCTCGTCGTCGTAGCCCTCGGTGTGGGCTCCGATCTTCTCGCCGGCTCCGGTCGCGACGTCGACGATCCAGATGTGAGTCGGCTGTTTCTCGGCGCCGGCCTGGACGGCCAGCTTGGAGCCGTCCGGGGACCAGGCGGGCATCTGCTCCCGCAGGTCGGAGGATTCGAGATGCGTGAGCTGTCGGCGCTCGCCCCCGGCGGCATCGATCGCGTAGACGTGGAGGTCTCCCTTCGCGTCGCGGTCCGCGAATGCGATGCGCTTTCCGTCGGGTGACCAGCGCGCGCCCCATACGACGCCGGTCCCATCGGTGAGCCGTCGGGAACCCGAGCCATCGAGCTTCGACTCGAACATCCTCATGGCCGTCCAGGTGCCGGTCCAGGAGAGAACCGTTCGGGCTTCCGGCGAAACACGGAGGACGCGTCCGGGGACCGTTCCGACGAGCGTCTGATTCCTGCCGTCGACGCCGATGGAGAAGATGCGGCTCGAGCCATCGTCGAAGATCGTGAAGAACAGGGTCTTCCCGTCCACCGACCACGCCGGCGGACTCTCGCGCTCCGGCGTGCGGGTCACGCGAGATTCGCCCGTCCCGTCGGCGCCGATGACGTAGATGTCGGCGACGCCGTCGCGCTCCGACAGAAAAGCGATCCTCGTCCCATCCGGGGAGACGGAAGGAGCGCCGCCGTGCACCACCGGCTTCGCGGGAGCCTGGCCGGTGGCGAGGCTCGAAAACGCGGCAAACCCGGCTGCGAGGATCAGCCTCACGACTCGCCGCATTTCGGACCTCCCCTCGAGATCCTACAGGAGTACGTGCGATCCATGGCTTCGCCGCGACCACACCTCCCCGCGAAGCGGCGCTCTCCGGCCGCGGCGAGCGCGCTGGCTCAGTCCTGTATCCTGCCGCGAACGCGGGAGGGGCCATGAGACGTTCCACTCGGCTGCTCACCCTCGCTGCGGCGGGCGCCGCACTCGCCGGGCTCGGCGGATTCGCGGCGTCTCCTTCCGTCCCTCGCGTCACGATCACCTACGCCGCCGACAAGAGCGCGACCCCGCTCGACGGCCGGCTCCTCCTGATGCTGTCGACGGACAAGTCCGCCGAGCCGCGCACGCAGATCCGCGAGTCGCCGCTGACGAGCCAGCTCGTCTTCGGCGTCGACGTGGACGGGTGGAAGGCCGGCGCGCCCGCGACCATCCCCGGAGACACGCCCGGCTACCCGATCGATCGCCTCGCGGACGTGCCGCCGGGGACCTACCAGGTGCAGGCGCTCCTCCACCGCTACGAGACGTTCCGCCGCGCGGACGGACACGTCGTGAAGCTCCCGATGGACCGCGGCGAGGGACAGCAGTGGGCGAAGGCGCCCGGCAACCTCTACTCGACGCCGCGCGCGATCACGATCGAGAAGGGAAAGCCCGCCTCCTTCTCGATCGCTCTCGACCGGGTGATCCCGCCGATTCCCGAGCCGCCGACGACGCCGTACGTGAAGCACGAGCGGATCCAGTCCGAGCGCCTGACGAAGTTCTGGGGCCGCCCGATGTTCCTCGGCGCGCACGTTCTCCTGCCCGAAGGCTTCGACGTCCATCCGGAGGCCCGCTATCCGCTCGTCATCTTCCACGGGCACTTCCCGGCGACGATCGGCGGCTTCCGCGAGACGCCGCCCGATCCGAACCTCGCGCCGGTCTACTCCGAGCGCTTCCACGTCGACGGCTACAACCGGATCGAGCAGGAGCAGGCGTGGCAGTTCTACAAGGACTGGGTCTCCCCCGAGTACCCGCGCTATCTGATCGTCGAGATCGACCACGCGAACCCGTACTACGACGACTCCTACGCGGTGAACTCGGCGAATCTCGGCCCCTACGGCGACGCGATCACCTACGAGCTGATCCCGTACCTCGAGAAGAAGTACCGCGCGATCGGCGCCGGCTGGGCGCGGTTCATGTACGGCGGCTCGACCGGCGGCTGGGAGGCGCTCGGCGCGCAGATCCTCTACCCCGACGAGTACAACGGCGCGTGGGGCGCATGCCCCGATCCGATCGACTTCCGCCAGTACGGCGTCGTCAACGTCTACGAGGACGCGAACGCGTACCGCTGGAGCGGCCCGTGGGGCGGCGTCGCGACGCCGGCGCACCGCGACTACCTCGGCCACATCCAGGCGACCGTCGAGCAGACAAACCGGCTCGAGCTCGTCCTCGGATCGCACAGCCGATCCGGCGGGCAGTGGGACATCTGGGAGGCGGTCTTCTCCCCCGTCGGCGCCGACGGTTATCCGAAGCCGATCTGGGACAAGCGCACCGGCGTCATCGACAAGGAAGTCGCGGCGTACTGGAAGGAGCACTACGACCTCGTCGACATCCTGCGGCGCAACTGGGACAAGGGCCTGGGCGCGAAGCTCGCGGGGAAGCTCCACATCTACGTCGGCGAGGCGGACAACTACTACCTGAACAACGCCGTCTACCTCGCGGACGAGTTCCTGAAGAACGCCAGGAATCCGCCCTACGGCGGCGAGATCGACTACGAGCCGCGCGCCGAGCACTGCTGGAACGGCGACCACTCGCGCCCGAACGCCGTGTCGCGCCTGCGATACCACCAGTTCTTCGTCGGGAAGATCCTCGAGCGCATCCGCAAGAGCGTGCCGCCGGGGGGCGATCTGACGAGCTGGCGGTACTAGCCGCAACCGCCTCTCGCGGGGACCGCGCCGCACTTTTCGCTCCCCTGATGCAACCGCATCATGCGGAGGAGGGGTGCGCCGGTCGAAACTCGGCGTCAACATGGCTACGAAAGACGTCACGATCACGGTGGTGGGGTCGGGAGGGGACGGTGTCGTCACGCTGGGCGAACTGATCGCCCAGGTCGCCGCGCACGAGGGGCTCAACGTCATCAAGACGGAGGCCTACGGGCCGCAGATCCGCGGCGGCGAATCGTCGTGCACGGTGCGGGTCGCCTCGAGCCGGATCTTCTCGCAGGGCGCTGCGGTCGACGTGCTCGTCGTCTTCAGCTGGAACGATTTCAAGCGGTTCCGCGGCGAGATCTCGGTGGCGCCCGGAGCGGTGATCCTCGGCGAGGCGAGCGAGGAGCCGCCGTCGGCCGAGGACCTGGGAATCATCGGCGGGGACGGCCTGACGTTCCTGCAGGTCCCGTTCGCTGAGCTCTCGAAGACCGCGACGGGCGCCCCCGCATCGAAGAACGTCGTGGCGCTCGGCATCCTCGGGGGACTTCTCGGCCTGCCGGCGGAGAAGCTCGAGCGGGCGCTCGCCCGGAAGTTCGGCCGCAAGAAGGCCGCGGTGCTGGAGGCGGTCGGCCGCGCGCTCCAGTCGGGCCTCGAGTTCGCGGAGTTGCGGCGGGACAAGTTCGAGTCCCGGCGGCTCGACTACGAACCTTCTCCGTCGCGGCTGCTGCTCTCCGGCAACGAAGCGGCGGCGATCGGAGCGCTCCACGCCGGCTGCCGCTTCTTCGCCGGATACCCGATCACGCCGTCCTCCGAGATCCTGCACTTCCTCGGCGAGTGGATGCCGCGCGCGGGCGGATCGTTCCTCCAGACCGAGGACGAGCTCGCCGCGATCGGCGCGGTCATCGGCGCCTCCTTCGCCGGCGTCAAGGCGATGACCGCCACGTCCGGTCCGGGGCTCTCGCTGATGATCGAGATGATCGGGCTCGCGTCGATGGCGGAGGTTCCGGTCGTCATCATTGACGTCCAGCGCGGCGGTCCCTCGACCGGAAACCCGACGAAGAGCGAGCAGGCCGACCTGCTCCAGTGCCTGTTCGGCACTCACGGGGACGCCCCCAAGGCCGTGCTCGCGTGCTCGGACGTCGAGGACTGCTTCCACGCGACCGTCGAGGCGTTCAACATCGCCGAAGAGTTCCAGATCCCGGTGCTCGTCCTCTCCGACCAGGCCGTCGGCCAGCGCAAGGAGACGATCACGAGCGCCGACATGCGCCACGAGGTGCGCGACCGCCGCAAGCCGACCGAGGAGGACCTGGAAGAGTACGAGCGCTACCGCGACACGCCGACCGGGGTCTCCCCCATGAGCGTCCCCGGGATGAAGAAGGGCATGTATCAGACGAACGGCCTCGAGCACGGCGAGGACGGGCGGCCGAACTCGCTCTACCTGACGCACGAGACGATGAACGCGAAGCGGTACCGGAAGATGTGGCCGATCCGCGACCGCTACCACTCGTTCCGCTGCTTCGGGCCGACGCGCGCCGAGGTCGGCATCGTGTGCTGGGGCTCCTCCGCGGGTCCGGTCCAGGAGGCCGTCGCCGCGGCCAACGCGCGCGGCGAGAGCGTCTCGGCCTTCGTGCCCCAGATGCTCTACCCCTTCCCGAAGCGCGACTTCGAGAGGTTCGCCGCCTCGGTCGACGAGATCCTGATCGTCGAGCTCTCGTACACGGCGCAGTTCTACAAGTACCTGAGGACCTTCCTCGACCTGCCCGCGGGCCGCACGCACGTCTTCAAGCGCTCGGGCGGCAAGGACCTGACGGCGGCCGAGGTGAGCGACGAGATCGAGAAGGTGCGCGGCCGCCTGGCGCGCGTGGAGGTGGCGGGATGAGCACGATGGCGGAACTTCCGGCCTTCCAGCCGGCCGATTACAAGTCGGACCTGAAACCGGTCTGGTGCGCCGGATGCGGCGACTTCGGCGCGCTCGCCTCCCTCCACCGGGCCATGGCGAAGCTGCAGCTCGCGCCGTGGGACACCGTCGTGATCTCCGGCATCGGCTGCTCGTCGCGCCTGCCGGGATACGTGTCGACCTTCGGCTTCAACGGCGTGCACGGGCGCGCGCTGACGCTCGCGAGCGGCGTGAAGCTCGCGCGGCCGGAGTTGAACGTCATCGCCGTCGGCGGCGACGGCGACGGCATCGCGATCGGCGGCAACCACTTCCTGCACGCCGCCCGGCGCAACCTCGACGTCGCGTACTTCATGATGGACAACGAGATCTACGGCCTGACCAAGGGCCAGGCCGCGCCCACGACGCCCTCCGGCGACAAGACGAAGTCGACGCTCTGGGGGAATCCGGAACCCGCCGTCGACCCGTGCGAGCTCGCGATCTCCTTCGGCGCGACGTGGGTCGGCCGCGGCTTCTCCGGCGACCCCAAGACCCTCGTGGACCTCATGGTCGCGGCGATGGAGCACAAGGGCTTCGCGTTCCTCAACGTGATGTCGCCGTGCGTGACGTGGCGCGGCGACGATCAGTTCAAGCTGCTCAAGGCGAAGCTCGCCTACCTGCCGCCCGGCCACGACCCCGCCGATCGCACCGCGGCCCTTCGCTACACGCGCGAAGCCGACACGATGACGACCGGCATCCTCTACGAGGTGCGGCAGCCCTCGCTCTGCGAGCGCATGGAGGAGGTGCGCCGGCGCGCGCGGGAAGTCGGCGGCCTCGCCACGACGGCCGACATCCTGGAGCAGCTCGCACCGGCGATCTAGCGGTCAGCTCGTCGGTCATGCGAGGCAACGGGCGCGCCGAGACTCCGGCGCAGCGTTCGAAAATGTGATACTTCTGAATCACGCAATCTTCACGGATCCGTGGCAGATTGAAGCCGGAGGATCACGTGGAGAACTTCGAGCGTCGGGTGGGCGGGCCCTTCAACTTTCGCCGCGAACAGTTCGAGCGCCTGGGTCTCCACCGCACGATGAACGAGCCGATGCGGGTCTACTGCGACGGCTGCGGCGCCGAGATCGACCCCTGGAAGGCGTTCGCCGACGTGCCGCACTCCTGGTGGCGCTGCCCGCGCGGCTGCAACGACAGGACGCACTGACGGAGCCGGGGAAACTCAGTACCCGGCGATCGCCGCGCGGCGGCGGCCGGCGATGGAGCCGAAACAATCGCTGAGGCGATCGAACCCACACCGGGAATCAAGACCGTCTCGCTCCGAACTCATCCGACCTGGGCATTCGCGATTCCTGCGAACCAGGAATCGGTACCGCTTCGGGAGGACCGTTCCAGTGCCCGCCGACCCATGTCGGATGGGATCCTCGCGGCCCGAGCCCTCGGATAGCATCAAAACCGGTTCTCGACGGGCGACGGAAGAAAGAACGTGAGGTTGGTTTGTTTTCTCTGCGGCGCATCGCGGTTTGCCTCTCCGTACTGATTGGTAGCTGCGCCGCCGGTCTCGGTGCCGGGCGAATCCCTGCTTCACCAACGCCGTCGAAGTCTTCCCAACCTACGACGAGCGGTCCCTGCCAGACCCCGGACAACCAGGCTGAGTTCAACGGAATGAGAACGCTCGTTCAACCTGCCGTGAGTGCCTATCGGCGATCTCCGGACAGAGCGGGTCTCTCCATCGGCATATTTCGCGCCGGCCATTTCTATTGCTTCAACTATGGAGCAGCTTCCCAGCGCGATCCCGCCCCTCCGACCTCGCAGACCATTTACGAGATCGGCTCCATCACGAAGACGTTTACCGGAATTCTTCTTGCCAAGGCAGTAGAAGCAGGAAAGCTGAAGTTCGACGACGACATCCGCAAGCATCTTCCGGGAGAGTTTCCCAACCTTACGTACGAGGGTCACCCGATCCGGATCATCGACCTCGCCAATCAAACGTCCGGTTTACCGCAAAACTCGACACACATTCCTGATGGCGCGGCACCCGACCTGATCGTGCGCCTGGAAAGAGAAAACGACGCGGGACACTTCCTGGAAGGCCTGCGTTCGCTGAAGCTGGACCACGTTCCGGGGCGCGACTTGCACTATTCGAACGCGGGGTTTGGACTCCTCGGCATCATCCTGGAAAGAGCGTACGGAATGCCGTATCAAGAATTGGTCCAGACGCAACTCGCGACGCCGATGGGCATGCGCAACACGGGTATCCAGCTTTCCGCGTCGCAGGAGAAACGGTTCGCTCCAGGGTATTCCGACAAAGGCGATCCTCGACCTTCCCTGATCCTTGGTGTGCCGGGGTCGGGCGGCCTTCGTTCCGACGTCGACGACCTCCTGCTGTACGCCCGCGCCAACGCGACGGCACGGACCGGCCCGCTGGCCGTCTCGCACGAGCTCACGGCTGGCGACCCTTCTGGAGGCGTTGGACTCGGTTGGGAGCTGGACAAAACGGAGGGCGGCGAGGCCCGGATCTCTCACGACGGCGGCATGCTCGGATATAGCGCCTACATCGCGGTTCTCCCGGGGCGATCGTTCGGCGTAGTTCTCCTGACCAACCAGTCTGGCGTCCTCGACGACCTCCGGACCCTGGGCGTTGCTCTTACCTCTTCTCTCTCAGAGTAAACGACACTTCTTTCCCACCGGCGCCATCGAGATCTCCGGACCTGGTGGGAGGTGAGGGGATCGAACCCCCGACCACCTGCGTGTAAAGCAGGCGCTCTACCGCTGAGCTAACCTCCCCGCATTCGTCACCGCGCGCCGTTCTGAGAGCTCTGGGAACCGCGACCCGAGCAACCGGTCTTCGCCGGAGACTCGCCGGCATTGCAAGGGTAGCCGGCGCGGCTCGAGCCGCATGCGGTCAGGATGCCGACGAAGACGAGCAGGGCCAGGAGTCGCTTCATGGGGCAAGGATACTCGGGTGTCGTTCACCGTATTTGCGCATGGAGCCGACCAGCTTTGGCCTCTCCCTCCGGGAGAGGGCCTCGAGGAGGAGCCCGCTTCCCGCTCCCGCCAGAGTTTCAGATGGCAATCGAGGAGAAGCGTTCGATCTCGGAGACCGGCATCGGGCGCGCCAGAAGGAAGCCCTGGCCGTACGGAACACCCAGAGACTGGAGGACCCGCAGCTCCTCGCGCGTCTCGATGCCCTCCGCGATGACCTTCGTGTGCATCTTGCGCGCGAAGCTCATGAGCGCCTCGAGCAGATCCTGCTTGACCTGGCGGCGGTCGATGCCGCGCACGAAGACGTTGTCGAACTTCAGGTAGTCGGGCTCGATGTCGGCGAGCGACGAGAGGTTCGAGTAGCCCGTGCCGACGTCGTCGACCGCGATGCGGAAGTTCTGCGAGCGGAACTTCGACAGCACCTCGCGGAAGAGCCCCTCGTACACCGCGTACGTGCGCTCCGTGATCTCGAGGACGATGCGGTCCGGCTCGAGGCCGAGCGACCGCACCTGGTCGCGGAACACCGGGCCGAGAAACTCCGGATCCGAGGCCGCCGCGGGCGAGAGGTTCAGGAAGATCTGGCGCCGCGGGTTCGCCTCGGCCGCCGCCTCGAGCGAGCGCTGCCGGCAGACGCGCTCGAGCGGCACGAGGAGCTCGGTGCGGTCCGCCAGCGAGAACAGCGTCTCGCCGCTCTCGAACTCGCTGCCGCGCGGGCCCCGCGAGAGCGCCTCCATGCCGATCATGTTGCCCGTCGCGAGGTCGAACACCGGCTGAAACACGGGACGGATGTCGCGGCGCGAGATGACGTCCTGGAGGAGCTCGCCGCCCCGGATCTCCTGGCGCACCGTCTGCCGCGTGACCTGGTCGCGGGCCTCCTGGACGCCCCGGTAGACGAGCCGCTCGATGCGGTGCTTCGGATCCTTGAGGATGCGGGAGGAGCCGACGAACGACCGGAAACGCGCCGAGACGTCGGCGCGCTCGGCGAGATACCCGCGAATCAGCTGGTCGAGCTCGGCCGCCTTCTGCCCGAGCGCCGTCGGTCCGTCGGGCAACCCGCCGCCGTCCGGGCTGACGAAGAGGATGATCTCGTCCGAGCGGACGTAGGGCAGGCACAGCGTGCCGCTCGGCACGATGCCGTCGGTCTGGAACGCCTTGAGGCGGCGGACGAAGTCGAGGAGCAGGTCGTCGTACGCCTCCCACCCCCAGACCTCCTCGACGTGACCCTCGGAGCTCGGCCGGAAGACCAGCACGGAGATCGAGCCGCGCTCCCCGAGCTGCGTGCGCAGGTCGTCGACCAGGACCGCGACCGTGGGGAGGCCCGTCTCGCGGTCGTACAACCGCGTGCGCTCCTTGAACCACTTGCCGCGGAGCGCAACGAGCTCACTCTGCTTCTCTTTGGCCAGGGCGGCCTGCCGGTCTTTATCGAGTTGCGCCAAGGGTTACAGAAGGATAGCACCTGGACTGCCGTCCGCCTCATCCCATTGAACCCGCGCGCCTCAGGCCGCCGGCATCGGGACGCCCTCGCGCAGTCTCGAAATCGCGTCCTCGCTCCCGAGGACGACGAGCACGTCTCCGCGCATGAAGCGGTCGCTCGGCGCCGGCACGAAGCGCCGCTCGAGGCCTTCCGGCGTCAGGCGCTTGACCGCGAGAATCGACACGCCGTACCGCGAGCGCAGCGCCGCCTCGGCGAGGCTGCAGCCCTCGATCTCGACGGGCACGTCCACCTCCTCGAGCCGGTGTTTCTCCGGGAGCTCGAGGTACTCGACCTCGCCCTGCTCCTCGCCGACCGTCCGAACGCGCGCGAGCAGGCGGCTGCGTTTCAGGACCTCGCTGTCGAAGGCGCCGAGGAGATCGCGCTGCGTCACGATGCCGAGGAACCGCCGCGTCTCCGGGCCGTCGACGACGGGGAGCTGCCCGGCATCGCGAAACCAGAGCTTCTCGTTGACGGACGTCAGCGGCTCGTCCGGCGTCGCAAAGGGGATCTCGGTCACGAGGTCCTCCGCGACGACGACGCCCGACAGTTCGCGCTCGGTGAAGGACTCCTTGATGTTGTGGATGTCGAGGACGCCCTCGAGCCTCCCCTGGTCATCGCCGACGTACAGGAAGAGGCTGCGCGAGCGCAGAAAGGCGGCGACGATGTCGGGCAGCGGCGTCGTGCGCGGAATGAGCGTCACGTCCCGCCGCATGATGTCCGAGACCTTCAGGCTCGCGAGCGACGTCGCCTCGGGGGTCTTCTCCCACACGATGCCGGCCGAACGCAGGCTCTCGACGTACATCGAGTCCTTCTGCAGCAGGTGCGCCGTCGCGACCGCGAGCACCGAGACGACCATCATCGGCAGGAGCACGGCGGTGTTCTGCGTCAGCTCGAAGATCATGATCACCGCGAGGAGCGGCGCGCGCGTCACGCCGGCGAGCAGGCCGCCCATGCCGAGGAGCGCGTAGCCGCCGACCGGCGCGTCGAGGTGCGGCGCGATCGCGTGCGAGGCGTGCGCCACGAGCCCGCCCACGGTCGCGCCGACCATGAGCGAGGGAGTGAAGACGCCGCCGACGCCGCCGGAGCCGATCGTCGCCGACGTCGCCACGGCCTTCCCGACGAAGAGCAGCGCGAGGAAGAGCGCCGTGGGGTTGCCGTGGAGGATGCGGTCCGTCGCCTCGAACCCGTTGCCGGAGACCTCGGGCAGCGCGAGAGCGATCGTGCCGACGAGCGCGCCGCCCGCGGTCATGGTCACCCACGTGGGCCAGCCGAGGGAGCGGAATGCGCGCTTCGCGAGGGAGAGGCCCTGGACGAAGAGCGCGGAGACCGGCCCCGACGCGAGCCCGATCACGATGAACGGCAGGTATTCGTAGATCGAGGCGACCGAGAACGGCGCCACGTGGTAGACCGGCTCGTCCCCGAGCACCGAGCGGACGAGCAGCGTGGACACGACGGCGGCGACGACCGCCGGGCCGAAGAGCGCCATCGCGAAAGAGCCCACGACGACCTCGAGGACGAAGAGCGTCGCGGCGATCGGGGTGTTGTACGCCCCGGCGACGCCGGCGGCCATGCCGCACGCGGTCAGGATGCGCACGCGCTCCGGCGAGACCTTCCAGCGGCGCGCCAGCGCGGAGGCGCACGCGGCGCCGATCTGGATGATGGGTCCCTCGCGGCCCTCCGAGCCGCCCGAGGCGATCACGGCGAGCGACGAGGCGCCGCGCGCGAGCGACGCCCGGAAGCGCACGGTCCGCCGGCCGAGCGAGACCACCTCGATCATGTGCGAGATCCCGCTCGGGCCCTTCTCCATGAAGAAGAACTGGGCGATCAACCCTCCGACGAGCCCGCCGGCGGCCGGGAGGAAGACCCGCAGCCAGGGCCGCGTCATCTCGACACCGCGCACGATGTCCTCCGTGCCGTGCAGTGCCCGGGTCAGCCAGTGCGTGAGGGTCCGGAAGATCACCGCGCCGAGGCCGCCGAGGAGCCCCGCGGCCGCGGCCAGGATCAGGAATTGTGTATTGGGGTCACGCCAGAAGAGCCGGCCGTACCGGGAGGGGCGGGCGGGGGGGGTGGGCGCCGACGAGCTCATTCCTCCTCGAGCAGCCGCAGATCCGACTCGTCCTCGACGTCTTCCTGCCCGCCGAAGAAGAACGCGTTTGCGCAGGGGCTCCCGCAGAAGATGCTGCCGCCCATGCGGAAGGCGCACGTCTCGCAGACCGCCTTCTTGCAGATGGGGCAGATCGGGAGCGCGAAGGAAAGCTCCGTGCCGCAGACCCCGCAGTGATCCGCGAGACCGGCCATGGCAAGAGTATAGGCCCGAGGTCGAGCCGTCCCCGGCCGCTTTGCTATGATCCGCCGTCCGTTTCGAGGCGGTGTAGCTCAGTTGGTCAGAGCACGCGGCTCATATCCGCTAGGTCCGGGGTTCAAATCCCTGCACCGCCACCAACCTTCGCCGACCGTCAGAGAGCCTCGTGGCCCGACTGTCCGCGTCGCGTTTTCCGAGGTGCTCGTCGCTCGCCGCGCGATGGGACTATCGAGTCAAAGCGCGTACTCTCTAGGGCAAGAGGAGGATCGAAATGATCACTCGTCGCGTCCGGAGCGGCATCCTCACGAGTTTTCTGTTCGTTCTGGGTTTCATCGTCCCCAATCATCCGGCGACCGCGCAGTCATACGGGCTGGGAGACCAGATGACGACCTTCGGTGCGGCGGGATTTCGAGCGGACCTTCCGGCCCAGACCTATTCATTCAGCTTCGGCTATCTCTTCGGCGCCGGCACGTACCGGGCGCCCCTCGATCTTCCGGACGGAGCCGAGGTCTTTCGCGTGTGCGTCTACGGGAACGTTTCCGATCCCGGCACGGACGTCGACGTCGGCATCGTCGGCTACAAACTTCCGGATGACGGGAGCTTGACGTTCCAGGCCTTCATCGACGGATCCGAGGTCGCGTATCTCGACAGCGCGCTCGGACCCGGATCTGCCTGCACGACACCGGATTTTTCCTGGACCTTTCACGATCAGGTGGACTTCGACGGCGACGGGACTCCGGATGCGACGATGTACGTCCTACACCTGACGATCGACGGCGCGGCCGGTTTCGGCGCGGCGCGGGTCTGGTGGCGCCGTCAGGTCAGCCCCTCTCCCGGTACGCCCACGTTCAACGACGTCCCGGCGAGCGACTTCGGATTTCAATACATCGAGGCTCTGGCCTCTTCCGGCATCACCGGTGGCTGCGGTGGGGGAAACTACTGCCCGGACGCCAGCCTGACCCGACGGCAGATGGCGATCTTCCTGGCCAAGGCCCTCGGACTGCACTGGACCCACTGAGGTCGTTCCTGCCGGTGCCCGGACCGCGCGCGCTTCCACCTGTCGTCGATCGCCGTGATGTTGAGCGCCGGTTCGGGTTCCTCGCCTTCGGTTTCGGAGCCAGGCGCGCCGTCCCGTCGCCGCGAATGAGCGAGCCACCAGGCCCTCAAATCCCTGCACCGCCACCACCCCTGAACCAGCGATCCACCGAGCCAGCGACGTGACGCCAGCACACGGGTTCGATCCGATCACCCTCTACGTGGTGGGGGTGATCTTCCTCGCCACCCTCATCCGCTCGACCCTCGGGTTCGGCGAGGCCCTCGTCGCCGTGCCGCTCCTGGCGCTGCGCACGCCGGTGTCGGCAGCGGCGCCGCTGGCCGTCCTCGTGTCGATCGTCGTGGCGGGCGTCGTCGTGGCGCAGGACTGGCGGCGGATCGAGATCCGGAGCGCCCGCGGACTCATTCTCGCCTCGCTGCCCGGAATTCCGCTCGGCGTGCTGATGCTGGCGAAGGTGAACGACCATGCCGTGCGGCTCATTCTCGGACTCGTGATCATCGCCTTCTCGGTCCATGCGCTCACGATGGGCCGCGGCCGGCGCCTGGAGCACGACCATGCGGGTTGGCTCGCGGCCTGCGGCTTCCTCTCGGGCATCCTCGGCGGCGCGTATGGAATGAACGGGCCGCCGCTGGCCGTCTACGGCGCGCTGCGCCGCTGGTCCCCTCAGCAGTTCCGCGCGACGCTCCAGGGTTACTTCCTGCCCGTCAGTCTCGCCGGCCTGGCGGGTTATCTGTACGTCGGGCTCTGGGACGCCGCCGTCACGCGGTACTTTCTCTGGTCGCTCCCGGGAGTGGCGCTCGCCGTCTGGGCGGGACGGGCCCTCAATCGGCGCATCCGGAGCGACCGGTTCGTCCGTTTGCTGTACCTCGGGCTCCTTCTGATCGGGATGGTCCTGCTCGTGCAGGCGACGGCGCGCTGAGGAACACCGGCCGCGAGCGGCGCCAGGCGGGGCACCACGCCCACCCGGCTCTCAAATCCTCGTACGGCCACCAAATCTCCCTGCCTCCCCGCGGCCGGAAGCCGAAGTTCGCATTGGTGGTGTCTCGCGGCGCCGCGCGCGACGAGCCCGGCGCAGCGCGATCGAGATCAGCGCCGTCGCGGTCGGGTACGAATACCAACCAGCGACGGAACCGGGCCGCTCGATCGGCCTCGGAATGCCGGACGAGAGCTCGGACAGGAACCGATCCACTCCGGGAAGGCTCTCCACGATTGACTTGGCCGAAAGATAGCAGTGCCAGTCATGGTCGAAATCGGCTTCGGAGAGCGGTCCCTGTACGTAAGCCGGCCCGGCGTCGAGGCGATCCGTCATGTGAAGGAGGGTGTAGCCGAGGGACGCACGATCTTCCCGGTAGAGGGCCCAGAAAGTCGAATACACGCCACGGTACTCGGGCGTGATGCCTTCATGCCACAGGAAGACGCCCTGGCGGGGCGCGCGGATCAACTCCTCGGGAAAACGGACATCCGTGCACGTGGCGAACCCCGCATCGACGTCCAGCGAGCGCACGCGAGTCCACAACCGAGCGTCTCGAAGCGAGACCGGCCGAAGCTGAAGGACGTCATCGAGACTCGCCCGAACCGCCGACTCCAGCTGCCCGGTCAACCGCCGGATGCGATCTTCTTCCCGGCGACGGAGGGCGACCGCGTACATCGCGAAATACGCCGCTTCGTTCATCGTGCGCGCGAGACCCTTTCGACGGAGACCTGCCAGGAGACGCCTCCCGATCCGAGCCGCGATCGACGGGCGGTGAGGCCACGGGATTCGGTCGGTCCACACGATCAATTTCAGGTCCGTGCGGTCTCCGAGCCAGCGGCAGAGGGCGCGCGTCAGCGGCGTCTCGTTGCCCAGGAAGACCGTGCGAAGGCGCGTCGAGTCCCGGACGGTCACGGCGTCCTCCCCGAGCTCCTCGAGCGTCTTCTTCTCGGCCGCCTCGTCCTCGGCGATCAGCGTGTAGGCGATGTAGTACTTGTAGATGTTGCCGACGTACTGCACCGTCTGGCGGCCGATGGTCGCGGCGGCGACGAGCTCGACGTTGTTGAACCAGACGTTCGGATCGAGGCCGCGCTCCTTCGCGATCCGGCGGAGCTCCTCGATCCGGTTCGGCCCGGCGTTGTAGGACGCGAAGGCGAAGAGCCCTTTGTTCAGCTTCGTCATCGGCGCGTCCGCGAAGTACGTGTCCTCCATGAACCGGATGTATTTCACGCCGGCATGAATGTTCGCCTCGATCTCGTGGATGTCGCCGACGTCCATGGCCCGGCCCGTCTCCGGCATCAGCTGCATGACGCCGACGGCGCCGACGCCGCTTCGGGCGTTCTGGTTCAGCTGAGACTCCTGGTAGCCCTGGGCCATCATGAGCAGGTAGTCCAGGTCGTACCGGGCCCCGTACTTGCGGAAGAGGTCGACGGTGTCGTGGAATCGGGCGAGCCCCTCGTCCGAGCGCGCGTTCCGGACCCACTGCGTGCTCTTCAGGTACTCGTCGACGATCTCGTTGTGCACGAGCGAGCCCGGCGGGTACTTCGCGAGGAACCCGTCGACCGCTCGTTTGAGCTCGGGACTCTCCTTCCGGAACATCCAGGCGATCTCCGCGCCGCGGTCGACCGCGACGTCCCGGTGCGGGCGAATGTTCGGGTAGATCCGGCTCCAGAAGCTCGCGATATTGCCGTCGCACACGACGATCCGGACGAGACCCGCGTTGAGCATCTCGAGCAGGTCCTCGTCCTGCAGGTCCTCCGGCGCCGCGCGCAGCCGCACGGGCGCCTTGCCCGTTTTCGCGAAACGCTCGTTCAACCGCTGGAGGCTCTCGTAATAGCTCGACGACCGCCGGACGTAGACCTCCTTGCCGGAAAGGTCGTCGACCGTCGCCAGCGGCGGGGAGGCCGGCCCGGTGACGGCGATCTCGTCGATGCCGGAGAGGATGGGCGAGGAGAAGTCGACGACCGCGCGCCGATCCGGCGTGATCGTCAGATCTGCCGCCGCGAGGTCGGCCTTCCCGTCGCGCAGCATCGGGACGATCTGGTCCCGCCGCACGGGATAGAAGACGACACGGATCGGGACGTCCCCGGTCCGGCGCGTTTCATTGACGTACTTCTCGAAGAGCTTCAGCGCCTCGTACGACGCGCCCCGTTGCGTCCCGCGGTCGATGAAGTAGAACATCCGGCTGTACACGACCGCGGCGCGGATCACGCGGCGCTTCGCCATGCCGTCGAGGTCGCCTCTCCAGGGGCTCATCGGAATCGGCAGCGTCTCGTCGAGGGATGCCGCGCCGCCGGGAGCCGCCTGGGCGAGAACGGCGGCGCCCGTGAGCAGGCCTCCGAGCACCGAGAAAAGCGCGATGCGAAGGAACCGCCGGGAGGCGGAGAGCGAAGACTTCATCGCTGCCCGATCGATTCGGCGAGCGTCCATCGCGCCCTCAGAGTCCCGGGCGGGGCGTCGTCTCGACCGGAGGCACCCGGAGCGATCCCGTCACCTCGAGGTCCGCGACGCGCAGGCGGCGGATGAAGACGTCGCCGAGGACCGCGCCGCCGATCGCGACCCTGCCGATCGCGAGGCGCCGGATGGCGAGCGCGCCGATGGCGAAGGCGCCGATCGCGCCGGCCCCGAACGCGAGGGCGCCGCAGGCGACGGCGAGGGCCGCATTGCCGCGACGAGTCATCGTCGCCTTTCTTCTCGAGGGCATGGGTTCATCTCCGTTTCAGCGCGTTGGCGACTCGGGCCGTGATCGAAAACGGCGGCACGCCCTGATGTATTCTCGTCGGCAAATTCGATGACGATTGCGGCCGGAACACGCCTCGGCTCCTACGAGATCGTCTCGGCTCTCGGCGCCGGCGGCATGGGCGAAGTCTACCGGGCGCGCGACACGAAGCTCGACCGCGACGTCGCCGTCAAGGTCCTTCCCGAGCAGCTGACGGCGAGCCCCGACGCGCTCGCCCGGTTCGAGCGCGAGGCCAAGGCGGTCGCGGCGCTCTCGCATCCGAACATCCTCTCGATCTACGACTTCGGCATCCAGGGCTCCGTGTCGTACGCGATCATGGAGCTTCTCGAGGGCGCGACCCTCCGCGAGAAGCTCGACGCCGGAACGGTCTCCCAGCGCCAGGCGGTCGACTGGTGCCTGCAGATCGCGAAGGGCCTTTCGGCGGCCCATGGCCGCGGCATCGTGCATCGCGACCTGAAGCCCGAGAACGTCTTCGTGACGAACGACGGCCACGTGAAGATCCTCGACTTCGGCCTCGCGAAGAGGTTCGACGCCGAGCCCTCCCCGCAGACGAATGCACCGACGGGAACCGGCCACACGGAGCCGGGGACGGTCATGGGAACGATGGGCTACATGTCCCCGGAGCAGGTCCGCGGAATGCCCGTCGATCAGCGCTCGGACATCTTCTCCTTCGGCGCGATCCTCTACGAGCTCCTCTCGGGGAGGAAGGCGTTCAAGCGCGACACGTCGAGCGACACGATCGCGGCGATCCTGAAGGAGGACCCTCCCGAGCTGACCCAGTCGGGACGGAACGTCTCCCCCGCCCTCGACCACGTCGTCCGGCACTGCCTCGAGAAGGACCGCGAGAACCGGTTCCAGAGCGCCAAGGACGTCGCGTTTGCGCTGTCGGAGGCGTTCTCCTCGTCGACCGCGGCCGTCACGAGCGGCGGGCACATGGCCGCCGCGCCTCCGCGCTCGACGACGAAAATCGCCGCCGTCGCCGCGGCCGTCGCCCTCCTCGTCCTCGCGGCCGTCTTCCTCGCGCGGCGGCCGAAACCCGCCGCCGACGCGGCGTCGGCGGCCGCGGTCAAGCGCGTCGCGGTGCTCCCGTTCGAGAACCTCGGCGCGCCCGAGGACGATTACTTTGCCGACGGCATCGCGGACCAGATCCGCGGCAAGCTGACCTCCGTGCCGGGGATCGAGGTGATCGCGCGGGGCAGCTCGACGCCCTACAAGAAGTCGACCAAGACGCCGCAGGAGATCGCCAAGGAGCTCTCGGCGAACTATCTGCTGACCGCCACCGTTCGGTGGCAGAAGGGCGGCGGCGCCAACCGCGTGCAGGTCTCGCCGGAGCTCGTCGAGATCAAGGCCGACGGGCCGCCGGCCTCGAAATGGCAGCAGCCCTTCGACGCCTCGCTCACCGACGTCTTCCAGGTGCAGTCGGACATCGCGTCGAAGGTGGCGCAGGCCCTGGGCGTCGCGCTCGCCGCGGGACAGGAGAAGCAGCTTTCGGAGAAGCCGACGCAGAACCTGGCGGCGTACGACGCCTATCTCAAGGGCAACGCGCTGACGCTCGATCGCACGGACATGGCCAGCCGGCGCCAGGGGCTCGCCTTTTACGAGGAAGCCGTCAAGCTG
Source organism: uncultured Acidobacteriota bacterium (assembly GCA_963763535.1). Classification (GTDB taxonomy): domain Bacteria; phylum Acidobacteriota; class Thermoanaerobaculia; order UBA5066; family Gp7-AA6; genus DAHUXD01. The sequence goes on from CAVXOX010000008.1 coordinate 294,563, forward strand.
GATCCCGGCTTCGCGCAGGCGTGGGGGCGGATCTCGATCCTGAACTCGCTCATTTACGGCAACGGAGTGCCCACCAAGGAGCTCCGCGACGCCGCACGCCAGGCGGCCGAGAAGGCGGTCTCCCTCGCTCCCGATCAGGCGGATGGCTACGCGGCACTCGGCAACTTCTACCGGCTGGTCGGCAACGATCCCGGCCGCGCCCGGGATGAATTCGAGAAGGGCCTGAAGCTCGTCCCCGGCAACCCCGAGCTCATCCGGGGTCTCGGCAATGCCGAATGCTCGCTCGGCGCCTGGCAGGAAGGGCTCGCCCACCTGCAGGAGGCCGCCCGCCTGGACCCGCGAACCGTCGGCAACGTCACCGCCGTCGGAACCACGCTCATGCAGCTGCGGCGACCCGCTGAGGCGCGGGAAGTCTTCGAGCATTCGCTCGCGCTCGCCCCGGCCAACCTAACCGCGATCCAGAATCTCGCGATGACGTACCTTCAGGAGGGTGACCTCGCGGACGCCCGTGCCTCGATGGCGAAGCACGGCAAGGCCATCACTCCCGCGACGCTCGTCGCTTTTTTCGCGAACTATCAGGACCTCGTCTGGGTTCTCGACGCGGGACAGATGGAGATCTTCGACCGGCTCACCCCGTCGGACTACGACGACAACTCGGCCGTGTGGGCGCTCTGCGTCGCTCAGGCGAAATACATTACGGGCGACACAGCGGGGCTACGAGAGTATGCGGAGAAGGCTCGGGTGGAGGTCGAGAAGCAGCTCAACGAGACGCCCGACGACCCTCAATTACACACCAATCGAGGACTCGCCCTCGCCTACCTCGGGCGGAAGGACGAGGCGATGCGCGACGGCGAGCTCGGGCTCAAGCTGGGCGGGCCGCCGATCGACGCGGTCAACGGCCCCTACTTTCTCCATCAGCTCATCCGGATCGAGATCGCGGTCGGCGAGCACGAAAAGGCCCTCGGCCATCTCGAGACGCTCATGAAGATGCCCTACGCGATCACGCCCGCCTGGCTGAAGATCGATCCCAACTTCGGTCCGCTCCGGCAGAACCCGCGCTTCCAGAAGCTCGTCGCCGCCGCGAAGTAGAGCGCCTTCGCCGCGCGCCTCAGGGCTCGACGCGGATGTCCCGGACGTGGAGGTGGGTCGGCTCCTTCTTGTCGACGTTCTCGACGACGAGGCGCAGGCGCCGCGTGGACCGGGAGTCGGCGAAACCGAGCGAGACGGTCGGATCGGGCGGAAGTCCGCGCCAGGTCTGCGAGCGCTCGTCGCTCGACCCGTCGGCGGCGATGCGCGTCAGCGTCAACGAGATCGTTCCCGTCTCCGTCGTCACCGAGACCCTTCGGACCGGCCGCGGCGTCGGGAACGCGATCTCGAAGACGGCGGGATCGACGTCCTTCGTCCGGACGAGCGTGGCGGGCTGCCCGTCGAAGAGGTTCGCGAGCGGCCCCATGTCGAGGACCGAGTGCGCGACGGTCCAGGTCTCGCCTCCAACGAGGACCTCCTCGGTCTCGAGACGCCGACGCTCCGCCTCCTCGGCCGCGAGACGCTCGCGCCAGTCCGGCGCCGCCTCGATCGAGGCGAATCGGAACGCCGGGGCGCCGGCGGGGTCCGCGATCGTCTTCTCGACGCGGATGCGGAGCTTGGGATCTCCGGCGATGAGCCGGTACTCGTCCTCCGGGAAGACGTAGAGCGCGGCCGGATTCGCCGAGGCCGGATCCGCCGCGACCGCCTGCATTCCCGCGAACCGGACGATGCGGCCGCCGAGGAAGAACTGCGCGAGGTCGTCCGCTCCGTTCGCCCAGACCGGAGACATGATGATCGGCCGCGTCGGCGCGGCGCGGCGCCGCTCGACGAGCTCGCCGAAGACCTGCCGCGCCCCCCACTGCATGCCGTAGAGACCGTAGTCGCCGTACCAACGCGCCCCGTGGCGGAGGGCGTCGGCCGTCATCGCCGCCTGCGCGCCGGCGAGGCCGGCGAACGCCAGGACGGCCACCGCCCGCTCGGGAACGAGCCTCGAGGCGCCGCGCAGCGCGGCATCGAGGCCGATCCCGGTCAGGATCGCCGCCGGGACGACGACGGCCATGCCGCGCGTCACGAGGACGTTGGCCACCGCGGCGCCGAGCGGAGCGGCCGCGAGCGCGAGGAGCACGGCGCGGTGGCTCGCGTCGCGCACGCGGAAGACGCCGATCGCGAGACCGGCGGCGGCAAAGGGCAGCGTCGGCCACCAGATGTGCCCCCATCCCTTCATCCGATGCCGCAGGATGTCGCGCTCGCTCTCGCGCGCGTACCAGTAGGCGGGCGAGATCGCGATCCGGTAGCGCTCGCCGAACGCCGCGACCTTCTGCGGCGTCGTCAGGTCGCGCCGCACCCACGTCGAGTTGATCTCCTGGAGGCGGCGCGCGGTCTCTCCGGGCCGAACGGCGAGGTAGCGAGCGTACGGCACGGCGCAGACCGCCGCGAGCAGGATCGCGAGGAGGACCCATCGCCACCGGCGCGCGTGGTACGGCGCGTCGAAGACGAGGAGGAGCAGCGCGGTCGCGGCGACGACGGGCTGGATCGCGTTGTAGGAGTAGAAGGCGAGCGCCGCCGCGACGACGGCGGCGAGCAGGGCCCGGCCGCTCCCCCGGCGGTATCGGAGGTAGAAGTAGAGAAACCAGGCGTCGAACGCCACGCCGAGCACGACCTCAAAGGCGGTGCGGGAGTGCAGGAACCACGCGGGCGTGATTCCCATCAGGAGCGCGCCGGTCCACCAGAAGCGCAGGCCGAAGGCGTCGCGCAGGATCAGCGCAACCGCCGCCGCGGCGAGGAGACCGAAGAGAACGCCGACCGCCCGGGTCGTCTCGACGCGGTGGCCGAAGGCGAGGTAGGGCACGACCTGCGCGTAGACGCTCGCGCCGATGTTGTAGACCGTTTCGTTGCGGAAGTAAGTCGGCAGGAGCTGTCCGTTCTCGGCGTCGCGTCCGTGGTGCGCCAGGAGGTTTTCGGCCTGCACGCTCTGCACGGCTTCGTCGCCGAAGAAGTAGATCGGGAAATCGGCGAGACCGGCGAGGCGGCTCGCGAGGAAGACGAGGAGCGAAAGACCGAAGAACGCGAGCGCCCAACGGTCCGGCGGACGCCGGACGTCCGGCGGAGCCGCGAGGGGCGTCATGCGCTCTTGACGTACAGGCCGTTGGCCGAAACGCGGCGGCCCGTCGCGACCTTCGGCCGCGCCGTGCGCGTCGGCTCGGCGGGCGTGAGACCGAAACGCGCCATCTCGAAGTCGAGCTCGTCGGCGTGGACGAGCACGTGGCGGCCTCCGCTGTCGAAGCCCTCGTAGACGCCGGGCTCTCCCGGGATCGCGCGGATGCCGCCGCCCGTCAGGTCGGTCTCGGGCGTGAAGACCGAGACGAGGAGCCGTCCGCCCGGCTCGAGAACCCGCGCCGACTCGCCGAGCGCGCGGTCCCACTCGGCGCGGCTCCCCGCGCAGTGGTAGATGCCGAGCGCGACGACGAGGTCGAAGGCGCCGTCGCCGAACCTCGAGAGGTCGTCCATGCGCCCGACCCGCACGCGCCGGGCCGCCTCGTCTTCGCCGAGAATCGCCGCGACGCGCTCCCGCGTCCGCGCGACCATCGCCGCCGAGCCGTCGAGGGCCTCCACGGCGAAGCCCCGCTCGGCGAGCGCCACGGTATTGCGCCCGGCGGCGCAGCCGACGTCGAGGACGCGCACGCGAGCCGGATCGGAAAACCCGCGCACGAGCTCCATCAGGCGCACGTCCGGCTCGCGGGCGGCGAACCGCTCGACGTTCTCCGGTGAGTCCCAGAATGCCGTCGACAACTCGGAGCCACTCTACCCTTCCGGCGCGGCGGAGGTTACGCTCGGCCTCGCCCCATGCTCGTCCACCTCGTCGACGGCACCTACGAGCTCTTTCGCCACTTCTACGGCCAGCGGCGCGCGACGAAGGGAGTCGATGCGCCCTACGGCGCGGTCGCGGGCGTGCTGCACACGGTCGCGCAGATGCTGGAGGGCGGCGCGACGCACGTGGGCGTCGCCACGGATCACGTGATCGAATCCTTCCGGAACGACCTCTGGCCCGGCTACAAGACGTCCGAGGGCATGGAGCCCGCGCTCCTCGCGCAGTTCCATCCGCTCGAGGAGGCGCTCGGCGCGATGGGCGTCGCCGTCTGGCCCATGGTCGAGCTCGAGGCCGACGACGCCCTCGCCTCCGCGGCGCGCCTGGCGTCCGCCGACCCGCGCGTCGAGAGGGTCTGCATCTGGACGCCCGACAAGGACCTCGCGCAGTGCGTCGTCGACGACCGCGATCGTGCAGGTCGACCGCCGCAGCGGCCGCATCCGCGACGAGGCGGGCGTGCGCGAGAAGTTCGGCGTGCCGCCCGCGCTCATCCCCGACTACCTCGCGCTCGTCGGCGACGCCGCGGATGGCTACCCGGGGATCCCGGGAATCGGGCCGAAGACCGCCACATCGCTCCTCGCCCGCCACGGTCCGATCGAGGCGTTTCCCGAGGGCACGCTGCGGGATCCCGCGGCCGCTCTCCTCTTCAAGCGGCTCGCGACGCTCGTGACCGACGCGCCGCTCTTTGCCGACGTCGAGGCGCTGCGGTGGACGGGACCGACGCCGGCGTTCCCGCAAACCACGGAGCGCATCGCGGATCCGAAGCTCGGTCCTCGCGTGCGCGCCCTCGAAAACTCCGCTACGCCGCAGGATTCGTGAACAGCCGACGCGCGAGAGCGCGGTAGGCCAGCGCCGCGAAGACGGAACCCACGAGGAGAATCAGGACGAGCACGATCCCCTTCCAGAAGGCGCGATCGACGACCGCCTTCAGCTCACCGGCGGTCCGCCCGCCGAGGACGCCGAGCTGCGGCGCGGTCTTGTCGACCGAGGCGAGGAGCAACGAGAGGTCCCGCGCCATGCCGCCGACCTGGCTCGCCGCCTTGCCGTAATCGAGCGGATCGAAGGGCTTCCCCGCGGGCTTCGGCGGCGCGTGCGGGTCCGGCGGCGGCGAGACGTAGTGGACGAAGGCGTCGAGCGCGCCGATCGTCCCCTTCAGCGAGTCGGACATCTTCGCGCCGGCATCGAGCGTCTGGCGCGTCTCGCCGAGGAGCGCCCGGAGCCTGCCCTCCCGCGCGTCGAGGTCCGCGAGCAGCGCCTCGCGCTGCGTCGTCACGCCGGCGAACAGCTGATCGATCGCGGCCTCCCGCTCCTGGTGGATGAACGGCGGCAGGCCTTCCGCGGTCTTCGAGACGCTCTCGACGGAACGCGAGACGCGGTCGATGTCGGCCATGACCTCCTGCGGATCGGGCTGCCGCGCGATCTGGAGTGCGAGCAGCTCCGCCTGCCAGCGCAGGAGGGTCGGCATCCGCTCGGCGTAGGCGACGGTGCGGGCCGCGAGCTCGCGGGACTGCTCGATCGCGACGGTCGTCGGGTCGAGGCCGGCGAACGGGTCGAGGTAGAGCAGCGAGAAGATGCTCGACGACTTGACGCTCGATGGCGAGCTCGCCTTGCCGAGCGCCAGCGCGAACTCGCGGAAGTGGACGCCGGAGACGTTGCGTTCGTTCGGGTTCTGCCGTCGCCACTCCGCGAAGAGGTCCGCGAGCTCCTTGTGCTCCGAGGGCTCGAGAAACTGGTCGGCCAGGTTCCACGCCGTGGCCTCCAGGCTCCGGTGGGTGTCGAGCAGGGGCTCGAGCGAGCCGCCGAAGATCTCGCGGGACCGCGTGTCCTCGATGACCATCCGGGAGACGGTGGCGAGGCCCACGAGGTCGAGCGCGTTCCAGAGCGGATTCTGGCCCGTCGCATCGACGTACGCCGCCGTCGCCTGTTCCAGCTTCCACTTCAGCGCCTCGACCTGCGCGTCGCGTGTCCCGACCTCCTTCGCGACACGATCGGACGCGTGCGCCACCGAGTTCGTGTAGTTGTCCGCGAATCGGAGGTTCTCGAACTGGAGCTCGGGAACCGTCAGCGGCGCCTTTCCCTCCGCGGCGATGTTGGCCGGTCCCTTCGCCTTCTTGACGAACGGCAGGTGCGCGCACGCGGCGCAGCCCGCGAGAGCCAGGGCGACGGCGAAGCGGACGCAGAGGTCTCCGTTCCGGCGCGGACGTGCCTTCATGGGGGCTCCTTCGGAGCGCATGATATCGGCGCGTCCGAGCCGCCGGTACGGCTACGGTAAACGGAAGCCGCGAACGAGGAACGCCGCCATCTGCCCGCGCGTCACCGGGCTCTCCGGACAGAAGAGGCCGCCGCCGCAGCCGCCCGTGACTCCCTCGCGCCAGAGCTGCTCCACGAAGCCGCCCGCCCAGTAGCTCGCCGGCACGTCGGTGAAGACGACCCCCGTCGCCGCATAGGTGCAGGCAACCGGGTGGCGCGCCTTCGTCAGGAAGACGGCCATCTGCGCGCGCGTCACCGGAGACTGAGGACAGAAGTTGCCGCCGCCGCAACCCGCCGTCACGCCGTCGTGGGCGAGCTGCTCGATCCACGGCGCGAACGGAGAGCTCGCGGGCACATCCGCGAAGAGGCCGACGGCGGGGGGCGGCGCGTAGGCCGCGCCGCGCATGCCGCGCTCGAGAAAGACCGCCATCTGCGCGCGCGTGACGGACGAGTCGGGACAATACACGAGCGGCGAGGCGCCGCAGCCGGAGGTCACCGTCGCGTGGTACAGCCGCTCGATCATCGAGGCGAAGAGGGACGATCGCGCGACGTCGGCGAAGCTGCCGTCGACGGCGACCGTGATAGTCGCGAGATTCGACCAGGTCTGGCCGTCCGACGCGCCGAACGTGAACGCATCGTCGCCGACGAAGCCGGGCATCGCATACACCGTCGCCTGATTGCCGGCGAGAGCCACGGAGGCGTTGGCCGGCTGGGACACGACGCGGTACGTCAGCGGGTTACCGTCGGCGTCGGTGGCGACGAGCGCGAGCGTCGAGGACGCGTAGGCCTGGACCGAGGCCGCCCCGTTCGCCGCTGCGGGCGCGTGGTTCGGGTTCGCGTTCTCGCCCGACGGCCCGTTGTGGCAGTCGTAGCACCCGACGGCAAAGCCGCGCCAGAGCGGCCTCGTGCCGAAAGAGGTGGTCAGGGTGCGGTCGCTCGCCGCGCGGGAGAGAACCGTACCCCGGTAGTCGGCGCCGTGGCAGACCGCGCAGTCCGCGAGCGACGCGTTGCCGCCCTCGAAGGCGTCGCCGTGGGCGCTCACCCAGCTCTGCCCCACCGGGTGCATGCCGTGAGGCCCGCCGTTGACGGTGGCCGGGCTCGTGCCGTGGCAGGCGACGCACTCGACGAGCGTGCCGGCGTGGCCCTGGAACGCCAGCGCTCGGACGTTGTCGTTGGCGTGCGAGCTCGGAAACTCCGCGTGCGTCGAGCCGTGACACGCCTCGCACTGGAGGTTCCCGTGGCCCTTCGAGAAGCGAAAGAGCGAGATGCCCGAGGCCGGCGTGTCCGGGTTCGTCGCGAAGGTCTGGTCCACCGCGACCCGCGGCTGCCCGTTCGTGTCGAAGACGCTCGTGTACCGGATCTGGCCGTTGTTGTGGGTCGCCGTGCCGGTGTGGCAGCTCTGGCAGGCGGGCTCCTCGAGCCAGCCCTGCCGCGTGCCCGCGCCGACGCGGCTCATCGAGCCGTGGCAGCCCTGGCACTGGATCGCGAGCGTCCCGTCGGCGGCGACCGCGTTGCCCATGACGCCGCGCAGGCAGCGGGTCTCGGAACCCGGATGACACCGGTAGCACGCGGAGCGGTTCGTCGTGTCGTCGAGCGTCAGGCCGGTGACGGGGTCGGAGACGCCGGCGTGGTGGGCGTGGACCGCCTCCGTCAGCGGCTCGATGCCGGCGTACCCCGTCCCCGGCAGCGCGTTCGAGGCATGGCATTTCGCGCACAGGACGGACGTCCCTCCCGTGGAGGTCGCGAAGAGCCCGGCGGCCGCATAGCCCGCCGCCGCGAGCGCGGACGCGTACGCGGGGTCGGACGCCTGCTTCTCGTCGTGGAGCCGGAGGATGTTCAGCTTGTAGTCGCGATCGCTCGAGCAGTCGTTGATCCAGCCGGCGGCGGGCTTCGCTGCGTCGGCCGAGCCGGAGGCGTGGCAGGCGCGGCAGTCCATCTCGTCGGACACCGGCAGCACGACGTCGGAGGTCGCGAGCACCGCGCCGCCCGCGTCGCGGACGGAGAGGCGCATCATCGGGTACGCGTTCTTCCGGTGCGCGTCGTCGTAGGGCGTGATCGGCACGCCCGCCGCGATGAACCAGGAGAACGTCGCATCGAACGCCATCGCCTGCGGCGACGTTCGCGGAGCCGGGCATCGCGTTCCCTGCGAGGCCCGCGTCGACCGGGAGCGCGGCGCCGAAGAGGGCCTGCACGTGGTCCCAGAAGTTCGTCTTGCCGCTCGAGGTCGTGTTGATCGATCCGTCGGGATCCGCGACGGCCTCGTACGTGACGTGAACCCCGGCCGCGCCCGGATCGGTCACGAGGTTGCCGGAGGGGTCCACCACCTGCGCGTGCGGATTGTTGAACGGCGGCAGGATCGAGAAGACGGAGTAGTCCGCGTCCATGCAGTGCATGCCGAGGTCGTTCCAGGCGACGACGCGCCAGGGCGGGACGCCCGACAGCGCTCCCGTCGCGGCCACGAGGAGAAACACGGCGACAGCGAGACGCCGAACCGGCGCGGCGCGTTCCCATGACGGTCCTCCCTCGAGTGTGGATCCCTATGCTGTCGGTTCGCCGCCGCGCGCGGCAAGACACGTCTGTATCAGGCCGCCTTGTTGGGCGCGGCCCTGTCCGGGGTCTCCGGCACGCCGAGAAGGCGGAGCATCCACCACATCGGGCAGGTCCGCGTGAACGCCGACTGCAGCAGGTTCGCGCCGACGAACGCGGTGAAGAGGAAGAACGCCGGGTGGACGAACCAGCCGAGCGCGACCGACAGGAGGACGAACCCTCCCGCGATGCCGCGCAGCCAGTCCTGGATCGTCGCTTTCGATTTCATGCGAGGCTCCTTTCGGGCTCCGGCGAGACGGCGCCGGCGACGGCCGGGCGCTCCTCGGAGCGTTTGAGCAGGTAATAGAGGACCGGCACCGCCGCGCGCGACAACAGCGTCGCGGCGACCTCGCCCGCCATCATCGACACGGCGAGGCCCTGGAAGATCGGATCGAGCAGCATCACGGCCGAGCCGACGACGACCGCGGCCGCGGTCAGCAGCATCGGACGGAAGCGCACCTCGCCCGCGTCGAGCACCGCTTCCGACAGCGGCATCCCCTGCCGCCGCCGCAGCTCGATGAAGTCGACCAGGATGATCGAGTTCCTCACGATGATTCCCGCGCCCGCGATGAAGCCGATCATCGACGTCGCCGTGAAGAAGACGCCGAAGAGGCCGTGCGCGGGCAGGATCCCGACGAGCGTCAGCGGAATCGGCGCCATGATCACGAAGGGCACGGTGAAGCTCCGGAACCAGCCGACGACGAGGATGTAGATCAGCACGAGCACCGCGGCGAAGGCGAGGCCGAGGTCGCGGAAGACCTCGTACGTCACGTGCCACTCGCCGTCCCACTTGATGCCGTAGCGAGCCGTGTCGAAGGGCGCCGACGCCGTGCGCGTCTGGATGCGGTAGCCGCCGGGCACCGCGATCTGAGCGATACCCTTCTCGAGCTTCCCGATCGCGTACACCGGCGCCTCCTTGCGGCCGCCGACGTCGGCGGTCACGTAGACGACCGGCTTCAGGTTCTTGTGGTAGATCGAGGTCTCCTCGGGCTCGTTCACGAAGCGGCCGATCTCCGAGAGCGGCACGAGCCGCCCGTCGGCGGCGGGAACCCTCAGGTCCGCCAGCGCCGCCAGGTCGTTGCGCCGCTCGGCCGGCAGCGTCACGACGAGCGGGATCCGCTCCCGCACGTCCGGCAGCTGGATCTCCCCCGCCGCGTCGCGCCCGAGCGCGAGCCGCAGCGTCGCGGCGACGTCGGCCTCCCGGATGCCGGCCGATCCCGCCTTCTCGCGGTCGAGGCGGAAGACGGCCTTCTCGCGCGGGCTCTCGACGTACCAGTCGACGTCGACGACGCCGTCGGTCTTCGCGAAGACGTCGCGCACCTTTCCGGCGATCTCGCGGCGGCCGGCGTCGTCGGGCCCGTAGACCTCGGCGACGAGCGTCTGGAGCACGGGCGGGCCGGGCGGCACCTCGGCCACCTTGACGCGCGCCGCGTATCTCTTCGCGACGGCATCGACGAGCGGCCGCGCCTCCTTCGCGATCGCGTGGGAAGAGCGCCGGCGCTGCTTCCGCGGCGCGAGCGTCACCTGGACGTCGCCCTGGTGCGGCGCCGACCGCAGGAAGTAGTGGCGCACGAGGCCGTTGAAATTGTACGGCGCGGCGGTTCCGGCGTAGACCTCGGTGCCGATGACCTCCGGCACGCGGCCGAGCGCGTCGGCCATCTCGGCCAGAGCGCGGTGCGTCGTCTCGACCGGCGTGCCGTCCGGGAAGTCGACGACGATCTGGAACTCGTTCTTGTTGTCGAACGGCAGCATCTTGACGATCACGACCCCGAGCGGAACCAGGGCGATCGCGGCCACGAGCAGCACCGCGATGACCCCGAAGAAGACCGCGCGGGCATGGCCGCCGTTCTCGCTCACGAGCGGCGCCATCGCCCTGCGGTAGAGGGCGGCGAGCCGGCCGCGCTCCCCCTCCCCGTGGCCGAGCTTCTCGGCCGGCACGCGTCGGAAGAGTCGGCGCGTCGCCCAGGGCGAGACGGTGAACGCGATGAAGAGCGAGAAGAGCATCGCGGCCGACGCGCCGATCGGGATCGGCAGCATGTAGGGACCCATCAGTCCGCCGACGAAGCCCATCGGCACGATCGCCGCGATGACCGCGAACGTCGCGAGGATCGTCGGATTGCCGACCTCCTCGGTCGCCTCGATGGCCACGCTCGCGAGCGACCGTCCCTTCGAGGAGGGCAGACGCAGGTGGCGCACGATGTTCTCGACGACCACGATGGCGTCGTCCACCAGGATGCCGATCGAGAAGATCAACGCGAACAGGGTGATCCGGTTCAGCGTGTAGCCGAGCAGAGCGAAGACGAAGAGCGTCAGGGCGAGGGTCACCGGAACGGCGAGCAGCACGACGCCCGCCTCGCGCCGGCCGAGCGCGAGCGCCATCAGCAGCGCGACCGAGAGCGTCGCGATCCCCATGTGCTTGAGGAGATCGTTGGACTTCTCGGCGGCGGTCTCGCCGTAGTCGCGGGTCACGGTGGTGCGAACTCCCGCGGCGAGAAGCCGCGGGCGGAGCGCGTCGAGCTTCTTCTCGATGGCGTGCACGACCGTGATGGCGTTGGCGCCCCGTCGCTTGCTGACGGACAGCGTGACCGCGGGGTACCGGCCGGGCGTTCCCGGCTCGGCGTGCGTGACGTAGACGGAGGGCTCCTCCGGGCCGTCGATGACGCGCGCCACGTCCGAGAGGTGGACGGGGCGGCCCGCGTTCTCCGCAACGACGACGGCGCCGAGCTCGTCGGCGCTCTGCACGAATCCGCCGGCCTCGACGCGCACTTCCCGGCCGCCCGCCACGAGCGCGCCGGCCTCGGTCCGGCGGTTGGCGGACGCGAGCGCGCCCGCGACCGCGGCCGCCGGCAGATTGCGCGCGGAGAGCTTCGCCGGATCGAGCTCGACCCGGAACTCGCGCCGCAGTCCCCCGATCAGCGCGGTGTCGGAGACCTCGGGGATCGTCTTGATCTCGTTCTCGACCTCGGCCGCGACCTGCCGCAGCGTCGCCGCATCCTGGCCCGGGCCCCCAGAAGGTCATCGCCCACACGGGCACGTCGTCGATCGAACGGGCCTTCACGAGCGGCGGCGCCAGATCGCGCGGCCAGTCGGCCGCCATCGCGTCGAGCTTGCCCCGCACGCGGACGATGGCGCGGTCCGGGTCCTCGCCGACCCGGAACCGGACGATCACGAGCGCCCCGCCGGACGACGATGTCGAGTAGACGTACTCGACGCCGGGGATGGACCAGAACGCCTTCTCCAGGGGCGCCGACGCCTGGCGCTCGACCTCGACGACGCTGCGGCCGGGCAGGGTCGCGAACACGTCGATCATCGGGACCTTGATCTGCGGCTCCTCCTCGCGCGGGGTGATCACGATCGCGAGCGCGCCGAGCGCCAGCGCGAAGAAGACGAAGAGCGGCGTCAGCTTCGAGTCGATGAACGTCGCGGCGAGGCGTCCGGCGATGCCGGAGGGCGCTCCCTCGAGCGACGCGGGGCCGCGCCTTCCGGTCGTCACGACGCGACCCGCATTCCGGCCTCGAGGTCGGCCGGCGGATCCAGCACGACGCGGTCGCCCGGTTCGAGGCCCGAGCGGACCTCGACGAGACCCTCCGAGTCGGGCGGCCCCGTGCGCACGTACCGCAGCGACACGGCGCCGTCGGCGCCGACGGCCCAGGCGAGCTCCAGGCCTCCGCGCGCGACCACGGCGCGCGACGGCGCGAGCAGGCGCGCCTGCGCGGGTCCCGGGAGAAGCAGGCGGGCGAACGTTCCGACGGCGGGCTCCGTTCCCGAGGGAAGGTCCACCCTTATCGTGCGGCGACGGGTCGAGGGATCCACGGCGCCGACGATCTCCGCGACGCGCCCCGAGACCCGCGCGCCCTCGATCTCGACCTCCACGGCATCGCCGACGGACAGCCGCGCAGCCTCCCTCTCGGCCGGCGCGGCCTCGACCCGGCGTCCGGACGCGGTCGCCAGCCGCACCAGCGGACGGCCGGGAGCCGTGAGGTCGCCGACGGACACGAGCTTCTCGACGACGATCGCGTCGAACGGCGCCGTCAGCACCGTCTGCGAACGGTCGGTTTCGGCCCGGGAAAGCGCCGCGGTGGCGGCGGCGAGAGCCGCCTGCGCCGAGGCCTCGTCCTGCTTCGCCTTCTCGAGCTCGACGGCGGCGGCCGCCCCCTTGCCCTCGAGGCGCTCGAACCGGCCGAGATTGCGCCGGGCGAGATCCAGCGCCGACCTGGCCGACGCCACGCCGGCGCGCGCGCCCTCCATCGCGCCCTCCGACTCCTGCGAGGCCAGGCGCACGAGGACCTCGCCCGCGCGAACGGGCCGACCGGGCACCGCCTTCACCTCCACGACCGTCGCCGCCAGGCGGCTCGCGATCGCGGCCTCCTGCCGGCCGACGACCGTGCCGTCCACCTCGACGATCCCCGGCTCCTCGCGCCGTTCGACCTTCCCCGTCTCGAGCCGGCGCGCCTCGGGCCGCGCCGGCTCCGCCGCCTTCTTCCCGCAGCCGGCGGCGAGCGCCGCCAACGCCAGCGTGACGATGATTCTCTTCATCCCTGGTCTCCCTCGGGCGGCAGGCCGAGCGCCAGCCGCAAATTCGCCTCGGCCACGACCGCATCGGCCGCGGCCGCCGAGGCGCCGATCCGGGCGCGCAACTCCGCCGCCCGGGCCTCGAGCAAGTCGGTCAGGCGCGCCGCGCCTTCCGCGTATCGCGCCTGTTGAATCTCCCGAGCCTGGCGGGCCGCCGCCTCGGCCTCGGCGAAGGCGAGCTCGCCGCGCCGCGGCGGCGGACGAGTCCGCGCGCGCCTTCGACACTTCGCCCTGCGCCGCCCGGCCCGCCTCCTGCGCCGCGGCCTGCGCCGCCCGGGCCTGCGCGCGGGCCTCCGCGACGCGGGCATCGACGGCCCCCGAGGCGAAGATCGGCACGCGGACCCCCGCATAGACGGTCCCGGAGTTTCCGTAACGTCCGCCGGGCGTCGGCGCATGCGCCTCGTATCGGCCCTCGACGAGGAGGCTCGGCCAGCGTGAAGCGGCCGCGGCGTGCCCGGCTTCCTCGGCGGCCGCGGCCGCGGCCTTCGCCGCCGCCACGTCGGCGCGTTCAGAGGACTCCCCGGATGCGGGACCGGCGGACGGAGGCAGAGGCGCGAGTGGCCGGGCGGCGGCCTCCGGGCCGATCAGCGTGGCGAGGTCGGCCCGGGCGCCCTCGAGCGCGGCCTCCTGCCCCGCGAGCTCGGCACGCGTCTCCGCGAGAGCCGCGCGCGCCTGCGCCGGATCGGCGCCGGTCGTCATTCCCTCGTCGGCGAGCGCCTGCGCGATCGAAACGTCCTTCTGGGCGTCCGCCACCCGCTCCCGGAGCGCGGCGACCGCCTCCTCGGCGCGGCGCGCCCCCGAGAAGGCCGCGATCGCGCGGAAGACCGTGGCGTCGCGCACCCGGCCGGAGCCGAGCTCCGACGCGCGGGCCGACTCGTCCGCGGCGCGGGCCCCCGCGCGGGCGGACCCGAACACGTCGATGGACCAGGAGGCCGTCAGGCCGCCGCTCCAGTCCTTCGTGAACGGAGGGCTGTTCGGATCCGACAGAAAGAATTCCTGGGCGGAGAACCGCTTCTGCTCGAGCGCCAGCGAGAACGCGGTGACCGGGTTGTTCGACGAGAGGAAACCCGCGTCGGCGAAGAGCGACGGCCCGAGCCGGGCGCGCGCCGACGAGGCGCGGGCGCGGGCGACGTCGCTTTCGGCGCGGGACAACTCGACGGCCGGCGCGCTGGCGGCGGCGAGGGAGGCCGCCTCCCGGAGGGTCAGCGGCGACGCCGAGGGCGCCTGGGCCGCGGCGACGGCCGCCGCGGTGATGGCGGCGGCGACGGCGGAAAGCAGCATCGGTCTCTTCACGGCTCTTGACTTTATGAGTATATAGTTATAAAGTCAATAGCGTCGATGAAGAGAATTTCCGCCCTTCCGGAAGCGTCCTGGTGCGGGTACCCTGACGGGATGCACGCCCTGCCCCGGCTCTCCGAACGCGCCCGGGAGCGCATCGCGGCGCGGTTTCGCGCGCTGAGCGAGCCCATGCGCCTCCGGATCCTGGAACGGCTCTTCCGCTCCCCCGCCTCGGTCGGGGAGATCCTCCAGGCGACCGGGGGCACGCAGGCCAACGTGAGCAAGCACCTGGCGGTGCTGCACGCCGGCGGCCTCGTGCAGCGGCGGCGCGAGGGGCTGAGGACCGTCTATTCGATCGGGGACCCGACGCTCGAGAAGATCTGCGCCATCGTGTGCGACGCCGTCTCGCGGGAGGCGCAGGACGAGGCCCGCGCCGTGGCGACGGAGCCGGTCCGGCGGAGCCGGAGGTAAGAGCCTCCTTCCGCGGCGTACCATCTCCCCATGGATCCGGTCCTCGACTCCCTGCGGCGCGCCGCCGACGGTGGTCTGCTGCCGCCCGAAGCGTCCGTCCTCCTCGCCGTCTCGGGCGGCGCGGACTCGACGGCGCTGCTGCACGCCGCCGCCTCGGCCGCGGCGCAGACCGGCTGGACCCTCGCGGTCGGCCACGTCCACCACGGATGGCGCGGACGCGACGCCGACCGCGACCTCTCCTTCGTCGCGGACCACGCCCGGCGGCTCGGGCTCCCCTTCCTCGTCCGGCGGCGGGACGCCCCCGGCGCGGCGCGGCGGCTGAAGCTCTCGCCGGAAGCCGCGGCCCGCCACGTCCGTTACGCCGCGCTCCTCGAGATGGCCGCCGAGGCGGGCGCGGCGCGGATCGCCACCGCCCACCACCGCGACGACGCGCTCGAGTCCCACCTGATCGCGCTCGAGCGGCGGGGCGGGATCGCTTCTCTCGCCGGACCGCGCGAGGCGCGCGAGGACGGGATCGTGCGGCCGCTCCTCTCGGTCGGCCGCGACGCGTTGCGCGGCTTCCTCGCCGCGCGCGGCATCGCGCATCGCCGCGACGCGACCAACGGGAACCTCTCCCTCGCCCGCAATCGCGTCCGGCGGCGGCTCGCCGCCTGGCGCGCGTCTCCGGGAGGCGCCGGCCGGATCGCGGCGCTCGAGCAGGAGATCGCCCGGCTGCGAAACGAGCGCGACCGGATCGAGGCGGCGTTCGAGACCGGCGTCCGCCCCGCGATCCGGCGCGCTCCGGACGAGACGGCGATCGACGCCGCGCTCCTCGCGGCCTGCCCCGAGGCACTCCTCCGACTGGCCGTCGAGCGCCTCGCGGCGCCCTACGCCCGGCCCGGGCGCGCTCCCATGAGCGGCCGGGAACGGGAGCGTCTCGTCGCGGTCGTCGCCTCGGGGCGGAGCTTCCGCTTCGAGGCCGGCCGGCGCATCCGCTTCGAGCGGCGGCGCGGCATCCTGCGCGTGCGGCTCCGGGAGGCCGGTCCGGTGTACCATGCCGCCGACATCCCGACGTCCGCAATGCGCAGGTCCGTTTCGTGAGACTCGAGCGGCGCTATGAATCGCGCCAGATCGCCGAACGCGTGGACGCGGTGGCGGGCGCCGTGGACCGGGACCTTCGCGAGCGGCCGCTCATCGTCGTTTCGATCCTCAAGGGATCCGCGTTCTTCATGGCCGACCTCGCGCGCAAGCTCCGTGGGCCCTTCGCGTGCGAGTTCCTGCACGTGCGTCGGGCCGAGGGCGCCCGAGAGGTGCTCCAGATCGACTTCTCGAGCGGATTCACGGTGCGGGAGAAGCACGTCCTGCTCCTCAAGGACGTCGTCCACACGGGCGTGATCGAGACGTACCTCATGGACCACCTGAAGGGCTCGGGGGCCGCCTCGATCCGCCTCGGCGCCGTCGTCGACAAGCCCCTCGACCGCAAGACCAACGTGTCCGTCGACTTCTCGCTCTTCTCGACGGAGGGCGAGGGCATGTTCGCGGGCTACGGGATGGAGCACGAGGGATTGCACGCTCACCTGCCCGACATTTACGAGGTCCTGCCGGAGCAATAAATGAACCCCGGGAGTTCGTTAAACTGGGGGACCGGGTACCGGCCCGGAAGGAGATCCTTTGAACGCCACGATCAAGAATCTGCTGCTCTGGATGGTCATCCTGGTGCTGATCATCCTCGCCTGGAACGTCTTCAAGACCGGGGCGACGACCGTCGAGGAAGTCACGTTCTCCCAGTTCCTGGACCAGGTCGGGCAGGGGCACGTCCAGAAGGTGCGGATCCGCGGCGAGGAGATCAGCGGCCAGTACGCGCCCTCCGCCGGCAAGCGCGATCCGCTCTTCAAGACCTACGCCGCCAACTATCCCGATCTCGTGAAGGACCTCCGCGCGAAGAACGTCGAGATCGAGATCACGCCGCAGAAGGACTCGACCTTCGTGTCGGCGCTCGTGATGTACGGTCCCCTCATTCTCCTCGTCGCGATCTGGTTCGTGATCATGCGGCAGATGCAGGCGGGCGGGAACAAGGCGCTCTCCTTCGGCAAGTCGCGCGCGAAGCTCCTGACCCCCACGCAGAAGAAGGTGACGTTCAAGGACGTCGCCGGCGTCGAGGAGGCCAAGGTCGAGCTGCAGGAGATCATCGAGTTCCTCAAGGACCCGCAGAAGTTCCAGAAGCTCGGCGGCAAGATCCCGAAGGGCGTGCTGCTGATCGGCTCGCCCGGCACCGGAAAGACCCTGCTCGCCCGCGCCGTCGCCGGCGAGGCCAACGTTCCCTTCTTCACGATCTCGGGCTCCGACTTCGTCGAGATGTTCGTCGGCGTCGGCGCTTCGCGCGTCCGCGACCTCTTCGAGCAGGGCAAGAAGAACGCGCCGTGCATCATCTTCATCGACGAGATCGACGCCGTCGGCCGGCACCGCGGCGCGGGCCTCGGCGGCGGGCACGACGAGCGCGAGCAGACGCTGAACGCGCTGCTCGTCGAGATGGACGGCTTCGACACGAACGAGGGCGTCATCCTCGTCGCCGCGACGAACCGCCCCGACGTGCTCGACCCGGCGCTGCTGCGGCCGGGCCGCTTCGACCGCCGCGTCGTCGTGGACCGCCCCGACCTGCGCGGCCGCGAGCAGATCCTCAAGGTGCACACGCGCAACACGCCGCTCGCCGAGAACGTGGACCTCGTCGTGATCGCGCGCGGCACGCCCGGCTTCTCGGGCGCGGACCTGGCGAACCTCGTCAACGAGGCGGCGCTGAACGCGGCGCGGTTCAACAAGAAGAAAGTCGAGATGATCGACTTCGAGTACGCCAAGGACAAGGTCATGATGGGACCGGAGCGCAAGTCCATGATCATGACCGAGGAAGAAAAGAAGAACACCGCGTACCACGAGGGCGGGCACGCGCTCGTCGCGGCGCTGCTGCCGGACGCGGATCCCGTCCACAAGGTCACGATCATTCCGCGCGGCCGCGCGCTCGGCGTCACGATGCAGCTGCCGGCCGAGGACAAGTACTCGCACACCAAGGAGTACCTCGAGGCCATGATCACCGTGATGATGGGCGGCCGCATCGCGGAGGAGAAGTTCCTCGGGCACATGACGACCGGCGCCGGCAACGACATCGAGAAGGCGACCGATCTCGCGCGCAAGATGGTCTGCGAGTGGGGCATGAGCGAGCTCGGTCCGCTGACCTTCGGCCGGCCGGAGCAGGAGATCTTCCTCGGCCGAGACTTCGGCCGGACGCAGGACTATTCGGAGGGGACGGCGAACCAGATCGACGCCGAGGTCAAGCGCATCGTGACCGATGCCTACGACCGGGCGAAGAAGCTGATCGACGACCACGAGAAGGCGATGCACAAGATCGCGCGGACGCTCCTCGAGAAGGAGGTCCTGGACGGCGACGAGGTCCTGCAGATCATCGCCGACGAGTCCGGCATGGACGTCGCGAAGCTGCGCAAGACCGGGCCGCCGAAGCCGCCGATCCTCCCCGGAGCGACGCCCGAGATCGCCGACGGCTCGATCGGACCGCTCGTCCCCGAACCGGCTTAGACCTCTAGCGGTCCGCTGCGCGGACCGTGGACGAGAGAGGGGAAGTCGCAGGGGGAACCTCTCCCTGTAAAGTTTTCTTGTACTTCCATCGCAGCGGTCGGATCGATCGTTTTCCTGGAACCGCTTCTGGACTGGCCGGCGTATACGTCGGTATGAACACCATTCAATCGTTCCTTCCCGAGTTCGATCACGAGATGGCCACGACTCGCCGGATTCTCGAGCGCGTCCCAGGAGACCGTCTCGCCTGGAAGCCGCATGCCAAGTCGAGGTCCCTCGGCGAGCTCGCAACCCACGTCGCCGAGCTCACGCGCTGGGGGATCCGGTTCCAGAAGGACAGCTTCCAGATCGGCAGCGAGGCGGCGCCGCCGCTGAAGTCCGCGGAGGACTTCGTCACGCGCTTCGACGGGAACGTGAAGGAGAGCCGGGAAAAGCTCTCCGCCATGGGCGACGACCGATTGGAGGGCGAGTTCACCGTCCTGAAGCCGAATGGCGAGGTCTTCTTCAAGGTCCCGCGCCGCGCGGTCCTGCGGAGCGTCCTCCTCAACCATCTGATCCATCATCGCGGTCAGCTCACCGTGTACCTGCGCGAGAACGACGTGCCGCTGCCCTCGATCTACGGTCCGACGGCGGACGAGGGCATCTAAAAGATAGCCACCCCTCTCCCGGCGGGAGAGGGCCATACAAAGACAGCTCCCCTCTCCCGGCGGGAGAGGGGCGTAGGGGTGAGGGGCCTCTCGCGGATATCGAACGTCGCTGCGACTCGACTCGCCCCCCTCACCCTTGCCCTCTCCCCCCGCCGGGGGGAGAGGGTTTAAAGCGGCGACTCGTCTCGCCCTCGGCCCCCTCGTCCCCATCGCATAAGCTTCCGCCCCGCAGGAGGCTCCCATGCCGCTCGTGCGCGTCGACGTCCTCGAGGGCCGCTCCCCGGAAGAGCTCGCCGCGATCGGCGACGGCGTCCATCGCGCGCTCGTCGAAGCGATCGGCATTCCGCCGCAGGACCGGTTCCAGGTCCTGAACCGCCACGCGGCGGAGCGCCTCGTCTTCGACCGGCACTATCTCGGCATCGCGCGCACCGACGGCGTCGTGTTCGTCCAGATCACGATGTCGATCGGCCGATCGCTCGAGCAGAAGAGGAACCTCTTCGCCGCGATCGCCCGGAATCTCGCGGAGAAGCCCGGCGTCCGGCAGGAGGACGTCTTCGTCAATCTCGTCGAGGTCGTCAAGGAGAACTGGTCCTTCGGCAATGGCGTCGCGCAGTACGCTTCCTGACGCCGCGCCGGAGTCCGTCGCCGAGACGCCGCGCCTGGTCTTCCGGCGGCTCGACGAGCGGGACGCGCCGTTCATTCTCGAGCTCCTCACGGATCCGGACTGGCTGCGCTACATCGGCGACAAGGGCGTGCGCGATCTCGACGATGCGCGCCGTTACATCGCCGAGGGGCCCGTCGCGATGTACGCGAAGCACGGCTTCGGCCTGTTTCTCGTCGGCCGGAAGCCATCCGGCGCCCCGATGGGCCTGTGCGGCCTGATCCGCCGTGAAGGCCTCGACGACGCCGACGTCGGCTACGCGTTCCTTCCCCGTTTCCGCGGCTGCGGCTATGCGGAGGAGGCCGCGGCGGAGATGCTGCGCTTCGCTCGCGACCGGGTCGGCCTCGGCCGCCTCGTGGCGATCACGACCGCCGAGAACGAACGATCGATCCGGGTGCTCGAGAAGCTCGGCTTCGCGTCCGAGGGAATGATCCGGCTGACGCCGGAGAGCCGCGAGGTCCGGCTCTTCGGACGCACCCTGTAGAGCGCTGACGGACGAGCCGCCGGACGGCGGACCGTCGAATGATCCGGGCTAGACTCGCGGCGTGGCCGTCGACCTCGTGATTCCCGCCGCCGACGCCGAGAGCCTGCGAGAGATCGCGGGCTGGGACGGCGTCCGGCTGGCCACGTTCGCGGCGGCCGACTTCCCGGTCGACGTGTTGCGCCTCTCGGGGTCCTCCTCGCCGCCGATCGCGATCTCCCGCTGCCGGCGCGCCGAGACGCTCAAGGCTCTGCCGGCGAGCCTGCGGACTCGTGCGGAGGCCGCCTTCCAACGCGCCGCGCGCCGTCCCGCGGCGCTCGGGCTCGCGCACGGACGGTCGCTCGACCTCTCCGCCGGTCCCGTCGTGATGGGGGTGATCAACGTGACCCCCGACTCCTTCTCGGACGGCGGCGTGCACCTCGATGCCGACCGCGCCGCCGCGGCGGCCCTCGCGATGCTCGAGGCCGGGGCGGCGATCGTGGACGTCGGGGGCGAGTCGACGCGCCCGTCTCACTACGGCGCGGCGAGGGAGGTGCCGGCGGACGAGGAGATCGCGCGCGTCGTGCCGGTGATCGCCGCCATCCGGGCGCGGACCGGGGCGCCGATCTCGGTGGACACCCGGAAGGCCGCCGTCGCGCGGGAGGCGCTCGCCGCGGGCGCCGATCTCGTCAACGACGTCTCCGCGCTGCGCTTCGACCCGGCGATGGCGGCGACGATCGCCGGCGCCGGCGCGGGGGCTATCCTCATGCACATGAAGGGCCTCGACCCGCGGTCGATGCAGGACGACGTGACGTACGCGCATCTCCTGGCCGACGTCGCCGAGCACCTCGAGGACGCCGCGTCGCGCGCGATCGCGGCGGGCGTGCCGCCGGGCTCGATCGCGGTCGACCCGGGCCTCGGCTTCGGGAAGACCCCCGAGGGCAACCTGCTGCTGCTGCGCCACCTCCGGGCGCTCGCCGCGCTCGGCCGTCCCGTCGCGGTCGGCGCCTCCCGCAAGGGGTTCGTGCGGCGCTTCTCGGGCCTCGCGGACGACGCGCCGGCCCCGGAGCGGCTCCCCGGCTCGCTCGCCGCGCTCTCGGCCGCGGCCGCGGGCGGCGCGGCGATTCTGCGCGTCCACGACGTGCCGGAGTCCGTCCGCTTCCTGCGCTTCTCGGCGGCCGTGGCGCGCTCCGGTCCCGCCGCGGCGCGGCCGGCGGGAGCGGCGGCCCGCTGATGCAGGCGCTCGCCTCGCGGTTCGCGGCCCTCGGCCATCTGAACTTCGGCTGGCGCGACGCGCTCGACATCGCCGTCGTCGCGTTCATCATCTACGCGCTGCTGCGGCTGATCCGCGGCACCCGCGCGGTCCAGATGGTCCTCGGCCTCTTCGCGATCTTCGCCGTGTACGCCATGGCGAGCCTGCTCGATCTCGCCGCCCTCACGACGATCCTGAAGACGCTGATCTTCTACGTGCCCTTCGCGATCATCGTCCTCTTCTCGCACGAGCTCCGCCGAGCGCTCGCCGCCTTCGGCCGGACGCCGTTCTTCGCCCTGTTCTCCGGCTATCACGCCGAGGAGACGGTGTCGGAGATCGTGCTCGCCGTGACCTCGCTGTCGGCGCGCCGCGTCGGGGCGCTCGTCGTCCTCGAGCGGCGGGAGGGCCTGAAGACCTACATCGAGAACGGCTCGCGCATCGACGCCACCGTCTCCTACGAGCTGCTCGTGACGCTCTTCGCCCCCGGCACGCCGCTCCACGACGGCGCCGTCATCGTCTCCGGGGACCGCATCGCCGCCGCCGCGAGCTTCCTGCCGCTGTCGCTGCGCGAGGGGTTGCCGAAGCGGTTCGGCACCCGGCATCGCGCGGCGATCGGCATCAGCGAGGAGACGGACGCCCTGGCCGTGCTCGTCTCCGAGGAGCGCGGCACGATCTCCCTCGCGCGCGCCGGACAGCTCCAGGAGGAGCTCGACGCGAAGTCCCTCCGCGACCTGCTCTACCGCGAGTTCGCGGCCTACCGGTAGCGGGCATGAACCTCTCGCGCGTCCTCTTCCGCAACGCCGGCACCAAGCTCCTCGCGCTCGCGATCGCGGCGGTCACCTGGTTCATCCTGACCGGCCAGCGCCGCGAGCGCATCTCGGAGCGGAGCTACCGCGTGCCGCTGTCGATCGTCAACGTGCCGCGCGGCACGATGGTCGTACCGCCGCTCCCGGACTCGGTGGACGTGCGCGTCCGCGGCGCTTTCACACCGCTGCGCACGCTCGACCCCGCGCGCCTCGAAGCCGTCGTCGACCTCGCCGACGCGGGTCCGGGCGAGAAACGCTACCCGCTCGAGCCGGGGGACATCAACGTGCCGGAGCCGATCGAGGTCATCGGCATCAACCCGGCGGAAATCCGCATCGTGCTCGACGAGATCGCGGAGAAGACGCTGCCCGTCCGGGCGTCCGTCGTGGGGACGCCCGCCGACGGCGCCCTCGTGGAGGACGTGACCGTCGACCCGAAGAGCGTCCACGCGGTCGGACCCAGCCAGGTGATGGCGACGCTGTCGAGCCTCCCGACGCAGCCGGTCTCCCTCGATGGCCGGCCGGCCTCGTTCACCGCGGCGACCACCCTGGCCCTTCCGGCGCCGGGCGTGCGCGTGCGCGAGGGGCAGGCGGCCAGCGTTCAGGTCAGAATCCGTCCGGCGCCGACGCCGGAAGCCACCGTCAGGCCCGCCCCGGCGCGGCCGAAGAAAGGAACGCCGTGAAGCTTTTCGGGACCGACGGACTCAGGGGAAGGGCCGGCGTGTTTCCGCTCGACCCGCCGTCGGTCCGCCGACTGGGGCGGGAGCTCGGGCTGCGTCTGTCCGGCGACCGCCCGGCTCGGGTCGTGATCGGCGGCGACACGCGCGAATCGACGCCGCGCATCGTCGCGGACATGGCGGCCGGGCTCGCGGAGGCGGGCTGCAACGTGGCCTCGGCCGGCGTGATCACGACGCCCGGCGTGGCGGAGCTCGTCCTGGAGCTCGGCGCGCGGGCCGGGGTCGCCGTGTCCGCCTCCCACAACCCCTACGAGGACAACGGCATCAAGATCTTCGGACCCGACGGCCGCAAGTGGCCGGACGCGGAGGAGGAGCACCTGGAGCGGCGCCTCCTCGAGTCGGCCATGGCCGACGGAACCCGCGCCGAGCCCCGCCCCGCCCGATCCCGACCCCGGGCTGATCGCGACGTACGTCTCGCGGCTCCGGGCGAGCCTCCCCCGCGATCTCGCCGGCTTTTCGATCCTGATGGACGCGGGCAACGGCGCCGCGTTCCAGATCGGGCCGCGCGCCTTCGAGCGGGCCGGGGCCTCCGTCACGGCCATCCATGTCGCGCCCGACGGGCGCAACATCAACCGCGACTGCGGCGCCCTCCATCCGGAGAGCATGGCGCGCGCGACGCGCGAGGGCGGCGCGGCGCTCGGCGTCGCGTTCGACGGCGACGCGGACAGGGCCATCTTCGCGGACGAGGCCGGCCGCATCTTGGACGGCGACGACGTGCTCTGGATCGTCGCCCGGGACTGGAAGTCGCGCGGCCGCCTGACCGAGGGCGGCGTCGTCGGCACCGTCATGTCCAACTACGGCCTGGAGGCGGGCCTCGAACGCGAGGGCATCGCGTTCCACCGCGCCGCCGTCGGCGATCGCAACGTCGCCCGCCGGATGGACGAGACCGGCGCGGTGCTCGGCGGCGAGACCTCCGGGCACGTCCTCCTCGCGCCTCTGTCGCCCGCCGGCGACGGCATCCTGACGGCGCTGATCCTCTCCGCGATCGTCCGGGACGCCGGCGTCGGGCTGGCGCGGCTCGCGACCCTCGAGAAGATCCCCCAGACGCTTCGCAACGTCCGGGTGGCCCGGCGTGTGCCGATCGAGAGCTGCCCCGGGATCGGCGCGGCCGTCGACCAGGCCGAGAACGCGCTGCGCGGCCGGGGACGGATCTTCCTCCGTTACTCCGGCACCGAGCCGCTCCTGCGCGTGCTCGTCGAGGGTCCCGACGCGGCGGAGGTGGGCGCGGTGGGAGACGCCGTCGAGGCCGCGGTCCGGGCCGAGCTCGGCGGATGAAGGGCATCCGCGCCGTCCTCTTCGACGCGGGCGGCACGCTGATCCACGTCGACGGGGAGCGCGTCTGCCGCTCGGCCGGCATCGACTTCGAGGCCGAGGCGTTCCGAAGCGCCGAGGCGGCAGCGGTCGCCGCCGTGCGGCGGTTCATGATCGAGCGGCCGGACTCGCGCGACGCCGAGCGCGTGCCGTACTACATGACGAGGCTCCTCGAGGGCCTCGGCCTGTCCGATGCGGCCGCATGCGGGGAGGCGGTCCGACGCGTCGCCGCCGAGCACGGGCGCGCGAACCTCTGGTCCAGGGCCGCGGAGGACGCCGCGGACACGCTCTCGGTCCTCGCGGCGCGCGGCTACCGCATCGCGGTCGTCTCGAACGCCGACGGCCGGGTCCGCCGCCTCCTCGAGACGGCCGGCCTCGCGCCGTTTCTCGAGTTCGTGGTCGACTCGGCGGAGGTGGGGCTCGAGAAGCCCGATCCGCGCATCTTCCACGCGGCGACGGACCGGCTGGCGCTTCCGCCCGCGGCCTGCGCCTACGTGGGCGACATCTACGAGATCGACGTCGTCGGCGCGGAAGGCGCGGGACTCGCGGCGATCCTCGTCGGCGACGGTCCGGCGCCGGAGGGCGTGTGCCGGGTGCCCCGCCTGTCGGGCCTTCACCCCCTCTTCCCGGGGTTCGCATAGACTCGAAGTCAGGGAGGAATCCACATGGCGAGGCGCACCACCCACCGAAGCGTCGCGGGCAAGAAGCTCTACGCGGTCCGCGACAAGCAGGGACGTTTCAAGGACATTCAGACCTACGAGCGAGCGCACCGGGCCGACCTCGCGCACAAGAGCGCCGCCGAGAAGGCCACCGCCGCGAAGAAGAGCGCGAAGAAGACCACGAAGAAGAAGTAGAAGTCGCGCGCCCGACGGGCGCGACGAAGGAGGCGGTGATGATCCGCACGCTGGCGCAACACTGGTGGGTTCTGCTGCTCCGGGGACTGCTCGCGATCGCCTTCGGCCTGCTCACCTTCGCCCGCCCGGGCATCACGATCGTGGTGCTCGTCCTCTTCTGGGGAGCGTACGCGCTCGTCGACGGAATCTTCGAGGTGATCGCCGGCGTGCGCGCGAAGTGGGGCTCCCTCATCATCCTCGGGATCCTCGGCATCGGTGCGGGCATCGTGACCTTCATGTGGCCCGGCATCACGGCGATCGTGCTGCTCTACATCATCGCGTTCTGGGCGATCGTGGCCGGCGTCATGCAGATCGCGGCGGCGATCCGGCTGCGCAAGGAGGTCACGGGCGAGTGGCTGTGGATCCTGTCCGGCGTCTGCATGGTGATTCTCGGCGGACTGCTGATCTCGCGCCCGGGCGCCGGCGCGGTCTCGGTCGTCTGGCTCATCGCTTCCTTCGCGATCGCGTGGGGCGCCCTGCTCGTGATGCTGTCGTTCCGGCTGAAGGCCCACGCCGGGCGGATGGTGGCGAAGCCGGCGTAGAGCTTCGGCGCGGCGCGAAGCGCCGCTTCGACCTTCTCCCTCTCCCGGCGGGAGAGGTACATGGAGCCGGTCGCGGCGCGAGTGAAGAAGACGCGCCCCCCTCACGCTCGCCCTCTCCCCGTCCGGTGGGGAGAGGGGATTCCAGGCCGGCTCGCGCTGCGGCCCGCCCGAGAACCCCTCCTACCCGTATCGCTCGATGTCGGGCGGGATCGCTCCGATGGTGTTCGCTTCCTGGAAGATCAGACCCGTCTGGTGAATCGGCAGGTACACGGTGTGGTTGCCGCCCGCCATGTCGAGGCGCAGCTCGTAGTAGCCATGGGGCGAGATCGACATCAGCGTCGCGGGCTTGTTCTTGAACTCGACCAGCGGGCAGAACACGATCACTTTCGACGGCATCGGCGACTCACTCCTTCTCGAGCATCGAAAGGATCTCGTCCCAGGAGACGACCCGGACTCCGAGGGACCGGGCCTTGTCGAGCTTCGATCCCGGTGATTCTCCCACGACCAGATAGTCCGTCTTCTTCGAGATCGACCCGGAGATGCTCGCGCCCGGCGGCCTCGAGGCGCGCCGCGGCGTCCTCCCGGGAGATCCCCGCCAGCACCCCCGTCAGGACCACCCTCCTCCCGGCGAGCGCGCCCTCCGGCGCCCGCCGCCGCTCTCCCTCGAACCGCACGCCGTGCGCCCGCAGCTTCTCGATCAGCTCGCGGTGGCGGGGGTGCGAGAACCACGCGTGGATCGCCGCCGCGGTGCTGGGCCCGACGTCGGGCACCGCCTGCAGGTCCTCCTCCGAGGCCGCCTCGAGCGCGTCGATCGAGCCGAAGTGCTCGATGAGCGTCTTCGCCGCCTTCTCGCCGATGTGCCGGATGCCGAGCGCATAGACGAGCCGGGAGGCGTCGAGCCCCTTGCTGCGCTCGATCTCGGCGATCAGGTTCGCGGCCGATTTCTCGCCCCAGCGCTCGAGCTCCCGGAGATCGGAGGCCTTCAGGTCGTAGATCGACGCGACGTCGGAGAGGAGTCCCACCGTGACGAGCTGGTCCGCGAGCCGCTCCCCGAGGCCCTCGATGTTCATCGCGCGCCGGCCGCAGAAGTGCGTCAGCGCCTCGCGCACGACGGCCGGGCAGGCCGGGTTCACGCAGCGCACCGCGACCTCGCCCTCCTCGCGGACGACGGGGTCGCCGCAGACCGGGCAGCGCTCCGGCATCCGGAACGGCTCGGCGCCGGCGGGGCGCTTCTCGGTCAGCACCCGCACGACCTTCGGAATGACGTCGCCGCCCTTCTCGACGATGACCGTGTCGCCGGCCCGCACGTCCTTGCGGGAGAGGTCCTCGTAGTTGTGGAGCGTCGCGCGCCGCACGGTCGTGCCGCCGAGCTGGACCGGCTCGAACTCGGCGAACGGCGTGAGAACGCCCGTGCGCCCGACGTTCACGCGGATCTCGCGCACGATCGTCGCGGCCTCCTCCGCCGGGAACTTGTACGCGAGCGCCCACCGCGGCGACTTCGCCGTCGCACCGAGCGCCCCCTGGATCGCGCGGTCGTCCACCTTGATGACGACGCCGTCCGTCTCGAACTCGAGCGCGTGCCGCTTCTCGCGCCACTCCTCGACGAACGCGCGCACCTCGGCGAAGCTCTCGCAGCGCCGCCAGTGAGGGTTGACGGGAAAACCGAGCGCGGCGAGGCGCTCGAGCGTTTCCGACTGCGTCCGCGGCAGATCCCCGGCCTCGACGATGCCATAGAGCCAGGCGTCGAGCCGCCGGCGGGACGTCACGCGGGAATCGAGGAGGCGCATCGTTCCGGCCGCCGCGTTGCGGGGGTTCGCGAAGAGCGGCTCGCCGTCCGCCTCGCGCCCCGCGTTGACCTTCTGGAACGCCTTCTTGGAGTAGTACACCTCGCCGCGCACCTCGAGCGGCCCCGTCTCCGCGATCGCGAGCGGGATCGTGCGGATCGTCCGCACGTTGGCGGTCACGTCGTCGCCCCGCTCTCCGTCGCCGCGCGTCGCGCCGCGCCGGAGCCGGCCGCCCTCGTAGCGCAGCGACAGGGAAAGCCCGTCGATCTTCAGCTCCGCGACGAAGCCGGAGACCGCCTGGCCGAGCACGCGCTCGGCGCGCGCGAGCCACGCCTCCGCCTCCTCCCACGAGTAGGCATTCTCGAGCGACAGCATCGGCCGCGCGTGCACGACGGTCGCGAAGCCCTCGACCGGCGCCCCGCCCACCCGACGCGTCGGCGAGTCGTCGGTGGCGAGATCCGGGTGCGCCTCCTCGAGCGCGGCGAGCTCGCGCATGAGAACGTCGAATTCGGCGTCGGTGATCTCGGGCCGCCCCGCGACGTGGTACAGCCGCTCGTGGCGGCGGATCTCCTCCCGCAGCGCGGCGATGCGGCGCGGCGCGTCGTCGTGCGGGACGCTCTCGGGCGGCACGGACGCCATGCTACAGTCACCGCAATGTCCGCGGCAAAAGTGCGAGTCCTCGCTCTCGCGCTCGGCGCGGGCGCTCTCGCCCCGCGCCTCTTTTCGCAGCCGTTCCCTCCCCCGATCGCCTCGTACCAGATCACGTGCCGGCTCGACACCGAGAAGAAGACGCTCGACGCGAACGAGGTGCTGACCTGGAAGAACGCCACGTCGAAACCCGCGCCGACGATTCGTCTCCATCTCTACCTGAACGCGTTCCGGAACACGCTCTCGACGTTCTGGCGCGAGTCCGGCGGCGCGGCCCGCGAGGGTCGCCTGCCCGACTCCTGGGGCTCGATCGAGATCACCCGGATGACCGGTCCCGATGGCGCCGACCTGCTCCCGGCGATGCGTTTCATCTCGCCGGACGACGGCAACCCGGACGACCGGACCGTGGCCGAGGTCATCCTGCCCCGTCCGGTCGCGCCCGGCGAGACGATCGCGATCGCGCTCGACTTCGCGGCGCGGCTGCCGCGCGTCTCGGTCCGCACCGGGTACAAGGACGAGTTCTTCATGGTCGTCCAGTGGTTCCCGAAGGTCGGGGTCCTTCAGGAGACCGGCTGGAACTGCCACCAGTTCCACGCGCAGGGCGAGTTCTTCTCGGACTTCGGCAACTACGACGTCTCGATCGACGTGCCCGTCCGCTACAAGGGGAAGGTCGGCGCGACCGGCCAGCGGGTCGAGGAGCGGGAGACCTCGGCGGGACGCGTCCTCGACCGGTTCCGCCAGGACGGCGTCCACGACTTCGCCTGGACGGCGGACCCGAGCTACGTCGTCCTCGAGGACACGTTCCGCGAGGCCGGCCTGGGCGACGTGCGGCTCTTCCTCTATCTCCAGCCCGAGCACGGAGCCCAGGCCGCGCGCTATTTCGGCGCCGTCAAGGCCGCCCTCTCCGGCTACGGCCGCGTCCTCGGCGCGTATCCGTATCCGACGCTCTCGATCGTCGATCCGCCCTGGGGCGCGCACGGCGCCGGCGGGATGGAGTACCCGACGCTGATCACGGGCGGCACGCCGTGGAGCGCGCCGAAGAGCATCCTCCGCCCGGAGGGGGTCACGGTCCACGAGGCCGGCCACCAGTTCTTCTACGGGCTCCTCGCGTCGAACGAGACCGAGGAGGCGTGGCTCGACGAGGGCTTCAACACGTATATGACCGACCGGGTCCTGCGCGCGACGTACGGCTCGAACCGCGTGGACCTCGACGTCTTCGGCCTCCACTTCCCGCTCGGCATCGACATCCACTACCCGGTCGACGTCAACCGCCGCTACTTCGAGGTCGCGAACTGGGACATTCTCGCGACGCCGAGCTGGAAGTTCCGCGCGCGGACGTCGTACCAGGCGAACGTGTACTCGAAAACCGCGCTCACCCTCGCGACCCTCGAGCGGCTCCTCGGCACTCCGGCGATGGACAAGGCGCTCCGCCTCTACGCGGACCGATGGCGCTTTCGCCATCCGTCGACGCGCGATTTCATCGCCGCCGTCAACGACTCCACCGGCGCGGACTGGACCTGGTTCTTCGACCGGACCTTCTTCTCCTCGGGCGTCGTCGACTACGCGGTGGCGGAGGCGACGACGGCGCCCTCGAGGCCGCCGCGCGGGCTCTTCGACAGAGACGGCAAGCTCGTCCCCGATCCGCCGCCCTCGCTCGCGAAGGCGCGCGGGTGGGACAGCACCGTGCTGGTCGTCAACCGCGGCGACGTGGCGATGCCGGTCGACGTCGTCCTGCGCTTCGAGAACGGGCACGTGTACCGCTCGCGCTGGGACGGCGCGGGGCGGTGGAAGCGGTTCCGGGTCGCCGCCGGGCCGAAGCTCATCGAGGCCGTGATCGACCCGGACGAGAAGATCCTCCTCGACGTGGACCGGACCAACAACGGCTGCCGCCCGGAAGCGGACCTGCGGGCGGCGACCCGCTGGACGGCGCGCGCCGTCTTCTGGGTCCAGAACATGATCGACTTCATGACGGTGGCATGGTGACCCGCCGCCCCGGCACGCCGCGCGCGCTCGCCTGCTTCCTCCGCGGGCTCGCGATGTCGCTCTCGAAGCCGTACCTCGCCGTCGCACTCTGGCTGATGCAGCTGCTGCTCGCCGCGGTCCTGATCCTGCCGATCGGGAACGCGCTGCACGCCCTCCTCGACCGCTCGCCCTCCGGCGAGAAGATGGTCGCGGTCCCCGACTATGGATGGTGGGAGACCGTGCGGCGCGTGCACCCGGACGTCCTCGGCAATTTCCCCGAGTTCGCGACGGGTCTGCTCTCGCCGGAGGGGATCAAGTGGTCGGAGATCCCGGGGATGCGCGGTCTCGGAGCCACCGCCTTCGCTCTCGCGCTCCTCGCGATCGTGCTCCACGCCTTCGCGCTCGGCGGCACCCTCGGGACGCTGCGCGAGCCCTCGGCCTCGCTCGTCACGTTCGGCCGCGAGGGCATGCGGTACATGCCGGCCTTCCTGCTCTTCACGTTTCCCGCCTGGGGCCTCGCGTTCGGCGCCTACCAGTGGATCTACGTCGGATCGGGTGAGGCGCTGCGGCAGCGCGTGCGGGAGCTCCACACGGAGCAGGCGGCGCTCGCGGTGACGGGTCTGCGCCTCGCCGCCACACTCGTCGCGCTCGCGGCCATCAAGCTGCTGGCGGACGCGGTGCGGACCGTCTGGGTCGCGCGGCCGGATCTGCCGCCCGTCTCGCGATTTCTCTTCGGCATCGGCGGGGCGGTCGCCCGTCCCCTGCGGCTCTTCGGCATCCTGGGCCTCTACGCCGTCACGACGGCGGCCTTCTACGTGATCTGGCTCGTGCTCGATCCCTCCGCGGGCGGCGAGGCCCGATTCGCGCTCGTGCCCCTGATCCTGACGCAGCAGCTCTTCGTCTTCGTGCGCCTCCTGATCAAGATCGGTTACTACGCCGGCGTCTCCGAGGCGCTCACGCGGGCGCCGTCGCCCGAGTACTCGTACGTGGCCGGCGCGGCGCCGGCGGCGGCCGAGTCGGAGGAGCCCCCCTTCCCGGCGTGACGCCGCGGCCGAGGAGCTGCTCGCCTTCCGCTCACGGCATGGACTCCGCCGCCCGCATCGCCGCCTTCCACCGCCTCCACGAGGGCGGCTGCTTCGTCATCCCGAACCCGTGGGACGCCGGAAGCGCGCGCCTCCTCGAGCGCCTCGGATTCCCGGCGCTCGCGACGACGAGCTCCGGCTTCGCCTGGTCGCTCGGCCGCCCCGACCACGGCGTGACGCTGGAGGAGGCGCTCGCGCACTTCGGCGGAATCGCCGCCGCGGTCGGCGTGCCCGTGAGCGCCGACTTCGAGGGAGGGCTCGCGACGGAGCCCGAGGCGGTGGCGCGACACGTCGGCCGGGCCGCCGGGACGGGAGTGGCGGGACTCTCGATCGAGGACTCGTCGGGCGATCCCGCGTCGCCGCTCTTCGACTTCTCGCTCGCCGTCGAGAGGGTGCACGCCGCGCGCGGAGCGATCGACCGCACCGGCACGCGGGTCCTCCTCACTGCGCGGTCCGAGGGCTTCATCGCGGGCGCTCCCGACCTCCCCGAGACGATCCGCCGCCTCTCCGCCTATGCCGAGGCCGGCGCGGACTGCCTCTACGCGCCCGGCCTTCCCGGGCTCGACGAGGCGCGGGAGATCGTTCGCGCGGTGGCGCCCCGGCCCGTCAACGTGCTCGCGACCGCGCGTCTCGGCTCCGTCGAGGCGATCGCGGCAACGGGCGCGCGCCGGATCAGCGTCGGCGGCGCGCTCGCGCGAGCGGGCTGGACCGCGTTCCTCGCCGCCGCGCGCGAGATCGCCGAGCGAGGCAGCTTCGGCGGGCTCGCCGGGCTCGTCTCCGGCGACGTGATGAACGACCTGTTCGGGCCGCCGCCCCGCCGCTGAGCCGCCGGGCGCAAGCCTACTGACGGCCGCCGCGGACGAAGCCGCGTTCGACGGCGCGGAGCGCCGCGTCGAGACGCACCCGATACACGAACGGCTGCCGCCGGATGCCGCTCTCCCCGCCCCTCTCCCAGGGGCCGGTGAACCAGGGCAGGAAGCGCAGGTCCTGCACGACCACCTCCGCG
The DNA here is from genome assembly GCA_963763535.1 of uncultured Acidobacteriota bacterium. GTDB lineage: Bacteria > Acidobacteriota > Thermoanaerobaculia > UBA5066 > Gp7-AA6 > DAHUXD01. The sequence goes on from CAVXOX010000008.1 coordinate 326,961, forward strand.
CCGCCGTCGCCGGTCGACTGGACCGTCTCGAGGGGAAACCGCGCGAACGCCATGTAGACCTCGATGTCGGGAAGGGCTCGAGCGGCCTCGAGAGCGGGCGAATCCCGCGGCCGGTCGAAGCGTCGGATGGTCGCGCGCTCGGGCGGCGGGTAGAAGTCGCGCAGGCTCGAGAGGATCTCGGTCCACCGCCGCGGCGGCCTCGGATTCGGGACCCCCGTCGCGAACGGCCCGATGTCGAAGAAGGCGGCGTGCACCTCGTCGGCGCCCTCCGTCAGCCCCAGCCACCGGAACGGCGAGAGGAACTGCGGCAGCACCGCGACGTCCGCTCCCGGCGGCGGCGCGTCCATCCCCCGCCAGATCGCGAGCGCGCGGGCGTGCTGCCAGGCGCAGAAACCGATGTACGCGAAGAGCAGGGAGGAGCCCGCCGCGGCGATCTCCCGCCCGCGCCCGCGGAAGGCCAGACAGAGAGCGAGCGTGACGAGGCCGATGCCCGTGAACCAGGGATCGAGGATGAACACCCAGTCGAGCGAGTGGCGCACGCGCGAGACGGGCGTCCAGAACATCGTACCGAAGCTCGTGATCCAGTCGAAGACGATGTGGGACACGATGCCGACGGCCGCGTAGAGCCAGAGCGCCGCGAGCCGCGCGCGGCGCGCGAAGAGCTTCGCGACCAGCGCGACCGCGAGCGCCAGGAACGGCATCACCAGAAACGAGTGGGTCCAGCCGCGGTGCTCGCTGAGGTAGTCGAGGCGGGTGCGGATGTAGAGGAAGTCGAGGTCCGGCAGCATCGCGGCGACCGCCGCGACGACGAGCGCCGTCCGGGCGCCGACACTTCCGGACAGGGAGCGTCCCAGGATCGATCCCGCGATGCCGTGCGTGACGGTGTCCATGAGAGGCGCGATGATACATTTGCGACGAAGCCTTCGAGGCCATGGCCGAGTCTTCACTTCGCGGAAAAGTCGCGCTCGTCACCGGGGCCTCCTCGGGTCTCGGCCGGTCCTTCGCGGTCGCCCTCGCGGAGGCCGGCGCGAAGGTCTTCCTCGCCGCCCGCCGCGAGGAGAAGCTGCGCGAGGTCGTCGACGAGATCACGCGCGCCGGCGGCGAGGCCGCGTACCACGTGGTCGACGTCCGCGTGGTCCCCGCGCTCTACGACCTCGTCGACGTGCTCCTCGCGCGGTTCCGCCGCCTGGACATCCTCGTGAACAACGCCGGCGTCGGCTACCGGGCTCCGCTGCTCGAGACGCGGCGCTCCGAGATCATGGAGATGCTCGAGACCGATCTCGCCGCCGCGATCTACCTCACGCAGGCGAGCCTGAATGCCCTCCTCCGCGCGGCGCCATCGGACATCGTGAACGTCTCCTCGATCGCGGGCCTCGAGGGATTCGCCGAGGGCACGGTCTACTGCGCGGCGAAGTCGGGGCTCGTCGGCTTCACCCGCGCGCTCGCCCAGGAGCTGAAGCCCGCGAACATCCGCGTCACGGCGATCTGCCCGGGCTCGATCGAGACCGACTTCTTCGAGCGCTTCCGGCCGACCCTCGAGCGCCAGCAGATGCTCCGCCCCGAGGACGCCGTCCGCGCTCTCCTGTACGTTCTCACGTCGCCGCCGAACGCGCTGCACGGCGAAATCGTGCTCCGGCCGCGCGTCGTGTGAGCGGGCGCACCGAGCAGTCCGGCCGAAGTCACTGGAGCGCCGGGGTTCAGACCCCTGCGGGGGTCAGACCCCGCTATACTTTTTTGGATGGCGGCGATCCTCCTCGTCGATGACAGCGGCCTCTTCCGCGGCGCGGCCGAGGAGGTCCTCCGCCGCACGGGCTGCGAGACGCTCAACGCCTCGACCGGCACGGAGGCCCTGGACGTCGCCCGCCGCACGCACCCGCAGATGATCGTCGTGAAGGCGGGCATGACGCGCATGACGGGGCTCGACCTCTGCCGCGTGCTCAAGGCCGATCCCGCGTTCGCGAAGACGCCGATTGCGGTGGTCGCTCTGCCCGGAGCCGAGGAGGAATCGCGGCGCGCCGGCGCGGACGCCGTGCTCCAGCTGCCCCTCGATCCCGAGGCGTTCTTCGCCGTGATCCGGCGCTACCTGCAGATCGTTCCCCGCGAGGAGGCGCGCGCCGCCGTCGAGTGGTCGATCACCTTCTGGCGCGACGGCGTCCAGTACTCGGGCACGATCCGCGACCTCTCGCGCGGCGGCTTCTTCGTCAAGACGGCGGCGCGGCAGCCCGTCGGCGCCCGGCTCGACGTGTCCTTCGACGTGCCGGTCGAGAACGGCGTGCGCACGATCGTCGCCGAGGCGATCGTCGTCCGCTCCATGCGGGATGTGGACCCGGGACTCGGCTGCCGCTTCTTCCAGCTCACGGCCGCCTCGCGGCAGAACCTCGAGGAGTGCCTGAGGATCCTCGCGCTGGGGGATGTCCCGGCTTAGATTTGCCGATCCTGGGAGAGAGTCCGGTAGCGGCGTCCCCTCTCTCGTCGGTTGGGCCGCGGAGCGGCCCGCTCAGGATCCGAGTTCGGCCGAGAGGTCCACGAGCTCGATGTTCGCGGAGCGCGCCACCTCGAGCGACCGCTCGTCCCGGTAGAACTCGCCGAAATAGACCCGGGAGAGACCCGAGTTGGCGATCAGCTTGAAGCACGGCCAGCACGGGCTCGCCGTCGTGTAGAGCTCGGCGTCGTGGATCGCCACGCCGTTCTTCGCGGCCTGGATGATCGCGTTCGCCTCGGCGTGGACGGTCGACACGCAGTGCCCGTCCTCCATCACGCAGCCCACGTCGGAGCAGTGCGGGAGTCCGCGGATCGAGCCGTTGTACCCGGTCGAGAGAATGGTGCGGTCGCGCACGATCACCGCGCCCACGTGCTTGCGCGGACAGGTGGAGCGCGAAGCGACCTGCCGCGCGATGTTCATGAAGTAGGTGTGCCAGTCGACGCGCTGCTCGGTCATGCGCGGCGATTATCCCAAGCCTGTCAAGCCGCGGCGCCCGCGGCGGGGAAACGCCGCGTCGGAGGCGGGGCCGAGCGAAGCGAGGGTCCGCCTCCGAGAGGAGTCCGCCAGACCGCGCCCCGACGAACCCCTGCCCGCGCGGCCGGCTATGTCAGAATCGAGGCATGGACCGCCGGCGCGTCGTCATCACGGGAATGGGCGCCGTCACGGCCATTGGCCCGACGCTCGCGGACACCTGGAGGGGGCTCCTCGACGCCGTCTGCGGCATCCGGCCCCTGTCTCTCTTCGACGCCTCCGCGTACCGCACCTGCACCGCCGCCGAGGTCGCGTCGATCCCCGACGGCTTCCTCACGGCCGCGGAGCGGAGACGCATGTCGCGCGCGGACCGCATGGGCGTCGCGGCGGCCCGCGAGGCGATCGAGGCCTCCGGCCTGGACCTCTCGCGCGAGGATCCGACGCGGCTCGGCGTCATCCTGGGCGGCGGCACGTCCGGGCTGATCGACTCGGAGGCCTTCTTCGAGCTCTACCTGCGCGGCCGGAAGGCGCGGCCATCGAAGGTCCTGAACCACCTGCCGGACTCGATCACGGACCGCATCGCGCAGCGCTTCGGACTCGAGGGCATCAAGTCGACGATCACGACCGCCTGCTCCTCTTCCGCGAACGCGCTCGGCTACGCCTTCGACGCGATCGCGGCGGGGCTCGCCGACGTCGTGGTCACCGGCGGCTCGGACGTGCTCGCCCGTCTGACGTACGGCGGGTTCAATTCGCTCCGCTCCGTCGATCCCGACCCGTGCCGCCCGTTCGACCGCGACCGCAAGGGGCTGTCGATCGGGGAGGCGGCCGGCATCATGGTCCTGGAGGAAGAGGAGCGCGCGAAGCGCCGCGGCGCGCCCATCGTCGCCGAGTTCCGCGGCTACGGCGTCACCTCGGACGCGTACCACATGACGGCGCCGGATCCCTCGGGCTCCGCCGGAGGACGCACGATCGCGGCGGCGCTCCGCAACGCGGGCGTGGCGCCGGAAGAGGTGGACTACGTCAATGCGCACGGCACCGCCACCCCCCAGAACGACTCCGCCGAGACCGCGGCCCTGAAGGCGGCGCTCGGCGAGCGCGCGCGGCGGATCCCCGTCTCGTCGATCAAGTCGATGATCGGCCACTGCCTCTGCGCCTCGGGCGCGATCGAGGCCGTCGCGACCGCGATGACGGTGCGCGAAGGCCGGGTCCCACCGACGATCCACTACGAGAATCCGGACCCGGCCTGCGACCTCGACTACGTCCCGAACGCCGCGCGCGACCAGGACGTTCGCATCGCGCTCTCCAACTCCTTCGCCTTCGGCGGCAACAGCTCGGTCGTCGTGCTCGGCCGCTACGGCGTCTAGGCGGCTCGCGGCCGATGAAGTCTTCTTTCTCCGGCGGCCGCCCCGGGCACGGCCTCGTCACCGGTACCGGCGCGGTCTCGCCGCTCGGCCGGAGTCCCGAGGAGTTCTATCGCCGCCTCTCCTCGGGCGAGCGGGCGATCCGCCCCTTCGAGGCCGACGAGCGCCAGGGGCTCCAGGCGACCCACGTTGCGGCATTTCGGAGCTTCTCGCCGCAGCCCGAAATCCCCGCGATGAAGGCGCGGCGCTTCGACCGCGGCAGCCAGTTCGCCCTGATCGCCTGCACGCAGGCCGTCGCCGAGGCGGGGTACCGCATCGACGAGGACCACGAGGCGATCGGGATCGCGATGGGGACCGGTTCGGCCGGCGCGGGAGCGCTCACCGAGTTCCTGCGCGTGCTCTTCCTCGACTCGCCCGAGGCCGCGCCCCCCTTCCACTTCCCCAACACGGTCGCGAACGCGCCCGCGTCGCAGACCTCGATCGAGCTGAAGATCTACGGGCCGAACGTGACGATCACGCAGAAGGACCCGTCGGCGCTGAATGCGCTCCTCTTCTCGGCACTGGCGCTCGCCTCGGGGCGGGCGCGCGCGATGCTCGCCGGCGCCGTCGACGAGTGGAACTTCTTTTACGCGATGGGATTCGACCGCGTCGGCGCGCTGCGCGGGGAGAAGCGTCCGTCCGGCATCGTGCAGGGCGAGGGCGCCTTCGTCGTCCTCCTCGAGGACGAGGAGAGCGCCCGGGCGCGCGGCGCGCGGCCCCTCGCCCGGCTCGCGGGCATCGCGACGGCCGGCGTCGCCTCCGAGCCGTACCGCTTCGCGCCCGACGCCGCCGCGATCGCGCGCGCGGTCCGCGGCGCGCTCGACGACGCGGGAGTCGAGCCGGACGCGATCGACCTGTGGCTGCCGTCGCGCGATGGCGTGCTCGAAATGGACCGAGCCGAGGCGGCGGTGATGGGCGAGATCTTCGCCGCCGGCCTCCCCCGCGCCCTGGCGGTGAAGGAGTCGATCGGCGAGATGGCGGCGGCGGGAGGCGCGCAGCTCGTCGCCGCCGCGCGCGCGCTCGCGGAAGGGTCGGCGCGCCGCGCCCTCGTCAACTCGTTCGGCGCCGGGGGGAACTTCCTCGCGGCGGTCCTGGAGGCGGCGTGAGCGCCGCCGGCCTGGAGGCGGCATGAGGGCCGCCGGCCTGGAGGCGGCATGACCGCCACGGCCCGTCGCGAGGAGAAGCCGGCGCTCCGAGGCCACACCATCGACATCCCGGTGCGGTTCGCCGAGTGCGATCCTTACGGGGTGGTGTGGCACGGCCACTACGTCCTCTATCTCGAGCACGCGCGTGAGGCGCTGACCGGGAAGTTCGGCTTCACGGCCGCGCGCGCGCTGGAGATGGGCTACCGCGTGCCGATCACGCGCCTCGAGATGACCTATCGCGCTCCCGCCCTTCCGGACCAGATCGTCCGGGTGACCGCGCGGCTCCGCGATCCCGCCGTCGCCCGGTTCGTCATCGACTACGAGATCCGGAGCGAGACCGGAAACCTCCTCGCCAGCGGCCTGACCGAGCAGGTCGTCGTGAATCGCGGGGGCGAGCTCCTCCTGACGATGCCGGCGGGCCTGCGCGCCCTGTGCACGTCGATCCTCGCGTACCAGGAGAGCCTGGTCGAGCCGGCGCCGTGAAGGAGGCCACGGCCGCGGCGGCGGCGTCCCCCCGGCGGCGCTCCGTGCTCTTCCTCGTGCGGTTCGTCGCGCTCCTCGTGGCGTTCTACGTCCTGATCGCGTGGAATCCCGTCAACGACGCCGTGGTCGTTCCGTTCACCGCCGCGATCGCGCGCGTCTCCGGCGTCCTCTTGAACGCGTTCGGGGAGCGCGTCTCCGTCGACGGGACCGCGATCCGCTCCGACCGGTTCGCGGTCGAGATCGAGAACGGCTGCAACGGGATCGAGGCCGCGCTCCTCTTCGTGTCGGCCGTCCTCGCCTTCCCCGCGCCGTGGCCGCGCCGCCTCGCCGGCCTCGCCGCCGGGTTCCTCGCGATCCAGGCGCTCAACTTCATCCGGGTCGTGTCGCTCTTCTGGGTCGGCGCGCACCGGCCGGCGCTCTTCGCCTCCTCGCACACCGTCATCTGGCAGTCGGCCGTCGTGCTCGCGAGCGTCCTGCTCTTTCTCTTCTGGGCCTCCTGGAGCGGGCGGAAGCGCGCCGGGGACGGCGCCGGGCATGCCGCCTAGGGAGCGCAAGAGCGCGGTCCTCCCGCTCGCACTGCCGCGGCGATTCGACGGGCGGGTCGCGCTCCGCATGGGCGTGGGTTTCGCCGCCGGCCTCGCGCTCTGGATCGTCTTCGCGCCGGCCTACGAGCGGGCCGTCGCGTCGGGCGCGGGCGTCCTGATCCGCCTCTTCGAGAGCCCCTCCGTGACGACGCTCGGCGCCTCCCAGGGCGAGTTCCGCGTCGACCGCGCGGACTTTCCTCCGGCATCGCCCCGGCCCGGCCTGCCGGCCGCGGACGTCCACTTCAACTTCGTGCTGCTCGCGACGCTCTTCGCGATCACGCCGCACCCGCTCGCACCGCGCCGCTTCGGTCGGTTCTGGCTCGCGGCGCTCCTCCTCTACGGGATCCACGTGGTCGCGCTCGTCTTCCAGGTGGAGGCCCTGTACGCGACGCGCCTCGGTCCGTGGAGCGAGGCGCACTACGGCGCCGTCGCCCGCAACCTGTGGGCGGGCGGGTTTCACTTCTACCAGGTCGCCGGACGCTTCGCCGCGCCCTTCGCGCTGTGGTGGGCCTTCAGCGCGCCGTAGACGCCCTCCCCTGTCATCCCGAGCGAAGCGAGGGATCGCGTTTCCACGGCAGCATCGCTTGAAAGGGATCCCTCGGGCCTGCGGCCCTCGGGATGACACGAGAGGGAAAACCTAGTTCCGTCTTCCCCGCTCGCGCCTCAGGTACCGGTAGTCCGGGACGCCGAACTCCTTCAGCTTCGCGATCAGGGAGCCCCGCGAGATGTTGAGGATCTGGGCGCCGCGCGACTGGTTGCCTTCGACGCGCCGCATCGCGCGATCGATGACCTCGCGCTCGACGGTGTCGATGATCTTCTTCAGGTCGTCGGTCGACCTCAGGACGATCTCGGCCGGGCTCGCCTCGGTCATCGGCGCCGCGGCGGCCTCGGTCGCCGGCCGCGCCGTCGGCATCGGCTCGCCCTGCTGGCCGAGCAGGGTCGCGAACGCGACCCCGGCGAGGTGGCAGAGCTCCTCGACGAAGAGCACCGCCCGCGCGGCCAGACGCGGCGACTCGCGCACGAGAATGCCGACGCTGCCGATTCCCTCGGACTCGGGCTCGACGACGAGCGTCAATACCCCGGTCACGCTCTCCGAGCGCGCCAGCCGCTCGCCCGAGCGGATCTCCTGCACCATCGGGGGCGGCAGCGCCGGGGTCTCCCGGAACGTCGAGGCGAGCGGTCGGAATCCGGCCGCGGCCGAAAACTCGCCGACCGCCCACTCCGTCGGCGGCAGCTCCCGGTCGAGGAAATCCGTCAGCTCGATGGCGAGCTCCTCGGCGCTCCGCGCCTCCCGGCAGAGCCGATAGGCGGCCAGACGCAGCACGCGGTACTCGACCTCGGTGGTGGGCAGGGACGACGGCGCGGCGGACGGCGCCGTCGCGGTCCCTTTTCCGTGCGGAGCGGGCGTCGGCGGCATCGGCGAGTCCGTCGACGCCTCCTCCGCTCCGAGCGAGCGCGAGGCGGGCGCCGCGTCGACGACCGTGATCGTCGCCTCGCCGATCGTGATGCGGTCACCGGGCGCGATCGTGCCGCCCGCGAACTCGTGACCGTTGACCTGCACCGGGCTGATGCCGCGGAATAGGTCGAGGTGATACGCGCCGTCTTTTTGCAGAAGGCGCAGGTGACGTCCGTACACGCCTCGCGCGCGCACGACGACTTCATTACCCGACGAGGCGCCAACGGTGGCGCTCAGCCCCGGAATACGGTGCATTTCCACACTCGTACCCGGACGTCTGCGGACTTCTAGGGTCAACATAGTGGCCGGTCTCCCGTGATCGAGGCTCCAGACTACACAGATCGAATCGCGATCTGCAATATCGTTCAACGCGAGGACGCGCTCAAAAATTTGTGTCGAAAATTTTTGACGAGCGGCCGTACAGTCGGCGTTCTAAGATCAGAACAGTCCGGTCACCCGTCCTTCCGCGTCGATGTCGATCGTCTCCGCCGCGGGTTTCTTAGGAAGTCCGGGCATCGTCATGATGTCGCCGCAGATCGCGACGACGAATCCCGCGCCGGCGAAGAGGCGAGTCTTGTCGACGTGGAGCGTGAATCCCGCGGGCCGGCCGCCCTTGCGGGGATCGTCCGAAAACGAGTACGGCGTCTTCGCGACGTTGATCGGAAGGTTTCCGAAACCGTGCTTCTCGTAGCGCGCGAGACGGCTCTCCGCCTCCTTCGAGAAGGACACGCCTCCCGCGCCGTAGAGGCGCCGCGCGACGATCTCGATCTTCTCGGCGAGCGGCCGGTCCCAGGGATAGAGCGGCCGGTACCGCGCCGAACCCGACGCGATCTCCTCGAGCACGAGGCGGGCGAGGTCCTCGCCGCCCGCGCCGCCGCGGGCGAAGACTTCCGAGAGCGCGACCTTGACGTCGAGCTCGGCGCAGCGCTTCTCGAGGAACGCGATCTCGGCCGGCGTGTCGGTCGGAAACCGGTTGATCGCCACGACGGCGGGGAGTCCGAAGATGCGGACGTTGTCGAGGTGCCGCTCGAGGTTCAGCACGCCCCGTGAGAGGGCCGCGAGGTCCTCGACCCCCAGGGCGTCCTTGGGCGCGCCGCCGTGCATCTTCAGCGCCCGCACGGTCGCGACGAGCACGACGACCGACGGCCAGATGTCGCCGTACGCGCACTTGATGTCGAGGAACTTCTCGCCGCCGAGGTCGAAGCCGAAGCCCGCCTCGGTGACCGCGATCTCGCCGTAGCGCATCGCGATCCGGGTCGCGAGGATCGAGTTGCAGCCATGCGCGATGTTCGCGAAGGGACCTCCGTGAATGAGCGCGGGGGTGCCCTCGAGCGTCTGCACCAGGTTCGGGTGGATCGCGTCCTTCAGCAGCGCCGCCATGGCGCCGTGCGCCTTGAGGTCCCGCGCGCGAATCGGCTCCGCATCGCGGGTGTAGCCGGCGACGATCGCGCCGCAGCGCTCCTTCAGGTCCTGCAGGTTCCGCGACAGGCAGAGGATCGCCATGACCTCCGAGGCGACCGTGATGTCGAATCCGGTCTCGCGAGGCACGCCGTTGATCTTGCCGCCGAGGCCGATGACCATGTCGCGCAGCGCCCGGTCGTTCATGTCGAGGACGCGGCGGAACGGGATGTCGCGCTGGTCGATCCCGAGCGCGTTGCCGTGGTGGAGATGGTTGTCGATCATCGCCGCGAGCAGGTTGTGCGCGGCCGTGATCGCGGGAAAGTCGCCCGTGAAGTGGAGGTTGATGTCCTCCATCGGCACGACCTGCGAGTAGCCGCCGCCGGCGGCGCCGCCCTTGACGCCGAAGCAGGGTCCGAGCGAGGGCTCGCGCAGCGCGATGATCGCGCGCTTGCCGAGGCGGTTGAGCGCCTGCCCGAGACCGACCGTCGTCGTCGACTTGCCCTCCCCGGCGGGCGTCGGCGTGATCGCCGAGACGAGCACGAGCGGCGCCTCCGGCCGGCCTTCCGCGCGGGCGATCGCGTTGATGGAGACCTTCGCCTTGTCGCGGCCGTACGGAATGAAGTCGGCGGGGTCGATGCCCGCCGCCCGCGCGACCTCCTCGATCGGGCGCAGGCTCGCTTCCTGGGCGATCTGAATGTCGGATTTCATGACTGGCGCGGATCCTAGCAGGCCGGGGACCCGCCCACCGGGTATTGGGGACAGCCGACGCGGCACCCCAATCTCTTGTGGCAGGGGCCGCCGTCATTTGCTACATTCTCCGAAAATATGCTGCGCCTAAAACGCGTCCAGATCTCGGGCTTCAAGTCCTTCTTCGAGAAGGTGGATCTCGCCTTCCCGGGCTCCGTGACGGCCGTCGTCGGCCCGAACGGCTGCGGCAAGTCGAACATCTCGGACGCGGTCGCCTGGGCCCTCGGCGAGCAGAGCGCGCGGGTGCTGCGCGGCGAGAAGATGGACGACGTCATCTTCAACGGCTCGGCCAAACGGCGCCCGCTGGGGATGGCCGAGGTCATCCTGACGCTCTCGGCCTCGAACGGCGACAGCGAGCGCGGCAACGGCGACGGCGAGCTCCGAGTCGGCCGCCGGGTCTACCGCGACGGCGAGGGCGAGTACTTTCTAAACGACAAGCAGGTGCGCCTCCGGGACATCCAGGACCAGCTCCTCGGCACGGGGCTCGGCGTGCGCGCGTACTCGGTCATCGAGCAGGGCCGCATCGACCAGGTCCTCTCGACCAAGCCGCAGGACCGCCGCCGTCTGATCGAGGAGGCCGCCGGCATCACGAAGTACAAGCTGAAGAAGCGGGTGGCCGAAGGCAAGCTCGAGGAAACGAAGGGCAACCTGCTGCGCCTCTCGGACATCATCTCGGAGATCGAGCGCAACGTCGCGTCGCTGAAGCGCCAGGCGTCGCGCGCGGCGCGCTACAAGGAACAGACGGAGCAGCTCCGGCAGCGCAAGGCGCGGCTGACGCGGGTCCGCGCCGATGCGCTGCGCGAGACGCTGTCGGCCGCCGAGAGGCTGCGGGACGAGCGGCGCGACCGCGAAGCCGAGGCCGCCGCGGCGCTCGGCCGCGCCGAGGCGGAGCTCGCGTCCGCGCGGCTCTCGGCCGCCGAGACGGCGAGCGCGCGCGACGCGCTGCGGGAAGCGCTGGCCGCCCTCGAGGCCGCGATCGCCCGCGACGATGCGCTCCTCGAATCGAACCGCCGCGCGGCCGTCGATCTCGCGGCGCGCCGGACCGCGCTCGAGCGCGAAGGCCGCGACTTCTCCGCCGAGCAGACCCGCGCGGCGCAGGACCTCGCGGATCTCGAGGACCGCCTCGAACGCGCCGTCGCGGAGGCGCGGGCCCGCTCGCTCGCGCGCGAGGAGGCGGACCGGAAGGCGGTCGAGGCCGCCGCGGCCTGCGCCGCACTCGAGCGGGAGCTCGAGGAGACCCGCACCCGCGCGCTCACCGCCTCCGGCGAGCGGATCGCGACCCGCAACGCACGGCACGAGGTGGACCTCGCGGCCGAGCGCGTCGCGGCCTCGCTCTCGCGCCTCGCGCAGGCGGCCGAGAAGGTCGCCGGGGAGCTCTCCGGACGCGAGCGGGACGCCGCCGAGGCGGAGGCGGAGGAGGCGCGGCTCGCGGCGGCGTTCGCCGATGCCGCCGCGCGCGTCGCCGCCGCCGAGGCCGAGCTCTCGGGTCTCGTCGCGGCGCTCTCGGAGGCCGAGGCTGCCCGCGAGGCCGCGCGGCAGACCGCGAGCGCGCTCGAGCACCGCCTGGCCGCCCTCCAGGAGACGCTGCGCGCGCGGGAGACGAGCGTCAACGAGGTCCGCCGCGCGCTCTCCGGCGCCGGCGTCTCGGCGGGCGCCGCCCTCGCCGAGCGGATCCGGCCCCGCTCCGGGTGGGAGGACGCCGCCGGCCTCGTGCTCGGCGGCGACGCCGACGCCCTGCTCGCGAGCGGCGACGTCGCGGCCGCCGTCGCCGCGATGCGTCCGCTGTCGGCGGGACGCCTCGTGCGCACCGAGTGGCGGATCGACGCCGGGCACGACCGCACGGAGGACGCGCTGGGCTGGGCGGACGTCCTCGAGGGCTGGGGCGACCTGACCACGGCGGAGCGGGCGGCCCTGCCCGGCGCGGCCTTCGTCGAGGACCTCGCCCGCGCGCTCTCCCTCGCCGAGCGCCACCCCCGGACGACGTTCGTCACCCGGGGCGGGGAGGTCGTCCGCGGCCCGATCGTCCGCGTCGCGGGCCCGGCCACGGAGGCCTCGGGAGTCTTCGCGCTGCGCCGGGAAGTGGATTCCCTCGCGGCGCGGCTGTCGGACGCGCGGCGGATGCTCTCGGACTCGGAGCGTCACGTCGAGGAGCGGCGCGCCTCCCGCGCGCGCACGGAGGCCGCGCTGCCGCCGCTGCGCGATGCGGAGCGCGAATCCGGGGCGGCTCACAGAGCGTTCGCGGCCCGTCTGGACGAGCGGCGCGCCGACCGCGACCGGCTCCGGCGCGAGCGCGACACGCTCGCCGGCGAGGATCTCGCCCTGCGGGAGGAGGCCGCCGCGCTGGCGGCGCAGCGCGCGGCGCTCGAGGCCGAGGAGCGGCGCCACGCCGAGGCCGAGGACGCCGCCCACCAGCGGACGGGCGCGCTGTCGATGTCGCTGTCGGAGGCGCGCGGGGTCGCGATCTCGGCGTCCGAAGAGCTCGCCCACCGCCGCACGGAGGCGGAGGTCGCGGCCGAGCGGCGGCGCGCGATGGAGGCGGCGCGGGACACGCTGATGGAGTCGCGCTCGACGCTCGAGCGCCGGCTCGCCGAGGCCTCGGAGGAGGAGGCGCGCCTCCTCGCCCGCGCGGCCGAGCTCGCGCAGGAGGAGAACGACGCGAGGGAGCGCCAGAAGACGAATCTCGCGGCCCGCGAGGAGCGCGCCGGCGCGCACGCCGCATCGACCGAGGCGGCCCGCGAGGCGGCCGCCCGGGTCGAGGCCGCCGACGCGGCCACGCGCGCGGACCGCGCCGTGCTCGACGCGGCCCGCGAGGCTCGGTTCGAGGCGGAGGTCCAGGCGACCCGCGCAGCGTCGGATCTCGAGCACCTCGTCGCCCAGGCTCGCGAGGAGTTCGGCGTCGCTCCCGAGGAGCTCGCCGCCCCGGAGGACGTCTCCGTCGAGGCTCTCGCGGCCCTCGAGGCGGAGGTGACGGAGCTCGCGGCCTCGATCGAGCGGCTCGGGCCCGTCAACGTGCTCGCGTTCGAGGAGCACAAGGAGATGTCCGAGCGTCTCGTGTTCCTCACGACGCAGCGCGACGACCTGCTGAAGTCGATCGCGGAGCTGCAGGACTCGATTCGCAAGATCAACGCCACGTCGGCGGAGCGCTTCGCGGCGGCGTTCGAGGCGATCAACGCCAACTTCAAGGCGATGTTCGAGCGCCTCTTCCAGGGCGGCGCGGCGGAGATGAAGCTCCTCGACGAGAACGACATCCTCGAGACCGGCATCGAGATCGACGCGCACCCGCCCGGCAAACGCAACCAGTCGATCCTGCTTCTCTCGGGCGGCGAGAAGGCGCTCACCGCGATCGCGCTCCTGATGGCGATCTTCCGCTACAAGCCCTCCCCCTTCTGCATCCTCGACGAGGTGGACGCGCCGCTCGACGAGGCGAACATCGACCGGTTCACGCGGCTCCTGCGCGACATGACCGAGGAGACGCAGTTCATCGCGATCACCCACAACAAGCGCACCATGGAAACGGCCGACGTGATGTACGGCGTCACCATGGAAGAGCCGGGCTGCTCGAAGATCGTCTCGGTCCGATTCGACTGAGGCCGCGGCGCGGTCCTGTCGACGGCATCCGGGAGCGCGTTCTACCGGCGGGGAGTTTGCGAGAGTTTCGCGTTCAGGCGGCGCACCCGGTCCGACAGGACGCGCATCATGCGCATCGCGAACGCCGGCGACCGCTGGACGAGCTCCTGGAACTGCTTCTGATCGAGGGTGACGAGCTTGACGTCCGTCTTTGCGACGGCCGTGGCGGCGCGCCGGTCGTTCTCGATCACCGCCATCTCGCCGAAGAGGCCGCCGGCGTGAATGGTGTCGACCAGCACGTCCTTGATGAAGATGTCGACCTCTCCCTCGATCAGGGAGTACATGCAGTCCGGCGGATCGTCGACGCGAAAGATGGTCGTGCCCGCCGCGACGAGTTTGGCGTCGCCCGGAAAATCGAGAGACTTGATTGTGCGCATGGGCCCGAACGCTGCTGCCTGGAATCGTACTGCAAGGCGCGCGGGCGCCGGGCGATCTTGACGAAGTTCCATCGCTCCAGTAGGATGCCGCGCCTCGGGCCGATGTAGCTCAGTCGGTAGAGCAGCGGTTTCGTAAACCGCAGGTCACCGGTTCAAGTCCGGTCATCGGCTCCATCAAAATCGACCACCTCGCCGGAGTCAGAACCCGGGCCTTTTCGGCCGGCACCCCGACGCCGCTGGCTCCAACCTCGATGTCCTTCTGCAGGAGTCCCGCCGCGGATGTCCCCGGCGACGGCCTCAGGAACCCACGGCGGCGACCAGGTGATCGGTCAAGCGCCCGGTCAGCCGGTCCCGGCTGCGCAGGCGGGCGGCGTCGACGAGCATGCGGCCCGCCCAGCGGTAGACGTTGAACTCGGCCAGAAAGGCCCGCATCGAGCGCATTCGGTCGCGCTGCTCCTCGGGGGACATGCGGAGAGCGGCGGCCATCGCTGCGCTCGCCTCATCGAGGTCGTAGGGATTGACGATGAGCGCCTCGGTCAGCTCACGCGCCGCGCCGGTGAACTGGCTCAGGATCAGGACTCCGCGCTCGTCCTCGCGCGCGGCGACGAACTCCTTGGCGACGAGGTTCATGCCGTCATGAAGGCTGCTGACGTAGCACAGGTCGGCCGCCCGGTAGTAACGAAACACCGTCGGCGGCTCGTGATGCGCCCGGCGTAAAACCGCGGGCTGGTAACCATCGCGACCAAAGCGCTCGTTGATCCGGTTGGCCAATCGCTCCACGCTGGCATTGAGATCGCGGTAACGCTGAATGATCGTCCGGCTCGGGGCTGCGAGCTGGACAAACGTCAGCCGGCCGCGAAACTCCGGAAACCGTTCCATCAGGCGCTCGACGGAGAGCAGCCTCTCCTCGATTCCCTTGGTGTAATCGAGGCGATCCACTCCGACGGCCAGCAGGCCGTCCGGCGGGAGGCCGAGCTCGCGAAAGATCTCCGCCCGGCATTGTTCGGGAGGCGGGGCGCTCTGGACCCAGTGCATCGGCCACTCGAGGGAGATCGGGTAGGGACGCACCAGAGTGCTTCGGCCGTGCTTCACGACGGCGTTCTGCTCCCGGTCGATCCGCGCTTCCAGAAATCGATCCACCGAGTCCACGAAGTTATTGCAATGGGACTGAGTGTGAAACCCGATGATGCTCGCCCCGAGCATTCCCTCGATCAGCGTCTCCCTCCAGGGACAGATGCCGAAGCGTTCCGCGTTCGGCCACGGGATGTGCCAGAACATGATCACGGTCGCGCGCGGAAGCCGCTCGCGAATCAGTCGCGGCACGAGGGCGAAGTGATAGTCCTGAACCAGGACGATCGGATCCTCAGAATCCACCTCGGCGCACACCGTGTCCGCGAACCGCTGATTCACGGTCTGGTAATGCGCCCAGTCCTCGCTGCGAAACACGGGCCGCGCGTGGGCGATGTGGCAGAGGGGCCAGAGACCCTCGTTGGCGAAACCGTAGTAATACCCCTTCTCCTCCTCGGGCGACAGCCACACTCTTCGGATCAGATATTCGTTCTCTCCCGGCGGCACGGCCACCCGTCCGCTGTGGTCGGACGTTTCCCGGTCGGCGGAGCCGCTCCCGTGGGCGATCCAGACTCCCGAACAAGCCCGGACGACCGGCTCGAGCGCGGTGACCAGGCCGCTGGCGGGGTGCACCACGACGATCTCGCCCCCGGCGGTGCGTTCGTGGATGTAGGGCTCCCGGTTCGCCACGATCACGACCTTCTCGCCGTGCAGGTACCGGTTGAGCGTGTGCCGGAGCCGCTGGGGAGTCCAGTCGCCCCCCTCCCGATCCGTCTCTTTCTCGGCGACGATGCGATCGACGAGGTCGCGCACGTCGCTCAAGATCGGCTGGAACTCGGCCCTCTGGGGGCCGCCTCGCAGCAAGCGCCGTAACTCCTGGTTCCAGCCGCGCCAGGAGAGGCGGGCGGCGACGATGGTCACTCCCGAAGCCGCCAGGGCGAGAAATCCGAAGGCGAGCAGAAGAAACTGCTGGGACTTCGCCTCCCGTCGCTCGGCGAAGCTCAGATCGTGAATCAGTACGAGGAAAACCGAGAGGCTGACCTCGATCGACGACAGGCACAGCGCTGACATGGAGAGGTGCCTCCCGGCTGCGTCAGGACGGTCTGCCAGGTCTTCCCCCCGGCGGAGTCCCACGCGAGGTGCTTTCCGATCTCGGCGCAGCCGAGCGAACTCGGGTAATCCGCGGTCCGGGTGAGGAGCCGAAAGTCGCTCGTGCATGCCGCGGCGGCCATGATCCTCTCATCGTGGGTGATCTCCGAGAGCAGGCCTTCGAGCTCTCCTCGCTCGTCCCGACTCCAGTGGGCGATCAGGGCGCTGCGAGCCCCGCTCACGGCCAACTGCGCTCGAAGGCGGACGTCCTTTTCGAACCAGTCCCGCGTGGTCTCTCGTACGGCGACCGAGGCGGCCCAGGTCACGAGCCCCAGTCCGATGATCAGCACGACCAGAAACCGGAATGGACGCCGCATCCCGGTCATTCAAGCACAACGTATCGTATTACGATAGTATTGGGTTTCACGGACGAGCGGCGGTGAGACGATCGATCGCGTTTCCGATCGTGTTGGGGTCGGAAAGGGAGAAGCCCTTCTGGTATCAGGAGACGGAGAGCTGCCGCGGGAGAATCGCCAGGCGCGCCTCCTGGTCACCGCGAACCAGGGAGGCAGCGCGCCGATGTCCGGCGGAGGTCCGGGTTCCTTGAACTTCGAAGGTGAGACCGAGGACTTTCTCGCCCACGTTCGTCAGGCGCCCAGCCGGGGTCTTCTCCTCGACTTCGACGGAACGCTCGCTCCATTCGTGCCGGACCGGGCCCGCGCCGTCCCGTATCCCGGCGTCCGAGCGGTTCTCGGACGCATCGCTTCCGATGACCGGACTCGGCTGGGCATCGTCAGCGGCCGCGCCGCCGAGGACCTCCGGCGGATGGTCGAGTCCGGATTGGGAATCGAGCTGTGGGCGTCCCACGGCCTCGAACACGTCGCGCGCGGCGGCAGCTACGTGGTTCCTCGCGCAAGGTCCGCGATCGCGCGCTTCCTGGAAGAGGTCCGCCCGTGGATCGCCAAGCGCGGCTGGATGGCGATCGCGGAGGTCAAGCCTTTCGGCCTCGCGTTGCACCAGCGTGCGCTTCCGGATGTCTACTCGCTGGCGCAACCCGAGATTCTGGCGCGCTGGGCCGATCCCGCGCGCCGCGCCGGACTCGAAATCATCGAGTTCGACGGGGGAATAGAGCTTCGCCCCTCCGGAGCCCACAAGGGCCAGGTCGTTGAGCAAATCCTCCGGGAGCTTCCGCCGGGCGCGCCGCTCGCGTATCTCGGCGACGACCGCACGGACGAGGACGCCTTCGCGGCGATCGAAGGCAGAGGCCTGGGTGTCCTGGTGCGCGCCGAGCGCCGGCCGACGCGGGCTCGGGCGTTCCTGCGTCCGCCCGAGGAGCTTCTCCGGTTTCTCGAAGCCTGGATCGAGGAGACGGAGACACCGGGGGACTGACACCGACCCGGAGCCGTTCCCGAGAAAAACAACGTCCGCGAGTTCGCCGGTCTGTCTGCCGACGGGAAACCAGGCCATCGGTCGACCGCGCCTGCCCGACCACGTGGGGATGAGAATCAACGCCAGCGTGCGCTGGATCACGACCTGAGAATCGTTGTGCGAACAGCGGCTCGGCAAAGCCAGGACAGGCGGCGCGAGCCGGCCACCCGAACCCGTCGGCGATGCGGTTTCTCCTTCTTCGATGGGGCCGCAAGGGGTTCGATGTCGCGCTGATCGAAGCGGAAGTGGGTCTCTCCTCTCGTCCTGGACTCGCCGCGCCACCTCCCGCTCGCGATCGGTCTTCATGCGGAATTTATCGTCCCCGTGAAGGCGGAGCCCGGAATGCGTCCGCCGACCGTAAATCCGGCGGACCGTGCGCGTCGGATCGAGGGGAGCGGCGCAAAACCGCCGAATTCGGGAATGGGCTGCATCCCCCGCCGAGTTTCCCCCTTGTACGGATTCGACGGGGGCGCGACAATTAGAACGGTGACGGGCCACAGTCTTCATTCCGCTTCGCGCGCGACGCACCGCGCGCTCGTCCTGCTGTTCACGATCGGCGCGCTCCTCTTCGTGGGCATGGAGAGCCGCGTGGCCCAGAGCCTTCCCACGCGGGCCTCGCAGCAGCTGCTGACTTCCTTCTCCGACCCGGTCAAATTCCCGCCGCCCGAGGAGCGCGCATCGGCGGCCGAGGACTGGATGGTCGCCGTTCCGGTCGGCCCCGTCGTCCTTCCCCCGCTGCCCGTCACTCTCGGCGAGCCGCCCATCGCGGTGGCGTATTTCGGCGAGCGGCACGCCGAGGTCCATCTCCTCCGAGGCCCTCCCTCTTCTCTCTGAATCCGAGGGGCTGAGCGCCCCCGGAAGCGGCGCCGGACTCGCCGGCGCCGAGGGATTCCCGCCCGGCGGCGCCGTCGATCGCCGCGGGTGACCCGAGGAGAGAGTCATGACCGGTCATCGGAAACGAACGTTTCTGTTCGCGGGCGTCGTCGCAGCGGCTGCCCTCCTGGCGAGCGTTTTTGCGAAGGCGCGCGCGCCGCGCCCCGACGCGGGTCACCGCGCTTGCGGCGGCGCCCGTTGCGCCCGTCGCCGTGGTGCGCAAGACGCCCGTCCGAACGACGCTCACTCTCTCGGGAGAGTTCAAGCCGTTCCAGGAGGTGGACCTGCACGCGAAGGTCGCGGGCTACATCCGGACGATCTCGGTCGACGTCGGCGATCGCGTCCGCGAGGGCCAGGTGCTCGCCGAGCTCGAGGTGCCCGAGCTCGTCGCTCAACTCCAGGAGGCGGGCGCCTCGCTCGAGCGCGCGCGCTCGACGCACGAGGCGTCGCACGCCGCCTACACCCGGCTGAAGCAGGCGTCCGACCAGCGGCCCGGCCTGATCGCGGCGCAGGAGCTCGAGGATGCGTACGCCCGCGACCGCGAGACCGAGGCACAGGTCGCGCAGACGGAAGCGGCCGAGCGGCGTGCGTCCGCGCTCAGCGACTACTCCCGCATCGTCGCGCCGTTTGACGGCGTGGTCACGAAGCGCTACGCCGACACCGGAGCGCTCATCCAGGCCGGCACGTCCTCGAGCACGCAGGCGCTTCCGGTCGTCCGCCTCGCGGAGGAGAACAGGCTTCGGCTCGTGCTTCCCGTGCCCGAGTCCGCGGTTCGCCGCATTCACGTCGGCACCGCCGTCGACGTCCGGGTCCCCGCGCTCGATCGGACGCTCCAGGGGCGCGTCGCGCGGCTGTCCGACGACCTCGACCGGCAGACCCGCACGATGGAGACCGAGATCGACGTCCCGAACGCCGACGGCACCCTCGTCGCGGGCATGTACGCGGAGACCGAGCTCGAGCTTCTCCGGAAGGACGCGTCCCTGACGCTCCCGATCCAGACCGTCTCGCGCAACGGCAAGCAGGCCACCGTCCTCTTCGTGGGCGCCGGCAACCGGGTCGAGGAGCGCGTCGTCCAGATCGGCATCGAGGGCGCCCATCGCCTCGAGATCGTCGGCGGGCTCGCCGAAGGCGACCAGGTCGTGGTCGGCAGCCGCAGCCAGTTCCGGCCGGGCGAGGTGGTCGAGCCGCGGCCGATCGACGAGCCGAAGGGGGATGCGGAGGCGGACCTCTGATGTCGCGCTTCGCGATCCGTCATCCCTACTTCGTCGTCGTCGTCTGCCTGGTCCTCGCGATCGTCGGAACCACGACGCTCGCGCGCATGCCGGTGGACCTCTTCCCGGCCATCCGCATCCCGGTCGTCGTCGTCGCCACGTTCTACTCCGGAATGCCGCCGGAGCAGATCGAGACGGACATCACCGGACGATTCGAGCGCTTCTTCACGCTCGGCAGCGACATCGACCACATCGAGTCCCGGTCGCTGCCCGGCGTAAGCCTCATCAAGATCTACTTCCATCCCGGGTCGGACCCGAACGCGGCGCTCTCTCAGATCTCGAACCTCGCGCTGGCGAACCTGCGCAAGCTGCCTCCCGGCACGCTGCCGCCCGTGGTGCTCAAGTTCGACGCCTCGAGCCTTCCCGTCTGCCTGATCACCCTCAAGGGCGAGGGACTGAACGAGACGCAGCTCCGCGACCTCGGACAATACGCGGTGCGCAACCAGGTGGCCGGCGTCTCGGGCGCGTCCGTGCCGCAGCCGTTCGGCGGGCAGTACCGGCAGATCATGGTCTATGTCGACCCGCTGAAGCTCGAGGCCAACCAGCTGTCGGTGATGGACGTCGTCCGCACCGTCAACGACAGCAATCTGATCCTCCCCGCCGGCGACGTGAAGATCGGCCCGACCGACTACAACCTCTACACGAACAGCCAGCTCCCCTCGACCGACGAGATCAACCGCCTGCCGCTGAAAACCGTCGGGGGCGCCTCGGTCCTGGTTCGCGACGTGGGTCACGCGTCCGACGCCCACACGATCCAGACGAACGTCGTCCGCGTGGACGGGCAGCGCTCGGTCTACCTGCCGATCCTGAAGCAGGGCGGCGACACCAACACGATCGCGGTCGTCGACGGCATCAAGGAGGCGGTCTCGGGTCTCTCCGACATCCCGAAGCAGCTCGTGGCGAACGTCGTCTTCGACCAGTCCGTCTTCGTCCGCAAGGCGATCGAGAACCTGCTCCACGAGGGCGGCATCGGTCTGCTCCTGACCGGCCTGATGGTCCTGCTCTTCCTCGGCAGCGCTCGCGCGACGGTCGCGGTGTTCCTGTGCATCCCCCTGTCGGCCCTCGCCGCGTTCATCGCGATCAGCGCCGGTGGCGGCACGATCAACACGATGGTGCTCGGCGGGCTGGCGCTCGCGCTGTCGCGCCTGATCGACAACTCGGTCGTCGTCCTGGAGAACATCTTCCGCCACATGGAGCTGGGCGAGCCCGCGGAGGTCGCCGCCGAGCGCGGCGGCGCCGAGGTCGCTCTCCCCGTCCTCGCCGCGACCCTGACGACCGTGGTCGTCTTCTTTCCGGTCGTCTTCCTCTACGGCGTCAGCCGTTTCCTCTTCGTGGCGCTCGCGCTCGCCGTCGTGTTCTCGCTCCTCGCGTCCTACTTCGTGGCCATGACGGTCGTGCCGCTCTTCTGCGCGCGGTTCCTGAAGCGCGCGCACCTCGAGGAGGACCACATCGACACCCGCTCCGCCTTCGGACGGGTGATCCACCGCTTCAACCACCGGTTCGAGCGGCTCCTCGACCATTACCGACGCACGCTGACGCGCTGCGTGGAGCGGCCCGTGGCGACCGTCGCCGGTGTCCTGGGGGTCTGTGTCCTCGCCTTCCTCCTCGCCCCGCTTCTCGGCGTCGCGTTCTTCCCGCGCACGGATCCCGGGCAGTTCCTGATCAACCTGAAGGCCCCTTCGGGGACCCGCCTCGAGCTGACCGAGAAGGCCGTCGAGCGCGTGGAGGGCGAGATCCGCCGGATCGTGCCGAAGAACGAGCTCGGTATGATCGTCTCGAACATCGGCACGACGCCCGGCTTCTCCTCGATCTACACGCCGAACTCCGCCTCCCACACGGCTTTCGTGCAGGTCAGCCTGAAGGAGGACCACAAGGTCGGCAGCTACGAGTACATGAACCGGGTCCGCGCGCGCCTGCGCGACAGTCTTCCGGAGCTCGCGGCGTACTTCCAGTCCGGCGGCCTGGTGGATGCCGTCCTGAACCTCGGGCTTCCCGCGCCGATCGACATCCAGGTCAGCGGCCAGAACCTCGAGCGCACGTATGGCACCGCGCTCGGCATCGCCTCCGAGGTGCGGAAGCTTCCGGGCGTCAACGACCTGCTCGTGCCGCAGGATCTCGACTACCCGTCGCTCCGACTCGACGTCGACCGCGAGCGCGCGAGCCTCGTCGGCCTCTCCTCGCGGGAAGTCGTGACGAACGTGATCACCGCCCTGACTTCGAACCAGATGATCGCGCCGAGCTACTGGGTGGACCCGAAGAGCGGGAACGACTACATGCTCACGGTCCAGTATCCCGAGAACCAGATCCGCACGATGTCGGACCTGCGCCAGATCCCGCTGCGGGCGGCGGCCGGCGTCAATCCCACGCAGCTCGACTCGGTCGTGAAGATCCAGCCGCTGGAGGCCCCGACCGAGGTCGACCACTACCAGCTGCGCCGCGTGATCGACATCTACGTGGCGCCGAAGAGCGAGGACCTCGGCCGCCTCGCCGGGGCGATCGACCGAATCCTCGCGAAGACGAAGATGCCCGAGGGCGTGCGCGTCGACCTGCGCGGTTCCGTCCAGGGCATGCGCGCTTCCTTCCGAAGCTTCTCCCTCGGACTCGTGCTCGCGGTCGCCCTCGTCTACCTGATCCTCGTCGCGCAGTTCTCCTCGTTCCTCGACCCCCTGATCATCCTGCTCGCGATCCCCCCGGGGCTCGTCGGCGTGCTGCTGATCCTCCTGCTCTCGGGAAGCACGCTGAACGTCATGTCGCTGATGGGGCTCATCATGATGGTCGGCATCGTCGTCTCGAACAGCATCCTCATCGTCGACTTCACCCGCATCCTCCGCCGCGACGGGATCCCGGCGGACGAGGCGGTCATCCGGGCGAGCCGGATCCGGCTGCGGCCCATCCTGATGACGTCCCTCGCGACCATCATCGGCCTGATCCCGATGGCGATGAAGCTCGGCACCGGCGCCGAGGCCTACGCGCCGCTCGCGCAGGCGATCATCGGCGGCCTGCTCGTCTCGGTCGTCGCCACGGTCTATCTCGTTCCCGCCGCGTACCGCTGGCTCCACCGCCGGGACGAGTCTCTGCCCGCCGAGGCGGCCTCGTGATCCGCGGCGCGGCGACGATTCTCCTCGCGCTCTCCGGCCTTCCGACGCCGATGGCGGCGCAGACTCCACCCCCGGCGCGGCGACTGACGCTCGGCGAGGCGGAGGACCTCGCCCGCCGCAACAATCCCACGATCGCGCTCTCCCGGCTGAACGCGCTCGCGTCGCAGGAGGTCGCGCGGGAGGTCAACGCTTCGCTCTATCCGACGCTCTACGCCTACCTGACGGCGGTTGCGGCGCACGAGGGCGGGAGGATCTCGGCCGGCGGGCTCTCGAATCCCGCCATCTACGACCGCGCGGCCGGCGGCCTGACCCTGAACCAGCTGATCACGGACTTCGGCCGAACCTCGAATCTCCTCGAAAGCGCGAAGCTCCACGGCGAGGCGGACGATCAGCGGGCAATCGCAACGCTCGAGGACGTCCTGCTCGGGGTGGACCAGGGCTTCTACAACGCGCTCGAGGCCGAGGCGCTGCAGCGGGTGGCGAAGCAGACGGTCGAGGCGCGCCAGCAGGTGGCCGACCGCATCCACGCGCTCGCCCAGAGCAAGCT
Organism: uncultured Acidobacteriota bacterium; assembly: GCA_963763535.1. Lineage (GTDB taxonomy): Bacteria > Acidobacteriota > Thermoanaerobaculia > UBA5066 > Gp7-AA6 > DAHUXD01. The sequence goes on from CAVXOX010000008.1 coordinate 350,508, forward strand.
GCGCTCGGAGCTCGACGCGCGCTTCGCGGACGTCGATCTCGCCGAGGCGAAGCTGCTGCTCCTCGACGCCGACAACAGCCGGCAGGCGGCGCTCGCCGCGCTCGCGGCCATCCTCGGAGAGGGCGAGGGGCCCCCGATCGAGGTGGTCGAGGAGACCGCGCCGCTCGAGAAGCCCGCGCCCGACGTCGGCGTGCTCCTGGCGGCGGCCGTTTCCCGGCGGCCCGACCTCGCGGCGCTCGAGTTCGACGCCCGGGCCGCGGAGCGCCTTCAGCTCGCCGAGCGCGATCTGTCCCTGCCGAGCATCCGCGCGCTCGGCGCGGCCGGCGGCGCGCCCTGGCGCGACGAGGCGATCTCGCCCTGGTACGGCGCGATCGGCGTCAACGTCGAGATCCCGGTGTTCAACGGCTTTCTCTTCGGCGCGCGCGCGAAGGAGGCCGAGTACCGCGCGCAGGCGACGCGGCAGCGGCTTCTCGAGCAGAAGAACGAAGTCGTCCGCGACGTTCGGACGGCGTGGCTCGACGCGAACGCGGCCTACGCCCGGCTCGACGTCGCCCGGCAACTCCTCGAGCAGTCGAACGCTGCGCTCGAGCTCGCGCGCAGCCGCTACGACCTCGGCATCTCGTCGATCGTGGAGCTATCCCAGGCGCAGCTGCAGCAGACCCGCGCGGAGATCGGCAACGCGGAGGCGCAGTACCGCTACCGCGTCGCACAGGCGCGGCTGGAGTATCAGGTGGGAGGAAGGTAGCGCCCCACCGCCGCGCCCCGCGACCGGTTCGGAATCGTGAGAATTCCCGGGAGAGCGCCGTGAAGCGACGTTCCCTCTCTCGTCGGTCGGGCCGCGGAGCGGCCCGCTCAGAGTCCGAGCCGGCTAGAACGGGAGGCGCGCCGTCGCGAGCCAGGCGCTGTCGTAGGTGCGGAACGCGCTGATCGCCCACTGGTAGCCGAATCCGACGTCGACGTGGACGCGCCCCGCGATCGGGAATCGGCCGGCCACGATCCCGGCGGTCGCGATCGCCTGCCACTTCCCGTCCTGGGGGCCGTCGGTCCAGTGCGTCAGCGCGATCTCGAACTCCGGCCAGAAGTAGCGCGCGAGGTGGCCCTGGAAGGCCGTGCTCCAGACGACGGGCATGCCGACGCGGGCCTTGTCGCCGCCGGGAACGCTGACGCCGAGCGTCGACTGAACGTCGAATCCCTCTTCGCGGCTCCCCCATCCCCTCCCGAAGGCGAGCGTCGGCGTGTAAATCGGCACGTCGGACGAGAACGGCGCGCTGCCGGTCGGCACGGAAGCGCCGAAGAAGGCGCTGAAGACGAAGTTGCCGCGGTCCTCGGGGGCGGAGGCGAGGCGGAACTTCGCCTGGAAGGTCTCGTCCGTCCAGCCGCTCTCCGTGCCGCGCGGCGCGTCGCGGACGAGGTAGCCCGGAATTCCGAACGTGACCGCGACGCGGTCCGTCATGATCAGCTCCAGGCCCTTGCTCGCCCCGTAGTTCGTCAGATCCACGTCTCCCGGCCGCCCCTGGAAGGAGAAATCGAAGCGGAAGCGCTCGTTCAGCCGGGGCGTCGTCGTAAAGAGGGGCGAAATCCAGTGCGGCTGCGACGCCTGCGCCCGCGCGACCATGCCGAAGTAGCCGTCGAGGAAGCCGTCGGACGGCGCCGTCGCGGCCGCATCGTCCTCGGCGCGGGCGGCGCCCACGCCGAGGAGCGCAAGGACGAGGGCGGCGGCCGCGCGCTTCATGCCGCCGCAGCTTCCCCGGTTCGGGTCAGAAGTTCAAGATGTACGTGACGCGGTACACGTTGTGGATCGCCGGCCTGCTGCTGACCGGGAAGTCGACGCCGAGCGAGAGGGAGTTCTCGGGGATGAACCAGAAGCGGACGCCGGGAGTCACCGTCACGTTGGTCTTTCCCGAGCTCGTCCCGTCGAGGAAGGTCTGGCCGAAAAATTCGAGGAACGTCGTGAGGTTGCCGAAGACCTTCGTCGTCGGCGTCGTCCATGTCTCCGCGAACGACACGTCGTAGCTGATGTCGTTCTGCATCTGGCCGACGCGGTGCGGGCCGACCAGGTCCTCGTACTGGAAGGAGTAGTAGAGGCCGAAGCGGCCGAGGGCCGGCACCCACGAATGCACGTCCTGCCATCCCGCCAGGCCGAACTGGAGCGACGTCTGGGTCTGCCCGATGCCCTTGTTCGGCGCCGAGACTCTCGCCTGGAACGAGTACGACTGGTCCGCGTTCTCGATGAGCTGGAACCGCGCGAGGAACGCGGCGCCCGAGCCGTTCACGCCGGCGCCCCGGACGGGATCGTTCCACTGGTAGTTGCCGACCACCTCGAGCATGAGGCGGCGATTGAGCGCATACGCCATCAGGACGTTGACGAAATCGGTCGAGTCGGCCGTCGTGCTGTTCGCGATCTCCGTGTTCGTGTAGTCGGCCCGCATCTCGCGCTCGAGGAAGTTCGTCGTGACGCGCAGGAGCGCCATGTCGGGCGTGTCGTGGCGCCACTTCTCCCAGTCCTGGTTCCAGCCCTGCGTGAAGAAGTTCCCGATCGAGAGATCGGACAAATGCTGCGTCGTGGCATGCTTCTCGGGCGGCGACAACTCGATCGTCGTTCCCGGCTCGACCGCACCGGCGTCGATCGAGCCGTCCGAGCCGCCCGCCGCCGAGCCCGCGAGGCGGTCGGCCTCCTGCGCCCGGGCCGCTCCCATCGCCATCGCCGCCGCCAGCAACCCCATCGCCATCCGCCGCTTCACCCGACCCGTCGCGAAACGCCGCCACCCGTCATGCGCGCCTCCTGCCTGCCGGGAGCATTCCGTTTCATGCGGAGCGAAGCAAGTCAATCCGTATTGAACCGTATATAATCGGCGCGTGAGCCGTACCGAACCGCCGCGCGGCCAACTGACCCCGGCCGAGGCGGCCGCCGCACTGGGGGTGAGCTATCCGACCGTCAAGCAGTGGATCTACCGGAAGAAGCTGCGCTCGACGCGCACGCCGGGCGGCCACCATCGGATCCCGATCTCCGAGATCCGGCGGCTCGGCGGCTCGGCCGCGGGCGGCGCGTCGGGCCTGGACGCCATCAGCGGCCGCAACAAACTCCTCGGAACCGTGGCGCGGATCCGCGTCTCGGGCCTCCTCGCGGAGGTCACGCTCGACGTCGCGGGCCAGAAGCTGACGGCGATCATCACGAAGGCCGCCGTGATGGATCTCCGATTGAAGACCGGCTCCCCCGCCTACGCGCTGATCAAGGCGACGGAGGTGATGGTGATCCGGGCCGGATGAGGGATCCCATGCGCAAGCTCCTCGCCTTCTTCCTTCTCGCTGCCGCGCTGCCGCTCGGCGCCGCCGACCCGAAGCCCGAGCTCCTCGTCTTCGGCGCCGCGAGCCTGACCGAGTCGCTCCAGGACCTCGGCGCGGCCTGGTCGGCGAAGACCGGTCAGACGGTCTCCTTCTCGTTGGCCGGGTCGAGCGACCTCGCGCGCCAGATCCTGGCCGGCGCTCCGGCCGACGTCTTCTTCTCGGCCGACACCGCGAAGATGGACTCGCTCGAAACGGCCGGTCTCGTCCGGAAGGCCGACCGGCGCGAGTTCCTCTCGAACGCGCTCATCGTGATGGTGCCGAAGGACTCGATGGCGAAGGTCGCCTCGCCGGACGACCTCCTCTCGTTTCCAAAGATCGCGCTCGCCGACCCGGCCGCGGTCCCGGTCGGCGTCTACGCGAAGAAGTGGCTGACCGGGCTCGGCCTGTGGGAGAGGATCGAACCGAGGATCGTCCCCACGCTGGACGTCCGCGGCTCGCTCGCCGCGGTCGACAGCGGAGGCGTGAACGCGGCGATCGTCTATCGGACCGATGCCTCGATCGCGATGGCGTCGAAGATCGCCTACACCGTCACCCACGGACCGCCCATCCTCTACTCGGTCGCTCCGGTGGTTTCTTCCAGGCACCCGGCCGAGGCCGCCGCCCTCGTGGCTTTTTTCGCCGGGCCGAAGGGCCGCGCCGAGTTCGAAAAGCGCGGCTTCCTCGTCCGCGCCCCCTAGCCGCGTGACGTCGCCGACCGACCTCTCGATTTTCCTGCTGACGCTCCGCGTGGCGGCGCTCGCGACGATCGCGATCCTGCCCTTCGGCGTCGGCGCGGCGTGGATCCTCGCGCGCCGCCAGGGCCCATGGCGAACCCTCGTCGAGACGCTGCTCTCGCTGCCGCTCGTCCTGCCTCCGACGGCGGTCGGCCTCCTTCTCCTCGAGGCCCTGCACCGGACCGGACCGCTCGGCCGGCTGCTCGATCGCGCCGGCATCGAGATCCTCTTCACCTGGAAGGCGGTCGTCCTCGCGACGGCCGTGATGTCGTTCCCGCTCCTCGTCCGCCCCGCCCGCGCTGCCTTCGAGGAGATCGACCCGCGCCTGCTCGCGATGGGCCGCTCGCTCGGCAGCCGCCCCTGGGCGGTCTTCCGGCGCGTCGCCCTGCCGCTCTCCTGGCGCGGGCTGCTCGCGGGGACGCTGCTCGCCTTCTCGCGCGCGCTCGGCGAGTTCGGCGCGACGATCATGATCGCGGGCAACATCCCGGGCCGGACGCAGACGATGGCTCTGGCGATCTTCCAGCGCACGCACATCGGTCGGGACGAGGCCGCGCTCCGCCTCGTGGGCATCACCGCCATCGTCGCGTTCGCGGTCGTCGGCGCCTCCGAGATCCTCACCCGGCGCCGCACGCAGAAGACCGCGGCGTGATCGAGCTCGACGTCGCGCTGTCGCTCTCGCGGTTCCCGCTGCGGATCCAGGCGAAGCTCTCCGCCGACACCGTCGCGGTGCTCGGGCCGTCCGGCTCGGGAAAGACGTCGCTCCTCGAGACGATCGCCGGTCTCCGGCCCAGGGCGGCGGGCCGCGTCGTCATCCGCGACGCGACCGTCATGGACACGGCGCGCGGCGTGAACCCTCCCGCGGAGCGGCGGCGGATCGGCTACGTGCCCCAGGACGCGTGCCTCTTCCCGCATCTCGACGTCGAGGGGAACGTGCGCTTCGGCATGGGGCGGGGCGCCGCGACGCGGCTCTTCGACGAGTCGGTGCGAATCCTCGAGATCGAGCCGCTCCTGCGGCAGTATCCCGCGACCCTCTCGGGCGGCGAGCGCCAGCGGGTGGCGCTCGCTCGGGCCCTCGCGACGGAGCCGCGCCTCCTGCTCCTCGACGAGCCGCTCGCGGGCGTCGACGTGGCGCTGCGCGGCCGGATCCTCCCCTATCTCCTGCGCATCCGGGAGAGCCTGGCGATCCCCTTCCTGTACGTCACGCACAACGCCGGCGAGGCGCGCGCCGTCGCGGAGTCGGCCCTCGTCCTCCGCGACGGCGCGGTCGTCCACGCCGGCTCGCCCGAGGAGTCGATCGCCGAGATGTCGCGCGAGGACCCGGAGGCGCGCTTCGACAACGTGCTGTCCGGACTGCTGTCGGCCGGAGAGCCCGGGGCCGCCGGCGTCTTCGTGGCGCACGGCCAGCGGTTCGCCGTTCCGGCCGAGCCCGTCTCGACGCCCGGCCCGGCGCTCTACGCGGTCGCTCCCGACGACGTGCTCGTCTCGACGCAGCCGCTGACGGGGGTCTCGGCGCGCAACGTCTTCCGCGGCCGCGTCCGATCGGTCGAGGAGTCGGACGGCACGGCCTGGACTCGCATCTCCGCCGGCGGGTTCGACTGGACCGCGCGGCTGACGAGCGCGGCGGCGCGGGAGCTCGGGCTGGCGCGCGGCGCGGACGTCTGGATCGCCGTCAAGACGCACGCCTTCCGCCGGCTGCGGTGAGGCCGCCGGCCTCCGGAGCGTCCTCGTCCTCGGGCACACGAACTCGCCCTCCCAATTTCCGTATGAAAGGACTCCAGGAGGACCAGAGATGCTCGCTTTCGTCCCGCTCGTCCTGCTTCTCGGCGCCGGCGCCGCGCCGAAGCCCTGCGCCTCGCTCGAGCACCGTCAGTTCGACTTCTGGGTCGGGGAATGGGACGTCACGCGGCCCGACGGGAAAGTCGCGGGGCACAACCGCATCACGCCGATTCTGGGCGGCTGCGCCCTGAGGGAGGAGTGGACGGGCGCGCTCGGGAACCAGGGCACGAGCTTGAACGCCTACGACGAGGAAGCGCGCCGCTGGCGCCAGACGTGGGTCGACCAGAGCGGCACGGTCCTCCTCCTGTCGGGCGGCGTCGAGGGCGGAAGGATGGTCCTGCAGGGCGGCGACGGGTCATCCCGACAGCGGATCACCTGGACGCCGCTTCCGGACGGCCGCGTGCGCCAGCTCTGGGAGTCCTCATCCGACGGCGGGAAGACCTGGGGAGTCCAGTTCGACGGCACCTACTCGAAGAAGCCGTAGCGCCCTTCCGAACAGCCTCAATCGGCGCGCAGGGCCTCGAGCGGGCTCGCGCCCGTCGCGCGCCGGGCGGCATGCCACGCCGAGAGGATCGCGGCGAGACCGAGGACGGCGACCGCCCCGAGATAAGTCCGGACGTCGCCCGGCGTCACGCCGAAGAGCTGCGCGCGGAGGAGTCGCGCCGCCAGCGCGGCCGCCGGCAGACCGACCAGGAGCCCGGCCGAAACGACCGCGAGCCCTTCCCGGAGCACCAGCCCGCGCACCTGTCGGGGCAGCGCGCCGAGGGCGAGGCGGACGCCGAGCTCCTTGCGCCGCTGCGCCACCGAGTAGGCGACCACGCCGTAGAGACCCGCGCACGCGAGCAGGAGCGCGATACCCGCGAACGCCGACGCGAGGATCATGGTGAAGCGCTGTCCCGCGCTGGCCGCCGACACGTAGTCCGCGAGCGGGCGCACCTCCGAGATCGGCAGTGCCGGGTCCATGCGCGCGAGCAGGCGCCGGATCGGCCCCGCGAGCCCGGCCGCATCGCCGGAGGTGCGCACGACGTACGCCGATGGATTGCGGATGACCTGGCGAAGCGGGAAGTAGATCTGCTCGCGAATGTCGCGCGTGAGCGTGCGGTCCCGCAGGTGGCGCACGACGCCGACGACCGTGACCCACTGCTCCGGCCGGCCCGAGGATCCCGGATCCACCTCGAGCCGCCGCCCGAGCGGGTCTCTCCCCGGCCAGGCCAGGTGAGCGAGGCGCTCGTCGACGATCGCGACCGGCGCACTGGTCTCCAGGTCCGCCTCCTCGAAGTTTCGACCCGCGACGAGCCGCGCCCCGATCGCCGCGAAGAAGCCGGGCGTCACCGCGCGATAATCGGCCATCGGCGCCCCGCTCGCGTCGGCGCTCGCCGCCGTCAGGTACGGCCCTCCCCAGTTCGGGATGTGGTCGAACGGGAGGTGGCTCACCGCGCCGGCGGCCTCGACCCCGGGCAGGGCGGCGAGGGCCCGCCCGAACTCCCGGTGAAAAGACGTTGAACGTCCCGGGCGAGTTGTAGCGGGGGCCGCGCAGCGCGAGACGGAACGAGAGGACGCGGTCGGCGCGGTAGCCGGGGTCCACGCTCTGCAAGTGAAGGAACGTTCGCGCGACGAGACCCGCCCCCACGAGGAGCATCGCGCCGAGCGCGATCTGCACCGCCACGAAAGAGGCGCGCAGCCGCGACCGGGAGCGGCCCGCGGGCGGCCTCAGCGCGGTGAACAGCGAGACTCGCGAGACCTCGGCGAGCGGCGCGAGCGACAGCAGCACGCCCCAGACGAGCGTCGTCGCCGCCGTGAAGGCGAGGACGCGGCCGTCGATCGAGGAAGCCGCGATGCGCCGCAAACCCTCCGGACGGATGGCGGCGAGCACGGCGAGGCTGGCGCGGGCCACCGCGAGCCCGGCGACCGCGCCGAGGGCCGCGAGGATCAGGCCCTCGACGAGGCACTGCCGGAACAACCGCCCGCGGCCCGCCCCGAGCGACATGCGCAGCGCGATCTCCGGCCGCCGCGCGGCGGCCCGCGCCGCGAGCAGGCCCGCGACGTTGACGCCGGTGATCAGCAGCAGGATCGCGACACCCGCGAAGAGGGTGAGCAGCACGGGCCGCACCTCCCGGACGCCGTCGGCGTGGAGCCCGACGGTGTCGTAGCGCCGGCCCGCCGCGCCGTAATCGGCGAACTCGCGCGAGATCGCGGCGGCGACGGCGTCCACTTCGCGCCGCCCCTGCTCGAGCGTGACGCCGGGCCTCAACCGTCCGACGACGCGGAGGAACTGCTGGCCCCGCGGGTCGTTCGTCATCTTCGGCCAGAAGGGAGTCCACGCCTCGAGATCGTCCGGGACGGCGGAATCCGGCGGAAGAAGGAGCCGAAACGCGGGCGGCATGACGCCGACGACCGTCGTCGGCTCGCCGTTGACGAGGATGCGGCGGCCGACGATCGTCGGGTCGCCCCCGAAGCGCCGCTGCCAGAGCGCGTCGGACAGGAGGATGCGCGCCTCTCCCTCGTCGTCGCCCTCGCGCACCGTCCGTCCGCGGCTCGCCTCCGCGCCGAGGATGGGGAAGAAATCCCCCGTCACGAAGCCGATCCGGACCTGTTCCGGCTCCGCGTCGCCCGAGAGCGTCGCCGTGTTCGCCCAGATCGCGCCGAAACCGGAGAACCCCCGAGTGCGACGGCGCAGGTCCTCGAGCTCCGGTCCCGAGAGGGGGGCGCGTGGATAGCCCTCCTCGCTCATGTCCGACCAGACGAAGACGAGACGGCCCGAGTCGCGATACGGCAGCGGCGCGATCAGCATCGCGTTGACGACGGAGAAGATCGCCATGTTGGCGCCGATGCCGAGGGCGAGCGTCAGGATGGTCGCGGCGGCGAAGCCGGGAGAACGCCGGAGCCCGCGAGCGGCGTATCGCGCGTCGCGCAGCGCCGACTCGACGCCGGCGCCGACCCGCGCGCTCCGCGTCTCCTCCCGGATCCAGTCGAGGCTGCCCATCTCGCGCGCCGCCTCGCGGCGAGCGGCATCCGGGGTAAGTCCGTCGCGGATCTTCCGCTCCGCGGAAGTCCGCAGATACCCCTGGATCTCGTCCTCGAAGTCCGCGTCGAGACGCGCGCGCCGGAAGAGAGTCCGCCAGAGACCGGCAATCCGCCGCGCGAGGGTCATGCCGCTCTACTCCGTCTCCAGCACCTGGCCGACGGCGAGGACGATCCGCTTCCATTGCGCCGTCTCGCGTTCGAGCTGCCGGCGGCCGGCGGCGGCGAGCCGGTACGTCTTGACCCGGAAGCCCTCCTCAGACTCGCCCCAGGCGCCGACGATGAATCGCTCCTGCTCGAGCCGATGGAGCGCCGGAAAGAGAGAGCCCGGCTTGACGACGAAAGTCCCTCGGGTGATCTGCGCGATCCGGTCCGCGATCGCGAGGCCGTGCCGCGGTTCGAGGGCGAGCGTCCGCAGAATCAGCAGGTCGAGCGTCCCCTTCAGCAGCTCGGTCCGGTGCGGTCTCATCGCGGCCTCGCAATATAGATGATCGATATCGAAGCTTCAAGCCCTCGCCGGCGGGTCAGTCGGAACGAGTCGAGCTACGGCGTCGCGGCCGGCGGCGGCAGGGTCGCCAGCCACTTCTCCACGGCGGCGCGGTCCTCGCCCTTCAGCCGCCGCAGCACGCCGGCGCGGTGGCCGGCGACGACCAGCGGGTTCTCGAACGGGAGCCGGTCGTACATCGTCCCGCCCGGCTCGTGGCAGGGCGCGCAGTGGGCGAGGAGCACGGGCCGCACGGTCGACCGGAAGAGGTCGGCCCCGGCGCGCGCCGCGGGCGTCACGGTCGATGCGGGAGCGGGGGCGGTCGCGGAAGTCGCCGTTCCGGAGGTCCCCGGACGTCCGATTCCCGCGGGACGGAACGCGCCGAACGCGAGAATCGCCGAACAAAAATAAAGTCCAACGGGACGAACGTCTCGCGGGCTCGCGTCGACGCGCCGCGCCGTCCCGCGAATCCCCGCGTTCGTCCTCAGCGACTTGGCGACGGTGGGCGATTCCGGCTCGCCATTCCGGTTTCTGAACGTTTCGTCCGGAATCTTGAGTTCACCGTCGCCCGGCATTTTCGATAACTCCCTGTGTTTCCTTACGTATCAGACGGGGAAACGTTGCCGAGGGAACGAAGGAGGTCCGGGATGAAGATCCGAACTCTGATCGTAGACGACGAGCCTCTCGCGCGTGAGTGGGTGCGCAACGGACTGCAGGACGAGCCCGACCTCGAGGTCATCGGCGAGTGCGGCGACGGCTTCGAGGCGGTCCGCGCGATCGCCGCCGAGAAGCCCGACCTCGTGCTCCTCGACGTGCAGATGCCGGGCCTCGACGGGTTCGGAGTGCTCGCGAGCCTCGAGCCGGACAACCTCCCGGCCGTCGTCTTCGTGACGGCCTTCGATCGCTATGCGCTGAAGGCCTTCGAGGCGCACGCGGTCGACTACCTGATGAAGCCCTTCTCGGGCGAGCGCCTGCACCAGGCGGTCGAGCGCGCGCGCGCCGCGATCGACCGCAGCGCGTCGAAGGATCTGAAGACGCAGCTGCGCGCGCTCCTGGACGACATCGAGCGGGAGCGGCAGTATCCCGAGTGGCTGCTGATCAAGAAGGAGGACCGGAGCGTCTTCCTGCGCGTCGAGGACATCGACTGGATCGAGTCGGCGCGGAACAACGTCCGGCTGCACGTCGGCAAGGACGTCTACGTCTACCACGAGACGACCTCGGGCATCGAGGCGCGCCTCGACCCGAAGCACTTCTTCCGGATCCACCGCTCGACGATCGTGCACATCGAGCGGATTCGGGACATGCACCCATGGTTCAACGGCGACTACGCGGTCACGCTCAAGGACGGCACGCGGCTGACGCTCTCGAGCACGTACCGCGAGCGCCTGAAGGATTTCCGGAGGCTGGCCGTCTAAAAGGGGGAAGAGGTGGGCCAAGGCACGCCCCTCACCCCTACCCCCTCTCCCGGAGGGAGAGGGGTGGCGGTTCTTTGTATGTGGACCGGCGCCGCCCTGTTCATCGCCACGCAGCGCTACCTGCGCGGCGCGTCGCTCGAGCCGAGCCTCGCCCTCTCGTGGGGCGGCGCGCTGGCCGCGAGCGGCGTCACCGCCGCGATCTGGGCGCTCCTGACCCCGGCGTGCCTGGGCGCCGCGCGCCGGTGGCGGCCCCGCCGCGGCGCCTTCGTCGGGAACCTCGGCCTCCTCGCCGCCGCGGGTATCGCGGCCTCGCTCCTCCACCTCCTCGTCACCACCGCCTTCTGGAGCGTGGCCGATGCGGCGGGGCGCGGTCCCGACTTCCTCGGCACGGTCCTCGCCACGCTCGCCTTCGGGGGCGCCGCGCGCCTCGCCACGTTCTTCGCGATCGCGGGAGTCGCCTGGGGCGTCGACGACTTCCGCGCGTACCGCGACGGCGAGATCCGCGCGTCCGAGCTCGAGCGCGATCTCGTGGGCGCGCAGCTCGAGACGCTGAAGCTCCGCCTCCAGCCGGGCTTTCTCTTCGACACGCTGGCGATGCTTCTTCCGCTGATCCGGAGCGATCCCGCCGCCGCGGCGCGCACCGTGGTCCAGCTCGGCGACATCCTCCGCCTCGCCCTGCACCACGAGGCCGGCGGCTGCGTGCCGCTTCGGGAGGAGCTCGCGGCGGCGCGGACGTACCTCGCGATCGAGGAGACGCGGCTGCCCGGCCGTCTCGAGGTCTCCTTCGACGTCGCGCCCGATGCGGCGGACGCGTCCGTCCCGGCCCTGCTCCTGCTGCCGCTGTGCGAGGGGGCGATGGCGAACGGACCACGCCGGCGGTCGGGCCGCGCGCGGGTCTCGATCCGCGCCCGCACCGACGGCGACGCCCTGCGGCTCGAGGTCGAGGAGGGGCCCGCGGAGGACGCTTCGGCCGACGGCGTTCCGCTCGACGATTCGTTCGCGCGGGGCACGCGCGAGCGTCTGGAGCTGCTGTATCCGGGCGGCCGCGGGCTCGCGCTATCGGGAGACGAGCGCGGCGGTCACCGGGTCGCGCTCTGGCTGCCCCATGCGCCGGCGACCGCGCCCACGCTCTCGGTCCGGGGGGCGGCGTGACCCGCTTCCGATTCGCGTTCTCGGCGAGGACGGCCGCCGGCGTGCTGGCGATCTGGACCCTCGTCGGCCTCTTCCGGGGCGCCGACCGCTACTTCAGCGACCCCTTCCACCGCCACCGCCTGGAGTTCGGCCTCTCGGAGGCGCTCGCGCAGTGCCTCCTCTCCGCCTATCTCTGGGCCGCGCTGACGCCGGCGGTCGTGGCGCTCGCGAAGCGCTGCATGCCGAGCCGCCGCCGCTGGGCCGCGCCGACCGGCGCGCTCCTCGTCGCTGGCGCCGCCGCGCCGCTCGTTCACGGGATGGCGTTCGAGCTCGCGTATCCCCTCCTGATGGGCTTCCCCTGCGTCGTCGAGAAGCAGATTGCCGCCCTGGCGGAGATGCTGTCGTGGTCGTACCTGACGGAATTCGCCACGTTCTGGGCGATCGTCGGCGCGACCTGGACGGTGACGTACGCGCATCTCTCCCGCGAGCGAGCCGTGCGCGCGTCGCAGCTGAAGACGCGCCTCGCCCGGGCACGGCTCGAGACGCTCAAGTCGCAGCTGCATCCCCACTTTCTCTTCAACGCGCTCCACAGCATCCTTCCGCTCGTCTTCCGCGACGCGGACGCCGCCTCGCGCACGGTGCGCCGCCTGTCGGACCTGCTGCGCCTCTCGCTGCAGAACGAGGCCTACGACCTGCTGCCGCTCTCCCGCGAGATCGAGATCCTCTCGGTCTACCTCGAGATCCAGAAGACGCGCTTCGCCGACCGGCTCGCCGTCTCTCTCGACGTGCCGGAGGGCCTGGGCGACGCGCTCGTGCCGACGCTCATCCTCCAGCCGCTCGTCGAGAACGCGATCAAGCACGGCATCGCCGCGCGTCCGGGCGCCGGACGCGTCGAGGTCCGCGCGCGGCGCGAGCGGGACGGGCGGCTCTCGCTCGTCGTGACCGACGACGGTCCGGGCCCGTCGGCCGGCGAGCGGCCCGAGGGCGGCGGCGTCGGGCTTCGCAACACGCGGGAGCGCCTGGCGCTCCTGTACGGCGAGGACCACGAGTTCGCGTTCGAGAGCGCGCCGGGCCACGGCTGCCGCGTGCGCCTGAGCCTCCCGTTCGTTCCCGCCGATTCCTCGGTGCCGTCCGGCGCGCTTCCCGAGGGCGCGAGCATCGCGGCGGGCGCGCTGCCGGCGGCGGTCGCGTGAGCGCGGGTCCCCGGCCCCGCGGCGCCGCGGCGGCGCTCCTCGCGGCGGCGCTCTCCGCCGCGTCCGCAGGGGCCGGCTCGCCGCCGCCGCCCTACGCGAAGGCCATCGAGCGATCGCGCGCTCTGCTCGACCCGGCGCTCCAGCTCTACCCCGGAACGTCCGTCGCGGTCGCGGTCGGCAACGACGTCGTCTGGTCGACCGCGTTCGGATACGCCGACGTCGAGCGCCACCGCCCGGTGTCGCGCTCGACGCAGTTCCGCATCTACGAGGTCGCCATGCCGCTCACGACCGCCGTCATGGCGCGGCTCGCCGACGAGGGCCGCCTCGACCTCGACGCGCCGATCCAGCGATACCTGCCCGGCGCGGCCGACGCGCCGTTGCCGGTCTCGGCGCGCCAGCTCGCCGCCCATCTCTCCGGCGCGGGCGACTTTCCGGCGGACGAGGGCGCGCCGGCGCCGTGCGCGAGCGCGCGGGAGGCGGCGGGGCGGCTCTCGCCGAGCATCTTCGTGCGGCCGTCCGGCCTCGCCTTCGTCCCCTCGCGGCCCGGGTACGTCCTCCTCTCGGCGGTCCTCGAGGCGGCCGCCGGAAAGGACTTCGCGTCGCTCCTCTCCGAGACGGTCGCCTCTCCGGCCGGCATGCCCTCGACGATGGCCGACGACCCGCGGCGGTTTCTGCCGGGACGCACCCTCTTCTACGAGCGCGGGTGGTTCGGGCTGCTCTCGACGGCCCGGGAGGTCGATGTCAGCTGCCGTTACGGCGCGGGCGGCCTCGTCTCGACGACCGGCGACCTCGCGCGCTTCGGCGCGGCGCTGGTGAACGGCGAGATGGTCCGACCCGAGACGCTGCGCGCCCTCTTCACCCGCCAGAAGACGCGGAACGGGGCCGAGACGGGATACGGGCTCGGGTGGCACGTGGACGCCGACGCGCGCGGACGGACCGTCGCGTGGCATGGGGGCCGTGGCGTCGGCGGGCGCGCCGCGATCGTCGTCGTGCCGCACGCGCGCCTGGTCGTCGTGATGCTGTCGAACATCGAGGGCGAGCGGCTCGACGAGCACGCCCGCCGCATCGCGGCCTACTTCCTCGAGAGCGTCGAGGCCTCCGGCGGAGCCCCCGACGTCCTCCGCGCCGGAGGGCCGGGCCGGCCATTGGACCCCCTCGCCTATCGGGCGCTCCCGGCTCCTGGAGAGTAGTCCGCCGCTGAATCGACGCGTCGTATCATCGTCCCCATACTCCTTGACTGAACCGCGATCCTCCGACTACCGGGAGAAGCTTTCCGTCGAGAGCCGGAAGTGGAGCGACCACCTCGTGCTCGAGGCGACCGGCCAGATGCTCGGCTGGCTCGACCATCCGAGCATCAACGCGCATTACGCCGAGCGGGGCCTGATCGACGGCCTCGCCTGGGCTTCCTGGGTCCCGAGGCACCTGGGCCGCCCCGCGTCCTGTAGTCTCGACCTCGGCTGCGGTTCGGGCGCGCTCTCGATGCGCCTCGTCGCGGCCGGGACGACGCGGTCGGTGGAGGGAGTCGACGCGAGCCCGGAGCGGGTGGAGGAGGCCGAGAAGAAGCGGCAGGCCGCCGGGATCCCGGGACGATTCACCGTTGCCGACTGCAACGACGTCCCCCTCGAGCCGGGCCGGTACGATCTGATCGTCTCCTCGCACTCCTTCCACCACTTTCTCGAGCTCGAGGCGATCATGGATCGAGTGCTCGCGGCCCTCACCCCCGGCGGCCTCTTCATTCTCGAGGAGTACGTCGGGCCGACCCAGTTCCAGTGGACGGACGCCCAGATGGACGTCACGCGGACCCTGACCGGACTCCTCCCCGAGCGCTTCCGCATCCTTCCCTGGGGAGCCGTCAAGCCTTACGAGGGTCGTCCGGCGGCGGAAGACGTCGCGGCCGCATCGCCCTTCGAGTCGATCCGGTCGGCCGAGATCGCACCCCTCTTCGCGCGGAAGCTCGAGATCGTGCAGCGGCGCGCGCTCGGCGGCACGGTCCAGCATCTTCTGTACAACGGAATCATCCACAACTTCGCGCCGGGAGATCCGGAGGCGGAGCGGCTCGTGTCCGGCGTGTACCAGACGGAGGACGCTCTCCTCGATTCCGGGCTGCTGCCGAGCGACTTTCAACTGCTGGTCGGACGGCGGCCGATCACGGCGTGAGCGGCACGATCCGGCGCAGTATCATCGCCGAGCGTGGACCCTTCGTCCTCTCCCCGCGCTCGAAGTTCCGGAGGAGCGCGCTCTCTTCTGCTTTCCCTCGGAGCAGTTTCCGTCGTCGCATCGTCTCTCTTCGTCGAAGTCCGGGCGACGGTCCCCGATCTTCGTCTCGCGTACGCCTTCGCCGGACCGAGCATCTTCTCGGACGTCGATCGCGGGCAAATGGAGGCCGTGCGGAGCGCCGTGCCCGAGGGAGAAACGTTCCTGCTCTTCGCCACGTCATCGACCGTCTGGCATGCCCGCCTCTGGCAGCGAGGCCTCTACCCCAGAAACCGGGTCGTGGTCGTCTTCGACCCCACGGGCGACGCCGCGATCCGGCAGCTCCGGGAGCGATACTCATGCCGTTACGCGGTCGTGATCGGGGCATCGCGATCCGCCCCGCCCCTCCTCCGACGGCGGGACCTCGGGCGGCTCGCCGGACTGCCGGATAGCGTCTCGTTCGGCGAGCTTTTTCCGTGAGGGTTCCTCTTCCGGAGCTGATCCTCACTTTTCTCCTCGCCCTCGGTTTCGCCTCCCTCGGTGAACTCATCCTTCGACGCCGCTCGTCGAGGCTCGTCGACGGGAACGAGGCGATGCTCGTCGGAATGGGCGCCTCCGCGGCGGCGCTCTTTCCTCTCACTCTCGTCTTTCCGCACGGAGCGGTCATCGCGGAAGCCATCATCCTCGGAGCCTGCCTGGCGATCGCCGTGGGAGCGCGCCTTCGCCGCTCGGGAAAGCCGACGGCGATGGCGACCGACGCCGCCCGTGACCCGGTCGCGCTGCTGATTCTCGGAGGCGTGGCTGTCGCCGCGGCCGGCTTCGCCGCCCTCAACTTCCGTTACCAGTACCTGTGGGACGGCTTCCTCATCTGGGCCACCAAGGCGCAGTTCCTCTCGCACGTCGGCGGGCTGACACGGGTGTGGTTCCCGAACGATCTTTACGATCTCCGCCACCTCGCCTATCCGCCACTGGTTCCTCTCTGCGAGGCGCTGGTGGCGCTTCTTCGAGGAGGCTTCGATTTCGACAAGCTCAAGCCGGTATTTCTGCTGTTCTATCTCTCTCTCCTCGCGGGCACCTTCGGCGCCGCGCGGTCATGCCTCTCGGCCCGGCTCGCTGCCGTCGCGACGCTGCTGGTCGGTCTCGTCCCGGCGCTGTCGACCCAGTTTGCCGCGGGCGCCTATGCGGACATGCCTCAGGCCGCGGTCGTCGCCGCCGTCACCGGTGCGGCCCTCGCCGGGCGCAACGACTCGGTTCCCTGGCTGATCGGCGCGCTCACGACCGTCAAGGCCGAGGGGACGATCCTCGCCGTGCTGGCCTGCGCCGGCGTCGGGCTCTACTGGTCGCTCGAATCGCTTCGCGGCCTCCCCCGCCAGGCCGGTCGCCACGGGCGGGGCATCACGATCGTCGCGGCGTTCTTCGCGCTCCGATTCGCGTACGTGCGATGGATTTCCGCGCCCGAGTTCGTGTACGGCGGAAAACTCGCGGACGCCTTCGCGCGGCTCCCGCGCACCGCCTGGCTCTGCCTGATTCAACTCGTCGACCCGAATCGATGGGGTCTCTTCTGGCCTGCGTTCTGGGTTTCGGCCCTCGCTCTCTTCATCCGGGGCTCGAATCGCGAGAGAGCCGTCGCGGCCACGACGGCCGCCGGATTGATCGTCGCCGCCGCTCCCTTCCTCTTCTCGACGTGGCCTCTGGAGCTCCAGATCGAGCAGGCGTATTTTCGTCTCGCCGCGCAACTGGCTCCGGCCGCCGCCGTCGTCTCTGTTCTCGCCTACGCCAGACTCCGCGACGGGACGACCGCGAAATCGCCATGCTAGGCTGACGCCTCGAGTGCGCCGCTTCGGTCGTCTGCGCTTCCAGGCCCTGATTCTCTTCGCCGGCCTGGCCTGTCTCTACGCCTCCCTCTCGCCCTTCGCGATCGCGCAGATGGGCTACACCGCCGAGGAGATCCGCGCCTGCCGGCAGATTCTCGAGACCGGCGTGCGGTTCCGGTCCGCCGGGCTCGGAGTCGACTGGCCCCGAAACGGCCTCACCTCCGTCCTCGTCGAGTGTCCATTCATCGCCGTCGGGCGCGCGCTCCGCGGTCCCGAGTCGGGTGAGCGAGAGCTCGCGCTCTACCCGGTGCTCGAGACGGCGGCGCTGGTGACGCTCCTCTTCGTGTGGGCCTCGCGCCTTTCGGGGAGTCGGCGAGTCGGTTTCTGGCTCGCGATGGCGGCGGCGTTTTGCACGATGCTCTGGCCGTATGCGTACATCGGCCTGGAAACGACCCAGTCGCTCTTCCTCCTCGCGGCCGGGTATGTGGCCCTGACAGCTTCGCCGCGGGCGACGGGGCGGCAGACCATCGCCTTTGCGGTCTTTGCGGCGATCGCGGTGTCGGCAAAGTCCGCGGGCTTTGCGCTCGTACCGGTCGTGGCCTATCTGGCCTGGGCCATGCTTCGGCGCCAGCCCGTCCGACTCGTCGCCGTCGGCGCCGCGATCGCCATTGCCCTGGTCACGAACCAGTACTTTCGCATTCTCTCGTGGGCTCGATTCGGCGGCACGAAGTACGTGGCGCAGGCGTGGCGCCCCCATGACCCGATTTCCTCTCTCGCGGGCCTGGCGGCGACCCTGGTCTCGCCGACGAAGGGCCTTCTCGTCTTCGCGCCGCTCGCCGCGTTGGCGATCGTGCTCGTGCCGGCGTGCTTCCGCCGGGAACCGCGCGTCGCGATCTTCGCGGTCCTGACGCTCCTCGGATGCCTCGCGCCCCTATCGCTGTTTCGATACTGGGCCGACGAGACCTGGGGCCCGCGCTATCTCCACTCGGCCGTCGCGCCCCTCCTGTTGTGCCTGGCCCCACCCCTGCGGGGCCGTCAATTCGCCGGTGCTCTGCGTGCCGCGCTCCTCGTCGGCGCCGCGGGCGGACTGGCCGTGTCGTTTCTGGGAGCGATGTTCTATTACGGGAACCTGGGTTTCGTCGCGATGAGGGCCACTCCGTTGACCCTGCAGGCGCTTCAGGGAGATCCGACCTGGAACCACGTCGATTTCAACGCTCGATTGTTCGCCACCTGGATCAGGTCGCGAGACGGAGACGGGCGGCCGACTTTCGTACCGCGGCCCGACCGCTGGGACTACTACCACCCGGACCGAAAGATGGATTGGACCGACGTGGACCTTCGAACCTACGCCGTCCCTCAGCCGCTGCTCCTGCAATCGCTCGCGTCGGGCGACCGGTTCCGACGTATCCGGCGCCTCTGCCCGATACTTCTGATCGCGGGGGTGTTCCTGCTCGTCGCGGCCGGCCGGGCCTCGACCCTCGCGGGCCCTTCTATCCTCCCGGCGGTCGGGGCTGCCGACGACACGGAGCCGAAGGCCCGAGAGGTCGCGGTCGCGTCGGATCGATCCGCGCCGAACTCCGCCCAGTCCTTCGACGCCCTCCTTCGATTGCTCGGCTTCGATTCCGAGCGCCCGGGCTGGTTTCCGGCCCTTCGAGACCTTCACCGTCATTCTCGGAACAGACGGCTTCAGCTTCTCCCCGACTTCTTCTATGCGCCGGTCTTCTCCCCGGCCGATCTGCCGGCCGAGGTCTGGGGCGGGACGTTCCCGGACTGCGGCACCTGGGACCTCGACGCGCAACGGGCGTTCCTGAAGGAGACGCCGAGCTTCGCCGCCGAGTTGTCGGCGCTCCCGTACGAAAGGGCCGAAGGCGATCCGACGGCCTACTACTGGGGCAACGAGCAGTTCAGTCACTCGGACGGCTCGCTCTACTACTCGCTGATCCGTCGGTTCCGCCCGGCCCGCATCGTCGAGGTCGGCGCGGGCCACTCGACGAAGCTCGCGGCCCGCGCGGTCCGGGCGAATGGCACGGGGCGGATTCTCTGCATCGATCCGCACGCGCCGGAGTGGCTCGCCCGGCTCGAGGCGCCCGTCGACGTGCAGGCGCTTCCCGTTCAGGAGGCGCCCGACGAGATCTTCCTCGGTCTGGGCGCCTCCGACATCCTCTTCATCGACGGCTCCCACATCTCCAAGACGGGCTCCGACGTGAACCACCTGTTCCTGAGGATCCTGCCGCGTCTGCCCGCGGGCGTGCTCGTGCACGTCCACGACATCTGCCTGCCCTTCGAGTATCCGAGGTACTGGTCGGAGGAGGCCCTCTGCTACTGGAACGAGCAGTACGTGCTCGCCGCCCTGCTCGCGAACAGCACGAAGTACGAGATCCTCGTCGGCGTCCACTACCTGCAGAAGGCCGACATCGAGGCCTTGAGGCCCTTCGTCCCGGCGGTTCCCGGCGTCATGGCCGGGGGCGGCAGCCTCTGGTTGCGTTCGAAGGTGTGAATCAGAGCGGGCGGCCCGGCCGCTCGCTCTCGGGTGCGCGCCAGCGCCGCCAGATCTTCCGGAGGAGTCCCGCCTCCTCCTCGCGGTTCGGTTCGGTCGCGGCTTCCGGAGCGAGCTCGAGCGGCGGCTCCGGCGGAGCCGCGGGCGAGAGCAGGCCGAGCTCGGCGCGGATCGGATGCATCGCGGAGGCGTGGACCTCGTAGGTCCGGTGCGCCACGCACTCCCTGCAGGCCGGGTGCACCCGCCCGTCGCGGATGTGCTCGCGCACCGACTGCAACGCCGGGCCGTTCCAGGCGGCACCGACCGTCCCGTCGCCGGTGAACTCCCCGAGGTCCTCGTGCACCGACATGAAGCAGCAGACGCGCGCCTTGCCGGCGGCGGAGAGATAGAGCGTGGTCCACGGATAGTGGCAGTACATCAACGGGAGGCCGGTCGCTGGATTCGTCGGCACGGCCGCCGGCGTCTCCGGCGACGCCGAGACGTCAACGGGCGCCGGCGAGGGGACTTCCGAGGCCTGGGTCGCGAGCTGCGTCGGGATCTCGGCCGCCGAGGGAGGCTCCGGAAGGTCCCGATTGTGAAGCGCCACGCGCTCGCCCTCGACGGGCGCGCCAGCCGGCCATTCGAAGTCGGGATTGACGAAGCACTGAAAGGTCGTTCCCGTCGGTTCCATGATCGACTGCGCCTCGTTCACGGCCGCGAGGAAACCCTCCCGCGGGATCGATCCGAGCCGGAAGTCTTTGTAGTACCCCTCGTAGGGACCGACCGCCTCGGCGTAATGGTGAAGCGGATTGATGCCCATGAAGAAGACCTTCAGCGGCGCCAGCAGACGCGCCAGGTCCGGGAGCTCCCGGTAGTTGTCGTTCTGGGCGACGAAATTGACGACGATCCGGGGAAACTCGGATTTGCGGCGCTCCTTCTCCTCGTGGATGAGGCGCAGCGTGCCGAGGATCTTCGCCAGGCTCGCCCCGCGGAGCTTCTCCATGGTCTCCTCGGTGGCGCCGTCGATCGAGAAGGTGAGCTGATCGTAGCCCGTGGCGACGAGCCACACGACGTCGGCCGGCCGGATGAGGACGCCGTTGGTGATTCCCGACGTGCGGCACCCGTGGTTCTTCAGAACGGTGACGAGCGGGGCGAGCTCCGGGTACAGGAACATCTCGCCATAGCCGAAGGTATAGACCTCGACCGCGGCGGCGAAGAACTCGTCCATGCGCGCGAGGATCGGCCAGGAGAGGTCGCGCCCGTTCTTCGCGAGCGAGGGATCCCAGGCGAAGCCGCACTTCTTGCACCGCAGGTTGCAGCGCGAGCTGACCTCGAGGAAGAGCTGCACGGGCTTGTTCGTCGCCTCGAGCGCGCCGGCATCGACATTCGAGAGATAGAGGTCGAAGTTGGCGCGCTTGCCGGCCCTGGGATCGGGCGGAGTTTCCGGAGTGACGGCGGCCTCCGCCGGGTGAGCTTCCACGCGACGACTCTAACCCGCTTTGACCCTCGATACCACGGGTGCGGCGCGAAAAACGCCCGCGAGGCCGACGGCGATCCAGGTCAAGTCGAAGAGAAGAAGCAGGTCGAACATGCCCTGAAAGACGTAGAGGTGCCTGGAGACGTCCCCGAGATAGTCCGCGAACGCGCACACGAAGAACTCGAGGGCCGCCATCGTGACGAAGAGAGCCACGGACCAGCGCAGCAGCCGCCCGCGGGGCGTGTGCGGCAGGAGCAGCAGGACGGTCAGGAGACTTCCGGCGAGCAGGAGCACGATCCAGGCCGGACCCGCGCGGCCCCCGAGACGCGCCCGCGCCGCGCTCCACGCAGCGAATCGCTCGCTCCGGGCGCCGGGAGGGAACCCGGCACGACGGTCGAAGTTGCCCAGGTTCGTGCGGAGGACGAAGGCGCGGCGGCCCGCGCGCTCGAGCCGGTCCCGCAACCGCGCCGGGTGGCGGAGATAGAAGCGCAGGAGGTCGCCGTAGCCGAACCGCTCGAAGAAGGCCCTGCGGAAATCGGGCAAGCCCAGCGGCGCCTCGGACTGGTAGGCGTTGACGCCGGAGTAGCTCGCGAGCCGGGGGTCGAGCCCGAGCTCGCGCAGGTCGCGCCCCGGATCCTTCGCGAGCGGCAGGAGCTCCATGAAGACCGAGTGGTAGAGGCCGACCTCGCGGATCGGGCGCCCGGGGATCGCGAGGTAATAGAGGACCGAGAGTCCGACGAGCCCCGCGGCGAGCCATGCCGCACCGCAGCGCCACCACGCCCGGACCGGAACTCCGGCCAGGACGATGCCGAGAATCGCCAGGAGCGGACCGTGAAAGGACTCCTGCGGCTTCGAGCCGACGAATCCGGCGGCGGCCGCGAAGTAGAAGAGCAGCCATGGTCCCTCGAGACGCCCTCGGGCGACGGCGACGGCGACGACCCCGACCGTGAGCAGCAGGAAGAGCCAGGAGGCGGTCTGGCTGTAGAGGGACTGGAAGGGCGCGACGTAGCCGACGTCCGTGAAGAAGAACGCGGCGCCCACGAGGGCCACGACCTGCGCGACGGGCGGCAGTCCCCGCGTCGCGAGCGCGAAGAGTCCCAGGGCGCCGACGAAGAGGACGGCATGAAGGAGTCCGAGAATCCGGATGTCGAAATCCTCGCCCGGCCGCAGCACCCTCGAGGCCGCGACCGCGGCCATCGCGAGCGGTGTCTCCGAGGTCTTGTACTCGCCGGGGAAGCGTTCCGGCGCGACGATGCGGAACTTGACGAGCGCCCACCGCCAGTACCGCTCGTAAGGGTCGTCGACACGGTACGCGAGCCCCGCTGGCGCCATGACCTTCGCGAAGTCGCCGTTGTCGGCCAGGCCGACGATCGGATGGACGAAGAGCTGGTCGGCGACGATCCCCGCGGCGAGCGCCAGGATCGCGATGGGAAGGAGGCGCCTCAGCGGCCGACCTTCGACTCGACCGCGGTCACGCCCTCCCGCGGCGCGTGCGCCTTCCATTCCACGCCGAACTTCTTCTCGAAGTAGGCCTGGTTCTTCTTCCAGAGCGCGTCGTAGGCCTCGGGCGAGAGCTTGCGGAACGCGCCCTGGCCGACGTGGTGGACGTACGCGTCCTCGGCGCAGCAGACGCGATAGCCCTTCGCGCGCATCCGGACGGCGAAGTCGTCGTCCTCGAACATGCCGACGCCGTACGCCTCGTCGAGCGGGCCGACCTCGTCGAGCACCGGCCGCCGCGCGGCGACGCAGTACATCGCGGCGACGCCGATGTCGAAGACGCGGCCGCGGTGGTCCCGCGCGCGGCGCGCCGCGGAGGCGGGCAGGTCCGCGAGATCGGCATAGTCCGGCTCGACGCGCGCCTCGTTGCCGCAGAAGTTGGTGGTCGGGCACAGCAGTCCGATCGTGGCGTCGGTCTGGAGGTGCGCGACGAGGCGGCCCATCAGGCCGGGCGGCACGACCGTGTCGTTGTTGAGCAGGACGACGATCTCCCCCGCCGCGGCGGCGATTCCCTGGTTGTTCGCGGCGGCGAAGCCGCGGTTCTCGCGGTTGAGGACGACGCGGACTCTTCCCGAGGCGTCGTTCTCTCGCCGCGAGGCGTCCGCGGCGGCGACGCCGGCCAGGAACTCGGGCGTGCCGTCCGTCGACGCGTTGTCGACGACGATCACGTCGAGCCGCGGCCAGGTCTCGCGCTCGAGGAGCGACGCGAGGCACGCCTTCGTCAGATCGAGACCGCCGTAGGTCACGATGACGACGGAGACCATCGGGAACGCCGGCGCGACGCCCTCGGCGATCGACCGGTAGCGGTGCGCCCAGTCGTTCTCCTCGGCGATGCGCCGCCGCTCGGCCCGGCGCGGATCGTCCTTCGGCTCGGCCAGCGCGCGCTCGAGCTGCGCGAGAAACTCGTCGTGCCCGCGGGCGAGGTAGGAGACGTCCGCGTAGGGAAGGAGCTCGGTCAAGGCCGGCGCGACGACGGGCTTGCCGCCCCAGAGGTACTCGTAGAACTTGACGGGATTCGTCGCCTCCGTGATGTCGTTGACGAGGAACGGAATCACGCAGGCGTCGAAGTGCCACAGGAGCTGAGGCATCTCGTCGTAGGGGCGCTGGCCGAGCAGGCGCACGT
This sequence comes from uncultured Acidobacteriota bacterium, assembly GCA_963763535.1. Taxonomy (GTDB): domain Bacteria; phylum Acidobacteriota; class Thermoanaerobaculia; order UBA5066; family Gp7-AA6; genus DAHUXD01. The sequence continues at coordinate 374,166 of CAVXOX010000008.1, forward strand.
TGGGCTTTCCTTCGATGCGGGAGAGATCCACGTCGAAGCGGCCGCCCGCGAGGACGACGGTGCCCTCGGGGTGCTGCGCGACGATCCTCTCGAGGAGCGGCGCGTCCACCCACGAGGCGAGCGCGCCGTAGTAGCCGATGATCGGGTGCTTCGCGCCGGCGAGCAGCCCGTTCGGCCCGTAGCGCGCGCGGTAGTGCTCGGCGTCCATCGCGTTCTTCGCGAGGACGAGGCGCGGCGCCGTGGACTTCCACTTCTCCTCGAGGCGGTCGGCGGACACGATCGTCGCGTCCGCCGAGCGCACGAGCCGCTCCTCGAGCGCGAGCACGCTCCGGCCGAAGCCGGGAAAGTTGGTCCACTCGTCCATGCAGTCGTAGACGACCCGCCAGCCGAGGCGCTCCTTCAGGCGCATCGCGAGGGGGCCCCAGAACGGGATCTGCACCAGGCAGACGGCGTCGCCGATCGACAGGTCGGCGGCGAGCGCCTCGAAGGCGCCCGTCAGGATGTCGAGGTCGGCGGGATCGAGCTCGCCGCGGTAGATGTCGAGCGAGCGGCGCGATCGCAGGCGCAGCTCCGCGACGTTCCCGGCCTTCCGCGTCAGGTCCCACGCCGGGCCGCCGGGCGCGAGGAACTTCGAGGTCGAGAGATAGAAAACGCGGTGGCCGTGGCGGCCGAACTGGGACGCGAGCTGCTGCGGCCTCTGGAAGCGGAAGTCCCAGTCGATGATCGAGAAGACGATCGCGTCGTACCGGCCGGCCGGCGTCATCGGGACGGCGTCGGTGCGGCCCGAGGCTCCGGGCTCGGAGTGCGCCGCCCCCTCGACCATGCCCGTCGAGGCAGTGACCGGCGCGAAGACCCGGCGCGCCCAGCGCGCGAGCGGCCGCGGCACGACGCGGGAACCGACGGCGAAGAGCGGCGTCCCGGGGGCGGTCGCGCGGCCCGCGGCGCCGCGGGCGCGGCCGATCGCCTTGCGGAGCCGGCCGAGGCGCGAGCTCTCCCAGCGCGACAACTCCGCGAGCGCGATGTCGAGATGCTTCTCGCGCGCGTCGGAGACCGAGCGCTCGCGCGAGAGCTCCCGCTCGAGGGCCCCGACCCTCTCGGCCATGATCCTCTCGCGGACGGCCACCTCGCCGCGGAGGAACTCGATGCCCTCGCGCTGCTCGCGGACGATCGCGTCGAGACGGCGGATCTCGCGGGCGCGGGCGGCGACGGAGGAGTTGGATGGCGCAAGCTCCCCCCTCACCCCGGCCCTCTCCCGGGGGGAGAGGGAGAGGGTTCGAGCCGGGACCCTGGAGATCGCCTCGCTCAGCGTGCGGTAGCGCACCTCCCAGGTGTTGGCGCGCGCGAACTCGCGGCGGCGCTCGGCGAGGCCGGAGACGGGCTCCTCACGGAGCGCGCGCTCGAGCGCGGCGACGAAGCCCTCCGAGACGTCGTACAGATGGACCAGCTCGGAGATGGGCTCGAGCTCGGGCAGGCGCCGCGCGACGATCGGCTTGCCCGTCGCGAGGTACTCGAAGATCTTGACCGGGTTCGTCGCCTCGGTCAGCGGCGTTCGCACGAACGGGATCGTGCAGACGTCGAAGCCCGCTGCCCACGACGGCAGCGTCTCGTAGGCGACCTCGCCGAAGCGGTGCACGTTCGGCCGCCCCTCGAGCGGCGCGAGCACGGCGCCCGCCGCGTGGCCGACGAGCGCGAACGACCACTCGGGATGGCGCCGCGACGCCTCCGCGACGGCCGCCGCGTCGAACCAGGCCGCGATCGCGCCGTAATACCCGATGACCGGACGCGGCAGCTTCGCGAGCGGGCTCGCGGCGCGCGGCGGCAGGCGCTCGAAGCGCGCGGCGTCGCCGGCGTTCGGCAGCAGGACGACGTCGGGCCGGGCGCGGCGCAGCTTTTCCGAGAGGAGGCGCGACGTCGCGAGGACGAGGTCCGCCTCCGCGACGAGGCGCCGCTCATCCGCATCGGTCGAGGCGCCGTGGGTCCCGAAGCCGGTGTGCTCGTCCATGCAGTCGTAGACGAGCCTCCAGCCGAAGCGCTCGCGGAGCGCCCGGGCGAGCGGCTCCCAGGACGGGTACTGCACGATCAGGACGAGGTCGTCCGTCAGTCCGGCGCGCTCGCGCACCTGCTCGATCGCCCCGAGCGCCTGGGCGAGCGTCTCCCCGGCGACCGTCGTCGCGTAGACGTCGAAGTCGTGCTCGCCCGGGAGGCAGAGCTCGAACACGCGCTCGACTCCCCGCATGGCCGCGATCGCCGGCTCGCGATCGAGGCCGAGAAATCCCGTCCTCGCGTAGAACACGCGATGTCCCGCCTCCGCGAACCGCGAGAGGAGCTGCTGCGGCCTCTGAAAGCGGAACGTCCAGTCGATGATCGGCAGGCAGAGCAGGTCGAACCGCTCGGCGGGCGGGAGAGAGGGGACATCGGCGGCGGATGCGCGGTTCAGGCGCCGTATCTTGCCACGCTCCGCCTTCCTCCAAAAAAAAGGCCCGGCGGCCGAGTGCCGCCGGGCTCCGAATGGAGGGAACGCTTCTCTAGAAGGACAGCCGCGCGCCGAAGCGCATGACCCGCGGGCTCTGCATCTCGATGATCTGGTTGTAAACGCCGGGCCCGAGGTCCACGCGCGCGTTGCGCTGAAGCACGGTGCCCTGGTTGAGCGCGTTGAAGACGTCGGCGGAGATCGTGATCTCCAGCGGGTTGACCGCGATGACCTTCTCGATGCGGAGGTCGAGCTCGTAGACGTTGCCGTAGCGGTACTGACCGAGGGTGGTCAGGATGTTGTCGCGCGGCCCCAGGCCGTCGCCCGGATCGAAGCGGTAGTAGTTGACGTACGGGTAGCCCTCGCGTCCGAAGAAGTTGCCGGCGACCGCGAAGCCCGCCGGGAGCTGGTAGAGAGTGCCGACGTTGAACATCCACCGCGAGTTCAGGAACACCTCGTTGCGAGAGCCGCTGGCCGCGCCTCCCGGCAGCGCCGCGATGTCGTTGCCGGCGCAGGTCGAGCCCGTCGAAATCGGAACCGCCGTGCCGGGCCACAGCTCGTTGTTGCCGCCGCGGTCGCTCGTCGGGTCGTAGCAGGACCCCGCGCCGCCGTGCTGCTGCCAGTTCTGCCAGGTCGCGCTGCCGCGCACGAGCCACTTGTTCGAGAGACGCTTCTGGAAGGTCAGGTCGACGCCGTTGTACGTCGTGTCCCAGTCAGGGCGGTTCGAGAGCGTCACGCCCGCGGGCACGTTCACGCCCGGCTGGAGCTCGTAATACGGCACGTCGAACGACGCGCCGTTGAAGAGCGTGCCCGTCAGGTCCCCGCCGACCTGGTAGTCCGCGGTCGTCAGGCCCGTCCGATGCGGCCACAGCGCGCCCGTGTACTTGCGGTACGTGTACGTCACGCCGACGACCAGGTCCTGGAAGAGCTCGTGCTCGATGCCGCCGGTGACTTCCTGCGTCTTTCCGGCCTTGAGATTGGGGTCGACGATGTTCGGCGAGATCGCGGAGCCCGGATGCGCGGGATCCACGCCGTAGTGCGAGACGAGGGTGTTGAGGTCCAGCTCGTCGCGCGTGATGACGTGATCGCCGTTGGCGTCGTTCCAGTAGTAGTAGAGGCCCGCGAGCGCGCCCGCGTTGTTGAACGTGACGGCGCCCGCGCCGAGCTGGTCGGCGTACTGGGAGTAGCTCGCCCGCAGCAGCGTCTTGTGCTCCTTGCCGAGCGCGTAGGTCGCGCCGATGCGGGGCACGACGTTCTCCCAGGTGAACGAGGGCCGGGCGTCCGTCGTCGTGATCGCCGGCAGGAGATCCGGGATGACCGGGTTCGCCGGCGTCGTTCCGGCGACGTTGTGGCCCTGCTGGTTGTCGTAACGGACGCCGGCGTTGATCGTCAGGTTGCCGAGCGTGAGCGTGTCGGAGAGGTAACCGGTGTAGTAACGCAGACTCGCGTTCAACACGGCATCGCGCGTCATGGTCGCGACCGGCGCGTTGAAGTTGGCGAGGTCGCCGTAGTTCCCGTTGCCGGGCCAGGACGAGATCGAGTCGACGTTTGTGTGGCGGTAGTTGAAGCCGTACTTCAGCTCGTGGCCGAGGTTGCCCGTGTTGAAGAAGTACGACCCGTTGGCGGTCGCCTGCTGCTGGGGCCGATCCGTGCCGGCGAACAGGTAGCTGCCGATGTACTGCCCCTGCGGGTTGATGTAGAGGTCGTTCACGTCGGTCCCGCCCTGCGGCGTCAGCGTGAAGCCGCTCGACACGGAGGAGTACGAGCCGGTGAAGAAGAGCGAGGACGAGAAGATCTGCGACACCTCGCCGCGCCAGAGCGTCGTGGGACCGTTCTGGTCCCAGGACGCGGGGGGCGGCCGGTTGAAGCTGACGTTGCGGCCGAATTTCTCCTTGTTGCCGTTCGAGAAGACGCCCTGGAGCGACGTCGAGTCGAGGACCTGCCAGTTGATCTTGGCGTTGTAGTCGATGAGCGTCGTGTTGTCCGGGTTGCCCTGGGCGTTGAACAGGTTGATCTGGTTCCGGCCGGCCGCGCCCCACGCGAAGATCTTGTCCTTCCAGAGCGGGCCGCCGATCTCGATGCCGTAGTCCTGAAGTTCGTTGATGCGGTTGCCGCCGTTCGTGACTCCCTCCGATTGGTCCTGCTCGGTGACGTTGTTCCACTGCAGGTCGTGGTTCGAGAGGAAGTAGCGCGCGGAGCCGTGCACGACATTCGTGCCGCGCTTCGTGACCATGTTCAGCTGCACGCCCGGCGTCGCCGCCGTGACGTCGCTGCCTCCGGTCGTCGCCTGCATCTCCTGGAAGGAGTCGAAGTCGTAGTAGTTCGGCGACGAGCCGAGCGCGCCCATGTCGGTGATGGTCACGCCGTCGACGTTCCAGACGTTCTGGCTCGAGTCGGTGCCCTTCGCCTGGTACGTGGACTGCTGGCCGCTCTCGTTGCCCCCGACGTTGACGCGGTCGAGCTGCACTCCGGGAACGGTCGAGAGGATCACCCAGGGATCGCGGGCCGTCGGAATCTGCGCGAGCTGCGTCTGGTCGATGACCGCTCCGGTCTGGACCTGGCGCGTGTCGAGCAGCGCGGGCGCGCCCTCGACGATGACGGTGGCCTCGGCAGCCGAGATCTTGAGCGTCGCCGTCGTCTCCGTGTTCTGGCCGACGGAAACCTTCACGTCGGTGTTGGTCACCTTGGAGAAGCTCTGCAGCTCGTAGGTCAGCGTGTAGAGGCCGGGCGGGAGACTCACGAAGCGAACCTCGCCGCGGGCGTCGGTCGTCTGCGTCCTCGGCGCGCTGGGACCCATCAGGGTCACCGTGACGCCGGGCAGGCGGCCGCCCTGCTCGTCGACCGCCGTCGCATAGATGTTGCCGGTCAGCTGTTGCGCGAAAGAGAGCGGCGCGAGCGCGAGCGCGGCCGCGAGGGCCGCGATCCAGAAGGCCACCGTTTTCCGTCGCGAATGTCGGTGCGCGTTCATCCTCGTCATTCCTCCTTGCGCCGCTGTCTTCGGCGGCGCACCGACGCGATTCAGCAACGCGGGTGCCACGCCAGTTCTCCCGCTCCGCGACGGAACGCCGGGCCGAGGGCGCGGCGCGCGAGGACGAGAGGCGCGCGAGCGCGGACGGGGGAATGCGGTGCGCGACGGACCGCCGCGGGCGATTCAGAAGCGTGAACGCGCGCTCAGCGCGCCGGATCGGGAGGGAAGCCGCGCGGGTGGGGACGAGCGCCGGCGCATCGTGGACCAGGCGCGGGTCGCGGCGGATCTTCCGCGCGCCCCGTCCGCCGGCGTTCCGAGAAGTTCGGAGAATTGAACGCGGCGCGGCGGACGCGCCCTCTGAAACGAGCGGCGGCGGCCCCGTCGGGACCACCGCCGCGAAAATCGGGCCGGAAAATTTTGGCGGGCGCCCGGCTCACGCCTCCGCGGGCCGAGGCAGGGGCCGCTCGCCCCGTTCCAGGCGTCTCGCGAAGAGCGCGTCGAGCGACAGCGGCCCCGCGCCGTAGGCGCCGAGCCAGAGCAGGACGACGATGAAGAGGTACTCCCCCATCGCGAGCAGGTCCGAGAGCTCGTGGATGTCTCCGCGCTTGGCCGTCAGGATCGCGACGGTCATCAATGCGATCAGCGGCAGGCTCGCGACACGGGTGAAGAGGCCGATCAGGATCAGTGTGCCGCAGACGAGCTCGGCCGTCGCGGCGAGCCTCGCCTGGATCTCCGGCGCGGGGATGCCGAGCTCGATGAAGAAGCCGACCACCTTCTGGATGTTCGTGACCTTGCCCCAGCCGGTCTGCACGAAGACGAGACCGATCGTCAGACGCGCGACGGTCGGCGGCAGCCACCGCAGGCGATCCGAGACGGAGCGGACGAGGCGCCGGAGCCGCGAGGCTTGATCCATCAGCGAAGGCATTTCGGTCCTCCTGTCGGGTCAGGTGGGTTCAACGGAACCAGAGTCACGCAGCCACAGACCGATTCTAGGTTCGACTTGATCGCCTCCTCAACGTCGCGAGAGGTTCCGGCGCGCCGTCCAAACCAGCGCCGAGGCCACGACACCATGCAGGGCGGCGGCCGGCCACGAGAGCGCGCCCTTCATTCGCCCCGCCGTCGCCAGAGAGTAGGACGTCGAAAGTCTCGTCGGGCGGCAACAGGAACGGGATCGTGTGCTCGAGCTTCTTCGTCGCGAGCTCGTGCCCGTCGACGATGAGAATGCCCGTCCCGCCCTTCGCGATGCCGGGGCCGTCGTAGTGGAAGTTAAATTCGATCGTGTGCTTGCCCTTCTTGAGTGAATCGCCCATCCAGTCGCGGGCGCCCGCTCCGCCTTCCCAGCGAAAGCGCTCGAGATCGAGGAGGTTGTAGACGAAGATCGGCTTGCCCTTGAGGATGTACAGGCCGAAGCCCCCGAACCTGCCGCCCTCGGTGACGATCATTCCGTCGCCGCCGCCCTCGGGGACTTCGATTTCCGCGGTGATGGTGAACGACTTGTTCAGGATGCTCGGAGCGTTGCCGACCGGAATGACCGGGATTCTCGCCGGAGTACGTGAAGACGGTCTTTCCCGCGATCGCGCTCGGCCGCGGCGCGATCGCGCGCTGGAACTGGGAGTTGTCCAGCGGCAGGACCTGGTACTTAGACCGCCTCCTCCTGAAACAGCGCCTGCATCTGTTTCAGCTTGTCCGGCATCTTCGCCGCGAGGTCGTTGGCCTGGGAGTAGTCCTCCGTGAGGTTGTAGAGCTCCCACTTGTAGTCACCGATGTCGGGGAACTTCGCATTCAGCTCCCAGGGCGGCACCGGCGGGTGCGTATTGGCGTACCAGCCGTCGTGGTAGATCCCGCGGTTGCCGGCCATCTCGAAGTACTGGGTCTTGCGCGTCGAGGGGGCGTTCGCGTTGGCCGCGTCGAGCGTGTAGAGACATGCTCACGCCCTCGATGGGCTTCTGCGGGATGCCGTCGACCATGTCGGGGGCCTTGATCCCCGTCGCCTCGAGGATCGTCGGCGCGATGTCGATCATGTGGTGAAACTGGTGCCGGACGCCGCCGACGTCCTTGATGTGGCCGGGCCAGGAGATGGCGAGGCCCTGGCGCGTCCCACCGAAGTGTGAGGCCACTTGCTTGGTCCACTTGAACGGCGTGTCGAAGGCCCACGCCCACGCGACCGCCATGTGCGGATAGGTCTCTGCCGATCCCCAGTCTTCGTAGTGCAGCAGCTGCAAGGCCTCCGGGACGTCCAGCACTCCGTTGTAGGCGGTCATCTGATTGAAGGTTCCGGAGAGCGTTCCTTCGGGGCTCGTGCCGTTGTCGCCGTCGATATAGATGATCAGCGTGTTGTCGAGTTTCCCCATGTCCTCGACCGCCTGGATGACCCGGCCGATTTCGTGGTCGGTGTAGGCCGTGTACGCCGCATAGACCTCGGCCTGCCGGGCGTAGAGCTTCTTCTTGTCGAAGGAGAGCGAGTCCCACGTGGGCAGTTCCGCCGGCCAGGGAGTCAGCTTCGCGTTGGCCGGGATCACGCCGAGCCTCTTCTGGTTCGCGAAGATCTCCTCGCGCAGCTTGTTCCAACCCATGTCGAATTTGCCCTTGAACTTCTCGATCCACTCCTTCGTCGGCTGATGCGGCGAGTGGCTTCCGCCGGGCACGTAGTAGACGAAGAACGGCTGCTCAGGCGCCGCGGCGTCCAGGTTTCTCATGTGCTTGATCGCCTCGTCCGCCAGATCCGTCGTCAGGTTGTACCCGGGCTTACCGATCCACGGGAAGATCTGCGAGTGGTCCTGGAAGAGGTACGGCTCCCACTGGTCCGTTTCGCCGCCCATGAAGCCGTAGAAGTACTGAAAGCCCATCCCCGACGGCCATTGATCGAAGGGGCCCGACACGCTGTACTGGAACCCGGGCGTGTTGTGGTTCTTGCCGAACCACGAGGTCGCATAGCCGTTCCCTTCGAGGATCCGGCCGATCGTCGCGTTGTCCGGACCGATGATCGAGTCGTAGCCCGGGTAGCCGGTCGAGAGCTCCGAGATCACGCCGAAGCCGACCGCATGATGGTTACGGCCGGTGATCAGCGCGGCTCGCGTCGGCGAGCAGAGGGCCGTGGAGTTGAAACTCCGTGTACCGCAGGCCGTTCTTCGCGATCCGATCGAGCGGGCGGTCCGCGGTCGGCGGTCTACTTTCTCTGCTTGGAGAGGACCACCCGATCGATGCGGATGAGCTCCCCGAGCGACCAGGCCTGAAAGGGGCAGCCGCGCGGCGCGTGGGGCATATCCCCGTCCGCGATCTCGGAGACGTGGCCGAGTCCCGCCTCGTCGAGGTGAGCTCGGAGCGGCGGAAGGAAGCGCCGCCGGGCCTCCTCCTTTGCGGCGTCGGTCCCTCCGCGCACCCTGACCCAGGCGTCCACGAACGCGCCGGCGAGATAGGGCCAGACGGTGCCCTGGTGGTACGCGGCATCGCGCTGCCGCGGTCCGCCCTCGTACTGTCCGACGTAGGCCGGGTCGGCCGGATCGAGCGAGCGCAGTCCGATCGGCGTCGCGAGCCGCGCCTCGACGGCGTCGACGATCTTTCGGGCGCGGGCGCCCTGGAGCAGCGGAAGCGGCAGTCCTCCGACCGCGTAGATCTGGTTCGGCCGGAAGGTGGCGTCGGCCGTCCCGGCGACGTGATCGACGTCGACGACGTCGAAGAGAAAGCCGCCCTCCTCGTTCCAGAAGCGCTCCCGGAACGACGCGATCGCGCGATCGTGGAGCGGGCGCCAGCGCTCGGAGAAGCCCCCCGCGATCGCGAGCGCGTTGATCCAGAGCGCCTGGATCTCCACCGGCTTGCCGATGCGCGGCGTCACGACCCAGTCGCCGACTTTGGCGTCCATCCACGTCAGCTGCACGCCGGGTTGTCCCGCGGCGAGGAGGCCGTCGTGGTCGGCGTGGATCCGGAACCGCGTGCCCGCCGAGTATCCCGCGGCGATCGATTCGATCGCGCCGCGAAGTCTTCCCACGGAGCCCGACGATACGGCCCGACCCGCCGCCGTCGAAGCCTCCAGGTACTCGTGGACGGCGACGGCGTACCAAAGCGACGCATCCACGGAGTTGAACTCCGGGTCCTTCCCGGCGTCCGGGAAGAAGTTCGGCAGCATGCCCTCCGATACCGCGCCGGCCCACTCGAGGAGGATCCCCTCGGCCTCGGCGAGCCGGCCGGTCGCGAGGCACAGGCCCCGCAGCGCGATGAAGGTGTCCCGTCCCCAGTCCGTGAACCATGGATAGCCGGCAACGATGGTGCAACCGGCGCCGCGTCGGACGACGTACGCGTCGGCGGCGCGGTCGAGCGGGTCGTCGAAGCGGGCGCGGCGCCGGCGCTCCGACGCGCGCAGCGTCTCGAGCGCCGTGGCGGCATCCCCGGGGCCGAGCGCCACCTCGTGCCCCTCGGCGGCGGCGAGCCATACGGCCTCTCCCTCGTCCAGCGAATGGCGGAAGAGGGCGGGCGACGCGAGGTCCTCGAGAGAGTCGAGCCCGCGCGCCCTCTCCTCCGCGTAGAGAAAGTTGCGGTACCAGTCCCGAACCGCGACGACGGAAGCGTTCGAGCGCACCGATACGGCGGGAATGCCGTCGTAGGGACGGAAGAGAAGACCGCCGCTCCCGTCCTCCCGCGCCTCGAAGCGGAACGCGGGATTCTCATGATGCAACGCGTGGCAATCGCGGCCGGAGAAGAACGGTCGGACCTCCAGTCTCACACGGCCGGTGCCCGACAAGAGCTTCCACGACAGGGCCACGGCGGAAGAGCCCTTCGGAACGAACAGCTCATGAGCGATGCGCGTGCCGTCCGGGAGCGCGAAGACCCAACGCGGCCAGGGAAAGGCGTCGAAGGAGACGACGCGCGACGCGCCGTCCGGCGACGTGACGTCGGGGGCGTAAGCCTGCGAGGAGATCGCGAAGCGTCCGGACTCCGTCTCGACGAAGGCGTCGAAGCCGTTGACGAGCACGACGCGGCCGGTTGGCGGGTTCCGCGCCGTCAGCAGGAGGGCGTGATAGCGGCGCGTTCGGATCCCGGCGGCGGTCCCGGAGGCAAACCCGCCGAGACCGTCCGCCTCGAGCCATTCCCGCGTCAGGGCGTCGGTCACATGGGCAATCGGCGGTTTTGGGGAGCGTCCTAGGAGAGCGTCACGCCCTCGAACATTCCCTCGGCGACCCAGTCGCGCAGCCAGCGGAAGAGCTGGTCGCCGGCGCTGCCCTGGAGGCGCCGCGCCGAGGCGGCGACGGCCTTGCCGAACGGGCGTCCGCGCGTCAGGTCGTGGAGGAACGCGTGCGCGGGCTCCGAGAGGTCGAGGCGCCAGACCTCGTAGCTCTTGCGCCACACCGCGACCCAGCTCGGCTTCCTTCCCGTGTCGGGGTGGTCGTGGTCGTCTTCCTTGACCGACTGCAGGTAGGCGTTGACCGGGTGGCCGTAGGCGCCGAGGCGGAATGCCGCGATCGGCCGGAAGACCGCGTCCTCCCAGGCCTCCTGCGGAACCTTCGCGATCGCGTCGGCGGGCCACGCCGGCGAGTCGGGCGCGTCGAAGACCTCCGTCACGGCGAGCTCGAGGCGCGCGAGGTCCGCGACGAAGGCCTTGCGCCGCACGCCCCGCGACGCGCGGATGAACTCCGGGAGGCCGCGGCCGAGCCGGTTGAAGGTGTAGCTGGTCGATGGATGCTCGGCGACGTACCGCGTGACGAGGTCCGCGAACTCCTCGGCGCCGAGGAAGTGCGCGACGGCCGGGTAGTCGCCCTCGAGAGCCTCGATCATGCGGAGGAGGTACATGCCCTGGTACACGCCCACGCGCTCGACGGGGGTGAGCGTCTTCGAGGGAAGAACGACGCGGCCGATCTCCTTCGGGTCGAGCTCGGCCCGGGCCGCTTCGGAGACGACGGCCTCGTCCACCGTGCCCGGCTGCTCGATCACCGCCTGCATCCAGCGCTGGAGGCGCGGCAGCCCGAGGTCAAGAGGCTCGCGCAACGCGGTCCTTCCCTCGCCGCGACTCCTTCTTCTCTCGATGGCGGTGCGCCGCGGCCTTGAGGGCTTCGGCATGGACCTCCTCGAACGACGGAATGTCCGCGTCCCACTCGAGCAGGGTGGATACGTTTCCGGTGCGCGCGACCGAGCGCGCGTAGAGCTCCCAGACCCGGTCGATCACGCGGTCGTTGTGGGTGTCGATGATGTGCGTTCCCTTGTTCGTGTGCCCGGCGAGGTGGTACTGCGTCACGCGCGCCGGATCGATCGCGTCGATGTACGCATCCGGGTCGAAGCCATGGTTGAAGGCGCTGACGTACACGTTGTTGACGTCGAAGAGCATCCCGCAGTCGGCTTCCTCCATCAAGCGGCCGAAGAACTCCCACTCCGGCATGGACGAGGACGTGAACTCCGCGTAGGTCGACGCGTTCTCGAGCATCAGCGGCCGCTCGAGCAGGTCCGAGACCTTCTTCACACGCTCGACCACGTGGCGGAGCGACTCCTCGTTGAGGGGCATGGGCAGAAGGTCGTGCGTGTTGCGCCCGGCGACCCCGGTCCAGCAGAGGTGGTCCGAGATCCAGCGGGTGCGCGTGCGCTCGGCCAGGGTCTTCAGCTTCGAGAGGTGATCGCGGTCGAGCGGATCGGCGCTGCCGACGTTCAGGGAGACGCCGTGCATGACGATCGGGTAGCGCTCGGCGACCTGGTCGAGGACCCAAAGCGGCCGGCCGCCCGTGTCCATGTAGTTCTCCGAGAGGATCTCGAAGAAATCGATCTCGGGGTGATTCTCGAGGATGTGCGCGTAGTGCACCGTGCGCAGGCCGATGCCGATGCCGAGGTCCTCGAATCCCCAGCGGTTCCGCGAGAGCGATGTCATGACGCGAGGATTTCCATGTCGTCCCAAAAAGACTCGAGGGCCGCGATGCCGCGGCCCCCGAGTCGTCCTGACGTGGAGAGTTACGCCGCCTTCTTGACGGGAACCGCGCAGCCGCCCTTGCCCTTGCAGGAGTTCTTGCCCGCGCAGCCGGCGTCGCCGGTCTTGCAGCCGCCCGCGCCCTTGCAGGAGTTCATCCCCTTGCAGGAGTGCTTCATGTCGGCCGAGGCGCAGCCGCCCTTGCCCTTGCAGGAGTTCTTGCCCGCGCAGCCGGCGTCGCCGGCCTTGCAGCCGCCCTTGCCTTTGCAGGAGTTCTTGCCCGCGCAGACGTGCTTGTCGGACGACGCCGTCGTGTCCTTGGCCTTCTGGTCGCCCGCCGTCGTTTTGGCGCTGCCGCTCTTGGCAATCGCCGCGGCGCTCGCGAGGCCGGAGCCCGCGAGCACGCCGGCGATCGCTAACCCGATCGCCTTCGTGGTCAGGTCACCCTTCTTCATCCCAGTCTCCTTTTTCGCCCCCGACGGGGCCCTTCTGAATCGGCGAGCCGACATGGCTGCGCCGGGGTACGCATTTGGGTACGGTGCGCCCGACTCGCGAGGGAGGCGACAGTTCGCGCGGAATCTTAACAAAGGACCGGCCGAGTCGGTGTCAAGATCTTTCTGCATCAGGACCCACCTCTCCCTATACGGACGCGGGACCGCGGCGGATCTGGCCCGCCGCAGGACTTGGATGCCGCCGGGGAGAGCCGGTTACCGGGCGGCCGGGAACCGGCCGGCCTGGACCTCCTGCAGGAAGGGGACGAGCGCCTGGAAGTAAGCCTCCTGGTCGTCCCACATGGCCAGGTGGCTCCCGTTCTCCAGGATCACCGTGCGGGACCTCGGCAGGAGACGGCCCATCCGGCGGAGGTCTTCGGGGTTCATCTCGTCGTGGCGGGCGCCGATGACGAGCGTCGGCACCTCGATCTTCGAAAGATCCTTCCATCGGTCCCAGTCCTTGAACGTGCCGGTCACGACGAACTCGTTGGGACCCTGCATCGTGTTGTAGACCTGCGCGTTGAAGTGCTTGAACGCCCGCGCGACCGGGTCGGGCCAGGGGTCGAGCCGGCAGACGTGCCGGCCGTAGACCTCCTTGAACATGACCGCCTGGTACTCGGGATTCTCGAAGTCGCCGGCGGCCTCGTACTTGTTCAGGACCGCGAGCACGTTCGGAGGCAGCGCCGCCTTCAGCTTGTTCACGTACTCGACGTACGAGGCGATCGAGGCCGTCATGCTCGAGAGGACCAGCCCCTTCAGATGCCTCTGGTACTTCAGCGCGTACTCGATCGCGAGCATGCTCCCCCACGACTGGCCGTAGAGGATGAAGTCCTCGAGGCCGAGCGCCTGCCGGACCTGCTCGACCTCGTCGCGGAACCGGTCGATGGTCCACAGGCTCCTGTCGTCCGGCTGGTCGGAGTAGAAGGAGCCGAGCTGGTCGTAGTACCAGAACTCGACGCCCGCCTGCGGCAGGAAGTCCTCGAAGCACTCGAAGTATTCGTGGGTGAAGCCGGGGCCGCCGTGAAGCGTGAGGACCTTGATCTTCCCGGCGCCGAGCCTCTTGGTCCACACCTTGTACTTGCCGCCGTCGATCGGGATGAGCCGGACGCCTCCCGTCTTGACCTCGGGGGTGGGCGATGGGGTCCTGTCGGGCGCGAGCCGGAGCGACAGCAGCGAGCCCGCGGAAAGGGCGACGAAGGACCTGCGATCGAGCGTCATCCGCTCAATCTATGCCAGCGGTGCTCCGCCCGTGAGGCGGGCTGCGGGCGGACACCTCGCAAGCTCCGGGCTTCCGCCCGGTCCTGTTTTTGACATAATCCGCCCAGTTCCATGGACTTGAAGACCAGCGAAGACGGCGACGTCACGATCCTGACGGTGTCCGGCGACCTCGTGATCGGGGAGCCGGAGACGACGTTCAAGAAGACGGTGACGCGTCTGCTCGAGGAGGGCAAGACGAACCTCCTCGTGGATCTGAAGGGCGTCGGCTTTCTCGACAGCTCGGGGCTCGGGGCGCTCGTGCGCGCTCTGACGCTCGCCCAGAAGGAAGGCGGGCAGGCCAAGCTCCTGCACGCGGGACCCCAGGTGCGCAAGCTCCTCCAGATGACGAAGCTCGACTCCGTCTTCGAGATTCACGAGGACCTCGAGGCGGCCGTCTCGAGCTTCTAAGCGCCCGAGCGCTTCGCGCGCTCCGGCGAGGAGACGGTGGCGAAGGAACCCGAGGACCCGGAGGACGAGTCGGTCGCCGACGAGGACGAGGCCTCCGCGGCCGAGGCCGAGGTCTCGGCGCTGGCGGAGCTCGCCCTCTGCGAGAACCTCTCCCAGACCTCCGGCTGGGCCGCGCGCTGGAGCGCGGTCATGGCCGGCGCCGATGCCACGCTGCTCTGGGCTCCCGACACCGTCAATCCGCTCTTTCTCTGCATCGGCGCCTCGGGCGAGGGCGTCGAGAAGCTCCTCCGGCGGACGGCGCCGCGCGAGACCGGATTCGTGCACGATCTCGTGCGCGACCGCCAGGCGCTCGTCCTCGCCGGCGACGAGCTGACGAGCCAGGACCCCTTCGTCCGGGGGATTCCGGGCTCGCTCCGCGCCTGCCTCGCCGTGCCCCTCGAGGCCGAGGGGCTGATCGTCGGGCTGCTCGCGCTCTTCTTCGAGGAGATGCCCGACGCCGACGCGGCGCTCGCCCGCCTCGAGCGCTTCCTCGAGCAGGCGGCGCCGGCGCTCGGCCGCGCGCTCCGTTCCGAGCGCAAGACCGTCGGCATGCTGCACGCGATCGAGCGGTTGACGAACCTGTACGACCTGTCGAAGGCGTTCGGCTCGACGATCGACATCGACGAGCTCTCGCAGCTGATCGTGCGGAAGGCGGCGGACTTCATCACGGCCGAGGCCGCCTCCCTGTGGACCCTCGAGGGCGAGGAGGTCGCGCTCGCCGCGACCGCCCTGAACGACAACTACGACATCGAGCACCCGCCGGAGGCGGTCGGCGCCTCGATCGTGGGCGACCTGCTCGCCGACCAGGCCCCGGTGCGCCGCAACCGCCTTCCGGCCGACGACCCGCTCTCCGCGGAGAACGACGAGTATGCCGTCAAGTCGGTGCTCGCGATCGCCATGGTCGAGGAGGACGCGCCGGTCGGCGCGCTCGTGCTCGTCAACAAGCGCGGCCGGCACCCCGAGTTCTCCCCCGAGGACGAGGAGCTGCTGGCGGATCTCTCGCGGCAGGCCGTGCGCGCCCTGCGCACCGCCCGGCAGCACGAGGCCGAGAAGAAGGTCGAGGAGCTCGACGCGCTCCTCGCGGTCAGCCGGGAGATCACCGCGACGCTCGACCTCGACAAGGTCATGGCCACGATCGTCAACGCCACGTCCGCGCTGATCCCGTACGAGCGCTGCGCGATCGGCGTCTTCGAGAAGGGAAAGCTCCGCCTGGGCGCGGTCTCCGGCATGAAGGAGATCGATCGCCAGGACCCGAACGTGCGCCGCCTCGACGATCTGCTCAACTGGGTCTTCCTCTCGGGAACCGACGTCGCGGTCATGCAGACCGAGGACGGCGAGATCACGGCCGAGCGTCCCGAGACGGTCGAGAAGTTCCGGGCGATCTTCGCCGAGACGGGGCTGCGTAGCTTCGTCGGCGTTCTGCTGAAGGACGAGGAGGGCAAGCTCGGCGCCCTCGGGTTCGAGTCCACCGACCCGCTCGCCCTGGACGACGACACGCACGATCTCCTCGCGATCCTCGTCAACCAGGCGACGGTCGCGGTGCGCAACGCCCAGCTCTACAAGCAGGTCTCGCTCGCCGGGTTCCTGCAGCCTCTCCTCGAGAGGCGGCGGCGACTGCTCGACATCCCGGCCCGGCGGCGCCAGGCCTGGCTGCTCGGCGCCGCCGCCGTGGTGCTCGCGCTCGTGGTCGTGCCGTGGAGGATCCGTCTCGAGGGACCGGTGCGGGTGCTGCCGGCGCGACGCGCCGCCGTGACCGCGGCGGTCGACGGCGTGGTCAAGGAGGTGCTCCGTCGCGAGGGCGACCGCGTCGCGGCCGGCGACGCGATCGCGACCCTGAAGGACGAGTCCTACCGCGCGGCGCTCGCCGAGGCCGGGGCGGCGCTGTCGATCGCCGAGAGCGACGTCGTCCAGCACACGCAGGAAGGGGACGCCGCGGCGATGTTCGCGGCGCGGGCGCGGCGGGACGAGCAGCGCGCGCGCCGGGCGCTCGCCGAGGAGCAGCTCGCGCGGACGGTCCTGCGCGCGCCGGTCGCCGGCGTGCTGATCACCCCGCACATGGAGCAGCGCGTCGGCCAGGCGCTCGCGCGCGGCGCCGAGCTCGCGATCGTGGCGGACACCGGCTCCATCACGGCGGAGGTGGCGGTTCCGGAGTCGGACGCCGCGCTGGTCGCGGCCGGGCAGACGGTCGCGCTGAAGATGAATCCCTTCCCGACCCGCGTCTTCCGCGGCCGGGTCGAGCGCGTCGCCGCGGAGCTCCGGCAGGAGGGCGAGGAGAGCTTCGTCGTGGCGGAAGCGCGCATCGAGAATTCCGGGAGCGCCCTCCGTCCGGGCATGCTCGGCGTCGGGAAGATCGCCGCCGAGACCCGGCCCCTCGGGTACGCCCTCTTCCGCAAGCCGCTCCGCTATCTCTGGCTGAAGCTCTGGCCGCTCCTGCCGTGAGCGCGCGCCCCCGCGCGGCGCGGCTCGCCGCCGCGGCGCCTCTCCAGTCCGGCGTCAGCGCGCTCTCGGCGTTCAAGAAGGAGGGCACGAACCGGCCGAACCTCAAGGCGAATCTGGTCGTGCGCCGCGTCGTGCAGATGGGCGAGGCCAACTGGGTCGTCAAGAACCCCGACCGGACGCAGTACTACAGCTTCGACGAGAACACCTGGGGCCTCATCCAGCTCTTCGACGGCACGCGGACCATCTCGGAGATCCACGACGCGTACCAGGCTCGCTTCTCCGAGCCGATCGATCCCTCGCTCGTCCCCGAATACGAGGACAGCCTGCGAAAAATGGATCTGCTCGAGAAGTCCTCGGTCGAGCGGCAACTCGAGCAGCTCGCCTGGATCAAGGACGCCCGCCGCCGCACCGCCGACCAGAAGGCGGAGGGCTTCGACATCTTCCTGATTCCCTTTCACGTCTTCGATCCCGACGCGTTCCTGAACCGGACCCAGAAGTACGTCCGCTGGATCTGGCGGCCGGCGACGGTCTTCGCCTCGCTCGTCATGATCGCCCTGATGACCGGCGTGATCGTCCGCCACTTCGGCCCGATCTGGGAGCAGACGCTCGAGCTCTACGCGTTTCTCCGCAAGCCGTTCTGGGACGCCGTCCAGTTCTTCGTGATCCTCTCCGGCATCGGGCTCATCCACGAGATGGCGCACGGCTACGTCTGCAAGTTCTACGGCGGCGACGTGCACGACATCGGCGTCGCGCTGCTCTACTTCATGCCGGCGTTCTACTGCGACACCACCGACGCGCTGCTGTTCCAGAACAAGTGGCACCGGCTCTGGGTCGTCCTCGCCGGGATGTACATCGAGGCGATCCTCTGCTGCTTCGCGACGGCGCTCTGGGTCGCGTCCTACCCGGACACCCTGCTCCACGAGCTCGCCTACAAGCTCATGCTCTTCACCGGCATCTCCACCCTCTTCTTCAACATCAACCCGCTGCGGAAGGTCGACGGCTACCACGCGCTCTGCAGCGTCGTCGAGATCCCGGAACTGCGCGAGGACTCGATCGAGTATCTCGGCGCCCTCTTCAAGCGGCACGTGCTCCGGCTGAACGTCGAGGTGCCGGCCCTCTCGCGCCGCAAGCGGCGGATCTTCCTCGTCTACGCGCCGCTCGCGATCGGTTTCACCGTGTTCATCATGGTGTTCATCGCGAAACTCTTCTACAACTTCTATGCGAAGTACTTCCCCCACGTGGCGGGCGTGCTGCTGGTGCTGACGCTGCTGCGACTCTTCCGCAAGGACGTCCGCGCCTTCCTCCAGGGGCTGCGGCTGCTCTACATCGACAAGAAGGAGCTCCTCATGTCCGGACGGGCGCGCGTGGGAGTCCTCGTCGGTCTCGCGGTGATCCTCCTCGTGCTCGCCGTCCCATGGGCGCCATGGACGCTCGAGACCGAGGCCGTGCTGCAGCCCTGGACCGAAGCGAGCCTCCAGGCGCCGGAGGACGCGATGATCGCCGCCGTTCGTTTCCGCGAGGGCGACACCGTCGGCAGGGACGACGTGGTGGCGGTGCTCGACAGCCCCGACGCGGCCACCGGCGTCGAGAGCGCCGTCGCCGTTCGGGAGGGCCTGCGCAAGCGGACCGGAGGAGAACGCCAGGCGGGGGACGCAGCCGCGCTCGCCGACGCCGAGCACCGAGAGCAGGCCGCCGAGGCGACTCTTCAGAGTGAGGAGTCCCGAGTCGATCGGCTCTCGGTCCGGAGTCCCATCGCGGGCCGCATGCTGACCCACAGGACGCAGGACCTCACCGGCCGCTACGTCGCCGCGGGCGCCGTGATCGCCCGGGTCGGAGAGTGCGCGCGGCTGAAGGCCGAGATCCCGGTGAGCGAGCGACTCCTCTCCTACCTCCACCCCGGCTCGCGTGTGACCATGCAGGTCAAGGCACACCCCATGCGGCTCCTCCACGGCGAGATCGCGCAGCTCGGCGCCGCCGCGCAGGAGCTCCCGCCGACGGCCGACGGAAAAGCCCAGACGCTCCGGGCCCGCGAGACCCCCGAGCGCTTCATCGCGGTCGTCGCGTTCGACAACGCGGAAGGCCGCTGGCTTCCGGGAATGACCGGACGGGCCAAGATCGTCCTGGGACGCCGCTCCTTCCTCTGGCGCTCCTGGCGGGTGCTGCGCCACTGGCTGCAGACGGTCGTCTGGTGGTGAGGAAACGAACTCTGCGCCAAAAAGAAAACGCCCCGCCGAAGCGGGGCGTTGAGACCTTGGATCCAGACCGGGTCTACTGGCCGCGCATCGACTTCGCCGAGCGCATCGACTTGGCCGAGCGCATCGACTTCGCGGCGCGAAGCGACTTCGCGGAGCGCATCGACTTCGCGGCGCGGAGCGACTTCGCGGCGCGGAGCGACTTGGCGGCGCGGAGCGACTTCGCGGCGCGCAGCGACTTCGCGGAACGCATCGCCTTGGCCGACTTCAGCGGAGCGTTCGGCTCGGGCGTCGAGACCGGCGGGTTCGTTCCCGGGAACCCCATCCGGACTTCCGAATGATCCTGCCCGGTGGCCTGCTTGATCTTGGCCTTCTGGGCGTCGGTGAGCTTGATCGTGACGTTTGCCATTGTTTTCTTCCCTCCTGACGATGCGTCATCGCAAGGTCGAGGCCAGCTTTTCCGAGTCGCTTCAGAATTCCTTCATCTTTGCCATCAGTGACTTACGCTTTCAGCTCGAACGACTCCCAGCTCCGAGGTTGAAAATTTATCGGCCCCTGGGTTGAAAAAACACACCGTCATGAGGAGAGGTCAGAGCCCGAACTTGCGGCAGAGATACTTGATCTGATTCGCATCGAGACCGAGGCGCCGCGCCGCCTCGGCCTTCACTCCCCCGGCCGCCGCGATCGCGTCCGTCAACAGCCTCCGCTCGAAATCCTCGACCGCCGACGCATAGCTCTTCGGGGCCGCCGCCCGGACGGCCTTGCCCGGACGCAGCGAACGGGGAAGATCCTCCTCCCCGATCTCGGTCGTCTCGCAGAACAGCACGGCGAGCTCGACCGCGTGCGACAGCTCGCGCACGTTGCCGCGCCAGGGATGGGCCTCCAGCCGCGCCAGGGCGGCCGGCGAGAATTGCTTTTTCGGGAGACCCTCGCGCTCGCAGACGCGCTCGAGAAAGTGCTGCGCGAGGAGCGGAATGTCGCCCTCGCGCTCCCGGAGAGGCGCGATCACGATCGGGATCGTGTTGACGCGGTAGTAGAGGTCCTCGCGGAACTTCCCCTCGGCGATGCGCGTCTCGAGGTCCTCGTTGGTGGCGGAGACGAGGCGGAAGTCCACGGGTATCGAGCGCTGGCCGCCGACCCGCTCGATTTCCCGGCTCTCGATCGCCCGGAGGAGCTTCGACTGCACCGCCGCCGAGAGGGTGCCGATCTCGTCTAAGAAGAGCGTCCCGCCCTGCGCGAGCTCGAACCGGCCGGGCCGGGACGCGACGGCGCCCGTGAACGCGCCCTTCTCGTGGCCGAAGAGCTCGGATTCCGCGAGCGATTCGGGCAGGGCCGAGGCGTTGACGGCGACGAACGCCCGGTCCTTCCGGGCGCTGCCCGCGTGGATCGCGCGGGCCACGAGCTCCTTGCCGGTGCCGCTCTCGCCCTGGAGGAGCACGCTCGCGTCGGAGCCCGCCACCTTCTCGATTTCGCGCAGGAGCCGGCGCATCGCGGGGCTCCGGCCGACGAGCGCCGAGGAGGACGAGCCCGCCGCGGGGACCGAGCCCGCCTCCCGCCGAAGCTCCCGGTTTTCGACGAGGAGCCGGCGCCGCTCGAGCGCGCGGTTCAGGATCAGGAGCAGCTCGGCGGTGTCGATCGGCTTCTGAAAGAAGTCGAAGGCGCCGAGGGCGATGGCCTCGAGCGCGTGCGCGCGCTCCCCCTCGCCGGACATCATCACGACCGTGGCTTCGGGATCGCGGCGGCGCACGTGGCGCAGGAGGTCCAGGCCCTCGCGCACCTGATTCGACGGCGGC
Source organism: uncultured Acidobacteriota bacterium (assembly GCA_963763535.1). GTDB lineage: Bacteria > Acidobacteriota > Thermoanaerobaculia > UBA5066 > Gp7-AA6 > DAHUXD01. The sequence continues at coordinate 395,103 of CAVXOX010000008.1, forward strand.
AGGCGCAGGTCGAAGAGATACAGGTCGGGCTCCGCCTCGCAGAGGGCGCGGCCCTGCGGCCCGTCGCGCGCCGCCGAAACGGTGAAGCGGCCCTTCAGCGCCCACGTCAGCTGCTCGATGAGGAAGGGATCGTCCTCGACGATCAGGAGACGCCCGACGCCCGGGCTCACGGGGACGCCCCTGGGTCCGCGGGGAACGCCAGGCGCACGACCGTGCCGCCGCCCGGCTGTGACGACACCCGGATCGTGCCGCCGTGGAACCGGACGATCTGGCTGGCGGTGACGAGGCCGAGCCCGACGCCGTCCGGCTTGGTCGTGTGGTACGGCTGGAACAGCCGGTCCCGCAGGAACTCCGGGGTCATCCCGCTGCCGTTGTCGATGATCTCCACGACGGTCTTTGGCCGCTGCTCCGTCCCGGCGGAAAAGGACCGGAGGAGCACGCGGCCCTCCGGTCCGGCCGCCTCCTGGGCGTTCTCGAGGAGGCTGCCGAAGGCGTCGCCCAGGTAATAGGCGTCTCCCCAGATCGGGCTGCACGGCGCCCAGGGCGAGCCGGATCGGCGTGCGGCCGGCCGTCTTCCCGCGGCGGGACGGGCGCTCGACCACCTCCCGCAGGAGCGCGTTCAGGTCGAGCGAGACCTTCGCCAGCACGGCGTCGCGGTCGGTCGAGAGCCGGCCGATCGCGCTCTCGAGGCGCTCGACCGACGCGGCGAGGAGCTCCTTGACGGTGTCGCGGAACTGCGGATTGGCCCAGTGTTCGTCGAGATTCGACAGGAGGAGACGCAGCCGGAAGGAGACGTTCTTGACGTCGTGCACCAGCACGCGGTCGAACGTCGATCTCAGGCGGGCGGAGGCGCGGGACCTGCCGGCCATGCCCGGAGCCCGGCCTACCGCGCGTCCTGCGCGAACCGGACCTGGACGGCGAGACCCGGACGGAGGACGGTCTTCGCGGAATCGCGGCGCACCCGCACGATCACCTGGAAGGTGCCGCTCGCCGGGTCGACCGTGGGACTCACGAACTGGACCTCGCCGGTCGTCTTCACGTCGGGGAAGCGCTCGGCCGCCACCTGGACCCGGTCGCCCACGCGGATCCGCATGAGCTTCTCCTCGGGGAGGTACACGCGGGCGAGCAGCGGCTCCGTCGCGCTGATCTTGAACAGCGGATCGTTCTTGTCCTCGATGACCTTCTCGCCGAGGCGGGCGTACTTCTCCGTCACGACACCGGCGAAGGGCGCGCGGATGACCGTGTAGTCGCGAACGGCCTTCGCACGCTCCCAGGTCGCGACCGCCACCTGGTACTGCGCCCTCTTCTCGTCCCGGTCCTGGGCCGACAACACGTTCGAGGAGACGAGCGACTCGGCCCGGTCGTACTCGATCTTCTTCAGGTCCATGTCCTCCTTGGCCTGGCGGATGGCGGCGTCGAACTCGCTCGCCTCGAGCGTGGCGAGGACCTGTCCCTGCGCGACGGCGCTGCCGCGGTCGACGAGGATCGTGGCGACGATGCCGGTGATGCGCGCGGCGACCGTCACCTCCTGATCGACCATCAGGTGCGAGGCGTAGACGCCGTCGTCCCCCTTGGGGGCGGCGGCCGCGACGGCGGCCGCGGCGAGCAGCAGCCCGAGAGAGAATCGCTTCTTCACGGTGTCGTTCGAACGCGGGAATGCTATCGTTTGAACCGAGACATGTCGATTGCGATCGCCAACGAGACGCCCGCCGTCGAGCAGAAGGGTCTGCGGGCGAACTTCTGCTGGACGATGGCCGAGCCCTGGGACGAGCGGAGGCTCGCGGCCTTCCTCATGACCAAGCACCGGCGGAGCGACTCCGACTGGACCCGCCGGCCCTCGCCGTTCTTCGCGTCCCTGGGGCAATCGACCATCGAGTGCTCGGTCCCCGTCGCGCGTCCGGAGGCGCTCACCGAGCTCGCGGCGATCCTGACCGCCGAGCTGAAGGGCATCCTGACCGGCGCGACCCAGATCCACGCGCAGATGATGGCCGGCGAGGACTGGAAATCGGTCTCGCCGCCATAGGACCGGTCCGCGCGGGTCGCCCGCGGGCCCCCGCGGTCCGCCTCCCGGCGCCCTCGGGGCGCCTCGCGAGCGATCGATCGCGCCATTCTCATGGCTCCAACCGCCGCCCCACCGGTATACCCTTTCCCCGCCCCGGGGGGTCTGAGCGCCCGCCGGACGACCGCATGGCAACGGGAAAGGGCTAGGAGGTGGCCATGATCTCGGTTCCCTCGCTTCGCCTGAACCAATTCGGCGTGCGCTTCTACGAGGCCCTGCTGTCCGGAGCCGACCTCCAGACGCTGGTCGGGTTCGAGGTCCTCTCCTTCGGTCCGGGCAGCCAGACGACGCGGGGACAGCATCCCAAGGCGACCGGCCGGGTCAACTGGGAGTTCCTCGAGCGCCGGATCTCCGCCTCGGAGCAGGCCTTCCAGCGGCCGATCATCAAGAAGAAGATCGACGAGCTCGTCGCCTACTACCTCCAGTGCGCCGACTCGGGGACCCTCCCCGCGATCCCGGGCAGCGTCCTCCTCGTCTCGGAGAAGCGGCTCGAGTTCGCCCCCTCGAGCGGACGCTCCGACGCCGGCTCGCTGAAGCTCCCGGAGGAATCGGGGATCCTGCGAGCCCTCGACGGCCAGCACCGGCTGCTCGCCCTCCACCAGCTCGCCGAGAAGCACAGCCTGCGCGACTTCCAGGTGCCGGCGGTCGTCTTCGACAGCCTGACGGCCGACCAGGTGGTCGAGCTGTTCGTGACGATCAACAGCAAGCACACCAAGCTGAACCCGTCGCACCTGATCTCGCTCGCCGGCCGGCGGCTCTACCGCGACGACAACCTCGCGGCGGCGCACGACGTCATTCGAACGCTCAACGAGGACGAGGGCTCGCCGCTCAAGGGCTCGATCAAGGTGCTCGGCATCGGCAAGGGCACCGTCACGCAGGCGTCCCTCGCGGACGAGCTCCGCGACGTGTTCGCGGCGATCGACACGGCCGGCGGCCGGATCGCGCGCGAATTCCGCGAGAATGCCCGCCGCTTCTTCCTGAACTACTTCAAGGCGGCCGCGCGCGCCTTTCCGACGGCGTTCGCGGGCCGCAAGTACTCGATCAAGAGCTCGACCTCGCTGCGCGCCTTCATCCGGATCGTGCCGTACGTCATCGCGATGGTGCGCAAGCGCGGCGGCGACGTCTGGTCCGCGGGCGAGCTCGACGCGGCCCTGCGCCCGTGGGCCGAGTCGATCGGCGACCGCCGCTTCGAGACCGAAACCGTCTGGAAGGAGAAGCTCACGGGCGGCACCCGCTCGGCCGTCGAGATCCTCGCGCGGGAGCTGCGGCAGGGGCTGAACGCGTGAGTCCGGATGCGAGATCGCTTCCTCGTCCCGCATCTCGCATCGCGTCCCCGCATCCGAAACGAAACGCCCCCGATTTCGTAGAGAACAGGTAGAGGCTCGACGAACGATGGCCGCTATCGGTGGCTGCCTGATCCTCTTGGTCGCGCTCGCGGTGCTCGGCGCGATCTGGGCGATCTGGCGTTACAACAACCTCGTCTCGCTGCGAAACCAGGTCGCGAACGCCTGGAAGCAGATCGACGTCCAGCTGAAGCGCCGCCACGACCTGATTCCGAACCTCGTCTCCGCGGTTCGCGGCGAGATGCAGTTCGAGCAGGACACGCTCGAGAAGGTCATCCAGGCGCGCAATTCCGCGGTCGCGGCGCGCGGCGTCGCGGACTCCGCCGACAAGGAGAACGCGCTGACGCAGACGCTGTCCCGGCTGTTCGCGCTCGCCGAGAACTACCCGAACCTGAAGTCGAACGAGCAGGTGAAGGCGCTGATGGAAGAGCTCTCCTCGACGGAGAACCGGATCGGATTCGCGCGGCAGTTCTACAACGACATCGCGACGCGCTTCAACATCGCGCAGCAGGTGTTCCCGGACAACCTCATCGCGCAGACCTTCAAGTTCCAGCCCGTCGAGCTGTTCGAGATCAAGGACGGCGCGGAGAGGGCCGTGCCTCAGGTCGACCTGAGCATCCGCTCGGACCGCACGAAGTCCTGAGACCGCCGGTCTCCGCGCGGGAGATGTCCCGCTGGGAAACATCCGAACGATGCCTCTGAACATCTACGAACAGCAGAAGCGGAACCTCGCGAACACGCGGCTGTTCATCGCGGGGTTCGTCGCGCTCCTGGCCGTGCTCGGCATGGGCGCCGACGGCCTCCTCTACGCGGGCGGCTTCTCGCCCGGATTGCCGCTCGCGACCCTCGGCGCGCTCGCGGTCGGGGGTCTGTCCGCCTGGTGGTCGCTCCGCGAGGGCGACAAGGCCGTCCTCGAATCGACCGCCGCCGTTCCCCTCGACCCCTCGGATCCAACGCAGCGCGTCCTCGACAACGTCGTCGAGGAGATGGCGATCGCCGCGGGCATGCCGAAGCCGGCGATCTACGTCGTGCCCGACGACGACCCGAACGCCTTCGCCACCGGCGTCGGCCCGGAGCGGTCGTCGATCGCCGTGACGCGGGGCCTCCTCGAGCGGCTCGACCGCGACGAGCTCCAGGGCGTCGTCGCCCACGAGATGTCGCACGTCCGCAACTACGACGTGCGGCTGATGACGGTGGTCGCGGCCCTCGCGGGCGCCGTGCTGCTGCTCGCCGACTGGAGCCGCCGCGGCGTCTGGTGGGGCGGGCGGCGCCGGGACTCCGAGGGGAAGGGGGGGCTCGGCGTCCTCTTCGTCGCCCTCTGGTTGCTCGCGGTGCTCCTCGCGCCGATCATCGCGCAGATCGTGTCGCTCGCCGTCTCCCGGCAGCGCGAATACCTCGCCGACGCCTCCGGCGCCGAGCTGACCCGGCATCCGCTCGCCCTCGCTTCGGCCCTCCAGAAGATCGCGGCCGCCGTCGAGCCGACGCGGTCGATCAAGCAGGGCATCGCGCATCTCTGCATCGAGGACCCGCGGGGCGGCACCGACGACGAACGGCGGAGCTGGTTCGCCGGCCTCATGTCGACGCACCCGCCGATCGGCCGGCGCATCGCGCTCCTCCGGGAGATGGCGTACCAGGGGACCGGGTCCTCGGATCCGGGGACGCTTCAGAAGTAACGCCGGCCGTCGAAGAAGAGGCGGACGAAGCCGAAGTACCGGGTCTTCACGGGCGGCGGGGGCTGGCCCGGGATGAGCGACTCGACGTCGAAGGGCGTGTCGAATCCGGCGCCGAACTGCAGGAAGGTGGCGAAGCTGTAGCGCGAGCCGTATTCGCGCAGGGGGCGCAGCTCGAGAATGGGAAAGTCCCACTCGATCGAGCGGAAGGCCACCGGCTGGAAGGTCGACCCGCCGTTCGGCGCCGGGCCGGTCGCGGCGAGAAACGCGTCCTTGCCGCCCAGATAGCCGAACAGATCCACCCCGACCTCGCGCCCCACGACGAACTGCAGCGAGCCGATCGGCGTCGAGAGCTTCGTCTGCCACGGAACCAGGCCGCCGTCCGCGGCCACGATCGCCATCTTCTCGAGCAGGGCGGGATTGGTCAGTCCGAGGATCGGGGCGGCCAGCAGGAGATCTCCCGGGATCAGCCAGAAGGGCATCCGCAGCCGGAAGTTCATCGCGGACCGCGCCGGCAGCCCCGGCACGAACTGCGACAGCAGCGGATCGGCCGGGCAGTTCGCGCCGCAGCCGCCCGTCGAGCGCGACTGCAGGACGATGCCGCCCTGGACGAACACGAGGCCGTCGCCGGACGCCCCGAGCAGGGCGTCGATGCCGACGCCGAACCTCAGGCCCACGTCCATCGAGCCGACCGCGCCGCCCTCGCGGTTGGCGGCGAAGCCGCCATCGGCGCCCTCGGCCTGGACGCCGCTGACGACGCCGAGAAAGGGGCCGATCTCCGCGCGAAACCGCGGCAGGGACGGATAGTTCGGCCCGCGGAACGGCATCGGGGTCAGGCGGACGACGGCGAGGATGTCGCCCTCGAGCGCCGGGGGCACGCTCCAGCCCGGCATCGCCGAGATCCGGCAGACGCTGAAGGAGCCGTCGGCGACGCCCGCGGGCAGGACGATCGGCGCGGCGGCTTCGCGAATCCGGGATCCCGGGACGAGCGCCTCGAGCACCTGGGCGAGCGACGCCCGCACCGCGTCGCCCGCGCGCTCGAGATCGGGCGGGCGCATGTGGCCGTCCCCGTACAGGGTCACCGCCTCGTGGTCCCACGTATCCGCATCGATCCCGTGCTCGTTGTAATAGTCGTGGGTTCCCTTGAGCACGGCGGTCGGCCCCCCGAGACCCGCGACGTGGCCGGCGGCATACGCGTCCTCGAGGAAGTGGAGCGCGACCGACTCGAGGGCCAGGATCAGGCGCGCCTCGGCCGCGGCCGCCGCCGCGTCGGCGCCCTCGGGCGGAAAATGCGCGGCGCGGCGCAGGGCCGCCGCGTGGAACAGGGCGTACAGCCCGATGACGTTGGGCGGCGCGCCGGAGCGCAGGGTTTCCGCGAGGTACTGCCCCGGATCACCCGCCGTGCGCGGCAGCATGTGGTGCGCGCCGTTGGCGCGAGCGCGAGCGCTGTACTCGAGATCGGCACGCTCGAGCCGGAGGTCCCCGTTCATCTGCGCGTTGCGCCGGTCGCTCTCGTTACGGGCGCGCGCGATCGCGGCGCCGGTCTTCCCGGCGATGCTCGCGACGTCGAGAATCCACGCGGAGTCGAGGACGACCGCGAGCATCTCGTCGGGCGAGCACGCGTGGTCCGCGGCAACCGCGGGCCATGCCGAAAGGTCGATGCAGTCGGGCCTCCCCCCCTGGTCGCCGGCGTCCGCCGCGGCGCAGAGGCGTGCGTCGTGTCCCTCGCGGGCGGCGCGCCACAGGTCGTCGAGCGCGCGCCGCCGCGCGGGCTCCAGGGTGTCGATCCCCTGCGCGGTGATGGCCCGGTGCTCGGAGTAGATCCAGGCCCGCGCGAAGGCGGCGGAAAAGAGCCCGGCGAGAAGGAGGATTGCGGCGCGCCGGACGCGCCCCGATCGCGCGGTCAATCGAGGTCGATGTCGCGGACCGGCTTCGAGGTGTCGCCCTTCGCCTTCTCGAAGAGCTCGGAGAACTTCTTGTTGAGGACGTCCTTCTTCGACTTCTCCGCCTCGACGGACGCGGCGAACTTCTTCTCGCGCTCCTCGTCGGCGCCCTTGAGGGCTCCGATCGCGTCGTCCACCGTCGAGAACTTCCGCGGGACCTTCGGCGCCTCGTGCGCGATCACGGCCTTCAGCTCCGGGTCGATCTTCAGCCGGGCGTTGCAGCAGGGGCAGAAGAGGTCGAAGTCCACGGCTCGAGTCTAGCGCGGCACCGCCCTTTTTCCGAGGCCCGTCACCAGCTCTTCAGGCGCCGCCGTTCGCGGCGCTCCCGCCGGTCCGGCCGGCCCGCGTCGCCGCGCGGAGCGAGCAGCCGATCGAGCCGCCGCGCCTCGACCACCTCGGGCGACGGCGCTGGCGTGACGTCCTCGTAGAGCTTCTTCGCCTGCGCCCGGGGAATCGAGCGGGAGGCGAGCCCGCGGACGACCAGCTCGCGGCGCGTGCCGTCCGGTCCCGGCAGCGCCACGCGGTCCCCGGCCCGGATCTCGCGGTGGGCCTTCGCGCGAGCGCCGTTGACGTCCACCTTCCCCCCCTCGCACGCCGCCTTCGCCTGCGAGCGGGTCGGGAAGATGCAGGCCACGTCGAGCCAGACATCCAGTCTCAGAGTTTCGGCGGGCCGCTCCGCGGCCCGACCGGCGAGAGAGGCAACGTCTCTCATGAATCCTCTCCCAGAAAGCGGCGATTCGGCTCGGAGCTCACGCGCTCAGGCCGTTCTCTGCCCCCTCGGCCGCGCCGCGAACCACTGCCGGAGACCCTCCGAGGCGCTCGGAGGAACGACCGCCGGACGCGCCAGGAAGTAGCCCTGCGCCGCGCCGACGCCCTCGGCCGCGCAGACGTCGAGATCCTCGGCGGACTCGACCCCTTCGGCGACCAGCGTGAACGAGAATTCCTTCGACAGATCGGCGAGGAACTTCAGGATCGCGCGCCGCCGCGGGTCGCGCGCAATGCCGCGCGTCACCTCGCTGTCCACCTTGATCCACTCGGGCTGCAGTGCGTGACAGAGCTGGAGGGCGCCGTACCCCGACGTGACGTCGTCGAGCGCGATGACCGCCCCGAGGTCCCGCGGCACCGTCAGCGCGTGCGCGAGCTCGGGCGAGGACGGCAGCGTCTCGATCTCGACGAGGTCGAGAACGAGGCGGGAGAACGGGATTCCCCGCCGTTCGGTCTCCTCGCCGAGCGCGACCAGCGCGTGCTCGGAGCGCCCGATCAGGCGCGGATTGACGTTCAGGAAGATCAGCGTCTCGGCCGGCAGGGACCGCGCGGCCTCGAGGACGCAAGACCACGAGAACCGCTCGAAAGTGCGGTCGACGTTCAGGGCCTCGGCCGCCGGAAAGATGTCCGCGGCGAGGCGAGTGCCGCCGTCCGGGCCGCGGCCCCGCAGGAGACCCTCCTGACCGACGACGCCGCCCGAGTGGAGATCGAAGATCGGCTGGAACTCGACGAAGAACTCTCCGGCGATCAGCTCGTCGGCGAGCCAGAGCGCTTCCACCTCGCGGCGGGCGCGGGGCAGCGGCTGCAAGTGGCTCATCGCGTCCCACTTGGTCTGCCGCATGTCCTCGGGCGCCACGCGTACCCGCTCCGCCAGCGGGCCGACGCCCTTCTCGAGGTCCTCGAGGAACTGCTCGGGAGTGCGCTCGACGAGAAGGCGCCGCGCCCGGCCGTACATTGGGGCGCGCGCCCAGCTCCGCCCGAACGCGGCGGCGACCGCGTGCTCGGCGTCGAGTCCGTCGGGCCGGACGAAGACCGCACGCGCCTTCCGCCAGCGATCAAGCCGGCCCAGAACCTGGCCGTCCAGAACGCTTCCGGATGCTTTCACCGATTCGATTCTACCGCCCGGGACGGCGTCGCGCTCGCTCGCGGGGATCCCGCGAGCGCAACGCCGCGCCGTCTCGTCCTCCGATCATTCGTCCGGGATCAGGCCTCCGGCCTCCCGGGACTTCTCCTCGACGGGCACCGGCGCCGCTTTCGGCAGGAGAAACGAGACCCGCACCTCTCCCCCGAGCGCCGGAGAACCCGGGTCTCCGGCCGACGTCATCTCGGCCTCCATGCCGGTCAACCAGGGAAGCTCCTCGATCATCTGCGACACGCGGCCGAGGAGCTCCTCGACGGCGGTGGAGGCCGGCAGCCCGGCGGCCACGACGATCTCGCGGATGTCGTTGTCCGTCAGCGGAGTGATCCGCACGATCGGGGGATCCGGGGCATGCTCGATCCGCAGGAGGGGACCGAAGCTCGGATCGGAGCGGACCTCGATACGGAAGCGCCCCGGCACGCCCGGGCCGCCGGCGGCCGGTTCGTTCCGGATGCCGAACGGGAGCAGCACCCGGCGCGCCGCGTCGCCCTCGATGACGAGCGTCTCGCCTCGCGCCTCCTCGAGCATCGCGGCCACCTCCTTCCGGGCGGCCGTCGCGTCCACGTCCTCGAACCAGCGCAGCCGTCCCGCGGGTCGGTGGCGGAAGGCCGAGTACTGGACGGCCCGCGACAGCGCGAGCGCGGCCGACTCGGGAAACCGGTAGGACGGAAAGATCTGCCGGGACGCGGAGGCGCGGGCGTCTTCCTCGTGGTGCGTCCCGAGGCCGGCCGTCCCGCCGATGAGACACAGGAGCGCCGGCTTCGCGGCGCCGGTCTTCCGCTCGGCGCGGCGGACCCCGCGGCGAATCGCCCGGCCGACGACGCGGGGATCGCAGTCGCCGATGCATGCGTGAATGGCGATGAGCGCGTCGACGTCCTCGCGCTCGAGGGTCTCCTGGACCGCCCGCTCGTAAATCTCGACCGGCACGAGTGGTCCGAGGTCCACCGCGGCCCCCGACGGGACCTCGAGTCCATGGGAGTCGCAGGCGTCCGCGCAGATCGTCAGCACGCCGCCCGAGTTGCTCGTGATGCCGACGCGGTTCCCGCGCGGCAGCGGCTGGTTCGCGAGCAGGACGGCGGCGTCGAACATCTCCTCGAGCGTATCGGCCCGGATGACTCCCGCCTGGCGGAACAGCATCTCGACATTGGCGTCGCTCTGCGCGACCGCGGCGATGTGCGCCCGCGCGACGTCGCCGCCCGCCCGGCTGCGCGCTCCCTTCACGCAGAGGATCGGCTTCCGGTAGGAGATGCGCCGCGCGAGCCGCGCGAACCGCCTCGGGTTGCCGAAGGTCTCGAGATACAGCAGGGCGAGATCGGTCGAGGAGTCCTCCTCCCAGTACTGGAGGAGGTCGTTGCCGGAGACGTCCGCGCGGTTGCCGGCCGAGACGAACGTGGAGAAGCCCAGCCCGCGCTCGGCCGCGTAGTCGAGGATCACGAGCCCGAGCGCCGCCGAGTGCGAATAGAAGCCGATCCGCCCCCGCGGCGCGAGCAGAGGCGCCAGGCTCGCGTTCAGGCGGACGTCCGGATGCGTGTTCATGAGGCCGAGGCAGTTCGGGCCGATCAGGCGCGCGCCATGAGAGCGAACGAGGGTGACGAGATCCCTCTGAAGGGCCGCGCCCTCGGGACCGGCCTCGGCGAAACCCGAGGTGACGACGAGGAGCCCGCGAGCGCCGGCGCGCAGCGCCTCCTCGGCCGCGCCGAGGACACCCCGGGCCGGCACCGCGATCACCGCGAGCTCCGCCGGCTCCGGGAGATCCCGGACCGACGCGTAGGCGCGGACGCCGTGCACCGACGTCGCCTGGTTGTTGACCGGATACACCGTTCCGCCGAAGTTGCTCCGCACGATCGCGCGGAAGATCAGGGTGCCGATCGCGGCCGGGTCGCGCGAGGCGCCGATGACCGCGACGGTCCGGGGCCGCAGCAGCGGGGCGAGCGAGTTGGCCGTCGCGATGCGCTCGCGCAGCTCGGTCCGCTCCCGCACGTGCGACAGGCCGCCGACCGGGAACTCCACGTGGAGGCTCCCGCCCTGCGCGGCCTGGTGGACCTCGAAGCCGGAGTCGCGGAAGACGTTGATCATGGCGTGGTTCTCGTAGAGCACCTCCGCCTCGAAACCGGTGAAGCCGGCCCCGGCGGCGATCCCCGCGAGCCGCTCGAGCAGCAGCGTGCTGATGCCGCGCCCCTGGTAGGCGTCGTGCACGAGGAAGGCGACCTCCGCCCGGCCGCCCACGCCGACCGAGGCGTAGGTGCCGGTTCCCACGACGCGCGCCTCGTCACCCTGTCCGACGATCGCGAGCAGGCACAGCCGGTCGCGCGGCTCCCCCGAGCACATGAACTCGACCATGCGGCGCGACACCTGGGCGATGGCGCCCATGAAGCGCATCTGGAGCGCCTCGCGCGAGACGGAGCCCATGAGGCCCTCGAGCGCGGGCACATCGTCGCAAGTGGCCGTCCGCAGCAGAACGGTTTCGCCGTCGCGCAGCAGGACATACTCGCTGTAGTCCCGCCCGTCGGCGATGATCCGGAACATGGCCTATATAACCATCGGTCCGGATCGAAGATCACTCAGGAGCAACCTTCCGATCCGCTTGCCCCCTCTCCCCCCATGGGGGGAGAGGGCCGGGTGAGGGGGGCGTTCATCGTGCAGCCCAGTACGGCCCGACGGCCTCGAGCAGGCGCTCCGCCGCCTGGCGGTTGCGCCGCGCGATCTCCTCGCGATTCGGGACGCCGTCTCCGGGCGCGTCGGGATCGTGGAACCGCGCCGGCAGCTCCTCGCCCGCCGCCGCGCGCCACCGCCGCCTCCAGGCGTCGGGGACCTCCGACGGCACCGGCAGATCGTGAACGAGGAGGTAGAGCAGCGCCCAGACGCGCGGGGTCGCGCGGAAAGAATAGCCGCCGCCGAGGGTGAACAGCACGCGTCCCGACGTGAACGCGTCGGCCCAGCCGAGAATGCGCCGGAACACCGCCTCGTAGTCGCGGGTCGTCAGCATCAGATCGGCGAGACGGTCCTCGAAGTGCGCGTCCGCCCCCGCCTGCACGACGAGCACGCCCGGGCGGAAGCGCTCGAGCGCGCGCGGGACGACGGCGTCCAGGATTTCGAGGTAGCTCTTTCCTTCCGTCATCGGCTCGAGCGGTACGTTGAGCTTCAACCCGCGCCCGACGCCGGTGCCCAGCTCGTGGACGTCGCCGGTGCCCGGGAAGAGGAATTTCCCCGACTCGTGCATCGAGATCGTCATGGCGCGGCCCTCGTCGTACAGGATCTGCTGCACGCCGTCGCCGTGATGGACGTCGACGTCGAGGTACGCCACCCAGAGGCCGTGCCGCAGGAGCGCGAGGATCCCGAGGGCGACGTCGTTGTACACGCAGAACCCCGAGGCGAAGTTCCTCCGGGCGTGGTGGAAGCCGCCGCCGAGCTGCAGGACCCGCTTCTCCCCCGCCTCGCAGATGCGCCGGGCGGCGGCGAGGGTTCCCCCCACGTGCCAGCGCGCCGCCTCGTCCATGCCGCGGAAGGCCGGCGTGTCGGGCGTGGCGAGACCGTACTCCCGCGCGTCGGGCACCTCCTCGCCGGCGGAGAGCGCCTCGACGCGCCGCACGTAGTAGTCGGAGTGAACCTCGAGGACCTCCTCGCGCGTCGCGGGCTCGGGCGCGATCGGCTCGACCGGATGCCCGAGCTCCCGCAGGAGGTCGAGCATCATGTCGACGCGGAGCGGGGAGAACGGGTGGTGTTCGCCGAAGCTGTATTGACGGTAGGCGGGATGGTAGATCACCGAGGCCATGGCTTCTCGGGCGGCCACACGACGTCGAACCCCGCGCCGCGCAGCTCTTCGGCGAGCAACCGGGTCTCGATCGACCCGACGCGGAGGACCGCGCGCACGCTCGCGGCGCTCTCCGGGTGCGTGAGGATCGAGTGCACGTTCAGGCCGCGGCCGCCAAAGAAGCCGGTCAACCGCGCGAGCTCGCCCGGCTGGTCCGCGAGCCGCACCTCGATGCGACCGGACGGCTTGTCGACGCCGGTCATGCGCAGGATCGCGTCGAGCAGGTCGAGCCCGGTGATGATCCCCGCGAGCCGGCCGTCCTCGAGGACCGGCAGGCAGCCGATCTTCTTCTGGCGCATCCTCCGCGCGGCGTCCTCGACGGCGTCCTCCGGGTCGGCCGTCTGGGGATTCCGCGTCATCACCTCCGACACGGGGCGCCCGGGCGGCCGCGGCGCGTCCGACAGGGTGCTCGTCGCGAGCCGGAGGTCCCGGTCGGTGACGACGCCGACCAGTCGGCCGCCGTCCTCGACCGGCAGATGACGGATGCCCTCGCGCTGCATCGTCCGGTACGCCTCCTCGAGCGACGTCTCGCTCGGGACGGCGATCGCGGGGCGCCGCATGATGTCGCGGACGAGCATGGACCGGTCCCCTCTCGGGGAGGAGCGCTACTCCTCCTTGCCGAACTGCTTCAGGTCCTCCGGCCCTTCTTTCGTCGCCACCTTCCCCTTGCCCTGCACGGCGACGCGGATCTGCTCGACCACGTCGGGATTGGCGAGCGTCGTGATATCGCCGGTGTCGAGCGTGTTCGAGATCGCGGCGAGCACGCGCCGCATGATCTTGCCCGAGCGGGTCTTCGGCATGTCGGGGACGATGTGGACCTTCCGCGGGCGCGCGATCTTGCCGATCATCGCCTCGATCGTCGCGATCACCTTGTCGGTGATCTCCTTCGACGGCGCGTATGCGGGCTTCAGTGCGATGTAGACCTCGGGCACGCGGCCTTTCACCTCGTCGGCGACCGGCACGACCGCGGCCTCCGCGACCTCCTCGACCGTCAGGCACGCCGACTCGAGCTCCTTGGTGCCGAGCCGGTGACCGGCGACGTTGATGACGTCGTCGACCCGGCCGAGGATGCGGAAGTAGCCGTCGGCCGCGAGCACCGCGCCGTCGGCGGCGAAGTACGGCCAGTCGCGCCAGTCCTTGCTCTGCGGGTTCTTGCAGTACTTCGAGTAGTACTGGCGGACGAACCGGTCGCGGTCGCCCCAGATCGTCTGGAAGATACCCGGCCAGGGATTGCGGATGCAGATGTTGCCCGCCTTGCCCGACCCCGCGGGGATGTCCTGGTTCTGCTCGTCCTTGATGACCGGGTAGATGCCGGGCATGCCGGGGCCGGCGCTGCCGGGCTTCATCCGGTCGAGGCCGGGCTTCGTCGAGCAGAGGAAGCCGCCGTTCTCGGTCTGCCACCAGGTGTCGACGATGACCGCCTGCCGCTTGCCGACGACGTCGTAGTACCACCGCCACACGTCCGGCTCGATCGGCTCGCCGACGGTCGTCATGTGCTTGAAGCGGTAGTGGTACTTCTTCGGCTCCTCGGGTCCCATCTTGCGGAGCATCCGGATCGCGGTCGGCGACGTGTGGAAGATGTTCACGTCGAGCCGCTCGGCGATCCGCCAGACGCGACCGGCGTCGGGGAAGGTCGGCACACCCTCGTAGATGACGGACGTCGCGGCGAGCGCGAGAGGTCCGTACACGATGTACGAGTGGCCCGTGATCCACCCGATGTCGGCCATGCACCAGTAGACGTCCTCGGGGTGGATGTCCTGGATGTACTTCGAGGTTCCCGTGACGTAGGCGAGGTAGCCGCCGGTGCGGTGCTGGCAGCCCTTGGGCTTGCCGGTCGTGCCGCTCGTGTACATGAGGAAGAGCGGCGCCTCGGAATCCATCGGCACGGGGTCGACGCGCTGGCCGCGGTAGTTGGGCAGGACGTCGTCGACGAAGAAGTCGCGGCCCTTCACCATCGAGGCGGCCGACACGTACTTGCCTGGATAGCGCCGCCAGACCAGGACCTTGTCGATCGACTGGCCTTCCTTCTCGGCCGTCGCGACCGCGATCTCCGCCGCCGCCTTGTGGTCGATCATCTTGCCGCTGCGGTAGTACCCGTCCATGTAGATCAGGACGCGGCTGCCCGAGTCGGCGGCGCGCAGCCCGCAGGCCTCGCCGGAGAACCCGCCGAAGACGACGGAGTGAACGACGCCGAGGCGCGCGCACGCGAGCATCGTGATCGGCAGCTCGGCGACCATCGGCATGTGGATCGTCACGCGGTCGCCCGCCTTCAGGCCCGCGAAGTCGCGCAGCAGGGCGGCGAATTCGTTGACGCGAACGTAGAGCTCCTGGTACGTGATGGTGACGGGATCCTCGTCTTCGAGCTCCGGCACGGCGATGATGGCGGCCTTGTTCTTGTGCTTCTCGAGGTGACGGTCGACGCAGTTGAAGGAGGCGTTGATCTTTCCGCCGACGAACCACTTCCAGAACGGAGGATCGCTCGTGTCGAGCACCGTCGTCCCACTTCCGGAACCAGGTGAGCATCTCGGCGTACTCTTCGAAGCACTTCGGGAAGTTCTTCTCGGCGAAGCGCTCGTTGACGGCGGGGTCCTTCAGGTTGGCCTGCGCGACGAAGCTCGCGGGAGGATCGAAGTACTCCTCCTCCTTCCAGTGAACCGCGATCTGGCCTTCCGTCGTCTCCGCGACCGCCGAGGTCGTTTTCGCATCCGCCATGTCAATGCCTCCGTCTGATCGATTCGACCGCCGGCCCACCGGGCTCAGGCGGTCCGGCTTCGGTTCGCCCTCGCGGGGAACGGGCGGAGTCCCTGCGAGCGGCGGGCACGGGTTTCCAGGACGGGCGGGCGGGGCTGGCGCTCGTCTTGCAGGCGGCCGCTGGACTGCGATCCGAGGCGTTCGCCATGGGCGCTTCCTTTCGGCATTGGTTCCCGCCACGCCGGGAACGGTCGTCATGTTATCGCCTCGGATCGGGGCGGTATGGGTAATTTGCATCTGTGGCATCTCTCCGATTCCCGAGTCTTGCGCCGGACCGGCGTGCTTGACATCGGCGGTCGCTTCCAAAAGACTCACGCTAATTTCGAGGTGCCGTAGAACCATGGCTTTCGGCCGGGTCGTCCACGAGCTCCTGAGCCGCACGGCTCCCGCGGGACGCGACGGTGCGTCCGACGACGCGACGACGATCCCGGTCACGGCCCGTCCCCGACCCATACCGATCCCTGCGTCATGCCGGCGACGGCCGGGAGATTGTTTCGCCGTTGAATAAGGGAGGAAATCGATGGAACTAGCCGCCGAGAGCAAGCTCGCCCCCGAGGCAAAGCGGGTCATCTTTGCCTCGTCCCTGGGCACCGTCTTCGAGTGGTACGACTTTTATCTGTACGCAACACTCGCGCCCTTCTTCGCGGCTCTGTTCTTCCCCCCCGGCAACGCGACGGCCGCCCTCCTGTCCTCCTTCGTCGCCTACGCGGCCGGCTTCCTGGTCCGTCCCTTCGGCGCGCTGGTCTTCGGCCGCATCGGCGACCTCGTCGGCCGCAAGTACACGTTCCTGATCACGATCGTGGTCATGGGATCCTCGACGGCCGCGGTCGGGCTTTTGCCCACGTACAGCTCGATCGGCTTCCTGGCTCCCATCCTCCTCGTCGCGCTGCGGCTCCTCCAGGGCCTCGCGCTCGGCGGTGAGTACGGCGGCGCGGCGACCTACGTCGCCGAGCACGCCCCTCACGGCAAGCGCGGCGTGGACACGAGCTGGATTCAGACGACGGCGACGCTCGGACTGCTCCTCGCCCTCATCGTCATCGGCGTCTGCCGCGTCAAGTTCGCACCCGATGTCTTCAAGGCGTGGGGCTGGCGGATTCCGTTCCTGGTCTCAGTGATCCTGCTCGCCTTCTCGGTGTACATCCGGCTGAAGCTGCAGGAGTCGCCGGTCTTCAAGGCGATGAAGGCGCAGGGCAAGGGCTCGAAGGCCCCCCTCACCGACAGCTTCACGAAGTGGCCCAACCTGAAGATCGTCATCCTGGCGCTCCTCGGCGCCACCGCGGGCCAGGGCGTCGTCTGGTACACCGGCCAGTTCTACGCGCTGTTCTTCCTGACGCTGTATCTCAAGGTCGACTACCTGACGACGTACTGGCTGATCGGCATTTCGCTCGTCATCGGCACGCCGTTCTTCATCTTCTTCGGGTGGCTGTCCGACCGGATCGGTCGCAAGTGGATCATCATGGTCGGCTGCCTGATCGCCGCCCTCACGTACTTCCCGCTGTTCAAGGCCATGACCCACTACGTCAACCCCGCCCTCGAGGCGTATGCGGCGAAGACGCCGGTCAGCGTGGCCGCCAGCGACTGCCAGATGCACATCTTCCCGACGCCGAAGACGCGCTATTCCGACTGCGACAAGGCGAGAGACTTCCTGACGAAGAACGGCCTGTCCTTCACGGAGCTGCCGGCGGTCGAGGGCCAGACGGTCGTGACGAAGATCGGCGACGTCGAGCTCAAGGGCTGGAAGGAAGACGACTACAAGGCCGCCCTGAAGTCGACGGGCTATCCCGACAAGTTCGACAAGGCCGGGCTCAACTGGCCGATGACCATCCTGATCCTCGTGATCATGGTCATCTACGTCACGATGGTCTACGGACCGATCGCCGCCTTCCTCGTCGAGCTCTTCCCGACGCGCATCCGGTACACGTCGATGTCGCTGCCGTACCACATCGGCAACGGCTGGTTCGGCGGCATGCTGCCGCTGCTCGCGACCGCCATCGTGGCGACGAAGGGCAACATCTACGCCGGGCTCTGGTACCCGATCATCGTGGCGATCATGAGCTTCGTGATCGGCAGCCTCTTCCTCCGGGAGACGAAGGACCGGGACATCCAGCACGACTTTTGATTCGGCTTGACCCCGCGGCGCGGGTCGCTCCCGCGCCGCGGTCTTGACGCAGGAGGACACATGACGAGAAAGAGACATCGCGGGATGACCCGCCGACAGTTCGCGAAGCTGGCGGGCGCCGGGGCGCTCGCCGCCGGCGGACCGGCGTTTCTGTTCCCGGACCGGGCTCGGGCGGCGGGGAAGACCCTGAAGATCCTCCAGTGGAGCCATTTCGTCCCGGCCTGGGACACGTGGTTCAACGGCACCTACGTCAAGGAGTGGGGCCAGAAGAACGACACCGAGGTCATCGTCGACAACATCAACCTGGTCGACCTCAACGCGCGCGCCGCCTCCGAGGTATCGGCCAAGAAGGGCCACGACCTCTTCATGTTCCTCTCGCCTCCGGCCTCCTACGAGCCGCAGGTGATCGACATGACGCACGTCTACCAGGAGGTCGAGAAGAAGCACGGCAAGAAGATCGACCTGGCGCACAAGTCGACGTTCAATCCGAAGACCAAGAAGTACTTCGCCTTCTCCGACGCCTACACGCCGGACCCGGGGAACTGGCAGAAGGACTGGTGGGCCGAGGCCGGCTACCCGAAAGGACCCGATACGTACGACGACCTGCTCAAGGGCGCCAAGAAGATCCGCGACGCGACGGGCCATCCCTGCGGCGTCGGCCTCGCTCAGGAGCTCGACACCTCCATGGCGATGCGCGCCATCCTCTGGTCCTTCGGAGGCGCGGAACAGGACGAGGCCGGCAACGTCACGATCAACTCGAAACAAACGATCGACGCGCTGAAGTACGTCAAGGATCTCTACCAGCAGACGGAGACGCCCGAGGTCTTCACCTGGACGCCGCCCTCGAACAACCAGGCGATGCTCGCCGGCCGCGTCAGCTTCGTCATGAACGCGATCTCGGTCACGCGTCAGTCGGAGCGCGAGAAGCTGCCCATCGACTCGAAGATCATGCTCAGTCCGGCCCTCAAGGGCCCCGTGCGGCGGATCGCGGCCGAGCACGTCATGAACTGCTACGTCATCTGGGAGTTCGCGGAGAACAAGGACGGCGCGCAGAAGTTCCTGATCGACTGGATCGATCACTTCCGGGACGGCTTCCTCGCCGGCCAGTTCTACAATTTCCCGTGCTTTCCCTCGACGGTTCCGGACCTCCAGAAGCTCATCGCGGTCGACGACCGGGCCAATCCGCCGGACAAGTACAACGTGCTCGGGAACGTCCTCGATTGGGCGACGAACGTGGGATACCCCGGTTACGCCACGGCCGGCATCTCCGAAGCCTTCAGCACGTGGGTGATTCCCACGATGTTCGCCAAGGTGGCCCGGGGCGACGAGAAGCCGGAGGACGCCGCGAAGGCGGCGGAGGCGGAGTACAAGCGAATTTTTGCCCGCTGGAAATAGACTGAGCGTCGAGAGACGGACTCCTGCAGGCTCCGGTCGCAACGGGCGACCGGAGCCTTTCCGTGTTCGGCGGCCCTGCCGAAGCCGATGAGCCTCGTTCGGAGCGACTGCTGATGGCGATCGTCCAGACCCGGAATCTGACCAAGGTCTTCAAGGCGGGCGAGCTCGGGGCGGTCAACGACGTCAGCCTCGCGACCGAGGAGGGCGAATTTCTCGTCTTCCTCGGACCGTCCGGCTCCGGGAAAACGACCCTGCTCCGCATGATCGCGGGACTCGAAACGCCGACGTCGGGCGAGATCCTCATCGGCGGCCGAGTGGTCAACCAGCTGTCTCCGCGGGAGCGGCGGATCGCGATGGTCTTCCAGAGCTACGCCCTCTATCCCCACCTGACGGTCTACAAGAACATCGCCTTTCCCCTCAAGGCCCAGAAAGTGCCGAAGGGCGAGCACCGCCAGAAGGTCGAGTGGGCCGCGGGACTGCTCGGCATCGGAAAGCTCCTCGACCGCAAGCCCCGCGAGCTCTCCGGCGGCGAGCGCCAGCGCGTGGCCCTGGCCCGAGCGATCGTCCGCGAGCCGGCCGGTCTTCCTCCTCGACGAGCCGCTCTCGAACCTCGACGCGAAGCTGCGCGCCTCCGCCCGCGAGGAGCTCGAGCACTTCCACGAGAGCGTCGGGACGACCACCATCTACGTGACACACGACCAGGTCGAGGCCATGGCCATGGGCGACCGGATCGTCGTCATGAACTTCGGCCAGGTGCGACAGATCGGAACGCCGGCCGACGTCTACGACGATCCCGCCGACACCTTCGTCGCGACGTTCCTCGGCTCTCCGCCGATGAACCTGGTCCGGAAGGACGACGTCATCGTCGGCTTCCGACCCGAGCACTTCTTCCCCGTTTCGGTCCTGGCCGGCCGGGCGGCGGTGCCCGAGTCCATCCGCGCCGTCGATCGCGAAGGCCCCTACGTCCCGATCAGCCTCCGGGTGAGCCACGAGGAATACCTCGGCTCGGAGCGCATCCTCTACGGGACCGTCGAAGGCGGCGCCTTCCAGGGCAACAAGGTGATCGCCCGGATGCCGTCGACACTCGCTTCGAAGTGGGACGTCGGCAGCATCCATGCGTTCGCGGTGATCGAGAGGCACCTGAAGTTCTACGACCCGGAGACCGGAAAGCGCACGGCCCCGAGGCCGGGACCGTGGCGGTGAGCGGGAAACCCGTCGGCGCCGCGCGCAGCCCCGCCGCCCTCGGCGTCGCCATGTTCGCGCCCGCGGTGCTCTACATCGTCCTGCTCATCGGGGTCCCGTTCGTCCTGGCGGTCCTCTACGCCTTCAGCGACGCGCGGATCGGGGCGACGGGATTCCACCTGGTCGGCTTCGAGAACTTCCGCAGCATCCTGCAGAGCCCGAGCTTCCGCAAGGCCTTGAGGAACTCGGTCGTCTTCACGCTCTGCGCCCAGGTGATCATCATCGTCTGCTCGACCATCCTCTCGATCGCTCTCGAGAAGCCGTTCCGCGGGCGCGGCTTCGTCCGATTCCTCATCCTGCTGCCGTGGGTCGCGCCGGTCTCGCTCGGCACGATCGGCTGGAAGTGGATTCTCGACTCGATCTACAGCGTGATCACGTGGGTGCTCGTCGCGCTCCACTTCTACAAGCCCTACAACGCGCCGATGTGGCTCGGCGAGCCGAACCTGGCGATGGCCTCGGTGATCCTGGTCCACTGCTGGCGCCTGATCCCCTTCTCGACCGTCATCATGCTCGCCGGGCTGTCCGCCATCCCCCGGGAGATCCCCGAGGCGGCGGCGATCGACGGCGCGGGCTTCTGGCGCACGACGTTCCAGATCAACCTGCCGATGATGACGCCGATCGTGTCCGTGGCCGTCCTCTTCGGCACCATCTTCACCTTCACCGACATGACGGTCGTGTACATCCTGACCGCGGGCGGACCGTTCGACTCCACCCAGACGATCCCATCCCTCGCCTTCGCGACGGGAATCGCGGGCAGCGACCTGGCGGCGGGCGCGGCGATCTCCCTCTTCCTGGTGCCGGTTCTCGTCGTGGTCGCCTACTTCATGCTCCGGATCGCGCACCGCGCGGAGGTCGTGTGAGCGCGGCGGGGGCGCGGCGCAAGATCGCGGCGCGGATCGGCAAGATTCTCGTCCTGACCGTCTTCACGGCGCTGCTTGCTTTCCCCTTCTTCTGGATGCTGATCGCCTCCTTCAAGCAGAACCTCGACCTCTACACGGTCGAGAACAATCCGTTCAGGTTCAACCTGCCTCCGACGCTCGACCACGTCCGGTTCCTGTTCGGTCACACCCGGTTCGTCCGGTGGCTCGGCAACACGGCCTTCGTCGGGGTGATCGTCGTCGTCGTCACGCTGCTCGTTTCGGTCCCCGCCGCCTACGCGCTCGCCCGCCTGACCGGGCGATGGGGCCAGCGGCTCGGCATCGCGATCTTCCTGACGTACCTGATCCCGCCGACGCTGCTCTTCATCCCGTTGTCGCGCGTCGTCGCGCTGCTCGGCCTCCAGGACTCGCTCTTCGCGCTGGTCGTGGTCTATCCGAGCATGACCATTCCGTTCTCGATCTGGCTGCTGATGGGATTCTTCAAGTCCATCCCGAAGGAGCTCGAGGACGCCGCGATGGTGGACGGACTGACGCGGTTCGGCGCCTTCCTCCGGATGGTCGTGCCCATTTCGGTGTCGGGGATCCTGACCGTCGTGATCTTCACCTTCACGCTCGTGACCCAGGAGTTCGTCTACGCGCTGACGTTCATCTCCCCGGAGGCCAACCAGATGGTCGGGGTGGGCGTCCCGATCTTCCTGGTGCGCGGAGACGTCTACTACTGGGGGGCGCTGATGGCCGCCTGCCTCGTCGCGAGCCTGCCGATCGGGTTCATCTACAACCTCTTCCTCGACCGGTTCATCGCCGGATTTACCGTCGGTTCCGTCAAGTAGGTCCCTGGCGGGACTCGGGAGGGCCGGCGGCCACCCCTTGCTCCCCCTGATGCATTCGCTTCAGGGCTTTTTTCGCTCGGGTCGTTAAGCTTTCGTAAAAAGCGCGTTAGGATAACAACGCCGGAGTGGACGCATGTCGGTGGGACGCGGCTCGAAGGGTGCGCCGATCCAGCAGCGGGGGACGTTGAGCGTTCCTCGCGACCTCGTGCCGCGTGGCTTCCCGATTTTCCCTCCATTCAGTTTTCGCTCGGCGATGGGTCCGCCCATGGCGTGCACAAGGGAGAGCAAGGAGAAAGGAGCCGGCTTATGAGGTCCACGATTCGTTCGGTCCTGGTCACGGCCTGCATCTTCCTGGCGGCGGCGGCCCTGTCGGCACAGGCCACCGTCTCGCTCGGAGGCGCGGGAACGCTGACCCTCAAGGGATTCATCAGCGCGACCGCGTTCGCTCAGAACCAGAACACGACCTTCGGCAACGGCCAGAACGCCGAGTTCCCGGCGGGCGCGCAGTGCGAGGTCGACTGCTGGTTCGGCGGCGGCGACATCCGGAACACGCGGCTGACCCTCGCCTTCGACGGCCCGAAGCTCTTCGGTGACTGGAAGGGCGGCGGCACCGTCGAGATGGACTTCTTCGGCGGATTCGCCAACCCGACCAACAGCGCCTTCGAAGGCGAGCAGCCGGTGCCCCGCCTGCGCCTGGGCTACCTGCAGCTCACCAACGGCTCGACGACGATCCAGTTCGGGCAGAACTGGTCGCCGCTCTTCGGCAACACGGCCGTACTCGCTCTCGCACATCGCGTTTCCGCTCGGCTATGGCTCGGCCGGCGACGTCGGCTGGCGCTTCGTCGGACTCTTCGTGAATCCAGAAACTGACCGACAAGGACTCGGCCGATCCAGGCCGACATCACGACCGCCATCATGTCCGGCTCGTGGAACGGCCCGGGTTGCGCGAACGACAACCTCAACTGCGAAAACTGGCAGACCGCCGGAAATGCCAGCTGGCCGCAGTTCGAGGCGCGCTTCAACGTCGGCGGCAAGATGGGCGACTCGAGCACGTGGAGCACCTACATCGTCGGCCATTACGACGTGAAGGATCTCTCCGGAGCGGGCTTCTCGGGCTGCAATCCGATTCCCCCGGCGACCACGAGCCCCTGCGGCCCCGGCAACAGCGACAAGCTCGACGGCCAGGCGGTCGAGATCGGCGCGAAGTTCCAGATCGGGCCCGTGCTCATCCAGGGCAACGGCTACAACGGCCAGGCGATCGGCCAGCAGTTCGGTGCGATCAGCCAGTTCGGCAAGATCCGGAGCACGGGCGGCTGGGCGCAGCTCGGCTTCGACATCACGAAGAACTGGGGCCTCTTCGGCTTCTGGGGCATCGACAATCCGAAGAATTCCGACGTCGCCGCGTGGGTCGGCCCCGCCACCGGCCGGATGAAGAACATGCAGTACGCGGGAATGCTGCGGTGGAAAAGCGGCCCGCTCGCCTTCGGCTTCGAGTACATCTACGACAAGCTGACGGTCGGGCTGCAGCAGTCCGAGCGCCACTCGACGCAGCTCGCGCTGTCGGGTCTCTACAACTTCTAGGAGAAAAGAGGGCGGGAGCCCCGAGGCTCCCGCCCTTCGTGTCTTCGGGCTTCTCTCTCAGCGGGTCGGCGCGGCTTCGCGACGCACCTGCGCCCGGATCGCCTGCCAGGCCTCGCGGGCCTCCTCGACGGAGCCCTCGTCCTCGATCGTCGTGATGTCGCCCGGCTCCATGTCGAGGGTGACCGCCTTGAGCACGCGCCGCATGATCTTTCCGGACCGCGTCTTCGGCAGGGAGTTGACGAAGTTGAGCTCGCCGATGACCGCCACCGGTCCGAGCTCGCGCCGGATCGTCTCGAGCAGGTCCTGGCGAAGGCCGTCCGACGGGACGTGGCCCTGCTTCAGGACGACGAACGCCGAGATGACCTCGCCCCGCAGCGCATCGGGGCGTCCCGTGACGCCCGCCTCGGCCACGGCCGAGTGCTGCAGGCAGGCGGTCTCGACCTCGATCGTCCCGATGCGGTGGCCGGCGATCTTGATGAGCTCGTCCGCGCGACCGGCGAACCAGACATATCCGTCCGCATC
This sequence comes from uncultured Acidobacteriota bacterium, assembly GCA_963763535.1. Taxonomy (GTDB): domain Bacteria; phylum Acidobacteriota; class Thermoanaerobaculia; order UBA5066; family Gp7-AA6; genus DAHUXD01. The sequence continues at coordinate 419,150 of CAVXOX010000008.1, forward strand.
GATATGCGCGGAGTCGCCCGTGCAGTAGACGCCCGGGATCTTCTCCCAGTAGTCCTTTCCGTAGCGCTCGGGCTCGCCCCAGAGCGTCGGCGTGAGGCCCGGGAACGGCCGCGAGAGGATCATGATCCCCTTCTCGCCGGGGCCGCACGGCGTCCCGTCCAGCGCGACCACCGCGGCGTCGATGCCGGGCAGCGGCACGGCCGCGGAGCCGGGCTTGATCGGCAGCATCGCGATGCCGTACGGGTTCCCGAACACCGGCCCCGCCGTCTCGGTCTGCCACATGTGATCGATGACCGGCACACGGCCGCGCAGCACCTTCTCCTGCAACCACTCCCACGCCGGGGCGTTCAGGACCTCGCCCGCGCACAGGACCCGCTCGAGCGACGCGAGATCGTGGCGGTGCGCGGGGGCCTCGCCGTAGCGCATGAGGAGCCGCACCGCGGTGGGCGACGTGAAGACTCCGGTGACGCGGAACTGCTCGATGATCTTCCAGACGGTCTCCGGGTCCGGATGGTCGATCGCGCCCTCGTAGGCGAGCGTGGTGCATCCCGCGAGCAGCGGGGCGTAGACGATGTAGCTGTGACCGACGATCCAGCCGATGTCGGACGTCGACCACCACACGTCGTCCGGCCTCAGGCCGAAGCACCATTTCGCCATGCTCGCGATGTGCACCGCGTAGCCGCCGTGCGTGTGCACGGCGAGTTTCGGCTTCGCGGTGGTGCCCGAGGTGGCGAGGATGAAGGCGGGCTCGTTCGACTCCATCGGCACGTACCCGCCGCTCTGGCCGTGGGCGGCCTCGAGGAACTCCTCCCACGGGAGATCGCGGCCCTCCGTCATCGGCGGGCGGGCGCCGTCGCGGTTCCACACGACGACCTTCTCGACCGCGTGCGGGGCGCCGGCGAGGGCCTGGTCCACGATGACCTTGAGCCCGATGTCCTTGCCCTTGCGGAACGTCCGATCGGCCGTGAACACGGCCTTCGAGCCGCTCGCGCGGATCCGGTCGCCGAGGGCCCCGGAGCCGAAGCCGGCGAAGACGACCACGTGGATCGCGCCGATGCGGACTGCGGCGAGCATGAGGAGGATCGCCTCGGGACACGTCGGCATGTAGATCGTGATGCGATCGCCCTTCCCGATCCCGAGCCCCCGCATGGCGGCCGCGAGGCGATCGACCTGCGAGAGGAGCTGGGCGTAGGTGAAGACTCGGCAGTCGCCGCGCTCGTTCAGTCCGACGAGAGCCGCGTGGCCCCCGCGGCCCCGCGCGACGTGGAGGTCGAGGGCGTTGAAACAGAGGTTCGTCTGGCCGCCCTCGAACCAGCGGAACGTCGGCGGGGTCCAGACGAAGGTCCGGTCCCAGGGGCGGAACCAGTGGAGCTCCCGCGCGGCGCGGTCCCAGAAGGCCTCGGGATCGGTCCGCCCATCATCGAGCCACCGACGAACGATCGGGTTGACCAGCCTCATCGCACCCTCCTCGCGAAGATTCGCTTCCGGCCAGCGCGGCGGCTCCAGAATGCTACTGCAGCTGGCGGCGTCCCTGATGCAAACGCGTCATTCGTCTCGGTGCCGCGGCAGGCCTTCTGTGGACGTGTGGGAGACGGCGACATTGCCGCGTTCCCTCTCTCTTTGGTCGGGCCGCGGAGCGGCCCGCTCAGGTCCGAGTTAGCATGACGCGACCGACCCAAGATCGATGCGGATCGCCCTCCTCGCCGACGTCCATGCCAATCTCGAGGCGCTGACGGCCTGCCTCGAGCACGCCGACCGCGCGGGCGCGTCACGGTGCGTGTTCCTGGGCGACCTCGTCGGGTACGGCGCCGACCCCGGTCCGGTGCTCGGCCTCGTCCGGGCCCTGGTCGCACGCGGCGGCGCGGCCGTGCTCGGCAACCACGACCAGGGGGTCGTCCTCGGCCCGGCGCCGGCGATGAACCCGGAGGCGACGGCCGTGATCGAGTGGACGCGGGCGCGGCTCTCCGCCGACGAGCTCGCCTTCCTCTCCGCGCTGCCCCTCTCGGCGGAGGAGGGACCGAGGCTCTACGTGCACGCGAACGCCTGGGACCCGGTTCGCTGGGAGTACATCACCTCGCCCTTCGACGCGGGGCGGAGCATGCGGGCGACCCGCTGCCGCATGACCTTCTGCGGCCACATGCACACGCCGGCGCTGTACCACCTCGGCGCCGATGGCCGGCCGGGGGCCTTCGCGCCGACGCCCGGCTCGGTCATTCCGCTCGGATCTCAGCGGCGGTGGCTCGCGATCCCGGGATCCGTGGGCCAGTCGCGCGACGGCAACCCCGCCGCCTGCTACGCGCTCCTCGACGACGCGACCGACGCGCTCACCTTCCATCGGGTGCCCTACGACGACGAGACGTCCCGCCGGAAGATCCTCGAGGCGGGACTGCCGCTCGCCTTCAACGCCCGGCTGGAGGCCGGCCGCTGAGCGGGGAGCGGAGCCGCGCGCGCCAGCCCGGCGATTCGATCGACGGGCACGTCCTGGAGGAGAAGATCCACCAGGGCAGCATGGCGGAGATCTGGCTGGTCCGGCGCCCGGACGTGGCCGGTCCGCTCGTGATGAAGATCCCGGCGTTCCGCGACATGGACGATCCCGCCTCGCTCGTCGGCTTCGAGGTCGAGCAGATGATCCTGCCGACCCTCTCCGGGGTCCACGTGCCGCGGTTCCTCGCGGCGGGCGACTGGTCCGTGCAGCCCTACATCGTGATGGAGCGCATCGGCGGCACGTCGCTGCGCGCCCGCCTCGCCGACGCGCCGCTCGATCCGGGCGAGGTCGCGTCGATCGGCGCTCGCATCGCCGCCGCGCTCCACGCCGTCCACGGCCAGCACGTCATCCATCTCGACGTGAAGCCGTCGAACATCATGTTCCGGCCGGACGGCACCTGCGTCCTCGTCGACTTCGGCCTCTCGCGCCATGACCGGCTGCCGGACCTCCTCGCGGAGCAGTTCCGGCTCCCGATCGGCACCGGCCCCTACATCTCGCCCGAGCAGATCGCCCAGATCCGCAACGACCCGCGGAGCGACCTGTTCTCGCTCGGCGTCGTCCTCTATTACTTCGCGACGGGCGAGCGGCCCTTCGGCAACCCGACCTCGATCCGGGGCCTCCGCCAGCGCCTCTATCGCGACCCCGTGCCCCCGCGCGCGCGGAACCGCCACTGTCCCGCCTGGCTCCAGGAGGTCATCCTCCGCTGCCTGGAGGTCTCGCCGTCGGACCGATACGACACGGCCGCGCATCTGGCGTTTCAGCTCCAGCACACCGACCAGATCGCGCTTGACCGAGCGGGCGGAGCGTCTCGCGCGCGCCGGACCCTGGACCGTGCTGCGCCGACGCCTGCGGCGCATCGGCGAGGAGCCCGACCTGCGGCGCTCCGCGGAGGAGCTGATCTCCCGGTCTCCGATCGTCGCGGTCGCCCTCGATCTCGAGCAGGGATCCGAGGCCCTTTCCGAGGCCCTCCGCATGACGGCCCGTAGCGTCCTCGAGGCGCTGCCCGGCGCGCGCCTCGCGTGTCTGACCGTTCTGAAGACCTCACGGATCGGCATGGACCCGAGTGTCCTGGACTCCCACGGCCGGAACATCCGGATGCAGCGGCTGGTCGAGCTTCAGCACTGGACGAGGCCGCTAGGGCTGGGGGTCGGGCGGGTCACCCACCACGTCCTGGAGGCCCCCGACCCCGGGAACGCCATCCTCGACTTCGCGGCGGCCAACCACGTCGAACGGATCGTGATCGGCTCGCGGGGCAGCTCCACGCTGCGGCGCTACCTCGGCAGCGTCTCCTCCCAGGTCGTCGCGCAGTCGGACTGCACCGTGACGGTGGTCAAGACCGGCGAGCCGCCGGCGTCCCCCGCCGGGGACGGACAAAATATCGTGTCACGATAGATCGATTCTCCTTGACACGGTTCCCCGGGATCGATTTGAATCCGTACAAGGCGTGCTCTTTGCAGGGGTTATTCCCCACAGGAGGTACCCATGGAGGTCACGCGTCGCGGGTTCCTGAAGGCCACCGGTCTCGGAACCACCATTGCGCTGGGGTTCGACGTCGCCCGGGCCAACGCGGAGATGCGCGAGTTCAAGATCGCGCGCACGACCGAGACACGCAGCACCTGCCCGTACTGCGCCGTGTCGTGCGGAATGATCATCCACACCCTCGGCGACAAGGCGAAGAACGCCACCCCCGCGGTCGTCTACGTCGAGGGAGACCCCGACCACCCGATCAACCGCGGCACCCTCTGCCCCAAGGGGGCGACCGTCAAGGACGACATCAACAGCAAGACGCGTCTGGCAAAGCCTCAGATCCGGCGCGCGGGCTCGGACAAATGGGAAGAGATTTCCTGGGACGAGGCCATCTCCAAGATCGCCCGCCACGTCAAGGACACGCGCGACAAGAACTTCGTCGTCCAGAACGCCAAGGGCCAGGTCGTCCGCCGCAATCCGGGCATGGCGATGATCGGCGGCTGCACGGACACGACCGAGTTCAACTACCTCTACTGGAAGGCGGCCACGTCCTGGGGGGTGACGTACCGGGATACCCAGGCCCGGGTTTGACACGGCCCCACGGTGGCCAGTCTGGCCGCCACGTTCGGGCGCGGGGCGATGACCAATGGATGGGTCGACATCAAGAATGCCGACGTCGTCCTCTGCATGGGCGGCAACCCCGCCGAAAACCATCCCTGCGGATTCAAGTGGGCCATCGAGGCCAAGAAGACCCGTAACGCCAAGATCGTCTCGGTCGACCCCCGCTTCACGCGCACATCGGCGGTGGCGGATTTCTACTCGCCGATCCGCACAGGGACCGACATCGCCTACCTGCTCGGCATCATCCGGTACGCCATCGCCAACAACCGCTTCCACGAGGAGTACGTCAAGCTCTTCACGAACGCTCCGTTCCTGATCAATCCGGAGTTCCAGTTCGACGCCGGCCTCTTCTCGGGGTTCGACGAGGCGTCGGGCAGCTACAAGCGGGACAGCTGGACGTACCAGCTCGATCCCAAGACGGGCTTCGCGAAGACCGACCCCTCTCTCCAGGACCCGCATTGCGTCTTCCAGCTGCTGAAGAAGCACGTGGACCGCTACACGCCCGAGACGGTCGAGAAGATCTGCGGCACGCCGAAGGATACGTTCCTGAAGGTCGCCGAGATCGTGACCTCGACCGGCAACGCGCAGCGTTGCGGCACCGTCATGTACGCCCTCGGCTGGACGCAGCACTCGATCGGCGTGCAGATGATCCGGACGGCCGCGATGCTGCAGCTGCTGCTCGGCAACGTCGGCCGCCCCGGCGGCGGCGTCAACGCCCTGCGCGGCCACTCGAACATCCAGGGAGCGACCGACACGGCCGGCGTCTTCGACATCCTTCCCGGGTACCTCAAGACGCCCCAGTCCCAGTGGCAGACGCTCAAGGAGTACAACGACGCCAACGTCCCGAAGGCGCTCGGCCCATCCATGAACTACTGGCAGAACTACCCGAAGTTCATGGTGTCGGTCCTGAAGGCGGCCTACGGAAAGGCGGCCACCAAGGAGAACGAGTTCGGTTACGCGTGGCTCCCCAAGGTCGACGGGAACTACTCCTGGATGTACATCTTCGACGACATGTACCGCGGCAACTCGCAGCGCGCGGGCGGTCAGGAGCCGGGACCCGAGGGCCTCATGACCTTCGGCATGAACCCGGTCGGGATCGGCCCGAACTCTCCGAAGATGATCGCGGCCCACTCGAAGCTGAAGTGGCTGGTCGTCGTCGAGAACCACGAGGTCGAGACGGCGACGTTCTGGCGGGCGCCGAAGGAGTACGGAGGCCCGGATCCCTCGCAGATCCAGACCGAGGTGTTCCAGCTGCCGGCCTCGAACTTCGCGGAGAAGGACGGGTCGTTCACCAATTCCGCGCGGTGGATCCAGTGGAAGTGGAAGGCCGTGGATCCGCCCGGGCAGATCAAGACGGACCAGGAAATCCTCGCGCGCATCTTTCTCGCGGTCCGCGACCTCTACCGCAAGGAGGGCGGGGCGCTGCCCGAGGCGGTCCTGAACGTGGACTGGGCCTACTCGAACCCCGCTGCACCCGATCTCGCCGAATGCCTCAAGGAGCTCAACGGCAAGGCGCTGGCGGACATCCCGGATCCCACGGACAAGACGAAGACGAAAGTTCTCAAGACCGCCGGGCAGCAGCTCGACGGCTTCGGACAGCTCCAGGACGACGGCTCGACGATGTGCGGCAACTGGCTGATGTCCGGCGTCTACACGGAAGCCGGCAACATGGCCCAGCGGCGCAACTCGACGGACGATCCGAGCGGCCTCGGGATGTACCACAACTGGACCTTCTCGTGGCCCGCGAACCGCCGCGTCATGTACAACCGAGCGTCGGCCGACGCCGAGGGCAAGCCCTGGGATCCGACGCGGGTGGGCATCAAGTGGAACGGCACAAAGTGGGTCGGCGACGTCCCCGACATGAAGCCGGACGCCCCGCCGGGCACCTTCGGCGCCTTCATCATGCTGCCGGAGGGCTGCGGGAAGATCTTCGCCCCGCTCAACGACGGGCCCTTCCCCGAGCACTACGAGGCGGTCGAGGCCCCCGTCGAGAACCTCCTGCATCCGAAGGTCACGTCCAACCCCGTGGCCAAGAAGTTCAAATCGAACAAGGACGTCTACGGAACGGCCGCGGAGTTCCCGATCGTCTGCATGACCTACCGCCTCACCGAGATGTACCACTACTGGACGAAGCACATCAATCGGCTGAACCAGCTCCAGCCGGGTTTCTTCATCGAGATCCCCGAGGCTCTAGCCCAGGAAAAGGGCATCGTCAACGGCGGCCGCGCACGGGTCACCTCGGCGCGCGGCTCGGTCGAAGGCGTCGCGATGGTGACCAAGCGTCTGCGCCCGCTCCAGGTCGACGGCAAGCAGCACTGGCAGATCGGGTTTCCGCTGCACTGGGGTTACGAGGCCACGGCCGACCACACGGGGCCGCTCGCGAACTTCCTGACGCCGACCGCCATGGACCCGAACACATGGACGCCCGAGTACAAGACCTTCCTCGTCAAGCTCGAGAAGGCGTGAGGGGAGGAGCACGATGAGCATGCAAGCCCTCGACATCCGCCGCTCCTCCGCCTCCGTCCTCGGCAGCCGGTCCGGCCTGAGGACGGCGACGACCGTCTCGAAGTACATCGACACGTCCACCTGCATCGGCTGCAAGGCCTGCGAGGTCGCCTGCCAGGAGTGGAACGACCTTCACATCGTTCCCACCCAGCAGACGGGCAGTTACCAGACGCTCCCCACCCTCCACCCCGACTACTGGAACCTGATCCGCTTCAACGAGCACGATTTCGACGGCGGCATCGTCTGGCTGATGCGCAAGGACCAGTGCATGCACTGCGACGAGCCGGGCTGCCTCGCCGCGTGTCCGGCGCCGGGTGCGATCGTGCAGTACGCCAACGGCATCGTGGACGTGAATCCGGACCAGTGCATTGGCTGCGGGTACTGTGAGACCGGCTGCCCGTTCGACGTACCGCGCTTCTCGGCGACGACCGGCAAGATGTCGAAGTGCACGCTCTGCGTCGACCGCGTGGCAGTGGGCCTCGAGCCCGCCTGCATCAAGGCCTGCCCGACCGGCTGTCTCCACTTCGGCACGAAAGAGGACATGGTCGCGCTCGGAAACACGCGCGTCGCGCAGCTGAAGTCGAACGGGTTCGCCAACGCCGTGCTCTACGACCCGAAGGGCGTCAACGGCACGAGCGTCGTCACGGTCCTGGCGCACGGCGATCATCCCGAGTGGTACGACCTGCCCGCCGACCCGCACGTCCCGTGGGGCGTGAAGCTGTGGAAAAGGGTCGTGCGCCCCCTCGGCGTCATCGCGATCTTCGGGGCGGTCCTCGGGGCCTTCGGTCACTACATGAATTACGGGCGCAAGGGCGTCAAGGGCGCCGATGCGCACGACGCGAACCTTCCGGACGCATAGGAGGAAATCGATGAGCACCGCCGCTCCCTCCCGCCGTCCCATGGATGCCGCCGTCCTCGTCGGGCGCGATAAAGAAGATGTCCTCGTCGGCAACGAGATCATCCGGCACAAGCTGTCCTCGCGGGTCATTCACTGGATCGTCGCCGTCACGTTCTTCGGTTGTCTGTTCACCGGAATGCCGATCTGGACCCCGGTCTTCGGCTGGATGGCCCATCTGTTCGGGGGCCTCACCGTCTGCCGCGTGCTCCACCCCTGGCTCGGGGTCGCCTTCTTCGTCGCGGTTCTCGTCGAGACGATCGACTGGGCCTCGCAAATGATTTTCCGATCGGACGAGAAAGGCTGGTGGGGGCCGAAGCTGATCCGCTACATGCGCTGGGAGGTCGAGGACGAGGAGGTCGGAAAGTACAACGGCGGCCAGAAGTTTTTCTTCTGGACGATGGGGCTCGGCGCCCTCGGACTGCTGCTCTCCGGCCTCATGATGTGGTTTCCGCGCAGCTTCCCCCGCCTCCTGATGGAATTCGCGTACCTCATCCACGACGCCACCTTCATCCTGTTCGTCGTGGCCATCGTTTTTCACATCTATCTGGGCACGTCGGCGGAACCGGGGACCTTCCGCTCGATGACGCGGGGGACCGTCACGAAGAACTGGGCGCGCCTGCATCATCCGCGGTGGTTCCGCGAAGTGACGGGTGAAGACCCCCGCCGCCCCTAGCCAGCGCCTCTCCGTCACCCCGGAATTCGAGCGTCGCGCCGCGCGCGCGGAGGCGCTGGCCGGGGCGTCTCCGGCCGTGGAGGAGCCGCTTCGCTTCGCGGCCGGCCTCTACCGGGCTCAGGGCGAGCTGGCGGCGTTCCTGGAGTCGGGGCATGCCGAGGAGCGCCTGACGGGCCACCTCGACGAGGACGCCGACCGCTTTCTCGACCGCATTCCCTCGATTCTCCGGTACGCCGCGGAGAACGGGCCCGAGGTGCTCGCCGCCGAGGCGCGCGCGCGCCGGGACGACCTGCCGGCGACCCGCCGGACGCGGCTCCTCGTGTACTGGTCGGGCGACCGGTCCAGCCGCGAGGACTATCTCTCCCGGGCGATCCTGCGTCCCTACGCGGAGACACTGAGATCGCTTCCGGTACAGCCCGATCGGATCCACAAGCAGGGACGCTGCCCCTTCTGCGGCGGGCTGCCCTGGATCGGTGCGCGGAGGGAGGGCTCGCTGATGGAAGGGGCGAGGCGAATGCTCGGCTGCGCCCTCTGTGGAGGCGAGTGGCAGTTCGGCCGGATTCTCTGCCCTTCCTGCCTCGAGGAGAATCCGGCGCGGCTGCCCTCCTTCTCCGCGGAGCGCCACCCGACGGTCCGGATCGAAGCGTGCGAGACCTGCCGGCGCTACCTCAAGACTCTCGACCTTTCCGAAGACGCGCGCCCCATCCCCGAGGTGGACGACCTCGTCAGCCTCTCGATGGACCTGTGGGCGGCCGAGGAGGGCCTGGAACGAATCGAGCCCGGCCTCGCGGGCCTCTGACGTGGAGGAAATGCTCCCACGGCTGCGCCGCGCCCAGCTCTCCCTGGATTCCCGCTTCGAGGACTTCCGCCGCGCGCTCGAGCGGCGCGACGGCCCCGCGTACCGTCTCGGGCTCGTCGACTTCCAGAAGGCCCTCGAACTATGGAGTGCGGCCGAACAGCGGGCGCTCCTGCCCGCCTTCGACCGCGCACCCGTGGAAGGCCGCGATGCCCGCCGCGAGCTCACGCTCGAGTTCGTCCAGCTCCGAGAGCTGACGCGGCAGCTCCGCGCGCAGATCGAGGAGGGCGCGCGCATGGCGGACGTCCTCGGCATCACCGAGAACCTGGGCCGCCGGCTCGAGGCGCACGGCCGCGGAATGATCGAGGTTTACTTTCCCACTGCCGCGACCGAACTCACTCGAGCCGAGCGCGAGGCGCTCGAGGTGGCTGCCCGAGGCCTCTGAGCCTCAGCCGAGTTGGGGAAGCTCGTCGGGGAGCGCCGCCTCTTCGCGAGGCCGAAGGAGCTCGTAGGCCTGAGCCAGACGCGCCTGGGTCCAACCCAGGCACACGCCGTCGCCGCGGTAGAGCTCGCCGCCCGTCGCGATCTCGACGCGCGTGATCGATCCCTCCCCCTCCTCGGAGTTCAGCCGCAGCCGCCACGTCGAGACCGTCAGCGGCAGCTCGCGTGTGCGGATCGGAGCCCGACCGAGGCCGAGACCGCGCGGATTCGTCAGGCCGACGTCGGGAGCTTCGGGTTCCAGGGTCAGGGTCTCGCCTTGCAGGAAAAGACCTGGGCACGCACGCCGTCGCGCACGATCAGGTCGCCACCGAGCCGCGCCGCGTCCTCCGCGCAGGGTCCCGCGGCGGCATCCGGCGACTCGCCGCAGGCGGACGTCCAGTCGATCTCGCCGAGGTAGACGCAGCCGCGAGCCGCGGAGCGGTCGTTGCTCGCGCGCACCGAGGGCGCCCGAGCCGGCTCGCGCGACGACGGCGGCGGAGCCACCGCCGAGGGAGCCGGAGAGGCGGGAGCGGCCTGTCCGGCGGACGCAGCCGTCGGAGCGGCGTGCGCGGCGGCCGGAGGCTCGGCGGCGACGGGGGTCGGTGCGGCGTCGGGGCGCGCGGTTGGGGTTGGGGCGGCCTCCGCGACGGCGGGAGCCCGTCCCGTTCCGCAGTCGTAGGCCTCGCCGGCGGGTCCGCGCATCAGGAGCGTGTCGCCGCCGGCGCGCTTCACCTGGTAGCGCAGGCACTCCTCCGGCGTCGGCTGGACCGTCAGGCCGCAGCCGAGGTCGAGGGTCGCGCGAGTCGACGCGCCGGATGAGGCGGCAGTCCTTCACGTCGGCGACGCTCGTCGTCACGCGCACGGTCCAGATCGCGCCCGTCGCGTCGGTGTCCGCCTTGTAGTTGGCGCAGCCAGCGGCGAACACACCGAGCAGGAGGACGCGGAAGATGCGACGTTCGTCTCGGGAAAACACTGTGTGCAAGCGTATCAGCTTCGGGGTCCTTCGACGCGCCGGCGCGCACCCGAGACCAGCCGCTCTCCCGCCACCACCGCGCGCCGGTGCGTCGCGCGCCCCACCTCGCCGCCCGCGTCGCGCGCCACGACCTCGAAGACATGCAGCTTGCCCTCGCGGCCGAGGTAGCGCGCCGAGGCGATCACGGCCGCGCCCTCGGGAGTGGCCGCCGTGTGCGCCACGTCGACCGAGACGCCGACGGAAAATTCGCCGGCCGACAGGTGCGGCCGCAGGATCCGGGCCGCGGCCACCTCCATCAGAGCGACCAGCCTCGCGGTCGCGAAGACCGGCGGAAAGGCGTCTGCCGGCTCGAGACGCAGCGCGCTCGCGAGATCGTCGGAACGAACGGTCATCTCGGCGCTCGCCGTGGCGCCGACTTCGGGATCGGACATCGCGGCCTCCTGACGGAATTCAGATCGGATTTCGGATTTCGGATTTCGGCGACGTCAGCGCCCATCGTCCTCGGGCAGCTGGCGGTAGAAGGACGCCGCGCGCACGTTCTCGTCGATGCCGAGCTTGCGGTGGATCGCGGGAAACGCCCTCTGGTCGCAATCGGTCCGCTCGCAGAGCCGGCAGGTGATGCCGATCGGCACCGCGGCGCGCGGATTGTTCAGGTCGAGCGCGTCGCCGTAGACGAGATGCGGCGCGTACCGGACCTCGCAGCCGAGGGAGATGGCGTGCAGCGGATGCGCCGCGCCGTATCCGCCGAGCGTCTGCCGCACCGTACTCGCGACGCACAGGTACGTCGTGCCGTCCGGGAGCCGCGAGAGCTGCGTGCGGATCAGGCCGGGCGTCATGAAGGCGCTGTGCACGTTCCAGCGGGGACAGAGCCCCGAGAACCGCGCGAACGTGATGCCGGATGCCGAGAAGCGCTTCGAGATGTTGCCGGCGATGTCCACGCGAATGAAGTGGAAGGGCACGCCCTCGCGGCCCGGCCGCCGCATCGTCGTCAGGCGATGGCAGACCTGCTCGAAGCTCGCGCCGAACCGGCGCTCGAGGAGCTCGACGTCGTAGCGAAGCGCCTTCGCGGAGTCGAGGAACTCGTCGTAGGGCATGAGCACGGCGCCGGCGAAGTAGCTCGCGAGCGCCACGCGGCAGAGCGCCACGGAGTCGGGCGTGGTCAGGCGCGACTTCGCGACGATCGCGTCGAAGCGGTCGCCGAGCGTCAGGAGACCGATCTGGTGCGCGATCTGGAAGTTTCGCGTGTGCGGGGCGAGCGTCTCCGACACGAAGAGCCTTCGCGGACGCGGCGTCGTAGCGGCGCATCGGGGCCTTCTCGCCGGCATGGCGCTGGACCACGAGCTCGATGCCGAGGCGCTCGAGGCAGCGGATCAGCCCGGGGTGCAGGTCCGGACGCTCGAGCGCCGCCTCCTTCCAGAGGAGCTCCGCCGCGTCCTCCAGGGCCGGGAAATGGTTCCGGTTCTCCTGCAGCACGTCCGAGACCTCCTCGGACGGCAACCGCGCCGGATCGAGCCCGACGAGCTCCGCGCCCTCCGCGACCCGCGAGGCCATCCCCTGCATGGTCTCGAGCGCGTCGCGATAGGCATGGTAGAGCTTGACGATCGCCCGCGAGATGGTCTCGTTGGAGGCCGTCTCGCGCAGATCGGCGGTGGTCACGTCGTGCGCCTCGAACAGCGCGTCGCCGAACACCTCGTGCAGGTCCGACACGAGGAGCGCCTCGCCGTCCGACGCGAAGGACTTCAGCTCGGCGGGATAGAGCTCCGCGAGCTTCAGCAGCAGCGCCGCGGTCAGCGGGCGCTGATCGTGCTCGATCAGATTGAGATAGGAGGCCGAGACGCCGAGCCTCTGGGCGAGATCGACCTGGCGCAGACCGTGCCGGCGCCGCAGCATCCGCACCTTGGGACCGAATCGAGCGGCTCGGCTCATCGGATTTACAAACTACACCACTTTACGGAATCCGCACAAATGGGGTTCACCGCATAACAGTCTGTGGGCTCTGTATTTATTGACACGCCGACGCATCTGGGGCGAAATGTAAACGTGGAGATGAGGAGCACCTAGACCTGGTTGCCCGCGTCATGCGGCCCGATGGAAGGCCGAAGGCGCTGCACGTTCCCCGGGTGTCGGGACGCCCGCTGGATGGCGACCTCGACGCCCTCGGTCCTCCCGCCGGTGCCGCCCGCTGGATGGCGGCGCCGGCGGATTTTTTGTGGATTTGTCATTCCGAGCGCAGCGAGGAGGCCCGGACTCCTAGCGGGCCGCTCCGCGGCCCGACCGACGTCAGAGGGAACGTCGCCTCTCGACCGTCTCCCTGGAAGCCGAGCAGCTCTACCCGCGCCGCCACTTCTTGAAAATCCGCTCGACCTCACGCTGACCCGCTTCAGCCGCTTCCTGCGCGGTCGTTTCGCCGCGCGCCACGCGCGCGAACATCGTCGGAATCACGAATGTGTTGAAGACCTCGTCGGTCGCCGGCGTCGCGTACGCGGGGTAACCGACGTTCGTCGTCCAGTCGAGAACGTTCGCGAGCACCGAGTACTTGCCCGCCGGCTCGTGCGGATCCTTCGCGAGGAGCGCCGGTAAGTCCGGAACGGTCGAGGGGTAACACGGGAAGTTGTAGAACTCGCTCTCCCGAAACACGTCGGCGAAGCGGTCCACGAGATCCACGAGAAACTGCTTCGCGCCGTCGACGTTGTCGGCGAACTTCCAGACCACGTAGCAGTTCATGATGTGCTCCGACGCGATCCGGCGGACCGGTCCCCGCAGCGCCGGGCAGAGTCCGATCTTCCGCGCGATCTCGGGATTCTCCTTCTCCGCGGTGCGCGTCACGGAGATGGCGTTCTGGATGAACGAGGCCCGTCCGGCGAGCATCGCGCGGTTGTTCGAGGACGGGTCCCACGTGAAGACCTCCGCGGTCTCGGTCTCCCGATAGAGGGCGCGAACGAACTCGAGAGCGGCGACGGTCTCCCGCGACCGGAGCGTCACGACGCGCCCCTCGGCGTCCTGCTCCGCGCCGCCGAACGACCACAGCAGCGCCCGGAGGGCCATGTTCGAGTCCGTCTCCTGCGAGAGGCCGAGCCCGACCGCGTTGCCGAGCTTCTCCTTGATCCTTCGGCCGCCGGCCCGCAGGTCCTCCCACGAGTCGGGACCCGCGGGGAAAGCCGACCTCGCTCCACAGATCGATGCGGTAGTTGCCGGGATCCGGGACGTAGGAGTCCGAGAACGCGAAGTACTTGCCGGTCGAGGGGTCGCGCGTCGACTTCTCGGCGAGGGCGATCATCCTGCCGTGGCGGCGCTCGACGGCGGCCACGACGTCGCGGAGGTCTTCGGCGCGGTCCGCATAGGCGGCGGGCGGAGCCTGGAAGAGGAAGAGGTCGTGCCCCTTCCCCGCCGCCGCCTCGGACGCGCCGCGCGCGGCCACCTCGGTCGCCGTGATGTGGTCGACCACGACGTCGGTCGCGTTTCTCTCGCCCCACTCCTTCGTGTAGACGGAGTCGAACCAGCGGTCGTATCCCGGAACGAAGTGACTCCACTGGAGGATCCGGAGCGTGCGGCGCGCCGCGCGCGGACTCTCCCGGCGCGCGCAGCCGGCGGCCGGAACCGCGGCCGCAGCGAGCGCCGCGCCGGCCGCCTTCACGAGCTCGCGTCGCGAGAGTCCGCCGCGCGCGCGTCTCGCGCGGGGAGCCTCACGGGCATCGGCACGCGTCCCCATCCGACGGTGCGCGAGTCTATAATCGGCCGCGTGCCGGTTCTGGAGCCCGGAGCGAAGCTCCCCGCGCTGGCGCTCTCCGACGAGCGCGGCGCTCCCGTCGCCCCATCCGATGGGGAGACTCTCTACGTCGTGTTCAAGACGACGTGCCCCACCTGCGCGCTCACGTGGCCCTACCTCGAGCGCATCGGCCGCGCGGCCGAGGGCGGCCGGCTGCGGGTGCTCGGCATCTCGCAGGACGATCCGGAGGAGACGCGCGACTTCGAGCGGCGCGTCGGCGCGCGCGTGCCCGCCGCGTTCGACGCTCCGCCGTATCCCGCCTCCGACGCCCTCGGGGTGTCCACCGTGCCGACGTTCCTGCGCGTGGCGGGCGACGGCACGGTCGCCGAGACGCTGATCGGGTTCGACCGGGCGCGGCTCGAGGCGCTCGCGCACCGGGCCGCGGACCTCGCGGGGCGACCTCCCGCTCCGCTCTTCGGACCGGACGAGAAAGTCCCCGCGCTCAAACCGGGATGAGACTCCCGCAACGCCGGCAGGTAGCCGGAGAAAGCCCTTCGTGACCAACAAACCGACCACGCTCGGCGCTTTGAAGGAGGCCGGATACCGCCCGCGCCCCGTCAAGGACGAGCTGCGCGAGAACCTGCGCCGCGCTCTGTCGCAGGGCGAGAACCCCTTTCCGGGCATCCACGGATACGAACGGACCGTGCTCCCCGCGCTCTCGAATGCCGTCCTTTCCCGCCACGATTTCCTGCTCCTCGGCCTCCGCGGCCAGGCGAAGACGCGCCTGCTCCGCCTCCTCGTCAACCTCCTCGACCCCGAGATCCCGGCGATCGCCGGCAGCGAGCTGAACGAGGATCCGTTCGCGCCGATCACCAAGTACGGCCGGCGCATCGTCGCGGAGCGGGGCGACGCGGCGCCGATCGCGTGGATTCCGCGCGCCGAGCGCTACCGCGAGAAGCTCGCGACGCCCGACGTGACGATCGCCGATCTCATCGGCGACATCGATCCGATCAAGGCCGCCACCGAGCGCCGCTCGTACTCCGACGAGGAGGTCATCCACTTCGGCATCGTGCCGCGCACGAACCGCGGCATCTTCGCGATCAACGAGCTGCCGGACCTGCAGCCCCGCATCCAGGTGGGCCTCCTCAACATCCTCGAGGAGCGCGACCTGCAGATCCGCGGATTCCCGGTCCGCATCCCGCTCGACATCCTTCTCGTCTTCTCCGCGAATCCCGAGGACTACACGAACCGGGGCAACATCATCACGCCGCTGAAGGACCGCATCTCGTCTCAGATCTTCACCCACTACCCCGACGACGTGAAGGTCGCCGCCCGCATCACGGCGCAGGAGGCGTGGGTCGAGCGCTCCGGGGGCCCTTCCGTCGAGGTGCCGCAGCTGTTCCGCGAGCTCGTCGAGGAGATCGCGTTCGCGGCGCGCGGCTCCGAGTTCGTCGACCAGTCCTCGGGCGTCTCCGCGCGCATGCCGATTTCGGCGCTCGAGATCCTCGTGTCGAACCTGGAGCGCCGCGCGTTCGTCCACGGAGAATCCCGCGTCTCGCCGCGGCTCTGCGATCTGCCCGCGACGCTCCCCGCGATCACGGGAAAGGTCGAGATGGTGTACGAGGGCGAGCAGCAGGGCGCGGAGGTCATCGCCAAGAAGCTCATCGGCACGGCCGTCAAGAAGCTGTTCGACGCCAAGTTCCCCGCGCCGGACGCGGGCCGGCCGACCGAGCGGCGGCGTCAGGAGGTCGAGGACGACGACGAGACGGCCGGACCCGTCCGGCGCATCCGCACTCCACCCCCGCCAGCCGAGAAGATGCACCCGCTCTACGAGCCGATCGCGGCCTGGTTCGCCGCGGGCAACCGGGTGACGATCTCGGACGAGACGCCGTTCGCCGACCACGTCAAGGCGCTCGGGTCGGTGCCCGGATTAAAGAAGGCGGTCGAGGAGCACTTCTCCCCGGCATCGAAGGAGGAGCTCGCGATCGGCATGGAGCTCGTGCTCGAGGGCCTGACGCAGCACCTGAAGATCGCCCGTGAAGACCTCGACTCGCGCGTCTCCTACACGGAGATGCTGAAGTTCAATCTGGTGAAAAACAGGGCCAACTGAGGAGTGGCTGACGGCTTTCGTTCCCGCATCCTGGCGGGATCGCCACAGCTCGGCGCGTTCCTGACCTGGCCGGTCGAGGGGGTGCTCGAGCTGCTCGGCCTCGGCGGATTCGACTTCGCGGTGCTCGACACCGAGCACGGCTACTTCAACCCCGAGTCGGTCGAACGGATGGTGCGCGCAGCCGAGGGGTCGCCGATTCCGGTCATAGTTCGCGTCCCGAACTGCCACGCCTCCGCCGACGTCGGGCGCGCCCTCGACGCCGGCGCCTGCGGCATCCTCTTTCCTCGGGCGGACGGGATCGCCGCGGCGCGCAGCGCCGTCGAAGCGGCCAAGTACGCTCCGACGGCAAGCGCGGCCTCGCCGGGGTGCGCGCCAACAAGTACGGCACGATTCCGTTCGACCGCTGGGTCGTCGACGCGAACGAGGGATCGAACGTCTTCGTCCAGATCGAGACGGCGGCCGCGCTCGACGCCGTCGAGGCGATCGCCGCGGAGAAGTGGGTGGACGTGCTCTTCGTCGGCCCGAACGACCTCTCCCAGGCGCTCGGGATTCCGGGCAACTATGCCGACGCGCGCTATCGCGCCGCGGTCGAGCGGGTCGGCGCCGCGGCGCGCGCGCGCGGCAAGGCCGCCGGCATCATGCTCCGCGCCTCCGACGAGATTCCGACGTTTAAGGCGCAGGGCTATACTGTCTTCACCACCAGCGATCGGAGTCTCGTGTGGCAGTCGGTCAAGGCCTGGCGCGGCGCCCTCGCCCCGGCGGGGAGCTGAGCCGCCTCGTTCTGATTCTCGTCTCCGCCCTCCTCCTGTTCGAGAGTCCGACATCCGGCGCCGACGACTGGATCACCGGCACCGGCGGACGACCGGATCGGTCCGGGCTCTCCACGGGACACGGCCCGACCGCCGCCGCGGTCCTCTGGGACACGTGCCTGGACATCTCCTTCGGCGGCATCCAGGCCGTGATCGGCGGCGACGTCGTCGTGTCGAGCCGTGTTCTGGGCGACGCCTGGATCGACGCCCAGAATCTGCACACGGGCGAATCGCTCTGGAGCGTCGCGCTGCCGGTCAACTTTCCCGATTCCTGGTGGAGCCACGCGATGGCGATTCGAGACGGACAGGTTTACGCCAGCCGCGCGGGCAACACCAACTCCGAGTATCTATACGCGCTCTCCGTCTCGGACGGCTCGATCGTGTGGAAGTCCGAAGCGCTCATCGACTCTTCCGTCGTGGAGACGCCCTCCTTCACGGAGGAGGGAGACCTGATCGTCGGGAATCTGGGCTCGATTCTGCGCATCGACCACACCAACGGCCACACGATGTGGCAGACGCCGCGCGTCTGCCAGAACACCGGCGGTTGCGAAGCGGCCGTATCGGGCAGCCGCGTCTACGGCTGGGAATTCGTCGGCTCGGGGAGCCTCCACTACCACGTGACGGCGTATGACGTGGCGACGGGCGGGTGGCTCTACACGAGCCCCACGCTGCGCGCGTCCGGTTTCGGGATCCAGCAGATCGGCCTCCTCGCGGGTCCCTTCGGCGCGGTCTATGCCCCGATGGCCTACAACGCTCCGGACGATGCCTTCATCGCCCTCTCCGATTCCGGCTCCGCGCTCACCGAAATCTGGCGGGTCCCGATCGGCTACGTGCCCTTCGCCTCGTTCGGCATCGGCCCGGACGGCACCGTCTACATGTATTCGCAGGACCGCGAGGTCCTCCGTCTCGATCCCGCCGACGGCAACGTGCTGAACACGTCGCCGTCGCTCATGCCGGTCCTCCCGGACGGAGGCGCCTTCACGCCGAAGATGGCGATCGATGCGCGGGGTCGGGTGTTCGTGACCAACACGTACGACACGCTCTTCGCATTCGATCCGGACCTGCGCCTGCGGTGGGCGTCGCCCGTCCCGGACGTCAGCTACGGCGGGCCCGCGATCGCGGCCGACGGCACACTCGTCGTCACCGGGTCCGGCACGACGGTCCGCGCCTTCGCGACGCCCTTCTCGGGGGATTCCCCCCTGCGCGCCGACGCGCACACCAATGGTTCTACCTCCTCGAACGGCAACGGCGTTCTCGAGCCCGGCGAGACTGTCCTCGTCGAGCCGTCCTGGGAGAACGGCTCCGCCGCCGACGTCCCGGCCCTCGACAGCATGTCCACGAATTTCACGGGACCGGGCGGCGGCGAATACTCGATCGACGAGCCGGGCGGCCAGTACGGTGCCGTCGCGGCCGGGGCCTCCGCCAACTGCTTCGACACGACCGGCAACTGCCCGCGGATGAGGGTCGGAAACCCGGGGACCCGCCCGGCCACGCATTGGGATGCGACGTTCCAGGAAACGCTGAACACCAGCTCCGGCCGCACCTGGATGCTCCACGTCGGCGGCAGCTTCGACGACGTCCCGGGGTCGTACCTCTTCTATTCGTTCGTCGAGACAGTGCTCCACAACGGCGTCACCGCGGGCTGCGGCGGCGGCACGACCTATTGCCCGAACGCGAGCGTGACGCGGGCGCAGATGGCCGTGTTCCTCCTGCGCAGCCGTCATGGTTCCTCCTTCGTTCCCCCGCCTGCGACCGGCACGATTTTCGAAGACGTTCCGGCCGACTCGTTCGCCGCCGACTGGATCGAGGAGCTGGCGAACGAGGGCATCACCGGCGGGTGCTCGCAGACACCGTCTCTGTATTGCCCGACTGCGCCCGTCACCCGCGCTCAGATGGCCGTCTTTCTCCTGAAGATGGAGCACGGCAAGCGTTTCCTGCCCGCGCCCTGCGCCGGCCTCTTCGCCGACGTCGTGTGCCCCGACGGCTTCGCCGCGGACTGGATCGAGACGCTGGCGGCCGAAGATGTCACCGCCGGCTGCGGCGGCAACGACTACTGCCCGACCGCACCCAACACGCGCGGCCAGATGGCCGCGTTCCTCGTCAAGACGTTCGGCCTCCGGCTCTACGGCCCTTGACCCCACGGCGCCCTGCGCGCCGTAGAATCGGGGCGGATGCGCTACCGCTACGCCGAGTTCCCCGTCGATCTCCTCCGCCAGCTCCTGACGATGCAGGAGCTCGTCAAGCTGTTCCTCCAGCTCGTGCTCCAGTCCGGCGGCGACGTCGAGGAGGCGCTCCGCTGGATGAAGTACCTGCAGGATCGCGGAATGATCGATCCGGGCATCGACCTCGAGCAGTTCCGCAAGGAGCTCCAGAAGAGCGAGATCGTCGAGGACCGCGGGGGGCAGCTCCAACTCTCGGCCGCGGGCGAGCGGCGCATCCGCCGCTCGGCGCTGGAGGAGATCTTCTCGTCGCTGACCAAGGCCGGGGGCGGGTACCACGCCGTGCCGCGCTCGGGCGCGGGCGGCGAGCTTCTGCCGGAGACGCGCGGCTACGAGTTCGGCGACAGCCCGAGCGCGATCGACGGCGTTCGCTCGATCGGCAACGCCGTCCGGCGCGACGCCGAGGAGATCTCGCTCCGCGCCGAGGACTTCGAGGTCCACGAGGAGGAGCATCTGACCTCCTGCGCGACCGTGCTCGCGATCGACATCTCGCACTCGATGATCCTGTACGGCGAGGACCGGTTCACGCCCGCCAAGAAGGTCGCCCTCGCGATGGTCGAGCTGATCCAGTCGAAGTATCCGAAGGATTCGATCGACGTCCTGCTCTTCGGCGACGACGCGCGCCGGGTCCCGATCTCCGAGATCTCGAAGACGCAGGTCGGGCCGTTCCACACGAACACGAAGGCCGGCCTCGCGCTCGCCCGCAAGCTCCTCGTCCACCGCAAGAACCCGAACAAGCAGGTCTTCCTCATCACGGACGGGAAGCCCTCCGCCATCTGGGACCACGGCCGCCTCTACAAGAATCCCTTCGGCCTCGACCTGAAGATCGTCAACCGCACGCTCGAGGAGGCGGACGCCTGCCGCCGGGACGGCATCACGATCACGACGTTCATGATCGCAACCGACACCTACCTCGTCGAGTTCGTGGACAAGCTCACCCGGATCAACCGCGGCCGGGCCTACTACGCCTCCCCCTACAACCTCGCCGAGTTCCTGTTCACCGACTACATCCGCAACCGCAAGAAGCTCCTGCACTAGCCCCAAACATTAGGAAATCCTTAAGCCGCCGGCCGTCGCCGCGCGCCGGCTAGGATGCGGACAACACCTCTGTCGGATGCGCCGGCAGATCGTTCTCGGAGGAGCTCGATGCGCTCGAGATTCGCGGCGCTCGCCCTCGCGGCGCTCGCCGCCGCGTCGCCGGCCCTGGCCTCCTTCCACCTGATGAGGATCAAGGAGGTGTTTCCCGGGACGGCCAGTTCTCCCGACGCGCAGTACGTGATGATCCAGTCCTATGCCGCGGGCCAGAATTTCCTCGGGTCCCACAAGATCCACGTCTACAACGCCGCGGGCACCGAGGTCTCGGGCTCGCCCTTCACCTTTCCGGGGACGGTGACGAACGGACCGAATCAGATGGAGGTCCTCGTCGCGACGGCGGAAGCCGCGAGCCTCTTCGGCATCCCCGCCGACCTTCCCATGACCCCGATCCTGCCGCTGACCGGCGGCATGGTCTGCTACGACGCGATCGACTGCGTGGCCTGGGGCAGCTACCACGGGTCGGCGACGCTTCCCTCGCCGACGGGGACGCCGTTCAACGCGCCGGTCGGGCTGGTGCGCGGACAGACCATGCAGCGTCGGCTCGACATCTGCATGGGCGCCACGACGCTCGAGGCCTGCGACGACACGAACGACAGCGCCAACGACTTCCTGTTCACGACGCCCGCACCGACGAACGACGCCGGCACCGCGGGGACGCTGCCGCCGTCGACCTGCGGCAACGGCGTCGTCGAGGGGCTCGAGTCCTGCGACGACGGAAACACGGCCAACGGGGACGGCTGCTCCGCGATCTGCCGCTGGGAGGCGACGGGAGCGCAGGCGCTCGCGCTCGGCGTGGACGACTCCGCAAGCACGCCGCCCGCGAACGACGGCATCCTCGAGCCCGGCGAGACGGTCACGCTCGCACCATCCTGGGGGAACCTCGGCACGAACGATCTCCCCCTGACGGGAACCGCCGCGGCCTTTGCGGGACCGGCGGGTGCGACGTACACGATCCTCGACGCGTCCGCCGATTACGGGACGATCGCCGCCGGGATGATCGGCTCGTGCGCGGCCGGGCCGAACTGCTACTCGCTGGCCCTGTCGGCGCCCGCGGCGCGGCCCGCGGCGCACTGGGACGCGACGGTCACCGAGGTCATGTCGGACACCGCCTTCCACGTCTGGATCGTGCACGTGGGCGCGAGCTTCCCCGACGTGCCGAACACGCTGAACTTCTATCCGTTCATCGAGAACCTCTTCCACAACGGCATCACCGGCGGGTGCGCGGGCGGCAATTACTGCCCGGGCAACTCGGTCACGCGCGCGCAGATGGCGGTGTTCCTGCTGAAGGCCGAGCACGGCGCCGCGTACGTGCCGCCCGCGTGCATGGGCCTCTTCCCGGACGTGACGTGCCCGAGCCTCTTCGCCGACTGGATCGAACAGCTCTCGGTGGAGGGGATCACCGGCGGCTGCGGCGGCGGCAACTACTGTCCCGACAGCTCGGTGACCCGCCGGCAGATGGCGGTCTTCCTGCTGAAGGCGCATCTGACTTCCTCTTACACGCCGCCCCCTCCGGCCGGCATCTTCGGCGACGTCCCGGTCGACGACCCGTTCGCGCCCTGGATCGAGGATCTCTACAACCGCCAGATCACCGGCGGCTGTCAGGCCGCCCCGCTTCTCTACTGCCCGGACAACCTGAACACGCGCGGGCAGATGGCGGTCTTCCTGGTCAAGACCTTCGGGCTCATCCTCTACGGACCCTAGGTCGGAGGTATCGTTGAGAACGGGTGAGCGCGCTCGTCCTCGTCCTCTTCGGGATAGCCGCGGCAGCGATCCTGCTCGCGGCGGTTCCGCGCCTCCTCCTGCGGAGGGCGCAGGACCGGCTCGCGCGGCGGCTGCTCGACGAATCGTCGAGTTCGTTTCGGCTGCTCACCCGCGCCGAGAGGACCACGTCGGGCTCGTACCGGCGCCTCCCCGGCGTGCTCGGACTGACCGGAGAAGCGCTCGTCTTCTTCGGTCTCTTCGGCGAGACGGAGACGCTCGCCACGTCCCGGATCCAGAAGATCGTCACGGGCAGCGTCCTCTCGAGCGGACGGCGGCTCCTCCGCCGCGAGGTTCTGCGCCTGACAGCCTCCGATGGCGCGGAGATCGAGTTCGTGCTCGAGCCGGCGTCGGGATCGGCGTGGAGGAGTCACCTGGGTCTCTGGGCGGTCGAGGAGCGCCGCGCCGCGATGGACGTCGTCACGCCCGGCCGGCGATGACGCCGCTCGAAGAGCGCATCTTGATGAATGCGCCCTTCGTCTCGATGAAAGTGCTCTTCGGCGCGTGGCGCATGGCGCTCGTCATGCTACATATGATCGATTCTCAGGAGGTCTCATGACCGGCAAGGGCAAGGCACTCGTCGTCGTCCTCATCCTCTCTGGAACCGCCTTCTGCGGGAAAGACTCCAACACGGTGACCGCTCCCGTGAGCGCCCCGATGGCGAGCGTCGCGGGCACGTGGTCCGGGACCTATGCATCCGCCGCAGCCTCGTGTCCCGCCGCGCCGATCACCATGACGCTCGCCCAGGACGGGTCGACGGTGACGGGGAACTTCGTGACCAATTCCTGCGGACCGCATGGCTCCTTCAGGGCGACCCTCTCCGGAAACGCGCTCACGGGCAAGATCGACATGGTCGGGTGCACCGGCGGCAGCGTCAGCGGACACGTCGACGGCGGGGTGCTCTCCCTGTCGGTCGGCGACTTCTATCGTCCGCTCGTGACCCTGAACGAGGTCCTGATGGAAGGCGGCACCGCCACGCTCAGCCGCTGATCGGCTCCTAGGGGACGGCGCGACGGCATTGCGGGACCAAGAAGCCCGCCGCCGTTTTCCTGGTGCCGCGCGACAGCTAGGGACACGTGGCGAAGGCCACGGTGTCCTGAACTGGCGCGAAGGGAGTGCCGACCGAGCTGGAGTAGGTCTGCTCAACACCCGAAAGGGTGTCTTTCACCCTGATCTGCACCCCGACGTTCGTCAGGCCCCCAGCAAAGAACCAATAGTGACCGTTGGTGGCACACCCGTTCAGAACCTTGGTGACGATCTCGACGTTGGCGGCGTCGAAAAACCAGAAGTACCCGGTATCCGAGGTTAGCGGAACAGCGCTGGCCGGAGACGATGGGCCTTCCGGTGTCCGCTGGAACTCTGCGGTGATGCGAAATCGTGAGTCAGTCACGCAAAGAGATTCCGCATCACCGATGCACCGTAGCGACACGAGATCGAGAGTCAGATTCTCGAAAATGGCGATGTTCCGGTATAGATGGTCTCCAGGAGAAAGCTGCCCGTCTGCGGAATCGTGTAGGCCACGGTGGCCGTGGCCCCATCCGTCGCCGAAGCCTGAACGGCGAAGGCACTTCCGTCGAGAGGACCGATGAGGAGCAGGCATCCCATTCCGTATTGGATTCCCGAGGCGATGCCGTAGGCCGAGCAGCTGGACTGGATCCGTTCCCCGGCCACGGCCTGAAACGAGTGGCAGTACCGTTCCGAATGACCGGGCGCCGGCGGAGGAGGCACGTCCAGCGCGTAACCGGAGCAAGGAATCTGCTCGAACGGAATCGGCGAGCCTTGCCCCAAGGCGATCCCGACTGCGGCTGATGAGTGGAAGCGCGGAGACAAGAACTCGAAACGACTTATTCATCGTCGTTGGGTTAGCCGAATACAGGTTATACGTCCCGCGACGCCCGGCTGTTGGAAAGGACGGGGACCACAACCTCGGGTGGGGACTTTCTGAGAGTCTTTCTGAGAACTGCCCCCCGGAACCGACCGTTTCGAGGAGACGCCCGAAAAGAGAAACCACCGGAATCCCTTCAGATCCCGGCGGCTTACGGTCGAACGCGGTCGGACGTGCTGGCTGTGGGGGGTGGACTCGAACCACCGACCTTCCGGTTAACAGCCGGACGTTGTACCAGCTCAACTACCCCACAACGGATGAGTCACGACGCCTCTCCCATCATAAGCGCGCCGGGAGAAACGGCAGGATTCGCGACGCGAGCGGCTCGGGGATCGCCCGCAGGGCCGCGCGGATCTCGTCGGGACCGTAGCGCTGCGAGAAGTGCGTGAGCACGACTGCCTCGTTCTCGAACCGGTCGGCCCTGGCGAGAATGTCGTCCAGGTGGATGTGCGCGTACTCCCGCGCCCGATCCCGGTCTTCTGGCAGCAGGAACGAGCACTCGAGGAGCAGGACGCGTGCGCCGAAGAGCTCCGGACAGGCGTCGAAGATCTCCGCGCCGCAGTCTCCCGGGTAGGCGAGGAGCGGAATCTCCTCGCGGCGGGTGACCGGCGCGCCGCTCTCGCGCATCGCCGCGATCTCGCGGCCGTCTTTCCCGGAAAGCTCCGGCAGGAGCTTGTGCCGGACCTCGGAGAAGAGATAGCCCACCGTCGGCACCCGGTGGCGGCCGGGAAGGATCGTCAGCTCGAGATCGTTGCGCAGCCGGACGCGATCGCCCGGCGAGACCGGCACGACGTCGATCTCGTATTCGATCCTCTCGAGGCGCTCGCAGGCCCCAAGCCATTGCGCCGCATCCGCCGCCGCCTCGGCGGGCACGAAGACCCGCGCCGACGGGAGTCGCTGCAGACGCCGGCGCGAGGCGAAGTGCGCGAAGCCGGCCATGTGATCGAGGTGGCCATGGGAGACGCAGACGGTCGGGAACCCGACGACGTCCTCGGGCGCTCGGCCGAACTCGAGCAGCGTATGGAACCCTTGCAGCTTGTAGAACGACTCGTGACCGGCGATCGAAACGCCCTCGATCGGAATGCCGGCGGCCTCGAGGCTCACCCTTCCGCGCCCGGGCGGATAGTCCTGGGACATCCGCGGGAGACTACTTCAGCGGATCACCATTCCCCACGCGCCGAGCGACAGGAGCGCGCCGCCGCAGAGGCCGGCGACGAAGGCGAGAAAGAGCACCAGCGGCGAGCGGCTCCAGGGCATCCTGAGGACCGTCTTTTCGTTCACGCTTCCCGGAAAGTGCAGGCCGCGTACCAACCGAGCGCTCGGCGGTAACTCGCTGAGTCGACGAGGACTGGATCGGCCGGTCCGGCGCCTCCCGAGGGGCGGAGCGGGCGGACCGTTACCGCCGGTGACATAGGCTCTGCCTCCGTGCGCGTCGCGCTCTTCGACTATCACCTGCCGGCCGACCGCATCGCGCAGACGGCGCGCCCCCGCGGCACGAGCCGGCTCCTCCTTCTCGACCGGAGGACCGGAGCGATCGCCCACCGCCGGTTCGCCGACCTGCCGGATCAGATGCGGCGGGGCGATCTGCTCGTGCGCAACGACGTGCGCGTGCGGCCCGCCCGCCTCTACGGGCGCGACGCCGAGGGGCGCCTGGTGGAGATCTTCCTGCTCGGCCGCCGCGAAGAGACCGGAAGGCGGTGGCTCGCCCTCGCCCGTCCCGGCCGACGCGCCCGCGCGGGCCGGCGCGTGCGGTTCGACGAGGGCGTCGAGGCGGAGGTGGAGGAAGTGCGCGGCGACGGCGCCCGCGAGATCGTCTTCGACCGGCCGCTCGAGGACGCGTGGGTCTCGCGCTTCGGACACACGCCGCTGCCGCCCTACATCCGGCGCGAGCCCGGGGCTCCGGATCGCCCCGAGGACCGGGCCGCGTATCAGACCGTCTTCGCGCGCGACCCGCTGGCGGTCGCGGCGCCGACGGCCGGCCTCCACTTCACCGAGGAAATCCTCGATCGCCTCCGCGATCGCGGCGTGGAGATCGCCGACCTCACGCTCGCGGTGGGCGCCGGGACGTTCAAGCCGGTGACGGCCGAGGACACCGAAGCGCACACGCTCCCTGCCGAGGAGGTGTTCCTTCCGGCCGCCACGCGCGCGTCGGTCGCTCGCGCGAAGGCGGAGGGCCGCCGCGTGATCGCCGTCGGCACCACGGTGGCGCGCTCGCTCGAGGCGGCCGCGCGTCGCGCCGACGCCGAGGGGCCCGGCGACCGCCGGTTCGAGACCGATCTCTTCATCACCCCCGAATTCGAGTTCCGCGCGCTGGATGCGCTGCTGACGAACTTTCACCTCCCCCGCTCGACGCTCCTGATGCTGGTGTCGGCCTTCGCGGGCCGAGAGGCCGTGCTGACCGCGTACGTCGCGGCGGTCCGCGAGGGATACCTCTTCTATTCCTTCGGGGACGCCATGCTCGTCGCGTGACGCGGGCTCGCCGTTAAGATGACTGGCGTGATCAGGGTCTCGGGCCCGCGGTGGGTGGGATACCCCGCCGCCGTCGTCGCCGTCGGAGCGACGATCGGGCTCCTGAAGCTTTTTCCGCAGCTCAACGAGTCGTCCGTCGCGCTGCTGCTCCTCCTCGCGGTCTTCTTCTGCGCCTCCATCTGGCAGAGCGGTCCGGGCGTGGTCGCCGCGCTGCTGGCGACGCTCGGGTTCAACTTCTTCTTCATCCAGCCCCTGTACACGCTGACGGTTCAGGACCCGCGCAACGTCGCCGCGCTCTTCGTGTTCCTCATCTCGGGGCTGCTCATCGGCCGGCTTTCGGCGATGTCGCGCCGCCGCCTCGAGCTCCTCGAGGCCGAGCGGCGCGATCTCATCGCCCTGACCCAGCTCTCGCAGGGATTCCTCGCCGACACCAACCGGGAGTCGCTCCTCGGGGTCGCCGCCGATCGCCTGCGCCAGGCGCTGCACTGCCGCGAGGTCGCCATTCTCCTCGCCGACGAGAAGGGGGGGCTCGGCCGGCGCGTCGAGACCGCAGGCACCGTCTTCCGCGAGGATCTCGCCGAGCTCGCCTACCGTCAGGGCAACTCGGCGGCGTTTCCGTCGGACCTCGGCGGCACGGACATCTATCTGCCGATCCCGGTCGGCCTCCAGCGCGCCGGCACGCTCGTCGCCCGCGGCCTGCAGTCGAGCGAGCGGATGGCCGAGGCCTGCGCCCTCCTCCTCGGGCTCGCCGTCGAGCGCGAGCGGTTCCTCGCTCTCGCCCGAGCGGCCGAGGAGACCCGCACGAGCGAGCAGATGAAGTCGACGCTCCTCGCGCAGCTCGCGCACGACCTGAAGACGCCGGTCGCCGCGGCGCGGGGCGCGATCGAGAACTGGGAGGCGGACAGCGGGGGCTCGGAGGCGTCCCGCGCCGCGGGCACGCAGCTCGACGCCCTCTCGAGGCGGGTCGGCGAGCTCATGGACCTCGTGCGGCTCGACTCGGGCGCCGCGCGGCCGCGTCCCGAGCGCGTCACATGCGCGCGAGATCGTGGAGGCGGCGGTCGCCCGATTCGGCGAGGCGCTGGCCGACCACTCGCTCTACATCGATCCGCCGCCGCCCGACCTCGCGGTCCAGGTGGACCCGTCGCAGATGACGGAGGCGCTCGGCCATGGGCTCGAGAACGCCGCGCGCTACTCGCCCGCGGGCTCGACGATCCGCGTGTCGGTCGCGGCCGACACGGCCCACGTCTTCTTCCGCGTGGCCGACCAGGGAAAGGGCATCCCGGCCGGCGAACGCGACCGGGTCTTCGAGCGTTTCGTGCGCCTGGGCGCTTCCGGACAGATTGGCGGCAGCGGGCTCGGCCTCTCGATCGCGCGGAGCCTCGTCGAGTTGAACGGCGGGACCCTGAGGCTCGGCGAGGCGGAATCCGGGCGGAGCGCTCTTCGAGATCGCGCTTCCGCGGGCGCGCCGGATGAGCCGGATCCTCGTCGCCGATGACGAGCCGGCAATCCGCAAGGTCGTGCGCGACGCGCTCGAGCGCGAGGGCCACGAGGTGGTCACCGCGATCGACGGCAAGGAAGCCCTCGAGCGCTTCGACGAAGGCGCCTTCGATCTCGTTGTCACCGACCTCGCGATGCCGCACGTCGATGGCCTCGAGCTCGTCAAGGAGATCCGGCGCCGCTCGCCGCTGCCCATCCTCGTCCTCACCGTCCGCAGCGAGGAGCGCGAGAAGGTGCGCCTCCTGGATGAAGGCGCCGACGATTACGTCACCAAGCCGTTCGGCGTCGCGGAGCTCGTGGCCCGCGCGCGGGCGCTGCTTCGGCGGGTGAGACGGTGAAGTGAGTCCGCGCTGTCCAGTTCGGCGACGTCGAGGTCGATACGGAGAGCCGGACGGTGCACAAGCGCGGGCGCCCCGTGCACCTGACTCCGATCGAGTTCTCGATCCTCGCGACCATGCTGCGGAAGCCCGGCGCCGTGTGGACCCACCGGCAGCTGATGACGGAAGTCTGGGGGACGACAGCCGGCGTCACGAACGACACGCTGCGCGTCCACATGGGCGGATTGCGGCGAAAGCTCGAGGACGATCCGAACCGTCCGCACTGGTTCCGGACGGAGCCCTGGGTGGGGTACCGGTTCTCGCCCGAGTGACCGGCGGCCCGCACGACCGCCGGTCATCCCGAGGGCGTGAGCCCGAGGGATCCCTTTCTCAGGCAATTCCTTTGTTCGAAAGGGTTTCCGTCTTCCGCAATTCTTTCGGCCCTCTTCCGGACTTCTTTCACCGGCCGGCGGGATGCTCGACCCATGACGGACAAACGGAAAGCGACTTGCCTCGGTGGACTGGCTCTCGTCGTGCTCTTCGGGGGCTGCCTCATCGCCCTCTTCTCGCCTCGACTCCAGGTCGCCATCGTTCGGCCTCTTTCGCGGGTACGTAGCGTGCACCCGGCGAGCCCTCGCCCTCTGCCGCGCCGACGACCTCGTCTTCGAGCCGAGGAACTCCAGCGCCTGGGAGAACGCGGCGCGAGAAGCGCTGAGGACCGGCCTCGTTGCCGGTTCGGCCGGAGCGCTGTCCGTCGCCCGCACGATCAACTCGACCCCAGGCGTTGCTTCCTCAGGATCGGCGCGACGCGCGCAACCCGCCTACCCGCGACCGGTCGAAGGCACTCGCTGACCGACCCTCGCCGATCGCCGCATCGAGTCGACAGAGGAACGACTGTGTCTTCCGCAATTCCTTCGTCCGATCTTCCGGACTTCTTCCCTCTTCGAAGTTCACGCTCGTTCCATGAGAGACGAACGGAAAGCGAAGTTCTATGCGGTCCTGGGACTGGTCGTGCTCGTCGGGGGCTGCATCGCCGCCCTGGCGATTCCCCCGATGCAAGTGCCTTTCGTCGGGGCCGGCTTCGTGGGGTACGTTGCCTGCGGAAGGCGGGCGATGATGCTCTGGCGTGTCGACGAGAAGGTCTTCGACCATCGGCGCCGCTCTCCCGAAAGGAAGGCGCCCCGGGACGAAGCTCGTCGCCGCGGCGATCCTCCTCTCGGCGATCGCCGGCACTGTGCTGGCGCAGCAGACGATCTTCAACGTGCCGTCGGCGGACGTGCTCGATCAAGGGAAAGGTCTACCTGGAGGTGGACGAGCTCGTGCGCCCGCCGAGCCGAAGTTCGGCCTCCTCGACGATGCGGGGCGTCTACGGATTCGGTCCGCGGACATGGAGGCCGGCGTCAACTTCGGCGGCTTCAAGTCTCCCGGGGGATCGTCCCTTCGTCACCGTCGCGATGAAGATGGCAGCCCGTGCACGCAGGAGTCTCGCGTTGACGACGGGCGGCTACGGCCTCTTCTATCTTCGTGGCTCGCGAGGATGGCAATCCCGCCGGCATGGGTACGGCTACGCGTCATATCGCATCGCCGGTCCCGAGACCCGGATGAAGTCGGCGGCGGGTACTCGTCCGCCGGATACGCGAAACCGACGCCACGGGCGGAGCGCTGTTGGGCTTCGAGCAGCCGCTCCCCTGGGTCAAGGGTCTGAGCCTCATCGCGGACTGGTACAGCGGCGAGAACTCGATCGGCTATTTCAGCCCCGGCTTCATCGATGGCTTCGGAACTGGACGGTCTACGCCGCCTACACGAGGAAGAACGGGAGCTCGAAGGGTAACGGCGGACTCGTCGAGCTCGGATTCGTTCTGAGGAGGAATCATGCTCGACCTCATCTTTATCGTGGCAACGATCGTCCTCTTCTGGCTGTCGGTCGTTTACACGCGCCGCTGCGACAAGGTCTGAGGAGGTCAAGATGGGATGGGAAGACGTTCTCGGTCTCCTCGTGACGCTGGGCCTGCTCTGGTACCTGCTGTGGGCGATGGTCCGGGCAGAGAAGGTCTGACGCCATGACGACCATCAACTTCGTCGAGATCCTCGTCTACTTCGGGATCATCGTCGCCATCACGCCGCTGATGGGCGGCTACATGAAGCGCGTGTTCTCGGGCGAGAGGACGTTCCTCGACCCGGTGCTCCGGCCGGTCGAACGCGGGATCTACCGCGTCTGCGGCGTGGACGCCTCGAAGGACCAGGGCTGGGTGGACTGGACGGTGACGATGCTGATCGTCAACGCCGCCTCGCTCGTGATCCTCTACGCGATGCAGCGGCTCCAGCAGTTCCTGCCTTTCAACCCGAACAAGTTCGGCGCCGTCTCGCCGGACTCCTCGTGGAACACGGCAGTCTCGTTCACCACGAACACCAACTGGCAGGGCTACTCGGGCGAGAGCACGATGTCGCACTTCACGCAGATGGCGGGCCTCGCCCTGCACAACTTTCTGTCGGCCGCGACGGGCATCGCGATCGCCGTCGCGATCATCCGCGGCGTCGCGCGGGAGAAGGCGCAGGGCATCGGGAACTTCTGGTACGACTGCACGCGGGCGATCCTCTGGGTGCTGCTGCCGATCTCCTTCATCGGCGCGCTCTTCCTGGTCTCGCGGGGCGTCGTCCAGAACTTCCGGGCCGACGTCGCCGTGAAGACCGTCGAGGGCGTCGAGCAGAAGATCGCCCAGGGGCCGGTCGCCTCCCAGGAGTCGATCAAGGAGCTCGGGACCAACGGCGGCGGCTTCTTCAACGCGAACTCCTCGCACCCCTACGAGAACCCGACCCCCGGGACGAATTTCGTCGAGATGCTCCTCATCTTCGCGGTCGGCGCCGGCCTGACCAACACGCTCGGCCGCATGACCGGCTCGGTCCGGCACGGCTGGGCGGTGTTCGGCGCGATGGCCGTGATGTTCCTCGTCGGCGTCTTCATCTGCGAGATCGCCGAGCAGAAGGGCAACCCGATCCACCAGCAGCTCGGCGTCGCGGCGGTGCCCGACGGCCGGCGGCACCGGCGGCAACATGGAGGGCAAGGAGGTCCGCTTCGGGATCGGCGACTCCGCGATGTTCGCGACGATCACGACCGACGCCTCCTGCGGCGCGATCAACTCCTGGCACGACTCCTTCACGCCGATCGGGGGCCTCGTGCCGCTCGCCAACATCGCGTCGGGCGAGGTCATCGTCGGCGGCGTCGGCGCCGGGCTCTACGGCATGTTCCTCTTCATCGTCCTGCTCGGTCTTCATCGCGGGGCTGATGGTCGGCCGAACGCCCGAGTACCTCGGCAAGAAGATCGAGGCCCACGAGGTCAAGCTCGCGATGCTGTCGGTCCTGATCCTGACGCTCTGCATCCTCGGCTTCTCG
The DNA here is from genome assembly GCA_963763535.1 of uncultured Acidobacteriota bacterium. Lineage (GTDB taxonomy): Bacteria > Acidobacteriota > Thermoanaerobaculia > UBA5066 > Gp7-AA6 > DAHUXD01. The sequence goes on from CAVXOX010000008.1 coordinate 451,304, forward strand.
GCGGCGGCGTCGGTCCTGCCGGCCGGGCTGTCCTCCCTCAACAACAAGGGCCCGCACGGCTTCTCCGAGATCCTGTACGCGTTCACGTCCGGCGCCGGCAACAACGGCTCCGCCTTCGCCGGGCTGAACGCCAACACGCTCTTCTACAACACGACGCTCGGCCTCGACATGTTCTTCGGGCCGCTTCTTCATGCTGATCCCGATCCTCGGCATCGCCGGCTCGCTCGCCGCCAAGAAGAAGGTGCCCGAGTCGGCCGGGACGTTCCCGGTCACCGGCCCGCTCTTCTCGTTTCTGCTCGTCAGCGTCATCGTCATCGTCGGCGCGCTGACCTTCTTTCCCGCCTTCTCGCTGGGCCCGATCGTGGAACAGCTGCTGATGAAGGCCGGGACGCTCTTCTAGAGGAGGATTCCGTGGCTTCGCCGAAACGCACTTCCCTCTTCGACCGCGCCATCGTCCGCGCCGCCGTCGGCGACGCGTTCCGCAAGCTCGACCCGCGGCTGCAGGCGAAGAACCCGGTCATGTTCGTCGTCCTCGTCGGCGCGGTCCTCGTCAGCGTGCTGCTCGTCCGCGACGTCGCCCGCGGCAAGGACGTCCTCTTCAACCTCCAGATCGCGCTGTGGCTCTGGTTCACGCTCCTCTTCGCCAACTTCGCCGAGGCGATGGCCGAGGGCCGCGGCAAGGCCCAGGCGGCGGCGCTCCGCCGCGGCCGCACCGAGACGACGGCCCGCCTCCTGACGCGCAAGGGCGAGGAGTCCGTCCCCGCGACGACGCTTCGCAAGGGCGACCGCGTCGTCGTCGAGGCCGGGCAGGTGATCCCGGGCGACGGGACGGTCGTCGAGGGGATCGCCTCCGTGGACGAGTCGGCGATCACGGGCGAGTCCGCGCCGGTCATCCGCGAGTCCGGCGGCGACCGCTCGGCCGTCACCGGCGGCACGCGCGTCCTGTCGGACCGGATCGTCGTCGAGATCACGTCGAACCCCGGCGAGACCTTCCTCGACCGGATGATCGCCCTCGTCGAGGGCGCGTCGCGCCAGAAGACGCCGAACGAGATCGCGCTCTCGATCCTGCTCTCCGGGCCTGACGATCGTCTTCCTGATCGCGACCGTGACCCTGCGGCCCTTCGCCCTCTATGCGAAGGGAGTCGCATCGACGCCGGTCCTGATCGCGCTCCTCGTCTGCCTCATCCCGACGACGATCGGCGGGCTCCTCTCGGCGATCGGCATCGCGGGCATGGACCGGGTGCTCCAGCACAACGTCCTCGCGATGTCGGGGCGCGCGGTCGAGGCGGCGGGCGACGTCAACGTGCTGCTGCTCGACAAGACCGGCACGATCACGCTCGGCAACCGGCAGGCGACCGACTTCTTCCTGGCGCCCGGCGTCGTACCGGCCTCGTACCTGGCGGAGACCGCGCAGCTCTCGTCGCTCGCGGACGAGACCCCGGAGGGCCGGTCGATCGTCGTGCTCGCCAAGGAGCAGTTCGGACTCCGCGGACGGCACGTGGAGGGCATGCACTTCATTCCCTTCTCCGCCACGACCCGCATGTCCGGCGTCGACTGGAACGGCCGCCAGATCCGCAAGGGCGCGGGCGATGCGATCATCGAGTGGGTCCGGGGTCTCGGGGGACGGATCGATCCGGCGGTCACGGATCTCCTGAACCGGACCTCGGCCGAAGGCGCGACGCCGCTCCTCGTCGCCGACGGCCCGAAGATCCTCGGCGTCATCGCCCTGCGGGACGTCGTCAAGCCGGGCATGCGGGACCGGTTCGACCGCCTGCGGGCGATGGGCATCCGGACGATCATGATCACCGGCGACAACCCGCTGACGGCCGCCGCGATCGCCCGCGAGGCCGGCGTCGACGACTTCCTCGCGCAGGCGACGCCGGAGCAGAAGCTCGCCCTGATCCGCAAGGAGCAGGAGGGCGGGAACCTCGTCGCGATGACCGGCGACGGCACGAACGACGCCCCGGCGCTCGCGCAGGCGGACGTCGGCGTGGCGATGAACACCGGGACGCAGGCGGCGCGCGAGGCCGGCAACATGGTGGACCTCGACTCGAACCCGACGAAGCTGATCGAGATCGTCGAGATCGGCAAGCAGCTCCTGATGACGCGCGGGTCGCTGACGACGTTCTCGATCGCCAACGACGTCGCCAAGTACTTCGCGATCCTGCCGGCGATGTTCGCGGCGACCTACCCGGCCTTGAACGCCCTGAACGTCATGCACCTGGGCAATCCGAAGTCCGCCATCCTCTCGGCCGTCATCTTCAACGCGCTCATCATCATCGCGCTGATCCCGCTCGCGCTCCGGGGCGTCAAGTACCGGCCGCTCGGGCGCGGCTCGCATCCTCGCGCGCAATCTCTGGATCTACGGAGTCGGCGGCGTGATCGTCCCGTTCTCGGCATCAAGCTGATCGACTGGATCGTGCTCGCGCTCCATCTGGCCTGAGGGAGATGTCATGAAACTCGTCGTTCGATCGACCCTCTACGTCGTCGTCCTCACGGTCCTCCTCGGGGGCGTCTACCCGGCCGCCGTGTGGGCCGTGTCGCACGTCTTCTGGAAGGAGAAGGCGGAAGGCTCCTTCGTGCCCGGCGCCGACGGACGCGTCGTCGGGTCCGAGCTGATCGGCCAGGGGTTCAAGAGCCCGAAGTACCTCCACTCGCGGCCCTCGGCCGCCGGCAAGGAAGGCTAGGACGCCACGGCTTCGGGGGGAACGAACCAGGGACCGACGAGCGCCGACCTCGCGAAAGCGATCGCCGCCGCCATCGCCGCGGCGCGCGAAGACCGGCCGGGCGACACGCGTCCCGGTGCCCGCGGACCTGGTGACGACATCGGCCTCCGGATTCGACCCGCACCTCTCCCCCGACGCCGCCTTCTGGCAAGCGGGGCGCATCGCGAAGGCGCGGGGCGTCTCCGAGGAGAAGGTCGCCGAGGTCATCCGCCGGCACGTCGAGCCGCGCACGCTCGGACTCTTCGGCGAGCCGCGCGTCAACGTCCTCCTGACGAACCTCGACCTCGACCGGTCGCTGCAGGCGTCCCGGTAGAATCGAAGCGATGCCGCAGGAAGAGGCCCGGCGCACCTCTCCGGACGTCTTCCTCCGGCTGATCGAGAAGTCGCGCCGCGGGAAGCTCAAGATCTACATCGGCCACGCCGCCGGCGTGGGCAAGACGTACCAGATGCTCGAGGACGCCCACCACCTGAAGAAGGAGGGCGTCGACGTCGTCGTCGGCTTCGTCGAGACGCACGGCCGCGCCGAGACCGCCGAGCGGATCGCCGGGCTCGAGGTCGTGCCGCGACGCCAGGTTCCCTACAAGGGCCGGGTCCTCGAGGAGATGGACCTGCCCGCGATCCTCGCGCGCCGGCCGGAGGCGGTGATCGTGGACGAGCTCGCCCACACGAATGCGCCCGGGACGGAGAACGCGAAGCGCTACGAGGACGTCGAGAACCTGCTCGACGCCGGCATCTCGGTGATGACGGCCGTCAACATCCAGCATTTCGAGTCGCTCCAGGACATCGTGTCCCGCGTGACCGGCGTCGACGTGAAGGAAAGGGTGCCCGATCGGCTCCTCCGGCAGGCCGACGCGCTGATCAACGTGGACCTTCCCTCCGAGGAGCTGCGCGAGCGGCTGCGGGCCGGGAAGATCTATCCGGCCGAGCGCATCGGCCCCGCGCTCGAGAACTTCTTCACCGAGGAGAACCTTGCGTCGCTCCGGGAGCTCGCGCTGCGGCAGATCGCGGACCGGCTCGAGGCCGAGCGGCGCGGCACCGATCGGCTCGCGGTGACCGAGCCGGTCGCCACGAAGGTCATGGTCGCGATGTCGTCGAACTCCGAGACGACGCGCCTGCTCCTGCGGCGGGCGTCGGCCCTCGCGGGCAAGCTCAGCACGAACTGGTTCGCGGTGTACGTGCGCACGCCGCGCGACAGTCCGCAGCGCATGTCGGCCCGCGAGCACCGGCTCCTCGGCGAGAACGTGACGCTCGCGATGGAGCTCGGCGCCAAGGTCGTGTGGCTCTCGGCCGAGGAGGTGGCGGCGGAGCTCCTGCGCTTCGCGCGCGAGCACGGCATCACGCTCGCGATCTTCGGCAAGTCGCGCCGGAGCTGGTGGCGCGCGCCGTTCACCGCCAGCCCCATTCAGTCCTTCGCGGAGAGCGGATCCGGGATCGACGTCTACGAGATCGAGACGGAGGGGCGTCTTCAGACCTGGGGCCGATGCCCGCGCGGCGGCGTTCCGCCCGTCGAGCGCCTCCCGCAGCGCGCGCGTGTGCGCGGGTGTCGTGCCGCAGCAGCCGCCGACGATCCGCGCGCCGAGCCCGAGCCAGAACTCCGTCTCGCGCGCGTAGTCCTCCGGCGGAAGGTCCTCCGCGAAGCGCCAGCCCGGGCCGTCCGAAGGGAGGCCGAGGTTGCCATAGGCCGCGAGCGGACGGCCGGGCGCCGCCGCCGCGAGGCGGGCGAGGTCGTCGCCGAGACGCCGCGACGGGACGCAGTTGATCCCCAGCGCGTCGAGGGCGATAGGCTCGAGCGCGGCCGCGGCGTCCTCGATCGACTCGCCCGGAGAGGAGGCGTCCGCTCCCGTCGGTCACGAGCGAGACGACGGCCGGCAGCCCCGTCGCCTTCGCGGCGCGACCCGGCGGCGACGGCCTCGCGGATCGTGTTGTGGGTCTCGCAGAGGATCAGGTCGACGCCCGCGTCGGCGAGGAACTGCGCCTGCGCGGCGTGCTCGTTCGCGAGCGACGCGTCGTCCGGGACGAGGTCGGGCCGATAGCAGTCCTCGAGCGGCGACAACGATCCCGCGACGAAGACCTCGCGGCCGGGCGTCGCCGCCGCCTGGTGCGCGAGGCGCACGGCGAGCGCCGAGAGCTCCCCCGCCCTGTCGCCGAGGCCGCCCTTCGCGAGTGAGCGGGCGTGCGTTCGGAATGTATCCGCGGTCAGGATGTCGGCGCCGGCGGCGACCTCGTCGCCGTGGATCGTCCAGACGAGCTCCGGGTCTTCGACGAGCGGCAGAGCGCTCCAGAGCGGCAGGCTCGTCCTCGCCTCCCGCCGCTGGAGCTCGGTGCCCATCGCGGCGTCGAGGAGGAGGGGCGCGCCCGGCAGCCGAGCCGTTCGCGAAATCGTTTCGAGCCGACGCCCATGGATCGAGAGTCTAGCGGGGCGGCGTGGATCGCGCGATGGCCGGCCCCTCGGACTCCAGCGGAACGACCCAGACTCCCGCGCCGAACGTGGCGACGGCGAGCCGCCCGCCCTCGCCATCCGCCCAGAGCGCGGTCACCGGCGCCGATACGGCGGGCGTCGGGAAGGCGCTCCAGCTTCGTCCGGCATCGCTCGATCGGAACAGTCCCATCGCCGTTCCGGCGAAGAGCGCGCCGGGCTCGCGCGGGTCGACGGCGAGGGCGTAAACGGGAGCCCTCGGCAGTCCCTCGGAACGGAGCGCCCAGGTCGCTCCTCGATCGAGGCTGCCGAAGACTCCCGAATCCGTTCCCGCGTAGACCGCGTGCTCGGCGCCGGGCAGCACCACCACGGAACGCACCAGGCGCCGGGTCAGCTCGGCGCCGCCGGCGATCCAGATCCGGCCGCCGTCCACGCTTCGGTAGACGCCGCCTCCGGCGGTCGCCGCGTAGGTGACGGACGGATCGGCCCGATCTGCGCCGAGCTGGAGGGCGAACGTCTTCTCGAAGCCGGACGCCGAGGCCGTCCAGGTCCGACCCTCGTCCTCGGTTCGCAGGAAACCACCGCGCGTCGCCGCGAGCGCCCGCCCCGGATGGAGCGTGTCGATCAGCAGGCTGAAGGCGTCGTAGGTCGGGGTGAAGGACCAGGAGGTTCCCCCGTCCTCGCTGCGGCCGACGCTGCCGACGGCGCCCACGAGGAGGTCGCCGCCACTCGAGCGGGGTACCACCGCGTACGCCACGAGATCATCGGGGATGCCCGACACCGCTCCCCACGAGCCGCCGGCGGTCCGGCGAAGCAGGCCCGACGACGTCCCCGCGAAGAGCGCGTCGCGGCGGTCGGGAGTCGCCGCGATCGTGTACACCACGATGGCCGTCAGCCCGGTGTTCGAGGGTCTCCAGGCTCCCGCGCTTCCCTCACGACGCCTGACGCCTCCCCCGGTGCCGGCGAGGATCAGGTCCGGCGCCACGGGCAGGACCGATTCCGCCGGGCCGAGACGCGCGAGCTTCCAGCTCTTCCCGCCGTTGCTCGACGTGTAGATCCCATCCGGCGAAGCGGCCGCGAGACGTCGCGGCGTGGAGTCGCTCGCCGCCACGCCCGTGAGGTACGCACCGGCGAGGCCGGCGCGGATCCACGAGCTTCCCGCGCCGGGACTGACATAGAGCCCCTCTCCGTCGGTAGCCGCGAGCACGCGCCCGTCCGGCTCGAGGACGAGGGCGAGAATGCGTCCGGAAGGCGCGGGCAACCGCTCCCACGTCAAGCCGCGGTCGCCGCTCCGCCGCAGGCCGGCTTCGGACGCGGCGAGGACCGCATGCGAGATCGGAAGAACGAGCAGCGCGCGGAAGTCGCCTTCGCGCGCCGCCGTCGCGATCCACGTCAGTCCCTGGTCGTCGCTGCGCCAGACCCCCGTTCCTTCGCCGCCGGCGAAGACCAATCGCGGGTTGCCCGGGTCCGCCGCCAGCGAGGCAATGCGCGCGAGCCCGGCAGCTCCGGTGACGCTCGCCCAGTGATCGCCGCCGTCGGCCGAGCGGAAGAGGCCGGACTCCGTACCCGCCAGGACGACCGAACCGTCGGTCGAAGCGGCGAGGAGCGTCCGGACCGGCGACGCCGGAAGGCCGTTCGAGGCGCCGGTCCAGTGCGCACCGCCGTCCGTGCTGCGAAAGATTTCCGCGTGGGCGCCGGCGAAGATCCGCGAACCGTCGCGGGCGGCCGCCAGCGCATGGATCGGACCTCCCTCGGGACCGATCGAGCCCGACGCCGGTCCGGTAGTGGGACCGAAAGCCCGATCGTTCACGACGGCGACCGAGCCTTCGCGGCCGGCGAGCGCGATTTCGGGCGCGAGCCAGCGGCCGGCGTGGCGCAGGTCCCGGAAGACCTCGATCCAGACGATCCGCTGCCGCATCGCCTCTTCACGAACAGCGCGGAACGCGCGCAGAAGCTCGCCCCTGGTTTGGACCCGCGGGCCTTCCGGCCACTCGGGCGCCGCGACGTCGCCGATACGCCAGACGATGAGGGGAACCATGACCTCCGAAAGATAGGCGCGCGCCTGCGCCGCCGTGAAGCTGCTGATGTTGGGGCGATCGAAGCCGTTGAGCACCAGGACGACGGCCCGGCGGCGAGGGCGGGCCCCGAGGGAATAGCCGGCAGCCGCCACGGCGTCGGCGAATCGCGAGAACCGCGAGGCGGCCGCGGGCCGAAGCGCACTGAGACGGGCCGCCTTCGTCTCGAAGGCCGTGAGGGACTCGTCCGGAAAGACGACGCGCACCGAGTCGAGGGCGGTCACGCTTGCGGGCGGCTCCGCGCTCGCGATCAACGACGGGAACCGCGATGGAAGGTGGAAGGCGCCGGGGATCGCGTCGAGGGCGCCCGGGGCCATCACGAACGTCACCTCGGGTTCGACTTCCTCGTCGACGGTCCTCGCTGGCAAACCCGCGGCCCGCAGTTTTTCGACGAGAGCATCGGCCTTCGCCGCTGCGTCCCGAGGAACGACGGGAATGGCCAGCAGCGATGCCCGAGCCTCCTCCGGATAGAAGGCGTAGAGCGTGCGCGTGTAGGTCGCCCGCGAACCGTCGGGAAACACGGCATCGCAGACGAGGACCTGCGGCCGCGCGCCCTTCGCGAGCGTCAACGATACGTGATGCCACGTCCCGCGCCACCGCTCGACGCCGTCGAGCTGCAGGACGAGGCTTCGGGGATCGAGCTTCTGCGGGTGCGCCCAGGTCACGACGAATTCGCACTGGCGCCCGCTTCTCGTCGCAGGTTCCCGAGGCGACGACCTCAGCCTCGATGCCGGGCCGATTGATCCAGCGGGCGACGCGTTCCGTGACGTGGCCGGCCGCGTCGGTCCGAATCAGCTCGAGCAGATGCACGCGCGGGTCGAGTCCCAGGTCGACGGTGCAGCCCGGCGAGCGCTCGGTCGCCTCGCAGACGGGGCGGCTGTCGAGCAGGATGTGCGCGGGAGCGCGCGATTCGCCGAGGTCGACCGCGATCGGGAAGAGCCCGATCAGGAGGCCGATCGGATACGAGAGGATCTGCAGTCAGCGGCTTCGGCGGAGCGGGGACGAACGACGTAGGAGGTCAGCCCGGTGGGCTGGTCCGTCACGGCGATGCTCCAGGCATACTTCGGCGCCACGTCGAGCATGACCGCGGCGTCGAAGCGGGCCTCGTCGCCCGCGCGCTGCGCGGTTCCGGTCCACTCGATCGGCTCGGTCAGGTTGCCGTCCGCGTCCCGTCCGACGGCGATCAACTGCACGCCGCGGTCCTCGGCGGCTCCCGTTTCGAGCGGCGGCGCATAGGCCAGGTCGAGGCGCGTGGCCGGCCTCTTCTTCGAGTCGGTGGTGGGACTCTGCTCGATGCGCGCGCTCATCAGCGTGTCCGGGCGCGCCGGAGCTCCAGGAATCCCGCCACGACCGCGTCGAGCTTGCGTTCCGACTCGCCGGGAAGGCGATAGCTGCGCCGGTAGACGAACTTCAATCCCGGCCGCAGGCTCTTCAACGTGATGGTGTGGTACGCATTGTCGGGCGACGGATCGCGGAAGGTCAGGAGGTAGGAAGCCCGGTCTTCGATCTGGGCCATGCGCCCCGCCACGTTGCGCCCGTTGCCCACCGCCTCGGCTCCCGTCTGCTCCGCGATGTTCTCCAGTGCCGCCGCGGTGACGAGGTGGGGGCTCAAGCGGCCGTCGCCCGCCGTCGGCACGGACATCCCGGTCTGCCCCGGGTCATGACCCAGGGGGGCCATCATTGCCCGGAGATGTCGAAGTCTCCGCGGTCGATCGATTCCGTGTAGACGGGAATGAACTCGACGCCGTACTCGACCGCCTTGGCGAGCACGTCCACCGTCGTCAGGATCTGGCCATGCGGATTGACGGCGCGGCTCCAGCGCTGAAAGCTCGTGCGCGAGTCGTCGAACTGGTGCACGGCGAACGTCATGCCGCTCGATTGTCCGTATCTCGGCGAGAGCGTCGGATCCGACGTGAGGAGCTCGGGGTTGGTGCCGAGGGCGAGCTCGTCGGGACTGACGACCGTCGTTCCGTTGGTGACGAGCATCAGCCGTCCTCGCCCGCCCGTCTGCGGCAGGGTCGTCAGGGACTCGAGGAGGGCCCGCTGCACGAGGTCGGAGTAGAGGGGGATCCACGCGTCGGAGAAGAAAGAGGTGGGGCCGGTGTTCGCGCCCAGGGTGGACGGTCCCGGAACGTGCTCGATCTGTCCCCTCTCGGCGATCGCCTGGAGGGCCCGGGCGACGACTTCCCCATCCGAGGTCCAGCCGGTGAGCTGATGGAGCCTTCCGTCGAATCGCGCGACGAGAAATTCGTTGCCGGGAGCTGCCGCGGTCCGGACGTATTTGGCGAGCCCGAGGCAGACGTCCTTCCGATCGAACGTGTTCGTCTGGGTCTCGTCGACGAAGATGAAGGTCCGGACCAGGCGGCTCCCCCGCGGCGCGGCGAGGCGCAGGCAGGGCCGGGGCCGGAGCGGCCATCGGCGTCTCCGGGGCCTTGACGGCGGCGGCCGGTTCGTCGTTCAGCGGTCCCGACAGTGTGTCGATCGGAACGGCCTTGCCGTCGACGGTCAGCTGGAAATCGGAGGCCTTCAGGTCGGCGACGCGATGACCGAGGGCATCGCGGGCAGTCACCCGGACCGAAATCAGCTCGACCGAGACTTTTTCGCGGACCGTCTGGGCGAACAGGAGCGGAGCTCCGACGAACGCGAACGCCAGCGCCAGGAGGGAAGGGGTTCTCGCTCTCATGCGTCCTCCGATTCTGGTGAGGACCTGTCAGCAAACTCGTGGCCAGCGGTTTTCGTCCACCGGTGAGGCGTACTCGTCCGGTCACCGTACCCCCGGAAGGACATGCCGTCCTCCGGAGCGGCAGTGAAGGGGGCTCAGTCGGCCCACTCGGTTCTGAAAAAAATAAGGCCAGAGTTGCCTCTGGCCTTAAATTATTAGGATAAACAGACGATCTTCAGTACGTTTCCAGGTACTTCTCCGTCTCCCACGGCTGCACCCGCGAGATGTACTCGGCCCACTCGCCGCGCTTGGCCTCGAGGTAGTGCGTCAGGATGTGCTCGCCGAGCGCGTCGGTGACGACCTCGTCCTTCTCCAGGTTGTCGCAGGCCTCCGAGAGGTTCGCCGGAAGCTGGTCGATCTTCAGGCGCCGCTTCTCGCGCTCGCTCATCTTGAAGATGTTGCGATCGACCGGCTCGCCCGGATCCATCCGGTTCTTCACGCCGTCGAGACCGGCCGCGAGCATCACCCCGAAGGCGAGGTAGGGGTTGCATGAGGGGTCCGGCATGCGGACCTCGATGCGGGTGCCCATCCCGCGGCGCGCCGGCACGCGGACGAGCGGCGAGCGGTTGCGCATCGACCAGGCGACGTTGATCGGGGCCTCGTAACCCGGCACGAGGCGCTTGTAGGAGTTCACCAGCGGATTGGTGACGGCCGCGAAGCCGCGGGCATGACGCAGGATGCCGCCGGTGTAGTTCAGGGCCGTCTTCGAGAGCTGGTACTTGGCCTTCGCGTCGTAGAAGACGTTGTTGCCCTTCCGGTCGAGGAAGGACTGATGCACGTGCATGCCCGACCCGTTGATGCCGTAGATCGGCTTCGGCATGAACGTCGCATGCAGGCCGTGATCGAGGGCGACCTTCTTGACGACGAAGCGGAACGTGGAGACGCGGTCGGCGGTGGTGATGGCGTCGGCGTACTTGAAGTCGATCTCGTGCTGACCGGCGGCCACCTCATGGTGCGCCGCCTCCACCTCGAAGCCCATTTGCTCGAGGGCGATGACGATGTCCCGGCGCGCCTCCTCGCCGCGATCGACCGGCGTCAGGTCGAAGTAGGCGCCCTCGTCGTGCGTGTCGATGATGGGCATGCCGTTGGCGTCGCGGCGGAACAGGAAGAACTCCGCCTCCGGGCCGGTGACCATCGTGTAGCCGAGCGCCGAGGCCTTGTCCATCTGCTTGCGCAGGCTCATGCGCGGGCAGCCGGCGAACGGCGCGCCGTCCGGAACGTACACGTCGCAGATGAGACGGCCGACCTTCTCGCCGTTCTTGTGCGCCCAGGGGAAGATGGCGAAGGAGTTCAGATCCGGCACGAGATTCATGTCGGATTCCTCGATCCGGGTGAAGCCCTCGATCGAGGAGCCGTCGAACTGGATCTCGCCGTCCAGCGCCTTCGCGAACTGCGAGCTCGGCAGCTCGACGTTCTTGATCACGCCGAAGATGTCGGTGAACTGCAGGCGCATGAAGCGGACGTTCTCCGCCTCGCACACCTTGAGAATCTCGGTTTTCGAAAGGCCCGGACCCGCCGCGTCGAACTTCAGCACCTTGCCTTTTGCCATGCCGCCCCCTTTTTCTTGACGTTGTGGCCGGATTTTATGGTCATTTCGGCCGAAATCAAGGTCCAATTTGATCATCTGGCATCTAAATCCTGCGACGCGATGCACATTTTTGTGTGCAGCGGGTACGATCCGCACGCCCCGGACGGCTCGGGCGATGCGCCGCTCCGGCGGGCGGCTAGAATCGCCCCATGCCGAACGGACGCTGGCCCACCCGCGAAGAGGCCCGGGACCTTCTCTGGGAGTTCACGCAGTCGGACGCACTGCGCAAGCACGGACGCGCCGTCGAGGAGGCGATGCGCGCCTGCGCGCGGCGGGCCGGCGTGTCCGACCCGGCGGAGATCGAGCGCTGGGGGATCGTGGGGCTCCTGCACGATTTCGACTACGAGCAGAACCCGACCGAAGACGCGCACCTGCACGTCGGCGGCCGCATCCTCCGCGAGCGCGGGTACGCCGAAGAAATGGTCGAAGCCATCCAGTCCCATGCGGATTACATGAACATTCCCCGCGACACCGGCATGAAGAAGGCGATCTACGCCTGCGACGAGCTCGTCGGCTTCATCGGCGCCTGCGTGAAGGTCCGGCCCACGAAGAAGATCGCCGACCTGCCGGCCTCCTCCGTCGTCAAGCGCCTGAAGGACAAGGCGTTCGCCCGCTCCGTGGACCGTTCCTACGTCTACGGAGGAGCGGAGGCGGTCGGGGTCCCGCTCGAGGAGCACATCGCCTTCCTGATCGAATCGCTCAAACCCATCGCCGACGAGATCGGCCTCTAGTGGTATAAATATTGCTCCCCGACAGAATCAAGTCGCTCTGAGGAAAGGACTTTCCGCCATGGCCACCGTCGAGACAATTTCCCCCCGGACGATCCGGGCGAGATCGATCGCGAAGGACTTATCGGGCGAGGAGCTGCGCGCCCTCGCGCACTCGGGGGAGAAGACGACCGAGTACGGCTCCCCGGTCTATGCGACGCGGATCAAGAACCGCTCGGCGAAGAAGACCTACATCGTCGGAGACGTCTCGATCGGGGTCATGCAGCAGCCGATCGACCCCCCGAAGGCGCTCGACAAGATCCGCGAGGTCCAGGAGGCGCTTGCGAAGCTGGACCTGATCCAGGTCGACCGGCGCATGGGCATGAGCCCGGACGTCCCGATCCACTGCCGCCTTTTCGTGCCGAAGGAGTACGCGCGCATCGCGTACATGTGGCACAACATGCTGTTTCCGTCGAAGTCGACCCAGGAGCCGGACTTCATCTCCGTCTACGTGCCGGAGTGGCCGGAGACGATGATCTTCTGCGACGTCCAGCAGGGTTACACGTACATCCTCGGCACCGACTACCCCGGCGAGGCGAAGAAGTCGATGCTCCGGCAGGCGATGTACTGGATCAAGCGGCGCGGCGGGCTCGGCCTCCACGCGGGCTCGAAGATCCTGCGCGTCGTCGGTCCCGACGGCGAGCTGCGCGACGTCGGCTTTCTGCTCTTCGGCCTCTCGGGCACGGGCAAGACGACGCTGACGCTCCACGACCACGGGTTGAAGGACCCGGAGAAGGCGATCATCAAGCAGGACGACGTCGTGCTCTTGTCGCGCGACGGGCGCGCCTTCGGCACCGAGGACGGCTTCTACATCAAGACGGAGGGACTCGAGCCCTCGCAGACCGTGCTCTGGGGCGCGGCCACGCACCCGACGGCGGCCTACGAGAACATCAAGGTCGCGGACGACGGGAAGGTCGACTTCCTCGACACCTCCCTGACCTCGAACGGCCGCGGCGTGGTGCTCCGCCGGTACATCCGGGGCTCGGGCGACGGCATCGACCTGGACAAGGCCAACAAGATCGTGTTCATCACGCGGCGCAACGACGTCGTTCCAGTCTGCGCCCGCCTGACCTCCGAGCAGGCCGCGGCCTACTTCATGCTGGGCGAGTCGATCGAGACCTCGGCGGGCGACCCGACGAAGGCCGGGCAGGCCAAGCGCGAGGTCGGGACGAATCCCTTCATCGTCGGCCCCGAGGCCGAGGAGGGAAACCGGCTGCTGAAGATCCTCCGCGAGAACCCGGACATGCAGGCCTACATCCTGAACACGGGCTCGATCGGGGCGAAAAATGGCTCGGCGGGCGAAAAGATCACGATCAGGATCTCGACGGAGATCATGAAGCAGATCGCCAAGGAGGGGATCCGCTGGGAGAAGGACCCCGACTGGGGCTACGACGTGCCCGTGGACGTGCCGGGCATCGACCTCGCGAAGTACGACCCGCGGCGGCACTACTCGGCCGAGGAGTACACGGGCCTCGTGAACAAGCTGCGCGGCGAACGCCGCGAGTGGCTCGCGAAGTTCCCGGGGCTCGATCCGGTGATTCCGAAGGCGGTCGAGAAGGTCTAACCGGCTCCCTCCCGGCTCGTCACCGTTCTTTTGGCATCCCGAGAGGCGAGCGATCCCTTTTCTCTTGTCATCCCGAGCGCAGCGAGGGATCCCTTTGAAACCGACCTGTGGCTCTGAGCGGGATCCCTCGGGCCTTCGGCCCTCGGGATGACCCGCGCGGGCTTCGCTCGCGCGGGTCAGTCTCCCAGGTAGGCTTCCTTCACCTTCGGATTCGCGGCGACCTCGGCCGAGGGTCCCTCCAGGGCGACGCGCCCCGTCTCGAGCACGTACGCGCGGTCCGAGTGCCGCAGCGCGGCGTTCGCGTTCTGCTCGACGAGGAGCACCGGCACGCCCGTGCGGTGGATCTCCCGGATCGCCGCGAAGATCGCGTGCACCACGATCGGCGCGAGGCCGAGCGACGGCTCATCGAGGAGGAGCACCTTCGGGCGGGACATCATCGCCCGCCCGATCGCGAGCATCTGCTGCTCGCCGCCCGAAAGCGTTCCCGCCGTCTGGCGCATGCGCTCCTTCAGCCGGGGGAAGAGAACGTAGACGCGCTCGAAGTCCGCGGCGAGGCCACCGTCGCGCCGCGCATACGCCCCCATCTCGAGGTTTTCCCGCACGGAGAGGTTCGCGAACACGATGCGGCCCTCCGGCACCAGCACGAGGCCGTCGCGGACGAGCTGGTGCGTCTTCGCCGAGCGCGTCGGCGCGCCGCGGTACCGCACCTCGCCGCCGGCCGTGCGCACGAGACCCATGATCGCGCGCAGCGTCGTCGTCTTCCCCGCGCCGTTCGCCCCGATGAGCGTGACGATCTCGCCCTCGGCGAGCGACAGCGAGACGCCCTTGAGCGCGCCGATCGCGCCATAGGAGACCGACAGATCGCGGACCTCGAGGATCGCGCTCATGCGCCTCCCAGGTAGGCCTCGATGACCTTCGGGTCCCGCTGGATCTGCGCGGGCGGACCGATCGCGATCGTCGAGCCGTAGTCGAGCACGTGCACGGTCTCGCAGATGCCCATCACGACCCGCATGTTGTGCTCGACGAGGAGGATCGCCATCTGGAACCGGTCCCGGATCCACCGGATCAAGTCCATCAGCTCGTTCGACTCCTGGGGATTCATGCCCGCCGCGGGCTCGTCGAGAAGGAGAACGCGCGGCGCGGTCGCCATCGCCCGGGCGATCTCGAGCCGCCGCTGGCTGCCGTACGGCAGGTTCTTCGCCCTCTCCGTGGCGAGGTGGTCGAGCTTGAAGATCTTGAGCAGCTCCAGGCTCTCGCGGGCGACCCGCTCCTCCTCGCGGCGATGCGCGGCCGTGCGCAGCATCGCCGTCGCGAGCGTGGTGGCCTGCCGGCAGTCGAACGCGACCTTGACGTTGTCGAGCACCGTCATCTCGCCGAAGAGGCGGATGTTCTGGAAGGTCCGCGCGATGCCCCGTCGCGTGATGCGGCCGCAGCGCTCGCCGGCGATCCCCGCGCCGTCGAAGGCGATCTCCCCCGACGTCGGCGTGTAGACGCCCGTGATGACGTTGAAGACCGTCGTCTTCCCCGCTCCGTTCGGTCCGATGAGTCCGTAGAGCTGGCCCGAGTCGATCGCGAGGTCGAGCTCGTTGACGGCGTAGAGGCCGCCGAAGCGCATCGTCACCCGGGAAAGCTGCAGCAGCGCCATCGCCGGAGGGGAGTTTACGCGTTGCCCGGCGTGCCGGGAGCGGCGCCGATCGACCGCCGGCGCCTGGTCAGGAAGGTGACGAACTCCTTGTGTCCCAGGATGCCCTGCGGCCGCACGATCATGAGAATGATGAGCAGCAGCGAGAAGAGGACCATCCGGTACTGCGCGAACTCGCGGAGCCCCTCGGTCAGCGAGATGTACAGGATCGCGCCGAGGACGGACCCGGAGATCGAGCCGAGGCCCCCGATGACGATCATGATGATGATCTCGAACGACTTCAGGAACGTGAACGAGCGCACGTTGACGTACATCAGGTAGTGCGCGAAGAGGCCGCCCGCGATCCCCGCGAGCGCGGACGAGACCACGAACGAGATCACCTTCGCCCGCGTCGTGTGGACCCCCATCGCCTCCGCCGCCACCTCGTCCTCGCGGATCGCGACGAGGGTGCGTCCGAACGACGAGTGGACGATGCGATAGACGACGAGAATGGTGAGCGCCGCGAAGAGGTAGATCCAGAAGAAGTTCGCGAGCTTGGGAATGCCGGAGTACCCGCGGGCGCCTCCCACCGCGTCGATGTTGAGGATGACGACGCCGATGATCTCGCCGAAGCCGAGCGTCACGATCGCGAGGTAGTCCCCCCGCAGCCGCAGGGACGGCACGCCGACGATGAAGCCGGCGATCGAGGCGAGGAACGCTCCGATCGCGAGGCCCACGAGGAGGACGACCCCATCGCGAGCGAAGGCCGGCAGAAAGGTGAGCGCCCCGCGGAGCGCCTCGCCGAACGTGACCGTGAAGTAGGCCGCCGAGTACGCGCCGATCGCCATGAACCCCGCGTGGCCGATCGAGAACTGGCCCGTGAAACCGTTGATCAGGTTCAGGCTGACGGCGAGCGTCACGTTGATGCCCGCGAGGCAAAGCACCTGGAGCAGGTAGGGCGGCAGCGCGAAGGCCGGCGCCACGGCGCCCGTGAAGAGGCCGTTCAGGAGGAGCAGGCCGGCGACCACGATCGCCGCGGCGAAGCCGCCCCTCACACCTTCTCCTTCTGGACGCGTCCGAGGAGACCCTGCGGCCGCAGGATCAGGACGAGGATCAGGATCCCGAACGCGATCGCGTCGCGGTACGTGGACGAGAGGTACCCGACGACCATCACCTCGGAGATGCCGATGAGGAGCCCGCCGAGGACCGCCCCGGGAACATTGCCGATGCCGCCGAGGACCGCCGCGACGAAGGCCTTCAGTCCATAGGGAATTCCCATCAGGGGATCGATCTTCGGGATCTGCATCGCGATCAGCACGCCCGCCGCCGCCGCCAGCGCGGAGCCGAGCGCGAAGGTGACGGAGATGATCCAGTCGGTCGAGATCCCCATCAGCTTCGCGGCGTCGAGGCTGAACGAGACGGCGCGCATCGCCTTGCCGGTCCGCGTCTTCAGGATGAAGAGGCGCAGCAGGAACATCAGCAGCAGCGAGACCGCGATGACGGTGATCTGCTCGCTCGTCAGCCGCATGCCGGCCACGTGGAAGTCGGCGCGGGGGGCGAGCGAGGGAAAGAACTTGGGATCCGGTCCGAAGACGAGCTGCGCGACGTTCTCGATGAAGAGCGAGACGCCGATGGCGGTGATGAGAAGGGTCAGCCGCGCCTCGCGCCGCACGGGACGGTAGGCGAGCCGCTCGATCAGGATCCCGAGGATCGCGCAGACCACCATGGCGCCCAGCATGACGAGGATCGCGGAGACGAGCGAAGGCTCCTTCGCCTGCATGCGTCGGGAGAGGTAGTAGCCGACGTAGGCGCCCAGCATGTAGACGTCGCCGTGGGCGAAGTTGATGAGCCGCAATACGCCGTAGACCATCGTGTACCCGAGGGCGATCAGGGCGTAGATCGACCCGAGCGACAGTCCGTTGACCAGTTGCTGGAGGAATGTCGTCATGGGGAGGAGCCTCTGGTCCCCGCTCTCTCCGCCCCCGGGGTGCCTACAGCTTCACCGCCTCGGGCTTGATCGTCTCGACGAGCAGGAACTTGCCGTTCTCGACCTTGAGGATCACCGCGGGCTTGACGGCATTGCGGTCCGCGTTGATCGAGATCGAACCGGTCACGCCCGGGAAGTCCTTGGTCGCGGCGATCGCGTCGCGAATCTTCGAACCGTCGGTCGATCCGGCCTTCTGAATCGCGTCGGCGAGGACCCGGGCCGCATCGTAGGCGAGCGCCGCGAGCGCATCCGGCGTCTGGCCGTACTTCGCCTTGTAGTCCGCCACGAACTTCTGGACGGCCGGGTTGGGGTCGTCGGTCGAGTAGTGGTCGGAGAAGTAGCAGCCGTTCAACGCGGCGCCGCCGATCTCCCACAGCTTCGGCGAGTCCCAGCCGTCGCCGCCGAGGAAGGGCACGGTGATGCCGAGCTCGCGCGCCTGGTGGACGATCGTGCCGACCTCCGTGTAGTAGCCGGGCAGGTAGACCGCCTCCGGATTGGCCGCCTTGATCGCGGTCAGCTGGGCCCGGAAGTCCGAGTCGCCCTGGCTGTACGACTGCTCGACGACGACCTCGCCCCCGAGCTGCCGGAACTGCTGGCGGAAGAAGGTCTGGAGCCCGACCGAGTAGTCGCTCCGAACGTCCACGAGGATCGCCACCTTCTTCAGCTTCAGGGTGTCCGCCGCGAACTTGGCCATGACCGCGCCCTGGAAGGGATCGATGAAGCAGACGCGGAAGATGTAGCTGCCGACCTGGGTCACGCGCGGGTTCGTCGAGGACGGCGAGATCATGGGGATCTGGTTCGACTGGCAGATCGGCGCCGCCGCGAGCGAGTGGGACGAGGCGACATGGCCGATCACGGCGCAGACGCCGTTCTGGTTGATGAGCTTCGTGACGACCGTCCCGGCCTCCTCGGGCTTCGACTGGTCGTCTTCGACGAGGAGCTTGATCTGCTTGCCGAGGACGCCGCCCTTCTTGTTGATCTCGTCGAAGGCGAGCTCCGAGCCGTTCTTCGTCGAGATGCCGAAGGTCGCGATGCCGCCCGTCAGCGAGCCGTACTCGCCGATCAGGATTTCCTTCTGGGACCCCTTGGAACCGCAGGAGACCGTCGCGGCCAGAATGGCCGAGAGACAGACCACCGCGAGCGCTCGGAACCTCATGTAGAAGATCCTCCTCGTCTCCGGGTTGCGAAAAGACGGCGTATTCTTTCGCAGCGGAGGGCGGAAGTCAAAAGATCCTTGCGTTCAATGCCTTAGGCTAGAATTCCCCGAGTCGAGACGAGAGAGAGGCGCATCCACATTAACGACAGTCGAACATCCCCGGAAGAGCCCGTCGCCGCTCCGAGCCTCGAGCCCGCCCCCCGCATCCGGCCCCGCTCCGAGCATCCCATCTCGAGGTCGCGGATCGATCCGGACGCGCTCAAGGTCCTCTATCGGCTGCACGGCGCCGGGTACAAGGGCTACCTCGTCGGCGGCAGCGTCCGCGACCTGCTGCTCTCGCGCGTGCCGAAGGACTTCGACATCGGCACGGACGCGCACCCGCAGGCCCTGCGCAAGCTCTTCCGGAACTGCCGGATGATCGGACGGCGGTTCCGGCTCGCTCACATCCTGTTCGCCAACGGGAAGGTCATCGAGGTCGCCACGTTCCGCCGGCGCCCCGACCCCGTCCTCGACGGCGAGGGCCGGGAGCTCCTCCAGACCTCCGACAACACGTTCGGGACGCCGCGGGAGGACGCGCTGCGGCGGGACTTCACGATCAACGGCCTCTTCTACGACATCTCCGACTTCTCGATCATCGACTACGTCGGCGGCCTCGACGATCTGGGGGCGGGACTCGTGCGGACGATCGGCGACCCGGACATCCGCTTCCAGGAGGACCCCGTGCGGATGATGCGGGCGGTCGAGTTCGCGAGCCGCCTCGGCTTCGCGATCACGCCGGACTCCTACGAGGCGATCCTGCGCCACCGCAAGGAGATCGTGAAGTCCGCGCCCCCGCGGGTGACCGAGGAGCTCGCCCAGTCCCTGCGCGGCGGCCACGCCCTGCCGACCTGGCTCCTGATGCGGGAGGTCGGCCTGCTCGACGTGCTCCTGCCGGAGCTCGCCCAGGTGCTCCGTCAGCCCGACCCCGATCACTCGGGCGGCACCGGACACCTCTTCTGGGCGCTGCTCGACGTGCTGGACGCCGAGCGGCGCCGCGGCCGCGCCTTCGAGGACGCGGTCCTCTTCGGGCTCGTCTGTCTGCCGATCGCGCGCGCCCGTGTGCACGAGGACGCCCCCGACGGCGAACCCGATCCGAACCGCCTCGCCACGATCATGGAGGAGGTCGTCGCGCCGCTCGCCCTGCGCATGGCGTGGCCGCGCGCGGTCGCCGAACGGATCAAGCTCGGGCTCGGGATGGCCGGGCGGCTCTCGCACCGGCCCGACGGCAAGGTCGCGACGCGGCGGCTCGCGTTCCGCGACGCGTTCCCGACGGCGCTCGACGTCTTCGAGCTCACCGCGATGGCGACGGGCCGCGGCCAGGAGCTCGTCGGCGAGTGGCGCGGGCTGCAGACGCGCGTCGCGCGGGCGCGGGAGACGGGCGAGATCCCGCCGGCGCCCGCGCCGGTGCCGCCGCGACGGCGGAGGCGCGGCGGACGCGGACGCCCGCGGCGAACCGCGCCCTGATCGGGCGGCCTCACGCCCGTCACCGCTCCGCTCGGGATGACCGTTCCCGGTGGGCGCCCGATGGCGTTCGGCGCGGCGCCGATCCGCACTAGAATCCCCGCATGTTTCTCTCCTCCAACTTCCTCGGCATTCCTCCCGCCGAGAACACGCTCGAGAAGAGCCGCGTGGTCGTCCTGCCCTGCCCCTACGAGCGCACGGTCTCCTACGGCGTCGGCACGAAGAACGGGCCCGCCGCGATTCTCGAGGCGTCGCACTACGTGGAGCTGTACGACGACGAGCTCGACGAGGAGGTCTACCGGGTCGGGATCCACACGCTGCCCGCCTGGCTCCCCGACGACATGGAACCGGAGGCCTGCGTCGACGGCCTCGAACGGATCGTGGCCGACCTCGTGGGCGGAGGCCGCTTCGTCCTGACGCTCGGCGGCGAGCACTCGATCGCTCCGGGACCGATCCGGGCGCATCGGGCGCGCTACCCGAACATGTCCATCCTGCACTTCGACGCGCACGGCGACCTGCGCGACACGTACGAGGGCCAGAAGTACTCGCACGCGTGCGCCGCGCGCCGCTGGGTCGAGCTCGGGATCCCGTCGGTCCACGTCGGCATTCGTTCGATCTCGAAGGAGGAGATCGACTACGTCCGGGAGAGCGGCACCCTGATCGTGTCGAACCGGGAGATGCACCGCTCGGACGCCTGGCTGGAGAAGGCGCTGCGGAAGCTCACCGGCGAGGTCTACGTCACCTTCGACGTCGACTTCTTCGACGGCTCGCTCGTGCCCGCGACGGGGACGCCCGAGCCGGGCGGGGGAACGTACGACCAGGCCCTGTCGATCCTCCGCCGCGTGGCCTCGGAGCGGAAGATCGTCGGCGCGGATGTCGTCGAGCATGCCCCCCTCGCGGGAAACCGGGCCCCGGACTTCATGGTGGCCAAGCTCTGCTACAAGCTGCTCGGGTACGCGTTTTACCCGGAGAAGGCCCGCCAGCCGGTCCTGTCGCCCGCCTGAGAGATGCGCCGGGACGAAGAAAGGCCTCGCGGTAAGTCTCTGTCCGCCAGCTGTTTGGGATAGACGGCTCCCCCATCCAGTGTCGTACCACGCGATCGAACATTTCGGTCCCGGTCTGCGTCTAGTCCCATGAGGGCAGTGTGAGCACCGGCAACGGCGACGAAAAAGAACTGGTCGCGCGCTGCCGCCGGGGCGACGACGATGCCTGGAGGGAGCTGGTGGATCGGTTCGGCCAGAGGGTGTACGGGATCGCGTACCACTTCACCCTGAAGCGGGAGGACGCGGAGGAGCTCTCGCAGGAGATCTTCCTGAAGATCTTCGAGAACCTCCACCGCTACGACGGCGGGTTTCCGCTGGTCGCCTGGGTGCTCTCGGTATCCCGGAACCTCTGCATCGATCGCTATCGCCGCCGGAAGCGCGAGAGCTCGTTCCGGTTCGTCTCCGACGAGGCGGTCACGGCGATGCTCAAGTCGGACGACGACCCGGCCTCGCTCGCGCTGACGAAGGAGCGCACGAAGATGCTCTTCTCGGCGCTGGCCGACGTTCCCGAGGACCTCGCCGAGATCCTGATCCTGCGCGACCTGAACGGCCTCGCCTACGACGAGATCGGCCAGGCTCTCGAGCTGCCCGAGGGCACCGTCAAGTCGCGGCTCTTCCGGGCTCGGGCCGAGGTCGCGAAGAAGATCCGCGAACGCCACGAATCGCGCCCCGTCGGAGGACCGCTCGCCTCGATCGTGATGGCGGCGGCGGGACTCGTATGAGCTGCCGCGAGCTCGAGCGGCTGTTCGTCTCCGGGGCGGGCGAAGCGGAGGTGGCGCGCCACCGAGCGGGCTGCCCCGAGTGCGAGCGGCTCGGCGCGGATCTCGATCGCGCCGTCTCCATCTCGGCCGCGCTCCGTCCGCCGGCCTGGAGTCCGGCGCTGCGGCAGAAGCTCCTCGAGATCCCGAGCACGACCGTCTCGTGCGAGGCGGCCGACGCCCTTCTCGCGACGCTCCTCGAGGGAGAGATCGCCTCGGCCGACGAGGCCCGCCTGCGGAGCCACCTCTCCCGCTGCGAGGCGTGCGCCGAGGCGGCCGTCACCCTGCAATCCATGCGCTCCCTCGCGGCGCCCGAGGCGCCGTCGTGGCTCGTCCCGCGCCTCGCGGCGGCACGGCCCGAGAGGAAGCGGTCCTTCTGGCGCTCCGCGTTCTCGGGACGGATGGTCGTCGTATACGCCTACGCGGCGGCGGTCCTCGTCATGCTGCTCGGCCTCAACCCGACCGCGGTCGTGCGCCGCACCGGATTCGCGGCGCTCGGCGAGAGCACGCGGCACGCGGTCACGGTCGCCGAGAGCTCGATCGGGGATCGTCTGGGCGCGCTCCAGGAGAAGGCATTCCGCACCCTCGCCGTGTGGAAGGGACACGTCTTCGGATACGGACGGGCCGCCGTGTCCAACGCGTTCGCCATCGTGTGGAAGCCCGAGCACAAGAAGACCACGCCCCATCCCCGTTTCGGCAAGGACGGAGGCGCGGCCGCGGCGCCGAGCGGCGTCGACACGGCCGCCGGGCGGCGCGAAGAACTTTCCGCTCCCTTTTTACGTGTCTAAGAGCGAACGAACGCTTGAAGCAGCTGGACGAGGAGTGATTCCATGAACGACACCTTCAATCCGCCTCCCGCGACTCCGCCCCCGGGCGCGCCGGTCTCCGCCGCCGTGCCGCCGAGCGCCGCTCCGGGAGCGGTGCCCTATCCGGTGATCATCGAGCGCAAATCGCCGGCGCTGGCGGGCTTCCTGTCCGTCTTCCCCGGGCTCGGACACCTCTACCTCGGGTTGTATCCGCGCGCGTTTGCGGTCGGCGGCGCCTTCATCCTCGGCATCATGATGACCTCGCACGGCCGAGCCGGAGAATTCTTCGGTCCGCTGATCGCATTCGTCTGGTTCTTCGCGATCATCGATGCGGTGCGCCAGGCCAAGGCGATCAACCGGGGCGAGCTCGCCGAGGCCGGTCTCGCGGGACAGGCGCAGCTGAAGCGCGCGGCCGCCGGAACGGGCGGACTCACGTGGGGAGTGATTCTCGTCGGACTCGGCACGCTGCTGCTGATCGACCGGTACTTCGACATCGACTGGTCCTTCATGTCGGAATGGGGAGGGCCGGCCGCGTTCATCCTGCTCGGCCTCGTGCTGATCGTCAGCCACGTCCGGAAGCGCCGGGCGGAGAACGAGGCGCAGGTCGGGATGCCGCCGAGGAGCTCCTAGCCCGCGGCTTAGTCATCGCCCCTCACCCCTACCCCTCTCCCGCCGGGAGAGGGGTATTTGCTTTTCTGGTGGGGGTCGGGGGCGTCTAGCGCCTCTTGAAGTGCTTCTCGAGATCTGCTTCCGACAGCGACAGAACGACCGGCCGTCCATGCGGGCACGTGAACCGGTCGCGCGTCTTCGCCCAGTCCGAGAGCAGATGCCGGATCTCCTCGGCGGCGAGGTGGTAGCGGATCGTGACCGCGGAGCGGCAGGCGAGGCTCGCCGCGAGACGGTCGCGCCGCAGCGCCTCGTCGGCGCTTTCCGCGTCGGCCAGGGCGGCGAGGGCGGTGCGCAGGGTGTCGACGGGGCCGCGCTCGGTCGATTCCGCCGGCAGGGCGGCGATCGCGTACGAGCGGCCGGACATCGGTTCGATCTCGAATCCCGACGCGGCGAGGTCCTCCGAGCGCGCGGCGAGGGTCACGGCTTCCTCGGGCGTCGCCTCGAAGAGGACCCGAA
The DNA here is from genome assembly GCA_963763535.1 of uncultured Acidobacteriota bacterium. Classification (GTDB taxonomy): domain Bacteria; phylum Acidobacteriota; class Thermoanaerobaculia; order UBA5066; family Gp7-AA6; genus DAHUXD01. Next base: position 475,158 of record CAVXOX010000008.1, read on the forward strand.
GGAGCAGCTTCTGCGAGAGGACCCGTCCCGACGCGATGCGGTCGCGGATGCGCTCGTAGAGCGTCCGCTCGTGGGCGGCGTGCTGGTCGATGACGAGCAGTCCGTCCGGTCCGCTCGCGAGGATGAACGACTCGCGGTACTGCCCGATCGGGACGAGCTCGGCCGCGCGCTTCTCGGGTGTAGCGGCGACGGGCGGCTCGCTCCGGGCGTCCAGAGCCGGCGGGGACGGCACGCCGACCGGCGCCGAGGGAGGAGGCTCGAAGGGATCTCGATACGTTCCCGGCGCTTCGGCGACGAAGGTCCCGGTCGGCACCGGCCGCAGCCGGCGCTCCTCCTTGCCGGCGAGGAGCGCGGAGTAGAGCGCGTGGTACACGAGTCGAAACGCCGTCCCGGAGTCCGCGAAGCGCACCTGGGTCTTCGCCGGGGAGACGTTGACGTCGACGACGCCCGGCTCGGCCGTCAGGAACAGGAACGCACCCGGATGGCGGTCGAGCCGGATGGCGTCGCGCGCCGCCTGGCCGATCGCGCGCGAGAGGCCGCGGTCCTCGACCGGCCGGCCGTTGACGAAGAGGTACTGATGGCGCCGGCTCGGAAAGGTCACCCCGCCGCGCGTCGTGTAGCCGGCGAGCCGGAGACCGCCGGCCCGCGCCTCGAAGGCCTCGAGCTCGCCCAGTGTCGCGCGGCCGAAGATCTGGAGAATGCGCGCGCCCCGATCCACGGCGGCGGGAGCGTCGAGGGTCTCGCGGCCGTTCGACCGCAGCGTGAAGGCGACGGAGGGACTCGATAGCGCCGCACGCGTGACGGCGGCGGCGATGGCCCTGGCCTCCGCCTCCTTCGAGGCGAGGAACTTCCGCCGCGCCGGCGTCCTCGAGAACAGGCCCTCGACGAGCACGTCCGTGCCGCGGGGGCGCGCCGCCGGCTCCTGGGCCACCGGGCCGCCGTGCTCGATCCGCAGGCGCACGGCTTCCGGCGACGTCCCGTCGGAGGTCGTGAGCGTCAGGCAGGAGACGGAGGCGATCGACGGCAGCGCCTCGCCGCGGAAGCCGAACGTGGCGACGCGGGCGAGGTCGTCGTCGGAGGCGATCTTCGACGTCGCGTGGCGCTCGAGCGCGAGGCGGGCGTCGTCGGCCGGCATCCCCGCGCCGTCGTCCCGCACGAGGATCCGCTCGATGCCGCCGCCGTCCACCTCGATCTCGACCTTCGAAGCGCCCGCGTCGAGCGCGTTCTCGACGAGCTCCTTGACGGCGGAGGCGGGGCGCTCCACGACCTCGCCCGCGGCGATGCGATCGATGACATCGCTCGAGAGCCGGTGAACGCGGGGCATCGCGCGAGAGTGTACCGCTTCGATCCCGCGCGGCTGGTCTTCGGCGCTCTCGCGGCTCCTTTTCGCCGCGCCCTCGGTTCCCGCACGGCCGACGCGGCGTTCTCTCTCCGCTAGGCTCGCGACAATCAGGTAATGGAGATGCGCCGGCGAACTCCGAGAAAGGGGTTCGAAAATGCGAAACAGGATCGTGCCGGTGCTCGCCCTCTGCGCTCTCGTGACAAGCAATTCTGTCGGCCGCGGTCAGAGCGGTCCCGACAACGATCCCGACGGAGCGCCCGGCTACGTCAACAGCGTCTTTCACCACGGGCAGATGGACTCCGTGAACATGTACAACGGGCAGCTGACGGTTCCGATCTCCCTCGGGCCGTCGTACCCGGTCGGTCCGAAGCTCCGCGTTCAGCTCGTGTTGACCTACAACTCCCGCTCGATCGACTACGGAGCGCCGACGACGCAGAGTCAGGAAATCTTCTACCGGCCCCTGGTGGGCAACCCCTCTCTCGGATCCGGCTGGGAGCTGACGCTCGGCGCCATCAAGAACTGCAAGCACGGGGCGATCACCGGCGTGTGCTATTTCGCCGCCGACGGAAGCCAGCACATGTTCGCCACGGGGCCGAAGGCGAGCGATGCCTCTCAGCTCTACTTATCGCCGACGGGTTCGACCGGTCCTTACGACCTCTGGGACGGCGACGGCAACCATTACTTCTTCAACAACCACGTCAGCGGCTACGACGACATCGGCCTGCCGGAAGGGTACACGCACGACTTCGGCCGAGGCCGGGACGGCTGGTACCTCAGCTCGGTGACGGACCCGTACGGCAACACCTACTCGATCAGCTACTACGCCACCGGGGAGGTGACGACGCCCCTGTGGACCTACGCTGCGGGCCAGTTTCCCTGCGCGAATCCCACCTTGTTCGAGATGCGAACGCCCGCGGGGACCGGAACCTGGATCCCGAAGGACGTCACGCTGCCCTCGGGAAGCAAGGTCCACTTCCACACGACGTCAGTGCTCGGGGTGTCCGGCATGATCGGCTCCATCGACTTCCCGGAGTTCGTCGATGGGGCGTCGGTCAACCGGACCTGGACGCTCGGCTACGAGACCACCGCCGCGGCGCTCACCCACGACTGCGGCAAGAACGCCCAGGGCTATATGACGACGGTCGTCGCCAACGTGCCGCGGTTGAAGAGTCTCACGCTGCCCGCGGACGATTCGGGGGCGTCACCCTCGTATTCATTCTCCTCGTCATCCGAGCTGTCGCACGTTCTCCTCGACCAGATCACGCTGCCCACGGGGGGCGCGATCCAGTACTGCTACAACTACTACACGTTCTTCCACGGCCGCGGCGGCAAGCTGCAGCCCGGATGCCCGGGGCTGACGCCTCCCACCGACGATCCGGACAACGTCGTCACGGAATCCGAAGCCTGTTCTCTGGCCGCCGGCGAGGAGGCGGCGCCGGACATCCCCGGCGGCTGCACCTTGGAGAACTCACAACGCTGGATCGACACGCAGCCCGGCGTCGTGCGCCGGCGCGAGATCGTCGGATCCGCTCAGAACGACACGACGTACCGGCAGTTCGCCTTCCCGTTCGGCGAAACGGGCGACGCGAGCTCGCCGCACAACTCTCAGACGCTGACGATCGCGATCTTCCCGGGGACCGACAAGAACGGCGACGTCGGCCGAAGCCGCGCCAAGGCGGTCCTCTTCAGCAGCACGCGAGGCCCGAGCGGACCGACCGGAGAGCTCGCCAGCCTGCCCGGCGACATCGTCGGAGCCGAGCTGGAGGAGCGCGTCTTCGAGACGGACCCGACGCTGGCGGCGCTCCAGCATCCCCCCTGCGGGGGCGCGGCGGATTCCGGGTTCTGCGGCAGCAAGGCCGTTCGCGTCGTGGAAAAGAGCTACGCGGTCGATTCGGCGGTCGAGGGGCTCGCGGGCACCAACCGCCGCCTGATCTCCGGCAGGACGATCTATGGGCCCAGCACCTGCGGCGCATGCCCGTATCACCAGGTGGCTTTCGGTCCCGCGACGGACAACACGTGGGACGACAACGGCCGCCACTATCCGATCGAAACCCACACCGGGACTCTCGGCGACGACCCCAGGACGGTCACGACGTACTGGGCGCCGTTCAACTGGGATGCCGGTCCGCCGGTGGGTCAGCCCGTTCTCCCGAACCTGATGACGAAGCGGACGACCACCATGGGGGCTTCGTCCAAGGACGAGTACTTCGAGTTCGACACGTCGACGCCGAACAAGTACGGATTCCTGAGGGGCACTTTCGTGTACGACCCCGCGACGTACGGCTCGCCCGGCAACACGTTCTCGACGATCGCCTTCCTGAACTGCCGCTACGACGACGGCGCCGGCAACGTGGACAAGGAGTTCACGGCGACCTATCCCGGGGTGGGATCGGTCCCCAACAATCCGTGCGCGACGGTTTACCCGGCGTTCCCGAATCCGCTCCCCGCCAACGGAGATGCGTTCGGCAAGGACTACACCTGGGTGCATGGCGAACTCTCGAGCGCCCGCTGGATCAACTCGACCGTCGGGACTTCGACCTTCAACTTCCGGGATTACACCCGTGACGCCACCACGGGCTGGATCACCGCTTCCCGGGACACCTCGGGAAGGCAGACCTCGTATCAGTACGACGCTCTCGGGCGGGTTCACACGATCACGCCGCCGTCGGCCTCCGAGCTCGCGACGTTCGTCTGCTACGAGAGTCCGAGCGCGACGACCGCCTACCGGGCTTCCGCCAAGCAGGCGTGTCCCGTCGCGTCCTCGAACGCGAGCATCACGACCTGGCAGCACTTCGAGTACGACGGGCTGGCCCGCCTCTCGCGCGAGAAGCGCCTCCAACCCTCGTCGTCGGTCGTCAAGCGGTTCACCCTCTACGACGGGCCCGGCAACGCCTACTTCACCTCGGAGTGGGTGCCGGATGCGACGTCGCAGACCATCGCCCAGGACCTCTCGACCACCTGCGCCTTCAGCGGCGGCACGCTCACCGGCCGCGCGAGACCGTCGGCGGCCCCGGGCACGTACCGGCTCTGCTACGACCCCTTCGGGAGACCGCAGCAGGTCGTCGGGCCCAAGATGTCGAGCCTCGTCGTCATCGATCGCACCGACGGCTCGGGGAACACTTACAGCGAGACGAAGGAAGCGGCGCTGACCTATTGTGTCAACGCGGCCTTCTCCAACCTGACGACCCCCTCGTGCGCCTCGGGGGGGATCAATGCGACCACGACGACCAGGAAGGATGCCTTCGGCCGCATCACCAGCGTCACCGAACCCTCCGGCGACGTCACGTCCCACACCTGGGACGTCAACGGCAAGCTGCTGACGGTCAGCCAGGGGGCTCAGTCCCGGACCTTCGTCTACGACGACAACGGATTCCTGAGGAAGGAAACGACACCCGAGAGGGGCACGGTCTACTACGACTCGATCGGAAGCCTCGGCGACGTACTGCGCGAGAAGCAGCCCGACGGCCTCGTGATCAGCCGCACGTTCGACTTCGTCGGACGGCTCGCGGAGGAGGATGCGCCCGCCGGCACCAAGTACCTCGTCAACTGCTACGACGGCGCCTCGACCTGCGTGGACGGGAGCGCGGGCTTTGCCGGCGGCGCCTATCCGGGCGGCAAGCTGACGCGCCGGTACGGCTACAACTGGATCCCCACGATCGGCCCGGTCGTCGACGAACAGTTCACGTACGGCGACGGCGGCGGACGCCTCTCCCAGCTGACGACCGCCGTGGGCAACGGGGACCTGAGCTCCTCGACGAGCCAGACCTGGACCTACAATAGCCTCGGCCTCGTCGGGACGCACAGCAATCCCCAGGTCCTCCGGCTCTTTCCCGGTTACGTATTCGTACGCCAACGGCCTGCCCACGTCCGTCTCCGGCAACGCGACGAGCCTCGTCACCGCGGCGACCTACGATCCCGCCGCGGGCCTCGCCTCCTGGACGTCGAACACCAGCCCCACCGCCGTCATCACGACCATCACGCAGGACTCGACGATGCTGCCGCGGCCCTCGCAGATCACGGCGAAGAAGGGCGCGACGCTGCTGCTGGACACCGGCACTTACGCCTACGACGGCGCGGGCAACATCCTCTCGATGGGAAGCGGCGACACCTTCCAGTACGACAACCGTTCGCGGATCACCTCGGTCAAGCTGTCGAACCAGACGGGCAGCTGTGTCGACTACGGACGGACCATGAACCGCTGCTTCTCCTATGACCGCTGGGGCAACCTGCTCAAGAACGGCGCGCTCACGTTCTCGGCCGACGCCAACAATCACCTCGTCGTCGGCGGGTCGCTCACGGCCGTTTCCTACGACGGCCGCGGCAACATGGTCACGAACAACGCCGACACCATGTCCTACGACGCGCTCGATCGTCTCTATCGCAACCAGAACTCGGCCGACTGGGTTTTCCTCCACAACGGCGCGGGCGAGCGCCTGGTCAAGTTCCCCGGCAACACGTCGCTGGCCCGCCGCGAAATGGCGCGCCTGGTCGGCGAAGCCAACAAGGCGGCCGGGAAGACGGGGTGGACGACGGCTCCGGACGCCTGTCGCGGCACCTTCGCCGACGTCCCCTGCTCCGATTCCGACGCGGGATGGATCCAGACGCTCTATGACCACGGAACGGCTGCCGGCTGCGGCGGTAGCCAGTTCTGCCCGGATCCGCCCAGCGGCACGCTCAACCGCGCACAGATGGCCGTTTTCATCGTCAAGGGTTATCGGGCCGACGGCGCGGCGACACCCCTCTGCACCGGCATCTTCGCCGACGTCCCCTGCGCGGGGAACTCGCAGTGGGTCCCCTTTGCCCCCTACATCGAGCAGCTCTCGCGCGACAACGTCACCGCCGGGTGCGGGGGCAGCAACTTCTGCCCCGGCAATCCCGTCACGCCCTGGCAGATCCTCGTCTGGATGTCGAAAACCCCGGCCGTCCCGGGCGGCGGCAAGACCTGGGCCTCGGTCTACCATCCGGTTCCCCGGGGTTCGATTTACACTCTGCGTGATGAGCAGAACCGGGTCGTCACCGAGATGACCGACGCCTCATCGGGCTCGGCTTCGGCCGCGCTGACCGTGCAGCGGGACAACGTTTTCTTCGGCAACCTGCTCGTCGCCTCCAACAGCCTCGGCACCTGGAACTACGGCGTCTCCGATCACCTCGGAAGTCCCCGAGCACTCTGGGACGCGACCGGCACCGTGACCGAGAACCACAAATACTGGCCCTACGGCGAAGACACGAACAGCACCGTCCTGAACCAGCACCTCGCGTTCCAGACCATGGAGCGCAACGATGGCGTCGCACAGCACTTCGATCACGCGCGGACGCAGCACTACAATCTGGGGAGATTCCTGAGCGCGGATCGAATCGCTGGCTCACCCCATGCGCCTCAGGCGTGGAACAGATATTCGTTCACGCTCGGCAATCCGCTTAAGCACGTCGATCCCGACGGGCTGCTGACGATACTCGTGCACGGCACGCAATTGGGTGGAAGAACGGCCGACTTTACGCCGGAGGGTCATTACTTCAAGTACGTCGCGAGAAGTTTAAATGACAGAACGACGGCTGCGTACAGTTGGTCGGGTCAGGACAATCACGCGGCCAGAGTCGACGCGGCGAAGGGACTGGCGGAGTTCATTCGCAGCTACAAGTTCGCGCCCGGCGAGGGCCTGAACATCATTGCTCACAGCCATGGAGGAAACGTCGCCATCGCGGCGATCAACATGGGGCTCGGCCACCAGGTGGACAACCTCGTTACATTGGGGACGCCGTCCACGACTTCCTACCGACTCAACAATCAGGCCGGAGTGTCGAACTGGATCAACGTGTTCAACAGATTCGACATGGTTCAGACGCACGGCGGCGGCGCAGACGACGATCACCTCCAGGTGGGGCCAGCCGCAAGGTCCCAGCCTCTCGCGTTGAACCTGGAACTCGACAAAGACTTCGGGCCGTTCCAGAGTCACTCATGGCTCCGGAGCGAGGAGGCGTGGGACAGCGTGTTCCCCCATCTCCGCACCATCCAGGCTTTCGGCGATCACATGTTCTTATGGGTGATGCGATGACCCGACTTCATCCATCCGCGTCCCGCCTACGTCTCGTGCTCTGTTTCGGAGCTCTCTTGGCTCTGGCGCTCATCGAGTTCGCCGCGTACCCGAGCCTGGCGACGGCCATCAACCGCGCTCTCGGCGATGGCCAATCGCCCGATAGTTCCATGGGCTATTTTCGCGACGTCTACATTGGGCGGGGCCTGGTCGCCTTCGCCTTGGTGTCGCTGGGGGTACTGACGTTCGCTGCGAACAAGGGGCACCGGGCTCTCCACACGGCGCTGGCGGTCCTCGTTGTCGTCGATGTCCTTTTGCTCGTGTGGTCGGCTCTCTGGTACTTCCGCGAGATTGCTGCGGCGGCCGGAGCGGTGAGCCATTGAGAGCCGGAGGACGGGTAAGCGAGTCACGAATGGAGCGGATCGGTTGCCATCGACCAGACTGGCGACAAGTGGGGCAAGGACTCATCAAACGATGGAAGGGCGAGAAGGCGCGATGTCAACCGAACCGACGAGGGGACAGATCACCATTAGGTCCATGAGCCCGTCATCCTGGTCAGACAACACATGAGATCGAAACTCGGAACAGGACTTCTCGCCCTCGCGTTCGCTCTCTGCGCGCACTCCGCCCTCGCCGACGACACGAAGACCATCACGATCTTCGAGGGCCGGCAGATGTCGATCGCTGTTCCCAAAGGATGGTCTTTCGACGAGGGGACCGACCCGCACCTCGGATCGCCAACCCTCAAGCTTGCGGATCCGAAGCAGGAGATCGATCTCCAGATCAGCTTCCTCCCGGATCCCACGGCGAAGCTCTCGTCGCGAGAGGCGGTCGAAGCGGAGGCAAAGAGGTTTCTCGAGCCCTATCTCGAGACGGCCGTCGAGAAGGAGATCCGGCTCACGTTCGCCGATGCGGGCGACGGCATGGCCGCATATGCATCGTTCACCGACAGCAAGCTCGACCCGAAACACATTCCCGAGGACGAAAAGCTCATCGGGGTCTCCGGCATCCGCACGTGGAAGGGCGGTTATCTGGTGTTCACACTCCTGACCAATTCGACCGACTCGGCCCCCTACAAGCGGGCGCTCGAGGTCGTGCTCTCCGGGATTCACCAGGTGAAGGCGCCGATCGCCTTCTGAGATTCGTCGGCGCCGTCCTGGCTGGCGCACTCGTTGCATCGACTCCGCTCGGGAGCGAGTCGATTGGTGAAACGCAGCTCAATCGGACCGGGCGCATCGACGTGGCTGGCACTGGCCGCGCTTCTGCTCGCGAGTCCCGCGATCTCCGGCGACGACGTCCGCACCGTGACCATCTTCCAGGGCCGCCAGATCGCGATGGCGGTGCCGGCGGGATGGAAGTTCGACGAGGAGCTCGACCCGCATCACGGCACGCCCACGCTCCATGTCGAGGACCCCGGGGGCGAGGTCGCCATGATCGTCGCGTTCTTCCCGGATCCGGTCGCGACGCCGCCCGACCGGACCGACCTCGAGGCCGAGGCGCGAAACCTGTTCGAGCCCTATCTCGAGTCCGCGATCGAGAAGGACGTCGCGCTGACGTACTTCGACGCGCCGGACGGCGGCGGCGTCTATGCCTCGTTCACGGACGGCAATCTCGATCCGCGGAACATTCCCCAGGACGAGAGGCTCATCTCGACGGCCGGGCTCCGCTCGATGCGGGGCGTCTACGTCCTCTTCACGGTCCTGAGCAACTCGCGAGACTCGGCCGCGTACCGACGCGCGCTCGATCTGGTGCGGGGCGAGCTCCGGCAGGTCAAGACGCCCGTGTCGTTCTGACGCAGTCGTCGCCGGCCGCCTTCTCCGCTACGATGCGCCGCGGAGAAAGCAAGATGACGCACGCTCGAAGACTCCTCGCGATCGCTCTGTTCCTCTCCCCCGCGCTCGCCGCCGCCCAGTCCGACGCCGACGCCGACGCGGTTAAGGCGGTCGTGCAGTCCGCCTACGTGGAGGGCGTGCACGCGAACCCCGACGCCGCGAAGATGCGCCAGGGATTCAGTCCCGACTTCCGCATGCTGATGCTCCGCGACGGGAAGATGACGGCGGTCACGCTGGACGAGTGGATCGGGCGCATGGAGGCGAACCGCAAGCAGAATCCGAACGCCCCGAAGCCCGCGGTCCGCGCCGAGTTCCCGATCGTCGACGTCACGGCCAACGAGGCGGTGGTGAAGGTCGAGCTCTACCGCGACGGCAAGCACGCCTTCACGGACCTGCTCCTGCTCTACAAGTTCCCGGACGGGTGGAAGATCGTGACGAAGATCTTTCAGTCGTACGCGTAAAGCCGGGCCCCGGCCGCCACGCGAACGGCTCGACGAGGGTCACCGCGCGTAGACCGTCTTTCCGCCGACGACCGTCCTCTCGACCTCGATCTTCTCGAGCTCTTCGGGCCGCACGCCCAGCGGATCCGCGCTGAGAACGACGAAGTCGGCGAGCTTGCCGGGCGAGAGGGAGCCCTTGTCCTTCTCCTCGAATCCGGCATAGGCGGCCGAGACCGTGTACGCCCGCAGCGCCTGTTCGACCGTGATGCGCTGCGCCGGCACCCAGCCGCCGGGATTCCTGCCGTCGATCGTGCGCCGGGTGACCGCGGCGGCGATGCCGAGGATCGGCGAGATCGGCGCCACGTCCCAGTCGGACCCGAACACCAGCGTCGCCTTCGCGTCGAGCAGCGAGCGCCATGCGTAGCTCGTCTTCGCGCGCTCGGGACCGAGCCGCTTCTCCGCCCAGCGGCCGTCGTCGACGGCGTGGTACGGCTGCATCGAAGCGATCACGCCGAGCTCCGCGAACCGCGGGATGTCGGACGCGCGCAGATGCTGCGCGTGCTCGATGCGGAAGCGCCGGTCGCGCGGGCCGTTCGCCTTCTCGACGCGCTCGTAGATGTTCAGGATCTCCGCGTTCGCGCGATCGCCGATCGCGTGCACCTCGACCTGCAGCCCGGCCTTGTCCGCCGCGAGGACCCGCTCCTCCATCTTCGAAAGCGGGATCGCTCCCGCGTTGAAGACGCCCCGGTTGCCCGGCTCATCCGAGAAGTCCTCGAACATCGCCGCCGTTCCCGAGCCGAGCGAGCCGTCCATGAACCCCTTCACGCCGCCGACGCGGAGCCACTCGTCCTGCTTCAGCGAAGCCTGGAGCTCCCTGACCTTCTGCCACAGGCCGATCCCCGGCCGCGAGTTCACGCGGACGATCATCCGGCCGCCCTCCCGCAGCGCGTCCCAGACGGGCAGATCCTCGGTCCCGCCCGGCAGGTCCTGCACCGACGTGACGCCATAGCGCGCGGCGTTCCGCATCGCCGCCTCGGCCGCGACCGTCATTTCGGCGGCCGTGCGCGCGGGCCGCACCTTGTCGACGAGCTCCATCGCGCCGTCCTTGAGGATTCCGGTCGGCTCACCCTTCGAGTCGCGGACGATGACGCCTCCGGGAGGATCGGGCGTCGCCGCCGTGACGCCGGCGAGCTTCAAGGCGAGGCTGTTGCAGAGCACCATGTGGCCGTCGAGCCGCTGGATGCAGGTCGGCCGGTCGCCGGTCGCCGTGTCCAGCATCGACCTGTTCGGCAGCTCGGGCGGCGTCCACTGCGTGTGGTCCCAGGTGCCGTCCGTGAGCCACTGCCCGGCCGGCTTCGTCTTCGCGTACGCCGCGACCTCGCGCGTGAAGTCCGCGGGGGACTTCGAGTTCCGCAGGTCGAGCGCGAGCAGGTCGAAGCCGCCGCTCGTCATGTGCGTATGACAGTCGATGAAGCCGGGCACGACGCGGCGTCCCCGGCCGTCGAGGACGACGGTCTTCGGACCCTTCAGCGCGCCGATCTCCGCGTCGGAACCGATCGCGACGATGCGATCGCCGCGCACCGCGAGCGCCTGCGCCTCCGGTCTCGTCGGGTCGCCGGTCCAGATCCGCGCCGAAACGAGGATCAGGTCGGCCGGGGGCTCGGCGGGGGCGGCGGCGAGGAGGGCGGCCATCGCGAGAAGAATCAGCACCGGACCTCCTAGGCCGTCGAGGACGTGCCCACGTTCTGCTCGGCGAGCGCCGCGTGCGCCGCCGCGAGGCGGGCGACCGGCACCCGGAAGGGCGAACAGGACACGTAGTCGAGACCGACGTGGTTGAAGAACTCGATCGAGCGGGGATCCCCGCCGTGCTCGCCGCAGACGCCGACCTTCAGCTTCGGCTTGACCTCGCGGCCGCGGCGCGTCCCGATCGCCACGAGCTCGCCCACGCCGTACTGGTCGAGGCTGGAGAACGGGTCCTCGGGCAGGATCCCCTCGGCGATGTAGACGGGCAGGAACGTGCCCATGTCGTCGCGCGAGTAGCCGTAGGTCATCTGCGTCAGGTCGTTCGTGCCGAACGAGAAGAAGTCGCAGTTGGGGGCGATCCGGTTCGCGCGGAGAGCCGCGCGAGGAATCTCGATCATCGTGCCGACCTTGAACGGGACCGCCTGGCCGGTCTCCGCGGCCACCTTCTTCGCCGCCTCTTCGATGAGCACGCGCAGCCGCTCGAACTCGCCGCGGGCTCCGACGAGCGGGATCATGATCTCCGGGTTCGGCCGGATCCCCTCGCGGATCGCCGCCGCCGCCGCCTCGAGAATGGCCCGGACCTGCATCTCGTAGATCTCGGGGTTCGTGATGCCGAGCCGGCAGCCGCGATGGCCGAGCATCGGGTTCGCTTCCTTCAGCGCGTGGGTGCGCTCGCGGACCTTCTCGGCGGGCACGCCGAGGTCCCTCGCCGTCCTCTCGATCTGCTCGTCGTCGTGCGGCAGGAACTCGTGGAGCGGCGGATCGAGCAGGCGCACGGTGACCGGGCGGTCGCCCATCTCCCGGAAGATGCCGAGGAAGTCCTCCCGCTGCATCGGGAGGATCTTCTCGAGCGCGGCGCGGCGCTGGTCGAGCGTCTCGGCGAGGATCATCTCGCGCACGGCGGAGATGCGCTTCGCCTCGAAGAACATGTGCTCGGTGCGGCAGAGCCCGATGCCCTCGCGCGCCGAAGAGGCGCGCGACGCGCGCGTCCGTCGGGGTGTCCGCGTTCGCCCGGACGCCGAGGCGCCGGCGCTGATCCGCCCACTCGAGGATCCGGGTGAACGCGCGATAGACGGCCGACTGCTCGGGCCGGATCGTCTCCTGCAGGACGACCTGCAGCACCTCGGAAGGCTGCGTCGGGATCTTGCCGAGGATGACCTGCCCGGCGGTGCCGTCGACCGAGATCCAGTCGCCCTCCTTCGCGGAGAGGGCCGCCGCCCGGATCTCGCCGCGCGCGATGTCGACCGTGATCTCCCCCGCGCCGACGACGCACGTCTTGCCCATGCCGCGCGCCACGACGGCAGCGTGGGACGTCGCGCCGCCGCGCGTCGTGAGGATCCCGGCCGCGGCGTGCATGCCGGCGATGTCCTCCGGCGACGTCTCCTCGCGGACGAGGACCACGGTCTCGCCCTTCGCGACCATCGCGACGGCGTGCTCGGCCGTGAGCGCGATGCGCCCGCAGGCGGCGCCCGGCCCCGCGGGGAGGCCCTTGCCGAGGAGCCGCCCCTCCTTCACCGCCGCGTCCTTCTCGCGCGCCGGAAAGACGGGCGCGAGCAGCTGCACGAGCTGCTCGGGCTCGACGCGCGCCACGGCCTCCCCCGGCTCGATCAGGCCCTCGTCGACCATGTCGGTCGCGATGCGCACGGCCGCGAAGCCCGTCCGCTTGCCGTTGCGCGTCTGCAGGATGTAGAGCTTCCCCTGCTCGATCGTGAACTCGAGGTCCTGCATGTCGCGGAATCGCTTCTCGAGCCGCTCCCGCACGAGCTGGAGCGCCGCGTAGGCCTCCGGCATCGTCTCCTGGAGCGACGTGCCCGAGCCGTCGGCGTTCAAGGGCCGCGGCGTCCGGATGCCGGCGACCACGTCCTCGCCCTGCGCGTTCGGCAGGAACTCGCCGTAGAACTTCTTCTCGCCGCTCGCCGGGTCGCGCGTGAAGGCGACGCCGGTCGCCGACGTGTCGCCCCGGTTCCCGAACACCATCGCCTGCACGTTCACCGCGGTGCCCCAGTCGTCGGGGATGTGGTGGAGCTTGCGGTACGTCTTCGCGCGGTCGTTGTCCCACGACCGGAACACCGCCGCGACGGCGCCCCAGAGCTGTTCGCGCGGATCGTCCGGGAAGTCGTGGCCCGTCCGCTGGCGCACGATCTGCTCGCCGCGGCGCACCACCTCGCGGAGGTCCTCGGCCGACAGCTCCGTGTCCGAGGCGACGCCGCGCGCCTGCTTGACCGCCTGCATGGCCTTCTCGAACTCGTGGCGCGGCACGCGCAGCACGACGTCGCTGTACATCTCGAGAAAGCGGCGCCGGCAATCCAGCGCGAAGCGCTCGCCGGAGCGCGTGGAGAGTCCCTTCACCGTTCGCGTCGTGAGTCCGAGATTGAGGATCGTGTCCATCATGCCGGGCATCGACGAGCGCGCGCCCGAGCGGACGGAGACGAGGAGCGGGTCCTCCGCGTCGCCGAAGCGCTTGTCGGCATCGTGCTCGAGACGCACGAGCGCCGACTCGACCTCGGCGCGGATGCCGTCGAGCGAGGCGCCGCGGGACACGTCGGCGCACACGGAGGCCTCGATCGTGAAGCCGGGAGGCACCGGGATCCCCAGGGCCGTCATCTCCGCGAGCCCCGCTCCCTTGCCGCCGAGCGTTTCCTTGCCGAGGCCCGCGCCCTCCGCGACCCCGTTGCCGAACGAGAAGATGCGCTTCATTTCTCCACCACGATCTCCGAAAAGTCGGCGAGGCTCGTGAACTCCTTCTGGATGCACGCGAGCAGCGCCAGCCGATTGCGCCTCAGTTCTTCCTCCGGACAGTTGACCAGCACGTCGACGAAGTAGCGGTCGAGCGACGGCGCGATCGAGGCGATCGTCTCCATCGCCTCGCGATAGTGCCGCTCGGCGGCGAAGCCGGCGATCGCCTGCTTCGCCTGCAGGAAGTCGGCGGCGAGCGCGCGCTCGGCGTCTTCGCGGTACAGCTCAGGCCTCGGCTCGCCGGGCGAATCCGACCCCACGATGTTCCGAATGCGCTTGAACGCGAGGATCAGCGACTTGAAGTCCATGTGGCGCCGCGCCTCCGACAGCGCGCGGGCGCGGTCGGCGGCATCCGCGAAGTCCCAGACGCCGACGTTCAGGACGGCCGAGATCTCGTCGTACGCGGACCCGCGCCGCTCGAGAAGGCTCCGAAGACGGTCGGCGAAGAAACGGCCGAGCTCGTCGATCACCGCGTCGTCTCCGGGACCCGGCAGATCGGCGGGCAGGAGCGAGAGGGCCTTCCGCGCGATGGGCCGCCAGTCCGTGCGCCAGTTCCGGCCGATCGCGATGGCGACGGCGCCGAGCGCCGCGCGGCGCAGGCCGTAGGGGTCCTTCGACCCGGTCGGCACGAGCCCGATGCGGAAGAGCGCGCACAGAGAATCGAAGCGGTCCGCGAGCGAGAGGATCGCGCCGGAGGCCTCGCGCGGCGGATCGTCCGACCCCGAGGCCGGCCGGTACTGGTCGTAGATCGCCTTCCAGACGCCGTCGGGCTGCCGCTCGCGGCGGGCGTAGATGCCTCCCATCACGCCCTGTAGGTCCGTGAATTCCTTGACGACGAGCGTCGTCAGGTCGGCCTTGGAGAGGCGCGCCGCCGTGCGCACGGTCTCGACGAGGTCCGTCCGCCCGACGAGGCGCGCGACGGCGTCCGCGAGCTCCTCGAGGCGCTCGGTCTTCTTCCGGTAGTCGCCGAGCCGGTCCTGGAAGGTCAGGCGCGACAGCGCCGACACCCGCGCCTCGAGTCCCTCCTGCACGTCGGTCTCGAAGAAGAACCGCGCGTCCGCGAGGCGCGCGTTCAGCACCCACTCGCTGCCCTTCGCGATGAAGCCCTTCCGATCGTCCGCGTTGTCCATGACCGCGATGAAGTGCGGGAGGAGGCCGGCCGGGCCCCGCACCGGCACGTACTTCTGGTGCGTCCGCATCGCCGTGACCGTGATCTCCTCGGGCAGCTCCAGGAACTCCGGCGCGAAGGCGCCGCGCACGAGGCCCGGCCACTCCACGAGGTCCGACAGCGTGTTGGCGAGGTCCGCGTGCGCCTCGATCTGCCCGCCGACCTCCGCCGCGAGCTTCCGCGCCCGCTCGAGGATCTGAACGCGGCGCGCCTCGCTGTCGGGCTCGACGAAGGCGCCGCGGAGGCCCGTCACGTAGTCGTCGGGACCCGCGACGCGGATCGGGCCGTCCGAGAGCAGCCGGTGCCCGACCGTCTCGTTGCCGGCCGCCACGCCGAGGATGTCCATCGGCACGACCTCGCCGCCGAGCACGGCGACGACGCTCCGCACCGGACGCACGAAACTTCGAGAGCCGTCCCCCCAGCGCATCGTCTTCGGAAACGTCAGGCCGGAGACGACCCGCGGCACGACCTCGCCGAGCACCTCACGCGTCGGACGGCCCGGAATCGTCCGCCGGGCCGCGACCGTCTTACCCCGCGGCGCGTCGACGACGACGAGGTCGGCGACGTCGACCTTCTGCGCGCGGGCGAAGCCCTCCGCCGCCTTCGTCGGCTTCCCCTCGGCGTCGAAGGCGTTCGCCGCCGGCGGCCCGAGCACCTCCGAGGCGCGGTCGGCCTGGCGCTCGGGAAGTCCGCGAAGGGCGACGGCGAGCCGCCGCGGCGTGGCGTAGGACTCCGTCGAGGCGGGCGCGAGCCCCTCCTCGGCGAGCGCGTCCGTCAGACGGCGGGAAAGTTCCAGGCGCGCCGGCAGCAGGGCCGGCGCCGGAATCTCCTCCGTCCGGATCTCGAATACGAAGTCTTGAACAGTCACTCGGAAACGTCTCGCGACCGGATCCGGTCCGGCCGGCCTCTCAAACCGCCGCTGGTTCCGGCTCGGACAGCGGGAACCGGGATCCTTCTCTTCCGGATACGTAGGCCCGCGCGCAGGCGCAGGCGAGCTCGCGAATGCGGCGCACGATGCCGACCCGGTCGGTGGCGGAGACGGCGCCGCGCGCATCGAGGATATTGAACTGGTGCGAGCAGACGAGCGTGGCCTCGTAGGCGGGCAGGACCAGCCCCGCCTCGAGGCAGCGCTTCGCTTCCTTCTCGTGCCGATCGAGCATCATCGTCGCGAGCTCCACGTCCGCGACCTCGAAGTTGTACTTCGACATCTCGAACTCGTCGCGGCGGCGGATCTGTCCGTACGTCCACGTGTCGTTCCACCGCACGTCGAACACGGAGTTCGCCTTCGCGAGGAACATCGCGATCCGCTCGAGGCCGTACGTGATCTCGGCCGTCACCGGCGAGAGGTCGATGCCGCCCGCCTGCTGGAAGTAGGTGAACTGGGTGATCTCCATCCCGTCCATCACGACCTGCCACCCCACGCCCCAGGCGCCGAGCGTCGGCGACTCCCAGTTGTCCTCCTCGAACCGCACGTCGTGCTCGGCGAGCACGAGGCCGAGCCGCTCGAGGCTCCGCAGATAGGTCTCCTGGACGTCGTCGGGCGAGGGCTTCAGGACGACCTGGAGCTGCATGTGTCGGGCGAGCCGCATCGGATTCTCGCCGTAACGACCGTCGGCCGGGCGACGGGACGGCTGCACGTAGGCGCAGCGCCAGGGGTCCGGCCCCAGGACCTTCAGGAACGTCGCGGGATGCATCGTGCCGGCGCCGACCGGAAGGTCGTACGGCTGCTCGATGAGACAGCCCTCGCCCTCCCAGAACGCGGTCAGCTCCGCGATCAACCCCTGCAGGGTCAGGCCGCCAGCCCGCTCCGAGAGCGAATCGACGAAGTGAACGTCGTGCTGCATCTGGGCGTCGGAGGGGAGGCCGCGGCGGTTAGGCACGGGAGCAGACCTCTTCAGAGAGCATCAGGCGCAGTTTACCGTAGGGGCGCCCGCCGGCTGCCGAGCGGCGGAACGCGGCGGATCTCGCGCGAACTCGCTGGCGGAAGCGACGTCCGCCCGCGTTTTTCGATGGAGCGACCGATCTAGCCGAGCACATCCAGGAGCACGCGCTGGCTCTTCAGCTCATGTCCGAGGAAGTGCCGCCGCGCGAGGCGCGCAACCTGGGCGATCTCGGCGAGACCCGGAGGAGGCGAGGCCGGGTCGAGCGGGCCCGTGAGAAACGCGGTCAGGGTCCGCCGTGCCTCCGGGGTCAGCCGCAGGACCTCGCCCTGGCGGCACTCCGCGCCGACGAAGCCGGGACGCCGCGAATCGAAGAGGAGCGGCTCGGTCGGCTCGAGCATTCGCCCGCAGCCGGCGCACTCGCGCGGCGCCGGGAAGAGCCCGGAGAGTTTCAGGATCCAGACGTCGAAGTACGCCGACACGAGAGCGGCGCCCGCGCCCGAGAAGAGCGCGTCCATGGCGTGGCGCGCGAGGCGGTAGAAGGGCTCGGCGGGATCCGACTCGGAGACGAACGTCTCGAGGCTCTCGGCCAGGGTCGACAGCAGCAGCGCCTTGTCGAGATCCTTCGAGAGGGCGAAGGAGGGACGGATCGGGTCGGCGGCGTTGATCGAGACGAGCTCGCGCCCCTCCTTCTCGTAGTAGACGACCCTCGCCTCCGTCATCGGCTCGAGCGCGCCGGAAAAGACGCTCTTCGGCTTGCGCGCGCCACGGGCGACGCCCCGCTTCTTGCCCGCGTCGCGCGTCAGAAAGGAGACGATGCGGTCGGTCTCACGCAGCGCGTGGGTGCCGAGGATGAACGAATCCGAGGTGTGCAGCCGCACGGGACGATTATGATGAGAGCGGCCGGCCGAAGGCATCGAATAAATTAAGGATAAGTCGTAGTTTCTCCGAATAAATAATGGCTGGATCGCCATCTCGCCGTCTGGATCGTGGGGTCGTCGCGCTCGGGTTCGTGTCGTTTCTGTCGGACGTCGCCTCCGACATGATCTACCCGCTCCTGCCCGACTTCCTCACGCGGACCTTGAACGCCGGGCCCGCCGCGCTCGGTCTGATCGAAGGCGTCGCCGAGGCGACCGCCTCTTTCATGAAGGCGCTCTCGGGGTGGTGGTCGGACCGTGCGCGGAAACGGAAGCCCCTCGTCGTCCTCGGCTATTCGATCGCGGCCTTCGCGCGGCCGCTCGTCGGCATCGCGTCGACCTGGGCGCAGGTTCTGGCCATCCGCTTCTCCGATCGCGTGGGCAAGGGAATCCGCACCTCGCCCCGCGACGCGCTCCTCGCCGACATCGTGCCCGAGGGCGAGCGCGGCCGCGCCTACGGCATCCAGCGCGCCATGGACAACGCCGGCGCCGTCGCGGGGCCCCTCCTCGCGGCGTTCCTGCTCCGCTTCGTCTTCGAGAACGAGCGCTCGGTGTTCCTGCTCGCGTTCGTTCCCGGCGTCCTCGCGATCGCCGTGCTCGTCGCGCGCGTGCGCGAGCCGAGGCGCGCGCCGGTCCCGCCGGCCGCCGATCGCGCCGCCGCGCGCAGCGGCCCCCTGCCGCGGCGCCTGTGGGGCGTGCTCGCGATCTTCGCGGTGTTCACGCTCGCGAGCTCGACCGACGCCTTCCTGCTGCTGAAGGCGGGCGACTCCGGAGTCCCGCTCTGGCAGATCCCGCTGCTCTGGGCGTTCTTCAACGGCGTGAAGGCCGCGACGGGGGTCCCCGGCGGGGTCCTCGCCGACCGGATGGGTCACGTGCGCACGATCCTCGTGGGATGGGCCGTCTACGCGGCGGCGTACGTCGGCTTCGCATTCGCCACGTCCACAGCCCACATCTGGGGCCTCTTCGGCTTCTACGCCCTCTTCTATGCCCTGACCGAGGGCGCCGAGCGGGCGCTCGTCGCCGATCTCGTCGGCGCCGGCGCGCGCGGGCGGGCGTTCGGCGCCTTCCACGCGAGCGTCGGGTTCGCTTCCCTTCCGGCCTCCCTCCTCTTCGGCATCTGGTGGAAGGTCTTCGGACCGCGGGTGGCGTTCCTGATCGGCGCGGGCCTCGCCGTGATCGCGGCGGCGGGCCTCACGGTCTGGTGGCTCGCCGGCCTCGAACGGCCACGCGCCGCCGCTTCCCGCGCCCTGATAGCATTCGGCCGTGGGCCCGGTCTGGCGCGTCATGAAGGGGCGGAAGGACGCCTGCGACCGCTGCGGTCGCGAAATCGAGGACTACCCCGCCGTCGGACGGGTCGTCGACTTCCAGTTCGAGCCGGACGAGAAGTACTGCTGGGAGTGCTACGCCTACATCACGCCCTTCGTGGACGACGTGGACCCGGCCTCGCGCCATCCCTTCCAGCCCGTCACCAAACCCGCGATCCCGTGACCGATCTCTTGACGACCTTTCGCGGATCGGACCTCGCGCCGATCGCCGGGAAGGTCCTCTCGGGCGACCGTCTCGACTTCGAGGACGGCGTCGCGCTGTTTGAGACCCGGGACTTCCTGGGGCTCGGCCGTCTCGCCAACCACGTCCGGGAGACGCGGCACGGAAACCTCGCCTTCTACAACGTCAACCGCTACCTCAATCCCACCAACCTCTGCTGGGTCGACTGCGCGCTGTGCGCGTGGGCGAAGAAGGTCAACGAGCCCGGCGGCTACGAGCTCGCGGTCGACGAGTGCGTCGCCGAGGCCGGCAAGGGGTACAGCGAAGCCGTGACGGAGTTTCACGTCGTCGGCGGCCTCCATCCGACGTGGCCCTTCGACTATTACACCGGCCTGATGCGGGCGCTGAAGGAGAAGTTCCCGGGCGTTCACCTGAAGGCATGGACCATGGTCGAGCTCGACTGGATCGCCCAGATCGGCGGCATGCCGGTCGCCGAGGCGATCCGGCGCCTTCGCGACGCGGGCATGGACTCGTGCCCGGGCGGCGGCGCCGAGATCTTCGCGAAACGCGTCCGCGACGTCATCTGCAGGAACAAGATCTCGGGCGAACGGTGGCTCGACGTGGCGCGCGAGTGCCACCGTCAGGGTGTGAAGACCAACGCGACGATGCTCTACGGCCACGTGGAGACGGTCGAGGAGCGGGTCGACCACCTGCTGCGACTGCGCGCGCTCCAGGACGAGACGGGCGGCATCCCCGGCGTCATTCCCCTCGCGTTCCATCCCGAGAACACGCCGCTGGCGCACCTGCCGGCCTCGACCGGCCAGCTCGACCTCCGCGTGATCGCCGCGTCGCGGCTGCTTCTCGACAACGTGGCGCACATCAAGGCGTACTGGATCCAGATCGGCACGAAGCTCGCGCAGGTCGCGCTCTTCTTCGGCGCGGACGACCTCGTCGGCACCGTCGTCGACGAGACGATCACGCACGCGGCCGGCGCCACGACCGCCTCGGGAATGACACGGTCACGGACTTCGAAAGGATGATCCGCGAGTCGGGGCGCGAGCCCTACGAGCGCGATTCGGAGTACGGGCGCGTCGTTCGATCGGGCGGGCGCATGGAGCCGGTTCCAGCCTAGAGGGCGCCGGGACGACCGGCGAGAGAAAAGGGGGCCGAAGATGAGGCGGCGCGTCTTTGTAGCCATTCTCGGAAGCTCCATCGTCCTCGGCGGCGTTCTCCTGGCTCAAGCGCCTCCGCCGGCGGCGGAGGTCCGGGACGTCACGGACACCTACTTCGGCCAGAAGGTCGTCGACCCGTACCGCTGGATGGAGGACACGAAGAGCCCCGAGTTCGCGAGCTGGCTGAAGGCCCAGAACGACTACACGCGCGCGGTGCTCGCGAAGATCCCCGGCCGCGCTGCGCTCGCGGCGCGCATCAAGGCGCTCGACGACGCCGGCCCGACGGTCTCATCGGTCCAGTGGTCCGACGGGCGCTACTTCTACTTCAAGACCGAGCCGGGCTCCGACAACCGCAAGCTGTTCGTGAGGGACCGGCTCGAAGCGCCCGAGCGGCTCCTGCTCGACACCGAGAAACAGTCGACGAAGGAGAAGCACTACACGATCGACTACTTCACGCCGTCGCTCGACGGCCGCTACGTCGCGGCGGGAGTCTCGGCCGGCGGCTCGGAAAACAGCGTGATGGAAGTCATCGAAACGGCCACCGGAAAGGAGCTTCCCGACCGTATCGACCGCGCCCAGTTCGGCGCCATTTCCTGGCGAAAGGATGGAAAGAGCTTCTACTACACCCGCCTTCAGAAACTCTCGCCGGACGCCCCTCCCACCGACAAGTATCTGAAGATCCGGGTCTATCTGCACACCCTGGGGTCGAACCCGGATGACGAACCGGCGGTCTTCGGATTCGGAGTCTCGGGCTCGATCGCGGTGCAGCCGGCGGATGCTTCCTTCGTCCTTCAGTCGACCGCGTCGCCATGGGCCGTCGCCGTCATCGCCCACGGCGTTCAAAACGAGCTGACTCTGTACACGGCTCCGGCGGACTCGGTGCGGGGACCGGCGACTCCTTGGCGCAAGATTTGCGGACGTCGAGGACGCGGTCACGAGCCTCGACCTTCACGGGGACACCGCCTACCTGCTCAGCCACAAGGACGCGTCGCGCTTTCAGATCCTCACGATGGACCTCGCACATCCCGGAAGCAAAGCGGCCGTGCTCGTGCCCGCTTCCGACGCCGTCATTCGCAACCTCGGCGTCGCCAAAGACGCGCTCTACGTTCAGGACCTCGACGCCGGGATGGGCCGGCTGCGGCGCGTCGGGTTCGGAGGAGGCGCGGCGGAGGTCGTCGACGCTCCCCTTTCAGGGAGCGATTCAGGGATTCGCGACCGACGCGAGGCTCGACGGCCCCGTCGTCGAGATCACGTCCTGGACGGAGTCGCCTCGCTGGTACGCCTACGACGCCCGCACAGCGCGGACTGTTCGACACGAAGCTCGTGCCCAGGTCGCCGGTGGACTTCTCCGGGATCGACTCGGTCGAGGTCAAGGCGAAGAGCGCGGACGGGACGATGGTGCCGCTTTCGATCGTCTTCCAGAAGGGCCTCGCCCGGGACGGCTCGCATCCGGCATACCTGGCCGGGTATGGCGCTTACGGCATCACCTACGATCCCGCCTTCATTCCGACGGGACCTCGCGTGGCTCGAGCGCGGTGGCGTCCTGGCGATCGCCCACGTGCGCGGCGGAGGCGAGTACGGCGAGGACTGGCACCGCGCCGGAATGCTCGCGACCAAGCCGCACACGATCGACGACTTCATCGCCTGCGGCGAGTACCTCGTCGAAAACAAGTACACCGCGCCTGCGCGCCTGGCCGGACGAGGGCACGAGCGCCGGCGGAGTCACCATCGGCGGCGCGATCACCCGAGCCGCCCGGAACTTTTCGGCGCGGCGCTGATCCGCGTCGGGGACTCGGACTCGCTCCGCTCGGAGACGATGGAGTCGGGGCCCGCCAACATCCCCGAGTTCGGGACCGTGAAGACCGAAGAGGGGTTCAAGGCCCTCTGGGCGATGGACGCCTATCAGCACGTCAAGGATCACACGCCGTACCCGGGCGATCATGCTGACGACCGGGGCGAACGATCCTCGCGTCGCGCCGTGGCAGGCCGCGAAGATGACCGCGCGCTTGCAAGCGGCGACGTCGAGCGGAAGGCCGATTCTCCTGCGCGTCGACTACGACGCCGGCCACGGGTTGGGCTCGACCAAGACGCAGCGCGACGAGCAGCGGGCCGACGAGTACGCGTTTCTATTGTGGCAGTTGGGCGCGCCGGACTTCCAGCCGAAGTGAGGGCCTGACCCCGCCTCCGGTCACTGGCTCGTGTTGACTTCGCTGTCCGTGGACACCGAAAACTTCTTGTAGTCGCTGTACTGGAAGAGGGCATCGACGCGCGCGCCGAAGAGCCAGAGCACCTTCGCCGCCCCGGTGAAGCGGGCCTCGGCGGGCAGCCAGATCTCGCCGTTGACCTTGCGGCGATAGAAGTACGACACGGCGCCCTTCTGGAGGCGCGCCAGCCGAGCCGGTCCGACCCCGAGGCTGTCGAGCAGCCGCGCCTCGACCCGGGCGATCTGCCGGTCCTGCTCGTCGATCCACGCCCGGCCCGCGAGCTTCTGGATCACCTTGCCGCCCGTCGTGACGGGCTTGTACCCGGGCTTCGGCGCGAAGGAAAGGACGATCGTCGGCCGCCCGTTCAGCGTCTCCCGACCTTCGACGACGAGGTCGTCCATGCGGAAGAGCTCGTCGATGACCGCGTTCTCCTGCCGCCGCTCCAGCTCTTCCTTCCGCCGGCGCCGCTCGCGGGCCGCCTCGTCCTCCCCCGCGCGCGTCTTCTCCGATAGCGCCGTTCGCTCCTGCTGCTTGCGGTCCTCGGCGGCGAGCTCGCTCGCCGAGAGCGGCACGTCATCGCGCGCGATCAGCCGCCGGTACATCTGCCCCGGCTCGGCGGAGGGATACACCTCGAACGTCTCGCTCTTGATCTTCTTGACCCGGCCGTCCGCGTCGAGCCGCTTCTCCGTGCGCTTCTCCGTGAACGTGTACTGGTCGAGCAGCGCGTCGTCGCTCCGGATGTTGCGGCGCACCTCCTCGAGGAAGGCGTGCGCCTCGGGCAGCGGGAGCCCGTCGCGGTCGCTCGCGGCGCGCGACTCCGCCGCGCCGCCGATGAACAACGAGAGAACCGCGGCCGCGGCGGGAAGGAACCGGGGCATCAGAACCGGAAACCCCTGCGCGGCGCGCTGGATTCCCGGCTGATGCGGTCGCATCAGGGACCTCCGGGGCCCGTGCATATAATCGCGAGCGGCTGACCCTTCGGGTCGCCGGGAGGCAACGGGATGGACTCTGCGTCGGGATTCGCGCGGTCTTCGATCGGCCGCAAGGTCATCATGGCCTCGACCGGTGTGATCCTGGTCGCCTACGTCATCGGCCACATGATCGGAAACCTGCAGGTCTACGGCGGACCCGAGGGGATCAACGCGTACGGACGATTCCTGCACACGTTCGTCCACGGCCAGGCCATCTGGGTGGCGCGCATCGTCCTGCTCGCCGCGGTCCTGCTGCACATCTGGTCGGCGACCTCGCTGACCCTCACGAGCCGGAAGGCCCGGGCGATCGGCTATCGCGAGCAGCAGTACCGGGAAGCCACGTACGCATCCCGGACGATGCGCTGGGGCGGCGTGATCATCCTGCTCTTCGTCATCTACCACGTGCTGCACTTCACGACCGGGACCGTGCACCCCGATTTCATCCCGGGCGACGTCTACCACAACTTCGTCGCCGGCTTCCGCGTCGTCCCGGTTTCGATCGCATACATCGTCGCGATGATCGCGCTGGGTCTGCACCTGCGCCACGGGGTGTGGAGCATGTTCCAGACGCTCGGCGTCTCCCATCCCCGCTACATCCAGGCGGCGCACGTCGCGGCATGGCTCATCGCCATCGTCGTGACGGTCGGGAACATTTCCTTTCCCCTGGCGGTGCTCGCCGGGGTCGTGAGATAGGCCGAGGAGGCCAGCAGCCGTGGAGCTCAAGCCGAACGTCCCCGACGGACCGATCGAGAAGAAGTGGGATCGCCACCGCTTCGAGATGAAGCTCGTCAATCCGGCGAACAAGCGCAAGTACACGATCATCATGGTCGGATCGGGGCTGGCCGGAGCGGGCGGCGCGGCCTCCATGGCCGAGCTCGGCTACAACGTCAAGTGCTTCTGCTACCAGGACTCGCCCCGGCGCGCGCACTCGATCGCGGCGCAGGGCGGGATCAACGCCGCGAAGAACTACCAGAACGACGGCGACAGCGTCTTCCGCCTCTTCTACGACACGGTCAAGGGCGGCGACTTCCGGTCGCGGGAAGCCAACGTCTACCGGCTGGCCCAGGTCTCGGTGAACATCATCGACCAGTGCGTGGCGCAGGGCGTGCCCTTCGCGCGCGAGTACGGCGGCCTCCTCGACAACCGTTCCTTCGGCGGCGCGCAGGTCTCCCGCACTTTCTACGCCCGCGGGCAGACCGGCCAGCAGCTGCTCCTCGGCGCCTACCAGGCCCTCGAGCGCCAGATCGGCCTCGGTCAGGTCGAGATGTTCTCCCGCCACGAGATGCAGGAGCTCATCGTGGTGGACGGCCGCGCGCGCGGCATCGTGGTCCGGGACATGGTCACGGGCGCGCTCGAGACGCACCTGGGCGACGCCGTGTGCCTGGCGACCGGCGGCTACGGAAACGTCTTCTATCTCGCCACCTACGCCAAGGGCTGCAACGGCACGGCGATCTGGCGGGCCTACAAGAAGGGCGCCGCGTTCGCGAATCCCTGCTTCACGCAGATCCATCCGACGTGCATCCCGGTCACGGGCGAGTACCAGTCGAAGCTGACGCTGATGTCGGAGTCGCTCCGCAACGACGGCCGCATCTGGGTGCCGAAGGCGAAGGGCGAGAAGCGGGCGGCGAACGAGATCCCCGAGGGCGAGCGGGATTACTACCTCGAGCGCATGTACCCGAGCTTCGGCAACCTCGCGCCGCGCGACATCTCGTCGCGGGCCGCCAAGCGCGTGTGCGACGAGGGGCGCGGAGTCGGACCCACCGGGTACGGCGTCTACCTCGACTTCAAGGACGCGATCGAGCGGCTCGGCAAGAAGAAGATCGAGGAGAAGTACGGCAATCTCTTCGAGATGTACGAGCGCATCACCGACGAGGACCCGTACCGGGTCCCGATGCGCATCTACCCCGCCAGCCACTACACGATGGGCGGGCTCTGGGTGGACTACAACCTGATGAGCACGATCCCCGGCCTCTTCGTGCTCGGCGAGGCGAACTTCTCGGACCACGGCGCGAACCGGCTGGGGGCATCCGCATTGATGCAGGGCCTCGCCGACGGCTACTTCGTCATCCCGTACACGATCGGAAACTACCTGGCGCGCGAGAAGTTCACGCCGGTCGCCGCCGACCACGCCGAGGTGAAGGCGGCGGAGAAGGCGGTCGCCGACCGCACCTCGCGCCTCCTCTCGATCAAGGGAAAGCGCAGCTTCACGTCCTTCTATCGCGAGCTCGGCAAGATCATGTGGGAAGACTGCGGCATGGCCCGCGAGAAGAAGGGCCTGGAGGACGCGCTCGGCAGGATCCCCGCGCTGCGCGAGGAGTTCTGGAAGAACGTCGCGATCCCCGGTTCCGGCGCCGAGCTCAACCAGTCGCTCGAGACCGCCGGCCGCGTCGCGGATTTCCTCGAGCTCGGCGAGCTGATGTGCCTCGACGCCCTCGAGCGCGACGAGTCCTGCGGATCCCATTTCCGCGTCGAGCACCAGATGCCCGACGGCGAGGCGAAGCGCAACGACGAGAAGTTCTGTCACGTCGCCGCCTGGGAGTACACGGGGAACGGCCGGAAGCCGAATCGCCTCGTCGAGCCGCTCACCTACGAGAACGTCGAGCTCGCCGTGCGCAGTTACAAGTAGCGGAGCGGCAAGGAGTCCGGAGCGACAAATGAAGGTCACCCTCAAGGTCTGGCGGCAGAAGGACGCGAAGTCCCCCGGCCAGTTCGTCACGTACGCGACCGACCAGGCCAACGAGGAGATGTCCTTCCTCGAGATGCTCGACGTCGTCAACGAGGGTTTGATCCAGAAGGGCGAGGAACCGATCGCGTTCGACCACGACTGCCGCGAGGGCATCTGCGGCACCTGCGGCTTCGTCATCAACGGGCACGCCCACGGACCGCGCGAGCGGACGACCGTGTGCCAGCTCCACATGCGGAGCTTCAAGGACGGCGACACGCTCACGATCGAGCCGTGGCGCGCGGACGCCTTCCCGGTCGTCAAGGACCTCATCGTCGACCGCGGCGCCTTCGACCGCATCATCGCGGCGGGAGGCTTCATCTCGTCGGCGATCGGTGGAGCTCAGGACGCCAATACGATCCCCATCCGGAAGGAAAACGCCGATCTCTCCATGGACGCGGCGGCCTGCATCGGCTGTGCGGCGTGTGTCGCCGCCTGTCCGAACGCGGCGGCGATGCTGTTCGTTTCGGCCAAGGTCGGGCACCTCGCGATGCTCCCGCAGGGGCAGCCCGAGCGGATGGAGCGCGTGCGGGCGATGGTCGCGCAAATGGACGCGGAGGGATTCGGCACCTGCACGAACCACGGGGAGTGCGAGGCCGCGTGCCCGAAGGCGATCCGCATGGAGTTCATCGGCCGCATGAACGCCGACTACGTCAAGGCGAGCCTGACGGCGGGCCGCGCGGCGACCGGCGAGGGCGGGGCGGGCTAGGCTCGGATCTGAGCGGGCCGCTTCGCGGCCCGCCCGACGAGAAAGGGAACGTCGCGCCGGCCCCCTCTCCCACGAAACTGCGGTATCGATGTCGGCTCCGGGTTCGCACTTCTCTCGATTCAGTCTTGGCACAGGCGATGCACGTCTCCGACCGCAAAGAGGAGTATGTCCATGTTCCCCAAGCTCTCGAGTGAATTCCTCGGAACGTTCTGGCTGGTCCTCGGCGGGTGCGGCAGCGCCGTCCTCGCGGCGGCCTTTCCGGCACTGGGAATCGGCTTTCTCGGCGTCTCGCTCGCATTCGGTCTGACCGTCCTCACGGGCGTCTACGCGCTGGGGCCGATCTCCGGCGGCCACTTCAATCCCGCCGTGACGATCGGCCTGTGGGCGGGCGGCCGCTTTCCGGCGCGGGACATTCTCGGTTACGTCCTGGCCCAGGTCGCCGGCGCGATCGCCGCGGCCGGCGTGCTCTACGTCATCGCGAGCGGGAAGCCCGGGTTCGACCTCGCGGGAGGGTTCGCCTCGAACGGGTACGGCGAGCATTCGCCCGGCGGCTACTCGCTGACGGCGGCGCTCGTGACCGAGATCGTCATGACGTTCATGTTCCTGATCGTCATCCTGGGCGCGACGCACCGCCGCGCGCCCGTGGGCTTCGCGGGTCTCGCGATCGGCCTGGCCCTCACGCTGATCCACCTGATCAGCATTCCCGTGACCAACACGTCGGTGAACCCGGCGCGCAGCACGGGTCCGGCCCTCTTCGTCGGCGGCTGGGCGACATCGCAGCTCTGGCTCTTCTGGCTGGCGCCGATCGTAGGAGCGGTCGTGGCCGGCGGCGTTTACCGGACGGTCCTCGAAGCGCTCCCGGAGCCGGACATCGCGGGCCGATAAGAACCGCACGCGCCGACCCGCGACCGACCGCGTCGGCGCTGACGCAGGCGCATCATCCGGTCTTCCGGACGGCGGGATAGCATTGTCGTCATGAGCACCGTGACGGAGAAGAAAACCCGCACCGAGTCCGACACCATGGGTTCGGTCGAGGTTCCCGCGGACCGCTACTGGGGCGCCCAGACGCAGCGCTCGCTCGAGCATTTCCGGATCGGCGGCGAGCGGTTCCCCCGCGAGCTGATCCGCGCCCTCGGGATCCTCAAGAAGGCCTGCGCGATCGTCAACCGCGATCGGGGCGCGCTCGATCCGAAGAAGGCCGGCGCGATCGTCCAGGCCGCCGACGAGGTCGTCGCGGGAAAGCTCGACGAGCACTTCCCCCTGGTGGTCTGGCAGACGGGCAGCGGCACGCAGACCAACATGAATGCGAACGAGGTGATCTCCAACCGCGCCATCGAGCTCCTCGGCGGCGAGATGGGCTCGAAGAAGCCGGTGCACCCGAACGACGACGTCAACAAGAGTCAGTCCTCGAACGACACGTTCCCGACCGCCATGTCGATCGCCGCGGCCGAGCAGATCCGGCACCGGCTCGTGCCGGCGGTGAAGCGCCTGCGCGACACGCTCGACCGCAAGGCGAAGGAGTTTGCCGGGATCGTCAAGATCGGCCGGACGCACCTCCAGGACGCGGTGCCGATCACGCTCGGCCAGGAGATCTCCGGGTGGGTCGCGCAGCTCGACCACTCGCTCGAGCACGTCGAGCAGGCGATGCCTCACCTCTACGAGCTCGCGCTCGGCGGCACGGCCGTCGGCACGGGATTGAACGCGCCCGCCGACTTCGGGCACAAGGTCGCCGCGGAGATCGCGAAGCTGACGGGGCTGCCCTTCGTCACCGCGCCGAACAAGTTCGAGGCGCTCGCGGCCCACGACGCGCTGGTCAACGCCCACGGCGCGATCCGCACGCTCGCCGCCGCGTTGACGAAGATCGCCAACGACGTGCGTTGGCTCGCGTCGGGCCCGCGCTCGGGACTCGGCGAGATCCGGATCCCGGAGAACGAGCCCGGCTCGTCGATCATGCCGGGCAAGGTCAACCCGACGCAGTCGGAGGCGCTGACGATGGTCTGCGGACAGGTGTTCGGCAACGACGTCGCGATCACCTACGGCGGCGCGTCCGGCAACTTCGAGCTGAACGTCTACAAGCCGCTCATCATCTCGAACTTCCTCCGCTCGGTCCGCCTCCTCGCCGACGCGTCCGAGTCCTTCGAGGAGCACTGCGCGCGCGGCATCGAGCCGGACCACGCGCGGATCCGCGAGCACCTCGGCCGCTCGCTCATGCTCGTCACGGCGCTCGCGCCGAAGCTCGGCTACGACAAGGCCGCCGCGATCGCCAAGAAGGCGCACCACGAGGGCACGACCTTGAAGGAGGCGGCCCTCGAGCTCGGCCATCTGACGGACGAGGAGTTCGACCAGGAGGTCAAGCCCGAGAAGATGGTGGGCCCCGGCGACTGAGGCATCGAGGACCGACGTGGCGGACCAACCAATCTTCCCCTGGCCCGGCGGGCACGTCCTGCTGTTCGCGCTCTCGCGGCTCGGGCTGGCGGCGATGCTCGGCGCCGTCGTCGGGTTTCAGCGCGAGCGGGTCCATAGCAATGCGGGGCTCCGCACCCACATGCTCGTCGGCATCGGCTCGGCGTTGTTCGTGCTGGCCTCGGTCCAGTCGGGCCAGACCTCGGCGGACATCAGCCGCGTGATCCAGGGCATCGTCGCCGGCATCGGATTCCTCGGCGCCGGGACGATCCTGAAGATGACGGACCGCCTCGAGGTCCACGGCCTCACGACCGCGGCGAGCATCTGGCTGACCGCCGCGATCGGCGTGGGCGCCGGACTCGGCCACCTGTGGCTGCCGGTTCTCGGAGCGCTCTTCGGCTGGCTCGTCCTCGGACCCGTCGGTCGGGTCGAGAAGAAGATGCCGTCGCGTCCGACCGACACCTGAGCCGCCGCGATCGCGTCGAGCCTAGCCCCCGCCCGTCCACACGAAGACGACGTCGTCCCCCGCGTCCGGCCGCCCCCCGGTCCGGGCGTAGAGACGCATGGCTGCCTCGTTCGATCGGTCCGTGATCACCCACGTCTTCATCAAGCCCTGCGCGCGGGCCCAGGACAGGAGGGCCTCGACCATCGCGGCGCCGAGGCCCCGCCGGCGCTTGCCGGGAAGCACGCCGATCTCGTACAGGCAGACCATGCGCCGGTCGCGGTCGACACGATCGAGAACGTAGGCGAGGAGAAAGCCGGCCGGAGCCCCGTCCTCCTCCGCGACGATCAGGACGTTCTCCGGCCTCGCCAGGAATCGCTCGGTGTAATCCGGGGCGAATCCCCCTCCGCTCGTCCCTTTGACTCGCCTCATGGCCTGGACCGCCAGCGCGGCGTCGGCGGGACCGAGTCGCCGGACGCTGCTTTTCTCCGGGGGCTCGTCCCGGACGTCCTCCGGCCCGCGCCTCCGGCGCGGCGTTCTCCCGCCGCGGGTAGCGCTCAACGGCGATTCAGGACGATCGTCTTGCCGATCGGCGCGAGCGCGATCTCGGCGAGCTTCAGGTGCTGGATCCCGAAGGGAATGCCGACGATCGAGACGAAGCAGAGGACGGCCGACACGAGATGGCCGATCGAGAGCCAGAGTCCCGCGAAGAGGAACCAGAGCACGTTGCCGACGACGCCGAGCGCGCCCGTGCCGACGTCCTCCCTGCCGGTCACGACCCGCCGGTCGGCCACCGACCGGCCGAACGGCAGGAAGCACAGCTGCCCGATCACGAAGCAGGCGCGGCCCCAGGGGATCCCGATGATCGAGACGTAACAGAGGACGCCGACGAGCCACCACGCGAACCCCATCAGGAGGCCGCCGAAGAGGAGCCAGAGGAGGTTGCCGATCGCGCTCACGACGACGAGTATCTCTCAGCGATGCGCCGTACGGTGGTCGCGTTGCGGATCGTCGTCGGCGCGCCGAGCGCCCGCTCGATCGCGGCGCCCGTGACCTTCGAGTCGCTGAAGCGGCCCCGCCGGCCCCAGTACAGCTGCCGGCCGTGCAGCGCGAAGGCGTCCTCCGGCGTGGCGAGGCCGAGCACGCGCCGGCGCGCGGCGGCGTCCGGTTCCCGCTGCAGGAACCCGACGTAGACCCCGTGGTCCGGAGCGGCGTCGGCGCCCGGGAATGGGTGTCGGGACGCCACCGCCGCGACCTCGGCGGGCGTGCGGACGAAGGCCGCGACCGCGTAGCCGAGGCGCTCCTCGAGATGCCTCGAGAGCCGCTTCTCGAGGGCGGCGGCGCTGCGGGACGCCGATTCGAACACGACGTTGCCGCTCGCGATCACCGTCTCGACGCCGGAGCCGCCCGCCTCCTCGAACAGCCGGCGCAGGACCGCCATGGTGACCGTGTGCCCGCCCACGTTGATCGCCCGGAGGAACGCCACGTACTGACTCAAGCGGCCCGCCCTCCCTTCGCCCCGAGACGATTGATGTCCCGCGTCTCGAGGATCGGCCGGGCATATCCCTCGGCGGCGAGCCGGATCAGCGCGCGGCCCAGGGCGACGCTGGTCGTGGCCAGGCCCGGCACGAGGCGCGGAAGGATCGACGAGAGCGGTGCGAGCACCGTGTAGAAGGCCTGGTACAGCGGCGTCTTCGAGCGCACGCCGCGGAGCGGCTGGATGAAGGCCGGACGCAGCATGTATGCGGCGCGGAACGGCAGCGCGAGCAGGTCGTTCTCCGTCCTCCCCTTCACCCGCGCCCACATCGAGCGGCCGCTCGCCGTCGCGTCGGTGCCGGCGCCGGATACGTAGCAGAAGACCGGGCGCGTGCCCGCCGCGAGGAGGTCCTGCGCCACCGAGAGCGTCAGATCGTGGGTCACCCGCGTGTAGGCCGCCTCGGTCATGCCGAGGGCCGACACGCCGAGGCAGAAGAAGCAGGCGTCCGCGCCGGCGAGGGCCGGCCGCACGGCATCCAGGCGGAAGAGGTCGTCGGCGAGGGCTTCGGCGAGCTTCGGGTGCCGCACCCCGCAGGATCGCCGCGACACCGAGAGCACGGCGTCGACGCGCGGGTCGTCGAGGCACTCGAGCAGGGCGGCGCCGCCGACCATGCCCGTCGCGCCGAGGAGAACGACCTTCACCGCGGCGCGGGCGAGGCGAGAGGGGCGAGCGGCACCGGTCCGCTCGACCGGTCTTCCCCGGTCACCGCGCGCCGCGCGATCGACGCCTGCCCGAGGTGATACGCCGCGTGGGCGGACAGGTGCATCAGGAACCGGTCGGTGCGGAGGCGCACGCCGTTGACCGGCTCGGGGTACTCGGCGAGGAACGCCTCCGGCGAGAGGCGCGTCAGCACGTCCTGCACCGTCCGTTCCGCCGCGCGGAGCTCGCGCTGGACGTCTTCCCGCGAGCCATCCCTTCGGCCGAACTCGAGCTCCCGGTCGCGGACGTACCCCGTGCCGCCGAGGACCGTTCCCACGAAGTACTGCAGGTTTCCCGCGACGTGGAGAGCGAGATTCGCCGCGGAGTTCGATACCCCCGCCGGGCGCCTCCACGCGCTCGCGTCGTCCGGGAACAGGTCGAGCTCGCGCTCGAAGGTCGCGAGCTCCCGCGCGAGCAGCAGCGCCAGGTTCTCGCCGAGCTCCGACATTCCTTCAGGCCGGCGAGCCGACGCCGTACTTCTCGGCGAGCACCCCGAGGTGGTGTCGAACGTGGCCCGCGAGGATGTACGCGATCGCGCGGACCGACGTCGGGTGGCCGCTCGAGGTCCCGACGCGGCGAACGGCGCCGTCGTCTAAGTGCGCGAGCATCGCGACGTTCCCCTGCCGCACCGCGTCGAAGTCGTCGAGGAGCTCGGCGAGGGTCCAGCGATCGTGCCCCGCGCGCGCGACGTAGTCGTCCTGCTCGAATCCGGGCAGCGCGGCCGTCTCGCCGCGCGCGATGCAGAGGGCCCGATAGGCGAAGATGCGCTCGGTGTCGAGGACGTGGCCGAGCATCTCCCGGACGCTCCACTTGCCCGGCGCATAGCGGTGACCGCCTCGCGCCTCGGGGACTCCGGCGAAGACCTGGCGGACCTCCGCGCGCTGGCGTTCGAGCACCGGGATCACGTCGTCCTCCGGGACGCGCGAGACGTAGCGCTCGAAATAGGGCGCGTACTCGCCGGCGGCCGGGCGGTCGATCCTCACGGGCGTTCCGGCGCCATCCGGGCGCCCCGCGCCTCGAGGAGGTCGCGCAGCACCGAGCGATGGCAGTAACGCGCGTCGAGGCAGTAGCAGCCGATCGAGAGGTCGGTGCCCTGCGAGAGCGCGGCGAGCAGGTCGAGCAGGTGCGAGGCTTCGGGGCGCTTCATCTCGGACCGGTACTTTCGCACGAAGGCGCGCCACCCCCGCTCGTCGCGCGCCTGGCGCGCCTGCCGGACGAGGCCCTCGGACGGAGAGAGCTCGGGAAGCCAGACGTCGTAGTAGCCCCGTGAGGCGAACTCGGATTTCGGCACGCCGCGAGGCGGCCGGCGCACGGTCCCGACGCGCAGTCCCTCGCGCCTTCCCCGAGGTGTTCCGAGCCGCACCACGCGCAGCGCCATGACTAGGGCCCCGGCGACGCCGCCGAGTCCGGCGCGACCAGACGGAGCGGCGGTGCCTGGCTCGGCGAGCCGGCCGCGACGCTCACCGAGAGCGGCGCGAGCGCCTTGAACCCCTGGAAGTAGCTGACGAGCTCGTACTGCCCCGGCGGCACGGCCGGGAACTCGTACGAGCCGTCCGGATCGGTCACGACCGTGTCGACGACTCTTCCGGCCACGGTCTGGATCGTCACGGTGATCCCGGGCAGCCCGTGCCCGGAGGCGTCGTCGACGGCCACACCGCGGACGGAGCCGGTCGGCGCCCCCGCTTTTCCGGACGCGCACGCCGTCAGGAGGGCCACGATCGCGAGGGAAACGGCGGCCGCGAGGGCGCTCCGCGAGTCGACGCGCCGCGGGCGGCTCAACGCCCCCGCCTCCACGAGCCGTCCGCGGACATCCGCCAGAACCGCCCCTCCATGTCGAGCCACTCGCCGGTCGGCTCGCCGTCGAGCGGCTCCGAGCCCATGCGCAGGACGTTGCCGTCGAGGTCCTCGACCTGCATCTCGAGCGCCCACGAGTAGTTCGTCGGCGCGTGCCGGATCCTCGCGCCCCGGCGCCGGTACTCCTCGTGGAGCGCCGCCGCGTCGGAGACGCCGACCCAGACCCAGCACCCGGCGTGCCCCTGATCGCCCTGCGCGAGGAAAATGTGACAGTCGCCGCGCGACACCGACGCGAACCCCTTCTCCGCGCCGCCCCAGTCCCTCCGGAAGCCGAGCACGCGGACGTAGTGGCGCAGGCTCGCGGCGAGGCTCCGCACGCGAAGGACCGGGGTGACGCCTTCGAAGGAGACCGCCTTCTTCGCGGCGCGGCGAGCCGGCTTCCGGTCCGCGCGCGCTCTCTTTGGCGCGCTCTTCCGCCCGATCCTCCCGCGAGTCACGGCGCCTAAGATATCAGCCGCCGGCCCGGAGACGCCGCGCCGCGATGCCCACGAGTGCGACGACCGCGGCCGGCGCCCAGATCCAGGCGAGCTCGGACCGGAGCACCCTCGCCCCCCGCGCGGAGAGAAACGGCGTCACGCCGATGGGCGAGACCGCGATGACGCGCCACGGCAGGAAGAAGCGCGCGTTCGAGAGCGGGCTGAAGAAGGCGACGCCCATGCCTCCGGTCGTCAGCGCATCGAGCACGCCGTGCGAGGCGGCCGAGACGAACACGACCGCGAAGACGGTCGCCGCCGGCGCCGCCAGCCGGGACGCGAACAGCGCGCAGCCCAGGGCGACCAGGGCGGCGAAGCAGAGCGAGTGCGTGAAGCCCCGGTGTCCGAGCGGCGAGTCGTAGGGAACGCCGATCCAGAAGCCGACCGAGTCCGCGTCCGGAAGGATGCTCGCGACGCAGGCGACCGCGGTCAGCGCCGGCGGCACCGCGCGCGGCCCCGCGGCGATCCCGATCGCGAGCGGCACCGCCGGGTGCGAGAGGATCGAGGCCATCAGCGGCCCGCCGCCGGAGCCGCCGCATACCGCAGGAAGACCTTGCCGTTGCCGAACGCCCTCGATTCCGTCAGCACGAGCGACATCGGCTCCTCGAGCCCCTCGAACATCGTCCGCCCCTTCCCGAGCGCGACCGGATTGACCAGGATCTGGTACTCGTCGATGAGCCCCTCGCGCGCGAGCGCGGCGACGATCCGGCCGCTCCCGAGGATGACCATGTCCGGTCCCTCTTCGCCCTTCAGCCGGCGCATCTCCGTCGCGGCGTCGCCCCGAAGCAGCGTCGTGTTCGTCCAGGTGGCGCGCTCGAGGGTGCGCGAGAAGACGACCTTCGGCGATGTGTTCATCTTCTCCGCGACGACGGGGTCCATCTGCGCCGCCGCCGGGGTCGGCCACCAGCCGGCCATGAGCTCGTACGTGACGCGGCCGAAGACGAGCGCGCCGCCGCCCTGCGCGTTCTCCGCGACGAAGGCCCGGTACTCGGGGTCGTCGCTCCCCGCGTACCCCCAGCGGAGGTCGCCGTCGGGACCCGAGAAGAAGCCGTCGAGCGTGACGTTGTTGAAGACGCTCAGGTGCCGCACACGGTCCTCGTCATGTTCCCCCCTCCTCCTCGTAACGCTCGGGCGCGAAGCGCGCCGCGAGGATCCCCGTGGCTTCCGCGAGGTCGATCTCTTCCGCAAGGACCCCTTCCGCGCCGTAGGGAAGATGCGCCCGGCACTCCCCCGTGGGCGCGATCAGGCTCGTCGCGGACTCCTGGAACGGGAGCGCGTAGTTGACGCTCGCAAACCAGATGCCGTTCTCAATCGCGCGCATCGCCATCGCCTTCTCGTAATACGGCGCGTCCGGCTCGCCCCAGCGCTCCCGGCGCACGCCGTCCCGGTGCGCGCCCGTGTGCTGCGGATGAAAGACGATCCGGGCGCCCCGCCGCGCGGCCCATCGGACCGTCTCCGGATAGCGCCATCCCTCGTGGCAGATCGCGATGCCGAAGCGGACGCCGCTCGCCTCGAAGACCCGTCGCGTCTCGCCGGGGACGTAGAAGCGGTCCTCGCTCGGGTCGAGCTGATTCTTGGTCTGCCAGCCGAGCATCTCCCCTTCCGGACCGGCGACGAGGGCCGCGACCTGGCGCCCCCCGGGCGCGATCCGCTCCATGCCGACGATCGCGACGATCGCATGGCGGCGCGCGGCCGCGCGAACGGCCTCCTCGGTCCGCGCCTGCTCCGGAGGCCCGTAGGCCGGCACCTCGAAGTCCTGGCCGCGCAGGCCCGGCACGTAAGCCTCGGGGAAGCAAACGATCGACGCTCCCCGTGAGGCGGCCTCGCGGATCAGACGCTCGACCTGGCCGATCCCCTCGTCCACGGTCGCCGCGACGCGAGGAGAGGCGAGCGCCACGATCATGGGGTCAGGTCTCTCAAAGGTGAAAACCCCGATCGAAACGCTCTTTGAGAGACCTGACCCCGGGGAGGGGCGAGCCTCGGCGCCGGGGCGAGCGGCGGCGGCCGCGACGAGCGCGCCCATCGCGGCGTAGACCAGCATGTGTGGAGAGCGGACCACAGCAGGAAGGCCGCCCATCCCGGCGTTCGGTCCGAGCGCGGCGCGTGCGCCCGATCAAGCGCCCGGCCGCGCGGCTGGCGCCGCCTCGCGCCAGGCCTTCAGCGCCCGCGCCTCGGCCTCGGGCGAGAGCTCGTCCGTCCAGGACCAGACGACCGGATCGAGCGAGTCGAAGTACCAGAGGTACTCGAGCGCGGTCTCGGTGAACGGCCGCTGCGTCCACCCGGCATCGAACGCCTTCCGGCTGCTGATCTGGAAGAGGCCCCGGCGCTCGGGCTCGGGGTGCCAGGACGGAAACTTGCCGAGGAAGGAGGGATCGGGATCGAGTCCCTGCGCGTGCAGGAACGCCTGCGGCACCCAGACGAATTCGGCGTCCGAGCGCGTGACGGCGACGCACTGTCCGAGGTACTCCCGAAAGGTCATCGGCACGCCGGTCAGGTTGTAGGTCCCATGGAGCGGACGGTCCACGGCGAGCACGAGGAAACGCGCCACGTCCTTGACGTCGACCTTCTGCACGTGGTCCTCGCCGCTCCCGGGACCGATGTGGGCCCCGCCCGCCTGCGCGCGCCTGAGCCAGGCGAGGAGGTCGGGGGTCGTGTCGCGGTCCCCCTTGATCGGACCCGGCCGGACGACGGTGAGCCGGCCGTCGAGGAGGGCGTTCAGACGCCGCTCGCTCTCCGCCTTGCCGCGGGCGTACGGGCGGACGGAGGGGTCCCACGGGTTCAGCGGCGCGTCCTCGGTCAGGCCGGGCTGCGAAAAGTCCTTCGCGTCGTAGGCGGCGATCGAGGAGACGTAGAGGTAGTGCCTCGTCCGGTCGCGCAGGCGACGCGCCGCGGTCTCGGCCAGGGCCGGGTCCGACGGCCAGACGTCGATCACCGCGTCCCACCGCCTCTCGCCGAGCGCCGTAAAGTTCTCGTCCGTCGCCTCGGGACTGCGGAATCCGCGCAGCTTTTCGAGGTTCGGAAAGAGGCCGGGGTTCGTCACGCCGCGGTTGAAGAGGGTCACCGTGTGGCCCGCGACGACCGCCGCCTCGACGACGGCCGGCCCGAGGAAGCTCGTGCCTCCGAGGACGAGGACCTTCTTCGGCGCCGAGCCGAGCAGCGGCCGCACGAGCGGCGGCAGGGCGGGCGCCGCCGCGGCGAGGAGCGAGGCCTTGAGGAAACGCCGGCGGTTCATCACCCCATCCGGGAATTCATACGGGCGGCCGGCCCGGGGGTTCTCAGCCGAGCGTGGCGACCAGGATCGCCTTGATCGTGTGCATCCGGTTCTCGGCCTGGTCGAAGACCACCGAGGCCGGCGACTCGAAGACGTCCTCGGTCACCTCCAGGCCCTCGAGGCCGAACTTCTTGAAGAGCTCCTCCCCCTTCGTCGTCTCGCGGTTGTGGAACGCGGGGAGGCAGTGCATGAACTTCGCGCGCGGATTGCCGGTCGCCTTCATGAGCGCGGCCGTGACCCGATACTTCTTCAGAAGCCTGATCCGCTCGCCCCACTTCTCGGTGGGCTCGCCCATCGAGACCCAGACGTCCGTGTGCACGAAGTCGCAGCCACGCACGCCCTTCTTCGGGTCCTCGGTCAGCGTGACCTTCGCACCGGACTCTTTCGCGAGCGCCCGGGCGCGGGCGACGACCGGCTCGGCCGGCCAGAGGCTCTTCGGCGCGGCGAGCCGCACGTCCATGCCCATCCGCGCGCCGACGAGGAGGAGCGAGTTGCCCATGTTGTTGCGCGCGTCCCCGAGGTAGCAGTACGCGACGCGGTGGAGCGGCTCATCCGAGTGCTCCTCCATCGTCAGCAGGTCGGCGAGCATCTGCGTCGGGTGGGACTCGTCGGTCAGGCCGTTGTACACGGGGACGCCCGCGTGCCGCGCCAGCTCCTCGACGACGGACTGGGCGAAGCCGCGGTACTCGATCGCGTCGTACATGCGCCCGAGCACGCGCGCCGTGTCCTTGATCGACTCCTTGTGGCCGATCTGGGAGCCCGAAGGGTCGAGATACGTGACACCCATGCCCTGGTCGTAGGCGGCGACCTCGAAGGCGCAGCGCGTGCGCGTCGACGTCTTCTCGAAGATCAGGCAAAGGCTCCGGCCGCGCAGCCGCGGCACCTCGGTGCCGGCGTACTTCGCGCACTTGAGCTCCTTCGACAGGTCGAGCAGGAAACGGATCTCCTCCCGGGTGAAGTCGGACATCTCGAGCACGCTGCGGTTTTTCAGGTTGAAAGGCATGGCTCGTATTCTAAGCGGGCCGCTTCGCGGCCCGACCGACATGAGAGGGAACGTCGCTCCTGTTCTCTCTCCCAAGACACTGGTAACGCCTTTCGAGAACCCGCGTCAACGAGCCCACGGCGGCGGAGGGACCACTCCCACCTCGCGGTCCACCTCCATCGTGATCTCGTCGACGGCGGCGTCGATCTTCGCGAGGGCCTCCTCGTCCGGCATGTCCGGAGGGATCGGAAACGGCTCGCCGTAGCCGACGACGCAGCGCGAGAACGGCTTCGGGACGAGGTAGCGATCCCACGACTTCAGGAACCACGGCCGCGAGCTCGCGCCGGTGAAGGGCAGGATCCAGGCCCCGGTGTCGCGCGCGAGCTTGAGCACGCCCGGCTGCGTCCTGCGGGGCGGCCCCTTCGGACCGTCCACGGTGAGGGCCGCGCGGTGTCCCGCGCGCACGAGATCGATCATCTCGCCGAGTGCGGCGCTCCCTCCCTTCCGCGTCGATCCGCGCACGGGGATGTAGCCGTTGCGGGCGAGCCAGCGCGCGATGACCTCGCCGTCCTTCGACCGCGACGCCATCGTGACGATCTCCTCGTGCAGGTGCGCGAGGATGCAGAGGACCATGCGCCCGTGCCACAGCGTGTACACGAACGGGAGATTCCTGGCCTTCAGTCCGCGCTCGCGCTCCGGGTGGATCTCGCGGATGCGGAAGCTCGCGCGCAGCCCGAGAATCCCGGCGCCCACCACGGCGGCCGCGACGCCCGCGGTGTCCACGGCGGCGCTCTAGCGCGGCGGCGGCGCCGCGAAATGCGCCGCCACCTTCTCGAAGACGCGGGGAATGATCCCGGGCACGTCCTTGACGCCCTTCGTGAACACGGCGAGGACGAACTCGTGGCCGTCCGGCAGGGCGATCAGTCCGACGAGGTGGTGGTAGTCGTAGGCGTCCCCCGACTTCGCCCAGAGGCGCGTCCCACTCGGGAGGCCCCTTCCGGCGAGGCGAGCGTCCTCGAGCTCCGAGTCGTCGAGGGGCTTCTCCGCCGCGACGTCGCGGGCGAGCAGTCCCATCATCTCGTCGGTCGGCCTCGGCCCCGCGACCTCGCCGCGCGCGATCTCCTTGAAGAGGCGCGCCGCCTCGCCCGCCGACATCCGGTTGCGGTTCTTCCCGCCCTCGCGGAACGCCTGTTCTCGCCCGTACGCGTCCTCGCAGAAGGTCTTCTGGTTCGCGTTCAGGTTCGTGTAGCCGCGCGCCCGGTAGAAGTCGTTGACGGCGTTGCGCCGCGACTTCCACCGCTCCCACTCGGCGGAGTCCCCGATCTCGGGGCCCGACGTCGTCCCGGTGATCGTATCGACCACGAGGCCGGTCGCGTCGTTCGACGAGACCGTGATCATGTCGTGCACCGCGCGCACGAGCTCGGGCGTGTCGGCCAGGCGGCCCGCCTCCTTCTGCGCCTCGTAGTAGGACAGGTAGCAGATCTTCACGACCGAGCACGGGTACGCGCTCTCGTCGGCGCGGTAGCCGCCGGACGGGTACGGCCCCGAGCGGCCGCCCGGCGTCAGGTCGATGACGGCGATCGAGAGGCCTTCGGCGGCCAGCCCCTTCGAGGCGAATTCCTCGACCGTCTCGGCGGCGGCGCGGGCGAGAAACGCGTCGAGCGCCGGAGAGGACTCGAGCCTCGAGATCGGCGCCGCGGATGGGGCGGCGAGAAGCGCCGCCGGGATCGAGAGAACCGTCGAGACGAGGAGCGCCGCGGCGCGCCTCAGGAACGCGCTCCCGCGCCGCCCTCCGGAAATGGCAGCGGCGGAGCGGGCGGCGGCAGTCCGGCCTCGAGGCGCCGGC
This sequence comes from uncultured Acidobacteriota bacterium, assembly GCA_963763535.1. Classification (GTDB taxonomy): domain Bacteria; phylum Acidobacteriota; class Thermoanaerobaculia; order UBA5066; family Gp7-AA6; genus DAHUXD01. Next base: position 516,018 of record CAVXOX010000008.1, read on the forward strand.
GGGCGCGGCGGACCGCCACGATCATCGCGACGACCATCGAAAAGGGCGCCCCGACCATCAGGAGGATCGACCAGTACATCCCCCGCCAGACGCCCGCATCGCCCGGCTTCTCGGTCGTCGAGGTGGCGCCCACGCAGTTGGGGCAGGCCGACGCCACGGCCGGCAGCACGACGGCCAGCACGAGCAGGGCGGCGGCGATCCAGAGGGCCCGCTTCATCGGGATCACCTTACCCGAATCGGCCCGTGGGGGTAAAGGTGGTAGAGCATGGCGTAGATCACGACGCCCGTCACCGACACGTAGAGCCACAGCGGGAAGGTCCATTTCGCGATCCGGCGGTGCTTCAGGTCCTGCCGCCGCAGGCCCAGATAGAGCGACCGCAGCACCAGGGGCACGATCGCCGCGGCGAGGATCGTGTGCGAGATCAGGATCGAGAAGTAGACGGTCCTCGCCGCTCCCTGACCCAGGAACCGCACCGAGCCGACCTGCGCGTGGTAGGTCAGGTAGCAGACGAGGAAGAGCGCCGAGACGGCGGCCGCCGACAACATCAGCGCACGGTGCCGTTCGATCTCCCGCCGTCGGATCGCCCGATAGGCGAGGATCAGCAGAATCGCCGACGTCGCGTTGAGGGTGGCGTTGATCGCCGGGAGGTCGGTGATTCCCACGCAGCAGTCATCCCGTGCGCAGCGAGGGATCCCGGACTCGAGCGGCGGAATGGCTCTTGAAGTCGAGATCCTTCGTCGCTGCGCTCCTCAGGATGACGCTCGCTCCGCTCGCGTCAAATCAGGTACACGATCGCGAAGAGCAGGATCCAGACGAGGTCCACGAAGTGCCAGTAGAGGCCGAGCGTCTCGATGCCGAGGTGGTGCTGCGGCGTGTACTTGCCGAGGAACGCCTTCCCCGTGCACCAGGCGATGCAGACGACCCCGCAGAAGACGTGGAAGCCGTGGAAGCCCGTCATCGTGTAGAAGGAGGACCCGAACAGCGAGACGTGCGGATTGAACCCGTGGTGCAGCAGGTGCCGGTACTCGTACACCTGCACCGACAGGAACGTCGCGCCGCCGAGCAGCGTCAGGCACAGGAAGAGCTTCATCTTCCGGGTATCGCCGCGCTGGATCCACTCGAGCGCCTTGACCATCGTCACCGACGAGCAGATGAGGATGAAGGTGTTCGCGGCCGTCAGCCCGATGTTGAGGGTCTGCTTGGGATCGGGCCACGTCGAGCCGTACCGGAGGACGATGTAGGACCCGATGAGACCCGTGAAGAACATCACCTCGGAGCAGAGGAAGATCCACATCCCCATCTTGTCGTGGGGGATGCCGGTCGAGGTGCGGTCCTCCTCCGCGTGGGGATCGAACGTGATCGCTTCGGCGTGCTCCATCTCTCTCTTTCTTCCTACTGGGCCGTGGGCCCGTTGACGGCGCCGTGCATGAAGCCGGGCCTCGGCAGCACCAGTTCGCCGATGCCGACCGAGACGAGGATCATTCCGAGAATGAGCGTCGAGGCGAAGAGAATCCCCATGGTCCGGCGCTCGAACTTCAGATGCATGAAGTACATCGCGACGAGGCACGCCTTGATGACGGCGAACACCACGATGCCGCCGGCGAGCAGCAGCTTCGCGGACTGGTGGAACACGAGGGCCCAGCCGACCTCGAGGATCGTCAGGGCGAGGAGCCACCAGAAGATCGCCATGTAGTTCGGAATCGTGTGCCCGTCGGTCGTCATCGTCCCTCCGATGTCAGTGCGCCCGCGACAGTATGAACAGGACCGATCCCACGAAGAGCATCACGGCGACGCCGAAGAGCACCCACAGCGTCCGCCATTTCGCCGCCCCGGTGCTCCCGCCCTCAAAACCCGCCCTCATCGGTCGAACACCATGAGTCCCAGGACGAGCGGCAGGTAGAGTACCGAGGCGAAGAAGAGCAGCCGCGCGGCCGGGGCCGTGCGCCGCCAGGCGAAGACGGCCGCGCAGCCGAGGAACGCGGCGCCGAGGAGCAGCGCGCCCCAGAGATAGCCCTTGCCCGCCGAGGCGAGCAGGCCCGCGGCCAGGGTCACGGGGAGAAGCGCCGTCGCGTACAGGACCGACTGCCGTCCCGTCGAGGAGCCGTCGGGATCCGTGACGGCCAGCATCGGGAATCCGCCACGGGCGTAGTCGTCGCGATAGAGCCACCCGATCGCGAGAAAATGCGGCAGCTGCCAGAGGAACAGGATCGCGAAGAGGCCGAGTCCGGCCGCTCCGATGTTTCCCCGCGCGGCCGCCCACCCCATCAGCGGCGGCAGAGCGCCCGGCACCGCGCCCACGACCGTCGAGAGCGAGGTGACCCGTTTGAGCGGGGTGTAGACCAGGACGTACGTCGAGAGCGACGCCGCGCCGAGCGCGAGCGTCAGCGGGTTGACGAACGCGAGCATCGCGAGGCCCGCCGCCGAGAGCGCGAGGCCGAAAACCATCGCCTCCTCCGGGCGAAGCCGCCCGGCCGGCAGCGGCCGACGCTGCGTCCGCAGCATGCGTCCGTCGGCGTCCCGTTCCGCGTACTGGTTGAGCGCGGAGGCTCCCCCGCAGAGCAGCGCGGTCCCGGTCATGAAGAGGAGGAAGCGCAGGACGGAGAACGCGCCGACGGCGCCGACGGCGTAGCCGACGGCCGCCGTCACGAGCACGAGCGAGGTGATCCGCGGCTTCGTCAGCTCCGCGTAGTCGGACGCCCGCGAGGGCGCCTCCACGAGCGCGGCGGCGCGCGCTACTTCCATCCGGCGGCCCTCCCGGAGAGCGACGGGCGCATCGGGATCACGTTGCCCCGCCGCCGCTCGGCCGACATCGCGCCGATGCCGAACGAGAGGGCGGTGCCGAGAACGAGGGCCCCGCACGCGACATGCGCCGTCGTCACGAGGACGTCCCGGCGCGAGAGCACGGTCGCGGCGCCGAGCCCGATCTGCACCACGACGAGCGCCGCCAGGACGAGCGACAGCCGGACGAGCCCGGGCCGGCGCGACCGGAGCGCCCGCGCGACGAGGAATCCGACGACCGTCGCGATCGCGACCGCATTCACCCGGTGGAAGAAGTGGATCGCCACCGGGAAGGTGTCGAGCGGCGGCACGAGCCGTCCCAGCGCGAGCGGGAAGTCGGGAATCGCGAGGCCGGCCTTCGTGTGCCGCATGACCGCCCCGACGAGGAGCTGCAGGTAGACGAGACCCGTCGCCCAGGCCGCGAGTCGGGCCAGCGGGTTCGCGGACAGGGTCGCGGAGAAGCTGCGCGGCGCGCGATCGCGGAAGCTCGGCGACGTCACGACCGCGAGGGTCACCACGACGCAGAAGAACGTCTGCGCCAGACAGGCATGCGCGACCGACACCGCCGTCGGCAGGAGCAGCAGCACCGTCAGTCCCCCCAAGCACGCCCTGTGCCACGACGAGGCCCAAAGCAGCCCAGCCGAGGCGCCGCACCCAGCGGCGGTCCTCCCGCCGCTGGAGCCAGATCGCCAGGATGACGGTCAGGAAGCCGACGGCCGACGCGATCAGGCGGTGCGAATGCTCGAAACGGATGCCCCCCACCCACTTCGACAATGGGAAGGTGAACATGTTGTAGCCGTACGTCGTGGGCCAGTCGGGTACCGAGAGGCCCGAGTCGGTCGAGGTGACGAGCCCGCCCGCGAAGACGAGCAGGAGCGTCGCCGCCGCCGTCAGGACGGCGAACCGGTGGAGTCCCGCGCGGACGGGGCCCGTGCCGGCGGCGAAGGCCCGATCAGGCATGCGACCTCGCGGGCGCGGGTCCTCCCGGCTCGTTCTGGGGCAGGAAGTCGGAGGCGTGGCCCGGCACGCTGTACTCGTACGGTCCCCGGTAGACGGTCGGGATCCGGCCGGTGAAGTTCTCGTGGGGGGGCGGCGAGGAGGTCTGCCACTCGAGCGTGTTCGCGTGCCAGGGGTTCGGTCCCGCGACCTTCCCGCGGCGCATCGACAGGAAGAAGTTGAAGACGAGGATCAGCTGCGACGCGCCCAGCACGAAGAGCGAGATCGTCATGAACTGATTCATCGGCTGCAGGCCCTTCAGGTGCGCGTACTGGGAGTAGTCGTAGATGCGCCGCTGCATCCCCCGCATCCCGAGGAAGTGCATCGGAAAGAAGACGCAGTTGAACGTCACGAACGTGAGGAACCAGTGAATCTTGCCCCACCGCTCGCTCATCATCCGGCCAAACATCTTCGGGTACCAGAAGTAGAGGCCCGCGAACGCGCCGAAGAGCGAGCCGCCGAAGAGCACGTAGTGGATGTGCCCGACGATGAAGTAGGTGTCGTGGATGAAGATGTCGACCGGCGTCGACGCCATGAAGATCCCCGAGAGCCCGCCGATCACGAACATCGCGACGAAGGAGAGGGCGTTCAGCATCGGCGTCGTGAAGTGGATGTCCCCTCCCCACAGCGTCCCGAGCCAGTTGAAGGTCTTGATGGCGGAGGGGACCGCGATGACCATCGTCGAGATCATGAACGTCGTCCCGAGAATCGGGTTCATGCCGCTCTGGAACATGTGATGGCCCCAGACGATGAACCCGAGTCCCGCGATCCCGCACATCGAGTAGGCCATCGCGCGGTAGCCGAAGATCGGCTTGCGGGAGAAGACGGGCAGGATCTCCGAGGTGATGCCCATCGCGGGCAGGATCATGATGTAGACCTCGGGGTGCCCGAAGAACCAGAACAGGTGCTGCCAGAGGAGCACCTGCCCGCCGCCGGCGTTGGGCCACGGCTGGCCGGAGACGACGAGGCCTGCCGGCAGAAAGAACGTCGTCCCGAGCGTCCGGTCGAAGAGCAGCATGATGAGCGCGGCCGAGAGAACCGGCAGCGCGAGCAGGAGCAGGAGCGCCGTGATGAAGAGCGCCCAGGTCGTCAGGGGCAGCCGGAAGAAGGTCAGGCCCGGCGCCCGCATGTTGATGATCGTCGTCAGGAAGTTGACCGCCGTGAGCAGCGACGAGAGGCCCAGAAACAGGAGCGAGATCAGCCACAGCGTCTGGCCCCTCGGCTGGATGGCCGACAGCGGCGCATAGGAGGTCCAGCCTCCGGCGGCCGCGCCTCCCGTCACGAAGAAGGACCAGATGATGACCACGGCCGCGGGCACGGCGACCCAGAAGGACATCATGTTGAGCTTCGGGAAGGCCATGTCGCGGGCGCCGATCTGGATCGGGACGACGAAGTTGCCGAACGCGCCGATCAGGATCGGCATGATCGCGAAGAAGATCATGATCGTCGCGTGCATCGTGAAGAGCGAGTTGTAGTACTCGGGCAGCATCACGCCGCCCGGCATGCCGTCCGGCGCGATCTTGCCCATGAAGGGCAGCGGCCGGCCGGGCCACGCGAGCTGGTATCGGACGAGCGTCGCGAGGAGCCCGCCGATCACCAGCATGAAGAGGGCATAGAAGAGGTACTGCTTCCCGATCACCTTGTGGTCGAGCGAGAAGATGTACTTGCGGATGAAGGACGTCGGTGCCGCGTGGACCCCGGGATGGTGGGGCGTCTCGCGGGGAACGGCGACCGTGCTCAAGAGCTGCCTCCCTTTTCGGTTTCTTTGCTGCCCGCCGCGGGCTCCGCCGCTGGCGCCGGCGCCGCTGCGGGTGCGGCTGCCGGGGCCGGCGCTTCCGCCGTCTGCGATGCGGCCTGCTCGGCGAGCCACTTCTGGTAATCCTCGGGGGTGTCCACGGTGACGAAACCCTTCATCCGGAAGTGTCCGAGGCCGCAGAGCTCGGCGCAGGCGATCTCCCAGTGGCCGACCTTGTTGCCCTCGAACCAGATGCGCGTCCTCATTCCCGGCACCGCGTCCTGTTTGACGCGGAACTCCGGCAGGAAGAAGGAGTGGATGACGTCCTTCGACGTCAGCGTCACGATCACGGGCTTGCCGACCGGAAAGTGAAGCTGGTTCAGCGTGAGGATGTCGTCGGCCGTGTCGAACTTGCCGTCCGGCCCGGGGTAACGGAAATTCCACGCGAACTGCTCGCCGACGACCTGGACCTCGACGGCGTCGTGCGGCATCTTCTCCTTGATCTGCTCCCAGATCCGCCGCGACAGCAGCGCGAGCATCACGCAGATGAGCGCCGGCACGATCGTCCAGATGACCTCGAGCCGGTTGTTGCCGTGCGTGTAGGTCGCGACGCGGCCCTCGCGGTGCCGGTAGCGCCAGAGGAAGAACACGAGGATCACCTCGACGATCACGAAGATGACGCCGGTGATCCACATGATGAGATGGAACATCCCGTCGATCTCCGGCGCGAAGGTCGACGCCTGCTCGGGCAGCCGCATCCAGGAGGGCCACGCGCTTGCCACGGATGGCGCGAGCGCGGCGGCCGAAAAGAGAAGCGCCGCTCGGAGAGCCCGGGCGGCGCGGGGAAAACACATCTTGTTCTTCACGGTCGGATAGATTAACCGAAACTATCCCTTGAAGTTGAAGTCCACCGTCTTTCCTTCGTTGCCGGTGATCGTCACGTTCTGGGTCTGCGTGCCGTACTTCTCGTGCCACGCCTCGATCACGTAATTGCCCGGCGGAAGATTCTTGATCTCGAAGGCGCCCTGGTCGTTCGTGACGGCGAAGAAGGGATGGTTGAACACGCCGCAGTAGGCGCCCATCCACTTGTGCACGTCACACTTGAAGCGGAGGCCGGTCTCGGGGTTTTCGAACTTCTTGACCGTCTCCATTCCCTTGAACGGCTGGCCGATGTTGAACTCGGGATTCTTCTTCGGAAGGGCGTGGATGTTGTGGAGCGTGCCGTCGCTGTTGAGGACCTTCAGCGGCTGACCCACCTGGATCCCGAAGATGTGCGGGTGGTACTGGCATCCCTGCTGATTGAGGGTGACCGCCGCCGTCGGCGCCGGGTAGCTGCCGTTGACGCCTTCCTTCACGTAGACGAGCACCCACTGGAGGGTCTTGTTCGGATTGACGACGACCTCCTGCTCGTAGACGGGCGTCGGGTGCTGGGACTTGCAGTAGGCATCGGCGTCCATCTTGATGGCCGGCTCCGTCGGCGCGGTCCCCTCGAAGTTGACCTTGCCGGTGACGGTGGCGCCGCCGGTCGCGGGAGCGGCGGCGGGCGCGGCCGCGGCGGGAGCGCCCGCGGCGGCGGCGGGAGCCGCGGAAGTGGAAGTCTTGGCCGTCTCCTCTTCCATCAACGCGTCCTCGTCCTTCTTGCCGCCGCAGGCGACAAGCGCGAGGGACGCCACGAGGCCGAGGAGCAGAAAAATGACGCGCTGGCGCATGAAAACTCCTTACGAGATGACTCGGCTTGCCGTCGTCCCGCGGCATAAGCGCTCGCGGATCGCCGGAAGCGGCGGGCATCATACGCGGGCGCAATCCGGCTTTTCAAGCGCGCCGCGGGCCGCCGGCAGGCCGATGGTATCGTCCCCCCCGACCGTGCCCACGACCATCGCCGCCGAGAGCCTGAGCAAGGCGTTCTCCGGCGCTCCGCTCTTCCGGGACCTTTCGTTTTCCGCCTCCTCGGGCCTGGTCGCGATCGCCGGGAGAAACGGCAGCGGCAAGACGACGCTTCTGAAGATTCTGGCGGGCCTGTCGCGGCCGACGTCCGGCCGCGTCCGCCTGGAAACGGACGGCGCGACGCCGCTCTCGAGCTCCGAGCAGCGCCTCGCCGTCGGCTGGGCCGGACCCGACCTCGCGCTCTACGGCGAGTTCACGGCCATCGAGAACCTCGCGTTCTTCCGTCGGGCCGCGGGACGCCCGGAATCGGAGTCGGAGCTCGTCCGCCGCCTCGCCGACGTGAGCCTCGCCGAGGAGGCGATGCGCCGCCGCGTCGAGGAGTACTCGACGGGCATGAAACAGCGGCTCCGCATCGCCTTCGCCACGCTCTTCGACCCTCCCGTGCTGATCCTCGACGAGCCCATGGTCGCGCTCGACGTCGACGGCCGGGAGACCGTGTACCGCGTCATCGAGACCGCGCGGAAGCGCGGCACCGTCCTGCTCGCGTCCAACGACGAGCGGGACTTCGCGGACCCGGAGCAGCGGATCGAGCTGGGACGGTACCTCCCGGCCGTTGGCCGTGAGCACTGAGCCTTGAGCCGCGCCTTCTCCCCGCCTGCCGCCTCCCGCCGACCCTCTCCCGGTTCGGGTCCTTTCGCCCGCGCCTGGGCCGTCTGCGCGAAGGATGCGACCCAGGAGCTCCGCAAGAAGGTCGCGATCGTCGCCGTCTTCTTCTTCGCGGCGACGGCGCTCGCGCTCGTCTCCTTCGGGGTCGGACCGTTCGGACTGCGCGCCGAGGACCGTCCGCCGCTGCTGGCGGCGCTCCTCTGGATCATCCTCTTCTTCGCGGCGGCGACCGGCCTGCCGCGCGCCTTCGTCGCCGAGGAGGAGACCGGGACCGGCCTCGCGCTGCGCAAGACGATCCCCGCCGTCTACGTCCTCGCCGGCAAGACGCTCTTCAACTTCATCCTTTTCCTCGCGATGACGGCCGTCACCATCCCCGGTTTCATCATCCTGCTCGAGTGGAAGGTCGGCTCCTTTCTCGCCGTCGCCGCGATCATGGTGGTGGGCGGATTCGGGCTCGCCGTCGTGTCGACGTTTTTGTCCGCGCTCGTCGCGCGAGCGGGCCAGCGCAACGTCCTCTTCGTGCTGATCGCCTTCCCGCTCGTCGTGCCGCTCCTGCAGACGGCCATTCGGGCGACCACGCAGGCGACCACCGGGGAGTTTCCCGCCGAGGGGATCCGGATCCTGATCGCCTACGACGGCGCCGCCGCGTGCGCGGCATATATGCTGGCCGCGGTGGCCTGGGAGGACTGAGAGCGGGGACTCCGGAGACCGGACGCAGGAGAAAAGGGAAATGACCAAAGCGCTCAAATTGCTCCTTCTTCCCTACATGGGCGCCGTCATCGTCGCGGCGTTCCTGTGGCCGAAGCCCGCCACGGGCTTCATCGGCGAGTCCTCGCGCATCGTGTTCTTCCACGTGCCGTGCGCGTGGGCGGCGACGCTCGCGTTCATCGTCGGGGCCGTCTACTCCGCCCTCTTCCTCTGGAAGAAGGACCCCTGGTACGACGACGTCGCGGTCGCTTCGATCCGGATCGGCCTCGTCTTCGGCGTCCTGACGCTCGTGACGGGCTCCCTCTTCGCCAACATCATGTGGGGCACGTGGTGGAACTGGGATCCGCGCGAGTCCTCGTACCTGCTCCTCGTGTTCCTCTATGGGGCGTACCTCTTCCTGAGGGAGGCCGTCGAGGACCCCGAGCGGCGCCCCCGGATCGCCGCCGCGTACGCGCTCTTCGCGGGCGTCCTGATGCCTTTTTTGACGATCGTCGCGCCGCGCGTGACGGCGTCGCTCCATCCCCAGACGGTCATCAATCCCCAGGGCAAGATCCTGATGGACACGCCGACCCGCGTCGTTTTCTTCAACGGGCTCGCGGCCTTCTCGGGCCTCTTTTTCTGGATGCTTTCGATCGCGGCGCGGGCGGAACGCCTCGCCCGGCGCGGATAAGCCGAGTGGCACGAGGGCTTTCGCACTTCCCGGGGAGGTGATGCATTTGCGTCACTCAAGAAACCGTCCCCGGGGCCAGAGTTGCATGGGACACGCAGGAGGGAGAGACTGACCGCCATGACGAGCCTCGGGTATCTTGCCGCCGTCAACGTCGTGATCTGGATCGGCCTCTTCGTCTATCTCTGGCGGCTCGACCGCCGTGTCTCGGAAAAGGAGCGTTCCCGGTGAAAAAGGGTTACTGGATCGCCGCGGTCATGACTCTGGCATTCGTCGGGTTCGGCCTCTCCGCCTTCCAGAAGACGCTGACGCCCTACCTGTCGTTCGACGAGGCGAAGAAGACGAAGGGCGTCGTCCAGGTCATGGGCGCCCTCGACAAGCAGAGCGACCGCTACGACGACAAGACCGAGCAGCTCTCGTTCGAGCTCATCGACCCGAACGGCCATCGGATGCCGGTCGTCTACAAGGGCCTGCGGCCCGGCAACTTCAAGGACGCCATCTCGATCGTCGCCATCGGCCGTTACCAGGACGGGCGGATCGACGCGGAGAAGCTGCTCGTGAAGTGTCCCTCGAAATACCAGGGCGCGGAGGTCGAGAAGAGCTACGCCTCGAAGCCCGCCCAGGCCTCTTAGCCATGTACGTCTGGCCCGGCGTCGCCGCGATCTGGAGCGCTCTCCTCGCCGGTACGGCCGGCGCGGTCGTCTACCTGCTGGTCGACCGCGGCAAGAAGGAGCTCCTCCCCCTCGCGCGCACGCTCTACACCGCGTTCACCGTCTCGGTGATCGCCGCCGCGGCGATCCTGATGACGCTCCTGCTGCAGCACCGCTTCGACGTCTCGTACGTCAACTCGTACTCGGCGTCCGACCTGCCGTTCCACTTCCTGATCTCGACCTTCTGGGCCGGCCAGGAGGGCTCGTTCCTGCTCTGGTGCTTCTGGGGCTCGATCATCGGGCTCTTCGTCTGGCGGAGCGCCAAGGAGCAGGAGGCGCCGGTGATGGTCGTGTACATCTCGACCTTCCTCGGCATCATCGCGATCCTCTGCAAGCAGAGCCCGTTCAAGCTCCTCCCGCCGCCCGCGCCCGCCGACGGCGTCGGCCTGAACCCGCTGCTCCAGGACCCCTGGATGGTCATCCATCCGCCGGTCATGTTCCTCGGATTCGCGTCGCTCTCGGTGCCGTTTTCCTTCGCGATCGCCGCGCTCTGGAAGAAGCGGTGGGATGGCTGGATCACCCGCGCGCTGCCCTGGGCGCTGCTGACCTTCCTGACGCTCGGGACGGCGATTCTCATGGGCGGCTACTGGGCCTACAAGACGCTCGGCTGGGGCGGCTACTGGGGCTGGGACCCCGTCGAGAACACGAGCCTCGTGCCGTGGCTCTTCACGACGGCGCTCGTGCACGGCATGTTCCTGCAGCGCTCCAAGAACCAGCACCGCAAGATCAATCTCCTGCTCGCCTGCACGGCGTACGCGGCGATCCTCTACGGCACGTTCCTGACGCGCTCGGGCGTCCTCGCGGACTTCTCCGTGCACTCGTTCATCGACCTCGGGATCACGGGCTGGCTCGTCGGCATCCTCGTGTTCTTCATCGGCGCCTCGGCCGCGCTGATCGCCTGGCGCTGGCGCGAGATCCCGAAGCCCGTGCAGGAGGAGCCGCCGCTGCTGTCGCGGAGCGTTTTCTTCATTCTGGGCATCGCCGTCTTCTGCGCGCTCGCCACCGTGATCCTGCTCGGCACCTCGGCCCCGATCCTGACGCGCCTCGGCCGGACGCCGTCGCAGGTGCAGACCGGCTTCTACGGCAAGACCACGACGCCCGCCGGGTTCCTGCTCGTGCTCCTCGCGGGCCTCGTGCCGTTCGTCGGCTGGAAGGGCGAGACGGGGATCGGGCTCTTCAGGAGCTCGCGCCGCTCGCTCGCGGTCGCGGCGATCCTGACGGCCGCGGCCTTCGCGCTCGGGGCGAACAAGCCCGAGACGCTCGTGCTGATCTTCACGGCCTTCTTCGCGGCCGACATGAACCTGCGAGCGGTCCTCCGCAAGGCCGGCAAAGGCAAGTTCGGCGGCGCGGGCGGCTACCTCGCGCACGTGGGCGTCGGCATCATGCTCGCCGGCATCGTCGTCTCCGGCGCCTACGCCGTCTCCCAGCGCGTCAACCTGCCGCTGAACGTCCCGAAGAAGGTGGGCGACACGACGCTGACCTTCCTGCGGGTCGTCCCCGGCACCACGGAGCGCAAGCAGGCGATGGAGATCCGGGTCGAGCCCAAGGACGGCAAGACGTTCTACGCGTATCCGAAGATGTACGAGAACTCGCGGACCGGGCAGCTGATGATCAACCCGTCGATCCGCAACTCGGCGACGATGGACCTCTACATCGCCCCGCAGCAGTACGACCCCGGCCAGCCGGAGATCGTCGGGCGCGACGTGCGTCTGAACAAGGGAACGACCACGCAGATCGACGGGGTCGGCTACACGCTGAAGGACCTGAACGCCGACCGCTCGGCGATGATGCAGGGCGGCAAGGAGGTCCTCGTCCTCGCCGATCTGACGCTCACGTCGGACGGCGTCAACCGCGACGCGGAGATCCGCTACAACTTCCATCTCGACACGCAGTCGGCGGACGCTCCCGAGGCGACGCTGCCCGGCTACCCGAACGCGAAGGCGCGCATGCTCGCCGTCTCGCCGAACGACGGCGCCGTGGTCCTTCGCCTGACGGGCGTCTCGAAGAACCCGAAGGACGAGTTCCAGGCCGCCACGACCGAGTCGATGTCGGTCGACGTGACGCACAAGCCGCTCATCGCGCTCGTGTGGGGCGGCTTCTACGTGATGATGGCCGGCGGCCTGCTCGCGTTCGTCAAGCGCGCCGGAGAAGCCCGCCGCGCGGTGCTCGAGGCCTCGGTCCGGGAGGTCCCCGCGGAGGCGCCGGTCGTCGCGACGGGACCGGCTCTCCCCGCGCACACGCGCTCGACGCTCCCCTAGGAACCCGCGACTCGCCGACCGCGAAGCGGCCGATGGCCGACTAGCGCCCGACCTCGATCTCGAGTCCGTCGTGCGCGAGCGCGACGGCGCAGCCGGGCGGATTCGCGGCGGCGAGCTTTTCCGTCGCCTCCCGGAGCGCGTCGTCGCCCATCTCGATCGGTCCGCTTCCGAAGTGCGAGAAGGCCGCGCGGACGATGCCGTGGCGCGCCAGCCAGCCGAGCTGCGCGCGCACGGTCGTGTGGCCCATCAGGACGCCGCTCTTGTGCCGCCGCACGAGCGAGTCGGTGAGGGTCGACCCGTCGCCCAGGTAGAAGTCCGCGCCGGAGAGCGCCGCGTCCGGGTCCTCGAACGCGACGATGTCGGCCGAGTAGACGAACGTGAAGCCGTCGAGCGCGATCCGCGCGCCCACGGCGGGGCACCGCACCGAGTGGATCGTCGGCTGCGCGGCGAGGCGGAAGGGCCCGATAGCGACTTCCTCGCGCGGCTCGAGGACGACGCGGTTCAAGAGCGGGAGCTCCTTCAGGATCTCGTGGGTGATGGCGGAGGCGTAGACGGGCAGGTCCGTGCCCTCCCAGAGTCCCCAGCCGTGATCCGGATGCGCGTGCGAGACGAAGATCGCGTCGGGACGGATCTTCGCGAGCAGGCCCTTCCGGTTCTCGCCGAAGTCGCAGAGCAGGCGGAACCGCTTCGCCTCGAGGACGAAGGCCGAATGCCCGGCGTGGCTGCGCGACGATTCCTGCACGTAACCGCGCGTGCCGTAGAAGGTCAGGCGCACCGAACCAGTGTAGAGAAACGGGAATCGATTTTGGGGAGGGGCTCAGGGGCCGACGGCCGCCGCGGCCACGAACACCCCCCAGCGCCTCGCCGGCGCCACGTCCTTCTCGAAGGGACGGCGATAGACGAGCTCGAGGAAGGCGCCGCCGCCGCCGACGACACGGAACTCGAAGGTCTGCGTGCCCGCGGCTCCCGCCGCTCCCTTGCCCGGCGGCTCGTACTTCGGCTCGCCGCTCGGGCGGAGCACCGACGGCGAGTTGGACGCGATCGCCCAGGAGAAGCCGGTCGACGGGGTGGAGGGCAGCCTCACCTGGAGCACCTCGCCCTGAGCGAGGAAGATGTCGGAGCCGCTGTCGGGCGTCTCGAGGAGCAGGCCCCGGGGCAGCAGCGAGTCCTTGACGACGACCTGCACCCGGAACAGGCCGCCCGCGGGCGCCTGGGCGTCCGTCGGGGAGAGGCACGCGAGACCGAGGCTCGTCGAGCCGCCGGTGACGGCCTTGTACCGGAACGGCGGACCGGTCGGCGGATCGCCCTCCGGCTTCATCACCGCCGCGTCGCCGAAGGCCACCCGCCAGGCGCACCCGCCGGGCCCCGGCGCGAGCCGCAGCTCGAGCGTGTCGCCCGCCGAAAGGTTGACAGTTCCCCCGTCGTAGAGATCGCCGATCGTGACCGTCTGGATCGAGGCCCGGGCGGTCCCCATGCCGGCGCTCAGGAGGATCACGGCCAGGGCCAGTCGGCTCCCGGCGGCCCGCTTCGGATTCCCGCTCGACATCAGACCTCCCGCAACGCCGTCGTGATGTTCAGCCGCGCCGCGCGGAAGGCCGGGAAGAAACCGCCGACGACGCCCATCGCGAAGGCGAACGCGAGGCCGCCCGCAATCAAGGGGACCGTCATCCGGAAGTTGAACAGCACTTCCGAGAAGGTGCGGAAGTTCATCGTCCCCGTGGGGCGCGTCAGGAAGAGGTTGAAGACGAGGAACGTGAAGACGATGCCGAGGAGCCCGCCGGCGAGGCAGAGCATCAGGGCCTCGATGACGAACGAGACGAGGATCGAACGGCGCGAGAACCCGATCGCCCGCAGCGTCCCGATCTCGCGCGTGCGCGCCGAGACCTGCGCGTACATCGTGTTCATCGCCCCGAAGGAGGCCCCGATCGCGGTGAAGATTCCGACCAGGAACGCGAGCGCCTTGATCGGAGCGCCGGTCACCATCTGCTCGTCGTAATACTTCCGCTCCGTCTTGCCCTCCAGCTTCAGGCGCTGATCTCCCTTGATCGTCTCGATGTAGCGGGCGGCCGCGTCGGAGTCCGGGAGCCGCACGAAGACGGAGGAGTACATGTCGCGCTTGTACTGCTGCTGTAAGTCCCGCACGTCGGTCCAGATCTCCGACTCGTAGGCGCTGCCCTGGGCGTCGAACAGGCCGACGATGACCCAGCGGAAGCTCCCCGTCCGCAGCGTGTCCCCGACGCGGAGGTTCGCGAAGCGCCGGGAGAGATTTCTCGAGACGATCGCCTCGTTGGTGCCGGCCGTGAACATGCGCCCCTCGACGATCTTCACGTTGGGCCGGATCTCGACGCCGACGGGCGACATCCCCCGGACCTGCACGTTCGAGTAGGTCTTCCCGTCCTCGCGCGGCACGTTGATGAGCGTGATCAGCTCCGGCGATACGAAGGCGACGCCGGCCGCCGAGCGCTCGGGGCCGGGCATGGACTGCATCTGGTCGGCCTGGTCGCGGGTGATCACGCTCTGCATCTCGGCCTGGGATCCCACCCGCATCGCGATGACGTTGCGCGTCGAGGCCGTCACCGAGAGCGTCCGCGTGACGCCCTGCTCCAGGGCGAGCACGCACAGGAAGACGGCGACCACGAGGCCAATGACGAAGGCCGTCATCCCGGTCGACGCCTTGCGCGCGACGAGATTGCGCAGGTTGTACTTCAGCGGGATCGCCATCGTCACACCACCTTGCGCAGGCCGTCGACGATCCGGAGACGCGAGGACTGGATCGCCGGCAGGAATCCCGCCAGGATGCCCACGCCCACCGAGACGACGAAGGCGAGGGCCAGCGTCGGCAGGCTCACCTTGAAGTTGATCAGCCAGATCGAGATGGCCGTCTTGGCGGCGCCCGCCACCAGCAGCGGGATGAAGACGTACTGGGCGAGCAGGATGCCCATGACCCCGCCGAGGAGCGACATCAGGACCGCCTCCGAGAGGATGAACCCCAGGATGTGCCCGCTTCCGAAGCCGAGCGTGCGCATCACCGCGATTTCGGTCACGCGCTCGCGTGCCGACATGGCCACGGTGTTCGCGACGATGAGCGTCACGGCGAAGAGGATGATCAGCGAGATGCCGTTGATGAGCAGCTTGACGTTGCCCATCATCTCCATGAACTGGAGCTGGAACTGCTTCTCGGTCAGGGTCTTCGTCGGGGCGTCGCTGTTCTCGAACATCTTGTCGATCGCCGCCGCGACGCGCGGGACGTTCTCCCCGCTGTCGACCTTCAGGTAGTAGAGCCCGGTGACCTTGTTCGCCAGCACCCAGTCGGACTGATTCAGGTACTCGTTGTGGAAGAAGATGTTGGTCTCGTCCCCCGCGCTGTACGGACCCATGTAGACGAGGTCGGGGTTGAGCGGAATGTACGTGCCCTTCAGGATGATGTGGTCGCCCTTCTTCCACCCGTGCTTCTCGGCGATCTTCCTGCCGGCCACGAAGCCGTTGCGGGTCGCCTTCCACTCGGCGTTGACGGCCGGATCGATCGTCGCGTCGTCGAAGATCTTGTCGAAGTAGATGTCGGGATCCACGGAGAGCTGGCCGATCCAGTTCTCCGGCTTGTCGTCCTTGTAGACGCCCCCGAACCAGGTCTCCGGCGTGACCGCGACGACGCCGGGAATCTGCTCGATGCGCTGGCGCTGCGACAGGGGCAGGAAGTTGCCGAGGCCGGTCGCGTGCTGGACGACGAGACGGTTCGCCCCCCGGCCGCCGGACGGATCGGCCTGCATGGCCTCGAGGAGCGACGTCAGGATGACGATCAGCGTCAGCACGATGACGATCGAGCTGGCCGTCAGGCCCGTGCGCAGCTTCTTGCGAAAGACGTTCTTCCAGATGAGGTGGAAGTACTTCACGGCCGCCTCCCCGCCCCCGCCTCCGTGCGCTCGTCGGTGTGCAGGACCCCCTTATCGAGGTGGATCATCCGGTGCGCGCGCGCCGCCGCCTTGGGATCGTGGGTCACCATGACGATGGTCTTGCCGAACTCCTCGTTCAGCCGGCGCAGCAGCTCGAGGATCTCGTCGCCCGACTTCGCATCGAGGTCGCCGGTGGGTTCGTCGGCCACGAGGATCTTCGGGTCCGACACCACCGCGCGGGCGATCGCGACGCGCTGCTCCTGGCCGCCCGAGAGCTGGCGCGGGTAGTGGTCCATCCGGTCGGCGAGGCCGACGATCGACAGCGCGGTCTCGACGTGCTGGCGCCGCTCGGCCTTCTTCAGCTGCGTCAGCAGCAGCGGCAGCTCGACGTTCTCGTAGGCGGTCAGCACCGGCAGCAGGTTGTAGAGCTGGAAGATGAAGCCGACCGTGTTCGAGCGCCACCGCGAGAGCTCGGACTGGCCGAGGGTCGCGATGTCGCGCCCCGCGACGACGATGCGGCCCCGCGTCGGCGAGTCGATCCCCGCGATGAGGTTCAGGAGCGTCGTCTTCCCGGATCCCGAGGGGCCCATGAGCGCGACGTACTCGCCCTCCGGGATGTCGAGATCGATGCCGAGAAGGACCGGCACCTCGATCTGGTCGCGGCGGTAGATCTTCTCGACGTGTTCGATGCGGATCAGCGGTTCGGCCATTTCAGCTCTCCTGTCCTTCGGCGCGGACCCGGTCGCCGTTCTGGATGCGCACGCCGCCGGAGAGCGAGATCAGCCGCTCGCCTCCCTGCAGCCCCTGCGTGATTTCCACCTGCCCCTGGACGTCGCCGCCGGCGGTCACCGGCGTGAAGACCGCGTGGCCGTCCACGATCCGGTAGACGCCGGTCTTCCCGTCCACCGTCGCCAGCGCCCCCTTCGGGACGACGACGCGCGACCGCGCCTCCTTGCCCTGCGTCGGCTCCGACGTGAAGCTGACGCGCGCCGAGAGGTCCGGCAGCACGCGCTCGTCGGGGTCGAGGAACGCGACCTTCACGCGCACCGTCGCCTTCTGGCGGTCGGCGGCCGGGACGATCTGGCGCAGCCGCCCGTGGTAGACCTTGTCGGGCGCGGCGTCGAGCAAGATCTCGGCCGGCTGGTTCTGCTTCAGGCGGGAGAGGTTCGCCTCGTTCACGTCCGCGCCGACGTAGAGGGAGGAGAACTCGACGATCGTCGCGATCGCGCCGCCCGAGCCGCCGCCCGACGGCGAGGAGCCGAACGGCGACACCGCCTCCCCCACGAAGGCGCGCTTGGCGGTGATGACGCCGGTGAACGGCGCGCGGATCACGGTGTAGTCCATGAGCGCCTCGACGTAGCGGACGCGGGCGCGCGTGGCCGCCTCGCTCGCGACGGCCGCGTCGAGCGTCGACTTCGGCGCGAGACCCTGCTCGTACAGGTTCCTCTGGCGTTCGAGCTCGGCCTGCGCATTGACCCAGTTGGCCTTCGCCTCGGCGAGCTGCGCGTCGAGGTCGGTCGAGTCGAGCCGCGCGATGACGTCGTCCTTGCGGACGTGGGTCCCCTCCGTCACGTTCAGCTGCGTGATGCGCGAGGTGATCTTCGGCGACAGGTCCGCCTTGCGCTCGGCCTCGACGTAGCCCGTCGCGCTGAGGACCGTGGTCGCCTGGCCCTCGGTCACGACCGCGGCGCTCACGACCTCCACCTTCGTGGGGCGGAGCCCCCGGCCGGCGAGCACGTAGGCGGCCGCCCCGGCCGCGACCACGAGGACGGCGGCGAGCAGGAGCCATCCCCGCGTCCCCCGCGAGCGGCGTTCGGGCTCGCGGCGGATGCGCAGGGCCGACAGGTCGGCCGGACGGGGAGATTCCTGCGACGTCATGGGATTCGAATTTCGAGGCGCCATTCTAGTCTCGGCTCCCCGAAGGCCGGACGAGGCTATCTCCTTCAACCGGTGCGGGCTTCGGGCGCTCGTCCCCTTCCCCGCGCCCATGCGGAGGACGCGCGTGATACCCTTTTTCGAGGAGGTCGGTCATGAGATACCGCTTTCTGGCCGCCGCCATCCTGCTCGGCAGCGCCCTCGTTCTCCGCGCGGAACAGAAGTTCTATCAGATCACGTTGATTCCATCCGGGACCATCGTCGCGACGGACCTTCCGGTCACCAAGGGACAGATGGTGGTTTTCCACGGCTACCCGAGCGGAAACCTGATGAGCATGCCGCGCTCGAGCGTCAAGTCGGTCGCCCAGGTCGCCCCGTCGAGCGCGAACTCGGCGAACCTGGCCGCGCAGGTCATTCCGATCGGCAATCTCGCCATGCAGGGCGGCTCGTCGCAGGCGGGGCCGCAGAACGCGCGCGTCATCGGCCAGGCCAAGGCCGGCGCCGCGAAAGAGAACCAGCTCGGGGGTCCCGGCTTCTACAACAACGTGATTCCGGGACAGTCCGAGGCGATGCCCAACTCGGCCAACGACTACCAGGTCGGCCGGACCTACGCCTACGCGCCGTCGAACGCGACGCAGTCGTCTCCGGGCTCGCCGCCGACGAATCCCTCGGCCACGAACGGGCAGAACCCGCCGCAGTGATGTCGACGCGCGAGCGCGTCGACATCCATTGCTGGGCTCGGAGGCTCGGATTCGGGCGGTCGCTGCGCGACCGAACGACATGAGAGGGAACGTTCCTTAGAGGCCCCTCTCCCGGTTGCGGCACGACGCACATCCTGTCATCCCGAGCGCAGCGAGGGATCCCTATCGTCGCCGGAATGGTGAGACGCATCACGCAGACTCGCGCCCCGGCTCGGCCACAATGATCGGCAGACTCAAAGGAGACCAACGATGCGACACCTCGCGGTCGCCCTCCTCCTCGCCTCGGGCGCGGCCGTCGAGCCGGCGTACTTCCGGCTGGAGCTTTCGCCCTCCGGCAGCCAGGTGGCGATCGGCGAGCCGGTGGTCAAGGGAGGGATGGTCCTCTTCCACGCCTATCCCGACGGGAAGCTGATGAGCCTGAGGCGGTCGGACGTCAAGACCACCACGCGGATCAGCGCGAAGGACGCCGCCGGTCCCGCCGCCTCCGATCCGAAGCCGATCGCCAACCTCGCGATGCAGGGAGGCAGCTCGAACATTCCCTCGTCGTCGGGCCGGCCCATCACTGCCTCCAGCGGGCCCGCGCTGACTCGTCCGATCGCCTCCGCGAATGCGGCGGCCGCGGCTTCGGGACCGCAGGTGGTCCCGGTCGCGGACGGCGTCGCGGTCACCACTTCCAACGGCAAGGGCTCCGGCCCCTCGATCGTCCCGGTCGCGGACGGCGTCGCCGTCGTGACCTCGAACCCGAAGTAGGCCCAACGCGGCGACCCGTTGACCAGACATTAGGGAGACTGCGATGTCCCACCTGCTCGTCATGTTGTTCCTCGCCTCGCCTCCGGCCGCCGAGCCGGCGTACTTCCGCCTGGACCTCGCGCCTTCCGGAAGCCAGGTGTCGATCGGCGCGCCGGTGGTCAAGGGAGGGATGCTCCTTTTCCACGCCTATCCCGACGGGAAGCTGATGAGCCTTCGGCGCTCGGACGTCAAGAGCTCGACGAAGATCACAGCGAAGGAGGCGGCGGCTCCGTCCTCGACGAATCCGAAGCCGATCGCGAACCTCGCCATGCAGGGCGGCACGGCCACCGTGGTCGGCGGCACGGGCCAGCCCGCCGGCGGTGCAGCCGCCGGCTCCGGCGGCCCGGCGCTGACGAGGCCGATCCAGCAGGGCATGGCGGCGGCCCAGGCGGCCTCCACCGCGAGCGTGCCGCAAACCCCGGACTAAAGCCGGGCCAACAAAGGGATCCCTCGCTCCGCTCGGGATGACGCGCCGCGGGCGCTGGCGCGCCACGGCGCGTCAAATGTGAATCGCGTGGCCGGAGACCGCCTCCGAGGCCTCGTGGATCGCCTCGGAGAGGGTCGGGTGCGCGTGGATCGTGCGGACGAGCTCCTCGGAAGTCGTCTCGAGCTTCATGGCCGTGCCCGCTTCCGCGATGAGCTCCGTGGCCGCCGGGCCGATGATGTGGACGCCGAGGACCTCGTCGTACTTCTTCTCGGCGACGATCTTCACGAACCCCGCGGCCTGGTTCAGGATCCGCGCCTTCCCGATCGCCGAGAACGGGAACTTGCCGACGGCGACGTCGTAGCCGCGCTCGCGGGCCTTCGCCTCCGTCAGCCCGATCGAGCCGATCTCGGGCGAGCAGTACGTGCAGCCGGGGATCTGGTCGTAGTTGATCGGCGGCGGGTTCTTTCCCGCCATGTGCTCGACGGCCACGACGCCCTCGGCGGATGCCAGGTGGGCGAGCGCCGGTGTGGCGAGCACGTCGCCGATCGCGTACACGCCCGGCACGTTCGTGCGCATCATCGGGTCCACCCGGATGTAACCCTTCTCCGTCGCGACGCCGAGCTCCTCCAGGCCGATGCGGTCGGTCAGCGGGCGCCGGCCGACGGCCATCAGCACCTTCTCGGCGCGGAAGGTCTCGGTCTTGTCGCCCGGCGAGCGGGCGATCAGCTCGACACCCGCGTCGCCCTTCGTCAGCCGCTCGACGCGGGTCTCGGGATAGACCGCGATCCCCTGCCGCTTGAAGGCCGCGGCGAGCTCGCGCGAGATCTCCTCGTCCTCGACCGGCACGATGCGGGGCAGCACCTCGACGATCGTGACCTTCGAGCCGAAGCGCGCGTACATCGAGGCGAACTCGACCCCGACGGCGCCGGAGCCGATGACGACCAGCGACTTCGGCACCTCCGCGACCTCCAGCATCGACGTGGACGAGAGGATCCACTTGTCGTCGATCTCCATCCCGGGCAGCGACCGCGGCGTCGAGCCGGTCGCGACGATGACGTTCTTCGCCCATAGGTCGTCTCGGCGCCGTCCGCCCCGGCGACCACGACGCGGCCCGGCGCCGCGAGGCGGCCGAACCCCGCCGCGACGTCGACCCGGTTCTTCTTCATCAGGTACGAGATGCCGTTGGTCGACTGGCGGACGATCTTCTCCTTGTGTTTCATCGCCGCCGGCATGTCCAGGTGCACTTCGCGAGCGGCCACCCCGACCTCGCCGCCGTGCCGCGCCTCCTCGAGGAGGTCGGCCGTGTGGAGGAGCGCCTTCGTGGGAATGCAGCCCCAGAGCGTGCAGACGCCGCCCAGGCGCGGCTCCTTCTCGACGACCAGAACGCTCATGCCGAGCTGGGACGCCCGGATGGCAGCGACGTAGCCGCCGGGACCGGATCCGATGATGCAGACGTCGTAGGTCTTCGTCGAACTCATGTGTTTTCCTGCAGTTGCCTCTCTCGAAGGCCGGCAGCCTATCAGCCGCCGCCTCCCAATTACGAGTCGACGCCCTCGCCCGGTTCCGTGGGCTCGAGGCCAAACGCGTTGTTGAAGCGGTTGAAGTAGGCGAAGAGGCCCACGACGGCCGCGATCTCGACGATCTCGGCTTCGGTGTAGTGGCGGCGCAGTTCCTCGAGCGTCGCCTCGGGGACGCGGTTCGCGTCGCGGGTCATCTGGAGGCCGAAGCGGAGCGCCGCCTTCTCCTTGTCCGTGAAGGGCCCGCCCTCGACGTCCCGCAGCGCGGCGAGCTGGGCCGGAGTGGCGCCGCACCGCTCCGCCAGGATCGTGTGGGACGCCATGCAGTACCGCGTCGCGTTCTCCTGGGACGTCTGCAGCGCCAGCATCTCCTTCGTCTTCAGCGGCACGGTGCCGGACCCCATGACGGCCGCGAAGTGCGCGTCCATCGTGGTCAGGAGCCACGGGCGGTGCGCGAACACGCGGTACATCCTGGGGATGTTGCCGCGCTCGGCGATCTTGCGTTCGAACGCCTCCCGGGCGGCGCCGGCCGCCGCCGACCGGCCCACGAGCGAGATTCTCGGCATCGGTCCTCCGCGCGCGAATCCTATCCCGCGACTCCCCGCGCGGGGGACGCCGCGCCGGCGCACGGACCGAGCGCAGCGAGGACCGGTCGCCGAGAAGTAGAATCGGCCGCGCTCATGCCGCGACTCCGCGCCCTGACGATTTTGACGGCCCTCCTCGCCGCCGCCTGCGGCGCGGTGAAGCCGGCCGATTCCCAGGGCATCAAGGTGGGCTTCTTCGGCGCGCTGACCGGGCAGCAGGCGACCTTCGCGATCTCCGGCCGCAACGGCGCGCTGATGGCGATCGCCGAGATCAACCGCGCCGGCGGCGTCCTCGGACGGCCGCTCTCGCTCGTGGCGGAGGACGACCGCGGGGAAGCCTCGGAGGCGGCGTCGGCGGTGTCGAAGCTCATCACGCGCGACCACGTCGTCGCGCTCATCGGCGAGAACGCGTCCTCGCGCTCCCTCGCCGCGGCGCCGATCGCGCAGAGCTACGGCGTGCCGATGATCTCGCCCTCCTCGACCAACGTCGAGGTGACGCGGAAGGGCGACTACATCTTCCGCGTCTGCTACATCGACGCCTACCAGGGCAAGGTCCTCGCCGCATTCGCCCGCAGGAACCTGAAGGCGCAGACCGCCGCGATCCTGACCGACTCCCGCAGCGACTACAGCGTCGGGCTCGCGGACGCGTTTCGAACGGCGTTCACGGCCGCCGGCGGACGCATCGTCTCCGACGCGAAATACAGCGAGGGCGACAGCGACTTCTCCGCGCAGCTGACCTCGATCCGCCCCCTCTCGCCGGACGTCCTCTTCGTCCCCGGCTACTACACCGACGCGGGACTCATCGCGCGGCAGGCGCGGTCGCTCGGGGTCAAGGCGACGCTCCTCGGCGCCGACGGGTGGGACTCGCCGAAGCTCGTCGAGATCGGCGGCGCGGCGATCGAGGGGGCCTATCTCTCCAACCACTACTCGGTCGACGATCCGGCGCCGGCCGTGCGGCGATTCGTGGACGAGTACAGGAAGAAGTACGGCGCCGAACCCGACTCCATCGCGGCGACCTCCTACGACGCGATGCGCCTCCTCGCGGACGCCATCGAGCGCGCCGGGTCGACCGAGGGGCCGCGGGTCCGCGACGCGCTCGCGAGCACGAAGGACTTCGCGGGCGTGACGGGCCGGATCACCATGGATGCGGACCGCAACCCGATCAAGCCCGCGGTGGTGCTCAAGGTCGAGGGCGGACGGTTCCGCTTCGCGGACTCGGTGGGGCCGGGATCGTGAGCCGGGAGCCGTAAGCCGGCTGGAGCCGCTCTACGGCTTCGGCTGGAACTCGAGCACGAACTCGTCGAACGAGGCCTCGCCCGGGCCCGCGGCGACGAGCCCGGTGCGCCCGCTCGCGGGGTGCGGATCCGTCGCCTCGAAGAGCTTCTGGTCGTCGAAGGTGACCGTGAGCGAGGATCCGCGCGCGACCACGCCGAATTTCTCCCAGTTCCGCGCGAAGGCCGCGCGGCCGCGGCCGAGCTCCGAAGCCTTGCCGTCCCGCCACGACGAGAGCACCGCCTCGCCCGTCGCCGTGTCGACGAGCAACACGACGTAGTTCTTCTCGTCGGCCATCCGGAGAAGGAGGCCGGCGAGGCTGCCGCCCTGGTGGAGGAACGTCGTCACGCTGCCGTCCTCGAACGCGTACGTGCGGCGCACCGCGGCCGCGATCGAGTCGGCCGGCCGCTTCGCCTCGACCTGCGCGAGCCGGTTCGGCGCGGAGACCGGGTTCGGATCGGCGAGCACGAGCCAGCGTGCGGGCGCCGGGTTCTCGCCGAGCACGACGAGCTCGAAGAAGCCGGGCGGCCGCATCATCGAGTCGGTGTCGAAGTGATTCCGGATCGTCTCGGCCGCGCCGGCCGCGGCGACCAGGAAAAATACGAGGGCCGAGGCGAGGCCGGACCGGAGGAGGACCCGGTGCGCGAAATTCATCGTGGCCGCAAAACCCGGAAGATGCCCTAAAATTCCCATCTATGGAACCGAACTCCCAGAAGACCTATCGGGCGAGTCGGGACGGCTACGCGTTCGTCCTCGATCGCCCCAATGTCGAGAAGCTGAAGAAGATGCCGGACTTCGAAGGACGCGAAGAGCCGGCGGTGGCGGAGGACTTCCTGCGCTCGCGCGCGGAGGCCTGGGCGGACGTGCTCGTCTCCGCGGGCGCGGCGCCGGGCGAGATCGCCGTCGAAATCGATCCGCACCAGAAGAAGGCGCGCCTCGCGAAGGAGACGCGCATCGTCGTCATCGCGGACATCTGAAGCGGGCCGCTGCGCGGCCCGACCGACGACAGAGGGAACGCGGCCTCGGAGTCCCGTCTCCCATTTGACGAGCGGGGCCTCGGACGCCGCTCGTGCTCCCTAGAAGCTGAGGATCCCGCGGATCCGGTTCTCCAGGGCCAGGAACGCCTGGCGGGAGTACGGGTCGACGACGACGCGGAGCTCGTTGCCGGAAGGGACGTCGTCCTCGATCGACGCGGCGAGCCGGTCCGCCTGGCCGTCGAAGAACGCCTCGCCGATCTCGGTGTCGGACCGCCCCCGGGAGCCCGGCAGCTCCCGCAGACGCGCGAGGTCGGGAGGATCGAGCCGGAGTCGGTAGCCGCGGCTTTCGCGGTAGAGCGGCTCGCGCCGGTCCGCGAGATCCGGGCGGCCGCGACCGACCGCACGAGAGGGCTCGGGCGTCCCCCCCGTCGTCGCCTCGGCGGGAGGCGCCTCGCCCTCCGGCTCGAGCTCGTCCGCCTCGTCCGCCTCGTCCGCCTCGTCGATCGGCGCGGATGCTGCGGTCGAGATCGCGGCGGGCGGCGGCTCTTCGGCGAGAGACGAGGGCGCCGGCGCTGGCGCCGATTCCGGAGTCTCGGTCGGATCGTCCATGGTCCCCTCCGGGGGCAGCGTCTCGTCGACCACGTCAGTTCCCCGCCAGGACGTTCTTCGAGATCACGATGCGCTGGATCTCGCTCGTGCCCTCGTAGATCGTCGTCACCCGTGCGTCGCGGTAAAAGCGCTCGACGGGATATTCCTTCGAGTAGCCGTAGCCGCCGAAGATCTGCACCGCTCGCGCGGCGATCGCGTTGGCGGCCTCGGTGGCGTAGACCTTCGCCATCGACGATTCCTTCGAGAAGCGCGCCCCCTGCACCTCGGATCGCATCGCCGCGCGGTACGTGAGCGCGCGCGCCGCCTCGAGCTGCACGCGCATGTCCGCGATCTGGAAGGCGATCACCTCGTGCTCGGCGAGCTTCCGCCCGAACGACTCGCGGGTCTGCGCGTACTCGACGGACGCGTCGTAGGCGGCCTGGCCGATGCCGATTCCCTGGGCGGCGATGCCGATGCGCGAGTGGTCCAGCGTCCGCATGGCGATCGAGAAGCCCTCCCCCTCCGCCCCCAGCCGCCGCTCCTCGGGAACTCGGACGTCTTCGAGGAAGATCGCGGAAGTCCTCGAGGAGCGCAGGCCCATCTTGTCCTCGGGCGCGCCGACGCGCAGGCCCGGGTCTTCGGCGGAGACGAGGAACGCCGTGATGCCGTGCGTCCCGGCGGCCGGATCGGTCATCGCCATGACGACGTACCACTCCGCCTCGCCGGCGTTGGTGATCCACGACTTCGCGCCGTTCAAGACGTAGCCCGAGCCGTTCTTCGCGGCGGTCGTCTTCTGGTTCGCGGCGTCGGATCCCGACTGCGGCTCCGTGAGCGCGTAGGCGCCGAGCGCTTTCCCCGACGCGAGCGGAGCGAGGATCTCCTTCTTCTGCCGCTCGGTGCCGAACTTCCAGATCGGATAGCAGACGACCGAGTTGTTGACGGAGACGATGACGGCCGTCGAGGCGGAGACCCGCGAGAGCTCCTCGATCGCGAAGACGTAGGAGAGGGCGTCGGCGCCGGCGCCGCCGTACTGCTCCGGGATCATGATGCCCATCACGCCGAGCTCGCCGAGGCGGCCGAGCGCCTCGCGGGGGAAGCGCTCCTCCTTCTCCCAGCGCGCGACGTTCGGCGCGATCTCCGCCGCCGCGAAATCGCGCACGGCGTCGCGGATGCGCTTCTGGTCCTCCGTCGGCTCGAAGTTCACGCGGGCCCCTGGGCGGGAGAGGGCCCGCCGGATCCGGGCGCGGCCCCGCTGCCCGGTCCGCGGCCGCGCCGGCGACGCCGCCGGCGGCGCTTGCCGCCCGCGCCTCCTCCGCCGCCCGGTGCCTCGGCCGCGACCGGCGCCGCGGATGGGCGCCGCTCTCCGCCAGCCGGGCGCTGCGGGGCGGGCTCTCGCTGCACGGCCGGACCTCGCTGCGCGGCGGGGCCTCGCTGCGTGACGGGACCTCGCTGCGGAGCCGAGCCTCGCTGCGGGGGCCCGCCGCCCTGGGGCCCCGAGGCGCGCCGCTCGCGCTCCCGCTCGCGCGCGGGACCTCCGCCCTGGGCCGGGCGTCCGCCTGCGCCGCCGCGCTCCGCCCCGCGCCCGCCGCGGCCCCGGCGGCGCCGGCGCCCGTCGCGGCGCGGCTCCGGCGTGTCCACCCAGCCTTCCTCGAGGTGCCGGAAGGTCACCAGGATCTCGGCCCTGGACGCCTGCGCGCGCAGGAGCTCCACGATCTTCGCCCGAAGCGCCGCCGCCGGATCGCTCGCGAGCGTCGGAATGCGCTCCGCGTCGAAGAGCACCATGCGCGTCCAGCAGATGCGGCGTCGGACGCCCTCCGCGTTCTCGAGGTCCATGACGAAGAGGTCCCGCTCGTGCTCGAGCGAGTGCTCGCGCAGCTCGAATCCCGGCAGCGCCTCGGCGCAGATCTCCTTCAAGAGCGGAAGGTGCTTCTCACCGCCCTCCAGGGTCTGTTCCATCGAGACCACCCGGTCTCGGAACATTCTCGTTTGACCCAACTAAGGCTCCGTCGCGTCGCGCAGCGACGCCTCCGACATCCCCCTCTCCCGGCGGGAGAGGGACGGGGTGAGGGGCGCGCCCTGGTCGATTGGCGTCATCCGATCTGAAGCCCCGCGTCCCGAAAGATCTCGCGGGCGATGATCAGGCGGTGGATCTCGCTCGTCCCCTCGTAGATCTCGGTGATGCGCGCGTCGCGGAAATTCCGCTCGACCGGGTACTCCTTCGTGTACCCGTAGCCGCCGTGGATCTGGAGCGCCTTCGTCGTGACGCGCTGCGCCATCTCGGCGGCGAAGAGCTTCGCGGTCGCGGCCTCCATCGAGTAGCGGCCGCCGTTCTTCCGCGTGGCGTCCTTCGCCGCCGCGGCCTTGCGGGTCAGCAGCCGCGCGGCGTCGACCTCGGTGGCCATGTCGGCGAGGTAGAACCGCAGCGCCTGGAAATCGGAGATCGGCTTTCCGAACGCCCGGCGCGCCTTCGCGTACGCGATCGCCGCCTCGAGGGCCTCCTGCGCAATGCCGACGGCCTGCGCCGCGATCCCGATGCGCCCGCCATCGAGCGTCGACATCGCGATCTTGAATCCGTCCCCCTCGGCGCCCAGACGGTCGGCGGCGGGAACCCGGACGTCCGTCAGGAAGATCTCGACCGTGCCCGAGGCGTTCACGCCGAGCTTGACCTGGTGGCGCGAGCGGTCGAAGCCGGGAGACGCCGCGTCGACGAGGAACGCCGAGATTCCGCGGATTTTCTTCTCCGGGTTCGTCATCGCGAAGAGCAGGCAGACGTCGGCGTTCGAGCCGCACGTGATGAAGACCTTCTGGCCCGTGATCCGGTAGTGATCCCCCTCGAGGACCGCGCGCGTCTTCTGGTTGCCGGCGTCCGACCCGGCGTCCGGCTCCGTCAGCGCGAAGCAGCCGAGCTTCTCGCCGCGGGCGAGCGGAACGAGGTAGCGCTTCTTCTGGTCGTCGTTGCCGAACTTCTCGATCGGGTCGCAGACGAGCGAGTTGTTGACCGACAGGATGACACCCGTGTTCGCGCACGCGCGCGAGATCTCCTCGATGACGATCGCGTAGGAGACCGAGTCCATCCCGGAGCCGCCCCACTCGGTCGGGACCGCCACGCCCGCGAGCCCGAGCTCCCCCGCCTGCGCGAACGTCGCGCGCGGGAACTCCCCCGTCTGGTCGATCTGCGCCGCCCGGGGGCGCACGACCTCCTCCGCGAACTCACGGACGGAGTCCTGGAGGAGCTGTTGCTCCTCCGAAAGCTCGAGATTCATGGGACGCGGAGTATACCGGCAGGCCGACCGGGGCCGTGACCGAGGACCCCATTCCAGGGAGAGGGGACTGCCGCGACTTTCCCTCTCTCGTCGGTCGGGCCGCGCAGCGGCCCGCTCAGAATCCGAGTCTCAGGGACAGGCGAAGGCTTGCGTGTCCTGCAGCGGCAGATAGGCGTTGCCGACGGCATTCGTGTACGTCCGAGTCGCGCCCGTCAGCGTGTCCTCCACGATCAGCGTGACGCCGACGTTCGTCAGCCCGCCGGTGAAGACCCAGAATTTATTGTTGACGCCGCAGCCGGTCAGCACCTTCACGACGAGCTCGATGTTGTCGGCCGAGAAGAACCAGAAGTAACCGGAGTCTCCCGTCAGCGGCACGCCCATTCCGGTCCCGCTCGCCCCAGCGGCCGTCGCGTAGAAGGCGGTGACGCGGAAGCGCGCGTCGTCGAGGCAGAGCGTCGTCGCGTTCGCGATGCACCCGCCGGGGGCGCCCGGCTGCAGCCACTGCTTGAGCGCGGGAAACGTCAGGCTGAAGGCGCCGTCGACGGTCCAGTTGTTGACGACGTCGCAGTTGTCGTTAGTGTTAGAGCCGCAGGCGCCGAATTCCTGCCCAATGATCCGCAGGTCCTCGAGCATCAGCGGAGAGCCGGAGCTGCCGCCGCCGGTGCCCCCCTGAATGTCCGTCTCGTAGAGAAAACGCGTTGTTGAGACACCATCGCCCGCGCAAGATTCGCCTTCCGATACGGAGACAAGCTGGTCCCGGGTGTAGATCTGGGGCACGACGTACGTCTGATCCGTCGAGAGCGGATAGCTCAAGCGATAGCCCACGAGGCCCGCGGAGCCGAGAAAATTCGCCGTCGTCCAGCCGAGGAGGACGCTCCCGGCCGGCGGGTCCCGCGAGAGCTGCACGAGCGTGTAGTCCGTCGCCGTCTCGGCAGCCGTCGCGAGCAGCGTCGAGCCGAGAGTCGTCGGAAACGAGTTCTCGTCCGGGACCGGACCGTTGCAGGACGCGGTGCGGTACCGCCAGAAGATCTCGAGCGAGGTCGCGGACGCCTGGTTGTCGAAGCAGTGGTTCGCCGTCAGGAGGTACGGGATGTTGCTCGCCGGCGACGTGTTGATCAGTCCGCCCGTGCAGATGTACTCGCTGCCCTGGTCGCTGAAGTTCAACTGGCCGATGGCGTTCGAGGCCGCGTCGACGTTCGGCCAGTCCTGCACGGTGACGCAGCTGCGGTCGACGAAGCAGGAGTCCGACTTGGGGCGCGCGGAGGGCGATGCCTTCGCCGAGGGCGCGAAGCCGGGATGCTCCAGATGCACCAGATTGCCGACGACGAGGAACGCCTTCGCGAGGTCGCTCGCCGACGCGCCCGCGGGAATCCGCGCCTCGAGGACGATCGTGTCCGCGAAGACCGTGTTCGTCCAGAAGCCCTCCGGCCGGATGCCCGGCGCGAAGTCGTAGGGTCCGTGGATCTCGTCGGCGCCGCCGTACACGTAGACGAGGCTGCCGGCCGGCAGCCGGGCGGACCCGATGTATAGCCGGAGCCCGCCGGCCCCCGCCGAAGAGAACGAGGCCGTCCACACGAGGCTCCCGTCCGCTTCCCTCTCGACGAGACCGCCGCCGAGGACGCGGGACGTCCCGGCGGCGAGGTCCGCCGGCAGGGCGCGAAAGCCGACCTCGGCCGGGAGCGCGCGCGAGATGCCGATCCGCTCGCGCTTGGGCCGGGCTCCGCCCGCGCGGCCAGAGGGAGCCGTCAACCGGGCCCGCTCGGATTCGGACAGCGCGCCGAGGTCGTGCCGGGCCTCCGCGGGGAGGCGCGGCGCGGCCATCACGAGATCGGCGCGGCGCGGCAGCGGGGCGGGAGGCGTCGTCGGCTGGAATTCGGCGGGCCCGACCTCGACGACCGGAGGCGCGGCCTGTCGGTCCGCGACGGGCGGCGCCGCCTGGCGATCCGCCGCCGCCGCGAATGCGACGCTCGCCGCGAGCGCGGCCATTCCCGAAAGCGCCAGAAGCCGCCGCGCCCCGATCACCGGCCGATCATAACGCCGGGGGCGGGCTCCCCTATGCCCTCCGAAGCCACAGGCCCTTCAAATATTCGCCCTCGGGACAGTCGAGCGAGACCGGGTGATCCGGACCCGCGCCCTGGCGCGCGGCGATCGAGAACGGGACGGCCGCGTCGAGGCTCGCCGCGAACACGATCTTCTGAAACAGGTCCGCGTCGACGAGCCCCGAGCACGAGCACGTCAGGAGCCAGCCGTCCGGCGCGACGAGCCCCATCGCGACGCGATTGACGTCCTTGTAGCCCCGCGCG
This sequence comes from uncultured Acidobacteriota bacterium, assembly GCA_963763535.1. GTDB lineage: Bacteria > Acidobacteriota > Thermoanaerobaculia > UBA5066 > Gp7-AA6 > DAHUXD01. Next base: position 546,607 of record CAVXOX010000008.1, read on the forward strand.
GCTCGGTCGACGTCGGCGCGCTTCTTCGCGAAGGCCGGCGGATCGCAGACGACTACGTCCCAACGCTCCCCCTCGGCGGCGCGCCGCCGCACGTCCTCGAACACGTCCGCCTCCACGAAGTCGGCGTCCTCGGCGGCGAAGCCGTTGGCGATGCGGTGCTCCCGCGCGAGCTCGAGCGCGGCGGCCGACGTGTCCACGTCCACGGCGCGCGCGGCTCCGCCCGCCAGAGCCGCCACCGAAAAAGCGCCCGAGTAGGAGAAGAGGTTGAGGACGCGCTTGCCGTGCGCGAAAGCGCGCACGCGCGAACGGTTCTCCCGCTGGTCGAGGAAGAAGCCGGTCTTCTGACCCGAGCCGACGTCGGCGACGAAGCGGAGACCGTTCTCGAGGAAGGGGACGCGGCGCGCCTCGCCCAGACCCCCCTCACCCTCCCCTCTCCGCCCGCTGGGCGGAGAGGGTTTTTCCTTTCGGTCTCTCTTCGCCCCGCTTCGCCGCACCAGCAGCTCCCCCGGCGCGAACACCTCCCGCGCCGCGGACTCGAGCGCCGCGCCCCAGGCCTCCGTGCCTTCGGTCAGCAGCTCGAGCACCGCCGTCTCGCCGTAAACGTCCAGGAGGACCCCGGGGCAGGCGTCGCCTTCCGAGTTCACCGCGCGGGACCCGGTCGTCTCCGCGGCCAGGACCTCCTCACGCAGCCGGCGCGCGGCGTGGAAGCGCTCGCGGAAGAGGTCTTTTCCCGGGACGCGGCCATCGAACGTCCAGAGCCGCGCCACGATCTGGGAGCCCGGCGAGTAGGCGCCGTGCGCCAGGACGCGGCCCCCCGCGTCGGCGACCTCCGCGAGGCCGTCCGAGCCGTCGCCCTCGGAGCGGGCAATGGCGCCCGAAAACAGCCAGGGATGCCGTCGCCGGACCGACTCGTCCCGGCCCGCTTTCAGATAGAGGCGGATCAATATCGCGTCACTGGGAGAGGATTATCATGAGACTTCCCCGCTCTCGTCGGTTGGCCCGCGGAGCGGGCCGCTCAGAATCCGAGTCAAATACACCCTCAACGCGCGCCGGGTCCCCTCCGTAGAAGAGACAGAAGACGCACAGATCTCCTCCTTCGGTGCCCCCCGGCGACGGGGGGCTTCTTTTTTTGCCGCCGCGGCGTCACCGCGAGACCGCGGAGAGCACCCCGTAGGCGAGCGCGCCGATCGCCCCGGCCATCGGGATCGTCAGGATCCAGGCGTAGACGATGCGGCCCGCCACCCCCCAGCGCACCGCCGCGAAGCGCTGGGTGGCGCCCACCCCGATGACCGCGCCGGTGATCGTGTGGGTCGTCGACACCGGGACGCCGGTCAATGAGGCGATGGCGATCGTGGCCGCCGCACCGGTCTCCGCGCAGAACCCGCTGTACGGCTTCAGCTTCGTCAGTCGGGTGCCCATCGTGCGCACGATGCGCCATCCGCCCGTCAGCGTGCCCAGGCCGATCGCCGCGTGGGCCGAGAGGATGATCCACCACGGGATCGTTTTCATGTCGGGCAGGTGCATCCAGTGGAGGAACGAGCCCGGCTGGCGGAAGAGGGCCTCGTTCGCGACGAGGAGGCTCGCGATGATCCCCATCGTCTTCTGGGCGTCGTTCGCGCCGTGCGAGAGCGAGTAGCCCGCCGCCGAGAAGAGCTGGCCCCGCCGGAACCACCGGTCGACCGAGCCGTACGGCGTCGTGCGGAAGAGCCACGACACGCCCACCATCAGCGCCCCGCCGAAGACCATCCCGAGGAGCGGCGACAAGACGATGAAGGACAGCGTCTTGACCCAGGCCATGCCGGGGATGATCGCCCGCACCCCGACCCGCGCGACGGCCGCGCCGGCATAGCCGCCGATCAGCGCGTGCGACGAGGACGACGGGATGCCGAAGTACCACGTGATCAGGTTCCAGACGATCGCGCCCAGGAGACCGCCGAGGACGACGTCGGAGTTGACGATCGAGACGTCGATCAGGCCCGAGCCGATCGTCCTCGCGACCGCGGTGCCGAAGATGAACGCCGCCGCGAAGTTGAAGAACGCCGCCCAGAACACCGCGACGAGCGGCGACAGCACCCGCGTCGACACGACCGTCGCGATCGAGTTCGCCGAGTCGTGCATCCCGTTGATGAAATCGAAGGTGAGCGCGACCGCGATGACGATGAGGACGTAGACCATCCGGTTCCGCCGTCTGCCGTCTGCGGTCGATGATCCGCGGTCAGGAGTGTTTGAGGACCACGCTCTCGAGCACGTGCGCGACCGCGACGCACGAGTCGATGCAGCGCTCCATGTTGTCGTAGACGTCCTTCCACTTGATGACCTCGATCGCCGGGAGGCCGTTCGAGAAGAGCGACGCGACCGCGTCGTGGTAGACGACGTCGCCCTCGTTCTCGAGCCGCTTGATCTCGATGCAGTGCTCCATGACGCCCTTCTGCTTGCGCAGCAGCGCCACGGCCTCGACGAGCTCGGCGGTGGTCTTGACGATGAGCTCGGAAAGGGCCCGGGAGAGCGGCGTGGGTCCGTCGATCCGGTAGATGTCGAGGCGGCGGACGGTGCCGTCGATGAGGTCGATGACGTCGTCGAGGCGCACGGCGAGACGGTGGATGTCCTCGCGGTCGATCGGCGTGATGAAGGTCTGATCGATGCCGCGCAGGATCTCGTGGGAGATCGCGTCGCACTCGTGCTCCAGGCGCTTGACCTCTCCGAGAACGGTCCGCACCGGCGACTCGCCGCTGAAGAACCGCTGCAGGATGCGCGCCGCCTCGCGCACGCGAACCGCGAGCTCGTTGAAGCGCTCGAAGTACTTCTCGTCGCGAGGCAGGAGATTGAGCATCGGCGTCTGAGGGCGGCGCCATCCTATCCCAGACTTCAGGCGGCTCTTACGCGCTCCTTCGCGCGGCCTTCACGCGGCCACCGGGAAGCTCACGCGGAACGTGCTTCCCTCGCCCACCTCGCCCTCGACGTCGACGGCCGCTCCGTGGAGCTGCGCGATGTGCTTCACGATCGCGAGGCCGAGGCCCGAGCCGGGCCGCGTCTTCGAGCGCGAGCGGTCCACCTGGTAGAAGCGCTGGAAGATCTTGTCGCGCTCCGCCTTCGGAATTCCCGGCCCGAGGTCCTCGACGGAGAAGCCGGTGCGGCCGCCCTGGCGGAAGACCCGCACCACGACCGGCGCCCCGGTCGGGGAGAACTTGATCGCGTTGTCGATCAGATTCCGGGCGAGCTGTCCGACGCGCCGCCGGTCGCCCATCGCGGTGATTCCCTCGTCTCCCTGCACGCGGACCGAAACGCCGTGGTCGCGGGCGGCGGACTCGAGATCCTCCGCGACCTCGGCGAGCAGCTCCCGCAGCGGAATCTCCTCGCGCACGAGCGGCACGGCGCCGCTCTCGATCTGCGCGAGGTCCATGAGGTCGTCGATGAGCTCGCGCATCCGGTCGGACTGCCGGCGGATCAGGCCGAGCAGCTCCGCGCTCTCCGCGCGATCCGGCTCGCTCTCGGCCAGCGTCTCGGCCGCCGCCGCGATCGAGGCGATCGGCGTGCGCAGCTCGTGCGAGACGTCCGCGACGAAGGTCCGGCGCATGGCCTCCGTGCGCTCGAGACGCGTGACGTCGCGCAGGACCCCGACGGCGGCGGCGCGGTGCGCGTCGGGCAGCGGGGCGACGGCGATCTGCCAGACGCGGTCGTCGGGCAGCCGGACGGTCTTCTCCGAGTACTCGCCGGTGTGCACCGTCGCCTCGAAGCAGTCGTGGAGCGGGCGTTCCCGCAGCACCTCGTAGATCCCGCGTCCCGCGGGCGTCGCGATGCCCGTCATCTCGGCGAAGCGCCCGTTCGATTCGAGCACGCGCAGCTTCGAGTCCACGACGACGAGGCCGTCCGGCAGCCGCTCGAAGACCATCGCGGTCAGCCGGCGCTCGGACTCGGCCCGCTGGACCGCCTGGTTGAGCGCGCCCTTCATCCGCTGCATCGCGGCGCCGAGCAGCTGCACCTCCTCGCCGCCGGCGGTGGGCAGGTCGCGCGCGAAATCGCCGGCGGCCACGGAGGACGCGGCCCGCGTGAGCTCGGCGATCGGCTCGGAGAAGCGGCGGGAGGCGCTCGCGCCGATCAGGAAGAGCAGGAGGCACACCGCGAACGTCGCGAGGCGCATCGTCCATACGTAGCCGAGCTCGACCTGGCGGAGCCGCGCCTGGGCGATCGCGAGCCGGAGGACGCCGCCGTCCGGCAGGAGCCGGGCGACGTAGAGCATGGGCTTCTGCTCGGTCGGCGAGACGCGCTGGGATGACCCCGTCCCCGTCGCGATCGCCTCGCGCACCTCCGGCCGCGACGCGTGGTTCTCCATCGCGGGGACGTCGGCCGGCAGGAGATCGGTGTCGTGCCGCACGCGGCCGTCGGGACCGATGTCGGTGATGCGGCACTCGAGGTCCGCCGCGGCCTTTCGAAGGAAGACGTCGAGCGCCTCCGCATCCGGGGGCGTCCGCGCGAGATCCGACGTCAGATGCTCGAGCTCGCGGCGGAACCGCTCGGCCACGCGGTCGTGCACGGCGCGCCGCAGCGTCGCGTCCGTGACGGCGACGAGAAAGATTCCCGCCAGCGCCGCGAGGACGGCGAAGAGAAACGTGAAGCGCGCGCGGAGCCTCATGGCGGATTTCGCTGATGCGGCGTCGGATGCCGGAGGGGCCCGAATCGCGGGAGGGCGTCCAGCATTCGCACTCGGTCGGAAATCTACTTCGGCGGCGCCGCCTCGCGATAGCGGTAACCCAGCCCGACGACCGTCTCGATGCGGGCGTCGCCGAGCTTGCGCCGCAGGGCCCGGATGTGGACGTCCACGGTGCGCGTCTCGACGTCCGCGTCGTAGTCCCAGAGGCGGGCGAGGATCGCGTCCCGAGTGACCACCCGGTTCCGGTTCCGGATGAGGAGCCAGAGCAGGTCGAACTCCTTCTTCGTCAGGTGCACGCGCGCGCCCGCGAGGGTCACCTCGAAGCGGGCCCGATCCACGACGAGCTCGCCGTCCCGGAAGATCTCCTCCTCCGACGTCTCGAAGGCGGCGACGCGGCGCAGATGCGCGTTGACGCGCGCGAGCAGCTCGCGCATCGAGAAGGGCTTGGTGATGTAGTCGTCGGCGCCGATCTCGAAACCGAGGAGCTTGTCGCGCTCCTCGACGCGCGCCGTCAGCATGATGATCGGGATCTTGCGCGTCTCGTCGGCGCGCCGCAGCTCCCGGCAGAGGGCGAGCCCGTCGATGTCCGGGAGGTTCAGGTCGAGGATGACGAGGTCGAACGGCTTCTCCTGGACCGCGGCGAGCGCCGCGAGGCCCGAGATGTAATGCTCGACCTGGTAGCGCTTCTCCTTCCGAAGGTTCAACCGGATCGTGTAGGCGATGTCGGCGTCATCCTCGATGAGCGCGATGCGCTTCATCGCGCCGGTGTGCGCCTCGCTCCTCGCCGCCCCGCCGTCTTTTCCCCTGGTCGCCACGGATTTCATGAGCTCCGCCCCCTTTAACCGAAACGGCCGGTGATGTAGTCCTCGGTGATCTTCTGGCCGGGGTTGGTGAACAGCTTTCCCGTCCGGTCGTGCTCGACCAGGCGCCCCAGCATGAAAAACGCCGTGAACTCGGACACTCGGGCCGCCTGCTGCATGTTGTGCGTCACGATGACGATCGTGAAGTCCCGCTTCAGCTCGTGGATGAGCTCCTCGACCTTGCCCGTCGCGATCGGGTCGAGCGCCGAGCAGGGCTCGTCCATCAGGAGGACCTCGGGCTCGACGGCGACCGCGCGCGCGATGCACAGGCGCTGCTGCTGGCCGCCCGAGAGGCCCATCGCGGAGGTTTCGAGGCGGTCCTTGACCTCGTCCCACAGCGCCGCCCGGCGGAGCGCCTTCTCGACACGCTCCGGCATCTCCGAGCGTGCAGCGAGGCCGTTGATCTTCAGCCCGTAGGCGACGTTCTCGAAGATCGACTTCGGGAACGGATTCGACTTCTGGAACACCATCCCGACGCGCCGCCGGAGGTCCACGATGTCGGTGCCCGACCCGTAGATGTCGTTGCCGTCGAGGAGAACGTCGCCCTCGACGCGCGTGTCCGGAATGATGTCGTTCATTCGGTTCAGGCAGCGCAGGAAGGTCGACTTTCCGCAGCCGGACGGCCCGATGAACGCGGTCACGGTCTTCTCCGGAATCTGCAGCGTGATGTCCCAAAGCGCCTGCTTCGGGCCGTAGGAGAAGTTCAGCTTCTTCGACTCCATCCGGACGTGGCGTCCGGCCATCGAGGGCGAGGCTGCCGCCGCACGCGCGGGCTCCGCGCCGGGAGCCGGGTTTCCGACCGAAGTCTCCATTTCGCTCACCGCCGTTTCGCTCATGTGCGATGCATCCTTTCGAGCCTCCGGGTCACGAGCCGCGCCAGGACCGAGAAGATGAAGATCATAGCCACGAGGACGAGGGCGCCGGCCCACGCCTGCTTGTGCCAGTCCTCGTAGGGCGCGATGGCGTAGGTGAACACCTGAACCGGCAGCGACGCGATCGGCTGGTTCAGGGAGGTCGTGAAGAATCGATTGTTGAAGGCCGTGAAGAGGAGCGGGGCGGTCTCTCCCGAGATCCGGGCGAGCGCCACGAGGATCCCGGTGATGATGCCGGGCAACGCCGCCGGCACCATCACGGAGAAAGCCGCCCGGGCGCGCGTCGCCCCGAGCGCGAGTGCTCCCTCGCGGAGCGTTCCGGGGACCAGATTCATCAGCTCCTCGGTCGTCCGCGTGATGATCGGGATCATCATGAAGCCCAGGGCGAGGCCGCCGGCCAGCGCCGAGAAGTGTTTGACCGGCAGGACCGCGAGGCTGTAGGCGAAGATGCCGATGACGATCGAGGGCACCCCGTTCAGGACGTCGGCGGTGAAGCGCACGAGCGAGGCGAACGACTTCTTGCCGTACTCGGACAGGTACACGCCCGCGATCACGCCGACCGGCACCGCGAAGGCCGCGGCGATCATGATCAGGTACAGCGATCCGAGCATGGCGTTCGCCATGCCGCCGCCCTTCTCGCCCACGGGCTTCGGCATCTTCGTGAAGAAGTCCCAGTTCAGAGACGAGAAGCCCTTCTCGATGACGTAGCCGAAGACGAAGAAGAGCGGAACGAGCGCGAGGACGACGGCGGCGCCGCAGAGGAACACGACGAAGCCGGACAGGGCCTTGCGCCGCCGGGTCTTGTTCACTTCCCGCCTCCGGTCGGCGCGGCGTACGCCATCGTGGAGGCGGGCTTCGGCACCTTCACCTTGACCTCGCGCGTCACGCTCCAGATCAGGAACCGGGAGATCGCGTTGATGACGACGGTGATGACGAAGAGGACGAGGCCGATCTCGATCAGGGCCGAGAGGTAGAGATTGTCGGCCGCCTCGGTGAACTCGTTCGCGATGACCGCGGCCATCGTGTACTGCGGCGCAAACAGCGACGCCTTGATCTGCGGATTGTTGCCGATGACCATCGTCACGGCCATCGTCTCGCCGATGGCCCGGCCGAACCCGAGGATGACGGCGCCGATGATGCCGGTGCGCCCGAACCGCAGCGCCGCCCGGATCGCCTCCCAGCGGGTCGCGCCGAGCGCGTAGGCCGCCTCGCGCTGCGTCGCCGGCACGGCCTTCAGGACCTCGCGCGCGACCGAGGACGTGAACGGAATGACCATCACGGCGAGGATCAGCGCCGCCGCGCCCATCCCGACGCCGAGCGGCGGCCCGGAGAAGAGCGGCACCTTCTTCAGCCAGTCCGGCGTCGCCAGCTGGAGCTTCCGCACGATCGGCACGAGCACGAAGATGCCCCAGAGCCCGTACACGATCGACGGCACCGCGGCGAGCAGCTCGGTCAGGAAAGCGAGCGGCGTCCGCAGGCGGCGCGGCGAGAGCTCGGAGAGATAGATCGCGATGCCGAGGGCGATCGGCGTCGAGATCAGCATCGCGAGCAGCGAGGAGTAGAGCGTGCCCCAGATGAACGGCAGCGCGCCGAAGTCGCCGGAGACGGGGTCCCAGGTTCGGCCGGTCCAGAAGCGGAACCCGAACTTCTCGAGAGAGAGGTGCGACGCCCGGTAGAGCTCGAAGAAGATTCCCGCGACGAGCAGGACGACGAGCAGGGCGAAAAACCCCGTCCCCAGGCGGAAGCCGCGGTCGTCGGCGCTTCGGCGGGAAGACGGGGTGTTCATGATCGTCAGATCAGAGCGCGATGTTCTTCAGCGCTTCCATCTCGAGCGCGACGACTTCCTTCGGGAGTGGCGCGTAGCCGAGCTCCTGGCAGTACTTCTGCCCCTCGGTCAGGGCCCACTTCGTGAAATCGACCATGATCCTGGCGCGGGCCTTGTCCTTCGGCTTCTCGTAGAAGAGCAGCCAGGTGAAGGAAGAGATCGGATAGGCGCCCTTGCCGGGGGCGTCGGTGATCGAGACGCGAAAGTCCTTCGGCATCGACTTCGCCGCTCCCGCTGCCGCCGCGGTGACCGACGCGAGCGAGGCCTGCAGGAACTCGCCGTCGTGGCTCTGCACCGAGCCGAACGAGATCTTGTTCTGGATGGCGTAGATCAGCTCCACGTAGCCGAACGAGCCCGGCGTCTGCTTGACGAGGCCGGCGACGCCCTCGTTGCCCTTGCCGCCGACGCCCACCGGCCAGTTCACCGAGGTGTTGACGCCGACCTTCTGCTTGAACTCGGGCGAGACCTTGGAGAGGTAGTCCACGAAGATGTACGTCGTGCCGGAGCCGTCGGAGCGGTGCGCGACGGTGATGTCGGTCGCGGGCAGCTTGACGCCCGGGTTCAGCGCCGTGATCGCGGCGTCGTTCCACTTGGTGACCTTGCCGAGGATGATGTCGGCGAGGACCTTGCCGGTAAACTTCAGCGACACGTCGACGCCGGGGATGTTGTAGACGGGGACGACGCCGCCGAGCACCGTCGGGAAGTGGAGGATCGGCCCGGGGGCGCCCTTCAGCTGCTCGTCGCTCATGGGGCCGTCGCTCGCTCCGAAGAACACGGTCTCGTTGGTCAGCTGCCGGATGCCGCCGCCCGAACCGATCGACTGGTAGTTGATCTCAATCTCGGGGTGCAGCTTGTTGTACTCGGAGAACCACTTCGAATAGATCGGGTACGGGAAGGTCGCACCGGCCCCGTTGATCTGGGTGGTCTGCCCCGTCTGCGGCGAGCGCCGCGGAGAGCCCGAGAGCGAGGGCGAGGAAGAATTTCGACGGCTTCATGCATTTCTCCTTCGGCTCGCGAAGATGAAGTTGGGGGATTAAGTTTTCGTGAAACTGCTGTTAAACGTGCCCGCCCCCGGGGTGCGCGCCGAGCCGAAAAAGGGAAAGGCGGCGAAGACGCTCGCCCTCGCCGCCTCTAAAGAACTCGCGATCTAGAACGAACCCTGCATCTCAAAGACGAAGCGGTTGAAGTCCTTGATCTGCGCCGTGACCGGCTGCGTCTTCGGGATGATCCTCTCGTAGTAAGGCACGAGCTTGAAGTTCTGGCCGAACACGTAGTAGTTGAACCCGCCGCCGATGCGCTGCTGCCCCTGGGCGAGATTGATCAGGTCGTCGGCGTAGTGCAGGAACTCGTAGCGCACGAACGGCTGGAGCTTGAGGTTGCAGAAGTAGAAACCCGCGTTCGTGTAGAGCGAGTCCTGGTCGGGCAGCGTGTTGTTCGTGCCGTTGTCGTTGAACACCATCCCGTGCCCGTCGTAATGGATGTAGTCCCCTTCGACCGTGACCGCGCTCCCGTTCATGACCGGCCAGTCGAAGAAGACGTCGCCTCCGTACCCCTTGAAGCTGCCCTGGGCCTGGTAGAAGCCGGCGAAGGCGAGGACCTTCTTCTTCCCGAGGTTGGTGCCGGCGTAGGCGTAGCCGTACTCGGTGTCGAAGACGTCGTACTGCACGCGGCCCGCGAAGAAGAGCGAGTTGCGCGACCCGGCGGCGGGTCCGAGGGGCGGCTCCTGGGGCGTCGTCGGTGCGCGGTAGCCCGAGAAGACGCCCGTGCGGTAGGTCAGGTGATCGCCGAGGATGGCGCCGTTCAGGCCGACGCCGTAGTCGCGCCCGCCGTTGGCCTCCTCGATCGTGCCGGCCTGCTGCGACCACGTCGGAAGATCCAGCGCGAGGAACGTGGCGACGCTCGTGAGCACCTGGCGCTCGGTCGGAATGAGGAAGAGACCGCCCTGAAGCGCCATCGCGTGGCCGAGGAAGTTCCACTGGGCGTAGAAGTCCTGGATGAGCAGACCGGAGCTGATGTTCTTCTGCCCGTTGTTTGAGGCATAGCCCAGCCGCGGGTCGTCGGTCTGGAAGAAGAGCGAGATGTTTTCCGGAAGGTTCGCCGTCACGTTGAACCGGGCCCGGCGCAGATAGAAGTTCTGCGAGTAGCCCTCGCTGTTGGGATCCTGGAGCGCCTCGTAGGTCGCCTGGACGAGGCCGCCGAACCGGAAGACCACGTTGTCGGCGATCTTCAGCACGGCCCAGGGCGGGGTCAGCATCTGCGTGTTCGGGTTCGCCTGCTGAAGCAACGCCGCCATCGACTTCGAGAGCGAGGCCTTGTAGATGCCCGGCTTGTCGAGGTTCAGGTCGTCCGGCGCCTGGCGCTGCGAGCTCTTCGCGACATCGGCAGCCCGCGTCGCGGCCTCCGCGGCCGCCTCGGTCTGCTGGAGCTGTTCCTGAACCTGCTTCTGCTGATCCTGGACGCTCTTCTGCATCTCCTCGAGGGCCTTGTCGCGCTCGGCCGCCTCCGCCTTCAGCTTCTCGATCTGCTGCTGCTGCGCCTCGAGCGAGCGTTTCATCTCCTCCAGCTGAGCGGGTGTTGGCGCGGGCTCCTTACCTTTCGCGTCGTTCGCGTCCTGCGCCAAGGCGTTGCCCCCCACGAGCGCGAGCGCGAGTGCCAATATCGCCAGTCTCTTCATCGCCTCTCCTCCGAATCCAACGAAAGTTTCAATTCGCCTGTCCGACGACGACGGGTTTGCGGGGGAACGGTAGGTTTCTACTGTAAAGACGGTAAGAAGGTGCGGTCAACTGTTCGTGAATCGCGCAGTCAAAAATCCCTCGAAAAAAAAGGCCCCGAGTGGCTCGGGGCGCAGGAAGGGACGCGAGACGCAGTGGGTCGAAGAGTGACGGTGTGTCGTGAAGGCGCGGGCGGCGGCAAGTAATTTTCGCGTAAAAAAAGTCCTCTCGGAAGCATCTCACGAGCGCTGCCTGGCGGCGGACTCATCGATACGCGCAAACTCGGGGGCGCGTTTCTCGTCGGCCTGCGCCTCGCCGCGAGGAGCCGAGCCCACGTCGTCCGACGCGATAGGATTCGCGCGTCATGCCCACGGACCCGGTCGCGCGCCGGCTCCTGGCGCCGCCCCGACGCCCCGCCGGGCGCAAGCTCGCGATGCGGCGCTCCGCGACGCTGCGGGAGTCGGTGCTCCTCGCCTTCGCCCGGACGGTCCGGTACGCCCGAGCGGTGGCCCGCCGAGCGGGTTTGGAGCCCGAGGAATCGGTGCACGAGTACCGCAAGTCCGTTCGCCGCGCGCGCGCGGTGATCTCCCTGCTCCGGCCGGCGCTCGGGCCGAGGACCGCCCGGAGCTTCGAGCGCGAGCTGCGCCGCGCCTTCGCCGAGACCGGCGCGCTCCGCGACGCCGACGTTCTCCTCGCCGCGCTCCGCCTCGTCCCGCCGGGGGAGCATCCGGAGCGCGCGGAAATCGAGGCCGCCCTCGAGCGCGAGAGCGGCGACGACGGCGCGGAGGCTCGGCGAGCGCTCGAGAAGGGCAGCGAGATCCTCAAGCCGCTGCCGGCGGCGCTCCGGATCGTGCTCGCGGAGACCTTCTCGATGGACGACCTCGCCCGCGGCCTCGCCCGAAGCGCCCGCCGCGTGCAGGCGACCCTCGGGAGAGCCGTCGAGACGCGCACCGACGCCGATTTCCACGAGTGGCGCAAGCGCGTCAAGGAGCTGCGCTACCAGGTCGAGATGCTCGCGTCGTCGGGGAGCCCGGCGCTGCGTCGGCGCGAGAAGAGGCTGTCCGCGCTCGCCGAGGACCTCGGCGAGACGACGGACCTGATCCTGCTCGAGGCGGCGCTCCAGTCCCGGGTCGCGCGCGGCGAGATCCCCGATGCGCCCGGCCTGACGGGAACGATCCACTCGACGATCGCGGAGCGGTCGCGGGAGCTCCTCGCCCGGGGCGGAGAGATGTTCGACCGGTCGCCGGGTGACTTCGCGCGAGAGGTGCTGGCGGAACGGGGCTGAGGATCGCCCGCGCGGCTCACGCGAGCGCGAGCCGCCGCATCCAGTCCTGCATCCCGCCGAGGTCGTCCAGGATCACGCATCCCCCGGGGGGTCGGCTGCGGCGGGCCCCGGCGCCCCCGACGAGGATCGGAATCGGCGCCGGAACGGCGCGTCGGAGCTCGGCCAGTCGGTCGCGCGATGTGGCGCCGCCCGTCGAGACCGAGATGCTGATGCCGACCGCGGCGGGCCGCCGCGCGCGGACGGCGGCGACGATCTCCGAAACCGGCGTGTCGGTGCCCAGCACGTGCGGCTGGAGGCGCGCCACCGCGGCCAGCAGAGCGGCGATCTGGAGGCCGAGGCCGTGCGTCTCTCCCGGAAACGCCGCGAGCACGATGCGGGGTCCTCCGGGGCCGCCTTCGAAGGGCAGGCGCAGCGCGCGGAGAACGTCCGAGAGCCGCTCGGAGAAGAGGTGCTCGTGCGCGACGCCGAGCTCGCCGCGCGACCACGCGTCGCCGACGGCCTCGATCAGGGGCGCGACGCAGTCCCGCAGGAATCCGAAGGGCCCCAGCCGGCCCGCCTCGGCGAGAAGCGCCTCGGCGAGCTCGGCGCCCGCGTGATCGCGGACGAGCGACATCATTGCCGCGATGGGCGCCGGATGCGCCGCGCTCGTCACGGAAGGAGACGTCTGCTGCAGCAGCGCCTCGAGGCGCGGGGGAGAGAGCGTCACGACGTGGCCGGGTCGGTGCCCGCGGGCGAGCGCCTCCGAGATGCGGCGCAGGCGCCGCAAGTCGGAGGACGAGTACAGACGATGCCCCGAGCCCTTCCGTTGCGGGACGGGAAAACCGTATCGCTTCTGCCAGACCCGCAGCGTGTCGGGCGAGAGCCCCGTCGCGCGCGCGACGGCGCCGATCGAAAAGAGCCGTTCGGCCGTCGTCGGCGCGTTCGGGCGCGTTTCCATGCGCCGACAATATGTCGAATTCAAGATTTGGACAATGCCGGACACCGGGAGCCGCCCGACGGGGCTCGGCTGAAGCCTCCATAACTCGCTCCAGTCGAAATATTTGTACGCCGCACGTCGGCCCTGAAGTGGTAAATGAATTACTGGACAGAGGTTCCGCGGAAATCGGCCCCCGTTCCCGCGAACTTCACATGGGTAAACGGCCCCGGTGGTAACTTGCGGGTCGCTTTTTCCCTTCGGCGACGAGGAGCCATGAGCGAAGTCCAATACATCGGGGCAGGCGGCACTCCGGACGATCGACTGACGGACCATTCGCTCTACTTCAACCGTGAGATCTCGTGGCTGGCGTTCAACCGCCGCGTGCTCGAGGAGGCGCTCGATCCGACCTGGCCCCTGCTCGAGCGGGTGAAGTTCCTGGCGATCTTCCACTCCAACCTGGACGAGTTCTTCATGATCCGCGTGTCGGGGCTCCACGAGCAGCTCGAGGCGGCGGTCACGGAGCGCAGCGCCGACGGTCTTTCGGCTCCCGAGCAGCTCCGCCGGATCCGGGAGATCGTCGAGAACGACGCCGGCATGGCGATGCGCCTTCTGCTCGAGGACCTGCGGCCGCGTCTCGCCGAGGCCGGCGTCCGGATCCTCGAGTGGAGCGAGATCGAGCCGGAACGCCGCAAGGAGCTGTCCACCTACTTCGAGAACGTCGTCTTCCCGGTGCTGACGCCGCTCGCGTTCGATCCCGCGCACCCGTTTCCGTTCGTCTCGAATCTCTCGCTGTCGCTCGCCGTCGAGCTCGCGGAGAAGAAGGAGAAGCGGGCCGCGTTCGCGCGCGTCAAGGTCCCGGCCTCGCTCGGGCGTTTCGTGCCGATCCCGGGCGCTCCGGAACGCGCGCTCGAGTTCATCCCGCTCGAGAAGCTCGTCGAGGCGAACCTCGACCGCCTGTTCCCGGGGATGCAGATCCTCGGCGCCTCGGCCTTCCGGGTCACGCGCGACGCCGACATCGAGATCCGCGAGGACGAGGCGGGCGACCTGCTCGACAGCGTCGCGGAAAACGTCCGCCGCCGCCGGTTCGGCGCGGCGATCCGCCTCGAGGTCGAGCGGCGGTGCCCCGAGACGGTGCGGGAGCTCCTCCGCACGGAGCTCGAGCTCGAGCCCGACGACGTCTACGAGACCGACGGTCCCCTCGGCGCCGCCGACCTGCTGTCGGTGCTGAAGCTCGATCTGCCGCAGCTGAAGGACTCGCCCTTCCTGCCCGCGTCGCGGGGTCTCTTCGACCCTCCCGCGAACGTCTTCGACGTCATCCGCAAGGGGGACGTGCTCCTCCACCACCCGTACGACTCGTTCGACCCGGTCCTGCACTTTCTCGAGCGCGCCGCCGACGACCGGGACGTGCTCGCGATCAAGATGACCCTCTATCGGACCGGGACCGACTCGCCGATCGTCGCGGCGCTCGCCCGCGCGGCGGAGAACGGCAAGCAGGTCGCGGTCCTCGTCGAGCTGAAGGCGCGCTTCGACGAGGAGAACAACATCCAGTGGGCCCGCTCGCTCGAGCGCGCGGGCGTCCACGTCGCCTACGGCGTCGGGGGCCTGAAGACGCACGCGAAGGTCGCCCTGGTGGTCCGCCGCGAGGGCAACACGATGCGGCGATACGTGCACGTCGGCACGGGGAACTACAATCGCGCGACCTCGCGGGTCTACACGGACCTCGGCCTGTTCACGGCGCGGGCCGAATTCGGCCACGACGTCTCCGAGCTCTTCAATTTCCTCACCGGGTTCTCGCGCAAGACGAAGTACCGCCGCCTGTCGGTGGCGCCCTCGGCGCTCCACGACAAGGTCCTCGCGCTGATCGACGCGGAGGCCGAGAAGGCGCGCCAGGGACGTCCGTGCGGCATCGTCGCGAAGATGAACGCCCTCGTCGATCCGTCGGTGATCCGGGCGCTCTACCGCGCCTCGCAGGCGGGTGTGCCCATCGACCTCGCGGTGCGCGGCATCTGCTGTCTCCGCCCGGGCGTTCCCGGCGTCTCCGAGACGATCCGGGTCTCGAGCGTCGTCGGCCGATTCCTCGAGCACAGCCGCGCGTTCTCGTTCGGGGTCGGCGAAGAGGAGGAGATCTACATCTCGAGCGCGGACTGGATGCCCCGGAACTTCTTCGCGCGCGTCGAGGTGATGGTCCCCGTCCTCGACGAGAAGGCGAAGGAGAAGATCCGCCAGGAGGTCTTCGCCGAGTTCCGCGCGGACAACACGCGGGCACGCGACCTGCAGCCCGACGGCGTCTACGTCCGCCGCCACCCGCGCGCCGGCCGAGGCGCCGCGCGACGCGCAGCAGGACCTCGTCGACCGGCTCGCGCGGCGGGGCCTCAAGGCCGTCCCGTCGCTCTGACCGTCGCCGTCACTCGATGGGGATCGGCGCGCGAAAACGCGCACCGGCGCCCGGCTCGCCCCGAGGGCTCATCGGATTCCGCCCGCTTCCCGGGGAGAGAGGCCTATAGCGACGTTTTCTCTCTCGTCGTTCCAGGTCCGTGTCGCCCGGTCGCCGATGCGCGTCTCGGGACCGACGGCGAGGCGGCGACCCCGCCAGGTCACCCGGTTTCCGAAGAGGCCCGCCAGGAAAACCGCCGTCGAGAAGACGTCCCGGACCGGAAGCAGCAGCCGGTCGAGCACGGTGTGTGGTCTCTCGAGCCCGGCCGCGAGATGCCCCTCGAGCAGGTAGCGGATGCCGAGGAGCACGGCGGCCGGGCGCCACGCCCCGTTCGCCGCAGCCGCGGCGGCCCAGGGCAGGGCGCCGGAGAAGGACTCCGCGAGATAGAGGACGCCGCCGAGGTGGCGCCGCATGATGGCCCAGCGGCGATGGCGGTCCCACACCGCGCGAAGCGTCTTGTTCACCTCCATGGTGTCGATGATGTCGGCCGACAGCACGACGCGGTACCCCGCGCGCCGGACCTCGCGGCCGATGAGGTAGTCCTCGGCGAGGTAGTGCCGCAGCGCGGGGAATCCGCCCGCCACCTCGAGCGCCGTCCGGGAGACGAGGATCGACTTGCCGACGACGCACGGCATCTTGAGAATGCCGGAGATCGCGGCGGTGCCCGGCAGCAGGCACCCGTTGAGGTAGAGGGACTCGACGCGCGAGGCCACACTCTCGGCGCCGGCCGCCGCGAAGAGGTGCGACACCAGGCCGACGCGCCGGTCGGCGAAGTGGGATACGGCGCGCGCGAGGAACTCCGGCTTCACCCGCACGTTGCCGTCGGAGAACATCAGGAGCCGGTGTTTCGCGCGCTCCGCCGCCGCCGCCAGCCGGTCGACCTTGGCGTTGCCGCCCGAGTCGCGCGCGTCGAAGACGAAGGTCGCGGGCACCCGGGGATGGCGGTCGGCGACGCGCTGCGCGATCGGGTACGCGGGGTCCGACCGCTCCGCGAACGAGAAGACCATCTCGAAGCGGGGATAGCGCAGGCGGAAGAACGACTCCAGGTTCGACTCGAGGTCCTCGTCGAGCCCGCGGAGAGGCTTCAGGATCGAGACCGGCGGCGAGAATCCGGGGACGCGATGTCCCTGCGCGGTCCGGCGGAGCCAGCGCGCCTCGGCCGCGGCGATCGCGTACAGGACCGTGGAGACGCCGAGGCCGGCGAGCCCGGCCGCGGCGAGGGCGTTCATGCCGAGACCGCCGCCTTTTCGGGCTCGAGCCGCAGGATGCCGATGCCGGTCCCGCGCCGGAGCGCGGCGAGCACGCCGTCGCGCGTCTTTTCCGAGGCGACGAGGGACTTCCAGGCGTAGAGGTGCTCCGGACGATGGAAGTCGCTGTTGGCGAGGTGCGGGAGGGTCTCCCGGGAGATGACGGGATAGAGCTCCCAGCGGCAGCCCACCTCCCACAGATCGAGGAGCGGCGCGACGGATTTTCTTCGGTTCCAGAGGTACCACGTGTTCGCGAACCACTCGCTCGTCTCATGCGGATGGCATGCCACCGAGACCGCGCCGCGCGCCCGGATCTCCTGGATCATGTCGATGGGGTCGCCGTCGGCCGACAGGAACTCGTCCAAGCCGAGCGCGAGGACGTGGACGGACGTGTCCCGGTTGATCGTGTTGCGGGTCATCTCCGCGCCGGGGAGGACCAGCATCCCGTAGACCTCCCACGCCCGCTCGGCCTCGCGCGCGATCTCCTCGCGGTAGCGCTTCCAGCTCTCCGGGTCCAGGCTGTGGCGGATGCGGTGGGCGATCTCGCCGAGCCCGCTGTCCCGGTTGACCACGTGGTCGGTGATCGCGATGACGTCGTGGCCCGACTGCCCGAAGAGATCGATGACTCCCGGGAGGGGCACGATCCCGTCCGAGTAGGTGGTGTGGACGTGAAAGTCGCAGAGCAGCATGTCGACGGCCCCATCGTCCGCTTCCGGGGCGAAGACGGGTCGAGGACGGCGCTCGAAGGAGGAAAACCCGGGGTAAAGAGAGTGTGAGGACGAACCCTCAGTGCGCCGCGGCCGGGGGTCGTCGGACGAGTCGCGCCACGGGAAGCCGTCCGACCCGCCGCGGGGCCACGAAACGGTGCCCGTGCTCGCGGTGCTCCCTCTGGAGGGAACGCCACCAGGCGATCCAGCGCCGGCGCGCTTCCGTCGGGAACGCGACGTGCTCCATGGCGTGGACCTTGAGATCCGCGGTCTTCACCTCGGCCCTTCCGGCCGATCGGGAGAAGACGACGTGCACGGGCAGCACGGCCTCGCCCCGGAGCGGGTACGAGAACCAGTAGCGCTCGACGTCCGGCGCCTGCCGGAGCTCCGTCGAGAAGCCCGACAGAGGAACGGAGCCCTCGGGATCGAGCTGCGCGACCGCCGTCCAACCGCGCGCGCCGAACTCGAGGTCGTGCACGCGCCCGCAGGCGCAGGCCACCTCGCGGTGAGCCCCGGCGCCCTTCGCCTGTCGGAACTCGATGGACCGGCCGCATTCGCAATGACCGACGGGGCCGTGCAGGTGCTGCATGGGGAAAGCCTAAGGGCCCAGGCTTTAAGACGGTGTGAAGCTGGATTCCGGCCCGGCCGCCACCGCTTTTCGGATAATGCCCGCGGTGCGAGGCCTGCCCGATTACCACGTCCACACCCGCCGCTGCGGCCACGCCGGAGGCGCCTCGGAGGACTTCGTCCGCCGGGCGCTCGCGCTCGGGCTCTGCGAGATGGCCTTCACGGACCACGTGCCGCTGTATTTCCTCCCCCTCGAGCGCCGCGATCCGAAGCTCGCGATGCGCGAGGACGAGCTCGACGATTACGTCGCGGAGGTCGAGGCGCTGCGGCGCGAGTTTGCGGACGAGATTCCCGTTCGGCTCGGGCTCGAGGCCGACTACGCCGAAGGCCACGAGGAAGCGCTCTCCCGATGGCTGGCGCGCGCCGACTGGGACGTCGTCCTCGGGTCGGTGCACTGGGTCGCGGGCGGCTGGATCGACGACCCCGCGACGTCGCCCGCGAGGTTCGAGCGGGAGGGGACGAGAGCCCTGTACGCCGAGTACTACCGTCTCCTCGCGAAGGCCGCCCGCACGCGCTTCTTCGACGTGCTCTCCCACTTCGATCTGCCGAAGAAGCACGGCCACCGGCCCGAGGCGCCCCTCGTCGACGCCGAGGAGGCGGCGCTCGCGGCCGCGAAGGAGTCCGGCTGCGCCATCGAGATCTCGTCGGCGGGGCTTCGCAAGCCCGTCGGAGAGCTCTACCCGGAGCCGCGACTGCTGGCGCGCGCCGTTTCTCTCGGAATCCCGGTGACCTTCTCGTCGGACGCGCACGCGCCCGCCGAGGTGGGCTGGGGCTACGCCCGCACGCTCGCGGCCGCCCGCGAGGCCGGCGTGCGCGAGTTCGTCACCTTCGAGCGGCGGCGGAAGCGGTTCCGTCCGCTGCCCGGGTGAAGCCGCGGCCGAGCTCCGCGAAGAGATCCGCCGACGGACGGCGGCGCCGCGCGAAGGTCGCGTAGTCGACCTCGAAGAGGCCGAAGCGCGGCCGAAATCCCTCCAGCCACTCGAAGTTGTCGATGAGGGACCAGTAGAAGTACCCCTCGATCGGCGCGCCGGCGGAGAGGCGGTGCCGCAGGACGAGGGCGTGCTCGCGGAGGAAGTCCCGCCGCACGGAGTCGTTGCGCGTGGCGATCCCGTTCTCCGTCACGATGATCGGGCGGCCGGCCGTCTCGGCCCGCCGCAGGACGCGGTCGAAACCCTCCGGATGGATCTCCCAACCGGTGTCGGTCAGTCCGCGGGCGGCGGGATCCCGATACGCGAAGCCGGCGATCGCTCCGGGCACGCCGCGGAACCGGATGTGCACGCGGCTGTAGTAGTTGACGCCGATGAAGTCGTTCGTCGCGGGAAGGTCGGGAATGGCGAACCGGGCGCGGCCCGAGCCGGGGAACGCCCAGTCCATCCGGCCAGTCGCGATGGCCTCGAGCAGCGCGTCGTTGTAGAGCCGCTCGCCAGCCCGGGCCAGGCGGCGGTCGAGCGCGCTCGACTGCCGCTCGGGAGCGAAGTCGAGCATGTTGTGGGCGATGCCGACGCGCGCGCCCGGGATGCGCTCGCGAAGGACCGCGGCGGCCTCCGTATGGGCGCGCAGGAGGTGCTCGAGGGCGCGCGCCGCGCCGGCGAAGCGCCGCTGTCCGGGAGGAATGAGGCCGCCGAGATACCCGCCGAGGAGGAAGACGATCGGCTCGTTCAGCGTGACCCAGAGACGGACGCGGGGCCCGAGAGCGTCCGCGACGGTCGCCGCGTACCTCCGAAAGGCCGCGACGCTGTCGGGGTTCTCCCAGCCTCCGTCCGTCCAGAACCAGAGCGGGTGCGTGTAGTGATGGAGGGTCACCATCGGCTCGATGCCCAGGCGCACGAGGGCGTCGACGCGGCGGCGCTCGAGCGCGAGCGCCTCGTCGGAGAAGAAGCCGGCCTCGGGCTCGACGACGCTGCGCTCGACCGAGAGCCGGTAGGCGTTCGCGCCGATCGCGGGGATCAGGGCGATGTCCGAGCGCCAGCGCTCCCGATGGCCCGCGCCGAGTGCGCAGCGCTCGTCAGAGACCTTGAGGCGACCCTGCCGCTCCCAGTCGGTCCAGTCGTTCTCCGGCGCGCCTTCGATCTGATACGCGGAGGTGGCGACGCCCCAGAGGAAGGGAGAGTGCGGCATGGGGTCCCGGTACCGGGGAGGCACGAAGGTCGGCGGAGGAAGGCGGGCCGGTTCTCGCGGCCTCGTCCCGTTCCTCTCCGGCGAACCGCCTCGCGCTACGGCCTCCCGATCTCGGTCGCGTGGTGCTTCACCCAGCGCGCCTCGGCGATGAAGATGGTGTCCTCGCAGATGTTCGTGGCGAGATCGCCGACCCGCTCGAGGTTCTTCGAGATCGAGATGAGCTCGATGCAGTAGGTCGTGAGCGCCGGGTACTCGGCGATGTAGGTCAGCAGCTCCCGGATGATCGACACGTTCTTCTCGTCGAGAATGTCGTCCTTCTTGATCACGCGGCGCGCGAGGTCGGCATCGCGGTTGACGAACGCGTCGAGGGACTGCTTGAGCATCGACATCGCGACCTCGGCCATGTACGGGATGTCGATGAAGGGCTTGAACGGACGCTGGCCGGCCAGGCGCTCGGCGCCCTCGGCGATGTTGACGGCATGGTCGCCGATGCGCTCGAGATCCGAGTTGATCTTGAGCACGGCCACGAGGAAACGCAGGTCGACGGCGACCGGCTGCTGCAGGGCGAGGAGCGAGATCGCCGCCTCCTCGATCCCCATCTCCATCCGGTCGATCTCCTCGTCGGCGGCGATGACCGCGCGCGCCTTCTCGGCGTCCATCTCGGTGAGGGACTCGATCGCGCGGTGGATCTGCCGCTCGACCTCGCCGCCCATCAGGATGAGCTGGCGACGGAGGTCCTCGAGCTGCTCGGAAAAGTGCTCCTTCATGGGTGTTTCTCCTCGGATGCCTTCCTGCTAATTCCAGAGGGCGTCGGCCGACAGGATCTCGAGGTCCTTCTGGTGCACCGCCTGCTCCGACGCCACGGCCACCGCCCTGAGCGACAGACTCCGGTCGAACACGCGCTCGAAGAGGCCCGCCTTCTTGCGGGCGCCGTCGAGCTCCGCCTCGCAGTCGGCCCGGGCGCTCGCCGCGATCTCCAGACGCCGCGCCCGCAGGCGGCAGGCGACGCCGGTGACGATCTGCCGGTGGCTCCGGTCGAGGCCGTCCGCGACGCGGAGGATCGCAGCCAGCTTCTCGACGGCCACCTGGAGATACGGGTCGAGACGCCGCCAGTTCTCGTGGGTCTTCTTCGGCCTTCCGCCCTTGTGGTACCTCGCGAGCGAGGCGAGAACCTCGATCTCGTCGGCCGAGAAGCCCGTCAGGTCGCCGTGGGTGATGAGGTAGTACGAGTGCCGCTGGTGCTTGGAGTAGCCGATGTAGCAGCCGATGTCGTGGAGAAGCGCGCCGTACTGCAGCCACTCGCGCTCGGTCGCGGTCAGCTGGTGGAGCGCGTGCGTCTGGTCGAAGATCTCGAGCGCCAGCCGCGCGACGTGAGCCGCGTGGAGGACCTCGGCGTTCCCGCGCCGCAGCAGGCGGTCGACGCTTCGGGCCCGGATGTCGCGATTGACGGGCAGCCGGACCTCGCCGTGGCGCGCGACGTAGTCGAGCAGGAGTCCCTCCCGGAGGCCCCGCTCGCCCACGACGATCGCCTCGGCGCCCGTCCGCTTCAGGATCCAGGAGAGGAGCAGGCCCCCCGGCAGGGCAATGTCGCGGCGGCGCGGGTCCATCCCCGGCAGGCGCAGCTTCTCCTTCTCGGTCGTGCGGCGCAGGAGGCGGTTGACCTTCTTCAGTCCCGCGCGGGTCAGGGTCCGGTGCCCGGTCGGGTTCGGTTCGCGGCCGAGCACGGCCGCCTCGTGAACGAGCGAGAGCGACTGGATCGTCCCGGAGGAGCCGACGCAGGTCTTGAAGCCCTTCTTCCGGACCGATTGCGCCGCGCGCCGGGCGACGGCCCGGATCGCGCGCTTCATCTCGCGGACGTCGTTCTCGGAGGGAGGATCGTTCTTGCCGAGACGGTCGGAGAGGCGCACGACGCCGATCGGGAGACTCTCGGTCAAGAGCACGCGGGCGCCGTTCGAGACGACGAGCTCGGTCGAGCCGCCGCCGATGTCGATCAAGAACAGGGGGTCGTTCGAGGCCGGGAACTCGCTCCGGATGGCGAGGTTGATCAGCCGGGCCTCCTCCTCGCCGGAGATCACGTCGACCCTCAGACCGGTGCGCTTCTTCACCGCCGCCACGAACTCGTCCGAGTTGGAGGCCTCCCGCACCGCGCAGGTTGCGACCGTCCGGACGACCTCGGCGCCCGAGCTCGTGGCCAGACGGGCGAGGTGCTCGACCGTGGACACCCCGGCCTCGATCGCCTCCGGCGACAGCCGGCCGGTCCGCAGCGTCTCGCTCCCGAGGCGCACCATCGCCTTCTCGCGCAGCACGATGTCCAGGGAGCCGTCTTCCTCGACGTTCGCCACGAGGAGCTTGATCGAGTTGGTGCCGATGTCGATGGCGGCAAGGGATTTCATGCCGGGCAGAGTCTGCCCCGCATCGCGTGGAACGGCGTGAAGCCGGCGTGAAGAGAGCGTGAAGCGCAATCCCCCTTTTCGCTTCCTATAATAGCTCCCGTGAATCCGGCCTCGGGAGTCTGGAAGGTCCGTGCGCGTGGGCTCGAAGAGAACCGTCAGTCCGCGCGCCGCGGGGGCTCCGCGAGTCTTCCCGACCTGCGCCGCACGCTGCAGTCGATCGCGACGGCGTCCGGCGTCCTCGGGCGCTCGCGCGTCGAATCACTCGCACGCTCGATCGCGCGCTCGATCTCGCGCCCGGGCCGCCTCGCGATCGATCGCCGTCTGCTCGACCGTGTGGGACGAATCGGGCTCCTCTCTCCGGAGGCGGTCGCGGCGCTCGTGACCCACTGGGAGAAGGAGACGGAGGACGACACGGCGAGTCTCGCGCGCGCGACCGAGGGGCGCCGGATGCGCCGACTGCGCCGCCGGCTCATGCGGCTCGCGCGCAAGGAATCGCCGCGGACGCTCGACCGGATCTCGGCGGCGCACCGCGCCGCGGCGGCTGCGGTGGCGCGGCCGCTCGACGGCAAGGACGACGGCGCGCTCCGCCGCTACCGGCGCGCGGCGCGCCGGGCGCGCTCGCTCGCGGAAGACCTCGCCGCGCTGGGACTGCCCGAACATCCCGACGCGCCGCGCGAGCGAGCCCTCGACGAGGCGCTCACGCGGTGGCACGATCTCCGGGCCTTCCGGAAACGCCTCGCGCGGAGCCGCGCGGAGTCGGAGCGCCGCGGCACCGTGCTGCTCGCCGCAGAGCTCGAACGGCTGCTCGCCGTGCTCGAGCCGGCGCTCGTATCGGCCAGAGCCCAGGCCGCCGCGGCCTCCCGTGCCGGCGGCCGCGTTGTGTCCATGCGCACATCCGTCCGGGCTCGCGCGCGGGCATAGAACCCGTTCCGGCCTGCTACAATAGGCAGGCTCCTGAGCCTCAAAAAATCATGACTGGACCGTCCGACAGCGGGGCGACCGCTCGTCCGGGGCCCGCTGCGCGGGCCGGCGCCGTCACAGCGGCCGCGGAAGCGCTGTTCGACGAAGTGACACGGCAGGCCGCGGAGGCCTGCGGCGCCCGCGTCGCGGCCCTCTCCGTGGTCGAGGCCGGTCACCAATGGTTCAAATCGCGGGGCACTCTCGGCGCGTCCGAGACGACGCGGCTGCTCCGGTTGTGCGCGGAGACGATCCGCACCCGGGAAGGCGTCGTCGTGGGCGACCTCGGGGCCGACGAGCGGTTCGCGATCGATGGCGCCGGGGGAGGGCTCCGTTTCTTCGCCGGAGTGCCCATCTGGACGGCGCGGGCCGGCGCCATCGGGACGCTCTCGGTGCTCGACGCGGCCCCGCGGAAGTCGGCGGACGACGCGCTCGAGCGCCTGCGCGAGCTCGCGCAGGACGCCGCCCGTCAGTTCGACATCCGCCTCGGCGGCGAGGAGGTGCTCGCCCGCGACGAGCGCCCGCACGAGGGACGTGGCCCGTCCGGCGCGCTCGCCGAATCCGAGTTCCGGCGTCTCGTCGAGCAGTCACCCGTCGGCACCTACGTCATCCAGGACGAGCGCTACCGGTACGCGAACCCGCGGCTCGCGGAGATCCTCGGATACGACATCGTCCAGCTCCACGGCGCGGAGGTGGCGCCGCTCGTCGTCGAGGCGGACCGGCCGACGGTGGTCTCACGGCTGCGCGGCCAGCTCCTCGCCGAGGAATCGGGGCCGTACTCGTTCCGGGCGGTCCGACCCGACGGGCAGATCGTGCACGTCGAGGTTCATGAGACGCCGGCCCAGCTCGACGGCCGGGGCGCGCTCTTCGGCACGCTGCTCGACGTCACCGAGCGGGTCCGGGCCGAGGCGCAGGCCGCCGAGCGCGCGCTCGTCGACCCGCTGACGCGACTGCCGAATCGGATCCGCTTCCTCGAGCGGCTCGAGACGGAGCTGGCGCAGTCGAGGCGGTACAACCGGAAGCTCGCCGTGGTTCACCTCGACCTCGACGGTTTCAAGTTCGTCAACGACAACTGGGGGCACGGGACGGGAGACCATCTGCTGCAGTCGCTCGCGCTGCGGCTGACGCGCGGTGTGCGCGAGGTCGACACGATCGCCCGCATCGGGAGCGACGAGTTCCTCATCCTCGTCCCGGACCTCAAGCAGAGCGGCGACATGTCCACGTTCGCGCAGAAGCTGCTTCACCTCATGAGCCGGCCCGTCGAGGTCGCCGAGCGCAGCCTCCAGGTCACCGCCTCGATCGGCGTCGCGACCTTTCCGGAGGACGGTCAGGACGCGGAGGAGCTCCTCCGCAATGCCGACGCCGCCATGTACCGCGCCAAGGACAACGGCGGCAATACTTTCGAGCTTTGCACGCCCGAGCTGACGGCCATGGCGGTCGAGCGCCTCGCGCTCCAGAACGGCATGCGGGTCGCGCTCGAGAAGGACGAGTTCGTCCTGCACTATCAGCCGCTCGTGAGCCTCGGATCCGGAAGGACCGTGGGGCTCGAGGCTCTGGTCCGCTGGCAGCATCCCCAGCGCGGGTTTCTTCCCCCCGTGACCTTCATCCCGCTCGCCGAGGAGACCGGCCTCATCCTGCCGCTCGGCACATGGGTGCTCCGCGCCGCCACGAACCAGCTCAAGCAGTGGCTCGACATGGGGCTGACGCTCCGCATGTCGGTGAACTTCTCGGCGCGGCAGTTCCGCGAGCGCGGCCTCGTCTCGACGGTCGACGACGCCCTCTCCCGGTCCGGTCTCGAGCCGAAGCACCTCGAGGTGGAGATCACGGAGTCGATCGCCATGGAGGGCGCGGAGATCGTCGTCGCGAACCTCAACACCCTCCGCCAGATGGGCGTCGGGATCGCGATCGACGACTTCGGCACCGGCTACTCGTCGATGAGCTACCTGAAGAGCTTCCCCGTCACCTCGCTGAAGATCGACAAGTCGTTCGTCACCGACCTTCCCACGAACCCGGCCGACGCCGGCATCGTGCGGGCGATCGTCGAGATGGCGCATGGCTCGAGGCTCTCGGTCATCGCCGAAGGCGTCGAGACGCGGGATCAGTTCCAGCTGCTGCAGAAGTACGGGTGCGACGAGATGCAGGGCTACTGGGTCAGCCGTCCGAAGGCCGCCGAGGACATCGAGCGGAAGCTCCAGGAGGAACAGGCGTTCTGGAGCCAGACCGGGGAGGTCTGAGGACCTAGAGTCCCGCCTTCAGCTCCGCGGCGAGCAGGCGGTGGAACAGGAGCTCCCCGCCCTCGCGCCGCACCGACAGGCGCCCCGATTTGTAGGCGCGCGAGCCGAGCCCCCGCTGGACCGAGTCGCAGATCGCGAGGTCCTCGTCCTGCACGCGGTTGCCGACGTCGATCGACGCGCGGTTCTTCGCGATCGCCTCGGCCGAGGACACGTCGGTGAAGTAGAAGTCGAAGATCACCTCCGACTTGCCGGCGCCGAGCGGGCGGACGAGGTTCGTGTCCATCACGCCCTCGTACCAGTTGACCATGAAGTTCGGCCAGAGCCAGTAGTAGAGCGCCTTGTCTCCCTGCCGCACGGCGGCGACGCCGCTCTCGGCGTTCGAATGATCGATCGGGCTCCACTGCAGGCACCAGCGGTCGCCGGTCTCGATCGTGTAGCCGCTGTAGTCGAGGACCGAGGCGAGGCCCTTGTGGAGGTGCGGAACGTGGTACCCGCCGTCGAGATAGTTGTCGACGAAGACCTTCCAGTTGCAGTCGAAGGTCCAGCGGCGGCGCTCGAAGAAGTGGAAGCGCGAGAGGTCGAGCTTCCGGAACTGCTCGACGAGCGGACCGAGCGACGGCTCGAGGGGCGGGCCGCCGGGCGTCAGCCGCACGAACACGAACTTCTCCCAGACCGCCGTCTCGACCGGCATCAGGCCGTTGTTCGCCTTGTCGAACCCGCAGACGCCGGCGAAGTCGGGCGTGCCCTTCAGCTCGCCGGAGAGCGAGTACGTCCATCCGTGGTACGGGCAGCGGAGGATGGGCGCCTTGCCTTCGGGCTCCGTCATGACCGACGCAGCATGGTGACGGCAGACGTTGAAGAATCCGCGGATGGCGCCGTCCTCGCCGCGCACGACGACGATCGGCTCGCCCGCCAGGACCACGGTCACGTAGCTCCCGGGCTGCGCGAGCTGGTCGAGCCGCGCGACCATCTGCCACGACTTCGAGAAGACCGTCGCGCGCTCGAGCTCCGCGATGCGCTCGTCGACGTACCACGGCGCGGGGATCGTCGAGGCTTCGGCGAGCGGCGCCTTCACGTCGTAGGAATTCAGAATCTCCCGGACCGAAGCCGAATCCATGGCGAACCTCAGACGACCGGCGTCGCCGTCTTCCTGGGGGGATTGAAGAAAGGCGTCTTCACGACGGTCGCCGGCACGCGGTGCCGGACCGCCTCGACGGTGACCTCGATCTCGAGCCGGGTGCCGATCGCGGTCGAGCCGCGGGCGACCGTCGCGAGCGCGATCATCTTCTTCAGGGTGGGCGACCAGGTCGTGGACGTCGCCTTCCCGACCTGCGCGCCATCGCGGTAGAGGGGCACGGCGACGCGCGACGCGGCCGCCGGGATCTGGGGGGCGAGGTTCAGCTTCTCGTAGATCGCCTCGACGGAGTTCCAGGAGAGCTCGAGGCCGACGATCTCGCGCGCCGGACCGGCCTTCGCCTCGCGCCGCAGCGCGTCCTGCCCCACGAAGCGGCCCTTCTCGAGCGCGACGAGCCGGCCGAGGCCCATCTCGTAGGGCGTGTACTTCTGCGCGCCGATGAGGGCCTTCTTCGAGCCGAAGAAGTCGACGTCGATCAGGAGGAGACCGGCCTCGACGCGCGAGACGTCCAGCGCGAGCATTCCGGCCGCGTGGATGTCGAAGGCCTTGCCCTTCTTCATCAGCTCGTCCCACACGCGCACGGCGTCCTTCCAGGGAATCCAGATCTCGTACCCGAGGTCGCCCGTGTACCCGGTCCGGGAGATGTCGACCGGGACGCCCGCGATCTTTCCGGAGGTGACCTTGAAGTACTTGAGGTTCTCGATGTCCGCCTCGGCGACGCCGCGGAGCAGCCGGCCCGACGTCGGCCCCTGCAGCGCGAGCGCCGCGACCTGCTCCGAGATGTCCTCGATCTTCACGTCGAGGCCGAGCGCGTTCTGGTGGAACCAGCGCAGGCTCGGATCGGCCGCCGTCCAGCGGTACACGTTCTCCGCCAGGCGCGACACCGTGCCGTCGTCGATCGTCTTGCCATACTCGTCGCACCAGGGCGTGTACACGACCGACCCGACGGGGATCTTCCGGATGTCGCGCGTGATGATCCGATCGACGAGGCGCGAGGCGTCGGGGCCCGTGAGGCGGTACTTGAAGAGCGGCGAGATGTCGATCAGCGCGGCCGCGTTGCGGATCGCGTTGTACTCGTGCTCGTGGTGCGCCTCGTAGGCGCTGACCGCGTAGTACCCCGACCACTCCCGGTAGTTCAGGCTCTCGCAGAGCGGAAGAGTTCTCTCGTGGACGGCGGTCCCGATCGGCACTTGTGAACCTCGGATCTCGGCAAGGGTGCGTCGTGACGCCGGGTCACGCTCACCTTGTCGCGGCGCGGAATTATAAGTATGCTGCGGCGCCGGCGGCAAGCTGCCGCCTGAAACCCGCGGTCACAAGACGCGGCGAGGGAACGCCGCGCCGGAGTTCCGGCCGAGCAAAGCGAGGGCGGGACTCCGGAAGAAGCGAGGGGAAATCTAGAATCGCATGAGCGCGAAGTACGACATCGTCGTCATCGGAGGCGGGCACAACGGTCTCGTTCACGCCGCCTACCTCGCGAAGGCGGGCAAGAAGGTGCTCGTCCTCGAGCGCCGCCACGTCCTCGGCGGCGCGGCCGTCACCGAGGAGGTCTTCCCCGGATTCAAGTTCTCGGTGTGCTCGTACGTCGTGTCGCTCCTGCGCCCGGAGATCATCCGGGATCTCGACCTGCCGCGCCACGGCCTCGAGATCCTGCCGCTCGACGGGACGTTCACGCCCATGCTGAACGGCGACTACCTCTGGCGCGTCAACGACCACGGCAAGACCCGCCGGGAGATCGCCCGGCACTCGAAGCTCGACGCCGACGCCTACGACGAGTACGGCAAGGCGATGGCCGACATGGGCCGCTTCGTCAAGCCGATCCTCAGCATGACGCCGCCCGACCCGACGAAGCTGAACTGGAAGGGGCTCCAGGACCTGCTCTTCCTCGGCCGGCGCTTCCAGGGTCTCTCGGCCGAGGACCAGTACAACCAGGTCCAGCTCATGACGATGTCGGCCGTCGACTTCCTCGACCAGTGGTTCGAGACCGACGTGCTGAAGGCCACGATGTCCGCCTCCGGGATCATCGGCACGTTCCTCGGGGTGCGTTCGCCGGGCACGGCCTACGTCCTTTTGCACCACTACATGGGCGAGATCGACGGCGCCTTCCGCTCGTGGGGCTTCGCCCGCGGCGGCACCGGCGCGATCTCCAACGCCATCGGCGACGCGGCGCGCGAGGCAGGGGTCGAGATCCGCACGCAGACGCCCATCGCGAAGATCCAGCTCTCGAACGGGCGGGCCACGGGCGTCGTCCTCGAGAACGGCGACGAGATCGAGGCGTCCGTCGTCTCCTCGAGCGTCGACCCGCGGCTGACCTTCATGAAGATGATCGGCGAGAAGGAGCTGCCGGAGGACTTCGTCGAGGACATCAAGCGGTACAAGTTCCGCGGCTCGTCCGGCAAGGTGAACCTGGCGCTCGACGCGCTGCCCGAGTTCCGGTCGATCCCGGGTCCGGGGGCCCACCTGCGCGGCGCGATCTCGATCTCGCCGGCCGTCGAGTACATGGAACGCGCCTACGACGACGCCAAGTACGGCCGCTTCTCGCGCCGGCCGTACATCGACATGGTCATCCCGACGCTGACGGATCCCTCGCTCGCGCCGCCGGGCAAGCACGTCATGTCGTGTTTCGTCCAGTACGCGCCCTACAAGCTGAAGGACTCGGACTGGGACAAGGAGCGCGAGAACTTCGGCGACACGGTCATCGACACGATCGCGGAGCACGCGCCGAACATCAGGAGCATCATCAAGCACCGGCAGGTGGTCACGCCGCTCGACCTCGAGCGCGAGTGGGGCCTGTCCGAGGGCAACATCTTCCAGGGCGAGCTGTCGCTCGAGCAGCTCTTCTTCCTTCGGCCGGCGCCGGGCTGGGCGCAGTACCGGACGCCGATCAAGAACCTGTACATGTGCGGCTCGGCGACGCATCCCGGCGGCGGCATCATGGGCGCCAACGGCAAGAACGCGGCCGAGAAGGTCCTCGCGGACTGGAAACACGGAAGGGCGTAGCCAGGGTGGCGGAGAAGAAGGACGTCGTCATCGTCGGAGGCGGCCCCAACGGGCTCGTCGCCGCGTGCCTTCTCGCGAAGGCGGGCCTGAAGACCGTCGTCCTCGAACGGCGGCCCGTCGTCGGCGGCATTGCCGTCACCGAGGAGTTCGCGCCCGGGTTTCGGGTCTCCTCCGTCCTGCACACGGCCGGGCCGTTCCTGCCCTCGATCGCCCGCGACCTCGCGCTCGACCGGCACGGGCTCTCCACGATCGAGACGGAGGCGCGCGTCTTCGCACCCGCGCTCGACGGCCCCTCGATCACGCTGTACGCCGACGCGCGAAAGACGGCGGCGGGCCTCGAGCGCGTCTCGCCGCACGACGCGAAGGGCTACCTCGCGTTTCACGAGTCGCTCGGCCGCATCGGCCGGCTCCTCGAGCCCTTCCTGACGATGACGCCGCCGTCGATCGACGCGCCGTCGATGGGCGAGATGTGGCAGCTCCTCGGCGTCGGGCGCAAGTTCCGGGCGCTGCCGAAGAAGGATGCCTTCCGCCTCCTGCGCTGGGGCCCCATGGCGGTCGCCGATCTCGTCGCGGAGTTCTTCGAGACGGAGCTGCTGCGGGCGGCGATCGCGGCGCGCGGCATCTACGGCGTCTTCGCGGGCCCGTGGTCCGCCGGGACGAGCCTCGGCATCCTCGTCGGCGCCGCGCTCGATCCCAACGCCGCCGGCTCCGCGACGTTCGT
The DNA here is from genome assembly GCA_963763535.1 of uncultured Acidobacteriota bacterium. Classification (GTDB taxonomy): domain Bacteria; phylum Acidobacteriota; class Thermoanaerobaculia; order UBA5066; family Gp7-AA6; genus DAHUXD01. Next base: position 577,294 of record CAVXOX010000008.1, read on the forward strand.
CCGCGGCGGGATGGGAGCGCTCACGCAGGCGCTCCTGTCCGCGGCGAAGGCGCTCGGCGTCGAGGTCCGCACGGGCGCGGACGTGACCCGGGTCGCGACGCGCGACGGCGCCGCCGTCGGCGCCGTGCTCGCCAACGGCGAGGAGGTGCTCGGGCGCGCCGTGGTCTCGAACGCCGATCCGAAGCGCACGCTCCTCGGGCTCGTCGATCCGGTCGACCTCGACCCGGGATTCCTCCAGAAGATCCGCAACTACCGCACGCTCGGCTCGATCGCCAAGGTCCACCTCGCGCTCGACGGCCTGCCCCGATTCCCGGCCGCGAACAACGGCGCCTCCGGCGCGCTCGCCGGCCGCATCCACATCGGGCCGGACGTCGACTACCTCGAGCGCGCCTACGACGCCGCCAAGTACGGCGACTTCTCGTCCGCGCCGTACTGCGACGTCACGATCCCGACGCTGACGGACCCCTCCCTCGCGCCCTCCGGCAAGCACGTCGTGTCCGTGGTGGCGCAGTTCGCGCCGACGAAGCTGAGGGAGGGCGACTGGCGCTCGAAGCGCGAGGCCCTCGGCGACGCGGTCGTCGCGACCCTCGAGCGGTACGCGCCGGGCCTGACGGGCCTGGTGAAGCACCGGCAGGTCCTGACCCCGCTCGACCTCGAGGAGACGTACGGACTCACCGGCGGGCAGGTCTTCCACGGCGAGCCCGCGCTCGACCAGGTCTTCACGATGCGCCCGCTCCTCGGCTGGGCGCAGTACCGCACGCCGGTGCGCGGTCTCTATCTGTGCGGCTCGGGCACGCACCCGGGCGGCGGCGTCACCGGGGCCCCGGGCGCGAACGCCGCGCGCGAGATCGCGAAGGACTTGCGCGGAAGAGGTTAGCCCCGCGGCCTAACGGACCCTCTTCAGGTACCCGCCCGGGTTGTAGGTCAGCAGGAACTTCTCGCGCGATGCGTCGCGCACGAATTCCGGGTGCGCCGCGAGAAATTCGGCGATCGCCTCGGACGGCCCCGGTCCGTGCTCCGGCAGCACGGGATGCCCGTTGACGTTCGAGTCCTCGACGATCAGGTAGCTCCCCTTCGAGACGAACGGCGCGAGGAGCTCGAGCTCGCGGAGGACGTGGTCGCGGGAGTGATCGGAGTCGAGGATGACGAGGCGCGCCTCTCCCTCCGGACGTCGCCCCAGCGCGGCGCGCACGACCGCCTCGTCCGCGCTCGACCCCTTCACGTAACTGAGGCGCGGGTGCTCCGGCCGGCCGGGGGCGTCCAGCACGTCGATCGACACGATCTCGCCGCGGCCGAGGAGGTCGAGCATGTGGGCGAGAAAGAGGGCGCTCCCGCCGAGGTGCGTGCCCGTCTCGACGACGAGACCCGGACGGACCTCGAAGAGGATCTCCTGGTACGTCCAGAGGTCGAGCGGCGTCTTCAGGCATGGGACGCCCATCCAGCGCGTCCGGTGATGGACGCGACCCTCCCCCTCCGGGCCGTCGTAGTACAGGCGGTGAAAGGCGTCGACGACGGCGCGCTCGTCCGGCCTCACGGCGCCCCGACCGCCTTCCAGTTGCCGTCCGCCCTCAGCAGCAGGCGCCGGCGCGCCTTTGCGTCCGCCACGAGAAGCTCGCGCAGGCTCCCGGTCTCGGCCACGCGCCTCGCCGACCTCCACATGGGATAGCCGCCGCCGCCCGAGGCGCGATAGGAGTTGATCGCGACCAGAAAGACGTCGCCGTCCGCGAGCTCGCGCCCTCCGCGCGTGAGCGACGCGATGCGATGCCCGTCGGGCCGCGAGACGTCCACGACGTAGTCGGCTCCCTCGAGCGTGTCGCAGTTGCGGCCGAACTCGTCCGGGCGAGCGATGCAGCCGGCCGACCGTTCGAGCGCCGCGCGGACCTGCCGTCCCGTCGCCTCCACGGTCACGAGGCTGTTCTCGTACGGGTAGAACGCCCAGATCTGCCGGAGCGTCAGCGGCCCCGCGGGCCAGTCGGGAAGCGACGGCGGCAGGAGCGACCCGAAGGACAACGCCGCCTTCCCTTCCCGGAGCTGCACCGCGTGCAGCCAGTCGAGGATCGCCGTGTCCTGACGCCGCGCGCCGCGGGAGGAGACCGGAGTCTCGAGGACCGCGACATCCGCGGCGAGCGCCGCGAGGGTCGCCGCCTGGACGCGCGCGACCGCGGCCACCACCTCGGGGTCCGGCGCGACGCGGCGCATCGGGAGGTTCTTCCCGGAGATGCCGCTGACCCTCCAGCCATCGGTCGAGCGCTCGAGCGTCACGTCGAAGCGCGTGAGCGTGTTGCCCCAGCGCCCCGGCTGCGACACCCAGGTCCGGCCGACCCGGGTCGGTGGGACCACGGTGTGCGCGTGGCCGGAGAGGAGCAGGTCGATGCCCTCGACGCCGGCCGCGATCGCGTACGACTGGTTCTCGCCCGAGTCGCGCCGCTCCTTCCCGGTGCGCGGGTCTTTTTCGAAGCCCTCGTGGGCGAGGACGACGACGAGATCGCACCGCTCTCGGCCCCGGAGGATCGGGACCCACTTCCGCGCCGCCTCGACCGAGTCGCCGAAGCGCAGCCCGCCGAGCAGCGCCGGGCTCTCCCAGTTCGCGACGTGGGGCGTCACGACGCCGAGGATCCCGACGCGCACGCCGGCCGCCTCCTTCACGACGTACGGCGCGAACGCCGGCGTTCCGTCGGCGCCGAGGGTGTTCGCCGAGAGCCACGGAAACCGGGCCTCCTTCCGCGACGCCTCCAGGCGCGCGAGCCCGAAGTCGAACTCGTGGTTGCCGATCGCCATGGCGTCGTACCCGACGAGATTCATCGCGCCGACGATCGGGTCGGCGCCGTCGCCGACCCGCCCCGCGAAGGCGAGCGCCTGGCTCGGCGCGCCCTCGATCGTGTCCCCCGAGTCGAGGAGCAGCACGGTGCCGCCCTCCGCCCGCACGGCGCGCACCGCCGCGGCGATGCGGGCGAGACCCTCGCCGTGATCGGCGTCGGCGAGCGCGTCGTGCGGATGGACGTGGCCGTGGAGGTCGGACGTGTGGAGGATCGTCAGGGTGACGGCCGACAGGCGCGCGGCGAGAAGAAGGACGAGGACGAGGAGCAGGCTCGCTCGCGGTCGGCGCATGGCGGGGATTGTAAATTGGCCGATCGGCCACGGCCCCCTCGTCATCCCGAGGAGCGCCGCGACGAGGGATCCCGTTCCCAGCCGGAGGCACGGCTCGTCGAGCCATACAATCCCCGCCATGGCGAAGAAGCCGAAGGAGACCTTCGACGAGAAGAAACGCCGCGCCGCCACCGTGCTCCGCCGTCTCGCGAGGGCCTACCCGGAGGCGAAGTGCGCGCTCGACCACCGGACGCCTCTCGAGCTGCTCGTCGCGACGATCCTGTCGGCCCAGTGCACCGACGTGCGCGTCAACATGGTCACCCCGCATCTCTTCGCGAAGTACCGGACGGCCGCGGACTACGCGCGGTCCCCGAAGGGCACGCTCGAGCGCGAGATCCGCTCGACCGGCTTCTTCAATTCCAAGGCGAAGTCGATCCGCGCGGCCGCCGCCACGATCGCGGCCGAGCACGGGGGGCGGGTGCCCGACACCATGGAGGCGCTGATCCAGCTGCCCGGCGTGGGCCGCAAGACCGCGAACGTCGTCCTCGGCAATGCGTTCGGCAAGGACGAGGGCTTCGTGGTGGACACCCACGTCGGCCGCCTCTCCCGCCGCCTGGGGTTCACCCGACAGACCGATCCGGTGAAAGTCGAGACCGACCTGAACGACCTGGTGCCGAAGGGGCGCCGGACCATGGGCGCCCACCTCCTGATCGCCCACGGGAGGCAGATTTGCGTCGCCCGCAAGCCTCTGTGCGAGGTCTGCCCGGTCAACCCGCTCTGTCCCAAAATCGGCGTGTAGAGGGCCCGAAGTTCGCGCCTGCTTGACGAAACTCAGTTTTCCGTAGATTCGGTGGAAAAGCCTGTCGAAATCGCTGCGGAAAGCCTCATAAAAAGGCACAACGCCCCGCCTGCCGGTCGGATTGCACCGTCCTCTGTGCGACGGGAGAAGCCTATTGGGATCAGTGGTTTACCGACCATGCCCATCCGGATGTGCAGATTTCACGGATCGCGAAATCGACGGCGGGCTCTTTTCCACACGCGCAACCGACTCAGATACCGGAACTTAAGCCCGTCTTCAGTCAGTTCCCCGCGCGGTGCTCGCCGTAAACGGCCTTCAGCGCGCCGACGATCTCCCCCAGGGTGGCGTTCGAGGCGACGGCCTCGATGAGGGCGGGCATCAGGTTCCGATCCTCCCGCGCGTCGGCCGAGATCCGCTGGAGCGCCGCCGCGCTCCGGGCATCGTCGCGGGATGCCCGGAACGCCCGGAGGCGCTCGACCTGCTCGGTCTCGGTCGACGGATCGACCGACAGAATCGGCACGGGCGCCTCCCTCGCATCGCGCTGGACGTTGACGCCCACGACGAGACGCTCCCCCTCCTCGATCTCGCGCTGGGCGCGGTACGCGGCGTCCTCGATCTCGCGCTGGAGGAAGCCCTGCTCGATCGCGGCGACCGCACCGCCCAGCGCGTCGACCTTCGCGATGAGCGTCTTCGCGCGAGCTCGGATTTCGTCGGTCCAGGCCTCGACGAGATGGGAGCCGCCCAGGGGATCCACCACGTCGGCGACGCCGCTCTCGTTGGCGATGACCTGCTGCGTCCGGAGCGCGAGACGCGCGGAGTCCTCGGTCGGCAGCGCCAGCGCCTCGTCGCGCGCGTTCGTGTGGAGCGACTGCGTGCCGCCGAGCACGGCCGAGAGCGCCTGCAGCGCGACGCGCACTACGTTGACGTCGGGCTGCTGAGCGGTCAGGGTCGAGCCGGCCGTCTGCGTGTGGAAGCGCAGCTTCCAGGAGCGCGGGTCCTTCGCGCCGAAGCGGTCGCGGACGATCTCGGCCCACAGGGCGCGAGCCGCCCGGAACTTCGCGATCTCCTCGAAGAAATTCGCGTGGGCGTTGAAGAAGAACGACAGGCGCGGCGCGAAGTCGTCGATCGCGAGCCCCCGCGCGAGCGCCGCCTCGACGTAGGCGATCGCGTTCGAGAGCGTGAACGCCACCTCCTGGACCGCCGTCGAGCCCGCCTCGCGGATGTGGTACCCGGAGATCGAGATCGTGTTCCAGCGGGGCACCGACTGGCCGCAGAAGGCGAAGAGATCGGTCGTGATCTTCAGCGAGGCCCTTGGCGGGAAGATGTACGTGCCGCGCGCGACGTACTCCTTCAGGAGGTCGTTCTGCACCGTGCCGGAGAGCGACTCCCAGGCGACCCCCCGCTCCCGGGCGACCGCGAGGTAGAACGCCATGAGGATCGACGCCGTCGCGTTGATCGTCATCGAGATCGAGACGCGGTCGAGCGGCAGCTCCTCCGTCAGCACGCGCATGTCCTGGATCGTGGCGATCGCGACGCCGACCTTGCCGACCTCGCCGCGGGCGAGGGGGTCGTCGGAGTCGTACCCCATCTGCGTCGGCAGGTCGAAGGCGACCGAGAGTCCCGTCTGCCCCTGGGCGAGCAGGTAGCGGTAGCGGGCGTTCGACTCCCGCGCGGAGCCGAAGCCGGCGTACTGGCGCATCGTCCAGTACCGGCCGCGATAGCCCTCGGCCGAGATTCCCCGGGTGTACGGGAACTCGCCGGGAGCCGGCGGGACGCCGGCCGGCGAAGCCTCGTAGAACGGCTCGATCGGGATGCCGGAGCTCGTCTCGGCGGGCAGATTCGGCCGGCGGGTCTCGCGCGACACCGTCTTCACGCGGCGAATTCTGTCACGGCCGGCCCGAGGGAGCCCCTCGGCCGGGATGCTAAAATCGACCCGAAACACCTCATGACGGAACACTTCCGCGGAAGACTCGAGGTCTTCGGCCTGGCGGATCTTCTCCAGTGGATGGAGCTGAACCGCCGCTCGGGGAGACTCACGGTCACGCGCGGCCACGACCGGCGCACCCTCGACTGGAAGGAGGGGGAGATCGTCTACGTGTCGGGGTCTCTCCCCCGCCACCGCCTCGGCGTCCACCTCCTTCGGAGCGGCGCGCTCCCCGCCGCGACGCTGTACGAGCTCCTGGCCCGGAACATGACGACGCAGGAGAACCTCACCCGCCTGATCCTCGACATGAACCACGACACGCTCGACGGGCTGTCGCTGCGCGTCGAGGACCTCGCGCGCAAGCTCCTCTTCGAGATCTTCGAGTGGCGGGAGGCCAACTTCGAGTACGACCCGACGTATCGCGTGCAGCCGATCCTCCGCATCGGCCTGACGCTCCGCGGTCAGGCGCTCGCGTTCCAGGGCGTCAAGCAGCTCGACGACACGCACCGTCTCTCGCGCAAGGAGCGCCGCGAGACGTGGGAGGCCGCGGACGCCTGGGTGCTGCCCTTCCTGCCGGAGGGGATCGAGGAGCACTTCTGGGAGGCGGCGGAGCGGATGGGGCCGACGCTCGACCCGATCGAGTCGCGGGGCCACGCGATGCGCTTCCGCGAGTTCGCCCGGCGCCTGCGCGAGCGGCTGATCCGAAACTACCTCATGCGGCCCGTGCACTCCGACACCGCGACGCTCCTGCTCGAGCTCCTGAAGCGCAAGCCGCCGCTCGATCCGGCCGCGATCGTGCCGATCGCCGCTCTCGATCCCTACCTGACGCTCGATCTCCTCATCCTCGCGAACTCCCTGTCCGTGGACCGCGAGAACTCGGTCGGCACCGTGCCCGACGCCCTCGACCGCATCGGGGGCCGTGCGGCGACGGTTCTGATCGACCGTCTCTCTTCGCCCGACTTCCCGGCGCTGCCGGCCGGCGACCCCGCGGCGCGGGCCGTGCGGCGGGCGAGCCTGGCCGCCGCGGTCGCGGCCGGTCGGTTCGCCGAGCGCTTCGGAATCACGAAGGAGCGCGGCTACACGCTCGGGCTCCTGCACTGCATCGGCTACGCCGATCTCTTCGAGATCGTGCGGGAGATGAACCTCTCCGCCGGCTCCTTCAGGGGCTCCGTGCTCGAGACGTACCGGCCGGCCGTCGGCCGCGCCCGCGCGGAGATCTGGGGACTCCCCCGCGACTTCGAGGCCGTCCTGTCCGACGACGGCACGGACCCGAGCGCCTCCGCCGCGGTGGTCCGCCAGGCCCGCTCGGCGGTTCCCGCCTGTGCGATCGGCAGTCTCGACGTCGACGCGGGCGGCGACGTGGAGGCCGACGAGCTGACGAACGAAGTCAACATGCTCTTCGACTACCTGGGCCTCGATCCGGTGGTCACTCACCGGGAGTGAGCGCGACCGGGCCTGCCCCGGCTCTCCTTTAGTTTTTTCCTAAAATCAGGACACTCCGGAATCCGCGGCCGGCTCGCGGCGTTTCCCCGGTGCGCCCGAGCCCCGCCGTGGGGCCAGGCCAGAAAGGATCGAGAATGACAGCCAGGAGAACGGCCGCCGCCCTGCTATTGGTGGGTGCCACGGCCTTCGCACAGCAGCCGGCGCAGCTCCCGACGTTCTCGGAGAGCGTCGAAGTCCGGGTCCTGAACCTCGACGTGGACGTGAGCGACGCCGCGGGCAACCCGGTCACCGACTTAAAGAAGGACGACTTCACCGTCCGGATCGGCGGCAAGCCCGTCCCGATCGACTACTTCGCCCTCGTCAACGACGGGTCGATCCACGCTCCGGACCTCGCGACCGCACCTCCGGAGCGCGTGCTCTCGACGTACAAGCAGGCCGAGGAGTCGGCGTACGTCCCGCGCAACTTCCTCATCTACGTGGACCTCGGCTACCTGCCGCCGGGGCTGCGCAACCGCTCGCTCAACGCGATCCGCGATTTCGCGACCCGCCTCGGGCCGAACGACGCGATCCGCGTGGTCGTCTTCGACCGCGCGCCGCGCGTCCTCGTCGACTGGACCACGAGCAAGGAGCTCGTGATGGCGGAGCTCGCGGGGATGGAAAAGGAGCGCGTCGGCATGTCGCGCCTGCAGACGCAGGAACAGACGATCGCGCAGATCAACGGCTTTTCCGGAAGCCGGCGAACCCTCAGCACGCGCCAGCAGCTCGCCCGCCAGTACGGTCAGGAGGTCGGCGCCGAGATCGAGAACATGATCGACAGCATTCAGCGCGAGATCGTCACGCTGACGCCCTTGAACGGCAAGCGCGCGTTCCTGTTCGTCTCGGGCGGCTACGAGTACCAGCCGGGCTACGTGATGGCGCAGTACGCGACCGGAAGCTTCCTGCCCTCGATGTCGAACATCGACGTGCGGCAGGTCCCCGCGCGCATCAACGCCATGATCCAGAAGGCCAACGAGGTCCAGGTCACCTTCTACACCGTGGACGCCACCGGATTGACCGGGGAGGGCACGCCGGCGGCCGACGGCTCCCCGGCAACCAACGTGTTCGCGATCGAGCAGCGTCCGAACCTGCGTTTCGCGGCCCAGCAGGACCGCCAGACTCCGCTGCAGATGATGGCGGTGGACACGGGCGGCCTCGCGCTTCTCAACACGAACGACTTCCAGCAGGGCCTCTCGCGGATCTACCGCCAGGTCTCCAACTACTACACGCTCGGCATCACGCTGTCGAAGCTCGGCATCACCGGCTACCAGAAGGTGGACGTGGCCGTGAACCGGCAGGGCCTGACCGTGCGCTCGCGCAAGGGCTGGGCGCCGATGACGGAGACGCAGACGATCGAGACCCGCGCGCTGGCGACGATGCAGACCGACCTCTCGTACAACGCGATCCCCGCGAAGATCGAGGTTGCCCCCGCGACGCAGGACAAGAAGCTGTACCTCCTGCCGATCACGGTCCTGGTGCCCGCGGAGACGCTGACCTTCCTGCCTCAGGGGGACAAGGAGAGCGCGCGGGCCGAGTTCTACATCGGCGCCGTCGACGAGAAGGGCAACACCAGTCCGCTCAACCGGCAGGAGACGACCTTCGAGATCCCGACCGGCAAGGCGAAGGCCGGCACGTTCGTCCGCTATGCCGCGCAGCTCCAGACGAAGAAGGGCAACTACCGCATCGTCGTCAACGTGCGCGACACGCAGAGCGGCAAGATGGGGACCGCCCGGGCCAACGTGCACGTGGAGTGAGATCGGACTCTGACGCTGCGCGACCGACCGACGTGAGAGGGAATGTTGCGACGAGTCTCCTCTTCAAGCGAATGACGTTGACTGTCATCCCGAGCGAAGCGAGGGATTCCTCAGAGTCACAGAGCGGCTTCTAAAGGGATCCCTCGGGCCTTCGGCCCTCGGGATGACAAATTGAAGTCCTTCGCGGCCTGGAGACTCATCGGGCGGCGCGCGTTCCGCGAGTGGGTCCTCGACGAGCAACGTCTCTCCCCTGTCATCCCGAGCAACGCGAGGGATCCCTTTCTCACGTACAGAACGGCTTCTAAAGGGAGCCCTCGGGCCTTCGGCCCTCGGGATGACAAGAGGCTCGGTCGGCGTCAAACGAAACGGCCCGGAACCATGCAGGTGCCGGGCCGTTCCGTCAGGAATCGAGTCGGGACGCTAACTACGCCGGCTTCTTCTTCGGCGCCGGCGCCGGCTTGGGCGCATTCTTCGGGCGGCATCGACCCATCCGGCATGAGGACGACGAAGTCCTCCTTGCGCTCGATCGTCTTGCGCGCCGCCCCCTTCGGGCCGTTTAAGTCCCAGACGGTGATCATGAACGTGTAGTACCCCGGCTCGAACGAGGCGAGCGGAATCTCGTTGCCCGTGCTGTAGACGCCGGGAGCGGTCTGGACGAGCTCCGCCGGACCGGTGAAGGGCGCAAACGCGTCCTGGCCGTTGCGCTGGACGTTGATGCGCGCCATGACGCGCGGCTTTGGCGCCTCGGGCGTCGCGGTCGACCCCGCCGCGCCGGGCGTCGCCGGAGTCGTCGACGGGGCGGGGGCAGCCGCGCGGCATCGCCGGACGCGGCGGGCGCGGCCGGCAGCGCCGGATTCTCGACGCTGTAGAAGTACCAGAGGCTGTCAGTCTTCAGAAAGGTTCCGTCGCCCTTGGGATCGACCCGGATCGGCTTGTCCGTGCCGAAGACGAACGGATCGGCCGGACCCGGGCGCTTGGTCAGCGGCGTCAGCCCGCTCGCGAGGATGAGCGGGGACACGCCGAACTCCGTCGACTTGCCCTCGAGCTTGAAGTTGACCGAACCGGAGGCGACCGGCGGCTGGCCCTCCGCCGGGAAGAGGCCGAAGGTGCCCTTGTAACTGCCGGGCTGCAGGGTGACCGAGCGGTCGTAGACGCGGTCCTTGCGGGTGCCCTCCGTGACCTCCCTGAAGTTCGCGTCCTCCCAGAAGGAGTCGACCTCCTTGCCGGACTCGTCCGTCACCATTCCGCCGAACTTCAGCGGCGCGTTGTCGGAAAACGCGGGCTTGTTGCTCGGCAGGTAGAACTGGAGCGCCAGGAAGTGGTCGCCGTTGGCGGACTGGAACGGTCCGGCCCAGAAGCCGGCGTCGCCCGTGTTCTTGCTCGCGACGGACTCGAGCGCCGTCTTGACGGCGGCCGGCAGAGGCGCCGGCGGCGGAGGCGGAGGCGGCGCGGCAGCGGCCCCGGCGGCCGGAGCGGATCCTGCGGCGGCCGGAGCGCCGGCCGAGGGTGCCGCCTTGGCACCGGCGGCCGCGGGGGCTCCGGCGGCGACCGCCGTCGCGTTCGGGTTCACGATCGACTTCTCGGCGACGATCGACATGACCTTTTCGACTTCCTGGGTGTTCTGCAGAACGTCGCGCCCCTGCTGCGGATCGACGGTGATCTCGGCCCTGAACTCGGGGATTCCCATCGACGGGAACTTGTCGGGCATGTACGTCCACGAGTAATTGACCGCCGCGGAAGCGGAGACGTTCGAGGACCTCGTGTCGATGCCCAGGATCGTGCTGTCGTCGACGCCGCGGCTCTCCTGCGATCGCGACTGGGCGACCTTCGACGGCGTTCCGAGCACGACCAGGAGGCGGCCGCGGACGGAATCCGCTCCCCTCTTGTACCGCTGCATCTTGAACTGCTGGTCGGCGGCGGCGATCCGGCGGGAGATCTCCTGCTTGAAGGCATCGCCGCCGCGCTTGGCGTAATAGACGGCGATGAACTTCTCGGCCTCGTCGTCCGACTTGACGTTCTTCCACTCCGTCCGCTCAGCGGGGGTCAGGAAGTAGGCCTCCGGGCTCTTGTCCCAATCCTTGTACTTCGAGAGCTGTGCCAGCGCGGAAGCCGCGAGGGCGATGCCGGCGACGGCCAGGAAAAGCTTTTTCACAATCCCTCCGACAGTCATCATTAAGAATCGGGGATTCTATAGCAGGAGGCGGAACCGGAAGAGGGAAGGCGGGAAGCCGGATCCGGCCTAACGGTGGTCGGCGTAGCGGCGGCCCGGGATCCGGGCCAGGGCGACGGTGCGGTTTTCCCCTTCCGACCGGTTGGTCTCGAGCTCGTCCTTGAGCATTTCGAGCATCTTCTGCACCTCGCCGTGCATCTTCTCCATGCGCTGCTTCATGTGCAGGATGACCTCGACGCCGGCCAGGTTGACCCCGAGGTGGCGGGTCAGGGTCAGGATGATCTCCAGGCGCTCGATCGTGTCCGCGTCGTAGAGCCGGGTGTTGCCCTCGGTGCGGGCGGGCCGGAGCAGCCCCTCGCGCTCGTACATGCGCAGCGTCTGGGGGTGGATGTCGTAGCGCTCGGAGATCGCGCCGATGCGGAAGACTCCGCCGCCCCCGCGGGACCGGCCCTTCATCGGGCCCTCCTCGGCTCGACGGGAATCGGCTGCCCCCGGTCTGCCTTGGGTGCGACCACTCGGAGCACGCCGGCGCGGAGCGATGCCTTGATGACCCCGGGGTCGAGCGACACCGGCACCGGAAAGTCCCGCGAGAAGTTGCCGTAGATGCGCTCCATGCGCACGAAGTGCCTCGGCTCGGTGCCGGGGTCGGCGCGCCGGTGGCCGGAGACGCGGAGCTTGCCCTCGAGCGCCTCGAGACGGACGTCCTCGAGGCGCACTCCCGGAAGCTCGATGTTCAGGACGATCTCTTCCGGGCTCTCGAAGACGTCGGCCGCGGGAGACCAGAGGGCCGCCTCCATGCCGTCGTCCGGAAATTCGGAGCGATGGATCGTCTCCTCGAAGAGGCGATTGACCTTCTCCTGGATGGCGAAGAGGTCCTGCAGGGAGTTCCAGCGAAAGACGGTCATGGGAATCTTTCGAGCAGTTTAGCGCGGGTAGAAGTCACTCGAAGGACCCGAGGCGGCGAGGGATGCGTGATCGAAAATCACGGATCCCTCGCTTCGCTCGGGATGACCGCGCGCCCGGCGCGCGGTCACTTCTTCTCGGTGTCCACGTACTCCGCGTCGATGACCTCGTCCTCCTTGCCGCCGCCGGCGCCCGTCGCTCCCGGCTCCCCCGGGGGCGGCGTGCCGGCGCCCGACGTCGAGGCGTTCTTGTACATCGCCTCGGCCACGGCGTGGGAGGCCTGCTGCAGGCGCTCCCCCGCCGAGTTCATCGCCTCCGTGCCGCCCGTCTCGAGGGCCTTCTTCGCGTCGGCGAGGGCCGACTCGAAACGGGAGACGTCCGCCGGCGAGAGCTTGTCCTTGTTCTCGTTGAAGGTCTTCTCGGAGGCGTACACGAGCGAGTCGAGACGGTTCTTCGCCTCGATCTCCTCGCGCCGCTTCCGGTCCTCCTCCGAGTGACTCTGCGCGTCCCGCACCATCTTTTCGATCTCGTCCTTCGCGAGCCCGGACGACGCGGTGATCGTGATCTTCTGCTCCTTGCCCGTGCCGAGGTCCTTGGCGAACACGTTGAGGATGCCGTTGGCGTCGATGTCGAACGTGACCTCGACCTGCGGCATGCCTCGGGGCGCCGGCGGGATCCCGATCAGGTGGAACACGCCGATCGTCTTGTTGTCGCGCGCCATCTCGCGCTCGCCCTGGAGGACCTTGATCTCGACGGACGTCTGGTTGTCGCTCGCCGTCGAGAAGGTCTCGCTCTTCTTCGTCGGGATCGTCGTGTTGCGCTCGATCAGCCGCGTGGTCACGCCGCCGAGCGTCTCGATGCCGAGCGAGAGCGGCGTCACGTCCAGCAGCAGCAGATCCTTGACGTCGCCCGCGAGGACGCCGCCCTGAATCGCCGCGCCGACCGCGACCACCTCGTCGGGGTTGACGCCCTGGTGCGGATCCTTGCCGAAGAGTTCCTTGACGAGCTGCTGGATCCGCGGCATGCGCGTCTGGCCGCCCACGAGCACGACCTCGTCGATGTCCTTCGGCTCGACGCCCGCGTCCTTCATCGCCTGCTTGCACGGGCCGACGGATTTCTGGACGATGTCCTCGACGAGCTGCTCGAGCTTCGAGCGGGTCAGCTTCAGCTGGAGGTGCTTCGGCCCGGACGCGTCCGCCGTGATGAACGGGAGGTTGACTTCCGTCTCGACGACGTTCGACAGCTCGATCTTGGCCTTCTCCGCCGCTTCCTTCAGGCGCTGCATCGCCATCGGGTCCTTCGACAGGTCGACGCCCTGATCCTTCTTGAACTCCGCGAGAATCCAGTCGATGACGCGCTGGTCGATGTTGTCGCCGCCCAGGTGCGTGTCGCCGTTGGTCGACTTGACCTCGACGACGCCCTCGCCCACCTCGAGGATCGAGATGTCGAACGTGCCGCCGCCGAAGTCGTAGACGGCGATCGTCTCGTCCTTCTTCTTGTCGAGACCATAAGCGAGCGCCGCCGCCGTGGGCTCGTTGACCAGCCGCTCGACGGTCAGGCCCGCGATCTGGCCCGCATCCTTCGTCGCCTGGCGCTGCGAATCGTTGAAGTACGCCGGCACGGTGATGACCGCGCGCGTGACCTTCTCGCCGAGGTACGCCTCGGCCGCTTCCTTCAGCTTGCCGAGAATCATGGCCGAGATCTCGGGGGGCGAGTAGTCCTTGCCGCCCGCCCGCACGCGGCAGTCGCCGTTCGAGGCCGCGACGACCTGGAACGGCACCATCTTCATCTCCTCGGTGACCTCGGTGAACTTGCGGCCCATGAACCGCTTGATCGAGTAGACGGTGTTGGTGGGGTTCGTGATGGACTGGCGCTTGGCGACCTGCCCGACGAGGCGCTCGCCGGACTTCGAGAACGCCACGACCGAAGGCGTCGTCCGATTGCCTTCCGCGTTCGGGATGACGGCCGGATCGCCGCCTTCCATGACCGCGACGCACGAATTCGTGGTGCCGAGGTCGATACCGATGATCTTGCTCATTGCTTGCTCCTAATGCTCCTCTCCGGTTTCCGGGAGTCGGAACTATAGGATATGAGCGTCAGAGTGTCAAGTATCGATTTTTCAGATTCTAAGCCCTACAGACTCAGATTTTAGGATCACTCCACAACGAGGACGCTCGGCTTTTCCTCGGTCTTCTCCTTCTCTTCCTTCTGTCGGGTGGGGGCCGGACGAAGCTCCGAAACGGGCGCGAGGCTTCGCTCGAGGGAGAGGTCGAGATCGATCTGACCGCGGGCATTGCGGCCATAGAGCCCGAACTTGCCCTCCTCCGCGCGCAGGATGTACCGGTAGAAGCGCTCGTAGGGGTCTCGGAGCTCGTCTTCCTCGAGGATGCCGGCGACCACCAGGTCCTCGAGGGACCGAGGGTAGCGCCCGCTGGCGTCGTAATAGATGCGCACGGCCCGCTCGACGGAGACCGCCCGATTCAGGGAAATCGCCTTCAGCAGATCGGCCGACTCGTGGGTCTCACCCGCCGGCCGGAAGAAGAGGTTCGCCGGGTTGCGCGGCATGACGACGGCCGACAGGGCCGCGAGGACGGCGAGCGCCGCCCAGAGGCCCATGGCGCGGCCCGACGCGGGAGCCGCGGCCACGGCCACGGGCTCCGGGGACCGAACGGGCTCCTCCTCCTCGGTGCGGCCGGGCTCGATGAGGTTGCGCGAGAGAAGGTCGACCGTCCCCTTCAGGACCTCGAAGTCGGAGAGGAAGGCGAGCTCCATGATGTCGCCGACCGAGCGCCGGCCGTCGATCCAGCGCCACGTCTCCGCCTCCGATCTGGAGACCGAGAGCGTTCCCTCCGGCGTGTTCTTCTGGTGGATCACGAGGTTCAGCCGCTCGACGCCCGGGGCGCGCCGAAAGACCGTCGTGAGCGGGCCCACCTTCCTCTCGAGCAGCGGCCACTCGTCGACGATCTGCGCCGCCTCCATGAGCACCGTCTCCGTCGCGACGGGAGCCATGTGGTCGGCGTCGTAGTCGACCGTGCCCTCCTGCGTGAAGTGAAAGCGGCCGTCGGGCCAGCGAAACGCGGAGTACACGATGCGCGAGATCTGCAGGCGCAGCGCCTCGCGGAGCTCGGTCGGCTCGACGAGCCCCTCCCGGACGAGGAGGAAGCCGAGCCGCTGCCGCGTTTCGCGCTGGACCGCGAGCACCCGCGCGAGCTGCTCGTCGGTCAAGTAACCGGCCCTCAGGAGCAGGTTGCCGAGGCGATTGTCCAGGCGGTGCGCCGCGGATTCCGCCGCGACGACGCGACCCGCCCAGAAACGAAATCGTGATCGAGTCGTCCTCGCCCTCGACCGAGAGGATCCCCGTCTTCCGCTGCAGGCCGAGCATCTGGAAGATCTCGGTTAAGGAGAAGACCTTGAGCGTGCCCTCAAGACCCACCGGGAGCCCTCCTGCCGACGAACTGCGCCCGGAGCCAGACGAGGAGCGCGAGCCCGCCGCCCGCGACCACCGAAACGCGGAGGCCGGACGGCGGCAGCGTCACCGGATCGAAGAAGCGCTCGTCCAGATACGCGGCGGCGAGGCCGAGAAAGAAGAGAAAGAGCATCCAGGTCCCCGCCAGCGGACGGCCCTCCTCGAAGGCGTGGGAGCCCGGCAGCAGCAGCGAGGCGATGCGTCCCGCCCGGGAGCGCGACGAGGCGCGCCGCCGCGCCGCGGTCGCCTCGGCGGCCTGGGCCTCGATGTCCGAGACCTCCCGCCGCAGGAGCCGGGCGCACATCGTGCAGTAGTCCGGCGGATCGCCGTAGCGGCGGCAGCGGTTGCAGAAGGCCCGCCCGCAACGCTCGCAGATCGACGCGACCCCGCGGCGCTGCCGAAAGCGCGCGAGCCCGATGCCGACTCCGAGCAGCGCGAGCGGGGCGAGCGCCCACGGCGAGAAGATCGCCGTCCACGGGCCACCCGCGGTGCCGTGGCCCGGCAGCCGCCGGCTCTTCGGCTGCGCGTTCCAGCTGGCGATGCGGGTCCGCGCCCGGGCGACGGAGTACTCGGGCGAGACGACCCGCGCGAAGGTCGGCGTGCTCGACCAGACCGCGACCCGGGAGGCCGCCAACGCGCGGGCGGCGGACATGGCCTGGGCCTGCCCGTCGAAGTCGTACGCCTCGCCCCGGGCGAGCGCGAGGTTGTAGAGCGCGTCGGCCGCCCTCGGGTCCTTCTTGTTCGCCTCGATGTAGTCGCGGATCGCCTCGCCGTAGTCGCCTTCGATGAAGTGCACGTTCCCGCGGGAGAGGAGGGGCCGGTAGTCCGAGGGATCGGCGGACATCGATCGGCCATAGTCGGCGAGCGCCCGCTCGAGGTCGCCCGAACGCTCCGCGTAGGTCCCGAGCAGGAACCACACGTCCGGATCTTCGGGGAACACCGCCGCGGCCTGGCGCAGGCCGTCCTCGGCGCTCGCGTCCTCGCGGCGCTCCTCGAGATCGATCGCTGCGACGTAGAGCGGCGAACGCTGCCGGATGTTCTCCTCGGTGATCCAGGCGCAGATCGGGACGATGAGCGCGAGCGCGACGAAACCGCCCCCGAGCGCGAGACGCTCGCGCGAGTCCGCGTACGCCCACAGCAGGGCTCCCCAGTAGAGCACCAGCCAGATCGGCCCGAACCCGATGAAGAGCGGCAGGCCCGCGATGACGAGACCCAGGGGCAGGGCCCCGCTCCGGCCGAAGGATCGGAAGGCCGCCTCCCGGATGTCGTGGACGAGCCGCGGCGCGTTCTTGAGCGCGAGCGAGAGAATCACGCCGAGGAGCGTCGCCGCGGCAGCGGCGGCGGCCCAGAGCGCGAACGAGGAGAGAAACGCCACGCGGGTCTCGTGCGTCGACAGGAGCGCCGACGCCGCGTCCGGCACCGCGCGGAAGAGCTCCCCGATTCGCCGCTGCCGGAAGAGAAATGCGAGGCGCGCGAAGATCGCGTCGGGATTCGCGTCATCGAGCCGGAGTGCCGCATCGTAGGCGCGGGCGGCGCGCTCCGGCTGTCTCTGCTGCTCGGCGCGCCGGCCGAGATACACCGCGGTGCGCGAGAAATCCGAGAGGCGACGCACTCCGACTTTGCGGCCGGCCCGGACCATCTCCTCGAGCGCCTTCTGCTCGGCTCCCGGGTCGTTCTCCGAAAAGGCGGAGAGGAAGTCGAACCAGTGGGAGCGGTACAGACCGCGCGTGACCGGCGGCGGCAGCGGCGACAGCGCGTCCTGCGCCGCGAGGGGTCCCGCCGCCGCGAGGAGGACCGCGAGGCAGATCGCGGCGAGGGGACGCCGCGTCGAAGCCGGGGCCGAGCGAAGCGAGGGCGCGGCTTCGAGACAAGCGCTAAGGATGAGGCGGACGTGGGTCCGGAGCCTCCTCGGACCGGGACGGATCATCGGGATGCTAACCGCCCGCGCGCGGCGGCGGCTCGCGGCCCGGCGGCCGGACGGCTTCGACGTATGCCATCCGCAGCTCGTAGAGCGCGCGCGACAGGAGGTCCGTCTCCTCGAAGGAGAGGTTCCCGCGCGTCTTCTGCTCGAGCACCGCGAGCCACTCGATCATCTGCTGAGCGGCCGGGGGATCCCGCCGCGACAGCGGCTTCCCGGTCACCGGGTCGATGCCGAGGGCCGCGTAGACGTTGCTTGCGAGAAAGGAGAGGAGGGTGACGAAACCCTGCGAGGTGGCCCGGTCCGCCGCGGGACGCGGATCGGGGCCCGCGGTCGGCTCGGACGCCGGAGGAGGCGCCGCCGGCTTCGCCGGCTCGGGCGTCTCGTCGGGCTGGAAGTCGGGCCGCAGCTCCCCCTCCGGCGTGAACATCCTTCGGTCCACCACCCGGATCGGTTTTTCGTCTTCGGTCACGCTATCCACCCTCGGAATCCTCGAATTTTAGCAGGTGCCCGCGTCGACAACGCGGCGAGGAACGCCGCGTCGGCGCCGGGGCCGAGTGAAACGAGGGCCCGGCGTCGAATGAGAGCCCGCGGCGAGGAACGCCGCGTCGGCGCCGGGGCCGAGTGAAACGAGGGCCCGGCGTCGGAAAAAGACTCGCCGCCGGGCGGCGGTTATCATGCCGGCCGTGTCCGAAACGCTCGACCAACTCGCGGCCCTCGTCGCGCGGCTGCGCCGCGAGTGCCCCTGGGACCGCGAGCAGACCTTCGACACCTTGAAGACTTACCTCCTGGAGGAGACCTACGAGGTCCTGGCGGCGCTCGACGGCGGCTCGCCCGAGGCGCTGAAGGACGAGCTCGGCGATCTGCTCTTCCAGATCTTCTTTCTGTCGCGACTCGCGGAAGAGAAGGCCTGGTTCGACGCCGATGCCGTCGCCCGGGCCATCACGGAGAAGATGACCGCGCGCCACCCTCACGTGTTCGGCGAGACGAAGGCGCGGGACGCCGACGAGGTCAAGACCGCCTGGGAGCGTCGCAAGCGCCGGGAGCGGGGCGAGGCGGAGGACCCGCTCGGAACGCTGCCCGCGGCGCTTCCCGCGCTCTCGGCCGCATACCGTCAGACCCTGCGCGCGGCCGACCTCGGGTTCGACTGGGAACGCGACGCGGACGTCGTGGCGAAGATCGAGGAGGAGGTCGCGGAGTGGAAGTCCGCCGCCGCGGCGGGCGATCCCTCGGCCGAGACCCACGAGATCGGCGACCTGCTGCTGTCGGTCGTCAACCTCGCGCGCCGCCGATCGATCGATCCCGAGACGGCGCTCCGCGAGGCGAACGCGCGTTTCCGCGGCCGCTTCGCCGGTGTCGCGAGGCGGGCGCGCGAGTCGGGGCGCGACGTCTCCGAGGTGCCGATGAAGGAGCTGGACGAGTACTGGGAGGACGCGAAGAAGGAGTAGGCCTGCGCCGGGTCGCGCATGCGGGCCGCCGCGGTCATCGCACGAGCTCGCTCACTCTCACCACCTCCACCCCCCGCTTCGCCATCTCCGGCAGCTCCTTCTCCAGGACGAACAGCGTCACCGGATAGGGATGCCCGATCGCGATGGCCGCGCCCTCCTGGTGCGCCCGCCGAACGAGCTCGTCCAGCTGCGCGCGGATCGGATCCTCGCGGGCGACGTCGTCCAAGAACACGCGGCGCGAGGCGGCGCGCACCGAGGCCTCCTCGGCGGTCCTCTCCGCGACGGTGGCCTCCGTCGTCCGGCTGTCGAGGAAGAAGAGGCCGCGGCGCGCGAGCACCCGGGAGACCGCCCGCATCACGCGGACGTCGGCGGTGGCGGCCGAGCCCATGTGGTTGTTGACGCCGACCGCGCCCGGCACCGTCGCGAGGTCCTCCTCGAGCAGCCGCTCGATCTCGGCGTCGGACTGCGAGCGGAGCACGAGCCCGGGACCGGGTCGGACGCGCGGATAGCCCTCGGGCTCCATCGGCAGGTGCAGCAGCACCTCGTGGCCGCCCCGCGCGAGGGCCTCCGCCGAGGCCGCGCTCCAGCGGAGGTCCGGCAGGACGGCGCCCGCGACCGGCTCCTTCCACCCGGCGATGCGCACGGCCGGCGCGAGCTCGTTGCCGAGGTCGTCCACCACGACCGCGATCCGCGGCGTCCCCGCTGCGGGGGACCGCGCCGGGCGCGTCTTCTCGGCGAAGGCCGTCGGAGATCGGCGGAAGAGCGGAGGGGAAGGCCGCGCGCGCGTGGGCAAGGAGCGCGGCGGCGCGAGGGCGGACGGCGGAGCGGCGGTCGGCGCGGAACGCGTCTTCCAGTAGAGCGCGACGGCGAGGACGAGGGAGAGGAGGGCGAAGAAGACCGTCGCCGGCGAAGGGCGGCGGCCTCGGCGGCTCAAGAGGCGGCGGCGCGGGCTAGGCGGCTCGCCGCGCCGGGGCGTTTCCCCGGACGAGCTCGAGACCGCGCTCGAGGATCATGTCCCGCTCGCCGGGCTCGCCCGGAAGGACGAGGACGCGCTCGTCGGGCGTCAGGCCCTTCCCGCCGAGGACCTTGCCGGACGGCGACACGTAGCGGCCGACCGTCATGAACAGGTTGCCGCCCTCCTGCGTCGGAACGTTCTGCTGCACGATCGCCATGCCGACCGTCGTCTCGCCGACGGTGGTCGCTCCTCCGCGGTCGTGGAGCGCGGCGGCGAAGACCTCCGCCGCCCCGGCCGTCGAATCGTCGACCAGGATCACGACGTGGCCCTTCCACACCGGCTCGCCCGTCGTCTCGAGCGGCTTCTCGGGCGCCTTGCGCGAGACGACCGTCGCGACGGGGCCCTTCGAGAGGAAGAGGGCCGCGACCGGGACCGCGTCCGGAATGGAGCCCCCGATCGATCCGCGCAGATCGATCACCAGCTTGTCGATGGACCGGCGGGACGCTTCCTCGAGCTCCTGGCGCACCGCGGCGGCCGCGGTCGGCGTGAACGTCGGAATCGAGAGGATCGCGACGTCGCGCTCCCACTTCGTGCTCGGCGCGGGCGGCTCGAAGCGTCCGCGCGGCACCGAGATCTTCAACTTCTTCTCGTCGCCGCCGCGAAACACCGCGACCTCGCAGGAGGAGCCCTCCGGACCCTCGAGCGCGGCCTTGATCTTCCACATGGGGGCGTTGCGCATCAGCTGGCCGTCGATCGAGTCGATGAGGTCCCCGCCCTTGATCCCCGCCTTCTCGGCCGGCGATCCGGGCAGCGGCGCCACGACGTACGGGTAGCCGCCGCGGCGCGCGAACACGACCCCCGTCGACGCCGCACCGGCGGCCTGCTGCGCCTTGTAGGCGGACATCGACGAGACGGGCACGTAGAAGGAGAACGGGTCGAGCGCGTCGGACATCCCGTCGTACGCGCCCTCGAGCAGCGTCTTCGTGTCGGTCGGCTCCACGTAGTTGGTGCGGGTCAGCGAGAAGACCTCGGAGAAGATCGACAGCGCCTGCGTCGCGGGGTCGCGGCCCGACCCCTCGGGCCCCGACATCGCCCGAAGCGACGCGAGAGCGCAGAGCGAGACGACCACGAAGAGCACGCGGGAGCGGTTGGACTTCATCTGTTTCATCGTAACAGAGGGAGGAACAGGGTATGGCCTCAGTTACTTCCCGCTCCTTCAATTCGATTGTCATCCCGAGGACCGGAGGTCCGACGCGGCATCCCTTTCAAGCCGAAGTGCGGCAAATAAAGGGATCCCTCGCTGCGCTCGGGATGACAAGTGGTCTCACCTCAGCCACGCCACGGGGTCCTGGGCCTTCTGCCGGTCGCGAACCTCGAAGTACACGCCCGCCTCGTCGCGGCCGGGACCGTAGCCGGCGAGGCCGACGTCCCCTCCGGCGGGCACCGGGTCTCCCGGTCGGACCGAGACCGCCTGGAGCCATGCGTACAGCGTCAGCATGCCGTCGCCGTGGTCGAGGATCACGAGATTGCCGTACTCGGCGAGCCACTGGGCGTAGATCGCCTTGCCGGCGTAGACGGCGCGGACCGGCGTTCCGAGCGGCACGGCCACCGAGATCCCGTTCGAGACCGTCCAGGCATCGAACTTGGGGTGACGGTGGCGGCCGAACGTCTCGATGATCGTGCCCTTCGCCGGCCAGTCGAGAACGCCCTTCCATGGCCGGATGCCGCCGGACGGTCCCACGGGCTCTTCGGCGTCGGACCGGCGCGACAGCGTGTCGAGGAGGCGCTCGAGGCGCGCCGCCTTGTCGGTCAGCGCCGAGACCTCGCGGCGGCGCGACGCCATCGAGCTCTGCTCGCTCGCGAGGAGCCGTTCCCGCTGGGTCTTCAAGGAGGCGACCCGCGCCTCCTCCTGCCGGCTCCGCACGTAGAGCCGGTCGATCTCGGCCTTCAGCGCCTGCTCCCGCGCGAGGTTCTCCTGCAGGCGCGTCTCCGCGAAGCGGTACTGGACGAGCAGACGGCCGTCGCGGCGGGCGAGGCTGTCGAGGCGCTCGATCGAGGCGACGAAGGCATCGAGGTCCTTCGCCTCGAGCAGTACGCGGAAGTAGCCGAAGCGGCCGAACCGCTGCAGGATGCGGGCTCGCGCGAGCAGGAGCTTGCGGCAGCGCGAGGCGGCCTCGGCGACCTCGCCGCGTTGCCGCGTCACCTCGGCGAGACGGCGCGCGAAGTCCTCGCGCGTCGCCGCGACGAGCTCGCCCTCGCGCGTGGCGATCTCCTGGCGGAGCTCGAGGCGCTTCAGCTCCTCGGCGAGCGTCGCCTCCTTCTTCTCGCTCTCGCCGAGCTTGCCCTTCAGCGTCGCGATCCGCCCCTGGAGCCGGGCGAGATCCGCCGCGCGATCCGAGTCGACGGGCGTGACCGGGACTTCGGCGAGGAGCGGGAGCGCGGCCGCGAGAAAGAGCGACGCCGCGCGTCTCACCAGAACGACTTCCCCGCCGCGTCGGCGGCGGGCGGCGCGCCGACGAGCGCGCGGACGGATGCGGTCACGTCCGCGATGCCGAGCGCGCGGCCGGCGGGAATCGCGCGCGACGCGAAGAGGATCCCCTTGACGAGCTCCGGATCGAGCGAGCAGTGGTCGCCGCTCCAGACGTCATGGTTGTCCTCGAACACGTTCTCCGTCGGCACGCCGAGCGAGGACTGCCAGGAGACGCGGTAGCCGGGCCGGTTCGTCACGATCAGGTCGGGGATCAGCCGCGGATCGAAGCGGCGATAGACGTCCTCGCGGCGGAACACGCGCGAGACGGCGCGCTCGCCGTTCTTCGGGTCCACGAGCCCCGTCAGGCGCGACGCGATCTCGCTCCGCAGCGCCTCGTACTCGGCCCCCGGCGCGACGATGCCCCCGGCCTCGCGGCCCGCGAGGTTCACGTAGATGTCGCCGAGGCCCATGCCGTAGGCCTTCGACTTCGTCCAGTCGACCGCCTCCCAGAACTGTCCGCGCGAGAACAGCGCCTCGAGATTCTGGCGGTGGGCGCTCCCCTTCAGCACGAGGTAGCCGTTCTGCACGAGCCACGAGTTGTAGTTGACGGAGCGGCGCCACGTGGCGAAGCCGTGGTCGGAGAGCACGATGAGCACGTCGTCCGGCTTCAGCGCCTTCGCGGTCTCGCCGACGATGTCGTCCATCGTCCGGTACGCCTTCTCGACGGCGTCGCCGTACTTCGCGGCGAGCGCGGCGTCGTAGGCCGGATGCTCGGGGTCGCGCAGGCGCCAGAAAACGTGGGCGACCCGGTCGGGAAACTCGAAGTAGTGGAAGAGGAGCTTCTCGCCGCCGCCGAGGAGGCCCGCGAGCATGCGCCGCTCCTGCTCCTCCGTCTTTCGCACGTCCTCGAGGAACGCTTCCTCCGAGAGCGTCGCCGACTGGATCGACCAGGTGTCGATCCCCCAGCCCATCGTCTTGTAGCGTCCGAAGCGCTGCACGAGCTCGCTGGCGAACTCCGGGGGCGAAGAGATCGCGAAACCCGGAGGCAGGTGGTCCGGATCGAACTGGACGGGCGAAACGTAGAGGCCGATCTCCGGCTGCACGGAGGCGAGGCGCATCCGCGCGTAGCCGTGCACGGAGATCAGCGGGTTGACGCGGAAGACGAGCGGAATCCAGTCGCTCCACTGCCCGGGAGCGAGCTCGACGCGGGTGCCCGGGACCTGGACCGCGAGCCGGTCGCGCGCGCCGTTGACCGAGAGCGTCATCGGCAGGTCGACCGTACCGGCGCGGCCGAACGCGCGCCCCGGCGGCCCGAGGATCTTCGTGGTCTGGCTGCCCTTGTTCGACTCGAGACGCGTGATCTCGACGGAGAAGTCGTTCCCCTCCCGCGGGGCAAAGAACGGATCCGACGTGTAGTACGACGGCCGGCCGATCCGCCCCGAGAGGTCCGGCACGCCGAGGCCCGAGAGCATCCGCCCCCGGTCGAAGGCCTCCGGAGGGAAGGTCACCGGCATGCGCACGACGGTGGCCGGCCGGGCGCCCGCCTCGGCCCAGAACACCGGACCGCGCCGGTTGTTGCGGACCCAGGGCCGCTCGGCGGGCAGCCAGGCGCGGGCCGCCGCGAACGCGCCCGCTGCGGCGACGAGCGCGGCGACGGCGAGCGCGACGCCCGCGGCGCGGCGCCGGCGCCAGAAGAGGAGCAGGGCCGGAATGCCGAGCAGGGCCGCGGCCCCGGCCGCGAAGACCGGCGGATTGTTCGTCCCGAAGAGAAACGGCACCTGGAGCTCCTCGGCCACCGCGAAGGTGGGAATCCGGTTCGCGGGGTCGCGCTTCAGGAAGTCGAAGATCTCGTGGCCGCCGGGATCGAGGCCCGTCGAGAACGTCGCCCACGAGACGGGCGTCTGCGCGGGGACCGTCGGCGTCAGCGGCGCATACCCGCCGCGCGTCTGGAGCGCGGCCAGGTTCGGCAGCTCCCCGCGGGCGACCATGCCCTCCACGATGTGCGCGTCGACGCCGTCGAAGCCGAGAATGACGATTCGACCTGGGGCCGGCGCGGGAGCCGCGGCAGCCGCGTCCGGGCGCGCGGCGGAGAGGAGCAGCGCGATCAGCACCGCGGCCAGGGACTTCATGCGTCGAGAATGCAGTTTAGCAGGGGTGTTGAGAAACGTTGCACGGCCGGCGAAACCTCGCTGCGGGTCGGCGGCCTCCAATTGTCGCGAGCAAAAGCCGCACGGCTCGAGTTCGCGATGAGGGAAACCTGGAGATTCCCGCTTGAAAACTCTCGGCCGCCGTTCGCGCAGCGAACGCCCGCGGCCGAAAGCCGCCCGGCCCGGCTCGGGGGCGCACTAGAATCCGGCCGTGGTGGAGCGGACGGAGGAACTCGACACGCTGCTCGCACGCATCCCGGACCCCGCGATCCGCGCGCTCTTCTCCCACGAGTTCATCCTCTGCGCGGAGCAGTTCGACCGTTTCACGGTCGAGTCGGTCCTGCGCCTCGTGCACGCGCTCGACCTCGAGGAGGAGCTCCGCGCGGGCGCGTCCGCGGCGGGCATCGTCCGCGCGCGCGGCTGGGCCCCGCGCGCCGAGATCCCGATCCGCTGGTTTCTCGACAAGCTCGCCGCCGACGCCTACCTCGAGACCGATGGCGAGGACGGCGGGACGGTGTACCGCGCCCGGGATCCGCTGCCGCCCGGCGATCCCGACACGCCCGAGGCGCGCGCCCGGGCGATCGAGCCCGGTTCCGGGCCCGCGTTTTCCGTCGTGCACGCGATGGTCGATCACGTGCCGGAATTCCTGCGCGGCGAGAAGACGGGCGAGGAGATCCTCTTCTCTCCCGCGCGACTGCCGCTGTGGTTCGACTACTTCTCGAACGACAACCTTCTCTACCAGATCAACAATCGTCTCGGCGCGGAGGCGGTCGCGCGGTCGCTTCCGGCCGGCCGGCCCGCCACGATCCTCGAGATCGGAGGGGGCTCGGGCTCCGCGGCGCTCGCGCTCGGCGAGCGGCTGGCGCGGGACGGCGCGCTCGGCCGGATCGGCCGCTACCGGTTCACGGAGATCGTGCCGACCTTCCTTCGCCGCGCGGAGCGCGCGATCCGCCAGCGCTTCCCCGGCCTGCCGATCGAGTTCGGCCGCCTCGACATGAACGCCGACTTCGCGGCGCAGGGCGTCCCGCCCGGGGAGACCGACGTCGTCTACGCCGTCAACACGGTGCACATCGCCCGCGACCTCTCGGCGACGCTCGCCCGGATTCGGGACGCGCTGCGGCCCGGCGGCGTCGCGATCTTCTCCGAGTGCGTGCGGCCCTTTCGCGGGACAGCCGATCTACGTCGAGTTCGTCTTCAACTTCCTCGAGAACTTCACGGGCGTCGCGACGAGTCCGGAGACGCGGCCGACGCACGGCTTCCTGACGCCCGAGAACTGGCGCCGCGCGTTCGCCGCCGCCGGCTTCGAGGCGCCCGAGATCCTTCCCGACGTCGAGGCGCTCGCCCGGCACTACGAGGCCTTCTTCGTCGCCGCCGTGTCGGCGCGGCGACCGAGGAACTAGCGCAAGTCCTTCCTTCCGTTCCCCGGCGTCTGCCGCGAGGGATCGTCCCAGAAGGGATAGAAGCAGTACCACTGTTCGGGAAACCGGCGAACGTAGCGCTCGAGGAGCGCGACGTAGGCGAGAAGGTTCGCGCGAAGGGCGGCGTCGCGGTCGCCCCTGGCGACGATCGGCAGCGGCTCCTCGACGATCGCCCGGTAGCGTCCGTCCGGCAGCCCCACGATGAAGGCGGGCAGCACGACCGCGCCGGACGCCATCGCCACCCGGAGCGGCCCGCGCGGGAAGAAGGCGTCGCGGCCGAAGAAGGGGACGGCGATTCCCGTGTTGTCGAAGTCGCGGTCTCCCTGCATGGCCACGATCCCGTTCTCGCCGAGCGCGCGGAGCACGGAGAGCGTCGGCACGAAGCTGTGGTCGACGCGGATCTCGGCGACGCCGCGGCGCGCGTGCATGCGCCGCCGCTCCCGCTCGACGCCGGGGAAGATGTCCGGCACCAGGACGACGTGGATCGGCTGGTTGACCTGCGCGAGCATCAGACCACCCACCTCCCAGTTGCCGAGATGCGCGGTCAAGAGCAGCACGCCCTTGCCGGCGAGCCGCCCCTCGACGATGCGCGAGTAGCCCACGACGCCCTCGACGAGACGCGCGGCGTCCGCGGGCGACCGGGTCGCGAAGTGCATGAAGTCGACCCACGCGCGGAAGTGCGAGGCGACCATCTCGGAGGCGAGCCGGCGCACCTCGGGCGCGGTCTCGGGCGCCCCGAGGATCACGGCCAGATTGCGCCGCGCCGCGCGGAGATACTTCGGCCTCATCCGGTAGTAGACCGCGGCGAGCGCGCGGCCGCCGCGGTGCATGAGCGTTCGCGGGAGATGGCGCGAGAACTGGAGCGCCGCGGGGAACCAGAGACGCGAGGTCGCCGACGCGATCGCCCGCGCCACCGGGTTGCGCGTGGCCATCTTCTCCTGCACGGGGGGTATCCTAGAAGAATTGGTGATTTGTGACTGGTGATTTGTGATTGACGCCGAACAGTCGCTCGCACGCCCCATTCACCAATCACCAGTCGCCAGTCACCAATCTTCCCGCCTCGCTGCCGCTGTTCCCTGGATGGTCTTCATGCTCCTCGCCGCCGTCTCCTGGAACCGCTGGATCGAGCCCTACGTGGACTCGGGCCGCGAGCTCATGGTGCCGCGGCGCCTCGCACAGGGAGAGCGGCTCTGGGCGGACGTCCAGTTCTTCCACGGACCGCTCGGCCCCTACGTCGCGGCCGTCGTGGAGGCGGCCGCCGGTCCGTCCCTGCCGGCGCGCCTCGCGCTGTGCGCCGCCGTGGCGGCCGCGCACCTCGCAGCGCTGCAGATCCTCGCGCGGCGATGGCTCGCGCCCTGGCGCGCCGCGCTCGCGGTCTCCCTCGCGATCGCGTGCGCGGTGTTCCTGCGGCCCGGGGGCTGGCTCTTTCCCTTCAGCTTCGACGTCGCGATCGCCGTCGCGGCGCTGACGGCCGCGATCGCCGGGGCGACGCGGGAGCCCGCTCCCGCCGACGCCGCGGCCGGAGTCGGCGTGCTCGCGGCGCTCCTCGCGCGCCCGGAGATCGGCCTTGCGGGCGCGGCGGCGCTGGCGTTCGCCGCACGGGGGCGGCCCCGCCGGCTCGTGCCCCTCGCGGCGGCGCCGATCGCGGCCGCGGCGGCCGGGTACGGCATGCTGTCGCTGGGGATTTCCCGACGCACGCTCGTGCGCGACGGCTGGCTCGCCCTCGTCGATCCGCCCGCCGCGTTCCGCAACGTCTATCGCGCGTACGCGGGTCTCGACCGGCCGGCGCTGCGGCTGACCGAGCTCGCGCTCGCGCTCGTCGTGCTCGTGGTCTTCGCCGCGGCCATCGTGGCGGCGGCGTCCGTCGCCTCGCGCCTCCGCGGGTCCGGGAGCCGGCGCGGCGCGGCCGCCGCCGAGATCGTGCTCGTCGCGTCGCTCGCCGCGGCCGCGGGCGTGGCCGCGCGGCCTCCCGCCTCGCTCGCCGAATCGCTGTCCTTCCTCCCGCCTCTCGTGCGCGTCGTGCCACTCGCGGTGATCGCCGCCGCCGCCTGGCGCCTCGTGCGCTCGCTCCGGGGAGCGCCGCCGAAAGGACCCTTCGCGACCGTGCCCGACGCGGCCCTCTGGATCGCGGCGCTCTTCGCCGCGCGCGTGCTTCTCGCCGCCGGCTACGTCGGACCGTATCCGGCGTTCTTCCTGCCGCTCCCGCTCGTCGCGGCGCAGGCGGGTCTCTTCGGCGCCGCCGATCGCGCGGCCGCCGCCATCGGACGGGCTCTCCCGCGCCTCGTGGCCGCGGCACTCGTCGTCTTCGCCCTCTTCCGCGGCGTGGCACTCCGGGACTTCCATCGCGGACGGCCGTGGGCGCGCGTCGGCACTCCGGCGGGCAGCGTGATCCTCCCGGAGCCCGTCGCGGGAGCCACCGCCGGCGCCCTCGCCGCGCTCGCGCGGTCGCCGGGCGCGCGGACGATCGCCGGCTTCCCGGAGGCCGGGTTCTTCGCTTATGTTCTCGGCCGCCGAAATCCTTTCCGCGAGGAGCAGTTCTTCCCGGGAAATCTCGACGCCGACGGCGAGCGGCGCGCCGCGGCGCTTCTCGCGGCGCGGCCGCCCGACGCGCTGGTGCGCGCCAACGTCCTCGCCATCGGCGAGGGAGCGCCCGCCTTCGGCCGGGACTACTATCCGGCGCTCGACGCGGCGGCCCGCGCGCGGTTCCACCTGGCCGGCGCGTTCGGTCCGGGCGCCGGGCCCGACGCGCGCATCGGCGATCCGCAGTTCTTCGTCGAGGTCGACCTGCCGGGCGCCGGCGCCGCCGAGGCCGACCGGTGAGGCTCGACCTCGCCGTCGCACGGACCTTCGGACTCTCGCGCCGCGCCGCGCGCGAGGCGGTGCGCTCCGGGCGCGTCGACGTCGACGGCGTGCCGGCGGACGAGCCGGGGCGGGAGCTTCCCGCCGGCGCGCGACTCTCCTTCGACCCGATGCGCTCCCAGCGGCGCCGGGTGCGCTCGCGCCTCCCGGTGCTGCACGAGGACTCCGACGTCCTCATCGTCGACAAGCCGGCCGGGCTCCTCACGGTGCCGACCGAGGCGCGCGAGAAGGACACCGCCTGGAGCCGTTCGCTGCACTACCTCCAGCGCCGCTACGGCGGCCGTCCGTACGCCGGCATCGTGCATCGCCTCGACCGCGATACCTCCGGCGCCCTCGCGTTCGCCCGGAACCGCGAGGCGCTCCACGTCCTGCAGGAGCTCTTCCGGACTCACGCGATCGAGCGCGAGTACGTCGCGCTCGTCGCGGGCGCCCCGCCCGACCGGGGGACGTTCGACGCCGACCTGGTGCGCGAGGCGGGGCTGCGGCGGCGAACCGCGCGCGCCGGGCAGAGCGGCCGGCGCGCCGTGACGCGCTTCCGCACCCTCGAGCGCCTTCCGGACGCGGCCCTCGTCGCGGTCCGCCCGGAGACCGGCCGCACGCACCAGATTCGCGTCCACTTCGCGGAGGCGGGCCATCCCGTCCTCGGCGACCGCGTCTACGGAACTGCCTCGGGGGTGGCGGACCGGGCTCCGAGGCAGATGCTCCATGCCCGGACGCTCGGATTCCGTCATCCGGGCACCGGCCGCGAGGTGTCCGCCGAGGCTCCGCTGCCCGATGACTTCGAGAGCGCGCTCGCCGCGCTGCGCGCCGCACAAAAAAAGCGGCCCGGCGATGCCGGGCCGCGGAACGACCGAAGAAACGGAAAGCGATCCGCTACGCGAGGACGATGACGACCACGCGGCGGTTCTTGGAA
Organism: uncultured Acidobacteriota bacterium; assembly: GCA_963763535.1. Classification (GTDB taxonomy): domain Bacteria; phylum Acidobacteriota; class Thermoanaerobaculia; order UBA5066; family Gp7-AA6; genus DAHUXD01. The sequence continues at coordinate 607,004 of CAVXOX010000008.1, forward strand.
CGGCCTTCCTTCGTCTTGTTCGACTCGACCGGCTCGGACGCGCCGTAGGAGATCGTGGACATCCGGTTGAGCGCGACGCCCTGCTTGTTCAGGTAGCGGCGCACCGCCTCGGCCCTCTCGGCGCCGAGCTTCATGTTGTAGTCCGCGGATCCGGTGCCATCCGTGTGGCCCTGGATCTCCAGGTACACGTTGCGGTTCTCGCCCTTCAGACGCTCGGCGAAGGCGTTCAAGGCCTCCTTCGCTTCGGGCGAGAGCTCGTACTTGTTGACCGGGAACTTCGCCGCGTCGTCGGAGAGCACGAGCGAGTAGACGAACTTGCCCTCCGCCAGCTTGCCCGCCTCCTGCGCGCGCTCGAGCGCCTGCCGGGTGGCGGTGTCGAGCTCGGCCAGCTTGGTGTCGTGAGCCTTCACCTTGGTCTGCGTGGCCTCGACCTGCGACTCGACGTCGTTGATCCGCTTCTCCGTCGCGGCGCTGCTTTTGCCGACCTCCTCACCGACGTACTTCTTGCTCGCGCACGCGGTGAGACCGAAGGACCCCAAAAGAAGCGCTCCGACCGTGAACAAAGAATTGACCCGCCGGCTCTGTGCCATCTGCACCTCCTGCAAAAACAAAGGTTAAGAACCTCCCGGGGCCGTGCCCCGGTAACCTCGCCGCGTCCGCACCACCCAGGAACCCGGTTTGACGACGGAGACGGCGACCACGCGGTATTTTATGTCTCCCCGGCCCGAGGGAGCAAATCCGAGCAGGTACTGCTGCCGGACCTCCGCGGAGATGCGGGCCGCGAGCGGCCGGAGGTCGTCGTCCCCGGAGACCAGGTGAAGCCTCCCGCCGCTCGACGCCGCCAGCATCTGAAGGTTGTCCACGGACAGCTCCTGGCGCTCCTTTTCCGAGAGGGCATCGAACCCCGAGTTCTTCATGCCGATCGGGTAGACCGGCACCGATACGCGCTGCAAAAGCTCGGCCATTTTCTCCACGGTCAGCTCGCTCGCGTTGTCGACGCCATCGGTGAAGAGCAGGATCGCGCGCTTGTTGTTGCGGCCCTTCATCATGCGCTCCGGCGTCGCGGCGACCGCATCGAAGAGCGCGGTCTGACCGGACGCCTCGAGATCGCCGAGGGACTCGAGGAGCGCGGCCGGGTCGGGCGAGAAGTCCGCGACCATCCGAACCTCGCCCTCCGAGAAGGCGAAGAGCGCGAAGTCGTCGCCGGGCAGGCGCGCCCGCACGATCGAGCGGATCGCGCTCTTCGCGTTGTCGAGCTTCTTCGCGACGCCCATGCTCCCCGAGGTGTCGACGAGAAACGCGAAGGAGACCGGGGCGGACTCGTCGCGGTCGAACGTGTCGACCGGCACCCGTGTGTCGCCGACGCGCAGCACGAAGTCCTCCTTGCGGAGTCCGTCGGCAAAGCGCCCCTTCTTGTCCGTGACGAGGACCGGCAGCATGACGTACTCGGCCCCGGCGGACTCGTTGAAGGTGGGGGGTTCCTCGGGCTTGCCGGGGCCCTGCCCCGCGGCGAACGGGGGGAAAAGCAGAAGCGCGGCGGCCAGGAGAGGTTTCACCGACAAATTATAAAGCCGCCATGCCCCGTCGGATTCCCCGGGAACGCCCGCGGACGGGCAGGCCGCAGAAACGAAACGAGTTTTCCCTCTCTCCTCCCGTAGACTGGCGTCCTTGCCGACGCCGCTCCACCTCGTCCTGGTCCGGCCGCAAAACGCCGGAAACCTCGGCTCGATCGCGCGGGTCGCGAAGAACTACGGCATCGGACGCCTGCGCGTCGTCGAGCCCTCGGTGGCGCCGGACGGGGAGTCGGCGCGTCTCGCCGCCGGCGCCGACGATCTCCTCGCCTCGATCGCGCGCCACGCGGATCTCGCGTCCGCCGTGGCGGACCTGCCCGTGGTCATCGCCACCTCGTCCATGCGGGGGCGGGGCCGCGCGGCGAGCCTCTCGCTGCCGGAGCTGCCGCTCTACCTGGCGGCGCATCGCGGTGTGCCGACCGCGCTCGTCTTCGGCCCGGAGCGGAGCGGACTGACGGAGGACGAGATCGCACGCGCGACGGCCTGCCTCCGGCTGCCGACGGATCCCGCGTTCCCGACGATGAACCTCTCCCACGCGATCGCCGTGGTCCTCGCGGTGGCGAACGGCTTCGACGGCGAGGCCGACGTGGCGCCGCCGGCGGCGGCGCTCGCACCCTCTTCGGAGATCGAGGCGGCGCTCGCCCACTGGGACCGCGCGCTCGAGGCGATCGACTTCTACGACACGGGTCACCGCGACCGGTCGCTGCGCGACTGGCGGTCGCTCATCGCCGCGAGGCCGCTCACCGAGCGCGAGGTCGCGATCCTGAGAGGGGTGGCGAACCGGATCCTGGTGGCGCTCGATCTCCACCGTGAGCCGTGAGCCGGAAGCCGCCAGCCGAAAGGCCGCTCAGCTACCGGCTACCGGCTACCGGCTACCGGCTACCGGCTAGATGAGGTCGGATCCACTGAAGAAGAACGCGATCTCCTTCGCGGCGTTCTCGGCGGAGTCGCTGCCATGGATCGCGTTGCGCTCGATGTCGGTGCCGTGGAGCTGCCGCACCGTTCCCGGGTCGGCCTTGCGCGAATCCGTCGCCCCCATCGTGCGGCGCAGATGCGCGACGGCGTTCTCGCGCTCGAGCGCGGCCACGACCACCGGCCCCTCGGTCATGAACGTGACGAGCGCGTCGTAGAAAGGCCGCTCGCGGTGCACCGCGTAGAAGGCACGCGCCTGCTCGCGCGAGAGGCGCGCGCGGCGGAGGCCGACGAAGCGGAACCCCTCCTTCTCGAGGTGCGCCAGGATCGCGCCGCTCTTGCCGGCCGCGACCGAATCCGGCTTCAGGATGGTCAGAGTGCGTTCCAAGAGGTCTCCCCTTTCTGAATTCGATCCGGCGTGGCGGCGCGCGACGGCCCGCCGGCGTCCGCCGTCAGCGGCGCAGCATCTCCTGGATCTTCCGGCCGATGTGGGCGGGCGAGCGGACGACGCCGATCCCCGCCGCCTCCAGCGCCTTCATCTTCTCGGCCGCTGTGCCCTTGCCGCCCGCGATGATCGCGCCCGCATGGCCCATGCGTCGGCCCGGCGGCGCGGTCTGCCCCGCGATGAAGGAGACGACCGGCTTCTTCAGGTTGCCGGCGACCCAGCAGGCCGCCTCCTCCTCCGCCATGCCGCCGATCTCGCCGATGAGCACGACGGCCTCCGTGCCGGGGTCGTCCTTGAAGGCCGCGAGGCAGTCGATGAAGTTGGTGCCGTTGACGGGGTCGCCGCCGATCCCGATGACCGTCGACTGGCCGAGCCCGAGCCGCGTGAGCTGGTCGACGGCCTCGTACGTGAGGGTTCCGGAGCGCGACACGACGCCGATCGTGCCGGGACGATGGATGCGCCCGGGCATGATGCCGATCTTGCACTCGCCGGGGGTGATGATGCCGGGACAGTTCGGGCCGATGAGGCGCACGGGACGGCCCGCCGCCGCGAGCCGGGCGAGGAAGCCCTTCGCGCGGATCATGTCGTTGGTCGGGATGCCCTCCGTGATGCACGCGATCACCGCGACGCCCGCATCCGCGGCCTCGACGATCGCGTCGGCCGCGAACGGCGGCGGCACGAAGATCATCGACGCGTTGGCCCCCGTCTCGCGGACGGCATCGGCGACCGTGTCGAACACCGGGATCCCTTCGTGCACCGTGCCGCCCTTGCCGGGAGTCACTCCCGCGACGACGTTCGTCCCGTAGTCGCGGCAGGCGAGCGCGTGGAACGAGCCCTCGCGTCCGGTGAGGCCCTGAACGAGGAGGCGCGTCGACTTCCCGACCCACACGCTCATCGCGCCGCCTCGACGACTTTCTGCGCCGCATCCTCGAGTCCGTCCGCGGGCGTGATCTTGAGTCCCGACTCGCGCAGGATCGCCTTGCCCTCGTCGACGTTGGTGCCCTCGAGACGGACGACGACGGGAATGGAGAGGCCCATCTCGCGGACCGCCGCCACGACGCCCTTCGCGATGATGTCGCAGCGCATGATGCCGCCGAAGATGTTGATGAGGACGGCCTTCACGTTCCTGTCGGAAAGGATGATGCGAAACGCGTTCTTGACCTGCTCCTCGTTGGCGCCGCCGCCGACGTCGAGGAAGTTCGCGGGCTCGCCGCCGGCGAGCTTGACGAGGTCCATCGTGCCCATCGCGAGTCCCGCGCCGTTGACCATGCAGCCGACGTTGCCGTCGAGCTTGATGTAGTTCAGGCCGAAGCGCGAGGCCTCGACCTCGAGCGGGTCCTCCTCGGCGAGATCGCGCATCTCCCTGATGTCGGGATGGCGGAAGAGGGCGTTGTCGTCGAAGTTCATCTTCGCGTCGAGCGCGAGCACGTCGCCCTGCTTCGTCACGAGGAGCGGGTTGATCTCGGCGAGGCTGGCGTCGGTCTCGACGTAGGCGCGGAAGAGCGCCTGGATGAACGCGACTCCCTTCCGGAAGCTGTCGCCCTGAAGCTTCAGGGCGAAGGCGAGCTTGCGGGCCTGGAACGGGAACATTCCCGCGGCGGGGTCCACCGCTTCCCGCACGATCGCCGAAGGGTCCTTCGCGGCGACCTCCTCGATCTCCATGCCGCCGGAGAGCGACGCCATGATCACCGGAAGTCCCCGTCCCCGATCGAGCGTGACGCCGAGGTAGAGCTCGCGCGCGATGTCGAGCGCCTCCTCGACGAGCACCTTGTGGACGACGCGGCCCGCCGGCCCCGTCTGCGGCGTCACGAGCGTCATGCCGAGGATGCGCCGCGCCAGGTCGTGCGCCTCCTCCGGGTCCTTCGCGAGCTTGACGCCGCCGCCCTTGCCGCGGCCGCCGGCGTGGATCTGCGCCTTCACGACCGCGCGCCCGCCGAGCCGCTTCGCGATCTCGCGCGCCTCCGCGGGGCTGTCGGTCACTTCGCCGCGCGGCACGGCGACGCCGAAGTGCGCCAGCAGGGCCTTGGCCTGGTATTCGTGGACTTTCATCGCGGCGCCAAAAGGCGGGGGATTATACCCAGAGCGGACCTGCGGCGAGGGAACGCCGCAGCGGAATCGCGGCCGGAGAAACCGGGCGGGATTCCGACGAGAATTCCCGCGGACCGGGAGCGGCGGCGAGCGAGCGGCAACCTAGACCTTGAGGATGCGGAAGAGCTCTTGGACCGCGGCGGCCGACTTGCCGAGCGCCTGGCTCTCCTCCGGCGTCAGCCGGATCTGGACGACCTCCTCCATGCCGCGAGCGCCGAGCTTCACCGGCACGCCGAGATAGACGTCCTTCATGCCGTACTCGCCCTGCAGATAGGCGGCGCACGGCAGGATCTTCTTCTTGTCCTTCAGGACCGCGTCGACCATCTCGACCACGGCGGAGGCCGGCGCGTACCAGGCCGACGTCTTCAGCAGGTTGACGATCTCGGCGCCGCCGTCGCGCGTGCGCTGGACGATCGCGTCGATCTTCTCCTTCGGCAGGAGCTCCGGGATCGGAATGCCCGCCACCGTCGAGAAGCGCGGCAGCGGCACCATCGTGTCGCCGTGGCCGCCCAGGACGAAGGCGTGGGTGTTCTCGACGGAGACGTTCAGCGCGTCGGCGATGAACCAGCGCATCCGTGCGGAGTCGAGCACCCCGGCCATTCCGAAGACGCGCTCGCGCGGCAGCTTCGAGACGCGCCGCGCCACCTCGCACATCGCGTCGAGCGGGTTCGACACGATGATGAGGATCGCGTCCGGGGAACCCGGCAGGACCTTGCGCACGACGTCGGCGACGATCCCCTCGTTGGTGGCGACCAGGTCGTCGCGGCTCATGCCGGGCTTCCGGGGCACGCCGGCCGTGATGACCACCACGTCGGATCCCCGCGAGACGTCGTAGTCGTTGGCGCCGACCATCCGAGCGTCGAACTTCTCGACGGGGGCCGACTCCATCATGTCCAGGGATTTGCCCTGGGGCACGCCGGGGATGATGTCGATCAGGGCGACGTCCGCGAGCTCTTTCTCGACGATGCGCTGTGCGGCGGTCGCCCCGACGTTGCCGGCCCCGACGACGGTCACTTTTTGTTTCATGGCGGGCGGATTGTATCCAAGCCGCGCGGGGGAGACTGATGCAAACGCATCGGCGTTAAAATGGCGGCGTGTCCACCCGTCCCGATTACAAGAACAATCCGCTCTGGAACGAGGCCATCGCGCTCGCCCGGGAGGCCTACGCGATCGCCACCGAGCTGGCGGCGCGGGAGCCGGACGAGGCGCGCCTGCTGCGCCGCGTCGCGGTCTCGGTGCCCGCCCGGCTCGCCGGCGCCCTGGAGGCCGACCGGCTCGAGGCCCGCGCGGCCGAGACCTTCGAGGCGCGCGCCGCGCTCGAGGAGGTCGCCGCCGTCGCCGAGCGTCTGCCGACGCGCGGCGGCTCGGGCCGGGCGCTCGCCCGCCGCGCGCGCGCGCTCGAGGGCTCGGTGCGGCGGTCCTTCGGGCAGACCGGAGGACGCGTTTGCTGAAGGAGAGCGATTCGGGATCCCGCCGTGGGCTCGTCGCCGCCGTCATCATCATCCCCGTCGTTCTCGCCGCCGCCTTCTGGCTGCCCCGCTGGTGGGAGGGTCGCGAGCTGAAGGCCGCCCGGCAGATCGCGGGCGTCGGCTCGAAGATGGCCCCCGGCGACATGACCGACGCGCGCAAGAGGATCGACCCCGGTCTCTCGCGCGAGCAGCTCGTGGCCGCGATCGGCCAGCCTTCGTTCGCCGTCGGGACCGAGGGCAAGGATGTGCGCCACGAGATCTGGACGTACTACTTCCACGACGGCACGATGACGGTCAACTTGACGGACGGCGCCGCCGTCCGGATCGGCACCGTGTACGGCACGCCGCGCATCCCGAAGAAGGGCGGCGGCTATTGAGCGCGGCCGCCGACTCCTCGCCCGCCGACGACCGGCGGGAGCCCTCGATTCGCGTCATCATGATGCCGAAGGACACCAACGCGCACGGAACGATCTTCGGCGGCGTCATCCTCTCCTTCATCGATCAGGCCGGAGCGGTCGAGGCCAAGCGCCACGGCGCCGGCTTCCTCGTGACGGTCGCCATGCGGGAGGTCGTCTTCCACGAGCCGGTTTACGTCGGGGATCTCGTGTCCTTCTACACGCGGCTGGTGCGGATCGGAAAGAGCTCGATCACCGTCTCCGTCGAGGTCTTCTCACAGCCGGGAGAGGGCGTCGGCAACCGCGTCCGCGTCACGGAGGCGGAAGTCACGTACGTCAACCTCGACAAGAATCGCCGGCCGGCCGCGATCCGGAGCTAGCTCTCTTCGAGAGATCACCCAAAAAGTACGAAGGTCCCGATTTCTCGGGACCTTCCTCTAACGAGCCGAGCAAGAGCCCGGCAATGGGAGCGGCTACGAACCCATCCTACTCCCGTTCGGGGGAAGAGGAATCACCATTCCGTCTCGTCCTCGCCCTCGCCGCCGATTTCGGTGTCCTCGATGGCCTCGATCTCGTCGAGCTCGGGGGCGTCCGCGTCCATCTCGGCGGCCGAGAGCTCCTCCTCGCGCCAGCTCTCGCCCGCGTAATCCTCGCCGGCCGCGGAGGCCGCGGCGGCCAGCGGAACGGCGGCCGACGGAACGGACGACTCGCGTGCGGCGCTCGGGGACGTCCTGCGGGGCGATGCCACCTTCTCTTTCGCGGAGGACGCGCTCTTCTTCGTCGGCGACACGGTCTTCTTCGATGGTGACCCGACGCTCCGACGGGCGGCCTTCTTCGAGCGTCCCGTCGCTCTGGCGGCGCGCCGGGCGGGCGTCTTCCGCGACGACGCGCGTCCCGCCTTGCGGGTCGTCTTCTTCGCGGCGCGGACGGGCTTTCTGCCCTTTTTCGCGCTCCTGGCCTTCGATTTCTTCTTCACCACGGTCCGACCTCCTCCACAGTCCGGCTCCTCGCCGGGAGCTCGAATCATACAATCCGGCTGTTGTCCGAGAAGAAGCCGCGCGTCGCGATCGAGCCCCGCGCCGGCGGGATCACCGTCCGGATTCCCGCCCTGGCCGGCGACCCCTCGTGGCGCCGTCGCGCGATCGCGCTCGGCGCCGCGGTGGCCGCGGCCGCGATCGTGGGATCGCTCCGGCTCGGAAGGGCCTGGGAGGCGGCGTTCCGTCGCGGCGATTACGTGGACCTGCCGCTGCCGCTGCTCCTCTTCCTCAGCGTCGCGGTGCTCGTCTCGGCGCCGCTCGCGCTCGTCGGACTGACCGCTCTATCGTTCGCGGAAGAGACGATCGAAGCCGGGCCGAACGGCGTGACCATCCGATCGACGGTCTTCGAGAGGACCCGAACCGAGGAGTTCCCGCTCTCGGAGCTCGACTGCTGGCGCGAGACGCTCTGGCCGCTCTCTCCGTGGTGGACCTGGGCCGTCACCCGCCTCGCCGCGCGCACGGGCGGACGGCTGCGCCCGATCGCCGGCGCCGCCGGGCCGAAGGAGAAGCGGGCGATCGGGCTCGCCCTGGCGAAGGCGACCGGCCGGCCCCTCGTCGGGGACTTCGGGCGCACCCTCGGCTGAGCGGACCGCTTCAGCGACTTTTTTCGGGGCGTTTCCCCGCCGCGGGCTTCCGTTCGCGGCGTTTCCCCGCCGCGGTCTTCCGTTCGCGGGCGTTTCCCCGCCGCGCGGGGTGTACTATCCTGCCCGGCCTCATGACCGCGACGACCCCGGAGCACCACCACCTCACCGACGCCCTGCTGGCCGAGTATCCGATTCCGGACGAGGTCCGCTGGGGGGTCGCCGACGCCGGATTCGTCTTCGCGACCCCCATCCAGGCGAAGACCCTCCCCCTGACGCTCGCCGGGAAGGACGTGGCGGGTCAGGCGCAGACCGGCACGGGCAAGACGGCCGCATTCCTGATCACGATCTTCTCGCGGCTCCTGAAGAACCCCGCGCCGGGTCGCAAGGGGCCGCGGGCCCTCGTCGTCGCCCCGACCCGCGAGCTCGTCGCCCAGATCCGCGCCGATGCCGAGGTGCTCGGCCTCCACACCGGCCTCTCGACCCTCGCCGTTTTCGGCGGCATCGACTACCGCCTGCAGCGCGAGGCGGTGAAGCGCACGCCGGACCTTCTCGTCGGCACGCCCGGGCGCCTCCTCGACTACGAGCAGCAGGGCGCCGTCTCCTTCCGGCACGTCGAGATCCTCGTGATCGACGAGGCCGACCGCATGTTCGACATGGGTTTCATCCGCGACCTCCGCCGGATCCTCCGGCGCTGTCCGCCCTACCACCGCCGCCAGACGCTCCTCTTCTCGGCGACGCTGTCGGTGCGCGTGATGGAGCTGGCGTACGAGCACACGAACAACGCCGAAAAGATCGAGATCGAGCCCGAGCGCGTCCTCGCGCACGGCATCACCGAGCGGCTGTACCACGTCTCGTCCTCCGAGAAGTTCCGCCTCCTGCTCGGTCTCCTCGAGAAGGAAGGCGGGCAGCGCGTCCTCATCTTCGTCAACCGCCGGACGACGGCGGCCGACCTCGTGCGCGGCCTTTCGGCGAACGGCTACCCGACCCGAGCGCTCGCCGGCAACGTGCCGCAGGACCGCCGCCTGAAGATGCTGCAGGAGTTCAAGGACGGGAAGCTCGCGGTCCTCGTCGCGACCGACGTCGCCTCCCGCGGACTGCACATCGAGAACGTGTCGCACGTCATCAACTACGATCTCCCCGAGGATTCCGAGGACTACGTCCATCGCATCGGACGGACCGGTCGCGCGGGGGCGCTGGGAATGGCGGTGTCCTTCGCTTGCGACGACTACGTCTTCTCGCTCGACGCCATCCAGAAGCGGGTCGGCCGGACGATCCCCGTCGAGTGGCCCCCCGAGACCCTGTTCCGCTCCGGACGCGTTGCCCAGGCGCCTCGCGCCCATGCGGGCTTCCGGTCGCGGCCGTCGGCGCGGCGGGAGGAGCCGAAGCCGAAGCCGCCCGCGACAGGCGATGAGAGCTACGGACGGACGAAGAGGAAGAGCCGGAGGAGATGACCCGGGCGGTCGGTGATCATACCGGCCCGCCCCAGGGTGTCATCCCGAGCGAAGCGAGGGATCCCGTCCTAACAGAACGACGAATCGAGTTCGGGATCCCTCGTCGCTGCGCTCCTCGGGATGACGGCAAGAGGCACGCCTCCCGCGGCTTGAACTAGAACGACTTCAGAAAATCCCGGTTCGTCCGGAACTTCGACAGCCTTCCCAGCACCAGCTCCATCGCCTGGATCTTGTCGACGGCGGCGAGCGCGCGGCGGAGCTTGACGATCTTGGGCAGGTCCTCCGGATCGTAGAGCTTCTCTTCCTTCCGCGTCCCCGACTGCGGGATGTTGATGCACGGGAAGATGCGGCGGTTGAAGAGGTCTCGGTCCAGCACGAGCTCGGTGTTGCCGGTCCCCTTGAACTCCTGGAAGATGATCTCGTCCATCCGAGACCCGGTGTCGACGAGGGCCGTCGCGACGATCGTCAGCGACCCGCCGCCCTCGGCGTTGCGCGCCGCGCCGAAGAAGCGGCGCGGCTTTTCCATCGTGCGGGCATCGATGCCGCCCGACATGATCTTGCCGCCGCCCTTCTGCATGTGGTTGTACGCGCGCGCCATGCGGGTGATGGAATCGAGGAAGATGATCACGTGCTTGCCGCACTCGATCAGGCGGCGCGCTCTCTCCGCGACGATCTCGGCGACCGCGATGTGATTCTCGGCCGAGAGGTCCGCCGAGGAGGCGATGACCTCGCCGCGCGTGACGCTGCGTCGGAAGTCCGTGATCTCCTCGGGCCGCTCGTCGATGAGCAGCACGAGGACGTGGACGTCGGGATCGTTGACCTCGACGGCATGCGCCATGCGCTTCAGCAGCGTGGTCTTGCCCGCCTTGGGCGGCGCGACGATCAGGCACCGCTGCCCTCGGCCGATCGGGGCGAGCAGGTCGACGACGCGGCCGCACATCTCGTCCGGCTCGGTCTCGAGCACGAGGAGCGAGTTCGGATCGATCGAGACGAGCTCCTGGAACGCGGGCCGCTGCCGGAAGGCGCCCGGCTCGAGGCCCTCCACCGTCTGGACCCGGCGGAGCACGGGTCGGCTCCCGTCGGCGGCGAGGCCGGAGACGAGGGCGCCGGCCTCGAGGCCTTCGCGGTGGATCAGCTCCCGCGGCACGATCGGATCCTTCGGCGTGGGCAAATAGTTCGTGCGCGCGGAGACGAGGACGCCGGGGGCGTTCTCCTTCGGCGGGACGAACAGGACGCCCTCGGCCGGGCGCTCCGGCCCCGCGGCGACCGCCTCGTCCGATCGATCGAAGCCGGCGGACGCGCCGCCTCCTCCTCCGTTGGGTCCTCCCCGACCGCCGCGACGGCGTCGACGGCGCCGCCGGCGATGAGGACGCTCGCGAGCGTCCGACGCCGGAGCGTCGCCGGGAGAAGGGGCTGCCGGTTGAACCTCGACGGACGTAAGACTCTCCGGGGACAAGGGATCTTCGGACATGAGCTCCCAACACACCCGCCGCGCTGACTCAGGGTCCGGGCGGGAACGTCTCATTCTACGACGAAACCCGACAGAAGAAAACAAGTGGGCCGTTTCGGCGGGAACTGCCTCCGAACGTCCCGGGTTGCAGCGATTTAGACGAAGAGGTCCAGGACCCGTGCGCCCGGGGCGGGAGGAATGCGGGCGAGTCCGAAGTCCTCGGCCGCGTGTTCGGGATCCGACACACCGACGAGCGCCGCCGTGACGCCCGGCGCCGATCGGGCGAACTGGAGGGCCTGCAGCAGCGAGCTCTCCGCCTCCGGAAACGCCTCCGCGACGGCGTCGGGGAAGTCGACGCCCGCGGCGCGGCCCTGGAGGAGAGGCACCGAGCCGAATGCCGCCAGGCCGAGGGCGGAACAGGCCTCGAGCGCGGGCATGCGGCGGCCGGCGATCGGCTGCGAGCGATAGACGACGCTCTGGGTCATGCCGAGGTTGGTCGGGAGCTGCACCGCCCGGAAGTGGTGCCCTGCCCCGCCGACTCTCTCGGCGACGTCGCGCAGCTCCTCGAGCGACAGATGGTCCGGATGGTCGGGCGGCACGCGCAGCCCTTCCCACGTCGCCGCGCCCCAGGCCGCGATCCGCCCGGCGACCACCTCCTCCTCGAGGACCGCCGCCGCTTCCTCGAGACGCCGGCGAAACTCGGCCCGATCGACGGCGCCGAGCTGCGTCTCGGGGTTGTGCAGGTAGTAGAGGTCGATCGTCTCGAGGCCGAGGTTCGCGCGGCTCCGTTCGATCTGGTCCCGGAGGTAGGCCGGCGTCATGCAGTGGCAGCCCTGCGCGACGGCCTCTGCGGGCGCCAGGCCCGGTTCGACGAGCTCCTCCTGGACCCAGCGCCGCGGCGGACGCGGATCGTCGGCGTCGTGGGGCAGGAAGCCGCCTTTCGTGGAGACGAAGAACTCGTCGCGCGCCGTGCGACCCTCTTCGAAGGCGCGCGCGAGGGCCCGGCCGATCGCCCGCTCGCTCTTCTGGCCGCGGTAGTTGATGGCGCTGTCGAAGACGTTCACGGCGGCGCCGAGCGCGACCCCGACCGACGCCTCGTAGCCCGCGTCGGTCTCCGCGTCCTCGGGTCCGAGGTAGGTTCCGACGCCGAGCGAGGAGAGCGAGAGGCCCATCGCGTCGCGGAAGTGGCCCTCGGCGGCCTCGCTCCGGGCGGCGAAGCGGCGCGTCCCCTCGAGCGTGGCGCGTCCGGCGATCACGGGGGGGGACGCTATCAGACGGAAGAGGGAAGCACCCCAGAAACAGCTCGAGGTCGTATCATTGAGCCAATCCGCAAAAACAGGAGGACTCGATGAAATCGAGAAACGCGTGGCTCGCGGCCTCGTTCCTGGTTCTCGTGTCCGTGGCGACTTCCGTCTCCGGCCAGCCGGCTCCGTCCGGCCCCGCCGGATTCGGAACACAGGACGGCAACGACCTGTGGATCCCGGCCTCGCAGTTCACGGGGGAAAACGGCGCGACCTGGATCGAAGGGCAGGCGGAGGGCCTGTTCGGCTACTTCAAGTCCTCGGCGGCCGCCTCGGAGTCCTTCCACGCTTCCCTGCAGCTGCCCCAGGGCGCCTATCTCGACTCGTGGCGCGTCTTCTATTACGACAACAGCGCGACGAACAACTTCAACATCGGCTTCGTGAAGTGGTACGACGACACGACGGGAGCTCCGATCGCGGGCAGTTCTTCGATCGACAGCTTCACGTCCTCGGGTAGTCCGGGACTGACGAGCCACAACCAGGTCGACGGGTTCACCATCGACCTGAGGGAACCCCGTCCGGGGAGTCTCCTCACGCGCACGCGAGGCCGCCGACTTCTACACGTTCTACGTCGTCATGCCCTCCGACGCAAACGTGCAGCTCAAGGGCGTGCGGGTCATCTGGCACCGCCAGGTCAGCCCGGCACCGGGGACCGCGACCTTCAACGATGTCCCGACGAGCGACCCCGCGTTTCAGTATGTCGAAGCACTGGCGGCTTCCGGGATCACCGCCGGCTGCGGATCCGGCAACTACTGCCCGGACGGGACGCTGACGCGGCGTCAGATGGCCGTGTTCCTCGCAAAGGCGCTCGGCCTGCACTGGCCGAACTTCTGAGGCGAGGACGAGCCGGCTACAGGACCGGCAGCGGAATCCCATGGGTGCGACTCGTCCCTTCGACCTTCGCGTCCCAGCGGCCGGGAATCGTCGTCGCGCAGCGCGGACACCCGCCGTCCACGAGCCGGTTCGACAGGACGCGGAAGCCGCACCGCTCGATGAGCGTCTCGCCGCAGCCCGGACAGAGCGTGTTCTCCCACTTCTCGAGGCGTCCCGGGATGTTTCCGGCGTAGACGTAGCGCAGGCCCTCGGCCTTGCCGATCTCGCAGGCCCGCAGCAGCGTGTCGGCCGGCGTCGCGCCCCGGTCGGTCATCTTGTAGTCGGGGTGGAAGGCCGTCAGGTGCCACGGGATGTCCTTCGACACCGACGCGATGAATCGGGCGGCGCGCTGGAGCTCGGAGTCCGAGTCGTTGAACCCCGGGATCGTCAACGTCAGCACTTCGAGCCAGAGGCCGCGCTCGTGGATGCCGGCGATCGTCTCGAGCACGTTCTGGAGGACGCCGCCGAGCTCGCGGTAGTGCTTGTCGTCCATCGACTTCAGGTCCACCTTGTAGAAGTCGAGCCAGGGCGCGACGTAGTCGAGGACCTGGGGGGTTCCGTTGCCGTTCGAGACATACGCCGTCCGGAGGCCCCGCGCCCGCGCGGCGCGGAAGACCTCGACCGCCCACTCGGACGTGATGAGGGGCTCGTTGTATGTGGAGACGATGGTCGGCGCGCCGCACGCGAGCGCCTCCTCGACGAGCTCCTCGGCCGTGACGTCCCGTGGCGCGCCCGCCGCCGCCGGATCGCGGATCGACTGCGAGGTGAACCAGTTCTGGCAGTAGGCGCAGTGCAGGTCGCAGCCGAGCATCCCGAACGACAGCGCGTCGGTGCCGGGCAGCGCGTGGAAGAACGGCTTCTTCTCGATCGGATCGCACTGGAGCGCGCCGACGTAGCCCCGCGGCACCTCGAGGACGTCGTTCTTCCGGAAACGAACCCGGCAGACCCCCTCGCGCCCCTCGGGAATCGGACACCGGTGGCCGCACGCGTAACAGCGCAGCCGCCCGTCGGGGAGCGTCTCGACGAGCTCCCGGGCGGCCGGGGCGGTGCGGCGGGCGAGAATGTCGGCGAGAGGCGTCGTACTCATGGCTTCAATCTCCGAAACGTTTTCGCGGCGTCAGAAATGCCCCGCGGGGTCCCTGCGTTATCATCGCCCGATCGCATGAGATTTCGCCTCCCGGTGCTCGCGGGCTCCATCCTCGCCCTCGCCCTGGCCCTCCGGGCGCAGACTCCCCCGACTCCGGCGGGGGTGCAGCATCCGACCCAGAACAGCGCCCGGGTGAACGGCGTCAACATCCAGGTGACCCCCGACGGCGCGGTCTGGTTCCTCGAGTCCTCGGCCGACATCATCGCGCGCCTGAAAGACGGCGTCATGCGCCAGTGGCAGATCCGGAGCACGTCCCAGCTCGGCGCCAACCCGGTCGTGATCCAGGTGGACGGGGACGTCGTCTGGTTCATCGAGAGCGGCGAGAGCCAGATCAACGCCGGCACCTGCGCGTACGCCAGGCTGGACACGACCACGGGCGATCTGACGGAGTGGGTCATCCCGGGCTCGATCCCGGCGAACTTCTACCGGGCTCCGGATGGACTCGTGTGGCTGCCCCAGTCGGCCGCGGTCCTCCAGTCGTTCGATCCGAACACCTTCACCGTCCTCAACTACCGATCGCTCGCGACGTATGCCTACGCCGACATGGTCCTCGGACCGGACGGCGCCTTCTGGCTGGCCGACTTCGGCAACAACCGGATCGTCCGTTGGGTGCCCGGGGCGGCCACCGAGACCTCCTGGACGTTCTTCCCCCTGGCGAGCGGCCGGCTCAACCCTTCGCAGATCGGCTTCGACGCCGCCGGGCATCTCTGGATCGCCGAGCGGTCCGGAAACCGGATGGACATGTTCGACCCCGCCACCAATTACCTCTTCTCGTACTCCGGATTCACCGCGCCGATCCACTTCGAGATCTTCCAGGGAAGCCTCTACATCACGTCGATCGCCTCGACGTCCCAGATCAGCACCCTCGATCCCAACGTCGCGATCCCCTCTACGGTCTCGGCGCTCGTTCCGGTCGACATCACGGTCGGCGTCGCGCCCTCGACGATTCCCGTGACGGTGCGCCAGACGACGATCGTGCCGACGGATTTCACGTCGACGCCCGCGGACATCAGCGCGTCGAGCTTCACGGTCACCGCTCCGGCGATCGGCGTCGTCGCGACGACGTTTCCCGACAGCAACACGTACGGCCTGACGGTCGACGGCGGCCGGATCTGGACCGGCACCGACGGCAATCTCGTCGCGCTCAATCTCCAGACGGTCGGGGGAGCGACCGACCAGGCCGTGCCGCTGGCGACGAGCCTCGCCGGTCCGGCGAACTCGAAGGTGCGGATCGACGTCACCGCCTCGAACGGCGGCGCCGCCGCGATGGCGGGCCAGGGCTTCTACCTGTTCTCGCCGGGCCTCTACCCGGGCCGGATGACCTACACACTGGCAGCCGGCGCCACCAGCTTCGTGCCCGACGCCTTCGGCAACCTCTCGGGCACGTCGACGCTCCTGAACGGACCCGTGCGCCTGAGCCTCACGACGGGCAACGCCGCCGACCTCCTCGCGACCGTGCGGTCGCTCCGCGTCCTCCCCGACGGCGGCACCTTCGGATACCTGCTGCCGGCGGAGTCGGCCGCCAAATCGCTGACCCAGGGCTCGACCACGACCCTCTTCACCGGAGCCCACAGCGGGCACGTCTCGATTCTCGACCTCTTTTCGCTCGACGACGCGAAGGCGACGCTGACGCTCTTCGCTCCCGACGGCACGCAGCGCGCCTCGAAGGACGTCGTCGTCGCGAAGAACGCCTCCCTCTCGTACAACCCGGCCGCGTCGGCCTTCGGCGTCGCGGCCGAGCCGGGTGACGCGATCCGCGCGGCGGTCACGACGGGCACGCTGCAGGCCTCGGTGCTCGTCTACGATCCGGGAACGATCGACGTGCTGCCGTCGCTGCCCGCCGTCGCGGCCTCGAATCTCGTCGTGCCGTGGGTCGGCGCGTTCGCCAACGGCGACCGGAGCTTCGCGTCCGACCTCTATCTCTCGAACCCGTCGAGCGAGACGGCCGCGAGCATCCAGCTCGCCTTCTACGGCGTCGGCACGGCGGGCGCGATGGCGACCGCGAACCTGTCGCTCGCGCCGCTTCAGACGCTGGCGATTCCGGACGTCCTGAGCGCGCTCTTCGGCCTTCCGGCGACGCAGGGCGCGCTCACCCTCGACGCCAACACGCCCATCGCGGCCGCGGTCTCCGTGGCGACGCACGTCGCGGCGGGGGACTACGGCACCTTCGCCTCGGCCCTCGATGCCTCGCTCGGCGTCTCCGACGGGTCCGCGTTCGCCGTCGGGCTGCCGCAGACGGCGACGCGGAGCGGTCTCCTCGATCTCTTCAACACCGGCGCTCCCGGAGACGTCACGATCCACGGCTTCCTCGCGAGCGGCGCGCCGGCGGGCACGCTCACCGTGCACCTCGACGCGAACGAACCCGCGGTCGTCGGCCCGGTGTTCGCCGAGCTCGGCGTCACGAATCAGGACGCGGGGCGCGTGCGGATCGACGTGCCCGCGGGCATGCGCGTGTTCGGCTGGTCCGCGGCGACCGACAACGTCACCGGCGACATCGACATCACCTCGATCCCCTAGGGGCTCCGGTAAGATCGGGGCGTGCCCCCGGTCAAGATGGTGATTCGAGGCTCCGGCATGTTCGTGCCGGAGGGTCGGGTGACCAACGAACGCCTCTCGCTCTTCATGGATACCACCGACGAGTGGATCCGCCAGCGCACCGGCATCGCGGAGCGGCGGTTGGCCCGCCGCGGGCAGTCTTCGTCGGTGCTCGGCGCGGAGGCCGCCCGGCGCGCGCTCGCGGACGCGGGCGTCGGCCCCGGCGACGTGGATCTGATCGTGTTCGCCACGATGACGCCGGACCACTACTTTCCCGGCAACGGCGGCCTGCTCGCGCATGCCCTGGGCATCGAGGGCACGCACGCGATCGACCTCCGCATGCAGTGCGCCGGCTTCCTCTCGGGTCTCCACGTGGCCGATGCCTTCATCCGCTCCGGCGGCGCGCGGCGCGTGCTCCTCGTGGGCGCCGAGTGCCACGCCTCGCTCTTCTCCTTCACCGACGAGGACTGGGCCGTCCTCTTCGGCGAGTCCGAGGGACCCGTCCGTCCCGAGGCGCGCGCCTGGGGCACGCTCCACCGCGATCGGGCCGTGATCTTCGGCGACGGCGCCGGCGCATTCGTGCTCGAGGCGCACACGGAGGACGACGGCCGCGGCTTCGAGATCTTCCGGATGCGCACGGACGGCGGACACTGGGACAAGCTGTACGTGCCGGGCGGCGGCTCGGCGAGCTTTCCCTATTTCTCGCCCGGGATGTTCGCCGACAACCTCACCGTTCCCGTCGTCGAGGGGCGTCAGGTGTACCGCCTCGCCACGACCGCCATGCCCGAGATCGTCCGCGAGGTCCTCTCCCAGCTCGGCCTCGCGCCGCCGGACCTGGCGCTCCTGCTGATGCACCAGGCGAACCTCCGGATCAACGAGGCCGTCCAGAAGACCCTGGGACTCTCCGATGCCCAGGTCTTCCACAACATCCAGCGCTACGGCAACACGACCGCGGCGACCCTGCCCCTCGTGTTTCACGAGGCGCGCGCCGCCGGGCGGATCCGGCCCGGCGACCTCGTGGGATTCACGGCGCTCGGCGCCGGCCTGCACTGGGGCGCGGCGCTCATGCGCGCGTGAGTCCGGCGACGATGACTCCCCCGCCCGACGGCGCGCGGAAACCGGAGCCCGAGGGGCTGCCCGGCTGGCTCGTCGTCGCGCTGCTCGTGACGGGCCTCCTGATCGCGATCGCGGCGGCGGTGTCGATGCGCCGCGAGAACCGGAGCGCCCGGGCGGACTGGGACGCGCGGCTCTCCCGGACGGCCGACGACCGGCTCGCGCTCGCCGAGGGCGCGGTCCGG
Source organism: uncultured Acidobacteriota bacterium (assembly GCA_963763535.1). Lineage (GTDB taxonomy): Bacteria > Acidobacteriota > Thermoanaerobaculia > UBA5066 > Gp7-AA6 > DAHUXD01. The sequence continues at coordinate 625,560 of CAVXOX010000008.1, forward strand.
AGATGGCGCGAGCGCGCGCACATGCTCGGACGGCTCGACGGCGTGCGCGCGGCGCTGCACGGGGGCTCCGCGCGAAACACCGACACGGTCCGATCGATTCTGGTCGAGAGCGCGCGAGCGGAGGAAGCCGATCTCGCCGGCCTCGCCGACCGCGGAGGACGGCTCCTGATGGCCTCGTCGAAGACGGAGGCGCCCCGAGGCGCTCTGGAGACCGCGGGAGAGTGCGCGACCGAACACCGGCCGATCCTGCGCCGGCTCCCCGGCGGGGCGCCGGGACCGCTGGAGGTCGAGATCGCGGAGCCCGTGGTCGAGGAATCGGGCGGCGTCGCGGGCGCGGTGTTCCTCCTCGTGGACGCCCGCCAGAGCCTCTTCGACAACTTTCCCGCGCCGGACGCCGCGCGGCCCGAACGGCTCCTCGTGGTCGTGCCCGACGCCGACGCGCTGCTCGTCGTGTCGGGGCCGCACATCGATCCCGACCGGGTTCCCGCCTCGGACCGCGCCAGCCTCGCCGCGGCGGCGCTCGCCGCGCCGCGGACGGCGGGCGAGTTCCCCGACGGCCACGGCCACACGATGCTCGCGGCGACGCGACGGGTGCCCTCGCTCGGCTGGGCTCTCGTCGTCGTGGTCGACCGCGACGCGGCGCTCGCCCCCTCGCGGCGTCTCGACTTCGGGATTCTCTTCGGCGCGGCGGGCGTGCTCGCGGCCCTCGTCGCGGGAGCGCACGCCTGGCGCCGCGCGCGGCGCGCCCGGCATTATCGCGAGGCCGCCGCGCTCGACGCGCGTTACCGCGTGCTGCTCGAGCAGACGCAGGAAGCCGTGGCGGTCGCCGTCGAAGGCCGGGTGGCGTACGCGAACCCCGCGTGCGTCGAGATGTTCGGGTACCAGAAGCCGCTCGTCGGCGTGCCGCTGACCGTCCTCTTCGCCCCCGGCTCGCGCGAGCAGGTCGAGGAGATCCTCCGCGAGCGCCGCGCGGACGAGGCGGCGCCGGAGCTGTACGAGGCCACGGGGCTCCGGGGCGACGGCCACACGTTCGCGGTCGAGCTGCGGGTCGCCCCCGTCGAGTTCGCCGGACGCCCCGGCACGCAGGCGATCCTGCGCGACATCACCGGCCGCAAGCGGATGGAGGCGGAGATCCGCGAGTCCGAGGAGCGGTACCGGCTGCTGTTCGAGCGCAACCTCGCCGGCGTCTATCGATCGACGTCCGACGGACGGCTGCTCGAGTGCAATCGCGCCTACGCGAACATGATGGGGTACGCCTCGCCCGCCGAGGCCATGGCGCAGCCGGGCTCCGCGTTCCATCCGACGCCCGACGCGCGCGAGCGTTTCCTCGAACGGCTCCGCCGCGAGGGCAGCCTCGTGAACTTCGAGCGCCCGGCGCGGCGCCGGGACGGAAGCCTCGTCTGGGTCGTCGAGAACGTGTCGCTGCTGCCCTCGGACGAGGAGAGCGGCGAAATCCTCCTCGGCACCGTCGTCGACATGACCGAGCGGCGCCGGCTCGAGGAGCAGCTCCTCCAGTCGCAGAAGATGGAAGCCGTCGGGCGTCTCGCGGGCGGCATCGCGCACGATTTCAACAATCTCCTGACGGCCGTCTCCGGCTACAGCGAGCTCCTCCTCCGCGAGCTCCCGGTGGGAGACCCGCGCCGCGAGTGCGCCGAGGAGATCCAGAAGGCGGGCAGCCGCGCGGCGGCGCTGACCCACCAGCTCCTCGCGTTCAGCCGCCGGCAGGTGCTCGAGCCGCGCGTGCTCGATCTGAATGCGGTCATCTCGGGCATGGAGCGAATGCTGGGGCGGGTCATCGGCGAGGACATCGAGCTCATCACCGCGCTGCAGCCGGAGCTGTGGCACGCCCGGGCCGACCCGGGTCAGATCGAGCAGGCGATCCTGAATCTCGTGGTCAACGCGCGCGACGCGATGCCCCGCGGCGGCAAGCTCACCCTCGAGACGGCCAACGTGGAGCTCGACGAGCAGTTCGCCGGCCGCTACGCGACCGTGTCGCCGGGGCCGCACGTCATGCTCGCCGTCTCGGACACGGGCATCGGCATGGACGCCGAGCTGCAGGCCCGCCTCTTCGAGCCCTTCTTCACGACCAAGGAGCACGGCAAGGGGACGGGGCTCGGCCTCTCCACGACCTACGGCATCGTCAAGCAGAGCGGCGGCTCGATCTGGGTCTACAGCGAGCCGGGACACGGCACGACGTTCAAGATCTACCTGCCTCGCTGCCAGGATCCCCTCGAGGAGCTGCCGCCCGCGCCGGACACGCGCGAGGCCGCGCCGGGAACCGAGACCGTGCTCGTCGTCGAGGACGAGCCGGAGGTGCGCCGCCTCGTCGAGAGGCTCCTGCGCGGAAAGGGCTACCGCGTCCTGGCGGCCGGGAGCCCCGCCGACGCGGTCGCGCTGGCGAAGTCGCACGACGCCGAGATCGACCTGCTCCTGACGGACGTCATCATGCCGGGCATGAACGGCCGCGATCTCGCGCGGCTGCTCGCGCCGGCGCGTCCCGCGATGCGGGTCCTCTACATGTCCGGGTACGCGGACGCCGCGATGAACCAGCACGGGATCCTTCCAACCGGAACCGCGTTCGTGTCGAAGCCGTTCACGCCCGAGGCCCTCGCGCGCAAGGTCCGCGAGGTGCTCGACGGCCGTGCCGTAAGCTGAAGACTTCCTGAGGCGGGCGGCCGGCCACGGGCAGGCTCCTATGCTCGCTTCCGATGAAGGGAGGCTCGGGAATGCGCCAAGGGAAGACGATTCTGGTCCTCGCCGTCGGCATCGCGCTCACTCGGTCACTCGCCGCTCAGGATCCGACGCCGGCGCCCGCTCCATCCCCGACCCCGGCTCCGTCGCCGGGCGCGGAATCCCCCGCGCCGCACGAGCCGTCGCCCCTCGAGTCCCTGAAGGAGCCCGCGGCCTTCCGGCCGATCGAGGCCAACGTCATCATCAACCTGCCGTCGGTCGACGTCCCGACGTACAAGACGCTGACTTTCCTCGTCACCCACCGATTCGTTCAGCGCGTCCAGGAAGGCAACATCAACAACTTCTACACCCTCGACAGCGGCAACACCTGGGGATTCGGCCTCTGGTACGCGCCGCTCGAGCACTTCAACGCCGGGCTCTATCGATCCTCGAACCTCAACACCTACGAGGCGTCGGCGCAGTACCAGCTGCCGAGCCTCGGCGGCTTCGGCTCCTCGCTCCGCGTCGGCGAGGACTGGCGCACGCAGCCGGGCGTCGCGAGCCCCAAGTCGAGCTTCTTCGCGCAGGCCGTCCTCGCCTACAGCTTCGGCCGGTACGCGCGGATCACCGTCGTGCCGACGTTTCTTCAGCAGACGAACGGCTTCCCGTTCTTCGTCCCCGCGCCGATTCCGGGCGATCAGTCCTGCGTGCTCACCGGAAACCAGTTCAATCCCTACGAGTGCTCGGGGCTCTACAAGAACGTCTTCAACGTTCCGATGGCGGCGTCGATCGCCATCACGCACTCGATCACGATCCACGGCGAGGTCATCCCGAGGCTCTCGAAAGTCAACGCGAACGGCGTCGGGTGGAGCGTGACGGTGGAGAAATCACTCCTGCGCCATCGCTTCGCCTTCTTCGCCGGAAACCAGCGCCAGACCACGGTCGACGAGTACGTCCAGGCCGCCCCGTTCGGCCGGCCGCAGGGCAACATCTACCTCGGTTTCAACCTGTTCCGAGCCTGGAATTTCAAGTGACCGGGCGCGCGCGCAACGCGGGGCGCCCGGTCATCCCGAGGCCTGCGGCGGGAGAACGCCGCATCGGAATCGGGGCCGGCGAAGCCGGGCCGGATTCCGAGAAGAGGGCCGAAGGCCCGAGGGATCCCGTCCCCAGCTTCTTCGGGACTCGAAACGGATCCCTCTCTCCGCTCGGGATGAAAGGTTCAGTTCCGCCCATGCCCTCCCCGCCCGAGCTCGCGGTTCCGTCGCTCTCCGCGACCGACCGCCTCGTCGGGCTTCCTCCCGTCTTCCTGCGCGACGCGACGACGGGCGCCGCCCCGAGGCTGCGCACCGCCCTTCGGGTGGGACTCCGCGGCGGAGTTCTCTGCGTCCGCTTCGACGGCCGCGACGAGGCGGTCGTCGCGACGCTCACCGAGCGCGATGCGCCGCTCTGGCGGGAGGACGTCTTCGAGATCTTCCTCTCCCCGGCGGATCCGCCGCGGGCCTACTTCGAGTTCGAGGTCAATCCGCTCGGAGCGCTCCTCGATGCCTGCGTCGAATCGCCGAACCTGCGCCGCGAGGACATGCGCGTCGCGACCGAATGGGACTGCGAGGGCTTCGCCGCGCGCGTCTCCGTCCGGCCCGGCCGCTGGAGCGCGTCCATCCGGATCCCGCTCGCGCCGCTCTGCGCGGGGACGCCTCCGGAGCGCTGGCGCGCCAACTTCTACCGCATCGACCGCGGAGCGACGGACGAGTACTCGGCGTGGTCGCCGACACTGGCGGATCCGCCGGACTTTCACGTCCCGGAACGATTCGGGTTCCTCAAGATTTGTGATTGGTGATTCACTTCGCGATTCCCTGACTCCTCAGCCACTCCACCGCCCTCTCCCGCGCCCGCCTCTCCTTGAACTGGAAGAAGTGGGACTCCTCCTTCGGGTGCCGGAGGAGCGCCTCGCGGAACGCGCTCGCCGGCTCGGGGGCGCCGAGGGCCGACTCGAGATCGTGCCGGCACGCGGCGTCCTCGCAGTGGCGGGCGAACTCCTCGAGATCCCCGAACGACCGCTCGCCGCCGTCGCGCGGCAGCGCCGCGAAGCGCGGATCGCCGGCGAACGTCGCGTGCCGCTCCGCGTCGCGAACGAGGACCTGCACGACGTCGCCGGTCTGCAGGTCGAAGAAGTGCGTGATCTTGTGGGAGCGGTTCTCGAACGCGACGGTGAGCCCCTCCCAGTCCACTTCGATCGGCATATTCCCGGTATGATAGGCGTTTCGGGGGAAGCAGGCCGATGAAGAAGATCGCGACTTTCGACGACTGGATCGACGCGTTCCGCGCGTGGCAGCAGGACATCGGCCTGCGCCTGCCACACCACGCCGACTACCAGTTCGAGGCGAAGTACGGCGACATCCGCTCGGAAGAGATCGAGTACGGCGACTTTCGGGGCCAGAGGAAGTGGGAACGGGTGACCCAGATCCCCTACCAGCAGATCCGCGACGCCCTTCTGAACCTGATCGTCTACCAGGGCGATACCGAGTTCGCCTCCGTCGAGCAGCAGCGCAACCTGCTCGAGACCACCCCATCGGACTACGACACCGACAGCGTCTGCCGCATCATGGTCGAGGAGATGCGCCACGGCTGGCAGATGTGCCATCTCCTGGTCAATCACTTCGGCGAGACGGGCAAGATCGAGGCGCGCAAGCTCCTCGAGCGGCGCTCCTGGCAGAACAACCGGCTGCTCGGCTCCTTCAACGTCGACGTCGACAACTGGGTGGACTTTTTCACGTACACGGAGTTCGTCGACCGCGACGGCAAGTTTCAGCTGAACATGCTGTCGACGTCCGGTTTCGCGCCGCTCGCGCGCTCGATGGGACCCATGCTGCGGGAGGAGGGCTTCCACCTCGGCACCGGACACATGGGGCTCCAGCGGATCGTCAAGGCCGGCCGCGTGCCGCCGGCCCTCCTCCAGAAGTACGTCAACAAGTGGCTGTCGACCGCCTATGACCTCTTCGGCAAGGACTCCTCCTCCTCGGCCGAGTGGTTCTACGTCTGGGGACTCAAGGGCCGGTACGACGAGGCCCGCCAGCCGGCGGAAGCCGACAAGGCGCACTTGAACGAGCTCTCCCGCGAGCTCTACCGCGAGGAGGCCGTCAAGCTCCTCGCATCGATCTCGAAGCTCCTGCCCGAAGGCGAGGCGCCGTTGGCCGCTCCCGACATGAAGTTCCACCGTTCGATCGGCGAGTACGCGGGAGAGACCTACTCCCTCACGGGCGAGCGCCTGTCGCCCGAGGCGTACGAGCGGCACATCGCGGAAGTCCTGCCGAACGAGCCCGAGAAGGCGTTCGTCCGGGATCTCATGAAGGAGCCCGGCTGGATCGCGCCGCGCTCGGACGTGACCGTCTCCTGACGTCGTCCGTCTCCGAAGATTCCGTCGGCCCGCCGCTTCTCGCCTGGTTTCGCCGCGAGCGGCGGCGCCTTCCCTGGCGCGGCGTCCGCGACCCGTACCGCATCTGGGTCTCCGAGGTCATGCTCCAGCAGACGACGGTCGCGACCGTTCGCGCGCGCTACGCCCGCTTCCTCGAGAGGTTCCCGGACTTGCCGGCTCTCGCTCGCGGGAGCGAGGAGCGGGTGCTCGCGGCATGGTCCGGCCTCGGCTACTACGCGCGCGCGCGGAACCTCCGTCTCGCCGCCCTCGAGGTGATGCGGCGCCACGGCGGCGTCCTCCCGCGCGATCCCGCGGCGCTGCGCGCGCTGCCGGGGTTCGGCGAGTACATGGCCTCGGCGGTCGCCGCGCTCGCCTGGGGCGTGCCCGCGCCCGCCGCCGACGCGAACGTCACGCGGGTGGTTTCGCGCCTCTACGCGATTCGGGGCGAGGCCGGAACGCGCGCGCACGCGGCGGCCGTGCGGGAGCGCGTCGCGTCGCTGTTCGCCGCGGGCCGTCCGGGAGACGTCCTCGCGGCGGTGATGGATCTCGGGCAGCTCGTCTGCCTGCCCCGCCGCCCCGCGTGCGCGGCGTGCCCGGTCTCGCGGGCGTGCGCCGCGCGGCGACTCGGCGCGACCGACCGTTTCCCCACGAAGCGTGCTCGGCCCGCCCTCCGAAGCCGCCACGTGGCGGCCGCCTGGACCACCCGGCGCGGCGCCGCGATGCTCGTGCGCGGCAGCGACGCGCTCCTCCGGGGGCTCTGGCAGTTTCCGGCCGCGGAGGGCCGCTCGGCCGCCGAGGCCGCGGCTCGGCTCGCGCGGCGCGTCGAGGGGCTCGGGCTCGTCCTCTCTCCGGGCCCGCCGATCGGGTCGACCCGTCACACGATGGTGCACCGGCGGCTGGAGATCCGCATCTACCCGGCCGAGCCCTCGAAACCGGGGTCGGTCGCCGCGATTCCAGGGTCCGTTCGCTGGTTCACGCGCGCGCGGCTCGCCGAAGCCGCAATTCCCACGCTGACGCGCCGAATCGCGAGCGCCGCCGGTTTTCTCCCGGGGGAATGACCCGGAGCCGGTCTGCTATCATTTCGCTCAAAACGGCCGAAAAAGAGTGCTCTTCGCCGAACCCCAGTCCGCCCGCATTCTCGTCATCGACGACGAGGACTACATCCGGCGTCTGCTGCGCCGGCTTCTCGCCCCCGTCGGATACACCGTCGAGGAGGCCTCGACCGCCGAGGACGGACTGGCGCGCGTTCGAGCCGACCCGCCCGACCTGGTCCTGCTCGACCTTCACCTGCCGGACCGGAGCGGCCACGAGGTGCTGGAGGCGATCCGCGCGGACCCCTCGACGCGGCTCTTGCCGGTGGTCATGCTGACCGGAATGGCGACGGCCGCCGAGAAGATGCGCGCCCAGGCGGAGGGCGTCACGGACTTCATCTCCAAGCCGTTCTCGCAGGAGGAGCTGCTGCCGCGCGTGCGCGCGCTCGTGATGCTCAAGCTCTTCTCCGACGAGCACGAGCACGCGGAGCACGTGATTCTGACGCTCGCGAAGACGATCGACGCGCGCGACCCCTACACGGCGGGGCACAGCGGCCGCGTCGCCGAGTACGCCGACCGCATCGCGGTCCGCATGGGACTCGACGCCCTCGCGCGCAACGACATGCGGCGCGGCGCGCTCTTCCACGACCTCGGCAAGATCGTCATTCCCGACGCGGTGCTCCGCAAGCCGGGCCCGCTGACGGCCGAGGAGCGCGCCATCATCGAGGAGCACCCCGTGGTGGGGCACGACCTCCTGTCCCCCATGAAGACGATGCGCCGGACGCTGCCCGTCGTCTACCACCACCACGAGCGCCTGGACGGCTCGGGCTATCCCGAGGGCGTCTCCGGCTCCGAGATCCCGATGACCGTGCGGATCGTGACGATCGCCGACATCTTCGACGCGCTCACGACCGACCGTGCGTACCGCGGCGCGCTGCGGATCGAGACCGCCTTCGAGATCCTCGACGAGGGCGTGCTCCAGGGCTGGTGGGACCGGGACGCGATGGCGCTGCTCCGCGAGGTCGTCGCGGCCGGCGGCCTTTCCGATTCGACGCAGCTCGGCGGCCTCGCGGCGGGATAGCGGGGAGCCGGAGCGGACGCCATGGAATTCGACTGGAAGGGCCAGCCCGCCCGTGTCCGCGAGATGGGCGCGGGACCTCCCATCGTGCTCGTGCACGGGTATCCGCTCGACGGGGCCATGTGGTCCGGAGTCGCGCGCGCGCTCGCGCTCCGTTTCCGGGTCTGCAAGCCAGATCTGCCGGGCCGCGGCGACACCGCCGCGCCGTCGGAGGGGCGCCTCGACGATTACGCCGACTTCGTGGCGGCGATCCTCGATCGCATCGGGGGACGCGCGGGACTCGCGGGCTTCTCCATGGGCGGCTACGTGGCGCTCGCGGTCGCGCGGCGCCGGCACCCCTCGCTCGGCGCGCTCGCCCTGGTCGACACGCGCGCCTCGGCGGACGACGCGGCCGGGAAGGCGAAGCGGGACGAGGCGATCGCGACGGCTCGGACGCAGGGCGCGGCCGCCATCGCCGACGCGATGCTGCCGCGCCTGGTGGCTCCCGACTCGCTCTCGCGCGGCGACCTCGCCGAGCGCATCCGGCGCATCATGCTGCGCCAGAAGCCCGAGACGATCGAGGGCGACCTCGCGGCGATGCGCGACCGGCCCGATGCGCGGGACGTGCTGCCCGGCATCTCCGTGCCGACGCTCGTCGTCGTCGGCGAGGCCGACGCGCTCACGCCTCCGCCCGATTCGGAGGCGATGGCCGCGGCGGTTCCCGGCGCGCGTCTCGTGCGGATCCCCGACGCCGGGCACCTCACCCCCATGGAACGTCCCGGCGCGGTGTCGGCGGCGCTCGGGGATTTCTTCGCCGCCGCGCTCGGCGGTTAGCCGAAAACACGAGGAGGCGGGGTCGCCCTGCCTCCCCTCCTCCCACTCTCGGGGGCCTAGAAACCCAGCTTCAGTCCGAACCGCACCGACGTCGGCAGCGTGCGCGCGATCGGCTGCCCGTAGGTCGGGTTGCACTTGGATTCGTACAGGCTGTTGGAATTGCTTCCGCAGATATAGGTCGGATCGGTCGATATTGGAGTGTCGGGGTCGTAGAACTCGGCCAGGTTGTACCGCTGGTCCACCGCGATGATTCGCTGCGTGTTGAGAATGTTGAAGACGTCGACGAGGAAGGTCAGACTCGCGGGGCCGAGCTGCAGCGGATAGCCGAGGTGAAGGTCGGCGTCGTAGGAGGCCGGCACGCGGCCCTTCGAGCCGCTGAGTCGCCAGGAAGAACTCGGGCCGCGTGTAGGCGTCGGAGAAGCCGATCTTCGAGATCGGCGTGCCCGGTCTGGTAATAAGTGACGAGGCCGACGGAGAGGTTGAACGGGCGTGACGTAGACGCCGGACAGCTTGGCGATGCTGCGGCGGTCGTTGGAGAGATAGCCGCTCGAGGTGATGGGCTGGGGGGTGCCCGCTCGGATAATCGTCGCTGTTGTACTGGGCACATGGAACCGGCTGCGTGAAGAAATCGTAGTAGTCGTAGAGGGCCGAGATGTTCGGGTCCGCGGACCCGGCGGCTGCGTGTACGGCGCGAAGAGGCCGTCGTAGTTGCCCTTCAGCTGTCGAGTACACGTAGGAGGCGAGGAGCGTCCAGTTGTCGCGAGAAGCGCTTCGTCGCGTCGACCTGAACGCTTCGGTAGATGCGCTGCGCCTTCGGCGCAGGGAACTGCGATCCGTAGTCGAGCGAGATGAGATTTGCCATGGTGCCGATCGTCGGGTTGCCGACGCAGTAGTCGCCCTCGGTCGATCGCAGAGGAAGTCCTCGACGACGCGGGGAAGATCCCGATAGATGTAGCGGGCGCCCACCGCGAAGGTCGGGATGATCTCGCGCTCGGCACCGATGACTCCCTCCCGCAGGTACTGACCTTTTAGGCCCGGGTCGGTCGATGTCGTTGAAACCGCCGAGGATCTTGCCGCCGCCTGCGAGATGGAGCTCGTGTCGCTGATGATGCGTCGCCGCGTTGGACGTCTGGGACGGTCGAGGTCGGGTCGAAGTTGTAGATGACGCGGCTGCCGCTCGGAGCTATACGAGCGGATGACGAGGTCCATCGGGATCTGCTCGTAGAAATACCCGAACGAGCCGAAGACCTTCGTCTTGTTGTCCTTCGTCGGATCCCACGTGAAGCCGAATCGCGGCGCCCAGCTGCCGGTCAGGTTGATCTGCCTGCGTGCCGTCGCTCGAGAAGATCTGCTGGTTGTCGTAGCGGATGCCGACGTTGAACGTCAGGTTCGGGAGCGCCGTGATCGTGTCCTGCAGGTAGAAGGACGTGGTCCGGTGGTACGGGCGAGGCGTTCAGCTCCGAGGTCGGCACGTTGTCCGGAAGGCTCGCGGTCGGGAGTCGTCCAGTAGAAGTGGGAGTAGACCGGGCGCGACGGGATCCATCTGGTTCGCGTAGATCGTGACCTGCTGGCCGCCGACATGCGCTTGATGACGTCGGCCTGGTCGCTCGTGTAGTCGACGCCGGCTTTGATCTCGTTCGGGCCGAGGTACTTCGTCAGCGACGCCGCCCCCAGCCAGCGCTTGAAGCTCTTCTCCTGGATCAGGCCGAAGCCGCCCTCCTGCAGGTTCGTCATGGTGTTCACGTACTGGATCGTGTCGCCGCCGCGGCAGTCCGGGATCGACCGAGTTCTGCTCCTGGTGCAGCGCGCCCTGCGCCGAGACGACCCAGCTCGAGCTGAAGATGCCGTTGTAGCGGAGCGAGTAGTCGCTGCCGCCCAGTTTCTGCAGGCCGATGAAGCTCGTGTAGGGGCCGTTGACCGGATGCGCGCCGTCGTTGACCGCGCCGGTGTCGGCGCGCGGGTCCTGGAAGTAGCTCGCGACGATCGAGTTGGAGGCGTTCGCCATCCACGTCAGCTTCGCGGACCCCAGCGTCGTGTGGCTGTCGGTGTTCGCGGGCTGGCCGGCGTTGGGCCCGTCCGTCAGCGTCTGCTTCGTCGTGTTCTGCACGCGGTCGTAGGCGCCGAAGAACCACAGCTTGTCCTTGAGCGCGAAGCCGCCGAGGTCGAAGCCGTAGTGCAGGATTCGTAGACGCTGTTGGTGTTGCTGCCGCAGACGTAATTGGGATTGGTCGTATTGGTGGCGTTTCCGCCGCCTCGCGCCCTTCCCGATGTGGTACACACGCGCCGTCGTGCTCGGAATCTTCCGGAAAACTCCCGCGCCCTCGCCCACGGAAACGGGTCCGAGCCGCCTGCACGTCGGCTGCGGCCAGGAGGCGATTCCCGGCTGGGTCAACATCGACAACCAGCCGCTTCCCGGCGTCGACCGCGTGCTCGACGTGCGCGGAGGACTTCCCTTCTCCGGCGTCTCCGCGATTTACGCCGAGCACTTCATCGAGCATCTCGGTTTCGAGGACGCGCTCGCCTTTCTTGCCGAGTGCCGGCGCGTGCTCGCGCCGGACGGCGTGCTGCGCCTCTCGACGCCCAACCTCGACTGGGTCCTGACGACGCACTACCGCTGGCAGGGCGTGACCGCGCCCGACCGCGTTCTCGACTGCATGAAGCTCAACCGCGCGTTTCACGCCTGGGGTCACCAGTTCCTGTACAACCAGGAAACGCTGGGCGCGGCGCTGAGGAGCGCCGGCTTCGCGCAAGTGACCTTCCACCGCTACGGGGAAAGCGAGCGCCCGGAGCTGCGCGGACTCGAGCGCCACGAGCGGTGGGAGGAGCAGGACGGCCTGCTCCACGTGCTGGTCGCCGAGGCGTGGGACACCGGGCCGCGCGCGCCGATCCCGAACGACTTCCTGAAGGAATTCCGCGAGACGATGTCCCTGCGCTGATCCGGGCGAACCGGGAGCGCGCGTCTTTCCCCGCGACGGGAACGCGCATCCTGCGTAGTAGTCTGCATCGAGTGGTCGCCGCGCTCGCCGTCCTGATCCTGCTCGGGGGCGTCGTCCTCGGAGTCGCGATCGCCGCACGCGCTCTCGGTCGAGCGATTCCCGCCTTAGCCCTCGCGGGATTCCTGCTCCTGTCGGTTTCCCCGTATCCCCTCGCGTACGTGGCGCACCGAACGCCCCTGCCGCTCGATCAGCTCGGGTTTCTGCCGCCGTGGCACGTCGGCGCGGGGGCGCCGCGCAACCCCTACTTGAACGACATTGCCACGCAGATCCTGCCCTGGACCGAGGCCGTGCGGCTCGCGTGGAAGGATGGGTCGCTGCCTCTGCGCGATCGCTGGAACGGCTGCGGGACTCCGCTCGCCGCCAACAGCGTTTCGGCCGCCTTCTTCCCGCCGACGTTCGCCGAGGTGGTCCTTCCGATCTGGCGCGGCTTTTCGCTCGCGATCGCCGTCAAGCTGTTCCTCGCGGCGGCGGGCATGTTCCTCTGGGCCCGCGAGCTCCGGGCGAGCATTCGAGCGGCCGGCTTCGCTGCGGCGGCGTTCGCTCTGTCGTTTTCGTTCATCCCTCCCTGGGTCCTCTATCCGCAGTCGGGGGTCTTCTGCCTCTGGCCCTGGACTCTCTTTCTCCTCGAGCGGTGCCGCGACTCGGCGGGACGCGGCCGCGCGGTCGGTGCCCTCGCCGCCGTTTTCGTCCTCATCGTGCTCGCCGGACACCCGGAGTCGTCGGCGCTCGGCGCCCTCTTCGCCGCGCTGTGGCTCGTGGGGCGCCGGGCGGTGGGCGACCTTCCGGACCTCGCCGTCGTCCTCCGGTCCGCCCTCGCCGCCGGCGTGGTCGCCGCCGGCCTGACGGCCTTTCTGCTCCTGCCCTCGCTCTTCGCGATCGCCGCGTCGGGACGCCTCGCCGCCGCGCGCGTCCCGTACTGGCAGCCCCACCTCTCGCTCGCTCCGCATGCGCCGCTCTGGAGGGGCCTCCTTCCCGCCTTCTTCCCGGCGACGCTCGGCAACGGCATCGAGGCGCCGACCGTGCCCGGCGGCACGGGGACCTTTCCGGAGATGGCGATGGGCTACGCCGGGATCGTCACGTGGATGGCAGCGCTCCTGGCCCTCCGGAAGGGAGGGCCGCGGCCGAGGTCCGAGCGCATCCTGTGGGTGATCGCGCTCGTCGGCTTCGGCGAGGCGGTCTGCGTCTGGCCGCTCGCGGAGATCTTCGCGAAGCTGCCCGCGTTCCGCTACGTCTTCCCGCTCCGGTTCAACGGCTGGATGGCGCTCGCGCTCCCCGTCGTCGCCGCCATGGAGATCGACCGGCTGGAGCGGGACCGACGAGAGGGCCGCTCCGGGGCGGGCGCGGTTCTCGCTGCGGCGGCGCTGCTCGCCGCCGCGGGCGTCGGGCTCTACGCCTACATGTTCGCGTACCGGCGAGCGACCGGAGGGCTCCGGTTCCAGACGATCCAGCTCGGCGTGGTGCTCGCGGCGCTCGGGCTCGCGGCGTGGGTCGCGCTCCGCGCGCGTCCCGGCGCGCTCGCCTACGGTCTGACGGCGCTCGTCGCGGCCGAGCTCCTCGGCCAGTGGCACGTCTCCAATCGCCTGTATCGGCCGGAGCGGCTCTTCCCCGACACGCCGATGCTCCGCTTCCTCCGAAGCCAGCCGGGACCCTTTCGCGTCGCCGGCGCGGGGCCGATGCTCTTCCCGAGCACGAACGTCTTCGCGCGGCTCGAGGACGTCCGGACGCACGACGCGGTCGAGCGGCACGACTACATGCGATTCCTCGACGCGACGTGCGGATACCGGTACGACGAATACTTCAAGAAGCTCCGCAACCTGGACGCGACGGCGCTGAACTTCCTCAACGTGCGCTACGTGCTCGCGATGCCCGGCACGCCGGTTCCGGGCGCGCGCTGGCGCACCGCCTACGCGGGGCCCGACGGGGTCGCCTTCGAGAACGCGGACGTCCTGCCGCGCGCCTTCGCGCCGGCGCGCGTCCGCCGGATCGCCGCGCCGCGAAGCCGATGGCCGGTCGCCGACGCCGCGGCGGCCTTCGGCGCGGAGTTCTCGCGCATCGCCGCGACGAGCGACTGGAACGCCTCGGCGTCGATTCTCGCCGACGGCCCAACCGAGGCCGGGAACCCGATCGCACACGTCGAGCGCTACGAGGAGCGCACGAATGCCGCCGCCTTCGACGCGACGGTGCCGTCCGGTACGGCTTCGGTCGTCGTGCTCTCCCTGGTGCAGGACGGCGGCTGGACGGCTCGCGACGAGAACGGAACGCTTCCCGTCCACCTCGCGAACGGGCCCTTCCTCGCGGTCGAGGTGCCTCCCGGCGCACACCGCGTGCGGCTGACCTACGTGCCTCCGGGATGGCGGGCGGGCGCGGCCTTCTCGATGGCCACCGTCGTCGCAATCGCGGTGCTCCTCGCCGCGCGACGGCGTCGGAGGACTCCATGAGCGATCTCCGGCAGCCCGTCTGGCTTCCCTCGGAGGCGCTGCGCCGGCACGCCAACCGCACCGTGTCCGGCGATCCCGAGGTGGACTGGCTCACGCACGTGCGGCGGCGCCACTTCGCCGTGCCGCCGCGCCGCCTGCTCGTCGTGGGCGCCGGCGAGGGCTTTCTCGAGCTCTCGCTCGGCCTTCACTTCCCCGAGGCCGAGATCCTCGGGGTCGACTCCGACGCGGCGGCGATCGGGCGCGCTCGGAAACGGGCGGCGCGCCGCGGCCTCTCCCGCATCGCCCACGAGGTGCGGCGCCTCGGCCCGGATCCCTTTCCGGCGGGCGAGTGGGACGGCGTCTTCGGACTCAACCTGCTTCATCTCGACGCGGAGCCGGAGGGACTTCTCGGTCTCCTGCACGCGGCGCTCTCCTCCCGCGGTCGCGTGGTCCTCTCGGACTACGTCGGTCGCGCCGACCCCGAGGATGCCGCTCCGTGGCGCGACGCGCTCCGCCGGTACGCCCGCGTTCTGCCGATCGGTTTGCGCTTCGATCCGGAAACCGGGCTTCCGTTGGCGCGCGACCTGCGGGAATCCGAAGCCGGGCCGGGCGCCGCCCTTCTCGTTCCTCGGTCTCGCGCGCGCGGCCTTCGTCGAGGAAGGCGTCTATCGCGGCGGCGGCGGACTGCTCCAGCCGCTGCTCGCGCCGGCGATGGCGCGAAATCCCCTTCCCGAGGGCCTGGACGAGAGACTCATCGAGTTCCTCGGCGCCGCGGAAGAAGACCTGCATGCGCGCGGACTCGTCGACGACGCGTTCGCGATCTTCGTCGGGCGCCGCCGCGCCGCGCCCGGGTGACATAATTCCGGGGTGCCGAGGCCGCTGAACGTCATCCTCGACCTGACGGCGCGCTGCAACCTGAAGTGCGTCATGTGTTACTTCGCGGCCACGGACCGTCTCGCGTTCGCCCCCTTCGACCGCTCGATCTCGGAGGACGGGAACCTGCCCGTGGAGGTGTTCGAGCGGATCGCGGCGGATCTCTTTCCGCGCGCCTGGCGCGTGGCGCTCGCCTGCGCGGCCGAGCCGATGATCCACCCGCGCTTCCGCGAGATTCTCGCGATCGCGGGCCGCTTCGGCGTGCCCGATCTCTGGTTTCCGACGAACCTGCTCGCGCTGACTCCCGCGACCGCCGCGGCCATCGTCGAGAACCGCGTCACGGTCGTCGCCGCTTCGATCGACGGCTTCACGAAGGAGACCTACGAGAAGATCCGCGTGCCGGCGAAGTGGGAGCGCCTCCTCGCCTGTCTCGACGTGCTCGCCGCCGCCCGGCGCGAGCACCGCTCGAAAACGCCGCGCCTGCGGATCATCTTCACGTGGATGAAATCGAACCGCCGCGAGCTCGCGCTCCTGCCGGAGTTCGCGGCCGCGCACGGCGCCTCGGAGATCGACGTGCGCTTCGTCTCGCCGACCGAGGGCGTGGACGTCCGGCCGGAGCTCTTGTCCGACGAGGATCCGGCGGCGCTGAACGCCGAGCTCGGCTCGGCGGCCCACGAGGCGGTCCGGCGCGGACTGCGGCTCGCCTCGTATCCCGAGTTCGAGTCGAGAGGTCCGCGCGGCCTCGCCTCCCGGGTGGCGCGCCGCCTCTGGCGGATGCGCGCCGGTCTCGATCGGATCGAGTACCTGCGCCACGCGTGGTACCGGCGGCTCCATGGCTGCGCATATCCGGGGCGCAACTACGTGATCCGGCCGAACGGCGCCGTCCACCCTTGCATCTACTGGACCGAGGCGCCGATCGGCTTCTATCCGCAGGACGGGCTCGCCGCGATCGCGGGCGGCGCCCCGCTCGCTCAGATCCAGGAGGGACTCCGGACGGGCTCGCCGGTCGGGACGTGCGACGGCTGCCAGGAGCGCGGTTCCACCTCGATGTACCGTCTCCGGAGCGCCGCGCGGACCGAGCCCGCCGCGGCGCGGCTCCCGACGCACCCGGGCTAGTCGCCCCGCGCGAGCGGCTCGAGCTTCCAGAGGCTCGAGTCGCCGACGTCCCCGACGAAAACCCATGGTCCGGGAATGTGCCTGGCGGCACCGCTCTCGATTTCGTAGCGCCTCAGGAGCGCGAACCAGCGGGCCCCCCGCGCCTCGGCGACCGGCCGTGTGCGGGCGAAGTCGTCTTTGACGAACGCGTCCCACCGGACCGGCGTGAGATCCGTGTAGTAGTACAGCGCGCCGCTCAAGTCCTCGGACAGGACCAGCGCGCCAGCCGGCAGGCGCTCGGCGGCATACCGGCACGCCTGCGGAAAGGCCGCCTGGGAGCTCCCGACGCTCAGGGCCCCCCACCGGCGCGCATGCCGGATCCCGAGGAGCGAAATCGCCGTGATCCCCGCCGCGGCCGCCATCGAAATCCAGCGACGGGAGCGCGGCGACGCGGCACCGGCGAGGTCGAACACCAGGAGCATGCAGCCCAGAGGAATCGCCGGCATTCCCGGGAGCAGGAATCGCGTCCACCACCAGGCCTCGGCGGGGTCGTAGAAGCTATAGGCCGCGAGAAACGCGCCGAACCAGGACAGAAGGAGGAGGCGATCGCGCCAGGGGATGCGCTGGCGAAAGAGGACCGCGACCCATCCGAGGCATGGCAGGTAGCTGAAACCGTCGCCGGTCCACCGCAGGTAGTGGGAGAAGTGATGCGGGAAGTTCGAGAGGTGGAAATAGGACGCGTGACCGGTCAGTCCGTAGCCGGTCGTCAGGGGCCCCCCGAAACAGACCGTGTCATACGCGAGCAGGGCCGCGGCCGCCGGCAGACCGCCGAGACCGAACCGGAGGAGACCGCGGCGATCGAGCGGCAGCGCGCAGAGGAGCGCCGGCAGCAGCAGGACGTCCATGGGACGGACGAGAACCGCGACGCCGCAGGCGAACCCCGCCGCCAATGCCCAGGAGCGTCGGCGGCGCGCCCGCAGGGCCGCGGCGACCGCCGCGAGGCACCAGAGAGTCGCGACGACGTCGCTCATCGGCTGCAGCGCCTGGAAGAGCCAGGCGGGAACGGAGCCGAGAAGGACGGCCGCCCCCGCGGAAGCCCACCGCGGCAGACCGAGCTCGCGGCCGACGGCGAACACGAGGAGGAGACTGAGGACCGCCGCGCCGGGGCTGACGAGGAACGGCCCCCGCGCCCAGCCCATCAGCACGGCGGCCGCGGCCTCGTGCAGCGGAAAGCCGATCGGATAGAACAGGCCCAGCGCGCGGCGTCCCGCGAGGTAGACGAATCCGAGGGGCGCGAACGCGGGACCGGCGGATTCGGGAAGCCCCAGCCGCTCGAGAACGGGCAGCGGCGCGACCAGCGGCCCCTTCACGAGCGCGCGAGCGGCGTTGAGATATCCAGAGCTGTCGGAGCCTCCGACCGCGAAGCTCGCGTGCCGGTAGAGGAAGGCGCCATACAGCAAGAGCGCCGCGACCGCCGCCGCCGGGAACAGGAACCGGCGTCTCCGCCGGAAAAAAGAAAAGCTCAGGAACGAGTCCCGAGCTTCGAAATAATTCCCCGGCAACGTCCTACTCTCCCACGCGGTCTACCGCGAAGTACCATCGGGGCTGAAGGGCTTAACGGCCGTGTTCGGAATGGGAACGGGTGTGGCCCCTTCGCTAAGGTCACCGGGAAAGTCTCTTACAGTTTTCCCGTGCTCCTTCCGCGAGCGCGGGACCAGTCGCGGTCCTCGCGGGGCGGTTCATTCAAGAGAGTCAGGTAGACGTCTTTCGATTCGCGTCTTAAATATTTTATGGTCAAGCCGCTCGGCCGATTAGTACGGGTCAGCTTCGCGCCTCACAGCGCTTCCACACCCCGCCTATCAACGTGGTCGTCTCCCACGGGCCTTCAGGGGATTGCTCCCGGGAAATCTCATCTCGAGGAAGGCTTCCCGCTTATATGCTTTCAGCGGTTATCCTTTCGAACTTCGCTACCCGGCCGTGCCGCTGGCGCGACAACCGGTGCACAAGAGGTTCGCCCGTCCCGGTCCTCTCGTACTAAGGACGGATCCTCACAAATTTCCTGCGCCCACACGAGATAGGGACCGAACTGTCTCACGACGTTCTAAACCCAGCTCACGTACCGCTTTAACCGGCGAACAGCCGGACCCTTGGGACCTGCTTCAGCCCCAGGATGCGATGAGCCGACATCGAGGTGCCAAACCTTGCCGTCGATGTGAACTCTTGGGCAAGATCAGCCTGTTATCCCCGGCGTACCTTTTATCCGTTGAGCGATGGCCCTTCCATACAGAACCACCGGATCACTAAGCCCGACTTTCGTCCCTGCTCGACTTGTAGGTCTCGCAGTCAAGCTCTCTTCTGCCTTTGCACTCTACGGCTGGTTTCCAATCAGCCTGAGAGAACCTTTGGGCGCCTCCGTTACAGTTTAGGAGGCGACCGCCCCAGTCAAACTACCCGCCAGGCATGGTCCTGGACCCGGATTACGGGCCTCAGTTAGAACTCCGGCGCCATCAGGGTGGTATCTCACCGTCCACTCCCCCGAGGCCGAAACCCCAGGTTCAAAGTGTCCCACCTATCCTGCGCAGACAACGCCAAAATTCAATGCCTGGGTATAGTAAAGGTGCACAGGGTCTTTCCGTCTACGTGCGGGTAACCGGCATCTTCACCGGTACTACAGATTCGCCGAGCGCGTTGCGGAGACAGTGACCAAATCGTTACGCCATTCGTGCAGGTCGGAACTTACCCGACAAGGAATTTCGCTACCTAGGACCGTTCGTCGTTTGTTACTTCCGGATCACCGGAGGCCAGATCGTTTCCGTCTGGCTCTGCGCCTCGAGGCGCAGGTCGGACTGTCTCATCTCCCGTTGGGAGTCCTGCGTACAGTCTCTGAGGATTCTCGAACTTCTCCAGGATACCGTCATCCTGATACCGTCTCTTGCCGCCGTCGTTCATGTCTCTCCTGATTTCCAGGATTCGTCGCACGCCCTCCTCGGTCACGTGCTTCTTGTCCGCCAGGATCGCCGCGAGCTGCTTGAATTTCAGGAAGTCGCGCTTCTTCTTGGCCGAGAGGAACCCGAACCTCTCGAAGAACGGGATGACATTGCTTGCGATGGCTCCGAGGTTGTTGACCTCGTAGTACCAGACCCCATCACGTCGTTGCCTCATCGTGCCGCACTCGAGCCACTTCTTGAATTGGCTCAGAATGACGGCGTCCCTCTGCGAGATGTTGAAGCACAGAGAGACTTCCCAAGGCATCTTGTAATCAGGCCTGGGTCTACGTGAAGCTCTCTGAAGGATACCAGCCGATTTCTCCGCATTCGGCTTTCCTGCTGATTGCCCGCACCGTCGTCACTGCGCCTTTCGCGCGAGTAGCGTCGGATCCACCGGGTTTCCAGCATATAGCCGGATTTTTAACGTAACTACAACGGTTAGGACCGTTATAGTTACGGCCGCCGTTTACTGGGGCTTCGGTTCAAAGCTTTGCCTTGCGGCTAACCTCTCCCCTTAACCTTCCAGCACCGGGCAGGCGTCAGACCCTATACGTCGTTTTACGACTTTGCAGAGTCCTGTGTTTTTAGTAAACAGTCGCTTGGCCCATTTCTCTGCGACCCCAGGGCGCTTCAGGGGTAAACCCTTACACGCTCCGGGGCACACCTTCTCCCGAAGTTACGGTGTTAATTTGCCGAGTTCCTTCGCAACGCTTCACTCGAGCGCCTTAGGATTTTCTCCTCATCTACCTGTGTCGGTTTGCGGTACGGTCACCCGTTTATCTCCTTAGGGGATTTTCTCGGCAGCGTGGCATCGGTGAGTTTGCGGCCTGACGGCCTCCCCATCGCTTCTCGGCGTTGAATGAAGGAGCGGATTTGCCTACCCCTTCCGCCTACGAGCTTGGCCCGGGACATCCAACACCCGGTACACCTAGCCTCCTGCGTCCCCCCTTCGTGATAACGACAAACGAGCGGTTCCGGAATATTAACCGGATTTCCATCGGCTACGCCTTTCGGCCTCGCCTTAGGGACCGACTTACCCTGAGCGGATTAACCTTGCTCAGGAATCCTTAGATTTACGGCGAGCAGAGCTCTCATCTGCTTTATCGCTACTTGTGCCGGCAGGGTCTCTTCCTAGCGCTCCAACAGTCCTCGCGGTCTGTCTTCGCTGCGCTAAGAATGCTCTCCTACCACGTCTCTCGGCCGAAGCCTCGAGACATCCGCCGCTTCGGTACATCGCTTTAGCCCCGTTGAATTGTCGGCACGGAGCCGCTTGACCAGTGAGCTGTTACGCTTTCTTTAAAGGATGGCTGCTTCTAAGCCAACCTCCTGGCTGTCTGGGCGTCTCCACATCCTTTTCCACTTAGCGATGATTTGGGGACCTTAGCGGGCGGTCTGGGTTCTTTCCCTCTCGACAATGAAGCTTATCCCCCACTGTCTGACTCCCGCACTGAGATCGACGGCATTCGGAGTTTGGTTGGATTTGGTAACGTGGAAACGCCCCTAGTCCATCCAGAGCTCTACCACCGTCGTCAATCATGCGAGGCTAGCCCTAAAGCTATTTCGGAGAGAACGAGCTATAACGGAATTTGATTAGCCTTTCACCCCTAACCACAGCTCATCCGAGTTGTTTTCAACCAACACCAGTTCGGGCCTTCACTGCGTGTTACCGCAGCTTCACCCTGGCCATGGTTAGATCATCCCGCTTCGCGTGTAATCCCAGCGACTGAATCGCCCTATTCAGACTCGCTTTCGCTACGGCTATGCACGTTGCTTCGCCTTGCCGCTGAAATTAACTAGCCGGCTCATTATGCAAAAGGCACGCGGTTCCACCGTCTTGCGACATGGTGGTTCCACTGCTTGTAGATGGACGGGTTCAGGTACTCTTTCACTCCCCTAACAGGGGTTCTTTTCACCTTTCCCTCACGGTACTGGTTCACTATCGGTCGCAGAGTAATGTTTAGCCTTGGGTGATGGTCCACCCGGATTCCCACAAGGTTTCTCGTGCCCCGTGGTACTCGGGAACGGAACGGGAAGGAACCTCGTCTTTCGCCTACGGGGCTGTCACCCTCTTTGGCGGCACTTTCCAGTGACCTTCGACTAGACGGGTTCTTGTTGACTTCCTGGCTTGCGCCGTGCTCCGCCCCACAACCCCCCGAGAACCGAAGCCCTCGAGGTTTGGGCTGTTCCGCTTTCGCTCGCCGCTACTGACGGAATCGCGTTTGCTTTCTTTTCCTCCGGGTACTGAGATGGTTCACTTCCCCGGGTTTGCTTCTCCCTGCCTATGAATTCAGCAGGGGATCTCCGGACTTGCCTCCGGAGGGGTTGCCCCATTCGGAAATCCCCGGATCAAAGCCTGTTTGCGGCTCCCCGAGGCTTATCGCAGCTTGCCACGTCCTTCATCGCTTCTCTGCGCCAAGGCATCCACCGTCCACCCTTAGTAGCTTGACCATAAAATACCTAAGACGCGAATCGTTTTCTTTTACCCGACTCTCTTGTCAAAGATCGTGATCACCGCGGATCAAAAAGCCCCTCGCGCCTTCGCAAGGAGCTTTCTCATCCGCGCCGTCCCGACGAGTCATCGAAGCCTGCTCACGACGCTGGCGCCCGGTACCGAAGTGGTGGAGCTGACCGGAATCGAACCGGCGACCTACGGCTTGCAAAGCCGCCGCTCTCCCAGCTGAGCTACAGCCCCACGTGAGGGTGGTTCGCATCTGAGTGGTGGGCCTAGGTAGATTCGAACTACCGACCTCACGCTTATCAGGCGTGTGCTCTAAACCAACTGAGCTATAGGCCCAGTGGGGTGGCTTGATGACCTCAAAGAACACGGCTCTCGAGCCAGGAGGCTCAGGACCGATTCCTTCAAAACTGAGTAGAGGCGTACGGGACGTATCGACCATCGAGTGTCTCGAGCTCTCCTCCGGAGAAGAAGGAGCCGAGAGAGGCTCTAGAAAGGAGGTGATCCAGCCACAGGTTCTCCTACAGCTACCTTGTTACGACTTCACCCCAATTACCGACCATACCTTAGGCGGCTTCCTCCCTTACGGGTTGGAACACCGACTTCTGGTACAGCCGACTTTCGTGATGTGACGGGCGGTGTGTACAAGGCCCGGGAACGTATTCACCGCGGCGTGCTGATCCGCGATTACTAGCGATTCCAGCTTCATGGGGTCGAGTTGCAGACCCCAATCCGAACTGAGACCGGTTTTTTGCGATTTGCTCGAACTTGCGTTTTTGCGGCGCTTTGTACCGGCCATTGTAGCACGTGTGTAGCCCTGGACATAAAGGCCATGAGGACTTGACGTCATCCCCACCTTCCTCCGGTTTATCACCGGCAGTCCCACTAGAGTGCCCGGCCGAACCGTTGGCAACTAGCAGCAGGGGTTGCGCTCGTTGCGGGACTTAACCCAACATCTCACGACACGAGCTGACGACAGCCATGCAGCACCTAACCAGCGGCCCCTTGCGGGGAAGGGAGATTTCGCCCCCGTTCCACTGATCTTCAAACCCAGGTAAGGTTCTTCGCGTTGCTTCGAATTGAACCACATGCTCCACCGCTTGTGCGGGCCCCCGTCAATTCCTTTGAGTTTCAGCCTTGCGACCGTACTCCCCAGGCGGGGCACTTAATGCGTTAGCTTCGGCACCGCAGGGGTCGATACCCGCGACACCAAGTGCCCATCGTTTACGGCGTGGACTACCGGGGTATCTAATCCCGTTTGCTACCCACGCTTTCGCGCCTCAGCGTCAGTACCGGTCCAGGGGGCCGCCTTCGCCACCGGTGTTCCTCCCAATATCTACGCATTTCACCGCTACACTGGGAATTCCACCCCCCTCTCCCGGACTCGAGCCTTGCAGTTTCTTCCGCACGTCCTCAGTTAAGCCGAGGGATTTCACGGAAGACACGCATGGCCGCCTACGCGCCCTTTACGCCCAATAATTCCGAATAACGCTAGCCCCCTCTGTATTACCGCGGCTGCTGGCACAGAGTTAGCCGGGGCTTCCTTTGCTGGTACAGTCAACGTCCGTGGGTATGAGCCACGAACGATTTCTTCCCAGCCGACAGGAGTTTACAACCCAAGGGCCTTCATCCTCCACGCGGCGTTGCTGCGTCAGGCTTTCGCCCATTGCGCAAGATTCCCCACTGCTGCCTCCCGTAGGAGTCCGGACCGTGTCTCAGTTCCGGTGTGACCGATCGCCCTCTCAGGCCGGTTACCGATCGAAGCCTTGGTGAGCCGTTACCTCACCAACTAGCTAATCGGGCGCGGGCCCATCCGGTAGCGCGAGATCTTGCGACCCCGCTTTGATCGTCAGGACTTTCGTCCCGAAGATGTCATGCGGAATTAGCTCGAGTTTCCCCGAGGTATTCCCCACTTCCGGGCAGGTTACCCACGTGTTACTCACCCGTCCGCCGCTCGACTCTGGGAGTTGCCCCCCAGGCCTCGCTCGACTTGCATGTGTTAAGCACGCCGCCAGCGTTCATTCTGAGCCAGGATCAAACTCTCCACTTAAAGGTGTTCAAGCGGCACCGCGAACGGCGCCGATCGATTCGAGTTAAACCCTGTTTTTTTGAGAAAACAGTTTCTGGTTTTACGTGAAAGCCAGAAAAAAATTGACGTCTGGCACGCTCTACTCAGTTTTCAAGGAACCGCGTCCCCGGACCCTTCGTCCCGAGACCGCGCCGTTCCACCGGCGCGAAACCGAAAGAACATCCGCCTTGCGGCGGACCTTCCAGTCTAGCTAAACAGGGTGGGCTCGGTCAATACGATTCTTCGACTGCCCTGCCGGTCGGCAAGACGGACGGCTACCGCCGTGACGAACCCATTTGGAAAGATCCACCCTTGCGGGGAACGGGAATATAGGCCCCGCTCGCTTTCATGTCAAGCGAAATCGAGGAAATCAAAACGCCCAATGAATACGGGCCTTCCCCCGCTTTCGGGTGCACAGGAAACGGGGCATTTTTCAGCGGCGCGGAAGGGTCCGAAGCACCGTCGCGATGGCCTCGGGATAGGCGCGATGCTCCTCTTCCAGGATGCGGGCCGAAAGGGCCTCCTCCGTGTCGCCCGGCAGGATGGCGACCCGCCTCTGCAGGACGATCGGGCCGGTATCGGTCCCCTCGTCGACGAAGTGGACCGTGCAACCGGACTCCTTCTCCCCGGCCTCGAGGGCGCGCCTCTGCACGTGGAGCCCCGGAAACTTCGGCAGGAGGGCGGGATGGATGTTCAGGACCCTCCCCTTCCACCGGCCGACGAACTCCGGCGACAGGATCCGCATGTACCCCGCCAGGCAGACGAGGTCCACCCCCGCCGAATCGAGGACCTTGTCGATCTCGGCCTCGTGCTCGCGCCGGCTCCGGGCCCCCCGGGGAAGGGGGAATGCCGGAAGCCCGCGCTCCACGGCCCGATTCAGCCCCGGGGCGTCGGAGACGTCCGAGATGACGGCGACGATGTTCGCATCGGGGATGCGGCCCTCCGCGATCGCATCGCAGATCGCGATGAAGTTCGAGCCGCGCCCGGAGAGGAGAATGCCGAGGCGGCGCTTCGAGCTGTCAGACATCGGCTCGAGCTTTGAGCTGTCGGCTCTCAGCTTTCTGCTCTCCGCGGAAGGCCGACGGGTCACCACTGACGGCTCGAAATGATCGAGGCCACCTTTCTCTACGCAGGCGGAGGCTCGACCAGGACCTTGCGATTTCCCGCCTTCACGTTCCCGATCGCGAACCAGCGCACCCCCGCGGCCTTCCAGATCTCCGCCACCCGCGGGAGGTCCGCGGGAGCGACGAACACGACCATCCCGACGCCCATGTTGAAAACGCGGTGCATCTCCTCGAAGGAGACGGCTCCCTCCCGCGCGATGACGTCGAAGACGGGCGGCACGGTCCACGCGCCCGCCTTCACAACCACGTCGAGGCCCTCGGGCAGCACGCGCGGGATGTTGTCGTAGAAGCCGCCGCCGGTTAAGTGCGCCATGCCGTGGACCAGATCCGCCTCGAGAAGGGGCTCGAGCGGCTTCAGGTACGAGAGGTGCGGGTCGAGGAGCACGTCCCCCACCGCGCGGCCGCCGAGCTCGGGCAGGCGGTCCTCCGGCTTCTTCGCCATGGTTTCGAAGAAGACCTTGCGCGCGAGGGTGTACCCGTTGGTCTGGAGGCCCACCGACGGGAGGCCGAGCGCGATGTCGCCGGCGGCGATGCGCGAGCCGTCGATGATCTTCGTCCGGTCGACGACGCCGACGATCGTGCCGGCGACGTCGTACTCGCCCGCGGCATAGAAGCCGGGCATCTCGGCGGTCTCGCCGCCGAGGAGCGCGGCGCCGTTCTCGCGGCACGCTCGGGCGATCCCCGTGATGACGCCCTCGACGACGGCGGGCTCGATCTTTCCCGTCGCGATGTAGTCGAGGAAGAAGAGCGGCCGCGCGCCCTGCACGAGGATGTCGTTGACGCAGTGGTTGACGAGGTCGGCGCCGCAGGTGTCGTGGCGATTCATCGCGATCGCGATCTTCAGCTTGGTGCCGACGCCGTCGGTCGATCCGACGAGGACGGGCTCCCGGTAGCCCGAGAAGTCCGGGCGGAAGAGGCCGCCGAAGCCGCCGACGTCGCCGAGGACTCCGGGCGTGAACGTCGAGCGGATCGCCGCCTTCGCGCGCGCGAGCGCCGCGGCTTTGGCATCGATGTCGACGCCGGCGTCGGCGTAGCGGGACGTCATGCGAGGGAGCGGATTATAGGCGACTGGCGCAGACTCTCCGCCTCGGCGATAGAGCCGGAAACGCCCGATTCGCTCGGGCGGGCCGAAGCGCGTGCGCAGCGAGGCCTCGAACGACTCCGGAAGCGGCCGCGAGAACGAGGGCGCCGCCTGGATCACGACGATCCCGATGCCGTCGTCCTCGATCCGGCGCCGCAGGGCGTCGGGATCGTCGCGGAGCTCGCCCTGGTAGTCGAAGAAGAAGCGCGTCGGGTTGCGGCGTCCCGAGAGGAAGTAGACCTCGGGGCAGTCGGGGCCGGCGTAGAGCCGGCTCGTCGGCGGGGCCTCGGCCAGGGCCGCCACCAGCGCTCCGTAATCCCGCGCGTCGGCGATCGGCACGCGCAGGCCGCCGCGAGGCATCGCGAGGACTCCGTCGGCCTCGTAGGGCGCGTAGAAGCGGCCGAGACGGAACACGTATCCCCGATTCATCCAGATCGCCGCGAAGAGGACGAAGAAGACGAGGAGGACGGCGTGCAGGCGGCGGGGCGCGCGCGGGTCGGCGTGGACGACCGCCGCCGTCGCGAGCGCCGCGAGGGGCGCCACATAGCAGAAGTAGATCGGGGAGGCGAAGGGGAACTGCACGAGAGCGACCAGCGCGCTCATGCTCGCGAGCAGGAACACGCGCGAGGCCGCCGCTTCGTCCCGGGCGGGGTCGCTCCCGGCGAGGAGCGCCACGGCCCCCAGCGCGACGACGAGAGGAAGGGACCGCGCGGCATCCCAGGCGACGCGATAGACGTCGGGTTGATCGGCAAAGGCGAGGAGGAACGCCAGGGCCGTGCCCGCCGCGAACGGGACAATCCGATGGCGCGGTCCGCCGAACATCGTCGGGGCGACGAGGACGATCGCGTAGAGAAGGGCCGGCAGCAGGACGCGGGGCTCGAGCGACGGGTATTGAGCGTGCCGGGTCGGATCGATCGACCCCACGAAAACGTCGTGCACGAGGGAGCCGAGCGCGCCGCGGGCCGCGAAGAACGCGCCGAAGGCGAGCAGGGGCACGGCGGCACCCGCGAGAAACGGCACGAGGAGCGCGGCCAGCGAGCGGAACCGAGCCGCCGATCCTCCGCGCCCCCGCCGCGCCTCGTCCCGGACCGTGAACGCCGCGAGCGCGGCGGGCGGCAGGACGAACTCGACCAGGTCCATCGCGCTTCCCCGCCGACCGAAGACCGCCACGAGCAGCGCGACGAACGCCAACGCTCCCGAAGCCTTCACCGCGAAGAAGAGCGTCGGGCGCGCCCCGGTGCCGGCGCCGCTTCCCGCGCTCGTTCTCCGCTCGCGATCGACGAGGAACAGGACGCCGGCGGCGACCGCATAGAGCCCGACCTGCTTGACCAGGACCGACAGCCCGACGCAGAGGCCGGCGATCAGGAGCCAGCGGCGCCGCGGCGCCTCGACGAACTTCACGAGGGCGAGCGCCGCGAACGTCGCCAGGAAGAGGTTGTACCAGGACGGAAGGCTCGCGAAGTAGTTCGGCACGCTCCAGACGGCCGCGAGGATCGTCAGCGCGAACGCGAGCGAAGGCGGCCCGAGGCGCCGCGCCAGGACGTAGACCGCGGCCACGAATCCGAGGAAGGCGCCGTAGAGCAGCCAGCGCAGCACGGCGAGACGCACGCCGAACGCGCGAAACGCCGCGGCGTGCAGGTACGAGAGGCCCCCCGTGTAGCCCTCGTCGAAGTCGCGGTGAGGCACCTCGCCGTGCAGCACTCGCTCGGCGCTCTGGCCGATCGTTCCCTCATCGTGCGGGATCCAGCCGCGGAGGGCGAACGGGCGCGCGTAAATCGCGACGATCGCGACCGCGAGGAGCAGACCCGCGAAGCGAGATCGGCGAACGCGGGAGATCGCTCTCGAGTCGGTGTGCAAGCGCGCCTCGATGATACCCGGCTCGCGGCGTCGGCGCGTCCGCCGTTGTAAAATGGGCCATCGAAGCCGGCACGTCGTCGATCGGCCTTTCCGTGGTCGTCCCCGTCTACGAGAGCGCGGGATCGCTCCCGCTGCTGGTGCGCCGCCTGCACGAGGCGCTGGACGGCCGGGGCTTCGAGATCGTGCTCGTCAACGACGGCAGCGGCGACGGATCGTGGGACGTCATCCGCGGCATCGCCGCCGCGGATGCGCGGGTGACGGGTTTGAACCTCATGCGGAACTACGGCCAGCACAACGCGCTGCTGGCCGGGATCCGCGCCGCCCGCGGCGAGATCGTCGTGACGATGGACGACGACCTGCAGCATCCGCCCGAGGAGATCCCGAAGCTCCTCGCGGCCCTCGAGCGCGGCGCCGACGTCGTCTACGGGACGCCGGCGCGCATGCCGCACTCGCGGCTGCGGAACGCGTCCTCCTGGATCACCAAGCTCGTTCTCGAGAAGGCCATGGGCGCCGAGACGGCGCGGAGGGTCTCCGCCTTCCGCGCGTTCCGCACGGAGCTGCGGCGCGCCTTCGAGAACTACCGCAGCCCGTTCGTCTCGATCGACGTGCTGCTGACGTGGGCGACGCGGCGCTTCACCGCGGTCGAGGTCGAGCACCGCCCGCGGGCGGCGGGTCGCTCGCACTACACGTTCCGGGCGCTCGTCACGCACGCGTTGACGGTCGCGACGGGCTTCTCGACGCTGCCGCTGCGCCTCGCCAGCCTGGTCGGATTCGCGTTCACGCTCGTCGGCCTGGCCGTGCTCGCGTTCGTGGTGGGCCGCTATCTCGTGCAGGGCGGCAGCGTCCCGGGATTCCCGTTCCTCGCCTCGATCATCGCGATTTTCTCGGGCGCGCAGTTCTTCGCCCTCGGCATCATCGGGGAATACCTCGCGCGGATGCACTCGCGCATGATGGAACGCCCGACGTACGCGGTCGCGGAGTCGGTGGGGCCGAGGGCGTCGTGAACGCCGAGCCGCCCGCCGGAGCCCGAGTGGCCTTCGACGCCGACGCCGCGCCGCTCGAATCGGAGGCCGGGCGCCTCGGGGAGATCCGCCTGCTCCCATGGGACGCGGAGACCTTCGGATTCGCCGTGGCCGACCTCCGTCTCGATCCGACGGCGGCCGAGTCGGCGGGAGGCGCCATGCTCTCCCGCGCGCTCGAGAGCTGGGCGCGCCGCGAGAACGCGGCGCTGGTCGGCTGCCGCATCGGCGCGACGGCCGGCGGGTCCTCGCTCATCCTGCAGGCGGCGGGATTCCGCTTCGTGGACCTCCAGCTCCGAGCCACGAGGCCTCCGCTCGCGGCGGCTCTCGAGCGGCCTCGCCTGACGTTCCGCCGCGCGGAGAGCGCCGATCGCGACCGCCTCGCCGACATCGCGCTTCGCGCGTTCCGGTTCGGCCGCTATCACGCCGATCCGGAGTTTCCCGACGAGCTCGCATCCCGGCGCTACCGGGACTGGATCGGGCGCGCTCTCGACGATTCCTCGCCGGAAACGCGCGTCGGCGTCGTCGGGGAGCCGGGAGCCCCGGCGGGCTTCGTCCACACCGTGCTCGCCCGCGAGATCGGGGACGTACGCCTCATCGCCTCCGATCCCGGCGCGGCTCCGCTCGCCGGCCCCGCGCTCCTCCTCGGCGCCGTGCGCGACCTCGTCGAACGGGGCGCCGCGCGCGTCACGGCGCTGATCTCGGCCGCGAACGCGGCGACGCTCAACCTCTACGCGCCGCTCGGCTTCCGGTTCCACGACCCGGAGGCGGTCTTTCACTGGAGCCTCCCCGGCGGCGCGCTCCGGCGGCGGGAGAGGCCATGACGGACGCGGCGCTCGTCGCCCTCGTGGCGGACACCGTGCGGGGGTACTGCCTCGCGATGCGGCCCGCCGAGGAGCCGATCGCGGCCGAGACCGCGCTCTTCGGCCCGTCCGGCCTCCTCGACTCGATCGGCCTGGTCTCGGTGATCGTCGAGCTCGAGCAGAAGCTCTCGGACCGCGCCGGCCGCGACGTCTCGCTCATGGACGACCGCGCGCTGTCGCAGGCGCGCAGCCCCTTCCGGACCGTGCAGAGCCTCGCCGACTACGCGCACGCGCGGATCTCCGAGGGGAGAGCCCGCTGACCGGCGACGCCCCGCTCGCCGTCGTCACCGGCGCCCGCAAGGGGATCGGGCGCCACCTCGCCCGCCACTTCGTCGAGAGGGGCTACCGCGTCGTCGGGTGCAGCCGCAGCCCGATGGACGAGCCGCTGCCGGGCTACGAGCACGCGATCGCGGACGTGACGGACGAGGGACAGGTCGTTCGCTTCTTCGCCGACGTGCGCCACCGTCACGGCGTTCCCGACGCCCTCGTCAACAACGCGGGCGTCGCCGCGCTGAACCACGTCCTGCTGACCCCCGGCGCGACCGTCGAGCGGATCCTCCGCACCAATACGGTCGGCACGATCCTCGCCTCGCGCGAGTGCGCCAAGCTCATGGTGGCGCGCCGCTCCGGCCGCATCGTCAACTTCTCGAGCGTCGCCGTGCCGCTCGGGCTCGAGGGCGAAGCGGTCTACGCCGCGTCCAAGGCAGCGGTCGAGAGCTTCACCCGCGTCCTGGCGCGCGAGCTCGGCCCGTTCGGCATCACCGTCAACGCCGTCGGGCCCGGCCCCACCGAGACCGACCTCACGCGCGGCGTGCCGGCCGACAAGATGCGGGAGCTCGTCGCCCGCCTCGCGATCCGGCGGCTCGGGACGCTCGACGACATCGCCCACGTCGTCGACTTCCTCGTGTCCCCCGGCAGCGCGGCCGTGACCGGGCAGACGATCTACCTCGGCGGGCCCTGATGCCCGGCTGGCTGACCGAGCGTTTCCGGGCGGCCGGCGACGCGCCGGCCATCGTCTGGCGCGACCGCTCGTACGGGTACGACTGGCTCGCGGAGCGCGTGCCCGAGTTCGACGCGGAGCTCGAAGAGAACGGCGTCGCCCCGGGAGAGACCGTGGCGCTCGAGGGCGACTACTCGCCGGACGTCTGCGCCTGCCTGCTCGCCCTCATCGACCGCCGCGCGATCGTCGTCCCGCTGACCGAGGCGGTGGCGGGCCAGCGCGACCGCTTCCTCGAGATCGCCGGGGTGCGCCACGTCGTCCGGTTCGGCCCCGACGGGCTCCGCGCGCATCGCCCGCGCGAGAGCGGACCGGTCCCGCCCCTCGTCCGGGGGCTCGTCGACGCGGGCGAGGCCGGACTCGTTCTCTTCACCAGCGGCTCGACGGGCGAGCCGAAGGCGGCCCTGCACTCGTTTCCGCGGCTGCTCGAGAAGTTCCGGACGCGCCGGCCCGCGCTGCGGACCCTGACCTTTCTCCTTCTCGACCACATCGGCGGCATCAACACGCTCTTCCACGTCCTCTCGAACTCCGGGACCGTCGTCGCCGTGGCGGACCGTTCCCCCGACGGGATCGCCGCCGCGATCGCCCGCCATCGGGTCGAGCTCCTGCCCACCACGCCGACGTTCCTGAACCTGCTCCTTCTCACGGACGCGCCGTCGCGCCACGACCTCTCGTCGCTCAGGCAGATCACCTACGGGACCGAGCCGATGCCGGCATCGACGCTCGCGCGCCTGCACGCGGCGCTGCCCGGCGTCCGCCTGTCGCAGACGTACGGGCTGTCGGAGCTCGGGATCCTGCGCGCCCGTTCTCGCTCCTCGGACTCGCTGTGGGTGCGCCTCGAGGGAGAGGGCGTCGCGACGCAGGTCCGCGACGGCATCCTCTGGGTCCGCGCGGCGTCGGCGATGGTCGGATACCTCAACGCGCCGAGCCCGTTCGACGCGGAGGGATGGTTCAACACCCAGGACGAGGTCGAGGTCGACGGCGACTGCTATCGCATCCGGGGCCGGAGATCCGAGATCATCAACGTCGGCGGCCAGAAGGTGTTTCCGGCGGAGGTGGAGAGCGCGCTGCTCGAGCTCGACAACGTCCGGGACGCGCTCGTCGTCGGCGAGAAGAACCCGCTCACCGGGCAGATCGTCGCTGCGTACCTCAACCTGGAGCGTCCGGAGACGCTCGACGATCTCCGCCGCCGCGTGCGCGAGGCGTGCCGCCGCACGATGCCGGCGTTCAAGGTGCCGGCGCGGATCGAGGTCGTCGACGAGGCCCAGTACTCGGCGCGATTCAAGAAGAACCGGCTCGCCCGAGAGAGGACTTCGTGACGGCGCCCAGTCCGATTCCGTTCAACCGCCCGTCGTTCGTCGGCCGGGAGCGCCAGTACATGGACGAGGCCCTCGCGCTCGGCCAGGTCTCGGGCGACGGGGAGTTCACCCGCCGCTGCCACGAGCTCCTGCGCCGCGAGCTCGGTGTCCGGTCGGTGCTCCTCACGACCTCCTGCACGCACGCTCTCGAGATGGCGGCCCTGCTGCTCGACATCGGCCCGGGCGACGAGGTCGTCGTGCCGGACTTCACGTTCGTCTCGACCGCGAATGCGTTCGCGCTGCGCGGCGCGCGGCCGGTCTTCGTGGACGTGCGCGAAGACACGCTGAACCTGGACGAGCGCCTCCTCGAGGCGCGCATCGGCCCGAGGACGCGCGCGATCGTGCCCGTCCACTACGCCGGCGTCGGCTGCGCCATGGACGAGATCCTCGCGATCGCCCGGCGGCGCGGCGTCGCCGTCGTCGAGGACAACGCGCACGGCCTCTTCGGCCGCCGGGGCGGACGGCCGCTCGGCTCCTTCGGAGAGCTCGCCGCGCTCTCGTTCCACGAGACGAAGAACTTCAGCTGCGGCGAGGGCGGCGCCCTTCTGATCAACGAGGAGCGGTTCGTGGAGCGGGCCGAGATCCTCCGGGAGAAGGGCACGAACCGCAAGCGTTTCTTCCGCGGCGAGGTCGACAAGTACACCTGGGTCGACATCGGGTCGAGCTACCTGCCGTCGGACCTCCTCGCGGCGTACCTGTACGGACAGCTCGAGCAGAAGACGGCCGTCCTCGACGCGCGGCGCCGCATCTTCGAGCGCTACCGCGAGGGCCTCGCCGAGTGGGCGGAGCGGACGGGCGCCCGGCTGCCGACCGTGCCGGAGGACTGCGCGTCGAGCTACCACATGTTCCACGTCGTGCTGCCCACGGCGGAGCAGCGGACGCGACTGATCGCGGGACTGAAGTCGCGGGGCATCCTCGCGGTCTTCCACTACCTGCCCCTCCACCTCTCGGCGATGGGACGCCGCTTCGGCGGCCGGCCGGGAGACTGCCCGGTGTCGGAGTCGGTCAGCGAGCGGCTCGTCCGACTTCCTTTCTACACCTCGCTGTCGAGCGGAGACCAGGAGCGCGTCATCGAGGCGGTGCGGGAGACGCCGCTTGGGAGCGTCCGGACGCTCATGACGCACATGAGGTACTCGTGGTACACCGCGAACTCCGCGGCGTCGACCACGTCCATTCTTAGCCGAGAGCGCCGCGAGCAGCTGATCGCGCGTGCGCGGGTAGCCTTCCGCGGTCGTAGCGCCAGAGGAACCGCGAGACGCCGCGCGCGTCGTTGCGCAGCGGCTCGAGCACGAGGACGCGTCCCGAGGCGACCCGCGCGAGCTCCGCGACGACGGCGGCCAGGGTTGGGTCATCGAGATGGTGCAGGACGGCGAGGCAGAGGACGAGGTCGAAGGCGCCGTCGGGAAACGGGAGCGCCGCCGCGTTCGCGACGAGCGCCCGCGTTCGGATGGACGGCGACGCCGCAGCGCGACGACGGGGCGCGGATCGAGGTCCGTGCAGACGGGCGAAACGCCGAGCCGGAAAGCGAAGCCGCCCGCGGCGCTGCCCACGTCGAGGGCGCGCCGGTGGGGCATCGCCGCGAGTGCGGTGCGGAGACGGCGCGCGACCTTTTCCTGCCCCGCAAGCGTTTGCACCAGGTCGTACACGAGCGGCCGGGAGACGAGCGCAGCGGCGAGGCGCTGGAGCCGGGTCTCGGTCATCGCCGCCACGCCACGGCGAATCGCGGGTGCACGCGCGCCGGCGTTCCCGACGCGCGGAACGGCTGAAAGTCGTAGCACTCCTCGATCCAGGCCCGGATCGATGCCCCGTAGTCCTCCCCGAAGAGACCGCGGTCGTATTCGCTAGCGGGACGGCGCCAAAAGACCACGGCCGCCGGAGGTCGCTCGCGCAGCTCCGCGAGCGTGGCCAGCGGCGCGCCGACGCACCGGGAGCCGATGGGCGCGGGCGGGCGGATCCGGAGGAGGACGGCGAAGGCCAGCAGCAGAAGGAGCGGGACGATCTCCGTCATCGAGTCCGGCCGGGAGCCCGGCAGAGGACCTGGTACTGCGCGCCGAGCGGCAGCGGCGCCAGGAGCGGCTCGAGCGGGCGCAGCCCTCGCAGCAGCGACGGGAAGACGAACAGGTGATCGGTGCGGAGGATCGTGAACCCCTCCGGGCGCAGCAGGCGGCGCGCGTGAACGGCCGAGAGCGTCTGCGTGCCGCGGTCGAACGGGATGCGGCTCATGACCCACCGCGTCCCGGGATTCCAGGAATTGTTCTCCCAGAAGGCGAGGAGGCCGCCGGGCCTCAGGCTCCGGCGCAGGAAATTGAGCTCCCCCGCGCGTTCCTCGGGCGCGACATGATGAAAGACCCCGTTGCAGAACGCGAGATCGAAGCTCCCGTCCGGCACGTGCGCGTCGCGGGAGACGAATCGGATCGCGTCGTCGACGATCCGCTCGCGAGCCGCCGCGAGCAGGCCCTCGGATTTTTCGACGCCGAGCACGTTCGAGGCGCCCAGCAGCTCCCGGAGAAGCGGCGCCGACGAGCCGTGGCCGCAGCCGTAGTCGAGGACGGAATCCGGCCGCTCGCCGAGCGCACTCAGACGTTCGGCCAGCCACTCGATGCGGCGCCTCGCGAAATAGGCGGCCGTCTCGCCCGACACGAGGAGGCCGCGGTTGAGGACCTCGTCGTAATCGTGGCGATGCGCGTCGAAGGGAGAGCCGCCGTCCGCGCCCGGGCTGGAGGTCGGCGTGATCACTTCCGACGCATGCCGAGGATGCTCAGAAAGAAGCTCGAGAGCACGGTCTGGAACCCGAGGACCGTCAGCGTGACCCCCGGGATGACCCAGCGCATCGTGCGGCTGTAGTCCAGCGTTCCCCAGCCGGCGCGCCGCCACTGGTCGACCGCCGCGGCGAGGAGAACGAGGCCGCATATCGTCATGAGGCCCCCAGCGAGTACGCCGCGCTCGAGGTTGACCAACCCGAAGAAGCGCGTGACGCGCCGGTCCTCCGGCAGCAGCCCCTCGCTGATCGCGAAGGACTTGGTGAACAGCGCGAAGAGCAGCGACTGGTATCCGCAGATGACAGCGAGGCTCGCGAAGAGAAGCGTGTGCGCGTCGAAGCCGACGTGGCCGATGCGCAGCCCGGGCATGACGAGCAGGAAGCCGAGGAGGCCGAGCGTCGCGAGGACGGCTCCCGGAATGACGAACAGCCATCGGGGACTGTAAAGGAGGAAGAACCGCAGCGTCCGCCAGCCGTCGCGGAAGGTCTTCAGGTGGGGCTTGTGAGACCTCCGGCCGTCGGGATGGAGCGTGATCGGCACTTCGCCGATGCGCGCGCCGGCGAGGCTCGACTTGATGATCATCTCGGTGGCGAATTCCATGCCGGTGCAGCGCTGGTCGAGCGACTCGTAGTGGGAGCGCGTGAAGCCCCGCAGCCCGCAGTAGACGTCGTGAATGGGCGCGCCGAACCAGGAGCGCGCCATCCGCGAGAACATGGGATTTCCCCACCAGCGATGGAGGAACGGCATCGCGCCGGGAAGCACCTCGCCTCCGCCGGTGCGCAGGCGGCAGCCCTGTACCAGATCGAATCCCGTGCGCAGTTTCTCGACGAACTTCGGGATCTCTCCGAAGTCGTAGCTGTCGTCGGCGTCGCCCATGATCACGTAGCGGCCCTTCGACGCGGCGATGCCGGCCATCAGCGCGCTGCCGTAGCCCTTCGCGGTGGCGAGGACGATGCGCGCCCCGAGCTCCTCGGCGATCGCGACGGAGCGGTCGACGCTCCCGTTGTCGGCGACGATGATCTCGCCGGCGATTCCCGCGTCCGGACAGCGCGGCGCGGGCCTTGCGAATGCAGCTTCCGAGCGTGTCCTCCTCGTTGAGACACGGGATGACGACCGAGACCTCGATCGCTTCGGGAGCGCCCGGCGCCGCCGGGACCGCATCGCGGCCGGCGGAGCTCACGGCCTCCCCCTCGAGATGCGCCGGACGCGCCAGGAACACACGCGATGGATGCCTGATTTTACCGCATCTCGGGCGCGCGGCGCAGCGCGAGCACGAAGCGCGGGTTCGTGCGCGCCGGCGAGCCGGCGGCGCGGAAGCCGGACTCCTGATAGTGGGCGCGCATCCAGTCGCGGATCGGACGGCCGTAGTCGAGCCCGAAGAGGGCGCGGTCGTACTCCGAGGTCGGGCGGTTCCAGATCACGATCGCCGCCGGCCGCGCGGCCTCGAGCTCGGCCAGGACCGCGGGCGCGTTCGCGTCGGTGAGATAGCCGGGCAGGTAGAGCTGGTGACGGATCGGGTTCGGGCGGCCGGAGAGCAGGTTCAGCACCTCGCCCTCCGGAAAGACGACGAGCGAGTCGCCCGCCACCGTGCGGCTCCCGATCGCGCGCCCGAGCTCCTCGATCTCCCGCGCGAGCTCGGGGCGCGCCGAGAGCATGCCGGCCGTTCCGGCGATCGGCGCGGCCTCGATCGCGGCATACTGCGCGATTCGCCCGGCGAAGGCGGCCACGACGAGCGCGGCGAGCGCACCCGCGAATCCGCGCTCGAGCCGGCGCCGCTGCGATGCCCGGGGGCGGGCGGCGATCGCCAGGTGGAGGAGGCCGGCGGCGGCGACGAACGCGAAGAGCAGCGGCGGCCCGACGTACGCCGAGTCGCCGATGTGGAACGGCCGGCGGTAGGAGAGGACGAAGCCGAGCGCCCCGCTCGCGGCCAGCGCGGCCGCGGGCGACCCGCGCCGCCGCTGGAGTCCCGCGAGCGCGGCGGCCAGACTGACGAGCGGCGCCGCGCTGAACAGGACGGCGGAGCCGGCGCCCCCGGCGAGCGCCGTGGCCGCGACCCCGGCGAGGCAGACGCCGAGCGCGACGGCGAGGCCGCGCGGCCTCGGCGTCCCGCGCGGCCAGGCGAGCCAGGCGACCACGACGGCGAGGCCCGCCCAGCAGCTGGCGGAGTAGAGCATCTCGAGCAGGCCGCGCCGCCAGTCCGGAAGCCCCGAGAACGCGACGAGGAAGTGGCGCGTCTCGGGCGGCAGGCGGCCGAAGAGCACGTGCCCGTCGGAGAGGACCGCCGCCTTCCCGGCCGCACGCAGAAAGATCCCGAGACCCGCCGCGAAGACGGCCGCCGCCGCCGCGAGGACGAGTCCGGCCGCCGCGGCTCCGCGCGCGCGCCGCCTCGGCCGCAGAAACGCGGCGAGCGCCGCGGCCGCCGCCGCCGCGAGGCCCCACTCCGTGCGGCAGAGGCCCGCGAACGCCGCGGCGGCTCCGGCCGCGAGCGCCGCCGGGGCGGGCCCGAACCTGCCGGGAGGGCGGGACGCCAGGAGCACGGCCGCGAGCGCGAAGGCGGCCGCGTGCCAGATGCGGTATCCCATGCCGAGGAGCGCTCCCCCCGCGTTCGGCATGAAGACGAGGGCGGGAATCGCGAGGGCCGTCCACAGCGCCGCGCCGCGCGTCGTCGCCACCCGCCGGAGCACGGCGCGGAGCAGGAGGAGCGTCGCCGCGGCGGAGACGGCGCCGGCCGCGACGAGGGGCCCGAAGCCCGAGCCGAATGCCCGCAGGAACGCGGCCTGGAAGTAGGGCGTGAACGGCCCGAACCAGTACACGACGTCGCGGTACAGGAGCGCGCCGCGGGCGAGCGCGTCCGGGACGATCCACTCGCGGCCCGAGTCGATCAGGGCGTCGGACCACTTCCCCTTCGAGACGAAAAAGAGGGCCGCCGTCGCCGCGGCGACGGCCAGGGCTCCGAGCGCGGCGCGAGGGCGCGTCACCCCGCGCTCAAGGTCCGCGCCGGGTCTGCATCGGCGCGACGCGCACGCCATTCTTCCAGACCCCGTCGATGTCCCTCGGCGCCGGCGGGTCGGAGAGGAGGACCAGGAAGTCGGCGCGCTTCCCCTTCTCCAGCGTGCCGCGGTCGCCGTCGACGGACAGCGACCGGGCCGCCGTCTGGGTCGCCGAGCGCAGGGCCTCGACGCGCGTCAGGCCCGCGGCGACGTAGAGCTGCATCTCGACCCAGATGGCCGCGCCCGGAAACGCCCACATGTCCGTGCCGAGCGCGACGGGAACTCCGGCGGCGTGGAGGCGGCGCAGGTTCTCCCGCAGGACCGGCAGGCTGCGCCGCACGTTGTCGAAGTTGGGAAAGCGCCCTCGATAGGTCGCCGCGTACGCGTCGGAACGGAGGCGCTCGAGCGTCCCGGGAAGAAACCACGCATCGTAGGCGGGTGCGCCGAGCGTTCGCAGGATGAAGGGTTGCGTGTCGGCGAGGAACTCGAAGATGTCCATGGTCGGCACGTAGAAGACCGGACGCGCCTTCATCGCCGCGATCGTCGCGTCGTCGATCGGCTCGAGGACGCCGTGCGCCAGAGCCGTGGCGCCGCCCGCGATCGCCGCCTTCGCGTCCTCGAGGTTCGGCGCATGGACGATCGCGCGCATTCCCTGCGCCTTCGCCTCTTCGAGCAGCGCCCGCAGGACCTCCGGGGAAGTCTTCGGGAGCGCGGGCAGCGGCGCGCGGCACCACGCCATGTCGTCGAGCATGATCTTGATCTCGGCCGATCCGAGCTCGCGCGCGCGCCGGACCGAGCGGCGGGCCTCGTCCGGCGTCGCCGGGTACCGGTTCAGGTTCGGGTCGGGCGGCTCGTCCTGTCCCCACCAGCCGCCGCGGACGGTGAAGATGGGCGCCGCGGGAAAGACCTCGGGAACGTCCTTCCGGTCCCGGGAGGAGGCCGCGAGCTTCTGCGATGCCGCGACGTCCTCGGCCATGAGACGGACGGACGTGATGCCCCAGTTCAGCATCGTCCGGAGATCCTCGTCCGACTCGGCATGAACGTGCGCGTCGATCAGGCCCGGAACGATCCACTTGCCGTCGCCCGTGATGACGGACGCGCCCGGCGGCAGCTTCGCCAGCGCCTCGGGCGTGGCCGCGCCGACGAACGCGATGCGTCCGTCTCTCGACGACGAAGAGGGAGTTCGGAATCGGCGGCGCGCCGGTCCCGTCGATGAGGGTCGCGCCCCGAAACGCGATCACGGCAGCCAGGAGGCTCGGTCCGTGCAAGGCAGAGGACGGCGGATCGCGGACAGCCGCCTACTTGGCGTCGAGCGCGTGCTCCTTCTCGCGCTCCTCTTCCTCGATCTCGACGGGATAGCTGCCGGTGAAGCAGGCGGTGCAGGTCGCATGCTGGGGCCGCCCGAACGCCTCGAGCATTCCCTCGACGGACAGGTAGCCGAGGCTGTCGGCGTCGATGAAGCGGCGGATCTCGTCGTTGGACTGGTTGGCCGCGATGAGCTCGCCGCGGGTGGGCGTGTCGATGCCGTAGTGGCAGCTGTTCATCGTCGGCGGCGACGAGACGCGCACGTGGACCTCCTTCGCGCCGGCCTCGCGGATCATCTTGACGATCTTGCGCGACGTGGTCCCCCGCACGATCGAATCGTCCACGAGCACGACGCGCTTGCCGGCGACCACCTCGCGCACCGGGTTCAGCTTGACCTTGACGCCGAAGTGGCGGATCGCCTGCTTCGGCTCGATGAACGTGCGGCCGACGTAGTGGTTGCGCACGAGGCCGAGCGCGAACGGGATGCCGGACTCCTCGGCGAACCCGATCGCCGCGTACATGCCCGAGTCGGGCACCGGGACGACGACGTCGGCCTCGGCCGGATGCTCCCGCGCGAGGCGGCGCCCGAAGGCCTGGCGCGAGGCCGCGACGCTGCGGCCGAAGACCTTCGAATCCGGCCGCGCGAAGTAGACGTGCTCGAACACGCAGGGCGTCGAGATCGGGAAGGCGAACCGGTGCGAGGCGAAGCCGCCGCGGGAGAGCTGCACGATCTCGCCCGGCTCGACGTCGCGCTCGTACCGCGCCTCGATTAAGTCGAAGGCGCACGTCTCCGAGGCGACGACCGGGGACCCTTCCCGCACGCCGAGCGACAGCGGCCGGATCCCGTTCGGGTCGCGCACCGCGAAGATGCCCTCGCGGGAGAGGATGACCAGCGAATAGGCCCCGCGCACCTCGGAGAGCGCATCGGCGATCGCGCCGGCGAGCGTCGGCGACGAGGACCGGGCGATTAAGTGAAGGATGACCTCCGAGTCCGAGGTCGTCGTGAAGAGCGCGCCCTTGCTCTCGAGGGACGCGCGGATCTCCCGCGCGTTGACGAGGTTTCCGTTGTGGGCGAGGCCGAGGGGGCCGCGGCCCGTGGCGAACACGATCGGCTGGGCGTTCGCGAGGTGCGACGCGCCCGCCGTCGAGTAGCGGACGTGGCCGATCGCGGTCCGCCCCGGCAGGCGCGACAGCCGCGCCTCGTCGAACACGTCGGCGACGTAGCCCATCTCGCGCTCGGTATGGATCGCGCCCGCGTCGTCGAGCGAGGCGATGCCCGCAGACTCCTGGCCCCGATGCTGCAGCGCGTAGAGGCCGAGGTACGCCAGGTTGGCGGCATCGTCCGAATCACAGACCCCGAAAATGCCGCATTCGTCCGAGAACCCGCCCCGGTAGGCCATTGGAAGAGCATCTTAACATTGGCGTCGCTCGACTTAATCCCGACTCCCGCTCCGTAATCCGCTCGCTCCGCCCGCTCGTCCAAAACGGAGCACGCCATGGTTCACCGCCGATCCGCCGTCGCCATCTTCGCCGTCGCCGGCGTGCTCGCCGCGAGCGCCCTCGCCGACGACGCACCGACCCGCCTCACGGAGCGCGAGCGCGCCCTGCACGTCCTCAACCGGCTCGCCTTCGGCCCGCGCCCCGGCGACGTGGATCGCGTGGCGGCGATGGGCGTCGAGACCTGGATGGAGCGGCAGCTGCACCCGGGCCGCATCGACGATCGCGCGACGGAGTCGCTGCTCGCGGGCCTGCCGACGCTCGGGATGACGAACGCCGAGCTCGTCGCGCGGTTCGAGACGCCGCTTCTGGAGGCTCGCAGAGTCCTGAAGAACGAGAAGGCCGCCTCCGCCGCGCGGCCAGAGAACGCCGCGTCCGAGGGATCGGGCCGCGGCGGCTTGACGGCCGACGTGGACCGGCTGAAAGACCTCATCCCGCCGGAGAACCGGCCGCGCCGGATCCTCGAAGAGCTCACGCAGGCGCGGCTCGTCCGCGCGGTCCACTCCGAGCGTCAGCTCAACGAGGTCATGGTCGACTTCTGGATGAACCACTTCAACGTCGACGCGCGAAAGGGGCTCGACCGGATCTTCATCGCATCCTTCGAGCGGGACACGATTCGTCCCCGCATCTGGGGCCGCTTCGAAGACCTGCTGCTCGCGACCGCGAAGTCGCCCGCGATGCTCGTCTACCTCGACAACGCGCGGTCGGCCGCCGACGCGGAGCACCGGCCGCCGGCGTTCGGCCGCCGGCGCGCGGCGGCGCCGACGCCGTCGCCTTCGGCGTCGAGGGGACCGACCGGCCTGAACGAGAACTACGCCCGCGAGCTGCTGGAGCTCCACACCCTCGGCGTCGACGGCGGCTACACGCAGCAGGACGTCACGGAGCTCGCCCGCGTGCTGACGGGCTGGTCGATCGCGCTCCCCCGCTCCGCCGACGCGCCGCGCGCGATGAACCGGATCGGGCGCTTCGCCGCGCCGGAGGCGGAGCCGGGGAGCTTCCTCTTCCGCGAGCGCCTCCACGACGTCGGATCGAAGACGGTCCTCGGCCGCCGATTCGGACCGAACGGCGGAATCGACGAGGGCGAGGCGGCGATCCGCCTGCTCGCGCGGCATCCCTCGACCGCCCGGCACCTCGCCCAGGAGCTCTGCCGCCGCCTCGTCGCCGACGATCCGCCGCCCGCGCTCGTCGAGCGCGTCGCGGCGCGGTTCCTCGCGACCGGGGGCGACCTGACCGAGACCGTGCGCGCGATCGTCGCGAGCCCGGAGTTCTTCGACCCGCGCGTGTATCGCGCGAAGACGAAGTCGCCCTTCGAGTACGCGGTGTCCGCGGTCCGCGCCGTGGGCGGCTCGACCGACGGCCGCGCCCTCGGCCGCGAGGTGGCCGACATGGGCGAGCCGCTCTACCTCTGCCAGCCGCCGACCGGCTACTCCGACGCGACGGACGCCTGGGTCAACTCGGGCGCGCTCCTCGCCCGCTTGAACTTCGCCCTCGCGCTCACTTCGGGGCGCATCCCGGGAACCGAGGTCGATGGAGGAGCGCTGCCGCTCGCCGGCGACACGCGGTCGATCGGGACCGGCGCGGCGCGGCTCGTCGGGACGAGCGTCTCGGCGGACACGGCGATGACGA
The DNA here is from genome assembly GCA_963763535.1 of uncultured Acidobacteriota bacterium. Taxonomy (GTDB): domain Bacteria; phylum Acidobacteriota; class Thermoanaerobaculia; order UBA5066; family Gp7-AA6; genus DAHUXD01. Next base: position 667,931 of record CAVXOX010000008.1, read on the forward strand.
TCGCGCGGCGTGTGGACGGCTCCGCGGGGGCGGGCGACCTCGCGGCGAAGACGGAGCTGCTCGCGGGCCTGCTCCTCGGCAGCCCGGAGTTCCAGCGGCAATGAGCGGCTGCGACCGGCGCCTCTTCCTGAAGTCCACGGGGATCGCCCTCGTCGCGGGTGGATTCCTGCCGCGCGTCTTCGTCCGCATGGCCTCGGCGAGCGAGACCCGCGCGTCGAAGCGGGTCCTCGTCGTGATCTTCCAGCGCGGCGCCGTCGACGGCCTGAACGTCCTCGTCCCCTACGGCGAGAGCGCCTACTACGCGGCGCGGCCGACCATCGCGGTGCCGCGGCCGGGGTCTTCCGGCCGGGCCGCGCTCGACCTCGACGGCTTCTTCGGACTTCACCCCTCGCTCGAACCGCTGGTCCCTTACTTCCGCGACCGTTCGGCGGCATTCGTGCACGCCGTCGGGAGCCCGGACTCGACCCGCTCCCACTTCGACGCGCAGGACTTCATGGAGTCCGGAACTCCGGGCGTGAAGACCACGCGCGACGGGTTCCTCTCCCGCGCGCTCGCGGAGACGACCGCGGCCGGCCCGTCGCCACTGCGCGCCGTCGCGATCTCGCCGGCGATGCCCCGGATCCTCTCCGGGTCCGCGGGCGCGGTCGCGATGCGCAGCCTGGAGGGCTTCGGCCTGCGCGGCGTCGAGGACCGCGACGGAACCGCCCGCACGTTCGAGACGATGTACGACGACGCCGTGGCGGGGACGTTCCGAGCGACCGCCCGGGAATCGTTCGACGCGCTCCGCGCCGTGAAGGACGCCCGTCCCGCGGCCCTTCCGCCGGACAACGGCGCCGTCTACCCGCGCGGTCCGCTCGGCGGGGCGCTCCGCCAGATCGCGCAGCTCATCAGGTCCGGCGTCGGCCTCGAGGTCGCCTTCACCGACGTGGCCGGATGGGACACGCACGCGGGAGAGGGGGGCAGCGACGGTCAGCTCGCGAACCGCCTGCGCGACTTCGGGGAGGCGATCGCCGCCTTCGCCCGCGACCTGGGATCGAGGATGGCGGACGTGACCCTGGTGACGCTCTCGGAGTTCGGCCGGACGGCGCGCGAGAACGGGAACCGCGGCACCGACCACGGCCATGCGAACGTGATGCTGCTCCTCGGAGGCGGAGTCCGCGGCGGACGGGTCTACGGAACATGGCCCGGACTCGCGCCCGACCGGCTCTACGAGGGGCGGGACCTCGCCGTCACGACCGACTTCCGGGACGTCTTCGCCGAGGTCCTCGCGAGGCGCTTGGGCGTTCCCGACCTCGCCACGGTCTTCCCCGGCTACGCCTGCGACCCGCGCCGGCGCCCCGGCATCTTCGTCTAGTCCCGTACGCAGGGGCGGGGCTTGTCCCCGCCCGCGGGCGGCCACAAGGGCCGCCCCTACCTCTGATGGTGTTACTTCGGTGACAGGACGCTAAGACCGCCCAGCGAGGCGCGCGCTCGTCCCGAGGACCCATCCCGCGACGGCGAATGCCGCGAAGGCCATCGCCATCGCCGCCGAGCGCGGCGCACCCGCGCGGGTCGGTCCCGGCGTCCACAGGAGCGGCGCGCTGCCGGAGCCGCTGTCGCTCAGCGCGTAGTGGTCGCGCACGCTCCGCAGGTCCCGCGCGAGATCGCGCGTCGACGCGTAGCGGTCCTCCGGGTCCTTCGACAGGCACCGCTCGACGATCCAGCGCAGCGGAACGGGCACGCGCGAAGAAATCGCCGAGAGCGGCTCGGGGTCCTCGCGAATCACCGCGGCGAGCGTCTCCACGCGGCTCCCGCGCCGGAACGCGCGGCGGCCCGAGAGCGCCTCGTAGAGGAGCGCGCCCAGGGCGAACTGGTCGGAGCGGCCGTCCAGCCGCTGCCCGCTCGCCTGCTCCGGCGACATGTACGCGGCGGTGCCGACGATCCCCCGCGCTCCATCCGTGAGCGTCTGGTCCTCGCGGCCGGCGATGGAGGTCGATCCTCCGTCGCCGCGCGCGAGCCCGAAGTCGAGGATCTTGACGAGTCCGTCGCGGCCGATCATGACGTTCTCGGGCTTCAGGTCGCGGTGGACGATTCCCCGTTCGTGCGCGCGTGCGAGCGCGTCGGCGAGGGGCGCCGCGATCTCGATCACGCGACGGACCGGGAGCGCGCCGCCGAGCAGAAGGTCCCGCAGGGTCCGACCCTCGACCAGCTCCATCACGATGTAGGGACCCGAGTCGGCCTGCCCGATCTCGTGGATCGTCACGATGTTGGGGTGATTGAGCGCGGAGGCGGCGCGGGCCTCCGCCGCGAACAGAGAGAGGCGCGCGGCGTCGCCCGCGACCTCCTCGGGCAGCGCCTTGACGGCGACTTCCCGGTCGAGGCGCGGGTCCCGCGCGCGGTACACCTCGCCCATTCCCCCGGCGCCGAGCCGCCCGAGGATCTCGTACGGTCCGATCCGGCTCCCTGCGGCGATCGTCATCGTCCGTCCCTCCGTCTTGCCCGACCGATGCGAGATACGGCCGGTCGGCGCGGGGGTTCTGCGCTTCGTGACGGACGCCGTCGACGCGAGGGATGGAGGCCGCGGCCGCCGGGATGCGCCGCGCTTGCCATCACTCCAACGCCGTCTCCGTCGGCCCGGGAACGTGGAATGCGCGGAACGTCATCGCCGCCGGACCGACGCGGATCTCGTCGCCGTCGCCGAGCGGCTCCGGGCGGTCGATCCGCCGGCCTCCGAGCCAGGTGCCGTTCTTGCTCCCGAGGTCCTCGAGGCGTGCGCGCGTTCCGTCGATCACGATGCGCGCGTGGTGCCGCGAGACCGTCGGATCGTCGATCGCGACGGGCGCCTCGGGGTCGCGGCCGAGCAGGTTCTCGCCCTCGGCGAGCGGCACCTCGCGCGCTCCCCAAACGAGGCGGAAAACCGCGTCCTCGTCCGTCGCGATCGACGTTCCGTCCGAGAAGGCGTAGCCGAAGCCGTGCACGGTCCGCACGAACCGCGGCTCGCGTGCGTCGTCGCCGATCGCGCGCCGGATCTCGGCGACGAGACCCGCGAGGTTCGACTCCGTCACGAACGCGTCGGGCCAGAGCGCGCCGAGCAGGTCGTCCTTGGACACGGCCTTCGGACGCCGCGCCGCCAGGTGCGCGAGCAGATCGAACGCGCGCGGCGACAACGGCACGGGCCCCCGCGCGTCGCGCAGCTCGCGGCGTTCCGCGTCGAGCGTGCACGCTCCGAATCGGATGCGCATCGGCGGCCTCACGAAAGAATCAGAAAATCCAAATCAGACCCTCGAGACTCGCGACACCTTCGGGAGCGACCGTCCGTGATAGCGGCGGGAGTGTTCCGCGAATTCCCGCTCGGACGCATCCGGCCGCGCGGGAGGTCGCATGGACTCGAGCGAGAACCGCCGGCGCGAAACGTTCCGCGCCTTCGCCCTCTTCGCAGGGGTCGCGCTCGCCGCCGTGGCCGCTCCGGCCGAAACGAACTCGCTCCCTCAGCCGGGGCCGTCCGTCCTCGCCATTCCGTTCTTCGTGGATCGCAAGCTCGGGGGCGCGCTGCGCGTGTCCCTCGAGGAGGCCGCGCGCCGGCTGTCCGACGCGGCGTGCCGCCAGGTCCTCGCGGACTTCACCGACGGCTCGGGCCGGCGGCTGGACGAGAACCTCGCGTCGATCGGTCAGACCATGCCGTCGTACCTCGGCCTCGTGCTGTTCTACGACGGGAGCCGGACGGAGCCGTGCGGGAGAGAGCGCGTGCTCGCGTGGACGAATCCCGGCAGCCGCGCCGTCCTCGTGTGCGAGAGCTTCTTCCGCTGGCAGCGCGCCGATCCGGGGTACGCGGCGAACATCGTCATCCACGAGGCGCTGCATACGCTCGGGCTGCGCGAGAGCCCGCCCGCTCCGGCCGCGATCACTGCCCGCGTCGCGGAGCGCTGCGGCCGCTAGGCGCCGTCAGAAGCGTGCCACGAACTCCGCGACGACGCGCGCGAGCGCCTCGGGCTGCTCGCGCTGGGGCAGGTGCCCGGCGCCCGGCAGCAGGACGACCCGCGAGCCGGGGATCTTCGCGTGCAGGCGCTCCGCCTCCGCGGGCGGCAGCAGCCGGTCGCGCGAGCCCCACACGATCAGCGTCGGCTGACGGATCCGCTCCTCGAGCCCCACGAAGGGCCCAGGATCGGTGCGGATCGCGTGCAGCGCCGCGCGGCGGGTGCCCGGGACGGCGAGCGGCCGCCACGCGTCGTCGACGACGTGGTCGGTGACGCGAGAGGGATCGCCGTAGAGGAAGCGGCGCAGCCCGTATGCCGCCATCCGGCGGCTCGCGAGCGCGAGCCCGATCTCGCCGAGCCCGCGGCGGCGCATGAGGCGGATCGGCCAGATCATGGGCGCGTGCGGCGTCGCCGGCGCGACGAGGACGAGCGCGAGAACGAGTTCCGGCCGCTCGGCGGCGACCGCCATCACGATCGCTCCGCCGAGCGAGTTCCCGACGAGGATGGCTCGCTCGATGCCGCGCACCGCGAGGAACTCCGCGAGTGCCCGCGCCTGACCGCCCACGGAGTAGTCGTAGGGCCAGGGCCGGTCCGACCCGCCGGAGCCGGGCAGGTCCACCGCGATCGCCGGATGCCCCGCCGCCGCCGGCCGCATCACGTCCTCCCAGGTCGCCGACGACGCGAGGTGGCCGTGCACGAAGACGACCGGCGTGCCCGTCCCCTCCACCTCGCGCGAGCGCCAGCGCACTCCGGAGACCAGCGTGTCGCGCTGGCCCGGCCCGAGCGCGGGCGCGGCATGTGGCCGACTCACGAAGAGATTATTTCCGATCCCGGTAGACTCCCGCGGTGCCCAGCTGGAAGCTCACGATCGAATACGACGGCACGCGCTATCGCGGCTGGCAGTCGCAGAAGAACACGGACCGCACGGTCCAGGGGGTTCTCCTCCGCGCCGTGCGCGAGATCCTCGGCGAGGACGCGGCGCTCGGCGGCGCCGGCCGCACGGACGCGGGCGTGCATGCGCTGGCGCAGGTGGCGCACGTCAAGGCGCGCAAGGCGATGCCCGAGAGCGAGATCGCGTGGCAACTGAACACGCACCTCCCGTTCGACGTCCACGTGCTCGAGCGTGGAGAAGGCCGAGCCGCGGTTCCACGCGCGGCACGACGCCAAGAGCCGGACGTACCTCTACCGGATCTCGCGCCGGCGCACCGCCTTCGGCAAGCCTTTCGTCTGGTGGGTCAAGGACCGTCTCGACGCGGCGGCCATGCGGAAGGCGGCCCGGCTCTTCGAGGGCCGCCATGACTTCGCCTCGTTCTGCGAGAACCCCGAGGGCCAGGAGTCCACGATCGTCGTCGTCGAAAAGTGCGACGTGCGCGAGGAGGGCGAGGAGATCCACGTCCGCATCACCGCGTCGCACTTTCTGTGGAAGATGGTCCGCCGCGTCACGGGCGCCCTCGTCGAGGTGGGGCGCGGCAAGCTCGATGCCGCCGGCGTCGAGAAGCTGATGCGCGAGAAGTCGGACGCGCCCGCGAAGTGGACCGCGCCGCCGTCCGGTCTCTTTCTCGAGACCGTCCGCTACTGAGACGGAGCGGCGCCGGCGCCGCTACTGAGTCGGCGCGGCGCCGGCCGGCGCGCCCGCTCCGGCGGCGATCTCGAGCGTCGTGAGCGCGGCCGCCTCTCGCTGCAGGACGCCCGTTCCATATCCGTCCTTCGTCAGGAACTCGAACAGCACCTCGTTGGACGCGACGGCCGCCGGAAGACGATCGCGGCGGTAGTGCCAGACCTCGCGGGTACCCTGGATCTTCTCGGCCGTCATGGGCTGGGGCGTCACGACGAGCTCCGCAATGCGTCCGGTCGGACCGGTGATCACCTGCGCGCGAGGCGCCGACCGCGCGGCCTGGATCGGGTCCTCCTCGATCCGGAGGAGGCGCGAGGCGACGTAGCTCGGCGGTCCCATCAGGACGAACACCATCCCGCGGTCGGTCAGGCTGCCCTTCTTCTCGCCCTGGGCGAATTGCACATCGGCAAATCCGATCCGCCGCTCGATCTCGTCGCGGTATTCGTTGTCCGGGGTCTCCGGGGTCCGGTCCCGGCGCTGCCAGAACGTGGCGACGAACTCGGCGCGCGCGGTGGCATCCGTGAGGCGCGACCACTCCGCCTTCTCGTCCTTCGTCATCAGGAAGCGGACGGCCCCTTCGGCCCACGTCTCGTCCGGCGGGGGGCCGGCGCCGGGTGGCGCATGGAACGACGCGTACGCCTCCGCGAGGCCGACGGCGACCGCGGACGGGCTTGCGGTCGCCGGTCCCGTGAATCTCCGCGCGCGCCGCATCGAACGTCTCGAGAACGGTCTTCGGGTACATCGAGGGATCGAGCCTCGTCGCGGGCGCGGCCGAGAGATAGATCTCGAACTCCTTCTCCGCCTCCGCCTTCCGGCCGAGAACCGCCAGGTTCGCGCCGCGATAGAACGCGATGGCGGGCGCGGTCTTCTCCCTCGCCGCCTCGAGGCCGGGCGCGCGCAAAGCCGCGTCGAGCCTCTCGAGCGTCGCGAGCGACTCGGCATAGCCGCCGCCGCGGAACTGCGCCTTCGCCTTCGCGAAGAGATCGGTCAGCTCCGCGATCGAGGGATCCTGGGCCCTTCCTTCCGCGGCGAGGAGCAACGCAAAGAGGGCGCCCGCGAGGATCCGGCGCATGCGCGATCGAGGGTCGGCCATGGAGAAGCCCCGTCGAATCGTACCCCCGATCGTCCGGCTAGAATCCGGCGCGGTCATGGACACCTGGCAGCCGGACACGTACCGCCGCTTCGCGGCCGAGCGGAGCCGGCCCTTCTTCGATCTCCTCGACATGGTCTCGCCCATCCCGGGCGGGCGGGCGGTGGATCTCGGCTGCGGCACGGGAGAGCTCACTCGCGAGCTCCACCTCCGGACCGGCGCCGCCGAGACGCTCGGTCTCGACTCCTCGGAGGCGATGCTCGCGAAGGCCGCACCGCTGGCCGGGGATGGGCTCCGATTCGATCGCGGCGACATCGCGACGTTCGCGCCTGCCGGAAGGTACGACCTCGTGTTCTCGAACGCGGCCTATCACTGGGTGCCCGACCATCCCGCTTTGATCGCGCGCCTGACGCAAGCCCTCGAGCCCGGCGGCCAGCTCGCGTTCCAGGTGCCGGACAACTTCGGACACCCCTCGCACCGCGCCGCCGAGTCCGTTTCCGCGGAAGAACCCTTCCGGTCGGCGCTCGGAGGCGGTACGCATCCCCGAAACGTGCTCGCCCCGGAGGAGTACGCGAGCCTCCTCGACCGCCTCGGGTACCGCGACCAGACCGTACGCCTCAACGTCTACGGCCACCGCCTCGAGTCGCGCGAGGGCGTCGTCGGCTGGGTCGAAGGGTCGCTCCTCTCGGAGTACCGGCGGCGGCTGCCGGCCGAGCTCTACGCGCGGTTCGTCGAGCGGTACCGCGAGGTGCTCTTCACGATGATTCCCGACGAGCGTCCGTACTTCTTCACGTTCCGGCGGATCCTGGCGCGGGCCCGGCGCTGAGGGGACCCACCCCCGGAAGAAAGCCGGGAAATCTCAGGAGAAACGCAAGGATTCCATTCGACCTCTTCGGTCAAGCTCCCGTCCGAGAATGCCTTTCAGACTTCGCGGCCTCTTCCGTCTACGGCATATGATCGCGAACATAACCAGCAGGTGAATATGGTCGGAATTTCCAGCATCCCGGCCCGACTCCTGAATTTCCAGGATCGGCGCGGGGCGCTGTAGCAGGAGGCACATCATGCCTGACGACAGAACGTTGCCGGTCTCGGCCACCCTCTTGAACACCATCAAGGCTGCGGTGGAAAAGGAAACTGGCCGTAGCCCCCTCGTCGGGACAGGCCACGTGAAGTGGCCGCCAGTCGCCCTACCTCCAGACCGGGGAGACGAGCTACGCGTCGACAAGCTGGTTCTGACCGTGGACTTCGAGAACAAGGGCGTCAAGAACAATCCCAGCGAGTAGCGCGACCGCTGGATCGCCTCTTCGATCGCGACGCTCGACATGACTGCGCGCGCTCCTGCGCTGGGCGCCTTCATTTTCAAGGTGGCTTCGCGCTGCAACCTCGATTGCTCCTACTGCTACGTGTACAACAAGGGAGACGCGACCTGGAAAAGGCGGCCTCCCGTGATGTCGGACTCGGTCTTCGATCAGGCCCTCTGTCGCATTCGCGACCACTGCGAGTCGTCGGGCCAGGACTCCGTTGCGATTTCCTTCCACGGCGGGGAACCATGTCTGCTCGGCGCTCGCCGCTTCGACGCCTGGTGCGCCCGTGCGAGGCAGATGCTCGCGGGGACGGCCAGAGTGAGCCTGCGCATTCAGACGAATGGAACGCTGCTGGATGCGGAATGGGCCGAGGTGTTCCGCAACCATGAGGTCCGCGTCGGCGTCAGCGTCGACGGCCCGAAGGCGATCCACGATCGGGTCCGGCTGGATCGTCAGGGACGAGGGTCCTACGACGCCGTGGCGAAGGGCATGGCCGCGTTGCGCGACGCCCGCGTTCCCTTCGCCATCCTGTCGGTCATTCCTCTCGGAACGGACCCCGTGTCCGTCCACCGCCACCTGCTCTCGCTCGGAGCCGATTCGCTGTCGTATCTCCTGCCCGACTTCACGCACGACACGATCGCACCGGTCCACGACCGCTACGGCCCGACGCCCTGCGCGGACTTCCTGATCCCGGTCTTCGACGACTGGTGGTTTCACGGCACCCTCGAGGTTCGCATCGCCGACTTCTGGAACATCGGCCGCACGATCCTCGGCGGCACGAGCGAGAGCGAGGCGATCGGCAACCGGCCCGCCGGATATGCCGTCGTCGAAGCGGACGGCGACATCGAGGGCGTGGACGTTCTGCGCGTCTGCGGAAACGGAATGGCCGCCACGGGGCTGAACGTCCGTGACGCCTCCTTTCACGAGATCGCGCGCTCGAGCGTCCTGCACCGCCAGGCGATTTTCGAAGGCATGCCGCTGCCCCGTGGATGTCGCGCCTGCCCCGAAGCGGAGACGTGCGCCGGCGGGTATCTGCCGCACCGCTGGTCGCAACAGAACGGCTTCGACAATCCCAGCATCTGGTGCGCCGACCTGCTGAAGCTTTTCGCGCACATCCGCCGCCGCCTCGACGTACCGGTAGAGGAGACGCGTCGACGGCGCCGGGAGCTCCACGCCTCGCGTCCGGAGGCTTCGCAGGCCGCGGCGGCCCTGTGAACGAGCTCGACCGGGCCTGCCGCGGCTTTTCGAACCCGTTCGAGCCGTTCGACGACGGCTTCTTGGACGCCGTCGTGGTCACTCACGCCAGAGAATCCACCCGCCGCTTCCTGGAACGGTTTGCCGCCGGTGCGAGCCGGATGAGCGATGGGCTCGTGCCGGCGCTCGAACGATGGCTCGGAACTCCGACGACTTTCGAAGACGTCTGGGACGTGGCCTTTGGCCGGCTCTATGCGGCCTCGAGGGAAAACGCACCGGAGGGCGCCGTGCGACATGCAGCCGCAGCCGCCCTCCGGGTCGCTGAACGCGGCGCCGCGGCGGACTGGGAAGCGCGCCTCGATCCCGGGGTCAGGATGAGAGTCGGTGCCTCCCTTCTGCCGGCGGCCGAACACCTGGGTGTCCGAGCAGACGGCCGCCGCCTCGAAGTCCGGCTCCGTCGAGGCCGGCGAACCTGGACGTGGACGCTGCCGCAGCCCGTCCCGTTCGCAGCCCGGCTGGACGGCGCCGAGAGTCTTTCCACCGCGCGCGCCGGGAAAGACGCCGGCATTCTCATTCTTCGAAAGGGAGCGCCCGGCGTGGACTCGAGCCTCGAGGAAGCCGCCGCGGATCGCGATCCGGATTCGATCGTCGCACCGCTCGAGACCGCCCTTCGGCTCGTGGACAAACATTCTCCGCGGTACCTTCGATGGATCCAGCGGGTCGTAAGTCAGATCCTTCCCCTTCGCGACGGACCCGGAATGACGACGAGCAGCACTGCGGAGTGGAGACCCGGCATCCTCTACCTCGCAAACCGCCCCGATCCCGCCGCTCTTGCGGAGATGCTGCTCCACGAGGGAAGTCACCAGTACATGTATGTTCTGCGCCGGCTCGGACCTCTCGACGACGGCAGCGACCCATCGCTCTACTACTCGCCGCTCAGTGGACAGATGCGGCCCCTCGCAACGATCGTGCTGGCCTACCACGCCGTGGGGAACATCCTGCTTTTCTGCCGAGACTGCCCCGCGAGGAGCCGCCTTCGGCCAAGACAGGTCGAGGAGGAATACTCCGGAGCGATCGCGGCGTACGAACGCGTCCTGCGGGAAAGCCGCGCGCTGACGCGATTTGGAGCGGCCCTCTGGGAGCCGATCTACGGGCGGCTGCGCAACGTCGCGGCTGCCGGCGTCAACGCAGCCCGTCCGTCACGTAGAGCTCGGAGAGATGCACCTGAAAGCTGTAGAAGTACCACTTCGCGTCGGACGACACGACGACGAACCAGCTGTCGTCCCTCACACCGGCCGGGTCCAGCGGAGCGAATTCCTTCCACGGCTCCCGCCGTCCGGTGACCGGGTCGACGCGGAACACCTTCCCGCGCTCGGCGACATAGAGGCTCCCGTCGGCGCTCCAGCGCAGCGGCCTCGCCGCTGGCCCGACTCCGGGGATCGGACGGGGCTCTCCGCCGCGCGTGGGAACGACGAACATGTTTCCGCCGGCGTCCAACGCCGCGAGGCGCTCGCCATCGGGAGAGACGCAGAGGCACTGTGGGCGCGTCGCCGCCATGCCCTCGGGAGTCAAGGCAACGGGCTTTTCCCCGCCGCCGAGACTCTGGACGTACAGACGCGCGGCCTTCTTCGCCTCGCGTGCCGCGAAGACGACTCGTTTCCCGTCCGGAAAAAAGCGGCCGCATTCCTCGTAGTGGAGCCCGTCGCCCGGCAGCACTTCGGTCTGGCCGGCACCGGTCGGGATGAGGGCGAGCTTTGGCGGATTCGTATAGAGGCGAGCGAGCACCGAGCCGCCGTCCGGCGACAACGCGAGCCCGAGCCCGTCTCCCAGCCTCACGGAGGCCGAGCCGTCGAAGCGGCGCAGGTAGATGCCGCCGCTCGGACCTCCTCCCTCTCCCCATTCTTCGAAGAGGAGGGTACGCCCGTCGGAGGAAAGCTCGACGGGCTCGGTGTAGTCGAGCCAGGAGTAGCTCCGATCGGACGAATCGCCGGGCCCGAGACCGAACATGTATCGCCGGTCCGAATACTGAGTCAGAAGCACGGCCCCGGAGCGCGAAATGTCCTCGAGCTCGAGCGAGCCCGGCGCCGTGTCCACCAGGCGCTCGCGGCCGGCGAGCGTCACGGCCCAGAGGCTGCGACGCGATCCGCTGCGAGAACCCGCAAACCAGATCTCTCCGCCGTCGGGACGCCAGGCGACGCTTCCCAGGTCGTTCCATCCCGTCGAGAGCGTCCGGGCGCGCCCAGCGCGATCCACCACGATGACCGACCCGAGGGAGTCGGCGGCCTCGGGATGATCGCTCAAGGCCACGAGATCTCCCGTCGGCGAAACGCGCATCGCGGGGATCCATCCGGTGGACTCGTACAGGACCTTGCCGATCGGAAACTCGAGCCGGATTCGACCCTTCACCTCGTGCACCGCCGCCAGCTGCGAGCCGTCCGGGCTCCAGTCCGCGAGAAAAACGTCGTCGAGAACGTCCCGCGGTGCGCCGCCCGCCAGCGGCACGCGCGCCAGCATCGACGAACCCGGCTTGTCGAGGACGATCGCCAGATCGCCACTGCGCGAGACCGACTTGATCTGGGCGGCCGGAAGCCCGAGCGGGCTCGATTCCGGGCTCTCGGGACGCAGGGTGTAGATGCGCCAGGGCTCTCGTTCCCAGGACGCGCTGTAGATGATGGCGTGGCCGTCGGGCGCGAAGCGCGCCGGCAGGATGAAGCCGCGTCGAAAAGTGAGCTGGCGGTAGGTCGGCGGACCGGTTTTTCGCAAGGCGGGAAGGAGAAGGAGCGCCGCCGCCGCCAGCGCCGCGACGAGGGCCAGTGCTCCGAAGGCCGGCCATCGCTTGTCCCTCGCCGGAGGCGTGAACGCACCATCCGAAATCTCCGATGAATGGTCGCGCACCATGGCGAGATCGCGCGCGAGATCCCGGGTCGAAACGTACCGGCCTCCGGGATCCTTGTGATGGCACCGTTCGACGATCCAGCGGACCGGCGGCGGGATCCTCGAATTGAACTTCGTGATGGGTTCCGGTTCTTCGTTGAGGATCGCCGCCAGAGTGTCGACCGACGTCTTCCCGGCGAAGGCCCGCCTGCCCGTGGCCATTTCATAGACGATCGAGCCGAACGAGAACTGGTCCGAACGGAAGTCGATCGGTCCGCCGACGGCCTGTTCCGGCGACATGTAACCGACCGTCCCGATCAGGGACCCCGGGCTCGTCTCCGTTTCCGTCTGCCCGCGCGAGGCGTCCTCCGCTTCCGGTTCGCGGACGGCGAGCTTGGCGATGCCGAAGTCCAGAATCTTGACGATGCCGTCCTTCGTCAACATCACGTTCTCGGGCTTGAGGTCCCGGTGCACGATCCCGGCTTCATGCGCCTTGGTGAGCCCATCCGCGATCTGCGTGGCGATGGCGAGGAGTCGTTTCGTCGGAAGCGCGCCCGGCACGAGCTGCTGGCGCATGGTTTGTCCGTCGACCCGCTCCATCGCGATCCACCGGATGCCGTCGGTAGACCCGATGTCGTAGATCGTGACGATGTTGGGGTGATTCAGGGCCGATGCCGCCTGCGCCTCTTTCTCGAATCGGCGGAGGCGGGCGGCGTCCGATGCGACGTCCGATGCGAGGACCTTGATCGCGACGTCGCGCGACAGGCGCGTGTCCCGAGCCCCGTATACCTCTCCCATGCCGCCCGCGCCCAGAGGCGCCCCGATCTCGTACGGGCCGAGACGCGAACCGGGGGGAATCAATACGCCCGCCCCCTTCTTCGTTCCCTCGGGAAACGACCCGTCGGACGAAGGCCATTCCGACGTGACGTCTCGGGGGAAGCGACTGCGGCTGGATTCTGTACCGACCGCTTCCGAAGCGTCAACGGAACCGACGAGAATGCCAGGAGAAGAGCTGGGAATCGCCCTCCGTTGCCGCTCAGTTCCCGGGGCGCGAGCCAGCCAGTTCGAGCACCGCCCGCCGCACGCCCGCCACGACCTTCGCCATCCGTTCGTAATCGAGGGTGTCGGGCTTGTCTTGCTCCGAGTGGTAACGGTGGTTCCGGTAGAACGCCGTGTCCGTGATCATCACGGCCGGTTCGCCCCGGCGCCAGAAGGTCGAGTGGTCGGACAGGTCCACGCCGTGCACGAAACGCGGAGCGTCGATCGAGTAGACGGGAAGGTCGGCTCGCCGCCATCATCGCCCGCTTGACGCGCCGCACGATGCCCGGGCGGCCGAGGCTGCCGACGACGGCGATGAAGTCGCCCTTCGACGGATAGAAGAGGTGGAGGAGGGAGAACGGAAGCTTCTGGCTGTCCGGCTCGTCCGTGAAACAGCCGAGCATCTCGAGGCAGATCATTCCCCGCACGGCGCGGTGGCTCTCGTCGAGCGAGTGCGCGTAGACCTCGCTGCCCATTCCCGGCGTGGCGAAGTAGGGCGCCTCTTCGTTGGCGAAGGCGACGAGCTCGACGCGCCGCGAGACGGGAACGCCCGACAGGAGATCGGCGAGCTCGAGCAGGGCCGCGACGCCGCTCGCGTTGTCGTCGGCGCCCGGCATCTCGCCGGCCGCGTCGTAGTGCGCGCCGACCACGACGACGTCCCTCGTCGGGGGCCCGAACGAGGCGACGACGTTGGAGTAGCGGTTGCCGGCCGTGTCGAACGGCTGCTCGAGCACGGCTGCCCCCGCATGGCGGAGTTCGCCAGCGATCCAGAGCGCCGCGCGGGCCAGGTTCTGGGGATGGCCTCCGTCGCGGGGAAAGTAGTCCTGAACGAGCGCGTGGACGCGCCGCTCGAGCCTCGCGGGATCGGGATCGGGAGCGCGAGCGGCGTCGACAGCTTTCCTCACGAAGAAAACGGGCTGCGTCATCCATAGCGACGCGACGACGAGCAGCAGCAGCCCTCCGGTAATCCAGACCACGGCGCGGGATCTCAAAGTGGCGGCGGGTCGATCAGGGCCGTCAAGCCTTCTTCGAGCGCGTTCCTACCGTTTCGGCTCGACGCTCGTGACGGTCGATTCGGGCGTCCTGAACAGGCGGACCACCAGGGGCACCGACCCGATCCGGACGGTGTCGCCGTCGGACAGGGGCAGCGGCGCGCCGACCCTCGTCTCGCCGAGGTGGGTGCCGTTCTTGCTGCCGAGGTCCTCGAGCGTTACGCCCGTCTCCGATACGACGACCCGCGCGTGTCGCCGGGAAACGCTCGGGTCGTCGAGGCAGACCGCCGCGCCGGGATCGCGGCCGATGATCGTCGCGCCGGGCTCGAGAGCGATGCGGTTCTTGCCTCGCACGAGCCACACGGTGGTACCGCCGCGTACGATGCCGGCCGGCGAATCCCGCACCTCGGCCGCCTCGGCCGAGAATGCGTACCCGACGCGGTGTGCGGTCCGCACCATCCGGGAATTCCGGGCGTCGTCCCCGATCGCGTCTCGGACCTCGGCGAGCAGGCTCGTCAGCGTCCCGTCCGACACGAAGACGCCCGGCCACAGCTTCTCGTGGATTTCGGCTTTCGGAACGACGCGAGGGCGGCTTCGGAGAAGGAGCTCCAGGAATTGAAAAGCCTTCGGCTGGAGGTGGACCTCGACGCCCCTGACGAAGAGCTGTCGTGTATCCGAATCGAGCACGCATTCGCCGAATCGAACCCGCATCCCCGCTCCCGGAAATAAGCCGGAAACTCCCGGCGCCTTCGCAACGACTCCGAGTGTCGGGCGCCGATAGCGTGATTATCGCGCAGACCGAGATCGGTACTGCGTCAAGAAAGGAGGCCGGTCATGTTCTCCAAACTGAGTCGCCGAGGTGTGGTCGTCCTTCTCGGAACGCTCGCTCTGACGCGGTGTTCCGGTGGGAACGACGTCGTCGGAACCCACACAGGGAGGTCCCCGAGCAACGAGACGCCCACGGCCGTGGTTGCGACCCCGGTGGCCAGGCCGACGCCGCGACCCATGCCGACACCGAGGCCCTGCCCGCCGCGATTCGGCGACGAATGCTCCGACTGAGGACCGGCACGCCCGGGGAAGCATTCCAGGAACCGGAGAGCGTTCTGCGGGTCGGGTTTCCGCGAGGCCGAGGCCAACGCTGGATGGCGTCACTCAGTCCCGGCGCCCCGGAATCCCACGAGCCGCAGGACGCTCTCGAAGCGTCGGCGAGCATGATCAGGTTCCAGTCCCGTTCGCGGATCGCTCGATCCAGCGACTGGAAGGCCCGCTCGGCGTCGCCGAGCCACGCATGAACGAAGCTCGCGTGCACCTGCGACACACGTAGCGCTGCCGGGAGATCTCCTCGAGCTCACGCAGGACGGCATCGGCGTCAGCACGTCGACGCGCGGCCGCGCCCGCGGCGCCGAACGTCGCCAGGAAGTCGGTTCCGCGCCCCGATAGCGTGCTTCCCTCCTCGAGGGCACGAGCGTGCTCGCCCTTCGAGGCGCCGCCCCCGATACGGAAGAATGTCGACCGGAGACATGGCGTTCTCGGCCGCTCCGGAGCGAGAACGCCGTATCCCCGGACAAGATCAGTGTCCCAGCTGCCCAGCGTGGTTCCCGTGGAGCGGCTGTGCCGCGTTCGCGAGGACGTAGTCCGCGACCGCGATGCCCGTGACCTGTCCATCGTCACAGGCGGAACGGAAGTGGATGCCGGCGTCGATGCGCGCGTCCTTGATCTCGTCGAGAGCCTCGGAGAAGCTCGTAAACGATCGGACGACGCCGACCATCACGTCGGACCCCACGCTGAAAGACGTGTCGTCCCCGAAATAGTCGGAGAGCACCTCTGCCGCCGCGCCGCTCACCGTCGAATGCGCGGATGGGTACTCGGGATGGTTGGGGGTCGTCAGAAGGGGCACCCACGACGGGTCGTCGACCGTCAGCGGATTCCCGTCGGTGGCCGCCAGGGGGATCGCCGTCACCGGCCGCCAGAAGACATAGGTGTACTTCGCGTCCCAGCAGGCGATCGCGGCGTCCGCCATGGCGACGTTCAGCACGGCTAGCAGCCGGGAGTTTTCGGACAACGTGTTGTGATGATCCGCTCCCACTGAGACGGCGATCGTGTCCCAGTAGTAGATGGCGGTGCTTGCGGCCCAGAACTGAGCCGCGAGCGTCTGGTCCGCGGTGCGCGCCCCGCTCGTGAGGCTTCCCATCGTCTTGGTTTCGTTGAAGTCCGACGTATACCGATCACTGTCCAGCGCCGGAGGCCCGGCCGGCCGGAACTGGGACGGCGACTCGATCGCCCACGGCGTCATCGTGGCGAACTGCGGTGCCGCACCCGGCAGGAAGGCCGGCGGCGTGGGACGCCATTGCCCGACGGCGAGGCCGCCCAGGAACGGCGGCGGTGGCGGCGCGAACCCATCCGTGCTCCTCCACGCCCAGATCGCGTCGGCGACGGTCTGACCCCACGCGATTCCCCGGGCGATGGACTGGCTGTGGTCGGCGCCCGGGCCGCTGGCGATGCCGGCGAGCGATGCCGCGCGCTCTTCGTCCAGCGTGCTCTTCTGGGCCGGATAGAGATTCACGAGCGCCGCATAGGCCGCCTGGACCGCGGCGGCCCGCCGCGAGGCTCCCCGATCCGCGGCCGGCTCGACATGGATCGGCGTGTATCGCCGCTCGATCCCATTGACCGCGTCGAAGACCGAGGCCTGGACGATCGCTCCGACGCGGCTCATGACGAGCGGATTCGTCGGGGGGACGGCCGCAAGGGCCGTCTGCAACATGATCTGGTTCCAGTCGGTCACCTCGTCCGCCCGCGCGACGCCGACGGCGCCTCCCAGGACCAGCAGACCCGATACGAGAACGGTCGGAACGAAACGGATGGTCGCTTTCATGGGCTCCTCCCTTGTTCGCTCGCGACGCTACAGCCGGCGGGGGCCCGCAGTCGCAGGGAAACCCCGGGGAATCCGCAGGTTTCCCGAAAGGATGTTCGGGAGTGTCGGGAGTGCCCGCGCTACAAGACGTCCGCGGACTCGAGCGCGCGGGCGAAGGCGCTGCGCCAGATTTCGGTGAGCGCAGGCACCGGCTCGTCCACGAGCGACCGGCCGCCGGCGGCGATCGTCAACCGCTCGCCGCCGACGCGGCCGACGAGGGCGAACGGCACGCCGCGTTTCTGCGCGGCGGCGCGGACCGCCGCCTCGTCCTGCGGCGCGAACGAGATCACGGCGCGGCCCGTGGTCTCGCCGAAGAGGAGCGCCGAGTGGCGCACGGGCGACTCGAGCGCGACCGTGGCGCCCACGCCGCCCTGCATCGCGCATTCGGCGAGCGCGACCGCGAGGCCGCCGTCCGAGACGTCGTGCGCGGACAAGAGCCTTCCCTCCTCCGCGAGCGTCGCGAGCAGAGTCGACGAGCCGCTTCTCGGCGTCGAGGTCGACCTCGGGGCAAGGCCCCTCGTCGCGGCCGCGAACGGTCCGCAGGAACTCGGAGGCGCCGAGCTCGTCGCGCGTCTCGCCGAGGACCGCGACGAGGTCGCCGGCGAGGCGGAACGCGACGCGGACGTGCTTCGCCGACGTCCTCGATCAGCCCGACCATGCCGACGGTCGGCGTCGGCGGGATCGCGCGGCCGTCGGTCTCGTTGTAGAGCGAGACGTTGCCCGAGACGACCGGAACCTCGAGCGCGCGGCAGGCGTCGGCGATGCCCCGCACGGCGGCCTCGAACTGCGCCATGACCTCGGGCTTCTCGGGATTGCCGAAGTTCAGGCAGTCCGTGATCGCGAGCGGCCGCGCGCCGGTCGCCGCGATCGAGCGGGCCGCCTCGGCCACCGCGATCGCGCCGCCGCGGTACGGATCGAACGCGCAGAAGAAGGGGTTGACGTCGCTCTTCATCGCGATCCCCTTCTTCGTGCCCTTCACGCGCATCACGGCCGCGTCGCCGCCCGGACGCTGGACCGTGTTCGTCTGCACCATGTGGTCGTACTGCGTCCAGATCCACGACTTCTCGGCGACGTTCGGCGACGCGAGGATCCTCCGCAGGCACTCGCCGTAGTCGGCGGGCTCGGGCTCCTCCATCCAGCGGAAGGGACCGGCGGGCGGCGCGAGCGCCGCGCGCGGGCGGTCGTAGACGGGTGCGCGGTCCGACAGCGGCGCCGCGGGAAGATCGGCCACGATCCGGCCCTCGAAGAAGAGGACGACGCGGCCCGAGTCCGTCACGCGGCCGATCTCGACCGCGTCGAGCTCCCACTTGTGGAAGATCGCGAGGACCTCGTCGAGCCGGTCGCGCCGCGCGACGAGGAGCATGCGCTCCTGCGACTCGGACAGCATGATCTCGTACGGCGTCATGCCGGTCTCGCGCACCGGCACCTTCGAGAGGTCGAGCTCGACGCCCGAGCCCGCGCGGCCCGCCATCTCGAAGGACGACGACGTGAGTCCCGCCGCGCCCATGTCCTGGATCCCGACGACGGCGTCGGTCCGGAAGAGCTCGAGGCACGCCTCCATGAGGAGCTTCTCGGTGAACGGGTCGCCGACCTGCACCGTCGGCCGCTTCTGGCTCGCCTCGTCGGCGGCGAACTCCTCGGAGGCCATCGTCGCGCCGTGGATGCCGTCGCGGCCGGTCTTCGAGCCGACGTAGACGACCGGATTGCCCGCGCCCTCGGCGCGCCCGAGGAAGATGCGGTCGCTCGGCACGATGCCGACGTTCATCACGTTGACGAGGATGTTGCCGTCGTAGCCCTCGTGGAACGTCGTCTCGCCGCCGAGCGTCGGGATGCCGATGCAGTTGCCGTAGCCGGCGATCCCGCGCACGACGCCGTCGACGAGGTGCTTCATGCGCGGCGCGTCGAGGCGGCCGAAGCGCAGCGAGTTGAGCGACGCCATCGGCCGCGCGCCCATCGTGAAGACGTCGCGCAGGATCCCGCCGACGCCCGGTCGCCGCGCCCTGGTAGGGCTCGATGAACGACGGGTGGTTGTGCGACTCCATCTTGAACGCCACCGCGAGGCCGTCGCCGATGTCGACGACGCCCGCGTTCTCGCCGGGGCCCTGGATCACGCGCGGCCCGGTCGTCGGGAACTTCCTCAGGTGCACGCGCGACGACTTGTACGAGCAGTGCTCGCTCCACATCGCCGAGAAGATGCCGAGCTCGACGAGGTTCGGCTCGCGGCCGAGGATCTCGAGGATGCGTGCGTACTCCTCGTCGGAGAGGTTGTGCTCGGCGACGAGATCCCGTGTGATGGAAGTCATGCGAGCGCGAGCATACCCAAAGACGGCGCCGGCCCGCACCGGACGCGAGCGTCTCGGCTTCAGAACGTGATCCGCAACGCGGCGCGGAAGGAGCGGGGTTCCGAGCGGCGGGTGACCTTCCCGTAATCCGGATTGACCGGCTCCTGGCTGGGATCGTAGATCGTCGCCGGAAAACCCTCCGGCGGACTCGTCGACCAGGCTTCGTCCCGCGAGATGGCAATCTGATTGTTGAACAGGTTGAAGACGTATGCCTGCAGCGTCACGGTGAGGGGACCGAAGACGATTGGATAGGAGAGGGTCAGGTTCGCATCCCAGAGCGTCGGAAGGCGCCCCGCCGAGCCGCGAGGCACGAGGAAAACCATCGAGCCATAGTTGAGGTTGAAATACCCCAGCGTGTTGAGCGGCGCTCCCGACTCGACGAAGACCTGCAGACCCACCGAGAGGCGCCAGGGGGTGACCCAGGAGCCGTCCAGTCGAAAGCGTTGGGGCCGATCGAGGAAGAGGATGCCGTAGCCGTCGTGCCACAGCGCGGGATAGTCGAAGTCCTCGTTCCGGCCCGGAATCGATCGGCCGAAGACGCCCTCGTTGACGCCGCCGTCGTAGTTGCCGCGAAGCGAGGAATAGACGTAGCTCGCCTGGAGCCACAGGCCGGTCGCCGACCGTCTGGCGGGCGAGAAGCTCGACGCCCCGATAGATCCGCTTTGCGGGCGGCGTGGCGGGACCCGTCGCCTCGCAGGAGTACCAAGCCGGGTTGTCCAGTCCGTTGCACGTCGGGACGTCTCCGCTCGCGAACTTCCGGCGGAGCCCGGCGTGATGATCGCGCAGCGGCTGTGGTCCGTCTGCGGGCTCTCCGGTCGAATCGCAGCGGGTCTCGATCGCGCTGCCGAGACGCCGGTAGGTGCCTTTCAGGCCGACCGTCAGGCTCGAGCCGAGCAGTCCTCTCGACTCCGACGCGTCAGCTCGTCCTGATACGGCGCCACGAGGCCGGCATCGACGGCGGTTCCTCCATCCGCCCCCGATGGACGTACCAGTCGGGTGGCCGATGACGTTGGGATCCTGAACGACGCTGACCGGATCGAAGTTGTAGGTGATGAGACCCGTGAAACTTCCGAACGAGCCCGCGATCTGCCCGGTGGGCATTGCGTAGGAGAAACGGCCCGCAAAAACAGACACCTTCGTCGCGCCGTTCCTCCAGGGATCCCAGATCACGCCGAGCCGCGGCTGCCAGGCCGTGCGGAGGCGGAGAACCGTCTTCCCCAGCGTCGTTGACGCCGTTCTCCCCGTCCCACCGGAGGCCGGCATTGACCGTGAGGCCCGGCGCGGCTCTCCACGAATCCTGCAGGTACGCGCCGAAGTCCTGCATGGCTGGCCTGCCGATCGATGTCGGGAATGGGCGTCCGGTCGGCCGTGCTCGCGGCGTTGAAGAAGTGGGCGTAGTAGAGCTGCCCGTGGTCGTTGAAGGCCCTGACGAGCTGGCCCCCCGTGAAGGAGCCCACCCCCTCGGTTCGCCCCTGAACGTAGTCCGCTCCCCCCTTGATCTCGTGATGGCCCTCGTAGAGTGTGACGTCCGCCAGGTATTGCTCGGCGCCGTGACGCGCTTCGGTCGAGGAGGGCTCCGACCTGGCCGTAGCCTCCCGTGATGCTGTTCGGCTCTGGCGGTCGCGCGCACGGCCTTCCCGGCGTGCCGCCGGCGCACGTCCAGTCTTCGTATCGAATGCCGTCCGGGGCGTCAGAGCTCGTTTCTGTCCTGGTGGTACGAGCCCTGAAGTGTCGCGATCGCCTGCGAGCCGAAGAGCTGGAGAGCCGGACGCCGAAGTCGGTGCCGCCCTGATCCCGGGCGGAAAACCACGTCGACGGGTCAACGGGCTCAGGATCGGCGTGCACGAAGACGGCGCCCAGGCCCCGACGCGGATCGGCGCCGGCCGCGCCCGAGGTCGTGGACGGGTCCGCGAAGACGGAGCCCACGAGGGAGGTCGAAGCCGCGGCGTTCCAGGTCAGCTTTCCCGAGTAGAGATTCTCCGTCGAGTCGAGCGGAAAGCGATCCTCCGTCGAAACGTAGCGGCGACGACTCCACCCGCGACAGATTCCCCCGAAACTCGACGCGGTCGAATGCTCCAAAGATCCAGAGGCGGTCCTTGAGGATGAACCCGCCGAGATCCGCGCCGTAGTCGAAGCGCGAGCCGTCGGCGACGCGCATCTGCGGCCATTCCCGAGTCGTCGGCCTCGAACATCGCCTGCGCCGCGGTGGTCCGGTCGAGTCGTAGTAGAGGAACGCGCCCCGTGGAACGGCGTTGCCTCCCGACTTCGTGATGACGTTGACGAAGCCCCCGAGCGCCCGCCCGTACTCGGCCTGATAGCCGCCGGTCTTGACTTCGACTTCCTGAACGAACTCGTTGTTGATGGCCTTGCCCTGAATTCCCTTGAAGACGTCGGTCGTGTTGACGCCGTCGATGATCCACTGGTTCTCCGTGAAGTCGCGCCATAGATCGACAGCGCGAGCGATCTTCCCAGCGTGTCTCCACGGTCCGTGGAGACGCCGGGGTTCGCGCGGGCGATGTCGGCATAGTTGCGGGAAACCGGCAGCCGGGAAATGACCGGGCTCGTGTAGCTCGTTCCGGTCGTCGTCGAGGCCGGGTCGAGGGCGGGCGTCTTCCCCGAGACGAGGACTTCCTCCGTCGTGTAGCGGAGCGAGCACGAGATCCACGTGGGCGGTCGCGTCGAGCCGGACCGTCGACGCTCTTCTCGGCATCGCGAAAGCCAGTCAGCGAGGCCCGGACGAGTACTCGCCCGGCGGCAGCAAAGGAAATCGGAAGAAGCCATCGTGGCCCACGACCGCCGTGCGGGTTCCCTGCAGGCTGGCGCTCGCCGCCGAGACCGAGACGCCCGGAAGCCGCCGCCTCGGAGCCGCTCACGCGGCCTTCGATCGAGCCCGTGGTCTGGCCGCGGCCAGGCCGGCGCGGAGGAGCAGCGCCGTGGCGATGAAGGCGCAGCGACGACGACCGTGGAGCGCATCACCCCGCACCCGGCCGCCTCCGGGAGCCGAATCGTTGCATCATCGGCGGTCCGGCCCGGACCGCCGTCATTTCCACCAGTCCGGGCCGGCCTCCTGTCAGAACGAGCCGGCTCGAGTCGGTGAGCACGGTGTACGCGTAGAACTGCCCGTCGGGCGTGACGCAGACCGCGCCGGGGCCCTGGCGCGTAGCCCTGGAAACCCGTCAGGTCCGGAGGCGCGAGCTCCTTCCAGCGCTCGCGGCGGCCCGTGGCGAGATCGATGCGGTAGAGGGTCAACGGCTGTTTCTCGCCCCCTCGGACGTAGATCGTCTTGCCGTCGGAGCTCCACCGAAGGAGAGAGTCGTCCGGGAGAGCGCCCTCGATCGGCCGGGGCCGTCCCTCGCCGTCGGCGTGGTAGATCAGGTGATGCCTTCGGTCGTCGTGGCGGCGATCCATTCGGCCGTCGGGCGAGACGAGCATCGCCCGCATGCCCGGCTCGCCGAACGGCTTGGGGGCGCCTCCCTCGAGGTCCTGGACGTAAGGAACGCGGCGGTCCCGCCTTGTCGTCGGCGGCGAACAGGATCCGCTCGCCCGTCGGGGAAGAACGACGCGCAGCGAAGTCGGAGGAAATCGGCCCGCCCGGAAGGGATTCCTGGCCTGGCCGGCCCCGGTCGGGAGAAGAACCAGCCGCATTTCGGTCGGATGCCTGACGAGCGCCCACTTCCCGTCGGGCGAGAGCGCGAACGGCCTGCCTTCTCCCAGCCTCTTCGGCGTCCGAGCCGTCCGCCTTGCGCAGAAAGGTCGTCAAGGTCTCCATGTCCGGGTCGTCTGGGTCGGTGTGGACCTCGTCGAGGAGAAGCTGCCGCCCGTCGCTGGAGAGGGCGGCCGCACGTCGAGCCCATGAGCCAGGAGAGGTTGCGCTCCTCGGGCGCGCCCGGAACGCGGGCGAGGATGACCCTCCGGACGCTCTCGACCAACAAGCCGCTGTCGAGAAGAGACCTTCGCGCGAGACGTCGTCGAGTCCGCGTATCCAGGGCGCGTTGCGAGTACGCCCCGAGAGACGGGCTCCCCGTGACTTCGCGCCCTCCCCAGCGCGGCGAAGAAGACCTCCTCTCCCGTCGGGCTCCAGAGGATCGGCCGAAACCGCGCCCACTCGTCGGTCAGGACCTTCTTCTTGCGGGCCCGATCGACCACGGACAGGATCCCCCGAGTGCTGTCCCGCCGGGGAAAATCGATGAACGCGACCAGGTCCCCCCGGGGCGACACGCGAACGGAGCTCAAGGTACCCCTCGCTCTCGTAGAGCACCTTCCGATCGGGTACTCGAGGCGGTCGCGATCGCCCACGGCATGTGAACGACGGCGAGATCCTTGCCATCCGGTGACCAGTCGGCCGAGGCGACGCCCTCCAGGATTTCGCGCGTAGCGCCGCCCGCGAGCGGCACGCGGGCGAGCGTGCCAAAGCAGGACGTCCCTGCGGCTGTCGCAGCCGAGCGAGATGGCCATCTCGCCCGCCGACGAGATGGCCAGGATTTCCGCGGGAGAGATTCCGAGCGGCCGCGACTCGGTACTGCCGACGCGCGTCGTGAAGATCTCGCTGGGCTTTCCGTCCCAGGAGGCCGAGTACACGATCGTCTGCCCGTCGGGAGCGAAACGGGCGCCGGTCAGGAATCCCCGCCGGAAGGTCAGCGTCGTGCGCTTTGGCAGGCGGCGCCTCGCGGTCGCGCCGCGCCTGCAACCGATCTCCGGCGACGAACGCGAGGCCGAGAAGGCCGACCACGGCCGAGCGCCGCGGCGGCGAGCGACGACCGCGAGAGCGCGGGGACGGCGCCCGGACGGGCGGCGCGACGCCGGTGGCCGAGATCGCCGAGGATTGATCGCGCATCGCGGCCAGGTCGCGCGCCAGGTCCTTCGTCGACCCGTACCGATCCTCGGGATCCTTCGCCAGACACGCGCTCGACGATCCAGACGAGGTTCGTCGGTGTCCGGGGAGCCGCCGTCGTCAGTGGCTCCGGCTCGGACTCGATGATCGCCGAGAGCGTCTGCGCCGCGGTCGGGCGCTCGAAGGCGCGCTTGCCCGTGATCATCTCGTACAGGATCGAGCCGAAGGAGAACTGATCCGACCGGAAGTCCGCCGGCTCCCCGCTCGCCTGCTCGGGAGACATGTATCCGACGGTGCCGAGGACCGTTCCGACTTCGGTCCGCCGGGTCACGGTCGGATTCTCGGCGCCCCGCGAGTCTTCGAAGCCCGTGCGCACGAGCTTGGCCAGGCCGAAGTCGAGGATCTTGACGAACCCGTCCCGGCTCACCATCACGTTCTCGGGTTTCAGGTCGCGGTGGACGATCCCCGCGGCATGCGCCTTCGCCAGCCCGTCGGCCGTCTGCGCGGCGATCGACAGGAGCTTCTTCGCCGGACACGGGCCCGGCGCCGAGGAGCTCCCGCAGGGTCCTTCCCTCGACGATCTCCATGGCGATGAACCAGGTCCCCTCGGCCTGGCCGATCTCGTAGATCGTGACGATGTTCGGGTGACTGAGGGCCGAGGCGGTGCGGGCCTCCTTCTCGAAGCGGGAGAGGCGCTCGGCGTCCCTGGCCATCTCCGCCGGAAGGACCTTGATCGCGACGTCTCTCGAGAGCTTCGTGTCCCTGGCCCTGTAGACCTCGCCCATGCCGCCCGCCCCGATCGGCCGGATGATCTCGTAGGCGGACAGCCGCGCCCCGGCCGGCAGCGTCACTTCGACGAACGCTCCTTGATGGTGGACCGCGTGGAACCCGTCCGACTCAGCACGCGCAGCGTCAGCGTCGCCGGTCCGATCTTCACGACGCCGCGATCCGCCAGCCGCACCGGCCCCCGGATCTTCTCTCCGCCGACGTACGTTCCGTTCTTGCTGCCGAGATCCTCGATCGAGGCGCCCTCCTCGCCGACCGACACGCGCGCGTGGCGGCGCGACACGGACTCGTCGTCGATCCAGACCACGGCCTCGCGATCGCGGCCGATCAGGTTCTCTCCGGGATCGAGCGCGATCTCGCGCCGGCCCCAGACCAGGCGATAGAGGAGACCCGGGAGCTCGGTCGCGCCGTCTCGACCGCGCTCGGGCGAGGCCGGGGCGATGAACGCGTAACCGAAACGCGCGACGGTTCGGATGACGCGCGGCTGACGCGCGTCGTCGCGGAGCGCCGACCGCAGCTCGACGACGAGATTGCCGAGATTGGCTTCCGAGACGTGGACGTCCGGCCAGAGGCGCGCATGGATTTCGGCCTTGGAGACCGCGCGGGGCCGGCACTCGATCAGCAGATCGAGCAGCTCGAAAGCCTTCGGCGAGATCGGCAAGGATCGGCCCGACCGAAAGACTTCGCGCGTGTCCGAATCGAAGACGTGGTCCCCGAACCTGAGTCTCATCGGTCACCCGCCAGCAACCGTTGCCCCGCCGCGGAGACGGCGTCGCGCCGCGACGATCTTAGCGCAGCGACGCGCGAGCCGATGGACGCGACGTTGGTTTCGGTTTCCTGATGACTCGCTGATCGAAAGCTTTTCCTGATGGATCGCTGATCGAAATCCGGTTTGCGTGTCGGCGGGCAGCGAGCGTACACGGAAAAGCGTCCCCGAAGGGAGGATGTCATGACCAATCGCCGCCTCGCCCCGGCCGCCTCCGCATTCCTGCTGACCGCACTGGCGGCTCTCGCGCCGGCCCAGGAGAACACGTGGGTCTCTCACGGACCCACGGACGCCGGCATGGTCAACGACGTCGTCGTCGTCGACTCGGTCGCCTACGCGGCGACGCCCAACGGTGTCTTCCGTTCCAACGACGGCGGCGCGAGCTGGCAACCGTCGGGCCTGGCAGGGAAGTGGATCACCGGGATCATTGCGCCTTCTGGAGGACGTGGTCCTGGCGAGGCGCGTCCGGGGACTCTCTACGCCATCGCGGGACGAGGGAGAGACCTGGGCACCCATCCGCGGCTTGACCTCGTCACGGGGCGGCCATCGATCCCCGACAGCCCTCGACCGTCTACGCCGGGAGCCGACGCCGGGATCTGGAGGTCGACAGATTCCGGAGCGAACTGGCAGCGGCTCTCGACCGCTCCGACCGGCACTGGGTCGGCTTTCCTTCGCATTCGATTCGCGATGCGATCTATGCCGAGCCCTCGACGAGGCCGACAATCGCTACAAGCTCTACCGGAGCTCGGACGGCGGAGTCAGCTGGGCCGCCGTGTCGACGCCAATGACTTCGCTCTCTGCCGTCGCGGCGGGCGCCGCTCCCGGAGTCGTTTATGCCGGAGGACCGGGGAGCTTCTGCCGGACTACCGACTCCGCGGCGACCTGGACCTGCTCGAGCTTCCCGGACTCTCCCCCTTTCGAGCCCTCTTTCTTCCTCGAGCTCCCGAGCGACGGCTCGGGCGCAGCTCCACGAATCCTCGCCGCCGCCCCGGGAGGGGTGTACGTCAGCAGCGATGGAGGCGCGACGTGGGCGCGCGGGAACCTCGCCCTCGGACCCCATTCCTATGTCGCCAGCTCTCGCCTGCGACGCGTCCGGATCTCTCGTGACTCGCCAGCACGAACATCGGGATCTTTCGCAGCCCGGACCGCGGCGACAGTTGGACGCCTGCCAGCGCGGGGCTGCGTTCGGCGGCCATCAACGCGCTCGCGGTCGACCGGCAGGATCCTTCGACGGTCTGGGCCATCGGCGACGCCGGTCTCTTCCGGTCCGGGGACGCGGGCCTCTCCTGGTCGCTCGGCCGCGGGCCCGCGAGCTCGTCCTCATCTTTTCGCGCCCTCGTGATCGATCCCGAGCATCCCTCGACGCTTTACGCCGGCGGATCTACCGTCTATCGCTCCGACGACGGCGGCGCTCACTGGACGAGTTCCGCTTTCCCGGGCAGCGATTCCGTCTGGACGCTGGCGGTCGATCCCAGCTCGCCCGGGCGGGTCTGGGCGGCCTCCATCGGCGGCCTGTTCCGAAGCGACGACGGCGCCCGGAGCTGGGCGAGCACCCCGGCCGTGGCGCAGGAGATTTACAGCATCCTCTTCGACGACAAGCGGCCGGGCACCATCTACGCGGGGTCCTACTTCGACGACGTGGAGGGCGGCTACTATCCGGGCCCTGAGGGCGGCTCGATTTTCGTCAGCCGGGACAACGGAGCGAGCTGGACGCAAGAACCAGCACGAATTCGGAACCCCTCCCATGGCGATCGCAAGCGACCCCTTTCACGCAGGCATCCTCTACGTCGGCGCGATCCCCGGAGTCTTCCGAAGTGCTGACGACGGGTTGACCTGGCAGGGCCCAAGCCTGGGTCTGCCGCCATATCAAGTCCTTTCGCTCGTCGCCGATCCAGCCGACCCGGCGCACCTGTACTGCGTCACCGATAACGGCCACGTTTACCGGACGATGGACGGCGCGCAAACCTGGCACGACTTCTCCGCGGGCCTGGGGTACTTCCCAGCCCAGGCGCTCGTCATTTCGCCGGATGGCCGGTGGTTGCACGCCGGCACCTCGGAGGAGGCGTCTTCGAGCTCGACCTCGAGGCCGAGCGCTCCCGCATCCGCGTGCGCCCCGAGCGCATCGCGCCTCTGCCTGGTCGGCAACCGCTACGCGGTGGATCTGATCGCCGCGCGTGCCGGGAAGCAGCGATTGGGTTCCGGGCGCCGCGCGGCCCCTGGGCGACCGAGCCGGGTACTTCGCCCTGCCCTTCGCCACGGGCGATCCCGACCTGCCCGAGGTCGTCGTCAAGATGCTTCCCGACGGAACGTTCGGTTCGGGCGGCGCTCCGGTCTTCTACTCCAGCCTGACGACCCTGCCCTACTCCCTCACCGTGACCGACACGGTCACCGGGCGGAGCAAGGACTACGTCAGCAATCCGAGCATGCCGCTGTGCGGCGGAACGGATCGGTCCTTCGGGGCGTCCGAGAGCTCGACGTTGCGCGCGCGCGGCGCCGGTAGGCCGCAGCCGGGACGGCGCTCTCACTGCTCGACGGCCGGTTCTCGGTCACCCTCGAGGCGCGTCGTCCGCAGGTTCGGGCGGACCGCTGAGCGGCGCGGCCATGGCATCAGGGGATCGATTCGGCTTCTTCAGCCTGCCCGAGCGTCACCGGAGACCCGCAATTCCCGGAGGTCGTCGTCAAGATGATCGACGCCCGAGCGCTCGGCGGCAAGTTCTGGTTCTTCCACACGGGCCTGACGAGCCTCACTACACGCTCACGGTGACGGATTCCGTCACCGGCGCCGTTCGAACCTACGAGAGCCCAGGGGCATTCTGCGGCGCGCGCGGATACGCACGCTTTCACGATACTGGCTCGAGGTCCAGTAGGCCACGATTGAAACCGAGTCTACGAGGAGGAGATCATGCGTCCCACGTTCCCGGTTCCCCTTCGGAATGCGATTTCGGCAGCCGTCCTGACGACGCTGGCGGCTCTCGCGCCGGCCCAGGAGAACGCGTGGGTATCTCACGGACCCACGGACGTCGGATGGGTCAACGACCTCGCTATCGCCGACTCGATGGTCGTACGCGGCCACGCTCAACGGCGTCTTCCGCTCGAGACGATCGCGGCGCGACCTGGCAACAGTCGGGACTGGAGGGCATTTCGATCCTCCAGGTCGCGGCACGCCCCGGCGCTCCCGCCGTATTTGCGCTGGCCGACGGCGTATACCCTTCTCCGAACCTCTACGTTTCGCGGGACGGAGGGCAGACCTGGTCGAGCGTCGCCGGCCAGGATTCCGCGATCATCCTCGGCATCGACCCGCAACGACCCTCCACGGTCTACGTCGGATCCGCGAGCGACGGCTCGATCTGGAAGTCGTCCGATGCCGGCGCGAATTGGCAACAGGTCTCGACGCTCCCCCAGAACTCGTATCCTCGGGCTCTCGTCCTCAATTCCAACGCGATCTATGTGCTGACCTCCGGCAACCTCCTCTACATGAGCGGGGACGGAGGCGTGAACTGGATCGCCATTCAGCCGCCTGTGGAGGATCCCACCTCCATCGCGGCCATTGCGGTGGGGGCGGCCGCCGGGGTCGTCTACGCGGCGGGGTCGCAGGGCTTTTGCCGAAGCGCCGATTCGGCGGCGACGTGGACATGCTCGACGAGCCTCGCCCCCGACTTGATCGCCCGCATCCTCGAGGTCCCCGGCGATAGTTCGTCGACCCCGCGGTTGCTCGTCTCCTCTTATCTCGAGGGAGCGTTCCTCAGCCGTGACAGAGGAGCGACGTGGACGCCGGCCGGAGAGGGCCTCGACGTCTATCTGCCGGCTCTCGCTTCCGACCCGTCCGGATCGCTGGTGCTCGCCGGAACGGCCACGCAGGTTTTCCGGAGCGAGGACCGCGGCGAGAGCTGGACTGCCTCCCGAGCCGGATTGAAGTCGATTTGGATCGGAGCCCTCGCGCTAGACCCGCACGACCCGTCCACGATTTGGGCCGGCGGTCTCGGCAATTACGGATCGGGGCCCGGCCTCTTTCGGTCCGTCGACGCCGGCCTCTCCTGGTCGCCAGCGGGCGGTTCCGGAGGCCCGCTCGGTGCAAACGCCATCGCGATCGACCCCGACCATCCGTCGACGATATACGCTGGCTGGAACGCGGTCTTCCGGACCGAAGACGGCGGCCAGACTTGGACGTCCTCCGTTCCCGGTCCCGGCCAGAGACTGAGCGTCGATGCACTCGATCTCGATTCGTCTCAGCGGATCTGGGTGGGTGCCGAATCGGGGTTCTTCCGTAGTGACGACGGGGCGCGAACTTGGGAACCCGCGTCGATCGCCCAGGGAATCTACTGTCTTCTCTTCGACGACCGGCAACCGGGCACGATCTACGCCGGGTCTTACTGGGACGTGAACTTCGATTACTACTTCGACTACTACGAAGACCCTGGAGGCTCGATCTGGGTCAGCCATGACCGCGGCGCGACCTTCAGCGAGGGTGCGTTTGACTTCCCCAGCCAGGTGCTCTCCATCGCCCGCGATCCTTTTCAGGATGGAGTCCTGTATGCGGGAACGGCGGCGGCGGGCGCCTTCCGCAGCGCAGACGCCGGTGTGACGTGGGATGGCGCGAGCGAGGGACTAACCCAGGGCAGCTTCGGGACTTACAGCCCGATCTTTCAGCTCGTCGCCGACCCGGTCCGCCCCGGCTATCTGTACGGCGCCACCAAAGACGGCGTTTTTCGGACGACCGACGGCGCTCGGACCTGGCAATCCTTCTCCAACGGCCTGGCGCCTTTCTCGACCAAGGCGCTCGTCATTTCGCCCGACGGCCGGCGGATGCACGCCGGCACGGTCGGAGGCGGCGTCTTCGAGCTCGACCTCGAGGGCGGCGCTGGCGCATCGGTGTGCGCCCCGAGCGCGTCGCGCCTCTGCCTAGTCGGCGGCCGCTACGCTGTCGATCTGATCGCCACGCTTCCCGGACACAACCAATGGATGCCGGGCGCCGCGAGGCCTCTAAGCGATCGATCCGGCTACTTCGCCCTGACCTTCGCCACGGGCGATCCCGACCTGCCCGAGGTCGTCGTCAAGATGCTTCCCGACGGAACCTTCGGTTCGAGCGGCCCTCCGGTCTTCTACTCCAGCCTCACGACCCTCCCCTACTTCCTCACCGTGACCGACACGGTCACCGGGCGGATCAAGGACTACGTCAGCAATCCGAGCATGCCGCTGTGCGGCGGAACGGATCTGTCCTTCGGCGCGCCCGAGAGCTCGATGTCCCCGCGCGCGGCGCCGTTGCCCGAAGCCGGGACGGCGCTCTCTCTGCTGGGCGGCAGGTTCTCGGTCACCCTCGAGGCGCGTCTCTCAGGGTCGGGCCCGATCGTGGGCGGCGTGGCCATGGCTTCAGGCGAACGGTTCGGATTGTTCAGCCTGCCCGAGGTCACCGGGGACCCGCAGTTTCCGGAGGTCGTCGTCAAGATGATCGACGCCCGGTCGCTCGACGGCCGCTTCTGGTTTTTTCACGCGGGCCTGACGAGCCTCGATTACACCCTCACGGTGACCGATTCGGTCACCGGCGAGGTCCGAACCTACGAGAGCGCGACGCCGTTCTGCGGAGCCGCGGACACCGAGTCTTTCACCGACGATCCGTGGGGATCTTGATCAGCCCCTGAAGGGAGGACGACATGAAATCCGTTCGCCGAACCGTGGCCATTCCGGTGGTCGCGTCGCCTAATCGTCGCCTCCGGGATCGGCGACTCCTACCGACGACGATCCCGTTGGTCGCGCTCCTGCTCGGCACAGCCAACGCCCGCGCTCAGACGATTACCGAGTATCCGATCCCGACTCCGGCCAGCCTGCCCGTCGAGATCATCGCCGGTCCCGACGGAAACCTGTGGTTCGCCGAATTCGCCGTCGGTGTCAGGAGCATCGGCCGGATCACTCCGGACGGCGCAATTACGGAGTTTCCGCTGGCCCCCAATCCTGCGAGCGGACCTTTCAGTATCGCGGCGGGACCCGACGGCAACCTCTGGTTCACCCTTGCCCCTCAAGACGACGTCCCCGGGAATGCCGCGATTGGCCGGATCACTCCGGACGGCGCCATCACGGAGTTTCCGCTAGCCGATGGGAGCGAACCTGGCGGTATCGCCGCGGGCCCCGATGGGAACCTGTGGTTCGCCTTGACGGGCAGAAACGCGATCGGCCGTTTTACGACCACCGGCGTCCTCACGGAGTTTCCGGTCCCAACGGCGTCGAGCGGGCCCGGCTCCATCGCCGCGGGACCCGACGGAAACCTCTGGTTCGCCGAGGAGAGCGCCAACAAGATCGGCCGCATCACGACCGCTGGCGTCATCACCGAGTTCCCGATTCCGACGCCGGACAGCGACACCGGAGAGATCGTCGCCGGCTCCGACGGAAGCCTCTGGTTCGAAGAGTTCGCCGCCAACAAGATCGGCCGCATCACGACCGCGGGGATCATCACCGAGTTCCCGATTCCGACTCCGCGCAGCTCACCCGACGGGGCAGAGATCACCGCCGGGCCCGACGGAAACCTGTGGTTCGCGGAGAACGCCGCAAACAAGATCGGCCGCATGACGACGTCGGGGGACGTCACGGAGTTCGCGGTCCCCACGGCCAACAGCGGGCCCTCCGCCATCGCCGTCGGACCCGACGGAAACATCTGGTTCACCGAGGAGCTCGGCAACAACATCGGCCGGATCACGACCGGAACCACCGGGCCGTGCGCGCCGGACGGGCACACGCTGTGTCTGAACAACGGCCGCTTCTCGGTCACCGCGTCGTTCCGGACGCCGACGGGTTCCGCGGCCTCGGCCACGGGGGTGGCGTTGACCGGTGAGAGCGGCTACTTCTGGTTCTTCGAGCCGAACAACGTCGAGCTGGTGGTGAAGGTTCTCAATGCGTGCGGCGAGCCGTTCCACTCGTACTGGTTCTTCGCTGCCGGACTGACCAACGTGGAGCTCGAAATCACGGTCGTCGACAGGCACACGGGCGAGGCGAAGACCTACCGAAACCAGCAGGGCTCGCCTTTCGCGCCGATCCAAGACACAGCGGCGTTCGCGACTTGTCCTTGATCCTCGGGTTCTTCCCGTGGGACGGCGACACCTCGGGTCTGCCCCGATGACGCGAGACCCGCCGGCTCAGCGCGCCGTCGCGAGCGCCGCGACGGCGGACTCGAACATCCGGATGCCCGCGTCGTTGCCGAGCACCCTCTCGGAGCACCGGTCCGGGTGGGGCATGAGGCCGACGACGTTGCCCTCGCGGTTGCGGATGCCGGCGATGCCGCGGGCGGCGCCGTTCGGATTCGCCGCGTCGACGATCACGCGGCCCTCCGCGTCGCAGTAGCGGAAGACGACGCGGCCGTCCTTCTCGAGAGCGTCGAGCGATCTCGGGCGGAGCCGTGTAGTTGCCCTCCATGTGCCCGATCGGCATGGTCACGATCTCGCCGTCGGCGTAGAGCGACGTGAAGGGGGTCTCGTCGTTCTCGACGCGCAGGGACACGTCGCGGCAGACGTAGCGCAGCCCGCGGTTGATCTGCATCGCGCCCGGCAGAAGACCCGCCTCGAGCAGGACCTGGAAGCCGTTGCAGATGCCGAGCACCGGTCCGCCCTTCTTCGCGAACGCCGCGACGCTCTCCATCACCGGCGAGAATCGCGCGAGCGCGCCCGCGCGCAGGTAGTCGCCGTAGGCGAAGCCTCCCGGCAGGATGACGGCGTCGGCGCCCTTCAGGTCCGTGTCGTGGTGCCAGATGTAGTCGGCCTCGCAGCCGAGGAGGTCCTTCGCGACGTGGTGGCAGTCCTCGTCGCAGTTCGAGCCGGGGAAGACGACGATCCCGAATTTCACGAGACCATTTCCGAGCGCGTCTTCACGACACGACCCGCACGTCGAAGCCCTCGATCACCGTGTTGGCGAGGAGCTCCTCGGCCATCCGGCGCGCGTCGGCTTCCGCCGTCTTCGCGTCGCCGCCGGCGACGTCGATGAAGAAGACCTTGCCGGCGCGCACGTCGCGCACCGCGGCGTGGCCGAGACGGCCGAGCGCGGCCGCGATCGCCTTGCCCTGCGGATCGAGCACGCCCTCCTTCGGATAAACCCGAACCTCCACCTTCATGCCTCGAATGCCTCCAATCCCTTGATCTGGTCCGCGATCGAGAACGGCACGCTCCAGCCCGAGCGCTCGACGAGCCGCGTGAGCATGGCGTGCACGATCTCCGGCGTGTTGTTCGTCCGCGAGAGGTGCGTCGCGACGATGCGGCGCAGCCGCGGCCCGGCGGCCCGGAACATCGCGCCGGCCGACTGCGCGTTCGAGAGGTGCCCGAAGCCGCCCGAGATGCGCTTCTTCAAGGGCCAAGTATATGGCCCGTCGCGGAGCATGTCCTCGTCGTGGTTCATCTCGACCATCAGCGTCGTCGCGTGCCGCAGGAAGTCCACGAACGGCTCCTCCGCGCGGCCGAGGTCCGACGCGATGACGAGCCGCGCGTCGCCGGACTCGAACGCGTACGCGACGGACTCGGCGGCATCGTGCGGCGTCGCGAAGGCGCGGAAGCCGAGGCTCCCCACTCGCGTGTCGCGCGCGGGATACACGCGGACGTACGGCGTGAAGAGGTCTCCCTCGAGACCGATCGCCGCCGCGGTGCCCGCGGTCGCGTACACCGGGCAGTCGAAGCGGCGGACGAAGACCGGCGCGCCGCTCGCGTGGTCGTTGTGCTCGTGCGTGATGAAGATCGCCGCGATCGAGTCGGCCCGGATGCCGCGCGCCTCCATCCGCCGCTCGATCTCCTTGGCGGAGAGGCCCGCATCGACGAGCACCCGCGTCTCCCCCGCCTCGACGACACACGCGTTGCCGCCGGAGCCGGACGCGAGGACCATGACGCGCACGGGGAAATTATAGCGATCCGCTGATCGCTACTTGCCCGTCGAGCCGAAACCGCCGTCGTGTCGTTGCGTCTCGGGAAGGCGCTCGGCGCGCTCCAGACGCGCGCGGACGACGGGGGCGATCACCAGCTGCGCGATCCGGTCGCCGCGCGCGAGCGTCACGGGCTCCGATCCGAGGTTCGCGAGGATCACACGGATCTCGCCGCGGTAGTCCGCGTCGATGGTGCCGGGGCCGTTCAGGAGGGTCAGGCCGTGGCGGATCGCGAGGCCGCTCCGCATGCGGACCTGACCCTCGTGGCCCTCCGGGATCGCGACCGCGATGCCCGTCGGCACCAGCGCGCGCTTCCCGGGCTCGAGCACGAGCGGCTCGCCGACGGCGGCGCGCAGGTCGCAGCCCGCCGAGCCCGCGGTCGCATACGCGGGGAGCTCGAGGCCCTCGCCATGCGGGAGCACCTGGACGGGCACCACGAGGTCGGACATCGGCGGGTATGCAATCACAAGTGACCCGGATTCGGCAGGTACGGCCCGAGTGTCTCCGTGACCAGCAGACGCGCCACGCCCCGCGCGCTCACCGCCTCGATGCGGATCACGCGGTCGGGAGGAATGCCCCGCGTCGGGAATTCGAACCGCCAGTCCCGCCGCGCGCCCGCCGGTCCCTCGCCCGGCGACGCGGCGAGGAGGTCGCCGCCGGCCCAGACCCGCACGTCCGGCGGCCGCTCGTCGGCATCGCCCTGCGCCCAGCCTCGAGCGGTCGCGCGCCCTCGCTCCACCGTCGCGAGATCCATCGCGCCGAGCGGATCTCTCGCGAGGCGGGGATCGCTTCCGGGCGAGAGGGGCGGCCGCTCGAGCACGTAGAGATCCTGCGCGCCGCAGAGACCGTCGGGAAAGAAGTGGAGGCGCGCGCCGGGATCCGCCGAGGCGGCGACGCGCCCGACGAACTCCGGAGACACCCACGCGGTGCCGTACTCCTCTCCGGGGAGGCGCTCCGTCTCGCTCCGCGGCGCGAACGCGATGCCCGCCGCGGGGAGGCGCGCCGCCTCCGGGAGGACGCGCTCGCCGTGCGTGCTGAACGCGAGGAGACCGCCCCGCGCGACGAGCGACGCCAGCCGGGCGAGCCACCCCTCGAAGCGGCCCGGGGGGAGGTGGCTGAAGAACGATGCGGCGAGAACGAGGTCGAACGGCCCGAGCGCCGGCAGGCTCGCGGGATCGGGTCCGCACGCGAGGCCGGCGACGCCGAAGGTCTCCTTTTGAAAGCGGACGGCCCGCGGGTCGATCTCCGCGACGGTGATCCGCCGCGCCGGGAGCGCGCGCACGAGGAACCGCGTCGTGCGCCCGAAGCCGCCCGCGAAGTCGAGGAGCGATCCGACCGCGCCCGGGCTCCCGAAGCGCCAGCGGGCGAGCTCCGCGACCGTCCGCGCGATGCCGTGGCCGGCCGCGAAGTAGCGCACGGCGGCGACGTCCGGCGTGCGGTGAGGCGCCGCGAGCTCGAAGCGGTACATCTCGTCGGCGGGATGGACGCGGGTCTCGAGGCCTTCGCCCGCGAGCCCGCGGACGTACGCGGCGACCTCGGGCGAGGCGCAGGGATCGAACGCGGGCTCGCTCGCCACGGCGGCTACGACACCGCGGCGGCGAGATCCGAGGGCGTCAGACCCAGCCGGCCGACGTGGCCGACCACCGAGACCGAGAGGGAGCCGCCGCCGAGCACGCGGTCGGCCTCGGCGTCGATCTCGTCGAGCGTCACGGCGTCGACCCGGCGCATCGTCTCCTCGATCGGCTCGACCCGGCCGAAGTAGAACTGCTGGCGCGCTGCCGACGACATGCGCGAGACGGTCGACTCGAGCGAGAGCATCAGGTTGCCGGTCAGGTTCTCCTTCGCCCACGCGAGCTCGCGCGCCCGGACCCCGCCGCGCCGCAGGCGCCGGAGCTCCTGCAGGGTCACCTCCAGGACGCGCTCGAGGTGCTTCGGCGCGCACGCGGCGGAAATGCTCTCGTAGCCGCCCAGCCGATATGCCGCGAGCGAGGACGCGATCGTGTAGACGAGCCCGCGCCGCTCGCGCACCTCCTGGAAGAGGCGCGAGGACATGCCGCCGCCCAGGATCGCGTCCAGGAGAGCGGCGGCGTAGCGGCGGGGGCTCGTCTGCGGGCTGGCGGCCATGCCGATGCAGAGGTGCGCCTGCTCGAGACCCGGCCGCGGCCGCACGAGCACGTGCGGATGGGCGCGCGGGGCCTTCTCGGCGGGCGCGCGGCGGAGACTCCCGGCGCGCCGCCGGCGGAACAGGCGCTCGATCGCGGCGAAAGCGTCCCGCGGCCCGATCCGTCCCGCGATGGCGACGATGAAATTGTCGGGGCGGTAGCGCGACGCGTAGTAGGCCTCGAGGTCCCGCTTGCGGATCGCGCCGACGGTCTCCGCCGTCCCGAGGATGGGGGCGCCGAGCGGATGGTCCCTCCAGAACGCGCGCACGAGGTTCTCGTGGGCGAGGTCCTCGGGATTGTCGTTGGCCTCCCCGATCTCCTCGAGGATGACGCCGCGCTCGACCTCGACGTCCGCCGCGCGGAAGGCCGGCGAGAGCACGACGTCCGCGAGGAGATCGAGGGCCCGCTCGAAGCGGGAATCGAGCGTGCGGCAATAGAAGCCCGTGTACTCCTTGGTCGTGAACGCGTCGACGTCGCCGCCGAGCCGGTCGATCTCGCGGGCGATCTCCACCGTCGTGCGGCGCCGCGTGCGTTTGAAGAGGAGGTGCTCGAGGAAGTGAGACAGACCCTGCCGCTGCGGCGGCTCGGAAACCGAGCCCGCGCGCACGAAGAAACCGAGCGAGACGGAGCGCACGTCTTTCATCGGGTCCACGAGGACGATGGCTCCGGAATCGAGGATCTCCCGAACGACCCCCGAACTCACTGCACGCCCGGCGACGGCGTGAAGTGCGGCCCGCGCAGCGTGTTGGGATCGAACGCCTGCTGCGCGTCGTTGTCGGCGTCGCCCGCGATGAAGCGCCACTCGTCGGTGTAGTCGCGGCCGCGCCAGGGCTTGACGCCCTTCCGATGCACCTTCGTGCGCACGCCGACGATCGGTCCGGTCTTCTTGCCCGGCTGCCCGAAGATCGACGTGGGCGTCGGCGTGCGCGCCACCGCTCCCGGTCCTCCCAGGAAGGTCGGCGTCGCCTGGGAGTCGTCGCCGAAGCCGAACGAGGAACTACCCCGCGTCGGCCGCGGCGTGCCCGCGCCCGGCGTCTGCAGCCCGTTGCCGCCCGGAGGGGCCACGAGACCCATCGGCGTGGCCTCGGCGGTGCCGGCGATGATGGTCTCCCAGTCGTCGCACATGCACATCGGGTCTTTCCAGAGCTGCCGGATCGAGCGCGGCTTCAGAGCGGAGAGCTCCTTCAGCTCGTTCGGCAGCCGGCCGTAACGCTTCTGGAAGATCAGGATCGAGCGCGCGTACTGCTTGCCTCGGAAGAGAAGCTCCTGCTCGCGGTCGCGCTCGAGGATCATCGAGATCGTGGGGCCGACCGCGGCGAGCAGGATCGTGATGATCGCGATCCCGATCACGACGCCGACGAGGGTGAAGCCCGAATCCGGACGGCGGGAGGACCGGGACCGGGAGAAGACGCGGTCCATCACCAGTCGCTGTAGTTGGTCCCGTCGAGCGCTTTTTCCTTCGACGCGCTGTGGACGTCGATGATCCCGGGGACCGCCTGCACGTTCGGATCGTCCGGCTGCGACGGGTCCACCTCCTCCATGGTCAGCTGCCAGTCGGCGGCCTTCGTCATGGGGTCGAGCGGGACCTTCCGCACGTAGCCCTCCTTGATCATCGTCTGCAGGTCCGGCGGGTAGTTGCCCTTGTCGCCCTTGTACTGGTCGATCACGCTGCGGAGCGTGAAGAGGTCACCGCGCAGCGTCGCTTCGCGCGCGCGCTTGGGCGAGTCCCGCAGCGCGGGCACCGCGATCGCGGCGAGGATCCCGATGATCGTCATCACGACCAGGAGCTCGAGAAGCGTGAATCCGCTCTCGGGCCTCCGGTCTCCGGCTTCCCGCTTCATCACCAGTCCTTGTAGTACGTCCCGTCCAGCGCCCGCGCGTCGGACAGGGAGTAGACGTCGTACACGTTCTGACCGCCCCACGAGAAGGAGTCCGGCTCGTCCTGGTAGGAGCGCAGGCCCCACTCCGCCTTGCTCGTCATGGGGTCGATCGGGACCCTGCGCAGGAAGCGCTGCTTCTTGTCGAGCTGGCCGACGAGCGTCACGCCCTTGACGAGGTCCTCGAGCTCGGGCGGGTAGCCTTCTCCGCCGATCTTCATCGGGATCAGGCCCGAGTCGGAGAGCCTCTTGTACTGGTCGATCGCCTCGCGCATCAGGCGCAGCTGGTACCGCAGCTCGAGCTCCTTCTGGCGGCGCAGCGAGTAGCGCGCGACCGGCACGGCCATCGCCGCGAGGATCGCGATCATCGCCGCGACGACGGCGAGCTCGACCATGGTGAAGCCCGCCTGAGGCCGGCGCGTGAAGCCGGCCGCTCCGCCCGGGGTGTAGGGGCGGGGCTTGACCCCGCCCTCCCCGTTGCGGGCGGCCGCAAGGGCCGCCCCTACAGGGCCGTGTTCCCAGGATGCCGAACGGGATCCGATCACTTCACGTCCAGAACGGCCTGCGACGGCGTCACGGACACGCCGCCGAGATCGAGCGGCTCGAACGTCAGCGCCGTGCGCCCGGGCGTGATGCCGCGCAGCGTGATCTCGGCCAGCGCGCGCGTGCCCGAGAGCGACTCCGCGCCCGGGAACGCGAGAACGATGCGCCCCTCTTCGACGCGACCCTCCGACATGCCCGAATCGCTCCCGAGGATCGGCTTGACGGACAGGGCGGCGACGATCTTCGGGTCGTAGCGGATCGCGATCGTGCCTCCCGGCAGCGCGCCGGCCCCCGTCACACGCAGCAGGATCGACTGCTGGCCGCCGGAGGGCAGCGCCAGATACGCCGGATCGAAGTCGAGCATCACGGCCTGCGACGCATCGACCTCCGCCGACTTCGCGGCCACGAGCGGCGCCGCGGTCGAGCCGTCGGACGAAGTCGGCGAGAGCGCGGCGCCCTGCGGCGGCACCTGCTGCTGCGGAGAACCCGGCGGCGCCGGCGTCGTCGGCGGCGCCTGCTTGAAGATGTCGGAGGGGCCGCTCGAGCCGGGCGAGAGGTTGATCGGCGGGGCGCCGGCCGGCGGGAGCGCGCGGGGCTGCGGCGGCTGCGGCTTCACCGCCCCCGGCTGCGCCTCGAAGGGGCCCTGATCCCGCGTCGGGTTCTCGACGCGG
The DNA here is from genome assembly GCA_963763535.1 of uncultured Acidobacteriota bacterium. GTDB lineage: Bacteria > Acidobacteriota > Thermoanaerobaculia > UBA5066 > Gp7-AA6 > DAHUXD01. Next base: position 707,764 of record CAVXOX010000008.1, read on the forward strand.
GGACCGCCCTGGTACGAGATGTTCGCGTCGGTGCCGACGAAGTAGGGCGTCACGTCCTCCTCGGTGACGTCCGGGATCCGGATGATGTGCGGCGTGAGCGTGAGGACCAGGTCCGTCGTCTTCTTGTCGGTGTTGTTGTGCGTGAACAGGAGCCCGATGATGGGAATGTCGCTGACGAAGGGAATCAGGTTCTGCGTGCGGCTCTTGTCCGTGCGGTACAGGCCCGCGAGGAAGTTCGTCTCCCCGTCCTTCAGGCGGATGTTCGAGGAGATCGTCCGCGTTCCGATGATCGGCTGGGAAACGCCGTTGTTGTTGACGACCCCGTTGATGTTGGAGACCTCGGTCATCAGCTTCAGCGTGACCTCCTTGTTGTGGTGCACGCGGGGCTCGACCTCGATCTTGATGCCGACGTCCTGGTACTGGTACGAGGTCGCGGGCACGACGTTGCCGCCGCTGATGTTCGACGTCGAGAAGCTCGTCACCGGGATCGGCACCTTGTCGCCGATCAGGAGCTGCGCCTTCTGCCCCTCGGCGATCCGGAGCTGCGGCTTCGCGAGCAGCTCGGCGTCCACGTTGTCCTTGATGAACGTCAGCGTCGCGGAGGGAATCGTGAAGCCGAAGGAGTTGATGTTCAGCTGCTTCAGCTGGCTCCAGGAGAACTGACCCGAGCCCAGCGCCGCGCCGAGGTTCGTCGTGCCCCCGGGCGCCGGAACGGTCGCGCTGATCTGCCGCGGGGTCAGCGTCAGCCCGAGATCGAGCATCTTGTCCGTGTTGACCTGGAGGAGCTCGACGTCCACCACCACCTCGGCGACCTGCTTGTCGTTCTGCTCGACGATGCGCTCGGCCACCGCCACCTTGTCGGCGGTGTCGCGCAGGGTCACCGAGTTCTCGGCCTTGTTGACCGAGATGCGGGTCGTCTGGAGGAGCGCGCGCAGCGCGTTCGCGACCTCGGTGACGTCGGCGTTCGAGAGGAAGAACGTGCGGATGACGAGGTCCTCGTAGGTCTTGCGGTTCTGGGGTGTATCGGCCGCGATCAGGATCGTCCGCTCGTCGATGACCTTGTAGAAGTGGTTCTCCTGCCGGAGCAGCGTCTCGAGCGCCTTCTGGAACTCGATGTTCGAGAGGACGATCGAGACGTTGTCGTCCTTCAGCTGCGGGTCGAAGATCACGTTGATCCCGGCGGCGTCGGCGAGGGCCCGGTAGATCTGCTTGACCGGCTTCGGCTGCGGGAAGTTCAGGTTGATCGGCTTGTCGCTCGAGGGCTCGAGGAGGACCATCGTCGCGCGCGCCCCCCTCACCTTCTTCTTGATGCGCTGGATGTTCGACTCGGTGTTGCGCTCCTCCTCCTCCTTCGCCAGGTCCTCGCGCGCGTGCTTCAGCTCCGTCGCGGCATAGTCGTTCGTCGAATCGAGGAGGACCGACTGCTCGAGCTCGACGACCGCGAGGTCGTAGCGGCCGGAGTTGCGGTACATCTTGCCCTTCTCGAAGTGGGACTGCGATGCCTTCACGCGGGCCCGGGCGAGGTTCGCCTTGTACTGGGCGCTCGTCGGGTCGAGCTCGAGTGCCTTCGCGTAATTCATCACCGCAAGGTCGTAGTGGCCGACGGCCTCCTCGTCCTTCGCCTCCTGGTAGATGCGCGCTCCGGCGCATCCGACGGCGGCGACCACGAGCACGAGCGCGGATGACCGCATCCAGAACTTCATCAGCTGCGTCCCCTTCCCTTGGTGCGGCACGGCGCTCACGGGGTGATCCCCAAGCGCCGCGTCTCGGCTTCCGGAAATCCCATGAACCCGACATCGATGGACTCGTAGCCCACTTTCTTCAGAATGAACTTGCCGAACAGCGTGTCGCCGGCGCGGACGTTCAGGACCTGGTCGCCCTGCTGGACGACCGCGATCGGATGCTCCTTCGGTCCGAAGGTCCCGATGAACTTGAAGCTGATGTCGGGCGGCTTCGGCGTCGGCGTCGGCGGCGGCGGCGGGAGCGGACCGACGAAGCGCACGTCGCCGGGCGCCGGCGGTGCGGGCGTGGCCGTGGGCGGCGGCGGCTTCGTCGGGTCGCGGAGCTCGAACAGGTCGCGTCCGCCGTCCGCGCCGGGACCCGAGGGCGGCGCGAAGTCGGACACCTGCAGCGGCGGCACGTCGTCGGGATTGACTTCCTTCTTGACGGCCGGCCCGCGGCTGCGGAACGGCGCGCCGGCGCCGTCGCTGGGCGGCGCCCGAATGGGGCGTCGCGCGCCCCGCGGGCTTCACCGCGGCCGCGGAGGGGGCCGGCGCATCCCCGCCGGGCCGCCACCGCACGACCGCCAGGAGCAGCACTACGGCGAGCGAGCCGAGGAGGATCGCCTGGCGGCGGGAGCCGAGCTTCGAGGTGAGGCTCGCCATCAGATGCTCAATCGCTCCGCCGCGACGCCGCGGCGGCCCGCGCCGGGCGCTCGTCGGGTTTCGCCGGAGCGGCGCCCGCCTCGGTGAAGTACGTCGCGAGGCCGAGCTGCACCTGGACCGATCCCGGTTTCTCGGAGTCGCGCGAAATCGAGACGTCCCGGATGGCGAGCCACTTCGGGCTCGTCTCGATTTCGCGCAGGAGGCGCTTGAACCGCGGGTAGTCGCACTTCACGCTGAAGACGATGCGCATCTCCGACAGCGGCAGCTTCTGCATGGGCGTCGTGGCGTACGAGATCTGAGGCGCGGCGACGCCGACGTCCTTCAGGATGTCGTGGATCTCCGCGACGATGGGAGCGAGCGTCTCCCGCTCCGGGCCGATGCGGTGGCCGTAGAACTCGTCGATCGCCGCGGAGACGTCGCCGAGGCGCTCCTTCTGGCCGGCGACCCGGGTCGCCTCCTTCTCCGCCGCCTCGACGTTCTTCTGGAGCCCGTCGCGCCGGGACTCGAGGACCGCGCGCCTCTCGGCGAACCCCGACCGGTACGTCAGGAAGAAGGCGACATTCGCGCCCGCGAAGACGAGGGCGCCGATCACGAGCGGCAGCCGGCTGCCCTTGATCGAGATTCCCTTCACTCGATCACCTCCGCGGGAGTGCGCGGGTGCGGCGCCGGGTTCAGCGGTCCGCGCGGCGCCGGCTTTCGCGGCGTCGGAGGCCGCGCGGCGAGCGGGTTCGGCGCGGGCGCCGGTGCGGATCGGCCGGCGGGCGGCCGAGGAGCGGGCGACTTCGGGCCGGGAGTCCCGGGCTCCGTCTTCCGGCGCTCGGTCGTCTTCTCCCTCGTCCTCTCGCTCGTCCTCACGCTGGTCTTCTCGCTCGCCTTCGCGCTGCCGTGGACCGTCTGGGCCACGGCGGCCGGCGTGTAACGGCTGGAGAGAGTGAACTGGAACGGGTCGGCCGTCGTGCCCTCCGGCTGCGTCTCCACGCGCAACTCGATCGATCCGAACGCCGGGTCCTTCGCCAGGGCCGCGAGCGTGGGGACGACCGCCTCGCGGCTGCGGCCGGCGAGCTGCAGAACGAGCGAGACGTCGCCCTCCTTGCCGAAGATCGGCTGGAGGCGGAGGATCCCGACGTCGGAAGGCAGCGTCCGTTCGAGGTGGGCGAGGAGGCCCGTCCACGAGAAGCGCCGTTCCGCCACGACGCGGGCGAGCTCGTGGCTCTCCTCGGCGAGCGCCGACAGCCGGTAGGAGGAGAGCGAGGTCTTCGCCTCGTTCGCGCGCGTGTCGGCGGCGCGCTGGCGGGTCTCGAGCGCCGCGATCTCCCCGGTGACGTCGGAGACGCCGCGGCGATACGCCGTGTAGAGGCGCACGTTGACGGCGAGGAGCACGGCGCCGACGAAGAAGAGGACCGCCGCCGCGACCCACGCCGGACGGTCGTCCCGGAACGGCCGCCGGGCGTAGTTCCAGCTCGCCGTCACGACCGTCCCCTCGCCGCCGCGTATCCGGCCAGGAGCTCGGGCCGCGCGCGCACCCGCTCGTCGAAGCCCTCGTCCGCCCCGAGGAGCCGCCCCGTCACCGGGACCGGCGTGACCGGGAATGCCGAGGCGCTCGCGGCGGGGCCCTCCGGGCCCTCGTCGTGCACGTACACCGCGCGAATGCCCGGACCCTTCAGGCGCTCGGCGTAGTACGAGAGGGAGAGCCGGGCCTCCTGCTCGTGGCCCTCCGCATCGCCGGCCGGGCGCTGCCGGAAGAAGATCGGTTCGGCGCCGCGGCCGATGAAGAACGCGAGCCCGCCGCCCGAGCGATGGAGGAGCGCCCAGTCGCCGGCCGCCGCCGCGGACAGGGCCGGAGCGAGGCCCTCGAACAGTGCGAGCGAGGACGGCGCGAGGTACCCGACGCGCACGCCGACCTCTTCGAAGGCGCGCTCGATCGCCTCGATCGCCGCGTGCGGCGTCGCGGCGGCGAGCACCCGCTTCTCCTCTCCGAGGACGGGCATCGGCGCGTACACGAGGGCGACGTCGGCCGGGAGCGTCGGCAGCAGCTTGCGGAGCTTCCACAGCACCATCTCGACGCCCGACACGGCGTCCGCCGGCATCGTCTCGAGCTCGACCGGCACGATGCGCGCCCAGGCGTCCGGGAACACGACGGACGCGCGCGAGAGGCGTCCCCCGGCGAGCGCGCGCGCCGCCTTGACGGCCTCGGCGACGGCCTCGCGCGTGACGAGGGGCGCTCCGCCCGACGGACCGCCGAGCGACCCCGAGGGGTACTTGAAATGCCGCGCCTCGACGAATCCCTCCGGCGCCTCATCGCGGACGCGCGCGTACGTCACCCCTTCGTCGAGGAGGCAGAACACGTGCGGGGGCACGACGGGCTTGACGAAGGGAATCTTCAGCGGCTTCATCAGTCGACGAACGTCACCTTGTTGATTTCCTTCAGCGTGGTCGTCCCCTCGAACACCTTCGAAAGCGCCGAGTCGCGGAGGAAGATCATTCCCTCCTCGCGCGCCGCCTTCTTGATGTCGGAGGCCGGACGCCGTTCGAGGATGAGCCCGCGGATCCGGTCGGAGAGGTCGAGCAGCTCGGCGATCGCCATCCGGCCGTGGAAGCCGGTGCCGTCGCACTCGAGGCAGCCCTTCCCCTCGTAGAGCGTCTTGCCCTCGAGCTGCTTCGGGTCGACGCCGAGCTCGCGCATCTGTTCCGGCGTGAACGTCACCGGCGCCTTGCAGTGCGGGCAGATCTTGCGCACGAGCCGCTGCGCGAGGACGCAGTTCAGCGCCGAAACGAAGTTGTAGAGCTCGACCTTCATGTTCAGGAACCGGCCGAGCACGTCCACGACGTTGTTCGCGTGCACCGTCGTGAAGACGAGGTGGCCGGTGAGCGCCGACTGGACGGCGATCTGGGCGGTCTCCTCGTCGCGGATCTCGCCGACCATGATCTTGTCGGGGTCGTGGCGGAGGATCGAACGCAGTCCTCGCGCGAACGTCAGGCCCTTCTTCTCGTTGACGGGAATCTGCGTGATGCCGCGCAGCTGGTACTCGACCGGGTCCTCGATCGTGACGATCTTGTCCTCGACGGACTGGATCTCCGAGAGGCAGGCGTAGAGCGTCGTCGTCTTGCCGGAGCCCGTCGGACCGGTGACGAGCACCATCCCGTAGGGCTCGCGGATGAACTTGCGCAGCTTCTTCTTCGTCTCGAGGTCGAAGCCCACGACCTCGAGGTTGAGGCTCTTGAACTCGGCGTTGGCCGACTCCTTGTCGAGGATGCGGATGACCGAGTCCTCGCCGTGGACCGTCGGCATGATCGAGACGCGGAAGTCGATCGTGCGTCCGCGGACGCGCAGCTTGAAGCGGCCGTCCTGCGGCACGCGCTTCTCGGCGATGTCGAGCTCGGACATGACCTTGATGCGCGAGATGATCGTGCCGTGGTGCCGCTTGTCGATGGGGTCCATCGCCTGGTAGAGCACGCCGTCGATGCGGTACTTGATGATGACGACGTTCTCCTGCGTCTCGATGTGAATGTCCGAGGCGCGGCGCTGGATCGCGTTGAAGACGACGGAGTCGACGAGCTTGATGATCGGCGAGCTGTCCTGCGCGATCCGGTCGATCGTGAGGGTCTCCTCGCCCTCCTCGTCCTCGGAGACGAGCTGCATCCGGAAGTCCTCGGTCGCCTCGTCGAGGACGCGCTGCGAGGACTCGCTCTTCTGGAGGATGTCCGCGATCGCCGCGCGGCTCCCGACCTTCAGGCGCAGCGGCAGACCGAGGAGCAGCTCGAGCTCGTCGAGGTGCACGACGTCGGTCGGGTCGGCGCAGATGATCGTCATCGCCTTCTCGGTGCGGCTCTCGGGGACGAAGCCGTAGCGGAGCATCCACTCGACCGGAATCGAGCGGAAGAGGTCCGCGTCCACGCGGAAGGACGGCAGATCCACGAAGGGCAGCCCCAGGCGCTCCGAGAGGGCGAGCGCCTGGGCCTCCTCGTCGGCGCGCGACGAGAAGCGGATGGCCTCCACCACGCTTTTTCCGTTGCTGACCTGCTTGGCCATCAGCGCCTCACGATTTGATCGCCGACATCAGGCGGAACATCGGGAGATACACCGACAGGAGAATCGTCACGATGACGCCTCCCATGAACACCAGGATCGCCGGCTCGACGAACGAGATGACGCGCGCGAGCAGGAGGTCGATCTCCTCGTCGTAGAACTCGGACACGGCGGCGAGCATCTCTTCGAGCGCGCCCGAGGACTCGCCGACCTTGATCATCTCGATCGTCAGGTCGGTGAAGATGTCCGTCTGCTCGAGGGTCTTCCAGAGCTCCCGGCCCTCGCGGACCTTCGGCACGGACTCGCGGATCCGCCGCGAGATCGCGCGGTTGCCGACCGCATCGGCGGCGTTCTCGAGCGCGGGCACGAGCGGCGTTCCGCCCCCGAGCAGCGTGCCGAGGCTGCGCGTGAACTGGGTGATCGAGAAGCGGCGGAAGATGCCGCCGATGATCGGCACCTTCAGGCTCGCCCCGTCCAGCCACTGCCGTCCCACCGAAGTCTTCAGCCAGCGCGACGCGAAGAACGCCGCTCCGCCGAGGCCGCCGACGATGATCAGGATGTGGGTCCGGAGGAAGGTCGCCGTCGAGAGCACGACGACGGTCAGGAGCGGAAGGTCGGCGTTGAAGTCCGCGAAGAACTCGGTGAACCGCGGGATGACGTACGTCATCAGGATCGTGATGAGTCCCGCCGAGAGCGCGATGAGAATCGCGGGATAGACGAGCGTCGAGACGACCTTGCGCGTCAGCGCGATGACCGTCTTCTGGTACTTCAGGTAGCGGCGCAGGACGGGCTCGAGCTCGCCCGATTTCTCCCCCGCCTTCAGCGAGGTCCAGTAGAGGCGCGGGAAGAGGTCGCCCTCCTCCGCGAACGCCTCGGAGATCGACGAGCCCGAGTTGACGCGCTCCCGCACGTCCCCGAGCACGCGGCGCAGCGTCGGATTCTTCTGCCGCTCGAGCAGGATCTCGAAGCAGCGCACGACCGGGAGTCCCGCCTTCAGGAGGGCCATCAGCTCCTGGTTGAAGATGAGGAACTCCCCCATCTTCACGTGGCCGCGCCCCTTCCCCCGGGCGGCGCGCAGCGAGAAGCCTTTGCGGCGCACCTCGAAGACGTGGCCGCCGCGCCGCTCGATCTCGAGGCGCGCCGCGCCTCCGTCGAGCGCCATCACCGCCTGCTCGGCCACGGAGCCGTCCGGCCAGCCGACCTTGACGCGGAACTCGGTCACTTCTTCTTCTCCGCGGCCTTCGGGCCGGACGTGCCCTTCGCGGCGTCGGCGCGCGGCGCCTCCTCGGCGAGCACGACGAGAATCAGCGCGCTCTTCGAGGCCTCGTCCCGCGACGCGCCGAGCACGAGCGTCTGGCTGAGCGTGATGGGCACCGACGTCCGGTAGAGCGGCTTTAAGAACGTGGCCTCGCCGGGCTTGCCCCACACGCGCGACAGCGTCAGCCCCGAGAGGAGGAGCTCGCGGGAATCCACGGCGCCCGGATGGATCGCGAAGCTCAGGTGGTAGTCGGGACCGAGCTGGTAGCGGAGGCTGCCGCCCTCGACGCCCCGCAGGACGACGGAGTCGATGAGCGCGTAGTCGTTGAACTGGAAGAGCGACTTCAGCTTCGCGCCGAGACCGCCGATCTCGCTCGCGATCGATCCCGACGGCACGTCGGCCCGCGCCCGCACGAGCTTGACGGCGAAGTCGTAGCCGCGAGGCGGCACGTCGAAGGAGGCGAGAATCTTCCCGATCTGGTCGAGCTTCTCGGGACGCGCCGTCACCGTCATCGCGTTCAGCTTCTGCGCGAGCGTCACCGACGCGGCCTCGGAGAGCGCCGGCCGCACGAGCAGCAGCGCCTCCTCGACCCGCTTGTACTTCAGCACGTACACGCGCACCGCGACGTCGTCGGCGGCGCGGAGCACGCCGGCGGCGAGGAGGGTGGCGACGAGGATGAGAAGCGTCTTCTTTTTCACGCGAATGAAATTTCCCGGTCCCGTCCGGGGACGGCCCGGTCGGCGGCCCGGCGCCCGGTCAGATATCGAGCCCCCGATCCACGATCCAGACGACCCGCGGCTCTTCCCGGCCCGCGCCGGGGTTCAGTTCGTACACGGTCGCGCTCGACGCCGGAGCGGCCGCCTCCGCCGTCGCGGCGGCCGGCTCGATCGACGTCTCCGGGACCGCTCGCCTCGCCGGCGCGGTCGCGCGCGCGCCCTCTCCGGCCGACGCCGCGACGTCGCGCGGCTCGCGGCGGGAGGAGACGGCCGGCGCGAGCAGCGCGGCGAGCGCGATCGCCGCCGCGGTCGCCGCCCACCGGCGGCCCCGACCGGGACGGCGCAGCCGCCGCTCCGCTTCGATGTGCGCGACTCCCGTGCGGACCGCGGCGAGGACGTTCGCGACCTCCTCGGCCGGAACGTCCTCGTCGAAGCGCCGGGAGAAGACGAGAGAGGCGTCGCGTCGGGTCGCCGCCTCGCGGCAGTCCGCGCACGCGGCGAGGTGGTCACGGAGGATCCGCCGCTGCGGCGCGGGCAGAGCGTCCGCCCGGTAATCGTCGAGACCCGAGCTCACGATCCCGCAGATCGCGCTCACGAGAGCGACCTTCCACGGAGGAACTCGGGGTACAGGCGGGCGATCTCCTTCCGGAGGATGCGCCGCGCGTTGAAGAGGTGGTTGCGCACCGTCGACTCGCCGCATCCGAGGATCTCGGCGATGTCGCGCGTGTCGCAGTCTTCCATCTCCCGGAGGACGAACGCCGCCTTCTGCTTCTCGGAGAGCTTCCCCGACACGGCCTCGAAGAGGCGGGCGAGATCCCGGTCCTCCGCCGTGCGGGTCGCGCCGCCGGCCGTCGACTCCTCGCGCTCCCGAACGAGATGCAGGGTCGCGCCGTGGGCCCGCTCGCGGCTGCGCGCGCTGCGGAGGAAGTCGATCGAGAGGTTCGTGGCGATGCGGTACAGCCAGGTGTTCAGGGAGTAGCGCTCGTCGTAGCGATGGATCTCCTTCCAGACCCGGAGAAACACCATCTGCGCCACGTCGCGCGCGTCCTCGCCGTTGCCGACGATGCGCCGCGCGAGCGACACGACCACGGGCGTCTTGCGGGACACGAGCACCTCGAACGAGACCATGTCCCCGCTCCGGGCTTTGAGCGCGAGCTCGCGGTCCGGCAGCTCTCCGGCCGACTGCCGCTCCCGGTTCTGGCTATAGACGAGTTCCATGAAGTCGGACAGGTCCCCTCCTGCGGGTTATACGGACCAGCCCCCCTTCCCGTTGGGGGCCTTTTCGCCGTCCTAAGCCATTGAATCTTAAATCTTTGGTGCCTCTCGGGCAAGCAATGCGGCGATAATCGGCCTGCTTTGTTCCTCTACCGGGCCGCCGCGGCCGCCGCTCTCGCCGCCTACGCTCCGTACGCGGCGCTCCGTTCGATCTCGGGAGGCCGGCGCCTGGGCGACGTGCGCGGCCGGATGGGCATGCGGCCGTGGCCCGATCTCGCGGGCGGCATCTGGATCCACGGCGTCTCGGTCGGAGAGATCGGCGTCGCGCGCACCCTTCTCGGCGCTCTCGAGCGCGCACGGCCGGGCTCCCGGTTCGGCGTCTCGGCGACGACCGAGGCCGGCCGGGCGCTCGCGGAGCGGACCCTCGGCGGCCGGGCGGACGTGTTCGCCTTCCCCTTCGACCTCGCCGGAGCGGTCGAGCGCGCCCTCCGGGAGGCGCGGCCCGGGCTCGTCGTGCTGGTCGAGACGGAGATCTGGCCGCTCTTCCTCGAGCGGGCAGAGCGGCGGGGTGTGCCGGTCGCCCTCGTCAACGGCCGCCTCTCCGAGCGCTCGTTCCGCCGCTACCGCCTGGCGGGACGCTTCGTGCGGCGGACCCTGTCGCGGCTCGCGCTCTTCGCGATGCAGTCCGAAGACGACGCCGACCGGGCGCTTTCGCTCGGCGCGCCTTCCGAGCGCGTCGTCGTGACGGGCAACCTGAAGTTCGACCCGCCGGCGGCCGTTCCGTTCGCGGATGCGGCGCGGCTGCGCGAGGCCGCCTCGGGGAGACCCGTGCTCGCGGCCGGATCGACCGCGGAGGGCGAGGACGAGGTCGTGCTGGCGGCGTGGCTCACGCTCCCGCAGCGGCCGCTGCTGCTGCTGGCGCCGAGGCGCCCCGAGCGCTTCGACCCGGTCGCGCAGCTGTGCGAGTCGCGCGGCCTGACCGTCCTGCGGCGATCGGATCCCGCCTCCCGTGTCCCCTCGCTCCCCGACGTCTACCTCCTCGACTCGATCGGCGAGCTCGCCCCGGCGTATCGCGAAGCGGCGCTCGCGTTCGTCGGCGGCAGCCTCGTGCCGCACGGAGGACAGAACCCCATCGAGGCGTGGGCCGCGGGTGTCGCGGCGATCGCGGGGCCGCACATGGAGAACTTCCGCGACATCGCCTCGGCCGGCGAGGCGCGCGGCGTCCTCGCGCGGGTCGGAGACGGCGCCGCGCTCGCGGTCCGTCTCGCGGACGCGCTCGGGGACCCCGAGAAGACGCGCCGGCTCGGCCGCGAGGCGGAGCGCCTCGTCGGCGACAACCGCGGCGCGGCCGACCGGACGGCGTCGGCCCTGGCGCGCCTCCTCCCCGTGCCCGCCTGCGGAGCGGCGTCGTGATCGGCGCGCCGCTGTCGGCCCTCTACGGGAGCGCGGCGCGGCTGCGCGCGCGCTGGTACGCGACCGGCCGGCTCGCGGCGGAGGCTCTGCCGCGGCCGACGATCTCCGTCGGGAACATCACCTTCGGCGGCACGGGCAAGACGCCGTTCGTCGAGTACCTCTCCCGGAGGCTGCGCTTCGAGGGCTGGCGTCCCGCGATTCTGTCGCGCGGCTATGGCCGCCGGTCGCGCGGCGTGGTCGTCGTCGGGGAAGGCGCCGGCGCGCTGGTCTCGCCCGAGGAGGGCGGCGACGAGCCGGTGGCGCTGGCGCGCGCGGCGGCGCCCGGCGTGTGCGTCGTCGTCGGCGAGCGGCGGGCGCAGGCCGCGGCGCGGGCCCTCTCGCTCGGCGCCGACCTGTTCCTGCTCGACGACGGATTCCAGCACCTCGCGGTCCGCCGCGAGGTCGACCTGCTGCTCCTCGACGCCTCGGACCCCTTCGGCGGCGGGCGGCTCCCGCCGCGCGGGCGCCTCCGCGAGCCCCTCGGAGCGATGGCGCGTGCGGACGCCATCGTGTTCACCCGGGCCGAACGCGGCGCGCCGCGCGCCGAGGCGCTCGATGCCGTCGCACGCCTCGCGCCGGGCCGGCCCGTCTTCCGCGCGCGCCTGCGCGCCGCGGGGCTCCGCGACGAGACGGGCGCGCCGATCGCCGCCGAGGCGCTCGCCGCGCGGCGCCTGCTCGCCGTCTGCGGGATCGCGAACCCCTCCTCGTTCGCCGCCACCCTCTCCGAGCTCGGCCTCGCCGCCGAGGAGCGCCTCGAGTTCCGCGACCACCAGCGCTACGGACCGCGCGAGCTCGCCCGCATCCGCGACGCCGCCGCGCGCACGGGAGCGAGCTTCGCCGTGACGACGGACAAGGACGCGGTCAAGCTCGCGGGACGCGCCGGCCTGCCGGTCGTCTCGGTCCGTCTCTCGGTCGAGGTCGAGGAGCCGGGCTTCTTTGCGTTTCTCGCCGCGCGGCTCCCGCGCCCGTCGGCGCCGTGACCGCCGGCGCGCCGGCCGGGGCGCCCCCGCTCCGCCGCCGCTCGTCTTTTCGAGACGCGCTCGAGCTCGGGGCCTTCCGCGCCGTCACCGGAGGACTCGCGCTCCTGCCCCGACGCGCCGCCGCGGGCCTCGGCGGGATGCTCCTGCGCGTCTACGCGCGGCTCGCCCCTTCCCGGCGGCGGATCCTCGCGAAAAACCTCCGGGCCGCGTTCCCGCAGGCGGGCGACGCCGAGGTCGCGCGCCTCGCCGCCGAGTCCGCCGGTTGGCTCGGGACCGCGATCGTCGAGTTCCTCCAGGTTTCGGGGATGTCCGAGGCGGAGATCCGCGAGCGCGTGCGCGTCGTGGGCGAGGAGCACCTGGCGGCCGCGCGGGCGCGGGGCCGGGGCGTTTTCCTCCTGTCGGCGCACTTCGGCAGCTGGGAGCTCGGCGCGATCCGCGCGGGCCTCATCGACGGGCCCATCGCTCCGGTCGTGCGGCCCCTCGACAATCCCCACCTCGAACGGGAGCTCGCGCGCCGTCGGACCCGGTTCGGCAACCGCCTGATCGCGAAGCGGCGGGCCGCGCGCGACGTCCTGCGGACGCTCCGGTGCGGCGGCACCGTCGCGATCCTCATCGACCAGAACGTCGTGCGCGAGGAGGCGGTCTTCGTCCCCTTCTTCGGCAGGCTCGCCGCGACGTCGCCCGCGCTCGCCGTCCTGCAGCTCGCCACGGACGCGCCGGTCGTGCCCGCGTTCGTCTGGCCGGAGGGCGGGGGCCGCTATCGGCTGGAGCTCGGGGTTCCGATCCTCGCGGACGAGTTTCGCGGAGAGGGGCTCGATCGGGAGGAGTCGGTGCGCCGGGCGACCGCGCGCTACATGGAAGTGACCGAGGAGGCCGTCCGTGGCGCGCCCGGCGTGTGGCTGTGGATGCACGACCGCTGGAAGACGCGGCCGGACGGCGAGGCGCGCGGGTGAGAAGGCTCGTCATCGCCCCCAACTGGATCGGGGACGCCGTGATGTCGATCCCGTTCGTGCGCGCCCTCGCCCGGGCGGAGCCGAAAGGAGCGGTCGCCGTGCTCGCGCGGCGCGGACCCGCGGCGATCTACCGCGCGGAGGGGAGCGTCGGAGAGGTCCTGTTCCGGTCCGGATTCCTCGCCGACGTCGTCGCGGCGCGGCGCGGCCGATTCGACGAGGCGTGGCTGCTCCCGAACTCCTATCGAGCGGCGCTGCTCGCCCGCGCGTCGGGGGCGGCCCGCCGCATCGGGTACGCGACGGAGGGACGCGCGTGGCTCCTGACCGACGCGCCGCCGCCGCCGCCCGGGACCGGCCACCAGCTGCGCGACTACGACGCGCTGCTCGCCCTTCGGGCAATCCCGCCCGACCTCGAGCCGCCGCGGCTGCCCCTGCCCGCGGCATCCCTCGCCCGCGCCCACGAGGCGCTCGAGGCGGCTCGGGTGGGGGCCGGCTTCGCGGCGCTCTGTCCGGGCAGCGCCTTCGCGCAGAGCAAGCGCTGGCCCGCCGAGCGCTACGCCGGGCTCTCCGACGCGCTCGCCGAGCGTGGCCTCGCCCCGGCCGTGCTCGTCGGCCCCGGCGAGGCGGAGCTCGGCGCGCGCGTCGCGGAGGCCGCGCGCTCGCGCCCGCCCGTGCTCGGCGCCGACCTGGATCCGGTGGAGCTCGCGGCGATGCTCTCGCTCGCGCGCGTCGCGGTCACGAACGACTCGGGCCCGATGCACCTCGCGGGCGCGGTGGGGACTCCGGTGGTGGCGATCTTCGGCCCGACCGATCCCGGCCGGACGGGTCCGTCCGGGTCCCCCGCGCGCGCCCTCGACCGCTACGTCTTCTGCTCGCCCTGCTTCAAGACGGACTGCCCGTACGGGCACGAGTGCATGAAGGAGATCGAGGTGAGGGACGTCGTGCGGGCGGTCGAGGAGCTGATCGGCGGCCTCCCGGTCATCCCGAGGGCGTGAGCCCGAGGGATCCCTTTAGAAGCCGCAGCGAGACTCGAAAGGGATCCCTCGCTGCGCTCGGGATGAGATGACGCCCCGCTCACGCGGGCGTCATCTCAGCTCGGTATTCCAGTACGCCACGTCCAGGAAATGCCGCCACGCCGGGTGCGGCCGGCTCGAGCCGAACTGTCCCACCGGGTGCCAGCGCGGCTTGCGCGGCACGGCGACGAGGCGGATCGACGCCTCCTGCGGCGTGCGGTTGCCCTTCTTGACGTTGCAGGCGAGGCAGGCGCAGACGACGTTCTCCCAGGAGGAGCTGCCGCCGCGCGACAGCGGGACGACGTGGTCGAGCGACAATTCCGCGGACGGGAACTTGTGTCCGCAGTACTGGCATCGGTTGCCGTCGCGCAGGTAGATGTTGTGGCGCGAGAACTTAACCTCCTGCCGCGGCAGCCGGTCGAAATCCTTGAGCGCGACGACGCGGGGGACCCGGATCGCCATCGACGGCGTCATCACCACCTCGTCCTGAGGCTGGGGCGGGATGTCGCACCAGTTTTCGAACTCGTAGGTGGTGTAGTCGGGCAGGACGGCCTTCACGTGGCCCTTGTAGAAGAGCGAGAAGGCCTTCCGGACGGAGGTGACCTGCACGGCCTGGAAGACTCGATTCAGCACCAGAACCTGGGAGTCGAGCATCGGGGCGCTCATTATAATCCGCGCCCGTGACGTTCGCGGTTTCGAAGGGGCGTCTCCTCTCACTCGTCGACGGCTTCGCGGACCGCCGTCTCGTCGTCGCGGGCGACTACGTCCTCGATCGCTTCATCTACGGCCACCCGAAGCGCGTCAGCCGCGAGGCGCCCGTGCTGATCCTTCAGTTCTGGAAGGAGGAGAACCTCCCGGGCGGCGCCGGCAACACCGCCGCGAACGTCCGCGCTCTCGGCGGCGTTCCCGTGCCGGTCGGCGCGACCGGCACCGACGACGCGGGACGCGCCCTGCGGGACGCGCTGCGGCGCGCCGGCATCGCGACCGAGGGCCTGGTCGAGGTCGCCGGGTACCGCACGCCGACGAAGACGCGCCTCCTCGGGGGCGCGCCGCACGGCATCAAGCAGCAGGTCGCCCGCTACGACATCGAGGACGCGCTGCCGATGGGCACCGCCGACTCTCCCGAGTCCGCCGTGCGGCTCCGCGCGGCCGCCGCCGGCGCGCAGGGCGCGATCCTCTCGGACTATGGCTACGGCGCGGTGTCGCCCGCCGCGGTCCCGGTGCTGCGCGGCGTGCTGCCGCCGGACGCGCGCGTCTGCGTGGACTCGCGCCACCGTCTCGCCGACTACGCCGGCGTCGACGCCGCAACGCCGAACGAGGAGGAGCTCGAGGAGTCCTCCGGCGCGCCGCTCGAGGATTCGGACGAGCGGCTCGACGCGGCCGGCGCCGCGCTCCGACGCCGGATGCGCTGCGCGACGCTTCTCGTCACGCGCGGCTCGCGCGGCATGGCGCTCTTCGAGGAAGACGGCGGAGCGCATCGCATCCCCGTGCACGGCACCGACCAGGTCGCCGACGTCACCGGCGCGGGCGATACGGTGCTCGCCACGTTCTCGCTCGCGCTCGCGGCCGGCGCCTCGCCGCTCGAGGCGGCGCTGCTCGCCAACTTCGCCGGCGGCGTCGTCGTGATGAAGATGGGGACATCCGTCGTACGTGCCGAGGAGCTGAAGGCCGCCGTCGAGTCCGATCGCGCGCTCCTTTCGTGAGCGCCGACAAGGTCGTCTCGTGCGAACGGCTGCTCGAGATGGCCGCGCGGGAACGCGCCGCGGGCCACCCGGTCGTCTTCGCGAACGGCGCCTTCGATCTCCTGCACGTCGGCCACGTGCGCTACCTCGAGGCGGCGCGGCGCGAGGGCGGCTGGCTCGCCGTGGGCGTCAACTCGGACGCTTCGGTCGCCCGCGCGAAGGGGGCCGGCCGGCCGGTCGTGCCCGAGCATGAGCGCGCGGAGATCGTCGCGGCGCTGTCCGCCGTCGACGCGGTCGTCGTCTTCGAGGAAGACTCGCCGGCCGCCCTGATCGCGGCGCTCCGCCCCGACGTGCACGCCAAGGGCACCGACTACGCGCCCGACTCGGTGCCGGAGCGCGACGTGGTCGCCGCGTACGGAGGCCGCACCGTCGTCGTCGGGGACCCGAAGGATCACTCGACGAGCGACGTCGTCGACCGGATTCGCCGGCCGCGGTGAGAATTCTCGTCGTTCGCCTCTCGTCGATGGGCGACGTCGTCCACGCGCTGCCGCTCGCCCGCAACGCCGCGCTCTCCGGCGCGGAGGTCGGCTGGGTGATCGAGCCGCCCTTCGCCGGACTCCTGGAGGGCAGCCCGGACGTCGGGCGGATTCTCCTCGCGGACACGCGGGGCTGGCGGCGGCGCCCGTTCTCGGCGGCGACGCGCCGCGAGATCGGCCGCCTCGCCGCGGGCGCGCGCGCGTTCGCGCCCGACCTCGTGCTCGACGCGCAGGGGCTGTTCAAGTCCGCGGTCGTGGCGCGCCTCGCGCGGGCTCCGGTCGTCGGCTTCGCCGCCGGCTCCCGGCGCGAGCCCCTCTCGGCCGTTCTCGCCGACGTCCGCGTGCGGCCCGCGCCCGACGCGCGCCACGTCGTCGAGCGCAATCTCGCGCTTCTCCATCCCGCCGGGATCCCGATCCGCGAGCGCGCTCCCGACGCGCGTCACCTCCTCGCGCTCCCGCGGCCGGACGCGGACGCATTCGTCGCGGCGCTCCCGTCCGCCTACGCGGTCCTCCATCCGGGCGCCGCGCGTCCCGGGAAGACGTGGGGCGAGGAGCGATTCGCGCGCCTCGCGCTCTCGCTCGCCGGAAGAGGGATCGCCGCCGTCGTCTCCTGGGGACCGGGAGACGCGGCGCGTGCGGATCGCCTCGCCGCCCTCGCGCCCGACGCCCGGCGCGCTCCGCTCCTCGACGTCGCCGGTCTCGCGCGGCTGTGCGCCGGCGCACGCCTCTTCGTCGGCGGCGACACCGGACCGCTGCACCTCGCCGACGCGGTGGGCACGCCGACGCTCGCCCTGTTCGGCCCGACCGATCCGGAATCGAACGGACCGTACCGCGATCGCCGCGGCGTCGTCGCCGGCATGCGCGACGTCTCGGACGAGACGGTGTTTCGAAGAGCGCTCGAGCTGTCCGAACAGACAGGGTTTTCGTGACGCCCACCTTTGACTCTCGGGGCGTAAACCCCTACCATCCAAGGACTCCATGGCCGTCAAACTCGGAGATCTTCTCCTCAAGCAGAAGCTGATTACGCCCGATCAGCTCGAGAAGGCGCTGAAGCTGCAGAGGGAGGAGGGCGGCAAGATCGGCGAGGCCCTCGTGCGGGTCGGCGCGGTCTCGGAGGGCGACATCACCGAGACGCTGTCCCAGCAGTTCGGCGTGCCCTCGATCGACCTCGCCCATTTCGAGATCGACCCGGCGATCATCAAGGTCGTGCCCGGCGAGGTCGCCCGCAAGTACGGCGTCCTGCCGGTGAACAAGACCGGCGCGACGCTGACGATCGCCATGGGCGACCCGACCAACGTGTTCGCGATGGACGACATCAAGTTCATGACCGGCTACAACGTCGAGCCGGTCGTGGCGTCCGAGATCGCGCTGCGCAAGGCGATCGACAAGCACTACGGGACGCCTCGTTCGGTCGTGCTCAAGGAGCGCGCCAAGCCCGGGGCGGGGGCTTCCTCGCTGACCTCCGGGGAAAGCCTAGAAGACGTCATGGCCTCCTCGTCGCTGACGATGGACGACATGGCATCGGTCGGCCTCGGCGAGATCAACATGGACGAGATCACCGGGCTCGACACGGGCGCCGACGTCGACGTCGTCCGGGGCGAGGAGGGGCAGGAGATCGACCTCTCCGACCTGACGAAGTCGAGCGAATCGGCGCCGATCATCAAGGTGTCGAACCTGATCCTGATCGAGGCGCTGAAGGCCGGGGCGTCGGACATCCACGTCGAGCCCTACGAGAAGGAGTTCCGCGTCCGCTTCCGCGTGGACGGGATCCTCCACAACATCATGGCGCTGCCGATGCGCACGCGGGACCCGCTGATCTCGCGTCTGAAGATCATGGCGAAGCTCGACATCTCGGAGAAGCGCCTGCCGCAGGACGGCCGCATCAAGATCCGCCTGCGCGTCGAGGAGCGCTCCCGCGATCTCGATCTGCGCGTCTCGAGCGTTCCGACGCACTTCGGCGAGAAGGTCGTCATGCGGCTGCTCGACAAGTCGAAGCTGCAGCTCGACATGACGCAGCTCGGCTTCGACCAGGAGCCGCTGCGCCGGTTCAAGGACGCGATCGACCGGCCGTACGGGATCGTCCTCGTGACGGGGCCGACGGGCTCCGGCAAGACCAACACCCTCTACTCCGCGATCGCCGCCCTGAACGACCCGACCGTCAACATCATGACGGCCGAGGACCCGATCGAGTTCAACCTCTCCGGCATCAACCAGGTGCAGATGAAGGAGCAGATCGGCCTGACGTTCGCGTCGGCGCTGCGCTCCTTCCTGCGGCAGGATCCGGACATCATCCTCGTCGGCGAGGTCCGCGACTTCGAGACGGCCGAGATCGCGGTCAAGGCGGCGCTGACCGGACACCTGGTTCTCTCGACCCTCCACACGAACGACGCGCCGTCCACCATCAACCGCCTCATGAACATGGGCATCGAGCCCTTCCTGGTGGCGACCTCGGTCAACTGCATCTGCGCGCAGCGGCTGGTGCGCCGCATCTGCAGCCAGTGCATCGAGGAGGTCGAGACGCCGCCCCAGATGCTCATGCAGGTGGGCTTCGCGCCCGACGAGGTCAAGTCGCTGAAGATCAAGCGCGGGCGCGGCTGCGAACGGTGCAACAACACCGGCTACAAGGGCCGGGTCGGCCTGTTCGAGGTGCTCGCCTTCACCGACGAGATCCGGGACATGATCCTGTCGGGCGCGTCCTCGATCGAGCTGAAGCGCAAGGCGATCGAGGAGGGCATGGTCAGCCTGCGGATGTCGGGCCTTCTGAAGATCAAGGAAGGCGCCACGACCCTCGAGGAAGTGCTCAGAGAAACTGTCCTTTAGGACGGCGATCCGTACAGCCGATCGACCACCCGGGGCGGGGCGAGTCGGACGCCCGGCGGCGGAAAACGAGCCCGATTTCCGGTCCGCGCCCTGCCGTCTCCCGTCTTTCTTTCCCCCCTCGGGAGGCGTAAACTACTGCCACACAACAATCGGGGGACCACCGTATGGCGACTGACGCCACGTTGCACGGCCTGCTCAAGCAGATGGTCGAGATGGGGGGTTCCGACCTCCATTTGACCACCCAGTCTCCGCCGATGGTCCGGCTCGACGGCAAGCTCATTCCGCTGCCGTACCCGCCGCTGACGGTCCCCGAAACGAAGCAGCTCGCGTATTCGGTGCTGACGGACGCGCAGAAGCACCGCTTCGAGGAAAATCTCGAGCTCGACTTCTCGTTCGGGGTCAAGGGCATGGCCCGCTTCCGCGCGAACAACTTCCAGCAGCGCGGCGCGGTCGCCGGCGTCTACCGGCAGATCCCGTACGAGATCCTCGGCTTCAAGGAGCTGGGCCTGCCGCCCGTCATCGAGCTTCTCTGCGACAAGCCGCGCGGGCTCATCCTCGTGTGCGGCCCGACCGGCTCCGGCAAGACGACGACCCTGGCCGCGATGATCGACAAGATCAACCGCGAGAAGCAGCTCCACATCGTCACGATCGAGGACCCCATCGAGTTCCTGCACCAGCACAAGAAGTGCCTCGTCAACCAGCGCGAGCTCCACGCCGACACGCACTCGTTCTCCAACGCGCTGCGCGCGGTCCTCCGCGAGGACCCCGACGTCGTGCTGATCGGCGAGATGCGCGACCTCGAGACGATCGAGGCCGCCCTGCGCATCGCCGAGACGGGCCACTTGACGCTGGCGACCCTGCACACGAACTCGGCCACGACCTCGATCAACCGCATCATCGACGTCTTCCCCGCCCACCAGCAGAGCCAGATCCGCACCCAGCTCTCGTTCGTGCTCGAGGGCATCATGTGTCAGACGCTGATCGAGCGCGCGAGCGGCAAGGGGCGGGTGATGGCGCTCGAGGTGCTCGTCCCGAACCCCGCCATCCGGAACCTCATCCGCGAAGACAAGATCCACCAGATCTACTCGACGATGCAGTCCGGGCAGTCGAAGTTCGGCATGCAGACGTTCAACCAGGCGCTCGCGACGCTGTATCTGAAGAAGCAGATCTCGCTCGAGGGCGCGCTCTCCCGCTCGTCGATTCCGGACGAGCTGCAGGAGCTGATCAACCGCGGCGTCGGCGTCAACGTCCCGACCACGACGGCGACGGCCGGCAAGAGGGCCTGAGACGCATGCCGAATTACGTCTGGAAGGGCAGGAACCGGACGGGTCTCGTCCAGGAGGGCGTGCTCGTCGCGGACACCAAGGAAGTCGCGCTGGCGTCGCTGCGGCGCCAGAACATCGTCGTCACCGGCATCCGCGAGCGGGGCAAGGAGATCTCGCTCACGAAGATGGGCTTCCGGGTGCCGGCCAAGGTGCTCGCCGTCTTCACGCGGCAGTTCTCGGTCATGATCGACGCGGGCCTGCCCCTCGTCCAGTGCCTGGAGATCCTGGCGAACCAGCAGGAGCACAAGAACTTCGCGAAGATCCTGCTGCAGGTGCGCCAGGACGTCGAGGCGGGCTCGACGCTCGCCGACGCGATGCGCCGCCATCCGAAGGCCTTCGACGACCTCTACGTCAACATGGTCGCCGCGGGCGAGGCGGGCGGTATTCTCGACACGATCCTCCAGCGGCTCTCGACCTACATCGAGAAGGCCGTGAAGCTGCGCTCCCAGGTCCGGGCCGCGCTGATCTACCCCGTCGCCGTCATCACGATCGCGGCGATCGTCGTCGCGGTCATCCTGCTGAAGGTCATCCCGACGTTCGCCGCCCTGTTCACGAGCCTCGGGGCGGAGCTCCCCTTCCCGACCCGCGTCGTCATCGCCGCGTCGAACTTCCTCGCGCGCTACTTCATCTTCTTCGTGATCGGCATCGCGGCGTTGATCTTCTTCTTCCGCCGCTACTACCGGACCTACCGAGGGCGGCGGGTCGTCGACGGCGCGATGCTGAAGGCGCCGATCATCGGCATGATCCTGCGCAAGATCGCCGTCGCCCGGTTCTGCCGGACGCTCGCGACCCTGACCTCCTCGGGCGTGCCGATCCTCGAGAGCCTCGACATCACCGCCCGGACGGCGGGCAACGCGATCGTCGAGGACGCGATCATCTCCACCCGCAAGAGCGTCGAGAACGGCAAGACCCTGATCGAGCCGCTGAAGGACTCGGAGGTCTTCCCGAACATGGTCGTGCAGATGATCGGCGTCGGCGAGCAGACGGGCGCCCTCGACGCCATGCTCAACAAGATCGCCGAGTTCTACGAGGACGAGGTGGACATCGCGGTCGCCGGGCTGGTCAAGCTGCTCGAGCCCGTGATGATCTTCATCCTCGGCGTCATCATCGGCGGCATCGTCATCGCGATGTACCTGCCGATGTTCACGCTGATCAACAAGATCGGATAAGCCCGGGGCCGAGAGGCTGCCGGGCACCTCCCTCTCCCCCGCGGGGGGAGAGGGCCGGGGTGAGGGGGCTAGTGCCCGGCGTAGGCTCTTGATCATCGACGGCCGGTGCGCGGCGTAATCTCTTGATCGTGGACGACTCTCCTCTCCGGCGCTCGCTCTTCTGGCTGACGGCGGTCCGGATCGTCGTCCTCTCCCTGATCCTCCTTTCGGCGATTCTCGTCCAGGCCGGCTCCGGCGCCGAGGCCTCCCTCTCGTACCTGTACGGCCTGTGCGCGGCCGCCCTCGTCCTCTCCCTCTTCGACTGGACGCTCGGCCGTCTCCTGCCGACGCGCGCCGAGGCGTACCTCCAGATCCTCGGGGACCTCGGGCTCGTGTGCGTGCTCGTGTACTCGTCGGGCGGGCCGAGCTCCGTCTTCACCTTCCTGTACCTCGTCGTGATCGGAGCCGCCGCCTTCCTCCTGTTCCGCACGGGGGCTCTCGTCATCGCGTCCGTGGCGGCCCTCCTCCACGGCCTGATGATCGAGCTGACCGCCTACGACATCCTGCCGCGCCCAGCCCTCGCCGCGATCCCCCGGTGGGACGCCGAGCGCATCGGCTACAACCTCGCGATCACCGTGGCCGGCTTCTACGGCGTGGCGTTCATGGTCTCCTACCTCTCCGAGAAGCTGCGCACGGCGCGCGAGGAGCTCGGCGAGCGCCAGAAAGCGCTCTCGCGCATCCAGACGCTCTACGCGAACGTCATCTCGTCCATGTCGTCCGGCCTCGTCACGACGGACGCCGAGGAGCGCGTGACGTTCCTCAACCAGGCCGGCGGCGACATCCTGGGCATCGTCCCCGCCCGCGCGGCCGGGAAGCGGCTGAACGAGATCGGGCTGTCCCTGCCGAGCGACTGGAAGGAGATCCGGCAGCGGAGCCGCGGCCGCGAGGGCTTCCGGGCCGAGACCGAGATCGAGCGCGGCGGAAGCCGCCGCGTCATCGGCTACTCGGTCCGCGCGCTGAAGGATCCCGACGGCCAGGACGCGGCGCTCGTCGTCTTCCAGGACCTGACGGAGGTCAAGAAGCTCGAGCGGCAGGCGCGCTTCAACGAGCAGCTCGCCGCGGTCGGCGAGCTCGCCGCCGGCATCGCGCACGAGATCCGGAACCCCCTCGCGTCGATCTCGGGATCCGTCCAGGTCCTCGCGCACGACCTCTCCGTCGGATCGGCCGAGAGGCGACTCATGGAGATCATCGTCTCCGAGTCGAACCGGCTCTCGAAGATCCTGGAGGAGTTCCTGCGCTTCGTCCGGCCGCAGGAGCGGCGCGTCGCGGTCTTCGACGTCGCCGGCAACATCCAGGAGGTGCTCGACCTCTTCCGCCTTTCCGCCGAGGTCTCGGATGCGCACTCGATCGTCGCGGACGTCGAGCCCGCGGCCTCGCCGCTCGCCGCCGACCGCGACCAGATCCGGCAGATCATCTACAACGTCGCCAAGAACGCGGTGCGCGCGATGCCGGACGGCGGCACCCTCACGGTCGAGGGACGCGAGGACGGGGCCTGGTATAGCATCAAGTTCCGCGACACCGGCCGAGGAATGAGCGACGAGGAGCTGGCCCGCGTCTTCACGCCCTTCTCCACCGCGTTCGACGGAGGCACCGGCCTCGGCATGGCGATCGTCCGGCGCATCGTGGAGGACCACGGGGGCGCGATCGACGTCGAATCGAGGCCGGGAGAGGGGACGACCGTGACCGTACTGCTGCCGCGCGAGAACGCCGCCCGAGCGACTCCGAAACTCGCCGCCACCGCGCCGGAGGCGGTGTCGTGAACGCGGGGCCGCGCCTCCTCATCGTCGACGACGAGAAGTCCCTGCGGGACATGCTCGCGCTGCTCTTCCACAAGCAGGGGTTCGAGGTCTCCACGGCCGCGAACTTCAAGGAGGGTGTCGCGGCGGCGGTGCGCTCGGGTCCCGACGTCATCCTCTGCGACATCAAGATGCCCGACGGCAACGGCCTCGACCTCCTGCAGCGCGTGCGCGACGAGAAGCTGCCCACCCCCGTCATCATGATCACGGCGCACACGTCGACCGAGGACGCCGTCGAGGCGATGAAGCGGGGCGCCATCGACTACATCGCGAAGCCGTTCAACAACGACGAGCTCGTCCTGGTCGTCCGCCGCGCGCTCGGCGAGAAGCGGCTGCAGGACGAGAACCTGTACCTGCGGCAGGAGCTCGCCGGCAAGTACACCTTCAACAACATCATCGGACGCGGCAGCCGCATGCAGGAGATCTTCCGGACGATCGAGCGCATCGGCAAGGTCTCCTCGACGGTCCTGCTGACCGGAGAGAGCGGCACGGGCAAGGAGCTCATCGCCCGCGCGATTCACTTCTCCTCGATCCGCAAGGAACGGAAGTTCGTCTCGATCAACTGCGGCGCGCTGCCCGAGACGCTCCTCGAGTCGGAGCTCTTCGGCCACGAGCGCGGCGCATTCACCGGCGCGGTGCGCGAGAAGCGCGGGCTGTTCCAGGAAGCCGACGGCGGCACGCTCTTCTTGGACGAGATCTCCGAGACGACGCCGACGATGCAGGTCAAGCTCCTCCGGGCGATCCAGGAGAAGCTCATCCGGAAGGTCGGCGGCAACGACGAGACGTCGGTCGACGTGCGGATCATCGCCGCGACGAACCGGGACCTGACGGACCTCGTCGCCGAGAACAAGTTCCGGGAGGACCTCTTCTATCGGATCAACGTCATCCCGATCCCGCTGCCGCCGCTGCGGTCCCGCCCCGAGGACATCGCGCCGCTGACCGCGCACTTCATCACCGCGATCTGCAAGGAGCAGAAGATCCCCGAGAAGAAGATCTCGATCGAGGCGATGCGCCTGCTCGAGGCGTACCCCTGGCCCGGCAACGTCCGCGAGCTCGAGAACACCCTCGAGCGCACCGTGGCGCTCGAGCCGGGGCCGGTGATCCACCCCTCGAGCCTTCCCGAGGCGATCCTCCTCGGCGTGCGGACGCGCGTCCCGGACTTCGAGAGCCTTCCGGAGGAGGGCATCAATCTCGAGGCGTACCTCGAGACGGTCGGCAAGCGCCTCATGCGCGAGGCGCTCGACCGCTCCGGCGGGGTGCAGACGAAGGCCGCGGAGCTCCTCCACATGTCCTTCCGGTCCTTCCGCTACTACGCCAAGAAGTACGCGCTCGTGCACCGCGACGAGATGTACGAGGGCGAGGAAGAGGGTCCCGCCGAGGCCAAGGGGACCCCGGCGTGATGCGCGCGGCCGCCGGTCTCGCGGCGTTCGCCGGACTCGCCGTCGCGTGCGGCGCCGCGGCGGGGCCCGCTGGCGGTTCCGCCCCGACGCCGAGCGGCGCCGACGGCGGCCTCCGCCGCGAGCGGCCCGCGCGCCGTGATGCCCTCCGGGGCTGCCTACCGGCTCGAGCTCGCGCTCACGCCCGAGGACCAGGCGCAGGGCCTGATGTTCCGCGAGAGCCTCCCGCCGAACACCGGCATGCTCTTCGTCTTTCCGACGAGCGAGCCGCACCACTTCTGGATGAAGAACACGATGATCCCCCTCGACATGATCTGGATGGACGAGTCGGGGAAGGTGCTCTACGTCTCGGCGAACACGCCGCCCTGCAAGGCGGATCCGTGCCCGACCTACGGGCCCGACGGTCCCGCGCGCCAGGTCCTCGAGATCGCGGGCGGCATGGCGGAGAGGGACAAAATCACCGTCGGCACGACGCTGAAATTGCTCGAAATCCCTCGCTGACCAGGGCCGATTCGAGAGTCGACGATTTCCTCGGGAGAGACGGCCTCGGCGACTTTCCCTTTCTCGTTCGTCGGACCGCGAAGCGGTCCGCTCGGAATCGGAGTCACGGTCGGGTCGACGCTGAAGCTCGCGGACCTGCCGGGGTAACGCCGGCTCCCTCGTCCTTCCGGATCCAGAACTCGACGCCGTCCTCGCGGAAGAACGGCCGGAATCGCTCCCGCAGGTACGCCGCGACGAGCGGCGCGCGCCGATCGTTGGAAACGCCGTCGATCGCGACCGGCCAGAGTCCCGACACGAGCGCCGCCCTGACGCGCGGATTCCCCTCGATCGCCCGGATGACTTCGCGCTGCGCGTCCTCGGTCTCGTAAAAGCCGACCTCGTAGTAGCGGATCGGGCAGTCCCGGTCGAACAGGTAGTAGAGACCCGGAGCACCGACGAAGTCGAACCAGGTGTCGTCGGGCCGGAGCCTCGCTCGCCGCAGCATGGCTGCGGTGGACGCGATGAGTTTCGCGTCGGTCGGACCGAACAAGGCTCCCCTCGCCCGCGGCGGCGCCTCGAGCGGGCGGTAGTCCGCCGGGCCCCGCGAAGGCTGCGCGATCTGGCCGGCGAGGAGCAGCGAGAGGAACACCGGGTGGCGCGCGAGCGCCAGCGCGCCGAGCACGGCCGGAGGAACGAGTCGAAACGGGCTGGTCCACGGTCTCCATCCGCCGGCCCAACGGACGAGGAGCAGGAGCCCGACGGGAACGACGAACAGCGGATAGCCGACGTGCCAGCGTTCGAGCACCGAGGGCATCGCCGCGACGGCCCACGCCATCACCGGCAGCGCCGCCCGCGCCCGTGGGCCGACGCGAGGCGCGCGGGGCAGGAACGCGCCGAGAAGGACGACGGACAGCGCGACGAACGCATACAGGAGGACCGTCGGATCCCCCACGCTCGCCCACAGTGCCGCCGCGTCGCGCGGCCGCGGGAGCTTCGGAAACCCCAGCGCGTATACCGGAAGGAGCGCGGGGACGAAAACGAACGTCGCGTGCAGGAATCCGCTCAAAACGCCGAGGAGCCCGAAGACGAGCGCGACGGCCGCGGCCGAGGCGAGCGCGCCGAAAAGGACGCGGCGCAGGTGATCCAGACGCCGACCGCGCGCCACCCAGAGCGCCACCGCGACGGCGGCCGCGGTGTACGTCGCGTACTCGACCGCAATGCAGAGGCCGACGGGCAGCGCCGCGCCGGCGGCGTACCACGCGCTCCGTCTCTTCGAACGCGCGGCGTACAGGACCAGCGCCAGCGTCCACAACGACGCCATGGGCCGGAAATGAACGTACTGGGGAAAGAAAAGGAAGGAGAGGACGAGACCGAAGAACCCGAAGGCCGGACTGCCGGTGGCGCCGAGCCCGAGGGCATAGAAAGCCGGATTGAACAGGAGACCCGTCGCCTTCTCGCCCCGGGACAGGCCACCGTAGTCGTCGCCGAAGATCTTCAGCTGCACGAGAGCCAGACCGCCGTCGCTGACGAGGCCGTGTCCGGGCAGAATGTCGCGATAGGGCTTCTCCCCGCGGAGGTACTCCGAGGCCGGGAGGAGCGCATGTCCGTCTTCGAAGACGTCCGCGGCTCGGGGCCCGCGCGTCCAGGTCGCCGCGGCCAGCGCCGTCACGCTGCCGGGAAGCAGAAGCGCGACGACGAGCGCCCGGGACACGCGCGGCGTCGCCGGGACGAAGATCACGACGAGGCGCGCGATCGCGGGGACGACGTAGACGGCGACTCCGGCCGCGACGAAGAAGGCGTCGGGCCGCGGGCCGAGCAGAGCGACCGGAAGAACCAGCGCCGCCGCGCCGAGATACGCCGCGCCCGCTTCGAGGCGCCCGCGGCCGAGGATGGCGGTCAGAGCGAGGCTCGCCGCCGCGAGGACCGCGTAGAGCGTCCACGGCGCGATCGCATGCCAGAGGGCCGGGCCGCTCAGGAATGTCCACGCGCCCAGCGCGTGCGCGAGGACGGCGGGCAGGAGGATCGGCGGATGGGGGCGCCGAAGCGGCGCCCGGCGGCGGGCCGAAGCCTCGGCGCCGCCGAGGCCGCCGGGGAAGCGCGGCGGAAACATCCATCGCGCGGCGGCGCCGCCGAGGAGCGGCAAGCAGCACGACGAGCGCGAGGCGCAGGACGCCGCCGCGCGGATCGAACCCCAGGTCCGCGGCGAGGCCCGGCAGCTGACCCGGACGGGAGCGCCAGGGCAGATGCGGCGAGACGAGGAACGCGAGGCCAAGACCGATCGAGGCGCCGAGCAGGGCCGCAGGAATTCCCCGATGGCTCCGGCTCGTCACGTTTCGACTGTTCTACGGGGCGAAGCGGTGCGGCGTCGCCCCGGGAGTTACGGCTCGAAGAGAAAGAGGCCGTCGCCCATCGTGGCGACGTAGACCCGGCCGCCGGCCGACGCCGCGGCGGACGCGAGGGCGAGCGACGCGCGCGGGCTCGTGAAGGCGCGCCGGTTGCGGCCCTCCTGCCACCAGAGCGTGCCGTCGACCTCCTGGAGGTTCGACCAGCCGCCGGCGGGCTTGCCGGAGCTCTGGATGAAGATGCCGCCGCCGAGCGCCGCCTTCTTGCGCGTGGACCACGCGCGGCCGTTCCAGTACGACAGCGTCGTTCCGGAGCGCAGCTCGAGGAGCGGCTCGCCGTTGCCGTCGGCGAGGAGCTCGGCGGCCTCGACCGTGCGCAGGCCGCCCGGGACCGGCTCGAAGCGGTCGCCGTCGGCGGTCGTGAACACGCCGTCCACCGTGACCACCACGGGCGCGTCGAACGGGCCGCCCCACAGGCCCATCGCTGCGCCCGGCGGAGGCGCCGCGGGCACTGCCCAGCGCGCGCCGCCGTCCTTCGAGACCCGGACGCCGTTCGCGCTCGCCACGAGCAGAACGGTGCGGCCGGAAGGGCCGCGGAACGCGGCGAGGGAAGCGGTCGCGGGCAGCGCATCGCGGGAGACCTTGCGGACTTCGTGGCCCGTGACCTCCCATACGCCCGACTCCTCCCCGGCGAAGGCGCGGAAGAAGTACACGCGGCCGGGATCGTTCGGGTCCGAGACGAGCTCCGGGACCCGCGCCTCCGTCAGGCCGCGGGAGCCCGGCTCGAGCGTGCGCCCGCCGTCGTCGGACGTGAAGACGCCCTCGCCCTCCGTGCCGACGTAGAGGCGGCCCGTGCGCCGGTCCACCTCGAGCGCGGTGACGACGAGCGACTCGCGCGACACGCGCGTCCAGGTCGCGCCGCCGTCCGCGGAGCGGTGCAGGCCTCCGACGGTGGCGGCGTAGATCACGCCGGGCCGCGTCGGGTCGCGGCGGACGCTGTGGGAGCGGCGGTTGGTGAACCCGCTGGTGTAGCGCGTCCAGCGGTCGCCGCCGTCCTTCGAGTGGTAGACCCAGCCGCAGGTGGAGACCCACACGTCGCGGGCGTCCGCGGCATCGAAGTCCCACGCATAGACCGTCGCGTCGAGAACCATCCCGTCGGCGATGCGGCGCCACGACGCCCCGCCGTCGCGGGTGCGGAACGCCTGCCGCCACGTGCCGGCGTAGAGCACGGCCGGATCGGATGGATCGAACGCGAGCGACTCGACCTGATGCAGCCCGTCGACGCCCTCGCCGGTCCGCGTCCACGTCCGGCCTCCGTCGGCGGAGAGGCGCACGCCTTCGTCGCCGCCGATCGCGAGCGCCCGCGGCCTCACCGGACCGAGCGCCAGCGCGCGCGTCGGGACGGACCGCTGCTCCTCGACGAGGACGGACCAGGACGCCCCGCGGTCGTCGCTCCGCACGAGGAGACCGCCGCCGAGGTCGCCGACGAGCGTCGCCCACAGGCGGCCGGAAGTGTCCGGATCCGCGACGAGACCGCTGACGTAATAGCCGGGGAACGCCGGACCGGGACGCGCCGGCGCCCAGCTCCGGCCCGAATCCGCCGAGACGTAGAAGTTGCCGCGCGAGGTGCCGCAGTAGACGACGCCGGCGGCGAACGGATCGAGCGCGAAGACGCGCACCTCCGCGCCCCAGAGCGGCAGGCGCCACCACGCGGCGCCTCGCGCCGTGCCGGCGAGGGCGACGAGGGCCGTCGCGACGGCGGCCCGCCGGAGGAGAGACGTCCAGTTCGCGCGCACCCGCTCATTGTACGGGCAGCCCGCCGAGTGAAGGGGTGGGCTCGGCTACACTGATGACTCCGGCTGCGGCGGTCGCTCCGCGACCGGCAGCCGAGAGTTTTCAAGGAGTACGGCCCAGGTCGCATCGTGCCGAGCGAGTCAGAGCGAGTCAGAGCGAGTCAGAATGAAGCGAATGTCCAACCGCAACCCACTTCGCAGCCTCGAGGGGCGCCTCGAGTCAAAGGACGTCTCTTGAGCCAGCAGAAGATCCGCGTCGGCGTCTTCCCGGCCGCGGGGCTGGGGACGCGATTCCTGCCCGCCACCAAGGCCCAGCCCAAGGAGATGCTGCCGCTGGTCGACCGGCCGCTCATCCAGTACGTCGTCGAGGAGGCCCGGGACGCCGGCATCGCGCGGATCGTCATCGTGACGGGACGCGGCAAGAACGCGATCGAGGACCACTTCGACACGTCGTTCGAGCTCGAGCACATGCTCGAGGAGAAGGGCAAGAACGGGCTCCTCGAGCAGGTCCGCGAGGTCGCCGAGATCATGCCGGTCTCGTACGTCCGCCAGAAGAAGGCGCTCGGGCTCGGCCACGCCGTCCTGCAGGCGAAGGACCTCGTGGGCGGCGAGCCGTTCGCCGTCCTCCTCGGCGACGACATCGTCGACGCGGAGGAGCCCTGCATCGGCCAGATGATGCGGCTCTACGAGAGACGCGGCAACCCCGTCATCGCGCTCCAGGAGGTGCCCAAGTCGGAGACGAAGCAGTACGGCATCGTCGCCGGCGAGCGGATCGAGGACCGGGTCGTGCGGATCACCGACATGGTGGAGAAGCCGCCGCCCGAGAAGGCTCCTTCGAACCTCGCGATCATCGGGCGGTACCTCCTGCCGCCGGAGATTTTCACCATCCTCGAGGAGACGCTTCCGGAGGTCGGCGGCGAGATCCAGCTGACGAGCGCGCTGAAGACGCTGCTGTCGCGCCGCCCGATCGACGGGTACCTCTTCGAGGGACGGCGCTACGACGCGGGAGACAAGCTCGGTTTCCTGAAGGCGACGGTCGAGCTCGCGCTGAAGCGCCCGGATCTCGGCGGGCCCTTCCGGGAGTACCTGAGGGGGCTGAAGCCGTAGGGCGAGATCAATCGCTCGAAGACTTCTTCTTCTCTTTCTTGTCGGCCTTCTCGGCCTTTTCGGCCTTCTCGGCCTTCTCGGCCTTCTTCTCGGCCGTTTCGGACTTGCCGGCGGACTCGGACTTCTCCGACTTCTCCGACTTCTCCGACTTCGACTCGCTCGAAGAGTCCGACTCCTTCCGGCCGCCGCTGTCCTTCGACCCTCCCCGGGCGTAGTCCGTGACGTACCACCCGCTCCCCTTGAACTGGATCGCCGGGGCGGAGAACGCCTTCTTCAACCGGCCGCCGCAGTGCGGACATACCCTGATCGGCGCCTCGCCGACGCGCTGGATGACCTCGGTCCTCTTCGCGCACTTTTGGCAGACGTACTCGTAGAGCGGCATGACGAAATCCTACCAGTGCGGCGACTTTAGAATGACGGCGTGATCCGCGTCGCCGAAGCGCTCGAGATCGTCCGCCGCGCCTGCGCCGCCGGGCCGGTCGAGCGTGTGCCGCTGTCCGAGGCGCTCGGCCGCGTCCTCGCCGGGGACGTCGCGAGCGACGTGGACTGGCCGCCGTTCGACACGTCGGCGATGGACGGCTACGCCGTGCGCGTGGCCGAGGCCGCCGCCGGCCCCCTCGCGGAGCGCGCCGGGCTCGTCGCCGCCGGCGATCCGCCGCCGCCGCCGCTGTCCGCCGGCGAGGCCGTGCGGGTGATGACCGGCGCGCCTCTGCCCGGGAGCGCCGAGGCGGTCGTGCCGGTCGAGGTCGCGCGCCGCGACGCCGGCTTCGTTCGTGCGGAAGTGGCGCCGTCGCCGGGCGAGCACATCCGGCGCCGCGGCGAGAGCGTGCGCGCCGGCGCCACGCTCGTTTCCCGAGGGCGCCGCCTCGCCGCCCAGGACCTCGCGCTCGCGGCGCTCGCCGGCGCCGACCCGATCGCCTGCCACGCGCGTCCCCGCGTCGCGATCGCGGTGACCGGCAGCGAGCTCGTGCCCTCCGACGCGGCGCCGGGACCGGGCCAGCTCCGCGACTCCAACGGTCCGATGCTCGCCGCGCTCGTCCGGGTTCGCGGGGGGGTTCCGTCGGTCCGCCGCGCGGTCGCGGATGAGCCCGAGGCGGTGCGGCGTCTCTTCGAACAGGCCGGCGACGACGCCGACCTGCTCGTGACGAGCGGGGGCGTCTCGGCCGGCGACCTCGACCTGCTGCCGGCCGCGGCGGAGCGCGCCGGCTTCGAGATGCTGTTCCACGGCGTCGCGATGCGCCCGGGAAAGCCGGTCGCGTTCGCGCGCCGAGGCCGGGCCCTGTGGCTCGGGCTGCCCGGCAACCCCGTCTCGAGCGCGGTCTGCTTCCAGCTCTTCGGCGCCATGGCGCTCGACGCGCTCTCGGGCGTTCCGGATCCGGGTCCGCGGTTCGTGGCGGCGCGGCTCGAACGCGCCGTCTCGATCCGCGGGCGGCGCGAGACCTACCGCGACGCCGTCCTCTCGTCGGACAAGGGCATGCTCCGGGTGCGCGCGCTCGACACGCTCGGGAGCCACGACCTGGCGGCGCACGGCCGCGCCAACGCCGCGATCCGGATCCCCGCCGACGCGGAGAGTCTCCCCGAGGGCGCGCTCGTCGAGTGCCTGCCTCTCCGGCCGTTCCCTTGACCGCGCGCGGGAAGTCGCCGCACGAGGTTCGCCACCACAGGGCGCGCGCCGCGGACGGCGTCTCGATCGCGTACACGCTGTGGCGGCGTCCCGCCCGCGAGCTCGTCGTGCTCGCCCCCGGCTTCTGGCGCGTCCGTCTGGCCAAGGAGAACCTCTTCCTCGCCCATCACTTCCTGCGCCGCGGCTACGACGTCGTCACGCTCGACTTCCGCGGCCACGGCGACAGCGGCGGCGGCTATGCGTTCGGCGTGAACGAGGTCCACGACTTCCGCACGGTCATCGACGAGCTCGTCGGAGAGCGGCGGCTGTACGAGCGCTTCGCCGTGCTCGGCCTCTCGATGGGCGGCTCGATCGCCGCGCAGGCCCTCGCGCGGCGGCCGCGGCTGCCGTGCCGCGCGCTCGCGATGATCTCCTCGCCCGCCGACCTGCGCTCGCTCCGCCCGAAGCCGTGGAAGATCGGCGCGCTCCGGCAGGTGCGGCTGCGCCATGCCCTGCGCCCCCCGAAGGTCGCGGCGCGGGCGCTGGCGGCGCGCCACCTGAGCGCGGCCCGGGCGGTCGCGACGCTCTCCTTCCCGAAGCTGATCGTGACGTCGGAGGGCGACTGGCTCGTGGACCCCTCGCACGGCCGGATCCTCGCGGAGGCGTCCGCCGAGCCGGTCGAGCACGTCCATCTCGACCTGCCGGGGTCCCTCCATGCGGATGCGCTCGTCCAGGCCGTTCCGGTGCGGTTGCTGCGCGTGCTGGACCGCTGGTTCGGCGCGCACGCCCCGCCGTAGCGCCGCATCGCGCGCCACGCCTTCCTTTAGACTTCGATTAGGGTCCGGCCGCGCGGGCAGGACCCGTGCATAGGAGCGGCTCGTGGCGCACCGCAGGGTCGGAATCACCGGTCTGGGCTGCCTCGCCCCGAACGGCAGCGGCCGCGACGCGTTCGCGCGGGCGCTCGCGCGGGGCGAGAGCGGCATCGGCCGGATCTCCCTGTTCGATCCCGAGGGGCTTCCGGCCACGATCGCCGGCGAGCTGAAGGACTTCGACGCCGCCGCGCACCTCGACGCGAAGGACGTGCGGCACGTCTCCCGCGCGGTGCCGATGGCGATCGCCGCCTCCGCCGAGGCGCTCGACGATGCGGGGCTCGATCCCGCCGCGATGACGCTCGACGCGCGGCGCGAGATCGGCGTCGTCCTCGGATCGGGCGGCGGACCGATCGAGTTCTCGGAACGGATGTATCACCTCTATTACACGAACCAGACCCGGAAGGCGACGGTGTATGCGATCGCCTCCGGGACGATCGGCTCGCTGTCCTCGGAGCTCTCGATGCGCTTCGGACTGCGCGGCCCGTCGCACGTGATCTCGACCGGCTGCACGTCGTCGACGGACGCCCTCGGCTACGCGTTCCGATCGATCCGCTTCGGCGTCGCGCACACCGTGCTCGTCGGCGGCGTCGACGCGACCGTCGTCCGCGGGATCATGGAGGGCTTCGCGATGATGCGGGTCGTCTCGACGGCTCGGGAGCGCGAGCCCTCGCGGGCCTCGCGTCCGTTCTCGGCGGACCGGGACGGCTTCGTCCTCGGCGAGGGCGCCTGGATGTTCGTGCTGGAGGACCTCGATCGCGCC
The DNA here is from genome assembly GCA_963763535.1 of uncultured Acidobacteriota bacterium. Lineage (GTDB taxonomy): Bacteria > Acidobacteriota > Thermoanaerobaculia > UBA5066 > Gp7-AA6 > DAHUXD01. Next base: position 741,480 of record CAVXOX010000008.1, read on the forward strand.
CGCGCGCGCGGCGCGAGGGTCTACGCCGAGGTGCGCGGCTACGGCGCGACGTGCGACGCGCACCACCGCGTCCGCCTCGACGAGAGCGGCGAGGAGCCGGCCCGGGCGATGGCGCTCGCGCTGGAGGAGGCCGGCGCCTCGCCCGACGGCATCGACTACGTCGCCTATCACGGCACCGGAACGCTCTTGAACGACCGCGTCGAGACGCGGGCGATGCGGCGCGCGTTCGGCGGGGCGGCGGCGAGGGTGCCGGGCTCCTCCATCAAGTCGATGATCGGTCACCCCCAGGGGGCGTGCGGGGCGGCCGCGGTCGCGGCGACCGTGCTCGGGATGCGGGACGGGTTTCTCCCCCCCACGATCAATCTCGAGACGCCCGATCCCGAGTGCGACCTCGACTACGTCCCGAACGCGGCGCGCCGGGCGGACATCGCCACGGCGCTCTGCAACTGCATCGGCTTCGGATCGAAGAACAGCGCCCTCGTCGTCGCGCGCGCGTCATGAGCCTCCTCGTTCCCGCGCGCCGCCCCGGACACGAGCTCCTCGACGACCCGGCGCTCCCGGACACGGAGATGCGCCGCTCGCTCGAGGACATCGACCTCGTGCACCGCCGCTGGGGCGCCGCCCGAGCGCTCCTCGCTTACCTCGTGCCCCGAGTCTCCGCGCTCGGCCGGTCCGCGCGGATCCTCGACGTCGGCGCCGGATCCGGCTCGGTCGCGGACCGGCTCGGCCGGGCCCTCAACCGGGCCGGGCCGCGCGCTCGCGTCGTGGCGCTCGACCGGCAGTGGCGGCATCTCGCCGCGGGTCGCCGGCTCTGCCGCGGCCGCCCGCCCGCCGTCGGCGCCGACGCGTTTCGCCTGCCCTTCGCCGATGGCGCCTTCGACTACGCGATCTCGACTCTCTTCCTGCACCACTTCTCCCCCGACGAAAATCGCGCGATGCTGCGCGAGTTCCTGCGCGTCGCCCGCGAGGGGTTCGCCGTGCTCGATCTGCGACGCCATCTCGTCCCGACGCTCGCGCTCGCCCTCGCCGGCAGGACCGTGTTCCGGACGCACGTCTCGGTGCGCGACGGCGTAACGTCCCTGCGGCAGGCGTACACGAGGGAGGAGGCCGGCGCGCTCGCGCGGTCCGCCTCGGCGTCGGGGCGCGCCGTGGACGTGTTTCCGTTCGGGATGCTCGTGACGGGAGGGCGGTGACGGCCGGGCGCGAGGTCCTCGTCATCGGCGGTGGGCCGTCGGGATCCGCCGCCGCCGCCGTCCTCGCCCGCGCCGGGCGGGACGTGGTCGTGCTCGAGAAGGACCGCTTCCCGCGGCGCAAGGTCTGCGGCGAGTTTCTCTCGGGCCGCTCCCGCGGCAGCCTCGACCGCCTCGATGCGCTCGCCCGCGTCTCCGCCGAGGCCGAGTCGATCGAGCGCGCGTCGATCCATCCGCCCGGGGGCCGGGCGCTCTCCTTCGCGCTGCCCGTTCCGGCGTTCGGCATCTCGCGCGCCCGTCTCGACCAGGTCCTCGCCGCCGCGGCGGCCGGCGCCGGCGCCGAGGTCGTCTTCGGCGTGCGGGTGGTGGCGATCGAGGAGGCGCGGTGCGGCGGTGTCCGGGTGCGGACCGCGGGCGCCGGTGGGCGGGAGGAGACGATCGCCGCGCGCGCCGCGGTCGGCGCGTGGGGCCGCTGGAACGCGCTCGACCGCTCGCTCGACCGGCGCTTTCTGAAGAAGGGCGGCCGGTTCTTCGGCTGGAGCGGCGACTACGATGCGCCGAAGGACGCGCTCCGTGGCGAGGCGCGCCTGTACCTCTTCCCCGGCGGCTATGCGGGTCTCTCGCGCGTCGAGGGGGGCTCGGTGCACCTGGCGGGGGTGATCGCCGAGCGCGCCCTGCGCCACCTCTCGCCCGGCTGGAGCGCGGTCGTCGCCCACGCGCGGCGCTCGAACCGCTCCTTCGACCGCGACATGGCCGGGCTTCGGCCGCGAGCGGAGGACGGCGACTTCCTCGGAACCGGCCCCGTCTTCTTCACGCGCAAGCCGTCCGCCGAGGGCCGCCTGCTCATGGCGGGAGACGCCGCCGGAGTCATCGATCCGTACCTCGGCGAGGGTCTCGCCGTCGCGCTCGCGTCCGGCATTCTCGCGGGAGAGGTCCTCGACCGGGCCCTCGCGGGCGCGATCCCGATCGCCGACGCCCCGACGCACTACGCCCGGGCGTGGGACGGGCGCTTCGCGGACCGCGTGCGCCGCGGGGCCGCCGGCCGCGTGCTGATGCTCCACCCGCGAGCCGCGCGCGTCGCGGCGGCCCTCGCCGGAGAGAGGCTCGTGCGGTGGGCGCTCGCCGGCGATTGACGGGAACCGTCAAGAGAACGACCGCGCGCCCTCCGGCGTGAACAGCGAATCGTCGAGGTGGGCCGGCTGGATGTCGAGGTATTCGAGCCGCGTGAGCGTGTTCGCCTTCGGTCCGAGGAGATCGCGGATCTCCATCTCGGTGACCGCCGTCTTGCCGCCGAACTTCCCGAACCGCGTGAAGAGGACCTGCCGGGCCTCCCGGCCCGACGGCAGGTAGAAGAGCAGCTTCCGGGGCAGCGGCTCCCCCTCCGCGTCGAGCCAGAGCGTCACCTTCGGGTAGGGGGCCCTCGGGGAGCGCGCCGTCAGGTCGAGCACGTGGCAGACGCGCTCCCCGATCTTCTCGGCGCCGGGCCGCACGGTGGCCGTGAAATCCTCGGCGAAGCGCATGCGGGCGACGTCGCCGAACGACGCGCCGCCCATCAGCCGCTGATTCGGCGTGATCGGCACCGGGTTCTCGCGCGCCGGGCACGAGCAGCCACATCCTGTCGCCGACCGTCAGCGCCTTGCGCCCGTCGTTCCTGCCGCCGCGGAACACGATGAGCGCGCGGTCGCGCCCCTTCACGTAGATGTCGAAGTCGGCGCTGCCGAGGTTCTTGTCGTTCTCCCACTGGGTGGCGCGCGCCGTGATCTTGGCCTCGCCGAAGGAGCTGCGCGCCTGGTCGACCGCCCGGAGCCAGCCCTCGACGTCCGACGCGGAAGGTTCGGCGGCGGCGAGCGCGAGGACGAGGAGCGGCAGAAGGACCCTAGACATGCGCGAGCGCGTCCACGATCGGCAGGCGGGCGGCGCGCCGCGCCGGGAAGTAGGACGCCACCGCCATCGTCAGGAGCATCGTGAAGAGTCCCGCGCCGTAGGCGAGCGGATAGAACTTGACGTTGATCGGCATGCCGTGCGTCGCGCCGGGCGGCGGCGGCAGCATGATGCCCGACGCGTTGAGCGCCGCGCGCACGATCAGGGCGAGCACGGTGCCGGCGGCGCATCCCGCGAGCGCGATGACCACGCCCTCGGCGAGAAACATCTTCCGGATGCCCGAGGGGCGCGTGCCGATCGCCCGGAGCGTCCCGATCTCCCGCGTCCGCTCGGTGACCGCCATGGTCATGACGATCGCGGCGGAGAGGATGACGATCACGACGAGGACGGTCCCCACGAAGCCGAAGATCCCGACGTACAGGAGCTTCACCTGCTCGTAGAAGGTCGCGAGCTCGCGCCAGTGCCGCACGACGATCGGATATCCGCCCGACTCCATCGCCTTCGCGAGCCGCTGCGCCGCGCGGTCCTCGTTGGCGCCCGGCTTCAGGAACACGACGAGCTTCGAGACGGTGTCACCGCTCTGGAGCAGGCGCGACACGAGACCGACTCCGGCCGCGACGTAGCGGTCGTTGAGCTCCTTGATCCGGACGTCGGCCAGGCCGGTGACGATGCCGTCGAGCGCGTTGAGGGAACCGTCGGGCGTCGTCGCCATCATCGTGACCCGCTCGCCCGGCTTCACGTTCAGCGCCGCAGCAAGGCCCGTGCCGAGCACCACGCCGTCGCCGCCGTCGCCCGAGAGGTACTTCCCCGAGACGATCAGCTCCGGCACGAGCGTCGCGGCGGCCTCGGGGCCCGGATCGACGCCGACGCCGAGGAAGGGCACCGACTTCGAGCCCGTCGTCACCAGGCCCACGAAGTCGATCCGCGGCAGGACGGCCGCCACGTCCGGGTCCGCGGCGGCGAGCGCCCGGGCCCGCCGCGCGTCCGGCAGGCCGAACTCGAGCGTCGCCTCCTCCGCCTTGCCGACGGCCCGGCGGTCCACGATCTGCAGGTCGCCGACGCTCTTGATGGTGCCCTCGCGCAGGCCCTCGAACGACTGCGCGATGAAGCCTCCGGCGAGCGCGAATGCGGCGAATCCGAACGTGACGACCGCGATCATCAGAAAGCTGCGGCGCTTCTGCCGGACGAGGTTGCGCCACGCCAGCGCGAACGGGCTCATGCCGCGCCGTCCGACGCGATCGCGCCGTCGTGCAGGGTCACGACGCGCCGCGCCCGCGAGACCACGAGCGCATCGTGCGTCGCGAAGAGGAACGCGACGCCGCGCTCCGCGTTGATCCGGCGCATGAGCTCGAGGATCTCCTCGGCGGTGTGGCTGTCGAGGTTGGCGGTGGGCTCGTCGGCGAAGACGATGGACGGCGCGTTCGCGAGCGCGCGCGCGATGGCGACGCGCTGCCGCTGCCCTCCCGAGAGAAGGTCGGGCCGGACCGCGACCTTCCCGGACAGGCCGACCGCGGCGAGCAGCTCCCGCGCGCGGTCCTGCCGCCGCGCCGCGGGGGCGCCGGCGAGCGCCATCGGATAGGCGACGTTCTCCTCCGCCGAGAGGACCGGGATCAAGTTGAACGTCTGGAAGACGAACCCGAACCGGTCGCGGCGAAGGTCCGAGCGCTCGTCCTCCGTGAGGGCCTCGCCGTCCCGGCCCTCGACCCGGACGGTGCCGGCGTCGGGACGGTCGAGCAGGCCGAGGAGATTCAGGAGCGTCGTCTTGCCCGAGCCGCTGGGGCCCCGGAGCGCCACGAATTCGCCGGGATCGATCGCGAGCGAGACGTCGCGGACCGCCGGGACGACCGACTCGCCGAGACGGTACGAACGGGAGAGGCTCGAGGCCTCGACGAGGGGTCCTCCGGTCGCCGCCGTCACGCGGCGGAGTTTAGCCTGCGCGCGCGCCCGCGCCGGCTCATTCGATCAGAACGCCTCCCCGCGGCGAACCCCTTCTCGCTCTCGAGGTCGATCGGGCCGATCCGCGGCTCCTCGGCCTCCTGCGCTTCGGCGAACAGGGGGAGGAGCAGCCCCAGGAGGGCGAAGGAAAGGGGACGCGGCGTTCAGGCATCGGCGGGGGCGGCGGCGGCCCCGGAGGCCGCGCCCGGCTCGCGCATGGGGGACGGAGCGTCCCGCCGCTGCGGATCCGGGATCGGTTTCGGCCGACGGGGCTCCTCGACGGGAGGTTTCCTCGGCGCCGGATCCTCGACCGGCGGGCCGTCCCCTTTCGGCGTCGTCTCCGGGACTCTCATCTTCCGCCGCCCCCGCGACGCCTCGCGCGTCACTCCCAGTCGGGCCGAACGTTGTAGAAGCCGTAGATCCGCGAGCGCATCTCGGTGTCGGTCAAGTCGGGCCACTCGTCCTTGTCGAAGCCGGGCGCGTCCTTCAGACGCTCCTTCGGCACGTTGAGAATGAAGGCGTGGTTTTCGGCGTCGAGCGCCAGCGCCTTCCAGGGAACCGCGAACAGCTTTTCGCCCATGCCGAGAAAGCCGCCGAACGAGAGGACGCAGTACGCGACCCGTCCGGTCTGGAGATCGATCATCAGATCCTCGACGTTGCCGAGGTCCTCGTTCTGCGCGTTGCGGACTTTGTCGCCCGCGAGCGAGGATGCGGAAAGGGTGCGGCGAGTCGGCGTGGAAACCTGGGCCATTGGGAACCTCCTGAATGGAATTTGGGACGTTGCCACCGCCTCCGGTTCTCCGCAGGCGGCTCTGATTCGCGCGTGCATCGGGCGTGCCAGATCACATCGGCGCCGAAGAATCAGCGGAACCGATGCGCGGCCCTTCGGAGGCCCCGAGTGGCATCTCCGTTGCACTCCCGAGGGAAATGCGCAGCAAGGCGGCGATCGGCAAGCACCCGATTCATCCGGCCCTCGTGCCGATCCCGATCGGCGCGTTCTTTCTCGCCCTCGTCGGCGACGTCATGCACGCGGCGAGACCCGACGATCCCTTCTGGTACGACCTCGCGTTCGTCGCCATCGGCCTCGGCCTGATCGCCGCCGTCGTCGCGGCGGTCTTCGGCGCGATCGATTATCTCGGCGTCATGATGAGCCCGAAGGCGTTCCGGCTGGCGACGTGGCATGCGATCCTGAACTCCTCGGCGCTCATCGGCTATGCGGCGACCTTCCTGCTGCGCCGCAATCGGACCGCCGAGACCGGGCCCCGGTGGCCGCTCGCGATGGCGCTCGAGGCCCTCGCCTTCCTGGTCCTCGGCGCGTCCGGGTGGATCGGCGGAAAGCTCGCCTACGAGCACCGGGTCGGCGTGGTCGAAGAACCTGAGGGCGCCGAGGCCGGCCACGTCCGTCCCGCTTCCGCCCGCCGCTGAGCATCCCGCCCCGCCCGCGCCGCTGGCAGGTTCATTGCTTCCTTCGACACCCATTCGGCGCCTCTGCGGCGCCGACGACCCCGGCCGCGAGTCGCCGCGCGGACAGCGCGGAGGCGATAGCGGCAATTTTTTTGACGAGCCGCGGCACGGAATTCGCTAGCCTCTGCCCCCGGAGGTCTCGATGACCAATTACAAACTTCCGAACCTGCGGTACGACTTCGGGGCGCTCGAGCCCCACATCTCCGGCAAGATCATGGAGCTCCACCACGACAAGCACCACGCCAACTACGTCAAGGGCGCCAACCAGGCGCTCGAGAGGCTGAGCGAGGCGCGCGACAAGGAGGACTTCACCCGGCTCGGCGCCCTCGAGAAGGCGCTCGCCTTCAACCTTTCCGGGCACGTGCTCCACTCGCTCTTCTGGCAGAACCTCACGCCGAAGGGCGGCGGTCGGCCGGAGGGCGAGCTCGGCGACGCGATCGCGGAGCACTTCGGCACCTTCGAGAAGATGAAGCGTCAGATGGTCGAGGCGGCGTCGACGATCATGGGGTCGGGCTGGAGCGCGCTCGTGTGGGAGCCCCTCGCCGGGCGTCTGATGACGACGCAGATCTACGACCACCAGTCCAATCTCTCGCAGGCCGGCGTGCCGCTCCTCGTCCTCGACGCGTGGGAGCACGCGTACTACCTGCAGTACCAGACCCGGAAGGGCGACTTCTTCGAGGCCGTCTGGAACGTGTGGAACTGGGAGGACGTGGCGGAGCGGTTTGCCGGGGTGCGATCGCTCGACGTCGCTCTCGCCGGCGCGGCGACGGCGTGAGCGCGACCGGGACCGGCGCCCCAGTGGCACCGGTCCCGGCTTCTCAACTTCTCAGCGGATCAACGGGGCGTCGCGGTCGGGGTCACGTCCATGGTGGTCGTGGTCGTGGTCGTCTGCGTCGAGGGCGCCGGGGTGCCCGACGCCGTCGCCGCATCGCTCGTGGTCTTGGTCTCCGTCGTGGTCGACGCGGTTTCCCTCTTCTGGCATCCGAGAGAGAGCGCGGCCGTGGCCGCGATCAGGAACCCCACCCGGGTGAGCGTTTTCTTCATCGCCTCTCCTCCTCTGTTCCTTTGCGAGCCCGACGCCGGGCTTCGCGCCGAACGATTGCAACCCCCGTGCCGTTGACCGCTTACTTCTTCATTCTTCGGCAGATAGCCCGTGCCGGCCGGCCGGCTTGCCCTCGAGGACCCGGTTGATGTTGACCGCCGCCGAGATCAGGGAGAGGTGCGTGAACGCCTGCGGGAAATTGCCGAGCGCCTCTCCCGTCACACTGATCTCCTCCGAGTACAGGCCGAGATGATTGGCGTATCCGAGCATCCGCTCGAACGTCAGCCGGGCCTCGTCGATGCGGCCGCACCGGGCGAGCGCCTCCGCGAGCCAGAACGTGCAGATGGAGAACGTTCCCTCGTCCCCGTCGATCCCGTCCGGCGAGACGCGCGGGTCGTACCGCCGCACGAGGTGGTCGCTCTCGAGCTCGCGCTGGATGGCGGCGATCGTGCCGAGCGTCCGCGGATCGGACGGCGACACGAACTTCACCAGAGGGGCGAGGAGCAGCGAGGCATCCATCACCTCGCCGTCGAGGCACTGGACGAACGCATTCTTCTTCCGGGAGAAGCCCCGCTCCATGATCGTCGCGTAGATCTCGTCGCGCGTCGCGGTCCAGCGCGCATAGTCCGCCGGGAGGCTGCGCTGGGCCGCGAGGCGCAGCGCGCGATCGAGCGCGACCCAGCACATCATCTTGGAGAACGTGAACTGCTGCCGTCCGCCGCGGACCTCCCAGATTCCCTCGTCGGGCTCGCGCCACTTCTCGCACACCCAGTCGGCGAGCCGCCGCATCGCCATCCAGAGGTCATGAGAGGCGGGCTCGCAGTACTTGTTGTAGAGGTAGACCGCGTCCATGAGGTCGCCGACGATGTCGAGCTGGAACTGCCGCGCGGCGTCGTTGCCGGCGCGGACCGGTCGGGAGCCCCGATAGCCGTCGAGGTGATCGAGCACGTGCTCGGTCAGGTCCGTCCGGCCGTCGACGCCGTAGAGGACCTGGAGGCTCGCGTCGTCGCCGAGGTCGTGGAACCGCCGCTCGAGAAAGCCGATGAAGTGCCGCGCCTCGTCCGTCAGGCCCACGCGCAGGAGCGCATAGACGGTGAAGGCGGCGTCCCGCACCCAGGTGTAGCGGTAGTCCCAGTTGCGCGGTCCGCCGATCCGCTCCGGGAGACTCATCGTCGGCGCGGCGATGATCGCTCCGGTCGGTTCGAACGTGAGGAGCTTCAAGGCGAGGCAGGAGCGCTTGACCATCTCCCGCCAGCGCCCCTGGTAGTGGCTGCGCGTGATCCACTCCTGCCAGTAGCGCAGCGTGCGCTGGAACGACGCATGGCAGCGCGCGGCGAGCGCCTCGAGCGGCGGCGGCTCGCCGGGCGTCTGCGCGAGCAGCACCGGGATCTCCTCCCCTTCGTGCAGGACGAACGACGCGGTCGCGCGATCGCCCTCGAGCTCGAGCGTCAGCGGCGTCGCGAGCGCGACCCGGAGGCCGGAACCCGCGAACACACACCCGGACGCCGTCGCGGTCGGCACCACCGTCTCCCGCGCGTAGTCGAACGCCGGACGGCACTCGAGGCGGAAGGGGATCTCCCCCCGGACGCCCCGCACGAGGCGGACGATCCGGTGGTCCTCCTCCCGCTTCGGCGCCGGTGTGTCGCGGATCGGCATGAAGTCGACGACCTCGCCGACGCCCTCCGGCGTGAGGAAGCGGGTGACGAGCACGTTCGAGTCGGGCAGGTACATCTGCTTGCGGCGCGCCTCCTCGGACGTCGCCGCGATGCGGAAGAAGCCGCCCCGGGCGTCGTCGAGGATCGCGGCGAAGAGGCTCGGCGAGTCGAAATGCGGCAGGCAGAGCCAGTCGATCGACCCGTCGAGGGTCACCAGGGCGACCGTGTGGAGGTCGCCGATGACTCCATGATGCTCGATCGGCGGATAGCTCATCGCGCGGCGGCCGCGGGCAGGTAGTCCTCCACCAGCGGAAAGTCCGAGAGCGGGTGGCCGGCGGCCGCGCGCAGGAAAGTGTCGAGCCAGCGGTGAATGTCGTGCTCGCGCACGATGCGGCGGAGCTTCCGGAAGCGCGTCCGCCGCTCGGACTCGGGCATCAGGAGGGCCGTGCGGAGCGTCTCGGCCATGCCCTCGACGTCGAACGGGTTGACGAGGAGCGCGCCCGACTGCAGCTCCGCCGCCGCGCCGGCGAACTCCGACAGCACGAGCACGCCGTCCCCGCCGATCCGCGAGGCGACGTATTCCTTGCACACGAGGTTCATTCCGTCCTTCAGCGGCGTGACGAGCGCGACGTCCGCGGCGCGATAGTACGCCGACAGGCGCACGCCCTCGAGGCTCCGGTGCACGTAGCGGATGGGGGCCCAGTCGCCGCGGGTGAACTCGCCGTTGATCTCGCCGACGAGGCGGTCCACCAGCGTCTTGTGCTCCTGATACCGCGGAATGTCCTCGCGGCTCGGCACGACGACCTGCATGAGCGTGACCGTGCCCCGCATCTCGGGGTGCTGCCGCAGCATGGTCCGGAAGGCCTCGAGCTTCTGCGGCAGTCCCTTCGTGTAGTCGAGACGGTCGATGCCGAGGACGATCTTCCGGCCCGCCTCGGCCTCGCGGATCTGGTTGCGCTTCTCGGCGACGCCCGGCTCGGCGGCGCGCCGCTCGAACTCCGCCACGTCGATCGAGATCGGGAACGACCCGACCCGCAGCTCGCGCTCGCCCGATCGCAGCCTCCAGACGGCGCCGCGGCCGGAGACCCGCACGTCCGGCAGCAGGAGGCGCACGCACTGCACGAAGTTGCGGCGGTCGCGCACCGTCTGGAAGCCGACGAGGGCGAAATCGAGGAGCGAGTTCAACACCTCGAAACGCCACGGCAGCTTCACGAAGACGTCGAGCGGGGGAAACGGAATGTGGAGAAAGAAGGCGGCCCGCAGGTCGCTGCGCCGTGCCTTCAGAGCGGTCGCGACGCGCATCAGGTGGTAGTCGTGGACCCAGACGAAGTCGCCCGGCTTCGCGGCGGCCGCCACCGCGTCGGCGAACCGCTCGTTGATCGTCTCGTAGGCCGCCCAGTAGGACGGCTGGAAGTTCGCGAGCGGAATCAGGTCGTGGAACACGGGCCAGACGATCTCGTTCGAGAAACCCGCATAGAAGCCGTCCCGCTCGGCCGCGGAGAGCGGCACCGGGACGAGCGAGTACCCGAAGCGCCGCTCCGAGTCCGCGAAGATGGCCGAAGGGTCCGGCAGCTCCTCGGACGTCGCGCCGGACCAGCCGATCCACCGCCCGCCGCGGTTCCGCAGCACCGGCCGCAGCGCGGTGACGAGGCCTCCGCTGCCCGGCGCGACGCGCCAGCCTCCGTCCTCCGACCGCGACACGGCGAACGGCAGGCGATTCGAGACGATCACGAGGTTCATGGAGCGTCGGCCCGGCACGCCACGGCCCAGGCCTCGAGGAACTCGAGCACCTCGCCGGGCGGGCGAAGACAGACCTCGGCGCGCGTGCGCCGGGGCTCGCGCCGCACGAGAACCGGGAGTCCCCGTCCCCGGACCGCGGCGAACGCGTCCTCGTCGGTGGCGTCGTCGCCGAGATAGGCGACCGCCGCGTCCTCGCCGAGCTCGGCGAAGGCGCGCTCGACGACGAGGCCCTTGTGAAAGCCGCGCGGCCGAAGCTCGAGACCCCCGTCGAACGGCGCGAGCGAGAGGCCGCGCCTCGCCGCTTCCGGCTCGATCTCCCGGAGCGCAGCGGCCGCGGCTCGGTACGCGCCCGGCTCGGCCCCCCTCTCGTGGATCGCGAGGCCGTAGCGCTTGCGCTCGACGAGCCCGGGGCCGGCGCGGCGCACGAGCGCCTCGGACACCAACTCCAGCAGAGCCGCGGCGGAGTCGTCCGGGGGCGACCCGGCCCAGCGTCCGTGCCGCGAGCGGCGCTCCATGCCGTGCGAGCCCCACAGGTCCACCAGGCGTTCGAGGCCGAGCAGCGTCTCGAGCTCGTCGACCGTGCGGCCACTGACGATCCAGATCGCGGTCCGCCGCCGCGCGAGCGCGACCGTCGCCAGCGCGGCCCGCACTCCCGCGTAAGGGACGGCCCGGGCGCGGTCGGCGGTCAGTGGCGCGAGCGTCCCGTCGTAGTCGACGAGAAGCCCGCGGCGCCGGGCCTTCGCGACGCGCCGGAAGAAACCCGTTGCGGACTCCCTCCGGCGGGCGCCCCCCGCGGGCTGGCTCGTGGCGACGCCTCTCTGTCGCATCGAAAAATGCAGGAAATCCTCCTGCATGGCGCGGGGTGCAGATTCCGTGCCGTATCTGGCGTGGAACTTGCTCCGAACGAAGAAGGAGGTCTGCCCATGAGGTGTTCTCACAGCGGATGCCATTGCAACGACGCGACCGTCGAGCGCGACGGCCGCAACTACTGCAGCGAGCGGTGCGCCGACGCCGAGCGCCAGGGTCAGGACGGCGGCTGCCCCTGCGGGCACGCGGACTGCGCCGCGGTCTGAGCGCGTGACGCCGTGCGCGCCATCTGGAACGGCCACATCACCTTCGGCCTGATCTCGATTCCGGTCGCGCTCCACTCCGCCGTCGAGGCGTCGGAGCGCGTCGCCTTCCGCCTCCTCCACCGCAAGGACCACGCGCCGATCGTCTACAAGAAATTCTGCAGCAAGGAGGACGTCGAGGTCCCCAACGACGAGATCGTCCGCGGCCTCGAGGTCGAGGACGACACGTACGCGACCGTCGAGAAGGAGGACATCGAGAAGGCCGAGCAGGAGGCGGCGGGCGGCGCCGAGGACATGGAGGTCCTCCAGTTCGTCGACCTCGGCGCGGTCAACCCGCTCTCCTACGACCACCCGTACTACCTCTCCCCCCGCAAGGGCGGCGAGAAGGCATACGGCGTCCTGCGCGACGCGCTCCTGGAGACGAAGCGTGTGGGCATCGTCCGTTTCGTCATCCGCAAGAAGCCGACGCTCGGGGCGCTCCTGCCTGGTGCCTCCGCGATCGCGCTCGAGAGCCTGCGTCCCTTCGAGGAGCTGCGCGACCCCCAGCGGGTCGGCGCGCCGACGACGACGAAGAAGTCCGCCGAGGTCAAGATGGCGCGCATGCTCATCGACCAGATGTCCGGCGAGGGATGGGAGCCGAGCGAGCACCCCAACGAGTACCGGCGGGCGCTGCGCAAGCTGCTCGAGTCGAAGAAGCGCTTCGTGGTCGCCCAGAAGAAGGGCGAGGCGCGCGAGACGAGCGGGAACGTCGTCGATCTGATGGACGCCCTGAAGAAGAGTCTCGGCCAGCAGGGCCACCGCGGTGCGCGCCGCGCATCGGGCCGCCGCAAGGCCGGCGCCGCTTAAAGCGCGACAATCGAAGACAGGGAAGACAGGAATGCGGGTCCGAGGACCCGCCCGGGTCAGTTCTGGTTTTCGACTTGTTCTGATTTCCCCGGAAAAAGAGTTCCCTCCGGCGGCCAGGGCCGCCGGCGGAACTCATCTCAGCAGGGCGAGGTCAGACGGTCCGTCGACCCTGCACCAGGTTGATGATCAGGACGACGACCGCGAGGACGAGAAGGATGTGGATGAAGCCCGAGAGCGTGTAGCCGGACACCAGCCCGAGCAGCCACAGTACGAGCAGAACGACGAAGATGGTCCAAAGCATTGCTGCTCCCCTTTCCGGGGCCGCACGGCCCCGTCTCGGAGACAGAGCGAATCTCGTGCCATCTCGCGGCGCCCGCGGCGCGGAACGCCGCGTCGGAGCTCGCGCCGAGCGGAGCGAGGGACGAGCTCCGAAAAAGATAGGGAACGCCGCGTCGAAGACCGGACCGAGCAAAGCGAGGGCCGGGTTTCGAAAAGGAAGACGCCCGGCGCGTCAGCGCTTGCGGCTGCGCTTCGGCTCGGGGGCGGGCCGCGCGATTTCCGGCAGCAGCTCCTCGAGGACATCGGGACGGATCGTGTCCCCCTCGGTCATGACGTAGGCGCGGTGGACCACGTTGCGCAGCTCGCGCACGTTGCCCGGCCACGCGTAGCTCTCGAGCAACCGCAGGGCCGCCGGGTCCCAGGCGGTCACCCCGGACTTCTCCTGCTCCTCGATCTGGCGGCGGAAGTGCTCCGCCAGAAGCGCGATGTCCTCGCGCCGCTCCGCCAGGGTCGGCAGCGCGATCGGAAAGACGTTCAGGCGGTAATAGAGGTCCTCGCGCAGCTTGCCGTGCTTGATGGCGTCGGACGGATCGCGATTCGTCGCGGAGATGAGGCGCACGTCGACGCGCAGATCCTGGTTCCCGCCGACGCGGCGCAGGGTCTTCGCCTCGAGCACGCGGAGCAGCTTCACCTGCAGCTCGGAGCCCATCTCCGTGATCTCGTCGAGCAGCAGCGTGCCGCCGCTCGCCTCCTCGAAATAACCGACGCGACGCTTGTCGGCGCCCGTGAACGAGCCCCGCTCGTGGCCGAACAGCTCGCTTTCGATGAGCGTCGGCGAGATGGCGCCGCAGTTGAATGCCACGAAGGGCGCGGCGGCCCGGCGCGAGAGCCGGTGGATCGTCCGCGCGGCGACCTCCTTGCCCGTGCCGCTCTGGCCGGTGATGAGGATGGGCGCGTTCGAGCGCGCGACCCGACGGATCGCGTCGAAGACTTTGAGCATGATCGGCGATTTGCCGATGAGCTCGCCGAGTCGCCCCGTCTCCTGCAGCGCGTCCCGCAGCGAGTCGACCTCGGACTCGAGCGTGCGCCGCGCCGAGAGACGCTGGAAGACGACCTCGAGCTGTGGACCCCGCAGCGGCTTGAGCAGGTAGTCGGACACGCCCGCACGGAGCGCCTCGATCGCGCTGTCCAGCGAGGCCTGCCCCGTCAGCACGATGCCGTCCCGATCGGGCTTCGCCTCGCGAGCGGAGCGGAAGAACTCGATGCCGTCGCCGTCCGGCAGGTGGACGTCGACGATCAGGACCTCGGGGTCGAACTGATCGAGAGCGCGGCCGGCCTCTCCCACCGTGCCGACCGACTTCGGCTCGCTGCCGAGCTCGCGCACCGCGCTCTCGAGGCCCTTGCGGATCGCGACGTCGTCTTCGACGATCAGGACCTTCAATCGGTCACCCGACGAGCTCGGCGCGGCCGCGCTCGAAGAGCTCGAAGGCGCGCTCGAGCTGCTGGCGCACCATCGTCAGCGCCTCGGTCGCGTCCTGGCCGCGTTCGATCAGCCGCGTCGCGCGCTCGAGGTGCAGCGACGCACCGGAGAGCGGCGTCGCGAGGTCGTGGAAGAACCGGCGCAGATCGACCGGATCCTTGGCGGATGGGCTCACGTCGGATACCCCCAAATCCCTGACCTCCCTGTACCGGGAGGATCGTATGACAGAAAAAGGCCCGGCGGCCGTCGCGGGTCGCCGAGCCCCAATCCGGTTTCCGCACTCGAAGTCGTTCCGAACCCCGAAGTCCGGAAGCCGAATACCTGAATACCTACTTGCCGCCGTGCGCGGGCTGAACCGTGGTGACCTTGTTGCCGTCCGCGGTCTTCGAGTACGTCACCTTGACCCTCTCGCCAACCGCCACCTTGCCCTCGACCCCGGCCTCATGGTCGAGATCGAACGAGTAATTCTTGTCGCCCGGGCCCGTCACTTCGATCTTCTTGCCCGCCTCGTACTTCTTCACGGTGCCGACGACGACCTCATTCGAGGTCTTGGTGTCCGGGCCGGGGCCCGTATGCTTCACCGTCGACTCCGAGTGCATGCGGGGACCGGCATTCGCCGCCTGCGTCTCGTCGTTGGTCGCCGCCATGTTGTGCGAGTGCTTCGACGAAGGTTGCTTCTCGGTGCCGCTCATCGCAGCGCCGCCGGAGGAGAGCACGGTCACGTGCTCCTTGCCGTTGGCGTCCTTCGTGTAGCCGACCTTGGCCTTCTGGCCGACCGCGATCGATCCCTTCACGCTGGCGTCCTTGTCGAGATCGAAGGAGTAGTCCTTGCCGCCCGGCCCTTCGATCTTGATCTTGTTGCCGGCGTCGTACTCCTTGACCGTGCCGGTGACCCACTCGGTCTTCGTCTTCGTATTCGGCCCCGCGCCCGTGTGCTTGGTCGTGGTCTCGGTGTGCGTCGCCGGTTCCTGGGCCGGAGCCGCGCTCGCCGCGAGGAGCAAGCCAAACGCAGCCACCGAGATACCGGGAATCCGATTTCTCATCTCTAACCTCCTATGGCCCGCGAGGGGACCGCCATGGGAGGTTTCAAGAAGCGTGCCACCCTCGGCCGCGATTCGAGGAGCCTGCCAGCCAGAAAGTTGGCGGCTCTCCGGAGGACGGCCGGGCTGCGAAGGATGCGATGGTGGCCGAGTCCGCGGGTTTCGATGAGGCGCGCGTCCGGCCAGGCGGCGGCGAGCGCGCGACCGTCCGCGATCGGCACACGCGAGTCTCCGCGGTCGTGGAAGATCAGCGTGGGAACTCCGGGCGGCCGCTCGACGAGACGGTAGGCCTCGAGCGTCGCGGCATAGCGCTGCTCGAGACGCCGGCGCATGACCTCCGCGGCCGCCTCCGTCAGCCCGAGCCAGCGCGCGAACCGCAGGGTGTAGGCGCCGGGATCCGCCGGGGGCGCGAGGAGCACGGCGGCGCGGGCGGGCACTCCCGCATGGAGCGCGAGCGCGCCGGCGGCCGCGCCCATCGAGTGGCCGACCACTGCGGCGGGGCGTACCGCGTGGGCGACGCGCGTCAGCGCATCGACGAACTCCGGCAGCGACGAGAAGCGCCCCCGCGACTGGCCGTGGCCGGGCGCATCGAATGCGGTCACCGCGAACCCGCGCGCGACGAGCCGCGGGACGAAGGGCGTGAGCCTCCCCGCGTGGGAGCCCCAGCCGTGCGCGAGCAGCACGAGCGGGCCGTCTCCCCAGTGCCACATCGCGATCTCTCCGGAGGGTCCGCGGACCCAGGACCGCACGCCCGTCTCGAGGACTGCGGACTCGCTCCGAGTCGTGCCGAATCGCGGCGGACGCCGGAACGCCAGTTCCGCGCAGGCGCCGCACGCCCGCTCCGACACTGCCGAGACGACGGACAGAAACGCGCGGGCGACCGCGGCGCCTTCGGTCTCGGCGCGTCGCCGCCGGGGACGCGAGCTCGTCACGCTGCGAATCGTCACGTTCCTCAACATTGCGAGTTTCGCGCCAGCATGGAACATGCCTTGCATCGCAGAAACGCGGAGCGGCGCGTGTCGCCGCAGAGAGGACGCCATGACCGCGCGGCGCTCGCGCCGATCCGGAGTGCAGAAGGAGCGAAGCCGGGCGACCGGAAAAGCGCGCCCCTCGCCGCGCCCGGTGGGATACGCGGTCGTCGGACTCGGCTACATCGCGCAGGCGGCGGTCCTTCCCGCCTTCGCGCACGCCCGCCGCAACTCGCGCCTGGTCGCCCTCGTGTCCGGCGAGGCGCGCAAACGGCGGGCGATCGGGCGGCGCTACGGCGTCGACGCGGTCTTCGACTACGAGGAATTCGACGCGTGTCTCGCGCGGACCGACGTCGACGCCGTCTACGTCGCGCTCCCGAACGCCATGCATCGCGACTTCGTGGTCGCCGCGGCCCGAGCGGGCAAGCACGTCCTCTGCGAAAAGCCCCTCGCCGTCACCTCGGGCGAGTGCGCGGAGATGATCGAGGCGGCGGCGCGGAACGGCGTCCGCCTCATGACGGCCTACCGCCTGCACTTCGAGCGGGCGAACCTGGAGGCCGTCGAGATCGTGCGGTCGGGACGGCTCGGCGAGCCGCGGGCCTTTCACTCGTTCTTCGCGATGCAGGTCGACGACGACAACATCCGGCTCGCGCCTCCGGACCGGGGAGGCGGGCCTCTCTACGACATCGGGATCTACTGCATCAACGCCGCGCGATATCTCTTCCGCGCGGAGCCCTCGGAGGTCTTCGCGATGGAGGCCTCGATCGGCGACCGGCGCTTCGCCCACACGCCGGAGATGGTGAGCGCCGTGATGCGCTTCCCCGTCGAGCGGCTCGCGACGTTCACCTGCAGCTTCGGCGCGGCGGACATCGGGTGGTACGAGATCGTGGGCACGAAGGGACGCCTGCGCCTCGAGCCCGCCTACGAATACGCGGAGCCGCTGGTCCATCACCTCGAGGTCGGCGAACGGCGGCGCTCCCGCCGGTTCGCCAAGCGAGACCAGTTCGCGCCCGAGCTCCTGTACTTCTCCGACTGCATTCTGTCGGGAAAGGAGCCGGAACCGTCGGGAAGGGAGGGCCTCGCGGACGTTCGCGTCATCCGCGCCCTCATCGAGTCCGCACGGACGGGAAGAACGGTCGCGCTCGACGAGGATTTCGAGCGGCACAAGCGGCCGACGCTCGCCCTCGAGACGCGGCGGCCTCCCATCCCGGAGGCGCCGCCCCTCGTCGGCGCGTCGAGCCCCTCCGGGAGTTAGCGGATCAACCCTCCCGCGCGCCGCGGCGGGGCCGCAGGGGAAGAACGCGCCCGCCGGAACGCGGCGTCCCGCGATGCGCGCGGAGCGCCTCGCCGATCTCCCGCAGGCGGACGCGCGCCCAGCGCGCGAAGTGGCGCTCGGCGAGACGGACGCCGACGCGGACGAGCAGATCGACGCGCCATCCCTCGCGCCGGCGCCCGGCGAGCCATGCGGCGAGCCCCTCGATCGGCACGTACGAGAGGCCCCGGCCCGCCCGCCGGCCTGCAGCGGGAGCGAGCAGGATGGCCGCGTTGCTCCGGTCTCCGGTGGGAATGCCGTAGCGGGACATCACGTGGAGCTCGGCCGGCTCGAGCCCCGCTTCGTCGCGCAGCCGTCGCCGCAGCGTGTCGGGAGAATCGATCGCCCGGGCGGCCGCGAGCGCCGGCAGCCGCACGGCGGGCGAAAGCCCGGGCCGGCGCTCGATCGAGAGGGCGATCTCGCCCTTCTGCGTCAGGAGAACCACCGCCACGCTCTCCGCGAAGGCGCCCGCTCCGAAACCGGCGAGCGGGACGCCGCGATTCGAGCGCGATGCGCGTACGGCCTGGGACATGCAGCGCCGATGCAGCAAGGCGCCTGCCACTCTCTTCTCCCTGGCACCGTTATCGCACGGCGAGCCCGCGAGACAGCGTGAGGCGCCGGAAGCGCGAAGGCTTGGAGGAGGCAGCCGTGGGGCGCAGGCGCACGCGGTCTACGGCGCGGCGGCCGCCTCGGTGACGCAGGCGCTCACCCGGGCGCTCTGAAGCCGCTCGATCCGACCCGGAAGCTAGGTCTTCGACGTCTCGGCCAGCGCTTCTTCGCGCTGCCTCGCCCGCTCCTCGCCCCGCGCGTAGCCCTTGCGGAACGCGGCGTGGTCGACCGCGTCGCCGTAGTGTCGGCGCAGGTCCGCCGACGCCTCCTCGAAGGTCCGGCCGCGCGAGTCCGGCCGCAGAGCGCCGAGGAGTCCCGCCCGGTACACCTGCTCGGCGCTCTCGAATTCGCCGCCCGCGGCGTCGTAGTGGGCCTTCTCGGTGTCGCGGATGCCGACCCACCACGCCTCGCGCGCCGCTTCGAGCGACTCCGCGCCCGAGGACAGCAGCACCGCGCGCGCGGTGCTCTCCTCCTTCTCGGTCCGCGGCTCGACGAAGAGCACGCCGCGTCCGTGCGCGAGCGCGTCCTCGTAGAGATAGAGCTCGTCTTTGGGGATTCCGGTGCGCGTCTCTTCGAGCGCCTCGCCGGCCTTGACCCCGCCGATCGCCCCGGCCACTCCGAAGAGGGCCGCGGCGGCGAGGCCCACGGCCGTCACCGCGCCGACGCCGGGAACGAGGAGGCTCGCCGCGATGGCCCCGGCGCCGAAACCGGCGGACGCTCCGGCGGCCGCGCCGACGACGCCCCCGACGGCCTGGCCCATGCCGGGCGCCTCGGCCTCCTCGGTCGGCGCCACGTTCTCCGCGTCGGCCGGAGAGGTCTCGCCCGGCAGGAGCATCTGGATCCTCTCCGAGCCGAAACCCCGCTCCCGCAGCGCTCGCGCGGCGCTCTCGGCCGCCGACCGAGAGCCGAAGATGCCGACGATCGGCTCCACGGCTCAGCCCCCCGCCTCGACGCGCAGGCGGTTGTGCACGTCGCGCACGCCGCGCTGCTCGGCGAGGTCCTCGGCGAGACGCTTGGAGCGCCGGTCCGGGACCGTCCCCTTCAGCGTGACCTCGCCGTCCTCGACCGTCACGAGAATCTCGGAAGCGTCGAGCTCGCCCTCCCGCGTCAGCGCCTCGTTGACGTCCTCGAGGATCCGATCATCCGAGCGGCGATATCCCCGGGGGCCCCGGCCTGAGAACGGACCCTGCTGGACGCCCTCCCACTCCCAGGCGAGCTCTCCGTACGAGCCGCTCGGGAGACGGCGCTGCGGCGGCGTCCGGGTTTCGGAATCGCGATCGAGCTGCTCGGGGGGCTCCCCATAGCGGGTCAGCTCCCCCATGGCTTCATTGAGGGCATGGCTCTCCGAGCGCGTGGACATCGTGGCGTCTCCTTCCCCCTTCCCGGCTGCAATCGACATGCCGGAAGGTGTGGTCTGCCGCTTGCACCGCCGGATCCGGGAGGTGATCCATGTCCACGCATTCCGGCCGAATCGCGGAGACGGGCGCCGACGGGACGGCGCGCCGCCGCGTGCGCGACGTGATGACGATCTCTCCGGCGTGCTGCGTTCCCGAAACGCCGGTCACGGAGGTGGCGGTGCTGCTCGCCGATCACGACTGCGGCGCCATTCCGGTCGTGGAGAACCGGGTGACGGGCCGCCCGGTCGGCGTCGTGACGGATCGCGACATCGTCTGCCGCCTCGTGGCCTCGGCCCGGAATCTCGAAGCAATGACCGCGTCCGATTGCATGACGGCGCCGTGCGTCACCGCCGCCGAGGAAATGTCGCTCGAGGAGTGCGTCGCGCTGATGGAGGGAAACCGCGTGCGCCGCGTCGTCGTCGTCAACGACTCCGGCGCCATCTGCGGCATCGTGTCCCAGGCGGACGTGGCGCTCAAGGCCGGGGAACACACGGTCGCCCAGGTCCTTCGCCGCGTCTCCGAGCCGACCGAGAGCCCGTCCGACGTCGTGCGCTGAGCCAGGCGGCTCGAACCCGCGCGCGTACTGGCACGCGCCCTGCAGCTTGGGGTTCCGGTTCCATGAAGGAGGGTCGGGTATGAGGCGAAGTGACGCGGGTGTCGAGGTCGCTGACGAGATTCCGGCCACCGAGCGCATTTCGATGGCGTCCGCCGCGAAAGCGCGCGTGCGCTTCTACGACGAACGCCTCAATCGGCTCTACGAGCTCATCGAGGACATCGAGATCGCGATGATGACGACGCGGCGCGCCGACGGCAGCCTGGTCTCGCGGCCGATGGCGACGCAGCGGCGCGCCTCGGGCGCGCACCTCTGGTTCGTGGCGCGGGAGGACTCGCGCAAGGTCGGCGAGATCGCCCGCGACTCCAGCGTGAACCTCTCCTACTACAAGGACCGGACGCACGAGTGGATCTCGGTCTCGGGGGCCGCGCGCCTCTGCCGCGACCGTTCGAAGATCCGCGAGCTCTACGAGCCGACCTGGAAGGCGTGGTTTCCGAACGAGGGCGGCCTCCGCGACGGCGGCCCCGAGGACCCGCGCATGATCCTGATCGGGATCGAGGCGCGCGCCGCGCAGTTCGCCAAGCTCGATCGCGCCGCGACGATCGTGATCGGGGCCTGAGCGCCGCTCATCAACCGACCGTCAAGTCGATGCGCTCCGCCGTGACGGCCGAGGTCTCGTCTCCCTCGAGCTGACGCGTCTCGATCGTCACGCGAGCGCCGTCGACGATTCCGGACAGCCATCGGAACGCCGGCGGAGTCTCCGGCACGGCGCGCCGTCCTCGCGAGGGTGCCTCCTCCGTGCGCGGCGACGCGACGAGGAACGTCTTGCCGTTGTCGAACCGCGGCTCTCCCTGCGGATGACCCGAGATCATCGCCAGGGTCTTGCGGGCCGCCGAGAAGACCGGAAGGATGTCCCGCTGCACGCGCTGGGTGTCCGCCGTGGCGCGCGCGCGGGCAAACGGCGCGTGGTGCAGGAGCACGAGCGAGCCGAGGACCGTCTCCTCCGCGTCCCAGGCGCACAGCAGACGCTCGAGCCACGCGCACTGTTCCCGCCACATGGGAGGCGAGAGCCACTGCGCGTTCGAGTCGAGGAAGGCGAGGCCGACAGTCCCGTAGCGCGCCGCGTACCACCGGCGGCCGCCCAGCCGCGGAAACCGGCCGAAATACTTCGTCAGCGCCGATCGGCTCGACAGCCAGTATTCGTGGTTGCCGAGCGCGGGATAAATGGGAACGCCCCCGTTCTTCAGCGGAGAGGTCAGGCGATCGTACTCGAGCCACGCGTCGTCCGAGGAGCCGCAGAACACGAGGTCGCCGAGCAGGGCGACGAAGTCGGGCTGCTCGAGGGAGACCTCCCGCACGATGGCGCGGCTGCGCCGGGGATCCGTCGCCTCCCACGCGTCGGGGCCGAGCGCCGCGCGGAAGCTGCCCACGAGGGCGAAACGCCCCGTGCGCACGGCGATGGGCCCGATCTCGCTCAATTCGTCCTCTGGGCCGCCGCCGGCGCGGTCTCCCGCCCTGCCTGTCGGTCCGACCGGCGGTCCGGGGGAGAACATCGAATTGACTCCCATGCAAGAAGAACGCCCGCGCGGCACCGCGGCACGATTCTTGAACGACGGTCGGCAGGAGAATGCCGATGAACGACGGAGAAAGCGGCCGGTCCCCGTGGGGTGAGAC
Organism: uncultured Acidobacteriota bacterium; assembly: GCA_963763535.1. Classification (GTDB taxonomy): domain Bacteria; phylum Acidobacteriota; class Thermoanaerobaculia; order UBA5066; family Gp7-AA6; genus DAHUXD01. The sequence goes on from CAVXOX010000008.1 coordinate 763,615, forward strand.
GGCGACCCGCACCCCCTTCCTCACCGACGTGCGCGAGCTGCGCGAGCGGGCTCGGCGTCACATCCAGCAGGGCGCGGTGACGGAGAACTACCGCGCCGATCGCGAGACCGTCATCCGAGTGCTCAACGAGGCGCTCGCGACGGAGATCGTTTGCGTCCTGCGCTACAAGCGCCACTACTTCATGGCGTCCGGCATCCACGCGCAGGCGGTCGCGCAGGAGTTCCAGGAGCACGCGGCCGAGGAGCAGGACCACGCCGATCGCATCGCCGAACGCATCACGCAGCTGAACGGCGAGCCGAACCTGAACCCCGAGGGGCTCGCGACTCGCTCGCACTCCGAGTACGTCGAGGGGGGCTCACTCCTCGAGATGATCCGCGAGGATCTCATCGCGGAGCGGGTGGCGATCGAGTCCTACGGCGAAATCGTCCGCTATCTCGCCAACGACGATCCGACGAGCCGGCGTCTCATGGAGGAGATCCTCGCGAAGGAGGAGGAGCACGCCGACGATCTCCAGCGGCTCCTCCTGACGCTCGCGTCCTGACGCGGCGCGTCTGGGGCACACCCGCCCGGAGGACGTCAGGGCGCGCCCGGTACGGGAGTGCGGCGCGCCGATGGAGTGGTCGAGTCCTCGGAGGGTCCGTGCGGCGTCGCGGTCGGCGCCGCCACGGTCTCGCGCGGCGTCGGCTCCGGCGGCGGCGCCGTCGCCGACGGCGAGCCGAGAGCGGGCGATGCGGAAGCCGTTTCCGTCGCCGCGGCGGAGGCGTTCGTCTCCGCGGCGGGCCGCGGATGGGTCGAGATGGCGTGGACGTGCGGGCGGCCGGCAGCGTCCGTCATCCAGACGGCGGTGACCGCCTGGCCGCGGTGGACTGGCCCGTCGATGCGCGTCGTGCCGTCCAGGACCAGCTTCCGTCCGCGGCCGTCGGGGCCGACGATCACGATCGATTTTCCCTGGCGGTACTTCTTGACCGTTCCCGTCACCGACTCCATCTCGGCGTCGGAGCGGCGCGCGTGGGCCGCGCTGCCGGCCGAAGCCGGGGGCGGTGGAGCGGACTGGCCGGCGGCGAGCGCGGCGATCGCGACGAGACCGCTCGTCGCCAGGATTCCGAAGCGATGCATGGGAGACCCCCGATTTCGCGTTCCGGTCCTTCAAGAAGCGTGCCCGGCGACGGGCGAGAACGCGCCCTCGCCGCCAACCGGCACCGCATCGCGGGAGAGATCGACCCGGACCCCGGCGGGAGGTCCAGATTGGCGGCGGGGATCTTGCACCCCTCGCCCCCGTGGTCCTGATTCAGGCGCTCTTCGCGCTCCTGCGTCGATCGCTCGGCAGCGTCCTGAAGGCGATCTTCGGCTGGGCGACGCTCGCCCTCTTCGGGGAGGTCCGCGAGGACGAAAGAACGCTGCTGACGGCGACCGTCGGCGCCGCGGCGGTCTGGCCGTTTCTGGTGACCGGGACCGTCTTCCCGAGACAGGCGGCGCTCTTCCTGACGATCGTGCCGGTCCCCAAGGGAGCGCCCGAGCAGGTCGTCCGCGTGATCTGGATCGTGCTGACGCTGATCGTTCCGCTGGGGGTCGGCTGGGCGCTCAGCCGCCGGCACCGCCGCCCCGCCGGCGGGGCGTGGAAATCGGTTCTGATGGGATTCCCCGCCTCCCTCGGCATCGGCATCGCGTTTCTCGTCGCCTGCGTGGCGGTGCCGGTCCGCAAGATCGTGGCCATGGCGCGCGGCCGCAAGGACGAGCATGTGCCGCTCGCGATCGCGCCGGAGGAATACTCTTCCACCGTCGACTTGCTCCGCGCGGCGCTCGATCGCTCGGGGATCCGGCTCTCGCCGCGCCGCCCGCCCTGGGCGACGCGGGCGCTCGGGCGGATCCTGCACGCCTTCGCGGGCCAGGTCCTCGGCGCCTATCTGCCCGCGCGCCTCGAGTTTCTCTGGTCGCCGCACCTCGAACTGACGTTCTACCCGAACGGCGTCCGCGTCTCGGGCACGGAGGGACGGACGGCTCGCGCGCATGCGCTCCTCGCCGAGACCGCGACGGCCTCGCCCGCGCTGCAGTGCATGTCGCCGGAGGGTCAGAAGGTCGAGAAGCGTCTGAAGGCCCTGTGGGAGAACCGCCGCCAGGGACCGGAAATCGACGAGGCAATCCAGCGCGAGGCGCGCCGGCTCGCCGCGGCTTCGCTCGACTACGACGACTGGCAGATCCTCTACCGCGAGCTCATGCAGGTGCTGGTCGCCTCTCGCGGCGCGGAGGGACTGATCCGCGCCTCGATGGAGGAGTCGGACTCGGGACGGGAGCCGGGCGTCGGGCACTTCGGAAGGGTGCTCGGGCGGGCGCGCTCCTTCGGACAGTCATCGCTCGCCACCGTGGCCGTGAACCGAAGCGCGGACGTGGTCGCGAAAATCCTCGGCAGGGTGTTCGGCGCGTTCGGGGGGAGGAGATAGCGAGCGAAATTCGAAATCAAAGAAATTCGAAATTCGAAATTCGAAATTCGAAATTCGAAATTCGAAAAGCCGATCTGTCCGGTCTCGGCAGATCGTTCGGACCCGTTTCGGATTTCGAATTTCGTGCTTCGAATCTTACGGTCAGGGTTTCGTGTGCAGCGGTCCGACCGCCATGTCGAACCGCGGCAGGATGGCCTTGACGAAGGCGTTCTCGAGAAGGCCGCCGAGCGTCGCCCAGAGGCTCGTCTTCGCGCCGCCGATCGGGCCCTCGATCGGCGTCTCCGTCGCCACCTGGTCGCGCTTCTTGTTCTTCAGGATGTCGCTGGCCGCGTCGACCACGTGCTCGTAGAGCTTCTTGAAGAACGGCTTCTGCGCGTCCTGGCTCTTGTCGTACACCTCGATGTCCTTGAAGAGCGGCTTGACGTAGCCGCGCATGTACTTGTCGTGCACGCCGGCCTCGGCGAAGACCTCCAACGTGCCGGCGGCGACGTCGAACTTGCCGTACGCGCGGAAGAGGTCGTTCAGGAGCGGGACCTTCGTCGGCGCGACGTGGACCTTGACGTCGAGATCGGCGTTCTGGAGCCCGGGCTCGAAGGAGGCTTCCGCCGTCACGTCGCCGTCGCCCATGAACTTCCCCCGGACCTTCGCCTTCGAGAGATGACCCGGCGGATTGTTGGCGAGGCCTTCGACGTCGCCGTCGACGTCCGTGACGAAGATCGTATAGTGAGGATTCCTGCTTCGATCGACGAGCTCGAGGCGCGATCCCGTGACCCGGAAGTGATCGAGGGCGAGATCCCACTTCGGCGTGTCACCCTGCTCCGTCTTCGCCGCGGGCGCCGGAGACGCCGGTTTAGCGGGACCGCCTTTCACGTATCCCAGCGTCACCTTCTCGATCCGGACGTCCGGGATCTTCAGCGCGCGCACCTTCGGCGCGTACTCGACGTTCCCCTCCGCCGAGAAGGTGCCGCCCTTCACCTCTACGTTCCAGTGCGACGCGACCGGACCGAGCGCGTCGAGCGGAATCGCCGAGAGTCGAAACTGCCCCTTCACGCCGGCATACGGCTCGGCCAGGAAGTCGGCGTCGCCCTTCAGCGACGCGCGCCCCGTGCCGAAGACGACGGCACTCGCCTCGAGCGGCGACGGATACGTGCGCGCGCGCGAGTGGATGTTGCGGATGTTCGAGGCCCAGCCGGTCAGGTGCTCGAGCACGAGCGGCCGCTTCGGATCCGTGTCGATGTAGGTGACGCTCGCCTCGCGGATGCGCAGCTGGTTGATCTTCAGGGGATAGATCGACTCGATCGCCTGCTGCCAGCCCTTCTCCTTGACCGGCGTCGGGTCGTTCGCCTCGGTCTCGAGCTGCAGGAGATTCGCGTACACGCGCGGATGGTCGACGAAGAAGTCGGCAACGAGGTGCGCCGTCAGCAGCTCGCGCCAGTGCACGCTCGCCGTCAGGAGCGGCACGTCCAGGATCGGCGGCTCCGGATGCGCCTGCTGGCGCAGGACGAGGTGCTCGAGCGTCACGGAGAGGCCGAACGGCCGCACGCGCACCTCACCGATCTGCGCCGTGTAGCCCTTCAGGCTCGCATTCATCCGCCGCTCCATCGCGACGCGCACCTTCTCGTTCGGGAAGAACCCCGCGATCGCGATGAACGCGATGAAGAGCGCGAGCGCGATGCCGATCGCGGCGAGCACACGAAGGCCCCGCCGCCGGCGTGGGGGGACCGGACGCGGGAGCGCGTGCCGAGGCGACAGGGCCGCCGAGGAAGAAGGCGCCATCGCCTTCGGGAATCGCAAAGGGCTTGCCAGATCGGGAGTCTTGGTCCCCGGCACGCCTCAAAGAAAAAACTGGCGGGCCGGAGGGCCCGCCAGTTCTGGGGGAACGCTTCAAGAGGCCTGGAGATGGCGCGCTACTCCTCCTCCTCGTCCTCGCGGCCCATGCCCGTGCCCGAGCTGCCCGTGCCGGAGCTGCCGGACGAACCGGAGCTGCCCGACGAGCCGGAGCCGCCGCTGCCCGAGCCCGAACGGCCCTGTCCGGACCGCCCGCCGCCCTCGGTGAACTGACCCTGATCGTCGCGGGGCTGTCCCGGGTTGCCCTGGGAATGGCCACCCTGGCCCGACTGACCCGAACGGCTGCCGCTCTGGCCGCTGCCGCTCTGGCCACGGCCTCCCTGGCCCTGGCTCCCGCCCTGATTGCGATTGGCACGATCCGCCATGGAAACCTCCTTGTTTCGGGAAGAGAGAGTCGCTTCCCGTCGCGTCGACACTTCAAGAAGCATGCCGGTTGCGCATGGCACCGACCGTGCAAATGGAGGGGTCAGGAGGTTCCAATGGGACTGATACTGCTGATCCTTCTGGTTCTTCTCCTGGTGGGCGCGTTCCCGAGTTGGAATTACAGCCGCAGCTGGGGCTACGCTCCGAGCGGATTGCTGGGCGTGATTCTGATCGTGGTGGTGATCCTGCTGCTGACCGGGCGGCTCTGACTGTGCGGGCTGCTGCGCGTCCCGACCGACGTGAGAGGGAACGTCGCTGTAGCCCTCAATTCAGCACGGCGCGCACGACCTTGAGGATCTGCGCGCCGGTATAGGGCTTGCGCACCGAAGCCTTCACGCCTTCTTTCATCATCTGGCTGCGCTGGTCGCCGTCGAGGTTGCCGCTCGCGACGATGCAGCGCACCGTCGGATCGAACTCGCGCATTTTCAGGAATGCCTGCCAGCCGCCGAGACGCGGCAGCCCGAGGTCGAGGAGCACGGCCGAGATGCGGTCCGCATTCTCCACGAAGCAGCGCACCGCCTCGACGCCGTCGGCGGCGGTCAGCACCTCGTAGCCGTTCTCCTCGAGCAGCGAGCGCACGGGCTGGAGCAGCATTTCCTCGTCCTCGACGAAGAGGAGGACCTGTCCCGCCTTGACCTTTCGCGGCGAGGTGAGCTGCCGCGTTTCCTTGCGCCTCCCTTCCGGGGCCTCGCCGCCGGGGCCCGCGGGGCCGCTGACCGCGAAGTAGAGGCGGAAGGTCGTGCCCTTTCCGGCATCGGTCTCGAGATCGATCCAGCCGCGATGCGCGTTGACGATGCCGTAGACGACGGCGAGCCCCAGGCCCTGTCCCTTCGTCCCCTTCGTCGTAAAGAACGGTTCGAAGATCCGCCGCCGGGTCGCCGCGTCCATACCGCCGCCGGTGTCGGCGACGCAGACCTCGATGTAGCGCTCGGCCGACGCCTCCGGAAACTTCGCGCGCACCGTCTCCCCGGCCACCGAGTCGGTTCCGATGGTCAGCGCGCCCCCCTGCGGCATGGCGTCTCGCGCGTTGAAGGCGAGGTTCAGGATCGCCTGGTGGAGCTGGTTCGGATCGGCGTGGATGGGCAGCACGTTCTGGGCGAGCTTCGTCCGGACCTTGATCTGCCGCGGGAAGGTCTCGCGGAGCATCGAGGCGGCCTCCTCGACGATCCCGTTGACGTCGGTCGGCTCGAACGACACGTCGCTCTTGCGCGCGAAGGTCAAGAGCTGTTTGACGACCGCGCTGCCGCGCTCGACGGCCTTCTCGATCGATTTCGCGCTCTCCGAGCGCTTGTCGGCGGCGAGCCCCTCGCGCCCGAGCAGCGTCGAGTGCGCCGAGATGATGTTCAGGAGGTTGTTGAAGTCGTGCGCGACGCCGCCCGCGAGGCGTCCGATCGAGTCGAGCTTCTGCATCTGCCGGACCTGGTCCTGCAGCTTCGTCCGCTCCGTGACGTCGCGGAGGTTCGCCTGCGTCACCATCCGGTCGCCGAGGCGGTACGTGTTCGTGACCGCCTCGACGTACACCGTCTGTCCGGTCTTGGTCCGGAGGCTGACCTCCTGCTCGTAGCCGAAGCCGCCCGCGAGCTTCGACTCGAAGCGCCCACGGGCGGCCTCGCCGTCCTCGTAGAGGCCGATCTCCCATGGCCGCTTGCCGATCAGCTCCTCGCGCGCGTAGCCGAGGAGGTCGAGCACGAACGGGTTGACGTCCACCAGCTGACCGCTGTCGGCGTCCATCAGCCAGATGCCCTCGCGGGCCGTCTCGAAGATGAGCCGGTACTGCGCCTCGGAGGCCCGCAGGGCGCGCTCCGCTTCCGTCCGGTCCGTGATGTCCTCGACCGCGAGGAGAATGAGCGACTGCGGCTCCCCGGCCAGCCGCACCCGCCGCGCGTTGAGCAGCAGCGTTCGGTGGCCGGCGGCCTCGTCGCCCAGCGTCACCTCGAAGTCCTGGATCGGATCGCTCGCCCGCAATGTGCGCTCGAGCAGTCCCAGCAGCGAGGGCGCCGCCTCGCCGAGGCCCCAGAGCTCGAGCAGCGGCTTGCCTTCGGTCTGGAGCGGCGTCGTCTGGAAGATCCGATAGAACGACTGGTTCGCCGTGCGCACCCTCACGTTCTCGTCCAGGACGATGAGCGCCTCGCGAACCGTCTCGACGAGCGCCTCGGCGTAGTCACGCGCGCGGTTGACCAGCTCGAGGCTGCGCTTGATCGGGTCGATGTCGAAGAACGCCACGACCGCGCCGTCGATCCGGTTGTCCATCGTCCGGTACGGCCGCGCCCGCATCAGGTACCAGTTCCCGTCCCGGTCCTGCACTTCCCGCTCGCGGCTCTGGACGCGGTCGATCACCTCCGCGACGAGCTCATCGAAGTCGGCGATCTTCAGGTTCGGCTTGACGTCGCGGATCCGGCGCCCGACGTCGGTGGGAATCAGGTTCAGGAGCGTCTCCGCCTGAGCGGTGAAGCGGCGCAGGCGCCCCTCGCGGTCGAGCATCACGATCGCGAGGCTCATCCCCGTCAGCAGATTGTTCAGGTCGTTGTTGAGGAGCGTCAGCTCGCTGTTGCGGTTCTGGAGCTCTTCGTTGACCGTGTTGAGCTCCTCGTTGGTGGACTGGAGCTCCTCCTTCGCGGTCTCGAGCTCCTCGTTCGTGGACTGCAGCTCCTCGTTGGAGGAGAGGATCTCCTCGTTGGCCGACTTCAGCTCCTCGTTCGACGCCTCCTGCCCCTCGATGATCGACTGCAGGTAATCCTTGGTCGCGGTCAGCTCCTGTTCGAGCTTGACGAGCCGCTCGTGACTCGTGCGCCTCTCGCGGGACGACAGCGCGTGGCCTCGCTTCGGCGGCTCCGGCTTCGGCCTCTCGTCGGGCTCTTCGAAAAGAACCAGGTAGTGATGGGCGCCGGGCTCGGCCTCCTGCAGCGGGAGGACCTCCAGGTCGACGTGGCGGGCATGGCCGTCCTGCCGCACACGGATCCCTTCCGAACGGACGGTCTTTCCCGTGCGCTTCGCCTTGAGGAGGGCGCCGCGCAGTTCCACGAGCAGACCCTCCCGCGCCATCTTCAGGACGTTGAAGCTGGCCGTGCCCGGGGCCGCCTCGAGATAGGCGCTCGTCCGTCCGCGGAACTGGACGATGTCGTAGTTGTCGTTGACCAGGACTCCCGGCGGGCCGAAGCGGCCGAGCACGGCGCGGTCCGCCTCCTTCTGGAGCTCCAGCGCCGACGACTCGCCCGCTCGCGCGGGCGCCGGTTCGGCTCCCTCCGCCGACGTCTGCGGCCGCTGGAAGTCGAGCGGCGGCCGGGCGCCGCCCGGGCGCTTCAGGAAGATCCGATGCTGGCGGTCGACGGGCGTGAAGAGCTCGCCGAACCCGGAGATCGATTCGGCGTTGCCGAGCATGAGGTAGCCGCCGGGCCTCAGCGCGTAGTGAAAGAGCGGCAGGACGCGCCGCTGCAGGACGGGCTCGAGATAGATGAGGAGGTTCCGGCAGCTGATCAGGTCCAGGTTCGAGAACGGCGGGTCGGACGTGAGGTTCTGGCGCGCGAAGACGCACACGTCGCGCACGTTGCGGGAGACCTGCCATCCCTTCTCGTTCTTGCTGAAGAACCTCTTGCGCCGCTCGGGGGAGACGTCCGCCATCGCATTCTCGATGTAGCAGGCGGCCCGGGCCCTCTCGATCGCGGTCTCGGAGATGTCGGTCGCGAAGATCTGGACGGGCGGCTGGACGTCCATCAGCTGTATCGCTTCGAAGAGCGTGATCGCGACCGAATAGACCTCCTCTCCCGTCGAGCAGCCGGGAACCCAGATGCGGACGGGGAGGTTCGCTTCCCGACCCTTCAGGATGGCCGGGAAGACGGCGCTCTTGAGCGTCTTGAAGACTTCCGGGTTGCGGAAGAACGCCGTCACCGTGATGAGGATGTCTTCGTAGAGCGAGGAGACCTCGTGGGGCTCGGCCCGGAGAATGGACATGTAGTCCTTGAAGCTCTCCGCCTTCCGAAGGGCCATCCTTCGCGCGATGCGGCGCGTCACGGTCGTCTGGCGGTACCCCGAGAAATCCACCCCCGTCGACTTGCGCAGGACCGCGAGGATGCGCGCGAGCTCGGCTGCCTGGGCGGACGCGAGCGGCGGCGGATCGACCTTGTGCGGCTCCCGGACGTAGCTCTGCGTGCCGATGTGCGCGAGCTCCTGCGCGATGCGATCCGGGGGGAAGACGAAATCGACCGCTCCCGCGGAGACCGCCGCGCGCGGCATGTCGGGGAACTTGGCGGACCCCTCGTCCTGGGCGAAGGTCACGCCCCCTTCCGCCTTGATCGCCCGCAGCCCGAGCGCTCCGTCGGACAGGCTTCCGGACAGCACGACGCCGATCGCCCGGCTCCTGTAGGTCTCGGCGAGCGACCGGAAGAAGTGATCGATCGCGCGGTCTCGTCCTCCCTCGTGGCGGCGCGGATCGAGGCGGAAAGAGCCGTCGACGAGGCCGATCTCCGCGTTGGTGGGCGTGATGTAGACGTGGTCGGGCAGGATGCGCAGCCCGCCCCGCACCTCCGTCACCGGCATGCGCGTCGAGCGGCCGAGGATTTCCCCGAGCATGCTGCCGCGCCGCGGGTCCAGATGCTGGACCAGCACGAACGCCATCCCGCTGTTCGAGGGCAGGTGCTCGAGCAGCTGCGTGAAGGCCTCGAGACCGCCGGCGGACGCGCCGATGCCGACGATCGGGAAATGGGCGGGGGCTTTCTCGGCGGCGGCGGGAGCGGGCTTCTGCGCCGGAGCACGTTTCCGCTTCCCGCCGCCTCGCGGAGCGGAACTCTGCTTCGCCGCCTGCCGGCTCGCCACGTGGAACCCCCTTGAGACTCTGAGACCCGTTTCAGCGTGATTCTATACAGCGGCAGGCGGCTCAGGGGGCGGGGATGGCGACGGGCCGTTTCTTCTGCAGGAGGACCGTGAGGATGCGGGCCGCCTTTTCGAGCTCGGAGGCGCGGCTCTCCCACTCGTCGGCGAGACGGGTCAGGCGCCGGGCCCGCGCCTGCTCGAGCAGCCGACGCCGCAGCGAAAGCCGTTCCTCGATCGAGCGCAGGGCGATGAAGAGGGCCGTTTCGATGTCTTCGTCCTGGTTGGCGAGAAGGGTCTCGGGCGAGTAGGCGTGGCCCGTGCGGCAGCGAAACCGCAGGAGATTGCCCTCCTGGATCTCCCGGAGGCCCCCGTGGCACTCCGGACAGGCGAAGAACGAGGGAGCGCCCGGCCCATTGTCGCCTTCGAGCTCCTCCGGATCGAGCCGCGCGATCCGCGTCTCCTGGATCATCGTCAGCGCCGGGGGCTCGGCTCCTTCCCCGTCGACCTCTTCCCGGGTGCGCCGGTTCAGCTCGGGGCCGATCGATTCCGTGGGCAGCACCTCGTCGACCTCCAGGTAGCGCATCGCGTTGCGGGGCATGTCGGCGGAAAAGGCCTCGGCCGGGTCCTGGACGATCGCGAGGCCGCCGCGGATCTTCACGGCGATCAGGCCGGCGGTGCCGTCGTCGAGCGCCCCCGACAAGACGACGCCGATCACCCGCGGTCCATGGACCCGCGCGGCGCTCCGGAAGAGTGCGTCGACGGAGGGCCGATGCCGGTTCTCGCGCGGCCCCTGAGTCAGCCGCACGACGCCGTCCTCCAGCATGAGGTGGTGGCCCGGCCGGGCGACGTAGACTCGTCCCGGCGCGATCTCTTCGCCATCGAGCGCCGCGGCGCACGGGAGAGGGCCGGCCCGATCGAGGATCTCCGGAAGCTGGCTCGGCCGGCCCTCGGGCAGGTGGAGAACGACGAACACCGCGGCGGGAAGCTCCGGCGAGAGGTCCGCGACGATCCGGCGCAGCGGCTCGAGACCTCCGGCCGAGGCGCCGATGACGACGATGTCTCTCGTCTCCATGCGCACGAATGGAGCAATTTCCGCGCCCGTTACCTCGAGACGGGCGCCCTCGCTCAGAGCCGGCGGACGGCCGCCATCGCGCGCGTCAGCGTCTGGCGCGTCTTCCAGAACCCCTTCCAGGGATCCGCCCTCGCGAGGTCGCGGGCGTAATCGCCGAGCGTGAACCTGCCCGGCTGGAGCCCGGGCTTGACGTCCCGCCACGCGAGCGGTTTCGAGTACGGAGCGCCGGGCCGGCGCCGGACCGAGTAGGGCGCGACGACCGTCTGCGCGAATCCGTTGCGGAAGGGATCGAGGTACAGACGGCCCTTGCGTGACGCGATGCGCGACTCGACCGTGAAGAGCTTCGGAAAGGCCTGGGAGAGCCGCGCCCCGAGCGTCTCGGCGAACGCGAGCACCTCGTCGGCGTCGGGGCCGCGGCGGATCGGCACGAAGACGTGGAGACCCTTGCCGCCGGAGGTCTTCGGGAAGGATTCGAGCTCGAGCGCGTCGAGCGCCTCGCGCACCTTCACGGCCGCCTCGATCGCGTCCTCGAACCGGTCGCGCGAGGGGTCGAGGTCGAAGCAGACCCAGTCCGGCTGCCGCGGCGCGCTCGCGCGCGCGCCCCACACGTGGATCGCGATGCAACCGAGGTTCGCGAGCGCGAGCTGCGTCTCGAGCCGTCCCCCGACGACGTAGTTCGTCACCTTCTTCGCGTGCTGGATCGGCTGCGTCGGCGTGCCCTCGGGCAGGCCCGCCGGCGCCTCCTTCTGGAAGAAGCAGCCGCCCCGCATGCCGTCCGGACACCGCTCGAGCGAGAGCAGCCGGTCGTCCACGTAGGGCCGGAGGCGTTCCCAGACCGCGGCGTAGAAGGCGATGAGGTCGCCCTTCGTGTAGCCGTCGTCGGGCCAGTACTTCTTGTCGGGGTGCGTGATGCGCACGCCCTCGATCTCGCGCGCTGCGGCCGCCGCGGCCTTCACGACGCGCTCCGGTTCGAGTGCCAGACGGACTTCTTCCGCGACTTCTTCGGCGGCTTCACGAGAGAGGGGTCGGCGACCATCTTCCGGAGAAGCGCGGGCGGATCGCCGTCGGCGGCCTTCTTCATGTTGCCGCCCTCGTCCCGCGCGATCTCGACGAGAAGCCGATCCGAGACGACCGACCGCGGCTCCTCGTCGGCGATGTCGCGCTGAGCCGCGAACTCGTCGCGGTGCTTGATGAGCAGCCAGGGAACCTTGCCGCCGGAGTCCCGCCGCGACATCCGCACGAGCACCCACTCGCCGTGGAGCTTCTCGCCGTCGAGGCGGAACTTCAGGTCGCCCTTCTTCAGCGCCGCGTCGACGTCGTCGGACACGGGCGTCCAGGTGCCGCGGTCCCAGATCATCACGGTGCCGCCGCCGTACTCCCCCTCCGGGATCACGCCCTCGAACTTGTTGTACTCGATCGGGTGGTCCTCGACCGCCATCGCCATGCGCTTGTCCTTCGGGTCGAACGAGGGCCCCTTCGGCACCGCCCACGACAGCATCACGCCGTTCCACTCGAGGCGAAAGTCGTAGTGGAGCGCCGTCGCGCGATGCTTCTGCACGACGAACGCGAGCTTCTTGGTGCGCCGGCGGGGGGCCTTTCCCCGCGGCTCCGGCGTCACCCCGAAGCGGCGCTTGTGTCGATACTGCTCGAGCGGCATGCGAATTCCGGCCGATTATGGCCGGTCCCGACGTCGCTTCTTCAAGAAGCGTGCCTCGAGAACGCGCCTCGGCACGGATCCTGCTCCCTCTGCCGCGGCGATGACCGCGATCCAGCGTTTGCAGCAGACGGGGATCCGCCGCGTGGGCTCTCCGAAGGCGGGGTTCCGCTATCGGATGCCGGACGGCCGCCGCGCGCCCGCCGCGCAGATCGAACGGATCCGCCGGCTCGTGCTGCCGCCGGCGTGGACGGACGTCTGCGTCTCGCCCTCGGCGAGCTCGCCGATCCAGGCGATCGGCCGCGATCGCGCGGGCCGCTGGCAGTACGTCTACTCCGACGCGCACGCGAGGCGCCGCGAGGAGAGGAAGCGCGAGCGCCTGCTCGCCTTCCTCGAGAACCTGCCGCGCCTGCGCGCGCGGATCGCGAGGGACCTCGCGGGGGAGGGCCTCACGCGCGAACGAGTCCTCGCGGCCATGGTGCGCCTGCTCCTGCGCGGCTACGTACGCCCCGGCAGCCAGGTGTACGCGCGCGAGAACGGCACGTACGGACTGTCGACGCTGCGCCGCCGCCACGTGCGCGTGAGGGGTTCGCGGATTCTGCTCTCCTATCCGGGGAAGGGCGGCAAGCTCCAGATGCGCGAGATCGAAGACGCAAGCGCGGCAGGCGTCCTGCGCGCCCTCCTGCGTGAGCCGGGGCGGGACGTGTTCCGCTACCGCGGCGAGACGGGCGAGTGGGTCAAGGTGCGGCGCCGCCATCTGAACGCGTACCTGGCGGAGTTCGACGGCGGCCGCTTCACCGCCAAGGACTTCCGGACGTGGGCGGGGACGCTGTTCGGCGCGTGTGCGCTCGCGCGGATCGGCTGCCCGAGCCCGAGCTCCGCGCGCGCGCGGCGACGCTGCGTCGCGCAGGCGATGCGCGAGACGTCGGAGCTGCTCGGCAACACGCCGGCCGTGTGCCGCGCCTCGTACGTCAGCCCCGTCGTCCTCGACGCATTCGCGAAGGGGCGGCTGCTCGAGAATCCGCCCCTGCTCGCGGCGCTCCAGCGAGGCTCCTCGCGCGCGCTGGCGCGCGTCGAGAAGCAGCTGATCCGGATGCTCGGCAACGGGAGCCGCGGACGCGCCGCGGCGCTGCCGCACCCCGGCCGAGCCGCCGCATAGCGGCTCCGCTCGCCCCTTACCGCAGGGCCCGCCTCGCCGCGCGCCGGCCGCTCCGGATCGCCGCCTGGACCGTGCCGCCCTCCTCGCGCTCCGTGCCTTCGCCGGCGAAGTAGAGCGTCCGCTCGATGGATCGCCCGAGCCGCGCGGGCGCTGCGGCGCCGCCGACGAGCACGTAGCTGTAAGCGCCGCGGGTGCGGGGATCGGCGCTCCAGTCGTGGGAGTGCGCGCCGACCAGGAGCTCGCGCAGCCGGCTTCCGCGCACCCGGAAGATCCTTCCGAGCGTCGAGAGCGCCGCCTCGAGCACCGCGCGGCGCCGCGCGCCGATCCAGCGATAGGCCGGCGGACCGCCGACCCATCCCGTGAGCATCGCCGTCTCCGCCGGCGCGGCCGTCCACCACGTGGGAAACGTCTCGCCCTCGGCGTGAAAGAACGAAACGCCGGCGCGGCCGCCGATGCGCGACCTCCAGAACGGGTCCCGGAAACGCAGCGTGATGCGCGTGACGTGGCCCATCGCGATCCGCGCGAGGGCCGAACGCAGCCCGGGGGGATCCGGATCGAAGGCGATCGCGCCGAGGGAGCCCGCGGGCGCCTGCAGCACGCCGATCGGCACGGTAACGATCGCGAGACGGGAGCGGGCCACGGCTCCCGAGGAGGTCGTCACGTCGACGCGCCCGCGGCGCCACGCGACGGCGGAGACGGGAGCGCCGTACCGGACCGTTCCGCCCGCCTCGAGGAATTCGCGCTCGAGGCTCTCGACGACGCCGTCGTAACCCGAGGCGAAGCGAAACTGCGCGCGATCTTCCTCGCCGTCGGGCTCCTCGCCCGCCGTCGAGAGCGACTGCTCGCTCAGCCGGTGCACGGCCGCCGCCTCGAAGCCCTCGAACATCCCGTGGAGGAGGCGGCGATTCCGCGCGCTCATGCGGCGCGCGGCCAGAAACTCCTCGACCGAGCGGTCCTCGCCGCCACGGCGCATCGCCCGCGTCGCCGCCTCGAATCGGCGCCACACCCCGCGGACGGGCCGCCAGCGGCCGTCGTGAAGCTCGAGGTGCTCGCCGGGCAGGCGGTCGACGAGCAGCCCGTCGCGACGCGCGAGGCCGAGGAGCTCGGGGTCCGCGCCGTGGACGAATTCGGCGCCGAGCTCGATCGGGAGCGCCCAGCCGCGAGGCCGTTGCGTCCGGATGCGTCCACCGGCCAAAGACCTCGCCTCGAGCAGCAGGACGCGCGCGCCGCCCCGCGCGAGGTCGCCCGCGGCGGCGAGCCCGGCCGCTCCCGCGCCGATCACGATCGCGTCCCACCGCTTCATCGCTTCGATGCCTCAGCAAGCCAGAGGCCACACGGCGGGGCCGAGGATTTCCGGGTACGGACTTTGCACCGCCCCGCGTTCGGAGGTCCTATGAAAACTCGCGAATCCATGTCGGAGTCGACGAAAGCCAACCCGAAACAGATGAAGGAGCTGCTCTGCCAGGCGCTCGAGACGGAGATGGGCGGAGTGGAAGTGTATCGCGCGGCCATCCAGTGCGCGGAGAACGAAGACCTGCGTGAGGAATGGTCCAAGTATCTCCAGCAGACCGAGCGCCACGTCGAGATCGTACGCGGCATCTTCGAGGCCGTGGGCCTCGACACCGAGGAGGAGACTCCGGGCCGGCAGATCGTCCGCGAGAAGGCCGCTGGTCTCGTGTCCGCGATGCAGAAGGCCCTGAAGGAGGCGCCGGAGGCCGCCGAGATCGTGGCCGCCGAGTGCGTCGTCGACGCCGAGACGAAGGATCATGCCAACTGGCAGTTGATCGGCGCCCTCTCGAAGTACACCCAGGGAGACGTCAGGAAGGCGCTCGCGGAGGCGTACGACGAGGTGGAGGACGAGGAGGACGAGCACCTGTACCACACCAAGGGCTGGTGCCGGGAGCTCTGGCTCGACTCGCTCGGGCTCGAGGCCGAGATGCCGCCGCCCGAAGAGGAAGAGGACGTCAAGACCGAGGCCGATGCGGCGAAGGCCGCGAAGAAGCGCAAGACCGAGATCGAGAAGGCGGGCAAGAAAGCTTCGTAGGGCAGTCCTGATTTTGCTGATTTGAGCGAAATGCCGGCGGCCGCGGCTCGCCCGCGGCCGTCTCGCGTCTTGCTTCTCAATTTCGCAAACACGAAACGAGCGTTGGAACCCGCTCCAGGAGGGCGTTCCCCGGTCATGCGCAGCGCGAAGTCAGCGAATCAGGACTGACCCCTACAGCACCGATCAAAAGAGAAACATACCGGCGGCGGCGAGCAACATCAGAACACAGGTGGATCCCAGGACGATTCGAAGGGGAACGGAGATCGGGGCGCCCAGCATGATCTTCCGGTCCACCGCGACGACGTAGATGCCGGCGAGCAGCAGAGGCGCGAGCAGACCGTTGATCACCGCGCTCCAGTACATGGCGTCGATCGCGCTGATCTTCGCGAGGTCGGTGGCCACGGCCAGCGCGGTCGATCCGATCACGACCAGATAGAAGGCGCGTGCCCCCCGGAAGCCGCGATCCAGTCCCTGTCGCCAGCCGAACGTTTCCGCGAAGGCGTAGGCGGCCGAGCCCGTCAGCGTGGGAATCGCGAGCAGACCCACCCCGATCAGGCCGACCGCGTAGAGAAGCTCCGCGAAGCGCCCGGCGAGGGGTTCGAGAGCTCGCGCGATTTCCAGGGAGCTTCGCGGGTGCGTGAGGCCGTGCCGGTTCAGGGTGAAGGCGGTTGTCACGATCACGAAGAACATCACGAAGTTCGAGAAGAACGTTCCCACCCCGACGTCGAGCCATCGGCGCGTCAGGGCCACGTCGGTTGTTCCCCGACGCTCTTTCAGGCGCGTGTGGCCCGCCGCCTTCTCTTCCTCGACTTCGAGAGAGGCCTGCCAGAAGAACAGATAGGGGCTGATCGTGGTGCCGAGAATCGCGACGAGCATGCCCCAGGCCTCCGATCCGCGCGGAAGCCGGGGCAGGACCGCGTCCTTCAGCACGGGTCCCCAGTCGGACACCACCCGAAACGCCACCGCGACGTAAGCGAAGAGGGCGAGGGCCAACCACTTCAGCACCCGGCTGATCTGTTCGTAGCGGAGGCGGACCGTGGCCCAGGTAATGGCGACGGCGAACAGCACCACGAACAAAAAGGGAGGCAGGCCGAGGAGCAGCGAAGCGGCGTCCGCCATGCCCGCGAGATCCGCCGCGATGTTGATCGTGTTGGCGAGGAACAAGGCCGTCGCCACGACGGAGAGAAAAGGACGGGACAGCTTCTTCTTCAGTGCCGTGCCCAGACCCTCGCCCGTCACCATGCCGACGCGGGCGCACGTCATCTGCACGACCGCCATGAGCGGCCAGGTCAGCCCCGCGCTCCAGAGCAGACGCGTGCCGAGGGACGCGCCGACGATGGAGTACGTCGCGATGCCCGAGGGATCGTCGTCCGCCGCGCCGGTGATGAGCCCCGGGCCGAGAACGCCGAGGAAGGCGGTGATGCGGGCGCCGAGACCCCGGCGGGAGCGGCCGGCTCCCGGCGGCGCACCCCGTCGGGGCCGCGCCGTGCGGCGGCCGTCCTGACGCACCTTGCCCCGATTTCCTCGAGATGGAGACGACATCGCGCTGCCCGGGTGCAAGGCCGGTGCCCGGATGGAACCTCGGCGCGTGAAAGATTCTGACGGGCGACGTTCCGGCACGGCGATTGCACGCCGATCGGCCGAGAGGAGATTTGTGCCCAATACGTCGGAAACGGAGGATCCTTCAGCGCCCTCCGCGCGTCCGGCGGCGCCGCCACAGGCCATCCCCGGGCCCGGGATACCCGACGCTGCGTCGCGTCCCGCGAGCGTTTCGAGGGCCGTCGCCGAGATCGGTCTCTCGGAAGAAGAGATCAACGCCCGGCGCTTCGAAGCGATCGTCGAGTCCTCGGACGACGCCATCATCTCCAAGGCTCTCGACGGAACCATCATGTCCTGGAATCCCGCCGCAGAGCGGCTCTTCGGCTACGCCGCCGACGAGATGATCGGGAAGTCGATCTCGCTCCTCATGCCCCAGGAGCGCTACGACGACATGGAGGCGATCCTCGGAAGGATTCGCCGCGGCGAACGAGTGGATCACTATGAGACCGTGCGCGTGTCGAAGACGGGCCGGAAGATTGCCGTGTCCCTCTCGGTCTCGCCCGTCAAGGATGCGAGCGGCAGAATCGTCGGCGCCGCGAAGATCGCCCGCGACATCAGCGGCCGCCGCCGGGCCGAGGCGGAGCGCGAACGGCTGCTGCGGGAAGCGCAGCAGGGGGTCCAGCTGCGCGACGTCTTCCTCTCGGTCGCCGGCCACGAGCTGCGCACGCCGCTCAATGCGCTCGGCCTCCTGCTCTACAACCTCGAGCGGTCGCTCGAGTCCCCGGCCCACCGCGCCGTGGTCGAGAAGGCGGCGGCGCAGGTCGAGCGACTCACCGTCCTGACGAGCCGGCTGCTCGACGTCGCGAGGATGGCGGCCGGCGGCTTCACGCTCGAGCCGAAGCCGATGGACCTCGCCGAAGCCGTCGAACAGGGGGCCCGCAATCTCCAGGAAGAGGCGGTGCGGGCGAACTCCCGCATCGCCATCTCGGCGCCCGAACCGATCGTCGGCCGGTGGGACGCGAGCGCCGTCGACCAGGTCATCACGAATCTGTTGTCGAACGCGATCAAGTTCGGCGGTGGAAAGCCGATTGCGGTCGCGGTGCGCAAGTCGGGGGACGTCGGACGGGTCGAGGTGCGCGATCAGGGCCCGGGAGTTCCCGAAGCGGACCGCCAGCGCATCTTCGAGCGGTTCGAGCGGGGGGTGTCCGACCGCTCCTACGGCGGACTCGGCCTCGGCCTCTGGATCGCGCGCCAGATCGTCGTCGCGCACGGCGGGCGCATCGGCGTCGAAAACGCGCCCGGACCGGGCGCCGTCTTTTATTTCGAGTTGCCGCTCGACGATGGGGAGGACGATGCGAGTCCTGCTGGTTGACGACGACGCCTCGTCCACCGAAGCGCTCTGCGAGCTGTTGAAGCTCGCCGGGCACGACGTGGTCTGCGCGGACAACGGACAGCAGGCGCTCGAGAAGCTGCACGAGAATCGCCGGGAGGGCGACTACTGCGTGATTCTCCTCGACCTGATGATGCCGGTGATGAACGGCTACGAATTCCGCGAGGAGCAGCTGAAGGACCCCTCGATCGCCTCGATCCCCATCATCGTCATCACCGCCGACGGGCGCGCCCGCGAGAAGGCGGCGCAGCTCGGCAGCGACCGGTACTTTCAGAAGCCGCTGGTTCCCCGCGAGCTCCTGCGCGCCATTCGCGAATACTGCCCGATCAAAGCGCCGGACCTGCGGCCCACGTGAGGGCGGCGACTCCCGTGTGTCAGGCCGACCGGCGGTGCGGCCGCCGGGGAGAGGCTTTCTTCGGGATACGCCTCGGCGCTGCGGCGGCGTGTGGCGCGCATCGTGGGCACCGGCCGTCGTGGACGTGCACGTTGCCCTGACGGTACCCCTCGACGTAGCTCACGCCGCAACCGGGGCAGATTGTCCGGACATCGACGACCGGAGGAAAATCCCTCTCATCCATGGGCTGTGGGACCACTTTTAAGCTATACCCGTTCCCGGAGCCGCGCAAGACACCGTTCCATCTTCTTCGAGTCCGTGAGAGGCCGACCCGCGGGCCGTTTCGGGCCCGCGGGCCTCCCTTCCACCTCGCCGAGCGAGCGGCCTCAGAACGCGTTCGTGTCGGACTGACTCCCCGTCTGACCCGCCGCGTTCGTGTACGTCTTCGTCGCACCGGTCAGCGTATCGGTCACCGTCACCGTGTACGCCTCGGTGGTCAGCGAACCCACGAAGACCCAGAACTTTCCGTTCAGTCCCCGCGCATCGAGGACCTTGACGACGACGTCCACGTCCTGTGGGGAGAAGAACCAGAAGCCCTTCGTGTCGGCCGACAGCGGGGTCAGGTTCGCGCCGTGCGCCTGGCCGCCCCTGTCCGTCCACGTGACCGTGGTCAGGAAACGGGCGGGCGACGCCGGCGTCACCTGCGCCGGGGGCGCGGGCGCGAAGAGATCGGCCATCGTGGCCGCGTTCGCGTCGCAGGCGTGGTTGAGACACGGGAGGCCGAACCCCGCCTCGAGCGACCGCAGCAGCGAGAAGTGCGTGTAGAAGACGTGGCTCTGGACGCCGCTCACACCGTAATTCGTATCGACCGTCACGAGCACCTGGTTCGTGTTCGGCGTCGCGCTGTAATCATTCTCGTCCCACCAGAGGACGATGGCGTTGCGGCCCCAGCCCCAGGCGGGCGAGGCGTGGATCGCCTGGACCAGCGTCTGGATGGTCTTGTCGCCCTGATAGATCAGCGCGGGGTTCAGGCCGGCCTGCGTGCCCGTCGTCGACGGGTCGAAGTCGCAGAGCGGACCGGCATTGCCTCGCCCGTGCTGATCGTTGCACTGATTGGGAACCACGATCGAGAACGAGGGGACCTGACCCGAGGCGAGATCGGCGAAGAGACCGTTCGATCCGTCGAACCCGACCGTGTTCGCCAGATTGTTGCCGGTCGGGCCTTCCTGAACGCTCCGGAAATAGGCGAACGGGTTGTGCTTGACGGCGTAGAGGTTGACGAGCGACTGCGACTCGTTCGGCAGGGCGTTGTGAATGGGATTGACGTCCGAGTAGAAGCCGTCGCTGTTGTTCACCCGATCGGCGCCCGTCGGGGGCAGACTCTCCTGGTAGCTCTTCCACGAGAGGCCGTGCTCGTAGAGCTGATCCCCGATCGTCTTGCCCACGATCCCCGAAGCGGCCGGTATCGACGTCACGCCGTCGATCTCGGTCACCGAGGTGATGTCGGGGGGCGTGATCTCGTTCGTCGTGTCGAAGACGGGCGTGGCGGCATCGGTCCCCGTGCCGGCGATCGGGCAGATGTTCGGAGCTCCGTTGTCGTAAGAGGTCGAGCCCGACACGAGGTTCGGCGTGCATCCCGCGTTGTGCCAGTCGGGGCTGTTGTCGTTGAGAACGCCGAAGTTCGAGCCGCCGACGACCTCGAGATAGTTGGTCAGGCTGGGATGCGCGATCGCGAAGTAGTTGTTCGAGGCGTTCACCATGTTCATGTAGCTGTTCGTGAACGGCGCGCTCGAATTGCCGACGATCTGGCCGTACGCGTGGTTCTCCATCATGATCACCCACACGTGGTCGAGCTGCGGCACCCCGCTCGGCACGCCGCCCTCCTGAGCGAAGAGCGGCGCCGCCGCGAGCGCGCACATCCCACCCCACATTGCGACGGTTCTGAGAATTGACGGGCGACTCCGACCAATCATGCCTGCCTCCTTGAACGCGCCCGGAAGGGCGCGAGACGGCGCGACATTAGGAGGCGTGTGTTCATGCGGCGCCAAGGCGGCGGCAATCCGGTGTGAAGAGACGCGGCGCGTTCTTCGACGCCGATGAAGGCGCCGCTCCGGCGCCGTTAACATGCGTTCTGCGTCGGTTTAGGTGAAACGCCGGGCGCCGCAGGCGATCAGCTCAGGCGGCTGCCCCGGAGCTCGAATCGTCGCTCGTGCTCGAGGCCGACGCAGCCCGGCGTGCCGGTGGCGAAGCGCCGGTTCGACAGATCAGCTCATCTCGGGACCGACTCCGACAACGCTCCGAGCGTCAGCACGCGATCGAGGTCGCTCTGACCACGTCGCTTTCTCGGGAGCAAGCCAGGCTCGAGGTGATTCAGCACGCGCTCGACCACGAGGCCCTCGAGCTCGAGGAGCTGGATCAGAGCGTCGCGCCGGCGCCGTCTCCACGTCACGGGGTACGCCCCCCTGCGAGGCTCGGGTGCCGAAGGCGACGAGCGGTCCGCTGCACGCAAAAGAGGCCCCTTTCGGGGCCTCACCCTTGCGGGAAAGCGCACGCCCGATCGGTTAGAACGAAGCGCGCGTGTAGCTGGAAGCCGTCTCGTAGATGTCGACCTTTGGTGTTCCGTCGATCACGGGGCTGAGCTTCGCCAGAACCTGCGGATACAGCGCGGTCTGGTAGGTCTCGGCACTCTGACGGTTGTCCCAAAGGCTGATCCCGATGGCGTTCTTCGGGTTGACGAGCGTCACTTCCTCGAGAAAACCACTCTGCTTCCGAAGCATCGGAACGACTTCCTTCTCGAACAGGTTCGTAAACTCTTTCTCCTTGCCGTCCTTGATGTGAAAGGTGACGTTCCTGGCGAATTTCATAACTCCTCCTTTTTTCGACGAACCAACATCCCTCAGAGAGCATCGCCTGTCATCATCCGGTTGCATCATCTTTGGAGCGCGCTTCTTCCGTGCCCCTCGGGGCCAGCCTCCGAAGCCGTCGGCGTCCTGTCTTCATTCGACACGCTGATGCCGTCGGCACAGAAACGGGAAAGAGCCTGGCTTCTCAGACTCTTGTGACGAAACGCGACAGAAGGAATGGCGGAAGCGTGTGGGAGTCGAACCCACCCGTCCCGGCACGAGGCCGCGACGCCGACGGATTTGAAGTCCGCGAGGGTCACCGGACCCCGTGCGCTTCCGGGCGCGATTATGCCTCGGGTGCCGAGAACCGCTGGAACCTCCCGGTCGGCCGTGCGCGGCGGATCAGGGAAACGTCGGACGCGCCGGAACGGCTCTTGCAGCCTCGAAACCCGAAGGGAGTCAGAATGCCTGACAAATCGACCATCGAACGAGCCCGCGAGGACCGGCGCCAGGGAAAGGCGCCGAGCACGCAGGCGGGCGAATTCGTCCACGAGGAGATCGAGCACATCCGGGAGGGGAAGCACGGCGCCCGCTCGACCAAGCAGGCGATCGCGATCGGACTGTCGAAGGCGCGGCGCGCCGGCGTCAAGCTGCCCGCTCCGCGCAAGGGAAAGGCGAGCGCTCGGACGCGCACGTCGGCGCGCCGGGCTCTCGCGCGCGGCCGGCGGAAAACGCCGAAGTCGCGGACGCGCTCCCGCGCGGTGTCGAAGGCGCTCCGCCGCGAAGGCCACTCCGCCGCGTCGCGCCAGGCGCTCCGCCGTCAGGCCCACCGCGCGGCGAAGAGGCGCTCCGCCTCGGACCGTTCCCGCGCGGCGCGAAAGGGAGCGCACAGCGCTCGGCCGCGGAGCGGTCCCGCTCCGCCCGCAAGGCCGCGAAGACGCGGAAACGCAAATAGAACCACTCGCGGCCACCCGGGGAATGGGCCTCGCGGGTGATGGGGCTGACCGGAATCGAACCGGCCGCGCACTTCTTCGCCTGGCCGGGGCGCAATCCGGAGAGCCTGTTTACCTCCGGTTTAGTTCCGGCCCGTATGCTGCGACGGTAGCGTCCGCCGAAACGAGGGCCTTCGCCCTCGCGGAAACGGAGCCGAAGCCGGAGAGCAGAGAAAGCCCGTGGCATGGAGTCCCGTCGAGCGCGTGCCGGAAGAGGTGCGAGGCCTCTTCGAGTCGCTCGTGCATTCTCCGGACCCGGTCTTCGCCACCGACCGGCGCCTCCGCCTGATCTTCTGGAACTCGAGCTGCGAGCGCCTCCTCGGATACTCCGAGGAGGAAATGGCCGGCGCCGGCTGCGCGACGGCCCTCGAAGGCTGTGACGCCTACGGCAATCGGTACTGCTCGGAGCACTGTCCGGTGACGGCGATGGCGGCGCGCGGCGAGACGATCCGGCACTTCGGGCTCCGCCTGCGGGCCAAGGACGGGAGTGTCCTGCCCATGGACGTCAGTGTCCTGCATCTGGCCGTCCGCCCGCCGGACCACTTCGTCCTGGCGCACATCCTCAGCCCGATCGAGCTGCCGGCCCGCCCCGCCGAGTCGGCGCCGGGGACGCCGCCGCCCCGCCCGATGCTCGTCGCCGCTCGGGAGTCTTCCGACGCACGTGCCCGCCGGCTCACCGCCCGCGAGGTCGAGGTGCTCGGGATGCTCGCCGCCGGCCGTTCCGCTCCCGAGATCGGCGGGAGGCTTCACATCTCGATTCTGACCGCGCGCAATCACATCCAGAACATCCTGGAAAAGCTCGAGGTCCACTCGAAGGCCGAGGCCGTCGCCTTCGCCTTCCAGCAGCGCATCGTCTAGCCTTCGGGCTCTTTTCGAGGGCTGGTGCGGATTCCCTATCCCTTTTGGTGAGGGCGCGGGATTCTCCGCGCGCCTCGGAAGCGCGAGCCTCTCCATCAGCGAAGGAGGGCTCACGTGGACAGCTCGAGACGCGGCCTCTGCATCGTCTTTGCGTTCCTCACCGCAGCGTCCCTGTTCTTCGGGGCCGGCACGAAGTCGGCCGAGGCGGTTCCCAGTTATGCGCGGCAGACCGGGCTGCGGTGCAGCGGCTGCCACTACACGCCGCCCGAGCTCAACCCCGCCGGGAGGCGATTCAAGCTCCTCGGCTACGTCGACCGCGCGAAGGACGAGGCGGCGATCAAGGCCGAGCCCACCACCTGGACGGCCGGTCTTGACCTCCTGAAGACGCTGCCGCTCTCCGCGATGTTCGACGCGAGCTTCAACCAGACGAAGACGGCGCAGCCGGGCACGCAGAACGGGTCGGTCGAGTTCCCGCAGGCCGCGTCGCTGTTCCTGGCCGGCGGCTGGACGGAGCACCTCGGCAGCTTCGTCCAGTTGACCTACAGCTCGGTCGACGACCACTTCAGCTGGGACAACACCGACATCCGCTACGCGCGGCTGACGACGGTCGGCGGCAAGGAGCTCGTCTGGGGGCTCGACCTCAACAACAGCCCGACGGTCGAGGACCTGTGGAACTCGACTCCCGCGTGGGGCTATCCATGGGTCTCGAGCGAGGTCGCCCCGTCCCCCGCCGCCGCCACCATGCTGCAGAGCCTCGGGGAGGACGTCGCGGGAGGCGGCGGGTACATGATGTGGAACGACCATCTCTATCTGTCCGCGCTGGCCTATCGCACGTTCCACATCGGGTCCTCCGAGCCGAATACCGGAGAGGGCTTCCAGTTCAACACCACGGGTGTCGCGCCGTACTGGCGCCTCGCGTGGCAGTCCTCGGGGACGGAGAGCCAGTTCGAGATCGGCACCTACGGGATGTACATGAAGTCCACGCCGAACGGCGTCTCGGGCCCCGGCGACACCTACACCGACGTCGCCGGCGACATCCAGTGGGACCTCACCGTTGCCCGGCACGACGTGCTGTCGCTACGCGGCACCTACATCCACCAGAACGCCACGCTCGCCGGCCTCGTGGCGATGGGCGGCGCGAGCGTGCTCAAGCAAAACCTGAGCTCCGTCAACGTCAACGCCGAGTACCACTTCGGCAACCGCGTGTCGGCGACGCTCGGCTGGTTCGACACGTTTGGCACCGCCGATCCCGCGCTCTATCCCCCGGGCGCGATCGGCGGGAGCGCCAGCGGCTCGCCGGACAGCGAGGGGTTCATCGGAAACATCTCCTACTGGCCGACGCAGAACCTCCAGTTCTCGGCGCAGTTCACCGGGTACACGAAGTTCAACGGCGGCACGACCGACTACGACGGCTCGGGCCGCAACGCCAGCGACAACAACACGTTCTACCTGCTCGGCCGATTCATCTTCTAGAGGCATGGACACGAACACGAGTTCAGCAAAGGAGTGACGTCGATGAAGAAGGTTTCTTTCGGAGCACTGATCCTGGCGATGGCGGCCCTTCCCGCGGCGGCCGGCGATCTCCACGGAAAGCTCGTCTGTAAGGGAGCGAAGGACTGCAGCGAAGCGGTCGTGTACGTCGGCGCGATCGCCGGCAAGACGTTCCCGGCGCCCAAGGAGCACGTCACGATCGACCAGAAGAACATGGTCTTCACGCCGCACGTGATGCCGGTCCTCGTCGGCACGACCGTGGACTTCCTGAACTCGGACGCGGTGCTCCACAACGTCTACACGCCGGCGGTCTGCGCCGACAAGTTCAACCTGGGCACATGGCCGCAGGGACAGACCAAGAGCTACACGTTCACGAAGGAGTGCGTGGCCGAGCTGCTGTGCAAGGTCCACCCCGAGATGCAGGGTTTCGTCGTCGTCGTGCCGACGCCGTACTTCGCGGCCGTGAAGGCCGACGGCATTTACAAGATCGCGGATGTCCCCGACGGCAGCTACACGGTCAAGGTCTGGCACCCGAAGTTGAAGCCGGCCGAGAAGCCCATCACCGTCGCCGGTGCCACCGAAGCGAACTTCGAGATCGCCAGGTAACCCGATGGCCGAGCTGCCCCGCGAGTTCCTCGAGCGCAACTTCCCCTGCAAGTGGGCGTGTCCCGTCCACACCGAGGCGGGGAAGTACGTCTCGCTGATCGCGGAGGGGCGGTATCGCGAGGCCTACGCGGTCGCCCGCCGGCCGAACCCCCTCGCCTCGATCTGCGGGCGCATCTGCGCCGCGCCGTGCGAGGGGGCCTGCCGCCGGGGCGAGCTCGATGCGCCGATCTCCATCCGGGCTCTCAAGCGTTTCGTGACGGAGCGGTTCGGCGTCGAGAGCATGATCGACCTCTCGGTGCTCGCCGAGATCTATGGGCGTCGGGCCGACCGCCACCCGGAGAAGGTCGCGGTCATCGGGTCCGGGCCCGCGGGGCTCGCCTGTGCGCACGACCTCGCGCTCCTCGGCTACCCGGTGACGATCTTCGAGGGGGCGCCGGTCGCCGGAGGCATGCTGCGCCTCGGCGTCCCCGAGTACCGTCTGCCGCGGGCGCTCATCCAGCTCGAGATCAACGCCATCCTGTCGCTCGGCGTCGAGCTGACGACGAACGCCCGCCTCGGCCACGAGTTCACGCTCGCGGACCTGAGGGCGCAGGGCTATGCCGCCGTCTTCCTCGGCGTCGGCGCAATGCGGAGCCGCGACCTCGCCGTCGAGGGCATCGATCTGGACGGCATTCTCAAGGGCATCGACTACCTCCTGAACATCAACCTCGGCTACAAGGTCGAGATGGGCCGCCGCGTCCTCGTGATCGGCGGCGGCAACGTCGCCCTCGACGTGGCGCGCGTCGCGGCGCGCGGCGGCGAGCAGGAGAACCTCCAGCGGAACCTCTCGGTCGTCCAGGCCCTCGACGTCGCGCGGAGCGCGATCCGGTTCGGCGCGCGCGCGGTCACCGTGTGCAGCCTGGAGTCCGAGCGCGAGATGCCCGCCGCGCCCGACGAGATCGAGGAGGCGCTGCGGGAGGGCATCCGCTTCCGCCACGGCTTGGGCCCAACCGCTTCGTCGGCGAGGGCGGAAAGGTCACGGGCGTCGAGTTCCGCTCGGTGTCGCGCGTCTTCGACGAGCAGGGACGCTTCTCGCCGCAGTTCATCGAGGGGTCCGAGTCGATCGTTGCGGCGGACACCGTCATCGTCTCGATCGGCCAGACCGGCGACTTCTCCTTTCTCCGCCCCGAGGACGGCATCGAGACCCGCGGCGGGAGGATCGTGATCGATCCGAAGACGCTGGCGACGACGGCGAAGGGGATCTACGCGGGCGGCGACGCTGCATTCGGGCCGCGCATCGCGATCAACGCCGTGGCCGACGGCAAGCGCGCCGCGAAGTCGATCGACGAGCTGCTGCGGGGCCGCCCGCGCCCGGAGTTCGAGGGCACGGTCGAGATCGCCGTGCACCCTCGCTACGAGCGCACCTGGGACTTCGAGGGCATCCCGCGCCAGAAGCCGCCCACGCGCCCGATCGAGCGCCGGATCGGCATCGCCGAAGTCGAGGAATGCTTCCCGGAGATCCAGGCGCGCCGCGAGGGGAGCCGGTGCCTGCGATGCTGGACGAACACGGCCTTCGCCGAGGACGCGGATCTCGGCACCGAGTGCATCCTGTGCGGCGGCTGCCAGGACATCTGCCCGGAGGACTGCATCGAGATCGTGCCGGCCGCGACGGTTCGCGCGATGCCCGAGGCCGCCCGCGAGCTCGCCCCGATCCTGATCGACGGCCGCCGCGAGGGCTCGATCCTGATCAAGAACGAGGAGATCTGCATTCGCTGCGGCCTCTGCGCCGCCCGTTGCCCCGCCGGAACCATCACGATGCAGAGTTTTCATACCGTGGAGGACGCCATTGCCTGACAGAGAGAACGGTGCCGTGCCCGAGGCGCCGCCCGCCAATCCGGAACGCCGCGACTTCCTCACCCGGATCGGCGTCGGCGCCTGCGCCGCGGCCGCCGTCGGATCCGGTCTCGTCACGCTCGACTTCCTGAAGCCGAAGGTGCTGTTCGAGCCCTCGACGACCTTCCGCGCGGGCGGCCCGGCCGACTATCCGGACGGGACCGTCCGATTCAACAAGGAGAAGAAGGCCTACGTCGTGGGGTGCCCCGGCGGCGTATACGCACTCTCGGCCGTGTGCACCCACCTCGGCTGCATCACCCGCTTCCTGTCGGACCAGAGCGTGATCGCCTGCCCCTGCCACGGGAGCCGGTTCGACCTCGAGGGCAACGTCGTCGAGGGGCCGGCGCCGCGGCCGCTGCCGTGGCTCGAGGTGGGACTCGACTCGGCGGGACTGCTCATCGTGGACACGTCGGTCACCGTGGCCCACGGAAAGGTGTTCAAGGCATGACGACGCTGTCGCTCGACTCCGTCTTCCGAAGGCTCCGCGACACGGACGCCTATCGCTCGATCGTCCGCCACGGGACGGCGTCCACCAACCGCAACCGGTCGCTCGTGGTGTTCGAGAACCTCTTCCTGCACGTGCACCCGGTCAAGGTGCGCGAGAGGACGCTTCGCTTCACGCACACGTACTGGCTCGGCGGGATCGCGGTCGCGTGCGCGCTGATCCTGGTGGCGACCGGCGTGCTCCTGATGTTCTATTACCACCCCTCGGTGCCGCAGGCCTACCGCGACATGAAGGAGCTCGAGTTCGTCGTCGACAACGGGCTCTTCCTGCGCAACATGCACCGGTGGGCGGCGCACCTGATGGTGTTCGCCACCTTTCTCCACATGATGCGCGTGTTCTTCCACCGCGCCTACCGGCCGCCGCGCCAGTTCAACTGGGTCATCGGCGTGGTTCTCCTGATCGTCACGCTGTTCCTCTCCTATACGGGTTACCTGCTGCCGTGGGACCAGCTCGCGTTCTGGGGCGTCTCCGTCGGTACGAACATGGCCAAGGAGGCGCCGCTCGTCGGCGACAAGGCGCGCTTCCTCCTGCTCGGCGGCAACATCGTCTCGGAGAACGCGCTGCTGCGGTTCTACGTGCTGCACTGCGTCGTGCTGCCGGTGGCCCTGCTGCTGATGCTCTCGGTTCACATCTGGCGCGTCCGCAAGGACGGAGGAGTCCAGGGGCCGCCGGAGCCGCCGTCCGGCAGGGAGGAGGTCCGATGAGCACGCTCCCGCCCATCGAGCTCGTCGAGAGCGTCGATCCGATGGCGACCCCGCGCCGCATCGCGCTGGTGCGGCCCGACCGGCGTCCGGCGGTGCGCACGACCGACGAGAAGTACGTGATGACCTTCCCGAACCTGATCGTGCGCGAGGTCATCCTGTTCCAGCTCGTCGTCATCGGGCTCGCGCTCGCCGCGATCCTCTTCGACGCGCCGCTCGAGGGGATCGCAAACCCGCTCGAGACGCCGAACCCCGCGAAGGCGCCGTGGTACTTCCTGGGGCTGCAGGAGCTCCTCCATTACTTCCCGCCGGTCGTCGCCGGCGTGCTGATGCCGGCGCTCGTCGTGATCGCGCTCGTCGTGATCCCCTACGCGCGGATCAACCAGACGGCGGGCCCGCTGTGGGAG
The DNA here is from genome assembly GCA_963763535.1 of uncultured Acidobacteriota bacterium. Classification (GTDB taxonomy): domain Bacteria; phylum Acidobacteriota; class Thermoanaerobaculia; order UBA5066; family Gp7-AA6; genus DAHUXD01. The sequence goes on from CAVXOX010000008.1 coordinate 792,597, forward strand.
GGCGCCGGGCCGCAGCGGCCGCTCATCCTGCTCGCGGCCGGCGGCGCGATCGTCGCGCTCTTCGCGGCGTTCCGCTGCTGGCCGATCGCGGTCCCCACCGCCGCCGTCGTTGCTCGCGATGTTCGCCGCGCGCGGCGGCGAGAGCTCCGGCGGGCGCCTGCGCCGCGTTCTCGCAAAGGTCACCCTGCCCGAATGGATCATGGTGTGGTTCGCGATCGTCGCGACCATCCTGACCGTGATCGGAACCTTCTTCCGGGGCCCCGGCTGGTCCTTCGTCTGGCCGTGGACTCGGTCCGTCGCCTTCTGAAGGGAGAACTCGCGTGCCGCTCCGACGACTCTTCGCCCTGACGAGCGTGGCGTTTCTGGTCGTCCTCGCGATCTCGCCCGCGAAGAACGCCCTCCGGCCGTATCGAGCCTTTCAGCGCCGCTTCGCGGCGCTCGGCGCGTCGCGCGCCCGGAGCGCCCAGCAGGCGCGGGATTACGAGAAGCGGCCGGTCGCCATCCGTCAGTTCTGGCTCCCGGCGCTCGACGACCGCGTCGACCGATGCACGACCTGCCACCTCGGCGTCGCCGACGCGGTGATGAAGGGCGCGCCGGCCCCGTTCTGCTGCGCATCCCTGGACCCCGCACACGCCGGACCAGATCGACCGCTTCGGATGCACGTCCTGCCACGCGGGCGAGGGTCCGGCCACGACCGAGGCCCAGGCGCACGGCACGGCGAAGGACGCCGGGCCGCCGCTGCTGCCGGTCTCGTACATCGAGGCCGGCTGCGGCCGCTGTCACACGGCTTCGACGGTCGCCGTCGCGCCGCTCCTCTCCCGCGGTCGGGCGGTGATGGAGCGCTACGGCTGCTTCGCGTGCCACGGCGCCCGGGGTCGCGAGGCCTACCGCTCCGAGGCGCCTCCGCTCGCGGCCGAGCCCGTGAAGACGGGAGCCGTCTGGCTGCAAGCGGTGGCTGACGAAGCCGCGGGACGTCGATCCCAACTCGACGATGCCGAACTTCCAGCTGAGCGAGCAGGAGATCGAGGAGCTGACGCACTACGTTCTCGGCCAGGAGGTGCCGGAAGACCTCGCCCGCCTCGTCCGCGCGGCGGCCGACGAGCCCGCCGGAGACGCCGCCAGCGGCAAGAAGCTCTTCTCGGAGGCGCGGTGCATCTCGTGCCACACGGTGGAGGGGAAGGGGCAGGGCTCCGCGCCCGAGCTCTCGAAGGTCGCCTCGGCCGCCACGCGCGGCTGGCTCCTCGCATACGTCCGCGATCCGCACGCCTTCAATCCGCGGACGCCGATGCCGCAGTATCACTTCAACGAAGCGGAGTCCCGCGACGTCGTCGCCTACATGGAGGACGAGTTCCGCGATTTCGACGCGCCGAAGGACATCCTCGAGCCGCTGCGCGTCAACCGGACGCTCGCGGAGAACGGCGAGAAGACCTTCCGCAAGTACGGCTGCTTCTCGTGCCACGGCGCGCCGGGTACGCGGGCGGCCGAGAAGTTCGGACCCGACCTCGACGGAATCGGCGACAAGAAGGCCGCCTTCCTCGACTTCGGCCGGCGCACCGATCTGCCGCGGAGGCTGACGGCGTGGCTCGCCGCCAAGGTCGATGCGCCTCGTTCCTTCGCGAAGGGTCTGAAGATGCCGTCGTACGGGTTCGGCGCGGACGACACGCAGGCGGTCGTGACGGCGCTGCTCGCGTTCGGCGCGCAGCCGGTCCCCGAGTCGTATCGCGTTTCTCCGGCGTCGCTGCCGGCGCCGATTCCGGCGGGCCGCGTGGGCCACCTCGTGGACCGGTACCGCTGCCTCTCGTGCCACCAGATCGGCGACCGGGGAGGAGACATCTCGACCGCGCCGCTGACGTACGAGGGAAGCAAGGTCCAGCGCAGCTGGCTGGTCGACTACCTGGTGCTCTCCTACAGCATCCGGCCGATCCTGGCGGAGCGGATGCCGATCTTCCACCTGCCGCGCGAGGAGGCGACCGAGCTCGCCGATGCGATCGAGACTCTGTTCGTCGACCCGCGTGTGCCGGAGGATCCCTTCCAGGGACGGCCCGCGTCCGACATCGATCCGGTCGAGGGTGAGCGGCTCTACACGGCACTCGGATGTCGCGCGTGCCACATCCTCGGCGCGAACGGCGGCTACTACGGTCCGCCGCTCACCGACAGCGGCAACCGGCTGCGTCCCGGATGGACGTTCACGTGGTTGAAGGGACCGCAGCGCTGGCGCGCCGACGTCCGGTGCCCCGATTACGGGCTGACAGATCGTGACGCGCTGCGGCTGACCGCGTACCTGGCGACGCTGCACCAGCCCGCGGCGGCGGCGAAGGGGACGAAATGAAGACGGTACGCATCGGAGCCGTGCTGGCCGTCCTGCTCGTGCTGGGGGCCTGTTCGCGCAAGTCGACGGGCAAGGTCGCGGCCGCGCCGCCGACGCCGAAGCCGATGTCCTACGAGCTCCGGCTCGGAAAGGCGACGTTCCAGCACTACTGCCAGACGTGCCACGGCGAGACGGGCGCGGGCGACGGCTTCAACGCCTTCAACCTCGATCCGCGCCCGCGCGACCTGTCGGACGCGGCGTTCCAGAAGAAGAAGACCGACGCCGACCTGACCGATGCGATTCAGCGGGGAGGCGCGGGAGTGGGATTGTCCTCGATGATGCCTCCATGGGGCCGTACGCTCTCGAAGGAGCAGGTGGAGCAGGTCGTCCTCTATCTCCGCTCGCTCGAGAAGCGATAGGGGGAAAGGCGCGGGCGGCCCGAGTTCGGGCGGCCTCGCGGTGCTCGGGGAGCAGAACCTCCGAACCCGCCGGGGTCGGTCGGGTTCGATCCTCACGGACTCGGCCATCCGATCCGGATAGCCTGAATCAACAGTGTTGACTGTTGGTGGAGCTGATCGGGATCGAACCGGCCGCGCCTCGCTTCGCTCGGGAGCTCGGCGATGACTCAGGCGGGGGGCGCACCGAGCCCTTGTGGAGGATTTTGGGTCCGACGCGATCTCCCCTTGCTTACCGAGAGGAAGACATCATACACTCCCCTCGGAAACCGATATGAGCAAGTCGAACGACTTGGTCCGGGGCACCCTCGACCTGCTTCTCGTGAAAATCCTGGCGTTGGAGCCTCTGAACCGTTGGGCCATCAGCCTTCGCCTGAAATCGTTGTCTTCAGACGTGCGGCAGGTCAGCGAAGGCTCCCTCTACCCGGCCCTGCACAAGCTGGAGCAGGAAGGCTGGATCGAGGCCGAGTGGAAGCAGTCGGAGAACAACCGGCGCGCAAAGTTCTATTCGCTCGGGCGCCTCGGTAGAAAACAGCTCGGATCCGAGACGGTGAACTGGCGGCGGCTGTCGTCTGCCATCACGCACGTCGTCGAGTTCTCGGAGGCTTAGAAATCGATGCGGTGGGGAAGCGGAGTGACGATCGGCACCATCGACGAATCTCAACGCAAGGCAGCGAGGGTTGTGGGATTCGCCTATCTCTTTGCGCTTCCGCCCGCCGTCTTCGCCGAGTTCTATGTACGCACCCGACTCGTCGTCTTCGACAATGCCGCGCAAACGGCGCGGAACATCATGGCGCACGACCGGCTCTTTCGCCTGGGCACCGCCAGCAATCTCACCGTCTTCGCGCTCGATGTCGTCCTGATCATGGCTCTTTACGTAGTCCTCATGCCAGTCGATCGAAGCCTCGCCTTGCTGGCCACGGCCTGGGGGCTGATCGAGACCGCAACCCTGGTCGTGGTCACGCTCAGTGACTTCGACGTCTTGCGGATTCTGAGTGGTGCGGACTACCTGCATGCATTCGAGGCGAACCGGTTGCAGGCCCTCGCGAGGCTGTCGGTCAGCGCGCATGCCGATGTCTACAACGTCGGGCTGGTGCTCGCCGGGCTTCGAAGCACCGTCTTCTGCTACCTGTGGTTCAAGTCCCGCTTCATCCCGAGAGCATTGGCGGCATGGGGAATGGTTGCGTCGTTCCTGATGGGAGCATCCGCATTTTCGTTCATCATCTTTCCCGAGCTTGCGAAGGTGATTCCCGTTGAGATTTATGGAGCTCCTATCTTCTTCTTCGAGCTCACAATGGGTTTTTGGCTCCTGCTGAAGGGATTGCGACCTTCCGGATCTGCGCCCTTCAGCGTAAACGGGCCAGTGCTGACATGACGCGTACCACAAACGCAAGAATCGCCGGATTCACGTACCTTTTCTACGCAGCGATCGGTATCTGCAGCGAGCTGCTGATGCATCAGGCGAGAGGCACCGACGGTGATGCCGCGGAACTCGCGCGTATCGGCCAGTATGCGATGAACGTGCGCCTGACCATCGTGATTACGCTGCTCGAATGCCTCTCGGCGCTCGTACTGGGCGTGACGCTCTATGGGATCACGCGCGCCGAGGACCACGAGCTTGCAATACTGGGCCTCGTCTGTCGCGTCGCCGAAGGCGTGCTCGGTTCGGTCAACAACATTCCGGCCTATCTGGGACTGCTTTGGCTCGCGAAGGCAGGGGCCGGGACGGGTGCCCCAGACGTCCCTACAGCGAACGCGCTGCGCGCGTTTCTGCTGATGCCGGGCACGAGCGTCCCCCTCGGAGCGATGTTCTTTGCCGTGGGGAGTTTGATCTTTTCCTATCTCTTCCTGCGCGGACGGATGGTCCCCGTCTCAATCGCATGGCTGGGCGTGTTCGCGTCGGGCCTGCTCGTGGTGGTACTGCCCATGCAGCTCGCCGGTTTCCCCACAGGGCCGCTGACCGGATACTACCTGTGGCTGCCGGCGCTCGTCTTCCAAGTCGTGCTCGCGCTGTGGCTGCTGATCAAAGGTGTCGCCGCGCCGATGCCGAGGCAACCTGCCTGAAGTTACTGTCAGATCGGAATCGGCGCCCGGGCGCATCGGAACGGGGGTTGGAATGGTGGAGCTGAACGGGATCGAACCGTCACGCCTCGCTGCGCTCGGGTGACGGCTCCGTCGAACGACTCAGGCGGGGGGCGCGAGGCGCCCCCCGAACCCCCCGCGGAGGTCGACGGTTCGATCCCGACCGTCGCTCCGAGAAGCGGAATCCCTCCGAAAGGGTTGGGCAATCATTATTGGTGGAGCTGAACGGGATCGAACCGTCGACCTCCTGAATGCCATTCAGGCGCTCTCCCAAACTGAGCTACAGCCCCACGCGGAAGAGGCCGCGAAGGATAGCATGCACACCCGACCGGACCAAGCTGGCCCGTTGCGACTAGGAGACCCGCCGAACCTCCCACAGCCCTTGCGGCAGGTCGGATTGGTCGCGCATGCCTTCGGTCGCCACGATTCTTCCGTCGTCCAGGATCAGCGCTCCCTCCGCGCCGGGCGTGCGCTCGAGCAGGGCGAGACCCTCCTGCGCGCCGAGCAGGAACGCGGACGTCGCGAGGTTGCCGGCGCGAGAAGCCGTCGCGGCGACGACCGTGACCGAGGCGACCCCGCGGGCCGGCCAGCCCGTCTTCGCGTCGAGGATGTGGTGGTACCGCACGCCGTCGCGGACGAATCCGCGTTCGTAGTCGCCCGACGTCGCGACTCCCGCCTCGCCGAGGACGAGGACCGCGAAGCGGCAGCTCCCCCGCCGCCGCGGGTCCGCGACGCCCACCCTCCAGGGCCCGCCGTCGCCGCGGCAGCCGATCGTCCGGACGTCGCCCGCGAAGTTCACGATGCCGCAGCGCACGCCGCTCTCGCGCAGCACCGTCGCCGCGCGGTCCGCGGCGTACTCCTTCCCCACTCCGCCGAGATCGATCTCCATCCCCGCCCGCGGCAGGAAGACCGTGCCGTTCCGCACCCGCACGCTTCCCGCGTCGACGAAGGGCAGGAGCGTGGCGACTTCGTCGTTCGACGGGACCCGGCCGCCTTTGAAGTCCCAGACGAGACGCAGGACGCCGACCGTGGGATCGAAGCGGCCGCCGGTCGCTCGGGAGAGCGCGATCGCCGAGCGCACGAGCGACTCGGTCTCCTCGTCCACGGCGACCGGCGTGCGCCCCGCGTTGCGGTTGATCTCCGAGACGACGCTCGTCTCCCGGTAGCGCGAGAACCTCACCTCGATGCGCCGCGCCTCGTCCTCCGCGGCCCGCGCCGCCCGGCGCGCCTCGTCCTCGCCCCGTCCGTCCACGAACTGGAGCGAGCCCTCCCCGCCCATGAGCGCGAACCGGTATGTGTAGAGGACCGATCCCGGCGCCGTCATCGGCTCAATAGAGGAGCGTCAGCCCGAAGGTCACGGTGGCGACGTTCATGTCCGCCGAGGATACGGACGTCGTGCGCACGCGCTCGCCCTGCGTCGGCGGCGTCACCAGCGTGACGCGATCGCGGCCGTGCTGCGTCAGGTACGTCACGCCGACGTTCGCGGACAGGCCCTGGTAGATGTTGCGCGCGATCGTCAACCCTCCCATGACGCTCCCGAGGGGAGAGAGCCGATAGTCCGCCGACATGTACGTCTGCGGGACCAGGAAGCGGTTCGCGAAGAAGTAGGCGCCGGTCTGCGTGTAGAGCCGGATCTCCGGCGACACGATCCAGTCGCTGTCGATCCGCTGGTTGTAGGTGACGTCGAGCGTGTTGGCGTTCACCGACCAGTCGTCGAAGTAGTAGCGGTAGAGGACGTTCACCGAGGCGCCCCAGAGAAAGTAGTGGCTGAACTTGCCCACGATGGCCTTCCGCGAGCGGGTCGACGGGCGCGCGTCGGGCAGGGTCTCGTTCTGATCGACGGCGCCGATGGTGACGACCTTGTAGGGATCGTTGAGGTAGCCCGAGAGACTCATCAGCGAGAAGGAGAGGTCCGCGAGGTCGCGCTCGCCGAAGACCCAGGAGCCGCCGAGCGAGAAGCCGTTGGTGTTCTTCGGGTAGTTGAGGTCGAGGCCGTTGGGGTTCGAGACGGGGTTCTTCACCGGGGACACCGTGTCGCGGGAGAACGCGGCGCCGAAGTGCAGCGTGGCGCGCCCGCCGGCGATCGTCCACGCGTCGGAAAATCCGATCGCCTTGGCCGTGTAGTCGTTCTCCTTCGCGTACGTCAGGTCGATCGTCGGCAGGTTGGCGCCGAACTTCCGTCCCCAGGAGAAGCCGACCGACTTGCGGTTGTCGGTGTACGAGGACTGCGGAAAGTTGCCGCTCGTCGTGGTGGTGCCCGACGCCGAGGTCGTCGTCTCCGTCGTCGGGTAGGCGCCGGTCGGCGACGCGCCCGAGATCGAGTCGTAGCCGAGCTGGAGGGAGAGCTGCCCGTAGTCCTTCAGGTCCTGGTTCCACAGGACCATCGGGTTCAAGACCTCGGTGCGTCCGCCGGATTCCTTGTAGAAGAGAAAGCGCGCGTCGACAGACGATGTCTGACCCTGGGCTTCCCGCGCTGCCAGCGCGCCGATGCCGGCGGCGAGCCAGGGAAGCTTTCGCCTGAGACGCTCGGCGCGGCGGCGCGCGGCCCGCGAGATCCGGGCCGTCAGTTGCAGCCGCAGCCTCCGCCCGAGGCGCCGCCGTCGCCCGCCGACGCCTCCTTGCTCGCGTGCACGTGCTCCTTGATCGTGCGCGTCAGCGCGTCTCCGTCCAGCGACATGATGGGGTCGGCCAGGTATCCGCGCTGCCAGGCCTTGACGTTGCTGGTTGCCTGGAGGCTCTTCGCCACCCGCACGTCGGTGCCCGCCGGGAGCGGTTTGCCGGCGAGCAGCGCGGCCGCCGCCTCCTCGAGCTTTTCGTGAACGGCCGCGGCGCCTCCCTCGAAACGCGCCGCAACCCGTCCCTCCCGATCGATCAGGAACGTGGTCGGCAGCGCGACCACCCCGTAGGCTTCGCCCGCGGCGCCCGAGGGATCGCGGGCGATCGGAAAGCCGACCGGGACCGACTCGAGGAACCGCGTGATGGCGTCGCTGTCGTGATCGAGCGTCAGGCCGACGACCACCAGCCCCTCGGAACGATGCCGCGACTCCAAACCGTCGAGGAACGGAAAGCTCGCGCGGCACGGCATGCACCAGGGCGCCCAGAAGTCGAGCACGACGACCTTGCCGCGAACGGTCGCCATGGGGAATGCGGCGCCCTCGGTGGTCTGGAGCTTCACGCTCGTCGAGCCGCGGGTTGGACGGGACGTCGCGGCATCGCCGGCGCGGGTCGGCACGGCCGACAACATCCAGACCGCCGCGGCGATGGCGACGACGTGCCCAAGAGCTCGCGCGGGTTTCCGTGACTCGGTCCGATTTCTCATGCGGCGCTTATCGCTTCGACTAGCAAACACGAGGCCAGCCTATCGTCTCCGCGGCGAGATTCGGGAAGGCCGTCCGCGGCGAAGGCGTTCGACCAGTCTCGACGCGGATCGGAATCGACTGACCTCAACGGGCATCGAGTCGTCCCCGTCGTGAGACGGTAAGCGCGAGTCGGATTCGCGCGTCACATCGGCGAACGAGCGAGCGAACCGATCGTTTCGCGCAAATCGATTCGAGGCTCGCGCGGAAAACCGCGCCGCGGCAGGATAAACGATCATGAACGCGCCGGGTTCGGAGTCAGTCCGCACTTCAAGAACGTAGAGGGTCCGCGTCGCCACTCGTCCTTCAGCGGCCTGCACACGCCGTGCGCGATGGCCCCGCCAACCTCGAGCGTCGCCTTGCGCACCAGCGACGCGAACTTCGTCGCGGCGGCGCCGGTCGGAACCGTATCGCCGCCGCCCGAAGCGCGCCGCAGCGGAACTCTCGCCGCGCGGGCTGCGTACAGGAGAATGAGACCAGGGGACCGATAGATGACGCGACGAGGATTCGAGACGCTTTCCGCCGTGCTCCTGCTCGCCGCGAGCGTCGCGGCGGCGGCGGACGCGGCGCCGAAGGCGAGCGCTGCGGGAGCGCGGCCGATCGCGTTCGTGCACGCCGCGGTGGTGCCGATGGACGCGCCTCGGGTCCTGAGCGACCAGACGGTCGTGATCGCGGCCGGCCGCATCGCGGCGCTGGGCCCCTCCGCGTCGACGCCGGTGCCCGAGGGGTCGCGCATCGTGGACGCGCGCGGCCTCTATCTCGCCCCGGGACTCGCCGACATGCACGCGCACCTCTACACCGAGGAGGACCTCGCGGTGCACGTCCTGAACGGTGTGACGACCGTCTTCAACCTCGATGGCCGCCCCGCGCACCTCGCCTGGCGCGAGCGGATCGCCGCCGGCGCGCTCCTCGGTCCGTCGATCTACACCGCGGGGCCGATGTTCAACCGCCCGCGGACTCCCGAGGAGGCCGTCGCCGAGGTCGACCGGCAGGCCGCCGCCGGCTACGACGCCGTCAAGATCTACAACCAGGTCAGCGCGGCGGAGTACCCGGCGCTCACGGCCGAGGCGAAGAAGAAGGGACTCGTGCTCGTCGGCCACGTGGCGCGCGATCCGGGTTTCGCGGCGACGCTCGCGGCCGGCCAGTCGATCGCGCACGCGGAGGAGTACGTCTACACGTTCTTCAACGACGACCCCGATCCGAGGCACGAGGTCGTGCATCCGCTCGACACCGCGAAGATCCCGGAGGCGGTCGCAGAAGACCAGAGAGGCCGGCGTCTTCGTCATCCCGACTCTCGTCGCCTTCCACAACATCGTGCGCCAGGCGACCGACGTGAAGGCCTACGTGAAGAACCCGCGCCTGCGCTACCTCGCCCCGTCGATGCGGGCCGCGCTCGAGCCCGACCGCAACACGTACGCGAACCGGTTCGCGCCCGAGATCGTGCCGGGCCTGGCCGTGAGCTACGAGTTCCAGCGCCAGCTCGTCCGGGCGCTCCACGAGGGCGGCGTGCCGATCCTCGCGGGCACGGACGTGTCCTGGCTCGGCGTGCCGGGCTTCTCGCTCGTCGAGGAGATCGAGAACTTCCAGGAGCTCGGCTTCTCCCCGTACGACGCACTCCGCACCGCCACGGCGGAGCCGGCGCGCCTCCTCCGCCGCGAGAACGAGTTCGGCACGATCGCCGTGGGCCGCCGCGCGGACCTCGTCGCGATGCGGCAGAACCCGCTCGACGACGTGCACGCGCTCGAGCGGCTCGCCGGCATCGTCACGCGGGGACGCTGGATCCCGCAGGCCGAGGCCGCGCGGCGCCTCGCCGCGGTTCCCGGGACGTACACGAAGACGATCGCGCGCCTCGCGCGGCAGGCGGAGACCGACATCGGCGGGGTCGACCGGAAGCTCGCGGCGTCGGACCCGCTCGGGGTCCTCTCCTCCTCGGTCCTCATCGCGCTCGCCGGGGACCGGCCCCCGGAGGATCTCGCCGCGATCCTCGCGAGGCTCCACGGGGAGGATCCGAACGCACACCTCGCGGCCGAGCAGACGCTCAACGAGCTCGGCTATGCCCTCCTCGCCGCGAAGAAGAACGACGCCGCCGTCGCGGTCTTCCGGCTGAACACCGATCTCTATCCGTCCTCGGGCAATACCTTCGACAGCCTCGCCGAGACGTACCTGAAGCTCGGCAACGAGTCGAAGGCGCGCGAGCTCTACGCCCGCGCGCTCGAGGTCCAGCCCGACTATCCGAACGCGAAGGCCGCGCGCGAGATCGTGGCGGGAGAGAAGCCCTAGCCGGCGGCGCGGACCGGGCCGGCGGCCGCGAGGGCTTCCCGGACGCGCCCCGGCGTCAGCGGCAGGCGCAGGACGCGCGCGCCGGTCGCGTCGAAGACGGCGTTGGCGATGACGGCCCCCGTGGGGCAGATCGCCGGCTCGCCGCCGCCCTGCGGCGCCACCGCGTCGTCCTGCACGATCACCGTCTCGATCACCGGCACCCGCGAGAAGCGCGGCAGAAGGTACGTCTTGAAGTTGCGGTCGAGGATGTCGCCCCCGCGGAAGCGCAGCTCCTCGCTGAAGGCATACCCGAGCGCCATCGTGATCGATCCCTCCATCTGCATCTTCGCGCCGTCGGGATTCACGACCGTGCCCATGTCCTGCGCGCAGACGATGCGATCGACGTGGACGCTCCCGTCGGAGCGGTCCACGCGCACCTGCGCCATCAGCGCGTCGTACGAGCCGGCGTCGGTCGAACACGCGACCGCGCGGCCCTGCCCCGTGGGACCGGCGCCCGGTTTCCAGCCGAACGCGGCCGCCACGGCCTCGAGCACGGCGCGGAGCCGCGGCTCCGTCGTGTTCCGCAGCCGGAACTCGAGCGGGTCGATTCCGGCGGCCGCCGCCATCGCGTCGACCTGCGACTCCATGGCGAACGCGTTCATGTTCGCGCCCGGCGCGCGCCACGGGCCGACCGCGAAGGGATGCACGCTCGACGTGCCGTCGCCGTAGCTCATGCGCCCCGTCGACCGGAGGCGCAGGTTCGGCACGTCGTAGGGCGGCGTCGCGCCCCGCTCCCCTGCCGCGTGGACCGTCGCGTCCCAGAAGACGATGCGCCCGCCGGCGTCGACGCCCGACTCGATCTCGACGACGGCCGCCGGATCGAACCGGTCGTAGAAGAACTCCTCGGCGCGCGTCCACGCGACCTGCACCGGCTTGCCCGCGATCTTCGCGAGCCGCGCGGCCTCGATCGCCTGAAGATCGGCGCTCTTGCCGCCGAATCCCCCGCCGACGTACGGAACGATGACGCGGACGTTCTTCGGGTCGAGACCCACCGCCTGCGCGATGCGGTCGCGCGTCGGGAACGGCGTCTGCGTCGAGGCCCACACCGTGAGCCGCCCGTCCTTCGGCTCGGCGACCGCGGCGTGCGGCTCCATCGGCGCGTGCGCCACGTAGCCCTTGCGGTACGTCGTCTGCTGCACGCGCGCGGCGCGGGAGCGGCCCGCGGCGAGATCGCCGCGACTCTCCTTCTCCTGCGGCGCGCCGCCCGCCTTCACGAGGTGCTCGAAGATCGTCTCGTCGTCGGGTCCGGGCGGCGGAACGCTCCAGTCGGCGCGCAGGAGCTCGAGCGCGGCGGCCGCCGCCTCGGGGTCCGCGTGCAGGACCGCGACGAGATCGTCGCGCCGCACGAGCGTCACTCCAGGCCGCTTCTCGGCAGCGGCGGCGTCGAGCGCCTTCAGCGTCGCGCCGTGCGCGGGCGGCCGGAGAAGGCGCGCGTACAGCATGCCCGGCGGGCGGACGTCGGCCGCGTAGAGGGCGCGGCCGGTGACCTTGTCGGGCCCGTCCAGCCGCCGCGGTGAGCGGCCCATGACCTTGAACTCCGACGCGGCGCGGAGCACCGCCTTCTCGCCCACCAGCCGCGCGATCCGTTTGCCGTCGGCGAGCTCCGCGTAGGTGACCCGCCGCGATGAGCCCGATGCCGTGACGACGCCGTTTTCCACCGCGAGCCGGCCGCGCGCGACGCCGAGCTTCGCGGCCGCGAGGCCGAGCAGCACCAGTCGCGCCTCGGCGGCCGCGGCGCGGAGCGCGGGGCCGAACTGCCGCGTCGTGAGCGAGCCGAAGGTGCCGCGGTCCCAGGGACAGCGATCGGTGTCGCCGAGCACCATGTCGATCGCGTCGACGGAGACGCCGAGCTCCTCGGCGACCATCTGCGCCTGCGACGTCATGACGCCCTGGCCCATCTCGATCTTCCCCGAGAAGACCGTGACCCGGCCGTCCTTGCCGATCAGCAGGTAGGCGTTCAGGTCCTCGGGATAGGACCGGGACTCCTGCGCAAAGCAGGCCGTGGGGCCGAGGCCGACGAACACGGCGATGCCGCCGCCCGTCAGCTGGAAGAAGCGCCGGCGGTCGAGCCTCAGACGCTCGCTCAAGGCGCGCCCGTGCCCTTTCGCGCTGTCGACGCCGGGGGGCGCCGCAGTGCCGGCGGCGTCCTCGATGGCCGCGAGGATCCGCCGGTGCGCCCCGCAGCGGCAGAGGTTGCCCTCCATCGCCTTCACGATCGTCTCGCGCGAGGGCTTCGCCTCGCGCGTCAGGAGCGCGCACGCGGTCAGGATCATCCCGGGCGTGCAGTAGCCGCACTGCAGCGCGCCGTGCGCGACGAAGGCCTCCTGGAGGGGATGCAGACGCCCGGCCGTCGCGAGTCCCTCGATCGTGACGACCTCGTGCCCGTCGAGCTGGGACAGCGGCGTCTGGCAGCCGAGCGCCGCCTGCCCGTCGACGAGGACCGTGCACGCGCCGCACTCGCCGATGCCGCAGCCGTACTTGGCGCCGGTCAGCCCGAAGTCGGTGCGGAGCGCCCAGAGGAGGACCCGGTCGCCGTCGGCCTGGGCCGTGACGGGCTTCCCGTTCAGACGAAATCGGACCGTGTTCGCCACCCTTTTTCCGAGAACCCCCGCGCCTCGAATCATATGCCCGCGCCAATGGCGGCTGCCCCTCCGCGATTAAGGAATGCTAAGGACTTCAATTAAGGGCCGTTAAAAGAGAGGTGTCGCGGCGAACGCATTCACTACGCTGGCCCCGTCTCAAGGAGGCTTCCATGCGTACGAATGTTCGTTCCGGTGTGTTCGTTGCGATCGGGGTGTTCTCGCTGCTCCTGCTGCCGGCGCGTGGCGGCGGCGGCGAACCACCAGGTCGAGGTGGGACAGGGCGGCGACCGTTTCGTCGACGACCAGAGCCACACGAGCACGACCACGATCAACGTCGGCGACACCGTGACATGGGTGTGGGACAGCGGCTTCCACTCCACGACTTCGGGTTCCTGCTCCCCCTTTTGCGCGCCCAGCAACCTGTGGGATTCCGGAGCCGCCTCGGCGCCGCATTCCTTCTCACACACGTTCAACGACGTCGGGAGCTTTCCCTACTACTGCAACCAGCACCTCCAGATGATGCAGGGCACGGTCATCGTGCAACAGGGCGGCAGCGCGCCCACGGCGAACTTCACCTTCGCGCCGCAGGGGCCGGTGATGGGCAGCCCGGTGACCTTCACCGACACGTCGACGGGCACGCCGACCTCGTGGAGCTGGAACTTCGGCGACCCGGCGTCGGGCGGCAACAACACGTCGACGGCGCAGAACCCGACGCACACGTTCGCCGCAGCGGACTCCTACAACGTGTCGCTCACGGCGAGCAACGCGAACGGCTCGAACACGGCGCAGAAGTCCATCACGGTCTCGGCGGGCGGCCCGATCCCGTGCGTCGCGGACGCGCACACGCTCTGCCTGAACAACGGCCGCTTCGCGGTGACGACGCAGTGGACGAAGTCGGACACCACCACGGGCCAGGGCAACGCGATCCCGCTGACCGGGGACGCGGGCTATTTCTGGTTCTTCGACGCCTCGAACATCGAGGCGGTCGTGAAGGTCTTAAACGGCTGCGGGCTGGACAACGCTTACTGGGTGTTCGCGGCGGGCCTGACGAACGTGCAGGTCGACCTGAAGGCGGTCGACACGCAGACGGGCATCGTCTACGACAAGCAGAATCCCCAGGGCAGCGCGTTCCAGCCGATCCAGGACACCCATGCGTTCCCCACGTCCTGTCCGTAACGCGCGCAGAAAGAAGGAGCGGACCATGACCCCAGTTCGACGGCTCGCTCAGGCCCTCGCGAGGACGGCGCTCTCGGCCGCCGCCCTCGCGGCGCTGGCGGGCGCGGTCTCGGCGGAGCAGCGGACTGTCCGCGTCGGCCGCGGCGGCACCCACTACGTGGACGACCAGAGCGGCACGAGCCTCACGCAGATCCACGTCGGCGACACGGTCACGTGGGTGTGGGAGGGCACGATGTCCCACAGCGTGACCTCCGGCACCTGCCGCAGCGGCGGAGGCGGCGGCGGATACGGCGGCTACGGAGGCGGCGGCGGCACGTGCGACGACGCCCAGGTCTGGCACAGCACCGGCCTTCAGAGCAGCGGCTTCTCGTTCAGCTGGACCTTCACGGCGCAGGGCTCGTACCCGTACTTCTGCGCGATGCACCAGGACGCGATGACGGGCAAGGTGATCGTGATGCCGGGAATCCTCGCGTCGGGATGCACGGCGGACGAGCACACCCTGTGCCTGAACGGCGGCCGCTTCGCCGCGAGCGCGCACTGGACGAAGACGGACGGCACCGAGGGCGACGGCAACGCGATTCCGCTGACCGACGACTCGGGCTACTTCTGGTTCTTCGACCCGACGAACATCGAGGCGGTGACGAAGGTCTTGAACGGCTGCGCCCTGGACAACGCGTACTGGGTCTTCGCGGCGGGCCTGACCAACGTCCAGGTGCACCTGACCGTGACGGACATGCAGACGGGCACGGTCTACGTCCGCGACAACACGCAGGGATCCGCCTTCCAGCCGATCCAGGACACGCACGCGTTCCCGGCCTCCTGCCCGTAGGGGGAGCCACCGGGGTCAGGTCTCTGACGGTGTGATCCCGTTCACCGGCGTCGGCGGGGCCGATCCGGTGATCGGGTGACCATCGGGAGACCTGACCCCCTATAATCGTCGGCATCCCAGCGATGCCATCCGACTTCACGGCCCCCTTCGGCCCCGGCGCGGGGTCCGGGGCTCGGGGCGACGCCCTGCGAATTCTGGTCGTCGACGAGAGCGCCCCCGAGCGCGATCGAACGATCGCCGCTCTCCGCGCGGAGCTCGCGGGCGCGTCCGTCGAGGCGGTCGGCGATCTCGATGGCCTGACGCGCGCCGTCGAGAGCGGTGCCTTCGACGTGGTCGTGACCGACCATCGCCTCGGCGGCCTCGACGCGTTCATCCTCCTCGCGACCGTTCGGGCGCGCCGGCCCGACGTGCCGGTCCTCCTCTGCACGGGCAGCGGCAGCGAGGAGCTCGCCGTCGCCGCGATGAAGGCGGGCTTCGACGACTACGTCCTGAGGACCCCGCACCACTTCGCGCGGCTGAAGACCGCGATCCAGTCCGCCCTCGAGGAGGCGGCCCGGCGAGGCGCCGCCCGCGAGGCCGAGAGCCGCTACCGGACGCTCTTCGAGGGCGTCCCCGTCGGCCTCTACCGCGCGACGCTCACGGGCCAGATCCTCGACGCGAACCCCGCGCTGCTGCGCCTCCTCGGCTTTCCGTCGCGAGAGAGCCTCATGGCGGTCAACCTGCGGGATGTGTACGTCGACGCGAAGACCCGCCGCACCTTCCTCGAGCGCCTCGAGAGGGAGGGCGAGGTCCACGATCTCGAGCTTCCGTGGCGGCGCTACGGCGGCCAGATCATCACGGTGCGCAAGAGCGCGCGGCCGGTGCGCGACGCTCACGGCCGCCTCCTCCACTACGAGGGGGTCGTCGAAGACATCACGGAGCGGCGCCGCGCCCGCGAGGAGCTCCAGGAATCGAACCAGTTCCGCGAGGAGATCATCTCGGGCGCGGGCGAGGGCATCGTGGTCTACGACCGGGAGCTCCGCCGCATCGTGTGGAACCACTACATGGAGGAGCTCACGGGCATCACGGCGGAGGAGGCCTTGAACGGCCCCGCCTTCGACACGGCGCCCGAGGTGCGCTCCCTCGGCGAGGAGTTCCTGCGCCGCGCGCTCGCCGGCGAGACGGTTTCCTCGGGGGACCTCTACGTCAAGATCCCGCAGACCGGGCGCGCCGGCTGGGTGGTCGGCACGTACGGCCCGCATCGCAACGCGGCCGGCGAGATCGTCGGCGTCATCGGCATCGTCCGCAGCGTCACCGAGCGACGCCGCAACGAGCAGGCGCTGCGCGAGAGCGAGGAGCGGTTCCGCCTCATGGCCGACGCGGCGCCCGTCATGATCTGGATGGACGACGCGAAGGGCATGTCCACGTACTTCAACGAGCCGTGGCTCGACTTCACGGGCCGGACACTCGAGCAGGAGCTCGGCCGCGGCTCGCGCGACGGCATCCACCCGGACGATCTGGAACCGCGCTTCGTGGCGGTGTACGACGCCGCCTTCGCCGAGCGGCGCCCGTTCCAGACGGAATACCGGCTGCGGCGGCGCGACGGCGCGTACCGGTGGATCCTCGAGACCGCGACGCCCCGTTTCACCCCCTCGGGAGAGTTCGCCGGGTTCATCGGCACCGCGATCGACCTCACGGAGCGCCGCGCGGCCGAGGTGGCGCTGCAGAAGGAGCGGTCCTTCCTCCGCCAGGTCATCGACATCAATCCGAACTTCATCTTCGCCAAGGACCGTGAGGGCCGCTTCACCCTCGTCAACGAGGCGGTGGCGCAGGCATACGGGACGACCGTCGAAGGCCTGATCGGCCGGCGCGACGCCGATTTCAACGCGAATGCCGAGGAGGTTTCGGCCTTCCGTGCGGCCGACGTCGAGGTCATGAATACCCGGCGCGAGATGCTGATCCCCGAGGAGAAGATCACCGACGCGACGGGAGCGGTCCGATGGCTCCAGACCGTCAAGCGGCCGGTCGTCGACGAGGAGGGCTTCTCCCACCAGGTGCTCGGCGTCTCGACCGATCTGACCGAGCGGCTCCGCGCGGATCAGGCCCTGAAGGAGAGCGAGGCCCGCTTCCGCCTCATGGCGGACGCCGCGCCGGTGCTCATCTGGGTCTCCGACGCGACGGCGCGGTGCACGTTCTTCAACAAGAAGTGGCTCGAATTCACGGGGCGCCGCCTCGAGCAGGAGATCGGCCGCGGATGGATGGCGGGCGTGCACCCCGACGATCTCGCGCTCGTGTTCACCTTCGACGAGATCGAGACCACGCGGGAGCCCTACCAGTTCGAATACCGGCTGCGGCGCCACGACGGGGAGTACCGCTGGATCCTCGACACCGGCGTGCCGCGCTTCGCGGCCGGGGGCGAGTTCGAGGGATACATCGGGTCCGCGATCGACATCACGGACCGCCGGATGGCCGAGCAGGCGCTGCGCGAGAGCGAGGCGCGCTACCGCACCCAGGTCGAGAACGCTCCCGAGGCGATCGTCGTCTTCGACGTGGACATCGGCCGCTTCGTCGAGGCGAACGACAACGCGCTGAAGCTGTGGGGCATGCCGCGCGAGGCCTTCTTTCAGACCGACCCGGTGGCCCTCTCGCCGGCGTACCAGCCCGACGGACGCCCCTCCCCCGCCGCCATCGCCGCCAACGTGGACCGCACCCTGCGTGGCGAGGCGCTGTCGTTCGAGTGGGTGCATCGCGACGCGTCGGGGCGCGAGATCCCCTGCGAGGTGCGCCTCGTGCTTCTGCCGTCGGTGGACCGGAGGCTCATTCGCGGCAGCGTGACCGACATCTCGGCGCGCAAGCGGGCGGAGCGCCTGCAGTCCGCGCTCTACCGCATCGCGGCGACCACCGGCGCCACCGAGGACATCAACGAGTTCTACACGGAGATCCACGGCATCGTCGGCGAGCTGATGTACGCCCAGAACTTCTACGTCGCGATCCATGACCCGAGGTCGGACACGATCTCGTTCCCGTACTGCGTGGACGAGCGGGACCCGACCCCGGCCCCCATGCGCCCCGGCAAGGGGCTCACGGCCCACGTGCTTCGGACGGGCGAGCCGCTCCTCTGCTCCCACGATCACTTCAACGCGATGCTCGAGCAGGGCGACGTCGAGCTCATCGGGTCCGACTCCGTCGCCTGGCTCGGCGTGCCGCTGCAGCGAGGCGGCCGGACCTATGGCGTGCTCGTCGTCCAGAGTTACGACCCGCGCGTCCGCTTCGACGAGGCCGACCGCGACCTCCTGTCGTTCGTGTCGCAGCACATCGCGGTCGCCCTCGAGCGCAAGCGCGCGGAGCAGGCGATCCGCGACTCGGAGGAGCGCTACCGCCTGCTCTTCGAGCGCAACCTCGCCGGCGTCTACCGCATGACTCTCGTGGGGCGCATCATCGAGTGCAACGACGCCCTCGCGCGCATCTTCGGCTACGCCTCCCAGGACGAGCTCCTCGACCGAGACATGGCCGTGCTCTACCCCGACGCGCGGCAGCGGCGCGCCTTCTTCGACGCGTTGCTGCGCGAGCGCAGCCTCGCGAATCACGAGATGCGCGGCGAGCGCAAGGACGGCGCGGCCGCGTGGACGCTCCAGAGCGCGGCGCTCCTCGCCGATGAGGGTGCGGGCGAGGTGCTCGTGGAGGGGACGGTCATCGACGTCACGGAACGCCGCCGCCTGGAGGAGCAGCTGCGGCAGTCGCAGAAGCTCGAGGGCATCGGCCAGCTCGCCGGCGGCATCGCGCACGATTTCAACAACCTGTTGACGACCGTGCTCGGCTACAGCGACATGGCGCTCGCGCAGCTCTCGCCGCACGACCCGATCCGGGAGGACATCGCCGAGATCCGCCGCGCCGGCGAGCGCGCCTCGAACCTGACGCGGCAGCTCCTCGCGTTCTCGCGCAAGCAGGTCTTCGAGCCGCGGGTCATCGACTTGAACGCCCTGCTCGCCGACTCCGTCCGGATGCTCTCGCGCCTGATCGGGGAGCACATCCGCCTCGACACCGCGCTCGAGCCCGCCCTGGGCAACATCCGCGCCGATCCCGGGCAGGTCGAGCAGGTCGTGGTCAACCTCGTCGTGAACGCGCGGGACGCGATGCCCGACGGCGGCACGCTCACGCTCCGCACGGAGAACGCCGACGTCGACGAGGGCAACCGCCGGCGGCACTTCGGCGCCGCGCCCGGGCGCTACGTGGTCATCTCGGTGTCCGACACGGGGGTCGGCATCGACGCGGAGACGCAGAAGCGCATCTTCGAACCGTTCTTCACGACGAAGGAGACGCCGCGCGGGACAGGCCTCGGCCTCGCGACGGTGTACGGCATCGTCAACCAGAGCGGCGGCCAGATTTTCGTCGAGAGCGCACCCGGACGGGGGGCGAGCTTCGTCATCTACCTGCCGCGCGTCGAGGAGGAGGTGGCGGCGGCCTCGCCCCCCTCGGCGGGACCGCTCCACCGCGGATCGGAGACGATCCTGCTGGTGGAGGACGAGGATGCCGTCCGCGGCCTGACGCGGCGCTGCCTGGAGACGAGCGGCTACACCGTGCTCGCCGCCGCGAACGCCGAGGAGGCGCTCGATGTGGCGGCGCGCATCCAGGAAAGGATCGACCTGCTTCTCACCGACGTCGTCATGCCGGGAGCGTCGGGCACGGAACTGTCGCGCCGGCTGCTCGAGCGCCGGCCCGGGACGCGCGTGCTCTACGTCTCCGGGTACACGGACGCGTCGATGGTGTCCCACGTCGGGCTCGACGCCGGCGTGTCGTTCCTCCAGAAGCCCTTCACCCCCGAGACGCTCGCGCGCAAGGTCCGCGAGGTGCTCGACGCGCGGCAGCCGGCGGCCATCGGCTAGAGTCGACGACGAGCTTCGACGACGCCACGTCTGAGCGAAGCGCCCGACGCGCGCCGGCGAAAGCGAGCGGGTAGGACGGAATTTCCCAGGATGTGGGCTCTTTTGAGATCTTCGCTTGAAGACTCTCGGCCGCCGTTCGCGAAGCGAACGCCTGCGGCCGAAAAGCTGCTTCCTCAGTAGAAGTCCGAGCAGCTGAGGTAGAAGCCGCACTCCCGATTCGGGCAGAGAAGCTTGCACTTCCTCTCCTCGAGGGCGGCGCCGCAGTTGGGGCAGATGCGCGAGGGCTCACGCGGCGGGGGCACGCCGCGAAGAGAACCGTTTTCCGTGACTCTCGCGGGCGGCGCCTCGGGCCTGGCCTCGTCCATCGATTCGATTGTGCGCTATTTCGAGGGCGCGGGCGTGGGCGTCGGTGCGTCGAGGCGGATGACCATTCCCGCCGGCGTGCGCAGCGATTCGAACGGCGTGGTGTCGGGGGTCGGCGGCGCCGGCGCCGGCGTCGACTTCTCCACGGCATGGTGGCCTTCCGCCGCGGGCGAACCGCAGGACACCCCCGCTCCGACGGCCACGAGAGTGGCGGCGAGGAAACCGATCGTTCTTCTCAACGAGTCCTCCGAATGGCGGCGGATTTTAACGGCAAATCGACAAATATTGTCGGTTCGATGCCGCTGGCGCTGCCGCCGGTTGGCCGCGGCTCGGCGCCGGAAACCGACAACCCTCGTGAATTCGGAGGTTTCCGATGGAGTGCGAGGCTGGTACGGCCTTTGAACTAGCGCAGTCAATAAGAGGGTGTCGGCATGGGAGTTCCGACACTGACGGGAGGAGGGGGGAATCGGCCGGTTCCCCCCTTCGTTTTTAGCGCCGCGCTGCGCGCGGCGGTCGGCCTGCTACGCAGGCCGACCCGGAGAGAGAGGGAACGTCGCTAACGGCGCCCTCTCCCTGTGAACAACCGTTTCCCTTACGCCTCGACGAATTTCTCGAGCGGACGGAGATTCCGCCGGTCCCCGGCGAGGAGCATCCAGAGGGAGTCCCCGCGGTCCTGCTCGTCGACGACTCGGAACGCGGCGCGGGCGGCGGCGATGGCGCGGGCGCTCGCGTAGGGGATGCGGACCCGGAACTGCTCGGGCTCGGGCGCGAGGCGCCCCGCGATCTCCCGCTCGAGCCGCTCGATGCCCTCGCCCGTCAGCGCCGAGACCGCGAGCGCGGACCGGTAGAGGCGCGGCGCCTGGTCGGCCTTGTTGTGGACGGTCAGGATCCGCTCCCGGGGCACGTCGAGCTCCTCGAAGGTCTCCAGGGCGACCTTCTCCTCCTCGTCGACGCGCGGCGAGGCGGCGTCGAGGACGTGGACGACCAGGTCCGCCTCGCGGATCTCCGACAGCGTCGAGCGGAACGAGGCGACGAGCGCCGGCGGCAGCTTCCGGACGAACCCGACGGTGTCGACGAAGATGACGTTTGAGAGCCGGGCCGAGGCGGCGCGGGCCGCGCGCGCATCGAGCGTCGCGAAGAGACGATCGGCGGCGAAGGCGGCGTCGCGCGTCAGCCGGTTGAAGAGCGTGGTCTTGCCGGCGTTGGTGTAGCCGGCGATCGCCACCTGCGCGTGGCGGCGGCGCCCGCGCCTTCGCACGAGCCGCGCGACCTCGATCTTCGCGAGATCGCGCCGAAGCCGGGCGATGCGGTCGCGGATCTTCCGGCGGTCGAGCTCGAGCTTCTGCTCGCCCGCGCCGCGCCCCCCGATGCCGCCGCCGAGGCGCGACAGGTGGCCGTACGCGCCGGCGAGCCGCGGCAGGAGGTACTGCAGCTGCGCGAGCTCCACCTGCGTGCGCGCCTCGCGCGTCCGGGCGTGGATCGCGAAGACATCGAGGATGAGCCCGGGACGGTCGAGCACGCGGACCGTCTCGCCGTTGCCCCACGCCTTCTCGAGGTTGCGGACCTGTCCCGCCGAGAGCTCGTCGTCGAAGACGACCAGCCGCGCCTTCTCGTCCCGCGCCGCCTGGCCGACCTCCGCGACGGAGCCCTTGCCGATGTACGTCGCGGGATCGGGAGCGACCCGCTCCTTGACGAAGCGGCCGACGACCTCGCCGCCCGCGGTGTCCACGAGCCGCTCGAGCTCGTCGAGCTGGTCCTCCGCGACGCCCCGGGGCATGCCCTTCGGAGCGACACCGACGATCAGCACCCGCTCGCGCGCGGGAGTCTTCGCCACGGGCCGATTCTAATGGTTGGGCAGTCCGGCGCGGGCTCCGAACGGAATGCCGTGTAAGCTCGCCCCGTGCGTGCTTCCTCCCCGTCTGCCGCACGGCTCCACGACCGCCTCGAGGCGCTCTACCGCCGCTATGGAGCGGAGACGGTCGGGACCGATCCGATCGTCTTTCCGAGGGCGTACGCCGCCGACGCCGACCGCGAGGTCGCGGGCTGGATCGCCACCGCCTTCGCGTACGGTCAGGTGCCGACGATCCAGCAGAGCGTCGGCCGGATCCTCGCCGCCCTCGGACCCGCCCCCGCCGCCGCTCTCGACCGCATCGCGGACTTCCGCGATTTCGCCCGCGGCCCGCTCGCGGGCTTCCGGCACCGTTTCCACGGCGCCCGCGACGCGGCCGCCCTCCTCTACGCCATCGCCCGTGCGCGCGCCGAGGCCGGATCCGCCCGCGCGTTCTTCGAATCCGAGCTCCGCGCGGAGGATGCGGACGTCGCGCCGCTGCTGTCCCGCGCGGTCGCCCGCATCCTCGCCTTCGACTACCGGCCGGTCCTCGGCGCGCGCCGGATCCCTGCGGGCTCCCCCGTGCGGTTCTTCTTTCCCGATCCCGCCGACGGGTCCGCCTGCAAGCGCTGGAATCTCTATCTGCGCTGGATGGTGCGGCGCGACGCGGTCGACTTCGGCATCTGGAGCGGGATCCCCGCGCGGCGGCTCGTCGTGCCGACGGACACGCACGTGCACCGCATCGCGCGCCGGCTCGGCCTGACGCGCCGCCGCACCGCGGATTGGCGCGCGGCGCGGGAGATCACCGACGCATTGGCGCGATTTGATCCCGATGACCCGGTCCGATTCGATTACGCGCTCTGCCGCATCGGCATCCTCGACATCTGCCGGCCGAGCACCGCGCTCTGCCTGTGCCATGATTGCCCCGTGCAATCCGCCTGCTCGATCGGGAAACGCCGCGTCGCGCGTTGGGACGCGTTCGCCGGGCGGCCCGCGCCGCGCGAGGCCGTCCTTTGACGACGCGCTCGCTGCTGACGGCGATCTTCGCCGTGGCCCTCGCGGCCGCCGGCGCCGTGTGGATCAAGTCGCTCGTGCCGCCGGAGTCGCCCTCCGGCTCGCTCCAGTTCCTCTCCGCGGCTCCGGAGCTGCCGATCTACGACAAGGCCGGCGCGAAGACCGACCTCGCCAAGGAAAAGGGGAAGATCTTCATCATCCACTTCTGGGCGACCTGGTGCCCGCCGTGCGTGGACGAGATTCCGGCGCTGTCGAAGTTCTGGGAGAAGTACCAGGTCCGCAGCGACCGGCTCGGACTCTTCGCGATCTCGGTCGACAAGGACTGGAAGACCGTCGACGAGTTCATGAAGAAGAACCCGAGCACGATCCCCCTCTTCCGCGACCCCGACTCGGCGACGTCCAAGCGCTTCGGGACGTCCATCTATCCCGAGACCTACGTCGTCAACGAGAAGGGCCGAGTGCTCTTCCGGATCCAGGGCGCCGTGAACTGGAACGATCCGGAATTCCGCAGCCGGATCGACAACCTGCTGGCTTCTTAAACCGGGCCGCTGCGCGGCCCGACCGACATGAGAGGGAAAGTCTCACTCGCGTCCTCTCCCTGTGAAGCCGCTCGCCCGGAATTCGAGCGCCAGAGTGCTCTCTAGGCTTTCTCTCCCTTTTGAGAGGGCGAGGGTTTGAGGGTTCCCTCTCCCGGCGGGAGAGGGTCAGGGTGAGGGGCATCGTCCCGTTCCCGCATCAGCCACAGGAACAGGACCACCGCGGCCGCCGCGACTCCCAGGCTCGTCCAGAACAGCGCGACGTCGAGACTCGCGGGCGTGGGGACCTCAGTGCGTGCCGGCCGGACCGGCCGCCGCGGGCGGCGCGCCGAATCCGCCGGCGGCTTGCGCCGCGGCGGCGGCCTTCAGGGGCGCCGGCGCGGTGCCGCCGTTCAAGCCGACGGTCCAGACGTAGTCCCGCAGGGCCCGCGTCACCGCGTCCGGGTTCGACAGGAACTGCTTCGCGGCCTCGTCGCTCCCGAGGAGCTTCGCGAACTCCTCGCGGTCCTTCGCGAACTGGGGCGAGTCGATCAACCCGCCGAGCGGCGAGACGCGGTGGCCCTCGTCGTTCTTCGGGAAGTTGGTCGGCATCCGCGTGCCCGGCATCCACTCGTCCGGCCGCAGGATCCAGCTGTTGATCCAGTCGTGCCGGAGCCGCGTCTCGGCCATCTGCAGGTTCGGCGCGAGGCTCGCGCGGTCGACGCCGGGCCGGTTCATGTCCTCGAGCGAGCGCGGGTGGCACTGCGCGCACTTGAGCAGCTCGAACACCTTCTTGCCGGCCGCCCACGTGCTCGGCGTCGTCACGTAGTCGGCGATCAGGAACGGGTACTCGGCCCGATCGAGCGCCGCGAAGTAGCGGGTCAGCTCGTTCAGCTCCTGGTCCGTGAACCCGAAGGTCGGCATGTGGACCTCGAGCCACGGCCGGATCTGCCCCGTCTTCGGCGCCTGCAGGAAGGAGAACAGCCAGTCGGGCTGGACCTTGGAGCCCTCGCCCTGAATGATCGGCGGCGCGAGCGACGGGTCGGCGACGAGCGAGCGGAACGAGCCGCCGACGCCCTCGAAGACGTGGCAACCCTGGCAGTTGTGATTCTTGACGATCCGCCGCCCCTTCTCGATCGCCTCCTCGCGAGGCGAAAGCTCCTTCACGACGCTCGAGGCCGCGTTCAGCTGCTGGAAGCCGAGGACGGCCGTGACCACCTGATCGAGCTCGCGGTCGGAGAAGCGGAAGTTCGGCATGCGGAGCTTCTCTTCCCATCCGCGGGCGCGGTTGCGATCGAAGACGCGCGGCGTGTGGAGCTTCGTGCGGAACCAGTCCTGACGCGTGTGCGGGATGTGAATGAAGCCGAAGTCGAGGCGGTGGACCGCCTTCGAGCCCTCCTCGGTCAGCTCGGTGCCGATCGGCTTCGCATCCTCGAAGCCCGGGATCGCGTGGCAGGCGTAGCAGCCGTAGTGCGCGATGAGGTTCCTGCCGGTGTAGACCTCCTTGCCGTGGAGGTCCATCTTCGCGAGCTCCGCCTTCGCGTCGAAGAGCGTCTTGGTGGACATCTCGAAGTAGAGGGCGATCTGCTCGAGCGTCTTCTCGTCGGTCTTCGGCAGCGCGATCTGCTCGAACGCGGGCGGCGCCTTCAGCGTCGAGAGGTACTCGGCGATGTCGAGCGCCTCGTCCGGCGTGAGGCGCAGGTTCGGCATCTTCGTGTCGGGATTCCACTCCTTCGGGTTGAGCACCCAGTGGTAGATCCAGTCGCGCGACGTCTTCGATCCGATCCCGGAGAGGTTCGGCCCGAACTGCCGGTACGTCCCGGTCAGGTCGCGCTGCGCATTCGGATCGATGAGGTGGCAGCCATAGCAGCCGCGCTCCGCGATGAGCTTCTGGCCTCGGACCGCGTCGCCCCGGCCGGGAACCGGCGGGACGGCGGCCGGTTGGGAGCGGTCCGCCAGGTACGCCACGATCGCGTTGATCATCGTGTCGTTCTCGACGTGCCCGTCCTCGTTCATCTTCTTCTGCGCCGCCGTCGGCGGCGTCGGGCCCGAGACGTCCACGAAGTTCTCGAGGTAGAAGAAGTTCGGCATCCGCGTGTTCGCGCGGAACGCCGGAGGGTTCGAGATCCAGCGCTTCGCCCAGTCGGGCGAGACCTTCGAGGCCACCTTCTCGAGCGAGGGCCCGACCTCTCGGGATCCCCTGCTTCTCGAGCCCGTCGATGCGGTGACATCCCCAGCAGCCGAGGGTCTCGACGACGCGCATGCCGGCGTCGAGCGTCGGGGCGTCGCCGAAGTTCGTCTCGAGGGAGTGGCAGCGGTAGCAACCCGCCTCGGCGTACTTGAGCGGCAGCACCGGGTTCTCGTTGAACTTGTCGAACTCCCAGTCGTACTTCTTCGTCCACGCGCGCTCCTGGGCCTCGGTCTGCGGCGAGTGGCCGGCCGACCAGAACGACGTCGCGCGGTCGCGTCCGCCGTGGCAGGGCGTGCAGCCGAACGTCGTGGCCGGGTGCATCGACTCGCTGCCGACCATGCGGTGGATCGCCGGATGCGTCCGGAACACCGTCTTGATCTGAGGATCCTCGAAGCCCTTCCGGTCGGCGGCGATGTGGCAGGTCGTGCAGCGGTCGACCTTCGGGATCTTCATGAAGTTGACGTTGATGTACTGGTCGGGCAGCTGCACCTGCTGCACCCGCAGCGTCGGGTTGATCATGTCGAGGATCGCCGCATTCCGGAGCTGGAAGAGAGTGTCCTGCTTCAGGCCGACGTACTTGTCGCGCGACAGCCGGAAGGCGGCCGTCTTCTTCTCGATCGTCGATTCGAGGTCCTTCTTGCGCGCGTTGATCCCGTCCATCTCCGCGAGCACGTCGGCCTGCTGCTTCTTCAGGGCCGCGAGGGTGACCGTGCGCTCGTCGAGCTCGGCCGTGAGCGCGTCGAAATCCTTCTTCGCGCGCGGCGCCGAGCGGCGGTCGTTGGCGAGCCGGTCCTCGTACTTGTAGCGCTCGGCGTCGAAGGACGCCTTCGTGAACTTGTACTGCTGGTCGGCGAGGTAGACCTTCGGGTCGAGATCCTTCAGCTTCGCCTCGAGCTTGCGCAGCGACGCCTTGTGCGTCTCGACCTCGGCCCGGGCCTGGCGCAGCTCGCCGATCAGGCGGCTGTGCTCGTCGTCGAGGGCCTTGCGACGGGCGGTCAGAGCGGTCTCGCGGGTGAGCTTCGCGTCGAGCCGGAGGAACACGCGCTGGAACGTCTTCCAGTCGCGGTTGTAGTCGGCGACGATCATCATGATGAACACCGCCAGCAGCGTCGCACCGCCCCACCAGAAGGCGCGGTTCAGGCGCGGGATGTCGTAGTGATGATCGATCGGTTCGGCGGGCGGCTTTCTCGGCATGGGGCTAGATGTTGAACGCGAACTCGGGGATCGCGACGATGTACTTGAGGTTGAAGATCCAGCGCAGATACATCTTGATCGGCAGCGCGAGCATCATGAGCGCGAGCGACACGCCGATGAAGTACCGCAGCGGGTCCATCTTCTCGTAGAAGCGGCGGAGCAGCGTCTTCGAGAACACGAGGGGCAGCGCCGCCATGTAGAAGCCGACGATGGCGAGGCCGAACATCTCGCGGATCAGCCAGAAGTTCGGCAGGCTTCGCTTCAGGACCTTGATCCAGATGATCTCGGAGAGGTTGATGTTGTTCAGCGGCACGAGCTTGTTGATGTCCCAGAACTCGTAGGGGCCGAAGAAGTTCCAGTTGGGGCCGCGCAGGAACGTCCCGAGCACGATCAGCATGCACCAGAGCACGATGAACCCCGTCAGGAAGATCGTGATCTCCCAGCGCCGCTCCTTGAACGTGAAGTAGCCGTTGCCCCTGGGATTCGTGTCGATGTACGGGATCGCCATGAGGCCCACGATGATGACCGAGGGGAAGGCGACGCCCGCCAGCCATGGGTCGAAGTACACCAGCATCTCCTGAAGGCCCAGGAAGTACCACGGCGCCTTGGCGGGGTTCGGCGAATCCGTCGGGTTCGCCGGCTCCTCGAGCGGCGCCTTCAGGTAGATCGACCAGACGATCATGACCGCCATCACGACGACGAGGCAGATCAGCTCGACGTAGACGAGGTCCGGCCACGAGAAGACCTTCTGCGCCGAGTCCTCGCCCTCGATCGGCGGCCGTCCGTCGGCGATGCGCCGGTCGTTCGCATAGGCCTGCGTCATGGAGAACCAGAAGAAGAAGCCGACGAGAAAGATCATGCCGACGATCGGCACGTTGTCCGGCAGCGTCGCGACCTTGTTGAAGTTCGGGTCGAGGTAGGAGAGGCCGATGCCTCCGGCCAGCAGCGCGAAGAGGACCAGGCCGCCCTTCGGGGTCCAGATCGGCCGCCAGTGGATCGCGAGAACGAGCCCGATCAGGGCGCCCGTCACGAGGTACTGCGGCGCCGACAGGAAGTCGATCGCGTTCTTGACGAAGTTGATCACGAACACGGCTACGGAATCCTTCCGCGGAGCCCGCCCCTCTCCCGGGGGGGAGGGGCCCGGAGAACGAAGACTGCATACCGGCCCCGAGATGCCGCCGTCCTTCCGGACGCGCCAGAAGTGAACGGCCATCAGGAACGCCGCGATGAGCGGAATGCCCACGCAGTGGAGCACGTAGAAGCGCAGCAGCGCGCCCGCGCCGACGAAGCGGCCGCCCAGGAGGCCGAACCGCGCGTCGTTGGTCGAGGTGACGAGCTGGATGTCGCCGATCTTCAGCAGACTCGTGCCCGGCCCCTGGATGCCGAGGAGCGGCGTGGCCGAGGCCATGTTCGAGCCGACGGTGATGGCCCAGATCGCCAGCTGGTCCCACGGCAGCAGGTATCCCGTGAACGAGAGGAGCAGCGTGAGCACGAGCAGGATCACGCCGATCGACCCAGTTGAACTCGCGCGGCGGCTTGTAGGACCCGGTCATGAAGACGCGGAACATGTGGATCCAGACCGAGATCACCATCGCGTGGGCGCCCCACCGGTGCACCTCGCGCATGATCCCGAAGGGCACCTGCTCCCGCAGGTCGAGGATGTCGACGAACGCGTACTCGACCGTCGGCCGGTAATAGAACATGAGGAGGAGGCCGGTGAACGTCAGGACGAGGAAGAGGAAGAACGTCACGCCGCCGGCGCACCACGTGTAGCGCATCTTGACGCCGGACTTGCGGGTCTTGACCGGGTGCAGGTGCAGGACGACGTTGCCGAGCATCGCGAGCACGCGCTTGCGGTTCGTGTTCGGAATGCCGACGCGGAAAATCGATTTCCACAGCTGGCTGGAGACGATCGATTGCTGCAGATCACGCCAACGAGAAGCCAAATCGAACCTCCGCTGTTAGGGGATCACCGGTGGTTGGAGACGCGCGGTCGCGACCTCATGCCATCTTGACGAAAGCCTTCGGGTCGGACCACTGGCCGCGCTCGTAGAGATACCGGAACGCCTTGTCGACGACGATCTGGCCGTCCTCGCCCGAGACCTCGATCTGGGCGCGCTCGAGGGGGCGCGGCGCCGGTCCCTCGAAATTGATCCCCGACACGTAATAACCCGAACCATGACAGGGGCACTTGAACTTGTTCTGCGCCTGGAGCCAGTTGGGCGTGCAGCCGAGGTGCACGCAGACGGCGACCAAGGCGTAGATCGAGTTGGTGTCCCGCACGATCCAGATGCCGTACTTCTCCTTCCACCGCTCGTCGACGCCCAGCGCATAGCTCGACGGGTCGCCGGCCTTGAAACGGGTGGGCGGCTCGAAGAGCACGTTGGGAAAGAGGAAGCGCACCGTCGCCGTCAGCCCCGCCCCGGTGGCCGCGGCGAAGCCGGTCCAGGCGAGCGCCATCCACTTGATGGTGGAGCGCCGGGTGACCCCGTCGAGGGCGACGTCGGGCGGGGACGACGGAAGGGGCTCGGGAACGGTCGACATCAACTCTGGGCGACGAGACTACCAAACCGCATCGGGGCGCTCAAGGCGCCGCCGGAGTCGCGGCAGGCGCGGTCGCGGGCGCGCGCAGGGCCGCGGCCGCCTTGCGCGCGGCGTCGCGCACCCGCAGGTTCGGGTCCTGGCGCTCGAGCCCCTCGAGGGCGGGCAGACTCTCCGCGTCCCGCAGGAGCACGAGCGCCTTCATCGCATTGACCATCGCCGCCTCGGCCTGGTCGCTCGACAGCGTCGCCTGCCGCGCGAGCGCCTCCCGGTCGAGCATCGCCCGCAAGGTCGAGAGCCCGGAGGCGTCGCCGAGCTGGGCGAGCGCGATCGCCGCGTTCCAGCGCACGTCCGCCACCCGATCCTCCGCGAGCACCCGCAGGCGCGGCACGGCGCGCCGGTCGCCCAGGGTGCCGAGGACGTACGCGGCCATCTTCCGGGTCCCGGCGTCCTCGGATTGGGACGCTTCGAGGACGGTATCGAAGCCGGCCGGGCCGCCGATCCGGCCGAGCGCCCAGATCGCGTAGAGGCGGGTGTCCGGATCGTCGGCGCGCGCGGCCTGGAGCAGCGCCGGCACCGCCGCGGTCTCGCCGAGGCGGCCGAGCACCAGGACGAGGTAGCGCCGGACGAGCAGGTCCTCGGGCCTTTTCGGCGAGAGCGTCTCGTAGACCCGCAGCGTCTCCGCGCAGAGCTCCGCCCGCTCGTCGGGCTTCAAGTTCCCGAGCGAGCGGGACAGCTCGAAGGCCGCCTGCCATCGGCGGTTCGCCGTCCCGCCGCGGACCTCCTGCAGGTAGTCGCGCGGCCCGCGGCGCTCGAAGGTCATCGTGTTGAAGAAGATGAAGATGCCCACGGCCGCCAGCACGACGGTCAGCGGCAGGAGGAAGAATCGCGCCAGGAGCCGCCCGGCCCCCCGGGGCTCTTCGGTCAGGTCGTCGTCTTCGGCGGGCTGAGTGTCCTTCGGGGTCTCGGTCACAGGACGGGAAGGTACCGCTTCGCCTGCGTGATCGGGTTCGGGACGAAGATCGCGTCCTTCTCGCAGACGGTCTCGCAGAGGCGGCAGGACACGCAGGGACCCGCGTCGACCTCGGCGATCTTGTGGAAGGTCTCGTGGAGCGGATCCTCGATCAAGTAGATGCAGTCGAACGGGCAGATGTCGATGCAGAACTCGCAGCCCGTGCAGAGGTCCCGGTCGACGATGGCCTTGGGGATCTCCTTCGGCTTGACCTTCTCGACGAGCTCGCCCTTCTGGTCCTGGATGCAGGAGACGGGACAGTAGCGGGCGCAGACCGAGCAGTCGATGCACCGGTCGTGGTGGATGACGTACTTCTCGGCCTTGTCGCCCGTGATCGTGTGCGTCGGGCACTTGATCTCGCAGACGCCGCAGCCGATGCAGGTCTCGGTGATGAAATGAGGCATAAACTCCGTTCCGCCAGCCCCTTGCGGGGGACCCGGGCCTTCAAAGTACCACAAGCCGAACGGCCGCCGAACCGGACCTCGCGCCGAACATTTCGGATCGGGCCGCGTTAGGAACGGTGGGAGACTTCGCATCGATGAGCAGAGAAGTGCGCGCCGTCGTCCTCGGACTCTTCGTGGTCGTGCTCGCCGCCGTGGCGCTGTCGTTCTGGCGGCGTCCGGCCGCCGAGTTCCACCGGATCAAGGGATTCCGCGTCGAGATCCGCTCCCGGGACGGCGGCGAGACGCGGCGCGCCTCGTTCAACGTGCCGTCGAACCTCCTCGCCCGCCTCGCCCGGCTCGCCCCGAAGGAGCTCGGCGCCGACATGAAGCGGGAGTGGAGCAAGGAGGAGGTCACGCCGCGCCAGATCCTCGACGCCGGCGAGGAGAGCGCTCCCGGAAAGCCCGGCGTGATCAAGAAG
The DNA here is from genome assembly GCA_963763535.1 of uncultured Acidobacteriota bacterium. Classification (GTDB taxonomy): domain Bacteria; phylum Acidobacteriota; class Thermoanaerobaculia; order UBA5066; family Gp7-AA6; genus DAHUXD01. The sequence continues at coordinate 824,086 of CAVXOX010000008.1, forward strand.
GACGACGCCACGATCGAGGTCATGGCCGACGGCGGCGTGCTCGAGATCGACGTCAAGGACGAGTGGGACAAGCACGTCCACATTCGCCTCCCCCGCGTTCTGATCGAGGCTCTCTCCGACGACAACGGCAGGATCTCGACCTCGGAGATCCTCGAGAAGCTGGACGAGCTCGGCCCCGGCGACGTCGTCACGATCCAGGACCGCGACAGCGAGGTCACGATCACGGCGCAGCCGTATGGGCGGGGTATCCATATTTCGTGACGCCACCGGGCGGGGACAAGCCCCGCCCCCACACTTCCCTGCGGGGTCGGCTTCCCTGTAGGGGCGGCCCTTGCGGCCGCCCGCCGTAGTCTGGGGAACGGTAAGCTCCGAGAGTGACGAACCGGTTAGCCCTCGAATCCTCCCCCTACCTCCTGCAGCACAAGGACAATCCGGTCGACTGGTATCCGTGGGGCGACGAGGCGTTCGCGCGCTCGCGGGCCGAGGAGAAGCCGATCTTCCTCTCGATCGGCTATTCGACGTGCCACTGGTGCCACGTGATGGAGCACGAGTCCTTCGAGGATCCGGAGATCGCCGGAGCGCTCAACCGGGACTTCGTGCCGATCAAGGTCGACCGCGAGGAGCGCCCCGACGTCGACGACATCTACATGCAGGCGGTCCAGCTCATGACGGGACAGGGCGGCTGGCCCCTCTCCCTCTTCCTCACCCCGGACCTGCGGCCCTTCTACGGCGGCACCTATTTCCCGCCGACGCCGCGCTGGGGCAAGCCCGGCTTCCCGCAGCTTCTCGCCGCGATCGCCGCGGCATGGCGCGACCGGCGGGACGAGCTCGTCGCCTCGGCCGCCGAGATGCTCGCGCACCTCGAGCCCCGGAAGGAGAAGCCGGAGCGGACCGCGCCGCCGGGAAGGGAGACGATCGCCGCGGCCGTCCGCCTCCTCGAGCGCCAGTACGACGCGCGGGACGGCGGCTTCGGCGGCGCGCCGAAATTTCCGCCGGCGATGCGCCTCGAGCTCCTGCTGCGCCACTGGCTCGCGACGCGGGAGCCGGGCGCGCGCGCGATGACCGAGAAGACGCTCGTGAAGATGGCCGAGGGCGGGATGTACGACCAGGTCGGCGGCGGCTTCCACCGCTACTCGGTCGACGCGCAGTGGCTCGTCCCCCACTTCGAGAAGATGCTCTACGACAACGCGATGCTCGCGCGGGTGTACTTGCTCGCGCACCGGGCGTTCCCAGGCGGCGGCGCGCTCTACGGCCGCATCGCCCGCGAGACGCTCGACTACCTGCTCGCGGAGATGACGCCCGAGGGCGGCGGGTTCTTCGCGGCGCAGGACGCGGACTCCGGCGGCGAGGAGGGGACGTATTACGTCTGGAACCCGCGCTCGCTCGCGGAGACCGTGGGGGCCGGGAGCGCCCCGCTCGTCGCCGCCCGATTCGGGGTCACCGACGGCGGCAACTTCGAGCACGGCGAGACGGTCCTCTCGATCGTCCGGAGCGTGCCCGAGCTCGCGAAGGAGTTCGGGCGTCCGGAGGCGGACGTCGAGGCGGTGCTCGCCGACGCCCGCGCCAGGATGAAGGCCGCCCGGTCCCGTCGCGTGCCGCCGGGCACGGACGACAAGCTCCTGACCGACTGGTCCGCGCTCGCGATCGGCGCGTTCGCGCTCGCCGGCGGCGTGCTCGGGGAGCCGCGCTACGAGCGGGCCGCGCGCGCGGCGGCCGACCGCATCCTCGAGCGCTGCCGGAAGGACGGCGAGCTGCTGCACCGCGAGAAGGCCGGACGCGCCGGCATCCCGGCGTTTTCGACCGACTACGCCTTCCTGATCGAGGCGCTCCTCGATCTCTACGAGGCGACCTTCGCCCCGCGCTACTTCGCCGAGGCCCTGCGGCTGCAGGACGCCTTCGAGGCGCGCTTCGCGGACCCGGCCGGCGGGTACTTTCTCTCGGCCGAGGGCCACGACGGGCTGATCCTCCGGCCGAAGGAGGGTTGGGACGGCGCGACGCCCTCGTCGAACTCCGTCGCGGCGATGAACCTGCTCCGGCTCGCGGTGTTCACGGGCGACGATCGCTACCGCCACCGCGCCGAGGAGGTTTTCGCCGACGCCGCGGACGTCCTCGCGCGCGCGCCGGCCGCCCTGCCGCGCATGCTGTGCGCCGTCGACTTCCTGTCGGACGCGCCGCGGGAGGTCGTCCTCGCCGGCACGCCGGGCCGCGCGGACTTCGAGCGGCTGCGGGACGCGGTCGTCCGGAGCCCGCGCCTCAATCGCGTCGTGGCCCACGCCGACTCTGCGGGCGAGGCGCCCGCGCTCGGGGCGCTCGCGGAGGGACGCGCCTCGGGCGACGGCGCCGCCCGCGCCTTCGTCTGCTCGAACTTCGCGTGCCGCGCGCCGGTCTCCGAGGCGGCCGCGCTGGCGGCGGCGCTCGAGGCGCCGTGACGACCGGGCTCGTCTTCGACGAGCGCTTCCTCGACCACCGGGCGCCGCCGGGCCACCCCGAGCACTCCGGCCGCGCGACCGTCATCTGGAGCCGCCTTGAGTCCGAGGGCCTCGCCGCCCGCGGCCGCCGCATTCCCGCGCGGGAGGCGACCGACGAGGAGCTCGAGCGCGTCCACACCGCCCGGCACGTCCGCGCGATCGCCGACACCGCTCGGCAAGAGGCCCTCCTGCTCGATCCCGACACGTACACGTCGCCGGGCTCCGCGCTCGCGGCCCGCCTCGCGGCGGGCGGCCTCGTGGACCTCGCGAGAGAGGTCGCGGAGGGGCGGCTCGCGAACGGCTTCGCCGTGCTCCGTCCGCCCGGCCATCACGCCGAGGCGGAGCGCGCGATGGGCTTCTGCCTCTTCAACAACGTCGCGGTCGCCGCCCGCGCCGTGCTGGCCTCGGGCGCCGCGCGGCGCGTGCTGGTCGTCGACTGGGACCTGCACCACGGCAACGGCACCCAGCACTCGTTCCGCGAGGACCCGGCGGTCCTCTACTTCTCCATCCACCAGTTCCCGTTCTATCCGGGCACGGGGTCCGTGGCCGAGATCGGCGGCGGCGACGGGCGGGGCTTCACCGTCAACGTGCCGTTCCCGGGCGGCATGGGCGATGCCGAGTACCTCGCAGCCTTCGACGGGCTGCTCCTGCCGATCGCGAAGGCCTTCGATCCGGATCTCGTCCTCGTCTCCGCCGGATTCGACGCGGCCGACGGCGACCCGCTCGGGTCCATGCGGGTGTCCCCCGACGGCTACGCGGCCATGACGCGCCGGCTGCTCGGCCTCGGGGGAGGACGCGTCGTCCTCGCGCTCGAGGGCGGCTACGATCTCGGCGCCATCGCGCGCTCGGCCGCCGCGTGCGTGCGCACCCTCCTCGGCGACGCCGCTGCCGAGCCCGAGTTCGGCGAGCCGGTCCGCCTCGCCCGCTCCTCGATCGACGCCGCGAGGGCCGTGCAAAGGGAGTATTGGGCTGGCCTTTAGTTCATGTTGGGTTCATCATGAGCCCGGCAGAATTCCTCCTCCCCATGAACCGATTCCTCCGGACCCTCGCCGCCGTGCTCCTGCTGTTCCCCGCCTACGGGCTCTTCGCCTACGTCGTGATGCCCGTGTCGTGGCGCCAGTACCACCGGATCGCCGGCGCGCCCGGCTCCTGCGGCGTCACCCGGACGCTCGAGGGAATCGCCGCCGATCCGCTGAACGTCGCACTGGTCGGCTCCGAGCGGGAGGTGGCCGAGGCCATGCGCGCGGCCGGATGGACCCCCGCGGACCGGATCACGTTCCGTTCCGGATGGAAGGACGCGACGAGCGTCCTCTTCGCGCGCCCCTATGCCTCGGCGCCGGTCAGCACGCACGTGCTCTGGGGCCGCCGGCAGGATCTCGCGTTCGAGCAGATCGTCGGCGGCAGTCCGCGCCGGCGCCATCACGTCCGCCTCTGGCGGGTGAACCGTCCGGCCGATCCGCGCGAGACCCTCTGGCTCGGCGCCGCGAGCTACGACGCGAAGCTCGGCTTCTCGCGATACACCGGCGAGGTCATCCACCACATCGACACACGAGTGGACGGGGAACGCGACCGGCTGCTCGCGGATCTGCGGCGCGGAGGACGCCTGGCGAACGAGGGATGCGGCGCCGGTCCCCTGGCGGCGGGACGCGGCTTCAACGGGGCCGGAGACACCTGGGAGACCGACGGGCGCCTGTGCGTCGCGGTGCTCGGCACGCCGGAAGCGAGCGGACTGTCCTCGCCGTCGCTCGAAAAGGTCCTCGCCGAGCTCCGCGAGAGCGCGAGCCGGCCCGGAGCGCTCCTCGAGCGGACGGCGAGCCGGGCTCCGTAGCCCGGCCGGCGGTCACTCGAGGTCGTTCGCCTCCTCGAGGATCTCCGTCAGATCGTAGGAGCCCGGCGCGAGGTGCAGCGTCAGCTGCCCCTCCTCGAACGCGGTCCGCTCGAGCGAGAAGTCCGCTCCCGGCGGCATCCAGTCGTTCATGTTCACCACCATGATCCGGTCGTCCCGGTACCAGGTCAGCAGTCCGTCCGGCGCCTTCTGGACGAGGTAGGTCAGCAGCTGGTCGGGGATCGGGATGAAGGACAGCGCCTGCACGCGGTCGAGCACGAAGGCGAGGAAGCCGTCCTTCAGGCGCAGCTGCGACAGCGATGCCCGCGCGGAGAGCGGCACGCCGAAACGACGCACCGTCAGGGTCGCCGACAGCTCCCCCTTCGTGACGCGAATGCGCAGATCCTGCAGGTCGGGAATCCGGTCGACGAGCCGGTGGACGAGAGCGTTCAGGGTCCGCTCGTCGAACGACACGGAAAGGCCGCTCCAGCGGACCCGGAACCCCGGCTCTTCGGGCGGCGCCGGCCACTCCGGCGCCGCGATCCCTTTCATGAGGGTTTTATTTTACGCCCGGGCGGGCCTTGTTACACCAGGTAACCGGCCGCAAATCCCGCCTGGGCGCACATGAGCATCAGGTACATGTGCGTCCAGGCCGGGTGATTCTCGGTCGACGCGAGCTCGTCCGGGTTCCTCACGAGCAGGCGGGCCGTGTAGGCGCCCCAGGCGGCGAGGACGAGCCCGAGGGCGGTCAGGAACGCGCGGTTGCCCGTCAGGCGCGCCCCTCCGGGCAGCCACGTGAACACCGGAATGAGGAGCCACGGCACGACGAAGAACGGCGCCATGATCCATGCCGCCCGCCGCACGCCGAACCGCAACGGCAGCGTGATGCATCCGTGCGCCCGGTCGCCCTCCATGTCGGAGAAGTCCTTCGTCGAAGTCGCGCCGAGGAGAAACAGCGCGAAGATCGCGCCGATCGCCCAGCCCTCGCCCCAGAGGACCGACGCGACGAACGACCAGCCCGCGACCTTCAGGAGGCCGCCCCGCGTGACCGCGATCGTGAAGTTCGCCCAGAACCAGTGGCGCTTCGTCCGCCCGAACGCGGGGAACGAGTACACGAACGTCGCGAGCGCGCCGACGAGGTAGATGAAGAACGCGGCGTGGAGGTGGAACGGCGCGGTCAGGCGCGCGGCGAAGCGCTCGTACGGGTACGGCACCACGAGCCAGGTCGGCACGATGGAGAGGGCGTAGAGGATCGCCGCCGCCGCCCACGCGCGGCGGATCGCGATCTCGCCCGTCACGAGGGGACGTTCCGGCTTGTTCTTCCGGTCGATCTCGAGGTCCGCGATCTGGTTGACGATGTTCGAGGCGGCGTTCATCGCGGACGCGCACAGCGATCCGATCGCCACCGTGAGCAGGACCGCGCCGGTCACGCGTCGTGCCGGGTCCGGGTTGTGCGCGGAGCCGAACGCGCACACCGCCCCCGACACGATGCCGACGAGCGGCGGCAGGAGGGTGAAGGGGCGAACGAGTCGGACGTAGCGTCTCATCGGGTCACGCCGCCAGGAGGCGCAGCGCGACCATGGCGCCGACGAACGTGTTCAGGGCATTCGCAAACTCGTGATCGAGGGAGAATCCCGCCCGCCGCCCGAAGTCGTTGAGCGCGCTCTCCGCGAGGGCGCCCAGGAAACCGCCCGCGGCGCAGGCGGCCGCGCCGGAGCGCGTGACGAGGCCGAGAGCGAGGGCAGCGGCGGCGAGGAGCGCGGCGCCCGCGGCCGAGGCGGCCGTGCCGGGCAGGGAGATCGCGCCCGGCGTGCCCGGCGGCAGCCGGCGCAGCGAGAGCGGCGAGAAGGGCCGCCGCCCCCACAGCGTCCCCACCTCGGTCCCGAGCGTGTCGGCGAGCGCGGCGCCGAACGCCGCGGCGAACGCGGCGGCGGGAAGCCCCAGCACGACGAGACACGCGGGCACGAAACAATTTGCAGCGACATGCGCGGCACCTCGACGTCCACCCTCCCCCTGCGCCGTCCCCGCCGCGGCCTTCCGGCGGTACCCGAGCCGCGTCGCGAGCGTTCCCGCGAGGAAGAAGATCCAGAGGATCGCGTACGCGCGCCATCCCCCGGCCGCGAGGATCACGAAGCCGGCGACCGCCCCGCCGAGCGCACCCGAACGGCTCACGACGCGCGCCGCGCCCATGGCCGCGGCGACCGCGGCGTTGACGGCGAGGGCCACGGCGAGGTCGCCCACGGACGCGGCGGCGCCCGGCCAGGGCCGCGGCGGCCAATGCGCGTTCAGCCAGTACAGGAGGAGCGCCGTCGGGAGCGCCGCGACGACGTTGTCGTCGATCCCGGCGCGCACCGACTCGAGAAACGCGTACGCCGCGGCGCCGATCCACAGCACCGCGACCGTGTCGCGTCCCGGCGCGCGCGCGGTCACGAAGGCAAAGACCGCCAGCGACGCGCCGAACGCGAGGGCCCATCCCGCGAAGAGGCCGACCCACGTCTTCGTCCCGTTCCACGGCAGGGCGGGGCCGCCGACCGTGCGGCCCGCCACGGCCGCGGCGGGGTCGCCGAAGGCCATCATCGCCCAGACGGCGGCGACCAGCGGCAGGTCCGTCTTGCCGAAGACGAGGACCAGGAGCAGGACGACCGCCGGGTACGCCACGATGCCGGGGTCGTGCCGCCGCGGAAGCCCCGTCCGATAGAGCCGGCGCCCGACGCGCGGCATCGCGAGCACGTTGAACGCGAGCGCCGCGGCCGCGCACGCCGCGGCCCCCCGCCAGTCCAGCCAGCGCAGCGCCAGCGCGAACAGGCCCATGCCCGCGTGGACCGCCTTGCGCTGCCACTCGCCGGACGTCAGACGGGATGCGGGGCTCAGCGGCCCCCCGCCGCGCTCGCGGGGGACGCCGCCGCGCCCTTCACCCACCGGTCGTACCACGCGACGTAGCGTTCGAGGCGGTCGCGCACGAAGCTCGGCTTCCGGAGGCCGTGGTGCTGGCCCGGGTAGATCACGAGCTCGGTCGGGACGCCGAGGCTCCGGAGCGCCTGGTACATCTGCTCCGAGTTGATGAGCGGCATGTTGAAGTCGGCGTCGCCGCACAGGAAGAGCGTGGGCGTCGTGATCCGGTCGGCATGGAAGAACGGGAACGAGACCTTCAGGTAGGCGTCGAGGTTCTTCCACGGCGTCCCGAGCTCCTGCTCGTACTCCCGGATGTACTGGTCCGTGCCGTACTCGGCGAGCGCGTTCGAGCTCCCCGCGCCGCTCGTCGCGGCCTTGAAGCGCTTCGTCGAGGCGATCACGTAGTTGGTCAGCATGCTGCCGTAGCTCCAGCCGCCGACCGCGAGGCGGTCCGGGTCGGCGAGGCCGCGCGCGACCGCGTCGTCCACGGCCGCCAGAACGTCCTCGACGTCGCGATGGCCCCAGTCGGCGAAGATCGCCTTCTGGAACGCCTCGCCGCGCCCCGAGCTGCCGCGGGGATTCGCGGCGATCACGAGGTACCCGTTCGCGGCGAGCCACTGCCACTCCGCGTCGAACGCGTTCTCGAACTGGCCGACCGGGCCGCCGTGAATGCGGAGGACCGCCGGCCGGCGCTTCGCCTCGGACCCCGGCGGGTGCACGAGGAAGCCGTGGATCTCCGTGCCGTCGGCGCTCCGGCTCTGCGTCTCCTCGACGGGCGCCAGCGCGATCTCGGCGAGCCACGCGCTCGTTCTGCCGCGAGATCGGCCGCAGACCCGTCGGCTCGGCCGCGTAGACCTCGGCGGGGCGGAGCGGATCGGTCACCGTCGCGGCGATGCGGCCGTCGCGCGCCGCCGTGAACGCATGGACGACCCGGCGCCCGTCGACGAGGCGCTCGATCCGGCCGCCGGCCGCCGGCATCTTCGCGAGATGGACGGCCTGGTCCTCCTCGAGGAGGAAGACGATCGAGCGGCCGTCGGGCGTGAAGGCGGGGGACGAGACGTTGCGGTCGAGGTCCGGCGTCAGGATGCGCTCCTTTCCACCGGCCGCTTCGACGACGGCGAGCTTGTGCAGCCCGTAGTAGATGAGCTTGTCCGGACCTCCCTCGAGGTACGCGATCGAGCGGGAGTCCGGACTCCAGGCGAGGCGGCTGTCCCAGTCGGGCTCGTTGTCCGCGCCCTCGAACGTCGTCAGCCGGCGAGGCGCCGCGCCAGCCCGCGGCTCGATCGCGTAGACGTCCCAGTTGTCGGTCCGGTCGGGGTCGGGGCCGCGCTTCGACACGAATGCGATCGTCCGGCCGTCCGGCGACCAGGCCGGCAGGAGATCGTCGTAGACCCCCTCGGTCAGGGAGTCGATCCGCCGGGTCCCGAGGTCGACGACGCGCAGGTGGCTGCGGCGCGCGTCGAGATAACCGTACTCGTCGAGCTTGAACTGGAACCGGTCGACGACGATCGGCGCCTTCGGTTTCTTCTCGCCGGACCCGGGCTTCTCCTCCGCGCCCGGCTCCGGATCGCGCACGACGAGCACGACGCGGCGCGAGTCGGGCGCCCAGTCGAAGTCCTCGACGCCGCCGCGCACCGAGGTAATCCGGTCGGCCTCGCCGCCGCCCGAGGGCAGGAGCCACAGCTGCGATTCCCCGTTCGGGTCGTCCCGGCCGGACAGGAAGGCGAGGAAACGGCCGTCCGGGCTCCAGCGCGGGTCGGTCTCGGACGTCTTCCCCGCCGTCAGCCGAACCGTCCCGCCGCCGTCCCAGCCGGCCGCCCAGATGTGCGTCTCGTTGCGGTCCTCGGCCACATTCACCGAGCGGACCGTGTAGGCGACTCGGCGCCCGTCCGGCGAAACCACGGGAGCCGAGACCCCGCGGATGCGCGCGAGATCGTCGAGGGAGAACGGCCGCGGGGAAGCCGCGGCGATCGCGGCCGAAAGCAGGCAGCCGATGGCGATAACGAGTCGATGCATGAGTTGGACTCCAGCGTCTGAGATGGAAGCAGTGTAGCGGAGCACCTACGCCTCCGGATGAGCCCGCGCCGCGAGGTACTCGGCGAGCGGCTCCCGGAAGGAGCGGATCGGCCGTCCCGTCACCCGCTCGTACTTCCCGGTGTCGAGGACCGAGTAGGCGGGACGCCGGGCGGGCCGCGCGATGGTTTCGCTGGTCGTCGGCTCGACCACCACGTCGCGGCGCCCGGCCCCCCAGAGGATCTCGCGCGCGAACTCGTTCCACGAGACCTCGCCGCGGTTGGCGAAGTGATAGATCCCGATCGCCCCGGCGTCGAGCAGCACCGCGATCGCCTCCGCGAGGTCCGGCGTCGCGGTCGGCCGGCCGACCTGGTCGGTGACGACCGTGAGCTTGGTCTTTCCGCTCTCGACCTGCCGGAGGATCGCCTCGACGAAGTTCCAGCCGGAGCGGCCGAAGAGCCACGAGGCGCGCACCACGAGACCCCCCGGCGCCCGCAGCGCCGCCTCCTCGCCGGCGAGCTTCGTCCGGCCGTAGGCCGAGAGGGGACGGGGCGCGTCGTCCTCGCGGTAGGGCGACGCCTTCTCTCCGTCGAAGACGAAGTCCGTCGAGATCTGGACGAGCCGCGCGGCATGGCGCGCGCACGCCTCGGCGAGATGCTCGACCGCTCGGGCGTTGACCGTCTCCGCTCGGGCGTCGGTCTCGCAGTCGTCCACCTTCGTGAACGCGGCGCAGTTGACGACGACGTCCGGCGAGAGCTCCCGCACGACGCGCGCCACCGCCTTCGCGTCGGCGATGTCCAGCTCGCCATGCGGACGTCCGAACACGTCGTGCCCGGCAACAGAGAGCGCGGGGACGAGGTCCGAGCCGAGCATTCCCGACGCCCCGGTCACGAGCACGCGGCGGCGCCGCCGGGCCGTCGGGCGGGGCGCGGCGAGCACGGCCGCGTCGAAGTCGAGGGCGCCGGCGCCCGCTTCCGCCATCGCCGCGCCGCTCCCTCGCTAGCCGGGCTTCTTGGCCGTGGCCGAAGAGGTGGCGAGCCGCTGCTCGTACTGCGTCCGATAGAACTCGCGGTACGCGGCGTCGCGCTCCTTGATCGGCCGCCACCAGTCCTCGCGCTCCCGGTACCAGCGCACGGTCTCGACGAGACCGCGCTCGAAGGGCGTCGAGGCGGAGAAGCCGAGCCGGGCGAGCTTTCCGGCGTCGAGCGAGTAGCGCCGGTCGTGTCCCGGGCGATCGTCGACGAAGCGGATCAGGCTCTCGGGCTTGCCGAGCTCCGCGAGCACCCGCCTCGTGATCGCGATGTTCTCGGCCTCGTTCCCGCCGGCGATGTTGTACGTCTCGCCCGGGATGCCGGCATCGAGCAGGAAGTCCACGGCGGCCGCATGGTCCCGCACGAAGAGCCAGTCGCGGACGTTCCTCCCGTCGCCGTAGAGCGGCAGGGGCAGGTCGTCGAGCCCGTTCGTGACGAAGAGCGGGATCAGCTTCTCGGGATACTGGTAGGGGCCGTAGTTGTTCGAGGCGCGGGTGATGATCACCGGCACGCCGTAGGAGGCCCAGTAGGAGTACGCGAGCCGGTCCCCGCCGGCCTTCGAGGCCGCATACGGGTTGCGGGGGTTCAGGGGCGACTCCTCCGTGAACGATCCCTCCGGGATCGTGCCGTACACCTCGTCCGTCGAAATCTGGACGAAGCGCCGCACGCCGCGGCGCCGCGCCTCCTCGAGCAGCACGAAGACGCCGCGCACGTCCGTCTCGATGAACGACGCGTCGCCGAGGAGCGAGCGGTCCACGTGCGTCTCCGCCGCGAAGTTCACGACGGCGTCGCAGCCCTCCATCGCCATCGCGACGACGTCGGGGTCCACGATGTCGCCGCGCACGAACCGGTAGTTCGGCCGGCCCGCGACGTCCGAGAGGTTCGCCGGGTTGGCCGCGTACGTCAGCTTGTCCAGGTTGACGACGGACACGCCCGGTCCCCGGGACTCGAGAACGTGCCGGACGAAGTTGGAGCCGATGAAGCCGCATCCCCCGGTGACGAGCAGCTTCATACGAGACCGATCTCCGAGTTGTCTCCGACGAGGAATCGGTGAACGCGGGGCCGCTCGAGCCCCGGGTGGATCCGCACGTTCTTGCCGATCAGCGAGTCCGCGATCCGGACCGGGATCCGCTCGAGGCGCGACGCCTCCAGCACGATCGAGTTCTCGATCTCGCAGCGGTCGATGAGGCAGCCGGGCCCCACGGCCGTGTACGGTCCCACGAACGCGTCGCGGATCTCGGTCCCCGCGCCGATCACCGCGGGGCCGCGCACCGTGGCCCGCTCGAGCCGGGCGCCCGGCTCGACGACGACCTTGCCCTCGACGCGGCAGTCCGGCCCGAGCCCGTCGCACCCGCGCGCCGTGAACGTGTCGAGGATGATGCGGTTCGCCTCGAGCATGTCCTCGATCTTGCCCGTGTCCTTCCACCAGCCGGAGACGAGGTGCGGGTGCACGCTGCGGCCGTGGTCGACGAGCCACTGGATCGCGTCGGTGATCTCGAGCTCGTCGCGGGGGCTCGGGCGGATGGCCTTGACCGCCTCCCAGATCGAGTCGTCGAACATGTACACGCCGACGAGCGCGAGGTCGGACTTCGGCTCCTTCGGCTTCTCGGTCAGCCGCACGACGCGTCCGCCCTCGAGCTCCGCCACGCCGAACTGGGACGGGTTCGGGACCTTCGCGAGCAGGATCTGCGAGTTGCAGCCGATGCGGCGGTAATCGTCCACGAGCGCCGTGATGCCGTCGGCGATCACGTTGTCGCCGAGGTACATCACGAACGGCTCGCCCCGCAGGTACTTCTCCGAGATCAGGACGGCGTGCGCGAGCCCGCGCGGCGCGTCCTGCTCGATGTACGTGATGCGCGCGCCGAACCGCGAGCCGTCCCCGAGCGCCGCCTGGATCTCTTCCTTCGTGTCGCCCACGACGACGCCGATGTCGCGGATGCCCGCCGCGACGATCGCCTCGACGCCGTAGAAGAGCACGGGCTTGTTCGCGATCGGGACGAGCTGCTTGGCGCGGGTGTAGGTCAGGGGGCGCAGACGCGTCCCCTTGCCGCCCGACAGGATGAGCCCTTTCATTGACGCGGGATCATAACGAAACACGGAGTCCGAATCCAGGGCTCACTGTCCGAGCAGTGCGTTGATCGAGCCGTTGACGTCGAGCAGCGTTCCGATGTCCTTCAGGTTGACGACGAGCCGGACGTCCTTCCGCGGGAGCGGCGGCAGGTCGAGATCGCGGAACTCGAGGAAGACCGTGTAACAGGAGCCCTTGTAGGTCACGAGGAAGCGGGCCTCCTGGAGCAGGTCCTGATCGCCGCTGTACGCGACACTCGCGTCGAACCGAAAGATCGATGACAGGTCGATGCCGCCGGCGGCGCGGATCTGGTCCGAGTTCGCCGCCACCTGCCCGACCGGCGTCACCGGCTGCGTCCCGAACCAGGAGAGCGCCACGTAGTTGGTGCCCCAGTTCGCCCCCGCCGTCACCGTCTCGTTGGTCAGCTGGTGGGCGAACTGGTCGTAGTTGATGGTGCCATCGAGATGAAAGACGCCGCCCTGCGCGACGCGGAGGATGGCCTGGAACGGTCCCGTGCGGCGCTGCACGATGCCGGGCGTCGGCAGGAAGATCGTCTGGGGCAGCTCGAAGTAGTACGTCTGGTTGATCTCGAGCGAGGCGATCTCCTCGGCCGAGCCCGCGGCGCCCGCGCCTTCGGTCTTGCCGAGGAGGCGGTTGACGATCGCGTAACGGACCTGGTTCTGACCGAGCGTCGTGTCGATCTGATCGAAGGCCGGGATGCGCGAAGGGTCGTCGACGTTCGAGACGTAGGTGTAGTCGACCCGCGGCTCGATGACGTGCTTCAGCTTGACCCACGGGCCGAGCGACACGTCGTAGATCCGGGAGAAGGAGGGACCGACGAGCGACAGGCCCGCCGTCGCGTAGGTCCGGAGATAGGACTCGCCCAGGAGCTGCGTCTGCCCGGCATCCGTCGAGTCCGTGTACTCGGTCACCCGTCCTCCCGCCTGCGCGAGCACCGAGAGCCAGGAGAGCGTTTTGATCGGCAGGGAGAACGTCGGTGCGACGTCGAAGCGGCCCCACGACCCGTGCAGCAGGCCCTGGCCCTTGTTCACGTAGAGGCCCGAGAGCGAGGACTCGAGCGCGAAGAAGAACGGCGAGTTGCCGATCGGCGCCGTGCGGTGGAAGTACTCGAGGGTGGGCAGCCGCTCCTGGATGACGGTCGCGGCGTAGAACGTCTCGGTCCGCTCGAGGCGGAGGTTCATGGAGTCCGCGCCGAAGTTCTTCGTCAGGTACGCGAACGACGGGACCTGCCGCGCCGAGTTGAGGTTGAAGTTCTTCTCCCAGTCCTGGAGGTACTCCTCGTCGGAATAGGCGCGGATCGACACGACGCCGCGGATGTCGTACGGCAGGTCGTCCGACACGTGGTCGAGCCGGAGCTTCCACCGCGTCTCCTTGCCCGTCGTGTACACGCCGAGCGAGCCGTTCGGCAGCGTGCACACGCCGTTGTTGACCGGCGGCGCCTGCGCGATCGGCACGCAGATGGTCGCGTCCTGGTCGCGGACGACGAAGCCCTGGAAGATGCCCGCCGACTCGTCGGTCGGCCGCCACCGCGCCTCCTCGCCCAGGCCGATCGTGCCGTCCGTGTAAGCGGCCAGCTGCGTCGTCAGGTCCGTCGAGCGGCCGGTCACCCAGTAGTAATTCAAGCCGAGGAAGAAGCCCCGCTCGTTGTTGTAGCCGAGGCCCGGCACGAGGAAGCCGGACGCGCGGTTCTCCTTGGTCGGCCAGATGAGGTAAGGCGACCAGAACAGCGGCACGTCGCCGGCGCGGAACGCGACGTCCTTCATGCGCGCGTAATCGTCGATCGTGACCGTCGCCTCCTTCATCGTGAACGACCAGGGCGGCTTGGGCAGGTCGCAGGAGGTGAACAGGCCATGCTGGACGCGGTAGGTCGCGTCGCCGATCTTCTCGATCTGGTCGGCGACGATGTGGTACGAGGGCGGCAGGTCGGCGACGACGGATTCCTCGACCACGCCCGTCTTCGTGTCGAGGTGGAAGGTGCCCCGCGCGCCGGAGATGCGCGTCGGCCCCTGGTCGATGACGACGTGGCCGGTGAGAATGGCGGTCTTCGTCGGGAAGTCGTAGCGCGCCGCGTCGGCGGTGATCTTGAGGTCCTGGTACTCGATCACCACGTCCTCGCTCCCCTCCCAGTAGAGGTCCTTCTCGAAGTGGACCGGGTTCTTGGTGTAGAGCCGCACCTCGCCCCCCTTCTCGGGGACGTGGAACTTGATCTGGAAGTTGGGGTGCGTCTTGAAGCGGGACTCGAAGGGATCGGTCTGGCTGTAGGGATCCTGCGCGAGCGCCGCGAGCGGGATTCCGAGAAACAGAACCGCGGCGCGGACGGGCTTCACGCGTCCATGGCGCGAATGGAGCCGGCCTCCCGGAACGCGGCGCCCGTCTTCGCCCGGACCTCGTCGACGCCCACTCCCGGCGCGAGCTCGACGAGCTCGAGGCCCTCGCCGCCGGGCCGGACGTCGAAGACGCAGAGATCGGTGATGATCCGGTGCACGCAGCGCCGTCCGGTCAGCGGCAGGGTGCAGCGATGCAGGATCTTGTGCTCGCCGGATCGTGCGGTGTGCTCCATCGTGACGACGAGCCGCCGGGCGCCCGCGACGAGGTCCATCGCCCCGCCCATGCCCTTGACCATCTTGCCGGGAATCATGTAGTTGGCGATCGAGCCCTCCTCGTCCACCTGCATGGCCCCCAGGATCGACAGATCCACGTGCCCTCCGCGGATCATCGCGAAAGAGTCCGCCGAAGAGAAATACGAAGCGCCCGGCTTCACCGTCACGGTCTCCTTGCCGGCGTTGATGAGGTCGGCGTCGACCTCACCGTCGGCCGGATAGGGCCCGAGGCCGAGGATGCCGTTCTCGGACTGGAGGATCACCTCCATACCCGCGGGGATGTGGTTGGCGACGAGCGTCGGCATGCCGATGCCGAGATTGACGGTGTAGCCGTCGCGCAGCTCCTTCACGGCCCGCCGGATGACGCCCTCGCGGTCGAGCACCACTAAGCCTTCCTCACCGTGCGCCGCTCGATCCGCTTCTCGCGCGGCGCGACGACGACACGCTGGACGAAGACGCCCGGCGTGTGGATGCACTCCGGGTCGAGCTCGCCCACCTCGACGAGCTCCTCGACCTCGGCGACCGAGATCTTCCCCGCGGTCGCCGCCATCGGGTTGAAGTTGCGGGCCGCCTTCCGGTACACGAGGTTGCCCAGGCGGTCGGCCTTCCAGGCGGCCACCATCGAGAAGTCGCCCACGATGCCCCGCTCGAGAATGTACTCGCGGCCGTCGAACTCCTTGGTCTCCTTGCCCTGCGCGACGAGCGTTCCGACGCCCGCGGGCGTGTAGAAGCCCGGAATGCCCGCGCCGCCGGCCCGCATGCGCTCGGCCAGCGTGCCCTGCGGCACGAGCTCGACCTCGAGCTCGCCCGATAAGAACTGCCGCTCGAACTCCGCGTTCTCGCCCACGTAGGAGGACACCATCTTCCGGATCTGCCGGGTCCGGAGCAGGAGGCCGAGCCCCCAGTCGTCCACGCCGCAGTTGTTCGAGACGACCGTCAGGTGCTTCACCCCGCGGCGCACGAGCGCCGCGATGAGGTTCTCGGGGATCCCACAGAGGCCGAAGCCGCCCACGACGAGGGTCGCGCCGTCCGGCACGTCGCGGACGGCCTCGTCGGCGGAGCCGACGACCTTGTTCATCATCGGCGACGATGATAGCGGAGGCGCCGTCGATCCGTCTCTCGCTCTTTCGGCGGCCGCCCTCGCGGGCTATCCGGCTTCCGCTTCCGCGACGGCGACGAACTCCGCGGCGTCGAGGTCCGGCGACGCGCCGGGCAGGGCGCCGAGGCGATCGCGCCGAGCGGCGCCCGCCGCGGAGGCGGGCAGCGCGACCGTGTCGATCCCACGGACCCGGTAGCCGCTCGCCTCGAAGAGATCGATCAGCGTCGCGCGCGTGAAGAAGCGCACGTGCGTGCCCGACAGGATCGAGTACGGCACGTAGTCGAACCGTCCGCGCAGGAGGTCGTCCACCACGGCCCAGTGCCCCAGGTTCGGCACCGACGCGACGACGACGCCCCCGCGGGCGAGCCACGGCCGCACCCGCACGAGCGCGTCGGACGGGTCCTCGAGGTGCTCGAGCACGTCGCCGAACAGCACCGCGTCGAATCGGCCGGCGAAGTCCTCCGCGACGTCCTCGAGGCGCGCGGCGAGCACGCGGTCATACACCCGCGCCGCCGCTTCCGCGTCTTCCGGATCGGGCTCGATGCCCGCGATCCATCCGACCCCGCGCGCCCGCAGGGCCGCGGCCGTCGCGCCGCGCGAGCAGCCGACGTCGAGGACGGCGGCCGCCCCCGGCGGCACGCGCGCGGCGAGATCCTCCCGCGGCGAGGCGTCCATCGCGCCGTACCGATGCAGGTAGGCGCCGCGGTCGATCGCGGCCCGCAGATCCGTCCGGTCGGCCGGCAGGCTCTCGAGCCGCGCGCCGGGCGCCGACCGCGACAGGACGGCGCGCCGCACGGCGTACACGGGCGAGGCGATTCCGGCCAGGGCCTCCGGCGGCCCCGCGACGGCCGCCACCGCGGCCGCGGCCTCGACGAGCAGCGTCGGTGTCGCGTACGCGAACGGCGGGGCGACGCGCGCGGCCTCGCACCAGGGCTCGTTCGTGCCCGGCGCGACGAGGTCGAGCTCGGGCCGGGCCTCGAGCGCCGCGACGAGGCGCATCGCCGCGTCGGGCACGAGGTAGGCCTCGGGATCGGCGTGCACGAGGACGAGGGGACTCTCCCCGGCCGCGTCGGCCACGACGGGCGAACGCCCCGGCGTCTCGGTGATCCGGGCGGCCGGGAGCGTCCGGGAGAGCCGCGAGAGCAGGCGCCAGGCCCACGGCGCCTCGGCGCGGAAGCGGGGAACGCCTCCGACGATCAGATCGAAGGCCGGGGCCGGGCGCCCCGGCGGGGTCAGGAAGCGGCCCTCACACCGCCTCGACCAGCATCGCGGTCGCCTCGCCGCCGCCGATGCAGATCGCCGCGATCCCGCGCTTCTTGTGCTCGCGGCGCAGCGCGTGCACGAGCGTCGTGAGGATGCGGGCTCCGGACGCGCCGATCGGATGACCCAGGGCGACCGCGCCGCCGCGCACGTTGACCTTCGCGGGATCGAGCGATAAGTCGCGAATCGCGGCCATCGCGACGGCGGCGAACGCCTCGTTGATCTCGAAGAGATCGACGTCGGCGAGGGAAACGCCCGTCTTCTCGACGAGCTTCTTCATCGCGCCGACGGGCGCCGTCGTGAACCATTCCGGCGCCTGCGCGACTCCCGTGGACGCGACGATGCGCGCGATCGGGCGCCAGCCCTTCGCCTTCGCCTTCTCGGCCGACGTGACCACGAGCGCGGCCGCGCCGTCGTTGATCTTCGAGGAGTTCGCCGCCGTGACGCTGCCGTCCTTCTGGAACGCCGGCTTGAGCGAAGGCATCTTCTCGAGCGGCGCCGCGAACGGCTCCTCGTCGGCGTCGACCTTGAGCGGATCGCCCTTCCTCTGCGGAATCTCGACCGACGTGATCTCGTCCGCGAACAGGCCGTTCTTCGTCGCGGCCTGCGCGCGCCGGTAGGACTCGAGCGCGAACGCGTCCTGCTCCTCGCGCGTGAACTTGTACTTGCCGACGCACAGCTCCGCGCAGTTGCCCATGTGGGTGTCCTTGTAGGGGTCCCACAGGCCGTCCTTGATCATCGAGTCGACGAGCGTGCCGTTGCCCATGCGCAGGCCCGTCCGCGCCTTCTCGAGGAGGTACGGCGCGTTCGACATGGACTCCATGCCTCCCGCGACCGCCACCTCGTACTCGCCCGCCTGGATCGCGTTGCCGACGTCCATCACGGCGCGCATGCCCGAGCCGCAGACCTTGTGCACCGTCACGCAGGGCACGGAGTCCGGGATCCCGGCCCCGAGAGACGCCTGGCGGGCCGGAGCCTGCCCGATCCCCGCCTGGAGGACGTTGCCGAGGACGACCTGCTCGATCTCCTCGGGCCGCACGCCGGCGCGCGAGAGCGCGCATCGGATCGCGGCCGACCCGAGCGCCGGGGCGGGCAGAGACGAGAGTTTGCCGAGAAAACTGCCGATCGGCGTCCGAACGGCCGAGAGAATGACGAGCTCTTTCATAAGGGTCCGATTCTATCTTGAGGGGGGTGTCGCGACCGGCGACGTTCCCTCTCACGTCGGCGCGTCGAGCGCCGCTACTTTGCCGATGCGAGCTTCCAGCCTCCGCGCACCGTCGTCGCGTTGCAGTAGGTCTTCGAGCACTGGGCGTCGTTCAAGCAGGCGAGCACGGACTGGCATGCCTGCGCCGCGGTCGAGCCCGAGGCGATCGGCGTCGACTGGGTGCACGAGCCCGAGTAGGCGGGGTTGGTGAACACGCAGGTCGCCGTCGACCCGGACGGGGAGTCCCCGGCGGCGCGTCGTGTGACGGCGAGAACCAGCAGGAGAACGGCGGCCCAGAAGAGACGGCGGGGAATCCCGGTGACATGGCTCACGGCATGCTCCTCCTCGGGCCCGGCCGGCCCGCGTCATCATAGCGCCGCTCTCGTCCCACGGGTTACTCTTGAGCGATGGCCGTCGTCGTGGCCGTGGACTTCGGGGAGAAGCGGATCGGCCTGGCGACGTCGGACGCCTCGGGAACGCTCGCGACCCCGCGCGCCACGCTTTCGCGCCAGAGCGACGCCGCCGCCGTCGAGCTCCTGGCGCGGTTCTGCCGCGAGGCCGAGGCCGCGCTCGTCGTCTTCGGGGTGCCGCGCTCGCCGGAAGGACGCGAGAGCGCCTTCGCCGCCCGCGTGCGCTCCTTCGCCGGGCGCTTCGCGCGCGCGACGGGGCTGCCGGTGCATTTCCACGAGGAGACGCTCACCTCGAACGAGGCGGCGCGTCGTCTTCCCGCCGGCGCGGAGAAGGCCGCGCTCGATCGGGAGGCCGCCGCGGTCCTGCTCGAGGACTACCTGCAGCACGCGGGAGCGCGCCCGCGATGAGCGCCGCCCGCCGGCTCTTCCGCCTCGGCCTTCTCCTCGCGCTGCTCGGCCTCGCCATCGGCGTGTACTTCTACTGGTGGCTCGAGTACCCGCGGCACCCGCCGAGCGGCGAGCCCGTGGTCGTCGACTTTCCGTTCGGCACGCCGACCGCGGAGATCTTTCAGCGCCTCGACCGCGAGGGCGTGGTGCGGCCGGCCTGGCTCGCGCAGGCCTATTACCGTGTCGCCCGCAGCGCCGCGGGCCTCCAGGCCGGCGAGTACCAGTTCGAGAGGCCGACGCCGCTCTCGACGGTCATCGATCGCATGGCGCGGGGCGACGTCCTCCGCCACATCGTCATCGTGCCCGAAGGGCTCACGGCGGAGGAGACGTTCGAGCTCTTCTGGAGCCGCGGCATCAGCCGTCCCGAGGCGTTCCGCAACGCCCTGAAGAACCGGCAGCTCGTCGACTCGGTCGCCAAGGGCGCGCCCGACCTCGAGGGCTTCCTCTTCCCGGACACGTACGTGGTGACCCGCTCCACGTCGGCGCACCGGATCGTCGAGACCATGCTCGCGAACTTCCGCCGCCACTTCACGCCCGACATGCGGACCCGGGCGCAGGCGGCGGGCCTGACCGGACGCGAGGCGGTCATCCTCGCGTCGATCGTGCAGAAGGAGACGTCGCTCGACCGCGAGGAGCCGCTGATCGCCGGCGTCTACTGGAACCGCCTCCGCCACCGGATGCGGCTGCAGGCCGATCCGACCGTCGCCTATGCGCTCAAGCGCGACGGCCGGTGGACCGGCACGCTCTACCGGTCCGACTACGGCTACGAATCCCCGTTCAACACCTATCTGGTGGACGGCCTGCCTCCGGGCCCCATCTGCAATCCCGGCGAGGACGCCCTGCGGGCGGCGGTCGCGCCCGCCGCGACCGACTACCTGTACTTCGTGGCCGACCGCACCGGCGGGCACACGTTCTCGCGCACCTTCGAGGAGCACCTGGAGGCGATCGCCACCGCGCGGCGTCAGCGCAGCGCGGCTCCGTCCCCGGACACGCCGGCGCCCGCCGCCGAGCCGCCGGCGGCCCGTCCGTCCGGACACTGACGGGTCTCGACGCGGCGTTCTCCCGCGAGCGGCGCCGGCGGATCCTTTTCGAAGCTCGACCCTCGCTTCGCTCGGCCCGGGCTTCGACGCTGCGTTCTCCCGCCGCGGCCGGCGGATCGAGCCTTGACCCCCGGACGCGAGCGGCCCACAATCGGTCAAGCCCCTCGATGACGACGGAAAAGCTGCCCCGTTCGTTCGGAAATTACTCGCTCATCGCGGCCGTCGGCACCGATGCACTCGGCGCCGTCTACCGCGGCGTGCGGATGTCCGAAGACCGGCCACCCGTGCTCCTCCGCCGGCTCGAGTCGGAGGAGCTCTCTCCCGAGAAGGTCCTCGACGCGATCGAGGAGAACGGCGAGGTCCACGAGTTTCTGAAGCACGCCGCCATCGCGCGGGGCGTGGAGATGGACGCCGTCGACGGCGTCCCGTTCATCGCGTGGCAGCAGCCGAACGGCCGCACCCTCGACGCGCTGATCGGCAAGTGCCGTGTCGGAGGGAAGCGGGTTCCGGTCGAGCACGCCCTCCTGATCGCGGAGAAGGTCGCGACGGCGCTCGACCACGCGTACAACACGACCGTCGACGGCGACCGCACGCTCCACGGGCTCGTCTGGCCGGGCTTCGTCGCGATCTCCGACGACGGCGAAATCCGCCTCGCGGGCTTCGGGCTCGCCGCGGGCGTCCTGCCGTCGATCCGCGCCCCGCGACTGGCCGCCGAGATCGGACGCTACCTCGCCCCCGAGGAGAAGGAGCGCGGCGAGGTGGGGCGCAGCTCGGACGTGTACTCGGTCGGCATCCTCCTCCTCGAGATGCTCACGGGCCATTCCGCTCCTCCCGACCCGTTCGCGGCCGTCAAGGGCGTGGCCGGCGCGCCGCCGCCTCCCGTTGCCCCCGAGATTCTGGCCGTCCTGCGGACCGCGCTGGCGCCCGCGGAGACGCGCTACAAGACGACCGGCGATCTGCGGCGCGAGCTCGGCAAACTTCTCTTCTCGGGACCGTACGCTCCATCGACATTCAACCTCGCGTACTTCCTGAACGACCTCTTTCGCGACGAAATCGAGGCGGAGACCCGATCGCGCGACGCCGGCGCGGGGGTCGCGCCGGCCGTGCCGGCGCCGCCGCCCCGTCGTCCGAGCGGCCCCGCGACCGCCACGAGCCGCCGCCGCCTCGGCTCGAGCCGCCGGCGGAGCCCTCCCCGGACCCCTCGCGCCGCGGTCCGATCGCGGTCATCGGCGCCCTCGTCGCGGCGATCGCCATCGTCGGAGGCGTGCTCGTCCTCGCGCGGAAGAGTCCCGCGCCCCCCGCGCGGCCGACCCCCCCGGCGGTCGTGTTCCCGCAGAAGACGACGCCGACGCTCCTGCCGGAGCTGGCGGCGACGCCCGCGGGTCCGACGAGCACGATGTCCGACGCCGACTTCCGGGAGGAGGTCGCGCGCCGCCTGGCGATCGAGGTCCAGAAGCTGGAGACGTCGTCCCGGACGCGGCCAGTGGAGTCCTCCCGCCCGCATGCGCCGGCGGGGAAACCGGCCGAGCCGGCGGCGAGCCCGGCCGCAGCGCTCGCCCCGACGGCTCTCCCCACCGCGGCGCCCACCGTGGTGATCAATGCGGCATACCCCGAGGCGATGCTCGCCCCGGAGCCCACGGCAGCGCCCACGGCCCCGCCGGCGAAGGCCGCGGTGCGCACGGGCGCTCTCGTCGAGCTCGACGACGTGGACACGCCGCCGCACGTCGCGCGCGTCGTGAAGCCGTCCTATCCCCCGCTCGCCCTCCAGGCGCGCATCGGCGGCATCGTGATCCTGCGCGTGCTCGTCTCCGAGACGGGTGCTCCGGCGGACATCCAGGTTCTCCGGCCGGGCCGCGCGGGTCTGACCGAGGCCGCCGTCCGCGCGGTGAAGGACTGGACGTTTCAGCCGGCGGTCAAGGACGGCGTCCCGGTTCGGACGTGGATCTCGGTGCCGATCCCGTTCGAGCCGTAAGGTCTTCGTTCCTGTCATCCCGAGCGCAGCGTCGCCAGCCATCCCTTTCCAGCCTCGATGCGGCTTCTAAAGGGATCCCTCGGCGCTCACGCGCCTCGGGATGACAGCGGCGCCCGCGCCGGGGCCCCTAAGGCTTCGGGTACTCGATGCCCTTCAGCGAGGCGTCGCGGGTCCGGAGGTAGTCCTCCATCACCTTGTCCTCGACCCACGAGATCTCGGTGCCGTCGATGAAATAGGTCGGCGTCGACTTGACGCCGAGCCGCTGGCCCTCGTCGAGGTCCTTGCGCACGTCGGCGAGGCTCTCGTCGCGCAGGTAACACGCGAGAAAGTCCGCGCGCGGAACGCCCGACGCCTCCGCGAAGGTCACGGCGAGCTCGTCGATGCCCGCGACCGTCATGACCGCCTGCTGCTGGTACACCTGCTTCTTGAACGCGAACATCGCCGGGCCCTTGGCGAACCGGAAGATGCAGTCGGCCGCCGAGGCGGCCCGCATCGACCAGACGTGGGAGAACCAGAGCGGGAAGAACTTGTAGTAGCGCTTGTACGAGAGGTTCGGGTTCGCCTCGAGCAGCTGGTCCATCTGGAGCCCGCGGTAGCGGCAGTATCCGCACTCCATGTCGGCGTACTCGACCATCGTGATCGCGCCGTTCGGCTTGCCCTCGAAACGGTTCTGGGACAGATCGATCCGGCGCTTGCGCTCCTCGCGCGGATCGATCTGGAGATCCCACAGCGAGCCGCTGAAGTACTTGCTGCCGTCAGGCGTGACGTAGCCGGGCACGCGCATCGGACCGAGGCCGCTCTCGATCGCGAGCACGACCGCCTTGAGGCCCGCGGCGTCCTGACTCGGCGCGAGCGTCGCCTTGGCCCGCGTGCGGTACAGCGCCGACGTGCGCGCCTCGATCCACGCGAGGTCCGCGTCGGAGCGGACGGGCGCCGGATTGGGGTTCGCGACCGTGTCTCCGTCGAAGAACCACTTGCCGTCGTCCGAGACGTAGACCGTCTTGTCGACGTTCAGCTTCGCGTACTTTCCCGTCCTCTTGATCTTGTATCCCTGGAAGCCCGGCAGCCGGTCGGACGCCTTCTCGACCGTCACCTTGCTGCCCGGGTCGAAGGGAAGGTACTGGACGAGGTAGGTGTTCAGGCGCGTTTCGACGCCGGCCGTCGCCGCCGGCTTCGCCGACCCCTGCCGCGCGAGAGCGGCCAGCGGCGCGACGAGCCCCGAGAGGGCGAGCACGAGACCGAGTCCCAGGGTGCGAGTTCTCATTCGACTTTCCCTTTCCGTTTTCAGCGATTTTCCGGGCCTGCGGGCAGGCCCTTTTCTAACATTTCGAGCGACCGAATGGCTCCCGGCTGATCGGGCTGGATCGCCAGGGAGCGCCGAAACAGCCCGATCGCGGCCTCCGGGCGGCCCGTGCACGTGGCGAGGAGCGCCAGCACGTTGAGCGTATCGGGGTCCCGGGTGGTCCCCTCGAACCGCGCGACCGCCGCCTGCGCGGTCGCGCAGTCGCCGGCCTTGAACCGGAGCACGGCGAGCTGCCGCGCGACGCCCTCGTCGGCCGGGTACTGCGCCGCCGCGCGCTCGAGGACCTGCTTCGCGCGCGCCGCCTTGCCGCCGTCCTGGTACTCGGCCGCCCAGGCCACGACGGTGGCCGACGGGTCCGCATGGCCCGAGGCGAGGGAGCGGAAGAGCCAGTCGATCGCCTCCGCATCGCGCCCCTCGCGCCGCAGGAGCCCCGCGAGGTTGAACTGCGGCGAGTGGTAGTCGGGGCGAAGCTCGAGCGCCTTGTGGAACGCCGTCTCCGCCTCCTTCGCGCGCGCCGGGCCGCCGGTGGTCGAGAGATACAGGCCGAGATTGTTCCACCCACCCTCGGTCAGTCCCGGCCGGTCGCCGCCAGGGGCCGCGAGACGCCCGGGCTCGCCGCCCGAGAGGTAGCCGAGCGCGAGGAGCTTCTTGGTGTACTCGCTGGCCTCCTGCTCGGAGATCGCGTCGGTCGCGAGGCGCCGCACGGCGATCGACGAGAGGTCCCGTCGGGTCGGGCCGGCCAGGTCCGGAAACGCGCCGCGGATCACGGTTCCCGTCGCGCGTCGATCGACCGGGATCTCGAGGAGCGCGGCGACCGTCGGGGCGACGTCGAAGACGGTGGCGCTCCCCCGCTCGGCGCCGCGGTGGACCCGCGCGCCCCACGCCGCGAAGACGCCGTCGAGGCGGTGCCAGAAGCCGGCCGTCGCCGGATTGAGCGAGTCGCGCGAGCACGACCGGTCGTCGCCCCACTTGAAGCCGTGGTCGGAGTTGACGATCAGCGTCGCGCCGTCCTCCTCCGCGCGGCGCATCCACTGTCCCAGCAGGCGGTCGACCAGCGCGTAGTACTCGTCGACGACGCGGTGATACTTCGCGAAGTCGGCGTCGCTCGTGCAGGGCAGGCGCGGAGGCACGTCCGCGGCGAACACGTGGCCCACGACGTCCGTGCCCTCGAGGTAGAGCATCGTCAGGTCCGGGAGGTTCCGGTCGTAGAGCTCGCGGGCGACGCGCGCGGCGACGCGCGTGGCGCCGATCGTCCGCGCGAGAGCGATGAGCGGCTCGCGCAGGCCGTTGCCGCTCGCGCGGGCGGCCGCGATGTCGGAGAGCGGCACGTCGGCGAAGCGCGTGAGCTCCTCGTCCGTGACCGCGCCCTCGCGCGCCGTGATCTGCTCGACTCCCGACGCGAGCGAGGCCGGGTAGGCGAGGCCGTTCTTCGGAAGCCCCTCGAAGAGGATCGGGCTCGCGTGATCGCTCACGAAGAAGCCCTTCACCTCCTCGGCGGGATGCGTGCCCCACCAGCCCACGACGCCCACCGTGCGGCCCTCGGCCGAGGCGACGTTCCAGATCGCCGGCACGGCGCGCGAGTCACCGGAGATCGGGACCTTCTGGCCGGTCTTCGGATCGACCTCCTGGAAGTCGAGGACGCGGTGGACGTCCGGGCCGACGCCGGTCGCGAGCGTCGTCCAGATCACCGGCGAGAGAATGGGGACGAAGGCCCTCAGCTTCGCCGTGGAACCCTCTTCCGTGATCCGCTTCCAGTTCGGCATCTTCCCCTCGGCCGAGAGCCGGTCGAGGAGCTGCCAGTCGAGGCCGTCGAGGCCGAGCCAGATCACCGGCGCCCGGCCGCCCGCGGGTCGCCGCGCCCGCGCGGCGACGTCCTCGGTCTCCACGTGCGCCGCCGGGGCCGGCGTCGCGCGGACCGAAGGGACCGGCGACCCGGCCCGCTCGGGCGACCGGCCGCACGAGAGCGCGGCGAGGGACGCCAGGGCGAGGGCCCAAAGGCGGCGGCTCATCGCGCCCTGCCGCCCAGGGCAGCGGCGCCCTCGCCGCTCTCCAGCACCGCGAGGGAGCGAACGACGGTGTCCTGCGCCGGGTTGATCGCGAGGGACCGGTGGAAGAGACGCGCGGCGTCCTCACTCCGGCCGAGGCAGGCGCGAATCAGCCCGAGCGCATTCAGGGTGTCGGTGCTTCGGGTCGGCGTCTCGAAACGCGCGAGCTGCCGATCCGCGCGGCCGCAGTCCCTATGCGAGTAGAAGTCGAGGGCGAGCGCGCGCTGGATCGCCTCGCTCTCCGGAAACGTGCGGGCGCCGGTCTCGAGAACGAGGCGCGCCTCGCCCGGCCTCTTCTGTTGCACGTACTGGAGCGACCAGTCGAGCACGATCCCGTCCGGATCGGGGGCGCCGGCCTCGAGGGCTCGAAACAGCCACTCGGTGGCCTGGGGGTCCTGGCCGCGCCGGCGTTCCAGCACGGCCAGGTTGTACATGGGCGTGGGGTACCGGGGATCGAGCTCGATCGCCTTCCGGTACGCGGCCTCCGCGAGAGCGTCGTCCTTCCGTCCCTGCGACGCGTAGAAGAGGCCGAGGTTGTTCCACGCGGATTCCGTCAGGCCGGGCCGGTCCCCTCCCGACGGGGAAAGGCGGGCCGGCTCGGAG
Source organism: uncultured Acidobacteriota bacterium (assembly GCA_963763535.1). GTDB lineage: Bacteria > Acidobacteriota > Thermoanaerobaculia > UBA5066 > Gp7-AA6 > DAHUXD01. The sequence goes on from CAVXOX010000008.1 coordinate 850,387, forward strand.
CCGGAGAGATAGCCGAGCGCCTTGAGCTTCTTCGCGTAGTCGCTCGCATCGGTCTCGGAGAGCTTCGCGGCCTCGAGGCGTCGGACCGGAACGGTCTTCGCGAGATCCGCGCGCCGCGGCGGCGCGAGCGATGGAAAGGCCGCCCGGATGATCTCGCCCCGGGCCCGGACGTCGACGGGCAGGCCGAGCAGGGCCGAGACCGTGGGGTCGACGTCGTAGACGGTCTGGTGTCCCCGTTCCCGGCTCGGTCGGACGCGCGCGCCCCATGCGGCGAAGACGCCGTCGAGGCGGTGCCACCAGCCCGCCGTGGCCGGATCGCGGGACCCTTTCTCGCACGAGCGGTCCGCGCCCCAGCGGAACCCGTGATCGGAGTTGACGAGGAGCGTCGCGCCGTCTTCTTGCGCGCGGCGCATCCACTGGCCGAGCACGCGGTCGACGAGCGCGAAGTAGGTCTCGACGGCATGGCCGTACCGCTGGAAATCCTCGTCGGAGGTGCACGGCATCTTCGGAGCGACGTCGGCGGCGAAGAGGTGGCCGATGACGTCCGTGCCCTCGAAGTACACCATCGTGAGATCGGGGAGGTTCCGGTCGTAGAGCTCGCGCGCGAGATGCGAGACGAGCCGGGTCGCCCCGACCGTCCGGGCGAGCGCCGCGACGGGATTCTGGATCGCCTCCCGGGTCTGGCGCTCCCGGGCGATCGCCTCGACCGGGAGACTCACGTACGCGGTCAGCTCCTGGTCGGCGACGCGGCCGTCCGTCTCCATGAGCCGCTCGACGCCCGGGGCGAGCGACTCCGGATACGCGACGCCCTGCTGGGGCAGACCCTCGAACAGGATGGCGCTCGCGTGGTCGGAGACGAAGAAGCCATGGACTTCCTCGGCCGGATGGGAGGCCCACCAGCCGACGACGCCGACGGACAGACCATTGGCCGACGCGACGTTCCAGATCGCGGGAACGGCCCGGGAGCGCCCCGAGATCGGCACCTTCTGGCCGGTCGCCGGATCGACTTCCTGAAAATCGAGAACGCGATGGAGGTCCGGCGTGAGGCCGGTCGCCACCGTCGTCCAGACGATCGGGGACAGGATCGGCAGATATGACGTCAGCCGCGCCGTGTACCCCTCCGCCTCGAGGCGCTTCCAGTTCGGCATCTTCCCCTCGGCCGCGAGGCGATCGACGAGCTCGAAGTCGAGGCCGTCGAGGCCGAGCCAGATGACGGGCGCGCGACCCTCCCGCGCTCGCTTCGTCCGGGAGGCGACGTCCTGCGCGTCGGATGGAACGGCGGGGGGCGCGGGCGTCCGGGAAATCGCCGCCGACGCGGCCGGCGCGGGCGCGGCCTCCCGCCGGCAGGCTGCGAGGAGGGCGGCCAGACCCGCGGCCGCGACGGTCCGCCGGAGGCGCCCGCGCATCAGCGCGAGGAGCTCTTGCCGGAGGAGCCGCCCGGCTCCGAGAGGCGCGCCTCGATGAAGCGCTCGACGAGCTCGGGTTCGGAGGTCAGCCAAGCGCCGCGGAAGAAGAACTGCGGCGTCCCGTTGATGCCGAGGCGAAACGCGAGGTCGACGTCGGCGACGACCCGATCGCGCGCCCGTCCGCTCGCGATCTCCGCCTCGAACGCGGTCTTCGCGCCGGCCGCCTCGGCGACGTCGGACGCGGTCTCGCGCGCCGCCTGCGGATTCATCGATGCCGCCTTCGCGAAGACGGCCCTCTCGTAGTTGTCCTCGAGCGCCGGCTGGATCGAACGCAGGGCGGCCGCGCTCTCGGCCGCCGCGAAGGCCCAGTCGTGGATCTTCACGAGCGGGAGGAACCGGGTTTCGACGATGCCGCCGTGCGTGAACGCGTAGTCGCGGATCTGCGGCGTGCGCACGCGGCACTTCTCGCACTGGAAGTCGATGAAGGCCGTGACCGTGAAGAGCGTTTTCTTCGAGGGCGGCGCGGCCCCCTCGGCGAGCAGCTTCGCGCGCGTCACCTCGGGTGCCACGTCGAGCGGGAAGAACTCGCCGAGCAGGAGCGACGCGCCGTCCTGCGAGACGAAGCCGCGGAGCGTCGCGAACGCGCCCGGCGCCTCCTGGATCCGCACCTCGATCGGCACGAGGGCGCCTCGCGGCGCGCCCTTCGTGGCGATGCCGAGGGGCAGCCCGTACTCCTGCTCCAGCACGCCCTTGATCGTCGGCAGGTCCGCGGCGGCCGAGAACGGACGGTCCTTGCGGCTGTCGTCGTGCAGGACCTGGCCGACGAAGATCTCCCGGTGGGCGGTGTCGACGAGCGCGATGTTCGACTCGTTGCGGTTCTTCAGATCGCAGGTCCGGTCGGTCTTGTAGGCCTCGTAGCCCGGGATCCGGACCTCGGGGTCCTCCGCGACGGCGACCCGGTTGGCCGGGCAGACCGAATACCAGCCGGCGAAGTAGCGGCCGACCCGCTGGCGCGTCGCCTCGTCGCCCCGCCCGGCGGCCGCGACGAGGAGCGTCAAAAGGGCGCACAGAGCGGCTTTCCGCATCCGGCGAACCTTAACATGGAGAAGGGCTTGCGGAATTTCCGGGAACCGTCAGCGCCCGGCCGATTTCGCCTTCGTGAGGAGCCGCAGGGACTCTTGCGCGCCTTTCTGCGCCGGGTCGATCGCGAGCGAGCGCTCCAGCAGGCCGATCGACTCGGCCCGTCGCCCGAGGCAGACCTGAATCATCGCCATCGCGTTCAGCGTCTCGACCGACCGGGTCGCGGACTCGAACGGGGAGACGGCCTGCCAGGCCGCGGGGCAGTCCCTCGCGTGATAGCGCATGAGGCCGAGCCCGAGGGCGATCGCTTCGCTGCCCGGGTACGCGCGCGCTCCTCTCTCGAGGATCTCCCGGCTGGCCGCCGTCCTCCCCCGATCGTCGAAGCCGACGTACCAGTTGAGGATCGTGTCCTCGGGATGGGCGTGGCCGGCGGCGAAAGAACGGAAGAGCCAGTCGATCGCCTTTCGGTCTTCCCCGCGCATGCGATAGAGCGTGGCGAGGTTGAACTGAGGCGTCGCGTATCGCGGCGCGAGCTCGATCGACTTCCGAAGAGCCGTTTCGGCGGCCGGGAAGTTCTTCGTGTTGTCGCGCAGGTAGACGCCGAGGTTGTTCCATCCGACCTCGGTCAGCCCGGGCCGCTCGCCCCCCGTGGGAGCGAGCTTCGCGGGCTCCGCGCCGGACAGGTAGCCGAGCGACTTCAGGCGACGGGAGTATTCGTCGGCGTCTCCGACGGAAGAGGCCGCGGCTTCGACCCGGCGCACGGCGACCCTCGCGAAAAGGTCCTCCCGCGGCGGCGCCGCGACCGACGGGAACGCGGCGCGGATGACGCGCCCCGGCTCGCGGCGGTCGACCGGCACGCCGAGAAGCGCGGCGACGGTCGGCGCGACGTCGAAGACGGACGCCTTTCCGCGCTCGGCGCTCGGCCGCACCCGCGCCCCCCACGCGGCGAAGACGCCGTCGAGACGGTGCCAGATGCCGGAGAGCGAGGGCGAGAGCGACGGCGGCTCGCACGGGCGATCCGCACCCCATCGGAAGCCGTGGTCGGAGTTGACGAGGAGCGTCGCGCCGTCCTCGGCGGCGCGGCGCATCCACTGGCCGAGCAGCCGGTCGACGAGCGCGTAGTATTCGTCCACGACGCGGTGGTATCGCGCGAAGTCGGCGTCGGAGACGCAGGCCGTCTTCGGCGGCACGAACGGCGCGAAGACGTGGCCGACCACGTCCGTTCCCTCGAAATACACCGCCATCAGGTCGGGCAGGTGGCGGTCGTAGAGCTCGCGCGAAATCCGCTGCTGGATCCGGGTCGCGCCGATGATGCGCGCCAGGGCGTCGATCGGGTTCCCGAGCCCCGCGCCGCGCGCGCGGGCGATCTCGTCGAGCGGCACGTCGAGGAAGCGGGCGAGCTCCTCGTTCGAGACGGCGCCTTCGCGGGCGACGATCTGGTCGACGCCGGGAGCGAGCGACGCCGGGTAGGCGACGCCGGCGCGGGGCAGTCCCTCGAAGAGGATCGGGCTCGCCCGGTCGGACACGAAGAACCCGGAGACCTGCTCGGCGGGGTGCGTCGCCCACCAGCCGACGACGCCGACCGTCCTTCCGGAATCGGACGCGACGTTCCACACCGCCGGGACGGCGCGCGAGCGGCCGGAGATCGGGACCTTCTGCCCCGTCGCGGGATCGACCTCCTGGAAATCGAGGACGCGATGGACGTCCGGAGCCGCTCCCGTCGCGATCGTCGTCCAGACGATCGGCGAGAGGATCGGCGAGAACGACTTGAGCCGTGCGGTGTATCCCTCGCCGGCCAGGCGCTTCCAGTTCGGCATGCGCCCCTCGGCGGCGAGACGGTCCAGGAGCTCGAAGTCGAGGCCGTCGAACCCGAGCCAGATGACGGGAGTCGTCGTCCCCGGAGAGCGGGGCTTTCGGGAGGCGACGTCCTCGTCGCGGCTCGCCGCCGGCGGCGGGGTCGCGGCCGCCGGCCGCGGCGCGGCCGCGGTTTCGCGGCGGCACGCGGCGGCGAGGAGGAGCGCCAGGACGGCGGCGGCGCTCGAGAGGCGCCGCGGAGCTCGAAAGCGGGCCGCACGCACTGCGCGACGCTAGCACGCCGCGCCGTCGCCGGCTCCGGAGCGCCCGGGCCCAACGAGGACGGTCAGCGGCCGTTTTCGAGGGTCAGAACCATCCGGGGGAAGTCGAGACGCACGAGAAAGTGCTCCAGCAGCGACGTCCCGACGATGCCGTCCTCGAACGCGTTGTCGTCATCCTTGACGGCCAGGTCCTGGAAGCGCGCGGCCCAGCCGGCGAGTCCGATCGTGACCTCGGAAACGATCCCCCACTCGACCTGGGTCTTGCCGAGCCCGTAGACCTTCTTGGGAAAGACCTTGTTCGAGGGCGGGAGGCCCGCGCGGGCGACGCCCGCCGTCGTCAGGAGGGTCGGTTCGCTGCCGGTGTCGAGGAGGAACTGGTAGTAGCCGTTCCGGTCGATCGAGCCGCGCGCGAACACGCGCCCGTTCCGCACGAAGAGGTTCTGCCCGGCATCGCGCTTGCCGACCCGGAAGTCCGAGCGCACCCATGTCAATCGCCGCCCGGCGTAATCGATCTCGGCGCGGAACTCCTTGAGCAGGTGGAACCCGAGCACGATCGGCACCGGAAACCGACCCCGCGTGGTCTCGAAGAGCATGGCCTCGTCCGGCATCACCATGACCGGCACGTCCCGAAGCGTGAGGCCGCCGAACGAGAGCTCGCCGATGATCCCGAAGTCGACGGGAAACTCCTTCTTGTGGAGGCCGCGCCCCGAGGCGCGCGAGTCGGGGATCATCCGCACGCGGACCTCGCGCGCGAAGCTCTGCGTCACGATCGTGTAGACCGCGCCGGAATCGACGATCGCCGCCGAGTCGACGGCGTTGACGCGCACGGGGACGCGGATCAGCTGGAAGCCATGCATCTCGAAGTCGTCCGCGCCCTCCGCTCCCATCGGCGTTCCCGCGTAGACGTCCACGTCGCGCAGCGCCGAGAGGAAGTGGACGAAGCCCGGGACGATCCCGTAGCCGTCGCGCACCGCGCTCGTCGCGTACTCCTCGGCGGTCGCGAAGTCGTTCCACAGGACGGCGCCCTGGCAGATTGCCCACTCGATCTCGGCGCGCCGGGCGGTCCGCGACTCGAGGACCCGCGCCCGTTCGAGGACGGGCCAGGCGGCGTCGAAGTCGCCGCGCGCGAGGAGCACTCTTCCGTAGAGCGCGAGACTCACGGCGCTGCGCTGGAGCTCTTCCGGCGGCAGCGACTCGAGATAGCGCTCGACCTCGAAGTAGTGGCCGCGTTGGTACCGCTCTTCCGCGTTGAACGCGCCCGGCGGCGGAGGCGCCCGCACGCGCCCCGCCGGCAGGACCGACACGGACACCGCCGGCGAGACGGAGCAGGCGGCCGCGGCCACGAGCAGCGCGACGGCCGCTCCGCGGCGGCAGACGCACCGCGACGCCGCCCACCTCACTCGATCGTCGACGGCGTCGCTCTCTTCTTCCGAGCCGCGATTCCTATTTGGCGGCCGACTGGGCGACGTTGCCGGAGCGCTCCAGGATCCGCGCGGCCTCGAGCGTCGTCAGGGCCCGGTCGTCGCGCTGGAGGACGTTCCGGCCGTAGCCTCGCTTCGTCACGAATTCGAAATCCACCTGCTGATACGACACCGTCGTCGGCAGCAGCTCTCGGCGGTAGTGCCAGACTTCGCGCCAGCTCGTCTCGGACTCCGGCAGGGTGTTGGCGGGCCCCGACATGCTCGCGAGAATGCCGGCCGTCTGGGCCCCGCTTGCGCCCTTCAGGGCCGATTGGGCCTCGAAGCCGGAGTGCCGCGACATGCCGTTCGGATCCGCCGTGTCCTCGCCGATCTCGATCGGCTTGCGTCCGACCCAGGTCGGCGGACCGAGCAGCACGAAGAGCATGCCGCGGTCCGTGAGGCTCCCGCGCGTCTCTTCCTGCCCGAGCCGCGCGTCGGCGAACGCCACGCGCTTCTCGAACTCGTCGCGGAATTCGTTCTCGGGAGTCTCGGGGTGCGGATCGTGCGCCTTCCAGAACACCTCGACGAACTGGCTGCGCTCGGCGAGCGTCGACAGCCTTTCGTACTCGTCCCGCTGGTCGCCGGTCAGCAGATAGTGCACGGGGCCATTCGCCCAGTTCTCGTCGGCGCCGTCGCTCCTCTGGTCCTGCGCGGGCTTGAAGGCCCGGTAGGCGGCGGCGAAGGAGCCGGTCTCGGCCGGCGACGCCGGGCTCGACGCGGTCGCCGTTGCTCCGGCCTCGGGCTTCTTCTGCTGCATCGATTTCTTCGTCTCGTCGAGAGCCGTGATCACGCGGTGCGGATACAGCGACGGATCGAGCGACGGATTCGGCGTGTACGCGAGAAACGTTTCGAAGCTCTCGCGCGCTTCGTCGTTGCGGCCGAGCGCGGCGTAGCACGCGCCTCGATAGAACGCGAGCGCCGGTGCAAGCTGCGCGCGATACGCCTCGTTGCCGGGCTTGTCCGCTTCGGCCTGGAGCTGACCGAGCGTCTCGAGAGAGGCGGCGTAGTTCGCGAGCCGGAACTGTTCCTTGGCCTTGTAGAAGAGAGTCGGCAGGGTGGCGGCGGCGGCGGACGTGGCGGCGAGGAAGACCAGAAGCGCAACGAAGCGGCGCATGGATCACCTCCGGGGCCAAACCATCTTACCCCCGGACAGACTCCGTACGCGATGCGCCGTTCGAGCACGATTCTGTTTCTCGACCGGCCCGGAACCGCGAGGCCGAGAGCATCTGACGCCGGGGCCTCACGGAGGAAGCCTCGATCCAATTCAGTGAATCGAGGAGGCGGCGTTCTGCAGAAGGTCGAGGGATTCCATGACGGTCTTCTGGTTCGGCACCAGGGCGAGGGAGCGGCGAAAGAGGACGACCGCTTCGTCCCTGCGCCCGAGGCACGCCCGAATCAATGCCAGGGCGTTCAGGGTCTGAGGTTCGTGCGTGGTGGCCTCGAAATGAGACAGGGTCTCGTCGGCTCGTCGACATTCCTTCCCTCGGAAGAAGAGGAGCGCCAGCGCCCGGTGGATCGGCTCGTCATCGGGATAGAGACCCGCCCCGCGCTCCAGCACGGTCCTCGCCTCGAGCTTGCTGCCCTTCACGTCGTAGAACATGGCCCAGTCGAGGACCACCCTTTGCGGACTGGATTGCCCCGCGGCGATGGCCTGGAAAAGCAGATCGATCGCCTCCCGCTCCTCTCCCCGGGCTCGCCGGGCCTCGGCGAGATTCAGCGTCGGCGAAGCAGAGCCGGGCCGGAGCGCGAGCGACTTCTGGAAGGCCACGACCGCCGCAGCCATGTTGGCCGCTCCGCCCAGGTTCGACAGGTAGAGCCCGAGGTTGTTCCACGCCGCCTCGGTCAGCCCCGGCCGGTCGCCGCCGGTCGGAGCCAGGTTTCCCGACTCGGCACCCGAAAGGTACCCGAGGGCCATCAGCCGCTTCGAGTATTCGCTCGCTTCCTTCTCCGACATCGGCTCGGCAGCGAGGCGCCTGACCGCGATCTCCGACGCGAGGTCCTTCCGGGGCGGCGACGAGAGCCCACGAAAAACGTCCCGCATCGGCCTGCCCGGCGCGTGGTCGTCCACGGGCAGCTTCAGCAGCGCGGCCACGGTCGGCTCGACGTCGAAAACGCTCGCGTCGCCCCGCTCGCGGCTCCCGTTCACCCTGGCGCCCCAGGCCGCGAAGACGCCGTCGAGGCGGTGCCAGAAGCCGGCCGTCCCCGGGTCGAAGGATGCGCCCTCGCACGACCGATCTTCTCCCCACTTGAATCCGTGATCCGAGCTGACGATGAGCGTGGCGCCGTCTTCTCCCGCGCGCCGCATCCATTGGCCGAGGACCCGATCGACGAGCGCGTAGTACTCGGCGACGGTGTCGCGATACCGGGCGAAGTCGACGTCCGATACGCAGGCGATCCTGGGGGGAACCTCGGACGCGAACAGATGGCCGACCACGTCGGTGCCCTCGAGATAGAGCATCGTCAGATCAGGCAGATTCCGGTCGTACAGCTCCCGGGCGATCCGCGACTCGACACGCGTCGCACCGATCGCACGCGCGAGCAGGACCAGGTTGTTCGGGAGGCCCTGCTCGCTCGCACGCGCGGCGGCGAGCTCACCGGCAGGCACGGCGACGAATCGGGCGAGCTCCTCGGTCGTGACCACGCCCTCTCTGGCGGAGATCTGCTCCACGCCCGCCGATAGCGCCGGAGGGAATGCGACGCCCTGCTTCGGCAGGCCCTCGAACAGAATCGGGCTCGCATGGTCGGTGACGAAGAAGCCCCTCACGTCCTCCGCAGGATGGGTGGCCCACCAGCCCACGACGCCCACCGTCAGGCCCGACTCGGACGCCACGTTCCAGATCGCCGGGACCGCGCGCGAGCTCCCGGAGATCGGCACCTTCCTTCCCGTGACCGGGTCCACCTGCTGAAAGTCGAGAATACGATGGATGTCCGGGCCGACTCCCGTCGCCAGAGTCGTCCACACGATGGGCGACAGGATCGGGACGAAGGATTTCAGGCGCGCCGTATACCCCTCGGACCAAAGCCGCTTCCAGTTTGGCATTCGACCCTGGCCGGCCAGCCTGTCGACGAGCTCGAAATCGAACCCGTCGAAGCCCAGCCAGATCACGGGTGTGCGGCCACCCGGGGCGCGCCGCCGCCGCGACGAGACATCCGAAATATCCGAGGGCTGGCCGGCCGTGTTCGCCGACGACGACGCGGCGGGCGGAGTGAGTCCGGCCGCATGGGAGGACTCCTGCGACGGTCGCCCGCAGGACACCGCGCCGAGAACGAGCAGGGCAACCACACCGCCGCCTCGCCGCAGGCTCCGGAGCATCAGCGCGGCGTGCTCTGAACCTCTCGCCTGCCCGCCTCGGAGAGCCGACCCTCGACGGGCCGCTCGGCTGGATCCGGCTCCGACGTCAACCAGATCGAGGAAGGTTCGGGCCCACATGCGAGCCGAGGTCGACCCCGACCATCACGATGCCGCTCCTCCCGATCGACCGAAGTGTCCCATCGCGGGTCGGGTGCGACAGCGGCATCGGGATGATGGCGCACGGGCGCGACGGCGCCGCGACCAGGGCTCGCCACGGCGGCGACGGGCGCGGCGAACACCGTGTCCCACATGCGGCGAACGTTAACACGGCAGACCGTTTATGGAATTTCCGAGGGCGCGCGGTCGTGTCAGAGATCCAAACATCGCCATCGGGGCTCCGCCAATGCCACCGGAAAAAAAAGGGGCGGCCGAAGCCGCCCCTTCCGGAAACGAATCGAGTCTTCGCCTTAGAAGGTCACCTTCAGGGCGAAGCGCAGCTGCCGCGGGCCCGTCTGGGTCAGGGTCTTGCGGTAGTTCACGTTGTCCGAGCAGGTGCCGGTGGCGGAGTTGACCGGGCAGGTCCCATCGGGGATGAGTCCCGGCTGGCCGTACAGCGGGCTGGTCGGGTCCGTGACGAACGAGCCGTTGACGTTGAAGTTCTGGTCGATCGAGGTGGCCGTCTGCCGGTTGAGGAGCTGGAAGACGTAGAGCTGCGGCGTGATGGTCACCGCGCCGACGTTGAGGTTGTAGCCGAGGGACATGTTCATCTCGTAATCGGTCGGGAGCCGACCCGCATAGCCGCGCTGCGCCAGGTAGAGCTCCGTCGTGTAGAACTGGTTGTAGTAGCCGTTGATCGACGTCGGGGTGCCGGTGCGGACGTAGAACTGCAGGCCGGCCGAGAGGCCCCACGGCGCGTTGTAGACCGCGTCGAGGCGGCCCTGGTTCGGCCGGTCGAGCTCCAGGATGCCCGAGTAGTTCTGCGTGAACTGGGCGTAGTCGAAGTCGGCGTTGATCCCGGGGTCCGTCTGGCCCGAGGCCTCACGGATCGCGCCCGAGTAGTTGCCGCGCAGCGACGAGCCGAGGTAGGACAGCTGGGCCCAGATCTCGTTGGTGAACTGCTTGCGCACGACGACCTCGATGCCCTTGAAGATGCGCTTGGCCGAGGGAATCGGCGTGCCATCGCCGGGGCCCGTGCAGCCGTTGTCGACCGTCGGGTTGCCCGAGTTGGTGCAGCTACCGAACGCGCCGGTCGCGCCCGGGTTGTCCGGTCCCGTCGCGCCCGGGTTCATCAGGGCGCAGGAGGATCCGGTCGGGTTGGTGGCGTAGTTCAAGTCGCAGCGATCCTCGATCGTCCGGCCGAGCGAGCGGTAGGTGCCCTTGATGCCGACCGACAGCGTCGGATCGATCGCCTTCTCGACGCCGATCGTGAACTCGTCCTGGTACGAAGCCTTCAGACCCGGATCCGTGGGCTCGCCGGCGACCGAGCCGACCTGCGTCAGGCGAGTGCGTCCGGCCGGAGCGTCGGGCGCCTGGTCGAGCGAGTTCGGATCGTAGTTCCAACTGACGATGGAGGTGTTGGCGGTGAAGACGCGGACGTTCAAGTCCGTCGGGATCGCGTAGTAGAAGCGGCCGGCCGAAGCGTACAGCTTCGAGGTGCCGTCCCCCGTGAAGTCCCACGTCGCGCCGAAGCGCGGCGCCCACTCGTTCGAGAGCGAGAACGCCTTCGGATCGACGGCGGTGCCGCCGGGGCCGCCGGTCGCGCACGATGCGGGGGCTGGCGTCCCGGCGCAGCCGTTGTAGAGCGTCTCCGCGTCGTAGCGGACGCCGAAGTTGACCGTCAGGGACGGGATGACGCGCCACTGGTCCTGCGCGAAGCCGCTATAGCGCTTCGTCGGGGTGGCGAAGGGCGCCGCGGTGAGCGGCGTCAGGTCCGAGCCGTTCGCCGTGAAGAACTGGTGCTCGTAGTAGACGGGGCCCGTGTACGGCGAGCTGTAGCCCGGAACCGAGGACGCATTGAAGGGCTGCGCCGAGCCCGAGCACGGGAAGGAAGCGCTGCACTGGAAGATGCTCGTGCGGGACGTCCCGGTCCAGTAGGTCGAGCCCTCCGTGTTGACCTTGTCGTAGTCGCCTCCGACCTTGAACTCGTGGTTGCCGAGGTAGCCGGTATAAGTGCCGGCGTAGTTGTTGCGCTTGGACGTGTTGTTGTTGACCGCTCCGAAGATCTCTCCGAAGCCGCCGTAGTAGTTGAACGGCGTCAGCGTGCGGTCACGCAGCTGCTGCACGCCCAGTCCCTCGGGCTTCGTCTCGTAGCGGTCCGAGTGCTGGCCGTAGGACAGCGTCAGGATGCCGCTCGAGCCGAACAGCTGGTTCAGCCGCGCGCCGTAGTCCGGGCCGCCGACGTCGATCCGGCCCTGCGTGGCGAGCGGGTTGAAGCTCTGCGGGTTCGCCGAGATCGTGCCGGTCGTCGACTGACGGTCGGAGAAGTACACGCCCTGGAGGGTCGTGGACTGCGCGATGTTCAGCGTCAGCTTGCCCGAGTACTTGTTCTCGGTGATCGTGTCGGGGAACGGGCAGCCTTCGCCCGTCGCCGGATTCGTGGCGCACGCCGCCTCGGGTCCGGTGACGCCGCTCGTCGGATTGAAGACCTGACCCGTGATGACGCGGTCGTACGCGCCGAAGAACCACACGCGGTCCTTCACCATGAAGCCGCCGAGGTCGAGACCGCCCTCCGAACGGGTGTTCTTGGTGGCGATCGTCGAGACCTGCGAGTTTCCGACCTGAGAGTTGTCGGGCGTGATCTCGTTCTTCTGGTTCGCGGCGAGCGAGAGGTTGTTGTAGTAGCCGAAGATGCCGCCGTGGAACTCGTTGCCGCCCGACTTCGTGATGACGTTGACCACGCCGCCGGTGTTGCGGCCGTACTCGGCCTGGTAGCCCGAAGTCTTGACTTCGACTTCCTGGATGAACTCGTTGTTGATGTCCTTGCCCTGGATGCCCTTGATGACGTTGGTGGTGTTGACGCCGTCGATGATGAAGCTGTTCTCGGCCGACGTCGATCCGTAGACCGAGATCGCCAGCGAACGGCCCTGCGTCTCGCCGTTGTCCGCCTGAACGCCCGGCTGCACGAACACGACGTCCGCGTAGTTCCGGGAGGCCAGCGGCAGCTTGTCGACCACCTTGCCCGTGAAGTTCGACCCGGACGTCGTCGACGTCGAGTCGATCAGGGGCGCCTCGCCCGTGACCGTCACCTCGGCCGTCGTCGAGAGGGCCATCTGCATGTTGGCGGTGGCCGTCGCGTCCAGCGTGACGGCGGCCTTCTTCTGCACCTTGCCGAAGCCGGCCAGCGACGCGGTGACCGTGTAGTCGCCCGGGGTCAGACTCAGGAAACGGTACCGTCCGTCGGCCGCCGTCACCGTCGTCTTGGTCCCCTGTAAGTGCGCGCCCGTGAGCTCCACCGTCACGCCGGGCAACGCGGCGCCGCTCTGGTCGGTAATCTGCCCCTCGATCAGTCCGGTCGTCTGCGCGAGCGAGGCGACTGGAGCGAGGAGAAGCAGTGCGACCGCCAGTGCAATACTGAATCGGTACACAGACTTCATTCCTTCCTCCTTGTTAAGACTCGAAAAAGCTGCGTGTTTTCTCAAAGCAGACGTATGAAAAGCAATGTCACTGCCATGATTTTCCAAGAATCGGACATGGGATAAGTCGCTTTTTTTCAGTGACTAAACCGCATTCGAGGGACCGGAGCCGGTGCTGAAATGACCGGCGCGCTGGATCGAGGTACGAAATTTTGGATTGACCGGTCGGTCAGAGGGGATTTGTGACCCGGGGTCTTAGGCCGCGGGTCCCGGCTCGAGAACGACCAGTCGCGCTCCGCCCTCGACCGGACGCCCGGCGACGACCTCGACGCTCGCCACGCGTCCGCCCCGGGTCGAACGGATCTCGTTCTGCATTTTCATCGCCTCCAGCACGAGCAGTAGCCCGCCCGGCGGCACCGTGTCGCCCGGAGAGACGACGACTTCGACGACGCGGCCGGGCATCATGGCGCGCACCTCTTCCGCCCCTTCCGGGCCGGCGCCGTTGCCGGACGCGTGCGCGAGGCGATCGCGAAGCGGCTCGGCGAGCGCAATCTTCCGGCGGCTGCCGAGGGTGAACACTTCCACCTCGCCATGGGGCTGCGGCAGGATGCGTCCGCAAACCTGGCGCCCATCCTCGAAGAGGAGCGAGAGCCGTCCATCCGGAAGCCGCACCACTTCGGCGCTCTCCTCGTGGTCGCCGCGCGTGAAGCGGCAGTGCGCGCCATCGAGCGCGATCCGGATCTCCTCCGGACCCGCCTCGCCGCGGTGCACGAACGTGAGGCGCCGCATCAGCTCGACGTCCCGTGCAGAGCCTCGCGACGCGCGAAGCTCTTCCACAGCGATCGCGCGGACCGCGCCTCCGCCGCATCGCCGCCCCGCGCGAGCGCCTCGGCCTCCGCGAGACCGGCCGCGGCGAGGAGCACCTCGTCGGGACGCTCGGCCGGGCGCGCGAGCAGCCCGTCGGCCAGGCGGCGGTCCAGCCACTGCACGTCGAAGGTGGCGGAGCGGAACTCCGCGTCGGCGACGAGCGCGCGGAAGAGCGGCAGCGTCGTCTCGACACCCGCGATCTCATAGTCGGCCAGCGCGCGCGAGAGGCGCGCGATCGCCGTGGCGCGGTCGCGTCCGTGCACGACGAGCTTGCCGAGCATCGGATCGTAGTCGATCGGCACCACGGATCCGGCCGCGACGCCGACGTCGTTGCGGACGCCGGGTCCCTCCGGGAGCCGCAGCGCCACGATCGTTCCCGGCGACGGCGCGAAGCCGCGTGCCGGGTCCTCGGCGTAGATGCGGCACTCGATGGCGTGCCCACGGCGCGTCAGCGAGTCGGCGGAGAACGGCAGGCCCTCGCCGAGCGCGATCGCGATCATGGCCGCCGCGAGGTCGACCCCCCACACCTCCTCGGTCACGGGATGCTCGACCTGGAGGCGTGTGTTCATCTCGAGGAAGTGGAAGGACCCGTCGGGGGCGAGCAGGAACTCGACGGTGCCGCAGGAGGAGTAGTTCACGGCCTTCGCGGCCGACACCGCCGCCTCGAGCAGCCGGGTTCGCAGGCGCTCGTCGACGACCGGCGACGGGCACTCCTCGACCACCTTCTGATGGCGCCGCTGGATGCTGCACTCGCGCTCGCCGACGGCCACGATCCGGCCGCGGCCGTCGCCGACGACCTGGACCTCGACGTGGCGCGGCCGCTCGACGAGCTTCTCCGCGTACACGGCGCCGTCGCCGAAGGAGGCGGCGGCCTCGGCCGAGACGCGCGCGAACGCGGCCGGAAGCTCCGCCTCGCCGTCGATGCGCCGCATTCCCTTTCCGCCGCCGCCCGCCGACGCCTTGAGCAGGATCGGATAGCCGACCCGCGCGCCGAACGCAGCGAGCTCCGATGCGTCCCGCGCCGGTCCGGGCGTGCCGGGCACGACGGGGACCCCCGCCTTCTCCATCAGGCGGCGGCTTCCCGTCTTCGACCCCATCGCCGCGATCGCGTCGGCCGACGGGCCCACGAACACCAAACCCGCCTCCGCGCATGCCCGCGCGAAGCCGGCGTTCTCCGCGAGGAAGCCGTAGCCCGGGTGCACCAGGGTCGCGCGGGTGCGGCGCGCCGCGTCGAGCAGGGCGGGCACCGAGAGGTAGCTCTCGCGCGCCGGCGCCGGGCCGAGCCGCACGGCGTAGTCCGCGGCCGCGACGTGCGGCGCCGCCCGGTCGGCGTCCGAGAACACGGCCACGGTCTCGATGCCGAGGTCCCGGCAGGCGCGGAAGATGCGGAGCGCGATCTCCCCTCGGTTCGCGACGAGGAGACGCGGACGGCTCACAGCGGGATGTTCCCGTGCTTCTTCTTCGGCATGGCGGCGCGCTTGCCCTCGAGCAGGGCAAACGCCGCGATGAGCCGGGGCCGCGTCTCCGTGGGTTCGATGATGTCGTCGACGTACCCCCGCCGCGCCGCGATGTAGGGGGTCGCGAAATTCGCGGTGTACTCGGAGACCTTCGCGGCGCGCGCCTCCGGCGGCGCGTCCGCCGGCAGCTCTCGCCGGTACAGGATGTTGACGGCGCCCTCCGGGCCCATCACGGCGATCTCGGCCGTCGGATAAGCGAAGTTGAAGTCGGTGCCGATGTCCTTGGAGAGCATCACGCAGTAGGCCCCGCCGTAGGCCTTCCGCGTGATGACGGAGACCTTGGGGACGGTGGCCTCGGCGAACGCGAAGAGGAGCTTCGCGCCGTGCCGGATGATGCCGCCGTACTCCTGACGCGTGCCCGGCAGGAACCCGGGAACGTCCTCGAACACGAGCAGCGGAATGCCGAACGCGTCGCAGAATCGGACGAAGCGCGCGCCCTTGACCGAGGCGTCGATGTCGAGCACGCCGGCGAGATGCATCGGCTGGTTGGCGACGACGCCGACCGAGCGGCCGCCGAGCCGGATGAAGCCGACGAGGATGTTGCGCGCGTAGGCCTCGTGGACCTCGAAGAACTCGCCGCCGTCCGCGATGCGTCGGATGAGCTCGCCCATGTCGTACGGCCGGTTCGGCTCCTCGGGGATGAAGGCGTTCAAGTCCCCGCCGCCCGCGGGCGCGTCGCGGGAGGCGCGGCGCGGGGGTTCGTCGAGGTTGTTGCCGGGAAGGTAGGAGAGAAGCTCCCGGATTCCCGCGAGAACGGCGGCGTCGTCGGCGCGGACGAAGTGGGCGACGCCGGAGACGCTCGAGTGAGTGTGGGAACCGCCGAGCTCCTCCTTCGTGACCTCCTCGTGCGTGACCGTGCGGATCACGTCGGGGCCCGTCACGAAGAGATAGGACGTCTTCTCCGTCATGAACACGAAGTCGGTGATCGCGGGCGAGTACACCGCGCCGCCCGCGCACGGGCCGAGGATTGCGGAGATCTGGGGCACGACGCCCGACGCGCGCGTGTTGCGCAGGAACACCTTCGAGTAGCCGGCGAGCGAGACGACGCCCTCCTGGATCCGCGCGCCGCCCGAGTCGTTCAGCCCGATGATCGGCGCGCCGTTCTGGACGGCGAGGTCCATGACCTTGCAGATCTTGTCCGCGTTCGACTCGGAGAGCGAGCCGCCGAACACGGTGAAGTCCTGCGCGAAGACGAAGGCCGGGCGGCCGTCGATCGTCCCGGCGCCGCAGACGACGCCGTCGCCGGGAATCGAGGTGCGCTCCATCCCGAAGTCGCGGCACCGGTGCACGACGAACGGATCGAGCTCGAGGAAGGAGCCGGGATCGAGCAGGAGCGTGATGCGCTCGTGCGCGGTGAGCTTCCCCTCGGCGTGCTGGCGCTCCACGCGCTCGGCGCCGCCGCCCTCGAGGCGGCTCTCGCGCAGGGCCTCGAGGTCCTCGATCCGCCTCTCGAGCGTCATGCGGCGAGGACCTGGCCTCGCCTCACAGCACGATGCCCCGCTGCTCGGCGAGCTTGCGCCGGATCCGGCGGAAGAGCTCGTGGCCGTCCACGCGTCCCGCCGCGATCTCCTGCCGCGCTCCCTCCATCATGCGCCGCGCCTCGTCGTCCAGCGTGCGTTCCTTCTCCGCCTCGCCCGCGAGCGCGGCGTAGACCGCCGTGCGCAGAGCGTCCGGCGTTTTCTCGACGAAGAGCTTGCGCGCGGCCAGTCCGCGGGCCGTTCGTCCCGCGACGAAGTCCTTCTTCGTGTCCGCCAGACTCATGTTTCCCCCGCCGGATGTTATTACACTGCGTTCGCCGTGGACTGGGACGAGCCCCTCATTCGCCGCTGGCTGGAGCCTCTCGCGACGCACCGCGGCGAGATCGGCGAGCTCTTCGCCGAAGAGCTCGCGGAGCTGTCGCTCTCCTGGCGCGACGGCGGCATCCGGGAGGTGCGGGTGCGGCGCGAATCGGGCACCGCGGCGCGGCGGCGCTCGGGCGGCCGCGAGCATCTCGTCTTCGTCTCGGGCTGCGACGAGGCCGCCGCGCGCGAGGCGATTCGAGCGGTTCGCGCCGAGGGCGGCGTGTCGCCGCTGCCGATCCGCGCCGTGCGTGCCGCCGTGGCGGAGGACGCCGCCGAGCTCTTCCCCGACGGCGACCGCTGGGCGCGCAAACTGACCGGCCTGCTCGCGCGCCACGCGCCGCGTCACGAGCTCGTGTTCCGGCTGCGCGACTCGGCGCGTCGGGTCCTCGCGGATGGGAGCCGCCGGGGCGCCTCGGCACGGCGACTGCTTTCGATCGAGGGGCGCGTGATCGCGGCGTCGCGCGCCGGCGACGAGGTCCGAACCTTCGCGTTTCACGCGCCCGCCTCGGAGGCTTCGGCCGACGAGCTGAAGACGGCGCTCTCGGCAGCCGTCGCGCCGCGCGATCGACCCCTTCCGCCGTCCTCGGGCGAGGCCGACGTCGTGCTCGCGGGCGGGTGCGCCGCCGTCTTCTTCCACGAGGTGCTCGGCCATCCGCTCGAGGCGGACGCCGGCGCGTCGCCGCTGCGCTCTCTGCCGGAGGCGCGCGTCGCCGTCGCGGCGCTCGACGTGGCGGATGACCCCCGCCGCCTCGATCTGTTCGGCGGCTACGAGAGCGACGACGAGGGCACGCCGCCGCGGTCCGCGCGGCTCGTCGCGAACGGTCTCCTCGGCTCGCCGCTCGCCGATCGCGCGCACGCGAACGGCGGACCCGCGAGCGGTCACGGCCGACGCGCCTCGGCCGCCGATCCGCCGCGCCCGCGGGGATCCAACGTGGTGGTGGCCGCCGGCTCCGCCGAACCCGAGGAGATGCTGCGCCGGCTCCACGACGGCCTGTGGATCGAGGAGCTCGCCGGAGGGTCGGTCGAGATCGCGAGCGGCCGGTTCCGTCTCCGGTTTCCACGCGCGCGGCGCGTGCGCCGGGGACGCCTCGCCGACGAGATCTCGAGCGGCGTGATCGCCGGGGAGCTGCTGCCCGCCCTCGGCGGCATCGAGCCCGCCTTCGGGCGCGAGGCGCGCGCCTGCCGGAGCTTCGGGTGGTGCTCCCGCGACGGTCAAATCGTGCCGGTCGGCGGGGCGGCCCCCGACGTGCTCGTCCGCCGGCTTCACGTGCGGCCGGACGCGTGACGCCGGAGGAGCTCGTCCGGGCGCTCGAGCGCCGCGCGCCCGGGCAGTGGGAGCTGTACCGGAAGAGCGCCGAGTCGCGCGAGGGCGAGGCGTCCGCGACGCGCGAACGCGCCGCATGGCGGCGCGAGGAAGGCTGGGCGGCGCGCTGGTGGGAGGGCGGTGTGCCGCGCTTCGCCGCGGCCTCGAGCGCGCCGGAGCTCTCGAGCGCGCTCGACGCCGCCGGACGCTTCGCGGCGGAGCCGTCGCCGCCCCCCGACTGGCCCGCCCGCCGCGCCGCGGCTGCCGGGGCGACGCCCCTCGAGCCGCCGCCCGCCGCCTTCGCCGAGCTCGCCCGCGCCGTGGCCGCGGCGTCGCGGGGCGACGCGGCCCTCGTCGCGCTCACGGTGCGGCGCGGCGTCGCCCGCGAGCGCATCGTCAACGCCGCCGGCCTCGACGTCTCGCAGGAGCGGCGGGTGCTCGACGGCGTCGCCGCCGCCCTCGGCCGGCGCGGCGCGCGATCGCGCGAGGCGCGCCTCGCCTTCCGATGGAGAGACGAGCCCGGCGGCTCCGACGTCGAGGGGCTCGCGCGGCGGCTCTCCGACGCGGCGACGCTGCCGCTCTCGGACCGCCCCGCGCCGATCGCGAGCGGGCAATGGCTGCTCGATCCGGCGGTCGGGGCGGCCCTTCTCGCGGCCGTCGCGCCGCTCTTTTCGGCCGAGCGGCCGCCGCGGTGGATCGGCCGCGGACCGGCCGCGTGGCCCGGACTCACGATCGCGGACGATCCCTCGCCCGACGCGCCCTTCGATGGCGAGGGCGTGCCCACCCGGCGCACGCTCCTCGTCGAGGACGGCACGATCGCCGGCCGTCTCCTCGATCTCTCCGCCGCGAAGCGCGCGGGACTCCGCTCGACCGGTCATGGGTCGCGGCCGTCCTACCGCGAGCCGCCGAGGCCGGGACCCGGACGCCTGTTCCTGGAGACGAAGGCCCCGACGCCGCCCGCGGAGCTGCTCGCCTCGGTCAAAAGGGGCCTGTTCGCCGCGGCGCTCACGGCACCCGCACGCGTCGACCTCGACGCCGATCGCTACGCGGTCGAGTTCACCGGCGTTTCGATCGTGGCGGGGAAGGCGCACGGACCCGTCGCCGGCGCGCGCGCGTCCGGGCGGGTCTCCGAGCTTCTGCGGCGGATCGCCGGCCTCTCGACCGACCTCCAGTTCTTCCCCGCGCCATTTCCCTGCGGTTCCCCGACGCTCCTCGTCGAGCGAGCGACCTTCGACTGAGCCTCATGGCTCCTGTCGCGGTGCGAAGCACCGCCTCCACCTTCTCCCTCTCCCGGCGGGAGAGGGCCGGGGTGAGGGGCGTCCTTTAGCCCGAGTACCTCTCAGCTCGGCTCGACTTCCGGAGCGCCTTCCGCTTCCGGCGGAGCCTCGGGCGCCGGCGTCGGCTCGACCGACTCCGGCGGCGCGGGAGAGGGCGCAGCCGGCGCGGCGCTCGGGGCGGACTGGGGGCGCGGCGGCGGCTGCGGGCGGCGCGGCATCGGCGTCGGCCGCTCGGCGGGCGCTCCGAGCATTCCCGGCGGGGGCGCGCCCGGCGGGGCCGCGCCCGCCGCGGGGAGTGTCCGCGGCGCGTGACGAGCGGGCTCCGAGGCGCCGGCGCTTCCCGGTGACGCGGGCACGCCGACGTCGCGAGGAGCGAGGGTCTCGGACGGCGCCTCGCCCTCCACTTCCTTCGCGCCGATCGCGCGATTCGTGGGGAGCTTCCGGAAGCGATCGACGTCGAAGTAGACGGTGCTGTCCCCCATCGCCGCCACGGCGATGTCCTGGCGGTAGTTGGCGAGCGCGGCGAGGTAGACGAGCTCGCAGTCCACGACGAGCGGATTCCGCTTCGGGTCCCGCAAGCCGGGATCGATCCAGAACGCCGCGGCGTATTCGCGGACGGCCGGTTCGGCCTGGTTCGTGTGCTCGTACAGGCGGCCGAGGCGGAAGCGCGACTGGGGGAAGCCGGGCTTCCTCTTGATCGAGCGCTGATACGCGGAGATCGCATCGTGCGCCCTGCCCTGCGTCTCGCGCACGAGGCCGAGGTTGTAGGCGGAGATGAAATTCTTCTTGTCGAGCTTCATCGCGATCTCGTACTGCTCCGCCGCCTCGCTCGGAAAGCGGCGCTCCGCCAGGAGATTGCCGAGGTCGTTGTGCAGATTCGCGTCGTCGGGATGGGCCTCGACGCGCTTCTCCTGCTCGACGATCTTGTCGTCGAGCGGCGCGCCGGGCACGAGGTACTTCCGGTAGAACGGCTCCGTCGCCGTCTTCTTCGAGTCGGACGCGGCCGCGACGCCCGCGACGGCGAATACGATGATCGCCAGCAACCAGCGGAGACGTTTCATTCGCCGCTCCGGGGTTTCTTCCGCGCGACGAGTCGCACGCGTCCGTTCCGCTCGGTCACGTCGAAGAGTACGTCCTCGTTGCCGAGTCGCTCCCGCACCTTCCGGCGCTCGCGCTCGAGGCCTTCCAAAAAACCTTCCAAACGGTATCCGCTCACGTCCTCTCCCCGGGCTTTCTTGGCGGCCACGTAGCGATCGAACAACTCCCGATCCGGATCGGTCGCGGGGCCCGCCGCGGACACGCGGCGCCGCTCCTCTTGTACGGAGACGGGGGCCGCCGCGTTGGGTCCTGCGGCCGCGGAAGAGCCGCCCATCTCCCGAAAGTGCCCGTAGAGACCCGGACGCCGGCCCGCTTCCTTCTCTCCCTGCAGCCGGTCCCAGCGTTCGGTCAGGGACGAGAAACGTCCCTGGAGCGTGGCGAAGCGATAACGGTCGGCTGCGGACATGTCTTCGGAGGCATTCAACCGGCGCACCATCTCCTCGACGTGCCGGCGCGTGGGGATCGGAGGACGCGCGGCCGTCCCGTACAGAAAACCATCGTACTCGGCGTTCAAACGCCGCAGGGCTTCCTCGAGAACCCGCAGCTCACGGTCGAAGCTCTCCGTGATCACGCGCGGCCCGAGGGGACCGGATTCGCCGGGTTTGTCACGCTCCCCTATAGTAAAGGAAGCATGACCGTCCCGACCGCGCCGGCCGCCGGGAGGGCGCATCCGCCGTCGATGGACGCGCTCCTGAAGCGGGACGAGGCGCCCGCCGCGCTCGCGCGCTTCGGCCGCGAGGCCGTCAAGGAGGCCCTGCGCCGTGCGATGGCCGCCGGCGAGACGCGCGCCGAGGCGCTCTGGGAAACGGCGGCTCGGGCGCTCGAGCGGCGCTTCGCGCCGACGCTCGTGCGGGCGATCAACGCGACCGGCGTCCTCCTCCACACGAACCTCGGCCGCGCGCCGCTCTCCGCCTCGGCCCGGGCCGCGCTCGCCCAGGCGGCGGCGGGCTACGCGACGGTCGAGTACGACGCGGAGAGCGGCGCGCGCGGCAAGCGGCAGGATCACGTGCGCGCGCTCGCGCGGGACCTCTTTGCCTGCGGCGACGCGCTCGCCGTCAACAACAACGCCGCGGCCGTGCTGCTCGCCCTCGCCGCGCTCGCTCGCGGCCGGGAGGTCCTCGTCTCGCGGGGCGAGCTCGTCGCGATCGGAGGCTCGTTCAAGGTTCCCGAGATCCTGGAGGCCTCCGGCGCCCGGCTCCGCGAAGTCGGCACGAC
Organism: uncultured Acidobacteriota bacterium; assembly: GCA_963763535.1. GTDB lineage: Bacteria > Acidobacteriota > Thermoanaerobaculia > UBA5066 > Gp7-AA6 > DAHUXD01. The sequence continues at coordinate 872,390 of CAVXOX010000008.1, forward strand.
GAATCGCACCACGGCGGACGACTATCGCGCGGCCTTCTCGCCGGACGTGGCGCTCCTCCTCTCGGTGCACCCGTCGAACTACGAGATCCGCGGGTACACGCGCCGCCCCGCCCCGACCGAGCTCGCGCGGCTCGCCCGCGACGCCGGCATCCCGTGGCTGCACGATCAGGGCACCGGGGCCGTCGTGCCGCTCGACGCCTTCGGGGTGCCCGACGAGCCGACGGTCGCGGAGTGTCTCGACGCGGGAGCCGATGTCGTGACGTTCTCCGGCGACAAGCTCTTCTCGGGTCCCCAGGCGGGCCTGCTCGTCGGGCGCGCGGAGCTCGTCGCCCGCGCGGCCGCCCACCCGGTGGCGCGCGCCGTTCGTCCCGACAAGCTCACGCTCGCCGCCCTCGCCGCGACGCTCTCGGACTGGAAGACCGGCGCCTGGCATGACTTCCCCGTCTACCGCGCCGCCGCCGCCCCGCTCGAAGAGCTCGAGCGCCGCGGCGAGCGCCTGCGTCAGAGCGCCGCGTCGGCCGGCGCGGCCGTGTCGGCCGACGTCGTGCCGTCGCTCGCCGCCTTCGGCGGCGGCACGAGTCCCGAGAAGGTCTTTCCCTCGCGGGCCGTCGCGCTTTCGGTCGCCTCGCGCCCGGCGCAGGCCATCACCGCGTTCCTGCGTGGGCGGCGTGCACCGATCGTCGCGCGCGTCGAATCCGACCGCGTCCTGCTCGATCTGCGTTCGATCGCGCCCGACGAGGACGCCGAAGTCGGCGAGGCGCTCGCGGCCCTCGCGGGAATGCGATAATTCGCATCGTGATGCAACGCCTCCTGCGCGCGGCCGGCGCGCTCGGCCTTCTCCTGACGCTGATGGCGGGACGCGCCGAAGGCTGCCGCAAGAAGGATGCCGCCGTGACGCACCCGAAGGGAACGACGCCGGCGCGCTGGATCACCCCGCTGATGACTCCGCCTCCGCCCCGGCCGACCGTGACGCTCTGGCCCGGCGTGACGCGAGTGCCGGAGCTGCCGGAGTAGCTGACAGCGGACAGCTGAAGAGCTTTCGGCGCACGGCCGTCCCCTTCCGTCTACGCGTCTCCCAGTCCGTGCTCCTTCAGCTTCGCCTCGAAGCGGCGCGGAGTGAGTCCCGCCTCCTCGGCCGCCGCGGAGCGGTCGCCGCGGTGTTTCTCGAGGCTCCGCACGAGCCAGAGCCGCTCCGCCGTCTGCGCCGCCCGCTCCCGGGCGTCGGCGAGCGTCTCGTCGCGCACCGACTCGAGGAAGATGGGCTCGGGCCCGAGCCTCAAGTTCCTCTCGCCGATGAGGCCGTCGTCCGCCAGGATGATCGCGCGCTCGAGACAGTTGCGCAGCTCCCGCACGTTTCCCGGCCAGTCGTACGCGCGCATCCGCTCCCGCGCCGCCGCCGCGAGGCCGACCGGCTTCTTGCCGAGCTCGGGCGGCAGGTGCTCGAGGTACCAGTCGAGGAGCGGATCGATGTCCTCCGGCCGTTCGCGGAGCGCCGGGATCCGGATCGGAAAGACGCGCACGCGGTAGAAGAGGTCCTCCCGGAAGAGGCCCTGCGCGACGAGCTTGTCGAGCGGACGGTTCGAGGCCGCGACGATCCGCACGTCCACCTCGATCGGGACCGTGCCGCCGACCCGATGGAAGGAGCGCTCCTGCAGCACGCGCAGGAGCTTGCCCTGCGTCGCCGGCGAGAGCTCGCCGATCTCGTCTAAGAACACCGTGCCCGCCTCGGCGAGCTCGAACTTCCCCATGCGCCGGCTCGCCGCGCCCGTGAATGCGCCGCGCTCGTGGCCGAACAGTTCGCTCTCGAGGAGGGTCTCGGGAATGGCCGCGCAGTTGATGGCCACGAACGGCCCGGTGCGGCGTCCGGAGAGCGCGTGGATCGCCCGGGCGAAGAGCTCCTTGCCCGTGCCGCTCTCACCCTCGAGGAGGACGGTCGCGTCGGTCGCCGCGACGCGCTCCGTCTCCGCGCGCACCGCCCGGATCGCGGAGGACTCGCCGACGATCGGCGGCATCGTCCGCGAGCGGGACTCCGCGAAGAGCAGCGACTCCCGGGAGCGCGCGCGGCGCTCGATCGCGCGCGACACGAGAAGCCGCAGCAGGTCCGGATCGACCGGCTTGGTGATGAAGTCCTGGGCGCCATGTTTCATCGCCTCGACGGCCGTCTCGATCGACCCGAACGCCGTCATGACGATCACCGGGAGCGTGGGATCCGCGGCGATCGCCGCGTCGAGAACCGCGAGCCCGTCGGCGCCCGGCAGACGCCAGTCGGTCAGCACGAGGTCCGCGCGCTCGCCGCCCTTCAGCTTCTCGACGGCCCGCGCCCCGTCGCCGATGCCCGTGACCTGGAGCCCCTCGCCCTTCAGCATCTCCTCGAGCGCGGTGCGCAGCGAGTCCTTGTCCTCGACGATCAGAATGCGGGGCATGGCTGAGTTCTAGGGTACAGGCTACAGGGTAGCCCGTCTGGCAAGGGCCGACGGCACATCGAGGGTCCGCCGGAGGGCGGCCCCTTCACCCTACTGCGGCGGCTTCGGCTGGTTGTCGGGGCTCGAGGCCCCCGGAAGATAGCCCGTGTGGCTGTCCGACGGGGTCTCCGTCGAGGCGCTCGCCACCGGAGCGGCATACAGCGAGCCCCGCCCGTACGGCGTGGGAGCGGGCGCCGGCGCCCTCCCCGCCTCCGCACCCGCGGCGCCGCCCTTCGCGGGCTGACCCGGAGGCGGAGGGGGCGGCTTCGGGAGCGTCCACTGCGGCTGGAACCGCAGCGACGAGACGGTCTTCTCCCCCACGTTCAGGCTCGCGGTGAACTCGACGGTCGTTCCCGAATCCAGGGTGCCCTTCGACAGCGTCGCGTTCGCGCCGTCGATGGCCTGGCCCTTCTCGTCCATCGCCGTGACGGCGAGGCGCACGTTCTCCGCCGGGCCCTGGCCGGGATTGCGCAACGTTCCCTTCACGACGAGGGTGTCGCCGTTCTTCTCGCGGGTGCTGTCGGCGACCTCGACCCGCGCGGTCCCGGTCCCCTCTTCCTTCTTCTTTTCCTCGCCGCCCTCCGCCGCGGACAAATCGAGCGGATGCGAGACGTCCGCGTCCGTGATCCGCACGCGCGCCTTCTGGCCGTCGCGCCCGCTCCGCGCGGCATCCGCCGGGTTCGTGGCGGGTGGCGCCGGGGCCGCCTGGGCCACGGGGTGGGCGGGCCGGTTGGCCGCGGCGGTCGCGTCCCGATCGATCTCCGAGGCCGGAACCGAGAGGAGCGTGCCGTCCGCGCGGGTGATGTAGGCGGTGTTGCCGCGCCGCACGACGGGCTGCTTGAGAGGAATGACGGCGCCGCCCTTCAGCACGACGACGTCGCCCGACGCCGAGAGCGCGAGGCCCGCGGCGATCGTCGTGGCGAGGAGGAAAGGAAACCGTCGCATCACTGCTGCTCCTTCCAGTTCGTGATGACCGTCTTCACCGTGCCGGCGGTGAATCGCTGATCGGGACCCTGCTCGCCGACATAAATATCATTGGTCCCGCTGCCGGTGCTCGTCGCGGTGATGGACTGGCCTCGCATGACGACGCCCTGGCCCAGGCTGTCCCGGTAGTCGGCGTAGGTGCCGGTCTGGCCGTAGGGGCCGGTGCCGGTCAGGAAGAAGAACCGGTACTGGAACGAGTTGCCGTTGGTCGCGCAGGGGCTGACGGAATCGGGCGTGAACGTCACGACCGAGAGAACGCCCAGGGTCGAGTAGACCGTCGAGGTCGTCTTCTCGTTGATCGATGCGTAGTCGAGGACGAAACCGGGCGCCCGGTCGCCGTTCGCATTGGTGCAGTTCGCCGGGTTGTACGGCAGGGAACACGGTCCGAGTCCGGTGACCGGCGTGATGTCCCGAAGCGGTATTCGCGTGCTGGAAGTCGCGCCCGAGCGGATGGCGGTCTGCGCGGTCTGCCCGTTGTCGATGACGAAGTAGAAGCCCGGCACCTGGGAGTTCGGCCGGGCGAGCTCTGCCCGGTTGCCCGTTCCGAACGCGATGCCGAGGGTGGGCGGATTGATCGAGCCGCCCATGAAGACGAGCGCCGGCTCGAAGAAGATCGGCTGGATGTCCGTGCAGGGCCCCGTGCCGTTCGCCGTGCCGCAGCCGTTGTAGAGGAGGAACGGCGTGTAGCCGGAGAGCTGTCCGGACAGGAGCACTCCCCGATTCGCCACCGCATCCGGCCTCAGGTCGATGCGCCACATGTTGCCGTTGACGTCGCCGATATACGCGAAGTCGAGGTATCCATCGTCGTCGAAGTCGATGAGGCCCGGCGGCGCCGGCATCGGCGCGAAGGGCACGATCGTGCCCGAGCCCGACCCGCCGTCGCCCGTCGTTCCCTCCGTGGTCTTGTAGAGGAGCGCGCCGGTCTCCACGTCCACGATGTAGAACGCGCGCCCGCGCGGCAGTTTCGCGGTGATGCTGTCTCCCGGCAGGAAGCCCGGGTCGAAGCCGCCCCCGAAGATCGCCACGTAGTGGTCCTCGTAGAGCACAGGCGGGCCCTCATCGGTAATCACGCGGATGCGGCCGACGACCGGCTTCGACCAGGTCTCGCCGAGCGCGGGCGCTACGGTCGAGCACATCATGTTGGAGCACGCCGCGCCGGCATCCGTGAATTCCCACAGGATCTCGGGGTACTGGCGGTTCGGCGCCGCGCCGGCGGTGCAGCTCGCGCCCGCGCCCGTGAGGCAGCCCGGCGACGCATCCTTGTTGCCGGCGATCTCGCCCTGGGTGGGACCGACCGTCGTGACGATGTCGTCCGGCTGCGTGACGTCGAGCGCATAGAGGCCGGCGCCGCCCTGGCGCAGGCTGCCGACCAGGACGGTCCGCCACACGCGCTCGCTGGGCGTCGGGGTCACGCCGTCGTTGACGGGGTCGATGAAGACGTCCGCGGTCGCAATGGAGCCGTCGACCATGTACTGCGGCAGCGGCGGGAAGTTCAGGAGGTTCGCGAACTTGTTCGCCACCATGCGCGGCGAGTACGCGAAGATCTCGCGCCCCGTTCCGAGGTCGTGCGAGGTCGGGAAGTTCGTCGCGTCGCGGCCCCAGACGCCGGCGTCGAAGGCGTGCAGGAAGCCATCGTTGGCGCCGACGAACGACACCTTGCGGCGCTTGGCCTGAAGGGTCGCGAAATCGAGGTAGCCCGTGCCCGGCCCGCCCGGGCTCAGATTCGACGCGAGGTACGGATAGAACTGCGGCGGATCGAGCAGGAACGGCTCCGAGTGGAAGATGTCTCCGAGCTTGTGCGCGTATCCCGCGGGCGGGTTCCCGTCGTCGTCGGTCCTCACCTGCGGCGGAGCTCCCGGCACCGGGGCGTCGTCCTGGTAGAAGTACGAGTACTTCTGCTCCTGGCCCGCGTTCGGGCCGATGACGCCGATCGTCGGCGGACGGACGGACGGATCGTTCAGGACCTCGTCGCGCGAGCCGAATGCCGTCATGCCGCCGCGGAGGAACTGGACGGTCAGCGCCGCGCGCTGCTGATTGGCGGGGCTCGAGGTCGGCGTCAATCCCATGTTGAGCATCAGGTCGTCGAAGCAGGCTCCCGGCGTCCCGCCGCCATTGCAGGTGCCGGTGTTCGGCAGGAAGTCGGACCGGGTCAGCGGCACGCCCGCATTCCCGCGCGCGAAGACCATCCGGCGTCCCGGCCACACGCTGATCGCGGGGGCGCGAGCCGCCGGAGAGGCCGCGGCCGGCGCGGCGCCCGGCGCGAGGTTCGCGACCGGATCCGTGTAACCGAGCACGCGCGCCGCGTTCCAGACGGGCTCGCGCTGGACCGGATTCGAGTTGTCGGGGTCGGTCTCGTTCAGGAAGTTGGTGCCGGCGATGATCGGCGTCGGCGTCGGCGTCCCGACCGGGGGCGTGACGCTCGGGCCGCTCGTCGCCGTCGCGGGCGGAGCCGTGACGGTCGGCAGGAACCCGTTCGAGTCGAGCTGGAAGCTCTTCAGCGAGCCGCTCCAGACGGCCCAGTTCGAGAGGTCGTTGTTCGGGTTCAGGTGGCTGGGGATGACCGCGCCGACCTGAGCCGTATCGCCGATGCCGCCCGAGAAGCCGGGCACCGCGGGCGAGGCGAAGAAGTTCGCATTGCGCTTGAAGTCGAGGATCGACTCGAGGGCGCCCTGCAGCGACGTGCGGTCGGTGGCCGCGAAGAGCTTGCCGCCGCTGTTCGTCGCGATGCAGTTCAGCGCCGGGAAGAATGACGGATCGGAGTTCAGGCCGACGACGAAGACGGGGATGCCGTTCACCCGGACGCTCGGGTCGATCGCGTTCGCCGCGGCGCGCCGCCCCGGCGCGCTCTCGGGCAGCGCCACCTGGCCGAGGTCGCCCGAGGGGCCGAGCCCCGTCGTGCCGCCGACGCACGGATCCGACGAGCACTCGTCGTGGCCGTCCGTCACGTACACGATGATGTAGTTGCGGCAGTCGATCGCCGGGTCGGGCGCGCCGCCCGGCGGCGGCGGGAAGACGCTGTTGACGAAGTAGTTGTACGCATCGAGGAGCACGCCCGAGATCGGCGTGCCGGTGGCCGGTGAGGGCCACTTCCTTGGCGTCCTCGGCGAGCTGGTAGGCGCGCTCGGGCGGGGCGGCGCCGAGTCGTAGGTGACGATCGACGTGCTGAAGCGCAGGAGGCGCTTGATCGAGGCCTCCGGCGAGTTGCCGCCCGGGTAGTCGGTGCCGAGCCACTCGCGGCGGAACGGAACGAGCCGGCCAGTCCGCCGGGCTCGCGGGCGCCACCACCGGGTAGACGGTCGGGTTCGCCACGTCCGGCGGACCGAGCGCGTTGGGAGCCGGATCCGGGGAAGCCCTTGAACGAGTTGAAGTGCGCCATGCCGCCGCAATCCATCGAGTACGGATCGCAGCCGCCGGGCGGAATGCCGAGCGGGCAGGACGGAGCGGCGAACGCGTCGTTCGGGTACTGCTGGTTCTGGCGCGGGCGGTCCTTGTCGTAGGATGGCCGAGTACGCGCCCTGGTTGTGGCGGTCCGTCACGCTGCCGCTGTCGGTGACGCCGTCGGCGTCATTGTCGGGCGCGACCGGGCAGCCGGCGCCGGCGGTCGGGACACGAGCCCCAGGGCGGATTGCCGTTGGCCGAGTCGTTCGCCGAGTAGACCGGTGGCAGGTTGTAGAGGTCGCCGCGGACGAACTTGACCTGGACGCTCTGCACGAGGACGAGCGTCGGATCCGGGTCCGCCTGCGGATCGTCGAAGCCGCGCAGGAAGTTCGGCGAGGCCGGCAGCGGAATCAGGTTCGGCGCCGCGGGGTCGCCCGAGCGAGATCACGCCGTTGCTGTCGAGGTCGACGAAGGCGCACAGGCGCGTCGGGTCGTACGGGCACGCGCCGCAGACGAGCTGGCCGCCGCCCGTGTAACTCGCCGGGATGCCGGGGCAGGGGCTCGCCGGCGGCGGCGGCGGCGGCGGCGGAGGCGCCATCGCGAAGAGGCCGCGGACGGCCGGCGCGAGCCAGTTGGCGATCGCCGGCAGGAGGCTCGGCGCGGGCGCCTGGCCTTCGGGCAATCGTCGGGACGACGGTCGGCGTGAAGGTGGCCGTCGGGGGCTGCGTGCCAGTCGGCGTGTTCGACGGCGTGGAGGTGCGCGTCGACGTGCGCGTGGCGGTCGGCGTGCGGCTCGCCGTCCGCGTCGGCGTCAGGGACGGGGTCCTCGTCGCGGTGCTCGTCGCCGTGAACGTTCTGGTGGCGGTGGACGATGGCGTCCGCGAAGGCGTCCGCGTGCTCGTCGCGGTATTCGACGGCGTGAACGACGCCGTCGGCGTGTTCGTCCGCGTGCTCGTCGCGGTGTTGGTCGGCGTGTTCGTCCGCGTCGGAGTGTTCGAGCGGGTAAAGGTGCGCGTGGGCGTGCTGGTCCGCGTGTTCGTCGCCGTGTTCGACGGCGTGAAGGTGCGGGTCGCCGTGTTCGATGGCGTGAACGTGTTCGTCCGCGTCGGCGTCAGCGTGTTCGTCGGGCGTTTTCGACGCCGTGAACGTCCGGGTCGGCGTGAACGTCCGCGTCGCCGTGAAGGTCCGAGTCGGCGTGAACGTGTTCGTCCGCGTGTTCGACGGCGTGAACGTGTTCGTCGCCGTGAACGTGTTGGTGCGGGTCGGGGTATTCGACGGCGTCAGCGTCTTCGTCGCCGTGAACGTGTTCGTGCGGGACGGCGTCACCGTGAAGGTGAACGTCTGAGTCGGCGTGAGGGTCCTTGTCGACGTGGCCGTTCTGGTCGGCGTCGACGTGTTCGTAAACGTCCGCGTCGGCGTGAAGGTGTTCGTCCGCGTCGGCGTGTTGGACGGCGTCGACGTGTTCGTCGCCGTGCTCGTCTTCGTCGCCGTGTTCGTGACGGTCGCCGTCTGCGTCCTCGTGAACGTCGGGATGGGCGTGAAAGTCCTCGTCGGCGTGAAGGTATTCGGCGGCGTGTTGGTCGGGGTTCGCGTGACCGTCGCCGTGCGCGTGGCGGTCGGCGTGTTCGTCTGGGTGGGCGTCCGCGTGATCGTCGGGGTGAACGACGGCGTCGGGGTCGGGGCGGCGGGCGGTCCGTACTCGTCGATCCGCACGACGACGAAGGGATCCGAGTAGTTGCCCGACACGATCTGCATGCGCAGCTCGTAGCCGGGCTTGCCGGGACTCCGGTACACGACGAGGCCCTCGTTCAGGCCGTGGGGTCCGAAGGCGCCGCGCCAGATGCCCGGATTCGGGCCCGGGTACGGGAACCGCGTGTCCGGGCTCGACGGGTTGATGACGTAGGGCGGCAGGTCCGGCTGCCCCGGCGTCCCGTACATGTGCGGCACCTTGTGGCCCATCTGGAGGAACCGTCCCTGCTGGATGTCGGGGTAATTGGCCGGGGGAAAAACCGAGCTGATCGGCCCCGGGGCCAGGGGATACAGCGAGTCCGCGAAGTACATCCACTCCGTGCCGCCGTTCTCGAGAGCGTCGCCGGCGAGGACGGCGCCGCCGATCGGGTACCCGATGGGCGGCTGGCCGCGCGAGACGTCGCCGACGCTGTTGTCCGCGGCGCCGAACGTCTGGTACGGGTTGCGGTACGTGGCGAACGCCCAGTTGACGCCCGCCGTGTTGGTCAGGACCTGGCGCAGCACGCTCTTGGCGATCGCGAACTTCGAGCCGGACGCCGCCACCGTGCCCTCCGGGTAGATGAAGTCGTCCATGAAGGCGGGCAGCCGGTACACGTCCGAGAAGTCGTTGTTCATCGACGTCGAGGTGTCGAGAATGAGGAGCACGTTCGTGTTGGCACCCGAGTTCGCCTGCAGCAGCTGCCGGTCGTCCGGCCGCGCGGGAGACGCCATCAGGAACAGCAACAGGAACGCGGTCGCGCCGCGATGTCGCGCCGCGAATCCCACGAGTCCCCGGGATGTCCGATGGTCGGCCATGGTGTTCACCTCTTCACGGAAGGCGCGGGGAGGGTCCAAACTCGACGTCGGCGACCAGGGATTTGGAGTAGTTGAGGAAGGCGTCGTTCTGCGAGCCGTTGGCCCGCGTTTCCAGGGTCCACATGTACATCGCGCCGTTGCTGCCGGCGTTGCACGGGAACCCCACGGCGCACCGGCGCGAGAGACGGCCGGGCGTCGCGACGCGCACCTGGATGTCGTCGGTCCCGAAGAAGCCGGTGCCGGTGACGAAGCGATGGCTCGGCATCAGGAACAGGACGCTGCCCGCCCAGTTGGGCGCCGCCGTCGTCCCGAACTCGGGCCGCGAGAGGAAGCCCTGGAACGACGTCGTCAGCTGTGCCGTGGACCAGCGCACGCCGGCGTCCGACGAGTAGAACGCGCGGTTGACCGACCACTCGTTGGCCGCGATGCGCGTCTCCGTCGACGTGATCAACATCAGCGCTATGCCGATGACGGTCAGGATCGCGAGAACGAGGATCGCGACCACGAGGGCCGCGCCCCGCTCCTTCTCTCTCTTCGGCGCGAGTGAATTCGGGTTCATGGTCATCCCTGGAAGGCGTAGTTGCGGAGGTTGACCTTCAGCGTCTGGATGCGGCGGCGGAAGTTGCCCGGCGTGACCGGCGCCGCCGTCGAGTTCATCGTCTTGTAGCCCGCCGCGGCCGGGCCGCGGTAGGTCGGGTCCGAGTCCCTCGCCTTCGCGAGGAGCGAGATCATGACGGCGTGGAGGCGGGGACAGTGGATCGCCGCCCCGTCGTGCACCGGGTTGAAGGGATTCTGCAGCTGGAACTGGTCGTCGGTCGGGGCGGCCTCGCCGGTGGCGTTCGGAAACCACTCGTCGCAGCCGACCGTCGTCGAGAAGTTCGGGTCCGGATCGTTCGCCGTCATGCCGCAGCTTCCGAGCCTCGTGACCGAACCGTCGCCGTTGGTGTCGATCCCGTAGGCGACCTGCATGTCCTCGACGTCGTCCGCCAGACGCGACACGTCGAACGCCTGGCCCCGCCGCAGGCCCTGGGCGAGGAACGGATGCAGGCCGTTCGGGTCCTGCAGGTCGTCGGTCGTGACGAAGAAGACGATGTCGTCGAGGATGCCGGCGCGCTTGAGGATAGTGAGCGGCACGGCCGGCTGGGATGCCCCGTCGGACGGCAGCTCGACGTTGAACCGCGGCCCGATCGTGCCGCCGAAGTCCACGTTGCCGAAGCTGCTCGTCCCGGCGAGGTTGGTCCCTGCCACGATGAGGCCCACGTTGTACGGCGGCTGCGGGTACCGATGGAGACCGGTCGGATCCGCGTCGGCGCAGGTGTGCAGCTCGCCCTTGGCGTCCTGAACGATCACCATCATCGGCTGGGCCGCCGTCGCGCCGCTGGTGTAGGCGTCGACGGCGGCGAACTGGGGCCGGATCGTCGGATCGTCGTTCAGGAACTCGCCGACGAGCGCGTTGCCGGCGAGCGCGTTCGCGACGAGGGGTTGGGTGCCGGTGCACGGCGCGCAGGCCGCCTCCTCGACGAATCCGATGAGCGGCGAGAAGAGGACGCCCCGGATCTCGACCATGTCGGTGCCGGGCCTGACGGTCCAGTTGCGGCCGTTCACGTCGGTGACCAGGACCCCGCTCGGCACGTTGTCGTAGGAGCTGGCGCCGCCCGGGAACGTGATCCCCAGCAGGCCGTTGTCGTTGTGATTGAGGACCGCCTGCGTGACGTAGAGGCCGCCCACGCCCGCCATCCGGATCGCCCGAGTCATCTGGTAGATGCCGTAGCGGACCGAGCCCTGCGCGTCGGCGACGTCGGTCTCGTTCTTGTTGATGCGGGCGCTCGCGTCGAAGACGGCGAGGAGTCCCACCATCGCGATCATCAGGAGCAGGGTCACGACGATCATCTCGATGAGCGTGAAGCCGCTCATCGAATGGCGGGCGGAGCGGGAGCGGTGGATCGTTCTCATGTCAGTTCACGTTGTTGAGCGGGTCCGGGTTCCTCAGGAAGCCGGTGACCTGCGCCGTCCGCTGGCCGATGCCGAGGCCCGTGCCGCCGCTCGTCGAGGTGACGGTGACGTCGATCCGCTTGAACTGGTACGGGACGCCCGCACCGACGTCGGTCAGCGTGTAGGGCGTGCCGGAGGCCCCTCCGGTCGACGTGTAGTGGGCGACCGTGTAGGAACGCTGGAGCGGGTTGACGATCGTCGAAGGCAGCGTGCCCGTGGCCGGGTCCGGCAGGAACGGCGCCAGGTCGTTGGCGTGCGTGCCCACCGTCAGCTGCGGGTCCGCGACCGGAAGATTCATCAGCTGCTCGAGCCGATCACGGGCGAGGTTGTGAATGCTCGTGTACTCGTTGCCGGCGTAGTTCGACCGCACGCTCGCGATGAAGAGGGGCGCGATGCCGAGCAGGATGATTCCGAGCAGCGCCACGGCGATCAGCATCTCGATGAGCGTCAGGCCGGCTTCCCGGCGTCGAGGGGACTTCATGCTCAGTACCAGTCCTTCGGGGTGACGACGACGACGCGGCCGTTCGGCCACGCCTGGACATGGATCTCGTTCGGGGTCGCGACCCCGACGGGTCCGCGGATCACGTACTCGTAGGCGCCGGGCGTCGGGTTCGGCGTCGGCATCGAGAGGCGCCCGTCGCCGCCGAAGGAGACCGTGCCGCCCGCGACGTTCGGTGTCGCGTACAGGAACGCGGCCTTCGACGGAAGGGTGAGCTGCGCCGGAGCGATCGTCGGGTTCGGCGTCGGGGGCGGAGGCTCGATCGTCATGAGCGTGACGGGCGGGCCGGGCGTGATCATGATGTTGACCGGCTGGTTGCGCTTGACGGCCTTGATGCGCGCGGCCATGAGCGTGGTCTGGATCTCGCTCGCGGCGCTCTTCAGCTGGGAACGCTGGCCGATCTTGACGAGCCACGGCATGCCGACGAGCGCAACGAGCGCGATGATCGCCAGGACGACGAGCAGCTCGATGAGCGAGAAGCCTTTCGGCCGGTGCATAGACTGTGTGCGAGGCATTGGCGGCGAACATATGAGCGATTCTCGTGCCCGGCGGGGCGAATCGTGTCAAACCCTGTATTGTCAGTAGATGGAGGCTGCGACGGCACGCCGTCAATACGCAGGGCGGCCCGGTTTCGTTACCGCCGGTAACAGCGTTCCGGGGGCTCGCGAGGGGATCGAAGCTCTCGATGGTCACCCTGAAGACACCCTTGCGTAGGGACGTTCGCGAGCCCACACTCACGTTCAGAGACTGACCCCAGTGTGGCCTAGCAGACGCCGGGCGCCGGGACCCGCGGCGCTCCTCGAGAGACTCCGCGCGCGCTCCTGGAAGACGGACGCGGAGCGCGAGGAACTGTTGAAGGCGCTCGCCGCCGCCGCGAACCTCGAGGCGGAGGACGTCGCATGGCTCGCGGTCGAATCCGACGTGGCGCTCCGGCAGGCGGGGCTCGCGCTGCTCAAGCGTTTCCCCTGGGAGACCGCCTCGACCGCCCTCTTCCCGTTTCTCGGCTCGAAGACGGAGGCGGTCCGGCGCCAGGCCATGCAGGCGCTCGAGACCCTGGCGGGCCCGGGCTTCGGCGACCGGCTGCAGGAGTTGCTCTCCCACGCCGACCCCGTCGTCGTCCACGCGGCGCTCGACCACCTCCGCAAGAATCCGAACGAGCGCGCCCTCCCGTGGATCGCGCGCACCGTCGCTTCGGGACCGACGCCGGCGCTCCGCAGGAAGGCGTTCGCGATCGTCGAGGCGACGCCCTCGCCGCGCGCCGCCGCGATCGCGCTGCAGGCGCTGGACGACGACGAGGAGGAGCTCCGCTTCCGCGCGATCCAGGTCCTCGCCCGGTATCCCGACGAGGCGCACATCGGGCCGCTCCTCGCTCACTGCCGGAACGACTCGCGCCGGGTGCAGGACACGGCGATCGCCGCCCTCTCGCCGCTTCTCGCGCGGGCGCAGGCGCACCACGACGAGGTCCTCCCCCTCCTCGCCGACGCGAACCCGAAGGTCCGGCAGCTCGCCTCGCGCATCATCGCCACGCAGGATCCGAGCTCGATCGCCGACGCCTTCCTTCGGACGTTCCGCACGACGTACGGGCCGGCGAAGGATCGCGCCGTCGACGCCCTGCGCGAGCTCGGCCCCCAGTTCATCCGCGCTTTCCTCGAACGCGATCAGAGCAGCGATCCGGCCGAGGTGGCGCTGGCCGTATCGATCGCGGTCACGATCCGGTCCGCCGAGGCCGTGCCGCACTGCATTCGCTTCCTCTCCTCCGACGACTGGTGGCTGCGGGACCGCGCCGCCCTCGCCCTGGCGGAGATCCGGGACGAGTCGGCGCTGCCGCATCTGATCCAGATGCTCCAGAACCCGGAGTCGTGCCTCTCGGCGGCCGCCGCCCTCGGCATCTGGGCGTCTCCGAAGGCGCTGCCGGCGCTGCTGGAGGCCTACAAGAAGGCGGACGGATCGAAGGACCTCCGCCTCGAGATCCTCGACGCGTTTTCCCGGATCGACGATCCGCGCATCGCGCCGCTCTTTCAGAAGATCGGGCAGGTGGACCCCGATCCGCTGGTGCGCGAGAAGGCGAGCCGGCTCTCGGCCGCGCGCACCGGCGCCGCCGCGGCGCCCGCGTCCGGCAAGACCTTCGAGGCGTTCGACTTCGCGGCCGGCGGCCAGCCGGGCCTGCGCGAGCTGCTGCGCCACGCCCGCGCCGTGGACGCCTCCGACCTCCATCTCTCGACCGGCACGTCGCCGCAGGTGCGCGTGCACGGCCGGCTCGGGCCGCTGCCGCTGCCGCCGTCGAGCGCCGAGGAGGTGGAGGCGTGGCTCGCGCCGATGCTCGGCGACGGGCGCCGCGCGCAGCGCGACGAGCGCCGGCAGCTCGACTTCTGCCACAAGGACCCGGAGCTCGGCCGATTCCGCGCCAACGTCTTCTTCCAGCGCAACGGGCCGGCCGCGGTCCTCCGCCTCGTGCCGTTCGAGATCCCGAACCTGACCGACATCGGTCTCCCGGAGAGCCTCTGGGAGATCACGACGTACTCGCAGGGCCTCGTCCTCGTGACGGGACCCGCCGGCTGCGGCAAGACGACGACGCTCGCCGCGCTCGTCGACCGCATCAACGAGACGCAGCGCGGCCACATCATCACGGTCGAGGACCCGATCGAGTACGTGCACGCCAACAAGGAGTCCCTCGTCAACCAGCGTGAGATCCCGTCGCACTCGTCGTCGTTCGCGAAGGCGCTCCGGCAGTCGCTGCGCGAGGACCCCGACGTCATCCTCGTCGGCGAGATGCGCGACCTCGAGACGATCTCGCTCGCGATCACCGCGTCGGAGACCGGCCACCTCGTGCTCGCGACGCTCCACACGACGACGGCGTCGTCGACGGTCGACCGCATCATCAACGCGTTTCCGCCCGACCAGCAGGGGCAGATCCGCATGATGGTCGCCGACTCGCTGAAGGCGGTCGTCTCGCAGTCGCTCCTCCCCCGCCGCGACGGCGCCGGCCGCGTCGCCGCCTTCGAGATCCTCCGCAACACCCCGAACGTCGCGGGCCTGATCCGGGACGCGAAGACGTTCCAGATCCCGTCGGCGATCCAGACCGGCGCGGGCTCGGGCATGATCCTGCTCGACGGCGCGCTGCTCGAGCTCGTCCAGAACGGAACGATCGAGCCGCGGGTCGCCTACGACCGCGCGCAGCGCAAGGAGGCGTTCGAGCCGTTCCTCGCCGTCGAAGAGGGAGGCGCCGCGTGACCGCCGACGCCGCCGCGGCTCCCTCGATCTCCGGCAACCGGATCGACCGCTTCCTCGCGATCCTGCCGAAGCGCGGCGGCTCGGACCTGCACCTCTCGGTCGGGAGCCCCCCCATCGTGCGGATCGACGGCGAGCTCGAGCGCATGCGCTATCGAGCGCTGACCGAGGAGGACTTCTATAACCTGGTCGCGCCGGTGACGCCGCCGTCGCTATGGGAGGCGTTCCAGGACTCGGGCGACGTGGACTTCGCATACCAGATGGGCCAGGAGGCGCGCTTCCGCGTCAACCTGCTGCGGCAGGAACGGGGCTCGGGCGCCGTCCTCCGGCTCATTCCGCAGCGCATCCCGACCGTCGAGGACCTGAACCTTCCCGCCGCGGTCGCGGCGCTCTACGCGATGCCGCGCGGGCTCGTCCTGGTCACGGGGCCGACCGGCAGCGGCAAGTCGACGACCCTCGCGGCGATCATCGACCGCATCAACAAGCGGCTCGCGCACCACGTCGTGACGATCGAGGATCCGATCGAGTTCGTCCACGTCAACGACAAGTCGGTCTTCACGCAGCGCGAGATCGGACCTGACGTGCCGAGCTTCGCCGACGGCGTGAAGGCCGCCATCCGCGAGGACCCCGACTGCCTGCTCGTCGGCGAGATGCGCGACCTCGAGACGATGCGCATGGCGCTGACGGCGGCGGAGACCGGCCTCCTCGTGTTCGCCACGGTGCATACGAATTCGGCGGCGAAGGCGGTCGACCGCATCATCGACGCCTTCCCCGCCGCCGAGCAGGAGCAGGTCCGCATCGTGCTCGCGGAGACGCTACGCGGCGTCGTCGCGCAGCAGCTGCTGAGAAAGAAGGGCGGCGGCCGCGTCGCCGCCCACGAGGTCCTGCTCGGTTCGGCCGCGCTATCGAACGCGATCCGCGAGGGGAAGACGGCCCTCGTCAACAACATGATCGCGACCGGCAAGAGCCGCGGCATGATCTCGATGGACCAGACGCTCGCCGAGCTTGTCCGGAACGACGTGGTCGAGCCCGACGAGGCGTTCGAGCGGGCGCTGGACAAGGAGAGCTTCAAGGGAGTGCTGGCGGGGTTGAAGAAGGGGCCCGGCGCGTAGTTCTCCCCTCACCCCTACGCCCCTCTCCCGGAGGGAGAGGGGAGCTGCCTTTGTGTGGCCCCTCTCCCGGAGGGAGAGGGGAACGTCTTCAGGTGGGCAATCTCAACGTAAACACCGCGCCTCCCCCCGGCCGGTCCGTCACGTCCACGGTGCCGCCGTGGAGCGCCGCGATGCGCGCGACGATGGCGAGGCCGAAGCCGGAGCCGCCGGGCTTCGAGGAATAGAAGGGCAGGAAGATCCGCTCGCGCGCCGCGGCGTCGACGCCGGGGCCGCGATCGCCGACCGAGAGCGTCGACTGTCCCGGGCGGCCGCCGCCCGCGAGCTCGATCGCGTCCGGCTCGGCGCGGCGCGCCTCCGGCGTCGCCTCGACGGCGTTGCGCAGAAGGTTGACGAGCGCTCGCCGCAGGAGGACCGCCGAGCCTCCGACCGGGCGGAACTCGCCGGAGAGACGCACGCCCAGACCGGGGTACGCCCGCTCCGTCTCGGCGGCGGCCGCCTCCGCCACCTCGCCGAGGTCCGTCGCCTCGGGGACGAACCCTTCCGGCCGGGCGAAGAGCAGAAAGTCGCTCGTGACGCGGCTCATCTCCTGCGCCTCCTGCCGGATCGCACGGACGTACTCGGCGGCGCGCGCGGGCTCCGTCGTGCGGAGCGCGAGGTCCGCGAAGCCATCGATCGCCGCCGCGGCGTTTCGGAATTCGTGCGCCGCGCCGGCGGAGACCTGCCCGAGGTCGGCGAGGTGGCGGGCGAGCGCCACGCGGCCCTCCAGCTCCCGGATCTCCGTCAGGTCCGAGAAGAGCGCGACGGCGCCGAGGAAGCGGCCGTCCGCGCCCTCGGCGGGCGTGGCGGTCACGCCGAGAGCGCGCTCCTCGCCGCCCTGCCTCCATCGCACCTCGCGGCGTCCCGCGACGGTGCGGCGCAGGAGCACCTGCTCGACGAGCGAGCGGAAATCCGGCGCGTCGGCGAGCGTCCGCTCGTAGGGCTCGCCGCGGAACTCGCGCCCGAGCTTCAGGATCTCGCGGCCCGCCTCGTTGAGCTCGAGAACGCGGCCGTCCGGGTCGACCGAGAGGAGGCCGGTCGGCAGGTTCTTCGAGAGCGTCCGGGCCGCCATCTCGAGATCGTCGGCGCGCTCCTTCTCGCGCCGCGCCAGACGCTCGAGCTCCCGCTCCTTCTCGCGAAGGGCGGCGATCGTCGCCTCGAAGCGGGCCGCCACGAACTCGCGTTCGTCGCCGGTCACGCGTCCGGACGCGGGCGCGTCGCCTGCCGCGGCGAGCAGCCGCTCGTACGGCGAGAGCAGCGAGCGCAGGTAGAAGGCGGCGAGCACGGCGAGCACGACGCCCGCCGCCGGGATGAACACCGACAGCCGGCGCGCGTCGACGCGCAGGGCGCCGCCCGCCCCCGGGTCGAGCGCGAGAACGAAGAACCGCTTCTCGGTCGCGAACGTCGAGAGCAGGAGCGGCGGCGTCGAGCGCCACGCGTGCGCGAGCCGGCCCGGCGCCGGACGGTCGCCGGGAAGCTCCGCGGGCGCCTCGACCGCGCCGGGGGCGACGCTCCGGATGCGCCGTCCGCCGGCGTCGTACAGCGCGACGTAGGCGACATCCGGTTCGACGGCCGCGCGCTCGAGGGTCTCCTCGCCGGCCTCCGCGCGGCCGCTCGAGAGCGCGACCCGCCGCAGGATCTCGCCGGCGCGGCGTTCGGCCTCGTCGGTGCCCCACGTGACCGCGGCGCGCAGGAAGAGGAGCGTGAGCAGGTTCAGGAAGAGGATCAGGAGCAGCGCGACCCAGAGGAAGAGCCGCGACTCGCGCCGGAAAGAGCGCGGAACCTCGGCCTGGCGGGCGGCCGGCGAACTCACGGCCACAGCGCCCGATAGCGCGCGACGAGGGGTGCCGCGAAGAACCACGCCCCGATCGCGCCGAGGGCGAGGAACGGTCCGAACCGCAGGCGCATCTTCCGGTCGCCGCCCCGGGCGAGCATCAGCGCGATGCCGACGACGGAGCCGGCGAGCGAGGCGGCCATGATCGTGACGACCATTCCGGCGGGACCGAGCAGCGCGCCGGCCATGCCCAGCATCTTGACGTCTCCGAGCCCCATGCCTTCCTGACCCGCGATCTTCTCGTAGACGAAGGCGAGGAGAAACAGGCCGCCGGCGCCGAGCGCCGCGCCGACCACGGCGGAGAGCGGCGTCCGCCGCGCCGAACAGAACGACAGTGCGATCCCGATGGCGATGCCGGGAAGCGTGATGGCGTCCGGCAGGATCTCGAAGTCGAGGTCGATGAGAAACAGCGCGAGCGCCGCCGAGCAGAGAAACGCGCCCGTCGCGAAGTCGCACCAGGTCGGCGCGGCGCGGAAGACGAGCGTCCAGAGGACCGCGTTGCCGAGCTCGAGCGCCGGATACCGCGGGGGGATCCGCGTGCGGCAGGAGCGGCAGCGGCCGCGGAGCATCACCCAGGAGAGGACCGGCACGTTGTCGTGCCACGCGATCGGCGTGCCGCAGGACGGACAACGAGACCCGGGCCGCACGAGCGACTCGTCGCGCGGCAGGCGGTAGGCCACGACGTTCAGGAAGCTGCCGACGAGGAGCCCGAGGACGCCCGCGGCGGCGAGGCCGAAGGTCCCGAGCTCCGCCCAGGGCGGCGCGCTCATGCGACCCGCCGCCGGAGCACCGGCTCGCCGGCAAACGCCAGCGCGGCGAGCGTCCCGAGCGCCAGGACCGAGACGCCGAGCCCGGCGTAGACGGAGAGCGGCCTGTATCGGAACACGACTCGATGCGTTCCCGGCGGCAGCGCGACCGCGCGGAAGTAGCCGTCGGCCCGCAGCAGCGGAAGGCGCCGGCCGTTCTCCTCCGCGGTCCAGCCGGGATAGAAGAGGTCCGCGAGCACGAGAAGTCCTCCTTCGCTCGCGGTGACCTCCGCGACGACGCGCTCGGGCCGGTCCTCCGCCAGCCGCGCGAGGAGCATCGGCGCCCCCGAGCTCTCTCCTGGATCCGGCACGGGACGCCGGTCGAGCACCACGGCGCGCGTCCAGTCGACGTCGCCCGACGCGATCCGCGCCCACGCGCGATCGGCATCCGCGTCGACGACGTACCCGCGCACCCAGGAAAGGCGCGGCAGGTACGGAGCGAGCGGCGCGCGGAAGAAGCCGTCGACGCGGCGCGACGGCAGGCGCTCGGGCGGAAACGGCGTCCACAGGACCCGTCCCCCCGCCGCGCCGGCCGCACGCCCCGCCTCTCCCGATCCCATCGCGGAAGCCATCGCGGCGGCCGCGGCCGTCGGCAGCGGCGCCGCCGTGCGCACGGTCGCGACGCCGCAGGTCAGGTTCGTGTACCCGATCAGCGCCTCCCGCTGCCGCGCGAGGAACGCCGCGCCGAAGCTCCCGTCGCGGAGCGCCCATCCCCACAGCGCCTCCGGCCGCGGCGTCGCCACGCGGCCGGACGAAGCGGCGAGCGCGGCCGCGGCGTCCGGGCACCGGACGAGCGCCGGCCCCGGCGCGAACGCGGGCAGTCCCTCGAGACCGAGTGCGAGCGCCGCGACGAGCGCTGCGGCGGCGACGGCGCCGAGCGCCATGCCGGCCGCGGCGCGGCGACCGAGCCCGAGCGCGAGCAGCCCGACCGACGTCGCGCCGATCGCGCACGCGAGCCGCACGGTCGGCGGCAGCGGCGCCCCCGCGGCGAGGGCGAGGGCCGCGACGGCGAGGAGGCCGAAGCCCGCGCGCGCCCGGCGGCCGACGGCGCCGAAGCGCAGGGCGTCGAGGCCGAGACCCGCCAGCATCGCGGCGGAGAAGGACGTCCACACGAGCGCCTTCGCGGGGTAGCGGAACCGGTCGAGGGGTGGCAGCGCCCGGAGCCAGGCGCCCGGCGGGCCGACCGCGGCGAGCACGATGCCGGCGGCGGCGAAGAGAGCGAGGATCCGGGCGAGCGGCCGCCGCTCCGCCTCGGCGAACGCGGCGGCGGCCGCGACCAGGGCGAACGGAGGCAGGAAGACGGTCGCGAGATAGGCGCCTCCGAACGACGGCGGCGTGTAGCCCGCCACGGCGGCGAGATCGCGTCCCCCGACGGCGCCGAGCTCGCGCTCGGCCGCCGGCAGCGGGTGACGGCGGTCCGAGTGGAGCGCGAGCTCTCCGAGCGGCACGAGCGTCCAGCCGGCGAGGGCGAGGCCGAGCGCGAGGCCTCCCGCGAGGCGCCGCCGCCGCGCGCCGGAGGGCAGGGGCGCGGGCGGCTCCGGAAACTCCGCGCGCGGCCGCTCGGCGAGAACGACGGCGAGCCCGATCGTCGCGAGCGTGACCTCGGGGCTCCCCGCCATGGCCTGCAGGCCGACGAGCACGGCCAGCGCGAGCCCGTCGGAGCGGCGCGGGAGCCCGCCGCGCGCGACCGCGGCGATCGCCGGCACCCAGGCCCAGGCGCCGAAGTGGTTCCAGTACACCGACAGCGACGCGGCGAAGCCCGACGCCGCGAAGGCCGCGGCCCCGAGCGCGGCGGCCGACTCGGAGACGTTCTCGTTCTTCAGGAACCGCCGCGCGCCCCAGGCGCCGAGGGCGTAGTGGACGAGCAGGAAAAGCGTCCCGGCGAGCGCGGCCGAGGGCAGCAGGAAGAGGAGCGTCGGCGGATACAGGGCGCCGGACTGGCCGTTCGCGAGCCAGGGCTCCCCCGTTCCGGACAGCGGGTTCCAGAGCGGCAGCTCGCCTGCGCGGAGCCGCGCCGCCGTGTAGAGCTTCATGGGGTAGAAAAAATCCGCCTGGTCCCGGAACGTCGGCGCGAGTCCGCGCGTGAGTCCCGGCCAGAGCCAGAGGACCGCCGGAGCAAGGGCCGCCGCGGCCGAGACGGCGGAGGCGAGCCGACGGCCGAGCTGCACGCCTGATTTTAGCGCGGCGTCAGTACTGGGTCCCCTCCGGCCACTGCAGGAAGGTGCCGTCGGAGAAGAGAATGTCGTCGTTGAAGTCGGTGGTCGTGCCGCAGACGAGCGCGTTCGCGACCCCGTTGCGGCCCAGGCTGCGCAGGTTGTAGTGCACCCGGCCGGCGTCGAGGTTGTACCGCAGGAAGCGTCCCCAGCCATCGGTCATCGGAGGCTGGGCGATGTAGGTCGGCGTCAGGTTCGTGAAGGAATCGGTGGCGAGCAGCGTGCCCGGAGACGTGAAGTTGCCCCCGCTGCAGGCGGCGGCCGGGTACACCGAGTTGTCGACCTGGTATGCCTCGAGAGCCACCGCGAGCGCCTTCATGTCCGCCATGGTCTTCTTCTGCTTGCTGCGCTGCACGGCGTTCAGGAGGTTCGGAATCGCGATCGCCGCAAGAATCCCAATGATCGCGATCACGATCAGGAGCTCGATGAGCGTGAAGCCGCACTGCCCACGTCGTTTCATCTGGCGTCTTTTCGGATGTCTCTCTCCTGGGAACTGCAACTTCCGCACCACGAGCCCCGCCGCCGCAAACCCCTGAAGCGAATGGAGTTGGGGGACCGGTCGATAGTCGAGCGCCACTGTTCGTCAGTGGCGAAGCCCAAAAACGAAACGGCCCCGATCGCTCGGGGCCGTTTTTCTCCGGAACGGGAGGGATTCTCAGTACTGGGTGCCTTCCGGCCACTGAATGAACGTGCCGTCGGCGTACACGATGTCCTCGTTGAAATTCGTCGTCGTGCCGCAGTTGAGCGTGCCCGCCGAGCCGTCGCGGCCGTACGAGGTGATGCGGTAGTCGTTGCTGCCGCCGCCCAGCGCGTAGTACATGAACCGGCCCCATCCGTCCGTCTTCGGCGGCTGCGCGATGTAGGTCGGCGTCAGGTTCGTGAAGGAGCCCGTCCCCAGCACCTGGTCGGAGCCCGACGTGAAAAGCCCCGCGTTGCAGCTGGCCTGCGGGTACGTGTTGTTGTCCACCGCGTAGGCCTCGACCGCGGTCGCGAGCGCGCGCATGTCGCTCATCGTCCGCTTCTGCTTGCCGCGCTGCACGGCGTTGAGCAGGTTGGGAATGGCGATGGCCGCCAGGATGCCGATGATCGCAATGACGATCAGCAGCTCGATCAGGGTAAAACCGGACTCCCGCTTCTTCATCGAATCCTCCCTAACGTTTCTCTATGTGATGACTCGTCCAGTGAAATAGCAAGGACGGAGCCAGTCGCTACCGGTACGGCAAATTGCTGGATCTAAGTGACTTGCCTGGATCTCGGGCGGTGGCAGCGCTTCGTTTCCTGACCCGGATTGTCAGGGTTTGCGGGACCGGGGTGACAATTCCTGCGCCCCCGAGGCGGCGTACTCGAGCAGGACGTCGTCGAAGAGTGCGACGCCGTCGAGGTAGTCCCGCAGGTACACGCGCTCGTCGTTCCAGTGCCGGCGCGCCGCGTCGGTGATGTTCATCGGGATCGGCGAGTACCCGTAGACCTCCATGCCCGCGTCGCGCAGAATGAGGGAGGTCGTGAGGCCTCCGAATCCCGGCACCGGACCGAATGGGACGCCCGGGAAGTGCGCCTCGGTCACCCGCTCGAGCAGGTCGGTCAGGGCGCTCGGGTAGAGGCTCGCCTTCGTCGGGCCGCTGTCGAGCGTCTCGAGCACGGTCAGCCCGTCCTTCTTCGCGGCCTCGACGATCGGCGCGAGGTACGGCCAGGGGGCGACGCCCGGAGGCACGGCGACGCTGACGTAGCGCCGGACGTGGTCGGGGCTCGCCGGGTGGACGTAGGGGTCAGACCAGTGCAGACGCGGCTCGAGGAAGCTGCCGTAGCGGTCGGGCAGGATCGCGAGCTCGGCGGGGTCTTTCCGGACGCGGTCGAGGTGGCGCAGCGGCTCGGTGATCGGACTCGAGAGATGGTTGGCGAGCATCTCGAAGGCGACGACGACGTGGGGGTGCGGCTCGACGGGGGGACCGGTGACCCTGGGAAAGCGCTCGGCAAACCGCTCGACCGCCGCGCGCGTCGGCGCCTCCAACTCGGCGGACGCGAAGCCGCCCTGGACCGTCTCGACGCCCCAGAAGCGGGGCGTGCGCAGCAGCATCTCGGTCGTGCCCCCCTCGTTGATCACCCAGCGCACGCCCCGGAACCACTCCGGGCGATGGGCGAGGAGCCAGCGCGAGCCCAACTTCTGACCAGTCTCCTCGTCCGCTTCCCCGAGAAAGAGGATGTCGGTCGCGGGGAGGATCCCGAGGCGGCGCACCTCGCGCATGGCGAGCGCCTCCGCAATCGCGAGGGACTTCATGTCGTAGGCGCCCCGGCCGTAGAGATATCCCAGCCGGATCTTGCCCTCGAAGGGCTTCGCATCCTTCCAGTACTCGCCGAACGCGTCCGCAACGTCGAGGTGATTGAGGAGGAGGAGCGAGCCGTCGGAGGTCCGGCCAGGGATGCGCGCGAGGAGGTTGCAGCGGCCGGGCGCGGGACAGACGATCTCACTCTCGATTCCCGCGCAGTCGAAGAAGCGCTGGAGAAACACCGCGCCCGCCTGCTCGCCCTTGCCGGCCGTCGTGTCGATGCGGACGTAGTCCCGGAGGAGCCGGACCGGCTCCTCGCGAAGCCACTCGGACGCCTTGCGCTTCAGGTCGGTTGCCTGGGCCGACGCCAGGGGCTCCGGAGTCGCTCGGCGGCAGCCGACGAGGGCGAGGAGGAGGAGAGCGGCCGCCGCTCCGGCCCGGCTCACGCCGCCCTCCGACGCCGTGGGGCCAAGAACGCGGCGGCGATCGCCGCGCCGAAGAAGACCGGGCCAAATCGGGAAGCCTCCCATCCCGGGAGACGCTCCTCCCACTCGATGCGGTGCCGTCCGGCCGGCACCGGCACGGCGGTGAAGGCCAGGTTCGCCGGCAGCGGCTCGACTTCCCGCCCGTCGACACGCACCGTCCGGTAGTCCCAGTAGGCCCGCAGCACGAAGAGCCATGTCGGTTCCGGGGCGTCGGCGACGACCTCGAGGCGGGCCTGGGTGCGGCGCACGACATCCACCTTACCGGGCGCCGACCTGCCGCGGCCCTCGCGGCCCGACTCGATCACCAGGCCCCCGGGAGGTATCTGACCAATCCTCGAGGCCGCCGCGACCGCGCTCGGTTCCTCGATCCACGACGTCGCCAGGCGCACGTCCGGAAACGGCTGCTCGTGCCGGTCCCAGACCTGAACCGCGTTGCCTCCGAACGGGCGATAGCCCGGCAGGGGCTTCTGCGACGGCGCCCGCACGCACCAGCGCAGGGAGAAGGTCCCGAAGAAGGACGCGGCGTCGGGAAACACGGCGGCCATGCCCGAGAGCTTCCGGAGGCTCTCGACCCGAGCGAGGTCGCCCTCGTCGAAGTCGTAGTTGAAGACCATCCCCCGCTTCCAGAGAATCGGCGTGTCGTGCACCCAGTCCTGCCGCGCGGCCTCCCAGCCGTCGCCGTAGCGCGTGTCACGCGGCGCCTCCATCGGACGGTAGATCTCGGCGCCGAGGGTGCGGTAGAAGCCTCCCGGATCCTCGTGGGAGATCCGGCGGACGAAGGGGGTCGGACCGAGCGTCGCGAGTTCCGCCGCCGTCTGCCCGATCGGACGGTTGGCCACGATCGGCACGAGCGTCAGGAGCGTCACCCCGATCGCCGTGCCGGCAGCGCCGCCGGGACGGACGAGCTCGAGCGCGACGAGGGTCGCGACCCAGAGCAACCCCGCCGCGGCGAAGGCGAACGGCAGGGACGCCGCCGCCCGGCCGGGAAAGGGAGCGTCTCCGCCGATCAGAGAGACGGCGATCCGGCCCGCCGCCTCGGGTCGCGAGCGCGGCGGCCGCCGCGAGGGCGGTCAACACGACCGCCGCGGCCAGGATCCCGCGCGGCAGCGCGCGTCGCGAGAGGACGTCGTAGCCCCACGCGCCGAAGATCGAGAGGGCGAG
The DNA here is from genome assembly GCA_963763535.1 of uncultured Acidobacteriota bacterium. GTDB lineage: Bacteria > Acidobacteriota > Thermoanaerobaculia > UBA5066 > Gp7-AA6 > DAHUXD01. The sequence continues at coordinate 897,388 of CAVXOX010000008.1, forward strand.
AACCAGACCCACCGCGAACTTCTCGGGATTGCGCAGCGGCAGAGGCGAACGCCACGATCCCCAGGACGCCGGGATGAAGGGTCGGGCAGGACCGACGACGGCGAGCGGCGAGGAGGAGGAGCGCCCGCGCGAAGCGAAGGCCCGGCCGGCGCTCGCGCCAGAGACATGCGACCGCGATGACCGGCAGGGCGCCGAGGTAGAGGGTCCCGAAGAGGCCCATGCCGCGATAATGATGGACGGGTCCGCCCCAGAGCTCCCACGCGTCGAGGCGCCAGACCGGGCCGAACGGATAGGGGACGACGAATTCGAGCAGCCGCCAGCGGCGAGATCGTGTAGAGCAGGGCGTTCGAGAGCCGCATCCCGAGCACGCCCCGGTTGGTCTCCGGAATCCAGAGGGCGGTGGCCAGGATCTGGGGCGCGGCCGCCAGCGCGGCGAGCGCCACCGCCGCGGTGAGCCGGCCGAGCGCCCGCTTCGCCTCGTTCTCGTCCTCCTCGAGCACGGCCCACAGGGCGGCGCACGCCAGCGCGACCGCGATCGTGAAGACGTCGCGCCGCGAGGAGGTCGAGCGCGAACAACACCGCGAGCCCCGCCGTGCCCCTCGCCCCCCGCGCGCGCCGCGCCTGCCACAGGATCCAGGGGAGAAGGGTCATGCCGGGCTGGATGTGTGGGTAGAAGCACTCGGAGACGGAGACGCCGCTGAAGACGTAGGAAACGGCGCCGACCCACGCGCCGATTCTCGAGACGCCGACCGACGAGAGGAGGAGCGAGCATCCCGAACCCGGCCGCGATCCAGTGGAGCGCCGGATAGAGCCGCAGGGCAGGTCGAGAAGGGCAGGCGCGAAAGGAGGAGACGCACCGGGTAGAACCCGCCGACGTTCGGGTTCGGCGCGAGCGGCCGGCCTCCCGAGATCTCCGGAGTCCAGACGGGCAGCTCGCCCGACGCCCAAGCCTCGTGGACCGATTTCTCCATCGGAATGTTGTAGGCGATCAGGTCGCGCCCCGTGAAGACGCGGCGGGCCAGGAGCGGGTCCGCAGTAGACCGCGACCACGAGCGCCGCGAACAGGAGAAACGGCGCGATCGGAAAGCCGATGTCGGCGTCATGGGGACCGCCGTGGGGCGACGGCCGAGCACCACCGCGGCGGCCGCGGCGAAGAGCGCCGGTCCCATCCACGAGACGGGGAAGCCCGGCGCGCGCTCGCGCCACTCCACGCGATGCGCCCCGCGGGAACGGGCACCGCGGTGAACGCGAGCTGCGCCGGAACCGTCTGGACGGGGCGTCCGTCCACGCGCACATCGCGATGACTCCAGAACGCCGGAGCACGAAGAGCCAGGCCGGGGCGGCGGACAGTCGTCGTGAGGAGCAGGCGCTCGGGACTCCGCTCGAGGATCGCGCTCGTCCGTCCGGAGCGGTCCCGGCGGCGGACCGGCCCGTCTCGAGCACGACCTCGCTCTTCTCCAGCCGAGGCAGGGCCCGCAGTGCCTCGAGAGCGTTCGCGGCCTCCCGCCATCGCGGGACGAGCCGCACGTCGGGCTCGGCGCGCCGGCGTTCTCGTCCCAGTCCTGGAGCGCGTCGCCGCCGAACCGCGCGAAGCCCGGCAGGGGACTCCTGGTCGCGATAGCGCACTGAGTAGCGCAGCGACACCGACTCGAAGAGCGGCGCGCCCGACGGCTCCGCGGCGCGCGAGGGAGGAGACGCGGCGCAGGCTCTCGACGCGCGAGAAGTCGCCGCCGTCCAGATCGGAGTTGAAGACGGTGCCTCGGCTCCAGAGCGAAGGGGTGTGCGTGATACCAGGAGCGGCGGTAGTACGGCGTGGCGTCCCAGCCCGAAGCGGCGCGCTCGAGCGCGGACGGAGGGCGGTACCGCGAGGCGTCCACGACGCGGAAACGGCCGCCGGATCGCGCCGGGCCACGGCCCGCGCGAAGGCCGTCGGCGGCAAGCACCGCGTCGTCGCGCTCCGTCACCGCGATGCGGCGGGTGGCGAGCGAGTGGAAGGGCCGCCAGCAGACCGGCGGCGAGCCGCGCCGTCGCGGCAGAGTCGAGCCGAGAAGGCCGAGCGCCGCGGAGGTCGCCGATCCAGACGAGGCCCGCGTCCGCAAGACGCCAGCGGAACCTGCCCCGCCGCCTGACGCCGAAGCGAGGGCGAGTCCGCGCCGAGAAGGCCGCGGCAAGACGCGCGACGCCGCCGGAGCGAGCCAGCCGCGAGGGCCGAGAGAGGCGCAGCGCCGAGGCGACGCCATCGCGAGGCGCGCGCCGCGCCGCGCGGACGCCGCGATCCGGTCGAACCCGAGCCCCGCCTGCAGCGACGCGCGCGAGAATCGCGCCGACCACGAACTTCTCCGGGTAACGGAGCGGGACCGGAGAGGCGAGCGCCCGAACCCGGCGGGCGCGAACGTCCCGACGGACGCGAGCACGCGCGACGACCGCGAAGTTCGCGACGGCAAAACGGCTTCCCGCGGCCGCCGCGGCCGACCGCGTACGCGACGACCGCGAAGGCGCCGCAGAAGAGGGTCGCGAAGAAGCAGCGGAAGCGCGCCGGCGCCCCAGTTGCGCGACGCGTCGAGGGCCCACGTCTCGCCGAAGGGATACGGCACGACGAGCTCGACGAGGCGCCACGGCGAGCAGCGAGTAGGCGAGCGACTCGCCGAGGGAGATGCCCGACACCGCCCGCTGCGTCTCGGGCACGAGCAGGCCGGTCGCCACGAGCTGCGGCGCCGCGGCGAGCGCGCCGAGAAGGAGACCGCCGCCGTACGCCGCGCCGGCGCCGCCCCGGCGGCCGGCGGGCGCCTCGGTCGCGATCCACACGACGGCGGCGAGCCCGGCGACCGCGATCGAGAAGACGTCGCCGGCGAGCAGCATCAGGCCGTACACGGCACCCACCCGGAGCGCGCGCCGCCCGTGGCCGGCGCGCGGGGCCGCCAGGGCCCAGAGGGCCCAGGGCTGCAGCGCGGCGCCCGCCTGCAGCGGCAGGTAAAAGACCTCGGAGACGAGAACCCCCGAGAAGGCATACGTTCCTGCGCCGACCCAGGCCGCCGGGGCCGGAGCGCCGAGCGCGCGGAGCAGGGCGAGCATCCCCCAGGCCGCGAGGACCCAGTGCAGCACCGGGAAGAGCCGCATCGCGATCGGGAACGGCGCGAGCGAGAGCGCCGGGCGGAGAGGATAGAGCGCGCCCGCGTTCGGGTTCGGCAGGATCGGGCGGCCACCGGAGACGTCTTCGTTCCAGACGGGGAGGCGCCCGCGCGCCCACGAGTCGTGCGTCGCCTTCTCGAGCGGGAAGCCGTACGGCAGGAGGTCCCGGCCCGTGAAGCTGCGTCCGGTGAAGAGCGGGTCGGCGTACACCACGACGACGAGGAGGGCGAACGCGAGGGCGGGGAGCGATCGCCGCAGCACCGAGCTCGAGGACGGAGGCTGCGGGTCCACTCCGAGTTAGGATAGAGCATCGAGCCCCGAGGACAAAGCCGCTCGGCCGCCGGGGTCGGTCTGCTTCTCGTCGTGATCGCCCTCTCGCTCGCGGCGCGCATCCATTTCCTCTCCGCGCGTCCTCTCTGGCACGACGAGGCGTTCACCGAGTGGGCCGCGCGGCTGGCGGCTCCCGATCTCGCAGCGGCGCTGCGCCGGGACTCGGGACCGCCGCTCTTCTACGTCCTGGAGCGGCCCTTCGCGCGCGCCGTCACCGGCCGGGAGAACGAGATGCTCCTCCGTGTCGTTCCGTTTCTGGCGGCGCTCGCTCTCTTCTTCGCCGCGCCGACGCTGCCGCCGGGGCGCTCCCGCCGCTGGTGGATCGCTCTCTGCGCCGGCTTCGCGCTCGTCAACCTCTACGCCGCGGAGGCGCGCGCGTACGGCCTGCTCGCGCTCGCGGGGCTCGCGATCTTCCTGCTCGGCGTCGTCCAGCCGCCGTCTCCCGCCCGCCTCGCGTCGCTCTTCGCGACCGCGGCGGCCGCGCTGTGGCTCCACTATCTCGCTCTCTTCGTCGTCGGCGCGGCGCTCCTTCTCGCAGTCGGACGGCGGAGGTGGACCGCCGCCGGAGCGCTCGCCGCGGCGCTCGCCGCCTTCGTTCCCGTGGGTCTCCGTCCTGCGCAGCCAGCCGGCGGAAGCCATGGCCTGGACGCGCGAGACGCTGACCACGGCCGCCGGGGGCTTCGTCTCGGCGCTCGGCGGCGTTGGAAGGGTCCCGGCGCCCTTCGGCGTCGCTCTGCCCGGGGCCACGCTCGCGGGAGCGCTCCTCGGCGCCGCGCTCGCGGTGCTGCTCGCCGGCGGCGCCCGCTCGGACGAGGGCGTGCGCGACGCGCTCCTCTTCGTGGCGATCGCGCTCGGACTCGCGCTCGCCGTCTCGCTCTGGCGCCCCGTCGCGTTCGCCGGCCGCGCCGAGATGGCGGTGCTGCCGGTCTGGATGTGGGCCGTCGCGCGCGCGGCCGGGCGCCGACGCTCCGTCGCCGTCGCGGCCGGGCTCGCGTCGGCCGCCGGACTCGCCACGACGCTCGCCGTCGCGTTCGGACCGCATCCGCGCTCGACGGCGTTCTCGGCGACGACGAGCGTCACGCGCCTCGCGCACCCGGGCGACACGCTGCTCGCCGGACCCGGTTTCTACCTGCCGGCGCTCGTCGAGTCGGCGCGCGGACGGCTCGCGGCTCGAGTCCTGGCGCTTCCGGAGAGCGACCGGACGCACCCCGGATGGTTCGTGCCGGCGGGAGCCGGGCCCGCCGAAGAGCGGGAGCTCGCGCGCACCATGGACGCGCTGCCGGAGAACCGGCGGCTGTTTCTGCTGCATCCCGCCCTCGTATCAGACGCCGGCGGTGATGCGGATTCTGTTCGCTCGCGGCACCGTGCGCGAGATCGCCCGTCAGACGGACGCGGTGCTGCTCGTCTGGAGCGCCTCGGCGACTCCGTCGTCGTAGCGCCTCGCCTCGAGAGCGGAGCGAACCTCGAGCAGCAGCCGGACAAGGCGCCGAGCCAGGCCGCGGCCGCCGGGGACGGCGAACGGCGTCTCCACGAGCCGCGCCTCCGACACCATGAAGAGCGCGCCGAGCGTCGTGAAGACGCCGTAACCCGCCGCGGGATAGAGGCTGCCGAGCGCGATCGGCCAGACGAGATACTGCGACGGCGAACCCGGGCGCTCCGGCGAGCGCGGCGAGCGAGAGCAGCAGGCACGCCCGCGTAAGGGCCGCCCTCGACCGAGGGCGACCGCCGCCGCGCACGACAACGAAAAGACCGCGAACACAGAGACGGGTGACTGCCGGAGCCGGGGGGCGAAGAGCGCCTGGAGACCCCCGGGCCGGTGTCCGCGGGCTCCGGTGAGCCCGGTCCCATAGAAGGAGCACGTTGTTCCGGATGGCCGGGAAGGGAAGGAGATGCGGCAGCAACGAGGGGGCGAAGACCGCGCACGGCAGGGCCACAAACGGCACCGGCAGGCCCGCGCGGCGCCGCCGCGCGAAGACGAGCGGGTGGAGCGCCGTCACGTGCTTGACCAGTAGGGACGGGCGAGCGAGAGGGACGCCATCCGACCCCCGCGGCCAAGCCGCTTCCTCCCCGCCGCCAGAACGCCGTCAGGAGAAACAGGATCGAGAGCCCGTCGAACTGGCGCGCGTAGCAGGCGACGAGGACGGAGACCGGATTGGCGAAGAGGAGGCAGGGCCGATCGTCCGCGAGGCGCTCGGCGACGTGCCACGGCTCCGCTCGAGAGCCGGAGTACGAGGGCGCAGCGCGCGTCCGCCGACGTCAGCAGAAGGCCGACGAGCAGGAGAAAAAGCAGCATCCGCCGGCGGCAACGCGCCAGATCGCGGCGAGCGACCCCCGCCCAGGCGGACTGTAGTTGTACCGGTTCGTGGCGCCATAGACATTCTGTCCGGCGGCGACGGCCTTCGCCACGATCGAGTAAGAGAAGACGTCGTAGATGACGAGTGGCTGCGCGGAGACGCCGGATCCGCAGCACGAGGATCAGGCGAAAGGAGCCGGAACGCCTCGTCGGTCCAAGCGGCTCCGCCGGCGGCCCTCAGCCGTCCCTCCGCCCGATCGCGAGGAGCGACATCCCGATCGGACGGCGGGTTCGCCTCCTCGCGCCGCAGGAGCGGCAGCACGAGGCGGAACGCGGCGAGCTGGCCCGCCGGCAGGACGCGGCGGCGCAGGATCTTTCCGTTGACGTACCACCCGAGGATGCCGGGCCGGTTGAGGAACCGGCAGTCCTCGATCGTGAAACCGGCCGCCGTGACCTTGCCCTCGAGCTCGGCCTTCTCGTAGCGGCGAAAGTGCCGCAGGTGCACGTCGAGCGAGCCGTACAGCCGCGCGAGCGCGGGCACGACCAGCACGACGCGGCCGCCGGGCGGAAGGAGCGCGTGGAAATCCGCGAGCGTCGCCGCGTCGTCCTCGATGTGCTCGAGCACGTTCAGGCAGACGACCGTGTCGATCGAGAGCGCCCGGATCTCCTCGCGCTCGGCCGCGCCGAGCGGAAAGCGGTACGAGGCGACCCGCACGTTCGGCTCGTCGCGGAAGCTCCCGCGCAGGTACTCCAGGGCGACCGGGTCGAGGTCCGACGCGACGATGAGCTCGCGCGGGACGAGCTGGCGCGTCATGTTCCCGAAGCCCGCGCCGATCTCGAGGACGCGGGGACCGACGGCGCGGCGGAACCGGTCGGCGAGCCACCGGTTGTACGGCTCGAGGCGCGCCATGCGGGCGAGCGTGACGTGACCCACGTTCTTCGGGTCCTCGGTCTCGCGCAGCGAGTGGCGCATGATCGTCCACAGGGCGGAGAAGGCGTCCTTCCAGCCGATCTTCTTTCCCTCGTCGTACGTCCGGCCGTAGTAGGAGATCGGCACCTCGAAGATCCGGTACCCGCGCCGCGCCACCTTCGCCGTGAGCTCCGGCTCGATGCCGAACCGGCGCGACTCGATCGTCATGGACTGGACGACCTCGCGGCGGAACATCTTGTAGCAGGTCTCCATGTCCGTCAGGTTGAGGTTGGTGAACATGTTCGAGGCGAGCGTGAGCAGGCGGTTGCCCACCGTGTGCCAGAAGTAGAGGACGCGGCGCGCGCCCCCGCCGAGGAACCGCGACCCGTACACGACGTCCGCGTGCCCGTCGGCGATCGGCGCGAGCAGCTTTGCGTACTCGTTCGGGTCGTACTCGAGGTCCGCGTCCTGCACCACCACGACGTCGCCCATGGCGTGGCGGAACCCCACCGACACCGCGGCCCCCTTGCCCTGGTTCACCGGCTGCAGGAAGACGCGGATCCCGTCGCGGCCGTCGAGCTCGCGGAGGATGTCGCGCGTGCCGTCCGTCGAGCCGTCGTCGACGATCAGGATCTCCTTCGGGATCGGCACGTCGAGCACCCGGCGGACGATCTCGCGGACCGTCTTGGCCTCGTTGTACACGGGCATCACGACCGACAGCTTCACGATCCGGCCCCTCCGGCGGGGAGCTCGAAGAGGTAGATCGACCAGCCGATCCGGCCCGCCGGCCGGCCCCGGAGCGCGAGGTCCTTCCGGAGAGCCTCGAGGGCGGCGGCGACCTGCATCGCTCCATGGTAACGGTAGTACTCGGGGCCCACCGCGAGGTGAAACGCGGAAATCGCGACGAGCCGCCCGCGCACGACCGGCTCCGCGGCGAAGTCGGGGACGCCGGTCCGGTACGCCACGTCGTCGCCGCCGAAGTACACGACCGTGGGATTCGCGATGCCGCGGCGCTTCAACGCATCGCCCAGCCGAATGAGATCGAGCCCCCAGTCGACGTTCGAGTCCGACAGGATGAACCGCCCCCGCTCCGGCCCGCCCACGAACGGGTTGAAGTACGAGAGCTCGTGGGGATGGATCCGCGCGAGCTCTCCGGCCGCGACGAAGGGCAGCGCGCACAAAGCGAGGAGCGCCGGCCGCGCCAGCGCACCCGCGGTGCGGGAGATCCGGCGAAAGAGTCCCGCGGCCGCCATCGCCAGGAGCGGGTAGACGGGCAGGAGGTGACGGATGCCGATGTTGTACGTCGCGCCGATCGAGGCGAGAAACAGCACTCCGGCCGGCAGGAGGAAGAGCGCGCCGTCCGCGCGGGCGGAGGGCCCGCCGAGGAAGAGCCCCGCGAGGACCAGGAGCGTCAGAAGCAGGAACGCGATCGAGCTCTTCGCGAGGTAGGCGACGCCGAAGTAGAGCGGAAAGCCCTCGACCGAGACGCGGCCGAGGAGGAAGTTCACCCCGCCGCCGACGGCGTTCTGCCGCGCCACCGCGGCGAGGCCGCCGAGGTAGTGCGCGAGCGGCGGGGAGACGTCGACGAGCCTCTCGATCGCGGCCGAGAGCTCCGGCGCGCCTCGGCCGGCGACCATCTCGTGGATCACCTGGCGCTGCGCGGCGCGATCCATGCGCGAGGTCACGGCCGCGTACGCGCCGAGCACGACGGCCGCGGCCACCGCGAGGGCCGCGGCCCAGAGCCCGACGGCGCGCGCGGCCGCGCGCCCCGGGTGCTCCGCGTTCCGGCTCGCGAGGAGGGCCTGCAGGAGCAGCGTCGGGACGAGATAGACGCAGGAAAACTTCGTCGCCAAGGCGAGTCCGAGGACGAGCCCGGCGCCGACCGTCCGCGCCGCCGAGGGATGCCGCCACGCGCGGTCCCAGGCGAGCACGGTCGCCAGAAACGCGAGCGCGGCGCCGAGGTCCGTGTGCACGACGCCGGCGTGCGCCACGAGGTTCGGATCGAACGCGCAGATCGCGAGCGCGAAGAGCGCCGCCCCGTCGCCGTACCGCGCGCGGGCCGAGAAGAAGACGAGGAGGAGGAGCGCCGCGAGGACGCCGAGAAACGGCGCCCGCGCCGCGGCGGCGATCGCGTCGGGCGGAACGCGGTTCTCGAAGAGGAACGCGTGGCCGAACGGCGTGAAGCGGTCGCCCATCGGGAATCTCGGCCGGGGGCGGCGGCAGCGCGAGTCGGGCGAGGCCGAGGCCGGCGAGCGCCTTCATCAGCGGCGGATGCTCGATGTTGACGATCGCCGTACGGCCCGCGACCTCGAGGTACCCGGCGAGGATGTGGATCGGCTCGTCCGCAGAGAGCGCGTCTCGGCGCGCGTGGCTCCGCACCGCGAAGAGCGCGAGAGCGGTCAGGCCGAGCGCCGCCAGGACGGCCGCCCGGCGCCTCACCGCTTACGGCCCGCGAAGAGGGTGTGCCGGGCCAGCGCGCCGAGCGCGGCGAACCCGTCCTTCATGCGGATCTTCTTCCCGTCCGCGTGCGAGCGGCCGAAGTACGACACGGGCACCTCGAAGACGCGGAACCGTCCGCGCGCGACCTTGGCGGTGATCTCCGCGTCGACGCCGAAGCCCTTCGACTCGAGCGAGAGGGCGGGAACCACGCGGCGATGGAACGCCTTGTAGCAGGTCGCCATGTCCGAGACGTTCAGGCCGGTGAACACGTTGGAGATCAGGGTCAGCAGCCGGTTGCCCTGCTGGTGCCAGAAGTGCTGCACGCGGTGCTCGGCGCTGCCCGCGAAACGGGATCCGAAGACGACGTCGGCGCGCCCCGCCTCGATCGGCGCGAGGAGCCGCGGATACTCCGAGGGGTCGTACTCGAGGTCGGCGTCCTGGATGAGGAGGATGTCGCCCCGAGCGGCGTCGATCGCGGTGCGCACCGCGCGCCCCTTGCCCATGTTGCGGGGATGGAGGATGACGCGGACCCCGTCCCGCCCGTCCCACGCCGCGAGCTTCTCGCGGGTGCCGTCCGTCGATCCGTCGTCGACGACGACGATCTCCTTCTCGGTTCCCTCGCGGGACACGAGCCCGAGGATCGCGTCGATCGTGGCGGCCTCGTTGTACACGGGCATCAGGACGGACAGTTTCACGGTCAGTCCCCGAATTTTACGCGATCGCGGCGGAGAAACGCCGCGTCGAAGCCGGGGCCGAGCGAAGCGTGGGCCCGGCTTCGAAGAAAAGCTCGCGGCGGAGAAACGCCGCGTCGAAGCCGGGGCCGAGCGAGGTGAGGGCCCGGCTTCGATCGGGATGCGGCGAGCAGGCATAATCGTCGCAGTGTTCCGCCGCAGGCTCTTCCTCCTCGGAGTCGCCGTCGCGATTCTCCTCGGCGCCGCCCTGCGGCTGCACACGCGCGAAGCCGCGCAGGCGGGCGACCGCGTGCACCCCCTCGACTCCGATTCCGCGTACCACATGCGGCGGGCGCGTTTCGCGGCCGCGCACTTTCCCCGGACGATCCAGTTCGATCCGCTGATGAACTTCCCCGACGGCGGCGTCGCGATCTGGCCCCCGCTCTTCGACCTCACACTCGCGCTGCCGGCTCGGCTCGCCCACGGCGCGGCGGCCACGCCCGGCCAGGTCGAGCGCGGCGCCGCGTGGGTTCCGGTCGCCCTCGCGGCCGGCGCCATCGCGCTCACCGGGGCTCTCGCGCTGCGCCGGTACGGACCGGGAGCCGGAGTCGCCGCCGCGCTGTTCCTCGCCGTCTGCCCCGGACACGTCCTGTGGACGCAATATGCGCACACGGACCAGCACGCGGCGGAGTCGTTCGCCGGGCTGCTCGCCCTCCTCCTCTTCGTGCGGAGCCGCGAGGCGCCCTCCGCCTCGCGGGAGGCGGCGGCGGGCGCCGCGCTCGCCCTCGCGGTCCTGACCTGGCAGGGCGCGATCTACTGGGGCGCGATCTTCGCGCTCGCGCTCGTCCTCGAGACCGCGCTGACCGGACGCCCGACGGTGCGCGCCGCCCTCTGGGTCCTGGGCCTCCCGGCGGCGGCGACGGCGGCGGCCACGGCCGCGTGGCTCGGCTGGCTCTCGCCGCCGCTGACGTATGTCTCTTTTGGTTTTTTCCAGCCGCTCTTCCTCGCCGCGCTCGCCGGCGGCGTCGCGGCGCTCGAGCTCCTCGGCCTCGGTCTCCGGCGCCGCCTCGGCCGGAGCGACCTCCTTCTCGGGGGCGCCCTCGCCGCCGCCGCGGCCGCCGCGACGCTGCCGTTCGCGGGTTCGCTCGCGGCCGGCCTCGCGCGCGGCGTGGGATACGTCGCGGGCCGCACGAGCGAGGTCGCCGGCGCCGCCGGGTATGTCTCGTACCCGAAAGACTGGCTGCGGGGCATCTTCGAGACTCGGCCGCTCCTCTCGGGAGGGCCCGGCCTCGCGCTCGAGCAGCTCTCCCTCGGATTCTTCCTCGCGCCGCTCGTCGTCATCGCGTGGGGAATTCGCGCCGCGCGGGAGCGCAGCGGCCCGCTCGCGACGCTGGCCGTCTGGGGCGCCGTCACGCTCTTCCTCGCGCTGTCGCAGCGGCTGAACGTCTACTACGCGGCGCCGCTGGCCGCCCTCGCGCTCGTCGAGACGGCGCGGTTCGTCGGCGCGCGCACCGGGCGCCCGGTGCTCGCCGCGGTCTTCGCCGTCGGTCTCGCCGTTCCGATGCTGCCGGGACTCCGTCGGGAGCTCGCGCAGGTGACCCTCCCCGGCTCGGACCTCTTCGCGACGCTCGGCCGGATGCGCGCCGAGCTGCCGCGCGCCGTGGACGCCTACGACCCGCGCCTGCTCGGTCCGCCGCCATTTCCGGCCGCGCTCGCCAGGGCGCCCTCCGTCATGGCGCCGTGGTCGCTCGGCCACTGGATCCTCTACGAGGCCGAGCAGCCGGTCGTCGCCAACAACTTCGGCTACGGGTTCCTCGACTCGATCCGCTTCTTCCTCGCGGCGAGCGAGGACGAGGCCCTCGAGATCGCGCGCCGGCACCGGGCGCGCTGGGTCCTCGCGACCGACCTCGTGCCGCGCGTCAACGAGTACGCGGGTTACCTCGGACGGCCTCCCCTGCTCGCGAGCGCGGCCGACGGCTCGCTCGTTCCGACGCCGGCCTACCTCGCGACCATGCAGTCGCGGCTCTACGACTTCGGCGGGCGCGGCCTCTCTTCGGAGACGGTCGCGATTCCGCCGCTCACCCGCTTCCGCCTCCTCTTCGACTCGAAGAGCGCCATCCGGCGCGGCGGCGCCTGGGTGCCGCGCTGGCGGGTCTTCGAGATCATCGACCGGTAGGGCCGCCCCCGAAGAAGCGCCACATGCGCGCGGCGAGGCGGCCCTCGCCGGGCGTCGCGGCCTCGTTCGCGACGCGCCGCAGCTCCGTGCGCGCGTCGTCGCGGCCCGAGAACGCGCCGAAGACGCCGGCGCGCCACAGCCGGCCGAAGTAGGGCGGCTCGGGAGGCCGGAGCAGCAGCGCCACGAGCGGCGCGATGCCGAGGAGGACGGCCACCGCCGCCACGGGCCGGACCGGACCGGCCGCGCGGCAGGCGACGACGAGGGCCCAGAGCGTCAGCAGCGCGGGAATGGCGAGCGACACCCACGGATTCGCGTCGACCAGCGTGCCCAGATTCGGCGCCGCCCAGCCCCGCGTCAGGAACCAGAGCGACCCGGTCGCCTCGGGCCACGGCATCTCCGGCGGGAAGTGCGGCCACGAGGCCGTGAGCACGAGGTGGGCGGCGACGGAGAACGCCGCCGCCGCGGCGAACAGACCGCGCGACAGCGGTCGCTCGAGCGCGCCGCCGATCGGCAGAGCCGCGAAGAAGAGACCGGGCAGCAGGTACCGGCTCCCGAGGCTCCAGCCGCCGTGCCAGTTCGGGTATCCGCAGAGACAGACGAAGAAGAAGGCGAGGCCGCCCGCGACCATCCACCAGTCGCGGCGGTCGTCGCCGCGGCGCCACCATGCGACGAGGCCGGCGACCGTCCACAGCAGAAACGGCGAGAAGAGGAGCACGCCCCGCGCCGGGTCGAGCAGGTACGCGAACGCGATGCGCGGACTCGGCAGCCGGAAGCCGAAGATTCCGGAACCCGCGAGCGCCGCGTAGTCGGGCGAGGCCTCCCGCGCCGACGACAGCGTCCACGGCGAGCCGAAGCAGATCGCGTCGTAGGCGGCGAGGAGCGCCGCGGGCACGGCCGCTCCGAGAACGAAGCCCGTCAGCCGCCGGCCGGAGCGCGTCGCGACGGCCCGGACGCCGAGCGCGAGCGCGAGCGGCGCCGCCGAGTACTCGGAGAGGACGGCCCAGCCCGCGAGGAGGCCGGCGACCGCGGCCGTCTGAGCGCCGCGGCCCGAGCCATTGCGCTCCTCGGCGCGGCGCAGGCGATCCCACGAGAGGAAGAGCAGCGCCGCGGTCCACGCATGGCTGAAGAAGGAGCGCGCGTAGAAGAGAAACGGCGTCCCGAGGGCGACGGCGAGAACGACGAGACCGACTGCCTCGGGCGGCCCGCGCTCCGCCAGGCGCGCGGCGAAGCGGCGCAGCCCGAGCAGGCAGACGAGCGAGACGGTCAGGAGCCGCGCGAGGAAGAAGATCGGGCTGCCGGTTCCCGGCTCCGGCGGCGGGAGCACCAGGCGCAGCAGGCGGTAGACGGGGTAGGCGGCGAACGCCAGGCCGGGCGCCTTGTTCGAGTAGAAGCGGCCGTTCGACACGGATTTGTCCTCGTGGTCGCCGAGGCGCGCGACGGCCGCGTCGATCGAGAACGTGCCGTCGTCGGCCATGGCGACGACCGCCTCGAAACGGGAGAGCTCGTTCGGATTCGCCCAGGGCGGGAAGACGCCCGTGAAGTAGACGCAGAGCGCGCCGAGGACGGCGATCACGGCCGCCGCGGCCCGCCGGTCCCCGGCCGCCTCCTCCTCGTGGATCATCGTCCGGCGGCGCGGCCCTGGTCGCGCCACCAGGCGACGGTCTGCGCGAGACCCTCGTCGAGCGGTATCTTCGCCGCGAATCCGAACGCGGCGCGCGCGCGCGACGTGTCGAGCCGACGGCGCATCTGGCCGTTCGGCTTCGACGGGTCCCACGCGATTTTTCCGGCGAAGCCCGTCAGCCGCGCGATCGTGCCGGCGAGGTCGCGGATCGAGATCTCGGCGCCCGAGCCGACGTTGACGGGCTCGGGCGCGTCGTACCGCTCCGCCGCGAGCACGACCGCCTCCGCCGCGTCGTCGACGTGCAGGAACTCGCGCGTCGGCGAGCCGTCGCCCCAGAGCACGACCTCGGGGAGATGCCGCTCCGCCGCCTCCGCCAGGCGGCGGATCATCGCCGGAATGACGTGGCTCGTCTCGGGATCGAAGTTGTCGCCCGGGCCGTAGAGGTTCACCGGGATTAAGTAGATCCCCGCGAAGCCGTACTCCGCGCGATACGCCTGGAGCTGGACGAGCAGCATCTTCTTCGCGAGGCCGTAGGGCGCGTTGGTCGGCTCCGGGTAGCCGTTCCACAGGTCGTCCTCGCGGAACGGCACGGGCGTTTCGCCCGGATACGCGCACACCGTGCCGAGACAGACGAACTTCGCGACGCCGAAGCGCCGCGCCGCCTCGATCAGCTGGATGCCCATGACCGCGTTGTCGTAGAAGAACTTTCCCGGATGGCTCCGATTTGCCCCGATCCCGCCGACCGAGGCGGCCGCGTGGACCACGACGTCCGGCCGCGCGTCCGTCAGGCACCGGTCGATCGCCGCCGCGTCGCGCAGGTCGTAGTCGCTCGACCGCGGGGCGACGACGGCGGCCGCCCTCTCGCTCTCGAGCCGGCGGACGAGCCGCCGCCCGAAGAACCCCCCGCCGCCCGTCACGAGGACGCGGCGGCGCTCCCAGAAACTCACGGGCGCTCCGCGGGGGCTCCGGACCGCGTCTCCCGCTCGGCGAGCGCGAGGTCCGCGTCGGTCATGAGGTCGACGAGCGCGGCGAAGTCGACGGTCGGCGTCCACCCGAGCACCGCGCGCGCCCGCGACGCGTCGCCGCAGAGGTGCGCCACCTCGGTCGGACGGAGGTAGGAGGGATCGACCTCGATGAGCACGCGGCCCGTCGCCGCGTCGACACCCTGCTCCTCGCGGCCGGCGCCCCGCCAGTCGAGCTGCCAGCCCCCGCGTCGGAACGCGCGCTCGCAGAACTCGCGGACGGTGTGGCTCTCTCCCGTCGCGACGACGTAGTCCTGGGGTGCCTCCTGCTGCAGCATCCGCCACATCGCCTCGACGTAGTCCTTCGCGTAGCCCCAGTCGCGGCGCGCCTCGAGGTTGCCCAGGTAGAGACGGTCCTGCAGACCGTGCCGGATCCGCCCCACCGCGCGCGTGATCTTGCGCGAGACGAACGTCTCGCCGCGGCGCGGCGACTCGTGGTTGAACAGGATGCCGTTGACCGCGTAGAGGCCGTACGCCTCGCGGTAGTTGACCGTCATCCAGTACGCGTACGCCTTGGCCGCGGCGTAGGGGCTCCGCGGCTCGAACGGCGTCTCCTCGGTCTGCGGCACGCGCGCGGCGCCGCCGTACATCTCCGACGAGGAGGCCTGGTAGATCCGCGGCCGGATGTCGAGCTCGCGGATCGCCTCGAGAAGGCGCACGGACCCGAGGCCGGTGACCTCCCCCGTGTACTCGGGCGTGTCGAAGGAGACCTTGACGTGGCTCTGCGCGCCCAGGTTGTAGATCTCCTGCGGATCGACGAGGCGAAGGGTGCGGTTGAGCGACGACGCGTCGTTCAGGTCGCCGTAGTGGAGGATGAGGCGCCGCCCGGCCTCGTGCGGGTCCTGGTAGATGTGGTCGATGCGGCCCGTGTTGAACGAGGACGAGCGGCGGATCACGCCGTGGACCTCGTAGCCCTTCCCGAGCAGGAGCTCGGCGAGGTACGAGCCGTCCTGGCCCGTGATGCCGGTCAGCAGCGCGCGCTTCACGCGCCCGCTCCGGAGGCGCGGTCGCGGCCGAGCCAGCGATTCCACTTGAACTTGCGGAACGCGATGCCGGCCATCCGCACGAGGAGAAAGCCGTGGCTGACGAGCCGCACCTTGGAGACGCCGGCGGTGCGGCGCGCGTAGCGGACCGGCATGTCGACGATCGGGAGCCGGAGCCGCGCGGCGCCGAACAGCAGGTCGAAGTCGCCGAACGGATCGAAGTCCCCGAAGTACGCGCGCCCGGCCGCGAGGCGCTCGTAGTCCTCGCGGAAGAGCGCCTTGGTGCCGCAGAGCGTGTCCTTGATCGGCTGGCCGAGCAGCCACGTGAACGCGAGGGAAAACGCCTTGTTGCCGCAGAGGTTGAAGAACCGCATCGATTCCTGCTCCATCGGATAGACCAGGCGCGAGCCGTTGACGAAGCGGGCGCGGCCCTCGGCCAGGACCTCGACGAAGCGCGGCAGGTCCTCCGGCGCGACCGTCAGGTCCGCGTCGAGGATCATCACGACGTCGCCCTTCGCGGCCGCGAAGCCCTTGCGCACCGCATCGCCCTTGCCGAGGCGCAGCATCCGGTCCGGGTCCTCCGTGGACGTTCCGACCTCGCCGCGCGGCGTCTGGTGGATCAGGCGGATGTCCCGGCGCCCGCGGCATCGCGCAATCGCCTGCTCGATCCGCTCGACGGTGCCGTCGGTGGAATGGCCGTCGACGAAGAGGATCTCGGTCGACCGCCCCATCTCGGGCAGGCGTTCCACCGCGGCGTCCACGTTGCCCGCCTCGTTGCGGCAGGGAATGACGACCGACACGCTCGGCGGCTCCCGGGGAACGGGACTCTCTCTTCTCGGCGCCCGGCCCTCGGTCTCCTCGGCCCGGGCGCCGACGCGGCGTTCTCCCGCCGCGGGTTCGAGCTCGGCGACCGCGTACTGCACGAGGCAGAAGTGCCGGAGGACCGGCGTCCGCGGCGCGATCGCGTTGAGGACGCCGGCGACGATCGGGACGCGCACCGGCACGAGGAGCTCGCGGCCGCGGGCCGCGAGAGCGAACCCGGAGAGCCGGAGCAGGTTCTCGAGGTCCTGCATGCCGAGCCAGTTCAGGTCCGGCTGCGCCATCTTCAGGCCCAGGGACTCGGCCGCGGACAGGGCGCCCTCCCACAGGAAGTTGTGGTACGTGACGACGAGCCGCGTGCGCGCGTGGCAGAGCGCGCGCAGCCCGCGCAGCGTCGCGTAGATGTCCTCGAGATGGCCGACGAGGTCGCTGGCGACGATCGCGTCGAAGGTCCGGCCCGGCAGGGCGAGCGATTCGGCGTCGGCGCGCTCGAAGCGGAGCTCCGGGTGGCGCTCGCGGGCGCGCGCCACCATCGCCGCGGACAGGTCGACGCCCAGGCTCCCCTCGGGATCCGGATCGAGCGCCGCGAGCAGGTCGCCGGTGCCGCAGCCGAGCTCGAGGACGCGGGAACCGGGCGCGACGTGGCGGCGGCAGAGCGCCGCGATCGCCCGATGGTAGTGCGCGCTGCGCGCCCGCCAGCGGTCGCGCTCGGGCGCGAGCGCGTCGAAGTGGCTTTCCCGGCGGCGCCGTCTCTCGGCCGCCTCTCCCGCGTCGCGCGGCGTGCCGGAAGAGCGCGGCGGTTGCAGATCGGTCTCGAGCATCGGTCGGGTGCCGACCATGATCGCACTAACGGGCCCTGCGGCGAAGTACACTTGCCTCAATGTCCCGGCGGGTGCGCGCGCGATTGGCCGGCTTCGCCGTGGCCATCGCTCTCGCCCTCCCGCTCCTGCCCGAGATCGTCGGCTCTCGCCGCCTCGTCTTCCGCGACGCGCAGATCACGCACTGGCCCTGGCGCCGCGAGGCGGTGCGCGCACTCGCCGCCGGCCGCGTCCCGTTCGTGAACGCGTCCGCCTCGGGCGGCGAGCCGCTCCTCGCGAACCCGAACGCGGTGCTCCTCTATCCGTCGTTCTGGCTCGAGCGGCTGCTCCCGCCCAACGCCGCGTTCAACCTCCACTATCTCGTGCACGTCCTCTGGGCCTTCCTCGGCGCGCGCGCGCTCGCGCGGCGCCTCGGCCTTGGCGAGAACGCGGCGCTATTCGCCGGCGTCGCGTACGGCTTCTCCGGAATGATGCTGTCGTACGGCTCGGCGTTCATGAACTCGAGCGCGGCTGCGGCGTGGCTCCCCTGGTGCGCGGCCGCGTTCTCGGACCTCGGCGCGGCGCGGCGGCCGCGGGAGACCGCGCGCGCAGCGGCCGCGGCGGGTCTCGCTCTCGGGCTGCAGCTCCTCGCCGGCGAGCCGGCGATCACGCTCGTGACGCTCGCGCTCGGCGCGGGTCTGCTCGCCGCCGCCGTCGCGTCGCGCCCGCCCGGCCGGCGGGCGCGCGCCCTCGCCGCCGCCGCGCTCGGCGCCGCCGGCGCCGGCGGGCTCGGACTCGGGCTCGCCGCGCCGCTGCTCCTGCCGCTCTCCGCGGTCTTCTCGCTGACCTATCGCGGACAGCACCTCTACTCCGAGCGGGCCTCCGGCGCCGCCGCCTTTCACGCGGGCCGCGCGATCGAGTGGCTGCTTCCCCGCTTCGGCGGCAGCCCCGACGTCCTCGGCGGCGGCGCGAACTGGCTGCGCTCGCTGGCCCAGCAGGACTTCGTCTACCTCTGGTGCGTGACGCTCGGCGTCGTGCCGCTCTTCGTCCTCCTTCTCGCGGGACTCCGCCGCGGGTTCTGGGACCGCCGCGCCGTGACGCTCGCGATCGGGGCGCTCGTCGCGCTCTCCTTCGCGTTCGGGTTCTCGCTGCCGTTCTATCGCCTCGTGTACGCGGTCGGCGCGCTCCGCAAGCTCCGCTACCCGATCAAGTTCTACCTCCTGACGACGATCCTCGCGGCGCTCCTGGCGGGCCTCGCCGCGGAGACGCTGGCGCGGCGCCGTCCCGGCCGGCGCGAGGCCGCCCTCCTCGTCCTCTGGCTCGCGGCGCTCGGCGCGGCCTGGATCGCCGCGGCCCCGGGGGGCGCCCTCGAGCGCTGGGCGGCGCCGCTCGCCGACCGCGTCTCGGACGACCCGTCGGCGTTCGTCGCGGTCTTCCGGGGGCTCGTCCGCGGCGACGCGCTCGTCGGCGCCGTCGCGGCGCTGCTCGCCGCGCTGGCGCTCCGGTCGGGACCGAAAGGCGAGCCGTCCGTCCTCCTCGCCGCCCTCGCCCTCGCGGCGTCCCTCTGGTGGGGCCTGCCTCTCTTCGTCACCGCCGACGCGCGGGACCTCGACCGCGCCCCGGCCCTGGCGCGGCATCTCGAAGCGCCCGGGCGCCTGTACGTGTCGGGAAGTCTTCCGCGCTTCGATCCCGCGGCCCTCCGCGCGGCCACGGGCGATTTGCCGAGGACGAGCCGCCTCGCGCGGGTCCTCGTCGAGCAGCTCGTGCCGGCGACCGGCGCGCCCTTCGGCGTGCGGTACCTCTTCGAGAACGACCCCGACGGGTCCTACGGCTACTTCAACCGGATCGCGAGCGAGGCCGCCGACGCGTCGCCGCCGCTCGAGCGGGATCGCCTGCTCGTCGCGTTCGGCGCGCGCTGGACCCTGGCGGTCGAGGGCGAGGACCATCCCCTCTTCCGCCCGGTCACCGGCGTCGAGGTCGCCGGAAAGCGGCTCGTCCTCTCCGAGACGGCCGACCCCGTGCCGGAGCTCCGCTGGGCGGGCCGCACGTGGCGGCGCCCGGGCCTATCGCCCACGATCCAGCTCCTGCGCTCGGCGGCGTTCGATCCGCGGCGCGACGTCGCTCTGCCCGGCCGCGCGGGGGCCGACCCGGCGGAGCGCGCATCGTCGGCGACGCTCTCCGCGGCGGCGGTCGAGGCCGACCGCGCCTCCGCGCTCGTCGAGGCGGACGGCGCCGGGCACCTCGTGTTCTCGCGCACGTTCTTCCCCGCGTGGGGGGCGCGGATCGACGGCGCGGCGGCGCCCGTGCTCGTGGCGAACGCGCGCGAGCTCGCGGTGGCCGTTCCGGCGGGACGCCATCGCGTCGAGATCCGGTACGACCCCACTCCGTTCCGCACCGGCGTCGCCGTGCAGGCCGGGGCGTTCCTCGTCGCCGTCGGCATCGCCACGGCCGCCCGGCCCCGCTCAGAGCGCCGGGAGCAGCCCCAGGTGCACGAGCAGGCGCAGGTAGATGTCGGGGCGGCAGCCGTTCAACGGGATCACGCCCCAGGCGTAGTAGACGGCTAGCGCCGCGTAGAAGGGGAAGATCCACCGGAACGCGCGCGTGTCGAGCACGTCCCGGAAGCCGACGATCAGCGCGAAGGGCGCCATCGAGAGGAAGTAGCGGCTCCAGTCCTCCGTCGACAGGCAGACGTGGAGCGCGAGCTCGAAGAGGCAGTAGGAGAAGAGGACGGGGTACGGCCGCAGCCGGAACGTGCCGACCGCGTACACCAGCGCGAGCAGGATGTGGAACTCGACCTGGTGGTAGAGGCCCTTCGCGAACAGGACCGGCAGGAAGCCGAAGGGGATGAACCGCGCGAGCTTCTCGCCGTGGGGCGTGAAGTACGCGAAGAAGTCGCCGAAGCGCGCCGCGCAGAAGAGGAAGTAGGCGAGGAGCCCCAGGGGAATCAGGAGCAGCCACGGAATCGACCGCCACCGACGGCGCGCGAGGAGCACGACGCCGAAGGCGGGCGCGATCATGAGCCCCGAGATCCGCGTCAGCGCGGCCGCGGCGCCGGCGAGCGAGGCGCGGCCCGTCCGCGAGGTCTCGAAGAAGTACACGGCCGCGAGCGTCGCGGCGATGTAGACGGACTCGGTCGCGCCGGTCGACCGGTAGAGGAGCCAGCGCGGCGGCAGGAAGAGGAAGACGAGCGACAGGAACGCCGGCGACTCGAGCCGCCAGACGTCGCGGGCGAGCCGATAGAACAGCAGCACCGCGGCCGTCGCGGCGAGCACGGAGACGAGCAGGAGCGCGCGCTCGTAGCCGACGAACGCGAACGCCCGGACGAGCATGGGATAGACGGGCAGGTAGCTCGCGAAGAACTTGACGTCGTAGACGTAGGCGAGGAGCGGGTTGTCCGGCCCGATCCGGTAGAGCGTCCGGGCGACCGTCAGGTAGTTCGGCCCGTCCCAGAAGCGGTAGACGGGCCCCATGTCCGAGAGAAACGGCAGGTAGACGAGGAAGGAGCCGCCGACGGACGCGAGCGCGAGCCAGAGCTCGGGACGGACCCCGGCGCGCGCCTTCACGTCCCGCATTATGCCGGAGCGGCCGCCTTCTCCCGCTGCAGGCGGCGCAGCTCGAGCGCGAGCCAGAGGAGGAGGCTCCACCAGACGCCGTGCCATCCGGGCAGGTGGGTCAGCGGAAGGTTCAGCCCGTCCGGCGAACCGAGATAGAACGCGGAGACGACGAGCGTGTAGACGAGAAACCCCGCCCCGGCCGACAGCGCGCCGAGCGCGATCGGCCAGACGAAGTAGTACTCGGCGATTCCAGGCAGCGCGAGAAGCGTCACGAGGGAGAGCAGGAGACACGCGCGCGGCAGCGCGACGCCGCGGAGAAGAACGAGCGCGGTCACGATCGCGGCCGCGAAGACGGCGGTCGGGAGCCACGCGGGGGCGCCCGGGATCCGCGCGAGCATCGCGGTGCCGTAGTCCTCGGCCAGGCTCCGGTAGCCGAGCACGTGGTCGCGGATGCCCGTCCATTGCCCCGCGTACGGCAGGAAGGAGGCGGCGAACACCGCATAGGGAATCAGCACTCCGAGCGGCCCCAGTCCGCCGGGCTCCCGCCTCCGGAGAAACAGCGGCGGGTAGAAGGCCGTGACGTGCTTGACGAGGAGCGAGGCGGAGAGCGCCGCCGCGGTGCGTCCGCGCGCGCCGGCGGGCCGTTCCGCGGTCCACACCGCGAGGAGGAGGAAGAGGATCGCCACCCCGTCGAACTGGAGGTGGAAGCTCGACACGAAGATCGAGACCGGGTTCGCGAAGAAGAGGAGCGCGGTGGCCGCGCCGCGCCGGCCGCCGCCGGCGAGACGATGGAGGAGCAGGGCCGTCGCGCCGTCGGCGGCGAGGAGAAACCCGCCGAGGACCTGCGCGAACGGAAGATTCGCGCGCCATGCGGCGGTGTCGAGCCCGAGCAGGACGTGCGCCCAGACGGGCGAGTAGTTGTAGCGGAACGTCTCGAGGTAGAGGCGTCCCCCGCGCCGGAGGATCTCGATCGCCGTCGCGAACGACTCGAGGTCGTAGTTCGTCCGCACGCGTGCGAGCAGCGCCACTCGCAGCGCGAGCGCCGCGAGGAAGGCGGCGGCGAAGAGGATCGTCCGGCGCGTCACGCGGTCCTCGGCGGGACCTCGGGTGCCGCGCCGCCGCGGACTTCGAGCAGCAGCCACAGGAGCGCCGCCCACCAGACGCCGTACCAGCCGGGCAGGTGCGCCAGCGACGGCGCGAGGCCGGAGATCGCGACGAGCGCCGCCGTCGCGACCGCGGTGTAGATCGCGTAGCCCGCGCCCGGAAACAGCGCGCCGAGCGCGATCGGCCACACGAAGTACTGGCGCCCGATCCCGGGCAGGAAGACGAGCGTCACGAGAAAGAGGAGCAGGCTCGCCCGCGCGGTCTCGACGCGCCGCCGGAGGAGGAGGACGACGGCCGCGATCGCCGCCGCCGCGAAGAGGACGCGCGGCACCCAGAACGGCACTCCGGGCAGGAGGAGCAGCGCGTCGGTCCCGTAGAGGCCGCCGAGGCCTCCGTAGAGGAGGACGTTCCGGCGGATCGCGGGCCACGCCGCGAGAAACGGGAGAAACGACGCGGCGAAGACGGCGTAGACGGCGGCGACGGCCGCCGGCGGGAGGCCGCGCCGGCGGGGCCCGCGCACGAACAACAGCGGATGAAACGGCGCCAGGTGCTTGACGAGCAGCGATCCGGCGAGCGCGGCCGCGACCGGCACGGGACGAAGCGGGTCCCGCCGGAACACCCGGAGCGCGGCGAGGAGCAGGAGGAGGGCCACCCCGTCGAAGGCGCGGTGATGGCTCGAGATGAGGATCGAGACGGGGTTCGCGAAGAAGAGGAGCGCCGCGCGCCCGCCGGACGCTCCGCCCCCGCCGAGCCGCCAGAGGAGCGCCGCGGACGCCGCGTCGGCGGCGAGGAGCAGCGCCCCGACCGCCGAGGCGAGGGAAACGCCCAGGGTCTCCGCGACGCGGGACGAGCACGACGAGGACTCCCGCCCAGACGGGCGAGTAGTTGTAGCGGGCCGTCGACCAGGGGTCGCCGCCCGCGCGCACCGTCCGCGCCACCTCCTCGTACGACGCCGTGTCGTAGTTGCCGGCGAATCCGGCGAAGAACGCGACGCGGAAGGCGAGCGCGCCGGCGAAGCCGGCGGCGAGCACGAGGCGCTCCGCCCGTCCCATCTAGCCGCCGGCCTCCGGCCAGCCGGTCGCCACCTCGCCGGCGCGGCCCGGCAGCCGGGTCCAGGCGACCGCGCGCGCGGGGATCCGGTCCCGCCGCTCGAGCGTTTCGCGGGCGAGCTCGGCGAGGGTCGGGAAGACGACGCCGTCCGCGCGCCAGTCGTCGAGGATCCCCTCGAAGAGCGCGGCCTTCGAGCGGCCCTCGACCTCCGCGTGGACCGTGTGCACCTCCGTGCCCCGGACCGCGCGGCGAAAGTGCGCGCGCTGCGCGGCGTCGCCGCGAAGCGACGGCCACGCGAGGGTCTCGTCGAGCGTCGGAAGCGTCGTCGGGATCTCGAGCGTCGGCAGCGTCCGCTCCCCCGCCGTCGGGAAGAAGGGCGCTCCGCCGCGCGTGTCCGACGTGTGGAGGAGCGCCCGCTCGGACTCCACCTCGAGGGAGCGCGCGTCCGCGGCCCAGCCGGGCGCCGCGCTCGAGCGCGCGGGCGCGCCGAAGATCCGCAGGTACTCGCCGTGCGCCGCGCCGTAGTCGCGGGCGATCTCGTCGCGCGACATCGACGGCAGCCGGTCGTGCCAGCCGACGTGGTCCCAGCCGTGGACGCCCGTGTCGTGCCCGGCGCGCGCCGCGGCGCGGAGGACGTCGGCGGCGCGGGCGCCGATCATCGGCGCGGGCAGGAGCGTTCCGTACAGCATCGTCTTCCACCCGTAGAGCGAGGGGGCGCGGGAGCGGATCATCTTCGCGAGGAAGCCGGGGCGCGTGAAGATCCGGCGGATGGCGACGCCGGACCGGTCGGGGCCGAGCGTGAAGTAGAAGGTCGCGCGGATGCCGCGCGCCGCGAAGATGTCGAGAAGCCGGGGCACTCCCTCGCGGGTGCCCTCCAGCGTGTCGCAGTCGACTTTGAGGGCGACCCGACGCGCGCGTCACGGCGCCGTGCGTCGGGTCTTCAGGTAGAAGTCCAGCGTCCGCTGGATCCCCTCCTCCAGCGACACCTTCGGCTCCCAGCCGAGGAGCCGGCGCGCGCGGCGGATCGACGGCACGCGCGTGAGGATGTCCTGGTACCCGGCGCCGTAGTAGTCGCTGGAGGCGACCTCGACGATCCGCGCCCGGCGGGCGTGGTCCTCGAAGCCGGGATACGCCCCGACGGCGGCGATCATGCGCTCGGCGAGCTCCCGGATCGAGAGGTCGTTGGCGGGGTTGCCGACGTTGAAGATGCCGCCGTCGGCCGAGCCGTCGCGGTTCTCGAGGATCGCCATGAGCGCGTCGATGCCGTCCGAGATGTACGTGAACGAGCGCCGCTGCGTGCCGCCGTCGACGAGCTTGATCCGCTCGCCGTACAGGATGTTGTGGAGGAACTGCGTCAGCACGCGGCTCGAGCCCTCCTTCGGCGAGTCGATGTCGTCGAGGTGCGGGCCGAACCAGTTGAAGGGCCGGAAGAGCGTGAAGTGCAGCCCGCGCTCGCCGTACGCCCAGATCACGCGGTCGAGGAGCTGCTTGCTGCACGAATAGATCCAGCGCTGCTTCGCGATCGGGCCGTAGACCAGCGGCGAGGTGTCCTCGTCGAACTCGGCGTCCGGGCACATGCCGTACACCTCGGAAGTCGACGGGAAGACGACCCGCTTCCGGTACCGCACGGCCTGCTTGACGATGCGCAGGTTCTCCTCGAAGTCGAGCTCGAAGACCGCGAGCGGCTCGCGCACGTACGCCGCGGGCGTCGCGATCGCGACGAGCGGCAGCACCACGTCGCACTTCTTGACCTGGTACTCGATCCACTCCTTGTTGATCGCGATGTCGCCCTCGAGGTAGGTGAAGCGCGGGTTGTCGAGGAAGGGCGCGATCTTGTCCGAGCCGATGTCGAGGCCGGAGACGTGCCAGTCCGTCGTCTGCAGGATGCGCTCGGTCAGCGCGTTGCCGATGAACCCGTTGACCCCGAGGATCAGGACCCGCATCAGCGCCCCCTCTCCGACAGAAACCGCGCGGCGTCCTCCTCGGCGGCGCCCTCCGGCTGCAGACGCAGCAGCTCGACGTACCGGTCGTCGCCGCAGGCGACGAAGAGGCGTCCCTCCTCGGCGCGGACCTGCCCCGGGAACGTGTCGTGCGCCGCGAGACCCGGCATGCGCGTCTTCCAGACGAACGTCCGCGATCCGAAGAGGTCCGTGAAGGCGCCCGGATACGGGTGCGTCACCGCGCGCACGAGGTCGTGCACTTCCTTCGCCGGACGCGTCCAGTCGATGCGGCCGTCCTCCGGACGCCGGCGGCCGAAGCGCGACGCCTGCGACTCGTCCTGCGGCATCGTCTTCGCGCGCCCGGCCTTCAGCTCGTCGAGCCGCCGCTCGAGCACTCTGACCGCCGCCTCGGTCACGCGGCGCTGCACGTCGATCGCCGCGTCGTCGGGGCCGATCGCCACCGGCTCCTGGTCGAGGATCGGCCCGCGGTCCGCGCGGCCGGTCATCGCGTGAAGCGTCGCGCCGGTCGACGTCTCGCCCTTCAGGACCGCCCAGTTGACGGGCGCGCGGCCGCGGAACTTCGGCAGCAGCGACCCGTGCACGTTCCACGCGCCGAGCGGCGGCAGCGCGAGCATCTCGTCCGGCAGGATCCGCCGGTAGTAGAAGGAGAACAGCAGATCGGGGCGGGTCGCGGCGACGCGGGCGATCGCCTGCGGATCGAGCGGGTTCTCCATCACGACGGGCTCGATGCCGTGGGCGCGGGCGAGCGCGGCGACGCTCGGGAACCACGCCGCCTCGTCGGGAGCGTCGCGATGGGTGGCGACGAAGACGACGTTCTCGCCGCGCGCGAGGAGGTGCTCGAGACACGCGTGCCCGGTGTCCGAGTAGGCGAACACGGCGATGCGCGTCATGACGGGCGGGAACCGTGCGCCGAGAGCCGGGACGCCGAGTCAGGCGCCGCTTCGGCGACCGCCCCGAGGCCGTACACGCGGCGCACCCGAAACCGCGGCCGGCCGCGCACCTGCTGGTAGATCCGGCCGACGTACTCGCCGACGAGGCCGAGCCCGGCCATCGCGATCCCGAGCAGCGTGAAGAGGATCGCGAAGAGGGTGAAGACGCCCTCGACCTCCGCGCCGACGATGAGACGGCGCACGAACAGGAAGAGGCCGAACGCGATGCCGCCGAAGGCGACGAAGGTCCCGAGGAGGCCGAAGACCTGCAGCGGCAGCAGCGAGAAGCCCGTCATCAGGTCGAAGTTGAGGCGCACGAGCCGGTAGAGCGAGTACGCCGACTCGCCGTGGCGGCGCGGCGCGTGGGCGACCGCGACCTCGGTCGGCCGGCGCGCGAAGCTCTGCGCCAGCGCGGGGATGAACGTCGAGGACTCGTCGCAGCGGTTGATCTCCTCGACGACGTCCCGCGAATACGCCCGGAGCATGCAGCCGAAGTCGGTGATCCGCATCCGCGTGATCGCGACCGTGACGCGGTTGACGATGGCCGAGGCGAGCCGCCGCGCGAACGTGTCCTGCCGGTTCTGGCGCACGCCGCCGACGACGTCGTGGCCCTCGCGGATCTTCGCGAGGAGCTTCGGGATCTCCTCCGGCGGATTCTGAAGGTCGGCGTCGAGCGTGACGATGGCGTCGCCCGATACGCTCTCGAACGCGGCGAGGATCGCCTGGTGCTGGCCGAAGTTGCGCGCGAGCTCGAGGACGCGCACACGGTCGGGCCGCTCGGCCGCCGCCTGCTTCAGGATCGCGAGCGAGCCGTCGCGGCTGCCGTCGTCGACGAACACGAGCTCGTACGGCTCCCCCGTCGCGTCCATGACGGCCGACAGGCGGCGCAGCAGCTCGGGAAGGTTCCCCTCCTCGTTGTAGACCGGCACGACCACCGACGTCTTCACCGGCGGAACTCCCGCAGGACTTCGGAGACCGCCCCGACGACGTCGTCCTGGTCGGCGTCGGTGAGGCCCGGGAAGAGCGGCAGCGACACGATCCGCTCGGAGACGAAGTGCGCCTCCGGGAAGTCCTCGGGTTTCCAGCCGAAGCGGCCGGCGTAGTAGGAGAACTCGTGCGCCGCCGTGTAGTGCAGGCCCGTGCCGACGTTGCGCCGCTTCAGCTCGTCCATGAACCGATCGCGCGAGATCGTCAGGCGGTCCACGTCGACGAGCGGGGTGTACAGGTGCCAGGCGTGCCGCGACGGATACGGGACCCGCGACGGCAGGATCAGGCCCGCCGTCCCGGCGAACGCGGCGTCGTAGCGCGCGGCGAGGCGCGTGCGCTCGGCGATGAAGCCGTCGAGCCGGCGCAGCTGGTGGAGCCCGATCGCCGCCTGGATGTCCATCATGTTGTACTTGAAGCCGGGCACGGCCACGTCGTAGCGCGGGCTGCCCTCCTTCGAGAAGCGCTTCCACGCCTCGCGGTCCATGCCGTGGAACTTGAGCAGCGACGCCCGCTCGAAGACCTCGGGGTCCTCGGTCACGATCATGCCGCCCTCGCCGGTCGTGATGTTCTTGTTCGGGTGGAAGGAGAAGACCGAGGTGGTCGGGAAGGAGCCGATGCGCCGCCCCTTGTACTCGGTGCCGACCGCGTGCGCCGCGTCCTCGAGCACCGCGATCCCGCGCGAGGCCGCCAGGGCGAGGAGCGGATCGAGGTCCACGGGCTGCCCGACGTAGTGCACCGGGACGATCGCCTTCGTGCGGGGCGTCAGCGCCGCCTCGACGTTCTCGACCCGCATCTGGAGCGTCGCCGCGTCGACGTCGACGAGCACCGGGACCGCGCCGCAGTGGACGATCGAGTTGAGTGTCGCGACGAACGTCAACGGGGTGGTGACGACCTCGTCGCCGGCGCCCACGCCGAGGGCGAGGAGCGCCGCGTGGAGGCCGGCGGTCGCCGAGGCGACGGGCACGGCGTGCCGGCCGCCGACGTACTCGAGGAAATCCGCCGCGAACCGCTCGGTCTTCGGGCCGGTCGTGATCCAGCCCGAGCGGAGCGTGTCGACGACCTCGCGGATCTCCTCCTCGCCGAGGCTCGGCCGGGCGAAGGGAAGGAAGGACGAACGCATGCGGCGCGGAGAGTCTACCTGCATGCCCCGCCTCACTCCCGCCACGCGACGCCGCCCGAGAAGAGCCAGCGGCGCTCGGGGCTCCAGACGCCGACGCCCGGCCGCCGCGCCGCGACCTCGAAGCGCAGGACGTCGCGGCGGTAGTCGTACGGCGCGCCGTCGCCCGCGTGCACCGCCGCCCCGAGCGCGTAGAGCCCGGGAGCGAGATCGAGCGCGGGAATCTCGAGCGCAACCCGCGCCTCGCCCGCGAATCGGTCGGGCCGCATTCCCTCGAGGGCCGTGTTCGTCCCGAAGACCGTATCGCCCGCGACCGTCGCGATCTCGACGCCGAACACGAAATCGGTCAGCGGCTCCCCGGCGCGGACGACGAGCTCGACCGTCGCCGGCGCCCCGGAAGTGACCACGCCGACGGCCCGCCCCGCGGCGTCGAGCAGC
Source organism: uncultured Acidobacteriota bacterium (assembly GCA_963763535.1). Taxonomy (GTDB): domain Bacteria; phylum Acidobacteriota; class Thermoanaerobaculia; order UBA5066; family Gp7-AA6; genus DAHUXD01. The sequence continues at coordinate 925,718 of CAVXOX010000008.1, forward strand.
CGCACCCGCTCGATCGTCGCGACGCCCGAGCCCACGCGCCGGCCCGGGCCCTCCTCGCCCGCGCGCCGCTCTCCCTCCTCGGCGGCCACGCGCTCGCGGTAGCGGGCGACCACCTCGCTCGAGGCCCCGTCGGCGGCGACGCGTCCGCGCTCGAGCCACAGCGCGCGGCGGCAGCGCTCGGCGACGAGGTTCAGGTCGTGGGACACGAAGACGAGCGTCTTGCCCGCGCGCTCGAACTCGGAGAACTTCTCGAGCGCCCGGTGGGCGAACGCCTCGTCGCCGACGGCGAGGACCTCGTCGACGAGGAGCACGTCGGGGTCGCTGTGCGCGGCGATCGCGAAGCCGAGGCGGACGGCCATGCCCGAGGAGTACGTCCGGAGCGGCGCGTCGAGGAACTCCCCGACTCCCGCGAAGGCGACGATCGCGTCGAAACGCGAGGCGATCTCCCTCTTCGTCAGGCCGAGGAGGAGTCCCGTGATCTCGATGTTGCCGCGCCCCGAGATCTCCGGGTGGAAGCCCGCGCCGAGCTCGAGCAGCGCCGCGAGGCGGCCCTCGACCGTCACCGTGCCGCGCGTCGGCCGCACGATCCCCGCGAGGAGCTTCAGGAGCGTCGACTTGCCCGAGCCGTTCGCGCCGACGATCCCGAGCGTCTCCCCCGGCTCGACCGCGAACGAGACGCCGTCGAGCGCGACGATGCCGTCCTCCGCCCCGCGGAGTCGCCGCCCCCCGAGCAGCACCGACTTGAGGGTCCGGTGGCGCTCGCGCGCCCAGCGTCGGTACACCTTCCGGACGTCCCCGACCGCGATGGCCGGCCGCGACGCGCTCATGCCTCCTCCGCGAGCGAATCGCGCAGGCGCTCGAAAACGGCGCCGCCGGCGAAGAGCGCCGCCGCGGTGACGGCGAGCATCGCGACCCAGTCGGCGGCCGCGACCGGCCGGAAGAAGAACAGCGTGTCGTGCAGCGCCGAAAAGAAGCTCGCAAACGGGTTCGCGCGCAGGAGTCCCCGCCAGCGCTCGGGAACCGCCTCGGCGGGATAGAGCACCGGCGTGAGGAAGAAGGCGAGCGTCAGGAGGTTCGCCACGATGTCGCGCACGTCTCCGAAGTGCACCGCCAGGGCCGCGCTTGCGAGCGATGCCCCGAAGAGCGCGAGGCAGAGGAGCAGGAGGACGGCCGGGAACTCGAGCACGGGCCAACCCGGCCGCACGCTTCCCCGGGCCGCGGCCACCGCGATCGCGGCGAAGAGGACCGGCAGCGCGAGGAGGAGATGCGCCAGGCGCGCCCCGACGGCCGCGGCGGGAAAGACCTCCGGCGCGACCGTCGTCTTGCGCAGCAGCGGCCCGTTCGCCCGGAAGCTCTCGACCGCGTCGTTCAGCGCGGCGGACGCGAATCCCCAGACGAGGACGCCGCCGAAGAGAAACAGCGCATAGGGGCGCACGTCCGCGCGCGGCGCGAACACGAGCCGGAAGACCGTCGCGTAGACGAGGAGCAGGAGGAGCGGGTTCAGGAAAGACCAGAGGAAGCCGAGCGCGCCGCCGCGGTACCGCGCGGCGAGCTCCCGGCGCACGAGAGCGACGATGAGCGCGCGGTGGGTCCACGCGCGGCGAAGCGGCGAGAGAAAGCTCACTTCTGACGTCTGCTGGTCTCTGCGGTCTGCGTCTCTGGACGGAAATCCGGCTCTCCGTCCCCGTCCGGTATTCTCGCACCGTGTCGGACGCCGCGCCCGTCGCGCCTGCCGCGCCGGCGGTCTCGTGCCGGGCGCTCCGAAAGGTCTATCCCGGCACGGAACCGGTCGTCGCGCTCGACCGCCTCGACCTCGAGGTCGCCTCCGGCGAGTTCGTCGCGCTCGTCGGCGAGTCCGGCAGCGGCAAGTCGACGCTGCTGCATCTCGTCGGCGGCATCGATCGGCCGACCTCGGGCTCGGTGCGCGTGGCGGATCGCGAGATCGCGGCGCTCGAGGAGCGCGCGCTCGTCCTCTATCGCCGGCGCGAGGTCGGGATGGTGTTCCAGTTCTTCAACCTGCTGCCGCACCTGACCGTGCAGGAGAACGTCGAGCTGCCGCGGCGCCTCGACGCCGGCGAGGACGCCGCGGACCGCGCCCGGCGCCTGCTCGATCGGGTCGGCCTCGCGCGCCGCGCGGGAGCGCGCCCCTACGAGCTCTCGGGCGGCGAGATGCAGCGGGTCGCGATCGCGCGCGCGCTCGTCTCCGGCGCGCGGCTGCTCCTCGCGGACGAGCCCACCGGCAACCTCGACAGCCGCAACGGCTCCGAGGTGCTCCGCCTCCTCGACGAGGTCCGGCGCGAGGACGGGGTGACGCTCCTGCTCGCGACGCACTCCGCCGCCGCGGCGGCCCGCGCCGACCGCACCGTCCTCGTCAAGGACGGGCGCATCGCGTGAGCGGATTCGGCCTCGTCTTCCGCGCCCTCGTCACCGGACCGGCGCGGCGCCACCCCGCCCGGGCGGTCCTGCCCGCCCTCGGCGTCGCGGTGGGCGTCGCGGCCGTCGCCGCGATCCACCACGCCAACCGCAGCGTGACGGGATCGTTCCGGGACGCCGCGGCCGCGGTCGCCGGCCGCAGCGACTTCGCCGTGACCGGCGTCGCGGGCGTGCCGGTCGAGGCGATGGCGCGGCTCGCCTTCCTGTGGCGCATCGGCTCCTTCGCACCCGCGGTGACCGGGCCGGCCGTGCTCGACGACGGCACCCGCGAGGTGGCGCAGATCGTGGGGATCGACTGGGGCGGCGACGGCGCGATTCGCGACGTGCGCCTCCTCGAGCCCTCGGGCCCGGAGTCGCGCGCCGCGCTCGCCGAGCGGGGCTCCGTGTTCGTCCCCGAGAGCTTCGCCGCCCGGCACCGTCTCCGTCCCGGCGCGACGCTTTCTCTCGTGATCGGCGGCGAGCGGCGCCGCGTCCGCGTCGGCGGGATCCTCGCGCTCTCCGGGCTCGCGCGCGCCTCCGGGGGCGATCTGCTCCTGACGGACGTCTTCACCGCGCAGGACCTCCTCGGCCGGCCGGGCCTCGTCGACCGCGTCGACATCGCGCTCGACCCGGGTGTCTCCGCGAAGGACGCCGCGGCGGCGATCCGCCGCGCGCTGCCCCCCGGGCTCTCGCTCGATCCGCCGGGCAAGACGGCGCAGACGGCGGCGCGGATGGTGCGGGCGTTTCGCTTCAACCTGAACGCGCTCGGATCGCTGACGCTGCTGGTCGGGATCTTCCTGATCGCCAATGCCGTGTCGATCGCGGTCCTGCGGCGGCGGCCCGAGATCGCGGCGCTCCGGGCCATCGGGACCTCGCGCGGGGCGATCTTCGGGGCCTTCCTCCTCGAGGGACTCGCGATCGGCGCGGCCGGCACCCTGCTCGGCGAGCTCCTCGGCCTCGTCATGGCGCGCGCCGCGCTCCGCGCCGTGTCGGGCACGGTGTCGAGCATCTACCTCCCGACCGCGCGGATCGAGGGCGCGGCGTACGGCGGCGCGATGGCGGCCGCGGCGGCGATCGGAATGCTCTCCGCGGTCGCGGCGACGCTCCTGCCCGCGATCGAGGCGACCCGCGTCGAGCCCGCGGCGGCCCTTCGCCCCGGCTCGATCGAGGGCGTCCTCCGCCGCTCGCTGTGGCCCCGCGCCGCCGGCGCCGCCGCCCTGCTCGTGGGCGCCTGGGCGCTCTCGCGGCTCGGCCCGGTGGACGGCTTCCCGCTCTTCGGCTTCCTGGCGGTCGGTCTCGTCGTGGGCGCAGTCGCGCTCGCGGGGCCGCTCCTCGTGCTCGCCGGCGCCCGGGGGCCGGGACGCGCGCTCGCCGCGATCTGGCCCGCCGAGGGGCGCCTCGCGGCCGGCTTCTTCGGCGGCGCGCTCGCGCGCAACGGCATCGCGGTCACCGCGCTCGCGATGGCCCTCGGGATGACGCTCGCGATGATCGTGACGGTCGCCTCGATCCGGGAGACGGTGCGCGTCTGGGTCGCGGCGACGCTCCGCTCGGACCTCTGGGTCAAGGCCGACACGGGCGGCCGTTCCGGCGTGATCGGCGACCTGCCGCCCGACATCGTGCCGTTCCTCGCCGGGTTCGACGGCGTCGCCGCATTCGATCCGTTCCGCGCGCGCGATGTCGTGGATTCCGCGGGTCGGCCGTTCACGCTCGGCTCCGGCGACTTCGAGGTCGTGGCGCGCGTCGGCGGCCTGCCGCTGCTCGACGGGGCCGACCCGCGCCCGGTCGCGCGCGCCGCGAAGGCCGCCGGCGAAGTCCTCGTCTCGGAACCGTTCGCGCGACGGTACGGCGCCGCAAGGGGCTCGACCGTGACGGTGCCGACCCCGTCCGGTCCCCGCGCGTTCCGCGTCGCCGGGGTCTATCGCGACTACTCGAACGACCGCGGCACGGTCGTGATGGACCGCTCCCTCTACCTCGCGCTCTTCGGCGACGCGCGGGTCACGAGCGTCGCGGTGCTGGCCGGGCCCGGCGTCGATCCGGACGCGCTGCGGCGCCGGATCCTCTCGGCGGCGCAGGGGCGCTTCGCGATCTCGATCTCCACGAACCGCGAGCTCCGGCGGGAGGCGCTCGCGATCTTCGACCGGACGTTCGCCGTGACCCGCGCGCTCGAGGCGATCGCGGTCGCGGTCGCGGTCCTCGGGGTCGCGAACGCACTCACGGCGTCCGCCGTCGAGCGGCGCCGCGCCTTCGGCCTCCTGCGGGCCATGGGCGCCGCGGGCGGCCAGATCCGCCGCGCGACGCTCCTCGAGGCGCTGCTCTCGGGCCTCGTCGGCGCGGTGGCGGCCGTGGCCGCCGGGGCGGCGTTCGCCGCCCTCCTTCTCGGGGTGATCAATCCGCAGTCGTTCGGCTGGACGGTCTCGCTCGCGATCCCCGGAGGCGCGCTCGCCGCCGCGGTCGCCTTCGTCCTCGCGGCCGCGCTCCTCGCGGGCGTCGTGCCCGGCCGCATCGCGGCCTCCGTGGACCCGGCCGCGGCGCTCCAGGAAGAATGAGACCGTCGCGGATCGGGGCCGCGCTTCTCCTGGCGGCGCTGCCGGCCTCCGAGCCGTTGCGATTCCCGCGCGACCACGGCGCGCACCCCGACGCCCCCGTCGAGTGGTGGTACTACACGGGTCACCTGACGGCTCCGGGCGAAAAGGAGTACGGGTTCCAGCTCACGTTCTTCCGCGTGCGAGACCTGCACCTCGCCCACTTCGCGTGGACCGACGTCGCCCGCGGCGCGTTCGTTTACGACGAGAAGACGCACCTGGGCCTGCCGGGCATCGCGGGCGCCGCGACCGGCCGCCTCGACGTCTCGAACGAGGACTGGTCGGCGCGCGAGGAGAACGGCGTCGTCCGACTCGAGGCCGGGACGCGCGCGATCGGCCGGCTCTCGCTCGCGCTGACCCCGGCAAAGCCGCCCGTGCTCCAGGGGGAAGGCGGCCTCTCGAGGAAGGGCGCCGGCGGGAACGAGTACTCGCACTACGTGTCGATCCCGCGCTTTGCGGCCGCGGGGACACTCTCGCGCGGCGGAGACCGCACGCCGCTCTCGGGCACCGCCTGGTTCGACCACGAGTGGGGCCCGGGCGTGCTGCCGGCGGGAGCGGCCGGCTGGGACTGGTTCGCCCTCAACCTCTCGGACGGGTCGGACCTGATGCTCTACCGGATGCGGCTCGCCTCCGGCGCGGCCTCGCCGTTCTCGACCGGCATGTTCGTCCCCTCCGAGGGGCCGCCGCGCCCCGTCGCGTGGCACGACGTCGCGCTCGCCCCGCGCACCACCTGGACCTCGCCGCGCTCCGGCGCGGCCTACCCGGCGGTCTGGTCGCTCGCGATCCGGTCGCTGTCGCTCGACGTGACGGTCACGCCCCTCGTTGCGGACCAGGAGCTCTCGACCGAGAAGTCGACGGGCGTCCGGTACTGGGAGGGCGCCTGCCGGGTCACGGGCACGCGGGACGGACGGCCCGTGTCCGGCCGCGCGTACGTGGAGATGACGGGATACGCCGGCAAGGACGTTCCTGGCTTCGCTCCCTGACTCCTTTGTCGGGAGACGCCGCGTGCGCGACGTTCCCTCTCATGTCGGTCGGGCCGCGTAGCGGCCCGCTAAGAGTCAGGGTATGGGCGTCGGCTCCGGTGGCGGGGGCTCCTCCGTCACCGTCTTCCCATGCTTCGTCGCCTTCGGCGTCGTTTCGAGCGTCACCATGAACTCGGCGGCCTGATCGAGGCGCCGATAGAGGTACGGAAAGTCGATGTCGTAGTACACGCGATCGCCCTTGCCGAGGTAACCCCACTTGGTCCCGTTCGATCCGGCGGCGACGACGTTGCCCTCCTTGTCGAAGACGACGACGGCGACCCCGACTTCCTGGTCCAGCTCGCTGTTGTTGTCGATCCGTACGCGCACCTTGGCGCTGGACTTCCGGATCGGCGTGCCCTTCAGCGTGCTGCCGAGATCGAACCGGACCTGGCCGACCACGACCTCATCCGTCGTGACGTCGACGTTCTGCACGCCGCCGATCGGCTGCCAGGGAAACTTCTTCGTCGCGACCTGCGCCGACGCCGGAACGGCGAGCGCGCCCGCACACAGGACAACCAGGGAGAGCTCTCGAATCCTCATTCCCACCTCCACGGTCGAATCGCTCCGCACGGACAATTCCGCGCACCGTTTTGAGTTTAGCTCGTTTCCACCCGCCCAGGAACCGACCCTGGGAGAGGGTGACAGAGCGGCGTTCCCTCTCTCGTTGGTCGGGCCGCGCAGCGGCCCACTAGGAGTCCGAGCCTTGAGCGAGCTTGGACTTCCGGAAACCGTACGAGAAATAAATCACGAGTCCGAGGACGAGCCACACGACGAAGCGGATCCACGTCTCGATCGGCAGCCCGCCGGACCGCACGATCGTGCCGTTCTGAATCATGGGGATTCCCACGATCAGATACAGGCAGATCAGGATCCCGAGGATCGGCGTCAGCGGCACGAACGGCGTCCGGAACGCGCGCTTGCGGTCGGGGTCGGTGCGGCGCAGAACCATGATGCCGATGCACACCAGGATGAAGGCGAACAGCGTGCCGATGTTCGTCAGCTCGATGAAGACGTCGAGGTTGGCGAAGGCCGAGAGCGCGGCGACGACGACCCCGATCCAGATGGTGTTGATGTAGGGCGTCTTGTACTTCGGGTGGAGCTTCGCGAACGAGGGCGGGAGCAGGCCGTCGCGGGCCATCGAGAAGAAGATCCGCGCCTGGCCGTACTGGAAAACGAGGAGCACCGCGGTCGTCGCGATGACGGCGCCGAAGGCGACGATCCCCGCCGCCCAGTTCATGCCGAGGAGCGAGAAGGCCTTGGCGAGCGGCTCCGCGGATCCGCGGATGCTCTCGAGGGGCACCATCCCGGTCAACACGAGCGCGGCGGCGACGTAGAGCACCGTGCAGATCGCGAGCGAGCCGATCATTCCGATCGGCATGTCCTTCTGCGGGTTCCGGCACTCCTCGGCCGCCGTCGAGACGGCGTCGAACCCAATGTAGGCGAAGAAGATGAGCGCCGCTCCGGTGCCGATGCCGGTCCAGCCGTTCGGGGCGAACGGATGCCAGTTCACGGGCTTGACGTATCTCGCGCCGACGACGATGAAGAACAGGAGGATCACGAGCTTCACGAACACCATCGCGGTGTTGAAGCGCGCGGACTCCTTGATGCCGATGACGAGCAGCCAGGTCAGGAGCAGGGTGATCGCCGCCGCCGGGACGTTGAGGACGATCGGGAGTCCTCCGACGTGAGGGGCGGCGTTCATGAAACCCGGAGTCCGCATCGCCGTCGCGAGATCCGTGCACAACCACGGGGGAATCGTGACGCCGAGGCCCCGCATCAGCTCGACGAAGTAGCCCGACCACGTGACCGCGACGGCGACGTTGCCCATCGCGTACTCGATGATGAGGTCCCAGCCGATGATCCAGGCGACGAACTCGCCGAGTGTCGCGTACGAGTACGTATAGGCGCTGCCCGCGATCGGCACGAGCGAGGCGAACTCCGCGTAGCAGAGCGCGCAGAACCCGCAGCCGACCGCCGTGATGAGGATCGAGATGACCAGCGCGGGCCCCGCCCCGTCGTGGTGCCCGCCGCCCGCGGCGGCCGTCCCGATGGTCGCGAAGATCCCGGCGCCGACGACGGCGCCGATGCCGAGCGCGATCAACTGGATGGGCCCGAGGGTCCGCTTCATCTGGTGCTCGGGCTCCTCGGCGTCGGCGAGGATCAGGTCGAGGGACTTCTTCCGGAGCAACTGGCTCATGCGAAAAGTGCGGCGGAGGATATCAGATGGACGCCGGCTAGCCGCGCGTCGAGTCTTCCCTCAGGCGCGCTCACACGGACTCGGCAGCGAGCCGTCCCGGGACCTCGGCGAGGCTCGCGATCCGATCCGGAACGTCGCGGTGCTCCCCTCGTCGATCGAGCAGCAGCGCCCGCAGGCCCGCTGCCCGCGCGCCATCGTAGTCGTCCCGCAGCGAGTCGCCGACGTGGAGCGCCTCGGCCGCCTCGACGCCGAGCCGCTCGCACGTCCTCCGGAAGATCTCCGCGCCGGGCTTGCCGGTCTCCTCGATCGCCGACACCGAGACCGTCCGGAAGTAGGGGGCGAGACCGCGCAGCTCGAGCAGGCGCGGCAGCTGCGAGTCCCAGTTCGAAACGATCGCCAGCGGCAGGCCGCGCGCCGCGAGCGCGTCGAGCGCCGGCGTCACGTCCGGATAGACGGCCCACGTCCCGGGATCCCGGAAGTGGAGCGCGAGCTTCGCGAACGCGTCCTCCGAGAGCGGTCCGCCATCGAGCAGGTTCCGCACGCGACCGAGGAAGGAGCGCCAGAACTCGGGCTCTCCGCTGACGCCTCCGTAGCGGTCGCCCGGCTTCTCGCGCTGGACCTCGATCCAGGTCGTCGTCAGCGCGTCGCGCAGCTCACCCGGGGTGAACCGTGCGCCGTCTTCGGCGAAGACGCGGGCGTAGACCGCCTCGACCGGAGGATCGGGATAGAGGAGTGTGGCGCCCGCGTCGAAGAGGACCGCCCGGATGCCGTTCAACAGTGGAGCGCGTTCTCCCGCATCACGCCGTCGAGCGCAAGGTTCAGCGCATCGCAGCAGCGCCGCGCCGCGGCGAGCGCCCGCTCCCGCCTCTCGGGCGTGTCGGCGATCCGTCCGAGCGCGTCCCGCTCGACCTGGCGGTGCCACACGTCGGCCTCCTCGTGGACCGAGAAGAAGCGCGTCGCGTCCTCGTCCGCGATCCCGTAGAACGCGGCGAGCCCCTCGCGCTTCGTCTTCGAGATCTCGGGAATCTGCGACTCGTAGGCGTAGAGCGCGGCGAGGCCCTCCTCGACCGAGCCCGAACGCGTCGCGCGGCGGAACTCGGCGATCGTCTCGGCGACCTCGGGAGTGCGGGGGGCGGACGCGAGGTCCGTCGGCGCGGCGCCGAGGGCCGCGGCGAAGCGGCGCCAGAGGGCCGGGTGGTTCTCCGATCCGCGCTCCTCCTCGATCAGGTTCTCCAGGAGCTCCTGCCGGAGCGCCGCGTCGTCCGTGCCGGAGTGGACGCCCGAGACGTACGTCGGGAAGGCGGCGACGTGGGGATAGTAGGAGACGGCGTATTCACGCAGATGGTCACGCGTCAGCCGCCCCTGTGACCACAGCTGATAGAAGGGATGCTTCAGGAGATGCTTCTCGGCGACGATGGCGTCGAGCGCGGCCAGAAATTCTTCGCGACTCATTTCACCCTCCTCTGATTCCGAATCGATACCCACCGCGGGCCGACAGAATATAACGGCATCCCGCATCTCACGTCCTGCATCCCGTCCTGCACCCGCCTACGGCATCACCTGGCCGCCGTCGATCACGATCGCCTGGCCCGTGACCGAGCGCGCGTCGTCCGAGGCGAGGTAGGCCACGAGTCCCGCCACCTCGTCGGGATCGAGGACGCGGCCGAGCGGCGCCATCCGACCGGCCGCCTCGCGTCCCTTCTCCTCGCCCCCGAAGCGGCTGAACCCCTCGCGCCCCATCTCGGTCTCCACCCAGCCCGGGCAGATCGCGTTGACGGTGACGCCGCGCGGCGCGAGCTCGAGGGCGAGGCTGCGCGTCAGGCCGATGACGCCGTGCTTCGAGGCGCAGTAGGCGGCGTATCCGGGAACGCCGAAGCGGCCGAGCACGGACGAGATGTTGATGACTCGCCCTCCCGACGGCAGAAACGGCGACGCCTCCCGCGTGACGCGGAAGACGGCGGTCAGGTTCGTCGCGAGGATCGAGTTCCAGCGATCGTCCTCCGGATCGTCGAGCGGCGTCGGACCGCCCAGTCCCGCGTTGTTGACGAGAACGTCGAGCTTTCCCCACCGCGACACGGCGGTCGCGATCGCCAGCGCGATCGAGCCGCGGTCGGTCACGTCGCAGGCCGCCGCCATCGCCTCGGCGCCTCGGGACCGCAGATCCTCCGCATGCCGTTCGCACGCGGCGCGGTCGCGGGCCGCGAGGACGACGCGCGCGCCCTCGGCCGCGAGACGGCGTGCGATCGCCTCCCCGATGCCGCGGGAGGCTCCGGTGACGAAGCCGACCTTGCCGGACAGCCGCTCGCCCACGATCGAAAACGCGCGCTAGGAGCGGACCGGCAGCCCCGCGCGGGACGCGGGCGAGCGCCGCGCCCCGGCGACCTCCGGCGGCAGCGGGAAGTGGACGTCCTCCTCGACCGTGAGCACCTCCTCGACTTCCACGGAACGGCCCGCCCGGAGCACGCGCACGATCTCGTTGACCAGGAACTCCGGCGCCGAAGCTCCCGAGGTGATGCCGAGCGTCTCGACACCCTCGAGCCAGGCCGGATCGATCTCCGAGACGTCGTCGACGAGATACGCCCGCGCGCCCGCGAGGAGCGCCTCCTCGACGAGGCGGTTCGAGTTGGAGGAGTTGCGGGAGCCCACGACGAGGATCAGCGGCGCGCGCTTCGAGAGCGCGCGCACGGCCACCTGCCGGTTCTGCGTGGCATAGCAGATGTCGTCCTTCGTCGGCACGTGGATCTTCGGGAAGCGGCGCTTCAGGGCCTCGACGATCGGCCTCGTGTCTTCCATCGAGAGCGTCGTCTGGGTGATGAAGGCGACGCGTTCGGGATCGCGGACGCCGACCGACTCCGCGTCGGCGATGGACGAGACCAGCTTGATCTGGGACGCCGCCTCGCCCATCGTCCCCTCGACCTCCTCGTGTCCGGCGTGGCCGACGAGGAGGATCTCGTAGCCGAGGCGCGCGAAGCGGACCGCCTCGAGGTGGACCTTCGTGACGAGGGGACACGTCGCGTCGATGACGCGGAGCTTCCGCGCCGCCGCGTCCGCGCGCACCTGCGGCGAGACGCCGTGCGCGGAGAAGACCGCCGTCGCGCCGTCGGGCACCTCGCCGAGCTCCTGGACGAAGCGCACGCCCCGCGCCTCGAAGTCGCGCACGACGTGGCGGTTGTGCACGATCTCGCGGCGGACGTACACGGGGCCCTCGAAGCAGTCGAGCGCCAGGTCGACGATCTCGATCGCCCGGACGACGCCCGCGCAGAAGCCGCGGGGCGCCGCAAGGAGGATCTTCTGGAGCGCCAGAGGCGCGCCTTCCGGAATCATGTCGACCGGATTCTAACGCCGGCCGGTCGGACGGCCGGACGGGGGCTCCGGCGAGGTCGGGCTCGGGCGGCGCGCCTCGCGTCGGTAGAGCGCGCGCTCGAGGCCGCAGGTCGAGCACCAGCGCTCCCCCGGCTCGGCGGAGCGCGGGCAGCCCTCGTTCGCGCACATCACGCGTTTCACGGGAGTCTCGGCCGATTCCGTCATCGACCCTCTCCCTTCCCCGGGGTCGCCGGCAGCAGGTAAGCCAGAATCTGGCGCTCGCAGCGGTCGCGATAGGCAGGGAAGCTCGCCTCGAGGTCCCGCTCCGCCAGCCACTGCATCATCAGTCCGTCGAAAATGGCGCGGATGGTCGAGCCCGCCTCGCGCGGGTCGCGCACCGCGAAGACGCCGCGGCGCATGCCGTCCTCGACGATGCCGCCGTCGATCTCGCGGCAGCCCGCGTAGAACCGCTCGTTGACCTCCCGGAAGGTCTCGCGGCGCGCCGCGAGGCCGCAGAAATCCACGAAGGCGCGGAAGAATGCCCGGTTCTTCGACGGCGACGGGAAGATCAGCGCGACGAGTGCGCGGATGCGCGCGATCGGGTCGCTCTCCGCGGCGACCGCGTCGCGCATGCGCGCGTGGATGGAGTCGATCAGCCAGGAGAAGAGCTCGCGGAAGAGCTCCTCCTTCGAGTCGAAGTAGTAGAGCGTCACGCCCTTCGAGACGCCCGCCCGGCGCGCGATGTCGTCGAGGGTGACCTCGGAGAAGCCCTTCTCCGCGACCTCGCGAAACGCGGACTTCAACAGAACGAGCCGGCGCTCGGATTCGGCCGCGTGTGAGCTCTTGACCACGGGCGGAATCTAACCGACCGGTCAGTCAGTGTCAAGCGCCATCATCCCTCGGTCCTCCATGCGTCTAGACTCGGCGTTCCATGAGAATCGAGCTCCTCCACTTCGCCTCGTTTCGAGAGGCGGTCGGACGCGATCGGGAGACCCGGGAGGTCGCCGACGGCACACGGGTTCGCGAGCTGTGGGCGTCGCTCTCCGAGGAAGTCGCCCTCTTTCGGCGCTTCGCGGCCCCGCCTCCGGCCGCGGTCAATCGCGAGTACGTGCCGTCCGAGACCATGCTCCGCGACGGGGACGAGGTGGCGTTCCTGCCGCCGGTGGCGGGCGGCATGGGGATGGGCCCTACCTGACCCGACGCGCCTCTCGATCTCCCCGCGCTCCTCGCCGAGGCGCGCTCGGGCGACGGCGCGCTCTGTCTCTTCGTCGGCGTCGTCCGGGACCACAACGAGGGCCGCGCCACCGTGGGGATCCAGTACGAGGCCTACGGACCGATGGCGGAGTCGGAGATGGGGCGGATCGCGGACGCGCTCCTCCGGGAGTTCCCGGACGCGCGCGTGCGGATGAAGCACCGCGTCGGCCGCCTCGCCGTCGGCGAGCCGTCCGTCGCGATCGCGGCGGTCGCGCCGCACCGCTCGGAGGCGTTCGAGGCGTGCCGCGCGGCGATCGACCGCGTGAAGTCGACCGTGCCGATCTGGAAGAAGGAATTCCATCCGGACGGATCGAGCGACTGGGTGGATCCCGACGAGGACATTCCGAGGTCGGAGGTCGGCGCTAAGACGAGCCGCATCCGGCGACCCGGTACCAGTTGTCCCGACATCCCGCATCCCGCGCTCGTTCACTTCCTCCATTTATCTCCCGTTCACCCGGTGGCAGAATCCCCACCCAATGTCGCTCGCCAAGGTCATCGCCCCGGACATCGAGGAGCTGGTTCGGGAGAACCCGGACGCGCTTCCCGCGGCGCTCGCGAGCATGCACCCCGCGGACATCGCCGAGCTTCTCGAGGACCTGACGCGCGAGGACCGCGTGGTCGTCTTCGAGGCCCTCCCGCCCGACCAGGGCGCCGCCGTCCTCTCGGAGCTGAAGGGCGAGACGCTGCGGCTGATCCTGCACCGCGCCTCGCCCGCGAAGCTCGGCGCGGAGCTCGACCGGCTCCCCGCCGACGAGGTCACCTTCCTCCTCGAGCACCTCACGCAGCGGCAGCGCGAGGGGGTCCTCGCGAACATGTCGCCGCGCGACGCCGCGGAGGTCGAGCGGCTCCTCCGGTATCCCCCGCGCACGGCGGGCCGACTCATGACCGAGAAGTTCGCGACCATCCGTCCGGAGTGGACCGTCGCCGAGACGCTCGACCACCTGAGGCGCATCGACCCCGAGGTCGAGACCGTGCAGAGCCTCTACGCCCTCGACCCGAAGGGCCGCCTCGTCGGCTACGTCGCGCTGCGAGCGCTCTTCCCCGCCCCGCCGGAGCGGCGGATCGCCGACATGATGGTGCGGCGTCTCCTGACGGTGCGCAGCGACGCCGCCCAGGAGGAGGTCGCGCGCCTCGTCTCGAAGTACGACCTCCACGCGATTCCGGTCGTCGACGAGGAGAACCGGCTCCTCGGCATCGTGACCGTGGACGACGTCATCGACATTCTCATCGAGGAGCAGACCGAGGACGCGCTGCACATGGGCGGCGTCTCCGCCACCGAGGAGACCGTCGAGCAGGGCTACTTCGCGACGCAGCCGATCCGGAACGTCCGCCTCCGCTTCAACTGGCTGCTCCTCATGTTCGTCACCGAGACGTTCACCGGCACGGTGCTCCGCCACTACGAGAGCGAGCTCGCGAAGGTCGTCGCGCTCTCCTTCTTCATCCCGCTTTTGATCGGGACGGGCGGCAACTCCGGCTCGCAGACGGTCACGACGATCGTGCGCGGGCTCGCGGTGGGCGAGATCCGGATGCGCGACTTCGGCCGCGTGCTCCTGCGGGAGGCGGGCAGCGGCCTCGTCCTGGGGCTGATGCTCGGCCTCGTCGGCTTCGGGCGCGCGCTGCTGTGGGGCTCGACCGTCCCGCTCGCGATGACCGTCGGCGTCTCGATCCTCGCGATCTGCGCCTGGGCGAACACCGTCGGCTCGATGATCCCGATGCTCGCGACGCTGTTCAAAATCGATCCGACCGTCATGTCGGCGCCGCTGATCGCGACGCTCGTCGACGCGACGGGCCTCATCATCTACTTCACGATCGCGAAGAGCTTCCTCGGGCTGTAGCAGGCGGCGCCAGAACGCCCCTCACCCCGTCCCTCTCCCGCCGGGAGAGGGAGTCCAAGTTGGTCGGCTGTTCTTCAAATCCCCTCTCCCCCCATCGGGGGGAGAGGGTCAGGGTGAGGGGGGATCAGCGTCTGACCGGCTGCGCCTCCACGGGCTGAAACTTATCGTTTCCGGGCCCGAAGTGCTCGACGAGATACGCGACGAGCGCCGCGCGCTGGTCCTCGGGGACGGCGGCGCCCCAGCCGACCATCTTGTTGACCTCGGCCGTCCACTGCTTCTCGGTCAGACGCTGCTGGCGGACCATGTCCGCCGAGTGGCAGTGCAGGCACGCCTGATCGGCGAGCGCCTTCATGGGCCCGTCGGGCAGCGCGCCGAGCTCGGCGCCGAGCGCCGGCAGCGGCTCGTCGTCCCTGCGGGGGGCGGACGCCGCCGGCGTCGGCGCCGCGACCCTGCCCGCCGGCGTCGGCGCCGCGACGAGCGCCGCGCCGAGAAGGACGCCGAGAGCGGCCGCGGCGCGCCAGCGTCCGGTCATGCGCCCACCTCGATCTCGACCGACGGCCAGCCGTTGTGGAGATAGCCGCTCTGGTTCCACACTGCGTCCTTCGGCTGCACGCTGCCGCGGCTGTCGGTTGCCCGCGCCTGCAGCGTCGCCTTCCCCGCCTTTTTCGGCGTGTACGCGAACGACCAGAGCCGCCATGCGTACGGATCGTGCTCGCGTCCGAGGGTCGCGGACGCCCAGGTCGCGCCGCCGTCGTCGGTCACCTCGACCTTCGCAACGTCCGGCGCTGCGGAGAACGCGACGCCGCGGAGCGTCGCGGGCTTGCCGACGCGCGCGGCCGCGGGCGCCTCCGTGATCGTCGACTTGACGACGATCTCGGTGAGCGAATGCATCTCCTCCGGCTTGAACGCGACGCCCGGCTCTCCCGGGGCATTCGGCCAGCGATACGCCACGTCCATGTAGAAGCCGGTCTGCGGCGCCGCCTGCGGGCTGATCCGGCCGAGCCACTTCATCCAGTGGTCGCCGGCCCATCCGGGCACGATGAGCCGCGCGGGCGCGCCGTGGAGGGGGGGCAGCGGCTCGCCGTTCATCTCGAACGCGATGATCCCGTCCTCGCGGACCTTCTCGAGCTCGAGGCTCCGGTGGAACGGAGGCACTTTCTCCGGCGGCGCGTCCGTGCCGAACGTGTGCAGGTGCTTCGCGCCGGACTTCAGTCCCGCGCGCTCGAGCACGTCCTTCACCCTCACGCCCGTCCACCGCGCGTTGCCGACGGCGCCGGAGCGCCACTGGACGCCGGGAACGATCGGCCGCTGGAACGCGCGGCCGTTGCCGGCGCACTGGAGCACGCACGTGGCCGACGCGCGCGGCATCGCCTTCAGGTCCGCGAGGGAGAGCGCGAGCGGCTTCTCGACCTCGCCGTCGACCTTGAGGGCCCACGTCTGCCGGATCCGGCATCGTCGGATTCCAGTGGTGCCGCACGTAGAAGAGGTCGTTGGGCGTCAGGTAGCTCCGGCCGAGGAGGTCGAGCGGCGTCTCCGCGTCGATCGGATAGCCGTTCATCTGGAGCAGGCGCCGCCGCGGCGCCGCCGGAGTTCCCGCGATCGCCGCGCCCGCGACCCCGGCCGCGGTCGTCGCGAGAAACGCGCGCCGGCTCATCGCCATGGGAATCCGGGAGGGCTCGGGGCGGCCCATGGCGCGAGTCTACATCGGAGGTTTCCTGATAGGATCGCCCGCTCGAAAGACGTTCAGGAGGCCCTCATGAGCACCCCCACCAAGACCCGCGACTGGACGAGCCCATCCTGGGACACGGAGATCGTCCACTACCGCGCCGCGGACGGCATCGCCGTCATCGAGATGGACGATCCGCCGGCAAACACCTACACCTACGCCCTGAATCGCCAGCTGGACGACGCGATCCTGAAGGCCCGTTTCGACGACGACGTCCACGTCATCCTGCTGCGCGGCAAGGGAGATCGGTTCTTCTCGGCCGGCGCGAACATCGGCATGCTCAACGCGGTCACTCCGGGGTTCAAGTACTTCTTCTGCCTGCACGCCAACGAGACGCTCCTCCGCCTCGAGCACACGCCCAAGCTCGTCATCGCCGCCCTGAACGGCCACACGGTCGGCGGCGGTCTCGAGATCGCGATGGCGGCGGACCTGCGCATCGCCCGCAAGGACGCGGGCAAGATCGGCCTGCCCGAGGTCACGCTCGGCGTGCTCCCCGGCACGGGAGGCACGACGCGCCTCGCGAAGATCGTCGGCAAGTCGAAGGCGATCGAGCTCATGGTCACCGGCAACACGTTCTCCTTCGAGGAGGCGCTCGATCTCGGGCTCGTCAACCAGGTCATCGACGCGACGCCCGAGGACTGGTGGCAGCAGGTGATGGACTACGCGCGCCAGTTCGTGCCCCCCCACAAGGCGTCGAAGGCCGTCGGCCGCATCAAGCGCGCGGTCCAGACCGGGTGGGACCTGCCGCTCGAGTCGGCCCTCGCCGTCGAGCGCGAGCTCCAGCAGCTCCTCTTCCAGAGCGAGGACGCCAAGGAAGGCATCGCCGCCAACCAGGAGAAGCGGGTTCCCAAGTTCAAGGGGAAGTAGCTCCTGAAGACCGACCTCTTCATCGACGGCGCGTTCGCCCCCTCCGTCTCGGGTAGGCGCTTCGCGACCGTCAACCCCGCGACCGGCGAGACCATCGCCGAGGTCGCCGAGGCCGGGACCGAGGACCTCGACCGCGCGGTCGCCGCGGCGCGGAAGTCGATCGAGGGCGGCCCCTGGGCCGCGATGAAGCCGCGCCAGCGCGGGCGGATCCTGCAGCGCGCCGCGGAGCTGCTGCTGGCGAGCGCGGAGGAGTTCGGGCGCATCGAGACCCTCGACAACGGCAAGCCCATCTTCGAGTCCGTCAAGATCGACATGCCGGCGGCCGCCGAGTGCCTGTCCTACTTCGGCGAATACGCCGACAAGCTCTACGGGGACACGTTTCCCGCGCGTCCCGACGCGATGCTGATGACGGTGCGCGAGCCGGTCGGCGTCGTCGGCGCGATCACGCCGTGGAACTTCCCGCTGCTCCAGGCCATGTGGAAGATCGCCCCGGCGCTCGCGCTCGGCAACGCGGTCGTCCTGAAGCCCGCCTCCGTCACCCCGCTGACCGCGCTGATGTTCGCCGAGCTGCTCGGCGAGGCGGGTCTGCCGCCCGGCGCGTTCCACGTCGTCCCCGGTCCGGGGCCCGTGATCGGGAAGGCGATGGCCGAGCATCCGGGCATCGACAAGATCTCCTTCACGGGCGAGACCGAGACCGGCAAGTCGATCCTCCGAGCGGCCGCCGGCACCGTCAAGCGCGTCTCGATGGAGCTCGGCGGCAAGTCTCCGAACGTCGTCTTCGCCGACGCCGATCTCGATGCGGCCGCGAAGGGCGCGATCAACGCGATCTTCTACGGCAAGGGCGAGCTGTGCTCGGCGGGCTCGCGCCTCCTCGTCGAGGCGTCGATCCACGACGCGCTCCTCGAGAAGGTCGCCGAGCGGGCGAAGAAGATGGCGCCGGGCGATCCGCTCGACCCGAAGACGCGGCTCGGGTCTCTCGTATCCGAGAAGCAGCGCCAGAACGTCGCGCGCTACGTCGAGAGCGGGAAGAAAGAGGGCGCGAAGCTCGTCGCGGGCGGCAATCCGGTCTCGATCGGCGGCAAGGGCGCCTTCTTCGAGGCGACCGTGTTCGACGGCGTGACGCCGCAGATGACGATCGCGCGCGAGGAGATCTTCGGCCCCGTGCTGGCGACGCTCACCTTCCAGAACGAAGCGGACGCCGTGGCGATCGGCAACGCGACGATCTACGGCCTCGCCGCCGCGGTCTGGTCGCGCGACATCAAGAAGGCGCTGCGGACGGCGAAGGCGCTCAGGGCCGGCACCGTCTGGATCAACGCCTACAACTCCTACGACCCGGGCCTTCCGTTCGGCGGCTACAAGGAGTCCGGCTTCGGCCGCGAGCGCGGCCATTACGCCCTCGAGGAGTACACGCAGGTCAAGTCGATCTGGGTGGACCTCACGTAGCTCTGATTCGCAGGGAGGTCGCGTGCTGCACCTGACGGTCGCCCTCGCTTCGCTTCTCGCCCTCCCCAACCCCTCCGCTTCGCCGCGCGTGTCGGTCCGGCAGGCCTTCGAGGCCCAGCGGGCCCTCCGCTCCTTCCACGACGCGGCGATCTCGCCCGACGGCGAGCGGGCGGCGTGGTCGGTCAAGGCCGCCGGGCCCGACGGGACCGAGACGCTCGGGGAGATCTCCGTGCGAGGCGTCGAGGGCGGCGCGGCGCATCGGCTGACCGCGGCCCGAGACGGCAAATCGCACCGCGAGTGGGGCGCCGCGTTCTCGCCCGACTCCCGGACGATCGCATTCCTCTCCGATGCCGGCTCGCCGGGTCAGCTTCAGATCTGGCTCGCTCCAGCGGCCGGGGGCGCGCCGCGCCGGCTCACGCGCGTGAAGGGCCAGCTCAAGCACCTGCTGTGGTCGCCGGACGGGCGCGCCGTGGCCTTCCTCTTCGTGGAGAACTCGGCACAGGAGACGGGCGCGCTCGTCGCCTACAAGCCGGACGCGGGCGTCGTCGAGGAGAAGTTCGACGAGCAGCGCATCGCCGTCGCCGACGTGAAGACGGGCCGCGTGCGCGTCATCTCGCCGGCCGACCTGTTCGTGTACGACTACGACTGGGCGCCCGATGGAAGCGCCTTCGCCGCCGAGGCCGCGAAAGGCTCGGGCACCAACAACTACTGGATCGCGGAGCTCTACACGATCGATGCGGACCGCGGCGAAACGCGATCGATCTGGAAGCCGCCGCTCCAGATCGCGTGCCCGCGCTTCTCTCCCGACGGGCGCACGATCGCGGTCATCCACGGCATCATGAGCGACGAGGGCTCGACGGGCGGCGACGTCTGGCTCGTTCCGGCCGGCGGCGGCGCCGCGCGCAATCTGACGGCGGGCATGCCCGGGTCCGCGCGCGCTCTCTTCTTCCGGGCCGGGGACGAGATCCTCTTCACAGCGCACGTCGAGGGCGGCGAGGGCGTCGCGGCGGTGAACCTCGGCAGCGGGAAGGTCGCGAGTCTGTGGGCCGGCGCCGAGTCGATCGACCACTTCGCGCCGGCGCGAAAGGGCGAGGACTCCGCCGTGATCCTGTCCTCGTTCGAGCGCGCGCCCGAGGCGTGCGCGGGCGAACTCGGCGAGTGGAAGGCGCTCTCGTCCGTCAACGCGGGGGCGCGGCGGCTCTGGGGGCCGGCGAAGAGCCTGCGCTGGGACAGCGACGGCCGGTCGGTCCAGGGCTGGCTCCTCTACCCGCTCGACTTCGATCCCGCGCGCCGCTACCCGATGGTCACGGTCGTGCACGGCGGGCCCTCCGGGGCGCAGAGCGTCTCCTGGCCCACCCGCTGGAACGCGACGCTCCCGTCGCAGGGCTACTTCGTCTTCCTCCCCAATCCTCGCGGCAGCTACGGCTTCGGGGAGGCCTTCGTCCAGGGCAACGTCAAGGACTTCGGCGGCGGCGATCTGCGCGACGTCCTCTCGGGCATCGATGCCGTGCTCAAGGCGGCGCCGGTCGATCCCCGGCGGCTCGGCATCTGCGGCTGGAGCTACGGCGGCTACATGGCGATGTGGGCGGTCACGCAGACGCACCGCTTCGCGGCGGCCGTTGCCGGCGCCGGCATCGTCAGCTGGCAGAGCTACTACGGCCAGAACCGCATCGACACGTGGATGCTCCCGTTCTTCGGCGCATCGGTGTACGACGACCCGAAGGTGTACGCGAAGTCGTCGCCGATCGAGTTCATCAAGAACGCGAGGACGCCGACGCTCGTGCTCCATGGCGACCGCGACTCGGAGGTGCCGACGCCGCAGGGATACGAGTTCTGGCACGCGTTGAAGTCGCTCGGCGTGCCGACGCAGCTCGTGATCTACGAGGGCGAGGGCCACGGCATCCGCCGCGCCGAGCACCGTCTCGACATCCAGGAGCGGACCGTGGCCTGGTTCGACAAGTACCTGAAATGACCGAGAGCGGCTTCGCCTCGAGGATCCTCGCCGGCCGCTCGATCCTGGTCACCGGCGGCGGCTCCGGCCTCGGGCTCGCGATGGCCTCGACGTTCGCCGCGCACGGCGCGAAGGTCGCGATCGCCGGGCGCCGGCGCGAGCGGCTCGAGGCCGCCGCGAAGGAGATCGCCGCGGGCGCGCGCGAGGGCGGCGAGGTCGCGTTCTTCCCCGCCGACGTGCGCGAGCCGGAGCAGGCGGCGGGTCTCGTCGCCGCGGCCGCGGAACGCTTCGGCAATCTGGACGGGCTCGTCAACAACGCGGCCGGCAACTTCCTCGCGTTCTCCGAGGGGATCACGCCGAACGGCTTCGACACCGTCGTCCGGACGGTGCTCCACGGCACCGTCCACTGCACGCTCGCGTTCGGCCGCCAGCTCCTCGAGCGGAAGGCGCCCGGCGCCGTGGTCTCGATCGTGACCACGTACGCCTGGACCGGCACCGCGTACGCGCTGCCGTCCGCCTGCGCGAAGGCGGGCGTCCTCGCGATGACGCGCTCGCTCGCGGTCGAGTGGGGCCACGCGGGCATTCGCCTGAACGCGATCGCGCCCGGGCCGATCCCGACCGAGGGCGCCTTCTCGCGGCTGATGCCGACGCCGGAGACGCAGCGCGCCGCGCTCGCCCGCATCCCGCTCGGCCGCTTCGGCGAGACGCGCGAAATCGCGAACCTCGCGACGTTCCTGCTCTCGGACCTCTGCCCGTACCAGACCGGCGACTGCGTCACGATGGACGGCGGCGAGTGGCTCGCGGGCGCCGGCGAGTTCAGCGACTACCGGAAGGTCCCCCGCGAGGCGCTCCGGGCCGGCTTCGACGCGCTGAAGCCGAGGAAGCCGGGCGGCGACTCTCGATAGCATGGGCGCTGCCGCGAAGGAGGAACGGGTGATGGCGGAGAAATTCCTGATCGAGGTTCCCCACGACGCGGAGACGGTGGCCTGCGCGCGCGTCGTCGACGTGTTCCTGAAGAGCGGCTCCCATTTCCTGAGCAACGCCGACTGGGGTTGCCGGGACGGAGAGCACAAGGCGTGGCTGGTCGTCGAGGTCGGCGACAGGAACGAGGCCCGCCGCATCGTGCCCCCCGCTTTTCGGGACCAGGCGAAGATCACCCGGCTCAACACGTTCTCCATGGAGGAGGTCGAGGACATCCTCGATCGTCACCGGACCTAGACGCCTCGAGCCCGGGGACACCGACGTATGAGGAAGAACGCCGACTACGGCCTCGACGCGCCGGGCGTCGTGCGCAACCTCCTCGTGGCCGCCGCGGCCGGGCTCACGCTCTTCGCCGGCCGCGCCGCGGGACGGTGGTCGGCCGTCGTCCCGCTCGGCCCCGTCCGCGTCTCGTTCGCGCCGATGGGTCTCTCCGTCGGTCTCGGCTGCCTCGCGATGGCGGTCTGGATGGTCTGGACGAGCCGGTTCGGCAAGATCCGCGAGCGCGAGCGGCTCCTCGATCGCGTCTCGTGGAGCGGCGGCGAGCGCGTGCTCGACGTCGGCTGCGGCCGCGGCCTGATGCTCGTCGGCGCCGCGAGGCGGCTGACGACCGGACGCGCGACCGGCATCGACATCTGGCAGGGCGAGGACCTCTCGGGCAACCGCCCCGAGGCGCCGGTCGAGAACGCCCGGCGGGAGGGCGTGGGCGACCGCATCGCCGTCGAGACGGCGGACATGCGGCGGCTCCCTTTTCCCGATGCGACCTTCGACGTCGTCCTGTCGAGCGCGGCGATCCACAACCTCTACGCCGCCGCCGACCGCGCGAAGGCGATCGCGGAAATCGCCCGCGTGCTGAGGCCGGGGGGCCGCGCCGTGATCGACGACATCCGCCACGGGCGCGAGTACGCGGCCGCGTTCGCGGCGGCGGGCTGTGCAAGGATCGAAGACGCTGGCTCGCGCGTTGCAGCGATTTTCCTCGCTCTCGTCACGATGGGTTCGCTGCGGCCGGCGACGCTCGTCGTGACCCGGTGAAGCCGGGACGATTCCCGGAGCCTCTCATTTCCGAAAGGAGACCGACATGGTGAGCGTGGCCCTTTTCGTGAAACTCGATGCGAAACCCGGCAAGGAAAAGGACGTCGAAGCCTTCCTGAAGGGTGGGCTCGCGATCGTCCAGGAGGAGCCAGCGACGACCGCGTGGTTCGCCATCCGGATGGGCCCATCGACGTTCGGCATCTTCGACGCGTTCCCCGACGAGGCCGGGCGCCAGGCCCACCTCTCGGGCCGCGTCGCCGCGGCGCTGATGGCGAAGGCCGCGGACCTTCTCGCGAAGCCGCCGTCGATCGAGAAGATCGACGTGCTCGCCGCGAAGCTGCCGGGCTAGCGCGGGCCGGGGCAAGCCTCGCCCCCGACGTTTCGGAACGAATGCAGGCGCAGAGACCGTGACGCGGGCGGGGGCAAGCCCCGCCCCTACGTTGCGAAACGGGAATTGGGGCGGCCTACCTCTCCCGATGTAGGGGCGGCCCTTGTGGCCGCCCGCACCGAGCCCTCGGTCAGCCCTCCTTTCGGATCAGCTTCCACAGCGCGGCGCGGTCTCCGGCGAGGAGCTGATCGATCCGCGGCGGGTTGACGTCGGCGACGATGATCTGACCGACCTCGGTGTTGACGTGCGCGAAGAGGCCGTGCGACTGCATCTTCGACGCCTGGTACTGGTTGTCCTCGGTCGGGGTGACGTAGTGGACCGAGTCCGCCTTGTAGCGGTGGATCAGCCACAGGTGGACGAGCGTCATCAGGCGCTTCTTGCGCAGCGCCTCCTCGAACGTGTTCTGGTCGCGCACCGAGAGGATGTGGCGGCCGCGGCGGTCCTGGATCGGCGCGAAGACGACGTTGGCGAACTTGTCGTGGCCGTCGGAGCCGATCGTGAGCTCGAGAAGCTCCGAGCCGGCGCGCTGCGGCAGCAGCTTCACGCCGAGCTTGTACGGGCAGCTCGTAGTGCTCGCCCCACATCGCGAGCCACTCCTCGAGCAGCTTCTTCGGCACCTCCGTCTGGATCAGGTGCTGGTGCTGCGTCGAGCCCTTGCCCATCGCCTTCGTCGTCGCCGTGCGGCCCGAGGACGCGAGCAGCGCGGCGTCGACGCGCGGACCGCCGACGAGCGTCTGGGGCGTCTTGTAGGGCGACTCGACGAGCCGGATCTTTCGCTGCAGGCGGGCGAGCGCCACCATGCCGTCCTGCCTGAGTGCCGTCGCGAACTCCTCGGCCGCGACGCCGTCGATCTGGTGGCCGCCGTAGGTGATGAAGTTGAAGACGAAGCCCATCTTCCCGAGCTCGGCCGGGAAGCGCTTCATGTCCTCGTCGCTCATCCCCGTCGAGTCCCAGTTGAAGGACGGCGAGAGGTTGTACGCGAGCATCTTGTCGGGGAACACGGCGTGGATCGCGTCGGCGAACTGCTTCGCGTCGGCGAGGTCCGCCGTCTTCGTCTCCATCCAGAGGAGGTCGGCGAACGGCGCCGCCGCGAGCGACTTCGCGATCGCGTACGGAATGCCGCCGCGGATCTGGTAGTAGCCCTCCGGCGTCTTCGGGTGCTCGCAGTCCCAGATCGATCTGGACGCCGAGCGCGCGCGCCTTCTCCTTGGCCGCCCACAGGCTCGCCGTACCGGCGAACTCGCGCCACTGCGCCACGCTCATCTCGAGCGACTCGCCCTCGCTCGCCCGGAACTCGAGGACCTCGGCCACCGCGTCGCCGTACGTCTCGAGACCGGCGTCGTCTTCCCAGACCTCGAGGAGCTTCGAGGCGACCTCGTCGAAGAGCTTCTCGACCGCGCGCTCGTCGTTCCGGCAGGCCTCCGCCGCCCGCGCGATCTCCTTCGCGAGACCCTTCTTCTCGAGCCACGCGTCGGCGGCGCGGTATTCCTCGTCCGAGAGCCTGTAGAGGAGGTGCCCATTGAGCTCGGCCACGCCGGCGTCGTAGAAGCGCTTCGTCAGCGCGAGGTAGGACGCCTTGTAGGGCGGCAGGCTCACGTTCGTCGCGCCGAGGATGAACGGCTGGTCGCGCTCGTCGCCGCGGCCCTCGAGGAGGTTCGCGGCCTCGGCGTCGGTGCGCGCCACGATGATCCCCGGCACCCTCATCACGTCCAGCTGGAAGCGCGCCGCATTCAGCCGCTTGATCTGCTCGTCCTCGGGCACGAGGACCTTCCCGCCCTGGTGGCCGCACTTCTTCGTGCCGGGCCGCTGGTCCTCGATGTGGTATCCGGGCACGCCCGCCTCGACGAAGCGGCGGATCAGGTTGCGCACGTGCGGGTCGCCGCCGTGGCCGGTATCCGCGTCCGCGATGATGAACGGCCGGAAGTCCGCCGCCGGAGAGGCGGCGCGCTGCTTGTCGGTCATGTGCAGGCGCTGGTAGTGCTGGTTCCGGTCCGCCGTCAGGAGCGCGCGCACGAGCACCGCCGCCTCGTCCGGCACCTGGGAGAGCGGGTAGCTCGCGAGGTCCGGACCCGGGTCCTCGGTCATCGAGCCGCGGGCCGACGTCGCCCAGCCGCCCAGGTAGATGCCCTCGATGCCGAGCCGCTTGATCACGACGGCCTGGCCCGGCGAGTAGGGGCCGAACGTCGTGATGCTCTCCCCCTTCGCGAACAGCTCGCGAAGGCGCGCGTAGAAGGCCTCGGCCGCCTCGCGCGCGACCGTGTAGTCGTGGGCGATCGTGCCGCGCTGCTCGACGACCTGTCGCGCCGTGTACAGGCGCGTCATGCCGGCAAAGCGCGGGCCCTCGAACCACTTCCGGGTTTCGGCGACTTCCTGCTCGAAGGAGGTCATGTGCCTGCTCCTGTGAAATCCGTGCACGGTCCGGGCGAAACCGGCGGCGATGAGGGTCTAGCCCGCGAACGCCTCCGCGAGGAACTGCTCGAGCTCGCGCTTGTGGACGCCGGCGTTGCCCGTCGCGGGCGACGGCGAGGCCGCGCGGCCGACGTACCGGAGCGTCCGGTTCGGGCCGAGGAAGGCGGAAGACCGTTCGCGCACGAACGACCACGCTCCCATGTTCCGCGGCTCCTCCTGCACCCAGACCGCGTCCGAGAGCCGCGCGTAGCCGGCGACGACCGCGGCCAGGCGCGCCTCCGGAAACGGATACAGCTGCTCGACGCGCACGATCGCCGTCCGCCGGTCGCCGCGCCGCTCGCGCTCCGCGCGCAGGTCGTAGTAGACCTTGCCCGAGCAGAAGAGCGCGCGCTCGACCGCGCCGCGGTCGGAATCCCCCGCGTCGTCGAGCACCGCGCGAAAGCCGCCCGTCACGAGTGCGTCGAGCGGCGAGGCCGCGGCGGGCAGGCGGAGCAGGCTCTTCGGCGAAAAGAGGACGAGCGGCTTCGCCAGGGGCTGGCGCATCTGGCGCCGGAGCAGGTGGAAGTACTGCGCGGGCGTCGTGGCGTTGACGACCTGGATGTTGCCCTCGGCGCCGAGCTGGAGGTACCGCTCGAGGCGGGCGCTCGAGTGCTCGGGACCCTGGCCCTCGGAGCCGTGCGGCAGGAGCATGCCCAGGCGCGTCGTCTGCCGCCACTTGTCCTCGGCGGATGCGACGAACTGATCGATGATGACCTGGGCGCCGTTGGCGAAGTCGCCGAACTGCGCCTCCCAGAGGACGAGCGCCTCCGGCCACTCGACGCTGTAGCCGTACTCGAAGCCGAGCACGGCGAACTCGGAGAGCGGGCTGTCGGAGACCTCGAACGGCGCCTGCTTCGGATCGAGCGTCGCGAGCGGGCCCCACGCCTCGCCGGTGATCGTGTCGTACAGGAGCGCGTGCCGCTGGGAGAACGTCCCGCGCGCCGAGTCCTGGCCGCTGATCCGGATCGGCGTGCCCTCGAGGAGGAGCGAGCCGAACGCGAGCGCCTCCGCGGTGCCCCAGTCGAGCGGCAGCGCGCCCTCGGCCATCTTCCCGCGGCGCGCGAGCTGCTG
Source organism: uncultured Acidobacteriota bacterium (assembly GCA_963763535.1). Classification (GTDB taxonomy): domain Bacteria; phylum Acidobacteriota; class Thermoanaerobaculia; order UBA5066; family Gp7-AA6; genus DAHUXD01. The sequence goes on from CAVXOX010000008.1 coordinate 952,227, forward strand.
CACCATCTTCGGGTTGAGGTGGAAGCCGGACGGCACCGTCGTGAGGACGCGGCCGATCCGCGAGAGCGTCTCGCGCGGCACGCCGGTCTCGATCTCGACGACCTCCGTGTCGGAGCCGGGCGAGGGCGCCGCCGCAGGCCGCGGGCGCGCGGCCGCCTTCTTCGCCGCCTCGAGGGCCGCCTCGTACTCGGAGAGCTGCCGCGCCTCGAGCTCCTTCACGTCCGCCTCGGTCAGGACACCGTCCTTCACGAGCCGGCGCGCGTAGAGGGCGCGAACGCCCGGGTGCGCCTCGATCGCGCGGTACATCACCGGCTGCGTGTACGTCGGCTCGTCGCCCTCGTTGTGCCCGTGGCGGCGGAAGCCGATCAGGTCGATCACGACGTCCTTGTGGAACTTCTGCCGGTAATCGAGAGCGATCTCGAGGACACGGTAGGCCGCCTCGGGATCGTCGGCGTTGACGTGGAAGATCGGGACCTGGTTGATCTTCGCGACGTCGGTCGAGTACTCGGACGAACGCCCCTTCGACGGCGGCGTCGTGAAGCCGATCTGGTTGTTGATGACGACGTGGACCGTGCCGCCCGTGCGGTAGCCGGGCAGCTGCGCGAGGTTCAGCACCTCCGCGACCATGCCCTGCCCGGCGAACGCCGCGTCGCCGTGGAGGAGGACCGGCAGGACCCGCTTCCAGGCCTGCGGGCCATGACCCGCCGCCCGCTCCTGCTTCGCGCGCGCGACACCCTCGACGACGGCGTCGACCGCCTCGAGGTGCGACGGATTCGACTCGACCTGCACGGCGACGTCGCGGCCCGACTCCGACCGGCGCACCGCGCGCGCGCCCTGGTGGTACTTCACGTCGCCCTCGTCCGCCGGAAAGTCCGGGTGGACGACGCCCTCGAAGCCCGAAAAGATGCGCTCGGCGGAGTTGCCGACGACGTTCGCGAGGATGTTCAGACGCCCGCGGTGGGACATGCCGATGACGACCTCGTCGATCGCGCGCGCCGCCGCGCCCTCGACGAGCCGGTCGAGCAGCGGGATCGCGGTCTCGCAGCCCTCGACGGAGTAGCGGCGCTGGCCCAGGAACTTCGTCCCGAGGAACCGCTCGAACTCCTCCGCGGCGATGAGCTTGACGAGCAGCGCCCGGCGGAGCTCCGCGGAGAGCGGGGGGTCGCCCGCCGTGGCGGCCGCGATGCGCTCGCGGACCCAGTACTTCTCGTCGGGACTCGAGATGTGGCGGTACTCGGTCCCGATCTTGCCGCAGTAGACGCGACGCATCACCGCGACGATCTCGCGCAGCGGCAGCCGGTCGCCGCCCTTGAGCCCGCCCGTCCAGAACTCGCGGTCGAGGTCCCAGATCGTCAGTTCGTGGGTCTCGAGGTCGAGCTCCGGGTGGTGCGCGATCGCGCGCGAGCGGAGCGGATCGATGTCGGCGAGAAGGTGCCCGCGCACGCGGTACGCGTTGATGAGCTCGAGCACCCGCGCCTGCTTCGCGATCTCGTCGGTGTGTCCGTCGGCGAGGAGCGGCGGGTTCCGGTCCGGCTCCCAGCGGAACGGCCGGAACGGGATCGCCAGGTCCGCGAAGACGCCCTCGTAGAAGCCGTGCTTTCCGAGCAGCAGCTCCTCGACGCGCGCGAGAAAGGCGCCCGACTCCGCGCCCTGGATGATGCGGTGGTCGTAGGTCGAGGTGAACGTGACGACCTTGGAGATCGCGAGGCGCGACAGCGTCGCGGGCGCCATCGCGGAGAACTCCGCCGGGTACTCGATCGCGCCGGTCGCGATGATCGCGCCCTGCCCCGCCATCAGCCGCGGCACCGACGCGGTCGTGCCGAGGGTGCCGGGGTTCGTCAGCGAGATCGTCGTGCCCTCGAAGTCCGACAGCTTGATCTTCCCGGTGCGGGCGCGCGTGACGACGTCGTCGGCCGCGGCCGCGAAGTCCGCGAACGTCATCGTCCCGACGCCCTTGACGTTCGGAACGAGGAGCGTGCGGCTGCCGTCGGCCTTCGCCACGTCGACGGCGAGGCCGAAGTTCACGCGGTCCCGCCGCACCCGCGCGGGCTCCGGGCCATTCGAGTCAAAAGCATCATTCATCCCGGGGAAAGCCTTCAGCGCCTGGATGACCGACCACGAGATCAGGTGCGTGAAGGAGATCTTCGGCTGCCCGGTCGCGGCGCGGTAGTCGTTGACGAGCCGCCGGTTCTCGTCGACGAGCTTCACCGGCACCTGCCGCTGGGTCGTCGCGGTCGGCACCTCGAGGCTCGCCGCCATGTTCTCCGCGATGCGAAGCGCCGCGCCACGGATCGGAACACGCTCGCCCTCGATCGACGCCGCGGCGTGCGCCGGCGCGGCGGCGGGCGCAGCGGTCGCCGGGCGCGGGGGCTCGGCGGGCGGAGCGGACGGCGCCGGAGCCGGCGCGGGTTCTCCGAAGCGCTCCCGGAAGTAGCGGCGCCACTCGTCGTCGACGGACGACGGATTCGTACGGAATCGGGACAGAAGCTCGGCGACGTAGCTGGCGTTGGCGCCGAACTCGGAGGCGAGCTCCTCCGCGATATCGGGTTCGGGCATGCGGATGGCCATGAGAGAGGGGATTCTATCTCCCGGCATTCGTTTTCGAAGCCGGCCCCTCGGTTCCCTCGGCGCCGGCTTCGACGCGGCGTTCTCTCGCCGCGGAACCTTTTCGAAGCCCGGCCCTCGCTTCGCTCGGCCCTGGCTTCGACGCGGCGTTCTCTCGCCGCGGGCGCTGATAGCATTCTTCACACGAACGAAAGGAAAGCGTTGAGCGGATTGCGGCGACTCGCGGCCGGCGTGGGCCTCGTGCTGGCGACCGTCGGGGTGCGGGGCCTCGACCAGGGAACCCTTCCCTCGGAGAGTCTGCGCACCGCGAGCGATTTGCGCGATCGCGTGGTGGAGGGGTCCCGCGCCGCCGATTGGGTCCGGGAAATCACCGAACGGGCCGGTCCGCGGCTCGCGGGCTCACCGGGTGACCGCGCGGCCGTCGCCGTCTCGCTCGAGATGCTCCGCCGCCTGGGCTTCGAGAACGTGCGCGCCGAGAAGGTCGTCGTCCCGGTCTGGAGCCGCGTCTCCGAGAGCGGCGAGGTGACGGCGCCGGTGTCGCAGCGCCTCGCCCTCGCGGCGCTCGGCGGCAGTATCGCGACGCCGTCCGGCGGTCTCGAGGCCGAGGTCCTCGGCGTGCGCTCGTTCGACGAGCTCGAGAAGCGGCGCGACGCCGTGCGCGGCCGCATCGTCTTTTTCGACGTCGCGACCGAACGGACGCGGGACGGCTCCGGCTACGGCAAGAGCGTCGTCTACCGTTCCGACGGCGCCTCGCGGGCGGCGGCCCTCGGCGCCGTCGGCGTGCTCGTCCGCTCGATCGGCACCGACGACAACCGGCTGCCCCATACCGGAGACCTCTCCTACAAGGACGGCGCGCCGAAGATCCCCGCGGCCGCCGTCTCGATTCCCGACGCCGATCTCCTGGCACATTTACTCGCCGACGGCGCGCCCGTGCGCGTCCGCTTCGCGCTCGATTGCGGAAGGCGGCCAGACGCCGAGTCGGCCAACGTCATCGGCGAGATCCGCGGGCGCGAAAGGCCGGAGGAGGTCGTCGTCCTCGGCGCGCACCTCGACTCCTGGGACCTCGGCCGCGGCGCGATCGACGACGGCGCCGGCTGCGGGATCGTCATCGAGGCCGCGCGCCAGATCGCGGCGCTGCGCGAGCGGCCGCGGCGGACGGTCCGCGTCGTCCTCTATGCCAACGAGGAGAACGGCCTCGCCGGCGGCAAGGCCTACGCGGCGGCGCACGCCGGGGAGCTGGCGCGCCATGCCGCCGCGCTCGAGGCGGACAGCGGGACGGGCCGACCGGTCGGGCTCAGCTGGAACGCCGGTCCCGCGGCCGAGCCGCTGCTGGCGCAGATCGCCGCTCTCCTCGCGGCGCTCGACGCCGGCGGACTCGAGGCGGGCGGCGAGGGCGGCGCGGACATCTCGCCGCTCGTGCTCGGCGGGGTGCCCGTCGTCGGGCTCCTCCAGGACCACTCGACCTACTTCGACTATCACCACACCGCCAACGACACGTTCGACAAGATCGTTCCGAAGGACCTCGACCGCGCCACGGCGGCGGCGGCCGTCGCCGCGTGGTGCCTCGCCGAGTCGCCCACGCTGCCCGAGCGCGTCCCGCTGGACAAGCGAAAGCTGCCGTGGTGAGGCGGGTCCTCGTCGCGGCGGCGGCGCTCTGGGCCGCCGTGCTGCCGCTCCGCGCCGCGGAGCTCGATCCCTCGGCGGCGGACCGCTTCGCGAAGCTCGCGCTCGCCTGCCTCGACCGCGAGTACCCGAACAAGCCGGAGCAGGTGCTGGAGGGGGCCGACGACCTGCGCGCGCCGAAGTCGGACCACCCGGCGTTCTTCGGCTGCTACGACTGGCACTCCTCGGTGCACGGCCACTGGATGCTCGTCCGGCTCCTTCGGGTGTCGCCGGGCATGCCCTCGGCGGCGCGCGCGCGCGAGGCGCTCGACGCGCACCTCTCAGACGCGGCGATCGCGTCCGAGACGCGCTACCTCGAGAAGACGTCCTCGCGGACGTTCGAGCGGCCGTACGGCTGGGCCTGGACGCTCCGCCTCGCGGCCGAGCTCCAGGCCGGCACGGATCCGCAGTCGAAGGCGTGGCGCGAGCGGATCCGGCCGCTCGAGACCGCCGTCGTCGCGCGTTTCCAGGAGTACCTGCCGAAGCTGACGCGCCCGATCCGGAGCGGCGTCCACCCGGACACGGCATTTGCGCTCGCGCAGGCGCTCGACTACGCGCGCGCCGCCGGCGAGCACGACTTCGAGAAGCTGATCGTCTCGCGCGCGAGCTACTACTACGGCCAGGACCGCGCGTGCCCGCTTTCCTACGAACCGTCGGGCGAGGACTTCCTCTCGCCGTGCCTCGCCGAGGCGGATCTGATGCGGCGGGTTCTTTCGTCGAAGGAGTACGGGCGATGGCTGAAGCGCTTCCTGCCGCAGCTCTCGAGGGGCAAGACGTTTCCGCTGACGCCGGCGACCGTGACCGACCCGACGGACCCGAAGCTCGTCCACCTCGACGGCCTGAACCTCTCGCGCGCGTGGATGCTCCGGGGGATCGCGGACGCGTTGCCGCCCAAGGACGGACGGCGCGCCACCCTCCTCAAGTCCGCCGCGGCCCACGAGACGGCCGGCCTCGCGCGCGTTTCGGCCGGCGACTACGCTGGCGAGCACTGGCTCGCGAGCTTCGCGGTGTATCTGCTGACGGAGCCCTAGCGCTTCACGGCGGAAACGCCGCCGTGTCCGATCCGCCGCACTCGCTGCCGGCCGGCTTCGTGTAGGTCCTCTGATGTCCCGTCGCGTCCTCGGTGACCGTCAGCGTGTACTCGAGATCCGTCAGCCCGCCGTAGAAGAACCAGTAGCTCCCGTTCAGCGCGGTGCCGTCGAGCATCTTGACGAAGACCTCGGGGTTGTTCGGATTGCTCGTGATCGCCGGGATCGAGAAGTAGCCCCAGAGGTCGTTGACCTGCGTCGCGACACCGGCGCCGACACGGCCGGTGCGCGGATCGGCTGCGGTGAGACTGATCGCGAAGGAGCGGCCGGGATTGAGCGACAGCACCGAATCCGCGAGCGGGTACTGATAGACCCCCGACGGAGTCGCCGCATAGAGGTAGCTCCCGCTGGCATCGATCGCCAGCCCGTGGACGGCGGAGACATCGGGCAGACCCTCGTTCAGCGAGGACCACGTGAGGCCGCCATCGACGGTCCCGAAGACGCCCCCGGACGCCAGCGCATAGAGGTGATCCGGCCGCGTCGGCGAGACGATCAGAGTCTGGGGACTCACCAGAGTCGAGTTCAGGGGCGCCAGGGTCGCGCCGCCGTCCGTGCTCACGAAGAGTCCTCCGGGTCCCGCGAAGTAGACGGTTCCCGGGTGATGCGGATCGAAAACGATCGACGAGAAGGAGGCGTCGGAGAACTGGGTCCAGGTCGCCCCCCCGTCGGTGCTCCGGTAATCCGCGAAGCCGCCGATCCGCTCGGGGACCCGCGCCCGGGAGGTCAGCAGGGCGTTCGGATTCCCGGGGTCCGACGCCATGGCCGAGAGCACGCCGTTGCCGGGAAGCGCGAGGTCCTCGAACCGATCTCCTTCGTTCGAGCTCTTCGCGAGGTATCCGAACATGAGGAGCCGCGAAAAGCCCGCCGACAATACTCGGGCGACGAAAACCGTCGTCGGATCCGCGGCGGCCACGAGAATCGGACCGAGTATTTCGCCGGGGACCGCGTAGACCTCCGACCACGTCGCGCCGCCGTCGCGGCTTCGGAGCAGCAGGTCGGGCCCGGGGCCGATTTTGTAGCCCGCCGCGAACACGGTACCGGTGGGACCGACGGCCAGGGCATGGACGTGATACGCGTCGAGGCCATTCGGCTGCCACGTGAGTCCGCCGTCCGAGCTTCGGGCGGTACCGGTGTAGACGAGTGCAGCGTGCGAGGGATCGGCCGCGACGAGCTCGGCGCCTCCCGTCGGCCCGTTGGTGGTCCATACGCCGACGCCGGCCGAGGAAGTGGCGCTCAGAATGATGCCGACGAGAGTCGCAAGAATCGGAGCGGCGTTTCGGTTCATGCTGTCGATCAACGTTTGTACGGAGCTCACCGCAAGTTCGCCAGATCCGAATGCATCCGAATCAGGATTTGCCGTGTTTCAGGGAGAGTGATGCGCGAAACGCGGACCGGGAACTTACGCCCCCTTCTTCACCCGTTCCCGTACCGCCTGCACCTCCGGGTGCTGGAAGCCGAGGAGCTCGGCGATGCGGCGCGCGAGCTGGTTCTCGACGGCGGTCATCTGGCCGTCCGCGTAGACGACGCCCCAGATCACCTCGAGGAGGCGCAGGCGCTGCTCGCGTGTGAACTTTTCGCCCACGAGCTTCGTGAACTGGTACAGATCGACACTCTCGCGCCGCTCCTCCTCCGCGAGGCGCACGACCTCCTCGACGTCTTCCGTGGGAACGCCGAGGTCCTCGCGGACCGCGCGGCGGATGCGCTCGCGCTCCTCCGGCGCGAAGACATCGTCGGCGTGCGCGATCTCGAGAAGCAGGGCGCAGGCCGCGATCGCGACGGGGTCGGGGCGGTGCGGCTCCTCGGGAGCGGAGAGCTTCGAAAGGAAAAACTGGCGGATTTCTTGGACGCCCATCGGGACAGTCTAGTTTATGGATTGGTCATGGTCCGGATACCGTATTTTCCGAAACCTTTCCAAAGCCCGGAGCGTATGGGTAGCTGAGGATGAACATGACACGGCGCGACCTGGAAACCCTTCTGCTGACGCTCGAATCGACGCCCGCTCTTCTGCTCCATGCGGCGGCCTCGTTCTCCCCCCGCCAGGCTCGCGTGCGTCCGTGTCGGGGCGGCTTCTCGTTCGTCGAGAATGTGTGGCATCTCGCCGACCTCGAGCGCGAGGGCTACGGCGCGCGCATCGCGCGGATCCTCGGTGAGGAGAATCCGGCGCTCGACAACTTCAACGGCGGCGAGGTCGCGCGCGATCGCAACTACCAGGACAAGGACGTCGCCCGCGGCATCGCCGCGTTCAAGCGGGCGCGCGCCTCGAATCTCGACCGGCTGCGCCGCGTCGCCGGCGCGCAGTGGGACCGCTCGGGCTCGCAGGAGGGCGTCGGCCGCGTCACACTCGCGGACATTCCGCGCATGATGGCCGAGCACGACCGCTCGCATGGCGACGAGATCGCCGACCTCCTCGGGCTCGTCCGCGGCGAGCCGCGCAGCGACAAGCCGCAGGGCAAGTCGGCGGTGGCCTGAGGGTCCCTCACCCCAGCCCCTCTCCCGCCGGGAGAGGGTCGGAGCCAGGAGCCTGCTACGCCCTGGCCTTCATCCACTCCTTCGTCGCCGCGATGATGCCCGGCAGAATCGACACGAACACGACGGCGATGATCACGACCTCGATGTGCTCCTTCACGCCCGGGATCTGGCCGAGGAAGTAGCCGATCAGGGTCATCGAGAGCACCCACAGCGCGCCGCCGAAAACGTTGAAGGTCAGGAATCGGCGGTAGGGCATGTTCCCCATGCCGGCGACGATCGGCGCAAACGTCCGCACGAACGGCATGAACCGCGCGAGCACGATCGTCTTGCCCCCGTGTTTCTCGTAGAAATCGTGCGCGCGCTTCAGGTGCTCGGGGTTGAACAGCAGCGACTTCGGCCGTTTGAAGAGCGCGGGGCCGGTCTTACGCCCGAACCAGTACCCGACCGTGTCGCCGAGAATCGCGGCGGCGATCAGGATGAGGTTCAGATGCAGGATGTTCAGCTGTCCCGTTCCCGCGAAAACCCCCGCGGTGACGAGGAGCGAGTCGCCGGGCAGGAAGAAGCCGACGAGCAGGCCCGTCTCCGCGAAGACGATGATCGTCATCGCGGTGATTCCGCCGACGCGGACGAGCGTCTCGACGTCGGTCAGCTGGTGGAAGATGTGGCGGAACCACTCCATGCGGCTGCGGGATGGTAGCAGGCTTCGGATAGGATCGGCGGCCATGCCGGAATACACGGAGGAGCATGCGAAGGCGGGCATCGACGCGCCGCTTCCCACGCTCGAGACCTGGCCCAACCAGTATCCCGACTACGAGATCTCGGTCGAGATCCCGGAGTACAACGCGATCTGTCCGAAGACGGGGCTGCCGGACTTCGGGCACCTGACCATCCGCTACGTGCCGGACCGGCTGTGTCTCGAGCTGAAGTCGCTGAAGCTCTACGTGGTCGCCTACCGCAACGTCGGCATCTTCTACGAGAACGCCGTCAACCGGATCCTCGAGGACTGCGTCGCCGCGTGCCGGCCGAAGCGCATGTCGATCACGGGCACGTTCTCGTCGCGCGGGGGGATCTCGTCGACGATCGAGGCGCGGTTCCCGAGATAACGCCGACCAACTCCTTCTGTCATTCCGAGCGCAGCGAGGAATCCCTTTCGAGTCACGCCGCGGCTCAGAAAGGGATCCCTCGGGCCCAAGGGCCCTCGGGATGACGGGAAACTAGACCCTGGCCACCCCCTGGAACTCCTCGAGCAGCGCCTCGCGGATCATCCGCGCCACGGCTCCCGGCTTGCCGCCGCCGACCGGCCGTCCCTCGACCTCGATCAGCGAATAGGTCCACATCGTCGTCGAGGCGAGGAAGACTTCCTGCGCCGCGAACATCTCCTCCACGCGGAACGCGCGCTCCTCGATCGCGAGGCCGATCTTTCGCGCGGCCTCGATCACCGCGCCGCGCGTGACCCCGGGGAGGATGCGCGGGCCGTTCGGCGCCGTCCGCAGCACGCCCTTCGAGACGAGGAACAGGTTGGCCTTCGTCGCCTCGAGCGCGAAGCCGTCGCGGACGAGGATCGCGTCGATCGCCTTCGCCTCGCGCGCCTTCTGCGCCGCGAGGACGTTCGGCAGGAGCATCACGCTCTTGATGTCGCAGCGCCCCCAGCGCTCGTCGGTCAGGAGGATCGCGCGGCCGCCCTCGGGCGGCGGCGGCGGGTCGACGCGGCGCGCGAAGGCGAACACCGTCGGCGTCGTGCCCTCGGGCGGGAACGCGTGGTACCGCGGCGCGGCGCCGCGGGAGACCTGCGCGTAGACGAACGCGTCGGCCTCGGCGAGGCCGTTCTCCTCGAGGAGGCGCTCCCCCACCGCCGGGAAGAAGTCCGGCGTCGCGGCGATGCGGATCGCCTCGAGCCCCTCGCGCATCCGCGTCAGGTGCTCGGCGAGGCGATACGGCCTTCCGCGGTCGTAGCGCACGACCTCGTAGATCGCGTCGGCGAAGAGGAAGCCCCGGTCGAGCGGCGAGATGCCCGCGTCGGCCTCGGGCACGAATCGGCCGTTCAAGTAGACGGTGGACATGGCGCGGAATCTAGCAGAGGAGAAAACTCCTACCGCGAGCGGCCCTTCGCGAAGTCCGCGACCGCCCTGGCGAGGTCCGCGTCCCCGGCGAGGCGCCGGTAGCGCGTCCTCCGCCGCGGGGAGCCGACCGGCGAGCGCCTGGCGTCGCGGGGCCCGGAGCAGGTCCCGCGCGGCGGCGAGGGCCGCGGGAGCGGTTCCGAGGAGACGCGCCGCGAGCACTTCCGTCTCCGCCTCGAGCCGCGCGGCCGGCACCGCGCGCGCCGCAAACCCGGCCTCCGCCGCCTCGCGTCCCGACACGCGCCGGCCCGTGAGGATCCATTCGGCCGCCCGCGCCTCGCCGATGCGGAGCGGCAGGAGCGCGCACGCTCCCGGCGGAAAGCAGGCGAGGCCGATCTCCGGAAACGCGATCCGCGCGTCTTCCGCGACGAGGACGACGTCGCAGGCGGCCACGATCTCCGCGCCGCCGCCGAGGCAGGCGCCCGAGACCGCGGCGACGGTGACCGCGGGCGCGTCGACCAGCGCCGAGAGCACCGCCCGCATCGCGGAGAGCATCCTCTCGATCGACGCCGCCTCCGGCGCGTGATCCGCGACGTCGACGCCGGCGGAGAAGGCCCGGCGCAGCCCGCGCAGGAGGACGACCCGTGCCGGCGGCGCCGCCTCGCGAATGCAGTCGGCGAGCCGGACGAGGTCGGCGGCGCCGAGGACGTTGACCGGGAGAATCGCGACGGCGACGTCCGCGCGGCCGTCGCCCGACGACCGCGAGAGCGCGACGCCGCCCCGGTCGCTCACTTCTTCGCGGGCGTCGCGGGAGTCGGCGCGGGCGTCGCGGCCTTCTTCGCCGCCTTCTCGCGCTCGACGCGCACCGCGGCCTTGACGTTCTGCACGTGCTCCTCGGAGGTCTCGAGGCCCTTGATCTGGTTCTCGGGCGCGTGGACCTGGATGCTGACGAGCTCGTCGTTCATTCCGGCGGCGACGAACTTGTGGGCCAGCTGGTTCACCGCGTGCACGTAGGCCGCCGACTCGAGGAGGCCCGAGGTCGGGCCGACCTGGCCGTGCCCCGGCACCATCTTGTCCACCGCGACGTGCGAGAGCGCCGCGAGCGCGCGCTCCCATCCGTCGGGGTCCACGTCGGGCGACTGCATGAACGGCATGCGGCCGTTCGCCGCGAGGTCGCCGATGAAGAGGATCTTGTCGCTCGCGAGGTACACGACGATGTCGCCCTTGCTGTGCGCCGCACCCAGGAAGAAGACCTGCGCGTTGTGGATGCCGTCGACCATGATCGAGCGCTCGAAGATCGACTCGACGACGGGCTTTACGTTCGGCTTCGCGGCGAGCGGATCGTCCGCGCCGCCCTTCGACTGCAGGACGACCGCCAGGAGCTGTCCCGCGATCGACTCCTGGCAGATGATCCGCGCGCCCGCGGCGGCGAATGCGCGCACGCCGCCGGCGTGATCGCCATGCGCGTGGGTGATGACGACGGCCCGCACCGGCTTGCCGCCGGTCGACTCCGCGATCGCCTTCAGGATCGCCTCGCCCGTGGCGGTGTCCGCGCCGGCGTCGACGGCGATGACGCCGTCACCGAGCACGAACCATCCGACGTTGGCTCCCTTGTCGGGCGCGCCGGCCCAGACGCCTTCGGCGAGCTTCTCGACGTGGACGCGCGGCTGCGCCGACAGCGGCGCGGCGAGCACGAGGAGGAGGGAAACGACGAACCAGCGGACTCTCATTCGCAAGCTCCTTCAGATCCGGATGCGAGATTGCAGGGATGCTAAACGCAGCCTCTTCATGCCTATTCCTGGGACCGTCCGCGAGCGGCGAGGCGGGCGCGAGCGGCGCGCAGGAACTCGGCGAACAGGCGCTCGGAGACGGGATCGCCGAGCAGGTTCTCGGGATGCCACTGGACTCCGAGGAGCCAGGGATCGCCCGGGGCCTCGATCGCCTCGGGGAGACCGTCCGGCGCGATGGCCGCCACGGAGAGGCCGCGCCCGAGGTCCTCGATCGCCTGGTGGTGTCGGCTGTTGACGCTCGGCTCACCCGGGCCCGCGACGGCCGCGAGCAGGGTTCGCGCGGTGATCGAGACGGCGTGGTCGCGCCGCGTCTTCTCGTCGCGAGCGCGCTGATGGACGACCGGCGAGGGACGCTCGCTCGGTATGTCCTGGACGAGCGTGCCCCCGAAGGACACGTTGACGACCTGCAGCCCGCGGCAGATCCCGAAGACGGGTACGCCGGCGCGCCGCGCGTCTTCGAACAGCCGGAAGTCGAGGGCATCTCGCTCCGGATCCACCTCCACCGTGCCGTTGTCGATGCGGACCCGGCCGTACCGCGCGGGATCCACGTCGCCGCCGCCGCCGAGGAGGAGCGCATCGAACGCGCCGGCCTCCGGCGCAAGCGGCGTGATGACCGTGATCGCGCTCCGCGGCACGCCGGCGGCGAGGAGCGAGCGCACATAGTCGCTCGTCTCGGAAACGTCCGCGTCGCGGTCCAGCGTGACGGCGATCTTCATGGGGTCGGGTCTCTCAATGTGTGACTTTACACGGGGTGTCGCTTCGATCGGGCGCGCTCCAAAGCGCCAGGGTCACATTTTCAGAGACCTGACCCCATTTCGAAGAGGACGGCCATGCCCATGCCGCCGGAGACGCACAGCGTCGCGATGCCGCGCCGGGCGCCGCGGCGCTTCATCTCGTGGAGGAGCGTCGTGGAGATGCGCGCGCCGGTCGCTCCGATCGGATGGCCGAGCGCGATCGCGCCGCCGTTGACGTTGACGCGCGCGAGGTCGATCGGGAGGTCGCGCGCGCACGCGAGAACCTGCGCCGCGAAGGCCTCGTTGAGCTCGATCAGGTCGACGTCCCCGGCGGCGAGCCCCGTCTTCTCGAGCAGCGCGCGCACCGCGGGCACGGGTCCGATGCCCATGCGCGCGGGATCGACGCCGGCCGACGTCCACGCGACGACGCGCGCGAGCGGCTCGACGCCCGCGCGGCGGGCCGCCTCCTCGGTGCCGAGCACGAGCGCGGCCGCGCCGTCGGTGATGCCGGACGAGTTCCCCGCGTGGACGGTGCCCTGCGGGTCGAAGACGGGCGGCAGCTTCGCGAGCGTCTCCACCGTCGTGCCCGGCCGCGGGTGCTCGTCCTCGGCAACCTCGACGTCGCCTTTTCGGCCGGCGACCCGGACCGGGACGATCTCGTCGGCGAAACGCTTCTCGCGGATCGCCGCGGCCGCCCGGCGCTGCGACTCGGCGGCATAGGCGTCCTGCGCCGCCCGCGAAATGCCGTACTCGCGCGCGAGCGTCTCGGCGGTCTCCCCCATCAGCTGGCCGCACAGAGGACAGAGGAAGCCGTCCCGGTACATGCCGTCGACGACCTCGGCGTCGCCCATCCGCAGCCCGAAGCGGACGCGCGGCAGGAGGTAGGGCGTCGCCGACATGCACTCGGTGCCGCCCGCGAGCACGACCTCGTTCTCGCCCGCGCCGATCGTCAGGGCGCCGAGCGTGATCGCCTTCAGCGAGGACGCGCAGGCCTTGTTGACCGTGAACGCGGGGACCGCGTCCGGCACGCCCGCCCGCCGCGAGACCTGGCGGGCCGTGTTGGGGCCCCCGCCGGCCTGCCGGGCGTGGCCGAAGATCGTCTCGGTCACGGCGTCAGCCGGGAGGCCCGAGCGCTCGACCGCGGCCCGCGCCGCCGCGCCCCCGAGCTCCGCCGCGGACGATCGACCGCGAAGGGCACCGCCGAACTTGCCGATCGGCGTGCGGACGGCGGACAGAACGTAAACCGGGCGCATGAGGGGCGAATTCTAAGGGATACGGGGAGAAGGAGAGGCGCCCCTCACACGACCGGCAGCCGCACCGTGAACGTCGATCCCTTCCCGAGCGCGCTCTCCGCCGTCACGCGGCCCTTGTGGGCCTCGACGATCCATCGCACGATCGAGAGACCGAGGCCCGAGCCGCCCGGGTTCGTGCGGCGCGAGCCCTTGCTCCGGAAGAAGCGCTCGAAGACGTAGGGGAGATCGTCCTCGGGGATGCCGATCCCGGTATCCGACACCGCCACGATCGCCTCGCCGGGCGCGGAGCCCACGCGCACGTGCACGCGCCCGCCCGGCTCGCTGTACTGCAGCGCGTTCTCGATGAGGTTGTGCAGCACCTGCTGGAGCCGCCCGGAATCGGCGAAGACGTAGACCGCCCTGGGCGGGACGGCGGCCTCGAGCTGCAGCTGCCGGTCGGCGGCCGCGGGTGCGAGGTCGCGGACCGTCTCGGAGACGAAGCGCCCGAGGTCGAGGTTCGCGAACGAGAGCGTGACGCGCCCGCTCTCGCCGCGGGTCAGGAAGAGCAGGTTCTGCGAGATCCGCGTCAGGTGCCGCACCTCGAGGAGCGCGTTGCCGATCGCCTCGCGGTACTCCTCGGCCGGCCGCTCCTCCTCGAGCGCCACCTCGAGCGAGCCGCGCAGCACGGTCAGCGGCGTGCGGAGCTCGTGCGAGACGTCGGCGATGAATTGCTGCTGCTCCTTCTCGGACGCCGCGAGCGCGTCGAGCCGGCGATTCAGGCTCTCGGCGACGGCGCGCGCCTCGCCGACGAGGTCGTCCGCCGGGATGCGCAGCAGGGGCTGGTTCTCCGTCTGCGCGAGGCGCTCCTTCAGCTTCGCGAGCGAGCCCGGATCCGCCGGGACCGGCTCCGGCGCGGCCGGGCGGGAACGCGAAAAGAGCGCCACGGGGACGTCAGCCCTCGGCCAGCGCGCCGGCGTCGCGGACGCGGTAGCCGACGCCGCGCACCGTCTCGATCAGCCGGCCGCGGTCGCCGCCGTCGATCTTCTTGCGGAGGGCGTTGATGTACACGTCGATGATGTTGGTCGAGAGATCGAACGAATCCTCCCAGATCCGCGCCTGGATCTCCGAGCGCGAGACGACCTTGCCGCGCCGCCGCAGCAGCAGCTCGAACAGCGCGCCCTCGCGCACCGTCAGGCGCACCGTCTCTTCGCCGCGCACGACCTCCCGCGACTCGGGCTCGTACGAGAGGTCGGGAAAGACGAGCGGACCGGGCTCCACCACCTCGACCCGGCGCAGCAGCGCGCGGATGCGGGCGAGGAGCTCCCGGAACGAGAACGGCTTGACGAGATAGTCGTCCGCGCCCGCGTCGAGGCCCTCGATCTTGTTCTCGGTCGTGTCGCGGGCGGTCAGCATCAGGACCTTCGAGCGGACGCCCCGCGTGCGGAGCTCGCGGCAGAGCTCGATGCCGTCGCGCGAGCCCGGCAGGAGCAGGTCCAGGATCACGAGGTCGGGCGACGTCGCCACGATGCGCTCGAGCGCCGTGTCGGTGTCGGCGGCGGCGTCGACGGCGTACCCCTTCTCCGTCAGTCCCTTCTTCAGGAACAGCGCGATCCGCTGCTCGTCCTCGACGACGAAGACCTTCACGCGTCGTCTCCGTCGCGGTCCTCGGACTCCGGCTCCCCCCGCCGCGACCTCATGAACGAGACGATGAAGACCGACCCGGCGCCCGCCGCGAAACCGGCGGCGAAGGAGGAGGTCGGCTGGGGGGCCGCGACGGCGACGAGGGCGCCGACCGCCAGCAGCCCCAGGAGGAGCGGGCGCGAGACCTCGATCGGCGGCACGGTGCGGAATCATAGAAGAGCGCCGCGGTTATTATGACGGCCTTAAGAATAGGAGGATCGGACGATGCAGAGATCCACCTGGGCCGCCCTCGGACTGACCGCCGCGCTCGCGACCGTCTCGGCGTGCGCGAGCTCGAAACCCGACCCCACGGCCCTGGCCATCATCGAGCCGAAGAGCGGCTCGAATGTCAGCGGGAAAGTCGTCTTCACGCAGCTCCCGTCCGGGGAGACCCGCGTCGAGGCCACGATCCAGAACGCGACGCCCGGGAAGCACGGTTTCCACATCCACGAGAAGGGCGACTGCTCCGCGGCCGACGCCACCTCGGCCGGCGGCCACTTCAACGCGGCGGGGAACCCGCACGCCGGGCCATCGGACGCCAGGCGCCACAACGGCGACTTCGGCAACATCGAGATCGGCGCGGACGGCAAGGGCACCATGAAGATGACGACGAACATGCTGACCGTGCTGCCGGGTCCGGACTCCGTCGTCGGCAAGGCCGTGATCTTCCACGACAAGGAGGACGACCTGAAGACGCAGCCGACGGGCAACGCGGGCGCGCGGTTCGGATGCGGCGTCGTGGTCGAGACGCCCACCGGCAACGCGTCCGAGATCAAGGTTCGCTGACGCGGCGTCTTCCGGTTTGACGAAGCCGCCGTTCGACCTGCCTCCGGCGGAGCTGCGGCGGCTCGGCGCGCTCGCCGCGGATGCCGTGGCGTCGCACCGCGAGCGGCTGCTCGAGCGGCCGGTCTTCGGCAAGGTCGGCGCGGACGCGGCGCTCTTCGACGAGCCGCTGCCCGAGGACGGCCGGCCGTTCGAGGAGGTGCTCGCCTTCGTGCGCGAGCACGTGCTCCCCTTCCCGATGGGGAACTCGCACCCCCGCTTCTTCGGGTTCATCAACGCGACGGCCGACCCGGTCGGCGCGATGGCCGACTGGCTCGCGGCGACGATGAACCCGAACTGCTGGGGCGGCGACCACGCCGCGATCCACGTCGAGGCGAGCGTCCTGCGCTGGATCGCCGGGATGATCGGCTACCCCGCGGACGCGGAGGGGATCCTCGTCTCGGGCGGCTCGATGGCGAACTTCACCGCGCTGGCCGCCGCTCGCCGCGCGATGACGCCGGGCAACGTGCGCGAGGACGGCCTCGCCGGCCCCGATCGGCCGCGGCTGACCGTGTACGCCTCGGACCAGGTCCACCACTGCGTCGACAAGGCGGTCGACCTGCTCGGGATCGGCACGGCGCAGCTTCGCAGGATCCCGACCGGCGACGACTTCCGGATGGACACCGCGGCGCTGGCGCGCGCGGTGGCGGCCGACCGCGCGGCGGGCTTCTCCCCCGCGATCGTCGTCGGCAATGCCGGGACGGTGAACACCGGCGCGATCGACCCGCTCGAGGCGATCGCGGACTTCTGCCGTAGCGAGGGGCTGTGGTTCCACGCCGACGGCGCGTACGGCGCACTCGCGTCGATGGTCCCGTCGGTGCGGCCGCTGTTCGCCGGCCTCGAGCGGGCGGACTCGCTCGCGACCGACCCGCACAAGTGGCTCTACGCGCCGTACGAGGTCGGCGCGACGTTCGTGCGCGAGCCGGGACGTCTCGCCGCCACGTTCCGGAAATTCCCCGAGTACCTCGCGTCCGATCCCGAGAGCCCGTTCCCGGGACCCGCCTGGTTCGCGGAGCGCGGCGTCGAGCTCTCGCGCGGGTTCAAGGCGCTCAAGGTCTGGATGGGGATGAAGACGCACGGCCGGCGCGCTTACGCGGCGCAGATCGAGAACGACATCCGGCTCGCGCGCTTCCTCGCGGACGAGGTCGACCGGCGCCCGGACTTCGAGCGCCTCGCGGAGCCCGTCCTCTCGATCGCGAACTTCCGCTGGCGCCCGGCGGGGCGGCGATGTCCGACGCCGACCTCGACCGCGTGAACCGGAGGATCATCCACCGCCTCGTCGGCGACGGCTCCTTCTTCCTCGCGCCGACGATCCTGAAGGGAAGGACGACGCTCCGCGTCTCGATCACGAACTTCCGGACCACGGAGTCAGACCTCCTCGCGCTCCTCGACGAGGTGGAGCGGGTCGGGAAAGAGATCGCCGGGTCGGTGTAGATCGGGCGGGGACGAGCCCACCCCTACGGCCTGTAGGGGCGCCCCTTGCGGGCGCCCGCGCGGCCTACGCCTTCCGTGCCTTCCACGCCTCGAGATTCCGCTCGATCTGGCGGGTGTGCTTCTCGAGGTGCTCGGCGTAGATCCGCAGCCAGTCCTCTCCGGAATATCTGCCCGACTCGGAGTGCGTCCCCGTGTTCGCCCACGCCGACTCCGGCAGCCGGCGCAGCAGCGGGACCGTGTTCGCCCGCACGGCCTCGGTCGTCGCGAGCGCGAGCTCGGGAGACGCGCCGTCGTAGTCGAGCTTTTCCGCCCAGCGGTCCTGGTCGTAGCCGAGGATCGTCGGATTGGCCTCGGAGGCGAGGAAGCGGATGCGCACGTAGGCGTTCGTCTCCGAATCCGCCGTGTGGCACACGACCTCGTGCGCGGACCACTTGCCCGGGCCGGGGCGCCATTGCCGCGCGGGCTCGGGCACCTTCTCCCATGCCGCGCGCAGGTTGCGCGGGCCCTCTTCGTAGCGGCGAATCAGGGCTTCCCGGGCGGACGCGTCGAGCGCCATTTCGTCCTCCTTCTCACCAGAGCGTTCCATCGAGCGAGACGACCGTCTCGCTTCCCAACACTTCCGCCGTGTGCCGGGTGTTCGCGGGCAGATAGATGCGATCGCCGGCGCCAAGATCGAAACTCTTTCCCGCGACGCTGACGCGCAGCACGCCCGCGACGACCGCGTCGCACTTGGGCCGCGCATGCTCGTGCTCGGGGAACACGGTGCCGGGCCGGTAGCTGTACAGGAGCACCTCGTACCCCTCGAGCTCGAGCGCGCGCATCATCCGCTTCTCGGTGGGCTCGCCCTCCCCGCGCGGCCAGCGTTCGAGTCGGACACCGTCTTCGGGTTCCACGAGGCCCGCAGTCTATCGAGGGAAAAGAAAAGGGGGGCCGAGGCCCCCCATGGAGTGCGAAGGTCGAAGCGGGCGCTAGTAGCGACCGCGCCCGCCGCCGCCGCCGCTCTGGGTCTTGGGACGCGCCTCGTTGACCGTCAACGCCCGTCCGCCGTATTCCTGGCCGGAGAGCGCCGAGATCGCGCTGCGCGCCTCGTCGTCGTTGCCGAACTCGACGAACCCGAAACCCTTCGAACGTCCGGTGTCGCGGTCGGTGATGATCGCCACCGAGGTGACCGCGCCATAGGTCGAGAAGAGGGAGCGGAGGTCGTCTTCCGTGGTGCTGTAGGGGAGGTTACCAACGTAAAGTTTCATCGAAACAGAATCCTAAAACCGGCGTCACACCCTTCGGACCCAACCGCGCCGCTCGGCGAACCCGACTTCCCGTGTGATTCGTCGGACTTCAGCCAGCGCGGAAAGCGTGCACGGAAGGCGAGCGATTTACGAGAAGGCGCGCAGTATACAGCTCGCCGGAGGGCCTCGCAACCGCACCTTGAGGAATTCTTAAGCGGTCCGGCCGGGGCCGCTTCGGAGGTCGGCGAGTGCCATTCCGACCCACTTGCCGGTCATCTCCTTGCGCCAGAGGAACGAGAAGTCCGTGTTGTCCATCGGCCGGGAGACCACGGCCGCCGCCGCGGCCGCCTCGGCGATCGAGGCGTCGTCGAGGGTGCGGCCGGCGAGCGCGGCCTCGGCCCCGGACGCGCGCACCGGCGCGGAGGCGACGGCCCCGAGGACGATGCGGGACTCGGCCACCCGCTCCCCTTCCCGGCGGACGGCCGCGCCGACCGCGAGGACCGGGAAGTCGAAGCTCCCCCGCCGGCGCAGCTTCCGGTAGGACGCCGTCCAGCCGTCCGGCGCGGGCACGCGGATCTCCGTCAGGAGCTCGTCCGGCCGCTTCGTCAGGTAATGGATGCCGTCGTTGGCATAGAGCTCCTCGAGCGAAAGCTCCCGCTCTCCCTCCGCCGACGCGAGCACCGCCCGGGCCCGAAGGGCGATCAGGATGGGCACCGAGTCGGCCGACTGCACGGCGAGGCATCGCGGCGAGCCGGGCGCGACCCAGCAGATCGTGCCGTCCTTCTTCATGCAGAAGTCGATCGCCTGGCGCCACTCGTAGTTCTGGTCGTAGTAGTTGCAGCGCGTGTCGAGGAGGACGTTGCCGCCGAGCGTCCCCATGTTGCGGAGCGGCGGCGTCGAGATCTCCGCGACGGCATGGACGAGCGCGGGATGGAGGCGGCGGGCCTTCCGGTGGCTCTCGATCTCCGAGAGCGGAACGGCCGCGCCGATCGAGAGGCCGTCCGCGCCGGCGCGCAGCCGGGCGAGGCTCGGAATGCGCGAGAGGCCGATCACCGCCTTCGGGGTCTGCTGGCGGCGCTTCATGTTCGGGTAGAGATCCGTGCCGCCCGCGACGAACGCGGCGTCCTCGCCCTCCCCCGACTTGATGCGCAGGGCCTCCTTCACGCTCGTCGGCGCGAAGTAGCGGAACCTGGGGAGTCGCATCATGGGGCCAACTCCGGCGAACCTGTCATCCCGAGGCCCATAGGGCCGAGGGATCCCTTTAGAAGCCGCAGCCGGACTAAGAAAGGGATCCCTCGTCGCTCCGCTCCTCGGGATGACAAGACAACCTGCGCTCCTCGGGATGACGAAACGGCCAGCGCGCTCCTCGGCATGACCGGGACAGATTCACCGCACTCCTCCCGCCGACGTCACCGGCGCGTCCTCGGCTTTGCCGTCGCCGCCCTCCTCGGGCGTGCGCACGTGGATCGGCTCGGGATACGGAACCGTCGGGAAGCGCTCCGGGCCGACGCGAGCGGGCTTGCCCAGCGCCTTCGCCTTCAGCGCCTTGCGGACCTTCTCCGGCGTGACCGGGATCTCGTCGACGCGCACGCCGACGGCGTCGTAGACGGCGTTGGCGACGGCCGGCGGAATCGGCAGGAGCGGCCCCTGCCCGACCTCCTTCGCGCCGTACGGCCCGTTGGGGTCCGGGTCCTCGACGAGGAAGGTCTCGACCTCGGGCATCTCGAGCGTCGTCGGGCTCTTGTACTCGAGCACCGACGGGAACTTGTGGACGACGTTCCGGTTGGCGTCCGTGCGGTACGCCATCTCCTCCATCATCGCCTCGCCGAGTCCCATGTACACGGAACCCTCGACCTGGCCCATCACGAGCGCCGCGTTGATGCACTTGCCGACGTCGTGCGCGATCCAGATCTTCGGCACCGTGTAGATGCCGGTCTCCGGGTCGACCTCGACCTCGACGACCGCCGCGGAGTACGAGTACGCCGGCGACGGCCCCACGCCGGCGCCGCGGTACCGGCCCGCCGACGGCGGCGGCCGATAGTGACCGACCGTGCCGAGCGTGCCGTGCAGCGACTCCCCCGCGACGGCCGCGTCGGCGAAGCTCATCCCCTTCCCGGGATCCTCGACGTCGAAGACGCGCCCCTCGGCGAAGCCGATCCGCTCCCGCGGCGCGCCGAGCTTCGGCGCGACGGCGTCGAGGATCAGCTCCTTCGCGCGCTCGGCCGCCTGGATCGCGGCGTTGCCGGTCATCAGCGTGACGCGCGAGGAGTACGAGCCGAGGTCGACCGGCGTCAGGTCCGTGTCGCCGGTGACGATGCGGATGTCGAGCGGGTCGACGCCGAGGATCTCGGCGACGATCGCCGCGAGGATCGTGTCCGAGCCCTGGCCGATCTCGGTCGAGCCGCAGAAGACCGTCACGCCGCCGCCGCGGTCGACCTTCAGCTGCACGCCCGACTGCGGCATCTGGTTCCAGTAGATCGGCAGGCCCGCGCCCGTCAGGTAGGACGAGCACGCGATCCCGAGGCCGCGGCCGAGCGGGAGCTTCCCGCGCCGCTCCCTCCAGCCCGAGGCCGCGACGACCTTGTCGATGCAGGCCCCGAGGCCCATCGAGCCGACGCGCAGGTAGTTCGCGGTCAGCGAGTTCGCGGGCTGCAGGTGCTCGCGCCGGATCGCGGCCGGGTCGAGACCGAGGTCGCACGCGATGCGGTCGAGCTCCGCCTCGAGGGCGAACCGCGGCTGCGGCGTGCCGTGGCCGCGCTTGGGCCCGCACGGCGGCTTGTTCGTGAAGACGCGCGCGCCCTCGAACTTGTACGTCGGGACGCGGTACGTGACCGTCTGCAGCGCTCCCGTGTAGTAGGTCGAGGCGACCCCGTACGAGCCGTAGCCGCCGCCGTCGAGCGCCGTCTGGAAGTGGAGCGCGGTGATCGCGCCGTCCTTCTTCACGCCGGTCCGCACCCGCATCAGGGTCGGGTGACGGCCCCGGTGGCAGTAGAAGACCTCCTCGCGCGTCAGGCAGATCTTGACGGGCCGGCCCGTGACGCGCGAGAGGTGCGCGACGACGATCTCGTGGTTGAAGACGTCCGACTTGCCGCCGAAGCCGCCGCCGTTCGGCGTCGCGATCACGCGGATGCGGGACGCCGGCATCGCGAGCACCTTCGCGAGCGCCCGGTGCACGTAGTGCGGCGTCTGCGTCGAGGACCAGAGCGTGAGCTTCCCGTCGGGACCGAAGTCGGCGACCGCAGCGTGCTGCTCGAGGGCGAGATGGGTGTTGCCTTCGTAGAAGTAGACGTTGTCGTAGATGCGGTCCGCCCGGGCGAAACCCTCGTCGAGGTCGCCGAACTGCATCGCGACGAGCTTGTGGATGTTTCCGGCGTCGCCGTAGTCGTGAATGGGCACGGCCGCCGGGGCGAGCCCCTCGTCGATCGTGCCGACCGGAGGGAGCGGCTCGTACTCGACCCGGACGAGATCGAGCGCGTCGAAGGCCGCGTCCTCGCTGACGGCGGCGATCGCCGCGACCGGATCGCCGACGTAGCGCACGCGGTCCTGGCAGAGCGCGTGCTCGTCCTGCGAGACGGGCAGGATGCCGAAGGGGACGGGCAGGTCCTTTCCCGTCGCCACCACGACGACGCCGGGCGCGGCGAGCGCCGCCGAGACGTCGATCGAGAGGATCCTCGCGTGCGCGACCTTCGCGCGCAGGAGCTTGCAGTGCAGCATCCGCGGCAGCATCAGGTCGTCGGCGAACTTCGTCTGCCCGGTGACCTTCGCCGCGCCATCGACCTTCGTGAACGGACGGCCGACGATGCGTGTGGGCTTGCGGGCGGTCACTCGCGTTTCTCCGATTCCTGACCCCGTGCGGGGGCAAGCCCCTTCCCGACATTGCCCTCGACCCGACCCGGCGGGGGCAAGCCCCGCCCCTACATTGCCCTCGACCTGACCGCGGCGGGGGCAAGCCCCGCCCCTGCGTTGCCCTCGACCTGTAGGGGCGGCCCTTGCGGCCGCCCGTTGCCGGGGTGTGAAGGCAGCAGCCCGCTCTCGTCGAAGTCGTATCCGTACAGCGACTCCCGGCGCGGCTGCGGCCTCCTCCCCCCGCATCCACGCGGCCGCGAGCTCGACGGCCTCGAAGATCTTCACGTACCCGGTGCAGCGGCACAGGTTTCCCGCGAGCGCCTGGCGGATCTCCGGCAGCGTCGGCTTCGGGTTCGCCTCGAGGAGCGCCTTCGCCGTCAGCAGGAACCCCGGCGTGCAGTAGCCGCACTGCGCGGCGCCGAGCTCCGAGAACGCCTTCTGCAGCGGATGGAGTCCCTCCGGTCCGGCCATGCCCTCGACCGTCTCGACGCGCCGGCCCTCGCACTCGAGCCCGAGCACGAGGCAGGAGAGGACGGGCTTTCCATCGACGAGCACGGCGCACGTGCCGCATTCGCCGAGCTCGCAGCCGTGCTTCGTGCCGGTCAGCGCGAGGTCCTCGCGGAGCACCTCGAGGAGCGTCTTGTGCGGCTCGAAAGCCGCCTCGACGCGCTCGCCGTTGACTGTCAGGGAGACGAGGGCCTTCGACCGCTCAGCCGCCGAATTTTGCCTGCGACGCGCCATGGACGCATCACTCTAAGCCATTTGTTTTGTGAAAGAAAGACGGCTTATTGTGACTGACCAGTCAGATTCAACTGGGGCGCCGGCAACGTCCATTTGGGTAACTGCAACAGACCGAGAGGGTTGATGCGCGCGCCCGCGATTTTCGCGCTCCAGTGGAGGTGCGGCCCGGTCGCCCGGCCCGTCGCGCCGACGGCGGCGATGGTCTGTCCCGCCTCGAGGATCTCCCCCGCCTTCACGTCGATCCGGGAGAGATGGAAGTAAGAAGTGAAGAGACCCTCGCCGTGGTCCAGGATCACGGTGCCGCCCGAGAAGTAGAGATCGTCGGCGAGCGCCACGCGCGCCGGCGCGGGCGCCCGGACCGGCTGCCCGCTCGCGGCCGCGAGGTCGAGCCCCGAGTGCGCCGAGCGCGGCTCGCCGTTGAAGACGCGGCGGGACCCGAAGCTCTCGCGCCGGATGGGCGCGTCCACGGGCAGAAGGAACGGACCGGTCCACCGCCGCTCCGGGTCCCCGCTCTTCCAGACGCTCGCCACCTTCTCCTGGTCCGACTGGATCCGCTCCTTCTCGCTCTCGGGCGGCTCGACGTACTCCGGCGCGACGCGGAGCTTCTCGACGGCGAACTTCCCGGAGCGCACGGCGACCTCGCGCACGGCGGTCCCCTTCTCGCCGCACGGGACTCTCCCCTCGAACCGCAAGGGGCGCTTGCCCGTCGGTCCCTCGAAGTCGATGCCGACGAGCGCGCGGTAGCGGCGGCCTCTCGACTGGCTCCATCGCAATTTCCCTCGAGGTCTCGCCGAGAACGACGCGGGCCTCGTCGAGCGGCGCGTCGCTCGTCAGCGTCGCGACGACGATGCCGCCCTGCCGGACGGACGCCGGCGAGAGCGCCGCCGAGAGGCGCGGCGCGCGGCACTCGCCACCGGAGATCCCGGCGGCGAGCGCGAGGGCCCCGACGAGAAGCGTCACCCGATGAGGGTAACGCCGGCGACGGCCCTACGGACCGTAAAGGAGCAACCCGAACGTCTTCGTCAGGAAGACCGCCATCTGTCCGCGCGTCACCGACGCATCCGGACAGTAGTTGCCGCCGCCGCAGCCGCCGGTGATCCCCTCTGCCGAGAGCCGTTCGATCCAGTCGACCGCGAAGCCCGCCGGACACGGCACGTCGCCGAAGAGGCCCGCGCACGACGGCGGCACGTAGGCCGAGCCGTGCTCCCCCTTGAGCAGGAAGACCGCCATCTGGGCCCGCGTGACCGGGTTCGCCGGGCAGTAGTTGCCGCCGCCGCAGCCGCCGGTGATCCCCTCGGCGTACAGCCGCTCGATCCAGTCGACCGCGAAGTCGCCGGGACACGCCACGTCGGCGAAGACGCCGGCGCACGGCGGCGGCGCGTACGTCGAGCCGTGCTCGGCCTTCAGGATGAACACCGCCATCTGCGCGCGGGTGACCGG
Source organism: uncultured Acidobacteriota bacterium (assembly GCA_963763535.1). Classification (GTDB taxonomy): domain Bacteria; phylum Acidobacteriota; class Thermoanaerobaculia; order UBA5066; family Gp7-AA6; genus DAHUXD01. The sequence continues at coordinate 977,013 of CAVXOX010000008.1, forward strand.
GTTTCCCGGGCAGTAGTTGCCGCCGCCGCAGCCGCCCGTGATCCCGTTGTGGAAGATGTTCTCGATCGACGCGTAGAAGAGGTTCGCGTTCGCCACGTCGGGGAAGCTGTCGCCGACGTGGAGCGTCCAGGTCCGCGACGCGCCGGTCGAGATCAGCTCGTCGAAGGTCGCGTCCCAGTGCGGCGCCGGGCGTGAGGCGGGGTTGTCGACGCCCATCGCATAGCAGTTGCCCGTCGCGTCGTGGCAGTTCGCCGCCCCGTTGGCGGGAATCGAGCCGTAGTCGGCCGACGAGTGCGCGAGCGTGTACGTGGCGCCCGAAGGTCCCGTGAAGTTCGAGGCGGTGCCGGTCAGCGCGAGCGCGGTCGACTTGCCGTTGAAGTAACCCGGCTCGACCGTGACCGTCTCGCCCGGCTCGAGGACGCCGTTGACCGCGAGTCCCGAGGGCGCCGTGGCCGCGTGCGCGTCGACGTGGAGCGAGATCGGGATCGGCGAGCAGCAGAAGTGGCCGTCGGCGACCGAGACCGAGTCGATCCGCCAGCCGGTTCCCGAGACGCTGCTGTCGGAGCCCATCCGCCAGCGGAGCACGACGTTCTGGCCGGCGGCCCCCGGCGGCAGTGCGACGGCCGTCGTCACGTAGCCGCCGGAGCTGCCGGTCCAGGCCGGACGAGCGCCGAGCGGATTGCCGGTCGTGCCGTCGAGCGTGCCGACGTATCCGCCGGAGGCGAAGCTCCCGCCCGCCGCCACGACGTCCTGGAACGCGCCGCCGCCGATCGAGATCTCGAGCACGCCGCCGTCGAAGCCGTTCTCGAGGGCATAGGAGCTGCGGAACGTCAGCTGCGCGCTCGACGTCGTGATCGCGATCGAGGGCGAGTCGAGCCGCTTGTCGGACGCGCTGCCCGGATCGTCCACGAAGGCGTCGTTCGGCGCCGTGTCGGGGGACGTCGCGCTCGTGACCCACAGCGGCGCCGCGCCCTGGGCGTTCGCCGCGGACCAGCCCGCCGGCAGCGCGGGAGGCACCGCGCCGTCGAAGTTCTGCGCCAGCACGCCGTTGGCGGTGCCCGTCGGCAGGTCGAACTGCAGGGTGCCCATGTTCGCCGTTCCGTCCTGGAGCGCGAGCACCGCGGCGATCGGCGTCCCGCACGCCGTGTCGGGATCCACCGTGAAGGTGAAGTCCCGGCACGCGGATCCGCCCGATCCCGCGATCGCGCCGTAGTCCTGCGGGGAGGAGGGCGCGGTCACGCCGCCGGAGGCCTGGAGGGTGGCCACGAGGTTGCCGGTGCTCGCCCCGCCCGAGTTCTGAATGCAGAACGTGTAGGTGACCGTCTCGCCGGGATCGGAGCGGCCGTTCGGCGGCTGACAGCTCTCCGCCTGGAGCGTGGCGTCGCCGACCGCGAGGACGACGGCGCCGGTCAGGCACGCGTCGAGCGTCGTCGGCGAGCCGTCGACGATCGTGACGGGGCTCGTGAACGACCCGAATCCCGGGAACGCGATCGTCGCCGTGTAGTCGCCGGGCGGCAGGTCCATCGCGTAGACGCCCGAGGCGTCGGTCGCGCGGAGGTAGCCGCCGCCGACCGTGACGATGGCGCCCGCCAACGGGCCGCCGCCGCAGTTCGTCACCGTTCCCGTGAGCGTCCCCTTCGGCGCCGGGCTGCAACCCGGGAACTTGAAGGTGCCGACGCGGGTCGCCCAGTCGAACGAGCCGTTGTTCGCGTAGTACTCCTGCGCGTACCAGAAGGTGCAGTCGTCCGAAGGGTCGATCGACATCGCGCTGTAGTCGCCCCATCGCGCGGCCGCGTCCTGCTGGACTCCCGCTCCGGCGAACATCGTCGCCTCGCCCTGCGAGAGCGCGTTCGCCGGATCTCCCGCGAGGCGTCCCGCCCAGAGGATCGACGGCAGCAGGCTCGTGCTCGAGGCCGAGAAGCCGACGGCGCTGTTGCCCTGGTGGTCCTGCGCCGTCGAGCCCATCCAGAGGTTGCGCCCGTTGGAGCCGTCGCCGGATCCGGGCGCGTAGGTGACCTGGTTCTTGATCGTGAAGTCGCCGGTGCCGCCGTCGCGCCGCAGCTCCTCGAAGCGCACGCCCGCCTGGAAGGTCGACGCGGTCGTCGGGTTGACCCCGCTGACGTTCACGGTCCAGTTGAGGACGAACGACTCGACGCCTCCCGAGAGCGTCCGGTAACCGATGCGGTACATCATCCGGTCGGCGATCGCGTCCACGTATTGCGCGCTCGTCGCCGGAGAGGGCTGCTCGATCGCGTTGCGCGCGCCCGGGGACCGCGCGTCGAAAGCCGCAACGGCGAGATCGGGCCGCACCGTGAGTGTCGAGCTCGCGGGATCGGCGAAGTCCGCGTGGAACTCGTAGATCCGGAGCGCGTCGAACGGGTCGCCGAACTCGTCCGCGCGCCACTCCATGAAGAAATTGGGCGTGCCGGCGGGCGGCGGCGTCAGGCCGTTCAGGTGCGTCGGGAGCATGCCGCCGGCCGTGATGTCCACGGTCCCGTAGTTGAAGTAGATGTAGGAGGCGGCGGCGTCGCCGACGAGCATCTTCGAGCGATCGAAGGCATAGAGCCCGGCGCCCGCGTAGGCGCTCCCTCCGGGCGTGAACTGGTTGTCCGACATGTAGTAGCCGTCGGGCCAGACGCCGAAGTGCGGATAGTCGTTCAGGAGGTTCGGCATCAGGAAGTCGTACAGGTAGTACGACCCGGTGGGATCGCCCGTCTGCGACACGGCGATCAGCTGGTGGTAAGGCGGATTCAGCCCGCTCGGAAGACAGAACTGGCTGATGAACCAGCGGTCGGCCATCGTGTCGTAGAGGACGATCGGATCGCCGTCGTTGCGGCCGCCGCAGGGCGCGCCGATGGGCGCGAAGAGGCTCGACAGCTTCGTCGGCGCCGTCAGCGGCGCGCCCGTCTTGTCGTAGACGCGGAAGAGCGAGTTGACGATCTCCACGACATGGCCCGGCCCGACGTCGGCGTTGGTGTCCGGCGGCTCGACGCGCGATCCGAACGCGGCCTGGTCGTCGTCGGCGGAGAGACCCGCGAACGTCAGGGTCGGCCCGGGCATGCCGCCCTCGGGCGCCTCGGATTGGAGCGCCCCGTCGAAGCCCGCTTCGGGAGCGGCCGCGCGCGCGCGCGGGTTTCGCGGCACGCGCTCGTTCGAGCGGATCCAGTTCGCCGGAAGATTCTCGTTCGGGGCGGGCGACTCGGGCGGCAGGTCGCGCACGCGCGCCGACGCCACGACGGTGCGGGCGCGGGACGAGACCGGAACGGGCCGCGGACCGTCCGCCCAAAGGACGGTCGAAGACACGAAGAGCATTCCCGCGGTCGCCAACGCACGGCGCATGACGTCTCCTCTGAAATCGATCGCAGGAAGGTAGCGCCCGGGTGGCGCCGAAGTCAACGCGCCGCCCCGGAGCCCTTGAAGATCTGCCCGCCCTTCATGACGAAGATCACATTTTCGGTGACGTGGATGTCGCGGAGCGGGTCACCCGGGACCGCGACGACGTCGGCGTCCTTGCCCTTCTCGAGCGTGCCGATGCGCGCCGCGAGGCCGAGCAGCTCGGCCGCGCCCGGGCCGGCGGTGCGCAGCGCCGCGGCGGGGCTCATGCCGAGATCGACCATGAGCGCGAACTCGCGGGCGTTCAGGCCGTGGGGCGACACGGCCGAGTCCGTGCCGAACGCGATCTTCACGCCGCTCTTCAACGCGCGCCGGAACATCTCGTCGTGCGCGGCTTGCGCCGCCTTCGCCTTCGCGGCGATCGCTGGCGGGAAGCGCTCGCTCTTGCCGCCCGTCCAGACGCCGGCGAGGCACGTCGGCACGAGGAAGGTGCCCTTCGACTTCATCAGCGCGAGCGTCTCGTCGGTGACGAACGACCCGTGCTCGATCGAGTCGACGCCGGCTCGCACGGCGGCGCGCGCGGCCAGGTCGCCGTGGGCGTGCGCCGCCGTCTTCCGATTCAGACGATGCGCCTCGTCGATGATGGCAAAGAGCTCCGCGTCGGTCAGCTGCGGCGCGGCGACGTCGTCGCCGAGCGACAGAACGCCGCCCGAGGCGCACATCTTGATCACGGTCGCGCCGTACTTGACGTTCAGGCGCACCGCCTCGCGCGCCTCGTCCGGGCCGCTGACGATCCCCCGCTCGACGCCCGGCTCCTTGCCGAAGGTCTCCGGAGGGAACCCGGTCACGTCGCAGTGGCCGCCGGTCGAACCGAGCGCATAGCGCGCGACGAGCATTCGCGGGCCGGGCGTGAGGCCGGCATCGATGGCGTTGCGCAGCCCCACGTCGAGGTCCTTCTCCGAGCCCACGTCGCGCACCGTCGTGAACCCCGCCTCGAGCGTGCGGCGCGCGTACGCCCCGCCGTAGAACGCCTGTTCGGTCACGGGACGCCGCAGCTCGGTGAAGAAGTCCTGCACGTAGTTGTCGCCGGCCTGGCCGGTCAGGTGCGTGTGCGAATCGATGAAGCCGGGCAGGATCGTCGCGTCGCCGAGGTCGACCACCGTCGCACCGGGAGGGACGGTGAGCCCGGAGCCGGCGGCGGTGATCTTCCCGCCCTCGACGACGACCATCGCGTTCGGGATCGTCGCGTCCGAGCGGCCGTCGAACATCCGGGCCGCGCGCAGCACCGTGACGCCGGGCGTCGAGGCCTCGGCGCGGCGCGCCGCCGGCTGCGCGCGCGCGAGAGCGCCACGGTCGTCGCGAGCGTCGTCCCGAGGATGAGCATTTCGATACGCTTCATGCCGTCTCCTTCCGGGCGGCCGCGGCCGCCCCTCCGCGCGCGCCGTACACGAGCGCGCCGGCCGCGAGCGCGATTCCGCCCGCGACGAAATTCTTGGTCTCCGCCGCCGACAGGAACAACAGGCAGATGATCAGCGCCGCGATCGGGATGAGAGGGCCGCCGGGCAATCGAATCGTCCGCGGCGTCGCGGGGAGCTTCTTGCGCAGCACCGGCACGGCGAGGCAGGTGCCGATGTAGGTCGCCAGGCGGGCGACCGTCGAGAGGATGGCGAGCTCCTCGGCGACGCGGAGCGCGCCCGGGTGGATGGCGTTCGACAGCGCGTCGATCGCGATCAGCGCGAGCGCCACCCCCGAGTTGAAGAGGATCGCGACGTGGGGCGTCCGGTAGCGCGGATGGATTCGCGCGAAGACCCGCGGCAGGCGCCCCGTCTCGGCGAGCGCGTAGAGGTAGCGCGGTCCGGCGAGGACGGTGTTGTTGTTCGTGCCGAGCACGGAGAGCACGGCCCCGAGCGTCAGCAGGAAGCCGCCGAAGGGACCGAGCAGGAGCCGGCCCGCGTCGGCGAGCGGCGTCTGCGAACGGCCGAGGTCGGGGATCGTCCCGATCGCGACGAGCTGCACGAGTGTGTAGATCGCGGTCACGAGGAGGACCTGCGTGACGAGGGCGAAGGGCACGTCTCGCTTCGGGTTCTTGAACTCGCCCGCCGGCGCCGCCGTGTTCTCGAAGCCGGCGTACGCATAGAGCACGAGGAGCGCCGCCTTCGTGAAGTTCCCGCTCTCGGGCGCCGGCACCGGGAAGACGCGGCGCCACGAGATCGCGAAGACGCCCACGAGAACGAGCAGGACGAGGGGCACCGTCTTGCCGAGCGAGAGCACGACGGCCGTCAGCGCGCCCGACTTGACGCCGCGCACGTTGATCCAGGTCAGGGCGACGAGCGGAATCACCACGGTCAGCGCCTGCCCGACGCCGCGGTTCGCGCCGTCCCAGAGGTAGCCGACCGCGCGGGCGAAGAAGACTGAGAGGCTCGCGATCGACGCGACGCGGGCGATCCAGGTCATCCAGCCCACCTCGAAGCCGACGAAGTCGCCGAAGGCCGCGCGCGTGTACACGATCGCGCCGCCGGCCGTATCGAAGAGGCTCGCCGCCTCGGCGAAGCAGAGGACCAGCAGGAGCACCGCGACGCCGGCGCCGAGGATCGCCCATACGCTCGCGGGACCGAGCAGCGTCGCCGCGGCGACGGGCAGGATCAGGTACACGCCGCTCCCGATGACGTCGTTGACCGACAGCGCGACGATCTCCCAGCGGGAGACGGCGCGCAGGAAGCCGGGCGACTTCGGTTCGGCGGAGCTCAGGGTGGCGGCATTCTAGATCAGCGTTTTGGTGTCATCCCGAGCGCGGCGAGGGATCCCTTCTCAAGTTATGGTGCGTGCTTCAAAGGGGTCCCTCGGGTCGTCGCCCTCGGGATGACAGCGGAGCTATATACTCCCGCGCCCAATGCTCCGCGCCGGCATCGTCGGTCTCCCGAACGTCGGGAAATCCACGCTCTTCAACGCCCTCACGCGCACGCGCAAGGCGGAGGCCGCGAACTACCCGTTCTGCACGATCGAGCCGAACGTCGGCGTCGTCACCGTGCCCGACTCCCGGCTCGAGCCGCTCGCGAAGATCTCGAAGTCCGAGCGCATCGTGCCCGCCACGATCGAGTTCGTCGACATCGCCGGGCTCGTCAAGGGCGCCTCGCAGGGGGAAGGTCTCGGCAACAAGTTCCTCCAGCACATCCGCGAGGTGGACGCGATCGTCGAGGTCGTCCGCTGCTTCGAGGATCGGGACGTCGTCCACGTCGCGGGCGCGCTCGACCCGGTCGCCGACATCGAGACGATCCAGACGGAGCTCGTGCTCGCCGACCTCGAGACCCTGTCGCGGCAGAAGGAGAAGCTCGAGAAGACCGCGAAGGGCGGCGACAAGGAGGCGAAGGAGGCGCTCCCCGTGGCGGAGAAGCTCGTCGCGCACCTCGACGGCGGACGGCGCGCGTTCACGGCGCCGCTGTCGGACGAAGAGAAGGCGGCCGCGCGGCGTTTCTTCCTCCTGACGATGAAGCCGATGCTCTTCGCCTGCAACGTCGCCGAGGGAGAGCTTGCGACGGCCGACGATTCGCCCCACGTGAAGGCGGTGCGCCACTTCGCACAGACGCACCTCGGCACCGAGGCCGTGGTCGTCTCGGCCGCGATCGAGGCCGAGCTCGCCGAGCTGCCGGACGCGGAGGCGAAGGAATACCTCGGACATCTCGGCGTGGCGGACTCGGGCGTCTCGTCGCTCATCCGCGCCGCGTACCACCTCCTCGGCCTGCGCACGTACCTGACGGCCGGCGAGAAGGAGACGCGCGCGTGGACGATCCACGCCGGCGACACGGCCCCGGCCGCGGCGGGAGTGATCCACTCCGACTTCGAGAAGGGGTTCATCAAGGCCGAGACGGTCTCGTACGACGACCTGATCGCCGCCGGCGCGATGAACGCCGCGAGGGAGAAGGGTCTCGTGCGCCAGGAGGGCAAGGAGTACGTGGTTCGCGACGGCGACGTGATCCTGTTCAAGTTCAACGTGTAGGAAACTTCCCGTCGTGTTCCGCCGCGCGATCGTCCGCCCGCCTGCCGAGAACTTCGCCGAGGGCCTGACCACCTCGGAGCTCGGCGCTCCCGACGTCCCGCGCGCGCTCGCGCAGCACGCCGCCTACTGCGAGGCCCTCGAGCGCTGCGGCCTCGCGCTCACCCGGCTCTCGCCCGACCGCGCGCTATCCCGACTCGACCTTCGTCGAGGACGCCGCGATCCTGACGCCGCGCGGCGCGGTCCTCACGCGTCCGGGCGCGCCGTCGCCGCGTGGGCGAGGCGGCAGTCGATCGCGCGCGGCGCTCGCGCTGCTTCTACCCGGGCCTGAGCGGATCGAGCCCCCGGCACGGTCGACGGCGGCGACATCTGCGAGGCGGGCAGTCACTTCTTCATCGGCATTTCGCGGCGGACGAACGAGGAGGGCGCGCGCCAGCTCGCGCGGCACCTCGCGGGATGGGGTTGCACGAGCGAGGAGGTCGACGTCCGCGGCGTCGCCGGCATCCTCCACCTGAAGAGCGGCATCGCCGCGGTCGACGACAAAGCGCCTCGCCGTCATGGAGGCGCTCGCGGAGCCACCCGGCGTTTCGCGGGCTACGACTGCGTGGTCGTCGGCCCGCCGAGACCTACGCCGCCAACTGCGTCCGCGTCAACGACGCGCTCCTCGTCGCGGCCGGGCTTCCCGCGGTTCGAGTCGGCCGCGCGCCGCCTCGGCCTCGAGGTGATCGTCCTCGACATGTCCGAGTTCGAGAAGATGGACGGCGGCCTGAGCTGTCTGTCGCTGCGCTTCTAAAAACGCCCGTGAGACGCGCCGAGCGCGGGCGCCGTCAGGGGCGCGGCGAGGAGGGCGAGGGAAGCGGCGAGGGCGGCGGCGCCGGCGCCTCGACGCGGCGCAGCGTCCGCGTCATCACCGGCTCCAGACGGCCGCGTTCGCCCTCGCTCCACGTGATCGTCCACTGGTCCTGCCCGAGCTCCTTCCAGACGGCGCGGACCGCCCGGCGCTTCCCCGTGCGCGCATCCTCGCCGCGAAACACGAGATCGCCGCCCTCGAATCGCCCCGTCAGGTGCAGTACGCCCGGGAACGCGCCGTGGATCTCCGAATAGTCGTAGGTGCGCCGCGAGGGGTCCCACGCGACGACGAGGAGCGCCGTCACGCGGCCCATGGGGTTGTGGGCGTCGTCGTCGCCGACGACCGAGAAGGAGCCCGGTCCCCTGCGGAACGTCAGCGTGCCCCGGCCGCCCGGTCCCGGCCGGCCCTCGTATGCCCCGCGCTTGTAGCGCTCCGGCCGGCTCCAGGTCTCCTCGAACGCCCACGCACCGAGGACCGCGTCGAGTTTGCGCATCTCGGCCGCCGGCGCCTCGAAACGGACGGCGTCCTCGACTCGCTCGTCGTCGTCGACGGCCGGAGAAGGCGTCGGGGTCCTCGCCGGCGCCGGGCGCGGCGGGGCCGCCGACAGGACGAGCGCGAGCGCCGCCGCGAGCGCCTGCGGCGTCATCCCCGCGCGGCGAACTCGTCGAAGAGATCGACCTCGGCGCGGCTGCCGATCGCAAACGGCATCCGCTCGTGCAGGGTCTCGGGCGCGACGTCGAGGACCCTCGCCTTCCCGGTCGAGGCGCGGCCGCCGGCGTGCTCGACGACGAAGGCGAGCGGATGGCACTCGTACAGGACGCGCAAGCTTGCCGCCGCCGTCGCGGCCGGCGGACTTGCCGTCGCCGGGATACAGGTAGATGCCGCCTTCGAGGAGGAACCGGTGGACGTCGGCGACCATGGACGCGGAGTAGCGCGTCGAGTACACGCGCCCCGTTCCGGGCTCGGGGGTCTTCAGCCGCTCGACGAACGCCCGCACTCCGGGCGGCCACCGGTGGGCGCGGCCCTCGTTGACCGCATAGCCCTTGCCCCGCTCGGGCATCCGCACGTCGCGGCGCGACAGAAGGAACTCGCCGATCGTCGGATCGAGCGTGAACAGATGCACGCCATCGCCCGACGTGTACACGAGAATCACGGCGGGACCGAAGAGGACGTACCCCGCGGCGACCTGCTCGTGCCCCGGGCGGAGCAGGTCGGCGACGGTCCCGTCGCGACGCTGCCGGATCGAGAAGATCGTGCCGAGCGTGCCGTTGACGTCGATGTTCGAGGAGCCGTCCATCGGGTCGAACAGGACGGCATAGCGCCCCTGCTCGATGCTGCCGCGGTAGACGAACGGCTCCTCCATCTCCTCGGATGCGGCGAGCGTGACGAGGCCGCCGTAATCGAACGTCTCGAGGAGGATCTCGTTGGCGAGCACGTCGAGCTTCTTCTGCTCCTCGCCCTGGACGTTCGAGGCGCCGGCCGAGCCGAGCGCTCCGGTGAGGCCGGCCCTCGCGAGCGCGCTCGCGATGCGCTTGCCCGCGACGCCGAGGCGCATCAGGAGAAGGGAGAGCTCGCCCGTCGAGCCGGGGAAGGTCTTCTGCTCCTCGACGATGAACCGGTCGAGCGTCAGCGGCGCGGGAGACATCGTCGCGAAGGTTACTTCTGCTTGGCGATCCGCCAGCGGCCGGTGGAGGCCGTTCCCTCGCTCCCCTGCGGCGACGTCGTGAAGGTGCCCTCGATCGTGTCGCCGGAGCGGCGCCCCACGAAGGTGGTCACGACCTGGCAGTTGCACGACGGGTCGCGGTACGGGTCCATGGTCCCGCGCAGCGTCCCTCCCGTCGCGCTGACGAAGTTGATGTTGAGGATCTGCGGCGCCCCGCGCATCGGGTCGTCGGCCGTCGGCGCCCCCTCCTTCGGCTTCATCAGGACGTCGCCGTGCGCGACCTTGTCGCCCGACTTCAGCTCGAAGACGATCGACCCCGACCGTCCGGTTTCGGTGCTCGAGTATTCGCCGACCCAGTGGCCCGCGAGAGACGAGACGTCGCCGCCCTCCACGGGAACCGGAGGCGCGGGATTCTGGGACGCGCAGCTCCCGGCGAAGAGCGCCGCGACGAAGATTGTCGAAAGCGTCCGGCGGTCGACCATGGAGTCCTCCTGCCGCGGCATCTTACCGCCCGTGTGCGGGCTCCCGTGTCCGATCGAGGGCGGATCAGGGCCCCTTCGCCCATGCGCGCCAGGCCGGCTTCGGCTCGCCGGAATAGGCCTGGAGGCCGCGGTGCGCGAGAAATGCCGCGCGGTTCTTCTCGCGCGTCACGATCGCGCCCGAGGGCGCGCCGTCCTTGCCGGGCGCGGCGTCGCGCAGGTCCACCCATCTCGCGAAGAGGAGCCGCCGGCCGTCCGCGTGCGCGAGGAATCGCCGCATCCGCGTCACGAAGTCCGCCTGCCGCTCCGGGCTCGATCCGTTCTCGGATGCGGAGGAATAGCTGACGACCGGGAACGCGATCGGCCGGCCGGCGGCCGTCCGCAGCAGGTCCGTCCAGTCCTTCTCGAGCGCATCGGGAGGCCGGTGCTGGAACGGCTTGCCCCTCTCGAAGGGACTGTAGATGTAGAGAAGCAGCGGGCTTCTCTGGTGGAGCAGCGCCGCGACCTCGGGCGCGGAGCTCTCGGTGGGCGCGAGCGTCGTGACGCCGACGAGCAGATGCGGCGTCCTCTTCTTCAGGTACTGCACGGCGCCGTCGAAGAGCCGGCGATAAGGGGCGAGCTCCTGCGGGCGCTCGGCGAAGTAGGCATCCGCGGCCTCGCCGAGCGAGAGCGTCTGGAAGTCGAGGAGGACGGGCGCGAGCGCGTCGAGGAGCCGCCCGAATCGCTGAGAGAGACGCGGGTCGTCGAACGCCGCGTCGGCGAGATCCCCCGGCACGTCGCGCGCGGCCTCCGTGACGAGGAAAAGGTCGAGCTGCAGCGTCGCCCCGGACTGGCGCAGCAGGCGCGCGGTGCGGGCGAGGTCGTCGAGCGCGTAACGGTGGGGGGCGGGCTCGGCCGCGGCCCAGGACAGCGACAGTTCGAAGAAGGTCGCTCCGGTGCGGCGCACGGCCTCGACGGCGTCGTTGCGCTGCGCGGCCGAGGCCGACTCGGGGAGGTTGAGGGCCACGCCCGCCGCCGGAGGAGGCGGTCCCTCGGCCGGAACGGCCGCGGCGGCGGCGAGCAGGAGCGCGGCGGCGTGTCGAAACACGAGAGACGCGCCTAGCAGGCTGCTGAAAAATGGATGCGGGCGTCGTGTCCGGCACTTTGCAGCCGGCGCCCGAATCGCTGAGCACTGATCACAACGCTCATCGTTCTGAAGCGGGCGACGGCAAAGTGCCGGCCACCCTTCGGGTTACGGCGGCGTGGGGCCATCTGCCCGCGGGTCATCGCTCGACTCTTTTCGCGCGCCTTGACGGCGCGACGATGCTGTCGCATCGCCGTCGTCGCGCTTCCTTGCATCTGACCCCACGGCGCTCGTAACGCCATCCCACACCCTTTCTCAGCAACCTGCTAGGCGGGCGCGCCGACGAGCACCATCGGACCGGTCGGCGCCGGCATGCCGCCGCGGGGCTCGACCGTGACGGCGAAGTTCTGCGCGGCCGGCTCCGGGAAGGACGTCGATTCGAACATCGCGCGGCCTGACGCGTTGACGTCGAAGACGCCGGCGTTGACCGGCTTGCCGTTCAGGAAGACCCAGAGCTCGTACTGCCGGTCCGGGGGCAGCGCCGCGAGGCGCGCGGCAAGGAGCACGCCCCGACGTGCCTTCGGGCTCCAGCACACCATCCCGCGCGCGCCCGGCTGCGGTCCGGTGCCGCCGAGGTGCATCATCTCGACGTCGTTGCTCTCGAGCACACGCGCGCGCAGCGTGCGCTCGGCGAGCGCCGTCTCGGCGGTCTGCAGTCGTCCCGCGAGGTCGGCCGAGCGGCTCCGGAGCTCCTCCCGGTCGCGGCGGAGCCGCGCGTCGTCGAGGACGACCGCGACGAGGAGGAGAGCGGCCGCCACGGCGAAGACGCGCCAGGGCGCCGCCGGCGGCGCGGGCGCGCGGCGCGGCCCGAGCCGACCGAGGATCCGCTCGCTCAGCTCCGGCGGCGGCGGGGTGGGAGGGACCGCCGTCCCGAGAGCGGCCGCCGCCTCGCGGCCCTCCGCGAGGAGCTCCTCGCAGGTCGGGCAGCCCTCGGCCCGGTGCCGCTCGAGTTCGGCGGCGTCCGCGCCGAGCGGCGCGCCGAGCGCGAGCAGGGCGACCAGCTCCTCGTGCCGCTCGCTATGGGGCATCGGTGCCACTCCTCCTGTACGGCCGCAGGCGCTCCCGGAGTTTCATCAGGCCCAGGCGCGCCCGAGTCTTGACGGTGCCGAGCGGCGTCGCGGTGCGCTCGGCGATCTCCTGCTGGGTGAGGCCCTCGAAGTAGGCGAGCTCGAGGACGGAGCGCTGATCGGCCGGAAGCTCCCGGACGGCCGAGCGGCAGATCGTCTCCCATTCGCGGTCCGCGGAGGCGCTCTCGACGTCGTCCCGCGCCGGGAGGTCGCCCGCGTCCTCGAGGGGCCGCGGCGGCGGCCTCGACCCCGCGCCGCGCGCCCGAAGCCGGTCGATCGCCCGGCTGCGGGTCGCGATCAGGAGCCAGGTCGAGACCGCGCCGCGTCGCGCGTCGTACGAGGCCGCCGCACGCCAGGCGAAGAGGAAGACCTCCTGGAGCACTTCCTCCGCCTCGCCGCCGCCGCCGAGAATCCGGCGTGCGAGGCCGAGCAGCCGAGGCGCGTAACGGTCGTAGAGCTCGCCGAGCGCCCGCGCGTCACGGGCCTCGATCCGGGCCATCAGGACGGCGTCGGACTCCGCAGGGATCATCGTCGCGGCGAAAGATATCGCAGGCCTCCGCGGGTCCTGGTTCCGTTCGGTACGATGCATCCACGGAGGATCCATGCAGCGACGCGACCTGTTTCGCTCCGCCGCCCGCGCGGGGCTCGCGCTCGGGCTCGCCGCGGCCGGCCGGCCGCTCATCGCGCTGCCCGGCGCGGACAAGACGGAGATCGACGACATCGGACTCATGAACACGGCGCTCGCGCTCGAGCACCAGGCGATCTGGGCCTACGGGCTCGCGGGCCGGAGCGGCCTCCTGTCCGAGAAAGCGAAGGAGGTCGGGCTCGCATTCCAGGGAAGCCACGAGCTCCACCGCGACCTGCTCGTCGACGCCGTGCGTCGCAAGGGCGGCGCGCCGGTCGACGCGAAAAAGGAGTACGTGTTTTCCGTGCCGCTCGCCAACGAGAAGGACGTGCTCGAGCTCGCGTTCACCCTCGAGGTCGGCGCGGCGCGCGCGTACCTCTCGGTGATCGACCGGTTCCACGATCGCGCGCTCTCCGCCTCTTCGGCGAAGATCCTCTCCGACGAGGTGCTGCACGCGACGGTGCTCCGGAGCGTGCTCGGACGCGACGTGGTTCCGACGTTCGGCCTGATCGAGAATTGACCGGACCGCCCGCACGGCGGTCCGGTCATCCCGAGGGCGTCGAGCCCGAGGGATCCCTTTCGCAGCCGCACTGAGACATCAAAGGGATCCCTCGCTGCGCTCGGGATGACAAGAGGCGTGCAGCCGTATCCAGATTTGAAAGGGATCCCTGGCGACGCTCCGCTCGGGATGACGCGAAGGAGACCTAGCCCGCCGGCCGCTCCGCCTTCGTTTCCGGGATCGCGGGCGGTCCGCCTTTCAGGTCCTCGCGGATGATCAGGTCGAGGAAGAGCTCGCGCACGCCTTCGCGGCCGCCGGACTTGAATGCCCGCCGCACCTCCGTCGGACGCAGCGCGATGCCGGTCATCGTCTTCAGGTACTGACAGAACACGTACGATCGAGACCGGAACGAAACGATCAAAAGGAGCAGAAGCAGAACGGCGGAGCCGAAGACGACCCAGTCCGCCCGCGTCAATAATTCCAACGCGCCCGACATTTTTTCTGCGAATCCTTTGCCCAACAGGGTAGCAGGTTTTTGCCGGAACCGCGCGGCTTTCGCCCTCAGCGCGGGGTCCCGGCGGGCGTGCCGGCGGGCACCGCGCGCCCCGACAGGAACTCCGCGGCGACGGCTGCGGGCCGCCGGCCGCCACCGTCGACCGCCGCGTTCATCGCGCGCATCGCGTCGGCGCTGATCGCGCCCGAGAGCCGCTCGAGCGCACGGCGCGCGCGAGGGTCCTTCCACACAGGCTCGCGCAAGACGAACGCCGCCTCGTACGGCGGAAAGTAGTGCCGATCGTCCTCGAGCACGGAGAGCCGCATCGTCGCGATCGGCCCATCCGTCGAGTTCCCGGCGACCACGTCGACTTTTCCCTGCGCGAGCGCGGGGTACAGGAGGCCGAGGTCCATCTGCGCGGGCCGCGCGCGAAACGAGAGCCCGTACGCCGCGGCGAGCCCGGCGTAACCGTCCGCGCGCTCGAGGAACTCGTAGCCGAATCCGGGGCGGAGCTCCGGATGCGCGGCGAGGTCCGAGATTCGCGCGACGCCGAGCCGCCGCGCGTCGTCGCCGCGCATCACGAGCGCGAACGTGTTCTCGAAGCCGAGCGGCGGCGTCCACACGAGACGCCAGCGTCGCGCGTACTCCTCGATCACGCGCGCGCGCACCTGCGCCGCGTCCGAGACGGGCTTCTCCTTCAGGATCGCGGCGAACGCGGTGCCCGTGTACTCGGGATAGAGATCAAGCTCGCCCGCGACGAGGGCGCGCTGGCACAGGAACGTGCCGCCGAGGTCGAAACGCCGCTCGACCTTCAGGCCCTCCGCTTCGAGCGCCTGCGCCGCGAGCTCGCCGAGAATGACCTGCTCGGTGAAATTCTTCGAGCCGACGCGGATCGCCGGCGGCCCCGGCGCTCGGCAGGCGGCGGCCGCGAGCAGTGCGGCGGCGACGGCGACGGCGACGAGTCGCGGCCTCACGGCCTCACCGTCGCGGCCCCCAGCGTCGCGCGACCGCGCCGAGGCCGAAGTCGAGCGCGAGCGCCAGCCCCGCGGCCGGCAGCGCGCCGGCGAGGATGAGGCGGTGGTCCGCCGTCGCGACGCCGCGATAGATCAGCACGCCGAGGCCGCCGGCCCCGATCGCCGCCGCGATCGTCGCGAGGCCGACGCCGACCACGACCGCGACGCGGATGCCGGCGAGCACGACCGGGAAGGCGAGCGGCAGCTCGACCATCCGCAGGCGCTCCCCCCGCGTCATCCCGATGCCGTCGGCCGCCTCGACCACGGCGGGCTCGACCGAGAGGATCCCCGCGTGCGTGTTGCGGAGGATCGGCAGCAGGGAGTACACGACGAGCGCGACGATCGCGGTGCGCGCACCGATGCCGCCGAGGACGGGCACCGGGATGAGGAAGCCGAAGAGCGCGAGGCTCGGAATGGCCTGCATGGTGTTCGCGAACCCGAGCACGGGCCGCGCGAGGCCGGGCCGCCGCGTCAGCGCGACGCCGAGCGGCACGCCGATCGCCGTCGCGATCGCGGCGGAGACCGCGACGAGGACGAGGTGCTCTCCCGTCAGAGCGAGGATCTCGTCCCGCCGCTCCCAGAGGAAGCTCGCCAGGCCGCTCACGCCAGGAACTCCGCCACAAACTCGCGCACGAACGCGTCCGCGGGCTGACGCCGCAGCGCGTCGGGGGGCCCGACCTGGCGGATGCGGCCGGCCGCCATGACCGCCACGCGGTCCGCGAGCCGGAACGCCTCGCCGAGATCGTGGGTCACCAGGAGCACGGCGGCGTCCCAGCGCGCCCGCCACGCGAGGAACTCCTTCTGCATCGCCCGCCGCGCGATCGGGTCGAGCGCGCCGAACGGCTCGTCCATGAGCACGAGCGCCGGCGCCGCCGCGAGCGCGCGCGCGACGCCGACCCTCTGGCGCTCGCCGCCGGAGAGACTCGCGGGACGGCGCGGGGCGAAGACGTCGGCGGGAAGACCGACCATCGCCAGCATGGCGTCGGAACGCTCGCGGCGCTTCTCCGGCGTCCAGCCGAGGAGGCGCGGCACGGCCTCGACGTTCTCGCGCACCGTCCAGTGCGGAAACAGGCCGCCCTCCTGGATCACGAAGCCGATCCGGCGCCGCAGGGCGACCGGCTCCTGCTCGCCCGCCGGGCGCCCGAAGACGCGCACGGCGCCGCCGTCCGGCTCGAGAAGACGGTTGGCGAGCTTGAGCGCGGTGGTCTTGCCGCAGCCCGACGGGCCGACGAGCGCGACCGTCTCGCCCGGAAACACGGCGAGGCGAAGGCCGTCGAGAACGAAGCGGTCCGCTCCGAAGCGTTTCCGGACTTCGTCGAATTCGAGAACGGGCGTCGGCACGCGGCGGTCCGGGTCTCTCGCGAGCGCGTCGCGGGCTAGAATCCGCCCATGACCGCATTCTACGACGCCGTCGTCATCGGCGGCGGTCCCGGGGGATCGACGGTCGGGACGGTCCTCGCCCGCGCGGGTCGGTCCGTGCTGGTGCTCGAGCGGGAGCGCTTCCCGCGATTTCACGTCGGCGAGTCGCTCCTGCCGTTCTCGCTCCCGATCCTCGACCGGCTGGGGGTGCACGAGAAGGTCCGCGCCGCCGGCTTCCAGCAGAAGTTCGGCGCCTTCTTCTGGAACGAGGACAACGGCACGACGCGGCCGGTCGTCTTCGCGGAGGCGCGCGATCCGAACCACCCGATGGCCTACCAGGTCAAGCGCGCCGAATTCGACGACCTGCTGCTCAAGCACGCGGCGTCCTGCGGCGCCGAGGTGCGCGAGGAGACGTCGGTCGAGGACGTGCTCTTCGAGGGAGAGCGCGCCGTCGGCGTGCGCGCGCGCCCGCGGCGGGCGGCGGAGAAGTCGAGGAGATCCGCGCGAAAGTCGTCGTCGACGCGTCCGGCCAGGGCGCGTTCCTCTCGCGCCGGCTCGGCCTGCGCTCGTTCGACCCGAAGCTGAAGCGGGCGGCGCTCTTCGCGCACTACGAGGGAATTCGCTGGCCCGAGGGAAGCCGGCCGGGCGACATCCTGCTGCCGATCGACAAGGGCGTCTGGTACTGGATCATCCCCTTCTCGGACGGGACCTGCAGCGTGGGCGGCGTGTTCGACCCAACGGCCGTGACGTTCGACGATGGAGCGAGCCTCGAGCAGCGCTACGAGGCGACGCTCCGCCGCTCGGCGCGCGTGATGACGCTCCTCGAGGGCTCGCGGCGCGTCTCGAAGGTTCACGGCATCTCGGACTACTCCGCCGTCTCGAGCCGCGTGGCGGGAGACGGATGGGTCCTCGTCGGCGATGCGGCGGCGTTCCTCGATCCCGTCTTCTCGACCGGCGTGTTCCTGGCGATGGGGACCGGAGAGCGCGCCGCGCGGGCGATCGACCGGGCCCTCGCGCGCCGGGGACGCGCCGACGCGAGGGACTTCCGACGGTACACGCGCGAGTCGAACCGGATCTGGGCGCGCTTCCGGAAGTACGTGTACGGCTTCTACGATCCGGTCTTCTTCGAGGCGTTCTGCACGCCGCGCCCGCCCGAGTCGATCCGCGCCGCCGTCGTCACCACGCTCGCCGGCGGCGTCGAGCACGTCTCGCCGGCGATGTGGTTCTGGACGCGCCTGATGTTCCTGGGGGTCGGCATCGACAGGACGATGCGCCGGCTGACCGGGAAGGCGGTCCCGCAGGAGGGCTGAGGCTAGCCGCCCGCGGCGCCCGTGAGCGCTTCCTTCAGATCCTCCTGGACGGGGTTGGGTCCGAGCCAGACGGCGAAGAGCGCGTCGGCGAAGTCGCGGCCCTCGATCGTTCCCGCGGTCGTGCCGCGCACCGACACCTGCGTGCCCTTGTCCGGGATCCACGTCAGGCCGATCTCGTCGCCCTCCTTGACGTCGGGAATCATCTTCGCGAGCTGATCGAGGCGCGCCTTCAACTGAGGCAGCGCCGCCTTCGAGTTGTTCTCGAAGCCCTCGGCGATCGCCCCGCTGATCTTCGGTCCCTCGACGTTGCGGAGCATGTGGAGACGCATGCTCTTGACCTGCGACGAGGAGACGAGGCTCGCCGCGTCCTTCGACGGGGTCTCGACGTAGAGCGCCGCGACGTAAACCTTGAAGATCGCCTTCTTGCGGATGCCGGCGCCGTTCAGCTTCAGCGTCTTCCCGTCCATGGAGACGGTGTCCGGCAGCTTCACGCCGCCGACCTCGAGGGCGAGGAGGGCAACGGCGCGAGAACGAGGGCGGCTGAGAGGGCGTGACTTCTTCATCGAGACTCCTTGGGACGGATCTTATCGTCACTGAACGGAACGAACGAGAATGTAGGGGCGGCCCTTGCGGCCGCCCGCGGGCGGGAAGAGCCCCTCCCCGGCGCGAGAGGGCCGGAAGAGGAGCCTCTCTACCCGACCGTGTACCGCGCTTTCGCGAGATCCACGATCTCGCCGATCAGCTGCGTGTAGCTCCGGCCCGCCTTCTTCGCCGCCATCGCGAACTCGGCGCCCGAGGCGAGCCACGGGTTCGGATTGGCCTCGATGACGTAGACCTCGCCCTTCGGCGTCAGGCGCATGTCGATGCGTCCGTAGTCGCGCAGCTTCAGCGCCTGGTAGACCGCGAGCGCGGTGTCCGAGAGGCGCTTGCCGGTGTCCTCGTCGAGCCCCTCGGCGGGCGCCGACTTCGTGACGCGGTAGTGCTCGGTGTCCTTGTCCCACTTCACTTCCTTGCCGGCGATCTTCGGCGCGCCCTCGGGCAGGCGCGACAAGTCGAGCTCGATCATCGGGAGGACCTCGGGACTCTCGTTGCCGAGGACCGCCGCGTAGATCTCGCGGCCCTCGATGTACTCCTCGATCAACGCGGGCGCGTCGAACTCCTCGTGGATGTAGTGGATCCGCTCCATCAGCTCCTTGACCGACCCGACGACGGAGCCCGAGTCGATCCCGATCGAGCCGTCCTCGGACGTGGGCTTGACGATGAGCGGGAACGCGATGTCGTGCGAATGGTCGAGCTTGCCCTTGTACGACGTCGCGAAGAACGGCGTGCGGATGCCGTGGAACGCGAAGATCTTCTTCGCCAGAGCCTTGTCCTGGGCCAGGTAGAGCGCGTGCGGCCCCGCGCCGGTGTAGGGCTTGCCGAGCAGGTCGAGGTACGCGGCGAGGTTCATGTCCATCGTGTCGTCGCCGGCGTAGCTCTCGGTCAAGTTGAAGAAGAGGTCCGCCTCCGCCCGCGCGAGCGCGATCAGCGACTGGTCCCGGCCGTCCACGACCTGGTACACGGGCTCGTGGCCGAGCTTGGCGAGCGCCTCGAAGATCTCCTCGCGGTCGTGCTTCTCCCGTTTCTTCGCCCGCCGCGGCGCCTTCCCGCGCGTCCGGACGGGCTTCTCGGGCGGCGCGGGCGGCGCCGCCTCGGCCAGCTCGTCCTCGAGGACGTCGTAGAGGACGGCGATCTTGAGTTTTTCCCGGCTCATTCCCGCTCCTCTCGGCCGAACTTACCGCGCGCGAGGTAGTTCATCGCCAGCGCCGTCGTGTAGGTCGCGATCTCGGTGAGGGTGTCCTCCTCCTTCCGCACTTCCGTGCGCAGCCCGAGCTCGCCGACCCGCCGCTCGATCGACTCGACCAGCCGGCGCACCAGCGGCCGCTGCACGCCGGTCCAGTACGTGACCTTGTCCGTGAGCGCCTTGCTGTTCTCGCGGAGGAGGTCGGCGGCGGCCCGCACGCCCTTCTTCTTGCGCCGGGAGACGGGGAAGATGTCGACGAGGTC
This sequence comes from uncultured Acidobacteriota bacterium, assembly GCA_963763535.1. Classification (GTDB taxonomy): domain Bacteria; phylum Acidobacteriota; class Thermoanaerobaculia; order UBA5066; family Gp7-AA6; genus DAHUXD01. The sequence continues at coordinate 996,864 of CAVXOX010000008.1, forward strand.
GGTGTCGAGGGCGAGCGCGATGGACTGGCCCTCTTCCTCGAGCGCCTTCTTGTAGAAGTCCTCGACCGTGGTCTCCATCTCCTCGACCGTGATGTCGGTGTGTCCCTGCGGCCGCACCGGCTCGACCGCGCGGAGCTTCCTGGCCATTCGGTCGACGTACCGGAGCTTCGCCATGGCGCCCCAGCCGCGGTACCGCTTGCGCCACTGGGAGCGCGGCGTCAGCCACACCGCGAAGGTCTCCGCGAAGTCCTCGTCCGGATGCTTCTGCGCATACCAGCCCGCGATGTGGCGCACGAACCGCCGCGAGAACGGGACCGGCCGGTACTGATCGCGATAGGGGCGGCGGAACGGCCCGAAGAGGTCGCGCCACTCCGGCGTCTTGTAGAGCGCGTAGGCGTAGTTGAAGGCGTGCCCCGCCTCGTGCCGCAGGTACATCATGATCTCGCGCCGGTCCTCGAGGTCGTTCATCGCCTTCTCGAGGCGCGCGAGCTTCGGATCGGCGAGATAGAACGGGATGCCGATCACCGGCTCGCCCGAGGGGCAGCCCCACTCGTCCGACAGATAGCAGAGCGGACGGAAGCGGCTCAGTCCCTTCCGGTCGAGCTCGCGGTAGAGCTGCTGCACGAGGCGCTCGATCGGCGAGCCCTCGAGCTTCAGCCCCAGGTCCTTGATGGGTTTGCTGAGGATCTCCTGGACGTCGGGGGGGGCTTTCTCGAAGGCGCGCAAGAGGCTTCATCCGAAGGGTAGCACGCGGACTTCGCGGCTACAATCGCAGGCGGAGGTCACGATGGCCGACGCGTCGATCAAGTGCATTCCGAACGGACCGTACCGAGTCTTCGGTCCCGCGACGATCACGGACTCTCAGGGACAGGTCGTGCGAGCGATCGAGGAAGGGAAAGCGGTCTCGCTCTGCCGCTGCGGAGGTTCGACCAACAAGCCCTACTGCGACGGCACGCACTCGCGCATCGGCTTCGAGGCCGCCGAGGCGGCCGTGCGCAAAGCGGAGGGACTTCCGTAGCGGCGCCGGCGCTCGCCGCGGCGCTCGCCGCGCTGCGGCTCGCGGGACCTCTCGCGCCGAGCCTCGCCGCGGATCTCGACGGGGATGGCCGGGAGGAGACGGTCACGGCCGCCCCGGCGCGCGGAGCGGTCCGCCTGACGGTGAAGGACGCGAGCGGCCGCCGCGCCGAGGCAAGAGCGCCCGCGCCGAAGAGCGACGTCGTGCGCGTCGCGCTCACCGCGGGCTCGCTCGGCAGCGCCGGCGCGCTGCTCCTCGTCGAGGCCGCGGCGGATGCGGGCGACTGCGTGTCGGTGTGGCGGCTGCGGGGCGACCGGCTCGATCGCGTGCCGATCCACGAAGCGGGCGGGAAGGAAGTGCCCGACTGCTTCCAGGCCGGCGCGTGGACGTGGGAATGGAAGAGTACCGGCGAGGGTCGTCCCGCCGCGCTCGTGCGCGAGCGCTCCGAGGCGAGGCCGAGCGGCGCCTTCGCCGTCCAGGACGCGTTCGCCTTCGCCGGGTTCAGCCTCGAGCCCGACGCGACGCTCTCGAAGCGAGAGATCGGGAGCGTCGAGATTCCCCCGTGGTCGGACCCGGTTCTCTATTCGAACGCCGCGCTCGAGGTGCTCTACGCGCGCTTCGATCTCTCGCGCCTGCGCCCGGAGCCGACGCTCCGCATCCTCGCGGACCGCGCGGGCGGCGTCTTCGCCGTTCGTTTCGCGGCGCCCGAGGGGGAAGTGGAACTGCCGGTGACCGCGAACGCGAGGAGCGGAAACATGGCGACGATCGACGCGCGCTCCGGCGAGAGGTCCGCGCGGCTCGTCGTGCACCTCGGCGGGTCCGACGACACGATCCCGATGCTGGTCGAGGCCGGCGGCCTCGGCGCCCCCTTCGACCAGGTCTACGGCCCCGCGGGAAGCTTCCATGGCCGCGCGGCGAGGGTCTTCCCGACCGTCGACGACGAGCTCGCTTCCGAAGAGCTCGCGGCGACGTGGGTCGATCCGCAGGGTGCGCAGACCGTCTTCGAGCTCGCGGGCGCTCCGCCGTACCGCATCCGGATCGACCAGACGCTCTATGCGATCGACCGCGCGCGCGCCGAGAAGCCGATCGATATCGTGCTCGCGCCGAAGGAGGGACCGGGGCGGGTGTGGGGCATCACACTGCGGGGCAAGAACGTCATCGAGAGGACTCCCCTCGCCTGCGTGGCGGGCGGCGGTCCATGCCGGTCCGAGGGAGCGCCCGAGCGCCTGCGCCGGCTGGGCGCCAGAGCGAACTCTCCTTAACGAGGACAGGTATCGGAGGCCCGACTCGGGGACGAGGACAGGTTGACGCAGGCGGAGAACCTGTCTAACCTTCTTTCCGGAAAGCACTTCACGTGAATATGCAACCCTCTCTCGTCGGACTGACCGTCCAGACGGTGGGCACGGCTCTGCTCGCCGCGATCCTCCTCTATTTATCGCGCGGCAAAGGGAGCCGGGTGCTCCAGGCGGCGGCCGTCGGGTGGCTGTTCCAGCTCGCCTCCCTCGGCTTCCTGCTCCTGATGACCATCTACGGATGGGATTACCGGCTCGAAGTCCACCAGTACTGGAGCTTCCTCTACATCGTCGCGCTCTGCGTGGCGGCGATTCGCATGGACCACGACGTCTCGCTCGCCAAGCCGATCGCGGTGGCCGCCGTCGGCGGCGTCCCCCTCTCGCTCCTGATGGGATACCTCGTGCCGCGCGAGATTACGTTCCATGCGGTCCACATGGGCCTGCTCGGGGTCGGTTGGCTTCTCGCCGCCGTCTTCATCTTTCAGAGCCCGCGCGCCGGCATCGGTCGGCAGTGCGCGGGCGCCATGGCGCTCCTCTCCGCCGTCACCGATCTCGTCTACGTGCTGATGCTCGCGACGGGAACCGGCCGGGCGGCGCCGTCGCGGCTGGCGCCGTGGCCGCTCGCCTACGCGGGCTTCCTCGACGTCCTGCTCGAGATGCTCTTCGGCATCGGGCTGATCATCTGGGCGATGGAGGACACGGAGCGCCGCCTGGCGACGCTGCACGCGCGCACCGCCGACGACTCGCGGCGTTCGCAGCGCCGGGCATGGCTCGACCCGCTGACCGAGACGCACAACCGTTTCTTCCTCGACGAGATCCGGCCCGAGCTCGAGACGGACGACGCGGGCGGCTCGATCGTGCTCATCGACATCGACGGGCTGAAGCGCATCAACGACGAGGAGGGGCACGAGGAGGGCGACAAGGCGATCTGGACGGTCGCGACGGGCATCAAGAAGCTCGTGCGCGGCAACGACCACGTGATCCGCTGGGGCGGCGACGAGTTCCTGGTGATCCTGCCGGGCATGGACGAGGAGCTCGCGCGGCGCCGCTTCTACATGCTGCCCGCGAAGATCGACGAGGTGAAGCAGTCGCCGAAGCCGGGCGGCCGCCCTTACTCGAAGTTCCTCGCGGCGTCGGTCGGCATCCACCCGTACTCGAAGCGCATGACGCTCGACGTCGCCATCGCCCAGGCCGACCGCGTCATGTACGAACGCAAACGGGCGCACCGCGAGATGCGCGGCGCGGCCCGAGGAAGGACTCCGTGAATTATCTCTGGACGGTGTGCCCGAAGTGCGCCTGCGAGGTGACGATCCAGTTCGACGAGACGCCCGGGGGCCCGTCGGGATCGGTGCGCCGGTGGTCCCGGGACCGCTCGATCAACGACGGCCGGAAGCTCCAGACGCCGCGCGGCGAGGTCGCCGCGGACGGGAGCTTCCGCGCGGCGTGCGTCTGCGGCGAGATGCTGGCGGTCGAGCCCGCGCGGGTCACGCGCGCCACGACGGAGAGGCCGACCGCCTGAAACGCGTTCCCCTCGAGGATTCGTTCGACCTGCACTCCTTCCGTCCCGAGGACGTGACCTCCGCCGTCGAGGAGTACCTGCGCCTCGCGCGCGAGGCCGGCTACCGCGAGGTGCGCCTGATCCACGGCAAGGGCATCGGCGTCCGCCGCGCCGAGATGCGGCGCATGCTCTCGCGACGCGAGGACGTCGCCGGCTTCTTCGACGCGCCGCCAGGAGCGCGGCGGCAGCGGCGCGACGATCGTGGTGCTGAAGAGCGGCTAGCGAAGATCTCCACCCTGGCCTCCGCTTTCGCCCGGCTGGTCCCGCGAGGTGCCTCACTCAATTTCCCTCTCCCCCAACGGGGGGAGAGGGTCAGGGGGGCTAGACCTCTTCGATGACCACCTCGAGCGGCATCCCCGCGCGCACCGCCTTCGAGATGATGCAGTACTTCTCGGTGAGAGAAAGCGTCTTCTCGACCTGCGCGCGCTGCGTCTCGAGGAGGGCCGCCGGCACACGGGCCGTCACCTTCGCCCCCTGCAGGTGGAAGCCGCCCGCCGGGTCCTTCCCGACCTCGGCCGACGCGCGGACCGCGGGGTCGGTGTACGCGATGTTCAGCTTCTTCAAGAAGATCGCCCACGTGTTGAGAAAGCACGCCGCCAGGGCCGACAAGAGCAGCTCCTCCGGATTCGCGCGTCCGCCGCAGCCGCCGAGCACGGTCGCGCCCGCGATCGCGATCGGCTTCGCGCCGCCCGTCGTCGGCTGAACCTGTCCGGATCCCTCGCCGTCTCCGGACCACACGGCGTCGACCTGGAAGTGATGGACCTCCGCTTTCTCGGTCATGCGGGGATGATGACATAGTGATTCGGGATGCCGGATGCGGGGTGCGCGATGCGGGATCGCGTCGCTGGGATCGCGGCCGTGACGCTTGCGCTCGTCGCCTGCGCGACGCCGCCGAAGCCGACCGCCGCGGCGAAGCGAATCGCGCAGAACCCGCCCGCGACCATCGAGGGGCGCGTGACGGACCCGGACGGCAAGCCCGTCGCCGGCATCGGCGTGCGCGGCATCCCGCGCGGCGAGGACATCCCGTGGTGGCCGGCGGCGGCGACCGACTGCGACGGCCGCTTCCGCCTGAAGGTCGCGGCGCCCGCGGCGTACGCGTTCCTCCTCTCCTGGAAGAGCGTCGCGGTCATGACTCCCGAGGCCGACGATCCCTCGACGACGGCGGTGCCGGTGCGGGCCGGGCTCGGCGGTCGACGGCGTGCATCTCGTCTTCGACGCCGCCGCCTGGCGGAAGGCCGACGCCGCCGACCCGCCGGACGACCCGTCGTGTCCATAGCCCGCACTCTTCACGAACGACTCCGGCCGCCGCTCGGATCTTTTCCGCCGAGGCGTCGTCATCGCTCCTCGCCGATGCCTCCCACATCGCCGTCGTCGCGCTTCCTCGCCTCGACAAAAATCTCTTTCGCGGACAAGCCACCCCTTCCTCGAGGAACCGAAGATCGTTCCGACGGAACGAACGGCCTGATTGCGTGCTCGGGTTTCGGCCGGGTGTTCGTGAAGAGTCCGGGCTGACCGTATAATTCCGCGCGATGGCCGCGAATCCGAAGGCGGAACGGCGCCGCGTGCGCTGCGTGATCAACGGCAGGGAGATCGACGTCTGGGAGGGATACCGCCTCTGGGACGCCGCGCTCGACGCCGACGCACGGCTGTGGAAGTGGTGCGGGGGCGAGGGCCTCTGCGCGACGTGCGCGGTCGTGCCGGTCTCCGGCGGCGAGAATCTTTCAGCGCCGACGAAGACCGAGAAGTTCTCGCTCGCGCTCTGGTTCGCGAAGCCGCTCGCGCTCGTGCGGCGCCGGTGGAAGGGGCGTCCCGTGCGCCTCGCCTGTCAGTCCTACGTCCACGGACCGGTCGAGGTCGTGGGCGTCCTCGGCAGCGCCGGCAAGAGCGCGCGCGAAGCCGCGGGCATCGAGTAGCCGGGGCGCGAGAATGAAGCGGCTCGCTCGCCGGGCCGCCGCCGTGGGCGGCGCGGCCGCCGCGGCCTACGTCGGCGGGTCGTATCTGCTCGCGCGAGTCGTCGCGCGGCGGCTCATCTCCCCAACCGGCTTCGGGCCGGCGCCGGCGCGGCACGAAGACCTCCTCGCCGCGCTGGAATCGAGCGCGACGGTGGTCGCGAACCTGAAGCACCGCGGCAGCGCGCGCCTCCCCGTCGAGCTCTCGGCCACCTTCGCATCGCCGGGCGAGCCCGAGACGCGGCCGACCATCATCTTTCTCCACGGCAAGGGCGGCGACGCGAGCGAGTGGGAATCCGACGCGCTCCGCGCGCTGCGTCTCGGCTACAACGTCCTGCTGCCCGACCTGCGCGGCCACGGCCGCAGCGGCGGGACGTTCTTCACCCTCGGCTTTCTCGAGAAGGAGGACCTCGCGCTGACGGTCGCCGCGGCGCGGGACGGCTTCGGCGTCGATCCGGAGCGTCTCGGCATCCACTCCTGCTCGGCGGGATCGTCGGTGGCGCTCGAGTTCGCGGCCCATCGATCGGGTGTGCGCGCGATCTGGCTCGAGTCGCCGTTCGCGAGGCCCCGCGAGATGGCGCGGCACTACCTCTCGCGCGCGACCCGCCTGCCGCGCTGGCTCCTCGGCCTGACCTCCCACTGGGCGATCGCCCGTTCGCTGGCGGAGATCCGCGAGGCGCTCGGCGTCCCGCCCGGAGAGGCGGGCGGGCTCGACGCCGTGGACCCGATTCGCACCGCCACGCGGGTGACGGCGGCGGTACTGCTCGTGCACGGCGACGAGGACCGCATGGTGCCGCCGCGCTTCAACCACGAGCTCGCCGCGGTCCTTCCGCCGCGCAGCGCGATCTGGAACGTCGCGGGCGCCGGCCACTGCCATCACCCGGACGAGCCCGCCGTGGCGGCGAAGATCGCCTATGCGAAGAGGTGGCAGGAGTTCTTCACGACTTACCTGCCGGTGTAGACCGATTCCGCCTCACATCGACCGTTCTGCCCTTCAGCTGTCCGCACGCCGCTGACGCATCCGGTCCCTTGCTGCGCCGCACCGTGACGGTCACGTGCGCGTCGGCGAGGCGGCCGACGAAGCGGTCGATCACGTCCTCGGAGGGCCGCCGCAATTCCGGCAGGTAGGTCGGGTCCTCGTTCAACGGGATCACGTTGACCTTCACCGGGAGACCGCGCAGCAGGCGGGCGAGGCGGACCGCGTCCTCCTCGCGATCGTTGACGCCGGCGATCAGGACGTACTCGACGAGGATCCGGCGCCGCGGCTCCAGCGGCCACGCGCGCATCGCGGCGAGGAGTCCCTCGAGCGGATAGGTCTTCGTGATCGGCATCAGCTTCTCGCGCGTCGCCTGGTCGGCGGCGTTCAGCGACACCGCGAGATTCGGGCGCCGCGGGAGCGCCGCGAACGTCGCGAACGCGGGCGTGATGCCGGAGGTCGACACGGTGACGCGGCGCGGCGGCACGAGCTCGAACAGGATCTCGAGCGCCGGGATCACGCCGTCGGGATCGAGGAACGGCTCCCCCATGCCCATGAAGACGACGCGCAGGCCGTCGAGGCCGCGCCGGGTCTCGACGAGAACGGCGCGGAGCTGCGCCAGGATCTCGCCGGCGGTGAGGTTCCGTCCGCCGCCGAGCCGACCGGTCACGCAGAAGACGCAGTCGACGGCGCAGCCGGTCTGCGAGGAGAGGCAGATCGTGAAGCGCGGGACGGGACTCATCCTTGTGCATCCCGAGGGCCGGCGGCCCGAGGGATCCCTTTCTGCGCCGCACTGTGACTCGGAAAGGGATCCCTCGCTACGCTCGGGATGACGAGAGGGCGCCGGCCTCCCGCCTCGCGTCCTCGAACTCGTTCGCGGACGAGCGGGCCGCGTCGCCGGGCATGAACACCGCCTCGATGAGTGCGCCGTCGGTGAGCCGCAGGCCGAACTTGACGCTCCCGTCCGCCGAGGCGTCGCGGCGGACCACCTCGGGCAGGCGCAGCGGCATGGCCTCGGCGAGCCGCTCGCGCAGCGCGGCCGGCAGCTCCTTCATCGCGGCGTAGTCGGTGGTGCCGCGGCGATGGATCGCGTCGAACAGCTGGCGTCCGCGGTAGCGCGGGAGTCCCGACTCCACGGCGAACGCCTCCCACGCGGAGGGAGTGAGACCGAAGGGATCGCGCTCGCCCATGACGGGCGAGTCTATGCCGCTGCGCCGCGGCTACTTCGCCGGCTTGCGCGCGGCGGGGGCCTTGCGGTTGCGGACCTTGCGGGTGGGGTCGATCCCGAGCGACTTCAGGAGGCGCAGATCCTTGAGATTGATCCGGAACGCGGCGCGCCCGGATTCGCCGGCGCCCTCGTCGGTCTCGACGGCGGCGAGGGTCGCGCGCCGCGACCGGCTGCGGCCCTCCCGCTTGTTCACGCCGACCTTCGCGTCGAGAACCATGTAGAGGTTATAGCCCTCGTCGCGGATTTTCTGGATCGAGTCGTGGACGCGGCCCGAGCCGGAGATCGATTCGTTGATCGCCTGACCGAGCTCCTTCAACATCGCGCGGAGATGATCCGAGAGTTCCATGTCCGCGGCGATTATCGCTCTCTCGTTGCGAGAATCAAGGATCTTTCCCACGCGAAAAAAGTGCTATCCTTTCGTGCCTCCTCGAAACCGCCGCGCGTGTGCGCGCGACCCCCTTCACCCCGTCCGAAGATAAGCTCTTCGCATGTTCTCGCGGCTCGCGCATCTCTCGTGCACGCGCTGCGGCGCGACGTACGAGCGCGACCGACGCGTGAACGTCTGCGCGCAGTGCGGCGGCGCGCTCTTTCCGCGCTACCACGCCGTCGCGCTCGACCGCGACGCGGTCGCCGGACGCGCGCGCTCGATCTGGCGCTGGCACGAGCTGATGCCGGTCGAAGAACCGGAGAACATCGTCACGCTCGGCGAGGGCGGCACGCCGCTGCTTCGCGCGGACCGCCTCGGCGCGCGGTTCGGGTTCTCGCGATCTTCGCATCAAGGACGAGTCGGGCAACCCGACGGGCTCGTTCAAGGCGCGCGGCCTCTCCGCCGCCGTGTCGAAGGCGAAGGAGCTCGGCCACTCGAAGATCGCGCTCCCGACGGCGGGCAACGCGGGCGGCGCCGCGGCCGCGTACGCGGCGAAGGCGGGCATGGAGTGCCACGTCTTCATGCCCGCGGACACGCCGCCGGTCTTCCGCGATCGAGTGCGAGCGCTACGGCGCGAAGGTGACGCTCGTCGACGGCCTCATCGACGACTGCGGCCGGATCGTCGCCGCAAACGCGGCGAAGGAGGGCTGGCACGACGTCTCGACCCTGAAGGAGCCGTTCCGCGTCGAGGGCAAGAAGACGATGGGCTACGAGCTCGCCGAGGACCTCGGCTGGACGCTCCCGGACGCGGTCCTCTACCCCACCGGTGGCGGCACGGGCCTGATCGGCATGTGGAAGGCGTTCGACGAGATGGAGGAGCTCGGCTGGATCGGCCCGCGGCGGCCGCGGATGTTCGCGATTCAGGCCGAGGGCTGCGCGCCGATCCCGAAGGCGTTCGCGGAGGGCAAGGACGTCTCCGAGAAGTTCCCGAACGCGCGGACGTACGCCTCGGGGCTGCGCGTGCCGAAGGCCTTCGCCGATTACCTCATCCTGAAGGACGTCCGCGAGTCCGGCGGCTCGGCGGTCACCGTCACCGACGACGAGATGCGCCGCGCGTGCGACGAGATCGGCGCGTGCGAGGGCCTCTTCGTGGCGCCGGAGGGCGGCGCCGTCTGGGCCGCGGCGAAGAACCTGCTGCGCGCAGGGGCTGCTCGACGCGAACGAGCGAATCGTGCTGTTCAACACCGGGAGCGGCTTCAAGTACCTCTGAGCACTGCGGTCCAGCTGCCATAATCGATCCGAACATCGGCAGGAGGCGCTTGATGAGAGCCGTTCGCGAGGCGGTCGGACTTCTTCTCGGCGTTCTGTTCTGTGCTCCGGTCTTCGCCACCGATCTCGTGATCGGCCACGTTCGCGTCAGGGAAACTTCATGGGAACCGACGCGGCGGGAGCTGCGGCGATCGGAAACTTCGCGGGCGTCACGATCACCGGCGGAACGTCGATCGACCTCGTCGGAGACGCCGATCCGGCGGCGCGCAACCTGATCTCGGGCAACATCGTCGGAATTCGAGGTGACCGGGACCGGGTCCGCGAAAATCCTCGGGAACCTGATGGGCATCGACGCCAGCGGCTCCACCGCCGTCGGGAACGTCACGGGGATCTATCTCTCCGGCTCCTCGAACAACCAGGTCGGCGGCCCGGACCTCGGCGACGCGAACGTCGTCTCCGGGAACGGCAGCGAAGGGATCGACCTCGACGGCTGAGCAGGTGTCCTCTCCCAAGGCGAGTACCTGCTCGGGACCGAGAGACCGGCGAAGGCGAGGTCCTCCGCCGGGAGAGCGCGTTCCGGCAGGGCCCGAGAACTTTACCGGGCGACGAAGATCCTCGGGCGACGTCGGCCCCGGGATCGAGCTCAACTACGGCTCGCTCAAGCACGCATCGTCCAGGACGCGATCAACTCGAACATGATCGGGGCCGCCTTATGGCACCTCTCCGATTCCCAACGGCGGAGCGGGGATCCGCATCGACGGCGGCGACTCGCTCCGGATCTTCGGCAACGGGATTTTCTTCAATCCCGTGGGCATCTGGAGGCTCGCGCCCGTGAGCTTCGCGAGCGTCGTCGTCACGCAGAACTCCTTCCACGGCAACCACGGCCTCGCGATCGTCCTCGGCCCGGCGGCTGCGATCTCGCCGAACTCGCCCGGCAGCCCGTTCAACTTCCCCTTCGTGACCTCGGTCACGACCGACGGGACGTCGACGACCTTCGGCGGCCTTTATGCGGGGCCGCCGAACAGAACGTCAGGATCGAGCGCCGAGACCCTGAAGGCTCCCACGAGCAGTCCGGAACGGCGAAGGCCTGACGTGGTTAGACTCAGTCACGTCATGTCCGCCGGACCGGAAGTCTGGCGTTCGAAGACACGAGTGTTCGGAGACCTGACGGCGGAGCGGATCGCGGCGACGGCGACGACCGTCCTCGTCCCGCTCGCCCCCGAGGGCGGCAGCCTCCCCACCATCGAAACCTCCGAGTTCTCGCAGCGCCTGCCGTTCTCGATCGTGCCGCGCTCGGGGCCCGGTGCCGGGGGAAATCCGGTGACGGTCGCGGGCACGAGTTTCGACCCCGCCGCGATCTTGAAGATCGGCGGAGCGGCCGCGGGAAGCGTGATCGTGTCGAACGCTGGCCAGATTACGGCGACGACGCCCGCCCTCGCGCCCGGCGCCGCCTACGACGTGTCCGTGACCAATCCCGACCTCACCCGAGGCACGATCGCGCTCGGCTTCGTCGCCGACTTCCTCGACGTCCCGCCGTCCAATACGTTCACGACTACGTGACGTCGCTCGCGGCCAACGGCATCACGGGCGGCGTCGGCGGAGGCAACTACGGCGTTTCTCTCTCCGTCCTGCGCCAGCAGATGGCCGTCTTCCTGCTCAAGGCCCGCACGGCCTGTGCTACGTCCCGCCCGCCTGCACCGGCGTCTTCCCCGACGTGCCCTGCCCGTCCACCTTCGCCGACTGGATCGAGGCCCTCGCAGCCGAGGGCATCACCGGCGGCTGCGGCGGCGGCAGCTACTGCCCGCAGAACCCCGTCCGACGCGACCAGATGGCCGTCTTCCTTCTGAAGGCCGAGCACGGCTCGGGCTACACGCCTCCCGCCTTGCACCGGCGTCTTCCCCGACGTCCCGTGCTCCTCGCCGTTCGCGCCCTGGATCGAGCAGCTCGCCGCCGAGAACATCACCGGCGGCTGCGGCGGCGGCAACTACTGCCCCGGCAACGACAACACGCAGGGGACAAATGGCCGTCTTCGTCGTCAAAACATTCGGCCTGCAGTAGCGCAGGTACGGGCGACCCGCCGGGAGGCCCCGTCCATAGAATTGCCGGTTCCATGCGCTACGCATCCCTGCGCCCCCGGCTCGATCCGCTCCTCCCGCACGGTGGAGAAGCCCGGCCGCTACGTCGGGCTCGAGCGAAACCTCGTCCGCAAGGACCTCTCGAAGGCGACGGTCACGCTCGCGCTCGCCTTCCCCGACACGTACGAGATCGGGATGAGCCACACGGGGCTGAAGATCCTCTACGAGCTCGTCAACCGCCGGGAGGACTTCGCCTGCGAGCGCGTGTACGCGCCGTGGGTGGACCTCGAGGCGAAGATGCGCGAGGCCGGAATCCCGCTCTTCTCGACGGAGTCGTTCGCGCCGGCCGCCGACTTCGACGTGCTCGGCTTCTCGCTCCAGGCGGAGCTGAACTACTCGAACATCCTCAACATGCTCGACCTCGCCGGGCTCCCGGTCTGGCAGCGCGAGCGCCGCGAGACCGACCCGATCGTCCTCGGCGGCGGGCCGTGCACGGCGAACCCGGAGCCGATCGCCGACTTCTTCGACGCCTTCCTCGTCGGCGACGCCGAGGAAGCGCTGCCGGTCTTCCTCGACGCGTACCGGGACGCCCGCGCGCGCGGCCTCTCGCGCCGGGAGCTCCTCGTCCATCTCGCCGCGATCGACGGCATCTACGTGCCGTCGCTCTACGACGTGACGTACCGCGAGGACGGCCGCATCGCCGCGATCGAGCGCAACGATCCGCGCGCGCCCGAGCGCGCGAAGCGCACCTGGGTCCCCGTGCTCAAGCCCGAGTACTACCCCGAGAAGCCGATGGTGCCGTCGGTCGAGATCGTGCAGGACCGCCTCGGCCTCGAGGTCATGCGCGGCTGTACGCAGGGCTGCCGGTTCTGCCAGGCCGGCTACTGGTACCGGCCGGTGCGCGAGCTCGACGCCGGCGACGTCGCCGAGATGACGAAGAAGTTCATCGCCGACTCCGGCTGGAGCGAAGTCGGGCTGCTCTCGCTCTCGACGGCGGACTACTCGCAGATCGAGCCGCTCGTGAAGTGCCTCGCGCCGCAGCTCTCCGACCGGCGCGTCTCGATCTCGCTGCCGTCGCTGCGCGCCGAGGCCTTCTCGGTCGGCCTCGCCGACGCGGTCTCCGAGGTGCGCAAGTCCGGCTTCACCTTCGCGCCGGAGACGGGCTCGGACCGCCTGCGCCGCGTCATCAACAAGACGTTCACCAACGCCGACATGATCGCGGCCGCCGACGTCGCGTTCGCGCGCGGCTGGGACCTGATCAAGGTCTACACCATGATCGGTCTGCCGACGGAGACGAGGGAGGACCTCGACGAGCTCGTCGCGCTGGTCCAGGGCATCCTCGCGCAGGGGCGCCGGCACGGGCGCAAGAACGTCAACGTCTCGGTCGGCTCCTTCGTGCCGAAGTCGTGGACGCCGTTCCAGTGGGCGCCGTTCGACGGCGTCGAGACGCTCGAGAAGAAGCTCGGGTACCTGAAGGATCGGTTCCGCTCCGTGCGCGGCGCGAAGATGAAGTGGCACGAGCCGCGCGAGGCCGAGATCGAGTGCGTCCTCTCCCGCGGCGACCGGCGCGCCGGGCGGATCCTGCACACGGCATGGAAGTCGGGCGTGCGGTTCGACGGCTGGACCGAGCACTTCCGCCACGACCTCTGGATGAAGGCGTTCGAGGCCGAGGGAATCCCGAAGGAGACGTACCTCCGCGCCTACGACCTCGACGAGATCCTGCCGTGGGACGTCCTCGACGTGTCGATCAAGAAGCGCTGGCTCCAGATCGAGCTGATCAAGGCGAAGAAGGAGATGCGGACCGAGGACTGCAAGTGGGGCCACTGCTACGCCTGCGGCGTGCCCGGCAACGGCGAGGACACGGTGCTCGCGACCGCGATGCCGGGAACGCTCCCGAGCTTCGACGCCGCGACGGCACCGGCGAGCGATCCCGCCGCGTATCGCGACGTCGCCAAGGGCGCCGCGTACCGGCAGAAGGCGATGCCCGAGCTTCCCTCCGCCTCGCGCCGAGCGACGCAGGGCGACCGCGTCTTCCGGCACCGCGTCACCTTCTCGAAGACCGGCGACGCGCGCTTCCTCTCGCACCGCAACACCATGGACGTCCTCGAGCGCGCGATCCGCGCGGCCGGGCTGCCCGCGCGCTACTCCGAAGGCTTCAACCCGCACATGAAGCTCTCGATGGGGCCGGCGCTCGCGCTCGGCCTCGAGAGCCACGAGGAGATCTTCGACGTCGAGGGGATCGCGCCGTTCTCCGCCGACGCGGCCGCCCGGATCTGCGGGAAGCTGCCGACGGGTCTGGAGGTCCTCGACGTGCGGGCGCTTCCCCCGGGCGAGCCGTCGCTCGCGAAGGCCGTGAAGGCGGCGCGCTACGCGGTGCGCCTCGACTCCGAGGAGCACCTCCGCCGCGCGGGCGACGCGCTCGCGGGCGGCTGGCGCGACGCGCTTCCGGCGCTCCGCGCGATGTCGCTCGAGGCGGACGGCGCCGCGACGCGTCTCCGCTTCGAGGTCAACCTCGATCAGGCGGCGGGCGAGACCGCGACCGCGAAGAAGGTCCTCGAGGGACTTCTCGCGATTCCTCCGGCCGAGCAGGCGGGGATGTCGGTCGTGCGGGAAGCCACCGTGCTCGGATGACGTATCGCGTCACGGTCTCGGCGAGGTTCGAGGCCGCGCACAACCTCATCGACTACGAGGGCGGACCCGAGCCGCTCCACGGCCACTCATACCTCGTCGAGGCGGTCCTCGAGGCGCCGAAGCTCCAGCGCTACGACGTCGCCGTCGACTTCGTGCCGGCGAAGAAGGCGCTCGAGGCCGTCGCGAAAGAGCTCGACTACGGCTACGTCAACGAGCATCCCGCCTTCCGCGGCCGCAACACCTCCGCCGAGAATCTCGCGCTCTTCTTCGCCGAGCGCCTCGAGGCGTCGGGCGCGCTCGGGTGGGCGCGCGTCGCGGAAGTGACCGTCTGGGAAGGGCCGCAGAACCGCGCGACCTACCGGCCCCCGCAAACGTAAGATCCGGCGCCGGTGCCGCTCTCGAAGCTCGCCGCCGCCCTCGGGTTCGCAACCGCGGCAGGGATCGCGGCCGCCGAGCAGCTGCCGCTCCGGATCTATACCGCGGCCGACGGCCTCCCGAGCGACCGCGTCTCGGTCGTGCGTTTCGACTCCCAGGGATTCCTCTGGCTCGGTACGGAGGACGGCCTCTCCCGGTTCGACGGCTATGACTTCCGCAACTTCGACGCCTCCGACGGCATCGCGCCCGCGCCGATCCGGTCGTTTCTCGAGACCCGATCGGGTATCTACTGGGTCGGCACGAGCCACGGTCTCGTCCGGTTCGACGCGTTGCGCGAGAGCCGCGCCGGCCGGTCGAACGCGCGCCTCGATCATCTGCCGGGCGGTGGAATGCACGACGGCGTGCTCGCCCTCCTCGAGGACCGCGCGGGGGCGATCTGGATCGGGACCGAGGACGGCCTCTTCCGTCTCGCCGACGAAGGAGAGCCGGCGCGCTTCGAGCCGGTCCCGTTCGCGACGAGCGCGTCGAACATTCCCGTGAACGCCCTCCTCGAGGACCCGGACGGAACGCTCTGGGTCGGCTCCGAGCTGGGGCTCTTTCGCCGGGCTCCCGGCGGAGCCTTCGCGCGCGTGGCCGACGGCCGCGGCCGCCCGGTTTCGGTGCAGTGCCTGCGACGCGATCGCGGCGGCGTGCTGTGGATGGGCACGCGGCTGGAGGGCCTGCTCGGGCTGCGCGAGGCTGGCCACGGAGTCGTGCCCTCATGGACTTCGTACACGGTCGAGACCGGGCTCGCCGGGCAGCACGTCACCGCGGTCGTCGAAACCTCCGACGGAACCCTCTGGGCGAGCTGCTACGGTGGGTTGAGCGAGATCCCTCCCGACCGAAGCTCGATTCGGCGGTACACGCTCGCCGAGGGCCTGTCGAGCGTCGGCGTGTCCTCGCTCGCGGAGGATCGCGACGGCGATCTCTGGATCGGCAGCGACAGCGCCGGCCTGATGCGGTTCGCGCGGAACGGCTTTCGGGCTTTCGACGAGAGAGACGGCCTGAAGACGCGCCGCGTCGCCTCGCTCTTCGAGAGTCGAGATGGCGCGGTGTGCGCGTTCACGCGCGGCCAGAACACGGAGGACATCGTCCACGGCGACGGCTTCCTCGCCTGCTTCGACGGCCGGCGCTTCGAGACGAAGTCCCTGCGCGTTCCGCCGGGCACGCTCTACGGATGGGGCTGGTCGCAGTTCGCGCTGCAGGACGAGAACGACGAGTGGTGGGTGCCGGCCGTCCCGGGAGTCTTCCGGTTTCCCGGCGTTCCATTCTCGCGCCTCGGCGACACGCCGCCTCGCCGCCTCTATGGACCCCGCGACGGCCTCGAAGGAAACGCGATCCTGCGTCTCTACGAGGACCGGCGCGGCGATCTCTGGATGGCCGTCTCCGGCGACCGCGGGAATCTCGCCCGCTGGGACCGGCGCGCCGACGCGATCCGGATGTATGGGAAGGCCGACGGGTTGCCCGATCGCGAGCCGATGGCGTTCGTCGAAGACCGGAATGGCGGCCTCTGGATCGGTCTGCGCGGCGGAGGGCTCGTGCGCTATGCGGACGAAAGGTTCGCGCTCGCCGACGCCGGCACCGGGATTCCCGAGGGCTCGATCCGCGCGCTCGCCCTCGGCGGCGATGGGAGCGTCTGGCTCGCGAGCGCCCGCGGGGGCATCGGCCGGATCGAGGACGCCGGTCGCTGGCCGCCGCGCTTCGCGGTTTACGGAGTCTCCGAGGGTCTCTCGAGCGCGAACGCTTCCTCGATCACACTCGACGCCGGAGGCCGCGTCTACGTCGGGACAGAGCGCGGACTCGAACGGCTCGATCCCGCGACCGGCAACGTCCAGCGCTTCACCGCCGAGGACGGCCTTCCTCGGGGCGTGATCGAGACGTCTCTCCGCGACCGCCGTGGCGATCTCTGGTTCGGATCCGTCGAGGGGCTCTCGCGCCTCGAGCCGCGAATCGAGCCGCGGCGCGCGCCGCCCTCGGCGCGCATCGCGCGCGTGTTCGTCAATGGCGTCCGCCAGCCGTTGCCGGAGAACGGGGCGTCCACCGTCCCCCTCGCGCCGGCCCGTCCCGGCCCCACGTCGCTCCAGGTCGACTACGTCGCCGTCGACTTCGCTCCCGGTGGACGTCCGCGCTACCAGTACCGCGTCGACGGTCTCGACGCCGACTGGAGCCCTCCCACGGATCAGAGGTCCGTCGTCTACGCGCGACTTCCCGCCGGCGCCTTCCGGTTCCGGGTCCGCGCGGTGGGGAACGACGGCTCCATTGGCGACTCCGCCGCGTCGGTGAGCCTGCGTGTCGCGCCGCCGCTCTGGCGCCGCCCGGAGGTCGCGGCCGCCGGCGCGCTCCTCGCCGCCGCCGCCGCCTACGCGCTCCATCGCCTGCGGCTCGCCCGCGCGCTCGAGCTGGAGCGAGTGCGCAGCCGGGTCGCGCGCGACCTGCACGACGACGTCGGCGCCGGGCTTTCCGAGATCGCGATCCTCAGCGAGGTCGCGCGCGCGCAAGGCGGCTCGCGGGAGCTGCCGGTCCTCTCCGAAATCGGAGATCGTGCCCGCGACCTCGTCGACGCGATGACCGACATCGTGTGGTCGACCGACCCTCGGAAGGACGACGTCGCGAGTCTCGTCCAGCGCATCCGCCGGTTCGCCGCGAACGCGCTCGAGAGCCGCGGAATTGTCTGGACGCTCGAGGTGCCCGAAGACTTCGAGGCGCGCCGGCTGGATCCGGAGCGGCGGCGCCAGATCTTTCTCGTCGTGAAGGAGGCGCTCGCGAACGTCGCGCGGCACTCCCGTTGCGCCCGCGCCGCGGTCCGGATCCTTTCCGCGCCGGACGAGCTGGCGGTCGAGGTCGAAGACGACGGCGTGGGGCTTCGCGGAGCGGCGGGCGCCGACACCGGACACGGCCTCGCCAACATGCGGGCCCGCGCCGCGGCGGTCGGCGGCGAGCTGCGCCTCGGCGCCGGAGAGAGGTCCGGCACCATCGTGCGCCTGCGCGTGCCGCTCCCGCGCGGCCGTGTCTGAGCCCGCCGCATGACGATGCGGTTGCGCGCCCCGCCGCTCCGCGGGAGGATCGGTCGAGAATGCCGGCCGACACCATCCGCGTCGCCCTCGTCGAGGACAAGCGGCTGATCCGGGAAGGTCTCGGCGCGATCCTCGGCCGGACCGAGGGCCTGCGCTGCGTCGGGGTCTATCCATCGGTCGAGGAGGCGCTGCCGGCGCTCGAGGACGAGCCCTGCGACGTCCTGCTCCTCGACGTGCAGCTGCCCGGAATGTCGGGCGTCGCCGGCGTGGCGGTCGTTCGGGAGCGCTTCCCCGACACCCGCGTGCTGATGCTGACGGTTTACGAGGACGAGGAAAAGATCTTCGAGTCGATCCGCAACGGCGCCTGCGGCTACCTGCTCAAGAAGACACCGCCGGCGCAGATCGCGGAGGCCGTGCGCCAGGCCCGCGACGGCGGCTCGCCCCTCTCGCCGGAGGTCGCCCGCCTCGTCGTGGAGCACTTCCGGAGCCTTCCCGCGAGACCCCGGACGCAGACTCCGCTGACGGGACAGGAGACGGCCCTGCTCAAGAGGCTCGCCGAGGGGCACAGCTACCAGGGGGCGGCCGCCGCGCTCGACATCTCGATCAACACGGTCCGCGACCACGTGCGCAGCATCTACGAGAAGCTCCACGTTCATTCCAAGTCGGAGGCGGTCGGCAAAGCCCTGCGAACGGGACTCATCGACTAGGCCTTCGCCCCTCACCGCATCTTCATGCTATTGGCCCGGCGCCCTCGCCGGCCGCAGAGTGCGCCCATCGACGACCGATGGAGAAAGCATGAAGATCACCGTCCGCGGATTCGCCCTGCTCCTGTCCGGCCTCCTGATCGCCCTCGCCGCGCCAGGCGCCACGTTTACCGTCACCAACACGAACGACAGCGGACCGGGCTCGCTTCGTCAGGCGATCCTCGACGCCAACGCCAGCCCTGGCGCGGACACGATCGCGTTCGCGATCCCCGGCGCCGACCCCGGCTGCGACGGCACGGGCGTGTGCACGATCGCGCCGACGTCTCAGCTCCACTCCATCGACGAGGCGGCAATGCTCGACGGGTACACGCAGCCGGGCGCCTCGCTCAACACGGCGACGTTCGGATCGAACGCGGTGCTCAAGATCGTGGTTTCGGGAGTGAACATCCCGGGTGCGGGCGGCATCCTGCCCGGCGCGGCGGGCGTGACGGTTCGGGGCGTCGTCATCAATGGCGGCTTTCACTCGGCCATCGACATCCTGACGGAGGGCGACGTCCACGTCGAAGGCTGCTTCATCGGGACCGACGCCTCGGGGTCGAGCGCCGTTCCGAACACCGTCGGCGTCGACTTCTTCCTGAAGGGCGTCGGCAGCGTCATCGGCGGCCCGGCCCCCGGCCAGCGCAACGTCATCGGCTCCGGCCAGCACGGCGTCAGCGGCAGCAATGTGGCGGGCGCGACGATCCAGAACAACCTGATCGGCACGGACAAGAGCGGCGTCGTCACGCTGCCCCAGGCCGTCGGCGGCGACGGCATCGCGATCGGCGCCTGCAATGCCGGAGATCCGCTCGATTCGATTCTCGACAACGTCGTCGCCGGCTTCTCAGGCTATGCGATCCACAACAGCTGCCTGCCCGCGACCATTCAGGGCAACCACATCGGCATCGACGCGACGGAAACCGTCGTCTTTGCTCCCGTGACCACGTACGGCATCGCTCCCGGCGAGGGCTCGATCGTCGGCGGCGTCAACCCCGGCGAGGGCAACGTCATCACCGGGATGCGGGGCGTCGGCATTCTCGGCGACAACTTCGCCGGTGGCACGATCCGGGGCAATTCGATCTGGGGAAACGGCGGGAACCCGAATTACTCGGGCCTCGGCATCGACATGCTCGGCGACGGGCCGACGAAGAACGACCCGGGAGACGCCGACATGATCCAGAACTTTCCCGTCCTGAAGACGGTCACGAACGGCGCGACGACGCACGTCACGGCCGCCCTGCACTCGGCGGCATCGACCCTCTACGACGTCGACTTCTACGCGAACCCCGCCTGCTCGAACTTTCCGCGCGAGTACGACGAGGGCAAGACGTTCCTCGGGTCGACCCAGGTGACGACGAATGGCTCGGGCACGGCATCCATCGACGTCACACTCCCGGTCGCGACCGAAGACGGCTCCCGCCTCACGATGGTTGCCACGAACCACGCGACGGGCCGCTCCTCCGAGTTCTCGCAGCGCCTCCCCTTCCTCGTCCTGCCGTCGTCGGGACCCGCGGGGACCGGAATCCCGATGACGATCTACGGCACCGACTTCGCCGCCGGCGCAACGGTGGCGATCGCCGGCGCCCCCGCCACGGCCGTCACGGTCGTGAACGACGGCCAGATCAGCGCCACCTCGCCGATTCTGACTCCCGGCACCGTCAACGATCTCGTCGTGGCCAACACGGATGGCACGACGGGAACGCTCGTCAAGGGCTGGGTCGCCGACTTCCTCGACGTCGACGGAGGCAACCAGTTCTACCAGTTCGTCACGACGCTCGTCTCGAACGCGATCACCGTCGGCGTCGGGAGCGGCGCGTACGGAATCGGCCAGCCGACGCTGCGTCAGCAGATGGCGGTGTTCCTGCTCAAGGCCGAGCACGGCCTCTGCTATGCGCCGCCGCCCTGCTCCGGCGTTTTCCCGGACGTTCCGTGCTCGTCGAACTTCGCGCCCTGGATCGAGCAGATGTCCGCCGAGGGGATCACCGGCGGCTGCGGCGGCGGCAGTTTCTGTCCGAGTAGCCCCGTCCGGCGCGACCAGATGGCCGTCTTCCTGCTGAAGACCGAGCACGGCTCGTCGTACTCGCCGCCCGCCTGCGCCGGCGTCTTCCCGGACGTGCCGTGCTCCTCCCCCTTCGCACCGTGGATCGAGCAGCTCTTCAACGAGCAGGTCACGGGCGGCTGCGGCGGCGGGAACTACTGCCCGGCGAACGCCAATACCCGCGGCCAGATGGCGGTGTTCATGGTCAAGACCTTCCATCTCCAGTAGCGCTTCACATGCCGTCCTTTCATGGGGCCTTCCTGGAGAAGGGAGGCCGCGCTTCTTGTCGGCGCCGACGGCGCGAGGGCGCCGGGGTTCGTCCCCCCGGAGAGGAAAGAGCGCCCGGATCGGCGATAGACTCCGCGGCACGCTGAGGAAGGAGGATCGCGCCATGCGCTTTCGTCTCGGCCTCGCCGGTGCGCCGCTCACCGCCGTTCTGCTACGCCGGTTCACCCTCGTCGACCGAGTCACTCGCAGATCTTGTCGATCACCGGCAACTGCGTGGCGTCAACGATGTCCGCTCGATCCGAACTCGGCATGCGAATGCGATTTTCATCGCTGAAATGTTTCGGCTGCCATAGCGGCGGAGGTCCACCCTCCGGAGGGAGGTCTGATGCGACGCTTCCATCTCGTTCTCACGGCAATCCTCGCCACGGTCACGGCCTCGGCCACCACGTTCACCGTCACCAACACCAGCGACAGCGGCGCCGGCTCGCTCCGGCAGGCGATCACCGACGCCAACGCGAACGCGGGCGCCGACACGGTCGACTTCAACATCCCCGGCTCCGATCCGAACTGCGAGCGGGACCGGCGTCTGCACGATCACGCCGACGGCGTCCGAGCCTGCCTCTGATCACCGATGCCCTGACGATCGACGGCTACACGCAGCCGGGAGCCGCGGTCAATACGTCCGCAACGGGCACGAACGCGGTGCTCAAGATCGTGCTCTCCGGCGCCAACGCGCCATCGGGGTCCTCGGGTCTGGGCCTCGGCGCGAACTCGATCACGATCCGCGGGCTGGTGATCGGGAGGGGATTCCTCGACGGAATCGCGGCCGGCTTAGTCAGCGACCTTAAGGTCATCGGCTGCTTCATCGGCGTCGACACGACGGGCAACACGGCGTTTCCTAACATCCGCAACGGGATCTATTTCGCGTCACGGACGGCGTCACGATCGGCGGCACGGCACCCGCCGACCGCAACCTGATTTCCGGGAACGGGAACATCGGCTTGGCCGTCGATCTCGGCGAGCACGACGGGGCCCAACGTCATCCTGGGAAACCTCGTCGGGACCAACGCCGCCGGAACCGCCGCGATCCCCAACTCATCGGACGGGGTGGTCGTGAGCACCAACGGGCTCGGCGGCTCATTCACGATCGGCGGGTCCGCGGCCGGCGCCGGCAACGTCATCTCCGGCAACGGCGCGCGCGGCCTCTTCGTCGGCGGCTTCGGCAGCGGGACCGCCTTCACCGTGCAGGGCAACCTCGTCGGCACCGACGCGACCGGGACGCTGCCGGTTCCGAACGGCAGCTACGGCGCTTCGCGCCGTCTCCAACGGCGCCGCCATCGGAGGCATCGGGGCCGGCGAAGGCAACGTGGTCGCATACAACACCGGCGGCGGCGTGGTGGACGACGCGGGAGAGACCAACGTCTCGATTCGGGGCAACTCGATTCATGACAATGGATTCGGTTTCCTCGGGCACGGCGTCGGCATCGATCTGAGCGTCAACATCGGCGGCGACGGAGTCACGCCGAACGACCCGGGCGACGGCGACACGGGCCCGAACAACTACCAGAACTTCCCGATCGTCTCCTCGGCGGCGGCGCTCGCCCCGTCGAGCGGCACGCATGTGACGGGCGTCCTGCACTCGACGCCCTCGACCACCTTCGATCTCGACTTCTACGCGAACGACGCGTGCATTCCACACCCCCACGACTTCCTCCAGGGGCGGACCTACCTCGGGTCCGGGCCAGGTCATGACGGACGGCTCGGGAACCGGGTCGTTCTCCATCGACGTGGCCGGGACGATCCAGCCGGGCGAGCGCGTCAGCGCGACCGCCACGGACCCGACCGGCAACACGTCCGAGTTCTCGCAGAGGCTTCCCTTCTCCATCAACCCGGCCTCGGGAGACCCGGCGGGCGGCGCGGCGGTGACCATCTCCGGCACCGACTTCCTCGCCGGCGCGACGGTCACGATCGGCGGCGTCGCCGCGACGAACGTCAACGTCGGGAGCTTCAACAGCCTGACGGCGAATGCGCCCGCGCTCGCGCCGGGCTCGCTGAACGACGTCGTGGTGACGGACTCGGACGGCGCGAGCGGCACGCTCGAGGCCGGCTACGTGGCGGACTTCCTCGACGTCCCGCCGTCCCAGCAGTTCTACAGCTACGTGACGACGCTCGTGACGAGCAAGATCACGGTGGGCGTCGGCGGCGGCAACTACGGGGTGGGCCAGGACACCCTGCGCCAGCAGATGGCGGTCTTTCTGCTGAAGGCCGAGCACGGACTGTGCTACACGCCACCGCCGTGCACGGCCCAGCTCTTCGGCGACGTGCCCTGCTCCTCGGGCTTCGCGCCCTGGATCAACGAGCTCGTCGCCGAGGGAATCACCGGAGGGTGCGGCGGCGGCAACTATTGTCCGACGAACCCGGTCCTGCGCCAGCAGATGGCCGTCTTCCTGCTGAAGGCGGAGCACGGCTCCTCCTACGTCCCGCCCGGATGCGCCGGGGTCTTTCTCGACGTGCCCTGCCCCTCGCAATTCGCCGACTGGATCGAGCGGCTCGCCGCGGAGGCCATCACCGGAGGTTGTGGCGGAGGCAACTACTGTCCGAGCTCGACGGCCAATCGCGGCCAGATGGCGACGTTCGTCGTCAAGACCTTCAACCTTCAGTGACTCGTCAACCCCGGAGAAGGAGATCGATCATGAAACCCCTGGTCCGGATCTCGATCAAAATCGCTTTCCTCGCCGCCTGTCTCGCCGCCGCAGTGCCGCTCATCGCCGCCACCTACACCGTCACAAATACCGGCGACAGCGGCGCGGGATCGTTGCGCGACGCCATCAACCAGTCCAACGCGAGCGTCGGGGTCACCGACACGATCGCTTTCAACGTCACAGGCACCGGGTGTGCCGGCTCTCCGGCCGTCTGCACGATCAAGCCGCTCGCTCCCCTGCCCAACATCACCGACGCCGTGATCGTCGATGGCTACACACAGCCCGGCTCGAACCCGAACACGCTCGCGGTCGGCGACAACGCCGTGCTCCTGATCGAGCTCGACGGCAGCCAGATCGGCACCTTCGCCTACGGGTTCCTGATCTTCACGGACAACACCACGATCCAGGGACTCGTGATCAACCGGTTCTCGAACCCCGGGATCGGCATCGACACGACCGGCGGCGGCGGCGCGGGCGGCCACGTCATCCGGGGCAACTTCATCGGGACGAATCCCGCGGGAACCGCGGCCGCGCCCAACTCGGTATATGGCATCTATGTCCGTTCCCCGAACAACCGCATCGGCGGCCCGAACCCCGCGGATCGCAACGTCATCGTCGGCGGCTCGGGCGCCTTCGCGACCTGCATCCGGTTCGAGGGGGATTTCGGAGGCGCGACGGATGGAGACGTCGTCCAGGGTAACTACCTCGGAACCGACAAGACCGGAACCTTGCCGCTCGGGGGCGGCGACGGCGTCTACATCGGTCCGGGCTCGGGCATCACGGTCGGAGGGGCCGGCGCCGGGGAAGGCAACCTCATCTCCGGAAACACCGGCTACGGCATCGACATGACGTCGCCCGGATGCGTGGGCACGATCTCCGGAAACGTCATCCAGGGGAATCTTATCGGCACCGACGCCTCCGGGACTTCTCCGCTCCCGAACGGCCTCGGCGGCATTCTTCTGAGCTGCACAACCAGCGGTAATCAAATCGGCGGCACGGCCGCGGGCGCCGGCAACTTGATCGCCAACAACGGAGTCTCCCCCGGCCAGGGCGGGGGCATCTTCCTCGACTCCACCGCAGGCACCGGAAACGCGATTCGAGCCAACCGGATCTTCTCGAACAACATCCTCGGTATCGGCCTGAAGGTCAGCTACGCCCTTCCGAACGACCCCGGCGATCCGGACTCCGGTCCGAACAACCTTCAGAACTTTCCGATCGTCTCGTCGGCGGCCCCGGGATCCGGAACCACACACATCACCGGCGTGCTCCACAGCACGGCGAACACGACCTACGACCTCGACTTCTTCTCGAATCCCGCCTGCATCCCGTTCCCCCATGAATATCTCGAGGGCACCGCCTACCTCGGCTCTGGCATGACGACGACGGACGGCGGCGGGACCGGGACATTCGACGTCGTCGTCCCCGTGCAGATCGGGGCCGGCGAGCACGTGACGGCGACCGCGACCGATCCGGCAGGCAACACCTCGGAATTCTCGCAACGACTGCCGTTCACCATCTTCCCGGCGTCGGGCCCGTCGGCGGGAGGCACCTTCGTCTCCATCGGCGGCACGGATTTCGAGGCCGGCGCGACCGTTACGATCGGCGGCGTCGCCGCGACCAACGTCGTCGTCTCGAACTCGATGAACCTGTCGGCCCAGACGCCGGCCCTCGCCTCGGGCTCCCTCAACGACGTCACGGTCAGCAACACCGACGGATCGAGCGGCACGCTGCTCATGGGGTTCGTCGGCGACTTCCTGGACGTGCCGGAGTCCTATCAGTTCTATTCCTTCGTGACCAAGCTCGTCTCGAACGCGATCACGGTGGGCTGCGGCGGCGGAGATTACTGCCCCGCGGCCAACGTGACACGCGCGCAGATGGCTGTGTTTCTGCTCAAGGCCAAGTACGGGCTCTGCTATGCGCCGCCGCCCGCGAGCGGCACCGTCTTCAACGACGTGCCCGCCAGCGCGTTCGCCGCGGCCTGGATCGAGGCCTTGGCGGCTCTCGGCGTCACCGGAGGGTGCGGCGGCGGCAACTACTGCCCCAACGGATCCGTCACGCGTGCGCAAATGGCCGTCTTCCTCCTGAAGACGTTCCTGGGAACCACCTACGTTCCGCCCACCTGCACCGGCGTCTTCGGCGACGTGGTCTGCCCGGGAACGTTCACCGACTGGATCGAGGACCTCTACGCCCGCTCCATCACGGGCGGCTGCCAGGCGAGTCCGCTTATGTACTGCCCCTCGAACCCGAACACGCGCGGCCAGATGGCGGTCTTCATCACGAAGACCTTCAACCTGCAATGACGGGAAGGCCACACGGGGAAGCGGATGGCGGGTTGATCACGAGGACCTTCCACCTCCAATAGCGTTCCGCTGGGCGCGCCTCCGTTCGGGGGCGCGCCTTCTCTGCCCTATTCCTCCCGCGCCGCCGATGCCGCGGGATAGACTTCGCTTTCCTAAAAGGAGAATCAATGCGACTCCGCCTCGCGCTCGCCGGAGCCCTGCTCGCGCTTCCCGTCGCCGGCGCGACGTTTACCGTCACCAATGTCAACGACTCCGGCGCGGGCTCGCTGCGCCAGGCGATCCTGGACGCCAACGCCAATCCGGGCGCGGACACGATCGCCTTCAGCATCGCGGGAAGCGGGGTGCAAACGATCGCGCCGCTGACCCCCCTCGACACGATCACCGACGCGGTCACGATCGACGGGTACTCGCAGCCGGGCGCATCGGCGAACACGAATCCGCCGGAGATGGGCACGAACGCGGTTCTCCGGATCGAGCTCGACGGAACGCACTCGGGCGGCACGGTGGACGCGGGCGCGTTGAAGACGCAGGGGCCCGCGAACTCGAACGTCACTATCCGCGGTCTCGTCATCAACCGTGCGCCGTCGAGCGGCATCGTCCTCTTCGGCCAGGGAAGCAACTTCGTCGTGGAGGGCTGTTTCATCGGGACCGACCCGACCGGGCTGACCTCGATCGACCTCGACAACACGCTGGGCATCCTGATCGACGCGAGCGCCACGAACGTCCGGATCGGCGGCACGACCCCCGCGGCGCGAAACGTCATCTCGGGCAACTCCAGCGCCCAGATCGCGACCGGCTGCGAGCTCAGCGCGGGCGGTTCGGGCCACCTGATCCAGGGCAACTTCATCGGCCCCGACGCCACGGGCGCCGCGGCGCCGCCGCACAACTACGCCGGGCAGGGCGGCGGCGTCGGCTTCTGCTACGGGACATCGACCGTGACGCTCGGCGGAGCCACCGCGGCCGAACGAAACGTCATCGCCGGCAATCCGGGCATCGCCGTCAACCTGGGAAGCAGCTTCAGCAACGACGTCCACGACATCACCGTCCGCGGCAACTACATCGGGACGGACGTGACCGGCGCGGCCCCGCTCGGCAACGGCGAGCATCGGCATCCGGGTCAACCAGCCCAACAACAGCATCTTCGAACAACGTCATCGCGTCGAGCGGCGCCGAGGGCATCCAGGCCGAGGGGGGCACGACCCTCGTGCAGGGCAATTTCATCGGCACCGATGCCACCGGAATGCTTCCGCTCGGCAACGCCAGTGCGGGCATTCACGTCATCAGTTCCGGCGCGCAGATCGGCGGCACAGGCGCGAACGAGCCGAACGTGATCGCCTTCAACGGAACGTCGACTTTCTCCGGCCACGGCGTGTGGGTCGAGAACGGCACCGGCTCGGCCATCCGCGCCAATTCCATCCACGACAACCTCGCCCTCGGGATCGCGTTTCAAACCGGCGGCAGCGCGACGCCGAACGATCCGGGGGACGGCGACATCGGCCCCAACGGCCTCCAGAACTTCCCCGTCCTGTCGACGCTGACGCCGGCGTTTCCCGAAACTCCGGAGGCCGGACTGCACATCCAGGGCACCCTGCACTCGACGCCTTCGACGACGTTCGACCTGGACTTCTTTTCCAACCCGGCGTGCGTGAGGTTTCCCAAGGACTTCCTGGAGGGCGCGAGGTACCTGGGGTCGGGTGTCGTCACGACCGACGGCGCCGGCACGGGCATCGTCGACGTGACGGTGCCGATCGGGATCGCGGCGGGCGAGCACGTCAGCGCGACGGCCACCAGCCCCTCCGGCAGCACGTCGGAGTTTTCTCAGCGGCTCCCCTTCTCCCTCAACACCGGTTCCGGCGACGCGGCCGGCGGCGGGGCGATCACGGTCTTCGGCACAGACTTCGAGGATGGGGCGACCGTCACGATCGGGGGGACTCCCGCGACGGGGATCGTCGTCGTCTCGACAACATCCATCACCGCGGTGACGCCCGCGCTCGCGGCGGGCAGCGCCAACGACCTCGTCGTGACGAACACCGACGCCACGACCGGAACGCTCGTCAAGGGCTGGGTCGCGGACTTCCTCGATGTTCCGGGCGGACAGCAGTTCCACCAGTTCGTCACGACGCTCGTTTCCAGCGGGATCACCGCGGGAGTCGGCGGCGGCCTCTACGGCGTCGGCGACGACACGCTGCGCCAGCAGATGGCGGTGTTCCTGCTCAAGGCCGCCCACGGCCTCTGCTACACGCCTCCGCCGTGCACGACGCAGGTCTTCACGGACGTGCCCTGCTCCTCCAACTTCGCGCCCTGGATCAACGAGCTCGTCACCGAAGGCATCACCGGCGGTTGCGGCGCGGGCGTCTTCTGTCCCCAGAACCCCGTGCGCCGCGATCAGATGGCGGTGTTCCTGCTGAAGGCCGAGCATGGGCTGGGATACACGCCGCCCGCCTGCGTCGGCACGTTTCCCGGACGTGCCGTGCTCGTCGAACTTCGCGCCGTGGATCGAGCAGCTCGCGGCGGAGAACATCACCGGCGGCTGCGGCGGCGGCAACTACTGCCCCGGCCTCTCCGCCAACCGCGGCCAGATGGCCACGTTCGTGGTCAAGACGTTCCAGCTGCAGTGACGAAGCCGACCCGCTCGCCGCATCTGGGGTTCGTCGAGAACAACCCCGGTTCGCGCCAGCGTTGGTTCGACGGAGGGCCTGCCTCGCTGGTCGGACCGTCGTCGAGACGTTCCGCGAGCTTGACCATGAAGGTCGGGCCAACTCGGGTAGACTCCGGGCCCGTCCCAAGGAGGCTCGCGTGAGAATCCGTGTCGCCTCGATCCTCGCGGCCCTTTTCTCGGCTGCCACCGCCTTCGCGAGCACGTTCACCGTCACGACGATGGCCGACTCCGGCGCCGGCTCGCTCCGCCAGGCGATCCTCGATGCCAACGCCAACCCGGGCGCCGACACGATCGCGTTCGCCATCCCGGGCTCCGGCGTGCACACGATCGTGCTCACGACGTGGCTTCCGAACGCCACCGACCCCGTGACGGTCGACGGCTACACGCAGCCGGGCTCGTCGCCGAACACGCTGCCACTCTCGCAGGGAACCAATGCCGTCCTGAACGTGGAGATCAACGGAGCCGCCGTCACGCTCGCGCCGTGCTGGTCGTACCAGGCCAACGGCGGACTTATTCGGGGCGTCGTCATCAACCGCTGCCCCGATGGCGCGATCTACGTCACCGGCTCGCTGGACGTCACCGGGAGTTTCCTCGGCATGTCGCCGGCGGGAATGCCGATCAACGGGTCGACGCAGCAATTTGGAGTCTTCGCCCTCGGCACGCTCGGCAACGAGGCTCCGATCACGGTCAACGTCGGCGGCGCCGACCCCGCGGACCGCAACCTCATTTCCGGCAACGGCGCCGGCGTTTACATGCAGTACAACGTCGCCGGCGCGGTCAAGGGCAATCTCATCGGGACCGACAAGACCGTCTCCTACACGATCACCAACGGCAACGGGATCATCTGCACCTCGCCGAAGGGCGTCCAGATCGGAGGCCCGGGAGCGAATGAGGGCAACGTGATCGGCGGCAGCATCGCCGAGGGCTTCGGCGGCCGGTTTTCCGTCTTCCAGGGCAACTTCGTCGGCACCAATCCCACCGAGACGGCGAATCTCGGCAATCTCGGCACGGGGGTCGCGATCGATTCGAACGTCGTCGTTCCTCCCACCGGAGTCCTCGGCGGCATGGGCCCCGGAGAAGGCAACGTCATCGCGCACAACGGCGGAGGCGGCATCTACGGCGACCCGGGCGGATTCATGATGACGAGCTCGCTCGGCCAGGTCTCGGCGCGCGGCAACCGCTTCTACGACAACCGGCCCGTGGCCATCGCGCTCGGCTTCGATCCGCCGCACGCGGCCGATCCCGGCGACGGCGACACCGGACCGAACGGGAGCCAGAACGCGCCCGTGATCACGGGCATCGACTACGGTCCGCCGACCGTCGCCCATTTCCTCCTGAACAGCACGCCCTCGACGACGTTCGACGTCGACGTCTACGCCGACACGAGCTGCGTCTCGTTCCCGGTCGTGTCTTCCCAGGGCGAACAGCTCGTGGGCTCGGTCCAGGCGACGACCGATGCGTCGGGAGTCGTCACGATCGACTTTTCGCTCCCGTCGCCGCTCGCGCCGGGCCAGAGTGTCTCGGCGATCGCGACGGATCCCGCGGGCAACACGTCGGAGTTCGCGCAGACGATCCTGCTCAAGACGATTCCGCGGTCGGGTCCCGCCGCCGGCGGCGGCTCGGTGTCTCTCTACGGACAGCTCCTCGAAGCCGGCGCCACGGTCGCCGTCGACGGCATCGCGCCGTCGAACGTGGTGGTGACGCCGCCCTACATGATCACGGCGAACATGCCGGCGTTCGACCCGGGAACCGCCCACGACGTCGTCGTGACGAATCCCGGCGGAGTCTCGGGCACGCTTCGCAACGGCTACATCGCGGACTTTCTCGACGTGCCGCCGGCGAACCAGTTCCACGACGACGTCGTCAAGCTGGTGGCGAGCCAGGTGACGGCCGGCGTCGGAGGCGGGTTCTATGGAATCGGCGATTCCGTCAAGCGGCAGTCGATGGCGGTCTTCGTTCTCAAGGCCGAGCACGGCATCTGCTACACGCCGCCGCCGTGCACGCCGGGCGTCTTCGCCGACGTGCCGTGCCCGTCGCCGTTCGCCGACTGGATCGAGGCCATGTTCGCGGAAGGAATCACGGGCGGGTGCGGCGGAGGCAACTTCTGTCCGCTGGATGCGGTGCGGCGCGATCAGATGGCGCCGTTTCTGCTCAAGGCGGTGCACGGACCGGCTTACGCTCCGCCGCCTTGTTCCGGGTACTTCACGGACGTCTCCTGCCCCTCCCTCTTCGCCGACTGGATCGAGCAGCTGTTCCTGGAGAACGTGACGTCGGGCTGCGGCACCCTCCTCTATTGTCCCTCGAACCCGAACACCAGGGGACAAATGGCGACGTTCCTGGTCAAGGCGCTTCGCCTTCCGTAGGACCCGAAGCCTTCAGCCGCGCGGGCCCGTGCTCGCCGCCCTCACCTCGGCCAGTCGCCGAGCCGGCGCGCGGCTCGAGCCGAGGGTCTAGCCGGAGAGCGCGGCGAGTTCGCCCTTCGCCTTCCGCGCGCGAGGATCCGCCTCGCCGTGGTGGGCGCGCAGTCGCTCGAGCGCCTCGGTCAGCTCCCGCCGGGCGCGACTCGCGTCGCCCTGGGCCCGGGCGATCTCGGCGCTCGTGACGAGCATCTCGTCCACGCGAGGATGCTCCGCGTCGATCTTTTTCTGCAGGGCGAGGGCCTGGTCCATCTCCGACCGGGCCTCGGCCAGGCGCTCCGGCGTCGGGCGGCCGAGCAGGTCCATCGCGAGCTGCCACCGCGTCCCGGGCACGGCCGTGCCCTCGGGGCCGACCGCCTTCAGCTGGATCGCCAGCGCCCGCCGGTGGAGCGCCTCGGCGTCGTCCCACCGTCCCTGGAGCCGCCGCAACTCCCCGAGATTGTTGAGCGGAGCGCGAAGGCTGTCGGAGTCCTTCCCGAAAACCTCCTCGAGGCCGGCGATCGCCTCCGTCAGGGTCGCGTCGGCGGCGGGGCGATCGCCGCCGCGCAGCTCGGCGTCGCCGAGGTTGCCGAGGGCCGTCAGGGTGATCTGGTTCTTCGGGCCGTACTGGGAACGGGCGATCGCGAGGCACTCGTCCAGACGCTGACGCGCTTCGGCGTACTTCTCCTGGGCCATCAGCGACAGCGACCAGACCCGCAGGCTGTTCGCCGCATCGGCGCTGCCCAGGGCCCGATAGATGCGCAGCGATTCTTCGAGCGCCGCGTCGGCCTCCGCGTACTTCCGTTCGTTGATGTAGAGGAACCCGAGGTCGATCAGCGTCGCGGCGACGTCCGGATGGTTTGCCCCGAGGCTCTTGCGCTGCGACGCCAGCGTCACCGCGAACTCCCGTTCCGCCTCGGGACGCCGGCCGCGATACGAAAGAAGCTCGGCGAGGGACGCGTGCACGCTCGCGGCACGCGGGTCGTCCACTCCCACGGTCCGATCGAGGATGGCGATCGCCTGGCGGTAGGTCTTCTCGGCGTCGTCGTAGCGGCTCAGCGTCTCCTGGATCATCCCGACCTGGTGCAGGTTATGGGCGGCCTCCGGGCTGTCGGCTCCGAAGCGGCGCCGCCGCGACGCGACGAGCGCGTTGAGCCTCGGCCAGCGGCCTGGCCGCCGGCGCCGCGGTTCAGGAGCACCTCGACCAGCAAGTCCCGCGCGCGCAGCGTCTCGTCTCCGTCCTCGCCATAGGCCGCCTGAAGGATCGGAAGAGCTTCGCGCACGAGCTTCTCCGCTTCCTCCTCCTGAGCCAGGGCCGTTCGCACGACGGCGAGCGTGACGACGCTGCGCATCGCCCGCGGATCCCGGGCGCCGTAGAGCCGCCGGCGCTCGGCCAGCGCCCGCCCGGCCAGCCGCTCGGCCTGCGGCAAAGCGCCGAGACTGGCCTGGATCTGGGCGAGGGCGTCGTACAAGTCCGCCTGGACCTCGGGCTCGCCGCGCAGGTCGGTCTCGACGCGGCGCGTGCCGTCCGCGAGCAGCTCTCGCGCGGTCAGCGACTCGCCGCGGGAATGGGAGGGGTCGGAGCCCTGGAAGATCGCGACGAGGAACTCCTGGACGCGCGCGGCGCGGCGCGCGTTGGCGCGCGCGACGCGAGCCTGCCACGTCGTCGTCGCCAGCCCGGCGACGAGCGCCAGCACCACCAGCACCGCCGCCGCGACCCCCGCGCGGTGGCGCCGCGCGAACCGCCCGACTCGATACGCCATCGTGTCCGGCCGGGCCTCGACGCGCCGGCCCGAGAGGTGTCGGCGCAGGTCCTCGGCCATCCCCGCGGCGCCGGCGTAGCGCCGCTCGGGCTCGCGGCGCAGGGCCTTCTGCACGATCGCATCCACGTCGCCCTCGAGCCTTCGCGACGCGCGCCGCGCCTCGCGCGGGTCCGCACCGCCGCCCGCGGCGAGCAGCGCCCGGCTGGGCCTCTCGACGGTCTCGCGCTCGACCTGCGAGGCCAGCTGCGCCGCGGAGCTGGATCGGCGATCGTGGGGCGGCGCGCCGGTCACGAGCTCGTAGAGCATGACGCCGAGCGCGTAGACGTCCGTGGCGGTCGTCACCGGCTCGCCGAGGATCTGCTCGGGCGCCGCGTAGTTGGGCGTGAGCACGCGTTCTTCGGCCCGCGTGAACTCGGCGGCCTCGGCATCCGGCGAAAGCAGCTTGGCGATCCCGAAGTCGAGCAGCTTGACCTCGCCCTCTTTCGTGACGAGCACGTTCGAGGGCTTGATGTCCCGATGGACCACCAGCCGCCGGTGTGCCGCGTCCACGGCGTCGCAACAGGCCGCCACCAGCCGCAGCCGGTCGTCCAGCATGAGATGGTGCTCGCGCGCGAACTCCGTGATCGGCCGGCCATCGACGAGCTCCAGCACGAAATACGGCCGGCCATCCGCCGTTCCCCCGTCGAGCAGCCGCGCGATGTGGGGATGCTCGAGGCGCGCGAGAACCTGCCGCTCCTGCACGAACCGGCGGCGGATCCCCTCCGAATCCATTCCCCGGCGCAGCAGCTTCAGCGCCACGCGCTGCTCGAACTGCCCGTCGCGCCGCTCGGCCACCCAGACCTCTCCCATGCCGCCGCGACCGAGGAGGGACACGAGAACGTACGGGCCGACGGCCTGCCCTGCGGCGCCGTCGAAGGCCTCCGGTTCGGGGTCCCCATCGAGCGCCCCGAGGCGGGGCGAATACTCGGCGACGCCCGCCTCGAGGAACGTCCCCGCGGCCTCGTCGGCCGCCAGCAGGCCGCCCACGAGACGGAAGAGCTCGGGATCGGCGGCCTCGAGCGCCGGGAGACGGGCGCGGCGTTCCTCAGGGGCGAGCTCCACGAGCTCCGCAAACAGATCGGCGGCCTCGCCCAGACGCGTGCCCGGGCCGCCGCTCACGACGGCGCGGCCGGCGCGGCGAGGCTGCGGTAGAGAAACGCGCGCGCCGCCCGCCACTGGCGCCGCACCGTGCGGTCGGAGACCTCGAGAGTCTTCGCGATGTCTTCGACGGACAATCCGGCAAAGAACCGCCACTCCACGACGCGCGCCAGCTCGGGCGCCTCCGTCTCGAGCCGCTTCAGCGCCTCGTCGAGCGCGAGCAGCTCCTCGGTCTTCTCCGGCGCCGGCAAGATCGCCTCCGCGTCATCGAGCGGCAGGTTCGCCTTGCCCGCCCCGCGTTTGTCCCGCAGCCGGTGCCGGGCGTCGTCGATGAGGACCATGCGCATGGCCCGGGCGGCGGTCGCGTAGAAATGGAAGCGGTCGCGGACGGACCAGGCGTTGCCTCGGGAGAGCTTCAGGTACGTCTCATGGACGAGCGCCGTGGTGTTCATCGTCCCGTGGAGGCCGGCCGAGGCGAGCTCCCGGTGCGCCAGTTTGCGCATCTCTCCGTAGACGGCCGAGAAGAGCCGGTCGACCGCCCCGCGATCCCCGGCCTCGGCGGCCTTCAGCAGCGTCGTGATCTCGCCCGGGGGCGGCGTTTCCCCTTCCGGCGGAGACGTTTGGAGGGTCATCGGGTAAGCCGGGAGCATAGCCCAGACCCCCGAAGGACGGGCGAATCGGCGTCCCGGCGCTTCTCGTGTCCGCTTCGGAGGCCCTTTGTCGAGTTCCCCGGCGAGGGAGAAATTCATGAGCATTCGCCGAACCGTCGTCATCGCCGTCTTTCTGGGCCTCGCGTCCCTCGCGGCCGTCGCCGCGACCTTCACGGTGACCACGGCCGCCGACAGCGGCGCGGGGTCGCTGCGTCAGGCGATCCTCGACGCCAATGCCAACGCCGGCGCCGACACGATCGCGTTCGACATCCCGGGCAGCGGCATCCACACGATCACCCCCTGACGACGCTGCCGGCAATCACGGAGAGCCTGACGATCGACGGCTACACGCAGCCGGGCGCCTCGCCGAACACCAATCCCTTCGGGCAGCCCTGGAACGCGGTCGTCCTGATCGAGATCGACGGCGAAGAACCTCGGAGGCTTCAACAGCGCCGGCCTTTTCTTCAGCGCGGGATCGGCGGTGGTGCGCGGCCTCGCCATCAACCGTTGCGGGGCCACGACGGATGGTGCGATCTACCTGCAGGCCTTCGGGAGCCACGTGATCGCCGGCAACGTGATCGGCCTCGACCCGACGGGCCACTTCGTGCCCGGCGTCCTTTATTCGCAGCGGACAGGGATCTGGAGCGATCGCCCAGCAGCCTTCTCATCGGCGGCGCCAATCCCGCCGACCGCAATCTCGTCTCGGGCAACCTCGGGCCAATCGCCAGCGGAGGAATGTACCTGAAGGCCGGCGGCGTCACGACGATCCAGGGCAACTACATCGGGACCGACGCGACGGGCACGCTGCAGCTGCCCAATTTCGTCGGGATCAACTGCCAGTCCGCCTCGGTCGTCGTCGGCGGGGCCGCGGCGGGGCAGGGCAATTTGATCAGCGGAAATGGCGGCGGCGTCTCACTCTCGACCTGCACGGCCTCGACGATCCAGGGGAACCTCATCGGCACGGACCTCACGGGTGCGGCGCCGCTCGGAAATTCCGGCGGAGGGATCGGAACGGTCGCATTTTCGGTCGTCACGATCGGGGGTCTCGGAGCCGGCGAAGGCAACACGATCGCGTTCAACGGCAACAACACGGTCGGGTCGGCTGGCCTCGAGATCGAAACCGGCAGCCAGGCTTCGATCCGCGGAAATCGGATCTACGGCAACGTGCCGTTCGGCATCGACGTCGGAACCTACAACGACAGCACCCTCGGCCCCACGCCCAACGACGACACCGAGGCCGACAACATCCAGAACTACCCGATCATCTCCTCCGTGGATTACGGCGCCTCGACGACGGTCCACGCCGCCTTCCACAGCAAGCCGTCGGCGACTTACGACGTCGACTTCTATGCCAATCCCGCCTGTCTTTCTCATCCGCCCGCCCTCAACGAGGGACAGGACTTCGTTGGAACGACGCCGGTGACGACCGACGCGAGCGGCAACGCGACCATCGATTTCACCCTGCCGGTCGTTCTCGCGGCGGGCCAGCCTGTGACCGCCATCGCGACCGATTCCACCGGCCGGTCCTCCGAGTTCTCGCAGAGCATCCTCCTCAGGACGTCCCTCCCCTCCGGACCCAACGGATCCAGCATCACGCTCTACGGCCAGCAGTTCGAATCCGGATCGACTGCCACCGCGGGCGGCGTCGCCATGACGATCCAGAACATCCCGAACCCGAAGACGATCTTCGCGCTGATGCCGACACTGCCTCCCGGGAGCGTCAACGACATCACCGTCACGACGCCCTCTGGCCTCTCCGGCACGCTCAAGAACGCGTGGGTCGTCGACTTCAACGACGAGAATCTCGGCGGCGGCTTCCAGGGCTACGTCGCCGCCCTCGTGGCCAATCAGATCACCGTCGGCGTCGGGGGCGGCAACTACGGGTTCAACGACAACATCAAGCGCCAGTCCATGGCCGTCTTCATCATGAAGGCCAAGCACGGGATCTGCTATACGCCGCCTCCCTGCGCCGGCGTCTTCCCCGACGTGCCCTGCAGCTCCAACTTCGCTCCCTGGATCGAGGCCATGGCCGCCGAGGGCATCACCGGCGGCTGCGGCGGCGGCAACTTCTGTCCGTCCAATCCGGTCCGCCGCGACCAGATGGCCGTCTTCCTGCTCAAGGGCGAGCACGGATCCACCTTCGTCCCCCCGCCGTGCACGGGCGTCTTCGCGGACGTCCCCTGCCCCGGCCAGTTCGCCGACTGGATCGAGCAGTTGAAGGCCGAGAACGTCACGGGCGGCTGCGGCGGGTCCAACTACTGCCCCTCGAACAACAACACCCGCGGCCAGATGGCCGTCTTCATCGTCAAGACTTTCAACCTTCAGTAACTCCGAAAGGCCACGAAAAGATCATGACGACCCGTCGGCTTCCCCTCGCGCTCGTTCTTCTGATTTCGGCGCTCCCCGCAGGGGCCGCCACCTACATGGTGAGCAACACCGCCGACAGCGGCGCGGGGTCGCTGCGCCAGGCGATCCTCGATGCCAACGCCAATGCCGGCGCCGACACGATCGCGTTCGACATTCCCGGGAGCGGGGTCCACACCATCACGCCGCTGACGGCGCTGCCGCACGTCACGGAAAGCCTGACCATCGACGGGTACACACAGCCCGGGGCTTCCGCAAACACGAACCCGTTCGGTCAGCCCTGGAACGCCGTCGTCCTGATCGAGATCGACGGCGAGCACCTCGGGTCGAACGAGGCCGGACTCAGCCTCTCATCGGGAACGCTCGTGGCGCGCGGGCTCGCGATCAACCGGTGCGGCACGCCACCGCTCACGAGCGGCGCCCTGTACCTGCAGTCCGCAGCGACCATCGCCGGCAGCGTGATCGGCCTCGATCCCACCGGACACTTCGTCCCCGGCGGCGCTTTTTCGCAGGGAACGGGTATCTGGAACGTCGGCGCTCCCAGCCTGCAGATCGGAGGCCCGAATCCCGCCGACCGCAATCTGATCTCGGGAAACGCCGGCCAGTTCAGCAGCGGAGGCATCTACGCGCAGAGCGGCGTGACGACGATCCAGGGCAACTACATCGGGACCGACGCCACGGGAACCCTGCAGATTCCCAACACTCTCGGTATCAACTGCAACTTCGCCTCGATCGTCGTCGGAGGGGCGGCGGCCGGGGAGGGCAATCTGATCAGCGGCAACGGCGGCGGCGGCATCGGGCTCCAGGGCTGCACGGCCTCGACGATCCGGGGCAATCTCATCGGCACCGACGTGACGGGCACGGCGCCCCTCGGTAACCCCGGAGGCGGGATCGGCACGATCGGGTCGGTTGTAACGATCGGCGGTCTCGGGGCCGGCGAAGGCAACACGATCGCGTTCAACGGCTACAACGTCGTCGGCTCGGCGGGCCTCGAGATTGAAACCGGCAGCCAGGCTTCGATCCGCGGAAATCGGATCTACGGCAACGTGCCGTTCGGCATCGACGTCGGGACCTACAACGACAGCACCCTCGGTCCCACGCCCAACGACGACACCGAGGCCGACAACATCCAGAACTACCCGATCATCTCCTCCGTGGATTACGGCGCCTCGACGACGGTCCACGCCGCCTTCCACAGCAAGCCGTCGGCGACTTACGAGTCGACTTCTATGCCAATCCCGCCTGCCTCTCGCATCCGCCGGCCCTCAACCAGGGACAGGACTTCGCCGGAACGACGCCGGTGACGACCGACGCGAGCGGCAACGCGACCATCGACTTCACCCTGCCGGTCGTTCTCGCGGCGGGCCAGCCCGTCACGGCGATCGCGACCGATGCGAGCGGCCACTCCTCCGAGTTCTCGCAGAGCATCCTGCTGAAAACCTCCCTTCCGTACGGCCCCAACGGATCCAGCAACACGCTCTCCGGCCAGCAGTTCGAATCCGGCTCCACCGCCACCGCGGGCGGCGTCGCCATGACGATCCAGAACATTCCGAACCCGAGAACCATCTTCGCGCTGATGCCGACTCTGCCGCCGGGCAGCGTCAACGACATCACGGTGACGACTCCCTCGGGCCTCTCCGGCACCCTGAAGAATGCGTGGGTCGTCGACTTCAACGACGAGGGGATGGGTGGCGGGTTCCAGGGTTACGTCGCGTCGCTCGTGGCCAACCAGATCACGGTCGGCGTGGGCGGCGGCAACTACGGGTTCCACGACAACATCAAGCGCCAGTCCATGGCGGTCTTCATCCTCAAGGCCAAGCACGGGATCTGCTACACGCCGCCTCCCTGCACGGGCGTCTTCCCCGACGTGCCCTGCTCCTCCAACTTCGCTCCCTGGATCGAGGCCATGGCCGCCGAGGGCATCACGGGCGGCTGCGGCGGCGGCAACTTCTGTCCGATGAATCCGGTGCGCCGCGACCAGATGGCGGTCTTCCTGCTCAAGGGCGAGCACGGATCGGACTTCGTCCCGCCGCCGTGCACCGGCGTCTTCGCCGACGTCCCCTGCCCCGGCACATTCGCCGACTGGATCGAGCAGCTCGAGGCCGAGAACATCACGGGCGGCTGCGGCGGATCCAACTACTGCCCGTCGAACAACAACACCCGCGGACAGATGGCCGTGTTCGTCGTCAAGACGTTCAACCTGCAATGACCGCAGTGGCCGCCGGCTCGATTGGAGTTACCGCCGAGGCCGGGTTTCGCCTCGCCGGCTCGACCGCGTCGCGCTGACTCGATATTCGGCCGACGATCCCGGCGGGTGCGGAGAAGTCAGCGATGCGCTCCGCCCCGCCGGTTTGCGCTCCCCGCCTGGCGCCCCGGCGGAGACCCTGCACGGGCCGCGACGCGGCGCGCGGAACTCTAAGCAAGAGATAAACTCCGCGACGCAAAAAGGAGGTCCCGTCATGCGTCTGCGCGTCGGCCTCGCCGCCTTGCTCGTCGCGTCTG
This sequence comes from uncultured Acidobacteriota bacterium, assembly GCA_963763535.1. Classification (GTDB taxonomy): domain Bacteria; phylum Acidobacteriota; class Thermoanaerobaculia; order UBA5066; family Gp7-AA6; genus DAHUXD01. Next base: position 1,036,131 of record CAVXOX010000008.1, read on the forward strand.
CCCTGCCCGCCATGACGTTCACGGTCACGAACACCACCGACTCGGGCGCCGGTTCGTTGCGTCAGGCGATCCTCGACGCGAATGCGAACGCCGGCCTCGACACGATCGCGTTCAACGTCACCGGAGCCGGCTGTGACGGCAGCGGCGTCTGCACGATCACGCCGGCCTCCGACCTTCCGGTCGTCACGAGCCCGGTATTGATCGATGGCTACACGCAGAGCGGCTCAGCGGCCAACACGAATGCGCAGGGCGCGCTGAACACCGCGCTCAAGATCGTCATCAGCGCGAATGGAGGCAACGGCATCCAGTTCACGACGGGCTCGAATGGATCGACCCTTCGCGGCGTCGTCGTGAGCGGCGGCTGGAACTACGCGTTCAGCTCCTTCTTCGCCGACGACAACTCCGTGAGGGGCTGCTTCATCGGGACGGACGCCGCCGGAATGGCCGTCTCCGTTCCGGCGAACATTCGCGGCATCGACGCGGAGCACTCGAACGGGTTCACCGTCGGCGGCCCGAACCCCGCCGACCGCAACCTCGTTTCGGGCAACCTGCAGACGGGCATCGCGATCCATCGCCCATTCGGCGAACGGGCTCGATCCAGGGCAACCTCGTCGGGACCGACCAGACCGGCGCCGCGCTGCTCGGAACGGGCGTCGGCGTCGGCATTCTCGTCGGGGACATGACTGCCGGCGCCGATCGTTCGCGACAACGTGGTGGGCGGGTCGAGCGAGGGCATGGAAGTCGGAAACACGAACGACACCGATCCTGGGGCTGACGGTCCTGCACAACTGGGTCGGTACCGACGTGACCGGCACCGTCAACCTCGGCAACGCCTACGACGGCATCCTCGTCACCGGGAAGCAGGTCCAGGTCGGAGGGGTCGGTGCGGACGAGGGCAACGTCCTCGCGTTCAACGGCGGCGCCGGCGTGCTGATCGACAGGAACATCTTCAGCCTCGGGAACGTCATTCGGGGCAACTCGATCTACGGGAACGCGACGGCGAACGGCGCCAACTTCCACTCCCCGCTCGGCCTCGACCTCGGCAACGGACCCGGCTTCGCGGAGGGCGGGTTCACTCCGAACGACCTCGGCGACAGCGACACGGGCGCCAACAACAATCAGAACTTCCCGCTCGTCAAGTCCGTGGACATCGGCGCGAGCACGACGACCGTGCACGGCTTCCTCAACAGCGCGGCGAGCACCCAGTTCACGATCGACTTCTACTCGAACGACGGCTGCGTGGGGCATCCCCAGGACTTCCTCGAGGGGCGGACCTACCTGGGCTCAGACACCGTCACGACCGACGGCAGCGGCAACGTCAACTTCGACACCGTGCTGCCGGTCGCGATCGGAGCCACCGAGAAGGTCACCCTCACGGCGACGGACCCGGACGGCAACACGTCCGAGCTCTCGCAGCGCTTCGTCCTCACGGCGTCCCCGAGCTCGGGGAATCCCGCCGGTGTCGCGAGCGTGGCGTTGGCGGGATTCAACTTTCTCGCCGGTGCGACCGTGAAGGTGGGCGGCGTCGCCGCGACGAACGTGAACGTCTCCGACTACAGCAACATGACGATCACGACGCCGAGCCTGCCGCCCGGCAGCCTCAACGACGTCGTGGTGACCAACACCGACGAATCCTCGGGCACGCTGCCCAACGGCTGGATCGCGGACTTCGTGGACGTGCCGACCGGGGCGCAGTTCTACTCGTACGTGACGACCCTGGTCCGCAACAAGATCACCGCCGGCGTCGGCGGCGGCAACTACGGCGTCGGTGCGCCGACCCTGCGCCAGCAGATGGCCGTGTTCATCCTGAAGGCCGAGCACGGCCTCTGCTACACGCCCCCGCCGTGCGCCGGCATCTTCCCCGACGTTCCGTGTTCGTCGAACTTCGCGCCCTGGATCGAGACGATGTTCAACGAGGGCATCACCGGAGGTTGCGGCGGCGGAAACTTCTGCCCCACGAACCCGGTGCGCCGCGACCAGATGGCCGTGTTCCTGCTGAAGGGCGAGCACGGCTCCTCCTACGTGCCGCCGACGTGCACGGGGATCTTCGGCGACGTCCCCTGCCCCTCTCAGTTTGCGAACTGGATCGAGCAACTCTCAGCGGAGATGATCACCAGCGGCTGCGGCGGAGGCAACTACTGCCCGGGAACCAACAACACGCGCGGGCAGATGGCGGTGTTCATCGTGAAGACGTTCAACCTGCAATGACAACGAAACCATGGAGAACACGGTCTTGAACGGCGCTGTCGTGGGTCATTCACCCCGCCAGGGCGGCGAGGCTGGCGCGTGCTTCTCGCGTGCGGGCGTCCGCGGCGCCGTGGTGCGCCTGGAGGCGTTCGACTGCCTCCCCGAGGTCGCGGCGGGCGCGTTCGCTGTCTCCCTGCATCCGAGCCGCCCGGCCGCTCGCCACGAGCATTTCGTCGAGCCGTGGATTCTCGGCATCGATTTTCCGCTGAAGGTCAACGGCCGCATCGATCTCTTCCCGCGCTTCGGCGAGACTCCCGGGGGTCGGCCTCGCGAGCAGATCGAGCGCGAGCTGCAGCCGCGTCCAGGTAACGGCCGGGTTCCCGGGTCCGACGCTGTCGAGCTGAATGGCCAGCGCTCGACGATGAAGGCGGGTGGCCTGATCGAGACGGCCCCGGAGGCGGTAGAGCTCGCCCAGAGCATTGAGCGGCGCGCGGCGATTGTTCGATTCTGATCCGTAAAGGGTCTCCAGGCCGGCGACCGAATCCTCGAGGTTCTTCTGGGCGAGATCCAGTTGTCCCTGGCGCAACTCCACTTCTCCGAGATTGCCGAGCGCGGTCATCGTGACCTGGTGTGCCGGTCCGAGTTTGGACCGGGACACCGTCAGAGCCTCCTCGAGCCGCTGTCGGGCTTCCGCGTAACGCTCCTGATTGGTCAGGGAAACTCCCAGGATGCGCAAGGCGTCCGCCGCATCGGGATGATCGAGGGCCCGATAGATGCCGAGAGCCTCCGTCAGCGCGGCGTCGGCTTCCCGATATCGCCTCTCGTTCATGTAGAGAGAGCCGAGGTCGATCAGCGTCGAGGCGAGCTGGGGGTGCCGGGGGCCCAGGCTCTTTCGCTCGACGGCCAGCGCCTGCTCGAACTCCTTCTCGGCCTCGGCACGCCGGCCTCGAAAGGCATGCAGCTCCGCCAGGCTCCACAGGGCTTCGGCGGTCTGCGGTTTGTCCGGGCCGATCGTTTTCTCGTAGAGTGCGGCGGCTTCCCGATATGACTTCTCGGCCTCATCGAAGCGGCTCGAATTCTCCTGAACGATGCCGAGAAGCAGAAGGCTGGCGGCCAGCTTCGCGCCGGGATCGGTCCGGCGGCGCGAGACTACAACCGCCGAGGCGAGCGCGAGCGCCTCGTCGTTCCGGGTCCGGTTGACCAACACCTCCGCGAGAGCCTGCTTCGCCCGGAGCGTCTCGGCCCCGTCCGAGCCGTAGACCCCGGTGAGCTTCGGGAGCAGCGACCGGAGCTCCCGCTCGGCCACTTCCTCCTGCGCCATCGCCGACGACGTCTCCGCAAGCGTCAAACGACTCAGGATCGTCGCCGGATCGTCCTCGCCGAGAACACGCCGTCTCTCGGCGAGCGCCCGTTCGGCGAGACTCTTCGCTTCGGGGAGCGCCCCGAGGCTCAGGTCGATCTGCGAGATGGCGTCGTAGAGAGCCGCCTGCACCTGCGGCTCGGCAGCGAGCTCCGTTTCGATGCGGAGCGTGCCATCCGCGAGGAGCCGCCGCGCGGTGACCTTTTCTCCACCGCTCTGGTCGGGATCGGCCCCCTGGAAGAGGTCGATCAGGAATCCCTGCACGCGTTCCGCCCGCTCGGCGTTGCGCTCGGCGCGCCGGGCCTGCCAGGTCGTGGCCACGAGCCCGCCGATGAGGGCGAGTACCGTGAGGACGCCCGCGGCGGCGCCGGCGCGATGGCGGCGCACGAACTTGCGCACGCGATAGGCCACCGTATCGGGGCGCGCCTCGACCCTCTGGCCGGACAGAAAGCGGCGGATGTCCTCCGCCATGCTCCCGCCCCCGGCATACCGCCGCTCCGGCTCGCGACGCAAGGACTTCTGGACGATCGCGTCGATGTCGCCTTCGAGCCGCTTCGACAATCGCCGGGCGTCCCGCGAGGCGCCGGTCGATGCCCCGAGTACGGCACGGCTCGGCTTTTCGGTCGTCTCGCGCTCGACCTGGGATGCAAGCTGCGCGGCCGAGAGGCTCTGGCGCGAGTGCGGAGGCGCGCCCGTCAGGACCTCGTACATGACGGCCCCGAGCGCGTACACGTCCGTCGAGGTCGTCACCGGCTCGCCCAGGATCTGCTCGGGGGCCGCGTAGGTGGGCGTCAACACCCGCTCTTCGGCTCGCGTGAACGGCGTCGTCTCGTCGTCCTCGGACAGCACCTTGGCGATACCGAAGTCGAGGAGCTTGACCTGGCCCGCCTCGGTGACGAGGACGTTGGACGGCTTGATGTCCCGATGCACGACGAGCCGACGGTGCGCCGCCGCGACCGCTTCGGCGGAGGTCGCGATGAGCTCGAGTCGTCTTTCGGGAGTCAGCGCCCGCGTGCGGCAATACTCCGTGATCGGCGCGCCTTCGACCAGCTCCATCACGAAGTACGGTTGGCCCTCCGCCGTCGTTCCGCCGTCCAGGAGCCGGGCGATGTTCGGGTGATCCAGAGTCGCGAGCACTTGCCGCTCCAGCAGGAAGCGGCGGCGGATTCCCTCCGAGTCGATCCCGCGCTTCAACAGCTTGACGGCGACGCGCTGCTCGAACTGCCCGTCGGCTCGCTCGGCCGAGAAAGACGTCTCCCATCCCGCCCCGGCCGAGCCTGCGCAGAGGAGCGGTAGGGGCCGATGCGTTCCGGAAGCGGGTCTTCGGCGTCGCCGGCGCCGCCGAGAAGATCTCCCGCCAGGTTGGCCGGGGGCTGCTCCAGAAACCCGGCCGCCTCGCGGCGCAGAGCGAGGAGCCTCTCGACGGCCTCTCGCAGGCCGGGGTCCGCCGTCGCCGCGAGCCGCTGTGCGCTCAGGCCGGGATCGAGATCCACCAGCTCCTCGAAGAGGGCTCGCTCTCTCGCCCAGCGAACCGCCGCGTCGCTCATGCCCCGGGGCGGGAGGTCGCGAGCTCCTTGTAGAGAAACGTCCGCGCCGCCTGCCAGCTTCGGTTCAGGGTCCGCACCGATTGGCCGGTCATCTCGGCGATCTTCTCGAGCGAGAGCCCCGCGAAGTATCGCAGCTCGACCAGCTTTCCGAGCTCTCCGTCCACGGCTGCCAGTCGATCGAGCGCTTCGTCGAGGTCGAGGAGCTCTGCCGCCCGTTCTTCGATCGGAGATCTCCACGGCATCGAGGTTGATCGGCCGCGCCCCCCGCCGCGGCGCAGCCGCGAGCGGGACCGGGCACGGTCGATGAGAATCATTCGCATCGCCCGGCCGGCGAGTGCGAAGAAGTGCTGGCGGTCGCGCGCGGACCAGGACGCCCCCTCCGACAGCTTCAGGTAGGTCTCGTGAACGAGGGCCGTCGTGTCGAGGGTTTGCCCGGCGGGAACCCGGCGCCGCTGACCGTGGGCCATCCCCCGAAGGTTGCCGTAAAGCAGCGTGAAGAGTCGGTCGACCGATTCCCGATCGCCCTTTTCGACCGCGCGCAGCAGGGCCGTGATTTCCCCGACACGGATCGGCGAGTCCTCCGGAGCAGGGAGCTCGGTCATGGCTCTTGCCGAAGAATAGCGCACGCGACGGAAGCCATTGATGAACATGGATTTGTTATCGGCGTGGCGCGCTCTTCTCCCCGGTGGCGATTTCCTCAGTGGGAAGGAGATCTCATGGAAAGCACCAGATCTGCCGGACGCACGATTTCTTTCGGCCTGCCCCAGTAGTGACCAACCAAAGGAGAACGCCATGAAAAGAAAGCTCGTCCTTGCCGCCGGTATTCTGGCCATCGCCGCGTTAGCGGCAGCCAACACCTACACGGTCACGACGACCGCCGACTCGGGCGCCGGGTCGCTGCGCCAGGCGATCCTCGACGCCAACGCGAACCCCGGAGCCGACGCGATTTACTTCGACATCGCCGGCGCGGGCGTCCAGACGATCGCGCCCCTGACGGCGCTGCCTTCGATCAGCGAGCCCGTCACGATCGACGGCTACACGCAGCCGGGCGCGTCTGCTAACACCCAGTCCCTCGCCCAGGGCTCGAACGCCGTCGTTCTGATCGAGCTCGACGGAGAGAATCTCGGCGCGAACGGCTACGGGTTGACTCTGGGGACGGACACGGCGGCCGCCAACGACGTCCTCGTCCGTGGACTCGCCATAAACCGATTCGGAAAGGCCGCGATCCGGGTCTACAACGGCGACGGCGCCATGATCACCGGAAACAACCTGGGACCGAGTCCTTCCGGGCTCTTGGTGCCGTCTTCGGCCAACCCGCAGCTCGCGGGCGTCCTGGTCCTGGACGGCGTCGCCAACGCCATCGGCGGCTCCAGCCCGGCCGACCGCAACGTCATCTCCGGAAACTGCTGCAGCACTGTCGACAGCGGCGGCATCGTGATTCACGCTTTTGCGGGGGCGTCGATTCGCGGCAACTACATCGGCACAGATACGACGGGCGCCGCTCCCCTGGGCAACGGATACGGATTCGTCTGCCACGGTGCCACCGACTTCATCGCCCCGGTGACCCTGGGCGGCGCCGGGTCCGGCGACGGCAACGTCGTCAGCGGCAATCTGAGCACGGGCGTCCTAAACTTTTGCAAGAACGTCGTGATGCAGGGCAATTTCATCGGCACGGATGCAACGGGCTCTCTCCCACTCGGCAACGCTGCCGGCGGGGTCGGTATTGAGACCGTCAACTCGAGTGCGACGATCGGAGGAACGGGAGCGGGCGAGGGAAATACGATCGCCTACAACTTGCTCGCCGGTGTCTCCGCACCCCCCGGGGTGCCGCTCTTCCTTCGGGCCAACCGCATCTTCGGGAACCTGCCGCTCGGCGTCGACGTCGGCACTTTTCCGAGCACCGACGGCCCGACGCCCAACGACGTCAGCGAGGCGGACGACATCCAGAACTACCCGATGATCCAGTCCGTCGATTACGGAGCCTCGACGACGGTCCACGCCACCCTGCACTCCAAGGCTTCTCAGACGTACGACGTGGACTTCTTCGCGAACCCAATCTGCGACCCTCGGCCGGCGCTCTATCCGCAGGGACAGGACTACGTCGGCTCGACGCAGGTCACGACGAACGGCTCGGGGGACGCGCCGATCGACTTCGTTCTCCCGATCGTGCTCGACGGCGGCCAACCCGTTACCGCGATCGCGATCGATACGCTGGGGCACTCCTCGGAGTTCTCGCTGGGCATCGTGGTCTCGGAATCGGATCGCTCGGGGCCGTCGGCGGGTGGGGCGCTCGACGTGATCACGGGGCAGCTCTTCGTGGACGGGGCCACGGTGACGGTCGGCGGCGTCCCGGCGACGAGCGTCGCGGTCGTGAACGCCAACCGGATCAACGCCACGATTCCGGCTCTCACGCCCGGCAGCCTGAACGATCTGGTCGTGACCCTGCCGGGCGGGCTCTCGGGCACCCTGCACAGCGCCTGGGTCTCGGACTTCAACGATTCACCGCCGAGCGGCAATGCCTTCTACTCGGACGTCATCAAGCTCGTCGCGAACCAGATCACCGTGGGCGTCGGCGGGGGCAACTACGGCCTCAACCAGGACATCAAGCGGCAGTCGATGGCCGTCTTCATTCTCAAGGCCCAGCACGGAATCTGTTACATCCCTCCGCCCTGCACCGGAATCTTTGCGGACGTTCCGTGCTCGTCGAACTTCGCGCCGTGGATCGAGGCGATGGCCAACGAGGGCATTACGGGTGGATGCGGCGGGGGGATGTTCTGCCCGCAGAACCCGGTCCGGCGGGACCAGATGGCCGTCTTTCTCCTGAAGGGAAAGCACGGCTCGAGCTACGTTCCGCCGCCGTGCGCCGGCATTTTCGGAGACGTGCCTTGCCCCGGAACGTTCGCCGACTGGATCGAGGAGCTCAAGTCCGAACAGGTCACTTCGGGTTGCGGCGGAGGGAACTACTGTCCGAGCGCGAACAACAAGCGCGGACAGATGGCGACGTTCCTGGTAAAAACCTTCGGGTTGCCGTAGGCCGATCAGCCGCCCAGGCGGGCGCTCGCCGCCTTCACCTCCGCGAGGCGCGGGTGGGGCGGCGTTTTCTTCTCGAGCACGGCGAGCGAGGCGTCGAGCAGACGCCTCGCCTCGGCTCGGTCCTCGGCGCGACCGAGGGCGATCAGGTCGGCTGCCACCTGGTACTCGGCGAGCGCCACCGTGACGTGGCTTTCGCCGTAGAGCTTGCGCTGGTGCTCGAGGCCCTTCCGGTGGAGCGGAAGCGCCTCGGCCGCCCGGCTTTCCTTGCGCAGGGTCTCGCCGAGCCGCCCCTCCGCTTCCACGGCTTCGTAGCTGTCGGGGCCGTTGATCTCGACGAGCTTCGCGGCGACCTCGCGCTGGATCTTCTCGGCTTCGTCGAGCCGCCCCTGCAGAGCGATCTGCTCGGCGCGGTTGCCCCGCGCCTGCCAGGAGAACGTGTGCTTCGGGCCCAGGACCTCGTCGAAGAGCGCGATCACTTCGCCGAGCGTCGCTTCGGATTCCGCGTACCGGCCGCGCCGCGAGGCTACGAGCGCGAGGCCGTTCAGGCATTTTCCGACCTCGAAGTGCTTCGGCTCGATCGCGCGAAAGAGCGCGAGCGCCTGGCGGTAGTTCGCCTCGGACTCGTCCAGGCGCCCCTGGTTCAGGTAGAAGAGGGCGAGCAGCTGGAGCGTCTGGCCGACGACGCGGTGGTCGGGGCCGAGCGCCTTGCGTCGCACCTCGAGCGAGCGGAGGAACCACTTCTCGGCCTCCTCGGACTTGCCGCGCCGGTCGAGCAGGACCGCGAGGTTGCAGTAGCTCTGGCCGAGGTTCGGATGCTCCGGGCCCAGGCGCTTCTCGAGGACGGCCTGCGAAGCCCGGCCGTCCGCCTCGGCCTCGTCGAGACGATCGAGCTCCTCGCGGAGAATGCCGCGGTTGCGAAGGTGGATCGCCGTCTGGACCGAATCGTCGCCGAGCTCGGCGCGGTACGCCTCGTACACGCTCGCCTCGAGCTTCTCGGCCGTCGCGACTTCGCCCTTCCAGAAGAGGACCTGCGCGTAGTCGCTGCGGACGCGGGCCGCTGCCAGGCTGTTCGCGCCGTCCTTCGCCTCGACGATCTTCAACGCCTCGGCGAGCTGTTTCTCGGCCGCGTCGAGCTTGCCGCGATCCATCGTGATCGCGCCGAGTGTCGCGAGGCTGCGCCCGATCGCGCCGTCGCCCGGCGGAAGAATCTTCTGGCGCACCGAGAGCGAGCGCCGGGCGAGGTCCTCGGCCGGATCGAGCCGGCCGATGCCGCGGTCGATGCGCGCGACGGCTTCGAGCAGGTCCGCCTGGATCTCCGGCTCCGCCGCGAGCTCCGTCTCGAGCCGCCGGCCCGCCTGGTCGAGCAGCGCGCTCGCCGGCAGCGCTCCGCCGGACTGCTCCGGGTCGGCGATCTCGAAGAGGCCGATCAGGAACTCCTTCACGGCGTCGGCTCGCCGCGCGTGGGCGGCGGCGGCGCGGGCGTTCGACTCGGCGCGAGCGCGCTGGCGCCCCGCGGCGACGAGACCCCCGACGAGCGAGAGGACGACGAGCCCCGCGGCGGCGACGCCGACGCGGTTGCGCCGGATGAATTTGGCGGTGCGATAGGAGAGCGTGTCGGGCCGCGCCTTGACGGGCCGGCCCTCGAGATGGCGGCGGAAGTCTCCGGCGAGCGCGGTCACCGATCCGTAGCGCCGCTCGGGTTCGCGCCGCAGCGCCGTCACCAGCACGTTGTCGAGGTCGCCGCGGAGCTGCCGCTCGAACCTTCGGCGATCGGACTCCGTTGGCTGCGCGACCGGGACGCGCTCGAGCGGCTCGCCGGCGACGCGCTGGCTCGGCCGCTCGACCGTCTCCGCCGCCGCCGCGGCCGCGAGCGCCGACGGCGACCGTCCCTCCCGACGCTGCGGGAGGGTGCCCGTGAGCAGCTCGTACGCGAGAGCTCCCAGTGCCCACACGTCGGTCGCCGCCGTGACCGGTTCTCCGAGGATCTGCTCCGGGGCCGCGTACGCGGGCGTGAGGAGACGCAGATCGGTGCGGGTGTCGACGTCGGGGCCGCCGGTGTCGTCGCCGCCGAGGACCTTCGCGATGCCGAAGTCGAGGAGCTTGACGTTTCCGACCGCGGTCACCAGCACGTTGGAGGGTTTGAGGTCGCGGTGCACGACGAGGCTGCGGTGCGCGGCGGCCACGGCGTCGCACGCGTCGAGGAGCAGCCGCACCCGCTCGGAGACCGGTGCGCTGCGCGAGCGGCAGTACGCCGTGATCGGCTCGCCCTCGACGAGCTCCATCACGAAGTAGGGACGGCCGTCCTCCGTCGCGCCGCCGTCGAGCAGGCGCGCGATGTGGGGATGCTCGAGGCGCGCGAGGATGCGCCGCTCCCGCGCGAACCGCGCGAGCACGTCGTCCGACGCCATGCCCCGACGCAGCAGCTTGATCGCGACCCGCTGCTCGAACAGGCCGTCCGCCCGCTCGGCGAGGAGGACCTCTCCCATCCCGCCGCGGCCGATCCGTCGCAGCACCCGGTAGGGGCCGATCCGATCGGGCGCCGTCTCGCCCTCGTCGAAGAGGCCCCCCGCCATCGCCACCGCCGGGGTCTCCAGGAATCCGCCGGCCTCCGAGTCGGCGTCGAGCAGACGGCGAACGCGCGCGGCGAGATCCGCGTCGGAGACGCCCGTGAGCCGCGCGTCACGCTCGGCCGGCGAGAGATCGACGAGCTCCTCGAAGAGCCCGCGCACCTCCGCCCAGAGCGGATCCCCGGTCACGCCGTCCCCGTGCCCCCGGCCGACAGCGCCTCGTAGAGGAAGGCGCGCGCGGCCTGCCAGTGGCGCTTGAGCGTCCGCTCGGAACGGCCCGACATCTCCGCGATCTCCTCGAGGGACAGCCCGGCGAAGAATCGCCACTCGACCAGCTGCGCGAGCTCGCCGTCGGACTCGCCGAGCTTGCCCAGCGCCTCGTCGAGCGCGACGATCTCGGCGGCGCGCTCCTCGATGGGAATCTCGACGTTTTCGAGGTCGAGGGGCCGCCGGCCCGAGCCCCGGCGCTGGCGCGTCCGGCCGCGGGCCTGGTCGACGAGGATCATGCGCATCGCGCGCGCCGCGATCGAAAAGAAGTGTGAGCGGTCCTTCGCGGACCAGCCGGCCCCGCGCGAGAGCTTCAGGTACGCCTCGTGGACGAGCGCCGTCGTCGACAGCGTCTGCTCGCCCGGCGCGCCCCGGAGCTGGCGATGGGCGATCGCGCGAAGCTCGTCATAAAGCATTGAGAACACGCGATCGAGCGCCTCGCGGTCGCCCGCCTCGGCCGCCCGCAGCTGCCGGTCACCTCTTCGGGGAGAGGTCCGGGGAAATGACCTCCCATGGGTGGCGCCCATTCTAGCCAAGGCCGGGTGGCCCTTTTATCCCCCGTTCATCGAGAAAGAGACAGGAGGGATCAATCCCATGCGCCACCTCCGGAACCTGTCTCTCGCCCTCGGCCTCGCGGCCGCCGCCGGGGCCTCTCTCGCCAACACCTACACCGTGACCTCGACCGCCGACTCGGGCGCCGGGACGCTCCGCCAGGCGATCCTCGATGCCAACGCCAACCCGGGCGCCGACACGATCGCCTTCAACATCGTCGGCAGCGGCGTCCAGACGATCGTCGTCGCGTCCGCATTGCCCGCGATCTCGGAACCGACCACGTGGACGGCTACACCCAGCCGGGCTCGTCGCCGAACACGAACCCGACGAGCATGGGCCTGAACACCGTGCTGCAGATCGAGATCGACTGCACGAGCGTGACGACGACCTCGTGCCTCCAGATCAACGCCGACGACGTCACGATCAAGGGACTCGTGATGAACCGCAACAACCTGCACTACGAGATCGACGTCCTGGATGGTCATCAGAACTTCGTCCTCGAGGGATGCTTCCTCGGCACCAATCCGACCGGCACCCAGGTCCTCAACCCGTTCTACGGAGGCGTCCAGTTTCATCAGGACCATCAGAACGGCCGCGTCGGCGGAACGACTCCGGCCGCCCGCAATCTGCTCGCCGTCAAGAATGGGACCTCCGGGGCCCTGCTGGGCTCCGGTCCCCCCGGTTTCGTCAACGGGCTCGTCGCCGGGAACCTGATCGGGACGGACATCACCGGAAGGCTCGACCTGAACACGAGCAGCGGCCCCGGCATCAACATGAACGGCGGCTCCAACACGGTCATCGGCGGCACCTCGCCCGACGCGCGCAACGTGATCAACGGCGGGATCGTGGTTGGAAGCGCGACCGGAAACTTCATTCAGGGGAACTTCATCGGCACCGACGTCAGCGGCACGGTCGAGTTCTACTGCGGCAACGAGTGCATTCGCATCAGCGACCAGAACAACACCATCGGCGGATCCGCGCCGGGAGCCGGTAACCGGATCGGCGGTGGATCCCAAAATGGCGTCGGCATTCGCCTTCAACCAACGGCTTCCGGAACGATCATCCAGGGCAACGCAATCGGCACCGACCAGACCGGGATCGCCCGCCTCTACATCACGGGGTACGGCATTCTCGTCTACCAGGTGGCGGGCGGCGGCGTCACGATCGGCGGCATCAATCCCGGGGAGGGAAACGTCATCTCCAACTGCGCGTTCGCGGGCGTGGGGGTCCAGGACTCGGGGACCGCGACGATCCGCGGCAACTCGATCTTCGACAATCCCGGCACGCAACCGGTCAACGGCCTCGGCATCGACCTCTTCACCAGCAGCACCAGCGGCGTGACGTTCAACGATCCGGGCGACACCGACACCGGACCGAACGGGTTCCAGAACTATCCGCTGATCACGTCGGTCGTCTACGGCGCCTCGTCCACCACGGTGAACGGGACGCTCTCGAGTGCGCCCTCGACGATCTACGACGTCGACTTCTACGGGAATCCCGCTTGCGCACGTCGGCCTCAGGACGTCCCCGAGGCGAGGATCTTCCTCGGAACGCACCCGGTCACGACCGACGGATCCGGCGAGGCGACTTTCAGCGTCGTCCTGCCGGTCGTGGTCGAAAACGGATCCGCCGTGACGGCGACCGCCACCGACCCGGCGGGCAACACGTCGGAGCTTTCGCCACGGTTCGCCCTCGTGAGCACGCCGCCGTCGGGCGGGAGCGCCGCGAACATCACGATCTCCGGCCTCGCGTTCGAGGACGGGGCCACGGTGACGGTCGGCGGGCTCCCCGCGACCAACGTCGTGGTGGTGAATGCTCACACGATCACGGCCACGACGGCCTCGCTGCCCGAAGGATCGGTCAACGACATCGTCGTGTCCAACCCCGGAGGGGACTCGGGAACGATTCCTCGCGGCTACCTCGCCAGCTTCAACGACGTCCCGCCCAGCAACCAGTTCAACCAGGCCGTCATGCGGCTCGTCGGCAACGGCGTCACGGCGGGCATCGGGAACCACCTCTACGGCGCCGGTAATCCGACGCTGCGCCAGCAGATGGCCGTCTTCCTGCTCAAGGCCGAGCATGGCTCCTGTTACGTGCCGCCTCCCTGCACCGGGGTCTTTCCGGACGTGCCGTGCTCGTCGAACTTCGCGCCGTGGATCGAGCGATTCGCCGCCGAGGGCATCACCGGCGGCTGCGGCGCCGGCAACTACTGCCCGACCAACCCCGTGCGCCGGGACCAGATGGCCGTCTTCATCCTCAAGGCCGAGCATGGCCCGGCGTATGCCCCGCCGCCCTGCGTCGGCGTCTTCGACGACGTACCGTGTCCGTCTCCCTTCGCCGACTGGGTCGAGCAGCTGGCCACCGAGAACATCACCAGCGGCTGCGGCGGGAACAACTACTGTCCCGCGAGCAGCGTCACGCGCGCCCAGATGGCGGTGTTCCTCATGAAGGCCTTCTCTTTGCCATAAGATCCCGAACTCAAGTTCTGAGGAGGTCCGCCATGCGCGCTCTTCGACTTTGCCTCGCGCTGCTTCTTCCCGCCGCGTCCAGCGTCGCCAACACCTACACGGTCACCACGACCGGCGATTCGGGCGCGGGCTCGCTGCGCCAGGCGATCCTCGACGCGAACGCGAATCCGGGCGCCGACACGATCGCGTTCAACATCACGGGATCGGGAGTTCACACGATCACGCCGGCGTCGGCGCTACCGGCGATCACGGACGCCGTGACGATCGACGGTTACACTCAGGCGGGATCGAGCGCCAACACGAATCCCGTGGGCCAGGGCCTGAACGCCATTCTCACGATCGAGCTCGTCGGCTCGCTCTCGGTTTCCGCCAGCAATACGACGATCCGTGGACTCGTCGTTCACGACGGCGGCATCGCCTTCAACAACGGGGCCTTCTCGAACAACAAGCTCGAGGGCTGCTTTCTCGGAACCGATGCGACGGGAACCACACGCATCGTCGGCGCTTTCGGCACGCAGGTGACGGTGACCGGAGAATCCGGTGCGACGATCGGCGGCGCTGCCGCGGCGGCGCGCAACCTCGTGTCCGCGTGCCAGTCCGGCGTCACGCTCGCGGGTGGCACGGGCCACGTCGTCGAAGGAAACCTGGTCGGCCTGACGGCGTCCGGAGACGCACTGCTCACTCCCGCCTGTCCGGGCACGACTTTCGCCGTGAACGTCACCGGCTCGGGGAACACCGTCAGAAACAACGTCGTGGCCGGAGGCTCGAACGGCGTCGGCGTCAACGGTTCGGGGCACACCTTCAAGGGCAACTACGTCGGCACGGACGTGACGGGGACCGTGCTCTTCGGACTCGGCGAGCACGCCTTCGCGGTCAACGGAACCGACCACATCATCGGAGGCTCGGGAGCCGGCGACGGCAACATCGTCGCGGGAGGACAGTTCTACAACGGCCTCGAGCTCAACGGGTCCGGCCACGTCGTCTACGGCAATTTCATCGGCACGGACCTCACGGGAACGATCGACCTGGGGAACCTGCACGCCGGGATCGTGGGCGCCGGGACCGACCTGACCATCGGCGGGACCAATCCGGGAGAGGGCAACACGATCGCCTTCAACGCGGGGTCCGGCTACTCGGGCATCCTCGTCCAGGGTCAGCAAGTACGGATCCGCGGCAACCGGATCTACGGCAACAAGGATCACCTCGGCATCGACCTCTACGTCGGCAGCACCACCGGCGTGACGCCGAACGACCCCGGCGACGCAGACGGCGGCCCGAACGGCGCCCAGAACTATCCGATCCTGATCTCCGCGGGTCCCGCCTCGCCGCAGGGATCGGGCACGCACATTACGGGCGTTCTGAACAGCACGGCCTCGACGACCTTCGACGTCGACTTCTACTCGAATCCGGCCTGCGCCCCGCGTCCTCAAAACTACCTCGAGGGCCAGGACTACATCGGCTCGACCCAGGCGACGACGGACGGCTCCGGCAACGCCGCCTTCGACGTGACGCTTCCGGTCACCGTCGAGCCCGGTGCGCGCATCGTCGCGACGGCCACCGACCCGAACGGCAACACCTCCGAGTTCTCGCAGCGGCTCATCTTCTCGATGACGCCGCGTTCCGGGCCGCCCGGGGGAGGGACGAGCGTGACGATCAACGGCATGCTCTTCGCCGACGGCGCCACCGTCACGGTCGGGGGTCTCCCCGCGTCCGCCGTCACGGTCGTCAATCCCGCGAAGATCACCGCGACGTCGCCTCCCCTTCCGGCCGGATCGCTCAACGACGTCGTCGTCGCCAACAGCGACGGCACGGGCGGGACTCTCTTCAACGGCTGGGTCGCCGACTTCACGGACGTCCCCGGATCGCAGCAGTTCTACGTTCCCATCATCCGGCTCGTCTCGAACGCCATCACCGTCGGCTGCGGCGGAGGCAACTACTGCCCCTTGAGCTCCGTCACCCGGCAGCAGATGGCCGTTTTCCTCCTGAAGGCGAAGAACGGCCTCTGCTACGTCCCGCCTCCCTGCACGGGCGTCTTCCCCGATGTTCCGTGCTCGTCCAACTTCGCCCCCTGGATCGAGGCCCTGTACGCCGCCGGCATCACCGGGGGCTGCGGCGGCGGCAACTACTGCCCGACGAGCCCCGTGACTCGGCAGCAGATGGCGGTGTTTCTGTTGAAGACCAAGCACGGCTCTTCGTACGTGCCTCCACCCTGCAACGGCGACTTCACCGACGTCGTGTGTCCGAGCCTCTTCGCCGACTGGATCGAGGAGCTCGCGACGGAGGGCATCACCGGCGGCTGCGGCGGAAGCAACTACTGTCCCGGCAATCCGGTCCGCCGCGACCAGATGGCCGCGTTCCTGTACAACACGTTCCAGCTTCCTTAGCTCCTCGATGGCAGCCGGAAGGCGGCTCGGATAGACTTCCGCGTCACCAATACAAGGAGGCCCGCGTGAGAGTCCGAGTCGTCTCGACCCTGGCTGCGCTCTTCGTGTCGGCAGTCGGTTTCGCGAACACATATACGGTGACGACCACCGCGGACAGCGGCGCCGGGTCGCTCCGCCAGGCGATCCTTGACGCCAACGGCAACGCCGGCGCCGACACGATCGCCTTCAACATTACCGGCGGCGGCGTCCACACGATCTCGCCGGCGTCGCCGCTTCCGGCCATCACCGGCGCGGTCACGGTCAACGGCTACTCGCAGCCGGGCGCCTCCGCGAACTCGAACGGGCCGAGCCAGGGAACCAACGCCGTCATCCAGATCGAGATCGACGGGTCGAGTCTCGGTCCGGGGGACATCTGCCTGGATGCGAGCGCCGTCGTGACGATCCGGGGTCTGGCCGTCAACCGGTGCCACAACATCGGGATCCGCGTCGCGACCGCCGCGGCCAACGGCTCGGTCATCGCCGGCAACTTCGTCGGCACCGATCCGACCGGATCCTCGCGGCCCGGAGCCCTGAGCTACGGCATCGACATCGAAGCCGCGACGGGAGTCGTCGTCGGCGGGACGGCGCCCGCGGACCGCAACGTCGTCAGCGCGAACGACCTCTCCCACGTGTACATTGGAGACGGAGGCGGGCCCGGCACGATCGTCAAGGGAAACCTCATCGGCGTCAACGCGGCCGGCACCGCCGCGATCCACGGGCAGTACAACAACGAGGCCGGCGTCTACGTTCGCCTCGGAACGGGCGTCCTCATCGGCGGCCCGACCGCGGCGGATCGCAACGTGATTTCCGGCAACGGCTTCGACGGCGTCGCGGTCGGCTACACGCTCGGCGGCACGACGTCCCAGGCCACGATCCAGGGTAACTACATCGGCACGGACGTCACGGGAACGCTTCCGATCCCGAACGGCTACGGCATCTCGCTTCCCGATTCGAACAACGTCGTCCTCGGCAACGTCATCGCCGCGAGCACGCAGCAGGCGATCATCAGCGAGGGCGGCACCAACCAGACGATCCAGGGCAACTTCATCGGCACGGACGAGACCGCGACCCTCAACCTCGGCAACGCCCATGGAGCGATGGCCGTCAACAACAACTGGACGATCGGGGGCCCGGGAGCCGGCGAGGGAAACGTCATCGCGTTCAACGGTCTGCCCTACGGCATCGCGGTGAATTTCGCCACGGGGGTGTCCATCCGCGGAAACCGCATGTTCGGCAACGCGGCGCTCGGCATCGACCTCTATGTCGGCGGAGGAAGCGGGGTGACGCCAAACGATCCCGGGGACACCGACGCCGGTCCGAACAACGGCCAGAACTTCCCCATCATCACCGCCGTCATGCCGCACGCCTCGACGACGACCATCGAGGGTCTCCTGAACAGCACGGCGTCGACGACGTTCGACATCGACCTGTACGCGACGGCGGCCTGCATCAACTTCCCCCAGCAGTACGTCGAGGGCGAGAACTACCTCGGGTCCTTCCAGGCCTCGACCGACGGCTCGGGCAACGTCACGTTCACCCACGACGTGCCCGTCGTGATCCAGCCCGGACAGATCGTCACCGCGACGGCGACCGATCCGAACGGCAACACCTCGGAGTTCTCCCAGCGCATCGTCTTCTCGCAGTCGCCCGCGTCGGGGTCGGCATCCGGCGGCACCGCCGTCACCATCACCGGCATGCTCTTCGAGAGCGGGGCAACCGTGACGATCGGCGGCGTCCCGGCTATCGGGACCAACTTCCAGAACGACACGACCATCACGTGCGCGATGCCTGCCCGGCCCTCGGGCTCGCTCAACGACACGGTGGTGACGAATCCGAGCGGCACGTCGGGGACGCTGCGGAACGGATGGATCGCGGACTTCGCCGACGTCGGCGGCAACCAGTTCTACTCCTACATCAACAAGCTCGTCGCCAACCAGATCACGGTCGGCTGCGGCGGCGGGAGCTATTGCCCGGATGCGAACGTGACGCGTCAGCAGATGGCGGTGTTCCTCCTGAAGGGCAAGCACGGCCTCTGTTACGTGCCTCCGGCCTGCACCCCGGGGTTCTTCGCCGACGTCGCGTGCCCGTCGACTTACGCGCCCTGGATCGAGGCGCTCGCCAACGAGGGCATCACGGGCGGCTGCGGCGGCGGCAACTACTGTCCGACCGCTCCCGTGCGGCGCGACCAGATGGCCGTCTTCCTCCTGAAGGCGAAGAACGGCTCGACCTATGCCCCGCCGGCCTGCACGCCGCCCGGCATCTTCACGGACGTCGCGTGTCCCGGCACGTTCACGAACTGGATCGAGGAGCTCTACAACGAGAACATCGCCGCCGGATGCGGCGGCGGCAACTACTGCCCGTTGAATCCGAACAATCGCGGGCAGATGGCGGTGTTCATCACGAAGACCTTCAATCTGCCGTGAACGCGGCGGCCCACTGAGTTTTCGACCGCGTCGGTATGCTGGGACGGCACCGATGGACACCACCGGGGCGCGGGCATAGGCTTCGCCTGACTCGGGGCCTGCCCGAACACGGGAGCGGATCGCCATGACCATTCGCCGCGAGCTGTCCGTCCTCGCCGGGTTTCTTTTGTCTTCCCTCGCCGCCGCAGCCACCTTCACGGTCATCAACATCAACGACTCCGGCGCCGGGTCGCTGCGCCAGGCGATCCTCGACGCCAACGCCAATCCCGGCCCCGACACGATCGGCTTCGCCATCCCGGGCAACGGCGTCCACACGATCTCGCCCGCCTCGCCGCTGCCTCCGATCACCGATCCCGTGACGATCGACGGCTACACGCAGACGGGCGCGACGCCCAACGGCCAGCTCGCAGTCGGACGACGCCGTGCTTCTCATCGAGCTCGACGGCACGAACGCCGGCGCGACCGCCAAGGCACTCGTGGTCGAGGGGGCCGGGAGCCTCGTCCGGGGGCTCGTCGTCAATCGCTTCGCGAGCGCCGGCATCGAGATCCACTCCGACGGCAACGTCGTCGAGGGTAACTTCGTCGGCACGGACGCCGCCGGGATGTCGGCGCTGCCGAACGGCAACGGCGGGATCGTCATCGGCTTCGGGGCCTCGGGCTTCGGCAATCGGATCGGCGGGACGTCCGTCCAGGCGCGCAACCTGATCTCGGGAAACGTGGGACCGGGAGTCAGCGCGGCCTTCGGCGGGAATCAGGTCCAGGGCAACTTCATCGGCGTCGACGCGACCGGCGCCGCCGCGCTCGGCAACTCCGACCGCGGCGTCTCGGTCAACGGCGACGCCAACGTCATCGGCGGTCCGAGCATCGACTTCCGAAACGTCATCTCCGGCAACAGCCGCGGCGTCCAGTTCGACGGCTCCGACCACGTGCTGCAGGGGAATCTCATCGGCACCGATGCCACGGGCACCTTTGCCCTTCCCAACCAGAACGAAGGCGTCAGCGTCAACGGGGCCACGGGCGTGCTCATCGGCGGGCCCGGCGTGGGCCTTCCTCCCGGCAACGTCATCTCGGGGAACGTCGGCCACGGGATCGACCTCTTCGCCGGCGCGACGGGGACCCAGATTCAGGGCAACTTCATCGGCTCGGACGTCAGCGGGACTCTTCCCCTCGGCAACTCGCTCGACGGAATCTCGATCTCGGGCAGCGACAACAGCGTGGGAGGCCCCGGCGGCCTCGCCAACCTCATCGCCTTCAATGGAACGGACACGTTTCTTTCGGGCAGCGGCGTCGAAGTCGCCAACGGCGCCTTCGTCGGCAACACGATTCGTACCAATGCCTTCGTCTCGAACGCGCGACTCGGAATCGACCTGAGGCAGCCGAGCGACGGATCGGGCGGCGTCACGCCCAACGATCCGCTCGACGCCGACACCGGCGCGAACCTGCTCCAGAACTTCCCGATCATCCAGAACGTGGTGTTCGGCGCCTCGACGACCGAGATCGTCGGCAAGCTCGACAGCGCACCCTCGACCACCTACGACCTGGACTTCTACGCGAGCCCCGCCTGCTCCAAGTTCCCGAGGGACTTCCTCCAGGGAATCTACGCCGGCACCGCGCCGACGATGACCGACGGATCGGGTCATGCCGCCTTCGACGTCGTCCTTCCGACGGCACTGGCTCCGGGAGCGCGGGTGTCCGCCACCGCGACCGACCCGACCGGAAACACGTCCGAGCTCGGCCAGCGGATCATCTTCTCGGTCGACGTGCGATCGGGCCCTCCGGCGGGAGGAACGCCGATCACCGTCTCGGGCACCGACTTCGCCGATCCGACGACGCTGACGTTCGGCGGCGTGGCCGCCCCGGCGGCCTTCGTCGACGATCACACGCTGACCACCGTCTCGCCGGCGCTCCCGCCCGGCACCGTTAACGACATCGTGGCGACGACTCCGGACACCACGACCGGCACGCTCGCGATGGGCTGGGTCGCCGACTTCCTGGACGTCCCGGGGAGCCAGCAGTTCTACGCCTACGTGACGACGCTCGTCGCCGACGGCATCACCGCCGGCGTCGGCGGCGGCAACTACGGCGTCAGCGCCCCGACGCTGCGCCAGCAGATGGCGGTCTTCATCCTGAAGGCCAAGCACGGCCTCTGCTACAGCCCGCCCCCGTGTGTCGGGACGTTCACGGACGTGCCCTGCTCCTCCAACTTTGCCCCGTGGATCGAGGCGATGGCCAACGAGGGCATCACGGGCGGCTGCGGCGGCGGCAACTTCTGCCCGACCAACCCCGTCCGGCGCGACCAGATGGCCGTTTTCCTTTTGAAGGGCGAGCACGGCTCGAACTACTTGCCACCGACGTGTCAGGGGATCTTCGGCGACGTGGCGTGCCCGTCGCAGTTCGCCGACTGGATCGAGCAGCTCTCGAACGAGCAGATCACGGGAGGCTGCGGCGGCGGCAACTACTGCCCGGGCAACGCGAACACCCGCGGGCAGATGGCCGTGTTCCTGACGAAGACTTTTCACCTGCAGTAGCCGCGTGACGATAGTCACGCCGTAGGCGCTCCGAGCCCCGCGCGCGGACGGCGCGGCCTATAATCGTTCCCTCCAAACAATGACGCCATTTCTCTGGAGGGCCATAGGCCGCTCGGCCCGGGGCAGCGCCGTCGCGGGCGCCGCGCTCGCCATGGCGTTGTTCGCCTCTTCCGCTCTCGCACAGGGCGTCACCGAGTATCCGATCGGGGGCGCGGCGCTGCCGGAGGGGATCGCGCTGGGATCGGACGGGAACCTCTGGTTCGCCGAGTCGGTGGGCAAGATCGGGCGGATGACGCCGTCGGGCATCGTGACGGAGTTCCCAACCCCCACCGTCGGCTCCATGCCCCAGGACATCGTGGCCGGACCCGATGGCAACCTCTGGTTCACCGAGAGCTCCGGCAACAAGATCGGCCGCATCACGACGGCCGGCGTCATCACGGAGTTCCCCGTCCTGACCGCCTCCTCCAGTCCCTACGGCATCGCCTCGGGCCCCGACGGCGCCCTCTGGTTCACCGAGAGCCACGCCAACAAGGTCGGCCGCATCACGACCGCCGGCGCCGTCACGGAGTTTCCCCTGCTCCTCGCCAACTCCACGCCCCACTTCATCGCCTCGGGCTCCGACGGCAACCTCTGGGTCACCGAGTACTCGACCAACAAGATCGGCCGCGTCACGACCGCCGGGGTCGTGACCGATTTCTCCATCCCCACCGCCAGCGCCTCTCCCGAGGGCATCGTCCCCGGACCCGACGGCAACCTCTGGTTCGTCGAGAACAGCGGCCACAAGATCGGCCGCATCACCACCGACGGCACGCTCACCGAGTTCCCCTTGTCGACGCCGACCCGCGCCTTCCGCATCTGCTCCGGTCCCGACGGCAACCTCTGGTTCACCGAGTTCGACAAGAACCGGATCGGCCGCATCACGACCGCCGGCGTCATCACCGACTTCCTCATCCCCACCGCCGTCTCCGGTCCCTACGGCATCACCGCCGGTCCCAGCGCCGACCTCTGGTTCACCGAGTTCGACGCCAATCAGCTCGGCCAGTTCGTCATCGGCGGCACGCCGCCGCCGCAGATCGACGCCGAGTATCCGATCGGGAGCGCAACGCTGCCGGAGGGGATCGCGCTCGGATCGGACGGGAATCTCTGGTTCGTCGAGTCGGTGGGCAAGATCGGGCGGATGACGCCGTCGGGCGCCGTGACGGAGTTCCCAACCCCCACCGTCGGATCCATGCCCCAGGACATCGTGGCCGGACCCGACGGCAACCTCTGGTTCACCGAGAGCTCGGGCAACGAGATCGGCCGTATCACGACGGCCGGCGTCATCACGGAGTTCCCCGTTCCGACCGCCTCCTCCGGTCCCTACGGCATCGCCTCGGGCCCCGACGGCGCCCTCTGGTTCACCGAGAGCCACGCCAACAAGGTCGGCCGCATCACGACCGCCGGCTCCGTCACGGAGTTCCCCCTGCTCCCCGCCAACTCCACGCCCCACTTCATCGCCTCGGGCTCCGACGGCAACCTCTGGGTCACCGAGTACTCGACGAACAAGATCGGACGCGTCACGACCGCCGGGGTCGTGACCGATTTCCCCATCCCCACCGCCGGCGCCTCTCCCGAGGGCATCGTCCCCGGCCCCGACGGCAACCTCTGGTTCGTCGAGAACAGCGGCCACAAGGTCGGCCGCATCACTCCCGACGGCACGCTCACCGAGTTCCCGCTTGCCCACGCCGACCCGCGCCTTCCGCATCTGCTCCGGTCCCGACGGCAACCTCTGGTTCACCGAGTTCGACAAGAACCGGATCGGCCGCATCACGACCGCCGGCGTCATCACCGACTTCCTCATCCCCACCGCCGTCTCCGGTCCCTACGGCATCACCGCCGGTCCCAGCGCCGACCTCTGGTTCACCGAGTTCGACGCGAGTCAGCTCGGGAAAATCGCCGTTGCGGATCCGACCCTCGACGTCTCGGGCCTCGCGCCGACGTCGGGGCCGGCCGCCGGCGGCACGGCCGCGTCGCTGTCGGGCGCCGGAATTCCGGGCGACGCCACGGTCATCGTCGGGCTCAGGGCCGCCGCCATGGTCTCCGTCGGAGGCGGCATGGTCTCGTTCGAAACGCCGGCGCTCGCGCCGGGAACGCTCGGCGACGTGGTCGTGACGGACCCCGCCACGGGCGACTTCGGGCGCATCGCGCCGGGCTGGCTCGCGGACTTCAACGACGTCCCGCAGTCCCATCCATTCCACGACTTCATCGAGACGCTCGTCCGCCACTTCGTGACCGCGGGCTGCGGCGCCGGGAACTACTGCCCCGCTGTCTCCGTCACGCGCGCGCAGATGGCGGTCTTCCTCCTGCGCGCCGAGCACGGGCCGGCGTACGCGCCGCCGCCGGCGAACGGCAACGTCTTCGGCGACGTTCCGGCCGACGCCTTCGCCGCCGCCTGGATCGAGGCGCTGGCCGCCGAGGGCATCACGGGCGGATGCGGCGGCGGGAACTTCTGCCCGGGATTCCCCGTGCGGCGCGACCAGATGGCCGTGTTCCTGCTGAAGGCCGAGCACGGCGCCGCGTACGTGCCCCCGGCTTGCGCCGGCGTCTTCGGGGACGTGCCGTGTCCGTCGCCCTTCGCCGACTGGGTGGAGCGGCTCGCCGCCGAGGGGATCACCGGCGGCTGCGGCGGGGACGACTACTGCCCGGGCAGCGCCGCCACGCGCGGCCAGATGGCGGTCTTCCTCACCAAGACCTTCGCCCTGCCCTAGCCATCACCCCGGACCGAGCGCCGCGAGCTTCCTCGACACCGCCTCGAGCTCCGAAGTCGTCTGCCGGTCGAGAAGGCCCCGGCCCCGCAGCGTCACGTAGGCCGCGCGACTCCTCGCGTACCACTCGCGCGCCTTCTCCGCGCGGGAGGACGGCGCTCCCGCTCCGGCCTCCGCCGCCGTGCCGAAGCTCTCGTAGAGACGCGCGAGGCCGACCTGCGCGCGCACGTCCGCGGGGTCCTCGCGCGCGACCGCTTCGAAGAGGCGCCGCGACCGTTCGAGGTTCGACCCGGCGGCCGCCGCATCGCCGGCGACCGCCTCTCCGTATCCGACGCTGTTGTAGGCCGCGGCGAGGAGGAGCCGCGCGTCGGCGTTGCGGGGGTCCGACGCCACGAGCGCCTCGGCGACGGGGACCGCCCGCACGTAGCTCTCGAGCGCCGCCTTCTCGTCGCCGCTCCACTCGAGAAAACCGCCCATGTCCATGTGCGTGTAGGCGAGCTCCCGCTGGAGCGACGAGTTGCCGGGCTCGCCGCGCACGAGCTCCTCCTGGAGAGCGGTCGCCCGCGCGTAGCTCGCCTCGGCGCGCTCGCGTTCGTGCGTGCCGCCGAGCGCGTGCACGACCATCTGATGCGTGATCGCGAGCTCACGCCGATAGCCGGACGCGGCGGGGTCGGCCGCCGCGAGCGCCTCGAAGGTCTTCGCCGCCGCCGCGAGCTCCGTCAACGCGCCGGAACGGTCTCCCGACCGCGCGAGCGCGAGACCGAGCGTGCGCCGGCCACGCGCGGCCTCCACCTCGAGCGCGCGGCTCGTCGGCGTGGCGACCGCCAGTGCCGTCAGTGTCGCGACGGCTCCCCGCGCCTCGGTCACCGCCGCCGCCGCCTCGCCCTCCGTCAGCAGCACGCCGGCGAGCTGCAGGCGCGTCTCGGCGAGGGCGGACTGGTCCGCGGCGTCGGGGCGTGGGACCGCCGCGAGCGCGCGGCGGATCGCGAGTGCCCTCGCGAGGCTCTCCCGCGCGCCCCGCGTGTCGCCGAGGTGCGCCTCCAGGAGTCCCCCCTGCACCTTCGCGACCCGCTCGTACGCGGTCGCCACCTCGCGCTGCAGGGCGACGTCGTCCGCCTTCAGGGTGGACAGCTTCTCGAGATATTCGAGCGCCCGCCGGACGACCAGCTCGCGCGCCGGCGTCGCACCCGGCAGGTCCTTGATCGCGTCGTGGAACTCGAAGAGGAACGCGTCGGCGAGAGCGCGCACGTCGTTGAAGCGACCCTCGGCGGCGGCCCGTTCGCGCCGCGCCTCGCGCGCCTGCTGGAGGGCCGCGACCGTGGCGCCCGCGAGCAGGAGGACCGCGGCGGCGGTCGCGGCCACGGCGGCCTTGTGCCGCGTCACGAACTTCCCGGCGCGGTATCGCAGCGTGTCCTTGCGCGCCGCGACCGGCCGTCCGTCGAGGTGGCGCCGGATGTCCTCGGCGAACTGCTCGACCGAGGCGTACCGGCGATCCGGCTCCTTGCGCAGGGCCATGAGGACGACGTTGTCCAGGTCGCCCCGGAGCGCCGAGGCTGCCGCGCTCGGCCGCGCCGGTTCCTCCTCGCAGACGGCTCGCGCGATCGCCTCGGGCGAGCGCCCGGTGACGCGGTACGGGCGCCGTCCCGTGAGGAGTTCGTAGAGGACGACGCCGAGCGAGTAGATGTCGGTCGCGGTGGTCACGGGCTCGCCGCGGACCTGTTCCGGGCTCGCGTAATCGGGCGTCAGCAGCCGGAGCGCCGTCTCCGTTCGGCCGTCGGCGCCGTCGGCGTCCGGCCGCAGGAGCCTGGCCAGGCCGAAGTCGAGGAGCTTCGGCTCGCCTTCGGCCGTCACGAGCACGTTCGACGGCTTGATGTCGCGATGCACCACGAGATGCCGGTGCGCGTAGGCGATCGCATCGCACACCTTCAGAAAGAGCCTCAGCCGCTCCCGCACCGTGAGGTCCCGCGCTCGGGTGTCCTCGAGGAGGTGCCGTCCGTCGATGTACTCCATGACGAAGTACGGCGCGCCGCTCTCGGTCGAGCCCCCGTCGAGCAGACGCGCGATCCCCGGATGGTCGAGGCCCGCGAGAATCCGCCGCTCTCCGCGGAATCGCTGAAGGACGAATTCGGTGTCCATCCCCCGCCGCACCACCTTCAGCGCCACCGTCTGGCGGAAACCGTCCCCCGACCGCGAGGCGAGATAGACCGTGCCCATCCCGCCATGTCCGAGCTCGCGTTCGATCTCCCAGGATCCGATGCGCTCCGGAGCCTCCGCCGCGAGAGGCGCGAGTCGGACCTGCTCGATCGCCGGCCGCTCGAGGAACCCGCCCGCAGCCGCATGCGCCTCGAGGAGCCGGGAGACCTCCACGGCCAGCTCCGCGTCCCGGCGGCGCTCGGTTTCCAGGAAGGTGGTGCGTTCCGGCTCGGGCTGTTCGACCGCTCGGTCGAAGAGGTCCTTGACCTCCCGCCAGCGCTCCGGCGTCACGGCCGCCCGAGCTCCCGGAAGAGCCACGCGCGGGCGGATCGGAACTCGCGCTTGATCGACGACGCCGATGTCTCCATCGCCTCGGCCGTCTCCTCGATCGAGAGCCCGCCGAAGAAGCGCAGCTCGACGATCCGCGCCTGAGGCTCGTCGAGCGCCTTCAGGCGCACGAGCGCCTCGTCGAGAGCGAGCAGGTCGACGTCGTCGGCCGGCTCCGGCGACGCGATGCCGAGGTCGAGCGTCACCCGGGCTTCCCGGCCCCCGCGCTTGTCCGCCTCCCGCGCGCGCGCGTGATCGATCAGGATCCGGCGCATCGCCTGCGCGGCGATCGCGAAGAAGTGGCCCCGGTTCTTCCAGGTCACCCGCGTCTGATCGACCAGCCGGAAGTAAGCCTCGTGCACAACGGCCGTCGGCTGGAGCGTGTGACCGGCCCTCTCACGGCGGAACTGCCGCTCGGCGATCCGGCGAAGCTCGCCGTACACGAGCGGCATCAGACGTTCGACGGCTGCCCGATCGCCCTCGTTCCAGGCGATCAGGAGCCGCGTCACCTCTCCGGGCGACGTTCCGGGGTCTTCGGATGACATCGGATGCGAGAGCGAGACTATCGGAAGCGTCCGGCTCCAGGCGCGGCAACCCAAGCCTCTGGAAATGAGGGGCTTAGCGCACTGGTCCGATCGAAGCCGATTTCTCGCGGCTACTCAATGAGGAGGATGTATGCGCGCATCGCATCTCGCGACGTTGGCGACAGCGGGCTTTCTCCCCTCTCGTCTGCTCCTTCCCCGGCGCCGGGGGCCGCGGCCTCGCGGAGTCAAAGGCCGAGGGAATCACCGCGGGACGTTCGGAATCTCGAAGGGGGACATACGATGAGACGCCTCGCTGCGCTGGGTCTCGCCCTGGCCGCCTCGCCCCTGCTCGCCGCGACGTTCACCGTCACGAACACGGCCGATTCCGGCGCCGGGTCCCTGCGCCAGGCCATCCTCGACGCCAATGCGAATCCGGGCGCCGACACGATCGCCTTCAACGTCACAGGCTCCGGAGTGCACACGATCGCGCCGCTCTCGACGATGATCATCACGGACGCGGTCACGATCGACGGCTTCACGCAGGCGGGCTCGAGCCCGAACACGCTCCTCGTCGGCAACGACGCCGCCTACATGGTCGAGATCGACGCAGGCGGCACGGCGGGCAACGTCTTCAACGTCTTTACGTCCGGCGCGACGATCCGGGGGCTGCTGATCAACCGGAGCGCCGGCACCACGTTCTCCATCAATCTCGGGAACGACGACAACCACGTGATCGGGAACTGGATCGGCACGGACGTCACGGGAACGCAATACCTGGGAACCGGCTTCAGCGTCGTCCAGGTCCAGGGGTCGAACAACCACATCGGCGGGACGGATCCGGCCGACCACAACGTCATCGCCGGAGGGACGGGCGCGGGCGGCTCGACCGTGGACTTCGAGGTCGGCGGATCGAACGTGATCCAGGGCAACCACATCGGGCTCAACGCCGCGGGAACGGCCGTGCTGGCGGAGACTCCGCGCGTCAGCTCCGGCATCGCCATGGACTCGAACGCCCACGACACGCTGGTCGGCGGGACCGTGGCGGGCGCCCGGAACGTGGTGTACGGCAACGTGCCGATCCTGCTCGGGTCCGGCTCGCATCACAACACGATCCAGGGCAACTACGTCGGCACGGACGCGACCGGGACCGTCGGCCTCGGGGCCGCCGTGGGGATTTTCACGAACAACGCGCCGCACGACAATCTCATCGGCGGCTCCGTCTCGGGCGCGGGCAACGTCATCTCGGGAAACTCGATCGGGATCCAATTCACGGACAGCGCGTCGGCCAATACCGTGATGGGCAACCGGATCGGGACCGACCCGACGGGACTCCTTCCGGTCCCGAACCTGGACGACGGGATCCGCGCCGAGACCGTCAACGCCGTCATCGGCGGCACGGGCTCGGGAGAGGGGAACATCATCGCGTTCAACGGGGCCGCCGGGATCCACGTGACTGCTCAGCACGACTGGGTTATCCGCGGCAACTCGATCCACGACAACGCCGGTCTCGGGATCGACCTCGTCATCGACGGCCCGAACTTCAACGACTCGGGCGATGCCGACGACGGGGCGAACCACCTCCAGAACTTCCCGATCCTGAAGACCGTCACGATCCTCGGGCCGGAGGGAACCGGCACGCGCATTCAGGGGAAGCTCGACACGACACCGTCGACCACGTTCGATCTCGACTTCTACGCGAACTCGGCGTGCCCGAACTTCCCGCGCGAACTCGTCGAGGGCGAGACCTGGCTCGGCTCCAGTCAGGTCACGACGGACGGGACCGGCCACGCGGACATCGACGTGACGCTTCCCGCGACGATCCAGCCGGGGCAGAGGGTCTCCGCCACCGCGACGGACCCGGCCGGGAACACGTCGGAATTCTCCCAGCGGATCATCTTCTCCATCGCGGCCGCCTCAGGGCCGGCCTCGGGCGGCACCGGGATCGTCGTTTCGGGCACGGATTTCTCGAATCCGACGACGATGACGATCGGCGGCGTCGCGACCCCGGCCTCCTTCATCGACGACCACACACTGTCGGCGAGCTCCCCCGTCATGGCGCCGGGCACCGTCAACGACGTGGTCGTGACGACGACGGACGGCACCACCGGAACGCTCGTCAACGGCTGGGTCTCGGACTTCCTGGACGTGCCGGGCGGCCACCAGTTCTACGCGTTCGTCACGACGCTGGTCTCCAATGCGATCACCGTCGGCGTCGGCGGCGGGATGTACGGCGTGGACCAGCCGACGCTGCGCCAGCAGATGGCCGTCTTCCTCATGAAGGCCAAGCACGGGCTCTGCTACACGCCGCCCCCCTGCACGACGCAGCTCTTCACCGACGTGCCATGCTCCTCGGGATTCGCCCCGTGGATCAACGAGCTCGTCGCGGAGGGTGTCACCACCGGATGCGGCGCCGGGACGACCTTCTGCCCGACCGACCCGGTGAAGCGACAGCAGATGGCGGTGCTCCTGATCCGCACCCTCGAGGGCTCGGCGTACGCTCCCCCGGCGTGCGATACCCCGATCTTCACCGACATGCCGTGCGACAGCCCGTTCGCGCCCTGGGTGTACGACCTCGTCGCCCGCAACATCACGGGCGGCTGCGGCGGAGGTCTCTATTGCCCCACGGTCGCCGCCACGCGAGGACAGATGGCGGTGTTCGTGGACAAGACGTTCGGTCTTCAGTGACCATGCCGGCCCACCTCTCGACGCGGTTCGCCGCCCTCCTCATCTTCGCGGTCACGGGCAGCGTGACCGGCGCGACCTTCATCGTCACGAACACGAACGACTCCGGCGCCGGGTCGCTCCGACAGGCGATCCTCGACGCCAACGCCAATCCCGGCGCCGACACGATCGCCTTCAACATCCCCGGATCGGGCGTCCACACGATCACGCCCCTGACGCAGCTGGATACGATCCGGGAAGCGGTGACGATCGACGGCTATACGCAGCCGGGCTCGAGCGAAAACACGGATCCGGTCGCGACGAACGCCGTGATCACAATCGAGCTCGACGGCAGCGCCGCGGGCTCCGCCCGGGGTCTGGTCATCCAGCAGGACTTCCCGCCGGCCGGCAACTACACGGTCCGGGGCGTCGTCGTGAACGGCTGGGTCATCGGCATCTTCACCAGCGGCTTTGCCGTGCTGTCGATCCGCGGCAACTTCATCGGCACGGATCCCACGGGCTCGACCGCCGTCGCCAACACCGACCGCGGCATCAGCCTGGGCGGAACCGGCGGAAGCGTGATCGGAGGCCCGTCGCCGGCCGATCGCAACCTCATTTCGGGCAACACGGACGTCGGCATCCTGAGCAGCGAGACCGCGACCATCCAGGGAAACCTGATCGGAACCGATGCGGCCGGACACGTGGCCATCGGGAATCCCCGCGCGATCGCGTCCACCGAAACCGAGACCATCCTCGGCAACCTCATCTCGGGAAACGGGAAGGCCATCCAGGGCGGCATCAACGACGCCGTCATTCAGGGCAACAGGATCGGGACGACGGCGGACGGGAGCGGACCGCTCGGGAACAGCGAGACCGCGTTCGAGGTCGGCGGCGGCTCGGCCAGCGGGGTCACGATCGGGGGCACCGGGGCCGGTGAACCGAACGTGATCGCCTTCAACGGCGGCAACGGTCTCTTCGTCGGAGCCGGAGTGAACAATTCGATCCGCGGCAACTCGATCCACGACAACGGCGGACTCGGAATCGACCTCAACGGAAACGGCCAGCCGGACTTCAACGACCCGGGGGATGCCGACGACGGGGCCAACCACCTGCAGAACTTCCCGATCATCCAGTCCGTCACGAACGGGGCCTCGACCCACATCGTCGGCAAGCTGAACAGCGCCTCGTCGACGACGTACGATCTCGACTTCTACGCCAATGCGGCCTGCTCGAACTTTCCGCGGGAGTTCCTCGAGGGGGAGACCTGGCTCGGCTCCTCTCAAGTCACGACGGACGGATCGGGCCATGCAGCGATCGACGTCGTTCTTCCCGTCGCGACCGAGGCGGGTGCGCGGATCTCGGCGACCGCGACGGATCCCTCCGGCAACACCTCGGAGTTCTCGCAGCGGATCGTCTTTTACGTCGTTCCGACCTCGGGCCCCGCGACCGGCGGAACGGCGATCGCCGTCAACGGCACGGAATTCGCCGACCCGAGCACGCTGACCATCGGCGGCGTCGCGGCGTCGGCCGGCTTCGTCGACGACCACACGCTCAGCGCGAGCTCGCCGGCCCTCTCTCCGGGAACCGTCAACGACGTCGTCGTCACGACACCCGACGGCACGGTCGGCACACTCTTCAAGGGCTGGGTCGCCGACTTTCTCGACGTGCCGCAGGGCCAGCAGTTCTATTCCTTCGTGACCACGCTGGTGTCGAATGCGATCACGGTCGGCGTCGGCGGCGGGATGTACGGGGTCGATCAGCCGACGCTGCGCCAGCAGATGGCCGTCTTCATCCTGAAGGCCAAGCACGGTCTCTGCTACACGCCCCCGCCCTGCGTCGGCACGTTCGCCGACGTCCCGTGCTCCTCCAATTTCGCCCCCTGGATCGAGGCCATGGCCGCCGAGGGCATCACCGGCGGCTGCGGCGGCGGCAACTTCTGCCCGACCAACCCCGTCCGCCGCGACCAGATGGCCGTGTTTCTGATGAAGGGCGAGCACGGCTCCTCCTACGTGCCGCCGACCTGCCAGGGGATCTTCGGCGACGTGGCGTGCCCGTCGACCTTCGCCGACTGGATCGAGCAGCTCGCCGCCGAGCAGATCACCGGCGGCTGCGGCGGCGGGAACTACTGCCCGCAGAACGCGAACACCCGAGGGCAGATGGCGGTCTTCATCACGAAGACCTTCCATCTCCAGTGAATTCGGCCGTCCGGCGTTCGTGCGCCTTCGCGCTGCTTCTCCTGGCGCTCGCCGCCGCGGGATCAACATTCCTTCCGGTTGAGACGGAGGCGCTCCCGGCTTTCGACGACAACGACGATTCCGACGGCGTCGCGGCGGCCGTTCTCCTCCTCGTTTCCCCTGCCGTTCTTCCGTCCGCGACGCCTCTTTTTGACGCGCCCCCTTCCCGTCTCTCGGACGAACGTCTTCTCGAGAACCCGATTCCGGACGATGCGACGTCCGGGACGCTGGCTTCCCGCGCGCCGCCCCGCTCCTGACCGCTCCGCTCGGCACGGAAGGCGCCCTTCGGGGCGGAAAGGAGCCCGCGATGACCGCTCGCCTCAGACTCTCGATTCTCCTGGTGGCCGGATGGACGGCCGCCGTCCCGACTCTTCTCGCCGCAACGTTCACCGTCACGAACACGAACGACAGCGGCGCCGGATCGCTGCGCCAGGCCATCCTCGACGCCAACGCGAATCCGGGACTCGACACGATCGCCTTCAACATCTCCGGGTCGGGGGTGCAGACCATCACGCTTTCGACCACCCTCGACGCTTTCACCGACCCGGTCTTCCTCGACGGGTACTCGCAGCCGGGATCCAGCGCGAACACCCTGGCCGTCGGCGATGACGCCGTCATTCGGATCAAGATCGACGCGGGTACGGCGAATCCGGCCCTCGGTTTCTCTTCGGGGAGTGGCGGCTCGACGATCCGGGGACTGTCGATCGCGGGCACCAGCGGAGCGTTGCTCGCTTTCAACAGCGGCAACAACGTCGTCACCGGCAATTTCATCGGCGTCGATCCCGACGGCTCCACGGTCGTCGGAACCAACCTCGGGATCCAGATCAATTTCACGAATGGCAACGTCATCGGCGGGACGGATCCGGCCGCGCGCAATGTGATGGCGTCCATGGGCGGAGACCTGATCCAGGCCGACGGGAACGGGACGATCATCCAGGGCAACTACCTGAGCCTGAGCGCCGCCGGCACCGTCGGCATCGGAGCCGCGCAGCGGGCCATCGACGTCGAGGTCGGCGACAACGTGATGATCGGCGGCAGCGCGCCGGGGGCCGCCAACGTCGTCGGCACATGGTCGGTCCGCGCCGTCCAGCTGGGCGAGGCGGGAGCGTTCAACGCCAGCAACGTGACGGTCCAGGGCAACCTGATCGGCACGGACGCCACGGGAACGGTCGAGCTGTCGAACGGCGGCGCCGACGGCATCAGCGTGGGTGTCGCGCCGAACGCGAAGATCCTCGACAACGTCGTCGCGAACCGCTCCGGCACCGGCATCGACGTGATCGGCTCGAGCCTCGGCGTCACGGGCATCACGATCCAGGGCAACAAGATCGGCACGGACATGACCGGGACGCTTCCTCTTCCCAACGGAACGTGCGGCATCCATGTCCAGGACTCATGGGGTCCCGCGACGGGGACGATCGGCGGCACGGTCGCGGGCGAGCGCAACGTGATCGCCTACAGCGGCGCGAACGGCATCAGCATCACCGGAACCGCGGGGCCGTGGACCATCGCCGGCAACTCGATGTTCCGAAACGGCAGGCTCGGCATCACCCTCGGCCTGTCGTGCGGCGACACGAGCGCGAGCCCGACGCCCAACGATCCCGGAGATGCCGACACCGGGCCGAACCTCCGCCAGAACTTTCCCGATCATTCAAGCGGTCAACCATCCGTCCGAGACGGCGTCACGGACGTTCTCGGCAAGCTCGACAGCACGCCGTCGACCGATTTCACGCTCGACTTCTACGCGGACCCGGCCTGCTCGAACTTCCCGCGGGAGTTCCTGCAGGGCAGGACCTATCTCGGATCGGCGCCGGTCTCCACGGACGGAGCCGGGGCACGTCGACTTCGACGATGACGCTGCCCGTCGGCACCGAGGCGGGCGCCCGCATCACGGCCACGGCGACTGACCCCGACGGCAACACGTCGGAGCTCTCGCAGCGCATCATCTTCTCGGTGGACGTGCGCTCGGGACCTCCCGCCGGCGGGACACCGATCACGGTCTCCGGGACCGATTTCGCCGATCCGACGACCCTGACCTTCGGGGGCGTCGCGACCACGGTGACCTTCAACAACGACCACTCGCTCGGCACCACGTCGCCGGCGCTCGTCCCCCGGCACCGTCAACGACATCGTCGCGACGACGCCCGACGGCACGACGGGGACGCTGTCAAGGGCTGGGTCTCGGACTTCCTCGACGTGCCCGGGAGCCCAGCAGTTCTACTCGTTCGTCACGACGCTCGTCTCCAACGGCATCACCGTAGGCGTGGGCGGCGGCAACTACGGCGTGGACGCCCCGACGCTGCGCCAGCAGATGGCCGTCTTCATCCTCAAGGCCGAGCACGGCCTCTGCTACACGCCCCCGCCCTGCGTCGGCACGTTCACCGACGTCCCGTGCTCCTCCAACTTCGCTCCCTGGATCGAGGCGATGGCCAACGAGGGCATCACGGGCGGCTGCGGCAACGGCAACTTCTGTCCCACGAACCCGGTGCGCCGCGATCAGATGGCGGTCTTCCTCATGAAGGGCGAGCACGGCTCCTCCTACGTCCCGCCGACGTGCCAGGGGATCTTCGGCGACGTGGCGTGTCCGTCGAACTTCGCCGACTGGATCGAGCAGCTCTCCGCTGAGCAGATCACGGGCGGCTGCGGCGGCGGGAACTATTGCCCGGCGAACGCCAACACCCGCGGCCAGATGGCCGTCTTCCTGACGAAGACCTTCCATCTGCAATGATTCTCGGAAGCGCCTGGCGCGAGTCGAGCGCCCGCCGCTCTCCGCCGTCCGGGCTCCCCAACCGGGAGGGGTTGGCCGGCAAAGACAGACAGCGCTGACCCGATCGGCACCGATTTCTCGCGGCTAGTCATTAAGGAGAAAGAATGCTCACGTCCCGCCCGTCGGTGCCCGCGGCACCACCCTTGTCGCGCCTCGTCTGCTCGTCCGGGCAAACCGACGTTCCCGTCGACGACGCTCGCCCTTCAACAGTTCGGAGGCCAATGTGAAACGTTCTCTCGCGATCCTGCCCACCCTGCTCATCGCCGCCGCGTCGCTTTCGGCGGCGACGTTCACGGTCACGAACACGAACGACTCGGGTGCCGGATCGCTGCGGCAGGCGATCCTCGACGCCAACGCGAACCCGGGGCTCGACACGATCGCCTTCGACATCCCCGGCCCGGGTGTCCACACGATTACGCCCCTGAGCAATCTCGACTTCCTCTTCGACCCCGTCATCGTGGACGGCTACTCCCAGCCTGGATCGAGCCCGAACACGGACCCCGTGGGGACCAACGCCGTCCTGCTCATCGAACTCGACGGCTCCGCGATCGGCGGCGGCTTTTCCCTCGGCCTGAACATCAACAAGGGCAGCAGCACCATCCAGGGCCTGGTCATCAACCGGTGTGCGACGGCGATCGTCACCTTCGACTGAGGGGCCGGCGGCGGGAACGTGATCCGCGGCAACTTCCTCGGGACCGACCCGACCGGGACCTTCGCGCAGCCAAACAGCACTGCCGTTTCGATCCGGGCTCCGAACGATCTCGTGGGCGGGACCGACCCCGCCGACCGCAACCTCGTCTCCGGAAACACCGCCGGCGTCTTCTGAGGCGCGATCCAGGTCGGCCGGCGCCACCGGGGCCGTCATCCAGGGCAACCTCGTCGGCACCGACGCCAGCGGCCTGCACGCGATTCCCAACGCGGAAGCCGTCTACTCGAACATGCCGGCCCTCATCGGCGGGACCGCCCCCGGCGCGGGCAACGTGATCTCCGGCAACAGCCTGAGCGGCATCTTCTACCAGGCCGACGTCCTCATCCAGGGCAACCTCATCGGTGTGGCCGCCGACGGCGTGTCGGCGCTCGGCAACGGCCTGTATGGCGTCTGGAACCACGGAGCCAACGGGGGCACGATCGGCGGCCTCGGGGCCGGCGAGGCCAACGTGATCGCCTACAACGGCGTGCACGGCGTCATCACCGACGGCACTCAAACGCGGGTCCGGGGCAATTCCATCCACGACAACGGCGCTCTCGGCATCGATCTCTACACGGGCGTCGACAAGCCCAAGCCGAACGATTCGGGCGACGCCGACGACGGCAGCAACCACCTCCAGAACTTCCCGATCATCCAGACCGTGGCGACCGGGGCCTCGACCCACATCACGGGCAAGTTCAACAGCACGCCGTCGACCACCTTCGACCTCGACTTCTACGCCAACCCGGCGTGCTCCAATTTCCCGCGCGAGTTCCTCGAGGGCCAGATCTGGATCGGCACGACGCCGGTGACGACGGATGGCTCCGGCAACGCGGCGATCGACATCACGTTGGCCGTGCCGACCGATCCAGGCACCCGCATCTCGGCCACGGCGACCGACCCGGCCGGGAACACTTCCGAGTTCTCGCAGCGGATCATCTTCTCCATGGATCTGGCCTCCGGGCCCGCGGCCGGGGGCGCGGTCTTCAACGTCCACGGCACGGATTTCGCCGACCCCACCACGATGACGATCGGCGGCGTCGTGGTGCCCGTGACCTTCCAGGACGATCACACGCTCTCGACGACCTCTCCGGCCCTCGACCCGGGCACCGTCAACGACGTCGTCGTCACGACTCCGGACGGCACCACCGGGACGCTGCTCAAGGGCTGGGTCTCCGACTTCCTCGACGTGCCCGGCAGCCAGCAGTTCTACTCGTTCGTCACGACGCTCGTCTCGAACGCCATCACCGTAGGCGTCGGCGGCGGCCTCTACGGCGTGGATGCGCCGACCCTGCGCCAGCAGATGGCCGTCTTCCTGATGAAGGCCAAGCACGGCCTCTGCTACGTCCCGCCGCCCTGCACGACCGCCACCTTCACCGACGTCCCCTGCTCCTCCGGATTCGCGCCGTGGATCTACGAGCTCGTCGCCGAGGGCATCACCGGAGGCTGCGGCAACGGCACGACCTACTGCCCCCTGGATCCGGTCAAGCGGCAGCAGATGGCGGTCCTCCTGCTCCGGACCCTCGAGGGATCGACCTACACGCCGCCGGTGTGCGACACGGCGACGTTCACGGACATGCCCTGCGACAACCCGTTCGCCTCGTGGGTCTACGACCTCGTCGCCCGCAACATCACCGGCGGTTGCGGCGGCGGCCTCTACTGTCCGACGGTCGCCGCGACCCGAGGACAGATGGCCGTCTTCCTCACGAAGACCTTCGGACTGCAATGACGCCGTCGGGCCACTCGAGTTGCCGGCGCGTCAGAACGTTCGGCCCGAGATGAGATCACGGCCCCGTCGCCTCCTTCACATCGCAGAAGAACAGGAGCGCTCGTCTTGAAAAGAAATCTCTTCGCCGGGGTCGTCCTCTTCGTCGCCGCGGCGTCCGTGCACGCCGCCACCTTCACCGTGACCAACACCAACGACACGGGGGCCGGGTCGCTGCGCCAGGCCATCCTGGACGCGAACGCGAACCCGGGCCTGGACACCATCGCGTTCAGCATCCCGGGCTCCGGCGTTCAGACCATCGCGCCCACGACGACTCTGCCCACGATCACGGATCCCGTCGTGCTCGACGGCTACACCCAGCCCGGCACCGCTCCGAACACGGACCCGAATGGATTCAACGGAACGCTTTTGATCGAGCTCTCGGGCGTCAATGCGGGCCTGACGAACGCTCTGGAAATCACCGCCGGCGGCAGCACGGTTCGCGGGCTCGTGATCAATCGCTTCGCCGGCGAGACCTTCGCCGCCGGAAACGCCATCCGCCTGACCGGCGGCGGCGGAAACCACGTCGAGGGGAATTTCCTCGGCACCGACGCGGGCGGGACCCTCGCGGCCGGCAACGGCGACGAGGCCATCGACATCGAATTCGGCTCGAACGACAACGTCGTCGGCGGCGCCTCGCCCGCCGCCCGCAACGTGATCTCGGCGAACGAACACATCGGCTTCTTCATCGCGACCAGCGGAAACGTCATCCAGGGGAACTTCGTCGGCACGCAGCGCGACGGCGTGAGCCCCCTCGGAAACCTCCAGGGCATCGGCTTCGTCGGAAGCGTCGACGAGGCGAACGACAACACGGTCGGCGGCATTGCCCCCGGCGCCGGGAACGTCATCGCGTTCAACGGCTTTCGCGGCGTCGTCGGGGAGCTCACGTCGGGCACCGGCAACACGATTCGCGGTAACTCCATCCACGACAACGGGGAGCTCGGGATCGACTGGGTCGGCGTGGGCCCGACGCCCAACGACCCGGGAGACGGCGATACGGGCATGAACGACTATCAGAACTTTCCGATCGTCCGCTCCGTCGTGCACGGCGCCTCGAGCACGGAGGTCATCGCGAAGCTCGACAGCGCCCCCTCCACGACCTTCGACCTCGATTTCTACTCCAACCCTGCGTGCCCCAACTTCCCCCGGGAGTTCATCGAGGGCCAGACGTACCTGGGATCCTCGCAGGTCACGACCGACGCCACCGGTCACGCCGCGATCGACGTGACGCTTGCGGTGGCGACCGAGGCCGGCGCGAGGATCGCCGTCACGGCGACGGACCCGGCCGGCAACACCTCCGAGTTTTCCCAGCGCATCATCTTCTCGGTGACCCCGAGCTCGGGGCCGGCGGCGGGGGGGCTCGCTCTCGCCGTCGCGGGAACCGACTTCGCCGATCCGACGACCATGACGATCGGTAGCGTGGCGGCGGCGGTGACGTTCGAAAACGACCACACGCTGACCGCGACTTCGGCGGCCCTGCCGCCGGGCTCGGTCAACAACGTGGTCGTGACCACTCCGGACGGCACGACCGGGACGCTGATCAACGGATGGGTCTCGGACTTCCTGGACGTGCCCGGAAGCCAGCAGTTCTACTCGTTCGTCACGACGCTCGTCTCGAATGCGATCACGGTCGGCGTCGGCGGCGGACTCTACGGCGTCGACCAGCCGACCCTGCGACAGCAGATGGCCGTCTTCCTCATGAAGGCCAAGCACGGCCTCTGCTACGTCCCGCCGCCGTGCACGACCGCGACCTTCACCGACGTCCCCTGCTCCTCCGGCTTCGCCCCGTGGATCTACGAGCTCGTCGCCGAGGGCATCACCGGAGGCTGCGGCGCCGGGACGACCTACTGCCCGACCGACCCCGTCAAGCGCCAGCAGATGGCCGTCCTCCTGCTGCGAACCCTCGAGGGCGCCGCCTACGTCCCGCCCGACTGCGTCACCGCCACCTTCGGCGACATGCCCTGCGACAGCCCCTTCGCCCCCTGGGTCTACGACCTCGTCGCCCGCAGCATCACCGGCGGCTGCGGCGGCGGCCTCTACTGCCCCACCGTCCCCGCCACGCGAGGCCAGATGGCCGTCTTCGTCACGAAGACGTTCGGGCTGCAGT
This sequence comes from uncultured Acidobacteriota bacterium, assembly GCA_963763535.1. GTDB lineage: Bacteria > Acidobacteriota > Thermoanaerobaculia > UBA5066 > Gp7-AA6 > DAHUXD01. The sequence goes on from CAVXOX010000008.1 coordinate 1,075,493, forward strand.
GATCGGCCGCGTCTCGGTCGTCGGGACCCCCGGCCCGGGCTCGAGGGAGAGGCGTGCCGTGACGGAGGGGCCTCCGACATAGACTGCGCCCTCGAGCAATCCATACAAGGAGGCTTTCGTGCGAATCCGAGCTGCCCTCGCTCTGGCCGCCTTCTCGACCGCGGGGCCCCTCCTGGCGAACACCTACACCGTGACGACCGTCGCCGATTCGGGCGCCGGGTCGCTGCGCCAGGCCATCCTGGACGCCAACGCGAACTCGGGCCCGGATACGATCGCGTTCAACATCACGGGCTCCGGCGTCCAAACGATCTCGCCCGACTCGGCGCTTCCGGCGATCAGCTCTCCGGTCACGATCGACGGCTACACGCAGTCGGGCTCCTCGGCGAACACGCACGACACGACGCAGGGGCTCAACACGGTGCTCCGGATCGAGATCGACGGCGCGGCCCTCGGCGGCGGCTCCATCTGCCTCGACATCGGCGCGGCCGACACGACGATCAAGGGCCTGGTCATCCACGGGTGCACGACGGGCATCCGGCTTCAGAACGGCGCGAGCAACGCCGTCATCGAGGGGAACTTCCTCGGGACCGACCCGACCGGAACGTCGCCGTTCTCGGCTGCGTCGGGCGCTCACGTCGCGGGCGATACCCCCGCGAACTGCCGGATCGGCGGCACGACTCCCGCGGCGCGCAACCTGATTTCGGGCGGGCACGACAAGATCGCGCTCGGGAACTCGCCCGGAGGTCCGGACGGTGTCGTCATCCAGGGCAACCTCATCGGCACCGACGTCACGGGCACGCTGGAGCTCGCCGACACGGGGTACCGGGATCCGCATCACGCGGGGATCCAACATGACGATCGGCGGGACGTCGGCGTCCGCCCGCAACGTCATCTCGGGCAACAACACGAACGGGCTCGAGATCGCCGGCAATCCCGCTCCCAACGTCCTCGTCGCCGGCAACTACATCGGCGTCGACGTCACGGGCGCCGCGCCGCTCGGCAACGGCAACCAGGGAATCAACCTCGACTCGAACAACGTCACGATCGGCGGTTCCGCGCCCGGCGCCGGCAACGTGATCTCCGCCAACGGCGGAATCGGACTCGTTCTCGGATCGTCGGCGGGGTCCATGGTCGCGATCGTGCAGGGCAACCTGATCGGCACCGACGCTTCGGGCACGATCGCGATGGGCAACGGCGACCGCGCGATCCACGTCGGGGCCGCCGACAACGTGATCGGGGGAATCAACCCCGGCGAGGGAAACGTCATCGCCAACACCCGGCAGACCAGCGGAACCGGCGACGGCGTGTACCTCCCGTTCAGCGGGGGCAACGTGATTCGGGGCAACTCGATCTACGGGAATTTCGGCCTCGGCATCGACGTCATGCCCGCGGGCAGCCCCGAAGGCGTGACGCCGAACGATCCGGGCGACGCCGACACGGGAGGGAACGGGATGCAGAACTTCCCCCTGTTCACCTCGATCACGACCGGCGCCACGACGCACGTCCAGGGGGTCCTCCACTCGAAGGCCGCCACGCTCTACACGCTCGACTTCTACGCCGACGCGTGCTCGAACTTCCCGCGCGAATTCCTGGAGGGCGAGACCTGGATCGGGACGACCCAGATCGCCAGCGACGGCAACGGCGACGCCGCGTTCGACGTCACGCTCCCCGTCGCGACCGCCGCGGGCAGCCGGATCACGGCGACGGCGACGGATCCTCTCGGCAACACGTCCGAGTTCTCCCAGGGCCTGGCTTTCTCGTCGTCGCCGGCCGCGGGGCCGCCGGCCGGAGGCACCACGGTCTCGATCACGGGCACCGACCTCGCGGCGGGGCTGTCGGTCGCGGTGGGAGGGCAGCCCGGGACGAACGTCAACGTCACGTCCGCGACGCACATGTCGTTCCACACGCCCGCGCTGTCCCCCGGCACCGCCAACGACATCGTGGTGACGAACCCGGACGGCACGTTCGGAACGCTCGTCAAGGCGTTCGTCAGCGACTTCACGGACGTCCCCCCGGCCCAGCAGTTCCACACCTACGTCACGACGCTCGTCTCCAACGGCATCACGGCCGGCGTGGGCGGAGGGCTGTACGGCGTCAACGACAACACGATCCGGCAGCAGATGGCCGTCTTCCTCATGAAGGCGAAGCACGGGCTCTGTTACACCCCGCCGCCGTGCACGACCCAGGTGTTCACGGACGTGCCCTGCTCCTCGGGGTTCGCGCCGTGGATCAACGAGCTCGTCGCCGAGGGCATCACCGGAGGCTGCGGCAACGGGACGACATACTGCCCCAACGATCCCGTCAAGCGGCAGCAGATGGCCGTCCTCCTCCTGAGGACGCTCGAGGGCGCCGCCTACGTTCCGCCGGCCTGCGTGACGGCGACCTTCGCCGACATGCCCTGCGACAACCCGTTCGCGCCGTGGGTCTACGACCTCGTGGCCCGCAACATCACCGGAGGGTGCGGCGGGGGCAACTACTGCCCGACGGTCGCCGCCACCCGCGGCCAGATGGCGGTCTTCGTCGTGAAGACCTTCGGACTTCAGTAGCGGTGCGGCGGCGGCAGCTACTGTCCGTCGCAACCCAACACACGCGGCCAGATGGCGGTGTTCATCACGAAGACGTTCGGCCTCCAATAGCGCGCTCCACAGCGGCTCAGGGGGCCCTTCCGACCGCCGCCGGCACCCTGGACCCGTGCCGGCGGCGCCGGAGACCGGGATAGACTGCACCCCGTCCTCCCCCCCTCCTGCACAATTCAGAAAGGTCGGAAACATGCGCGACAAGCGCCCGGGTCGGCCTCTATCCGCGGTTCTCGCTCTCTGGCTCGCGAGCGTGACGTCCGGCGCGATCGCCGCGACCTTCACGGTCACGAGCGTCGCCGACGGCGGCGCGGGCTCCCTGCGCCAGGCGATCCTCGACGCCAACGGCAACGTCGGAGCCGACACGATCGCTTTCAACATCGTCGGCTCGGGCGTGCAGACGATCGCCCCCGGCTCGGCGCTGCCGACGATCACCGACGGCGTGACCATCGACGGGTACACGCAGCCGGGCTCTAGCAGCAATACCAACGCCCCGGAACAGGGCACCAACGCCGTGATCCTCATCGAGCTCGACGGCACGAACACAGGCGTCGGAAGCGAAGCCGCCGTCCTCTTCTTCGCAGCCGGCAGCGGCGGCAGCGCGGTCCGCGGCCTCGCCGTCAATCGCGGCCACTATGCCGGGATCCGCCTCTCCGGGGTCGCCGGAATGGCGATCGACGGCAATTTCATCGGCACCGACCCGTCCGGCGCCGTTTCCCACGGGAACAACAACTTCGGGATCCTGGGCAACAACGGGCCCTCCAACGTCACGATCGGCGGCACGACGCCCGCCTCGCGCAACCTGATCTCGGGCAACGGGACGAGCGGCATCAACTTCGGATCGGGAGGACTGGGCGGCACGGGGCATCTGATCCAGGGCAACCTGATCGGCACGGACGCCACGGGCGGAAACGCTCTGGCCGGCGCCCAGAACGGGATCGAGATCGACAACTCTTCCAGCGCCAACATCACGGTCGGCGGCACCACGGCGGCTGCCCGCAACGTCGTCTCGGGCAACGGCTCCTACGGCATCCGGCTCAACAACGGCTCGGGGCTCGTCGTCAGCGGCAACTTCGTCGGCACCGACGTCACCGGGATGGCGCCGCTTCCCAACAACAACTACGGGATCCTCGTCGAAGCCAACGGCAGCACGATCGGCGGCGCCGCCGCGGGCGCGGGCAACGTCATCTCGGCGAATGCCATTCACGGGATCGAGATCAGCAGCGCGACCGGCGTCACGGTGCAGGGCAACCTGATCGGCACGGACCTGACCGGAACGTTCGCGCTCGGCAATCAGAACCGGGGCATCTACGTCCTGGCGAGCAACGCGACCATCGGCGGCACCGCGCCGGGAGAGGGCAACACCATCGCGCACAGCGGAGCCGGCGGCGTCGTCGTGCAGGGCTCCGTCTCGGGCAACGCGATCCGGGGAAACTCCATCTACGCCAACGGCACCATCGGCATCGACCTGAACGCCGACAGCGTGACCGCCAACGACGCGCTCGACGCCGACACCGGCCCCAACGGCCTTCAGAACTATCCCCTCATCACCTCCGCGGCGCCCCTCGTGCCTTCGGGGACGGAGATCGTGGGGACCCTCGACAGCACGCCCTCCACGTCTTATTCCCTCGACTTCTTCGCGAACCCCGCGTGCGCCGGCCGTCCGCACGATTTCGAGGAGGGTCTCGTCTACATCGGCTCGTCGGACCTGGCGACCGACGGCGCGGGCCACGCCGCTTTCGACGTGACCCTGGCGTACACGATCGAGGCGGACCAGATGCTGACCGTCACGGCGACCGATCCGAGTGGGAATACCTCGGAGCTCTCGCCGCGAATCGTGTTCTCGATCAGCCCGGTATCCGGACCGCCCCCGTCCGGATTGCTGTTCGTCGTCCGCGGCACCAACTTCGCGGCCGGGGCGACCATCAGTCTCGGCGGCATTCCCGCAACCAGCGTCGACGTGCAGAGCCCCACACAGGCGGAGGCAAGGACGCCGGCCCTGCCGGCGGGCACGCTCAGCGACGTGATCCTGACCAACCTGGACGGATCTTCCGGCACGCTTTCCAAGGGCTACGTCACGGACTTCAACGACGTGCCGCAGAACAACACGTTCCATGCTTACGTCACGACGCTCGTGTCCAACGGCATCACGGCCGGGGTCGGTGGGGGCAACTACGGCGTCACCGCGAGCACCCTGCGCCAGCAGATGGCGGTCTTCCTGCTCAAGGCGAAGTACGGCATCTGCTACGTGCCGCCGCCGTGCGCGGGCGTCTTCACCGACGTTACCTGCACCCCTGGATCGGGCTTCGGAGACTGGATCGAGGCGCTCGCCGGACTCGGCATCACGACCGGCTGCGGCGGCACCAACTATTGCCCCGGCAACCCCGTGCGGCGTGACCAGATGGCCGTGTTCCTGCTCAAGACCGAGCACGGCTCGACGTACGTGCCTCCCGCCTGCGCGGGCGTCTTCGGCGATGTACCGTGCACGCCGGGCACGGGCTTCTCGGACTGGATCGAGCGGCTCGCCGCCGAGATGATCACGACCGGCTGCGGCGGCGGCAACTACTGCCCTCTCAATCCGAACACGCGCGGGCAGATGGCGGTCTTCATCACGAAGACGTTCAACCTGCAGTAGCGACGTCGGATCCTGGGCGGCCTGTGATTTCGAGGAGCACAGCGACGAGGAATCCGACTGTTCGTGAGTCCGGGATCCCTCGCTGCGCTCGGGATGAAGGCGAAGAACCGCGGGCCTAGCCCGCGGTCTTCGCCTTCACCTTCCTCAGGCTGTGGTCGAGCGTCCGCTTGCGGACGCGGATGGCGGCCGGGACCACTTCGACGAGCTCGTCGTCGTTGATCCACTCGATCGCCTGCTCGATATTGAGCTCGCGCGCGGGCGTGAGCTTGATGGCGAAATCCGAACCGGAGGCGCGCATGTTGGTCAGGTGCTTCTTCTCGCACGGCTGAATGACCATGTCGCTGTCCTTGACCTGCTCGCCGACGATCTGCCCCGCGTAGACCTTGTCGCCCGGCTTGACGAAGAAGATGCCGCGGTCGGCCAGGCGATCGAGCGCGAACCCCGTCACGTCCCCGCTCTCCTTGGCGATCATCGCGCCCTTGAGGCGGTTCGGCAGAGGTCCTCGGTGGGGACCGTACTGGTCGAAGAGGTGGTTCATGAGGGCCGTGCCCTTGGTCAGGGTCAGAAACTCGAGCCGGAAGCCGAGCAGGCCCCGCGACGGAATCGTGAACTCGAGCCGCACGCGGTCGCCATGCCGGCCCATGTGCTTGAGCTCGCCCTTGCGCTCGCCGACGGCGGCGATCACGGCGCCCGTGAACTCCTCGCCGCAGTCGATGACGAGCTCCTCGTAGGGCTCGAGAAGCTCTCCGTTCTCGGCCCGGCGGAAAATGACCTGAGGCCGGCCGAGCGAGAACTCGTAGCCTTCGCGGCGCATCGTTTCCGCGAGGATCGCGAGCGACAGCTCGCCTCGCCCGAGCACCAGAAACGAGTCCGTTTCCCTCATCCTGTCCATGCGGAGGCCGACGTTCTTTTCGAGCTCCTTCTCCAGGCGCTCGAGCAGGTGGCGGCTGGTGACGTACTTTCCCGACAGGCCGGACATGGGCGAGTCGTTGATCCGGAACTCCATCGAGAGCGTCGGCTCGTCCACGCGGATGCCCGAGAGCGGCGTCGGGTCGGCGAGGTCGAGGATCGTCTGGCCGATCTCGATGTCGGGAAAGCCGGAGAGCACGATGATGTCGCCCGCGGACGCCTCGGCCACCTCGACGCGCACGATCCCCTCGAACATGTAGATCTTGCCGGCCTTGCCCTTCTCGACGATGCTCCCGTCGGGGCGCACGGCGGCGAGCTCGGTCGCCTTCGACACGGTTCCCGAGAAAATCCGGCCGACGGCGAGACGGCCGAGGTAGTCCGAGTAGTCGATGTTGGCGACGATCATCTTGAAGGGCGCGTTGCCGACGGCCGGCGCCGGGATGTGCTCGAGAATCGCGTCGAGCAGGGGCCGGAGATCCCCCGCCTTGGCGTTCGGATCCTTCGAGACGTAGCCGAGACGGCCGGAGCCGTAGAGAACCTCGAACTCGAGATGGTGCTCCTCGGTCGCCAGGGAGAGAAACAGGTCGTGGATCTCCTCCTCGACCTCGGCCGTCCGCGCGTCGGCGCGGTCGATCTTGTTGATCAGAACGATCGGACGCTTGTTGCCCTCGAGGGCCTTCTTCAGGACGAAGCGCGTCTGCGGCAGGGGCCCCTCGGAGGCGTCCACGAGCAGGAGGACGCCCTCGACCATCGACAGGATGCGTTCGACTTCCGATCCGAAGTCCCGGTGACCGGGGGTGTCGACGATGTTGATGATCACGTCCCGGTAGTGCACGGACGTGTTCTTGGCGAGGATCGTGATTCCCCGCTCCTTCTCGAGCTCCCCCGAGTCCATGACGAGCTCGTCCACGTGCTGGCCGACGCGGAAGGTCCCGCACTGCTTGAGCAGGGCGTCGACGAGCGTCGTCTTCCCATGGTCGACGTGCGCGACGATGGCGATCGCGCGGCGGTCGGCCCGCAGGGCGGACGGAGGAATCGGTTCGGCGGCGGTCATAGGCGAATCGCGGAGCCTACACCGACTGGGTCCCTGGTTGCCAGCCGTCTGCGACAATAACCCTGCATGGATCCTCGAGCGGCCCTGCGCCGCCACTTCGGCCACGACGCCTTCCGGCCCGGCCAGGAGGAGATCGTGCGCGCGGCGCTCGCGGGACGGGACCTGCTCGCCGTCATGCCGACCGGCTCCGGCAAGTCGATCGGCTATCAGCTGCCGGCCCTCCTCTCGGAGGGGACGACGCTCGTGGTCTCTCCCCTCATCGCCCTGATGAAGGACCAGGTGGACGAGCTCCTCCGGAAGGGCATCGCGGCGGCGGCGCTGCACTCGCTCGCGACTCCCGCGGAGCGCCGCGCCGCCGAGGCCGCGATGCGCGAGGGGCGCCTGCGGCTCCTCTACGTCGCGCCCGAGCGGTTCGCGTCGGAGGCCTTCCGGCGGCTGCTCGCCGCCACGCCGCTCGCCCTCTTCGCGGTCGACGAGGCCCACTGCGTGTCGGAGTGGGGCCACGACTTCCGGCCGGACTATCGGGCGCTCGGGGACGCGGCGCGCGCCTGCCGACGCGCCGATGGCGCTCCGGGACGGCCTCCGGTGCTGGCGTTCACCGCCACGGCCACGCCGGAGGTTCGCGACGACATCGTCGAGCTGCTCGGCCTCGTCGAGCCGCAGGTCTTCGTCGCGGGATTCGACCGTCCGAACCTCTATCTCGACGTGCGCCGGGTGTCCGGGGAGATCGAGAAGCGCGCGATCCTGCCGGAGCTCGTTCGGCAGCGAAGGGCCCTCGTCTACGCCGCGACCCGCAAGAGCGCCGTCCGGGCCGCCGACGCCCTGCGCGAGGCGGGCGTCGAGGCGGGCGCCTACCACGGCGGCATGGACGAGCCCGAGCGGACGCGCGTGCAGAACCGGTTCGCCGACGGGTCGCTCGCGGTCGTCTGCGCGACGAATGCGTTCGGCATGGGCATCGACCGTCCCGACATCGAGGCCGTCGTGCATTTCGAGCTGCCCGGTTCCCTCGAGGCGTACTACCAGGAGATCGGGCGCGGCGGCCGCGACGGGCGCCGAGCGGACGCCACGCTGCTCTGGAACTACGTGGACGTCCGCACGCGGGAGTTCCTGATCGAGCAGACGGATGAGGGAGGCGAATCGGTGCACCGAGAGCGCCGGCGCGATCTCGATCGCAGCAAGCTGTCCCGGATGATCGCGTACGCCGACTCTGCGGGCTGCTTCCGCGCGACGATTCTCGGCTACTTCGGCGAGCGCGACGCGGCGCTCGGGTGCGGCTTCTGCGGCAACTGCACGCGTCGGCGCGAAATCTCCGAGGAAGACCTCCTGCGGCTGCGCAAGATCCTGTCGGGCGTGGCCCGCGGCGGCGAGCGCTGGGGGAAGCGGCGGATCGTGGCCATGCTCACCGGCGACCTCGACGGGCTGCCGGACTCCCTCGCCGGGCTCTCCACCACCGGAATCCTCGCCGCCGAGGGAACGCGCGTCGTCGCCGACTGGGTCGACGCGGCGCAGGGAGGGGGGCTGCTCGCCGCCACGCCAGACGCCTATCGGACGCTGTCGCTGACGCGCGCGGGGCGCGACGTCATGGCCGGCCGCGCCACCCGCGTCGCGCTCACCGTTCCCGAGCCGCCACGCCCGAAGGCGAGACGAAGCCGCGCCTCGAAGGCGATCGCCGCGGGCGCGGAGATGTCGGCGGATCCCCGGCGCATCGAGGCGCTGAGGGAATGGCGGCGGCTCGAAGCGGCTCGGCGCGCGGTGCCCGCCTACGTCGTGCTCCACGATCGCACGCTCGCGGCGCTCGCCGCCGCTCGCCCGGCGACCCTCGACGACCTGTCGGCGATCCCCGGCATCGGCCCGGCCAAGCTCGAGGCCTACGGCAGGGAACTTCTCGCCCTCTTCGCGGCGGAGGGCGCCTGATGCGCCCACGTCCCGAGCCTGACCGCATCGGCGAACCCGCGTCCTGATCGGAAGGGCCGAGCCGCGAAGCTCACAGGCCTTTCGCGGTCAACGAGCCTCATTTCAGCACGAGGCAGTGGACCCCTCCCTCGCCGGTCGGATAGATCGGCAGGCTGAGGACCTGAACGCCGTAAGATTCGTAGACTTCGCGCTGGCGATCGAAGAGCGGACTGGCGACCGTCACGGCCTTGTCCATCTGCTGCCAGGTCGCGGCGACCGCTGCCTGGACCCCTTTCCATCGGGAGTCGGAAGGATCCTTACGCCAGGCCGCGACGGCGGCGTCGAGCTTTTCCAGCGTCAGCTGCAGCTGCGTCTGCGGGTTCTGCTCGTCGGTCGCGGCCATGTGAGTCGGATAGCGACCGAGCAGGACCGACACGCGTCCCGTCCGGGGATCCACGAACTTGCCGATGCCCACGGGGCTTCGCGACGGATGGTCCAGGAAGGGAACGCGGGCCACGCGATATCCGCGGGCGGCGAGCTGCCGCGCGGCCCGGTCGTACTCGCCCTGGAAGCGGCGGACATCCGCCGGATCGAGATGGACGTGCGTCAGGGCGTCGACGGGGCTGCCCTCATAGGTCGGCACGAACGCCACGATGCCCCGAGGAGTGCCGAGGACCATCGCCACCATGTCCAGATGAAAGATCTCGGGATTGTTGAGGCTCGGGTTCTGCAGGGCCTCGCGGCCGATCACGATCGTCTCGATGCCGCCGAAGGCGCGCTGGTAGGCGAGCCGGCCCGCCTCGATGTCCGCCTCCGAAACGGGACTGTTCGGCCGGGTCGCCGGCCTCGTGCGGCGGACCCACCGCTCGATGCGGTTGTGCCCGATCAGGAGACCGACGCCTCCGTCGGGCAGGCGCACCAGCGCGAGATCGCCGCCCTCGGTGTTGATGTCCGGAAGACGGCGGACGGCGAACTCGTCCGGAAACGACCTCGCGAGGCTCTCGACCGCGCTCTCGTAAGGCTCGTCGAAGTCCGTGCCGACGCCGAGGACCAGACGACCGGACTCGTCGTAGGAGATCGGCTCGGCCATGTCCTGCGGATACACGACGGGCACCCTGGATTTGAAGAACCGGACCCGCTCGTCGATGATCCCGTCGGACCATCCGACCCGCTCGCGCAGGTACTCGCGAAAGACGGCCTCCTCGTTGCCGAGGGACTCCGGGTTCGTGCTGGGATCCGGGACCGCGATGAAGAACAGCGTCTGCGCCGGCGCGCTCCGGAACACCTGGCCGTGCCCCATCTCGAAGGCCAGGCGATAGAGCTGCCGCCGAAGCCAACGCACCCGCGGATCCTTCGTGCGGGTCTCCCAGGACGCGGTTTCCGGGAGCATGAAGAGCTTCGTCTCGTTCGGCGGCAGGCCGAGGACGACACGATGCATCGTCCGCTCGGCCTCGGGCACCAGCGTTTTCGCCGGCGGTGTCGCCGGCGGCGGTGTCGCCGGCAGCGACACCCGCTGGCCGACTGCCGGAAGGACCGCGACGAGCGCCACGGAGAGACAAAAGTTCGACCGGCTCGGCACGTTGCCCCGATCCAATTATCTCACCCCGTGAGCGCGCCGGTACAATCCCCGAATGCGCGGACGCCCCGTCGTCTACTCGACCGAGCGCGGCCGCCTCTGTCCCGGCTGCGGATGGCCGGCGGAAGATTGCCGGTGCGCCAGGACACTGGCTTCCGGACTCGAACCCGTTCCGGAGCGCGTCTCGGCGGCGCTCCGGATGGAGAGCCGTCCCTCGGGCAAGCACGTCACGATCGTCGGCGGGCTGCCCGACAATCGCGCGTTCGTCGACGGGCTCTGCCGGGACCTGAAGAAGGCCTGCGGGACCGGCGGCGCGGCGGGAGCGGGCTCGATCGAATTGCAGGGCGACCAGCGCGAGCGGCTCCGCGACCTCCTGCCGAAGAAAGGAATTCGGGTGAAGGGATGACGGCGACCCGCGTCTTTCTCGTTCGGCATGGCTCGACCGTGCTTTCCGCCGAGGATCGCTTCGCCGGCGAAACGGACGTGGCGCTCTCGGATGCGGGCCGCGAGCAGCTGCGGAAGCTCTCGCAACGCCTCGCCGGCGAGCCGATCGCGGCCTTCTACGCGAGCCCCCTCGGCCGCACGATGGAGACCGCCCGCATCCTCGCCGCGCCGCATGGAAAACCGGTCACGGCGGATGCGCGCTTACGCGAGATCTCGCACGGCCACTGGGAGGGGAAGACGCGTGCCGCGGTCGAGCGCGAGTATCCGAAGGAGTACGCCCGCTGGGAGGGCGATCCGTTCTCGTTTTCGCCGCCCGGCGGCGAGACGGGACTCGCGGTGACGGCGCGCGCGCTGCCGGCGCTCCTGGAGATCGTGAGCGCGCATCCGGACGAGTACGTCCTCGTCGCCTCGCACAAGGCGACCCTCCGGCTCCTGATCGGCTCGCTCCTCGGGTTCGACCTGCGGCGCTACCGCGACCACCTCGACCAGAGCCCGGCGTGCCTCAACGTGCTCGACTTCAAGGACGTCTCGCACGCGCGCCTCTCGCTCTTCAACGACACGTCGCACTACGCGCCGTCGCCGTCGGCAACGGCCGCCGTCGCCTCCGGGCGCCTATCGAGCGTCTGGTCCGGCGTTTCCTGAGGCGGGCGCCGGCGCGAACACCTGGTTCGAGAACGGGTTCGCGGTCGGCCGCTGCACCACGTTGAAGGCGAAGTTCGTCGCCTGGTGGCAGCGGTTGCAGCCGTCGGTCACCGCGTCGAACGCCCGCTCGAACCGCGCCCGGTCTCCCGCGGCGATTGCCCGGCCGACCTCGGCGAGCGGCTCGCGGATGATCTTCTCGACGGAGGCGTCGATCGGCACGGGCGAATCCTTGTGCTTCGGGTGGTACCGCACGACGTCGTCGAAGCCCTCGCCGAGCTCGTCGAGCTCGTACCGCGCGAGCTTCCAGTTGCCCGCTTCTCCCGCGAACCAGAGCTTCGCATGGCGCATCTGGTTGAACGTCATCAGCTCGCCGAGACCCGGCGGCTCGACGACGACCGCGGCGGCCGTCGGAGTCGGCGCCGATGCCGAGCGAACGGCCGGCGCGTTGCAGCTCACGATCGGGAGAGCGAGAGCCAACAGGGCACGCCGCATCGAGGCGATCTTATGCCGCTTGCCTTTTCGCCGGCCCTGTGACACTCTGCGCGCTCCTCGTGCCGCCGCGTGCGGCGCGACGCGAACGTAGGCCCGCCGGCAAGCTCTCCGTTCTCGACCACTCCGAACAATTCAGCCGGATTTTCCCGAGGAGGATTTCCTTGTCTTTTTCCCAGTTCGACCTGCACCCGGATCTCCTGCGCGGCGTTCGCGAAATGGGCTTCACCCGCCCGACGCCGATCCAGGCCGACGCGATCCCCCCCGCCATGGCCGGCCGCGACGTGCTCGCCTGCGCGATGACCGGCAGCGGCAAGACCGCCGCCTTCCTGCTCCCGATCCTGCACCACCTGTTGCCGAAGAAGCGCGGCGCCACGCGGGCGCTCGTGATCACGCCCACGCGCGAGCTCGCGGCACAGATCGACCAGCACGCGCGGGAGCTGACGGTGCACACGGCTCTCCGTTCGGCGGCCGTCTTCGGCGGCGTCGCCATGGGACCGCAGGAGCACGCCTTCCGCACCGGCGTCGACGTCATGGTCGCGACCCCGGGCCGCCTGCTCGACCACTTCCGTTTTCCCTACGCGAAGCTCGAGCACCTCGAGATTCTCGTCCTCGACGAGGCCGATCGCATGCTCGACATGGGATTCCTCCCGGACATCCGCCGCGTGCTGAAGCACCTGCCGCAGCGCCGGCAGACCCTGTTCTTCTCGGCCACGATGCCCCCGCCGATCGCGCAGCTGTCGCGCGAGATGCTCAAGAATCCGTTCACCGTCAACATCGAGCGCCAGTCCGCCCCGGCGGTCGGCATCACGCAGGCCGTCTACCCCGTGGCGCAGAACCTGAAGGCGCCGCTTCTCCTCGAGCTCCTGCAGCGCGGCGACATCAAGAACGTCCTCGTCTTCACGCGCACGAAGCACCGCGCGAACCGGCTCGCCGAGACGCTCTCGAAGCGGGGCGTCGCCTGCGAGCGCATTCACGGCAATCGCAGCCAGCCCCAGCGGACCGAGGCGCTCACGGGCTTCAAGGAGGGGCGCTACCGGGTCCTCGTCGCGACCGACATCGCGGCGCGCGGCATCGACGTCGAGGCGCTGTCCCACGTCGTCAACTTCGACGTGCCCCACGTTCCGGACGACTACATCCACCGCGTGGGGCGCACCGCCCGGGCGGAGATGACCGGCGACGCGTTCACGTTCGTCGCGCCCGAGGAGGCCACCGACCTTGCCGCGATCGAGCGGGCGATCGGGAAGCGCCTGCCGCGCATCACGGTGCCCGGCTTCGACTACGCGAAGGCCCCCGCCGAGCGCTTCGAGGTGCCGATCGCCGAGCGCATCGCGGCGATCCGCGCCCGCAAGGCCGAGGACCGCCAGCGCGCGAAGGAAAAGGCGGAGCGGCGCCTGGCGCACCAGGCCGCGGAGCAGGCGCGCGGCCAGCAGAAAACGCATCGCACGGGGGGGCCGGCTCGACCGGCGGCGCCCGCGCACCGGCCGTCGGCTCGCCCCGGCGGTCCGGCGGCGGCCTCGGCTACGCCGCGCTGGGGCCGGAGGGGCTGACCGGGGCGGCCGAGCGGGCGAGCGCGCGAGCCTCCAGGAAGCGTGCCGGGGTTGAGCCGTCATTCCGTGGCGCGTGAGCGCCGAGGAATCCCGAACATCTCCGCCGTGCTCGTCGAGTTCGGGATCCCTCGCTACGCTCGGGATGACCTTCCGACGCGAACGCGTCCGAAGGTCACTTGACGCCGTAGACCGGCAGCAGGCTCTTCGCGGCGGCGGGGGCCGCGGCGGGACGCGGCGCCATCGGGATCGGCGGCACGGTCTGTCCGGGAAGAACCGGCAGGGGAACGTTCCGGCCGCGCGCATACACGTCGTGACGGCCGTTCTTCTTGTACCACTCGGCGAGAGACGCCGTCTGGAACATCTCCTCGATGATCTTGCGCCAGCCCACGCCCGTGTTGTACGCGCAGAAGGAGATCTCTCCCATCTGCGTCGCGTACGGAATGATGCACATCTCCGTGCGGCGGAAGTCGTAGTTGAAGAGGTCCTGGAACCACATGCCGCCGACGAAGAAGACGCGCCACGGATACCGGTTCTTCGAGGCGAAACCGAGCTTGCCGCCCGTGTGGCCGTCCATGATCTTGGCCACCTTCCACGGCGTGAGTCCTTTGGGGATGCCGTCGGGCCGGAGGTTCCGGAGAATCGACAGCACGACCTGCGCCGCGGTCCAGATCTTGCGACGTCCCGAGTCCGTGATCGCCTTGATGTCGGCGAGCAGCCCGTCGACGTCGAGGATCGAGGGCACCGTCACGGTGCGCTTCGTCTTCTCCTCGACGAGCATCATGGTCCCGATGCCGCAGTTGGGATGGCAGCCGCACTTGAAGGAACCCCAGTCGTTCTCGAGCCCGCCGAGGAGGTCCTTCAGGTCGGAGAAGGGCCCCGAGGCCGACAGCGGATACCAGTCCCGCATCGGCTCCCCGAGGCCCGCCTGCGCCTTCACGTCGTGCGCGAGGTGCGAGAGCGTGTAGCGCTGCCGCTGCCGGGTCTCGTCGTCGATGTCCTCGTCGCGGCCGGTGAAGGACACCGGTTGAAACGCGACGGCGGTGACCTTGTCGATGTTCGCGATGCCGAACCGGATGATGTCGCCGACCTGGTCGTCATTGATCGTGTTGACGATCGTCACGACCAGCGTCACATCCACGCCGTGCTGGTGGAGGTTCTCGATCGCCCGCAGCTTGACGTCGTAGAGGTTGCCGACCTTGCGGTGCTGGTTGTGCTCGTTGCCGACGCCGTCGAACTGGAGATACGCGAATCGCAGCCCGGCTTCCGCGGCCTGCCGCGCGAAGTCCGGATCCTGGGCGAAGCGGATTCCGTTGGTCGCGCACTGCACCGAAAAGTAGCCGAGCTTGCGCGCGTAGCGGATCGCGGGCAGGAAGTGCGGCGAGAGGGTCGGCTCCCCGCCGGAGAACTGCACCGAGAGCTGCCGCCGCGGCTTGATCGAGGCCGCATCGTCGAGCAGCTTCTGGACGTCCTCCCACTCGAGCTCGTGGACGTAACCCACCTGGTTCGCGTCCATGAAGCACGGGTCGCACATCATGTTGCAGCGGTTCGTCAGGTCGATCGTGAGGACCGCGCCGCGCCCGTATTGGATCGAGGACGTCCCGTGCTCGTGGAGCCCGTCCTTCGGAATCACGAAGTCGCGGCCCGGGTACATCGACTCCAGCCGTTTGAAGAAGGCGGGGTCGGTCGACATGACGTCTTCGAAGCGGCCGTGCTTCGCGCATTCCTTGCGCATCAGGATCCGGCCGCCCTCTTCGACGATCTCCGCGGGAATCTCGCCGGGCTTGCCCTCGATCAGGACCTTCCAGTCGGCCTCGCCGGAGAGAATCTGCGCGCGCACCTCCGAGACGCAGCGCGGACAGAGCGAATCGGTCTTGCGCGGAAAGCCGAGCGGCGGGAAGCTGCGCTCGCGTTGCTTCAGCAGCGGCGCCGGCGCCCACTTCGGCTGGAGCGTTCCCTCGGGGAATCTCCTGTCGAGCGAGCGCGCGACACTCCACAGCGAGTTCGCAGCGCGCCGGATCCCCGAATACACTGCTCTTCTCATGCTGACGTCTTCCCCTTCCCGCGTTTCTGCACGGTCCATGCCCGTCCGGTTGAGGCCCTCGCGCCGGACTTCGTGACGCGATTCTAGCCGAAAATGCCGGGGCGCCGGCCGTTTTGAGGATCAGGCGATGCGCCGCACCGACGCGAATCGCTCGACCGAAAAGGCGGCCAGGTCGCGCTTCGGACCGCCGGCGAGGAGATCCGCGAGGATCGTGGCGGTCACCGGCGCAAGGAGAATGCCGTTGCGGTGGTGGCCGGCCGCGAAATAGAGGCCCGGCACGGGGCTCGCGCCGAGAACGGGCAGCGCGTCGGGCGTCGCGGGGCGCAGGCCGGACCAGGCGCTCGCGAACATGGCGTCGCCGAGGGAGGGCATCAGGCGCGTCGCGGCGCCGATCAGGCGTGCGACGGCCTCCGCCGTGACGGCCTTTCGGAAGCCGACCCGCTCGACGGTCGCGCCGAGCAGCACCGTGCCGTCCGGCCGCGGCACGAGGTAGACGTCGGAGCCGGCGACGAGCGGATCGAACGGGGGCGCCTGGAGCCGAAGTGCGACGATCTGTCCGCGCACGGGCTCGATCGGGAGCGCCACCGGCAGCGTCCCCGCAAACGCCGCCCACGCTCCGGCGGCGTCCACGACGGCGCCCGCCGCGACGCGCCCCTCCGTGGTCTCGACGCCGCGGCAGACGCCCTTCTCGAGGACGAAGCCGAGCACGGCGACCTGGGTGCGCACTCGGGCGCCGCGGCGGAGCGCCGCGAGCCAGACCGCGCGCGCCAGGAGCCGGGGATCGACGACCGCCTCGTCGGGAAAAAAGGACGCGCCGTTCACTTCGGGAGACAGGCGTCCTCCCGTGCGGCCGGCGAGCGATTCGGCGGTTTCCTCGATCACGGTCAGACCGAGTGCGCGCTGCCACGCGAGATCCTCGAGGGGCTCTTCGCCGGACCGGCAACGCACGAATCCGCAGCGGCGGTAGCCCGTGTCCATGCCGGTGTCCTCGGACAGCCGCGCGACCCAGGAGGGATAGAGACCGCGGCTCTCGATGCCGAGATCGAAGAAGGCGTCGCGAGCGTGGGCCTCCGACTGCGGCGTGAGCATGCCGGCGGCGGCGCCCGAAGCCTCCGCGCCAGGCTCGCCCTTCTCGAGGACCATGACGTCCACGCCCCGGCCGGCGAGCTCCGCCGCCAGAGCGCAGCCGATCAGGCCTCCCCCGACGACGGCGACGTCGGGCGCGCCGCCGCTCATCGGCGGCCGAAGAGGCGGCGCCCGCCGCCGAACGCGTCCCGTGCGAAGCGGCCCACCGCCATCGCCGCGGCGAATCCGAAGGCGCCGCCGGCAATCGCGCCGACCGCGGTCCGGACTCCCGGCCGGCGGGGCAGCGCCTCGCGCAACGCGCGGACGAGTCCCTGGCGGAGGACCTCCGAGCCGAGCCCCGCGGCGACGCCGCCCAGAACGCCGCCGGCGCGCGAGCGGGCGTCGTCCTCCCGGTAGATCGCGGCGAGCGAGAGCACCATGCGATTGAGCCAGATGGCCTGGTAGGCGAGGTCGACGCCGAACGGCATCGCGCCGAAGAAGGCCGCCGGCCCCGCGAGGAGCGCCCCCGCCGCGGCGCACTGCATCGCGGCGCGGCGGATCACCCTCTCGGCCAGCTCGTCCCGGGAGGCCCGGGGATAGCGCTCGCGGAGGCGCTCGACCTCCATTCCGGCGCGCTGCCGCTGCGATTCGTTGAGGACGGCGCGGGCGAGCGCGGCGTACATGCGCTAATCCTATCGCCGGGCGCGCCGCTCGATCTGCTATCGTTCGCCGGTTCGGAAAGGAGCCGAAGTGAGAAAGCACATCGTCATCGGACTGATGCTCGCCTGCGCCCTGCCGCTCGTGGCCGCGGCGCCGACGGCCAAGGGAAAGGACAAGAAAGTGGCCCGCGATTACGCCAACACGATCGCCACGCTCCAGACGGATCTGGGCGACATCCAGATCAAGTTTTTCTATGACAAGGCCCCCAAGCACGTCGAGAACTTCGTGGACCTCTCGGCGAGCGGCTTCTACGACGGGACATTCTTCCACCGCGTGATCCCGGGCTTCATGATCCAGGGCGGCGACCCCAACACGAAGAAGCCCGAAACGCCGCAGACGCAGTACGGCACCGGCGGCAACGGGAACAACCACCTCAAGGCCGAGTTCAACGACACGCCTCACAAGCGCGGCGTCGTCTCGATGGCGCGCTCGTCCGACCCCAACTCGGCCTCGTCGCAGTTCTTCATCGTCGTGAAGGATTCGAATTTCCTCGACGGGCAGTACACGGCCTTCGGCGAGGTGATCTCGGGCATGGAGATCGCCGACAAGATCGCGAATGCGCCTCGCGGCGCGAACGACCGGCCCAACCAGCCCGTGCACATCAAGAAGGTGCTCCTCTCGCAGGCCAAGAGCACCAGCTAGCCGGGCCGGGGCTCTACTGATTCCGCTCGACGCCGCCGGCCTCGCCGAGCTCGCCGGGCTCGCGCGCCGGCTCGGCGGCGCGGCGCCCTCGGCGATCGAGCCACTCGCCGGCGACGTCGGGCGCCGCCGCTACTTTCGTCTCCGCTTCGGCCACGGACGGACCGTCGTGGCCGTCGTGTACCCGCCCGAGGAATCGGACGCGCGCCGGCGCTGGGTGGCCGCCCGGGCCGCGCTCGCGCCGGTCGTGCGGGTGCCCGCGCTGCTCGCGGACGACGAACGCGGCGGACAGATCGTCGAGGACCTCGGCGAAGCCGATCTCGCCGCGCGGCTGACGGAGCTCCCCGCCGAACGCGATCAATGGCTCGACCGCGCCGTCGACGCGGCGGCGGCGATCGCGTCGCTCCCGGACCCGGGGCTGAATCCCCCGTTCGACGCCGCGCTCTTCCGACGCGAGCTCGATCTCGCGCGCGAGGCGGTCTTCGACATGCTGGAGGGACGACCGCTCTCGGACGGCGAGCGCCGCGCGCACGACGCGTGGGCCGACGCTCTCGTCGCCGAAATCCTGGCGCACCCGCGCGCGCTCTGTCACCGCGACTTCCATGGCAACAATCTCTTCGTCGCCGACGAACGCGTGGCCCTGATCGACTTCCAGGACCTGAGGCTCGGACCGGACACCTACGATCTCGCGTCGCTGCTCTGGGAGCGCACGACGCTCGCGTGGATGAGCCCGGCGCCGGCCGAGCGCGCGATCGCTCGCTTCGCCGCGGCGCGCGGCGTACCGGCGGCGGACCTCGCCGAGCGGCTGCCGCGTGTCCTCCTGCAGAGGGCCTGGAAGGCGTCGGGCACCTTCGCCCGGGCGGTGGTGCTCGGAAAAGGGGACGCCTATCGCCGGTATCTACCGGCGGAGCTCGAGCTCGTGCGCCGCCTGCTGACGGATGCCCCGGCGGACCGGGAGTTCATGGCCGTTTTAGATTCCCGCCGGCCGCAGTCTGTTAGACTTTGACCGACCCGCGAAGGAGAAACGATGTTCGGCTCACTGGGTTTGCCCGAGCTTCTGGTCATTCTGCTCATCGTCATCATCATCTTCGGGGCCAACAAGCTGCCCCAGCTCGGCAAGGGAATCGGGCAGGGTCTGAGGAACTTCAAGGAATCCGTGAAGGGCGACGAGCCGCCGGCCGACAAGCCCAAGTGACGCGCGAAGCTTCGCCGCTCCCGCCCCGATCCCCTACCCGCTAGTCACCCGCCTCTTCCCCTTCTCGACGGCAACCCGGGCGCTCCAGACGAGCACGCTCCCGTGTCATTCCGAGCGGAGCGAGGAATCCCTTTCGGAGCCGCAGAGAGGCGAAGAAAGAGATCCCTCGGCGCTCACGCGTCTCGGGATGACCGCGCCGCGTGCGGCGGCGCGGTCACTTCTTCTTGGTGATGTCCGGGGAGACGCGGAACTTCTCGCGGGGAAGACGGATGTTGAGGATGCCCACCTTGTTGCGCAGCGTGTTGCGGTGAATGCCGAGGGAGCTCGCGGCGCGGCCGAGATTGCCCGACGACCGCTTCACGGCGCCGACGATGTACTTCTTCTCGAATTCCTTCTTCGCGAGGTCGAGAGAAATTCCGTGGGCCAGAAGCTCGTCGATGATTTCCTGGAGCTGCCCATCCAGATTCACGATGCCCTCCCCCCAAAAAAACTGGAAGCGAATCGAAGAGGGGCGCATCTTAGCAAAGGGAAAGCTCGAGGGATAGGGATCCGCGTCACCGATTTTTTCGACGCGCAAACGAGCACTCGAAACTTCGCGTGCCAGCGCTCGATGCCAAAAAAAAGAAGAGGCGCGGCGCGCCTCTCCGAATTTTTTCTCGCGGACGCGGAGGACTTCCGTTACTTCACCTCGACCTGGTCGCCGATCTCGATCAGCCGGCTCGAGTCGATGACGCGCGCGGCCGCCCAGCGATCGCCGACGTAGAGAATCGCCACGTCGCCGAGGTACGTCCGAGGAATGGACGCGCCCGGCGGCGGCGGCGAATACATCCAGTAGGAGCCCTGGGGACGGAGACCGTAGTCGGAGCCGGAAGCATATCGAAAGATCGAGAGCTGGTCGCCGGGCTGGAGTCCCTCCGCGATGCCCATGTCGATCATGATGTCGCTGCCGGTGCCGATCGCGAAGACGCCGTCCCGCGTCATCACGATCCGCCCATGGGGCTTGCCCGACGGCGGATCGCAGATCGCGTTGGCCGGGAGGCGCCGGCCGAGCGGAATCGGGACCGGTTCGTACGCTTTGAGAAAGGAACCCATGGGAATGTCGGTGCAGGCCAGCGTCACCTGGACCGTGGCCGTGCGGCCCTCGATGCACACGACCCTGGCCCGGCCCCGATACTCGTAGAACCGGCCCATGCTCTTGCCGTTGATCGGGTGGAACACCTCGTCCCCGGGGGTCACGATCCAGAACTCGTCGCCCACCTTGATCCCGCGGTCGTAACCGGCGTCGAGGTAGAGAAGGTTGTGCTCGGTGAAATCGGTCTGCTCGGCCACGTTCTCGGCCCCGATCACTTCGGCGACGAACTGGTCCTGCAGGGGTCCGATGTAGCCGAAGCAGGAGACCTCGTCCTCGTAGCCGAGGGGCTGCGGCGCCGCCTCGGTCGTCTGCGGAGCGATCGCCTCGATCCGGGTGATCGACTGCGGCTTCGTGGCGAGCCCTCCCCCCGACAGTTCCTGGCCGAGGAGGGCCGCCGCTCCCGACGTTCCGAGAACGAGCACAAGGCCGGAAAGGCGCGCGGGGAGACGCATGGCGACTCCTTAAAAAATACGGACGCTTGCGGTTTCTAGCCTAAAATTTACTGGCTTTGCGGCTTGGTGTCAACCACCACCGAGGCCGTGGGGGGCTTTTCGCCGGTTTTCTTTCCAACTTCCCGGCGTGCCTTCCTGGCGAAATCACTCTGCGGAAACTCCTCCAGGACGCGGTTGTAGTACGACACGGCCTCCCCGGTGCGGCCCAGCCGGGCGAGCGCCTGTGCCTGGTAGAAGAAGAGCTTGTCCCGGCTTCCATAATCCGGAAACTTCTGTTCGACCTGGACGAACCGGGACAGGGCGGCCGCGGTCGACCCCTTGCGGAGGTAGAAGTAGCCCACGCCGAAGTCGTGCTCGGCGAGGAGGTCCGTCAGGCGGCGGATCCGTTCCCGCGCGGCGCCGGAGTAGCCCGAATCGGGGAACTCGCGGATCAGGGACCGATACTGCTCGATCGCCTCGAGCGTGGCCGTCTGGTCCCGATCGGGAGTCTCGTGCTCCTTGTCGTAGCAGAAGGCGAACTGGTATCGGGCATAGTCGCGGTTCGGGGCGCCCGGGTAGCGATTGAGGTAATCGCGGTAGCGGTAGCGCGCCTCGGTGTAGGCGGCCGCCGATTTCTGCTGGAAGTAGGAGTCCGCGACGAGCAGCAGCGCCTCGCGCCCGACCGTCTCGTTCGGGTACGTCTCGAAGACGTAGTTGAGGTACTTGCGGCCCTGGTCGTACTTCTTCTTGGCGATCAGGGCCTTGCCCTTGTCGAAGAGGGCTTCCTTCGGCTGCGTCAGCAGCTCCTGGGTGATCTTGTCGGGCTTCTTCGTGCCGCCGGCGCTCTTGCAGCCGGCGGAGACGAGGAGCGCGGCGAGGAGGACCGCGCCGACCCGGCGCGCCGGAGTCATCGGGAGCCGGACGCTTCCGTCCGAGCGGAGGCGGCCTCGCGGAGCCGTCCGATCGCGCCGGCCGGATCGGGGGCGCCGTAGACGGTGGTGCCGGCGACCAGGATCTCGGCGCCCGCCGCGACGAGCGCCGCCGCGTTCCCGGGTCCGACGCCTCCGTCCACTTCGATGGCCAGCCGGGCATCGGCCCCGTCCGCCTCCCGACGCAGCCGCCGGACCTTCTCGATCGACGATTCCAGGAAGGGCTGACCCCCCCAGCCGGGATTGACGGACATCACGACGGCATAGTCCACGTCGCCCCAGGAGGACGCCAGCGCGAGAGTCGGGGTCGCCGGATTGAGGGCCGCTCCCGCGCGGGCGCCGCCGCGGCGGATCGCGTCGAGACAACGCTGCAGGTGCGGGGTCGATTCCACGTGGACGGAAACGTAGTCGACTCCGGCGTCGAGATATTCGGCGAGGCTCCGCTCGGGGCGCTCGATCATCAGGTGGACGTCGAGCGGCAGCCGTGTCGCCTTCCGGAGCGCACGCACGACCGGCGGACCGATCGTGAGGTTCGGCACGAAATGCCCGTCCATGACGTCGACGTGCACGAGCTCCGCGCCGCCTTCCTCGGCGGCGGCGAGCGCGTCGGCGAGGCGCGCGAAATCGGCCGCGAGAAGGGACGGCGCGATCCGGACCTTCATGAACGCGGCGCGGAGGCTCCCCCTTCGGGCGAGCGCGAAACGGTCAGCGAAACGACCTCCCGGCTCGAGAGGGGGTAGCCGGCGGGGGGAAACTGCTTGAGAACGGTGTTCGGCCGCACGCCGTCGTAGGACTCGAAACGGGCGCTGCCGACGCGGAAGCCGAACTTCTCCAGCCGGTCCCGCACGGCCTGCGCGTCCTGGCCCACGAAATCCGGCATCAGGACCCGCATGTCCGGCGCGCCCCGGCTCGTCAGCACCTTGACCGCCTCGCCCTTCTCCGCCGGCACGTCGGGCTCGGGATCCTGCGCGACGATCCCCTGCGGTGCGGTCGGATCCCGGTACCAGGAGACCGGACCGAGCTCGAGCGACTCGCGGGACAGCTTCACCGCGGCCGCGCGCGGGGCGAGCCCCTGGAGCTCGGGGACGCGGAGCGCCCGCGGGCCGAGCGACAGCACGACGCGAACCGCCTGGAGGGGTTTCGCGAGCGAGCCGGCCTCCGGCTCCTGGAGGAGAACCCGTCCGTTGGGAACGCGCTCGTCGTAGCGGGCGCGTCCCGTCTGTTCCTCGACGCGAAGCCCCACGGCCCGGGCCGCCTTCTGCGCGGACTCGGGCGTCTGGCCGACGAGCTCCGGCACGGTCACCGAGCGCCCCACGATGGCGCGCCGGAAGCCGAACCAGACCGCGCCGACGAAGACCGCGGCGAGGAGGGTTCCATACGCGAGCCGGAAGACAAACCTTGCCACAGCGTGAAGTTAACATGGGATGGTACTCTGAAGCCTCGGCCCCCGGGCCACGGGGAAACGCGTCGAGCGGAGCCCCGAAGGGTGTGAATCGAGTGTCTTCCAAGCGCGACGCCGAGGCCGAGCATCCGGCCTGGTTCGACGATCCGAGGTTCCGCAAGGCGGACCTGCACTGCCACTCCGTCTACTCGACCTTCAAGTATTTCCGCATCGCCAACACCCGCGACTCCTACAACCGTCCGGAGGAGGTCTATCGCCTCGCCAAGGAGCGCGGGATGGACTTCGTGACGATCACCGATCACGACTCGATCGACGGCTGCCTCGCTCTGCTCGACCGCAACCCGGATCTCGACGACTTCTTCATCTCGGAGGAGGTCGAGACCTGGTTTCCGGAGACGCGACAGCGGATCCACGTCAACGTCTTCGACATCGACGAAAAGCAGCACGCGGAGATCCAGCGCCGGCGGGAAAACATCTACGACCTCCACGAATACCTGCGGGACGAGCGGATCATCGCGTCCGCCAACCACATGTTTCAGAACTACCGGATGCGCAACTCCCCGCGGCACTACTTCGAGGAGATGCTGCGGATGTTCGACATCTTCGAGGTCAAGAACGGCGCGATGACCTCGCACCACAACCGGCTGGTCGAGGACCTCATGGCGGTCGTCCGCGAGAAGCGCGGAGCGGTGTCGCTCGTCGCCGGTTCGGACGCCCACACGCTCGCGCCGCTCGCGCGCGTGTACACCGTCGCCGAGGCGCAGGTCCGTTCCCGAGTTCCTCGAGAAGATCCGCACGGGCGCCTGCTTCGTCTGGGGCGTCGAGATGGGTTTCCGGATGCTCCTCTCGGACGTCTACCGGATGGTCTTCAAATACTACGGCAGCGTGCTCGACTGGAAGAATCCCGAGTTCTCCGGCGCGGAGAAGGCGCGGCACCTCGCGCTCGCCGCCGTCGGGGCGCCCTTCTCGGCGGCCGGCGTACCGCTCGCCGTCACGACTTTGAACTACCTGAAGCAGATCTTCGTCACCAAGACGGTCGGACAGGAGCTCCTCGAGCACTGGGAAGGCGACCACGAGCCGAGCTAGCGCGGCGGATCATCCGGAAGGTCGGAATTCGAAGAGAGACCGAGACTGAGTGGCGAACGCCGCCCCCCTCACCCCTGCCCCCTCTCCCGGGGGGAGAGGGGTGACTAGCCAAAAATCGCGCCGCCGCCCCGACATCGGAACCGCCTCGGCCCTCGCGGGCGCCGCCCTGCTCGCCGCCCTCGCGCTCCGCGGTTTGCCCTGGGGCGCCGGACTCGCGGCGCCGCCGACTCCGTTCACCCATTCCGCGACGCCCTTCCTCGCGACCGCATACGCGCTCCTGCGCGATGCGGACGCACGCATCCCTGCCGGCGCCTCGGCGGTCGTGCTCGCCGAGCCCCGCGACGCGCGGCTCGAGTCCCACTTCTACCGGCTCGGCCTCGCGCTCCTTCCGGGCCGCGAGGTCCTGCCGGCCGCGCTTTTCGACGAATTCACCTCGGGCGATACGTGGGCCGCGGCGGAGTATCGGATCGTCGTCGGGATCCGTCCGCCGGCCGGCGAGGGCGTGCTCGTCCTCCAGACGCCCCGTGGCTCGATCTGGCGCCGATCGACGCGATGACGGCGGCCTGGATCGCTCCCCTCCTCCTGCTGCCTCTCGTCGGCGCGCCGCTTCTGATGCGGCCGCCCTTCGGGCGATTCGCGCCGGCGGCGCGCCTCGTCCTCGCGGGAGCCGTCGGCGCGGTCCTCGTGTCGTTCGTGATGACGCTCGCGTCGCTCGCGGGCGGCCGCTGGAACATCTCGGTGGTGGCAGCCGCCGCCACGCTCGTCGCCTGGGGCCTCTCGCAGCTGCCGGCCTTTGCGCCGGAGCCGCCTCCGCGGGCCGGCCGCGTCCGCGGCGAGGTCGCCCCCCGCCTCGCGGCGGTCGTCTCCATGGCGGCCGTCGCCGCGGCCGCGCTCGCGACCCGTCTCGGGGCGGCGACCTCGCCCGATCTCTTCTTCTTCTGGGGCACGAAGGCGCAGCAGTTCGCCACCGCCCGGGCGGTCGACGTCGCCTGGCTGAAGGCGCCCTTCCACGGATTCCTGCATCCCTACTATCCGCCGCTCGCCACCAACCTCGGCGCCTTCGCCTCGATGACGGCCGGACGCTTCTCGTGGGAAGGCGCGCTCTTCAGCTTCCCGCTCCTCCTCGCGGCGCTCGCCGCCGCCCTGCCGGGAACGCTCGGCGGGTCGCGGAGCCGGTCGGCCGCCGCGTCCGCGCTCGCGATCTCCGCCATCGCGCTCGTCGGCATTCGCGCGAACGTGGCGGGCAACGCCGATGGGCCGCTCGTCTTCTTCGAGGCGCTCGCGGCCGCGGTCCTCGTCCGGCGCGACGCCGGAGACCCGTCCCTCCAGTGGCTCGCGGGACTCCTCCTGTCCGGCGCCGCGGCCACGAAGGTCGAGGGGCTCCCCGTCGCGCTCGCCGCGTCGGCGCTCGCCCTGCGCCACGAGGGAGCGCGCCCGAACCTCCGCGCGGCGGGCCGCCTCGTCGGTCCGACGGTTCTGGCGCTCGCGGCGTGGTTCGCCTTCGGCGCCTCGCGGCGCCTCTTTCACGAGTACTCGGAGTACGGTCCCTTCTCGGCGCTGCACCTCGATCACCTGCCCCGCGTCCTCGCCGCGGCCGCGGCCTCGCTCGGCGCCATCGCTCGGGGTCTTCCCTGGATCGTGCCCGCCCTCGCCCTCGCGGCCGGAGGAAGGATCGCGCGCGCCGCCCGGGTGCCGCTCGGCGCCGCCGCCGCGCTGGTCGCCTTCCTGGTGTTCGCCTACCTGCACATGGCGGGCGATCCGTCCTCCTGGATCGGGTGGTCGGCGGCGCGCGTCCTCATGCCGGTGCCCGTCCTCCTCGCGCTTTCGCTCGCCGTGGCCGCGCCGGCGGACCCGTCGCCGCCGTAACGATCGGCGCGCGGGGGACGCCCCCGATGCCGATCTCGGCCGCGCGCTGCAGCGCGAAGAGAACGACGAGCGCGACGAGGCCGGCCCGCGCGCGAAACTCGCGCGAGACGAACGCGACGAGCAGGAGCGCCGCCGCGGCCGGCGCCGCTTCGACGATGCGGACCTTCTCGTTCGCCCCGCTGCGGGAGAGGGCCATCGCCACCGCCGCGGCGGCGCCGATCAGGAACGCCGGACCGCCTTCGCCGTCCCAGAGACGCTGGGCGCCGAGCGCCGCGAGGACCGCGAGCACCATCGCTTCGAGCTCGCCGGCCGCGAGGCCCCGGGCCGAGCGCCATCGAAACGCGACGCAGGCGGCGGCGAGGGCGAGAAAGGGCCAGCGGCGCCGCTCCCTCGAGAACACGCCCGCGAGAGCAAAGGGCACGAGCACCGGGGACGGGGCGAAGGCGTCGAAGCCGGCCGCGCCGGGCCGCAGCATCGCCTCGGAGAAGACCCACGCGCCCGACCCGAACGCGGCCGCGAATCGGTTGCAGCGGAGCTCCCGACCGATCGCGTAGAGCGCAGCGGCCGCCGCCGCCAGGGAGAGGACGCTCGCGACGCGCTCGGCCATTCCCAGGGTTTACGGACCGGCGCGCGCCGACGTCGCGTCACCGCGGTGGCGAGCCTCCCACGACGCGCCCGACCGCGAGGGCCGCCGCGATGCCCAGCGAGAGCGCCGCGAGGCCGAGCGGCCACGAGCGCGGGCGGTACCGAAGCCGATAGGTCCGGCTGCCCGCGTCCGCCCAGAAGCCGACGAACGCGTGGTTGACGGTCACGGCCGGAACCCCGGCTCCCGGCGCCTCCACCACCCACCCCGGCCAGTCCGGCAGCGACGTCGCGACGAAGGCGCGTGAAGCCGCGTCTGCCTCGACGACGAGATCGGGTCCGATCTCGCGAACGCGGACGACGGCATCGCCGTTGCGCCCGTCGTGGACCTCGGCCGCGGGAACGAACGCGACCTCGCCCCAGTCGGCGACGTCGGAAGGCAGCGAAGACGGCGCGGGCCGGAGCGAGCGCGGCACGAACGCGCGCGGGAGGGCCCGCGGGTTCGCGAACAGGGCGAGCTCCGCGCCCCGCGCCTGCTCCTCCCAGCCGGGAGGAACGGGCGCGTCGGGAGGCGCGACCGCATAGCGCACGTTCAGGAACGCGAGGAACGGCCGGGAGAGGTCGTCGACGCGATTGAACGACGCCGGCTGCGGCCGGCACCAGAGCGGGAACGTGTCGGCGACGCGGGCGAGCACGATCGACTCGTAGCCGCGCGCGTCCTCGAATCCGTAGAGCGCCGCCGCGTTCGGGCGGAGCGCATTTCCGGCGGCGACGACGCGCGCGGGCTCGCCGGCGCCGATCGGCGCCGCCTGGAGCGTCGGCAGCGGCGGCGCGAGCGCGGCGGCCGGAAGCGTGGGGTACGTCCCGCCCATCTCCGCGAACCGCTGCGCGACGAGGCAGACGGCCGCGGCGCCCGCGATCGTGCGGGGACGGCCTGCGGCGCCCGCGGCGGCCATCGCGAGCAGCAGGACGGGCAGCGCCTCGGCGAGGAGCTCCCGACGCACGAACGCGGGCGCGAGCGCGCGCTCCGCGAACACGGGCCGCGCGAGAAGACAGCCCCCGACGAGCGCCGCCAGCGTCGCGGCTCCCGCGATCGCGAGCCGGCGCGGGCCGCCCGGCTCCTGGAGGGCCCCGGCGCCGAGGGCGGCGAGTCCCGCGAGGCCGAAGCCCGCGAGGAAAACGAGCCGGTAGTTCAGGGCGAGCGAGAGACCCGGCAGCCGCCCCGTCGCGTCGAGCAGGATCGGCGCGCTCGCGCCGTACGCGATTCCCGCCAGGAAAAAGCCGAGGAAGATCGTTCGCCCCCGCGGTGCGCGGCGCGCGACGAGCGCCGTCGCCGCGAGCGGGAACAGGACGGCCCCCGCGTAGCCGAGCGGCATGCCGGAGCCGTCGCCGCGGGACGTGTCGACGGCGCTCCTTCCGTAGATTCCGTGGGCGAACGGGAGCGCGTCGGGGAGCAGGCGCCGCGCCGATTCGCCCGCGGAGACCGAGACCGAAGCGCCGGCGGCGCCGGCGGCGAGCGCCTCACGGCGCAGGCGGTACTCGGCCGAGTGCGGGATCGTCTCGAGGAGCGGCAGGAGCTGCGGCGCCGAGAGAAGGAGCGCCAGGAGGCCGGCCGCCCCGGCGCCGGCGAGCGCGCGTCCGGCGGAGGCGCGTCGGGAGACCCGGAGCTCCCACAGGAAGTAGACGGCGCCGGCCGCCGCTCCGTGGAGCGCCGACTCGGGGTGTCCGCCGAAGGTCGACAGGCACAGCCCGGCCGTCGTCAGGGCGATCCCGTTTCCGCGCGGTCCGCGCGCGAGGCGGCGGAGCCCGAGCAGGAGAAGGGGGAACGTCGCGGTCGAGGGACCGACGCTCCAGCCGTCCCAGAACACGATGTACGTCGAGAACCCCCAGCCGACGCCGCCGACGAGCGACGCCGCCTCGCCCAGTCCGAAATCGCGGAAGAAGACGAACGCCGCGGCCAGAGCGAGGAGCAGCGTGAACGTGCACGAGAAGGTCCAGGAGGGAACGAGCGGCAGCCACAGACCGAGCCAGGTCGACGGATGGAACACGGCCGCCTGCGCCGCGCCGAGGAGCGGGCTGCCGCCGAGGACGAACCGGTTCCACAGCGGCGCGCGCCCGTTCGCGATCGCGTCGCGCAGTGCGGCCCTCCACGGGAGGTTCGCGAAAGCCAGGTCCGACAGGATCGCGTTCCTCGCCGGCGAGAACGCGGCGGCCTCGGGCAGGTTCCTCCAGGGGACCTCGCCGTAGTAGAGGTCGGCGGGTCCATAGAGGCCGCCCGTGAGCATGGCGCGGCCGGTGAAGACGAGAGGCAGAGCGGCCAGGAGAAGCGCCATCCGGCGGGAGAGTCCGCCGCCGTAGCGGCGAAAGAGCCAAAGAACGCCGGAGGTGGCGGCCGCATAGGTCAGCCACAGCGCGAGCACGGCCATTTCAGCGGAGCATTTCCGCCGACGATTCTAGACGCGGGATGCGAGATCCCGGTGGCGCATTCGGCGCTACTGGCTAAACGGCCACCATCCCGCCGGCAGGTTCTTCGCGAGGTCGTTGTAGAGAACGACGGCGAGGAGGGCGAGGATCATCACGAACCCGACCTGCAGGATCCGCTCCTTGACCCGCAGCGAGAAGTCCCGGCGCGCGGCGCTCTCGAGCGCGAGCAGGAACAGATGCCCGCCGTCGAGGACGGGGATCGGCAGCAGGTTGAAGATTCCGAGCTGAAGCGAGATCGCCGCCATCAGCGCGATCAGCGGCACCGCGCCGGTGCGGGCCGCCTCGCCCGAGAACTTGGCGATGTCGAGCGGGCCCGACATCGACTTCATGCTGGCGCGGCCGCGGAAGAGGCGGCCGAGGATCGACAGCGTCATGTTGAAGTCCGTGCGCACGCGACGCCATCCTTCGACGAGAGCCTGGCGCGGCGGGAAGCGCTCGAGCACCTCGGGGAGGTCGGCGCCGACCTGCACGCCCAGCTTCCAGGAGCCGTCCGGATCCTTCCGCGGCGCGACCTGCGTCGTGATCGTCCGGCCGTTCCTCTGGTACTCGACCGCAAACGGTCCGGGCGCCGCGGCGGACACCGCGCCGACGAAGCTCGGGAAGATCTGGTCGGGTGCGCCCTGGATCGGGCGGCCGGCCACCGAGACGATGACGTCGCCCGGCTTCAATCCCGCCTTCTCGGCGGGCGAGCCCGGGAGCACCGTGCCGATGCGGGGGCGCACCGAGGTGCCGAAATCCGGAAGGAGGCCGACGTACCCGAGGTCGTATTTCGTGTTGGGACGCGGCACGACGTGCAGGGAGACGCCGTTCCCGGCGCGATCCACTTCCACGTCGAGCTTCTCCCGCGCGCTCATGCCGAAGATAAACAGCACGTCGCGCCAGCGGGGCGTCTCGGTGCCGTTGATCGACACGACCCGGTCTCCCGGCTGGAACCCCGCGGCCGCGCCCGGCGAGCTCGGCTCGACGATGCGGATGACGGGAGGCGCGAGCTCGTAGGCGGGGACCTTCACGCCGACGACGAAGACGGCCGTGTGCAGCAGGATCGCCAGGACGAAGTTCATGGCCGGACCGGCGAGCAGGACGAGGCCGCGCTGCCAGCGCTTGCCGACGGGCGGCGCCTCCTTCGAGGTCCCCTCCGCGATCGTGGACTCGTCCGGACCGAGACCGACGACCCGCACGTAGCCGCCGAGCGGGATCGCGGAGACGCGGTAATCGGTCCCGCGCCACTTCTTGCCGAAGAGGCGCTTGCCGAAGCCGACCGAGAAGACCTCGACCGGAAAGCGGAATGCCTTCGCGAGCGCGAAGTGACCGAACTCGTGGGCGACGACGAGGACCGACAGAACGACGATGAGCGCGAGGGTGTTGCTGAGAATCGTCAAGAAGGCTCCTTGGGGACCGGTCTATCGGGCGCCGACCGGCGCCGGGCGGCGGCGGACGAGGGCGGCGGCCGTTTCCCGGGCCGTGCGATCGGCCTCTTCCGCCTCCTCCAGGCTTCGCGGGGCGGTCGTTCGGCCGGCGGCTTCCATCGTTCCGGAGACCACGTGAACGATATCCGGGAACGAAATCTTCCCTTCGAGGAAGCCCGCCACGGCCACCTCGTTGGCGGCGTTCAAGACCGCCGGCATCGTCCCGCCCGCCGCCAGGGCCTGGCGCGCGAGGCCGATCGCGGGATAACGCCTCGGATCGAGCTCGTGGAAGTCGAGGCGCGACAGCGCGACGAGATCGAGGCGGCCGAACGCGTTCGGATGGCGCTCGGGATACGACAGCGCGTAAACGATCGGAAACTTCATGTCGTTCTTCGCGAGCTGCGCGACGAGCGATCCGTCGACGAACTCGACGAAGGAGTGGATGAGCGACTGCGGATGGATGACCGCGTCGATCTTCTCGCCGGGCAGGCCGAAGAGGAAATGCGCCTCGATGACCTCGAGCCCCTTGTTCATCATCGTGGCCGAGTCGATCGTGATCTTCGGCCCCATCTTCCAGGTCGGATGCGCGAGCGCGTCGTCGACCGTGATCGCGTCGAAGGTGTCGAGGCGGCGCTCGCGGAACGGACCGCCCGACGCCGTGAGCACCAGCCGCGCGACCTCTCCGGGGCGGCCCGCGCGCAGCGCCTGGTGGATCGCGCTGTGCTCGGAGTCCACCGGGAGGAGCTCGGCGCCCGTGCGCCGCGCCTCCTCGAGGATGAGCTCGCCCGCGACGACCAGCGGCTCCTTGTTCGCGAGCGCGAGCCGCTTGCCCGATCGCACCGCCGCGTGGGCGGAGCGCAGCCCGAGCGCGCCGACGAGACCGCCGACGACCGTGTCCGCCTCCGGATGACAGGCCGCCTCCTCGAGACCCTCGCGGCCGGACACCACGCGGCAGCCGAGACCCGCCGGCAGCAGGCGCTCCAGCCGGGAGACGTCCTCGGCGCGGTCGATCGCGGCCAGCTTCGGGCGGAAGCGGACGATCTGCTCGGCGAGGCGGTCGATCGAGCGGCCCGCCGCGAGCGTGACCACCCGGAACCGATCCGGCATCGCCGCGACGACATCGAGCGAAGACTGCCCGATCGAGCCGGTCGAACCGAGGATGGCGAGGGATCTCATGGGCAAGGGGGCATTATAAGGAGACGGCGGGGGCCGGCTGGGCTAGCCCCACGCGATGAAGGCCGCCACGACGGGACCGGCGAAGAGGAGCGAGTCGACCCGGTCGTAGAAACCCCCGTGGCCGGGCAGGAAGACGCCCGAGTCCTTGACGCCGGCGCCCCGCTTCCAGAGCGACTCGACGAGGTCTCCGAGCTGTCCCGCGGTCGACGCGAGCGCGCCGGCGAGAGCCCCGCGCCAGGGACCGAGCTCCGGGACGAACCACCAGAGCCCCGCCGCCGCGCCGAAGACGGTGGCGCAGGCGAGGCCGGCGACCGAGCCCTCCCAGGTCTTCTTCGGCGAGACCACCGGCGCGAGCCGCCGGCGCCCGAAGCGTCGGCCGAAGTAGTAGGCCCCCGAGTCGCAGACCCAGACGACGAGGAAGAGAAAGAGGACGCTGCGCGCGGACTGGGAGCGCAGGTAGCAGAGGGTCGTCGCGGGCAGCGCGATCGAGAGGACGCCCCACGCGGTCGTGCCGGCGCCGGCGAGCGCCCGCGCCGGCGGCACCCGGCCGAGGAGCGGCGCGATCGCGAGCAGGCCGATCCCGAGCAGCGCGAGGCCGAACCATCCGCCGTGCCGCTCCTTCGCCGCGATGTCGACGACCCATCCCGCCGGCGTGAGGAAGCGGATCGGGCTCCAGAGGATCGCGGCGTCGCCGAGCACGAGGCCGCCGTAGACGATGCCGACCGTCTTGGCGACCGGATGTCCCGCCTTCTCGGCCATGCGGTAGAACTCCCAGAGGGCGCCGAGCGCCACCGCCGCGGCGAGGACGTTGAAGACGAAGGGGGGCGCCAGGAAGAGCGCCGCCAGAACGAGCGGGATCGCGACCGCCGCCGAAGCCTCGCGCAGGCCGAACCTCAAGACGACGGATCCTCGGGCACGATCGTTTCGAGGAAAGGGGTCTCTCGGGCCTGCGGCCCTCGGGATGACGGCGTGTCGAGGCTCACGCCTCGCGCGCCGTCACCTCGGCCTTCCCGTCGGCGGGCCGGCCCTCGTTGATCACGCCGCCGTAGCGCCGCTCGCGCTTCTGGAAGTCGAGGATCGCCTCGAAGAGATGCCGCTTGCGGAAATCCGGCCAGAGCGTCGGCGTCACCCAGATCTCGCTGTAGGCGATCTGCCAGAGCAGGAAATTCGAGACGCGCATCTCTCCGCTCGTCCGGATGAGCAGGTCGGGGTCGGGGAGCCCGGCCGTGCCGAGGCGCGACCCGAGCGTCTCCTCGTCGATCTGCTCGGGCGTCAGGCGTCCCGAGACGACATCGTTCGCGAGCGACCGGCATGCATCGACGATTTCGGTGCGGCCGCCGTAGTTCAGCGCGATGTTGAACGTCATGCCGCGGCAGGAGGAGGTCCCGGCGAGTCCCTGCCCGAGCGCCTTCTGGACCGACGGATCGAGCTCGTTCATCCGGCCCACGACGCGGAACCGGATGTCGTTCTTCAGGAGGTTCCCGAGCTCCTTGGCGAGGTACTCCTTCAGGAGCGACATGAGCGTGACGATCTCGAACCGCGGCCGCTTCCAGTTCTCCACCGAGAAGGCGTAGAGGGTGAGGGCGTCGAGCTCGAGGCGGGCGCAGGTCTCGACCGCCTCGCGCACGGAGGCGATCCCCGCGCGGTGGCCTTCCACGCGCGGTGAGCCCCGCTGCTTGGCCCAGCGTCCGTTGCCGTCCATGATGATCGCCACGTGGCGCGGGAGTCGGGCGAGGTCGATCTCGTCGAGAAGCTGCCTCTCGAACGTGCCCCGCGCGGCGACAATGTCCAGATCGATCACACCCTGAGTGTAACGCGGGGGGACTCGGACTCCGAGCGGGCCGCTGTGCGGCCCGACCGACGAGGGAGGGAACGTCTCCCCCCGCGCCGTCTCCCATCAATCGAGCGTGTCGCCGCTCGCGAACGGCGGATAGAGAACCCGGGTCAGCGTCAGGCCCCGCGCGGGCGCCTTTGGCGACAGGAGCCGCCGGTCGCCCGATTGGAGCAGCTCCCCGGCGCGGCCGACGGGCACGCGCCCGCGCGACGCGTCCGCGAGCACCCCGCAAATCGAGCGGACCATGCCGCGGAGGAATCCCTCGCCGAGGAAGACCGCCCTCAGCTCGTCGCCGTCCTCCTCGATCGAGACTTCGTCGAGGCGCCGCATCGTGGACTCGCCGTCGGGCACGGCCACGGAGAAGACGCGGAAGTCCCTCCGCCCGGCGAGCCCCGCGGCCGCCTCGCGCATGCGCGCCGCCTCGGCGCGCGGCGACAGCGGAGCGACGAAGGGCGACCGCGCCGGCGGGATGACGGCCGCGCGGCTCCAGCGATACGTGTAGACCTTTCCCGCCGCGTCGTACCGGGCATGGAAGTCCGGCGCGGCCTCGTCGACGGCCAGGACGCGGACGTCCTCGGGCAGCCGGTCGTTCCACGCATCGCGGACCACGCGCGGCTCGCGCCGCCGGGACAGCTGGAAGTGGGCAACCTGTCCGTCCGCGTGCACGCCGGCGTCCGTGCGGCTCGCTCCCTCGACCGCCGCGGCGGCGTGGGCGAGCGGCCGCAGGGCCGCCTCGAGCACGGCCTGCACCGTGCGCGGCGCGTTCCTCTGGCGCTGCCAGCCGTGGAACCCCGTGCCCACGTACGCGATGACCGCGCGGTAGCGAACGGGAGCGCTCATGCGGATAGACTCTCCGCCGGGGGGAGTGCGAACACAGTTCGGGAGTCGAGGAGGAGCGATCGGACGGCACGGCGGTTCCCGGACCGCGGGAGCCGGAACGCCTCGCCGGCGTCCCTCGCCTCAGGGCTCCTCATCGAGGACGGAGTTTACGTCGACCTCATGGTGACCGCGGATTCTCAGCCGGGAGGTTGGTGACGAGCCCTCCGGGCCATGACGCGAGCGGAACGCTCACGGTCGATCCGGTCTGCGGGATGTCGGTCGAGCCCGCGGCGGCGAGCGCGCGGCGAGAATGGGACGGACGCGAGTTCTTCTTCTGCGCCCCGGGCTGCGCCGTGGCGTTCGATCGGGATCCGGGACGGTACCTCGGCGCCCATCGGCCGCCGGGCGAAAGCTCGATGCGCCTGCCCGTGCTGCCGCCCTCCGGCGCCGCGGCGAGCCCCGCTCCCCCGGACCCCGGCGCGCAGTCCGTCACGCTCGCGCTCGACGGCATGCACTGCGCCTCGTGCGTGACGACGATCGAGAAGGCCCTCGTCGCCGTTCCCGGCGTCGCGGACGCCTCGGTCAATCTGGGAACCGGACGCGCCGAGGTGCGGGGCGAAGGGCTCGACGCCGAGCGGCTGATCGCGGCCGTCCGGGCGAGCGGCTACGACGCCCGGACGGCGCGCGACGGGACGGCGGAGGAGGACGACGCACGGTCCCGCCGCGAGGTCGGCGACCTGCTCCGCCGGACCGTCGGCGCGGCGCTGCTGACGGCGCCCGTCCTCGTGCTCTCGATGGCCGGCGTGACGTTCCCGGGCCGCAACCTCGTTCTCCTCGCCCTGACGCTCCCCGTCTACCTCTGGGCCGGCGCGCCGTTTCTGTCGGGAGCCGTGCGCACGCTCCGGCATCGGAACGCGAACATGGACACCCTGATCGCGATGGGGACGACCGCCGCGCTCCTCCTCTCCGCCGCGACGACCTTCTTCCCCGGCCTTCTCGCGCGCGCGCCCTCCGGAGGGATGGGACACGTCTACTACGAGGCCGTCGGCGTCATCCTGACGCTCGTGCTCCTCGGCCGTTACTTCGAGACGCGGGCGCGCGGGCGCGCCTCGACGGCGGTGCGCCGCCTCCTCGGTCTCGCGCCGAAGACCGCCCGCCGGCTCGAGAACGGCATGGAACGCGAGGTGCCGCTCGCCGAGGTCCGGACCGGCGACCGGCTGCGGGTCAAGCCGGGCGACGCCGTCCCGGTCGACGGCGTCGTGCGCGAGGGTCGGTCGGCCGTCGACGAATCGATGGTGACCGGCGAATCGATTCCGGTCGAGAAGGGACCCGACGATCGGGTGATCGGCGGCACCTTAAACGGCGACGGCGTCCTCGAGATGGAGGCGACCGCGGTCGGCAGCCGCACGGCGCTCGCGCAGATCGCCCGCCTCGTCGAGCAGGCGCAGGCGTCGAAGCCCCCGATCCAGAAGCTCGCGGACCGGATCTCGGGCGTCTTCGTTCCGGTCGTCCTCGGGATCGCGGTCGTCGCCTGGGTCGGCTGGTACGTCTGGGGCCCCGAGCCGCGGGCCCTCTTCGCGACGGTCGCGCTCGCCTCCGTGCTCGTCATCGCCTGTCCCTGCGCGCTCGGCCTCGCGACGCCGACCGCGATCCTCGTCGCGACCGGCCGCGGCGCGCGCGCCGGAATCCTGTTCCGCAGCGCCGAGGCGCTCGAGACCGCGCGACGGGTGACCCTCGTGCTCCTCGACAAGACGGGCACCATCACCGAGGGCCGTCCGCGGCTGACCGACCGCGTCCGCATCGCGGGCGTTTCGGACGAGGAGCTGCTCGGTCTCGCCGCGGGACTCGAGGAGGCGTCCGCACACCCGCTCGCGCGCGCCGTCGTCGAGGCGGCCCGCGAGAAGGGGATTCCTCCCTCGCCCGTCCGCGACTTCGCGTCGCGGACGGGCATGGGCGTGACCGGCCGGATCGGGGGCCGTCCGGTCGCCGTCGGCAACGAGGCCTTCCTCGAGGAGCGAGGCATTCCGGTCTCGCCGGTGCGCGAAGAGCTCGACCGCTTCGCGCAAGAAGGCAAGACGCCGCTGCTGGTGGCGGCGGACGGCCGGCTGCTCGGCGTCCTCGCCGTTTCCGACCGCGAGAAAGCGACCTCGGCCGCGGCCGTCGCGCGGCTTCGCCGGATGGGCCTGCGCGTCGTGATGCTGACGGGGGATCGCGAGGAGACGGCGCGCGCCATCGCGAGCCGTGTGGGGATCGACGAGGTGTTCGCCCGCGTCCTCGCTCCCGACAAGGCCGCGCGCGTGCACGAGCTCCAGGAGCGCGGCGAGGCCGTGGCCATGGTCGGCGACGGCGTCAACGACGCGCCCGCGCTCGCGCAGGCCGACCTCGGCATCGCCGTCGGCGCGGGCGCCGACGTCGCGATCGAGGCCTCGGACGTGACTCTCGTCGGGGGAAGCCTCGGCGGCGTCGCGGACGCGATCGCGCTCTCGCGCGCCACCCTGTCGACCATCCGCCAGAACCTGCTCTTCGCGTTTCTCTACAACGCGCTCGGGATCCCGCTCGCGGCCGGCGCGTTCTATCCGCTGACCGGATGGATGCTGTCGCCGATGATCGCCTCCGCGGCCATGGCGGCCTCCTCGGTGTCGGTGGTCGCGAACAGCCTGCGGCTCGCCGGCCGGGAGCTCCCGTGACGGCCGACCGCTGGGCGGCCATCGTCGCCGGCGCGGCCCTGCTCGCCTTTCTGTACGTGTTC
The DNA here is from genome assembly GCA_963763535.1 of uncultured Acidobacteriota bacterium. GTDB lineage: Bacteria > Acidobacteriota > Thermoanaerobaculia > UBA5066 > Gp7-AA6 > DAHUXD01. The sequence goes on from CAVXOX010000008.1 coordinate 1,112,817, forward strand.
TTCTTCGGCAGGCGGAGCGCGGTCGAGGCCGAATCGCGGATCACCATCGTCGTCGACGGCGGCTACTCGCCCGACCTGATCGTCGCGCGCCGGGGATCGCCGCTGACCCTGATCTTCGACCGCCGCGACACGGGTCCCTGCACGGACGAGATCGTGCTGCCCGACTTCGGCATCCGCCGTCCGCTGCCGTCGGGGCGGCGGACCGCGATCACGATCGTGCCCCAGCACGTCGGCGAGTACGGGTTCTCGTGCGGCATGAACATGCTGCACGGAAAGATCCGCGCGACGGAATGACCGAACCGCCCCTGCGGGTGACGGAGATCTTCCGGTCGATCCAGGGCGAGTCGACCCGCGCCGGTTTCCCGTGCGCGTTCGTGCGTCTGACGGGCTGCTCCCTGCGCTGCGTCTGGTGCGACACCGAGTACGCCTTCCACGGCGGCACCGAGATGACGGTCGCCGAGGCGGCCGGCCGAGCGCTCGCCCTCGAGACGCGGCTCGTCGAGGTCACGGGCGGCGAGCCGCTCGAGCAGGAGGGCGTGTATCCGTTGATGGACCGGCTGCTCGCGGCCGGCCGCACCGTCCTGCTCGAGACCGGCGGACACGTGCCGCTCGACCGCGTGGACCCGCGGGTCGTGAAGATCGTGGACGTGAAGGCGCCGGGCAGCGGGATGGCGGCCGCGAATCTGCCCGGGAACCTGGACGGCCTCCAGCCCCACGACGAGCTGAAGTTCGTGATCGCGGACCGACGTGACTTCGACTGGTCGCTCGCGATGGTCCGGGAGCGGGGGCTCGATGCCGGGCGCGTCGTGACGTTCTCCCCGGCCTGGCAGTCGCTGCCCCCCGAAACGCTCGCCGAGTGGGTCCGCGACAGCGGCCGGGACATCCGGCTCGGCCTGCAGCTCCACAAGGTGCTCTGGGGCGAAGTGGCGGGGCGATGAAGACGGCCATCCTGCTCCTCTCGGGTGGCCTCGACTCCGCGACGTGTCTCCTGCTCGCCCGGGAAGAGGGGTTCGACGTGCTCGCGCTGTCCTTCGACTACGGGCAGCGCCACGCGGTCGAGATCGACCGCGCGCGGGCGCTCGCGGCGCGCTACGGCGCGCGCGCGCACCGCGTCGTCCGGATCGACTTTCCCGGCAAGGGCGCCTCGGCGCTGACCGACGCCTCGATCGCGGTGCCCGCGCACGGATCGGCGCCGGACGGGATCCCGGCCACCTATGTGCCCGCCCGCAACACCCTCTTTCTCGCGCACGCGCTCGCCTGGGCCGAGGTCTCGGGCGCCTCGGACATCTTCATCGGCGCCAACGCGCTCGACTACTCGGGCTACCCCGATTGTCGTCCGGAGTTCATCGACGCCTTCGAGCGCATGGCCAATCTCGGCACGAAGGCCGGCGTCGAGGGCCGCGCGGCCTTCCGCATCCGGGCGCCGCTGCTCTCGATGTCCAAGGCGGAGATCGTCCGAAAGGCCGCCTCCCTGGGCCTCGACTTCGAGCTGACGAGCTCCTGCTACGAGCCAGGCCCCTCCGGCGAACCCTGCGGCGTCTGCGATTCCTGCTTCCTCCGGGAGAAGGGATTCCGGGAAGCAGGGCTCGGCGATCCGATTCGCGCTAAATCATAGATCCACAAGATATTTGCATCTTGAGGCGGCACGTGAGTTGCGGCCATATATTTAGTCCGTATAGCTAAGATTTAACGATTTTGAAACTTGACATGAATCGGCGCATATATTAGATTGACCGTCCGCTGAGATTGGCCCGGCGGCGACGCCTCGGCCACGAAAGGAAACATGAGGTTCGACCAGCTCACGATCAAGGCCCAGGAAGCCCTCCAGGAGGCCCAGCGCGACGCGCGGGCCCGCGGCAACGCGGAGCTGACCGGCGACCACCTGCTGCTCGCGCTCCTGCGCCAGGACGACGGCGTGGTCGTGCCCGTGCTCCAAAAGCTCGGCGCCAATCCCGGAGAGCTCGCCGGACAGCTCGAGGAGGAGCTCGAGCGGCGGCCGAAGGTCTCCGGGGCGTCCGCCGACCCGGCGACGGCGCGTGACCTCACGCGCGTCTTCGACCGCGCATTCGAGGTCGCGAAGGAGTTCGGCGACGAGTACGTCTCGACCGAGCACTTCCTGATCGCGCTCGCGGAGGCCGGAGGCGACGTCGCCCGCCGCCTTTCGAAGGCCGGCGTGAAGAAGGACGACCTGCTGAAATCGCTGAAGGAGGTCCGCGGCTCCTCGCGCATCACGGACCCGAACCCGGAGGAGAAGTACCAGGCGCTCAAGCGCTACACGCGCGACCTCACCGATCTCGCGCGCCGGGGCAAGATCGACCCGGTCATCGGCCGGGACGAGGAGATCCGCCGCGTCGTGCAGGTCCTCTCGCGGCGCACCAAGAACAACCCGGTCCTGATCGGCGAGCCCGGCGTCGGCAAGACGGCGATCGTCGAGGGCCTCGCCCGCCGCATCCACATGGGCGACGTGCCCGAGGGGTTGAAGAACAAGCGCGTCGTGTCGCTCGATCTCGGCGCCATGATCGCGGGCGCCAAGTACCGCGGCGAGTTCGAGGATCGGCTGAAGGCGGTCCTGAAGGAGATCGAGGAGGCGCAGGGCACGATCATCCTCTTCATCGACGAGCTCCACACGCTCGTCGGCGCGGGCGCCGCCGAGGGCGCCATGGACGCGTCGAACATGCTCAAGCCGGCGCTCGCCCGGGGCGAGCTTCGCGCGATCGGCGCGACGACGCTCGCCGAGTACCAGAAGCACATCGAGAAGGACGCCGCGCTGGAGCGCCGTTTCCAGCCGGTGTACGTCGAGGAGCCGACGGTCGAGGACACGATCGCGATCCTGCGCGGGCTCCAGGAGCGCTACGAGATCCACCACGGCGTCCGCATCACCGACGCCGCCCTCGTGGCCGCGGCCCGCCTGTCGCACCGCTACATCACCGATCGATTCCTGCCCGACAAGGCCATCGACCTCGTGGACGAGGCCGCGGCCAAGCTGCGCACCGAGATCGACTCGCTGCCGGCCGAGATCGACGCCGTCGAGCGGCGCCTCGTCTCGCTCGAGATCGAGAAGCGCGCGCTCCAGAAGGAGAAGACGAAGGAGGCGCGGGCGCGCCTCGAGGAGATCGAGCGGCAGCTCGCGGAGGGCCGCGAGGAATCGAGCCGGCTGAAGGCGAAGTGGTCCGCGGAGAAGGAAGTCATCCAGAAGGTCCGCGAGATCAAGGGCGCGATCGAGAAGGTCCGGCTGGACGCGGTCGAGGCCGAGCGCCAGGGAGAGCTGCAGCGCGTGGCGGAGCTCCGCTACGGCCGCCTCCCCCAGCTCGAGAAGGAGCTCGCGGCGGAGAACGACCGCCTGGCCGAGCTCCAGAAGGGCCAGCCGATGCTCCGCGAGGAGGTCACGGAGGAGGACATCGCCTCCGTCGTCTCCAAGTGGACCGGCATTCCGGTCAGCCGGATGATCGAGAGCGAGTCGCAGAAGCTCCTGCGCATGGAGGACCGCCTGCACCTGCGCGTCATCGGGCAGGAGGAGGCCGTCGGGGCGGTGGCCGATGCCGTGCGGCGGTCCCGCGCGGGCCTCTCGGATCCGAAGCGGCCGCTCGGCTCGTTTCTCTTCGTCGGCCCGACCGGCGTCGGCAAGACCGAGCTCGCGCGGGCGCTCGCCGAGTTCCTCTTCGACGACGAGCACGCGATGGTGCGCCTCGACATGTCGGAGTACATGGAGAAGCACTCGGTCGCGCGGATGATCGGCGCGCCGCCGGGCTACGTCGGATACGAGGAGGGGGGCCGGCTCACGGAGGCCGTCCGGCGGCGTCCCTACGCGGTCGTGCTGTTCGACGAGATCGAGAAGGCCCACCCGGACGTCTTCAACGTGCTGCTCCAGGTCCTCGACGACGGGCGGCTGACCGACGGCAAGGGGCGAGTCGTGTCCTTCAAGAACACGGTCATCATCATGACGTCGAACCTCGGATCGGAATGGATCGCCGAGGAGTCCTCGCGCGACGAGGACGAGATCAAGGCGAAGATCGAGGAGGCGCTGCGCCGCCACTTCCGTCCCGAGTTCTTCAACCGCATCGACGACGTCATCGTCTTCCATCGCCTGACGCGCGACGAGATCGGGAAGATCGTCGAGATCCAGCTCGAGGCGCTCGCGAAGACCGTTCTCGGCCGCGGCATCCTGCTGACCTGGACTCCCGCCGCGGTGAAGCAGATCGCGGCCCGCGGCTTCGACCCGACCTTCGGCGCGCGGCCGTTGAAGCGCCAGATCCAGAAGCAGGTCTCCGACGTGCTCGCCGGGCGTCTGCTCTCGGGCGAGATCCGCGAAGGCGACATGGCCGAGATCGACGCCTCGAAGGACGGCGAGACCCTGACCGTTCACAAGAAACCCGTCGCGGTGACGGTATGAGCCCCATCCCCACCCATCCATCAAGGAGGAACCATGAACCTGACTCGTTGGGAACCCTATCGTGAGCTATCGACCCTGCAGGACCGCCTCAATCGCGCCCTCGGCGCGACGTTCGGCCGCCCCGAGCGGGACGATGAGCTGAGCATGGCGGCCTGGGCGCCGCCAGTGGACATCGCCGAGGAGAAGGACCGAATCGTGATCACGGCCGAGCTGCCGGGCTTCAAGGAGGACCAGATCGAGATCCAGAGCGAGAACGGCTTGCTCACGCTCCGCGGCGAGCGCAAGTTCGAGAAGGAGAGCGACATCAAGAGCTATCACCGGGTCGAGCGCTCCTACGGGCAGTTCGTCCGCAGCTTCAGCCTTCCGACGAACGTGGACCGCGAGAAGATCAAGGCCGACTTCTCCGACGGGCTGCTCCGCATCGAGCTGCCGAAACGCGAGGATGCGAAGCCCCGCACGATCAAGATCACGCCGGGCAACGGCCACGCCGAGAAGAAGCCCGACACGATCGACGTCAAGACCCGCTAGGGTCTCGGACTCTGAGCGGGCCGCTGCGCGGCCCGACCGGAGAGGGAGGGGAAGTCGCCTAGGCTTCCTCTCCCTTTTTATTTACGGACGTCGGAATGGCCCGCCGTACAGGGTATCGTTCCACGCGATCGTGAAGGCTCGATGGATAATCGCTGGGGTACTGCTCTCGGCTTCCGCATGCGCTGTCCCGCTCTCGAATCGCCGCACCGAGATCGTGCAGGTCGTCGAGAAGGTGGCGCCCGCGGTCGTCAACATCTCGGCGGAGCAGACGCTGCGGCAGCGCCCGTCCGTCTTCGACGACTTCTTCTTCGGGTTCGACAGCCGATCCCGGGAGCGAAGGAGCCAGTCCTTAGGCTCGGGCGCGATCATCGATCCGAAGGGCATCATCGTGACGAACGACCACGTCGTGTCGGGCGCCTCGAAGATCACGGCGATGACCAAGTCCGGGCTCGAGCTCGAGTGCGAGGTCGTGGGGTCGGACTCCGACAACGACCTGGCCGTTCTCCGCGTCCGCCGGCCCCAGGGCGCCTTGCCGGCGCTCAAGATGGGCTCGTCGGCCGACCTGATGATCGGCGAGACGATCGTCGCGATCGGCAACCCGTTCGGGCTTTCCAACACCGTCACCGCCGGCGTCGTCTCCGCCAAGGGGCGGAGCGTCAAGGGCGAGAACGGCCAGACCTACACCGACTTCATCCAGACCGACGCCTCGATCAACCCCGGCAACTCCGGCGGCCCGCTCGTCAACGTCGACGGCGAGATGGTGGGCGTCGCCACCGCGATCATCGGAGGCGCGCAGGGAATCGGCTTCGCGATTCCGGTCGACCGTGCCCACCGCATCGTCAACGACCTGCTGCGCTACGGCGAGGTCCGCGCCGTGTGGATCGGCGTGCGCGGCAAGACGCTCGTCTCCGGCGAGGAGAACCGTCCGCGGGGATTCCGGGTGCGGACCGTCTACCCCAACTCGCCCGCGGCGCGCGCCGGGATCCGCGACGGCGACCAGATCATCTCGGTGGATGGGACCCCGATCGATTCGCAGGAGGCGTTCGAGACGATGCTCTCGACGCGCGGACCGGGCCTGCCGCTGAAGCTCGTGCTGCGCAGCCGACAGCAGGGCGAGCGCGCCGTGACCGTGCAGGGCGAATCGCCGCCGGCCGGGATCGGCGTGCAGATCCTCCGCGAGGACATCGGCGTCGCGCTCCGGCGCTCGTCCGACGGCTACCGGATCGTCTCGGTCGACCGCGACAGCCTCGCCGCGCAGGCGGGACTGCGGTCCGGCGACACCCTCCTCGGCATCAACGGCATGGCCGTGCGCGGTCCCGAGGACGTCGACCACGTCCTCCAGCGGGACTTCAACAAGACGACCCTGCTGATGGAGGTCGGACGGGGGCGGTTCTCGTATTCGCTGACGTTTCCGCTCGACTGACGCGCGGGAGCAAAGCCCCCGCGCGTCATCCCGAGAAGCGCAGCGACGAGGGATCCCTTTCAAAGCGACAGCGCGACTCGAAAGGGATCCCTCGCTGCGCTCGGGATGACAAACAGAAGGGCGCCACGTGCCGGGCCGTCCCCCCTCACCGCCGCAACCGCATCTCCGAAACGACGATCCCGGCGAGCACGAGGACGCCTCCCGCCCAGCCACGCGGGCCGAGTCGCTCGCCGAGGAACGCCGCCGCGGTCAGCGCCGTCACCACCGGCTCGAGCGTGAAGATGATCGCCGCGTGGGTCGCCGACATCTGGCGCTGCGCCCAGGTCTGGAAGAGAAACGTTCCCGTCGTCCCGACCGCGGCGAGGAGGACGGCCTGGGCGAGCCAGTCGGGCCGCTGGAGAATCGGCGCGATGCCGGAACGCAGCGCCGGCGTTCCGCCCTCGGCCAGCGCCGCCGCGCCGGAGGCGAGGGCCACCACGCCGATCTGGATCATCGCCAGCCACGCCGGGTCGTGGCGCGGGGAGCGCTCCGCGAGCTCGACGATGTAGAAGGCCCATACGATCGCGCTGACGAACACGAGCAGGTCGCCGACGTTGACGGGTCCTCCGCCCGAGGGAAACGTCATCAGCACGAATCCGGATCCGGCGAGGGCGAGACCCGCGGCGTTCTCGAGCGTCGGCCAGCGACGCGTCAGGAGAAACGCCGCGAGCGGCGTCAGGACCGAGGCGAGCCCGGTCAGGAACGAGGCGTTCGATGCGGTCGTTCGCGTCTGGCCGACGATCTGCAACCCGACGCCGAGGGCCGCGAGCGCTCCGAGCCTTCCCCCGTCCGCCCACACCCCCGCGGTCCGGCGCCGGGAACGGAGCGTGAAGAGGCCGCAGAGCGCCGCCAGCGCGAAACGCCAGAAGAGAAACGGGAGGGCCGGCACGGCGCCGAGCAGGTTCTTGACCATGACGAAGTCGGTGCCCCACACGATCGCGACCGCGACGAGCACGGCGTCGGCGCGAAGGCGCCGGATCGGTGGCTCCCGTGGCGCGTCGGTCTTCATGGGTCCCGCGTTCTGCCGTCTCGATGGAAAGCGGAGACGCTCCTGAGCTAGGATTCGGCGCCTTGCCAGATCCCACAATCCCGCGCGTCCGGTTCGCGCCCTCGCCGACGGGCTCGCTCCACGTCGGCGGTGCGCGCACGGCGCTCTACAACCTGCTCTTCGCGCGCCACACCGGGGGCACGTTCCTCCTCCGCATCGAGGACACCGACGTCGAGCGCTCCCGGGAGGAGCTGACCGCGCAGATCCTCTCGGCCATGGAGTGGCTCGGGCTCGACTACGACGAGGGACCCTTCTACCAGTCCCGCCGGTACGACCTCTACCGCGCCGCGGCCGAGCGGCTGCTCGCGGACGGAAGGGCCTACCGGGCCTTCGAGACGCCCGAGGAGCTGGACGCGGAGCGCAAGAAGGCGGAGGCCGCGGGGCGCGCCTATCGCTACTCGGGCGCGGGGCGCGCGATCCCGCCCGAGGAGAGCGACCGCCGCGCCCGCGCGGGCGAGCGTCACGTCGTGCGGCTGAAGATGCCCGCCGAGACGATCGTCGTGGACGACCTGATCCGCGGCCGGGTCGAGTTCCCCGCCGAGGCGCTCGACGACTTCGTGCTGGTGCGCTCGGACGGCCACCCGCTCTACCATTTCAGCGTCTGCGTCGACGACACCGAGATGCGCATCACCCACGTCATCCGCGGCGACGACCACCTGGCGAACACGCCCAAGCACGTCGCGCTCTTCGCCGCGCTCGGCGCGCCGGTCCCCCGCTTCGCGCATCTCGGCATGATCCTGGGGACGGATCGGAAGAAGCTCTCGAAGCGGCACGGCGCCGCCGCCGTCGAGGAGTGGCGCGACGCCGGCATCCTGCCCGAGGCGCTCTTCAACTTCCTGGCGCTGCTCGGCTGGGCGCCGGGCGGCGACCGGGAGATCCTGTCGCGCGCGGAGATGGAGCGAGAATTCTCGCTCGAGAGGGTCGGCGCCTCGCCCTCGGTCTTCGACCCGGAGAAGCTCCTCTGGATGAATGCGCAGTACGTGGCGCGGATGCCGGCGGACGAGCTCCTCGCCCGTTCGGCCCCGCACGCTCCGAAGGGCCTGCCGTCGCGCGACGTGGCGCTTGCCGCGATCGAGCTCCATCGGCCGCGCGTGCGCACGACGATCGAGATGGGCCGGGCGCTCTCCTCCTACGCGGAGGACCCCGCCGACTACGATCCCGACGGCTGGAAGAAGCACGTGCGGCCCGATACCCCGCGGCAGCTCGAGCGGCTCGCCGACGCCCTGGAGGCCGTTCCCGACTGGACCGCGGCGGGCACCGAGGAGGCCCTCCGGAAGACCGCCGAGGCCGAGGGGATCGCGGCGGGCAAGCTCATCCACCCGACGCGCCTCGCGCTGACCGGGACGACCGTGGGCGCTCCCCTCTTCGACGTCGTCGCGCTCCTCGGGAAGGAGACGGCGCTCCGCCGCCTGCGGCGTTTCGTCGATGCGGCGAAGGCCCCTGCCTCCCCGTAAAACTGCTGAGCGTTTTCTTGGGCGCTGTCGAAGAGGGAACTTTCCCTCTCACGTCGGCGCGTCGAGCGCCGCTCAGAGCGTCTTGACGCGATAGTCCTGGCGGAGGCTGTGCAGGTCCTTCAGCGCGGTGCGCAGCACGCGGATCACGCGAGTCACCTCGCGGCCGTAGTAGCGCATCTCGGGATCGCAGTCGGTCAGGCCGTAGACGGCCTCGTCCTTCTCGAGGCGGTCCTTCTCGAACGTCAGCCGCTCGATCATCTCGTCGAGCTCGCTGCGGAGAACGAACGCGATGTCCCTCACGCCGAGGTAGCGGCTGCACTGCGGACAGTGGACCGCTTCGCTTCCCGCATCCGGGACCGTGTCGATGACGAACTGCCGCTCGCACCGCGGACACTCGAAGACTTCCGGGATCATGGCTCTCGGCCGGAGAGTGTACCGCTCCCGAGGCACGAGGGCGGCGCCTCGGAAGGGACCGGCGGAGATTTTCCGCTCGTGGCCCCGGAGCCGAGCACGTACAATGCCCGAAGGGGCTCGCCTGCCGTTCGAGGTTCATGAAGCTCTTCGTCATCGTGGGAACTCGGCCGGAGGCCATCAAGATGGCTCCGGTGCTGCAGCGGCTGCGCGAGGAGCCCGGCTGGCGCACGCTCCTGTGCGCGACCGCGCAACACCGGCACATGCTCGATCAGGCGCTCGGACTCTTCGGACTCGCGCCGGACATCGACCTCGACCTGATGCGCCCCGACCAGACGATGAACGCGCTCTCCGCGCGCGTGTTCGCGGCGCTCGACCCGGTCCTGGAGAGCGAGAAGCCCGACTGGCTCCTCGTGCAGGGGGACACGACGACGGCCATGTGCGCCGCGCTCGCGGCCTTCCATCGCCGGGTGCGCGTCGGGCACGTCGAGGCGGGACTCCGGACCGGCGACTTCCGGCATCCGTTCCCCGAGGAGATGAACCGGCGCGTGGTGGACCTCGCCTCGGACGCTCTCTTCGTGCCCACGCGGCGCGCGGCGGCCGCCCTCGAGGCCGAGCACGTCCCCGCGGCGAAGGTGTTCCTCACTGGAAACACGGTCGTCGATGCGCTGCTCGCGATCGCCGGCAGAGACGGAGCGGCCGCCGAGGAGGACCTCGTCCTGATCACGGCGCACCGCCGGGAGAGCTTCGGCGAGCCGCTCGAACGCGTCGTGCGCGCGATCGGCCGGCTCGCCCGCGCCTTCCCGAATACGCGGTTCGTCCACGTGCTCCATCCGAACCCGAACGTGGCGCCGGTCGTCCGGCGCAACGCCGACATCCCCAACGTCACGCTCGTCGAGCCGCTGGACTATCTCGAGCTCGTGCGCCTCATGCGGCGGGCGCGGCTGATCCTGACCGATTCGGGCGGCATCCAGGAGGAGGCGCCCACCTTCGGCAAGCCCGTGCTGGTGCTGCGCGAGAAGACGGAGCGGCCGGAGGGCATCGAGGCCGGGCTCGCGGCCCTCGTGGGAACGGACGAGGAGCGCATCGTCGCGCGCGCCTCGGCACTGCTCGCCGACCCCGCCGCCCGACGGGCCATGACCGGCCGCGTCAATCCTTATGGCGACGGCCTCGCCGCGGAGCGGATCGCCGCGATCCTCGCCGGCCGCCCCTTCACGCCGTTCGTCCCGCCGGCATGACGCCGGATTGGGAGTCGGGGCTGCGCGGCCGGATCTACGCCTTCGGCCGGCGCGTGGTGCCGCTTTCCTGGCGCCGCGCCCTGAGGCGCCGGGGGCGGCCCGAGCGGCTCCTCGGCCTGCGCAAGCCGGCGCCCGTCCTGCCCCGGTTCCCGCTGCCCGAGCGCCTCCCGGGCGCGCCGCCCGACGTGCTCGTGCTTCCGGTCATCGCCTGGACCTACCGGAGGCAGCGCCCCCAGCAGCTCGCCGAAGCCCTCGCCCGAGCAGGGCGCCGCGTGTTCTACGGATCGCTCGCGGGAGAGGACGAGCCGGAGGAGCCGGCCGGGGTGGCTCCCGGCGTCGCCCTCCTGCCGATTCCCGGCGTGCGCCGCGAGGATCCCGCAGACCGGCGCCTCGCCGAGCCGTCGCTCGGGCGGGCGATGGCGGGCATCGAGGCCGCGCGGTCCCGCTTTGGAATGACCGACGCGGTCGTTCTGGTCGAGTCGCCGTTCTGGGCGCCCCTCGCGCTGGCGCTGCGCGAACGGTTCGGAGGAACGCTCGTCTACGACTGTCTCGACGCGCACGAGGCGTTCGGAAAGAACCGCCCCGGCGTCTTCGCCGAGGCCGAGACGGCGCTCGCCCGCGCCGCGGACCTCGTCACGGCGACCTCCGAGCCGCTCCGGCGGCGGCTCGAGGAACGCGGCGCGCCGGCCCGCCTGCTGCCGAACGCGTGCGACCTCGAGCGCTTCGCCGCCGTTCCACCGCCGGCGCGGCGCGACGGCGCCCTGACGGTCGGCTACGTCGGCGCGGTGGACGAGTGGTTCGACATGCCGCTCCTCGATGCGCTGGCCGCCCGGCGGCCGGAGTGGCGCTTCGAGATCGTCGGCGGCATCGAGGACGCCGCGGCGCGGCCCGTCCGGCGCGGGAACGTGCGTTTCCGGGGCGAGCGTCCGTACGCCGAGATGCCGGACTGGCACGCCCGGTTCGACGTCGAAATCATTCCGTTCCGCCTCTCGCCGCTGACCCACGCGACCGACCCGGTGAAGCTCTACGAGGCCGCGGCGTGCGCCCGGCCGGTGGTGGCGACCGGGATGGAGTCGCTGCGCCCCTTCGCCGATCGCGGTCTCGTGCGGCTCGCGGACGGCGCGGAGGAGTTCGCGCGCGAGATCGAGGCCGCCGCCGCGGGCGCCGCCGAGTCCGGTCCCCGCCTGCGCGCGTTCGCGGTCGAGAACACCTGGGACGCGCGGGCCGCGGAGCTCGAGCGGTGGTTGACCGGCGTCGGCGCGCATGGCAACGTGCACAACACACTTGAACCGTGAACCGTGAGCCATGAATCGTGAGCCGGAAGCCGTGAGCCGCGAAGCCCTTCCGGCGAACGCGCCCCCGGCGGCGCCCGCGGAGATCGGGCCGGTCTACGACTCGGCGCGGCAGCGGCCGCCGTGGATCGAGGAGGCGGCGAATCTCTGGAAGTACCGCGGCCTCGTCCACGAGCTCGTCATCCGGGACATCAAGGTGCGCTACAAGCGCTCCGTTCTGGGAGTTCTCTGGACGATGCTCGCGCCTCTGCTCAACATGATCGCCCTGACCCTCGTGTTCTCGGTGCTGTTCAAGCAGGCGATCCAGAACTATCCCGTGTACTTCATGACCGGCTCGATCTTCTGGACCTTCTTCGCCCAGACGACGTCGACGGCGGCGCAGCAGACGCTCGGCTCGAACGAGATGGCCAAGCGCATGTACGTCCCGCGCTCGGCATTCATCGCCTCCGCCCTCGGCGGCGGGCTCGTCAACCTCGTTCTCTCGCTCGTGCCGCTGCTCGTGATCCTCTTCGTGACCGGCTTCCCGCTGCACGCCACGTGGGCGTTCCTCCCGGTCTCGGTGTTCATCGTCACGATGTTCACCGCGGGCGTTTCCCTGATCCTCTATACCGTGGCGTCGCGCTTCGCGGACATCAAGGAGATGTATCTCGTCGTCGTGCAGACGTGGTTCTTCCTGACGCCGATCGTCTATCACCCGTCGATCGTGCCGCCCAAGTACCGGTTCGCGCTCTGGGCGAACCCGATGTACTACTTCGTCCAGACCTTCCGGGCGCCGATCTACGACGGCGTGATCCCGGCCGCGGACCTCGTGCTCGGCTCGCTCGCGCTCGGCGTCGCCGTTCTCGTCACCGGCTGGGTCTATTTCTGCCATCGCCGCGACGACATGGCGTACTGGAGCTGACGGCCCGATGTCGGCCGCGATCCGCCTCGAGAAGGTGACGCTGCGCTACCGCATTCCGAGGGAGCGCATCGGCTCGCTCAAGGAATACACGATCCGCCGGCTGAAGCGGCAGGTCGCTTACGACGACTTCGAGGCCCTGCACGCGATCGACCTCTCGGTCGTGGCCGGCGAGCGCGTCGGACTGATCGGGCGAAACGGCGCGGGCAAGAGCACGCTCTTCCGCGTCATCTCCCGCGTCCTGCCGCCCGCGGAGGGCCGCGTCTACGTCGCCGGCCGAATCGCGCCCATCCTCGAGCTCGGGCTCGGCTTCCACGGCGAGCTGACGGGACGCGAGAACGTCATGCTCCAGGGCGCCCTCCTCGGCTTCTCGCGGGCCGAGACCCGGCGGCGCCTCGACCGCATCGTCGCCTGGGCGGAGCTGCAGGAGTTCATCGACGCGCCCATCCGGACCTTCTCGACCGGGATGGCCGCGCGGCTGGCGTTCGCGGTCGCCACCGACGTCGACCCCGACATCCTGCTCGTGGACGAGGCCCTCTCGGTCGGCGACGAGAAGTTCCAGCGCAAGTGCCACGAGCGCATGGAGGGCCTCGTCGCGCGCGGGAAGACCTTCATGCTCGTCTCCCACTCCCTCCATCAGATCCGCAGCAACTGCGACCGCGTCCTCTGGCTGCACCATGGGCGCATCGTCCTCGACGGGGCGGCCAACGAGGTGGCCGACGCCTACCACCAGTGGTCGCTGGGAGAGAGCGACGCGGTGGGAGTGACGACGCTAGCCGAAAGCCATCGGCCCGTAACGGGCGAGCCCTTGCGGCCGCCCGCATGGGCGCGGGCGGGGACAAGCCCCGCCCCTACACGGGTGCAGACCTCGGGATGGCGTCGCCGTGCGGCGCGCGGTCAAAAAAACGGACGCGGCACGAGCCGCGTCCTCTTTACGTTGGTCCCACCGAACAATCTAGCCGCACCCGTCCGGCCGGAACAGCTCGCAAAACTACGGGGAAAACAAAAGGGCCCGGCTTTCGCCGGGCCCTGGAATCGAATCGGTATCGCCTTACGGCAGGTACGGGAGGTTGAAGGCCTTGACCAGGAAGACCGCCATCTGCCCGTTCGTGATCGGACCGTGCGGGCAGAAGTTCCCGCCGCCGCATCCCGCCGTCACACCCTCGGCTGCGAGTGCATCGATGTAGTCCACCGCGAAATCGGTCGGGCACACCACGTCGGCGAACGTGCCGGGAGGCGTGCACGGCGGCGGCGGCGTCGAGCCGTGCTCTGCCTTCCAGACGAAGACCGACATCTGGGCGCGCGTGACCGGTACGTTCGGGCAGTAGAGCATGGGGCTGGAGCTGCATCCCGCCGTGATGCCGTCGTTGTAGATGCCCTGGATGTAGAACGAGTTGTAGTCGTTGAAGCTCACATCGGCGAAGGTGTTCTGGTAGACCGGCGGCGGCGTGTTCAAGCCGTGGATGCCGCGGAAGAGGTAGTCCGCCATGTCGGCACGCGTCACCACGCCGTCCGGGCAGAAGTGCAGCGAGTCGGAGCAGACGGGCGTGCCACCGAACATCACGCCCGCGCCGGCGATGCCGTAGATGTACGCCTGGAACTGGTTGCTGTCGGGCACGTCGAGGAACCGGACCGTGAGGGTGACCGGAACCGCGGGCACCGCGACCGGAGTGTCCGTCTTGACCTGGAGCTGAGCCTGGCGGAGACCCGGCAGGAGCGTCCCGCCCTCGAAATCGAGAGCGATCGGCTGCGAGCTCGAAGATCTTCCGTCCCAGCGGCGAGAGTGCCCTCGGTCGGGTTCTCCGACAGCCACGGGATGTCGACGGAGCAGGCGACGTTCTCGCCCGAATCCACCATGTAGATCGTCTGCGTGTTCTGGTCGATGACCCAGAGGTTGCCGGCGCAGTCGAACTCCATGCCCGCCTGGCCGAACGGCGTCATCACCGGCGAAGAGCCGCCGATGTAGAACGTGCCCAGCACGGCGTAGTTGTTGTTCGCATCGAGGACCGTCACGTCGGGGTTGCCCGTCTGATTGCTCATCACGAGCAGGTGCCCGTTCTGCGGCGAGTACGCCAGACCCGAGATCGGCAGACCGACGTTGGCCGAGTCGATGACGTTACCCGACGAATCGATGTGGTAGACGATCCCTTCGTTCCAGCCACCGATGAAGAAGCCGTTGTTCACGATGTCGTAGGCCAGACCGCGCTGCGAGTTGCCCGTCCAGGGCGATCCGCAGATCTTGTTGCCGGTGGCACCGCTGCTTGGATTCATCTCGTAGATGCAGTTGTCGCCGCCGACGAGGACCCGCCAGAACGTGCCCGTGATCGGATCGAAGGCGCCGTCGCCTGCCCACGTGCCGGATCCCGCCGACGCGAAGGAGTCGGGCAGAACGTTGCCGGTCTGCGCCCCCGTCGTGGAGTCGTACTCGTAGTCCTTGTCGTCACCGCCGGCGACGCCGAGGTTGGACAGCCAGAAGTCCGCGCCCGAGGCCGCGACACCCCAGCCGTACGTGATGCCCGAGGGATAGGAGGCGAGGACGTCGCCAACGTCGAGCGGACGGGCATTGTGATGAGCGCTGGGCAGCGGCGCGAGAGCCCTTGGACGTGGTCGCGAGAGCCGCGGCCTTCCCGTTGAGTCGCGCGAGCGCTTCCTTGCGCAGCTTTTCGGACGCGAAACCGGTCGTATGGGTCGTCTGCGCCGGCGCGTTGAGCTCCAGGATCTGGAAGTTCGCCGGCGCGCCACCCGTGTTGGACAACGTGAGCTGGAGGTTCTGCGAACCACCCGGATCGACGCGGCCGTCGACCCTCGTGGGATCGGCCGAGACGTTGCCCGACGCGAGCACGAAGTTCTGTCGGACGGCAGCGCCGGGATGACCAGGACCGAGTGCTGATCGGTGCCATAGTGGCTGAGCGACGCCTGCAGGTCGTTCGATCCGCTGTCGCTGTACATGATGTACATGCCATCGGGTTGATTCGGATCGGCCGGCGTCGGGAACGTCTTCACCGTCGTTCCGGCCGTCATGTTCGCGACCGTCGCGCCGTTCAGGCCGGCGCCGGTGTTGAGGCTCGAGACGTTGCCGACGATGAGGCCGCCGGCCCGGGCACGCAGCCCGCCTCGCCGACCACGACGTCGTCCACCTGCCACCACCACGCCCAGAAGGCGTTGTAGTAGTGCCAACGGACCTGCACGTCGCTCTGGCCGCCCGCGATCCCGGTGACGTCGATGTTGCACCTGGTTTGGACCACGGTGGTCCGAGGTCTGTCGAGGATGTTCGTCCACGAAGACCCGCCGTCGTGCTGAGATGTCGACGTCGGCCGTGTCGCCGAGGTTGAAGTAGTCCTGTTGAAGCGGAGGACCGCGGAAGACGCCGTCGAGAGGTCGATGCTCGGCGTGAGCAGCGTCGAATCGTTGGAGCTGCCGGGGCCGTTGCAGTCGCTGTTGACCAGGGCGAAGGACCCGTGCCGCCGGTCAGGTTGCCGTTGAAGTCGCCGCAGGGCGAATTCGTGACGATCATGCCAGCGCCGGTCCCCGTGCTTCCGTTTTCGATGTCCTGCCAGCCCGGAGGCAACACGCCGGCGTCGAAGGACTCGGAGAGTCCGACGAGGGCCGGGGAGTACCCCGGGGCGTTGCAGGCGAGCACGTCGGCATTGAGGGTCCAGTTTTCCACGACGGGACCGGCCGGTGTGGAGCGGGAGGGACCCGCCGCCCGGCATGTAGCCGGGGGGCCGTGACGGCGAAGGTCCAGCTGATTCCCTGGACCAGGGTCTGCGAGTAGTACCCCGTCACGGGATCGGTGTAGACCGTGTAGGTGGGAGCGCCCGGGGCCGAGATGACGACCTTCGCATAGAGAGGCCATCCGCCGCCGGATCCATCCTTGACGGTGCCGTTGACGAGCACGGAGGGCGCCGCCGCCAGCACGAAGTCCTGAACGAGGTCTCCGCCGTCCGTGATGGTCAGATTGTTGAACGTCTGCGGGAGATACCCGAACTTCGACGCGGTGGCGCTGTAGGTGCCCACCGGGATTAAGAACGAGTAGTGGCCCGAAGCGTCCGTGAACGTCGAGTTCAGCCCGGCCGTGACCGTGGCGCCCGCGATCGGGTTGGCGCCATCCGTCACGGTGCCTTCGAGCGTTCCCGAGGGTCCGGTGCTGCAGTTGGGGAACTTGAACGAGCCGATGCGCGTATTCCAGTCCCCGGCACCGTACATCGCCGAGAACCACATCGTGCACTGATCCACCGGGTCGGCGATGATCGTCGAGTAGTCGCCCCAGCGGAACCCGCCGAAGGGCTGCGTGCTGTCGAAGAACGTTCCCTCGCCCTGCGTCATGGTGCCGAGGGGGTCGGTGCCGAGACGGCCGGTGTAGTGGACCGACGGATCGTTGACGAGGCCGCCGCCGCCGCTCGACGCGCTCAAGCCGAGGGCGATGTTGCCCACCGCGTCCTGCGCGATCGAACCCATCCAGCGGTAGGTCCCGTCGCAAGGTCCGTACGTGCCCTCCTGGTAGAGCGCGGGCGGCCCGTTGACGTTGATGCCGCGCACCTCATGCCAGCGCTCGCCGCCCTGCTCGGGCCCGCCGCAGGCCGACGCGACGTTGACGTCGTGGAGGAGGAGGAGCGAGTCGTGATCCCCGAACACGCGATAGTCGGCGCGATACATCGAGAAATACAGCGTCTCGAGCGCCCCGCCGCCCACCTGGGGCGCGCCGTTGATGAGGGTCGGGTCGAAATCCGCGGCCGGGATGTCGGGCAGTTGCGTCAGCGTCGAGTTATCCGGATTGGCGAAGTCGACCATCGTCTGGAACAAGTGGATCGACGACGGCCCGCCGTCGGTCGCCGGGTTGCCGTAGCCGATGTAGGTCTCCGCGGACCCGGCCGGCGCCTGGTTCAAGCCGCGCAGGTCGGCCGGAAGGAGGCCGTCGAGGTTCGGCGCCAGAGCGCCGACGTTGAAGAGCTGGCCGACGCCCGGGTTGCCGCCGAGGATGGCGGCGCGGTCGATCGCCATGATCGACATCCCGGTGAAGCTCGAGGCGTTGGCAAAGTTTCGCGCGGTGATGTAGTAGCCGTTGTTGTTCGGGTCGGGCCAGAGACCGAACTTCGGATAGTCGTTGAGGTCGGTCGCGCTGTATAGGTAGTCGTACGCGAACCAGGAGCCGGTGGCGTCGCTCGTCTGCGAAACGGCGATGCACATGTGGTATCCGTTCGGCGGCCCCGGATAGGCGAGCTGGCCGATGACCCACTGGCTGGCGAACTGGTCCCAGTGAACGAGGATGTCGCCGCCGTTGTTGCTGGCACACTGGCTTCCCGGAAGGGCCGCCTGCCAGATCGCGGTTCCGTCGAAGGGTCCGTTGAGAAGGTTTCCGTTCCTGTCGAGGACCTGGAAGGAGAGATTGACCCAGTCGAAGACTTGAGTCGGGCTGACGTCGAGACCCATGTCCGCGGGCTGAACGCCATTCACGTCGCCCAGGCCGTCGAAGCTCGCGGTCGGATCCGGAATGAGCTTCGAGCCGACGGTCTTCTGAACGAGCGGATCATGAAGGGGCCTGTCCGTCTTGATGAAAGGCCGCGGAGGCTTGTCCGGCATCACACGCGGCGTGCCGTGCCGCGTCGGCTCCGAAGTCTTGAGTGTGCGCAGGGGCGGTGATACACCGACCTGCACCGCGTGAAACACCGTGGACTTCACCGTCTTCTTCGGCGCATCTGCGCCGAGAAGCACGTTGCCTGCTCCGAGGAGCAGGACCGAGACCAGGGACACGATCGAGACAGAGAGCCTGCTCGCCGAGCTCCGGTGCATGCCGTTCCTCCGTTCGGTTAAGACGAAACTGAAAGGGAATTCGCGGAAGGAACTATTTACCCGCGGCGAAGGCGAGTCAATAAAAAATTCAATCGGCCCGATCGCGCGGCGGGGAGCGGCGGTCTGACTGGCCGGACAGGACGAACCGCCGCCGGCGGAATTGTCCAAACGATGAGCGCCGGCCGCTCTCTCTCGAGAGACGGCCGGCGCTTCAGAAAGCTGAATGCCTCCGGCTTTCGGAAGCCTGCGGTTCAGGCGATCACGGCAACGGGATGTTGAACGTCTTCGTGACGAAGACGGCCATCTGCCCGCGAGTGACCGGGTTGGCCGGGCAGTAGTTTCCTCCGCCGCATCCGGCCGTGACGCCTTCGTTCGCAAGTTGCTCGATCCAATCGGCAAAGAGGCTCGGGCATGCGACGTCGCCGAAAATCCCCTGGCAAGGCGGCGGCACGTAGGGCAACGGGTGTTCGGTCTTCAAGAGGAAAACCGACATCTGGGCCCGGGTGACCGAGTCGGCCGGGCAGTAGAGGGGGGGAGCGGCCTGGCAGCCTCCCGTGATGCCCCGGCTCGCCAGGTCCTCGATCCACGGATCGAACGTCCCGCCCGTGCAGGGAACGTCCTGGAAGACCATGCCGGTGCAGGGCGGCGGCGTGTAACTCGACCCCTGGCTCGCCTTCAGAAGGAAGACCGCCATCTGGGCGCGGGTCGTCGGCGCGGTCGGGCAGTAGAGCCGGATGTCGCAGCCCGCGGTGATGCCGGCGTTGAAGACGGCCTCGATGTAGGAGTACGCGAAGTAATCGTTCGGCACGTCCAGGAACGTCGTATTGATGTCGAAAGTCAGGGAGCCGGACGAGCCGCCGCCCGGCGACGGCGTGAAGACCATGACCTGGGCCGAGCCCGACGCCGCGATGTCGGTCGCCGGAATCGCGGCAGTCAGGAGCGTGCTCGACTGGAACGTCGTCGGCCGGTCCGCTCCGTTCCACCGCACGACCGATGTCCCGACGAAGCCCGTTCCGGTGACGCTCAGGACGAAGTCCGGATCGCCGGCGATGACGCTCGCGGGCGAGAGGCTGGTGATGACGGGGCCCGGAGCATTCGCCGGGTCGAGGCGATACACGCCGCCGTTGTAGTCGACGACGTAGACCTCGCCCGCCTCGTCCTCGCCGAAGCCGGAGACCGAGAGGTCGGTCGGCAGGAGCAGGGACGCGGCCCACGTCCCCGGAGTCGCCGCGTAGAGATCGCCGAGGCAGTTGTCGGAGAGGAGATACATCCCGGACAGCCCCGGGATCGCCGTGCCCCGATACACGAACCCGCCGATGAGCGCGCACCAGCCGTCCGTGTGGGTCTCCTCGATGACCGGCAGGGTCAGACCCGTCTGGTCGCAGCTGGCGGGAGTGCAGGTGCCGTCGGTGTTGTAGCAGTGAAAGCCTTCCATGATGCGCCAGCCGTAGTTCTCGCCGCCGGAGCTCGAGGATGGCTGGAAGTCGACCTCCTCGTAGCATTGCTGGCCGACGTCGCCGACGATCAGGTCGGCGGTCGAACGGTCGAACGACCACCGCCACGGGTTGCGCATGCCGTACGCCCAGATCTCGCCGCAGTTCGCCGTGCCGGCGAAGGGGTTCGTCGGCGGGATGGCGTACGGCATGGGATTCGCCTGGCCGCACGGGACGGCGCCGGTGCCATTGACGTCGATCCGGAGCATCTTGCCGAGCAGCACCTGGAGGTTCTGGGCGTTGTTCGGAACGTCTCCCCCGCCGCCGCCGTCGCCGGTGGTCACGTACAGATACCCGTCGTTCGGGCCGAAGTACATCTGCCCGGCGTAATGGTTCGGGTTGGTCGGGTGCGGGATGACGAGCACGGTCTGCGCGGAATTCGGATCGGCGACGTCGGGGTCGCCCGCCGAGACCGAATACCGCGCCACCGTGATGTCGCCCGGGCTGGCGAGCTTGTTGACGTAGTTGACGTAGAAGAAGCCGTTCGACGTGTAGTCCGGATGGAAGACGATGGAGTTCATGCCGCGCTCGTCGGAGTCGTACTCGACCAGGGACGAGATGTCGAGGAAGGGCGTCGGCAGGAGCGCGCCGTCCTTGTAGATGTGGACGATGCCGGTATGGTCGACGATGAAAAGCCGTCCGGAGCCGTCGTGGGCGGTCGTCACCTGCACCGGCGACGTGAGGCCGGTCGTCGCGATCGGCGTCAGCGTCACCGCGGGCAGGCCGCCGAGCTTCGCCGACTTCCGATCCGCCGATCGCGCGTCGAGTGAAAATGCCAATGCCGCGACAGCGAAAAAGACACGAAGAGCCGCTGGGCCGAAGATTTTTCTCGTCATGATCCCTCGAAATTTTGAGCCCGGCGAACGCCGCGCCGCGCTCTCGTCGTAGATTAGTCCGTCGATGAACCCGACCACCATGGAGCACCCTCTCTCATCGCTCCGCCGAACGCAATTCGACCCGGCGGCCGATGACCCTGTCCACACGGACAGGAGCGCGCGACCGCGATGAAGTCCCTCCTTCTTTTCGGGAACGTCAGCACGCCACCCTATTGCAACAACCTCTTTCCGCCGCTCCGGGCCCTGCAAAAAACGTTCCGGACCCGTCTCGTCGAGCCGTTCCGGTACGAGGGATTCGTCAACACCGGCGGGGCGAAGCCCGCGGCGATCCCCGACGCGGCCGTCATCGACCACACCGATCCCATGCCGGACGTGGTCGTGTGCCTCGGCGGCGCGCTGCACTTCACCGAGCGATCGATGCGGATCTTCGCGAAGGAGACGGTCCTCGCCGGATTCGCGCTTTCGGATCCCTACGGCCTGGCCGCCTCGATCGCGATCGCACCGCACTTCGACCTCTTCTACACCCAGGACCCGCAGACGCTGCCCGACTACGCGCTCCGCCGCATCGCCGCGCGCCGCTGCGACCCCGCGACGGACCCGGAGCTCTACTATCCGGAGCGCGGCGCGACACCCGAGTGCGACGTCCTCTACTACGGCAAGTGGACCTCCTACCGGGACGGCATCGTCGCCGCGCTGTCGGAGCGGTTTCGCGTCCGGGTGCACGCCTACGAGGGCGAGACGCGCTGGAGCGTTCCGGTCCTGCCGCCGCTCGACACCCCGGAGGCGCTTCGGGCGGGGCTCAGCCGCTGCCGGCTGGCGCTCGAGACGGCGCTCCTCGACGACGCGCAGGGCGCGTACCGCGGACGGCACCGTCTCACGCCGCGCGCGTTCTTCGCGGCTTCCTGCGGCGTCCCGACGCTGGTCGAGAGCTTCGCCGGGCTCCGGGAGTTCTTCGAGCCGGGCGTCGAGATCGCGCCCTTCACCCCGGCCGAGGGCGTCGTCGAGCGGGCGGCGGCCCTCCTCGAGGACGAGCCCGCGCGCGCGGCGATGGGACGGCGCGCCCGGAACCGGGCGCTGCGCGAGCACACGTGGGACCGCCGGGTCGAGGCGTTCGTGCTGGACATCGCGCGGCGGGACTCGCGGGGGGAGAACGCCGCGTCCGACGGGCGGACCGCGCGGACCGCGAGCCCCGAGCGGACTTCGGAAGAAAAGACGCGCGGATGACGGGGAGGCGGGCCGCGCCCGTCGTCGTCTTCGCCTTCCTTCCGGCGCTCGGGTGCGCGACGGCCTACACACGGGGCATCGTCGAGGATCCCGGCGGCGGCGCGGTTGCCGGCGCGAACGTCCGCCTGGGCGGCGCCGGAGAGCGCCCCGTCGAGACGTCCCTCACCGACGCGCACGGCTGCTTCTTGCTGCAGCGGACGGCGCCGAAGGGCGAGAGGCGCTTCACGCTGGAGATCGGCGCGGAAGGGTACAAGTCCGCGCGCCTGGAGGTGGCGCTGCAGCCGCCGATCCTCCTCGTCACCCTCACCCCGGATTCGTCGTATGGCGAGAGCCGCATCCGTCCCACGACCTCAGCCGAACGGTCGGAGAAGTGGGAGCCCGAGTGCATTCCGCTCTTTGCGGGAGGCGGCGCCCAGCAGCTGGCACCAAACTAGAAACTTTGATTCCTCGCCTGGACATACGATGAGAGCTGGATGGCGATCGTCTTCCGAGCTCTTCTCTAGCGCCCGCCTCTCCCGCCTGGCATCGGCGTCGCATCTACAATTGGGCGCATCGACGCGTCGTCGGATTTCGTGAGCCGGGCCCCGTTCGCATGACGGGCGAGCGCGCGCGGCCGGCGCTGGTCCTTCTTCTCCTCATCAATCTCTTCAACTACGTCGACCGCCAGGTGCTCGCCGCAGTCGTGCCGTCGATCGAGCGCAGTTTCTTCGGCGGCGCGGCCGGCGCGAGAACGTCGGCGACCCTCGACGCCATTCAATCCTGGTGCCGGACGCATCTCGGGTTCCAGCCCGAGCTCGCGCTCATCGGCGTGCTCTCGATGGCGTTCATGGTCCTCTACATGGCGGGCGCGCCCGTGTTCGGACGGCTCGCGGAGAGACACTCGCGCTGGGTGCTCGTGGGCATCGGCGTGGTGGCATGGAGCCTCGCGAGCGGCGCCTCCGGCCTCGCCGCGACGTTCGTCGGCCTCCTGCTGACGCGCTGCGTCGTCGGCATCGGCGAGGCCGCCTACGGCCCCGTCGCGCCGACGATCCTCTCGGACCTCTACCCCGTCGAGGCTCGCGGCCGCGTCCTCGCCTGGTTCTACGTCGCCATTCCGGTCGGCAGCGCCCTCGGTTACGTGCTCGGCGGCGGGGTCGCGTCCTCGAACATCGGCGAGTGGGGCGCGCGCGCCCTCGGCATCCACGCGGAGAGCTGGCGGTGGGCCTTCTTCCTCGTGGTCCCGCCGGGGATTCTCCTCGGACTGCGCGCGTTCTTCATGAAGGACCCGCCGCGGGGACGCGCCGACGGCCTTTCGGGAGACCTTCCCGCGCGCGTGCGGCTCCGCGACTACGGCGTGCTCCTCCGGACCCCGTCCTGGACGCTCTGCACGGTCGGGATGACGGCGATGACCTTCGCGATCGGAGGGATCGGGTTCTGGATGCCCTACTACCTCTCGCGGAAGCCGGGAGCCCCGGCCGCGGCGACCGTCATCTTCGGCGCGATCACGTGCGTCGCCGGCCTCGCCGCGACACTCCTCGGCGGGATGGCCGGGGATCGATTCCGCGCCCGCTTCCCCGGTTCCTACTTTCTCGTGTCGGGCGCCGCGATGTTCGCCGGGTTCCCCTTCATGGTGCTGACGCTGTCCGCGGGCTTTCCGCTCATCTGGCTCTGGGTGTTCCTGACGTGCTTCTGCCTCTTCTTCAACACGGGACCGACGAACACGATCCTCGCGAACGTGAGCCATCCGTCGATCCGCGCCGCGGGATTCGCGCTGAACATCTTCGTGATCCACGCGTTCGGCGACGTCCTTTCGCCGGTCGTGATCGGCGTCCTCGGCGACCGCTGGAACATGGACCGCGCCTTCCTCGTCGTCGGCGCGATGTTCCTGCTCGCGGGCATCCTCTGGCTCCTCGGCGCGCGTCACCTAGAGCGCGACACGGCACGGGCGGCGCATTCGCTTCGCGGGGCCGCCGTAAGCGTATGATCTCCGCGCCTTCGCCGCCGACACGGCGGAGTGTTGCTCGCGATGAACACCGCTGACCGCGATACGGACGTCCTCGTCGTCGGGGCCGGCCCCGTCGGCCTCTTTCTCGCGAACGAGTGCGCGCGCCGCGGCATCCGCTTCCGCCTGCTCGAGACGCGGGCGTCGCAGTCGGAACACTCGAAGGCCCTCGCGATCTTTTCGCGCACACTCGAGGTGTTCGACATGGCGGGGCTCGTCGGCCCGTTTCTCGATGCCGCCCATCGAGTCACCCAGGTCGCCGTGATCACCCACGGCCGTCGACTCGCCCGCATGCAGTTCGAACCCGAGCGGACTCCCTATCCGTTCGTCGCCATGGTGCCGCAGAACGTCACCGAGCGGCTTCTGCTCGAGTCTCTGCGTCGCCGCGGCGGCGACGTGGAGTACGGATCGACCTTTCTGTCCGCCGAGCCGGACGACGAAGCCGTGCGCGTCGACTTCGACCGGAACGGGGCGCGCGCATCGCTCCGGGCCGCATTCGTCGTGGGCTGCGACGGGGCGCACAGCGCCGTGCGGCACCTCCTCCACCTCTCCTTCGAGGGCGGGTCCTACCGGGATTCCTTCCTCCTCGCCGACGTGGAGACGAACGATGCTCTGCCGCCGGACGAGATGCAGCTCTGCCCGAGCGAGCGGGGCCCGCTCGCGCTGTTTCCGATGAGCGCCACGCGGCGCCGCATCGTCGCCACCATCGACGCGCCCGAGGGCGACGCGCCCTCGCTCGAGCTCGTGCGGCGCATCCTGGCCGAGCGCGCGCCCCGGGAGGTCGAGGCGCTCTCGCTCCACTGGAGCAGCTACTTCCGGATTCACCACCGCCACGTCACGAGTCTCCGCAGCGGCCGGTTCTTCGTCGCGGGCGATGCCGCGCACATCCACAGTCCGTTCGGCGGACAGGGGATGAACACCGGGCTCCAGGACGCGTGGAACCTCGCGTGGAAACTCGACCTCGCCCTGCGGAACCACGCGAGCGAAGCGCTGCTCGACAGCTACGGCGCGGAACGGCTCCC
The DNA here is from genome assembly GCA_963763535.1 of uncultured Acidobacteriota bacterium. Lineage (GTDB taxonomy): Bacteria > Acidobacteriota > Thermoanaerobaculia > UBA5066 > Gp7-AA6 > DAHUXD01. Next base: position 1,137,884 of record CAVXOX010000008.1, read on the forward strand.
GGTGATCCGGAGCGTCATCACCACGACCGACCTGATGACGCGCGCGATGGGCACGCCGAGCCGAATCGCGCAGACGCTCCGCGACGCCATCATCCCGATGGTCTCGCGCCTGGCGCCTTTCCAGCACGCGTTCGTCGAGCGGCTGTCGGAGCTCGGCATCGCGTACGGCGGAAGCCCGATCGTCGAAGGACCCGGGCGGCGGTACTGGGACGACTCGTTGCGCGGCGGCGAGGGGATCCGAGAGCCGCTTTCTGCTCGATGGTCGGCGAGGAAGAGGACTCTCCGACGCGGCGCGCGGCCGAGACGCTCGCCGCCCGCCTCGGCGACGTCCTCGAGCTCCGCGGCATTCCGGGGCGCGGTGTCACGCTCGTGCGGCCCGACGGCTACGTCGCGTACGAGAACGCACCACGGCGACGCCGCGGCGCTCGATGCCGTCCGCTCGGTCCTCGAGCGGCAGGCCGCCTGAGCGGCGCTCCGGCGACGCGGCTACTTGAGGCCTTCGACGAGATAGAGATCCGAGAGCTGCTGGGAGTACGTGAAAACGAACGTCTTCCCGTCCGGCGTGATCGCCGCGCAGCCGATGCCGGTCACACCCGTCGGGTCGGGAAGCGAGAACTCCTTCCAGAGCTCGCGCCGGCCGGTCGCGATCTCGACGCGATAGACCCTCGCGACGAGGCTCACGCCCCGCGGTCCGGAGCCCGCGTACAGGAACTTCTGATCGGCGGACCAGCGCAGGAGCCCGTTGTTCGGCTCGAATCCGTCGACGGGCTGGGCCGGGCCGCCGTCGACCGGATAGAGGGCCACCTTGAGATCGGGACCGCGCGCCGCGAGGAAGCCGGCCATCCGGCGAAAGAACCGTTCCCGACGACTCCCTCCGGCGTGACGGCGCGCGCCTTTCCCCCGTCGAGATCCTGCACCCAGCGTGCGGCGGCCGCGTCCCGGCTCGCTGCCGATGAAGACGATCCGCCGTCCGTCGGGAAAGAATGCGGCGGGCTCGGCGTCGTGGTGGATGGAGTCCTTCGGCAGCGGCTTCGGCTCTCCCGCGCCGGTCGGCAGGAGAACCAGCGGGGCCGTGATCTAGCCGCACCAGAGCCGCCAGCACCCACTTGCCGTCGGGCGACAGAGCGATCGCTTCGCCCTCGCCCAGACGGACCGCCGGGGAGCCGTCGGTCTTCCTCAGATACACGGAGTATCCGGGACCCCCGCCCTCGGCTTCCTCGGTGAAGGCGACCGTGCCGCCGTCCTCCGAAAGACACGGCGCCCGGGACCAGTCGAGCCACGAGAGGTTCCGCACCTTCCCGTCGGCGCCGACGCCGACGATGCCGACGCGCTCGCTCGCGTGATTGAGCAGCACGCGCCCGTCGGCGGCGATGTCCTGGAGCGTCAGGACACCGGGAGATCTCGCGACCACCCGTTCCCGGCCGGAAACCGTCACGGCGTGCACGGCCCGGTTGCTTCCGCCGGGCGTCGCCGTGAACCAGATCTCGTCGCCGGACGGCGTCCACGCCACGCCCTGCGTGCTCGTCCAGCCGGACGAAAGAGTCCGTTTTCTTGCCGCTCCCGTCGATGACCGCGACGGAGCCGGCGTCGTCCCCGAATCCCGGGTGATCGAGGAAGGCGACGGCATCACCTCGGGGCGAGACGCGGGGATGGCTGATCCACCCGGCCGTTTCGTAGAGGACCTTGCCCGCCGGAAACTCCAGGCGGTGACGCCAGCCCGGCGCGCGGACGAGAGCCATGCTCTTCCCGTCGGGACCCCAGTCGGCGTCCACGACGTCCTCGAACAGGTCCCGAGCGGCGCCGCCCGAGAGCGACGCGGATCGGAGGATCCCCCGATGCGCGTAGCCCGTCGACGTGAAGCGGTCCGACAGGATCAGCAGCTCTCCCGGTCGTGAGATCGACTCGACCCACGCGGCGGGCAGATCGAGGAGCATGGATCCGGGATTCTCCGTGCGTGTCGAGAAGATCTCGGTCTTCTCCGAGCCGTCCCAGTTCGCGGAGTAGTACACGGCGTGCGCGTCGGGCGAGAAGCGGGCCGACCACACGAACCCGCGGCGGTACGTCAGCCGGTGAAACGAGGGAACGGACGCGGCCGGCGATCTCCAGATCTGACGACCCGCGAGGAGTCCCGCCGCGGCGATCGCGGCGGCGGCCATCCCGAGGAGAGCGGGCTTCCGCCATCGCGCGGGAGACGACGATGGCTGCGCGCCCGCGGCGCCGATGCGCCCGTGACGGAAAGCTCCTGGAGGCCGAAGGCGATGTCGGACGCCGACTGGAAACGCCGCTCGGGATTCTTCTCGAGACAGTGGCGCACGATTCGCTCGAGGCCCGGTGAGATGTTCTCGTTGGTGACGGACAGGTCCGGCGGGTCTTCCTTGAGGATGGCCGCCATCGTCTCGCCGGCCGAATCGCCGCGGAACGCCCGCTGGCCGGAGAGCATCTCGTAGAGAATCGCGCCGAGCGCGAAGATGTCGCTGCGCGCGTCGGCGGGCTTCGCCTTGACCTGCTCGGGCGACATGTAGCCGAGCGTTCCCATGACGACGCCGGGCTCGGTCGCGGTCGGGAAGGTTGGTCGCGTCCGGCGAACCGTCGCTCTGCGTCAGCTTGGCCAGCCCGAAGTCGAGGATCTTGACCCGGCCGTCCTTCGTGACGAAGACGTTCTCGGGCTTCAGGTCGCGGTGGACGATCCCCTTCTCGTGGGCCGCCGCGAGGCCCTGGGCGATCTGGACGGCATGGTCGATCGCCTTGCGCGGGGAGAATCGACCGCTCGCGAGCTCGGCGCGCAGCGTCTCTCCCTCGAGGAGCTCCTGGACGACGTAGGGCGCGCCGTCGTGCGTGCCGAGGTCGTGGACGGCGGTGATGTTGGGATGGTTGAGGATGCCGGCGGCGCGGGCTTCCTGCTCGAAACGCTTCAGGCGGTCCGGATCGCTCGAGAAGGAGGACGGCAGGACCTTGATCGCCACGTCCCGGCCGAGGCGCGGATCCTTCGCCCGGTAGACCTCGCCCATCCCGCCGGCGCCGAGCGGCGACAGGATCTCGTAGGGGCCGAGCCGACTTCCGGTTTGCAGTGCCATGAACGAAGAGCGCCGCGATTCTACGCTCGCGCGCGAACGGATCCGCGGAGCGTTCCGTGCGGGCGATCGAGGCGATGCGTCCGCTTCATTGCCTCCGGCGCTTCGTTGCCATAGAGTCGCGCCAACCGAGGGGTCCATCCTTGGTCCCCCGAGGAGTTCGAGATGTTCGCGCCGCGTCGAGTCCTCCTCCTTCTCGGTCTTTTCCTCTCGTTTTTCCTCGGTGCGGGACGTGTCGGCCTCGCGCAGGGCTTCAAGGTCATTCGCGTCCACACGCAGGCGGACGCGGGACCGCACACGCTCATCCAGAACCCGGCCGACGGCCTTTTCTACGCCGCCTGTCAGAGCGGCGGCGACCAGTTTCATGGCTGCGTCTTCAAGATGACCGCGATGGGCGCCGTGACGCTCATCCACTCGTTCGCCGGCGCTCCCGGAGACGGGAATCGGCCGGTCACGGCGCTCTTCCTCGACGACGACGGCCTGCTCTACGGCACCACGACCCGGGGCGGCGCGAACGACCAGGGGACGGTGTTCAAGCTGGACACCTCGGGCGGCTCCTACGCCTTCTTCTCACAGCCGGCGCAGTGCCAGGCGGAGGGCGCGGATCCGGAGGCGAGTCTCTTCAAGGCGAACGACGGAAATCTCTACCTCCCGACCGCGGCCTGCGGCTCCACCAACGAGGACGGGACCGTCGACATGGTCGATCCGTCGTTGTCGGAAACGCGGATCGCGGGGTTCAACGGTTTCACCGGCACCTTCGTCTCTCCGCACGGCCATCTCCTGCAGGGCGCGGATGGCAAGCTCTACGGCACCGCGCTCGGAAATCCGGACGTTCCGGGCAAGCACGGCGGCGTCTACCGGGTGCCGCTCGGCGGCGGCCCGGTCGAGACGGTCCATTCCTTCGCCGCGGGCGAGGGGAACAACAGCACCGTGTCGGCTCCCCTGCTCCTCGCGAGCGACGGGAACTTCTGGGGCACGACGAAGCTCGGGACGGACGCGAGCGGCGCGGCGGTCAACACCGGGACGATCTTCCGGATTGCCCCGGACGGGACCTTTCAGAACATGCACACGTTCTCGGGCGCCGACGGCCGTCTGCCCGTGACCGGTCTCATCGAGGCGTCCGACGGCTACCTGTACGGCACCACCCTGCAGGGCGGAACGCTCAACCGCGGCGTGATCTATCGGATCGACCTCGCCGGTGACTTCACGCTCCTCGCGAACGTCGCCGACGCCGGCATGGGGCTGGGCCCCTGGAGCGAGCTGCTCGAGGCGTCCGACGGCAAGCTCTACGGGACGACGCAGACCGGAGGCGGTCCCCTGGGATTCGGCACCACGTACACGATCGACTTCACCAAGACGATCGCCGACATCGTGCCGAGCTCCGGCCCCTCCGCCGGCGGCACCGCCGTGACGATCGACGGTTCGGGCTTCCTCTCGGGAGCGAGCGTCTTCATCGGCGTCAACAAGGCGACGGGAGTTTCGGTGACCGGCGGGGCGCACATCGGCGCCGTGACGCCGATCGGCGATCCCGGCACGATCGTCAACGTCAAGGTGACCCTGCCGGACACGACGGTGATTCTCTTAAACGACGGCTGGATGTACGACTTCCTCGACGTCCCGACGGGGGACATCTTCCACGACGACGTGCGCGCGCTCCTCGCCGACGGCGTCACCGCGGGCTGCGGCGGCGGCAATTACTGCCGCGACGCCTCCGTGCTCCGCAAGCAGATGGCGACCTTCGTGTTGAAGGCCTCGTTCGGATCCGCCTACCAGCCGCCTCCGGCCGTCGGCATCTTCACGGACGTGCCGGTCTCCGATCCCTTCGCGCCCTGGATCGAGGCGCTCTACCACCTCGGCGTCGTCGCCGGATGCGGGCCGGGACCGACCTACTGTCCCAACGACGCCGTTCTGCGCCAGCAGATGCCGGTGTTTCTGCTCAAGACCCTGCTGGGCGCCGCGTACACGCCGCCGGCGTGCACGGGGCTCTTCGCGGACGTGCCGTGTCCGAGTCTCTTCGCCGACTGGATCGAGGACCTCGTCCACCGCGGCATCGCGGCCGGCTGCGGCAACGGCAACTTCTGTCCGACGAACCCGACGACGCGCGGACAGATGGCGCCGTTCCTCGTCAAGACGTTCGGTCTCCCCTGATCTCCTCGAGGCGGCACTCGCCATGAACGATACGGATGTTCTGATCGTTGTGGTCCCCCTCCGGGCGCCGGTGGCGACGATCTCGACGGAGGGGCGATGAGCCGGTCCTGGTTCGGTGCGGCGGCGATGATCCTGCCGGCTTCGGTGCTCTGGTGCGCGGGTGCGCTCGCGGCTCCGGACGAAACTTCGCGCTCGCTCTCGGGCACGTTCGGTGGAACGGGCGCCGGCCTCGATGCGACCGAGAAGGTCATACGGCTCACCTTCGACTGCGCGACGGGCTCGATCGAGGGCCCGGTCGCGCTGGACGCGGAGGGGCGCTTCGACGTTTCGGGCCGCTTCGAGCGGGAGGGACCGGGACCGACCCATCCCGACTCGCCGAAGGGAGGCGGAACCGCTCGCTACACCGGGCGGCTCGAGGGGGAGACGCTGACCCTCTCCGTGCGGCCCGCGGGGTCCGACCAGGTCCTCGGCCCCTTCACGCTGACCCGGGGGCGGGTTCCGCGCATCCATTCCTGCGGCTGAAAAGAGAAGGCCCGGCGCTTTGCGAGCGCCGGGCCTCGGGAAATGGAACGGACGACTCAGTGGCCCTGGTCGTGCGGGACGGTCACCTGCACCTGCGCGGTGCTGGTGTTGCCCGAGAGATCCTTGCACGTGATCGTGATCGTGTAGATGCGCCCGTTGCCGTTGCCGTTGCGGGTCGCCCGCAGGTTGACGTGGTGGGCGTCGATCACCTGCCAGTCGGCCGGTGAGCCCTCGTTGCTCGACACCGTCAGCGTGCAGCCGACGGGTCCGCCGCAGTTGTCGGCGCTCGAATAGTTGATCGTCACGGGCACCATCTTGTTGTTCGGCGGCCACAGCGAAGACGGGACCGCCGACGCGTTGCTGATCGTCGGAGGCTGCGTGTCGCCGCCGGCGTCGGTGTCGTCGATGAATCCGCTCACCGTGCCGGAGTACCCGCCCGCGCAGAACGCGCCGACCGTCGTCTGCTGGATGGAAACGACCAGGTCATGCCCCGCGGGAACGTCGACCGAGAAGGAACCGACCGCGGGACTGGCGCCCTCGTCGCCGAGGTAGTTCAGGCAGAGATTCGCGCCGTTGAAGGCGTCCAGATAGCCCGCCGCCAGCAGCGCTCCCGTGCAGGTCGACTGATCGAGGGTGACGGTCAGACATTCCGAGACCGAGGCCGTGTTCGAGAAGGAGATCATGTCGTAGAAGCGCGGATTGGCGTCGAACGCCCCGGGACAGGCCTTCGCGATGCCGCACACGCTGGCGACCGCATTGCGTCCGAGACGGCTGGCCGCCGACGCGTCGTCGGAGGTCAGGGTCCCGCTGAAGGGCTGAGGCGCCCCCGCGCACGTCGGGAAGCTGAACTGGAACACGCGCGTCCCGCCGAGGGCCGAAGTCTCCGTCAGCGTGAAATCGATCGGGGTGCCGCAGACGAAGCTGGACGTCGTGTGGGCCGCATAGGGCGTCAGGTTGCTGCCGGACGCATTGATGGCCAGATCCGGGTAGGCGGAATTCGGCTGATCGACGACGACGTTCGGAGTGCTCGTCGACAGCACCGCCGAGATTCCGGTCTCCGGAAAGCAGCCTTCGTTCGCGAGGACGGTGTTGACCTTGAAGCATTCGTTCCGGTTGATGGTGCCGTTGCCGTTGCCGCCGCTGTCATCGAACGAATCTCCCACGAGATCGATCAGGGGGGTTCCGGTGAGACAGAAGTTCGCGGTAGCGGTGCCTCCGTCGGAGATCGTGACGCTCGTGCTGGCGGAGGTGGCGCAGTGGATGGCCGGATCCGCCGCCGTCACGGTGTAGGTGCCGGGAGGCAGCGAAACCGAGTACGTTCCGTCGGAAATGGTCGCGGTTCCGTGCCCGTCCGAGATCTGGATGACGGCTCCCGTGATGGGTTGACCGTTCTGGCAGTACGTGACCTTTCCGGAGAGCGTGCCCATCGCCGGTGATGCGCAGCCGGGGAACCTGAAGTTGCCGATGCGGGTCCGCCAGTTGAACGTCGCGGTGGTCGTCGAGTAGTACTCGTTGGTGTACCAGAAGGTGCAGAAGTCCGAGGGGTCGACCTGCATCGCGCTGTAGTCGCCCCAGCGGTTGCCCGTGTCGGGCTGGACACCCGATTCCGGCGAAGAGCGTCTGCTCGTCCTCGAGGGTGCCCGGCGGGTCTGAGGGAGTTCGACCCGCGTAACGAAGGGCCGGGGGCACCTCGAGGCTCGAAGCGGAGTAGCCCACGGCGATGTCTCCGGAGTTGTCGGCCGCGGCGCTCGCCATCCACCGCTCCGTGTCGTCGGGCGCGGGGGTCGTGCCCTGCTCCGTGACCGAGAAGGCCCCGGAGGGACTCGACCGCGAGAGCTGGAAGTACCGGACCGCGGCCTTGTAGCTCGCGGCGTTGTTCGGGGCGACGCCGCTGACGTTGACGGTGATGTTCGAGATCAGGCTCTCGGTGCCGCCGAGGTTCTGGTACTGCAGCCGATGCATGATCCGGGAGGCGACGGCGTCCAGCCGGTTGGCGGCACCGGTCGCCGGAGGCGGTTGAAAGATGTCTCCCCGTCCCGGGGGATCCCGCAGATCCCAGGCGTCGACCGGAATGGGACTGGCGTAGGTGCTCTCGGGTCGCTCCGTGAAGGTCGAGAGGGCGGGGTTGGCGTAGTCGGGGACGAAGTCGAAGACCCGAAGGCCGTCCGCGGGATCGCCGAAGGTCACGGACGTCGGGTAGGAGAACACGTTCGCGACCGCGCCCGCCGGGGGAGGAGTCAGGCCGTCGAAATCCGACGGCAGCATTCCGAAGATCCCCTCGGGATGCACGGGCGAACAGTGGCCGGCCTGGAAGCACAGGTTGAAGTAGACGCCTTCGGCCGTCGGATCGCCGAGCAGCATCTTCGCGCGGTTGAAGGCGAAGGCGCCCGCGCCGTCGAAGCCACCGCCCATGAAAAACTGGTTCGTCGTCATGAAGTAGCCGTTCGGCCAGGTGCCGAGCTTGGGATAGTCGGGAAACTCCTGACCGGGCAGCTCGAAGTCGTAGGCGTAATACGCGCCGGTCGGATCCGCGGTCTGCGAGATCGCGACGCACTGGTGATACGGCGGCGTCGCCGTTCCCGTGAATCCGAACTGGCTCAGGATCCAGCGGTTGGCGAGCTTGTCGTACTGGGCGATGATGTCCCCGTCGTCCGTCGCGGCGCAGATCCCGCCGATCGAGGCGAAGAGCTTGCTCAGCGCGAACTTGCCCGGCGGACTGACCAGATCGCCGGACTTCGTGTAGATGCCCACGAGGTCGTTGGTGATCTGCACGTAATACGTCGGCCCGACCGCGCCGTTCGTGTCCGGGGGTGCGACCGTGCTGCCGAAGACGGCCGTGTTGTCCGCCGAGCTGTTGCCGTCGAAGGTAAACCCCGGAGCCGGGCTGGGAATCCCGAGGGCCGGCAGGATCGCCGCCTTGGCCACCGACCTCTCGAGGCCGCCGGGAATGCTCGCCCACTCCTTGACCTCCTCGACGTTGAGCTCGTTCGTCTCCCGGCCGGGCTGGCTGACCGTCGGGTCCGCTTCGCGGGTGGATCCGAGGATGCTGGTGAGCGGAGCGGTGTGCCCCGTCCGAACGGCTGTGAACTCGACCGGTCCGGTCGTTGCCCGGACGGCGGCCTCCGCATGCGCCTGCGGCCGCAGATTGTCCGTGGCCGACAGGCCCGTGGATGCGGAAGGACCCCCCGCCTTCGTGGCCGTCCGCTTCGCTGCGGGGCGGATCGATTGAGAGTTTGAGCTACAGGAAAGAATCAGGGACACCGGGAGAAGGATCGGGAGGACACAGAGCCGGAAGCGGTACCTCATGAATTCCTCCGTAGGTACAAAAAATGAAACGGTGGCAGACCAGACTCAGTAGCTAAGTCGCGGCAACCGGAGCGTCCGGGCTAGAAACTTGCATCGGCCGGTTTCTCGGTTCGCCTTGGCAAAGGCGGCTCGAGAGGCGCTCTTCCGGAGGCGCGATCATGCGAAGCCAGAAGCCGGAACCCACACCGGCGGAGTCGGCAGGGGCAGGTCACTGGCTGGAATCCGCGTACCTTCGCCGGGCGGCCGCCCGGGTCGCGCGTCAACACGGTCTTTCGGCCGAGGATCTTCCGGAGCTGGTCCAGGAGCTCCGCATCGCCGTGTGGCGGGCGCGGGTCCCTCTCAACGTCGCCTGGATTTTCGGCGTCGCGACGCACAAGGCCGTGGACATGGTGCGTCGCAAGGCTCGCGCCGATCGCGACGATCAGGAGCTCGCGGCTGCGGTGCGTCGCCGTCACCGGGATCTCGAGCTCGACCATCTTCTGCACGCTCGGGTCGACGGCCTGCCGGGACGCCTCCGGCAGCTCTACGACCTTCTCTACATCGAGGGACTCAGCGAACGGGAGGCGGCCCGCCGGTTGGGCGTCTGCCGGGCGAGCGTGCGGTGGCTGAAAAGATGCTTGCACCGTCGGATGGCGGGCGACGGGCGGGTTCCGCGGCCGCGTTCGCCGTCGAGTGACAGGCCGCCCGGCGTGGTCGAAGGCTAGGCCGTCGGATTCTCACTCTGGCATTTGCCGGCCGCGCGTCAGAGGCGATGGTTGGCTGGGAGGCAGGGACTCGAACCCCGATTCACTGGTCCAGAGCCAGTTGTCCTACCATTGAACGACCTCCCAGTCGTTTCGAGGGACGCGGATTATCCGGGATGGATGCCGCCGTCGTCAAATAGCCGCCGCCCTCCCGCTCGCATAGGATTCGCCCCCATGGTCGACGACATGGAGGGCCTCGCGGCGAAGTCCTGTATGCCCTGCCGGGGCGGCGTTGCGCCGCTTTCCCTGGCCGATGCCGAAGCGCTCCTCCGACAGACGCCGGGCTGGACGCTCGCCGAGGGGGGCACGCGCCTGCGCCGGGGATTCGAATTTCGGGACTTCGTCGCGGCGATCGCGTTCGTCAACCGAGTGGCCGACGTCGCCGAAGAACAGGGCCACCATCCCGATATCGCGATTCACTGGAACCGGGTCGACCTGACGCTCTGGACGCACAAGATCGGCGGACTGCACGAAAACGACTTCATCCTGGCGGCCCGCGTGAATCGGCTGCTCGAAAGGCGGAATCCCGCGTGAAACACATGATCTCTTCCCTCGGGCTCGCGATCTTCACCACCTTCCCGCTGTTTCCCGCGCCCCCCGCGCTCGCGGGAAGCAGGGCCGAGACCCCTGCGGAAGAGCACGAGAAGAAGAAAGAGGAAGATCCGCTGACCCGATCTCTCGAGGAGCGCCTTCGGAAGGGCTCGAGCCTCGACGACGTCATGATCGATGTCCGATGGCGGTTCGAGGGCGAGTACGTCTCCGCCCGGCTCTTCGGCGACGGCGTGGGAATCTGGAAGCGAGAGGTCCTTTTCCGGATCCCTCCCGCCGACGCGCGAAACCTGTTCCGCAAGGTGACGGCCGCGAAGTTCGGCGCGCTTCCCGACACACTCGGGGCGGAGGAGGCGCGCGTCCTCATGGGACGGGTGATCGTCGTGTGCGGGGCCGTGAGGAAGACGGTGTCCCAGGCGGCGGAGGGACCGCAATCGGCTCCGGTCACGGACATCGCCGAGAGCCTGCTTCAGGCCGGCAAGGCGGCTGCCGCGAAGGACGGCGTCCGAGTATCGAGTTTCGCGGAAGGCTTCCGCGCGCAGGGCGCCGGCCAGCTCGCACCGGAGGCGCTCGACCTCTTCGTTCGCCGCAAGTCTCTCGAGGCAACGGGAAGCGCTCCGGAAGACTGGGATCTCCGCCTGCGCGGGCGCCGCGTCTTCGACCGGGTCATCGGTACCGCGGGGCGCGCCGACGTGACGCGCACGCTGATGCTCTCGGCCGGCGAGTTCGAGGCACTCGCCCGCGAGTTCGCCGAGGCCGACGTTGCGACGCTGCCATTGAATCTCTACGCCCCGATCTACACCGACCTCGACGTCACGCTCCTCAATCAGAGCAGGAAGTTCCAGGCACGGCAGTTCGCCGGGATGACCGCCGAGACCAACGGTCCGAAGCAACAGGCGTTCGATCGGCTCCTGAAGTCCCTCGTCGCGCTCCACACGCGCACCGTCAGGACGGGCCGCCAGGTCGAGGCCGTCGAAGTGCTCGACGCCACTCGCGAGCGGGAGTCTCGGGAGCACGAGGGGAAGAAGCCGGAGGAGGAGGACGATTGACGAGGCCGGCGCTGACGGCCGGCTCGGCCGCCGCTAGAGGCGGGCGCTACGCGCTTTCTCCGGGAGGACGACGAACACGACGCCCATCACGGCGACGCCGAGGAGCGCCCAGCGCGCGTCATCCCAGCCCCCGGCGCGGCCGCCGGCGGCGTGCGAGGCGAAGAGGAATCCCGAAAGCCCCAGGGCGAGGAATACGAGACCGACGCGGCGCATCGGAGGCTCAGGAGTCCGACGGACGCGCCTGCGCACGCTCAGTACTTCGGGAGCGACGGATCGATCCGCTCCGCCCACCGATTGATGCCTCCGACGAGGTTCTTCGCCTTCGCGTAGCCCGCGCGCTGGAGGAACTGCACGGCGTTGCCGCTGCGGGCGCCGCTCCGGCAGTAGACGACGATCTCGTCGTCCTTCGAGAGCTTGTCGAGGCTCTGCGGCAGCGTGCCGAGCGGGATCTTGACCGAGTCCGGCAGGTCCGAGATCGGCCACTCGTGCGCCTCGCGCACGTCGACGAGGACGATGCGGTCTCCGCGGTCGCGCATCGCCTTCAGGTCCTCGACGCTGATCTCGGGCGCGCGGCCGAACATGGCCGGGGACGATACCAGAGGCGCCTCGGCTGCGTTCCCGCCCGGCGCCGGCGCCTCGCCGCAGAACGACTCGTAATCGATCAGCCGCGTGACCGTGGGCCGCGAGCCGCAGACGGCGCAGTCCGGGTTCTTCTTCACCTTCAGCTCGCGGAATCGCATCGCGAGCGCGTCGACGAGGACGAGGCGGCCGATCAGGGGATCTCCCGCCCCGAGCACGAGCTTCAGCACCTCGGCGGCCTGCATCGTGCCGAGGAGCCCCGGTAGAACGCCGAGCACGCCGCCCTCGGCGCACGACGGGACGAGCCCGGGCGGCGGCGGCTCCGCGAAGAGGCACCGGTAGCAGGGCCCCTTCTCCGCCCAGAACACCGAGACCTGCCCCTCGAAGCGGAAGACCGACGCATAGGCATTCGGCCTCCCGGTGAGGACGCAGGCGTCGTTGACGAGATAGCGCGTGGGGAAGTTGTCCGTGCCGTCGGCGACGACGTCGAATCCGCGCACGATCTCGAGCGCGTTCGCCGAGGTCAGCCGCTCCTCGAAGGGCTCGATCGAGAGGTGGGGGTTGACGCCCCGGAGCCGCTCGGCGGCCGCCTGGAGCTTGGGCCTTCCGACGTCGGACGTGCCGAAGAGGACCTGGCGGTGGAGGTTCGAGGCGTCCACGGCGTCGAAGTCCACGAGGCCGAGCGTGCCGACGCCGGCGGCCGCGAGGTAGAGGGAAACCGGGGCGCCGAGCCCGCCGGCTCCGACGACGAGCACGCGCGCGGCCTTCAGCCGCCGCTGTCCCTCGAGGCCGACCTCGGGAAGCACGAGGTGGCGGGCATAGCGCGCGAGCTCCTCTCTCGACAGCTCGGAAGTTCGCGGATCGGCCACCGGTCGCATTCTACTTTTGGAGCTCGAGGCGAAACGCCGAGCCGGAGCGACTCGACGCGCAGCGCGCCGAACGGCGTTTTCCCCGCGAGCGGCGCCACGACCGTCTCGATCTCGCGGCGCGTGAAGCCATGGCCGCGAGCGGTCAGGCGATGGAGCCAGGCCGGAATCCGCACGAGACCCGCGAGCGGCACCGAGTCGGCACGGATCTCGGCGTCCGTCGCCTCGGGGTTCTGCTCGTAGATCCACAGGCGGCCGCCCGGCTTCAGCGCGCGATGGACGCCGGCGAGATCCTCCGCGGGCTCTTCCCAGTGATGGAAGGAGAGGACGGAGAGCGCGAAGTCGAACTCGCCGGACACCGCGAAGGAGGCCGGGCTCCCCTGCCGGAACACCACGTTCGGATGGCGTGGGGCGCGGCGCGCCTGCCGGATCATGTCGGGCGAGACGTCGAGCCCCGTCACGAGGAGGCGCGGCCGCTTCTCGGCGATCGCGAGGGTCAGGCGGCCGGGACCGCAGCCGACGTCGAGGAGGCGCCCCTCCTCGACCGGCACCTCCGCGGCGATGCGGGCGTGCAGCGCCGAGAGCGCCGGCTCGGCGCACAGGCGATAGAAGAAGGCGGCAATCTTTCCGAAGCGCTCCGGCCGTCCTCCCTTGAGGTTCACGCGCAAAAGTCTGCCATGGAGCTTTGATAGATTGCGCCCCCGGAGGTTTGAGTGCTCCCCGAATTTCGCAACGAGCCCTTCACGGACTTCTCGGTCGAGGCGAACCGCAGCGCCTTCAAGGCCGCCCTCGCGCGCATCGAGAAGAGCCTCCCGATCCGCGGAAAGAACCGCGTCGGCGGCAAGGCCTACGGCGCCTCGAAGCGCTTCGACTCGGTCAACCCCTGCGACTTCCGGCAGGTGATCGGGAGCTTCCCGGAAGGCACGCCCGCCGATGCCGCGCGCGCCATCGACGCCGCCACGAACGCGTTCCCCTCCTGGAGCCGGCTGCCCGCGACCGAGCGCTCGGCGTTCGTGCTGCGCGTCGCCGCGATCCTGCGCCGCCGCAAGCACGAGTTCTCCGCGATGATGGTCCTCGAGGAGTCGAAGGCGTGGTCCGAGGCCGACGGAGACACGGCCGAGGCGATCGACTTCTGCGAGTTCTACGCGCGCGAGATGGAGCGGCTCGACCTGCCCCAGCCCCTGACCCCGTACCCCGGCGAGGAGAACGAGCTCCGACACATTCCGCTCGGCGTCTGCGTCGTCATCCCGCCCTGGAACTTCCCGCTCGCGATCCTCTGCGGCATGACGACGGCCGCGCTCGTCGCGGGCAACACCGTCGTGCTGAAGCCCTCCTCGGACGCCGCCGGCATCGCCACGATGTTCATCGAGGCGTGCGAGGAGGCGGGCGTGCCCGACGGCGTGCTCAACTTCCTGACCGGCGGCGGCTCGACCGTCGGCAACGCCCTCGTCGAGAGCCCGAAGGCGCGCCTGATCGCATTCACCGGCTCGCGGGACGTCGGCATCCAGATCAGCGAGAAGGCCGGCCGCGTCGTGCCCGGCCAGATCTGGATCAAGCGCGCCATCCTCGAGATGGGCGGCAAGGACTTCATCCTGGTCGACGAGACGGCGGACGTCGAGGACGCCGCCACCGGCATCGTCGCGGCGGCGTTCGGATTTCAGGGCCAGAAGTGTTCGGCCTGCTCGCGCGTGATCGTGCACCGCAAGGTCCACGCCGACCTCCTCGAGCGCATCGTCGCAAAGACGCGCGCCCTGACCGTGGGCGACGTGCGCGATCCGAAGAACGCCGTGGGCGCCGTCATCAACGCGCGGGCGCAGAAGACGATCCTCGACTACGTCGCAGTCGGGAAGAAGGAGGGCCGCGTCGTCGTCGGCGGCAAGGCCGGCCCGAAGCAGGGCTACTTCGTGATGCCGACGGTCGTCGACGGCCTGCGCCCGTCCGCCCGCCTCGCCTGCGAGGAGATTTTCGGGCCGGTGCTCGCGGTCCTGAAGGTCCGGAGCTTCGAGGAGGGCGTGGCCGTCGCCAACGACAGCGAGTACGGCCTGACCGGATCGCTCTACTCGCGCGACCGCGAGCGTCTGCTCACCGGCAAGCGCGATCTCCACGTGGGCAATCTCTACCTCAACCGCAAGTGCACGGGCGCGCTCGTGGGCGTCCACCCGTTCGGCGGTTTCAACATGTCGGGCACCGATTCGAAGGCCGGGGGCCGCGAGTACCTGTACCTGTTCACGCAGCAGAAGGCGATCTCGGAGAGGCTCTGAGGAGCGGTAGGAGGCGATCTTGTTCCGACTAATCGGGGTCCTCGTCTTCGTCCTGGACATCATCGCGATCGTGTCGATCCTGAAGAGCTCGGCGGACGGCACGACGAAGATCCTCTGGATGCTCCTCGTGATCCTCCTTCCCTTCATCGGCATGATCCTGTACTTCGCGATGGGACCCGGCCGCCGCACGGTCGTGTGAGGCGCCGATGAGCGACGGTTCGTTTCCCCGGCCCGCGCGGCGCTTCGATTCCGTCGGCTTCTCGGAGATCGTCCGGGTCCGCAACCGCGTGATGGAGCTGCTCGCCGCCGGGCAGAAGGTGTGGCGGTTCGAGGGCGGCGAGCCGTACATGAACACCCCCGACGCGGTGAAGGCCGGGATGACGGACGCGCTCGCCCGGAATCAGACGCGGTATGCGCCGTCGTCGGGCATTCCCGAGCTCCGGACGGGGATCCTCGCCAAGGTCCGGGAACGCAACGGCATTCCGGCGGACGACGAGAGTCCGGTCGTCGTCAACGGCGGCATGCACGGGCTCTTCGCGGCGTTCGCGACGCTGCTCGAGCCCGGCGACGAGTGCCTGATGCTGTCGCCGTACTGGACGCCGATCGTGGATCTCATCGCGTACCACGAGGCGAAGGCCGTGCTCGTGCCGACCGACGAGGCGCGCCGCGACGGACTGGCCACGGCCCTCGCCCGGCGGGTCACGCCGAAGACGAAAGTCGTCTACTGGAACAATCCCGCGAATCCCACGGGCGACGTCTTCTCCCGCGCCGAGACCGAGGCGGTCGCCGCGTTCGCGCGCGAGCGCGGCCTCGCGGTCATCTCGGACGAGGCCTACGAGGACCTCGTGTACGAGGGCGAGCCGACGACGGCGATCGCATCCCTGCCCGGCATGTACGAGCGGACGATCACGGCGTACACGCTGTCGAAGAGCTACTCGATGACGGGCTGGCGCCTCGGCTACGTAATCGCCCCGAAGCACTACCAGTCGCCGATCAAGACGGTGATCCTCTACTCGACGAACGGCGTCTCGACGCCGACGCAGTGGGCCGCGGTCGAGGCGCTCGCCCGCGGCACCGAGTCCGTCGCGGGCTGGAAGGCGGGATACCGCGCCCGCCGGGACCGTCTCGTCGCGGGACTCCACGCCGCCGGCTTCGTGATCGAACCGCCGCGCGCCGCGCTGTACCTCTTCCCGAGACTGCCGGCGTGGCTCGGCGGCGACTCGCGCCAGGCCGCGCGGGCGCTTCTCGACGAGGCGAAGATCGCGACCGTCCCCGGCATCGTCTTCGGTCCCCACGGCGAGGGCCACCTGCGCTTCTCGTTCTCGGTGTCCGAGGAGATGATCGCGGGAGGCGTCGAGGCGCTCGCCGCGTTCGCGTCCGCCGCGGCCCGCTGAGCTTCTCCGGACCGCCGTTCCGGTCTCGGCGGAGTAGACTGGACGCCGACTTTCCCGGAGGTGCCCATGCTCGCGAAGCGAATTCGCGCCTTCCTTCTCTTTGCCGCGGCCGCGGGTTTCACCACCGCCCAGACGCCGCCGATGTCGTCCGAGATCCCCGTCAATACATACACGACGAACGTCCAGAGCATCCGCGCCGGTGCTTCGGCGATCGACCGATCCGGCAATTTCATTCTCGTCTGGGAATCTCTCGGGCAGGACGGCGGCTCCAATGGCGTCTACGGCCAGCGCTTCGATTCGACCGGCGCTCCGCTCGGCCCCGAATTCCCGATCAACACTTACACGACCTCCAACCAGGGCAGGGCGGTCGTCGCGGCGGACAAGAACGGAGACTTCGTCGTGGCATGGCAGAGCCTCGGCCAGGATGGTTACGGGTATGGAATTTTCGCCAGACGCTACGACGCCGACGGTACCGCCGGCGCCGAGTTTCTGGTCAATACATACACGTCGGGTACGCAGAGACAGCCCGCGATCGCCATGACCGCCGCCGGCCGCTTCGTCGTCGTGTGGTGGGACGCGGACGCGCGCGACGGCGACGCCGACGGCGTCTTCGGCCAGGTCTTCGACGACAACGGTAGCGCGGTCGGCGGGGACTTCCCCGTCAACACCTTCACCACCGGCGCGCAGCGATATCCGGCGGTGGCCATGAACGGGAAGGGAGAGTTCTTGGTCGCGTGGGAGAGCGCCGGTTCCGACGGCGACGGCTATGGAATTTCGGCTCGACGCTTCGACGCCTCCGGCGCTCCGATCACCGGGGAGATCCCCGTCAACGCGTTCACGACCGGAGATCAGAGGTTACCCGCCGTGGGGACGGATGGAGACGGGAATTTCGTCGTCGTGTGGGAGAGCCAGAACGTCGACGGCAGCGGGACCGGCGTCGTCGGCCGGCGATTCGACGCATCCGGCTCGCCGACGACCGGCGAGTTCGCAGTCAATACGTACACGACCAACTTCCAGGGAACGCCCTCACTGTCCATGGACCGTGACGGCAACTTCGTCGTCGGCTGGCAGAGCGGCACCGGCCCGGACGGCGATCTCTCGGGCGTCTTCGCGCGCGCCTACGACGCCTCGTGCAATCCCGGAACGCCGGAATTCCTCGTCAACGTGATCACGACGTCCAACCAGACGTATCCGGCCGTGGCTCTGAACGACAGCGGACAGTTCGTGATCGGCTGGGAAAGCACGTACCCCGAGCCGAACGGCGACATCGTCGCCCGCACCTCGGCGCCCCAGGCGTTCCCGGCCGTCGTGGACGCTCACGCCGCGGGCACCGGCACGTCCGACTTAAACGGCGTCCTCGAGGCCGGCGAAACGGTCGTCATCGAGCCCGCATACAGGAACAACCTCGCCGGTGCTTTCTCCCTGACGGCGATCGCCGGGAACCTGTCGGGGCCGCCGGGGCCGAGCTACGTCCTGCAGGACGGGACCGCCGACTACGGAACGATCGCCGCGGGAGCGACGAACGGGTGCTTCAGCGCCACGTCGGATTGCTACGTCGCGACGGTTTCCGGCGCGAGACCCGCCCCGCACTGGGACGCTCGGCTCGACGAACTCCTCTCGACGGGCATCACCAAGAGCTGGGAGATCCACATCGGCGAGTCGTTCCCCGACGTTCCGCGCTCCCAGCAGTTCTACCGCTTCATCGAGACCCTCTTCCACAACTCGATCACCGGCGGGTGCGGTGGAGGCAACTACTGCCCCACGAACTCGGTGACCCGCGCCCAGATGGCCGTGTTTCTCCTGAAGAGCAAGCACGACGCGCTCTACACGCCGCCCGCGTGCGCGGGCATCTTCGGCGACGTGACGTGCCCGTCGCAGTTCGCCGACTGGATCGAGCAGCTCGCGGCCGAGGGCATCACCGGAGGCTGCGGCGGCGGCAACTACTGCCCCGACAACCCCGTCACACGCGCCCAGATGGCCGTGTTCCTGCTGAAGGCCGAGCACGGACCGGCCTATGTGCCTCCCGCCTGCGCCGGCGTCTTCGGCGACGTGGCCTGCCCGTCGCAGTTCGCGGACTGGATCGAGCAGCTCGCCGTCGAGCAGATCACCGGCGGCTGCGGTGGCGGCAACTACTGCCCGGGCAATCCGAACACGCGCGGCCAGATGGCCGTCTTCCTCGTCAAGACGTTCGGGCTCCAGCTCTACGGACCCTGACGGCTAGCGCCGGTACGCCTCCGGCCGACGGTCCGCGAGCGCGGGGAACTTCGCGCGGGCGTCACGGACCGCGGCGAGATCGACCTCGGCGTAGAGGATCTCCTCCGTCGGGCCGCCCTCCGCCAGCACCTCGCCCCAGGGCGACACGACCGCCGAGCCGCCGTCGTACCGCAGCTTTCCTCCCTCGCCGACGCGGTTGACGCCGGCGACGTAGCAGAGGTTCTCGATGGCGCGGGCGCGCAGGAGCGTCGACCAGTGCGCGCGGCGCGCCTCCGGCCAGTTCGCGACGAGCGCGAAGAGGTCGGTGTCGTCGGCGGCGAACCGGAAGGGCTCGGGGAACCGCAGGTCGTAGCACACGAAGGGCGTCACGCGGACCCCCTCGAGCGTCACGGTCACGATCCGATCGCCGCCCGAGTAGACGCGATCCTCTCCGCCGAAGGAGAAGGGATGGATCTTCGCGTAGCGCGTCGCATCGCCCTCGGGCGAGGCGAGGATCGCGACGTTGCCCGGCCGCGGCTCGCCGCGCTGGGGGATGCTCGCGAGGACCCAGAGGCCGAGATCCCGCGCCGCCTCCCGCAGGAACGACTCGGAGGGTCCGCCCTGCGGCTCCGCGATGCGCTCGGCGTCCATGGAGAAACCCGTCGAGAACATCTCGGGCAGGAGGGCGAGGCGCGCGCCCGCCCGGGCCGCCTCCTCGAGACGGCGCCGCGCGCGCCGGTGGTTCTCGGCCGGATCTTCCCATGCGAGGTCCATCTGGACGAGGGCGATCTTCATGGTGGCGAAACGTTCCCCCTCACCCCGGCCCTCTCCCGGAGGGAGAGGGAGTTCAGTCGCGCCACGGCCCTCTCCAGCGTCTCCATCTTCTTGCAGAAGGCGAAGCGCACGTAGGAGCGTCCGTGCTCCGGACGGTCGTAGAAGACCGACGGCGGGATCGCGGCGACCCCGGCGTGCTCGACGAGGTGCCGCGCGAACTCGCGGTCGTCGTCGAAGCCGAACGGCCGGAAGTCCGCGCACACGAAGTAGGTGCCGGCGGGCGGCCGCACCGAAAAGCCGATGCGCGAGAGCTCCGCCGCGAGGTAGTCGCGCCGCTCGCGGTATTCGGCGAGGAGCGCGACGTAGTACTCCGGGCCCGCCGACAGCGCGGCCGCGGCGCCATGCTGGAGCGGCGTCGCCGTCGCGAAGGTGATGAACTGGTGCGCGGCGCGGACCGCGGCGGCGAGCTCCGGGACCGCGCAGGCCCAGCCAATCTTCCAGCCGGTCAGCGAGAACGTCTTGCCGAAGGACGAGATCGTGATCGTGCGCTCCCGCATCCCGGGGAGCGACGCCATCGGGACGTGCCGGCCCTCGTACACGAGATGCTCGTAGACCTCGTCCGTGAGACAGAGGACGCTCCGCTCGATGCAGAGCCGCGCGACCGCCTCGAGCTCGTCGCGCGAGAAGACCTTCCCGGTCGGATTGTGGGGCGTGTTGAGGAGGATCGCCCGCGTCCGCTCCCCGAACGCCGCGGCCAGCTCGGCCGGATCGAACCTCCAGTCCGGCGCGCGCAGCGTCACCACGCGGGGGACGGCGCCCGCCATCCGGACGCTCGCCTTGTACGAGTCGTAGTACGGCTCGAAGAGCACGACCTCGTCGCCCGCCTCGCAGACGCCCTGGATCGCCGCGAAGATCGCCTCGGTCGCGCCCGAGGTGACCACGATCTCGGAGTCCGGCGCGAACTCGAGGCCCCAGTCGCGCCGGTACTTCTCGGAAAGCGCGCGGTGGATCTCGGGGATCCCG
Organism: uncultured Acidobacteriota bacterium; assembly: GCA_963763535.1. Taxonomy (GTDB): domain Bacteria; phylum Acidobacteriota; class Thermoanaerobaculia; order UBA5066; family Gp7-AA6; genus DAHUXD01. The sequence continues at coordinate 1,158,362 of CAVXOX010000008.1, forward strand.
CTCATGCGCGCGTACTGCCCGTGGCCCGCGCGGATCGCGGCGATTGCCGCTTCCTTGACGAACTCGGGCCCGTCGAAGTCGGGGAAGCCCTGCGCGAGGTTGATCGCACCGCGCTCGTTGGCGAGCCGCGTCATCTCGGTGAAGATCGTCGTGCCGAATTCCGCGAGCCGGGACGACAGCGCGGGACGCATGCGCGGAGTGTATGGCCCCGCGAGGCGCCGACGGAAGGCGCACTTCGACGACCGGCGGCTCCGTTCGCCGCCGCTGATATTCTCCCCGCGCCATGGCACCCCACAAGGAGCACTACCGGATCGCCATCATCGGTTCGGGTCCTGCCGGCTGGACGGCCGCGCTGTACGCCTCGCGAGCGGAGCTCTTCCCGGTCGTCTTCGAGGGGCCCCAGCCGGGCGGCCAGCTGACGATCACGACCGAGGTCGAGAACTACCCCGGTTTCCGCGACGGGATCCAGGGTCCCGAGCTCATGGAGATCTTCCGCGAGCAGGCGAAACGGTTCGGCACCGAGGTCGTCCTCGACACCGTCGTCGACGTGGACTTCACCGCCCCGCCGTTCCGGCTGACGCTCGACGGCGGCGGCACGATCACCGCCGACGCCGTCATCGTCTCCTCCGGCGCATCGGCGAAGCTCCTCGGCATCGAATCCGAGAAGAAGCTCATGGGCCACGGCGTCTCCGCCTGCGCGACCTGCGACGGGTTCTTCTTCAAGGGCAAGGAGGTCGTGGTCGTCGGCGGCGGCGACACCGCGATGGAGGAGGCGACGTTCCTCACCAAGTTCGCCTCGAAGGTGACGATCGTCCATCGCCGGGAGGAGTTCCGCGCATCCCGGATCATGCTCGACCGCGCCCGGATGAATCCGAAGATCGAGTGGCGGCTCAACGCCACGATCACCGACATCCAGGGCGACAAGGGCAGCGTGACCGGCGTGACGCTCGAGGACACGCGCACGGGCGCGCAGTCCGCGTTCGCGACCCAGGGCGTCTTCATCGCGATCGGCCACTCCCCGAACACGGCGATCTTCCGGGACAAGCTCGACCTCAACGACGTCGGCTACGTCCGCATCAAGCACCCCTCGACCGCCACGTCCGTCGAGGGCGTCTTCGCGGCCGGCGACGTCGCGGACCCGACGTATCGCCAGGCGGTCTCCGCGGCCGGAGAGGGATGCAAGGCGGCGATCGACGCCGAGCGCTGGCTCGCGGCTCGCGGCATCCATGGCTGAGACGGATTCCGGAGGGAACCCCGGGGACGATCCCCGCAACACGCCCTTTCTCGCGATCCTCGCTTACGTTCTCGGGTTCATGGGCGCGCTCGCGTTCCTCGCCTGGATCCTCGCGCGCCTCCTGCGGCGCGGCTGAGAACTTCACCGGGTTTTCTCCCGTACCAACCTCCGTCCCATGCTGAAGTACTGGAAGGGCCTCGGGGACCTGCCCCGTCCGGTCTGGGTCGTGGCTGCTTCTCAGCTCGTCAACCGCGCGGGCTCCATGGTGCTGTCCTTTCTCGTCCTGTACTTAACGCGCGAGCGCAGTTCTCGGCGGAGCGCGCGGGCTTCATCCTCTTCCTCTACGGCATCGGCGCGATCGTGGCCGGCACCCTTCGCCGGCCGGCTGGCCGACCGATGGGGATCGGTGCCGCTCATGCGGGCCTCTCTCTTCGGCTCCGGAACCATGCTCCTCCTGTACCCCCTCGCGCATTCGCTGGCGGCGCTCGTCGCCGTGACCGTCACGCTGGCGATGGTGACCGAGTCGTTCCGGCCGGCGGCCATGTCCTTCTTCGCCGAGACCGTGGAGCCGAAGCGACGCAAGTCCGCTTTCTCGGTCTACCGGCTCGCGATCAACCTCGGCATGGCGATCGGCCCGGCGATCGGAGGCGATTCTCGCCACGATACTCGTTCCGCTACCTGTTCCTCGCGGACGGGGCGACGTCGATCGCCGCGGGTCTGGTCCTCGCCCGTCGCGATTCCCGGCCGAACGCGCCCCGCCGCCGCCCCCCCTCGGCCCCGGCAATCAACGACCGCGACGCGCCTGCGTCTCTCGACCGCGGCGCACGCGGACGCGCGCTTCCTCTTCTTCCTCGCGAGCGTCCTGCCGGTGTGCATCGTTTTCTTCCAGCACATCTCGACGATGCCGCTCTTCGTCGTGCGCGACCTCGGTTTCTCGCCGCGCACGTTCGGACTTCTCTTCTCGCTCAACTGCCTTCTGATCGTGCTGCTCGAGGTGCCGCTGAACGCCGCGACGTCGCACTGGCCGCACCGCCGCACGCTCGCGCTCGGGGCGCTCCTCTCGGGCGCCGGCTTCGGCGGCATGGCGTTCGCGCACGGCCTGGTCTCCCTCGCGGTGACGGTCGTGATCTGGACCTTCGGCGAGATGCTCTTCTTCCCGGCGTCGGCCGCATACGCGACCGACATCGCGCCCGACGCCCGCCGCGGCGAGTACAGCGGCCTCTACGCCATGATGTTCTCGACCGCGTTCGCGATCGGGCCGTGGGCGGGGACCGTCGTGTTCGAGCGGGTCGGGGCCGCGGTCGCTCTGGGGCATCACCGCCATGCTCGGCGCCGCGGCGGCGACGATGCTCCTCCGGAGACCCGAGCCCGCCGTGCACCACGGGGAGCTCGCGGAGCCGGTGATCCCGGGGACGCGCCGGGTCTATCGCGCCGCGCGGAGCCCAGTTCGACGATCACGTCGACGGGTCCCTCGTCGGCCATCTTCTCCGGGACGATCGCGAGGAAACGGCGGCCGTCGCGGGTGACGTCGAAGTCGTTCCACGGCCGGCCCGGGATCGAGAAGAGCGTCTCGGCGCGCCGATCCGAGCCGCGGGGAGGTCTTGATCGGAACGGCGACGAGACTCCGTCGCCGCGAGGTGTAGAAGAGCTCTCCCGTCGGCGCCCAGCGGACTGCGAGGCGCCGCCCTCCGAGATCCTCACCTTCTCGCCGGGACCGGGAAACGGCATGACGTAGACCTCGAGCTGCCCCGCCTCGCTGCTCAGGAACGCGAGGTATCGGCCGTCCGGCGAGAACCGGACGCCGCTCTTTCGAAGCGGGCGAGCGGACGAGGGGGACGGGCTCGGGCTTCCGTCGAGCGCGAAACGTCCAGATGTCGAAGTTGCCGAGCTCGCCGCGTTCGGTGTAGACGAGGGTCCGGCCGTCCGGCGACACGTCCTGAGGCATCTGGAAGGCGCGGACCTGCGGCGTGAGCGGCGTTCTTCCCCCGTCGCGAGATCTCGCCGAATCAGGAGCGGGGGGCGCTCCGCGCACGCCGCCGTAGATCAAGGTCTTTCCGTCGGCCAGAGGAAGGGGAAAGGCCTCGGTGTCCGGTCCGCTCGTGCCGCGAGACTCGATCCCGCGATCGAGGTCGTAGGACCAGATGTGAGGGTGCCGAGGCCGGCCCGCGTCCGAGTCGAAGAAGAGGCGCTTGCCGTCGGCGCGAAACTGAGGGAGCCGTAGGCGTCCGACGCGACCCAGCCTACCGGCTTCCCGGCCGGACCGGTCGAACCAGGCGAGCCGGTCGAGGTCCCGCTGGGCCTGGTAGGCGACGGTGCGGCCGCGCCGCCGAAGGCGGCCGTACGCCGTCGAATAGAAGTAGCGCACGCCGTCCGCGATGGCGACAGGGATCTCCGGTGACCCGGCCCGATTTCCGTCGAAGGGCTGGGCGACGAGCGTCCCCTCGGGCACGTGCAGGAGATATCCCGGCGCCACGATATTGAAGCAGGAGGCGATCCTCGTCACGGGGCGCGCCGGCTTCCCGGGCTCCGACGAGCATCAGGTTTCCCCGGCCCTCGCGATCCCGCACGAGGTAGAGGTACCGCTCTCCATCGGAGAGGAACTGAGGCCACGCGAAGCGCAGCTCGGGGTGCGAGGGATCGGCGGAGGCGAAGACGGTCGGCGATCCTCCCGATGGGGCCACGCTGATAAAGCGCGCCGCCCTGCACGCTCGTGAACAGGATCGTTCGACGGCCCCACGTGCCGGCTTTGACGCCGCCGCCGGGGGCCACGTCGCAGATCGGAACCGGCGAGCCGCCCGGCAGATCCACGCGCTTCAGCTTGTCGCTCGTGAAGAACGCGATCGAGCGACCGTCGGGCGACCAGAGGACCGACTTCGCGCCTCTCCGAACCCACGAGAGGCCTCGCCGCGATTTGGTCGAGCGGGCGAATCCAGACGCGCGGCGGGGCCCCGTTCCCGCGCACGGTTCCGCGCAACGGGGAGAGCCCCGACGGAGCGGACTCCCCGCCCGACGCCACATAGGCGAGCGACTTCCCGTCGGGGGAGACGGCCAGGAAATCTCCCTCGGAGTTGAACACAAACGCTCCGTTTTCCGGGGGCAGGACGACGAAGCGGATCGGGTCCTGGGCGGCGGGATGGGCCCGGCTGCCGCGGATCAGCGCGACGACCGCAACGGCGGCGGCGATCGCAGCGACGGCCCAGGGAAGGACGCGGCGAGGGGTCCGCAGGGAGACGGCCGGGATCGGCCCCGCCGTCGCTCCGCTTCCGCCGATCGAGCGCAGCTGCAGCTCGACGTCGTGCGCCGACTGCCAGCGCTCCGCCGGGTCCTTGGAGAGGCACGTCTTCACGAGGCGATCGAGCTCCGGAGGGATGATCGGCTGCACCGAGGACACGGCCGGCGGCTCGGTCGTCAGGATCGCCGAGATGAGCGCGGCATGGCTTCCCGCCGAGAACGCCTTCCGTCCCGTCAGCATCTCGTAGAGCACCGCGCCGAGGGCGAAGATGTCCGTCCGCGCATCCGTCTTCCTGCCCTCGAGCTGCTCGGGCGCCATGTAGGCGACGGTGCCCACGATCGAGCCCTCGGCGGTCAGGTCCCGCGCCATCGTCGGCGCCTCGGTCAGGCCGGAGACCTCGGCCGGCGACGCGAGAGCGCGGGCGAGCCCGAAGTCGAGGAGCTTGACGCCCGTGCGGGTCAGCATGACGTTGCCGGGCTTCAGGTCCCGATGCACGATTCCCCGGGCGTGAGCGGCGGCGAGCGCCGAGGCGATGTCGGCGCCGAACCGCAGGGCCTGCTCGAGCGGGAGCGGTCCCCTGCCGAGACGGTCCGTGAGCGTCTCGCCCTCGAGCAGCTCCATGACGAGGTACTCGGTCTGCCCCTCGCGTCCGACGTCGTGGAGAACGCAGATGTGCGGGTGCGACAGCTGCGAGATCGTCCGCGCCTCGCGTTCGAACCGTTCCCGCGCTTCCGGCGTGGGCGCGCTCTGGGACGGCAGCACCTTGACCGCGACCTCGCGTGAGAGACGCGTGTCGCGGGCTCGGTAAACCTCGCCCATCCCCCCCGCCCCGATGGACGTGAGGATTTCGTAGGGTCCGAGCCTCGTTCCCGGCGACAAGGCCATTGGCGTCAGAGAAACTCAACCCTCGCGTCGCGCGCTCGGGATGAGAGCCGACGAAGGGTTGGGATCAGGCGCCCGCGCCCGGTGGGTGCGTCCGCATGTGGATCTCGGTGCCGCCCTTCTCGTAGCGCACCTCGTCCATGAGCTGATTGATGAGGTAGATCCCGCGGCCGCCGGTCGAGAACAGGTTCTGCCCGCGGACGGGGCTGGGAATCGACGCGGGATCGAAGCCCGGGCCGGGATCGCGGACGACGATGAGCATCCCCCGCGCGTGATCGCAGGCGACGCAGCACTGGATCTCCTTCGAGGGATCGTGGCCGCTGCCGTGCTCAATCGCGTTGGCGAGCGCCTCACGCAGCGCGAGCTCGATCTCGAACTCGCGGCCCGAGGCGCAGCCCATCTCGGTGACGGTCTTCATCACCTTCTCGACGACGGGGGAGATGGCGCTCACGTCGCCGGGCAGAGTCAGGTCCACCTGGACCAGAAGGTCGTCGCTGTCGAATTCGCAGCTGCGGAATCGGTTCGGCTTCGGTCGGCATGTCGGCGCCTCTTGAAAGGAGATTCTAGTTCCGAACGACCCGGCGGCCGCTACTCCGGCCGGATGCGGGTCAGAAGGTCCTGAAACCGCGCCTCTTCGCGCAGGGAAGCGAACACCGGGCTCGTGCGCGTCCAGGCCCAGAACAAGGCGTTTCGCTCGTCGAGGGCGCGCTCGAGGAGCGCGAGCGTCGCCTCCTTCTCCCCGAGGGCGAGCCGGGCGAAGGCGACGTGCAGCGGCGGCACGTAGCCGAGCTTCGGCGAGTTCTCGAGCTCCGCGACGACCGAACGCGCATCCTCGGAGCGTCCGGCCGCTCCGAGGTTCCCGGCGTAGAGGGCCAGCGCCCACGGCATCTCGCGGTTCGTGATCGCGACCAGCCTCTCGAGCGCGGCGATTCCCTCGTCGTGCCGTCCGGCGAACCGGCACGCGAGGCCGAGCGACCAGAGCGCATAGATCGCGTTCGGGTCGACGTGCACGGCGCGGCGGAATCCCTCGACGGCCTCGTCGAGGTGGCCGGGGCCGAAGAAGTACGGCCACACGGCGTTGACGTGAGCGTTCGCGGAGAGTGGCTCGAGCTCGACGCCGCGCCGGCCCATCTCGAGAGCCTCCTGGTGACGGCCGGTGGCCGCGAGGAGAATCGCGAGCCAGGAGGAGCCCGCCGCCGCGTGGGGCGCGAGCTCGATCGCCCGCCGCAGGTGCCGCTCCTCCCGCTCGAGATCCCAGCCGTAATAGTGGTCGAGGATCCCGAGCGCGACGTGGACGTCCGCCGAGTCCGACTCGAGCTCGCGGGCCTTGTCGGCGGCGGCCCGCGCTTTCGCGAACGCCTCCCGCGTCGAGATGCCGCCGTAGAAACCGTAGGTGCCGTACGAGTCGGCGAGTCCCGTGTACGCCGCCGCGAAGCCGGCGTCGCGCGCGATCGCCGCCTCGAACTCGACGATGGCCTTCTTCGACGCGCGCTGGTTGAAGAAGTAGCGCCCTTTCAGGAACCGGTTGTAGGCGTCGACGTCCCGCGTTCCCGGAGCGACCAGAGCCTCTTCCTGGGCCGGGAGCAGCCGCACCTTGAGGGCGCCCGCGATCGAGCGCGAGATCTCGTCCTGGATCTCGAACACGTCCGCCATCTCCCGGTCGTACCGCTCGGACCACACGTGGTAGCCGCTCGCGACGTCGATCAGCTGCGTCGTGATGCGCAGGCGCTGCCCCGCCTTCCGGACGCTGCCCTCGAGCACGGTGCCGACGCCGAGCTCCCGGCCGATCTGCCGCACGTCCGTGTCCTTCCCCTTGAAGGCGAACGACGATGTGCGCGCGGCCACGCGCAGCGACTCGATCCCGGCCAGCGCGTTGATGATCTCCTCGGTCATGCCGTCGCTGAAATACTCGGCGTCCGGGCCGGCGCTCATGTTCCGGAACGGCAGCACGGCGATCGAAGTCTCCGCTCTCTCGCCGAGCCGCGCCGAGCCCGTCGCCGGCGAGCGCGGCCCCGAGGGCTCGCGCTCGGCCGCCTGCAGCGCGAACGCGAAGTCCCGCGCCGACTGGAAGCGGTCCTCCGGGCTCTTCTCCAGGCTGTGCGTCAGGATCTCGGCGAGCTCGACCGGGACGCCCCGTCCGGTGCTGTGCGAAGGGTCGTCCTGGAGAATGCTCATCATCGTCTCGACCGGATTCTCGCGCTGGAAGGCGCGCTTTCCGGTGAGCATCTCGTAGAGGATCACGCCGACCGAGAACAGGTCCGAGCGCTGGTCGACAGGCTTGCCGCGAATCTGTTCGGGCGACATGTACCCCGGAGTCCCCACGACCGTGCCCGAGGCGGTCAGCGACTCGGGATTCGAACCGTGACCGGGTCCCTTCGTCTCGCGCGCGATGCCGAAGTCGAGGATCTTGACGATGCCGTCGCGCGTCAGGAAGACGTTGTCGGGCTTCAGGTCGCGGTGGACGATCCCGCGGTCGTGCGCGGCCGCGAGGCCGCGGAGCATCTGGTCGGCGTAGTCCAGGGCCTTGCGGGGCGGAATCGCCGACGCCTCGAGCCGCTCGCGCAGCGTCTCGCCCTCGAGCAACTCGGTGACGCTGTAGACGATGTCGCCGTCGCGGCCGAAGTCGTGGATCGCCATGATGTTGGGGTGGGACAGGGAGGCGACGGCGCGCGCCTCGCGCTCGAAGCGGGCGAGCGCCTCGGGGCTGCCCACGGCGAGCTGGGGCAGCACCTTCACCGCGACCTCGCGCTCGAGCCGCGAGTCCCGCGCGCGATACACCTCGCCCATGCCGCCCGAGCCGAGCGGGGACAGGATCTCGTAGGGGCCGAGCCGGGCGCCGGCGACGAGCGTCATCCGGAGCGATTCTATGGCGTCGCGGAGCGCCGGGGCGGCGCCTCTAATGCAGCCCTTCGACGACGAAGAGCTGTCCGAGGGTCCGGCGGTCCTCGACGGACCAGGCGTCGCCGCCGGTCGTCATCCGCACGTGAATCCCTTCGACCGAGGGCTCGATGGGAAATGCCTTCCACAGGCGACGCGCTCCCGTGACGACGTCGTAGAGCCACACGTTCTGGGGTCGTTCCCCGCGCCGGAACGTGTAGAGGTTCCGGGAGTCCCGGCTCCACTGCAGGACCCGGTCGTCCGGCGTCGACAGCCCCGGGAGCACGCGGTCGACGCCGGCGCCGTCGAGAGAGACCAGGTGGACCTCTCCGCGCCGGATCGCCACGACGAACTTGCCATCGGGCGACACCGGGTTGGTCCAGTCGTCGATGAGCAGCCGCTCGGGGCCGATCGCCTTCGGCTGTCCGGCAGGGACCGCCTGGGTGTAGAGACGAAAGCGTCCGCCCTTTTCCCGCGCGCAGAAGACGATCGAATTGCCCTCGGGCAGGAACGCGCCCCACTGGTAGTCGGCGAGGGCTCCCCGGGGAAGTGGCGCGGGTTGGCCGGGACCAGTCGGAAGGAGGGAGAGCGATGCGGGCTTCTCGCCGGACGGTGGGATCCAGGCGAGTACCCACTTGCCGTTCGAAGAGAGGGACCAGCCGAGCCCATCGCCGAGCTTGACGGCGGGGGATCCGTCGGTCGACCGCAAGTAGATGACCGGCCAGGCTCCGGCACCCTCGCCCACCTCGTCGAGGAGAACCGTCCGGCCGTCGGGAGACAGATCGGCGACGGTCGAGCCGTCGAGCCAGGAGAGCTCGCGCTCCGCCGGGTCCGAGCCCGAGGCGAAGCGCACCGAGCGCGCGATGGTGGCGTACCCGAGAAGCGCTCTCCCGTCCTTCGCAACGTCGTCGAGTTCGACGGTCTGCGGCGAGCTCATCACGACGCGACGTCTGCCCGAGAGATCGACCGCCCAGAGATCGGGGGGCTTCCCGACGTGCTCGTTGGCGGTGAACCAGACCTCGCGGCCGTTCGCGCTCCAGCACGGCACCCCCTGCGCGTTGATCCATCCGGCCGACAGAACCCGCTTGTCCTTGCCGTCACGGCCGACGACCGACACGGCGACCGAGGTGTCGGTCACGTTCTCCCAGAACGCCACGAGGGTCCCGTCCCGCGAGATGCGGGGACTCGAGGCATTCTTCGCGACGAGAATCTTTCCGATGGGGTATTCGAGACGGCTCTGCCCGTCGACGACGTGGGCGACCGCGAGTTCCCTGCCGTCCGGAGAGAAGTCGGCTCCGGCGTACTCCACGTCCTCGAGGACCTGCCGGGGTGTTCCTCCGGAGATCGGGACACGCGCGAGGATCCCGAGCGGCGACGTGACCGGAGTCTGAAGGATCGCCAGCTCGTTCGACGGCGAGATCGCGAGAATGTCTCCCTGGAAGCCGAACACGGCCGACTCCGGGCTGCCGACCTGAGTCCGGTAGAGGCGCGTGCCCGGCGGATCCCCGTTCCATCGCGCGCCATAGACGACCGTCTGCCCGTCCGGCGCGAGACGCGCGTTGCTGACGACGCCCTGCCGGAACGTCAGCCGTGTGAATCGCGGCGTCGAGGGCCGGTGGTTGGCGGGGCGCCCCCGCACGAGCCAGCCGATGAGGAGTCCCGCGGCCAGAAACACGAGGCCGACCGCGAGGGCCCGCACCGTGCGAACCGGCTTCGGCCTCGCCGCGAGCGCCGCCTCCGAGCCGCTCGTGACCTCCGAGATGTGATCGCGCAGGCCCGCGAGATCCCGCGCGAGGTCGCGCGTGGAGGCGTACCGCTCCTCGGGCTCCTTCGCCAGGCACCGGTCCAGCATCCAGCGCACCGCCAGCGGCAGCTCGGGGCGGAGCTTGCCCGACGGCTCGGGCTCCTCCCGGATGATCGCCGACATCGTCTCGGCGGCGGTCTTTCTCTGGAACGCCTTCTGTCCCGTCGCCAGCTCGTAAAGGATGGAGCCGAACGAGAACTGGTCGGACCGGAAGTCGAGCGGCTCGCCCGAGGCCTGCTCCGGAGACATGTACGCGACGGTCCCCATCACCAGGCCCGGCCGCGTCTCGGTCTCGGCCACCGTCGGCATGACGGAGGCCCCTCCCGACTCCGGCTCGACGAGCTTGGCCAGCCCGAAGTCGAGGATCTTCACGAACCCGTCCTTCGAGACCATCACGTTCTCGGGCTTCAGGTCGCGGTGCACGATGCCGGCGGCGTGCGCCTTGGCCAGGCCGTCCGCGATCTGCGCGGCGATGGCGAGGATCCGGCGGACCGGCATCGGACCCGTGAGGGAGATCTCGCGCAGCGTCCGACCGTCCACGAGCTCCATCGCGATGTAGGCCGTCTCTCCTTCCCGCCCGACGTCGTGGATCGTCACGATGTTCGGATGATTCAGCGCCGACGCCGCCCGCGCCTCGCGCTCGAATCGCGAGAGCCGATCGCGGTCCTGCGCCAGCGCCTCGGGCAGGACCTTCAATGCCACCTCGCGCCCGAGCCGCGTGTCCTTTGCGCGAAAGACCTCGCCCATGCCGCCGGCGCCGAGCAGCGAGACGATCTCATACGGACCCAGTCTGGTCTTTGAGGCGAGCGTCACGTCACCTCATTCCAGGGAGAGGATGAATGAGAGACTTTCCCTCCCTCATCGGTCGGTCCGCGCAGCGGACCGCTTCAGATCCGAGTCCGAGCTTCCGACCGGCCGACACCGTCATGTGGGGAACCGGCGCGATTCTACGTCCGAGGTCCGCGAGGCCGGCCTAGAATTCTCCCAGATGAGGATCCGCACCGCACTCGGTCTGGCCGCGGTGTGCTTCCTCGTCGCTTCCGCGGGCCTCGCCCAGAAGACCGACGTCATCCTCCTCTTCAACGGCGACCGCGTGACGTGCGAAATCCGGTCCTACGACGACGGCCGCCTGCAGGTGAAAACGGATATTGCCTCCGACATCGCGATCAAGTGGAACAAGATCGTGAGCATCACCTCCGACAAGCGCTTCGAGGTCGAGACGACCGACGGCGCCGTCCACTACGGAACGCTCGCTCCCTCGACGCCGCCGGGCCGGCTCGTCGTGGTCGAAGACGGGACGTCCGAAGAGGTCGAGTTCCTGTCCGTCGTCCGCATCTCGCCGATCTACCAGACGTTCTGGCGCCGATGGCAGGGCTCGTTCGACCTCGGCTTCAACTACACGCAGGCGAACCACTACTTCCAGTTCAACCTCAACGGCGACGCGGCCTTCCGCCGGCCCACGTTCGAGCTCTCGACCAACCTCTCGATGTTCTTCACGAGCCAGGAGGGAGTCCCGTCGAACCAGAGGGCGAACTACAACGTCCAGTACGAGAAGTTCCTGAAGGACCGCTGGCTCGTCGCGGGCATCTTCGCCATCGACCGGAATCTCCAGCTCGGGCTCGACTGGCGTTACTCGCTCGGGGCAGGCTACGGACGCTACCTGATGTACACGAACCGGACGCAGCTGACGGCGATCGCGGGTCTCGCCGGGATGCACGAGCAGCCCGTGACGGGCACGAGCACCAACGACCTCGCGGCCGTCTTCGTCGCCCAATACTCGACGTTCACCTACGACTTCCCGAAGGTCACGATCGGCGCGACGCTCTCCATCATCCCCTACCTGACGCAGAGCGGCCGCGTGCGTCTCAATTTCAACGGCATGATCAAGCGGGAGATCGCGCGGGACTTCTACCTGAGCCTGTCGATCTTCGACAACTTCGACAACAAGGACCCCTCGACCGGGCAGGCCAAGAACGACTGGGGCCCGGTGCTCTCGATCGGCTACAGCTTCTGACGTGGCGTCGACCCGAGCCGTCGTTCGGGAGGACCGCCCGATCGACGCGGCGACGCGCGGGCTTCAGCGCGGTTCGGCGGGCGCGGGCACCGACGCCTGAGTCGCCTCCGCGGCGCTCTTCCGCCGCTCCGCCCATCCGCGGATCACGACGAAGAAGGCGGGTACGAAGAGCACGGCGAGGCAGGTCGAGGCGAGCATGCCGCTCGCGACGGCGAGCCCGAGCGACTTCCGCGCCGAGGCGCCGGCGCCGCTCGCGAGGAGCAGCGGCAGGACGCCGAGGATGAACGTGAAGGACGTCATCACGATCGGCCGGAAGCGCACCTCGGAGGCGTGGACCGTCGCCTCCTCGAGACTCTTGCCCGCGGCGCGCCCCTCGAGCGCCATCTCGACGATGAGGATCGCGTTCTTCGCCGACAGCGCGATCAGGAGCACGAGGCCGATCTGGACGTACAGGTTGTTCGCGACCTTCAGCCCCAGCAGCGCGCCGACCGTGCCGAGGAGCGCGAGCGGAACGCCGAGGAGGACGGTCGCCGGAGTGACCCAGCTCTCGTACTGCCCGGCCAGCACGAAGTAGACGAGCAGCAGCGCGAGCGCGAAGACGAAGTAGGTCGAGCCGCCGACGAGCTTCTCCTGGTACGACATCGCGGTCCACTCATACGTCATCCCCGGCGGCAGCGTCTTCCCGGCGATCCGCTCCATCGCCTCCATCGCCTGACCGGAGCTGAAGCCGGGCGCGGCGCCGCCGTTGATCGTCGCCGACGGATACAGGTTGTAGAGCGTGATCAGGTTCGGCCCCAGCGCGCGCTCGATCCGGGCGACCGTGCCGAGCGGAATCATCTGGCCGGACGACGCGCGCACGTAGTAGCCGTCGATCGAGTCGGTCTGCCGGCGGTACGGCGCGTCGGCCTGCGCGTACACCATGTACTGGTGCCCGAAGCGCATGAACTGGTTGACGAAGCTCGAGCCGAGATAGGTCTGGACCGTCGCATAGACGTCGCCGGCGTTCAGCCCGAACGTCCCGACGCGGGTCTTCTCGACGTGGATGGTCACCTGCGGCACCGACGCGCGGAGCGGCGTGAGCGCAATGCGGATCGCGGGGTCGCGGTTCGCCTGGGCGACCACGTCGTCGGCCGCCCGCTGGAGCCGCGCGTAGTCGGCGCTGCCGTCGGTCAGCTCGAGCTGCATCTGGAAGCCGCCGGAGAGGCCGAGGCCCTGGATCGGCGGCGGGACCATCACCATCGTGCGCGCGTCCTCGAAACGCGAAAGGCGCGCGGAGAGATCCTTGTAGATCGCCATCAGGTCCTCGCCCTTGCCGCGCTCCTTCCAGTCCTTGAACATCAGGTAGACGATCCCGGCGCTCGAGAGCGACGCGTTGTTGTCGAGCGGCGAGACGCCGCCGATGACGATGGTGCGCTCGACCGCGGGATTCTCGCGGCAGATGCGGGTCAGCGCGTCGAGCGCGCGCTCGGTGCGCTCGAGCGACGCGCCGTCGGGAAGCTGGCAGATCACCATCGCGTAGCCCTGGTCCTCGGTGGGGATGAAGCCGGTGGGGACCTTCGTCAGCCCCCAGCCCGCCACGCCGATCAGCACCAGCGCGATCAGCGCCATCCTTCCGCTCCGCGCCACCATGAACCGGATCACTCCCGTGTACCACCGCTCCAGAGGCTCGTACACCGCGTTGAAGGCCCGGAAGAACCAGTTCAACTTGTTCTTTTTGCGGTTCGAGTCCCTCGCCCGCAGCCACAGCGCGCACTGCGTCGGCTTCAGCGTCAACGCGTTGACCGCACTGATCAGCGCCGTCGCCGCGATCACCAGCGCAAACTGCCGGTACATCTGCCCCGTGATCCCCGGCATGAACGCCGGCGGCAGAAACACCGACATCAACACCAGAGTGATCCCGATGATCGGCCCCATCAGCTCCTTCATCGCGTCGATCGACCCCTGCTTCGGCGTCTGGCCGCGCTCGACGTGCTGCGCCACCCCTTCCACCACCACGATCGCGTCGTCCACCACGATCCCGATCGCCAGCACCACCGCGAACAGCGTCAGCAGATTGATCGAGAACCCCAAAACCGCCATCGCCGCAAACGCCCCGATGATCGTCACCGGCACCGTCGTCGCCGGCACCAGGGTCGCCCGCCAGTCCTGCAGAAACACCACGATCACCACCAGAACCAAAACCCCAGCCTCGAACAGCGTGTGGTACACCTCCGTGACCGACTCCCTCACGAACGTCGTCGTGTCGAACGGAATCTCGTAGCGCAGGCCCTGCGGAAAGTCCTTCGACATCTCCGCCATCGCCGTCCGCACGCGCGCCGCGGTGTCGAGCGCGTTGGCATCGGGGAGCTGGTAGATCGCGATCCCGCCCGCCGGGTGGCCGTTCATCTTGAAGAACTGGCTGTAGGTCTGGGCGCCGAGCTCGACGCGCCCGACGTCGCGCAGCCGCGTGACCGCGCCGCCGGCCGCGGTCTTGACGATGATGCTCTCGAACTCTTCGGACCGCGACAGGTTGCCTGGCACCTCCACGTTGAGCTGGAACGGCTCGCCGGACCGCGTCGGCGGCATCCCGATCTGCCCCGCCGCCACATACGCGTTCTGCGCCTGGATCGCCCGGATCACGTCGCTCGGCATGAGTGAGCGCTGGAGCATCTGGTCCGGGTCGAGCCAGACGCGCATGCTGTACTGGCCGATCCCGAAGACCATGACGTCGCCGACGCCCGGCACGCGCGCCAGCTTGTCGTGAAGCTGCAGGGTCGCGTAGTTCGAGAGGAAGAGCGCGTCGTATTCGCCGCCGGGCGCCGTCAGCGTCACGATCTGCAGGATCGCCGTCGACTTCTTCTTCGTGACCACGCCCTGCTGCTGCACCGGCTCCGGCAGCTGGGCGAGCGCGGCGGAGACGCGGTTCTGCACGAGCACCTGCGCGAGATCGAGGTCGGTCCCGACGCGGAAGGTGACGATCAGCGTGTACCGGCCGTCCGAGGTGGCCGTCGACTGCATGTAGAGCATGCCTTCGACGCCGTTGACCTGCTGCTCGATCGGCAGCGCCACCGTGTCGACGAGCGTGCGGGAATTCGCGCCGGGATAGTTGGCGGAGACCTGGATCGTCGGCGGGGTGATCGGCGGGTACTGCGCGACCGGCAGCACGCCGATCGCGACCGCGCCCATCAGCATCGTCACGAACGCGATGACGTTCGCGAGGACCGGGCGCTCGATGAAGAACTGGGCGAGCACGGGGGCTGGGTCAGTCGCACCCGGACATCAAAGGGATCCCTCGCTCCGCTCGGGATGACAGGAGTTGCTGTGATCTGTCATCCCGAGGAGCCCTTCGACTCCGCTCAGGGCAGGCTCCGCGACGAGGGATCCCTTTAGGAGCCGGGTCATGGCTTTGTCGGGGCCGGGCTCGGCGCCGCCACCCCCGTCGGCGCCTTCGCCGTCCCCTTCCGCTCGATCCACCGCTGCAGCACGACGAACAGCGACGGCACGAAGAGCACGGCGAGGCCGGTCGACGCGAGCATGCCGGCCGCGACGGCGAGACCGAGTGAGCGCCGGGCGGCCGCTCCCGCGCCGGAAGCGAGCACGAGCGGCAGCACGCCGAGGATGAACGTGAACGAGGTCATCAGGATCGGCCGGAAACGGACCCGGGACGCCTCGACCGTCGCCTCCTCGATCGACCGGCCCGCCGCTCGGCCCTCGCGTCCCATCTCGACGATCAGGATCGCGTTCTTCGCCGAGAGCGCGATTAAGAGCACGAGCCCGATCTGCACGTAGATGTTGTTGTCGAAGCCGGCCACGCGCAGCGCGGTCGTCGTGCCGAGGAGCGCCATCGGCACCGCCAGAATCACCGCCGCCGGCGTGATCCAGCTCTCGTACTGCCCGGCGAGCACGAAGTACACGAGGAGCAGCGACAGCGCGAAGATGAAGTAGGACGAGCTGCCGACGAGCCGCTCCTGGTAGGACATCGCGGTCCACTCGAAGCCCATCCCTCGCGGCAGCTCCCGGCGCGCGATCGTCTCCATCGCCGACAGCGCCTGGCCGGAGCTGTAGCCGCGCGCCGGCATGCCGTTGATCGTGGCGGCGGGAAACAGGTTGTACAGGGAGATCACGGACGTTCCGACCGTCGGGTGGATGTCCGCGACCGCGCCGACCGGCACCATGGCGCCCGCGCTGTTGCGCACGTAGAGGTCCTTCACGTCCGAGACCGAGACGCGCCGCAGCGGATCGGCCTGCAGATACACCATGTAGTTGTGGCCGAAGCGCGTGAAGAGGTTCACGAACGTCGAGCCGAGGTACGCCTGCACGGTGTTGTACACGTCGCCGAGATTGACGCCGAGATTCGCGGCGTGGGTCTTGTCGACCTGCACCGTCACCTGCGGCACCGAGGCGCGGAAGGACGTGAACGCGTCGCGCACCTCCGGCGCGGCGTTCGCCTCGTGGACGATCCGGTCCGTGATGCGCTGGAGGCGCTCGAAGTCGTAGCTGCCGTCCGTCAGCTCGACCTGCATCTGGAAGCCGTTCGAGGCCCCGAGGCCCTGGATCGGCGGCGGGACGAGCACGCGCGTGTGCGCCTCCTGGACGGTCGAGAGGTCGCGCACGAGGCGCCCGGAGATCGCCGCCAGGTCCTCGCCCTTCCCGCGATCGCTCCAGTTCTTCAGCATCACGTAGACGATCCCGGCGTTCGCGAGGGAGACGTCGCCATCGAGCGGCGAGGGACCCCCCGTGCCGATCGCGATCGCGTGCGCCGAGCCGGGGATGCCGAGACCGATGCGGGAGACCTCGTCCATCACCTTCTGCGTGCGCTCGAGCGACGCGCCGTCCGGCATCTGCACCGCGACCATGAGGTAGCCCTGGTCCTCTGTGGGGATGAAGCCGGTCGGGACCTTCGTCAGCCCCCAGCCCGCCACGCCGATCAGCACCAGCGCGATCAGCGCCATCCTTCCGCTCCGCGCCACCATGAACCGGATCACTCCCGTGTACCACCGCTCCAGAGGCTCGTACACCGCGTTGAAGGCCCGGAAGAACCAGTTCAATTGTTCTTTTTGCGGTTCGGGTCCCTCGCCCGCAGCCACAGCGCGCACTGCGTCGGCTTCAGCGTCAACGCGTTGACCGCACTGATCAGCGCCGTCGCCGCGATCACCAGCGCAAACTGCCGGTACATCTGCCCCGTGATCCCCGGCATGAACGCCGGCGGCAGAAACACCGACATCAACACCAGAGTGATCCCGATGATCGGCCCCATCAGCTCCTTCATCGCGTCGATCGACCCCTGCTTCGGCGTCTGGCCGCGCTCGACGTGCTGCGCCACCCCTTCCACCACCACGATCGCGTCGTCCACCACGATCCCGATCGCCAGCACCACCGCAAACAGCGTCAGCAGATTGATCGAGAACCCCAAAACCGCCATCGCCGCAAACGCCCCGATGATCGTCACCGGCACCGTCGTCGCCGGCACCAGGGTCGCCCGCCAGTCCTGCAGAAACACCACGATCACCACCAGAACCAAAACCCCAGCCTCGAACAGCGTGTGGTACACCTCCGTGACCGACTCCCATCACGAACGTCGTCGTGTCGAACGGAATCTCGTAGGCGAGGCCGGCCGGGAACCCGGGCGCGAGTGCGGCGAGAAGCTTCCGGACGCCCTTCGCGGTGTCGAGCGCGTTCGCGCCCGGCAACTGGTAGATCGCGATGCCGCCCGCCGGCCGGCCGTCCATCCGGAACACCTGGCTGTAGCTGCGCGCGCCGAGCTCGACGCGGCCGACGTCCTGGACGCGCGTGATCAGTCCGCCCGGCGCCGTCTTCAGGATGATCTTGTCGAACTCCGACGCGTCCGAGAGCGCGGCGGGGACGTTGGCCGTGAACTGGAAGTCCTGGCCGGAGGGCGTCGGCGGCATGCCCACCTGCCCCGCCGCGACGTACGCGTTCTGCGCCTGGAGCGCGGAGACGACGTCGCTCGGCATGAGTCCGCGCTGGTACATCTGCTGCGGGTCGAGCCAGACGCGCATGCTGTACTCGCCGACGCCGAAGACCGTCACGTCGCCGACGCCCGGCAGGCGCGCGAGCTTGTCGTGGAGCTGGAGCGTCGCGAAGTTCGAGAGGAAGAGGGCGTCGAACCGATCGTCCGTCGAGGAGAGCGTGATGATCTGGAGCGGCGACGTCTCCTTCTTCTTCGTCACGACGCCCTGCTGCTGGACCGGCGCGGGCAGCTGGGCCATCGCGGCGGCCACCCGGTTCTGCACGAGCACCTGCGCGAAGTCGAGGTCGGTGCCGACCTGGAAGGTCACGGTGAGCGTGTAGCGCCCGTCGGACGTGCAGTTCGACTGCATGTACAGCATCTTCTCGACGCCGTTGACCTGCTGCTCGATCGGCAGCGCGACGGTCTCGACGAGGATCTTCGCGGAGGCGCCCGGGTAGGTCGTCGTGACCTGGACCGTCGGCGGGGTGATCGGCGGATACTGCGACACCGGCAGCACCGCCGCGGCGACCGCGCCGAGGAGAATCGTCACGAACGCGATGACGTTCGCGAGGACCGGGCGCTCGATGAAGAATTTGGCGAGCACCGGGGTTAGATCAGCTGCATCCGGACTTCACAGGGATCCCTCGTCGCTCCGCTCCTCGGGATGACACACCTCGGATGCCTGTCATCCCGAGCGAAGCGAGGGATCCCTTTCGGCGACGCATCAAGGTTTTGCCGCCGCGGCGGTCGTGACCGCGGGCACCGGCGTCGCCTCGGCGGGCGCGACCTTCTCGCCGGCGCGGGCGTTGAGGACGCCGTTGACGATGACCCGGTCGGAGGCCTCGAGGCCGCTCCGGATCGCGAACCCGTTCGGCGTCAGCGGGCCGCGGACGATCGCGCGCCGCGCGACGACGTCGCCGGAACCGACGACGTAGACGAAGTCGCCCTGCTGGTCGCTGCCGATCGCGGGTCCGGGGATCACGAGCATCGGCCGCGGCCCGCCCATCGGGTTGCGGACCCGCGCGAAAAGACCGGGAACGAGCGCCAGGTCCTCGTTTTTGAAGATGCCGCGCAGCGCGATCGTTCCGGTCGAGGTATTCAGGCTGTTGTCGGCGAAGTCGAGAACGCCGACGTGCGGATATCCCGTCTCGCTCTGCAGCCCGACCTCGACCGGCTCCTTCCCGACGCGCGACCCCACGGCGATGCCGTGCTGCGTCATCAGGTCCCTCAGGCGCAGCGCGTCGCGCTCGTTGACGTTGTAGTTGACGTAGATCGGCGTGAGCTGCTCGAGCGTCGCCAGCACGGTCGGCCCGTTCGATCCGACCAGGTTCCCGGTGTCCACCTGGCGCGCGCCGATGCGGCCGGCGAACGGCGCGGTGACCTTCGTGTAGCCGAGGTTGATCTTCGCGAGGTCGAGCTGCGCCTGCGCCTGGTCGCGCTGGCTGACCCAGTTCTCGACCGTCGTCCGCGCGGTCGCGTTCTGCTTCATCATCGCCTGCTGGCGCTCGAGCTCCGACTGCGCCCGGACGAGCGCGGCTTCGTTCAGCTTCACCTGGGCGACGTAGGGTCCCTCCTCGATCGTGAAGAGGAGCTGGCCCTCCTTCACGACGTCGCCGTCCCTGAAGTGGATCGCCTCGAGGTAGCCGGGCACGCGCGCGACCAGGTTCACGGTGCGCGACGCGGCCACCGTGCCGGTCGTCTCCATGTACTCGGTGACCGGCTCCTCCCTGGGATGCGCGACCGTCACGGCGGGAAGCGCCGGCGTCGCCGCCGCCGAGCGCCGGCACCCGGCGCCGCCGAGCGCCGCGAGCGCAACGAGCGTGGCGGCGGCGACGGCCCCAAGCGCCTTCGACGCGCGTGCCCTCATGGCTCCCCCACCGGCGAGGTCGACGGCATGTGGTTGGCGGTCTCGAGCATGTGGCCCCAATTCGTCCGCCGATCCATCTCCGCCTTCACCTCGTCGGACACCACGTCGCGGTCCCCGCGCAGCTCCCAGCCCCCGCCGAGGGCGCGGTAGACCGAGATCAGCCCGAGCGCGACGTTGCCCTTCGTCTGGGCGAGCGAGTCCTCGATCGCGAGCTCCGACTGCTCGGACGTCAGGACGGTCGTGTACGTGGTCTCGCCCGCCTTGTACTGGAGAATCGAGAGCTCGGTCGCGCGCGCCGCCGCGGTGGCTGCCGTCGTGAAGTTCACGAGCGCCTCCTGCGACGTCGCGAACGACGAGAGCCCGTCCTCGACCTCCTGCTGCGCCTTCAGCACCGTGTTCTGGTAGTTCAACACCGCCTCCTGGAACTGAGCGTCCTGGACGCGCACCTGGTTGACGAGCCGGCCGTAGTTGAAGACGGGGAAGAAGAAGGAGGCGCCCGCCTGCGCGACCCGGTTCTGCCACGTGAACATGTCCGCGAGAGAACTGTTGGCGAGGTTCGTCGACGCGAAGCCGAACGCTCCCGCGAGCGAGAATGCGGGATACATCTGCCCGACCGCGACGCCGATGAGCGCCGACTGGGATGCGGCGGCGAGACCGGCGCTGCGGACGTCCGGCCGCCGCCGCAGCAGGTCTCTCGGGATCCCGACCGTGGCCTCCGGGGGCGCGGCGGGGATCCCGCTGCCGCCGGTGAGCCGCGAATCCACCGCGTCCGGCGTCGTCCCGAGCAGGAGCGCGAGCGCGTCCTTCGCCTGGCGCAGCGAGTTCTGGAGCGAGGGAATCTGCGCCTGCGTCTGCGCCAGCAGGGTCGTCGCCTGCCGCACGTCGAGCTCGCTCGTCTCTCCGTACTGGAACTGGACGGAGGCGACGCGGAGGCTCTCCTTCTGCGTCTCCACGTTCCTCGCCGCGACGCGCAGCCGCTCCTCGGCCGTGCGGACGTTCATGTAGCTCGACGCCGTGTCCGCGATGACGGTGACGAGCGCGTCGTCGTACGTCGCGACCGTCCCGAGGTAGGCCGCGCGGTCCGCCTCGATCCCGCGGCGGATCTTGCCCCAGACGTCGATCTCCCAGGTCGCGGCGAAGAGGATGTTGTCGTCCCAGCGGTTGACCGTGGCCGGCGTGTTGACCTGGTTCCAGTTGATCCCGCCGGAGAGTCCCTGCTGCTGCGGGAAGAAGTTGCCGATCGACTGGTTCAGCTGGGCGCGCGCCTGGAGGACCCGGACTCCCGCGAGCTGCAGCGTGAGGTTGTTCTGGTAGGCGGTCTCGACGAGACGATCGAGCACCGGGTCCTGGAACACGCGCCACCAGTACGCGTCGGCGGCGTTCAAGGGCTGCGGCGACGCGGCGGGGCTCGGCAGCCACTGCGGCGCGACGTCGCTCTTCGGCGTCGAGTAGTTCGGGCCGACGAGACAGCCGCTTTCCACGGCGAGCGCCGTCACGGCGAGGAGCGCCGGAAGGTGTCGCGTCCCGATCCATCGACGCGCGCGTCCCAAAGCGCAGACGCTCGCCGCCGCGCTGCCTCCACCGGCCTCGTGGCCGGCGTGCCGAGCCCGTTCGACGAAGTCTCGCGCCACCTCGTTCAAATTGCCCTCGGGAAACGGTGCGGCATCTTACCGCGGCGGTCCTGTCGCGATGCATCTGCATCTTTCGGCGTCGCGGAGATCGCGCCATGCTGAACGCACATGGGACAGGGGACGGTTCTCCTCCGCCCGCGCGCCGTCGCGAGCGCGGAGCCGGGCTTCGCCGGCGTGGCACCGGCCGGTCCCGAGCGGCCGCCGGTCGACGCATGGGCGAGGTTCGGGGACCTCGTCCGCGCCGCGGTCGACCTCGTTCACGCACGGCCACGTCGGTCAGGGCGCGCTCCTCCTCGGTCTGGCCGAGCGGTGGCAGGCGGAGCAGGCGCTCGCGCCCGACCGCGCGCGGCAGATCCGCGATCGGCTGGGCGAAACGCTCGATGAGGAGCAGCTCGTGCGAAGCGCTCGGCTCTCCGAGGGGCGCGAACCGGTCGCGGCCGTGCTGGAGTTCTTCCCGCAGTTCTCGTGCGAGCGGCTGTTCCACGCGCTCCGTCACGAGAGCCGAGGCGACCGGCGCCTGGCGCTCCTCGCCCTCCTCACGGCGCGGGGGCGGCCGGCCCGGGACCTCGCGGTCGAGAAGCTGAGGTCTCCCGTCGGCGACGTCTCCGCCCCGGACGAGTGGTACCTGCGGCGCAACCTGTTGCACCTGCTCCGGCGGATTCCGGCTCCGCCCGGCGCCTCGACGACGGAGTCGCTCGACGTCGCCGTCCGCCACTCCCGCATCGGGCTGCCCGCCCCGGTCGTCAAGGAGGCGATCGGCCTCCTCGGCCAGACGCGGGACGACCGCGCGGAGTTCGTATTGATTCGATTGCTCGGGGAAGTCACGGACATGCTTCCGGTGCGCGAAGCCTACGGCGAGACCGAGGGGCTCTCGAGTGTCGCCGAGCGGATCGGCGCCGCACTCGCCTTCTTTCCGACAGCGCGCGCGCGCCACGCGATCGTGGACCACGCCGAGAGACTCCGCGGGATGGGGCGGCCCATGGCCGCGCTCGCCGCGCTCGGCCGCCAGGACCTCTCCGACGACGAGGCCACCGTGGATCGGCTCCTCGCCCTGATCCGCCGGATCCGGCGGAGTCACCTCGCGGGTCGCCTCGTCCCGTTCCTGCGAGACCGCGACGACGACGATCTCGTCCCGGTCATGGAGGCGCTCGCCGGGACGCCGCTTCCCCTCGTGCGGCGCGCGCTCGGCATCGTGGCGCGGCGCTTTCCGAACCAGAAGTCCGGACACACCGCGGCGATGATCCTCGCGGACCTCGGGAGAAAGGCGGCGGTCGCCTAGCCGGCTACCGCGCGGGGGCTTCGCGCTCGACGAAGACGGCCTTCGCGCGATCGAGACGCTCGAGCACCTCGCTCTTCTCCTTCTCGTCGTTCCAGCCGCCGTGCGCCGCCGCGGCGGAGCGCACCCGGTCGATCCACGCCTCGAAGTAGCGCGCCGCGTCGGCGCTCCGCACCGGCCTGCCGCCGACCGTCACGTAGACGGGGCTCGTGGTGGCGTACGGATAGATGTCGAGGACCGGCTCGGCGGCCGAGCGCGACCAGGCGCGGAGCACGTACCAGCCGGACGCCCTGGCGGGCAGAGGGACGCTGGCGTCCGCGCTCGTGCCGCCGTTCGAGAGGGGCACCGTGGCGAGGACCGCGCCGCCGAGGCCGACGACCTCGAGCTTCTCGACGGGGACGATCGAGCGCATGCGCACGCGCGCCAGAAGCTCGCGGCCGCCGTCCGGCAGGGCGATCTCGTCGCCCGGCTCGTGGCCCTCGACGGCGAAGTCGAGGAGCGGCCCGTTCGTCGCGAACGTCCGGCCGGCCTTCACGGCCGCGAGAAACGCGCGGTAGTCGAGCGGCGCGCCGGCGCGCGCGAAGACGCGGTTCATGCCGACCGGCCCGCGGAGCGACGCGTAGTTCGCCATCGCGTCGGTGCCGGATCCCGTCGGCAGGCGGAAGCCGCAGTCGAGGAGGCGATACCAGACCTCCGCGGTCGTGCGGTGATCGCTGAAGCCGACGACCTCGACGTAATCGGTCTTGCCGAGCGCGACGTCGATCGGGAGCCCGTTCGTGAGCGGGTCCGCGCCGGCGGGATCCGGCACGGGCGGATCGAACGGGTGGACGTAGCCCGACAGCCCTCCCTGCGCGTGCGTCAGGTCCGAGACCCACGCGTTGTCGGGGAAGAGGCTCGCGGCCGCGGTCTCCGCGTATCCCGCGTAGCCCGGGAGCATCAGGAACTCCTTCAGGCCGATCTGGCCCGTGTGGCCCCACCAGCTCGTGTGGAATTCCTGGTCGTGCTTGACGAGAGTCGTCGCCGTCGACACGGGGTCGAGCGCACCCGAGAAGAACGCCACGTCCGGAATGCGCTGCTCCTTGTTGACGACGAGGTCCTCGACGAGATGCAGGTCCTCCGACTCCGCCTGCGCCCGGAGGTGCGCGGGATCATTGCGGTAGTGGCCGCCGTAGTTCATGTGGACGTGGAGGTCTCCGCTCCACCATCCCCGCGCCGGCAGGTCGTCGAGCCGCGCGAGCGTGAGCCGCGCCTCGGCGGTCGCGCTCGCCCCGACGCTCACCGTCCGCGTCGCCGCGGCGTACTCGAGCCCGCGCGTCGCGAGGATCGTGTATTCGCCGGCCGGGAGCCGCAGCGTCGCGTCGCCCCGCGAGTGGAAGTAGGTCATCTCGAAGCGCCGCACCTTCCGGTCGAAGCCGTCGTCGGCGTGGCGCCAGGCGTCGTCCGGCGCCCAGCCGCGGCCGTCCGCGCCGGTGACCGAGAAGCGGACGGGCACGGGCGCGCCCGTCGCGTCGACCGCCGCGAGCCGGAGCGTCCCCGTCGCGCGGAGATACCGGCGGACCTCGGGAACGACCGCCTCGGCGCGGCCTCCCGGCACGCCGACGACGCGGAGCGCCACGTCGCCCGCTTCGTTGGTCGTGAACGCGATGCGCCGTCCGTCGCGCGACCACCGCGGGCGCGTGTGGTCGCACTCGCAGTAGGTCAGCTCGAACGGATGGCCGCCGCCCGCCGTCGTCAGCCACAGCTGGTTGCGCTGCCGGCCGAGATACGAGCTGTACGCCACGCGCTTTCCGTCCGGCGCCCAGTCCGGGTGCGCCTTCCAGTTGGTCTCCTCCTCGCGCACGAGCGTCATCGGGGCGCCCGGGCGCGCCTCCATGCGCCAGATCCCGCCCGTGCCCCAGACCTGGCCCCGGTTCGAGACGAGGAGGATCTCGCGGCCGTCCGGCGACCACGCGGGAGAGAGATAGAGATCGAACTTCGAGTAGTAGTAGCGCGGCAGACCGCTGTCGTGGTCCTCGGTCAGGCGCACGGGCTCGGCCGCCCTGGCGCCGTCGCGCACGTCCACGACGAACACGTGGAACCGGCCCTGGTAAGCCGTCGAGACGTACGCGACCCGCGTGCCGTCCGGCGACCACCGCCCGTCGAGGTTGACGGCGCCGTTCGCGACGAGCGCGTGCGTCGCTCCCGACGGGAGATCGAGGACGCGCAGCTCGAGCGCGTCGTTCCGGTAGGACGTATAGAGGATCCGCCGGCCGTCCGGCGACCAGTCGGGCTCGGAGTCGTAGCCCGGCCCGTCCGTCAGCTGTACGGCCTCGCGCGCGCCGATCTTCTGCCGCCAGAGCGTGCCCTGCATCGCGTACACGAGCTCCGTCCCGTCCGGCGACCAGGAGGGCGTGCTCGGGCCGCTCGTGACCTGCGGCAGGTACATCTCCCGGTAGTAGTAGGAGTGAGGCTCGTCGATCTGCTTCAGGACCGCCTCGCGGTCGCCGCGCGCCCGGGCGACGGCGGGACGATCACCGGCACGAGCGCGAGCAGGATGGCGCGGGCCGCGGAACGGGCTCTTCCGAAACGTCGCATGCGCACGGATCTCCTCGAAGAGACGAGCGGGAACGCGCGCCGATCTTAGCAGCGCGTCGAGCGCGGGATCAGTGCGGGACGCGCGCCTCGGCGAGCAGCCGCAGGATCGCGCGCAGCGTGACCGGCTTCGTCAGATGGGCATCGAATCCGCCCTCGAGCGCGCGGCGGCGGTCCTCCGGCAGACCGTACCCCGTCAGCGCGACGAGGAGGACGTCGCCGCCGAGGCTCTGGCGCAGATGGCGCGCCACGCCGTAGCCATCGAGCCCGGGGAGACCGATGTCGACGAAGGCGGCGTCGGGATGGAACGCGCTCGCGAGCTGGATGCCCTCGAGCCCGTCGGCGGCGGTCGCCACCCGGTGCCCCGACTCCTCGAGCAGCTCCCGGAGGCTGTCGCGGACGTCGGTGTTGTCCTCGACGAGCAGGATCCGCCGCGAATCGACCGCGAGGCCGCTCCCCTCTTCCTCGTCCGAGGTCGGCGCGGCCGCCTCGATGCCCCGCATCCGCACGGTGAACGTGCTGCCGAGCCCGCGCCCCGGGCTCTCGGCCCGGACCGTGCCGCCATGCAGCTCGACGAGACTCCGGACGAGCGTCAACCCGATGCCCAGGCCCCCGTGGGCGCGGTCGAGCGCGTCGTCCGCCTGCGTGAAGAGGTCGAACACCCGCGGGAGGATCTCCGGGTCCATGCCGACGCCCGTGTCCGCGACGCGGACGAGCGCGTCGGGTCCTTGGCGCGCCACCCGGACCTCGACCCGGCCGGCCGGTGGCGTGTACTTCAGCGCATTCGTCAGCAGGTTGTTGACGACCTGCTCGAGACGCACGGCGTCTCCGGTCACCCACACCGCGCCGCCGGCCGAGAACGAGAGCGCGATGCCGGCCTCCTTCGCGGCGCTGCCGCAGTTCAGGACGCAGCGGGCGACGAGCTCGCGGAGATCGACACTCCGCCGGTCGAGCACGATCTTCCCGGACGTGACGCGGGAGACGTCGAGCAGGTCGTCGACGAGCCGCGACAGGAGCTGCGTCTGCCGGCGGATGATCCTCCGCTCGCGGGAGCTCGTCTCCGGCTCCCTCTGCTCCATCAGCTGGACCGAGGCGAGGATCGCTCCGAGGGGGTTCCGCAGCTCGTGGCCGAGCATCGCGAGGAACTGGTCGCGGTCGCGAACCGCCTTCTGCAGCTGGAAGAGGAGATCCCGGACCTCGTACTGCCGGCGTCGCGCGCGCAGCGCCGCGTGGACGGCGGATAAGAGCGCGACCCGGCGCGTCGGACGATCCAGGAAGATCAGGTTGGCGATTTCCTCGAGCGCCGCACGGCGGTCCGTCGCCGCTTCTTCGCCGCTCTCGCGGCTGGAGAACACGAGCACCGGAAGATCCGACCACGGGGGCTGTCCCGAGAGCGTCCGGGCCAGGAGCGCGAAACCCGGCGGTTGCAGCGCCTCCTGCGTCAGCACCACCGCGCCGGCGCCCTCGGCGAGCCGCGCGCAGAGCTCGGCGAGCGTCGGCGCCGATTCCGCGGCGACGCCGGCCGACTGCAGGACCTCGCAGGCGAGCGCCGCGTCGCGCCCCGACGGCGCGAGGACCAGGACGCGAAGCTCGACCGACTCATTCGGCGGAACGCCCACCGCCCTCCTTCATCAGGGTCCCTTCTTCGCCGGAGAAGATCGGCGTCCCGGAGAGGACTCCCTGCACGTGCTCGAGCGCCGGCCCGACGCGCAGGCCGTTCGCGTCGAGCATCAGCTCGCGGATGGTGGTCTCGTGCCGTCCGCTGCGCTTCTTGAGCACCGAGATCGCCTTGCGCACGGTGCCGCCGAACTCGAAGTACCGCAGCAGCACGACGGTGTCCGCCAGGTAGCTGACTTCGATCGGACCGCCGACGTTCGGGCCGACGAATCCGTGCTGCGGCAGCGTCAGCAGCACGACGACGCCGTGCTGGCGCAGGAAGGTGAAGAGCTCGTGGAGCTGAACCGTGAGGAACCGCTCCTCGGGCATGGCGTTGAAGTATCCGCTCAGGCTGTCGATGACGATCATCCGCGCGCCGTCCTCCTCGACCGCGCGGCGCAGGATGTGGGTGAACTCCCCGGGCGAGAGCTCGGCGGGATCGACCTGACGCACGACGACCCGCCCCGACTCGACGTGGCGCCGCATGGGAATGCCCATGGCCTCGGTCCGCGTGAAGAAGGTCTCGAGTCCCTCGTCGAACGTCAGCATCAGCACGCGCTCGTTGCGGTCGGCCGCCGCCGCCGCGTACTGCGCGACGAGGAGGGACTTGCCCGTTCCGGCGGGACCCATCACCAGGGTCGTCGTTCCACGATCGACGCCGCCCCCGAGGAGCGCATCGATCTCGGCCAGGCCGCTCGACACCGTGCCCTCCGTCGCCGGCAGTTGATGTTCGGCGGCGACGAGCCGGGGGAAGACCGCCACGCCCCCGGTCTCGATCTTGAAGTCGTGGAAGCCCCCGCGGAACTTCACGCCGCGGAGCTTCATCACCCGCAGGCGCCGGCGCTCGGCGCCGTAGATCGGCGCGAGCTGTTCGAGCCGCAGGACGCCGTGCGAGATCGTCTGCAGGTGCACGTCCGTCTCCTGTTCACTCACCTCGTCGAGGAAGAGGGTCGTGCAGCGGCGGCCGGCGAGAAACTGCTTCAGCGCGAGGATCTGGCGGCGGTAACGGAGCGGGCTCTGGGAAAGCAGGCGGATCTCCGACAGGGAGTCGACGACGAGGCGCTGGGGGTTGATCCGTCCGATCGACTCGAGCACCGCGCCCGTCGTCTCCGAAAGCTCCACCTCGGCGGGGTGAAACAGGGTGTTCGTCGCCTCGGATCCGCCGTCCTCGGACGGAAGGACTTCCTGCAGGTGGATGCCGGCGAGCGACCATCCGTGGGAGCGCGCCGAGGCGGTGAGCTCGTCGGCGGCCTCGGAGAGAGTGATGTAGAGACCGGTCTCGCCCACGCGCAAGCCCGGCGAGGAGGAACTGGAGACCGATCGTGGTCTTGCCCGCCCCGGGCGCGCCCTGGACGACGTACAGCCGCTCGCGGGGCAGGCCGCCATTGAGGACGTCGTCGAGACCGCTGATTCCCGTGGACGCTCGCGTGGTCACGCCCATCTCGTGAGCACGCGTGGACGTCGAAGACGATGAGGACCGGATCTCGAGCCGGTCCGTTTCCCGCGCCGGGTCGGCGTCTCGTTCCATGATCTGCCCTCTCAGGCGCCCGCCGGAGACTGCGCCGTCCTCGTCGAGGGCGACGAAGCCCCCGTCGGGCGAGGTACCCTATCGCCTCGCTTTCCCGACCGGGCCGCCTGCGTCTCGACGCAAGCAGGAAACGTGCCCGGGCGCCCCTCCGGCACCCGCCTTGCAGGGGACCGGTGTGCACCTCGTCAAGGAGCACACCGTGAGAATCTTCGACGCCCGAATCCACCTGTTCTTCGACGTCTTCTTCGCCGTCGCCTTCGCTCTGGGTCCGCTCCTGCTCGGTCTGGGCGGGAGCCCGGCGATCATCAGCTTCCTGGTCGCGGTGGTCTTCCTGGTGCTCGCGGCGACCGGGTGGCGGCGGTTCCGGTCCGGGCCCGAGTTCGTCCCGATGGCGCACGGCTTAGTCGAGCTGGTCCTCGTCGTCCTGCTGGCGTTTCTTCCCCGGCTCGACGGCTACGGCCCCGGGTCGCCCGCGCGCCAGTACTACTGGACGATGGCGGCCGCCCTCATGGTGGTGTGGCTGCTGACCCGCTACCGCGGCGCCCCGTCCGCGCACGCCGACTCGGCCGCCGACCTCTCCCGCCCGAGGGTCTCGAGGGGCTGACCAGGACCCGAACCGGCAACTCTCCTTCGAAGCCGGAGCCTCGCTTCGCTCGGACCCGACTTCGACGCGGCGTTCTCCCGCCGCGTGCCGGCCCGTGTAGGATGCCGGATCGTTGAGGGGCTCGCCTCCGGTTCCACGAGAGGACGCCGCGCCGGGAACTCCGCCCGGAGTGACCGCGCGAGCCATTCCGCAGGGAGCGCGGATCCCCGCGCTGACCGGCGTGCGCGCCATCGCCGCCTTCTTCATCTTCTTTCACCACCATCCCACGTCCGCACTCGTGTGGGGGCCGCTCGCGATCTGGTGGGAGCTCCACGTCGGCGTGACCCTCTTCTTCGTGCTCTCCGGCTTCATGATCACGTGGCGCTACGACCGTGGGGACGGAACCCGCGGATCCTTCTGGCGCGGCTACTTCGTCAACCGCTTCGCCCGCATCTATCCCCTCTACTTCGCCCTCGTCGTGCCGACCATGCTCCTCTTCCACGAGCGCTCGCGGCTCGTGTGGTTCCTCAATCTCACCGTCTTCTCGAGCTTCGATTCGGGGATCCCGCAGGCGTGGTCGCTCCGCGTCGAGGAATGCTTCTACCTCGCGGCGCCTCTCCTCTTCCTGGGCTGGAAGCGGCACCCTCTCGTGCCGCTCCTCGCCGCGCTCGCCGTTCTCCTCGCGCTCGTGCCGGTGGCCATGCTCCCGGCGACGGCGGGCTTTCTCGGTCCGCCGCGGTACCTCCTCCTCTACACGTTCTTCGGCCGCTTCTTCGAGTTCTTCGTCGGCGCCTGGCTCGCGAAGCACGTCGCAGCGACCGGCACGCAGGACGTGCCGCGCCGCTTTCCCCTCGCCACGCTCGGCGGCGCCGCCGGCATCGTCGCGACCGTGGCGGCGCTGGCGGCGATCCACGCGGCCGCTCCGACGCGGTACACGTACGGCCTCTACCACCCGGCCGGCATCGCGCTGAACAACGTCGTGCTGCCCTTCTTCATCGCGGCGTTCTACTGGGGCCTGATCCGCGAGCGCAGTTTCGCCCGGACCCTCCTCTCGGGACGGGTCGCGGACCTCCTCGGGCGGAGCTCCTACGCCTTCTACCTGATCCACTTCGGTTTCCTGCGCGACGTCATCCTCTTCCGCCTCGTGCGGCTCGCCGGCCACGCGGGCGCGACGGCCGAGGCGTGGGCCGCCGCCTTCCTCCGGACGCCCCTCGGCCTGTTCGTCGCCGTCAACCTGCTCGCGATCCTGCTCTACGAGGCGATCGAGTCGCCCGCGAACCGCCTCCTGCGCCGCGCCTTCCGCGCGCCGGCGCGGGCGGAGCGCGCGGCGTAGGAGCCGTCCTGCTGCTCGTGCTCCGCTCGCTCGCCGTGTACGGCGTCACCGCGGCCGCGCTCCTCGCCGCGGCGCACCGCTGGATCCGTCCGATCCGACTCGCCGCGATGTTCGCGCTCGCGCTCGCCCCGCTCCTCTTCACCGGGCGCGCGACCTTCCGCGGCG
This sequence comes from uncultured Acidobacteriota bacterium, assembly GCA_963763535.1. Taxonomy (GTDB): domain Bacteria; phylum Acidobacteriota; class Thermoanaerobaculia; order UBA5066; family Gp7-AA6; genus DAHUXD01. The sequence goes on from CAVXOX010000008.1 coordinate 1,188,965, forward strand.
AGGTCTACGCGCCGCTCGACATCCAGCAGCTCTCCGAGCCGTTCGCGTCTCTCGAGCCTGGCGTCCGGCCGCCGGCCGCGCACACCCCGCTCCTCTCGGACGTCGCCTATTCGATGATTCCCTGGCAGAAGGCGGTGCGCGAGTCGCTCCGGCGGGGCCGGCTCCCGCTCTGGAACCGGTTCGTCCTCGCCGGCGAGCCGCTCCTCGCGGTGCAGCAGGCCGGAGTGCTGCATCCCTTCACGGGAATCGGCCTGCTCCTTCCGCTCGGAGCGGCCTGGACGTTCCAGATGAGCGCGCGTCTCCTGCTGGCTCTGCTCTCGGCGTACCTGTTCGCGCGCGAGCTCGGATGCCGCGACGCCGCCGCGCTCGTCGGCGGCCTGGCCTGGGCGTTCTCCGACTTCGTGGCGTTCTGGCTCGGCTACTCGGTCGGCAGCGCCGTCGCCGCGCTCCCGCTCCTCCTGCTCGGGCTGACGCGCCTCGCGCGCGACGCGAACGGGCGCGCCGTCGCCGTGACGGTCGTCGCGCTCGTGCTGATCGTCGCGGGCGGACACCCGGAGACGCTCCTCTTCGCGGTCGCGGGCGGCGGCATCTGGTTCCTCTTCGAGCTCGGAGGAGCGGGGAAAGGACGCCGCGCGCGCCCAATCGCGCTCTCGCTCCTCGCCGGCGCGCTCGCGCTCGGTCTGACCGCGGTGCAGCTCCTTCCGCTCGCCGAGATCGTGCCGAGGACCTACGAGCACGCGGTGCGCTCCGAGTTCTTCGCCCACATCTCGAAGGCGGCGCCGCTGCCCGACAGCGCCCGCCGCATCGCCGTGGACGTCGTGCCGTTCGCCTACGCGCCGCTCGGCGCCCGCGGGGGGAACGGTCCGGACGCCGGGTCGCCCGGCGCGTACGCGGGGGCGCTGCTCCTGCCGCTCGCGGCCGTCGGCCTCGCGGGCCGCGGCGACCGCCGGCGGTGGGCCCTCCTGACGCTCCTCGTCCTGGGAGTCCTCCTCGGCGCCCGCACCCCGCTCGTGACGGATGCGCTCACGGCGCTCCCTCTCTTCGACATCTCGGTGCCCGATTACCTCGTCTTCTTGGCGCCGCTCGCGCTCGGCGCGCTCGCGGCCCTCGGCACGGAGCGGCTCGCGCGCGGCGAGGGCCAGGGGCTCTTCCTCGCCGCTTCGGCCGCCGCCGCCGCGGCGATCGGCGTCTTCGTCGTGCACCGGAGCGGCGGACTGAGATTCGTCGCCCACCACGCGTCCCTGCCGGTCGGGCCTTCTCTTCGCGAGCTCGTCCCGCTCGCCGCCGGCGCGGCCGCCGTCCTCCTCTGGCGCCGGGCGCCCGCGGCCGCCCTGCCGGCAACACTCGCGGCCGTCCTCGCGGCCGGACGAGTGCTCGAAGTCGGCGGACTGTACCCGTCCTGTCCCGAGGAAATGCTCGCCCCGCGCCTGCCCTTCCTCGACGCGATTCCCCGCGACGCGCCCGTGCGCATGGTGGCCGTCGGCCTGCGCTTCATCCCCAACGTCTCGGCCCTGTACGAGCTCGAGGACGTGCGCGGCTACGAATCGCTGACGTTCCGCCCCTTCGTCGCGACGTACTCGCTCTGGTGCGAGCCGCAGGGAGCCTGGTTCAACCGCGTGGACGATCTCGAGAGGCCGTTCCTCTCGTTCTTGAACGTCGGCTATGCCCTCGCTCCCGCGGGCGCGCCGCCGCCGCGCGGCTGGACGCTCGCCGCTCGAGGGCGCGGCGTCGACGTCCTGCGCAACGAGCGGAGTCTGCCGCGCGTCTTCGTGCCGCGGCGGCTCCGCACCGCGCCGGACATCCTGCAGCGTCTCGCGCTGCTTCCCGCGATCGTGGACTATGGTGCGGACGGAGTGGTCGGTCCGGGCGCGGGTGTCGACGCGGGTCCGGGCCGGGAGAACGGGGACGCGTCCGCCGTGATCGAGGAGTACCGCGGCGCCTCCCTCGTCGTCCGAGTGAGCGCGCGTTCGGACGCGATCGTCGCGACCTCGATCCCGGCCTGGCCGGGATGGGAGGCGTGGCTCGATGGCCGCGCGATCGACGCGGTCGAGTACAACGTCGCCTTCCTCGCGTTCCGCGTGCCGGCGGGATCCCACCGCCTGTCGCTCCGGTACCGTCCCCGGAGCGTCGTGCGCGGAGGGATCGTGAGCGCCCTGACCCTCGCCGGCCTCGCGGGGCTCGCCGTCGCGCGGCGGCGGCGAGACCGCCGGAGGGGAGTCTCTAACGTCCCGTAACGAAAGTCGCTATACGGCAGACCGTCACAGGGGCGGGGCTTGTCCCGCCCGCGGGCGGCCACAAGGGCCGCCCCTACCCCTGATGGTGTTATCAAGACTTCGGTGACAGGACACTAGAGCCAGTTCGTCTTGAGCCAGCGCGCGGCTTCGCCGATTTCCACGGCGCCCGCGAGCTCCGTCATGTAGGGGACCATGTCGGCGTCGTCCATCGCGACCGCCGTTCCGGTCGGAAAGACCGGCGCCATGCGGAAGTACCGCTCTCCGAGGATGCGCCGGCACTGGTAGTCCGCGATGCCCGAGACCCCGTCGAGCATGATCGCGAGCAGCGGCTCGATCCACTGCGCGTCGCCCCAGTCGGGCTCCTTCTCCTCGATGAACTGGAGCGAGATTCCCGTCCCCATCGACAGGAGCACGACGTCCTCGAGGCGGATCCCCTCGGGAATCCGCGGATCCTGCGTCTGGGCCAGGGCGCACATCGACGGGTTCGCCGCGAAGACGCCGCCGTCGACGTAGCCCCCGGACGGCGCGAAGTACGTGGGCGCCGCGCTCGTGTAGAGCCCGACCTTCCACGCGAGCTCGTCGGCGTCGCTGTCCGGGCCCGGAAAATTGTGGAACAGCTTCGGCTTCCAGGTCCGCCCGCGCGCGTCGTCCGGACCGCTGTCGAGGTCGAACGCGGCGACGAGGACGCGCTTGCCGAGATCGCCGAGGCGCGTCGCGGCGCCGAGGAAGGGCTGGACGACGCGCTCGAGGTTCCCGCCGTCGTACTTGGCGCCGATCAGGCTGCCGAGGCTCGTGATCGCGCGCCAGGCCGAGCGGTCGAAGATCTCCGGGCCCTTCGTCGTGTAGAGCGAGCGGATCTCCGGGAGCGAGCGGCCGGCCGCGAGCGCGAGCGCGATGAGGCCGCCGGTGGACGTCCCGGCGATGAGATCGACGCTCTCGAGGAAGCCCTCCAGCCCCGATTCGCGCGCGAGGCGCTCGAGCAGGATCACCGGAATGATCCCGCGGATCCCGCCGCCGTCGATCGAGAGAATTCGGTACCTGGCCAATGGGAACCTCCGTTCGTCGGCGAAACGGAGCGCCGGCAGCGGCTCGAGCGGCCGAGGCTACGGCCGGGGCGTCACGACGACCAGATCGGTCAGGCCGCTCGAGCCCCCGTGGGCGAGGTACACGACGCCCTTGTCCGTCACGGCCGGGTTGCGCGCGCCCGCGTGCGTCGGCACGACGGCGGCGACGGTCAGGCGACCCTGCGGATCCACGGCGGCGACCGTGAGCTGACCCGCCCGCGCCGCGCCGACGTAGACGCGATGCGTCGCGGGCGCGTAGTCGATGTCGTCGACGCCGTCGCCCGTTTCGACGGACGACAGGATGCGCCCGTCGTGCCCCACGTCGAGGACCTCCACCTTCGCGCTGCAGGCCACCATGAGCTGTCCCGCCTCGGCGTCGACCCTCAGTCCGTGCGGACCGTCCTCGCCGCACGCCGGCTTCCACGTCGCCACCGTCCGGTGGCTCGCGAGGTCGATCGCGAGCGTCAGGTCCTTGTCCTCGAGGTTCGTGTAGAAGCGGCCGCGCTTGGCGTCGACGGCGAAGCCCTCGGGGTTGCCCTCGAAGGTGAGCTTCGCCTTCTCATCGAGCGTCTTGGCATCGAGGATGCGGATCGACTTGTCGCGCGGCGTCGTCACCCAAACCTCGTTGCGCCCGGCGACGTAGGCGAGTCCGTCCGGCATCGAATCGAGCTTGTGACAAACGCCTTTCGTCAGCGAGCGCGCGTCGAAGGAGCACACCGTCGAATCGCCGCGGTTTCCGATATAGGCAGTAGCGCCGCCGAGCGTCACCGAGCTCGGGCCCACGACCCGCTTGCGATCACCGGAGCCCATCTCGGCCGTCGGGAAGCCGGGAATCTGCTTGAGCGACCCCGTCGCCGCATCGATGACGAACACGAGGCCGGTGTTGCCCGCCGGGACCCAGACGGAGCCGGTCCCCGGGTCGAACGCGATGTAGTCCATCGAGATCCCCTTGGCGGTCGCGCCCGGCAGGGGCTGCATGCGGACGGTGTACTTCTCGTCGGCCGCCGACGCCGACGCGGCGGCCAGCGCGGCGAGGCCCGCGAAGATCGAGACGAGGCGGGAGCGGCGCGTGTTCATCGTCGATCCTTTCGTTGGTCCAACTCGGACCGTCGGCGATGCTAGCATCGCGCGGTCGCGTTCCGTGACGACGCCGATTGCGAGTTCATGACCGATTTAGCGACAGCGGCAGCCGGCGCATCCGGATCGCGCCGCGATCGTCGGGCTTGAGCCCGAGCCCGGGTCCGGCGCGCGGCGCCGCGCCGATTCGGAGACGCCCGTGACGGCGTTCGACGCTTCCGGAACCCGACGGCACTTCCTCCGCGTCGCTCTCGAGCGGCCGGGCGCTCTCTTCCTTTTTCTCGCCATCCTCTGCGCCGCCGGCGTGTGGACCGGGACGCGGCTGCCGTCCTCGATCTTCCCGTCGGTGACGTTTCCCCGCATCAAGGTCATCGCCGAGGCCGCGGAGGAGCCCGCCGGCCAGATGATCCCCGCGGTGACGCGCCCGCTCGAGGAGGCGGTCCTGCGCGTCCCGGGGATCGAGCGCGTCACGTCGACGACGACGCGCGGCTCGGTGGAGATCGGCGCCGAATTCTCCTGGGGCACGGACATGCAGATCGCCCTCCAGCGCCTCCAGGCGCAGATCGAGCGCGTGCGGCCCGACCTGCCGCAGGACGTCCGCATCGACGCTGAGTGGATGAACACGGCGATCTTCCCGATCCTCGGCTACGCGATCACGAGCGACACGCGGTCCCAGTCGGAGCTTCGCGAGTTCGCGGATTTCCAGCTGAAGCCCGAGCTGATCCAGATCCCCGGCGTGTCGCAGGTCCAGGTCCAGGGCGGCCGCTTCCGCGAATTCCAGGTCCGGCTCGATCCGGCGCGGCTCGCCGGAAGGCGGCTCTCCGCGGCCGAGGTCGTGGAGGCGATCCGCCGCAACGACGTCCTCGTCTCGGCCGGCCTCGTCGAGGCGAACCACGAGCTCTACTTATCGCTCGTCACCGGCAAGCCGCGCGGCATCGACGAGCTCTCCTCGATCGCGATCCCGCCGGCGAAGGAGGGCGTCCCCGTCTCCCTCGGGCAGCTCGGCTCGATCGCGGCCGCCGACGCGGTCACGTACGTCCTGACGAGCCGCGGACCGGCGCCCCGCCGTGCTGGTCAACATCGTGCGGCAGCCCTCGGCGAGCACGCTCGACATCGAGCGGGGCATCGAGGAGCTGTTCCGCCGCCGGCCGGAGCTCCTTCCGAAGGACGTCCAATGGCGGTCGTTCTACGACCAGGCCGAGTTCGTCCGCGACTCCGTCCGGGGCGTGCGCGACGCGATCCTGATCGGCGTGGCGCTCGCGGCGCTCGTCCTCGCGCTCTACCTGCGCAGCGCCCGGATCACCGCCGTCGCCGTCGCCACGATCCCCACGACGGTCGCGGTCGTGCTCCTCGGGCTCGTCGTCACCGGCCAGACCATCAACCTCATGACGCTCGGAGGCATCGCCGCCGCCATCGGGCTCATCGCCGACGACGCGATCGTCGTGGTCGAGAACATCGCGCGCCACGCGGAGGAGGGCGTCTCGGACAACCCCGCGCTCTCGGGGCTCCAGGAGGTCTTCCCGGCGCTGACGGGGTCGAGCCTGTCGACGATCGCGATCTTCTTCCCGTTCGCGCTGCTCAGCGGCGTGGCGGGAGCGTTCTTCCGGCCGCTCGCCCTGACGATGGCGATCGCGCTGGCCGTCTCCTATTTCCTGTCGGCGCTGGCGGTGCCCGCGGCGGCGGACCGGCTCCGCATCTCCGCGCACCGGAAACCGAAGCACCGCGAGCCGCGCGTCGCGCGCTTCTTCATCGCGCATCCCTGGATCGCGCTCGTCGTCACGCTCGCGCTCCTCGGCGGCGGATGGGCGCTCTACGGCGCGATCGGCTCCGACTTCCTCCCGGAGATGGACGAGGGATCGATCATCCTCGACTACTGGACGCCGCCGGGGACCTCGCTGACCGACACGAGCCAGATGCTGGCGGAGGTGGAGAAGGTCATCGTGTCGATCCCCGACGTCGCGACCTATTCCCGCCGGACGGGAACGGAGCTCGGCTTCTTCGTGACGGAGCCGAACCGGGGCGACTACGTCATCCGGCTGAAGGCGCGGAAGACGCGGCGCCCGGTCGACGAGGTGATCGACGAGCTGCGCTCGAAGATCGCCGCGGCGGAGCCCGCGGTGCGCACCGAGTTCGGCCAGCTCCTCGAGGACAACATCGGCGACCTGGCCGGCGGCGTCCCGCAGCCGATCGACGTCCGCCTGTACGCCGAGGACCAGGCGGTGCTGCAGCAGAAGGCGAAGGCGGCCGCGAAGATCATCGCCGGCGTTTCCGGCGTCACGGACGTCTTCGACGGCATCACGGTCGCCGGACCGATCCTCGACGTGCGGGGGCGGCCCGACGCGCTCGCGCGCTTCGGCATGACGGCCGAGGCGCTGCACGCGCAGGTCGAGCCCGCGATGACCGGGACCGTCGCGGGAAACCTCCGCGTCGGCGAACGGCTCTACCCGATCCGCGTCTTCTCCCGTCCGGCGCCCGACGTTGCGGGCCTTACGGGGCTGCCGATCCAGACGCCGGGCGGATCGATCGTCCCGCTGTCCGTGCTCGCGACGGTCGGCACCGGTCCGCCCGACGTCGAAATCAACCGCGAGAACCTGCGCACCTACGTCGGCGTCACGGCGCGCCTCTCGAACCGCAGCCTCGGCGGCGCGGTCGCGGAGATCCGGCAGAGGCTCGCCCGGGACCTGCCGCTGCCCGCGGGCATGTCGGTGCGCTTCGGCGGGCTGTACGAGCAGCAGCAGACGTCCTTCAAGGGGCTCCTCGGCGTTCTCTTCGGCGGTCTGGTCCTCGTGGCGGTCATCCTGATGTTCGAGTTCGGCGACTGGCGCGCACCGTTGCTGACGGCCGTCATGGCGCTCGCGGTCCTGACGAGCGTGCTCGCGTCGCTCATCGTGACCGGCATGACGCTGAACGTGTCGAGCTTCGTCGGCGCGATCATGATGGTCGGCATCGTCGGCGAAAAATCGGTCTTCCTCATCCACGACGCCCGCGAGGAGCTGCGCCGGGGAGTGCCGGTGCCGGAGGCCTGGGCGGAGGCGTCCCGCAAGCGCCTCCGCGCGGTCATGATGACGATCTTCGCGACCGCGTTCGCGCTCGCCCCCCTCGCCATCGCGCTCGGGGAGGGGTCGCAGCTCCAGCAGCCCCTGGCAATCGCAGTCATCGGCGGTTTCGTGCTCTCGAGCCCGCTGGTCCTGCTCGTCCTGCCGGCGCTCTACTGCTGGATGGACCCGAAAGGGCGACTTGGGGGCACCGGGCGTTTAACCCCCCGTTAGTACAAAATTTTTGACGATCCGTGTAGGCTCTCCCCGTCGTGAAACCGTCCATGGAGCCGGTGCTCCACCGCCTGCGGCAGAACGTCGCCAAGACGTTGACCTGCGTCCAATGTGACCCGAACGAGGAGCGGCTGCGCGAGCTCGGCGGCTGGCTGGACGAATTCACGCCGAACCTGTCGCCGGATCGCGCGAAGGAGATCGCGACGCGTCTGCGCGACCGCGCGACGGTCTGGTCGCAGGCTAATCGACCCGGATCGCTGCCGAGGATCGCGAGCGAGCTCCAGGAAGCGGCGGACGCCTTCCTGGTCGCGATCGAAGGCGAGACGTCCGGCGGCTCGAAACGCTCCGGCGCTCACGCTCGGGGCGACTCCTAGTCGGAGCCCTCTTCCCTCGGTCGGCCGGCCAGGTTGGTGGGCCGTCTGGGACTCGAACCCAGGACCACCGGCTTAAAAGGCCGATGCTCTAACCAGCTGAGCTAACGGCCCGACGGCTGGAACGAAAGAGGATACACCGGCGACGGCAGCGGGCCGCCGCTGATGCGATCGAATCTCGACAGCCGGCCCGGTCCGCCGCATGCTGACTCGGCGGTGGAGAACCGCCGGAGCGAAGGAATGTCGACACCCTGGAGCGAGCGGTGGGTCCGGCGATTCGGCACGACGAGCGAGGCGCTCTTCGTCGCCGACGAGAAGGGACGCATCAAGTACTGGAGCGACGGCGCCGAGCGGCTCGTCGGGTACTCCGAGGACGAGGTCCTCGGGAAGCGCTGTTACTCGGTCCTCTGCGGCCGCCGCGACGGCAAGCCCTGGTGCCAGCCGGACTGCGCGATCCGGCGGACCGTGCGGCGGGGAGCGCTCCCGGCGCACGTCGTCCTCGACGTGCGGCCGCGCAGCGGCCCCCGCATTCCCGTCAGCGCCGCGTTCCTCGTCCGCAAGGACCGGAAGAAGTACGTCGTCGCCCACCTCCTGCAGGACGCTTCGGACCAGCGGCACCTGCGCGAGACGCTCGATGGAGTCCTGCGACTCCTCCACGACGCCGATTCGGAGCCCGCTCCCGAGACGGCCGCGAGCACGCCGACCTTCCTGCTTCCCATCCACGCGCACGTCGACGCCGCCGACCTGTCGGTCCTGAGCCGGCGTGAGACCGAGGCGCTGCGCTACCTCACCGCCGGGATGACCAACGAGGACATCGCGAAGCAGCTCGGCGTCAGTCCCCTGACGGCTCGCAACCACGTGCAGCACACGCTGAAGAAGCTCGGCCTCCACCGCCGCACCCAGGCGGTCGCGGCCGCGATCGATCAGGGCCTCCACTAGAACCGTCCACCGCGCGCAAAGCGCGCGAATCGTTCGCGACGCAAACCGGTGCGTCGACACCACGGAACCGGTGCCGCTGCTTCATGGAGCGAGTGCCCCCGCTCTGAGACGCTGATTGCGTGATGGAAGCGGCTCGGCGATTCGAGCCGAAGGAGGCGCCAATGAGAACGAGGGAGATCCGAACCGCCGTGCCCTGAATGGGCTCGGCCCGCATCGACTCCGAGAATCATCGAAAAGCGAGAAAGGTCAGGTGGGTTATGACATCCAGAATGCACACCCGGGCGCTATGGGGACTGGCGGCGACTCTGCTCCTCGGCGCCGCCGTTTCGATCGGACAGACCTTCGAGGTCGTTCACAGCTTCACGCCCGCGGAAGGCAGCGATCCGCAGTCCGGATTGATCCAGCTGCCGGACGGCCGTTTCATCGGAACGACGGTCGGCGGCTCGGGAACCCTTTTCCAGATGGACATCAGCGGACATCTGAGGACGCTCCATCAGTTTGAATGGAGCCGGGACGGCGCGAATCCGCATGCGCCGCTCTGCATCGGTCCGAACGGAAATCTGTATGGAGCCATTCTCAACGGCCTGCTCGGCTGGGGCGGCCTCTACGAGTTCGAGCGCGATGGCACCGTGAACGTCCTGAAGGCGTTCGTGCCGTCCGCGACCGAGGGCGCGACGCCGCATGCGCCGCTCCTCTGGCTCAGGGACACCAGTTCCTCCGGCAGTTCGTATTTCGGGGTCACGACCCGTGGCGGAAGCAAGAATCTCGGAACGATCTTCGCGATCGACGCCACGGACACCGTCCGCACCCTCCATACCTTCACCGGTCCGGATGGCGCGGAGCCCTTCGAGTCCCTGCACTACTACGCCGGCTTCCTCTACGGCACCACGACGGCCGGCGGCGCCGCCAACGGCGGCACGATCTTCCGGATGTCGATCGATGGCGGCTTCTTCCAGACGATCTACAGCTTCTCGCGGCAGACCGGCGCGCGCCCCGAGGCTCCGCTGATCTGCGTGAACGGGATGGCCTACGGGACGACCTCGATCGGCGGCGCCCATGGCAAGGGCACGATCTACCGCTTCAACCCGGCCACTCACGAGATGCTGGTCGTCCACAACTTCAACGGCTCCGACGGCGCGACGCCGCACGCCGGCCTGACGCTGGCGCACGACGGATATCTCTACGGGACGACCTCGGAGGGCGGAACCCTCGGGCTCGAGTGCAACGGACCCGACTGCTTCGCCGCGACGGGGACCATCTTCCGGATCGAGACCACTCTCAATCGTTTCCAGGTGATGCACACGTTCAACCGGATGAACGGCGCGAACTCGCAGTCCCGGCTGATCGAGGGCATGGACGGCTCCCTCTACGGCACAACGGCCGAAGGCGGGCCGGACAACCTCGGCGTCGTCTTCCGCCTGGTCTTCGCCCGCGTCGACGAGATCACGCCGACCTCGGTGCCGCCCAACCGGAACGTCGCGTTCTGGCTCAAGGGCGCCAATTTCCAGAACGGCGCCTCGGTCTTCATCGGCGGAGTCCGGGCTCAGGACGCCCTCGTCGCGGATCAGGCCAACATCTCCGCCAAGACTCCTCTGCTGGCTCCGGGAACGCTCCAGGGCATCATCGTCGACAACCCCGACCTCACGCGAGGCGGCCTGCTCGACGCACTGTTCGTGGACTTCCTCGACGTCCCGCAGCTGGACGCCTTTCATCCGTTCATCGAGAAGATCATCCGCAACGGGGTCGCCGCCGGACTGCCCGACGGCAACTTCGGCCGCGACCTGCCCGACGACGAGTGGCCAGATAGCCGTGCTCCTGCTGAAGGCCCGAGTTCGGATCGACCTTCTATCCCCCGGCGGCAACCGGCGCGGTCTTCGCCGACGTTCCCGCGACGCATCGTTTCGCGCCCTGGATCGAGCAGCTCGCCCGCCAGGGCATCACGGCCGGCTGCGACGGCGGCACGATCTTCTGCCCGGACGAGCCCATGACTCGCGGACAGATGGCGGTCGCGATTCTGAAGGCCATGTACGGGGCGGCATACACGCCGCCCGCCTGCCATGGAATGTTCCAGGACGTGCCGTGCACCTCGCCGTTTGCCCCGTGGGTCGAGCTCTTCGCTCAGCAGGGCATCACCGCGCGGCTGCAACGGCGGCCACTTCTTCTGCCCGGCCGAACCGACGACGCGCGGACAGACGGCGGTCTTCCTCACGAAGGCGTTCATTCTGCCGTAACGCCGCTCCCGGTCTCGGCCTCGCGGCGAGGAACGCCGCGGGAGGGTCGCTCGAGGCTGCCGGTCCCCCGACCGGCAGCCTCACTTTTTTCGGGCGCTCTTTCGCGGCCTCCCTCAGCTGCAGGGCAGCGCCGACGTGTCCTGGATCGGCTGGAAGGGGACACCCTGCGGATTGACGTAGGTTTTCGTGATCGCCGGATCGACGCTGTCCGTCACATGAAGCGTCACCTGGACGTTCGTCAGCCCGCTCGCGAAGACCCAGCGATGACCTCCGAGGGCGCATCCGTCGAGGACCTTGACGACGGTCTCGACGTTGGAGGCGTCGAAGAACCAGAAGTAGCCCGTGTCGCCGGTCAGCGTGAACGCGTGGCCCTGCCCCGATTCCCCGGTCGACTTCTGCCAGTCCGCGGTCACCGCGTACCGCCCGGCGAGCAGGCACAGGACGGTGTCGCTCGTCGTGCAGGTGCCCGTGCCGGCGAGCTTCAGCATGTAGCTGCCGAGGGCGGACGCGTGGGAGGAATTGACGGCCAGATAGTAGTCGCCGGTCTCGGGGATCGTGTAGGTCAGGGTCACGGGGCTCGCGCCGCTGGCCTCGTCGAGCACCATGCCGTCGCTCTTGCGCTGAAGACCGAGAATCACGGGCGCCAGCGACGCGTCCGAAAAGGTCACCGTGACGGTCAGCTGCTCGCCGGCGAACGCCGAGAAGTTCCAGAAATCGACGATTCGGCCGATGTTGTCGACGCAGTCCTGCGCGTCCCAGGCGTTGTCGATCGTCTGTCCGATCGCGATCGTGCCCTGGGTGCACGCCGGCTCGAACACGGAACGGACGTCTGCGCCTCGAGCCGTCGCAGCCACCGACACCAGGACGAGAAAGGCCGACCATCTCCTCATCGCTTCCTCCGCTTCTTTTTTCGCCGCCAGGCCCTCGGTTCCCTCGCGGCTATTCCTACGCGAAGTCGGGCCCTCGTTTCGCTCGGTCCGGAAGTTCGACGCGGCGTTCCCTCGCCGCGACTAGTCCGCCCGGAACACGACCTTCCCGGTGTCGACGTCGTACATACCGCCGACGAGTCCGGCCTTTCCCGAGTCGAGCAGCTCGCGGAGCACCGCGCTCCGCTCCCGGATCTCGCGCATCGAGTGGCGAACGTTCTGCTCCGCGACCTTGGTCAGGTAGGCCTCGTCCTTCGCGGAGCCAGGGCCCGCCGCGATGACCGCCGGAGAGATCTTGCCGAGCAGCGCGGTGAGGTTGCCGAGCTGGACGTTCTCGACCGCGCCGTGCACGGCGCCGCAGTGCGTGTGGCCGACGACGGCGATCAGGCGCGCGCCGGCCACCTTCATCGCGTACTCGAGGCTGCCGAGGAAGTCCGTATCGATGACGTTGCCCGCGGTGCGGCAACTGAAGATGTCGCCCAGGCCCTGGTCGAGGACGATCTCCATCGGCGCGCGCGAGTCCATGCAGCTGACCACGGCCGCGATCGGGTACTGCCCGCCGGCGGTGGCGTGAACGTCCGCGGGCCAGTCCCGCTTCTTCGGCTTGCCGGCGACGAACCGGGCGTTGCCCTCCTTCAGGAGCTCGAGCGTCTTGCCGGGCGTCAGGGCCGCCTGCGACTCCTTCGTCTGGACCTGGGCGAGAGCCGGAACGGCGGCGGCGGCGAAAACGAGCGCCAGGATCGGCGTGCGACGAAGCATGAGTCCTCCTCTCGTCAACTTCCCATGATTCGCTGCGTCAGGGCCGGGACGCGGCCGAGCAGACGCGCATAGAGAGCCAGTTGCCCGCGATGGTACTCCTCGTGCGAGATGCCGTGGTTCATCCAGGCGAGCCGCGTGCCGGGCTTGCCGTCGAAACGGCGGATGAGCTGGAGCATCTGGAGCTCGCCCGCCTGCTTCAGCTTCGCCTCGCCCTCGTGGTGGCTCTTCCGCAGCAGCGCGAGGAGCTCGCGCTTCGAGTGCTGGAGCGCCACGCCCTTTCCGTACTCCTTCAGAAGGGCGTCGTACGACTTGCGCTGGAAGTCGCCGTCCGGCCGGGCGAGCTCGCCCGCCATCAGCTGGCCGGACTCCACGATGTGCCGCACCAGCTCCGCCGCGCTCCGCGCCTCCTCGTTCGGACGAAACCCGAGTTCTCGCTCCGGGAGGTTCTGCAGCTCGTCGACGACGCCGGAGCGCGTGTAGCTCCACGCCTCGAGCGCCTCTTCGAGCAGATTCTTGAACGCGGTCATCGAGTCCTCACTGAGTTCCCCCATCGAGCCTCGAACTGGCGGTAGGGTCGTTTCCGATCTCGAGGGAGGCGGCCTGCGAGCGATTTCCCCTCTCTCGTCCGTCGGCCCGCAGAGCGGGCCGCTCGGATTCCGAGCCCGGGCAGAATATACCCGCGCCTGGTATATCGTTCCCGTCGACGCGATCCCCATGAGACGACTCCCCCTCCTCCGGCTGCTGCCGCTGCTCCTCTGGGCGGCCGCGGCGGGTTGCGCTCACAAGAACCCGCCGCCCGACTTCTCCTACAACCACACGGCGAATTTCGCCGGCCTCACGACCTACGCCTGGTACGCCGACCCGAACTGGAAGATGCCGGGCGGCAACTCGATCGTCGACGGGCAGTTCGTCGACCGCCACGTGCGCGAGTCCGTGGACGCCGCGCTCCAGAAGAAGGGCTACCGGAAGGTCGAGGATGGCTCGCCGAGCTTCTTCGTCGCGTACCACACCGACGCGGCGGGCGTCGTCAGCCAGGACAAGTACGGCGCCTACGGCTGGTGGTCGTGGGCCTACGTCGACTACTACGGCACGAAGTACCGCAAGCAGGGCATGCTCGTGCTCGACATCCGCGATGCGAAGCGGGAGCTCGTCTGGCGCGGCGCGCGGATCGCCATGGTGGGGACCAATCCGGACGCCCTCGACAAGGACATCGACTCCGCCGTCAACCTGCTCCTCGGAGAGTTTCCCCCGACGAAATCGGAGGCCCGGTGATGCGCTTCTCGCGCCTTCTGCCCGCGTTCGTGCTCGCCGCCGCGCTTCTCGTCCCGGCCTGCGCCGGTACCCACCCGAAGCCCGTGTACGCCTGGGACCACAGCGCCAACTTCGCCGTCCTGAAGACGTGGGCGTGGTACGAGGACCCGACCTTCAAGGTGCCTCATGGCGACGCCGTCATCGACGGCGCGTTCCTGGACGGGCACATCCGCTCGGCGATCGAGGACGCGATGCACCACAAGGGGTACGAAAAGGTCCCCGCCCAGAAGGCGTCGATGTTCCTCATCTACCACACGGGCGACGTCGGCGTCGGAGAGCGCGACGAGTTCGGCAACTACGAGTGGTGGACGGGTGCCGTCGTCGCGACCGACTGGGAAAAGGAGCGCACGGTCATCATCGACGTCCGCAATGCCGACCGGAAGCTCGTCTGGCGCGGCCAGATCGCGCGGCTCGAGGGAGAGGATCCCAATGCGGTCGCGCGTGAGCTCAATCGGGAGGTCGCGGGGTTGCTCTCTCACTTCCCGCCGCCGACTTCCTAGGGCGCCGAAGACGACGGGGAGTCATCCCCGCCGTTCGAGAATCATCCGGATCCCGTCGCGCGGCCGCAGCGTGATCGACGGAGCCGGAACGATCTCCTGACCCGGCGCCAATCGGAGACGCCAGCGGCGCGCGATCGCCGCGAGCACGAGGACGCCCTCCATCCAGGCGAAGCCCTCGCCGATGCAGACACGCGGGCCGCCGCCGAACGGAAAGTAGGCGAACTTCGGCCGCGCCTCCTTCGCCGCGGGACCGAACCGCTCGGGATCGAACCGCTTTGGATCCGGGAACCAGCGCGCGTCGCGGTGCGTAACCCACTGGCTGACGACCACGATCGAGCCTTTCGGGACGTCGAAGCCGCCGATCGCGTACGGGTCGACCGCGCGCCGGCCGATGATCCAGGCGGGCGGAAAGAGGCGCATGGCCTCGGCGAGGACCATCTCCGTCCACGGCAGCCGCGGCAGGTCGGCCGCCGACGGCGCCCGGCCGCCGAGCGCATCCACCTCCGCGTGGAGACGGGACTCCGCCTCGGGGTTCCGGGCGAGCAGGTACCACGTCCACGCGAGCGCGTTCGCCGTCGTCTCGTGGCCGGCGAGGAAGATCGTGATCGCCTCGTCGCGCACCTGCGCGTCGGTCATGCCGCCGCCGTCCCCCTCGGTGTCGGAGGCCGAGACGAGCAGGCTGAGGAGGTCGGCGCCGCCCGGCGCGCGGCGCCGCTCGGCGATCAGGCGCCCGATCGTCGCGTCGATCCGCGCCTTCGCGCGGTCGAAGCGGCGGTTCATCGGCAGCGGCAGCCGGTCGAGCAGCTCGAAGTACGGCAGCGTGAACGTGCGGCCGAAGAGCCCGAGCGCCGTCGTGAGGGCCGCGCCGATCTCGTCGGCCTCCGACTCGACGTCGGCGTCGAAGAGCGTGCGGCCGACGATCGCGAGCGTCAGCCGCGTCATTTCGGCGGCGACGTCGCGGGTCTCCCCCGCGGCCCAGCGCGACGCGGCGCGATCCGCCAGCGCCACCATCGCGTCCGCGTAGCCGGCGATGCGCCGCGCGTGGAAGGCGGGCTGCATCATCCGCCGCTGCCGCAGGTGGATCGGGTCCTCGCTCGTCAGGAGTCCCTCGCCGAGGAGCCGCTTCGCGCGCTCGAGCCCGCGGCCCTTGTGAAAGGACGCGGCGTGCGTGACAAGTACGTCCCGGATCCACTCCGGTCGGTTGACGAGGTGGAGCTCGACGGGACCCATCCGGAATCGCGCGACGTCCCCGTGCTCGCGGGCCGTGCGGGTCAGAAAGCCGAGCGGGTCCCGGCGCATCGCGAGGACGTGCTGGCCGGGATAACGCCGGCGCGGGCCGGGGGCTCGGGAGGGCGGGCGCGGAGGCGAGCTCACCGGCCGCGAGCCTACAACGCGCCCTCGATTCCTCCCGGGAGAGAATGGCGCTCGAGGAGAACCGCCATGTCCGAACCGCTGACCCGCCGCTCGCTCGCCCGCCTCATCGGCGCCGCCGCCGGCGCCTCTCTACTGGAGGTCCCCGGGATCGGGACCGCGGCACCGGCGCCCCCGAAACCGGAGTCGAAGCCGATCCGACTGAGCGCGAACGAAAATCCTTACGGCCCCTGCGCCCCCGCCCTCGCCGCGCTCGGCGGCTGCGGCGGCGTCGCTTCGCGCTATCCCGGCGCCGTCCTTTCGGAGACGCGAGAGACGATCGCCCGGCACCACGGGGTGCCGGCGGAGCAGATCGTCCTCGGCTGCGGATCGAGCGACGTCCTTCGGATGGCGGACGCGGCGTTCCTCGCGCCCGGGCGCAAGCTCGTCGCCGCCGAGCCGACGTTCGAGGCTGTGCTGGGCTACGCGAAGGTGACCCGGACCGAGCCCGTGAAGATTCCCCTGACCGCGGACTTCCGTCACGACCTGCCCGCCATGGCCGCCGCGTGCGATGCTTCGACGGGTCTCGTCTACGTCTGCAATCCGAACAACCCGACCGGCACGATCGTCTCCGGCCGGGAGCTCGAGGCGTTTCTCGACCGCGTGCCGCCGACGTGCGTCGTTCTCGTCGACGAGGCCTACCACCACTTCGTCGAGGACCCGTCGTACAGGAGCGCGCTCGAGCTCGCGAAGGGCCGCGACAACGTCGTCGTGGCGCGCACGTTCTCGAAGATCTACGGCATGGCGGGCATGCGGCTCGGCTACGGCGTCGGCTCGCCGGCCCGCATCGCCGAGATGGAGAGCTACGCGTCCTGGGACAATGCCAACCAGGCCGCGCTCGCGATGGCTCTCGCGAGCCTCGCCGACGCGTCGACGGTCCCGGAGAAGCGAAGGCTCTTGAACGACACGCGGCGGTGGCTCTGCGCCGAGCTCGATCGCGACCGGCGCCGCTACATTCCGTCGCAGGCGAACTTCGTCATGATCGACGTCGGCACGGACGTCGTGCCCGTCGGCGAGGCGTTCCGCGCGCGAGGCATTCTCGTCGGCCGCAAGTTCCCTTCGATGCCGAACTGGCTGCGCGTCTCGATCGGCACCCGCGAGCAGACGGCGGCGTTCGTCGCCGCCCTGCGCGAGGTCGTCCCCGCGCGCGCCGCCGCCTGAATGGCCCCGGCGTCGTAGGGGCGGGGCTTGTCCCCGCCCGCGGGCGGCCGCAAGGGCCGCCCCTACAGAATCACTGCCCTGGGGGACCCCGGTCGCCCAAACACTCAGCGCGGCGACGCGCCGTAGACCATGCGGTGCGTCCCCTCGACGCCCGTCTTCTCCATCAAGGCCTTCGCCTCCGCCTCCGAGAGCCGCCGACCGACCGGCTCCGGCGCGTTCGCGAAGGACCACGCCGCGACCGCCATCACCGCGGAGTCCACGGCGAGCCAGCGCCGGTCGACGTGCTCGAAGGTGTCGGCGACCGAGTGGTGCCGCGTGTCGTAGTCTCCGGGATCGACCCACAGCGTGAACGCGGGCACGCCGACGGCGACGAACGGCGCATGATCCTGATCGAAGCTCGCGTCGAGCGAGACGTCCGCGGCGCCGAGGGCGGACAGCGGCGCGAGGCGGGACTTCGCCGCCGCCTCGAGGTCCGCGCGTCCCTGGAGCGCGAAGCCGTGAGGCGCCTGCGCGCCCTCATCCATGATGAGGACGGTCCGGTGCCGGTCGAGCTCCTGCTCGTGGGCAGCAACGTAGGCGCGCGACCCGAGGCAGGCCTGCTCCTCGCCCGAGAAGAAGGCGAAGCGGATCGTGCGGCGCGGCGCGACGCCGAGGGACTTCAGGACCCGGGCGGCCTCCAGCACCGCTGCGACGCCGGAGCCGTCGTCGTCGGCGCCCTGGGCCGGGTCCCAGGAGTCGAAGTGGCCGCCGAGCAGGACGATCCCGGCCGCGGGATCGGTTCCCGGCAGGTCCGCGATCACGTTGCGCTCGCGGTACGGCGAGGTGTCGAAGTCGTTGCGGACGTCGAGCGCGAGCCGGACCGCTCCCTTCGCGAGGAGGCGCCGCAGCAGCGCCGCGTCCTCCTTCGCGACAGAAATGACGGGCAGGGGCGCTCTCGGATAGAAGCCGAAGGCGGACGTGTACACCATCCGGTCCGGCTTGTCCGAGGGAATGAGCATCGCCGCCGCCCCGGCGGAGGCGAGACGCTTCGCGATCTCCGCGCGCATCACGAAGGAGGGGTCGACCCCCGACTTCTGCGGATCGACGAGCACCGCCGCTCCCCGAACGCGATCGAGAGAGATCGCCCCGGCGGACGACGGCGCACCGAGGTCGACGACCGGAACGGCCATCTCGCCGGACGTGCCCGGCGCCCAGCCGTAGGATCCCACGGCGATCGTCCGCTCGACCGGCGCGACGATCCGACCGGCCGCGGGACCGCGCCGCCAGCGCGCCTCGAGCGGGTACTCCTCGAACCGCGCGTTGGCGTAGCCCGCATCCTTCAGCGCCGCGAGGATCAGCTCGGAGGCCGCGCGCGCCTGGGGTGAGCCCGTCACGCGGCCGCCCACGCCGTCCGTGAGGCGCTCGAGGAAGGCGGCTGCGCCGCTGCTCGTTGCCGCGGCGCCGGCGATCCGAGCCGGCACGTCGTCCTGGGCCGACAGAGGGAGGACGAGCGTCGCCACCGACATGGCGAGCGCGTTGGCGAACCGGTTCATTTCTTCTCCTTCAGCTCCGCGGTCCAGTTCGTGACGAGCGCAATCGGCGAGGGCTCCGTCTTCAATCCGGCGTTGACCAGGAATCGCTGGCCGTCGCTCGCCACGTCGTAGCGGAAGCTCATCCCCATCTGGCGCGCCTGGAAGAGCGGCCGGAGCGCGCCGATCTCGAACGACCCCATTTCCGTCTTGACCTCCGCCGCCGTCAGCCGATTGTCGGGCGCGAAGAAGAAGAGCTCCTTCCCGTTCCGGGACCAGCGGGGCTCCCGGCCTCCGTTCTGGGACACCTGCCAGCGCCCTAAGGGCTCGGGGAACGTCGTGACGTAGATCTCGAAACGTCCGCTCTCGTCGGACATGTACGCGACGTATCGCCCGTTGGGCGAGACCTGGCCCAGCGTCTCGACCGCCGGGGTCGTCGCGATCGCCTTCGGCGTCGAGTCGCCTTCGAGTGGCACCATGAAGAGATCGTCGCGGAGATTCCGGCGTTTCGAGAACACGAGAAAGCGGCCGTCGGGCGAGAAGCCCGTCGGGATCTCATTCTCGACGGCGTCGGCGACGACCACTCGCTCCGCGTTGCCGTCCACCGCGCGCACGACGACGTCGTATCCGCTGCTGCCGCCCGGATGGTCCGCGGCGTAGGCGAGGCTCCTGCCGTCGGGCGACCAGGTCGACTCGAATTTGTCCTTGGTCCCCGACGTGAACCGGCTGCGAGTCCCGGAGGCGAGGTCGATCAGCCAGATGTCCGAGATGCCCGTGCGCAGATCCACGATGGACGCGGCCGCGCGCGTGCCATCGGGAGAGATCCCGACGTTGCTTCCGTTGAAGTACTCCGCGGGCTCTCCCACGTCGCCGAGGACCTTCCCGGAACGATCGAACCAGCGGAGCGCCGACGCCGTGACGCTCCGGCCGGTCTGATAGGCGAGGATGCCCGTCTCCGACGCCGAGAAGACCCCGCGGCTGAAGCGCTCGTCCATCAGGATGTCCGGCGCAACGACGATGGGCTCGCCCTCGACCGCGAGCTTGCCGGGATCGAACCGCTGGGCGACGAGGGCCCCCTGGCGGACGTACAGGAGATACCTCGAGGCATACGCCGCGTTCGACGCCGCGCTCACGACGAGCTTCGACTCCTTGCTGTCGAGCGCGCCGACGCGGATCTCCGGGTTCTCGCCGGCGCCGGCGCCCCCGTGGCGGACGAGGTAGAAGAAGTGACGGCCGTCCGGCAGGAAGCGCGGGTAGCGATGCGTGGCGTCCTTCTCGCCGTACGCGCTCGCGACGGCCGGCGTGCCGCCCCCGGCCGGGACCCGATAGACCGGCCCCCGCGCGTCGGGCGTGTAGAGAATGACGCCGTCGCGATTCCAGGTTCCGCCGCGGCTCTCGTTGGACTCGGCGAGCCGGAAGACCGGCCCGCCGCCGGCGTCGATCTTGCGAACCGCGCGATCGGCGAAGAACCCAATGGATCGGCTGTCGGGCGACCAGAACGGCCGCTCCGCTCCCTCCGTTCCGGCGAGCGGGTGCGCGGCGCTCTCCGCAAGGCTGCGCACCCAGAGCTGGTTGGGCCCCTCGCCCAGGCGCGCCGTGAAGACCAGGCGCGATCCGTCCGGCGAGATCTCGGCGGGACCGGCGCTCGATAACCGTCGCGATGAGCTCGACTGCCTTCCGGCGGCAGGATCGAGGAGCGGATCACCGGCAGGGCCGCGGCCGGGCGCCGCGTCAGGAGAGCGGCGAGGCGAGCGCCCGCGGCGAGCGGCGAGCATGGCGGCGACGATCCAGCGGAGCGCGGAGGCCGCGGCGGCGCGCGCGAGGAGACGCGCGACGCGAGGACGCCCGCCTGCGAGCCGCCCTCCGCGATCCACTTCAGCTCGCTGCCAAGATCGCCGGCGCTCTGCCAGCGATCCTCCGGGTCCTTTGCCAGGCACTTCCGCACGACGCGGTCGAGCGCGGGCGGCGACATGGGCACGACGCTCGAGATCGGCGGCGGCTCCGCCGACATGATCGCCGTGATCAGCGACGCCTGGCTCGCCGCCGTGAACGCCTTCTTCCCCGTCGCCATCTCGTACAGCGTCGCGCCGAGCGCGAAGACGTCCGTCCGGCCGTCCGCCTCCTTGCCCTCGAGCTGCTCCGGGCGCCATGTACTGGAACGTGCCGAGGATCGTGCCTTCCTGCGTCAGCCCCTGCTGCGTCGGCAACGAGGTCAGGCTGCCCTTCTCCGCCGGCGGCGCCATCGCCTTCGCCAGGCCGAAGTCGAGGAGCTTCACGCCCGACTTCGTCAGCATCACGTTGGCCGGCTTCAGGTCCCGGTGCACGATCCCCTGACGGTGCGCCTTGTCAAGCGCGTCCGCGATCTGCGTGCCGTAACGAAGAGTCTGTTCCAGGGGCAGCGGACCCTTCGCCAGGCGCTCGGACAGCGTCTCTCCCTCGAGGTAGCTCCATGACCAGGTACTCGACGTCGCCCTCGCGGCCGACGTCGTAGAGCGCGCAGATGTGCGGGTGCGACAGCTGCGAGATCGTCTTCGCCTCCCGCTCGAACCGCTGGCGGGACTCCGCGCTCGCCGACAGGTGCGCCGGCAGCACCTTCACCGCGACCGAGCGCTCGAGCCGCGTGTCCCTCGCCTTGTAGACCTCTCCCATCCCGCCCGCGCCGAGCGGCGCGAGAACCTCGTAGGGCCCCAGGCGGGAGCCTGCCGCCAGGGTCATCGCGCGCCGCCCTTCAGGACGCTCGTCCAGTTCGTGACGACGACCGCGCCGTCGGGCTCGGAGTCCGGAGCGTGGCGGATGACGAGAAACCGCTGCCCGTCCGGGGAGACATCGTAAGGGTGGCGGGTCGAATTGGATCTCCCCACCCGTTCCGAGGTTCAGGGTGAAGAGCGGCTGCGGCTCGCCGATCTCGAGCCGGCCCGCGGCGGAGCGGATGGAGACGGACATCAGCGTCTGGTCCCGAGCCGCGTAGAAGAGCTCCGAGGCATCGCGATTCCAGACCGGAATCTGCCCGCCGCCGATCGAGACCTGGCGCTTGGGGCCGTTTGGCAGGGGCTGCACATAGACCTCTTTTCGTCCGGATTCGCCGGTATCGAACGCGCAGAGGCGGCCGTCGGGAGAGATTGCGGGATGCTCCTCGGAGAAGCGAGTGGTCTCGCTCAGGCGAACGGAATCCCCGCCTCCGGAAATCGGCCTCAGGATCCGCGCGAAGTTGGCGCCCTCGGCAACGGAATAGAGCAGAGACTTGCCATCGGGGGAGATCGACGGAAGGATCTTGTCCTGTTTCGTCGCGACCAGCGGCTTCTCCGCGCCTCCGCTCGCCGGCCGCTCGTAAAGATCGTAGAAGCCCAGGTGATCGGAGACGTAGACGAGCCGTTCGCCGTCCGGGAACCACGCCGGTGCGAACTCGTCGGTGCGCTCGGCGGTGATCCGTGTCGGCGTCCCGCGTGAGACGTCCAGCACCCAGACGTCCTCGTTCTGTCCGTGCGACGGATCGCGCAGCGCGACGGCGACCTTCTGGCCGTCGGGAGAGAGGCGGACGTCTTCGTACCCGCCGACGTCGCCGAGCGTGCCGAGCTCGCGCCCCTTGCGATCCACCCATACGAGCCGGCGCCGCCCCGTCCAGGGGAGATAGGCCAGGTGGTCGCCGGCCGCCGAGACCGACAGGAGGTTGTCTTCGGTTCCGTACCGGACCCGCTCGATCACGGGTGAGGGCTGGCCGGAGAGCTGCAGACGCCGCGTATCGAACCTCCAGGCGAAGAGCGCGCTGTCCCGCGCAAACAGCAGGTAGCCCGGCGGCGCGAAGATCGCGTCGGAGTCGGCGTGGAAGAGCGGCCGCACCTCCTTCGAATCGAGCGACGCGAGCATGGCGGAGGTCTTCTCGGGATCGATGTTCCGCGCGACGAAGACGAAGTGGCGCGCGTCTGGAAGGAACGCGGGATGGAAGTGGGCGACCTCGCCCCGGGCCGCATCCAGCGTCGTGACCGGACGAGGCGCGCCTCCCGACGCGGAGACGGCGACGATCGGCGTGCCGAACTCCTTCGTGAAGAGGATCGTACCGTCGCGGTTCCAGGCGCCGAAGAAGCCGCTTCCGCTTTCGCAGATCGTCTGAGCGGGCCCCCCGTCCACGCCCACGCGCTTGAGCCTGCCTTCCATGAAGAAAGCGATCTCGCGGCCGTCGAACGACCAGAAGGCGCCGCGGGCGTCCTCGGTGCCGGGCACGGGGCGGATCTCGAGGCCGTCGAGCGAGCGGGTCGCGATCGAGGTCCGGCCCCCCGCGTCCTGGATCACGAGAAGCACGCGCCGCGCGTCCGGAGAGAGCCCGGGTGCTCCGAGAAAACCCTGGCCCGGCGGAGGCATGATCGTGAAGCGCAACGACTCCTCGCGCACCGGAGCCGGACGGCGGGACAGCAACGCCACCGCTGCGGCAATCGCGGCCGCCGCCGCGAGGGCCGCGAGCCCCCAGGCGAGCGCCTCGCGCCGCCGGCGGCGGACGGAGACGAGCGGACCGATGCCGGCGGCGGAGCCCTCCGAGACCCACTTCAGCTCCTTCCCGACGTCTCCGGCGGATTGCCAGCGGTCTTCGGGGTCCTTGGCGAGGCAGGTCTTGACGACGCGGTCGAGCACGGGCGGCGACATCGGCTGCGCCGACACGATCGACGGCGGATCCGCCGACATGATCGACGAGATCAGCGAGGCCTGGCTCGCGCCGGAAAACGCCTTCCTCCCGGTCGCCATCTCGTACAGGACCGCACCCAACGCGAAGATGTCCGTCCGCGCGTCGGCCTCCTTGCCCTCCAGCTGCTCGGGCGCCATGTACTGGAAGGTCCCCAGGATCGTTCCCTCCTGGGTCAGCCCCTGTTGCGTCGGCAGCGACGTCAGGCTCCCCTTCGCCGCCGGCGCCTCCATCGCCTTCGCGAGACCGAAATCGAGCAGCTTCACGCCCGACTTCGTGATCATCACGTTGGCCGGCTTCAGGTCCCGATGCACGATCCCCTGGCGGTGCGCCTTGTCGAGAGCGTCGGCGATCTCCTGCCCGTAGCGCAGCGTCTGCTCGAGCGGCAGCGGCCCTTTTGCCAGCCGCTCCGACAGCGTCTCGCCCTCGAGCAGCTCCATCACCAGGTACTCGGTCTCGCCCTCGCGCCCGACGTCGTAGAGCGCGCAGATGTGCGGATGCGACAGCTGCGAGATCGTCTTCGCCTCCCGCTCGAAACGCTGCCGCGACTCCGCGCTCGCGGACAGGTGCGACGGCAGCACCTTCACCGCGACCGAGCGCTCGAGCCGCGTGTCCCGCGCCCGGTACACCTCTCCCATGCCCCCGGCGCCGATGGGAGAGAGGATCTCGTAGGGACCCAACCTCGTCCCCGTCGAGAGCGTCATCGTTTCGCCGGGCCTTCGTCGAGCGGCTTCTGCAGGTGCAGAATCACGATGTCACCCGTCCTCCGGCCCCGGGTGTAGAAGAGCTTCGAACCGTCCCGCGAAATCCTCGGGTTCTCGATGTAGAGGTCGAACCCGGAGAAGTTCGTGACCTTCTGCGGCGCGGCGACCGCCCAGTTCTGCGCCGGGCCCGGCACGCGGAAGAGGTCCTTGTGGGCCGGCTGGAAATACACCCAGCGGCCGGAGGGCGAGAAGAACGGGTGATAGGCCTCGTACGTTCCCGTCGGGACTCGTCGAGGAGGTCCTCCCAGGAGGGATACGGCCGCGAGCACGATCCGCCCGCCCTCGGCGTCCTGATAGGCCACCCACTGCCCCGAGCGGTCCACGGAGAGCAGCGTGCGAGCCTTCGCTCCCGTCACCGGTGCGGCGGCGCCTGAGGCGACGTCGAGCCGCAACACGGTTTCTCCGCGCTGGATCAGGGCCTTTCCGCCCGGAAGCCATCCCAGCTCTCCGGAGTAGTCAACCACCCGGTGGGGGTTCGTGCCGTCGGCCTTCATGATCCACAGGGACGTCGAACCCTGAGGCGCACCCACGGCCGTTCGGGAAAACCCGATCTCGTCGCCCGCCGGAGACCACTCGGGGTTCCCGTCGGAATAGTTCGGATCCCGCGTCAGCTCGACGGGAAGCGCCGGGGGATCGATGCGCCAGAGATGAGAGCTGGCGCCCCGCTGGGCGGCGAACACGACCGCGCTTCCGTCCGGCGCCGCATCGAAGAACCCGACCAGGTTGTTGCCGACGGTCAGAATGCGAGCGGGACCCATGACTCGCCCCGCCTCGGCGTCGAAAGGCACCTCTTCGAGGTTGAGGGTCTCGTCCACCGCGGAGAAGGCGATCGCGGCCCCGTCCCTCGAGACGGCGGCGCCGACGTCGCCCCCGCGCCCCACGGTGAGCGGCTGCGGCGTCCCGGAGATCTCGCCCCGCTCCGGCGAAAACTCGGCCCGCCAGAGCGTGCGGTTCTTGCCCGGCGTGCCGCTCGTGTAGAGGACGCTCGTCGATCCAGGCCCCCAGGCGGGCGCCTCCCCGCGCGTCAGGATCCTCGGCTTTCCGCCCGCCGCGGCCACCAGCTCGACCTGGTTGCCGTTCTGGTAGAGCAGCCACCGGCCGTCCTGGGAGACTCGCGGGTAGAAATACCGAAGCACGGAGGGCTCCTCGATCGGGATGTCCCGGCTCTCCCCCCCGCTGCCGGAATGCGCGCAATCTTCGAGCTTCGGAACGTGCCGTGGACGTAGACGATGGCCCCTCCATCCGGCGTCCACGAGGGCGTGTTTCCGTTTTCAACGATGCGGCGCGCCTGACCGCCGAGGGCGGGCATCACCCAGATGTCCCCGCCGACGTGCGGCAAACCGGGCGCGGCGTGCATCAGATCCGAGGCGCTCGAGCGATTCGACACGAAGGCGATCTCGCGTCCGTCGGGAGAGAAGGATGGCTGAACGTCCGCGGCAGGGTCCCGCGTCAGGTTGATCGCCGGACCGCCCGAGATCTGCTGCAGGTAGATCTCGAAGTTGCCGTCCCGGTCGGCGACGTAGGCGATCGTCTGCCCATCGGGGAAAACGTCGGCTCCCCCTCGTAGCCCGGATCCGTCGTCAACAGCATCAACGTCATGTCGTTCCCCTCGAGCTCGGGCGAGGCGGCTCGACCCGGACGAAGCAGGAACCCTGTGGCTGCCGCGCCGACGACCAGTGCGGCGATACCCAGACGCTTCCCGAAGACGAGGCGGCGCGGCGGCGCCGACATCGCCGGCGTCGCGGCGGTCGAAGCACCCGCCGTCTCGAGAGCGAAGGCGAGGTCGCGGGCCGACTGAAACCGGCGCTCGGGCTTCTTCTCGAGGCAGTGGGCGATCACCGCAGCGAGCGCCGGCGGCACGCGCGCCTCCGCCTCGCCGAGGTGCGCCGGGTCCTCCTTGAGGATCGCCGTCATCGTCTCGGCCGCGGTGTCGCGCTGGAACGCCCGGCGGCCTGCCAGCATCTCGTAGAGCACCGCGCCGAAGGAGAAGATGTCCGAACGGTGGTCCACGGAAAGGCCGCGCACCTGCTCGGGCGACATGTAGCCGACCGTGCCCATCACGATGCCCGGCTCGGTGTAGCCGGTGACGGTCGGCGACTGCGTCTCGTCCGGCCCGCTCCCCGCCGCGGCGTTCGGCTTCGCGAGACCGAAATCCAGGATCTTCACGCGATCGTCCCGCGTGACGAAGACGTTGTCGGGCTTCAGGTCGCGGTGGACGATCCCCTTCTCGTGCGCAGCCGCGAGGCCGTACGCAATCTGGGTCGCGTACTCCGCGGCGCGGCGCGGAGAGAGCGGCCCCGAAGACAGCGCCCCGCGCAGCGTCTCGCCCTCGAGGAGCTCGGTCACCGCATAGGCGACGGCGCCGTCGCGACCGAAGTCGTGAAGCGCCAGGATGTTCGGGTGCGACAGCGCGGCGACCGCCTTCGCCTCCCGCTCGAACCGCGCGAGCGCGTCGGGGTCGTCGGCGACGCGTTCGGGCAGGACCTTGATCGCGACCTCGCGGTTCAGCCGCGTGTCGCGCGCCCGGTAGACCTCTCCCATCCCCCCGGCGCCCAGAGGAGAGAGGATCTCGTACGGCCCGAGTCGACTTCCTATAGGAAGAGTCACATCAAATCCCCGGGGAGAGGGTTCGCTTGCGACGTTCCCTCTCTCGTCGGTCGGCCCGCGAAGCGGGCCGCTGAGAGTCCGAGCCCGAGCCGGGAGCCTGCGAGAAGCGTCATCGGGGCCGCGGAGCAATCACCCGCACGCCGGGAAAATAGGTGCGGTACCGCCCGGCGTCCCGGGTCAGCAGGCTCATGCCGGCCACGGCTGCGTGCGCCCCGATGTAGAAGTCGGGAAGCGTCGAGCCCCTGCGGCCCCCGAGCTTTCGGTACCGCACGAAGGCCTTGCCGGCGAGGAAGGCGGCTTCCCAGGGAAGCGGCGCGCGCTCCACGACTTCCGCGAGGAGCTCGTCGACGTCCTCGATCCGGTCGAAACCGATCGACACCTCGGCAAAGATGATCGGGTTGACCACGAGCGTCGCCTCCTCGGCACAGCGGGCCAGCGCGTCCGACGACCATGCGAACCAGCGCGGGTCCTCGGTGACGACGTCGAGGAGAACGTTGCTGTCGACCAGGACTTCGGCCACCGCTCAGCCGCGGGTCAGCGCCAGGATTTCGTCGGTGCTCATGCGGGACGTCGCGCGGCCTCGCAGCCGCCGGACCACGCTCTGGCCACGAGAACGGGAGCCGCGAGCCTTCCGGATCCGCACGGCGTCTCCCGCGACCTCGAACGTGACCTCGGTCTCGGCGAGCAGGCCCAGCTTCTGCCGAATTTCGATGGGGATCGTGACTTGTCCCTTGGACGTGATGCGCATGAGAGCCTCCGAGAGAGGGTAAGAGTACTACGAGTCTTACTCATACCCGACCGCCCCGCCCGGCGAGAAGATCGAATCTTCCGTGGCCCGAGACGGGTGTCGTCAGAAAGCGGCCAGCGACGTCCGCGTTCACCGCGCTCCGGACACCAGGAACAGGTGCGACGCCTGGCGGCGTACGGTGTAGGCGTAGCTCTTGCGATCGTCGCCCAGGGCGATCGGATTGATCTGGACGGCGCCGACCGGGTCG
Source organism: uncultured Acidobacteriota bacterium (assembly GCA_963763535.1). GTDB lineage: Bacteria > Acidobacteriota > Thermoanaerobaculia > UBA5066 > Gp7-AA6 > DAHUXD01. Next base: position 1,216,763 of record CAVXOX010000008.1, read on the forward strand.
GCGGGTCCGAGGGTCTGGTACGCCTCGCGGCGGCCGGTCGCAATGTCGAGCTTTTCGACGCGCAGAGGCACGTCCGAATAGAGACCCGTCACGAGCAGGGACTTGCCGTCTGGCGTCCACCGCACGACGGCGTCGTCGGGGGTGGCGCCCGGGACCGGGCGCGGCGTTCCGCCGCCGACCGGATAGAGCTTCTGCCCGCCGCCGCTCTCCCGCGCCAGGATCTGCGTCCCATCGGGGGAAACGAACCCGTCCGTCGTGCCCTCGGGAGTGACGGGTCGCGGCTTGCCTCCCTCGATGTCCTGGACGTAGCAGCGGATCGCATGACCGGCCTCGTGGCCGCACGCGAGGATGCGCTTGCCGTCGGGGAAGAACACGGCGGTCTCGTATGAGACGAGCCCGCCCTGCTCGAGCTTGCGCGGCTGTCCCGCTCCCGTCGGGTAAATGACGAGCTGGGCCGGGTCGGTCGGGATCACGGACAGCACGAACCTCCCGTCGCGGGTGATGTCGAGCGCCGCGCCGTCGCCGAGCCGCACGACGGGAGACCCATCGGTCTGGCGCAGTCCGGTCGAGTAGTACTTTCCGGCGCGCGCGCTCTCTTCGGTGAAGAGCAGCGTCCTCCCGTCGGGCGTCAGCCCGACCGCATAGGTCAACTCGAGCCAGGCGAGGTTGCGCTCCCGATCCTGTCCCGGCGCCAGGGTCGGGACCTCTTTCCACAGAACGTCGCGGCTCGCGATGATGCGGCCGTCGGCGGCGACGTCGAGCACGGTGAGTCCGCCCGCGCTCTGGACGAGGCTGCGCCGCTTTCCGTCGAGGCTCACGGCATAGATCTCGAAGTCGTAATACGAGGCTCCCGCGGAGAACAGGATCTCGCTGCCGTCTCTCGACCAGGCGAGGCCCTCCTCGGCCGCGTTGTCGACCGCGAGGACCTTCTTCCTGCCGGAGAGGTCCACGATCGCGAGGCTGCCCCGGTCGTCGTACTTGATCGGGTGCTCGAAGAAGGCGATGCGGTCCCCGCGCGGAGAGAAGCGGGGATTGCTGAAGTACCCGCCCGTCTCGGCGAGCACCTTTCCGATCGGATACTCGAGACGATCCTTGCCGTTGACGTCTCGCGTGATCGCGAGGTTCGACCCGTCGGGAGCCCAGTCGGCTTCGCGCACGCCGTCGACGACCTCGCGCGGCGCGCTGCCTTCGATCGGCATGCGCGCGAGCGTTCCGAGAAAGACGCTGTGCCGCAGGTAGCGCGGGTGGGTCAGGACCGCGAGCTCGCCCTTCGAGGAGACGGCGAGGAGCTCCATCCCGGGCTGGCCGGTCGGCGCGGTGCCGGGATAGTCCGGTCTCAGCGAGAAGACCTGGGGCGCGTTGCCCGAGGGCGCCGCGCTGTAGAGGATGGTCTTGCCGTCGGGCGAAAAGCGCGCGTTGAAGATCGGCTCCTGGCGAAACGTGAGCTGAGCGAATGTCACGCTCTCCGGCCGGGCTTCCGTCTTGCGCCGCCCGAGGGCCCACCCTCCCGCCAGCGCCGCTAGGACGAGCGCCGCGACGAGGACCGGAACGAGCCAGCGCCGTCGAGTCGGCTCCGCGCTCGGCGCGACGGGACGGCCGGTCGCGGACACGCCCGACAGGGCCTCGAGATCGAACGCCAGGTCGTGCGCGGAGTGGAAGCGCTGTTCGGGATTCTTCTCGAGACAGTGCCGCACGATCCGGTCGAGGCCCGGCGAGATGCTCTGGTTCGTGACCGAGAGATCCGGCGGATCTTCCTTGAGGATCGCCGCCATCGTCTCGCCCGCGGAGTCGCCGTGGAACGCGCGGCGGCCCGCGAGCATCTCGTAGAGGATCGCGCCGAACGAGAAGATGTCGCTGCGCGCGTCGGCGGGCTTGCCCTTGATCTGCTCGGGCGACATGTAGCCGAGCGTGCCGAGGACGACGCCGGGCTCCGTGCCCGCCGTCGCCGTCGGGAGGTTCGTCGCGGGGCCCGACTCCTCCGTATGCGTGAGCTTCGCCAGTCCGAAGTCGAGGATCTTCACGCGGCCGTCGTTGGTCACGAAGATGTTCTCGGGCTTCAGGTCCCGGTGGACGATCCCCTTCTCGTGCGCCGCCGACAGGCCGTGCACGATCTGCAGCGAGTAGTCGACGGCCTTGCGCGGGGAGAGGCGTCCTCCGGCCAGAACGGCCCGGAGCGTCTCGCCCTCGAGGAGCTCCTGCACGACGTAGGGCGCGCCCTCGTGCGAGCCGATGTCGTGCACGGCAGTCAGGTTCGGGTGGTTCAGGACGCCCGCGGCCTTCGCCTCCTGCTCGAAGCGGCGAAGCCGGTCGGCATCCTGCGAGAAGGACGCCGGCAGCACCTTGACCGCCACGTCCCGTCCCAGACGCGGGTCGCGCGCCCGGTAGACCTCGCCCATCCCGCCGGCGCCGAGGGGCGACAGGATTTCGTACGGGCCGAGCCGGCTGCCGGATGTCAGGGGCAATTCGAGGCCGATATTAAGCCAGAGCCTCTACTTCAGCCCGGTGGCGACAACGAGGATTCATTGCTGTCCCGGCATTCGAACGACCGGCTCGTCGTCGAGGAAACGTTCGAAGACGCCGGCATCCCAGGTGACGAGCTCTCCGACGCGGGCCTTCCGCGCGCAGGAGGCGATCAGCGCGTCGTACACGGCGCCTCCCCCGATGCCGGCGTCGCGGCAGCGCCTCAGGGTCGATCGGTACTCCGCCGGAACGAGTGCGACGAGCCGGCTCTCCCCCCAGTTGGCCTCCAGGACGGCGAGGGCGTCCTCCGGCCGCAGGCGATGGGGTTCTGGAAGCCGCGTGAGGACCGAGTAGGCCTCGGCGAGCCCGTGAGCGGCGAGGACCGCGGTCTCGCCGGCGGCCCTGCGCCGCTCGATCTCCTTGCGCGTCACCTCGTGATGGCGATGCCACTCGCACACGGCCGCGACCACGCAGCTCGTATCGAGGAAGTAGGAGCTCACTCTTCCCTGCCGCGGCGCCGGCGGAGCCGCTCGACCGTCCCGCGCACGAGGTCCTCCGTCAAGGGGGGCACCGGCCGGCGGGGGACGGCGACCGTCAGAGAGCCCCGCTTGACGAGCTTCACCTCGAGCGGAGCCGGCTCGATCTCGATCCGTCCATCGGTCACGCGGATCTGGAGCTCGGCCCCCGCTGTGATGCCCGCGGCGTCGCGAATCGCCTTCGGCACGACGAGCCGGCCAGCGCGGTCGATGGTGGTCTTCATGCCATGAATATTACCATCCAAAATGGTATTTTCGGTCTTCCGTTCGCCCGTCCGGGCGGCCCGCCCAAAGAGCTCCCGGGGCCCATCTGGTAAATTCGAGCGTCCATGAATCAACGGAAACGTCATGCCACCGTGGGGGTGCGGGTCGGCAACGTCCTGGTCGGCGGCGGAGCCCCGGTCGTCGTCCAGTCCATGGCGAACACCGACACCGTGGACGTCCGCTCGACCGCCACCCAGTGCATCGAGCTCGCGCGGGCCGGCTCCGAGATGGTCCGCATCACGGTCAACATTCCGGAGGCCGCGGCGGCCGTGCCGGAGATCAAGAAGCGGATGCTCGACGCCGGCGTCGAGGCGCCGCTGATCGGCGACTTCCACTACAACGGCCACGTTCTCCTGACGAAGTTCCCCGACTGCGCGAAGGCGCTCGACAAGTACCGCATCAACCCCGGCAACGTCGGCAAGGGTACGCGCCGCGACGAGCAGTTCGCGACGATCTGCCGGATCGCGGTCGACAACGACAAGCCCGTGCGCATCGGCGTCAACGGCGGCTCCCTGAACCAGGAGCTCGTCATGGAGAAGATGCAGGAGAACACCGACCAGAACCTCGGCCACACGTCCGAGGAGATCATCAACGAGTGCATGGTCCTCTCCGCCCTCCAGTCGACGGAGCTCGCGCTCCAATCGGGGCTTCGCAAGGACCAGATCATCATCTCCTGCAAGGTCTCGCGGCCGCTCGACCTGATCGCCGTCTATCGCGAGCTCGCCTCGCGCACGGACCAGCCGCTCCATCTCGGCCTGACCGAGGCCGGCATGGGCATGAAGGGCCTCGTCTGGTCCTCGTCGGCGATGGGCGTCCTTCTCAACGAGGGCATCGGCGACACGATCCGCATCTCGCTGACGCCGCGCCCCGGCGGCGACCGCCGCGAGGAGGTGTACGCCGCCTGCGAGCTGCTGCAGTCGCTCGGCATCCGCTCCTTCGCGCCGAGCGTGACCGCGTGCCCCGGCTGCGGGCGCACGACCTCGACGACCTTCCAGGAGCTCGCCGAGCGCATCCAGGGCTACATCCGCGACCAGATGCCGGTGTGGAAGCAGGAGTACGAGGGTGTGGAGAACATGACGCTCGCCGTCATGGGCTGCGTCGTCAACGGTCCCGGCGAGTCGAAGGCCGCCTCGATCGGGATCTCGCTGCCCGGCACCGGCGAGGAGCCCCACTGCCCCGTCTACATCGACGGGCAGCACTTCACGACGCTGAAGGGCACCTACGAGGAGCTCTCGACCGCCTTCCGCGCGCTCGTCGACGACTACGTCGCGACGAAGTACGTCAAGCGCGCGGCGAAACCCGTCGCCGTCTGAGTCGCCGGGCGAAGCTACTTCCGTCCGGAGGGTGCCTGCCGCGCGAGCTCGCGGTCCCAGTGGACGATCACGTCGACATTCTTCGACAGCCTCTCGCCGCTGATGCTGATGAAGACGAACGTCTGGCCGTCGCGTGTCACGTCGTATTCGCGCAGTCCCCCCGAACCGCGTTCGAAGGGTGAATCGAACAGCTCGTGGACTGCGCCCCGGCGGAACGTCGGGCTGGTCGCGACCTCCATTGCGGAGATCTTCTGGTTCTGCTCCAGGTAGACGATCTCCCGATCCGTCCAGACCGGGAAAGATCCCCAGTCGGAGGTGACCTGGATCTTCCCGCCCGCCGCGGCCACCGGCCGGACGAGCACCTGAGGGGACCCCGTGGAGAGCGGAGCGATGTACGCGAGCCACCGTCCGTCGGGAGAAAAAACCGGGGCCCCGGCATCCTTCTCGACGAGGGACTCCCGCCGGTCGAGGAGTGAAACCGTCATGGCGTCGGAGCCCGGAAAGCCCTGATTGATCGCGAGGCGGGCGCCATCGCGCGACCAGTCCTGCGGAATCTGGGGCCGAGCGTCCGGCTGAAGGGGTTCTTCGACGCCGGAACCGTCCGCGTTCTTGAAGAAGATGCCCTGGTGGGCCCGGTCGGAGCTGTACGCGATACGGGTCCCGTCGGGCGACCAGACCGGGTAGAAGTTCCCGTTCCCGTCCCCGAACGTGAGACGCGTCAAACCGCCCGTCGCGACGTCGCAGATCCAGATGTCGTCGGCGTTGCCGTGACCCGGGCCGATCGTGACCGCGATTTGCTTGCCGTCGGGCGAGAATCGCGGGTAGTGGTAGGAGCGAGGCGGCGAGGGAATCGGCCGTGGCTTGCCGGTTCGATCCGTGATCACGAGCCGCCGTTCCGCCTGGGGCCCCCCTCCGGGCACGTAGGCCAGGGTTCCCTCCGCCGAGAGAGCCGCGTACGCGACACCGCTCGACGGATCGCCGCCGATCTTCTCGGCGAGCACGACAGGCTCTCCCTCGACCACGCGCCGCCGCGCGTCGAAGGACACTGCCAGGGCCATCCCCGCGCGCCAGAACACGAGGTGATCCGGCGGCGCGAAGCGCGCCATGCTGCCGCCCTCCAGCAGGGGACGAACCTTGCCGCTTCTCGACTCCCACACCGCCAGACGCGCCTGGTCGTAATTGCCGGGGCCGTTGAGGAGTCCGATCGTGAAGAGAACGGCCGAGTCGCCCGGCAGGTACGCCGGCCAGCGGTGGGTCCGCTCGCCCTTCGCCGCGTCGAGCCGGGTGAGCGTTTCGACCTTGCCGCCGCGCGCGGAAACACGCTGGAGGCCCGACGTGAAGGTCGGCGCGAACACGATCGTGTCGTCGTCGAGCCAGACACCGCCCCGATTGTTCGGCGCTTCCGCGAGCGCGACGGCGACGCCGCCGCCGACCGGGACCTTCTTCAGTTTTCCATCCGCGAAGAAGGCGATCCACTGCCCGTCGGGAGAGAAGAATGGGCTGTAGGCCCCCTCCGAGCCGGCGACCGGGACCGGATCGAGCCGCTCGAGCGCGCGGAGGTAAAGGAGGCGCGGGCCGCCGCGGTCGCCGACGAAGACGAGTCGGGTGCCGTCCCGCGACACCTCCAGAAGCGGAGAGTCGTCGAACGGAAGGTGAACCTCCTCCGGAAGCGTGACCGCGAAGCCCGTGACACGCACCGGCGCCTCCGGGCGGGGCCGAATCGCGAGCCACCATCCCGTGCTCGCCGCAACGGCCAGAGCGGCGGCGATCCACCAGGGCGCGCGGTGGCCGCGTTCACTCGTGGCCGGAACATCGCCTCGAAGGACCGGCTCTGGCGTCTCGTCCATTGCGATGCGCGCGTCGGCCACATCGTGGAAGCGCGTCTTCAGGTCCCGGTCGAGGCAGCGGCGCAGCACGCGGCGCACGGAGGCCGGCGTCTCGTTCGGGAGCGCCGACCAGTCCACGTCGGCACGCAGCACCGCCGCGAGCGTGTCCGAGATCGTCTCTCCCTCGAACGCCTTCCTCCCCGTCAGCATCTCGTACACGACGGCGCCGAACGACCAGATGTCCGAGCGCTTGTCCACAGAACGGCCCCGCGCCTGTTCCGGCGACATGTACGCCGCCGTACCGATCACGACGCCCGCCTGGGTCGCCGCCGCCGTGATGGTCGGCGACTGCGTGGCGTCCGGCGAGGACGGATCTCCCGCGATCGCCTTCGCGAGGCCGAAGTCGAGCACCTTGACCTTGCCCTGCGGCGTGATCTTCACGTTCGCGGGCTTCAGGTCCCGATGGACGATCCCCTTCTCGTGCGCGGCCTCGAGCGCGTCTGCGATCTGGCGGGCGATCTCGAGCGCCTCGTCGAGCGGCAGCGGCCCGCGCGCGATCCGTTCCGCGAGCGTCTCGCCCTCGACGAGCTCGAGCACGAGCGCGTCGACGCCGCCCGCCTCCTCGACGCCGTAGATGTGCGCGACGTTCGGGTGCGCGAGCGACGCCAGCACCTGGGCTTCCCGCCGGAACCGCGCGAGCCGCTCGACGTCGGAGGCAAACGCCGCCGGCAGCACCTTGATCGCGACGTCGCGTCCGAGCCTCGCGTCGCGCGCGCGGTACACCTCGCCCATGCCGCCCGCACCGAGAGGCGAGAGGATCTCGTAGGGTCCGAGCTTCGTCCCGGCGGAGAGCGTCATGAGGGGCTCCCCTCGCCCCGGCCCTCTCCCGCGGGGAGAGGGAGATCTAAAGAGGCGACTTCTTTCAGCAATTCCCTCTCCCTCCGCTCGCGGGGGGAGAGGGCGAGGGTGAGGGGGGAGGCGAAGGAAGAGACCACGATCATCGAGCCAGGCGATTCTCTCGCGAGGCCAGGGACTCGGAAAGACTTTTCCTGATCTACGCCGCCGAGACCGCTTCCCAGCGCTCGCCGTAGCAGCCGGAGAGAAGCTCCGGGCTGTGCACCGGCCGGAGTCCGTCGTGCGCCGTCGCGCCGCCGCGGATCACGAGGACCTCGCGGATGCGGCTCGTCAGGACGCGGTTGCCGAACTCGATGTGAAGGCCGCAGGCGGCGACGATGTCGTTCTTGATCACGCTGCCGCCCCACGTGCACCCTGCGATCGAGAGTCGAACGGGCGAGATGTGCTGGCGGTCGAACCATCCGCCGCGCACGAGATAGGTCGAGTTCTCGAGGACCTGGATCGAGTAGATCGAGTTCTCCGTGGTGACGACGACGTAGTCGCCGCAGCCGAGCTCCCGCTTCTTCGCCGGCTGGGAGACTCCCACCTGATCCAGGATCGCGTTGACGGTGCGAAAACGACCGGTCAAGGTACGACCACCTCTGTACCTCTATTGTCCCTCACTCCGGCCGGGAAAGTCCGCTTCCGGAGCGCGGCAGCCTCGCCGGATGACGCGGGCCGCGCGTCGAGAAAACTTTGCAATCGCCAGGCCATGGCTTTCCGTCACGGCGTTCGTCCCGGAAATCCTCGCCTTCGTCCCAGCCCGGTGCTCCGTGTCACTTCGCGAAACCGGCCGTCCAGTTGGCGATGAGGCCGATGCGGGACGACTGCGCCTGATCGGGAGGCACCGCCAGGAGGAAGCGGTCCCCTCCGTAGCGGCCGCCGATGGCCGTGAACGTGGGCAGCTTGAAGAGCGTCTTCGGCGCGCCCACGTCCAGGCCGGACGGCCCTGCCGTGGGGATGACCGCCATGACGTCGTTTGCCGGGGTCCCGTAGAGCATCTCCAGTCCTCGCCCCGAGAAACCGCCTCCGGCGACTCCGTCCGTCGAAATCTGCCACTTCCCGCCGGGTCCGGGGAAGGGAACGGCGTAGAGCTCCGGTCGTCCCGACTCGTCGGAGATGTACGACAACCACTTGCCGTCCGCGGAGAATCCGGGACTGCCTTCGTCGGCCTCGGTCGCGATGAAGGCGTACGGCTTCCCCCCTCCCGACATCGGAACGATCCAGATGTCCGACTTGGTCTTGCCGCCGGGAGCATTCGACTGGACGGCGAGGAAACGCCCGTCTGGCGACCAGGCGCTGGGAATCTCGAGGCGGCCTTCCAGAAAGAAAATCCGCTCCTCCTTGCCGCCGGCGGCCGGCACGACGCAGACGCTCATCGCCCGGCCCTCGAGCTTCGCATACGCGATGCGGCTTCCGTCGGGCGACCATACGGGCGAGTCCGTGGCCGGACCTCCCGCGGTCAATCGCGTTCGAGCGCCGCGGTCGTCGAGCAGCCAGATGTTCGGGTTGTCCGGTCGACGGATCGGCGATCCCGGCGGCGATCCGCTTCTCGTCGGGCGAGACCGCGAGGCTTTGGTGTACTCGGAGGGCTCGCCGAAGGGGTCGCCGATGGGTTTCCCGGAGAGGTCGAACCAGCGAAGGCGGGTCTTCGTCGCTCCGGCGCCGGTGGCGTAGAGCAGGACGCCGTTCTCCGACGCGGCGAAACTGCCGCGGAAGTATCCCGGGTCGTATTGCACTCCTTCGGCGACGGGCACCGGATCGCCCGACAACCGCCGACTCCCCGGGTCGAAGCGCTGGGCCATGAGGATCCCCTCGCGCATGTACAGAAGGTATCCCGACGCATAGACGACGTTGGAACGCGCCTGCAGGAGGAGCTTCTTCTCGCTCGAATCGAGATCGGCGACGAAGATCGCGTTCGACTCGCTCTTCGTGCCGGCGGCGTGCGAGCCGGCCATGTAGAGGAAGTGGCGGCCGTCGGGCAGAAACGTGACCCAGCGCTGCGTCGTCTCGCCGCGAGCCGTGTCGAGCGTGGTGGCGGGCTGCGGCGCGCCGCCGGCGGCGGGAACGCGGAAGAGGCCGGTCGTCGAGTCGGGAGAGTAGAGGATCACGCCGTCCCGGTTCCACGCGCCGCTGCGTCCATTTTCGGCGTCGCAGATCGTCAGCGGCGGCCCCCCGGACACATCGACCTTCTCGAGCTTCTTATCGGCGAAGAACGCCACGAAGCGGCTGTCCGGCGACCAGAACGGACAGGTCGCGTCCTCGGTGCCCGGGAGCTTTCGAGCGGCGGTCTCCCCGAGCGGCTGAAGCCAGAGCACGGTCTTGCCGTCGGCCTCCTTCGTCGCGAAAGTCGCCATGCGGCCGTTCGGAGAGATCGTCAGAGATCCGCTGGCAGACGTCGGTGATCGCGAATTCCGTCTTTTCGGGGGGAAGGAGGTACGAACGGATGCGCTCGGCATGGACGGCCACACGGCGCAGGTAGCCGACAGTGTCGAAAGGGCGGCGGCGAGGAGCGCTGCCGCGGCGACGATCCACGCGAGCTTCTCGCGGTTTTTCCGCTTCGCGACGACCGGCGCGGGCAGCCCAGCCTGCGAGCCGCCTTCCGCGATCCACTGCAGCTGGAGCTTCACGTCATGCGCTGTCTGGAACCGGTCCTCGGGGTCCTTCGCGAGGCACGTCTTCACGACACGATTCAGCGCCGGCGGCGTCATCGGCGAGATCTCGGAGATCGCCGTCGGATCGTCGCGCAGGATCGAGCCAATCAGCGACGCCTGGCTCGACCCCGTAAACGCCTTCTTCCCGTCGCCATCTCGTAGAGCACGGCGCCGAACGCGAAGAGGTCACTCCGCGCGTCGGCGTCCTTGCCCTCGAGCTGCTCGGGCGCCATGTACTGGAAAGTGCCGAGCACGGTGCCGCGCTCGGTCAGCGGGCGGCTCGCCGGCATCTCGGTCGCGAGGCGCGAGACCGTGGCGATCGTCGCCGCCGGCCCCGGCTGGAACTTCGCCAGGCCGAAGTCGAGGAGCTTGACGCCCCCCTTCGTCAGCATGACGTTGCCGGGCTTCAGGTCCCGGTGAACGATCCCCAGCCGGTGCGCCTTGTCGAGCGCGTCCGCGATCTCGATCCCGTAGCGCAGGAGCTGCTCGGCCGGCAGCGGCCCCCGCGCGAGCCGGTCGGCGAGGGACTCGCCCTCGAGGTACTCCATGACGAGGTACTCGGTCTCGCCCTCGCGGTTGACGTCGTAGAGCGCGCAGATGTGCGGATGCGTGATCTGCGAGATCGTCTTCGCCTCGCGCTCGAAGCGCTGGCGCATCTCCTCGGAGGAGGAGAGGTGCGGCGGGAGCACCTTGATCGCGACCGTGCGCTCGAGGCGCGTGTCGCGCGCCTTGTAGACCTCGCCCATGCCGCCGGCGCCGAGCGCGCTCTGGATCTCGTAGGGGCCCAGTTTCGTCCCGGCGGAAAGGGTCATTTCTTCCTCAGATCCGAGACCCAGTCGGACACGACGCGGATCAGCGGTGACGCTTCCTCGTCGACGGGGACGGCGATGAGCAGCCGTTTTCCGTCCGGCGTCACGTCCAGCGGTCCCCGCGGCGGCGCCTTCCCCCCGAAGACCGGCCGCGCCGCACCGACCATGAGCGAAGAGCCGCGCGCCTCCAGATCCACCGCGAAGGTCTTGTTCTCGGGGGGCTGGGTGAAGATGATCTGCCGGCTACCCACCCAGAGGCCGCTGGTCGCGCCGCTCGTCGAAATCTGGCGCTTCTCGCCGAGGCCCGGGAAGGGGACCACGTAGATCTCGCGACGGCCGGACTCGTTGGAGGTGTACATGAGCCAATTCCCGTCCGGGGAAATCGAGCCGTCGGCCTCCTCGGCCGGAGTCGCGATCAGAGGCCGGGGCTGGCGCTCGCCCTCGAGCGGCACAAGCCAGAGGTCGAGGCCTCCCGACTTCGGTTCCTGGATGCGGCAGAGGAGAAACTTTCCGTCGGGAGACCACGAGAGAGGCCACGTGTTCGTCTTCGCGGACCAGAGCGCCTTGGGCTCGGCGGTGCCGTCGGCGGCCTTGACGAAAATGCCGCTGCCGACCTCTCCGAAGGCGACCTGCTTACCGTCGGGCGACCACACGGGGAAGAAGTCCCCGGGCCCTCCGAACGTGAAGCGTGAACTGACGCCCCGAGAAAGGTCGTAGAGCCAGACTTCCGGAGTTGAACCGCTCGCGCCGCCCATGATGGTCACCGCGGCCCGCGTTCCGTCGGGAGAGAGATTGAACGGGCCGAAGTTTGCGGGCTCGCCCACCTTTCCCAGGTCCTTGCCGTCCATGTCGAACCATGTCAACTGGCTCTTGCGTCCCAGCGATCCCTCCTGAAAGACCAGCTGTCCGGAGGCGGAGGCGGAGAAATTGCCGGACCAGCGCGGCGCCGTGAAGCGGACGTGCTCGGCGATCGGAATGGCTTCGCCCGTCGTCTTGAAGCTCGACGGGTTCATGCGCTGAGCCATCAGGTTGCCCTCGCGCACGAAGAGAAGGTATCCGGGCTCCGCGTACCGTCCCTCGCTCGCCTCCTTCGCCACGGGCGTCGTCTTGCCCGAATCGAGATCCATTCCGTAGATGACGCTTTGTTTCTCCTTGTCCGAGGTCGTGGTTCCCGAAAAGTAGAGGAGCCGCTTGCCACCGGGGAGGAACCAGGGAAGCCGGTCCGTCGCCCCCGCCTTGTCCTGACGCGTCAGCGGCGTGGGGCTGCCGCCGGCCGCCGAGACCTTCGACAGTCCGCCGAAAGGAGCCGGCGCGAAGACGATCACGTCGTTCACGCTCCAGCTCGCGCCTCGGCCGTCGGGCGCGTCGCAGATGGTCTGCACGGTCCCGCCGGACGCGGGGACCTTTTTCAATTTGTGGTCGGCGAAGAACCCGATGAACCTGCCGTCGGGCGACCAGAAGGGACAGATCGCCTCATCCGTTCCGGCCAGGGGTTGGACGCCGAAGCCGTCCATGCGGCGGACCCAGAGCAGCCGTTTTCCGTCGGCGCCGCTCGCCGCGAGGGCGAGCGTCGAGCCGTCGGGAGAAAGTGCAAGGGAAGTGTTCTGAGGCTCGAGGTCCATCTTTGGCGGAAGCTCGATCGACGCGCGCAGGAGGGGTGCCGGGGCCGGACGATGAAGGAGCCAGGCCGCGGCAAAGCCGGCCGCGCCGACGAGAAAGGCCGCCGCCACCGGGATCCAGGGAGCGCGGCGTCGCGCGGAGGCCGTGACGGGAGCGGGGATGCCCGACTGCGAGCCGCCCTCCGCGATCCACTTCAGCTCCGACTTCAGGTCCGCCGCGTTCTGCCAGCGGTCCTCCGGGTCCTTCGAGAGGCACCGCTTCACGACCCGCTCGAGCGCGGGCGGCGTCATCGGCGTGACCGAGGAGATCGGCGCCGGATCCTCCTTCATGATCGAGGAGATCAGCGACGCCTGGCTCGCGCCCACGAACGCCTTCCGGCCCGTCGCCATCTCGTACAGCACGCACCCGAAGGCGAAGATGTCCGTCCTCGCGTCCGCCTCTCTCCCCTCCAGCTGCTCCGGCGCCATGTACTGGAACGTCCCCAGGATCGTCCCCGCTTCCGTCAGGTTCTCCTTCTGGCTGCCCATCACCGTCGGCAACGACGTCACCGCCGATTGCACCGGAGGCGCCATCGCCTTCGCGAGGCCGAAGTCCAGAAGCTTCACTCCCGACTTCGTCAGCATCACGTTGCCGGGCTTCAAGTCCCGGTGGACGATCCCCTGCCGGTGCGCCTTGTCCAGCGCGTCGGCGATCTCGGTCCCATAGCGCAGCGTCTGCTCGAGCGGCAGCGCGCCCTTGCCCAGCCGATCGCCGAGCGTCTCTCCCTCGAGCAGCTCCATGACCAGGTACTCGACCCCGTCCTGGTTGCCGACGTCGTAGAGCGCGCAGATGTGCGAGTGCGACAGCTGCGAGATCGTCTTCGCCTCGCGCTCGAAACGCTGGCGCACCTCGGGCGAAGAAGACAGGTGCTGCGGCAAGCACCTTGATCGCCACCGAGCGCTCGAGCCGCGTGTCCTTCGCCCGGTAGACCTCGCCCATCCCGCCCGCACCCAACGGGGACAGGATCTCGTAGGGTCCCGAGCTTCGTTCCGGCCGGCGAGGCGCCATCTACTTCTTCGCCAACTCCGCGCGCCAGTCGGAGACGAACCGGATCTGCGCCGAGGAGCTGTCCTCCACCGGCACCGCGATGAGGAGCCGCTTGCCGTCGCGCGTCACGTCGATCGGACCGCGCGGCGGAACCTTGCCGCCGAACAGAGGCCGCGGCGCGGCCATCCGGAGCGAATCGCCCTGCACGTCGAAGTCCACCGCGAACATTCTTCCGTCGGAGGGCTGAAAGTAGAGGATCGAGCGGTTCCCGAGCCAGTTTCCGTATTCGCCTCCCGACGTCGAGACCTGCCGCTTCTCGCCGAGGCCCGGATACGGCACGACGTAGATCTCCTGGCGCCCGGTCTCGTTCGAGACGTACAGCAGCCACTTTCCGTCGGGCGAGATCGCGCCGTTGACGAACTCGCTCGGGTCCGTCGCGAAGAGCCGCCGCGGTTTCGCGTCTCCCTCCAGCGGAAGATCGCTCAGGTCGACACCGCCGCCCGTCGGGTCCTGCACGCGCAGCAGCATCCGCTTGCCATCCGGTGACCAGCCGAGCGCCCAGACGTTCGTGGTCATCTTCAGAACGATCTTGCCTTCCGAGCCGCCGTCGGCGGGCTTGACGCGGATCCCGGAGCCGGGATCGCCGTACGCGATCTCCCGGCCGTCGGGCGACCAGACGGGAAAATTCGCGCCCTGGTCGCCGAACGTGAAACGCGTGCCGACGCCGCGTTCGAGGTCGTAGAGGCGAACCTCGGGCCGCTCGTTGTGGCTGCCGAGAACGGTCGCCGCGACCCGCCGCGCGTCGGGCGACAGGGCAACCGTAAAGAAGCTGGCGGCCTCGCCCACCTGGCCGAGCTCCTTGCCGTCGAGATCGAACCAGGTCAGGCGGCTCTTGCGGACGGCCTCGCTGCTCTGAAACACCAGCCGGCCAGTGTTCGAGAACGTGAAGTTGCCGAGCCAGCGAAACGCTTCGAAAGCCACGCCCTGAGCGACCGGGGTCGGCGCTCCGGACAGCTTCATCGACGAGGGGTCGAAGGGCTGGAGAAGCAGGTTGCCGTCGCGCACGAAGGCGAGATAGCCGGGCTCGACGAAGCGTCCCTCGCTGTTTTCCCGGGCGATCAGGGTCGACTTGCCGGTCGCGAGGTCGAGCTCCCGGATCTCGCTGTTCTTGCTCGCGTCCGAGAGCTGGGCCCCGGCGAAATAGAGCAGGCGCTTGCCGCCCGGCAGGAACCACGGCATCCGGTGCGTGCCGCCGGCGACCTCCACGCGCGTCACGGTCTCGGGAGAGCCGCCCGAGGCGGACACCTTCACGAGGCCGGTGAACGGCGCCGGCGAGAAGACGATCACGTCGCTCTCGTTCCAGGTTCCGCCGCGGCCGTCCTGCGCTTCGCAGACTGTGAGCGCCGCACCACCGGCCGCCGGGATGCGTTTCAGCTTGCGATCGGCGAAGAAGCCGATGGACTTGCTGTCGGGAGACCAGAACGGCATCACCCCGCCGTCAGTGCCCCCGAGCGGCTGCACGGCGAAACCGTCCATTCGGCGGACGTAGATCTCGCGCTTTCCGTCCGCTCCCGTGGCCGCGAAGGCGAGCATCGTTCCGTCCGGTGACAACGCGATCGAGCTCCAGCGCTCGAGCTCGAGCTGGCCCGGAATTTCGATCGAAGAACGCGTGACGACGGCATCGGGCGCGCGGTGCATCGACCGTCCGACGAGAAACGCGAGGGCCGCGAGGACGACTGCCGCGGCCCACGACGCCCACCCGAGACCGCGGCGCGAGGACGTCGCCCCGACCGGCGCGGGGATGCCGCTCGCCGAGCCGCCCTCCCCGATCCACTTCAGCTCGGATTTCAGGTCCGCCGCGTTCTGCCAGCGGTCCTCCGGGTCCTTCGAGAGGCACCGCTTGACGACGCGCTCGAGCGCGGGCGGCGTCGCCGGCGCGGTCGCCGAGATCGGCGCCGGATCCTCCTTCATGATCGACGAGATCAGCGACGCCTGGCTCGCGCCCACGAACGCCTTCCGACCCGTCGCCATCTCGTACAGCACGCACCCGAACGCGAAGATGTCCGTCCGCGCGTCCGCCTCCCGCCCCTCCAGCTGCTCCGGCGCCATGTACTGGAACGTCCCCAGGATCGTCCCCGCCTCCGTCAGGTTCTCCTTCTGGCTGCCCATCACCGTCGGCAACGACGTCACCGCCGACTGCACCGGCGGCGCCATCGCCTTCGCGAGGCCGAAATCGAGAAGCTTCACTCCCGACTTCGTCAGCATCACGTTGCCGGGCTTCAAGTCCCGATGGACGATCCCCTGCCGGTGCGCCTTGTCCAGCGCGTCGGCGATCTCGGTCCCATAGCGCAGCGTCTGCTCGAGCGGCAGCGCGCCCTTGCCCAGCCGATCGCCGAGCGTCTCTCCTTCGAGCAGCTCCATGACGAGGTACTCGACGCCGTCCTGGTTGCCCACGTCGTAGAGCGCGCAGATGTGCGAGTGCGACAGCTGCGAGATCGTCTTCGCCTCGCGCTCGAAACGCTGCCGGACCTCGGGCGAGGACGAGAGATGCTGCGGCAGCACCTTGATCGCCACCGAGCGCTCGAGCCGCGTGTCCTTCGCCCGGTAGACCTCGCCCATCCCGCCCGCGCCGATCGGCGCGACGATCTCGTAGGGCCGAGCTTCGTGCCGGCGGCGAGGGTCATCGGGTCATGCCCCGTGGCCATGGCATCTCAGGCGAGCCTCTCTATTCCGGGCAGACCGTCGAAACCGGAATCGAAGCTCAGAATTCGCTTGACCCGACGGCGCTCCATCACGGAAACGTGGAGGGCGTCTCGCGCCGACAGCTTCCGGGTCGCCAGCATGATCGCCTTCGCTCGCTCGACCGAAGGCTCGTCGACGGGAAAGACCTCGTCCACGACTCCGAGAATCGCGTCGAAGGCCGGCTGAATCGCGTCACGACGCTCGAGCGACCCGTACCGGTGAAGGATCTCCTGCAGGACCTCGGCGTCGGTGACCAGGCGCTCGCGGTCCGCGATGCACCTCTCGACCAGCCGCCTCGCGTCCTCCTTGTGAGGGTGCGGTGCGCCGACCAGGTACATCGGGATGTTGGAGTCCACGAAGATCACGGCGCGTCGGGTCTCGCATATCCACGTTCGATTTCGCCCAGCATCTCCTCGATGTCGCCCGTGGGAAAGGAATGACGATAGGCGGACCGCACGGCGTCGAGCTTCCTGGCGGCGTCGCGGCTCGGCTCCGTCTCCCCCGCCGAGCGCAGGGCCTGCCGAACCCACTCCGCGACGGTCATGCGCTTCGCGCGGGCGATGCGCTGAATCTGCCGCAGTTCGTCCTCCTCGAGCAGGACCTGGAGCCGCTTACTCATGCCAATGAGTCTACGTTACTCATGATGATGAGTCAACGACCGCAGGCGCGTCGGAGCCCATGCCGCACTACTTCCCGAGGTCCGCCATCCAGTTGAGGACGACCGTCGTCGGCGCCATCGTCTCGCGCGCGGGCGTCGCGGTCAGCACGAATCGATCGCCGCTGCGCGCCGGCATGAAGCGGTTCCGGGAGAGGCCGGCGTCGAGGTGCGTCGGGAAGAGCGCCTTCGGCGTTCCGGCCTCGAAGGTCGCGCCGGCCGTCACCGGCACCGCCACGATATTCTGATCGGCGCCGCGGTAATACAGCTCCTTGCCGTTCTCGCTCCAGTGGGGCTCGAAACCGCCCTCCGCGGAGATCTGCCACTTGCCTCCCGGCCCCGGGAAGCTCTGCACGTAGATCTCGAGCCGTCCGGACTCGTTCGACTGATAGGCGAGGTATCGGCCGTCGGGGGAGAACGACGGCCAGAGCTCCGTGAATTTCGTATTGACGAAGGGGAACGGCTTCTTGTCGCCGAAGGTCGGAAGAATCCAGACGTCCCAGCCGGTCTCCTTGGCCTGCAGCGCGAACGCGATGTACTTCCCGTCCCTGGACCAGTCGCCCGGAATTTTCAGCTCCGGCGACTTGACGCCGAGCGGCGTCTCGGCGCCCTGGCCGTCCGCGGCCTTCTCGAACAGGTCGGTGTTGACGGTGTACGCGATGCGCGTGCCGTCCGGCGAGAAGAGCGGGCAGACGGCGTCGCCATCGGAGAAACTGAAGCGCGAGCTGACGTTGCGCGCCAGGTCACGGACCCAGATGTCGTACTTGCCGTTGCGCGCATCGATCAGGTCGTACGCGAGACGCCGGCCGTCGGGAGAGAACACGGGATCGTGGTACTGCGCCGGGTCGCCGATCGTCTCGAGCTCCTTGCCGGAGCGGTCCACCCAGACCATCCGATCGCTGGTGTCGCCCGTGCGGTAGGCGAGCGTGCCCTCGCGGGACACGGAGAAGCGCCCGAGCCCGACGCTGTCGGAGCCGACCTTCTCCGCGATCGGGATCGGCTCGCCCGTCGTCTTCATCGCCTTCGCGTCGAACGGCTGCGCCACCAGCGTGCGATCGCGCAGGAAGAGCAGGTACCCCGGCTCGACGTACGTGACCATCGACTGCGCCGGCGCGAAGGAACGATTCTCCTTCCCGTCGAGCGAGGCGATCCGGTACGTGCTGTCCGCCGCCTTCTGTACCATCGCCATGTAGAGGAAGTGCTTGCCGTCCGGCAGGACCTCGGGCCAGCCGATCTGGGTCTCCTTGCGCGACTCGTCGAGCTTGACCATGACCGTCGGCACGCCGCCCGAGGCCGGCACGCGCTGGATCGGGTCCTTTCCGGTGCCGTCGAAGAGGATCACGCCATCGGGCGCCCACGTGCCGTCCGAGCCGCTCGGCGCGTCGCAGATCTTCTGCGGGGGACCGCCGGCGACGTCCACCTTCATGAGCTTCCCGTCCGCGACGAACGCGAGGTACCGGCTGTCGGGCGACCAGAAGGGACGATGGGTTCCTTCCGTGCCCGCGAGCGCGTGCGCCTGCAGCGCGTTCAGGGGCCGGATCCAGATCCGGTGCTTCCCGCTCGAGTCGGTCGCGTCGAAGGCGAGGATCCGGCCGTCGGGCGAGATCTTCGGCGCGTCGAGACCCGTGACGTCGGCCGGCACGTCGACGTCGAAGCGCATCGTGTGCTTCGGCGGCGGAGTCCGCTTCCAGAAGCCGAAGCCGAGCGCGGCCGCGAGCGACCGCGAGGACCGCCGCCGTCGTCCACGCGAGCTTCTCCCGGTTCTTGCGGCGCGCGACGACGGGCGCCGGCAGCCCCGCCTGGGAGCCACCCTCCTGGATCCACTCGAGCTGCAGCTTGATGTCATGCGCCGTCTGGAACCGATGCTCCGGGTCCTTCGCGAGGCAGGTCTTGATGACGCGGTTGAACGCCGGCGGCACCATCGGCGCCACCTCGGACACGGGCGCGGGATCGTCGCGGAGGATCGACCCGATCAGCGACGCCTGGCTCTTGCCCGTGAACGCCTTCCGACCCGTCGCCATCTCGTAGAGCACGGCGCCGAAGGCGAAGATGTCCGACCGCGAATCGGCCTCGGCGCCCTCGAGCTGCTCGGGCGCCATGTACTGGAAGGTGCCGAGGATCGTGCCGCGCTCGGTCAGGGGCTGGCTGGCCTGAGCCTCGGTCGCCATCACCGACGCGCCGGAGACGGGCCGCGCGCCGGCGGTCGCGAGGGGCTTCGCCAGGCCGAAGTCGAGCAGCTTCACGCCCGACTTCGTGATCATGATGTTGCCGGGCTTCAGGTCGCGATGGACGATCCCCTGCCGGTGCGCCTTGTCGAGCGCGTCGGCGATCTCGATCCCGTAGCGCAGGATCTGCTCGGTCGGCAGCGGGCCCTTGCCCAGGCGATCGGCCAGCGACTCGCCCTCGAGGTACTCCATGACGAGGTACTCGACGTCGCCCTCGCGCCCGACGTCGTACAGCGCGCAGATGTGCGGGTGCGAGAACTGCGAGATCGTCTTCGCCTCGCGCTCGAACCGCTGGCGGATCTCCTCGTTCGTCGCCAGATGTTCGGGAAGCACCTTGACGGCGACGTCGCGGTCGAGCCGCGTGTCGCGCGCCTTGTAGACCTCCCCCATCCCGCCCGCGCCGATGGCGGAGAGGATCTCGTAAGGGCCGAGCCTGGTTCCGGCGGAAAGGGTCATCGTTGGACCCCCTTCTCCCCAGCCCTCTCCCCCCTTCGGGGGGCGATGGGGTTCTTTGAGAAGTGGCTCGAACAGCTTCCTCGAAATCCCCTCTCCCCCCACGGGGGGAGAGGGCCAGGGTGAGGGGGGGATGGCAGAGCGAAGGATTCATCGTCATCTACTTCCCCATCCCCGCCGGCCAGTTCAGCACGATCGTCGTCGGCGACATGGCGTCGCGGCCGAGGGGCGACGCGAAGACGAAGCGCTGGCCGTCCGACACCGGCGCGTACTTGTTGCGCGGCGCGCCCGGACGCATGCGGATCGGCATAGAGCGCCTGCGGCACCCCGGCCTGGAAGTCGGCGCCGCCTCGGACCTCGACCGCCATCAGCTTCTGATCGGCGGACCGGTAGTAGAGCTCCTTGCCGTCGCCGCGCCAGCTCGGATCCCAGCCGCCGCCGTTCGAGACCTGCCACTTCCCGCTCGGCTCAGGAAACGTCTGGACGTAGATCTCCTCGCGGCCGGATTCGTTGGAAACGTACGCGACGTAGCGTCCCGTCCGGAGAGAACATCGGCGTCATCTCGGTGAAGGGCGTGGCCGCGATCGGAATCGGCTTCTTCTCCCCGGCGATCGGCAGGGCCCACAGGTCCCACTGCGTTGGGCGTTCCGGCTCGCGAACGCGATGTACTTGCCGTCGGGCGACCAGCTCGCCGCCGACTTCGCCTCGTCGCTGTGGAGGAGCAGCTTCTCCTCTCCCGATCCGCGCGTCGACTTCTCATAGAGGTCGAGCGCGCCCGTGCGGTCGGACGTGAAGACGATCGTCCCGGCGTCCGGCGACCACACCGACCGATAGTTGTTGCCCGGCCCGAGGGTGAATCGGGAGTTCACGCCGCGCGCGAGATCTCGGACCCAGACGTCGTTCTTGACGCTGCGTGAATCGTGAGGCCGTACGCCAGACGGTCTCCCGGGGCGAGGAGCCGGATTCGCGTAGTCGCCGGGCTCGCCGACGAGGTCGGGCTCCTTGCCCGCGCGATCCCGCCAGAGCAGCCGCCCGCCGGTCTCGCCGGTGCGATAGGCGAGGACGCCGTTGCTCGAGACGGAGAAGCGCGCCAGGCCGACGTTGTCGGTACCGATCTTCTCGGCCAGGGGCACGGCTTCCCCCGTGATCTTCCGCGCCGCGGCGTCGAAGGGCTGGGCGACGAGCGTCCGGTCCCGCACGAAGAGGAGATACCCCGGCGGCGCGTACTCGACGAGCGTCTGCGCCGGCGCGAGCTTGGTCTTCTCCGCGGAGTCGATCGAGGCGATCCAGTACGCGCTGTCCTCCGGTTTCTCGCCGGTCAAGAGATAGATGAAGTGCTTGCCGTCGGGCAGGAACTGGGGCCAGCCGACGGTGGTCTCCTTCTGCGCCGGATCCTGCACGACCGCGACGGTCTTCGAGCCCCCGGCCGCGGAGACGCGGTAGATCGGATCCGTGCCGGTCCCGTCGAAGAGAATGACTCCGGCGGGGCTCCAGGTGCCGTCGGAGCCCGCCCGGCGCGTCGCAGACCTTCGTCGGCGGACCGCCGCTGACGTCCACCTTCTTCAGCACGCCGTCGGCGATGAACGCGAGGTAGCGGCTGTCGGGCGACCAGAAGGGCCGCACGCCGCCCTCGGTGCCCATGAGCGGCTGCGCCACGAGAGACGAAAGGGGCCGGACCCAGATGCGCGCCTTGCCCTCCATGTCGGTCGCGTCGAAGGCGAGGAGCTTTCCGTCCGGCGAGATGCGCGGCACGTCCATCGTCGCGATCTCGGCGGAAGGCACGATGTCGAAGCGCACGAGCGGCTCGGGTTTCGGCGCGCGGCGGACGTAGCCGAAGGCGAGCGCCGCGGCCGCGACGAGCGCGGCGGCGAGGAGTCCCCACGCGAGCCTCTCGCGGCTCTTGCGCCGCGCGACGACCGGCGCCGGCACGCCCGCCTGCGAGCCGCCCTCGGCGATCCACTGGAGCTGCAGCATCACGTCGTGCGCCGTCGACCACCGGTGCTCCGGCTCCTTGGCGAGGCAGCCCTTGACGATCCGGTCGAGCGAGGCCGGGATCATCGGCTGGATCGTCGAGATCGGCGCCGGGTCCGAGTGCATGATCGAGCCGATCAGCGACGCCTGGCTCGTCCCGGTGAACGCCTTCTGCCCCGTCAGCATCTCGTAGAGCACGCAGCCGAAGGCGAAGATGTCGCTCGCGGCCGTCGGCGTCCCGGCCCTCGAGCTGCTCCGGCGCCATGTACTGGAACGTGCCGAGGATCGTGCCGCGCGTCGTCAGCGGCTGGCTCTGCTGGAGCGCCGTCGGCAGGCTCGTCGCCTGCGAGACCGCGGACTCCGGCGGCGGCGCCGCGAGCTTGGCGAGGCCGAAGTCGAGGAGCTTCACGCCCGACTTCGTCAGCATGACGTTGCCGGGCTTCAGGTCGCGGTGGACGATGCCCTGCCGGTGCGCCGCGTCGAGCGCGCCGAGGATCTCGATGCCGATGCGGAGGGCCTGGTCGGTCGGGATCGCGCCCTTGCCGAGGCGGTCCGCGAGGGTCTCGCCCTCGAGGAACTCCATGACGAGGTAGTCGGTCCCGTCCTGGTGCCCGACGTCGTAGAGCGTGCAGATGTGAGCGTGCGAGAGCTGCGAGATCGTCTTCGCACGCCATCGTTCGACACCGAGAAACGGGCCAGACCGGCGTTGTCGGTACCGATCTTCTCCGCGAGCGGCACGGCTTCGCCCGTGATCTTGCGCCTGGCCGCGTCGAAGGGCTGCGCGACGAGCGTGCGGTCGCGGACGAAGAGGAGATATCCCGGCGGCGCGTACTGGACGAGCGTCTGCGCCGGGGCGAGCTTGGTCTTCTCCGCCGAATCGATCGAGGCGATCCAGTACGCGCTGTCCTCGGGTTTCTCGCCGGTCACGAGATAGATGTAATGCCTGCCGTCCGAAAGAAACTGCGGCCAGCCGACCGTCGTCTCCTTCTTCGCCGGATCCTGAACGACCGCGAGCACGCGCGTGCCGCCCGCAGCCGGAACTTTCCAGATCGGATCCGGACCGGTCCCGTCGAAGAGAATCACTCCCTCCGGGCTCCAGGTGCCATCGGAGCCGCCGGCCGCGTCGCAGATCTTCGTCGGCGGCCCGCCGGTGACGTCCACCTTCTTCAGCACGCCGTCGGCCATGAAGCCGATGTAACGGCTGTCGGGCGACCAGAACGGGCGCACGCCGCCGTCGGTTCCCATCAGCGGCTGCGCGGTGAGCGCGTTCAGGGGCCGGACCCAGATCTTCTGTTTGCCCTCCATGTCGGTGGCGTCGAAGGCGAGCAGGCGACCGTCGGGCGAGATGCGCGGCACGTCCATCGTGGCGACCTCGGGCGGCGGCACGATGTCGAAGCGCACGAGCGGCGCGGGCTTTGGCGCGCGCCGGGCGTAGCCGATCGCGAGGACCGCCGCCGCGACGAGCGCCGCCGCCATCAGCCCCCACGCGAGCCGCTCCCGGCTCTTGCGCCGCGCGACGACCGGCGCCGGCACGCCCGCCTGCGAGCCGCCCTCGGCGATCCACTGGAGCTGCAGCATCACGTCGTGCGCCGTCGACCACCGGTGCTCGGGCTCCTTGGCGAGACAGCCCTTCACGATCCGGTCGAGCGAGGCCGGGATCATCGGCTGGATCGAGGAGATCGGAGCCGGGTCCGAGTTCATGATCGAGCCGATCAGAGACGCCTGGCTCGCTCCGCTGAACGCCTTCCTGCCCGTCAGCATCTCGTAGAGGACGCAGCCGAACGCGAAAATGTCGCTGCGCCCGTCGGCGTCCCGGCCTTCGAGCTGCTCGGGCGCCATGTACTGGAAGGTGCCGAGGATCGTGCCGCGCGTCGTCAGCGGCTGGCTCTGTTGCAGGGCCGTCGGCAGGCTCGTCGCCTGCGAGATCGCCGACTCCGGCGGAGGCGCCGCGAGCTTGGCCAGCCCGAAGTCGAGCAGCTTCACGCCCGACTTCGTCAGCATGACGTTGCCGGGCTTCAGGTCCCGATGGACGATTCCCTGGCGGTGCGCCGCGTCGAGCGCCTGGAGGATCTCGATGCCGATCCGAAGCGCCTGGTCGGTCGGGACGGCGCCCCTGGCGAGGCGGTCGGCCAGCGTCTCGCCCTCGAGGTACTCCATGACGAGGTAGTCCGTTCCGTCCTGGTGCCCGACGTCGAAGAGCGTGCAGATGTGCGAGTGCGACAGCTGCGAGATCGTCTTCGCCTCGCGCTCGAGGCGCTGGCGCAACTCGGCGGACGACGACATCGCCGCCGGCAGGACCTTGACCGCGACGTCGCGGCCGAGGCGCGTGTCCTTCGCCCGGTAGACCTCGCCCATCCCGCCCGCGCCGATCGGCGCGACGATCTCGTATGGCCCAAGGCGCGTCCCGGCGGACAGTGTCAAGGTTCCGCAGAGACTACAACGAATCGACGGCGCATCCGAACGGACGAAGCCGGCACTGTGATCTAATCGCCAGCGCTTTGCCCCCAAAGGAGGCCTCGTGAACGCGAGAACCCGTGTCGCCGCAGCGCTCTCAGGATTTCTGCTCCTCGCTGCGGTCGCACGGCCGCAAACGCCGCCCCCGGCCGCGACGCCGGTGCCGCCTCCACCTCTCGAGCCCGCAACCCTCGCCCGGCTGAAGGCGATGAGCGACCTGCTCAAGGGAACGCCGCGATTCACGTTTCGCGCCGTGACCGACCGCGAGACGCCCTCGGACACCGGGCAGATGCTCGATTTCGTCAGCGTCTCGAAGGTCACCGTCGAACGGCCGGACAAGGTTCGCGTGGACACGACCGGCGACCGCTTCGGGGCCTCGCTCTGGTACGACGGCAAGACCCTGACGATCCATTCGAACAAGAGCACGTTCTACGCCCAGGTCGCGGCTCCGGCCACGATCGACGAGACCGTCCAGATGCTCCTGGATCGGCTCGACACTCCGCTGCCGGTCGCGGGCTTTCTCCTCACGGACCCGTACGCGAAGATGATCGACGGCGTCAAGACCGCCTTCGATGCCGGCACGGCGCTCCTCGATGGCGGGTCGAGCCGGCACTTCGCGCTGTCGGAGGACGACGCCGACTGGCAGCTCTGGGTCGAGGAGGGCCGCAGGCCCCTGCCCCGCCGCCTCGCCGTGACCTACAAGAAGGTGCCGGGCTCGCCGCGGGTGCTCGTCCTGCTCTCGGATTGGAATCTCTCGCCGACGATTCCGGCCGGCGAGTTCACGTTCACGCCGCCCGCCGGGTCGACGAAAGTCGAGTGGAGGACCCAGAAATGAAAAAGCTCACGACCACGGCCGCGATTTTCGCCCTCGCCCTCTCGATCCTGCCGACCCCCGCCTTCGGATGGGTCGCCGCCGGCGGCTACCACGGCGGGGTCGCCGTCGGCTATCGGCCGCCCTGCTGCTACTCCGGGGCCGCGGTCGCCGGAGCGGCCGTCGCGGGCGCGATGGTCGGAGCGGCCGTGGCAACTTCGGTTCAGCCGGCGCCCGTCTACTACGCCAACCCCGCGCCCGTGTACTACGCTGCGCCCGTGACCTATGCCCCGCCGGTCGGAACGGTGGTCGCGTCGCTGCCGAACGGATGTTCGAGCATGTCCGTCAACGGAGTCTCCTACATGAACTGCGCCGGCGTCTTCTACCTTCCGTTCTACTCGAGCGGCGCGCTCATGTACCAGGTGACGACGCCGTAGGTCCGGCGCGCGCTCCGCAACTCACCCGATCGCAATAGGGGCCCCTCACTCCAAACCTCTCCCGCCGGGAGAGGGTGAGGGCCCGGAAAACACCCTCGCCCCCCATAGGGGGGAGAGGGCAGGGGTGAGGGGGCTTCCCCTACTTCGAGGTCCGCGCTACGAGGTCGGCGATGTCGCCCTTCATCGCCTTCAGCGACGTCTCGTAGACGTACATCATGTGGCCCGCCGGGTAGTACTTCATCTCGATTCGCGACTGGACGTCCTGGCGCGGTGAGACGTGCGCGACCTGGTACTCCGTCGCGAAAAAGGGAGTCGCGAGGTCGTACGTCCCGTTCAACACGAGCACCCGCAGACTCGGGTTGTAGAGCATCGCGCGCCCCAGGTCGATCCCGGTGTTCGTCAGCGTCGGCGACGGAAAGGGGAGCCCCGGAATCTTGTGCCGGAAATCCCACGTCAGGAACGCGTCGCAAGCGACGACGTAGGTCTTGCCCTCGCCGAACTTCAGGCCGTCGTGCAGCCAGTCGAAGAACGCCGAGGTGTAGGCGCCCGAGATGGCGTCCGATTGCGGGTCGCTCTCGGCCTCCTTCGCGAGCGGATCCATCGTCGGGCCGGCGAAGCGGGAGTCGAGCCGGCCGACCGTCACGCCCTTCTGCCGTTCGAGCTCCTGCGTGAACTCGGTCTCCGAGACGCGCAGGTCCGCCAGGCGAAGATACTCCTCGGACAATCCCGTGTACTCGTGCAGCTTCTTGATCACCGCCGCGCGCCGGTCCTCCGGCAGCCATGCGCCTTCGGCCAGCGCCGCCGTGTACTCGCCGGCCGCGTACCGGCGGACCTCGGCGAGCCACGCGTTCAGATCGGCCGGAGCCGGCACGACCTTGTGGTAAACGGCCGTCGCCGCGTAGCTCGGCAGGTAGAGCGGATACGGCACGTCGTTGCCGGGCAGCGCGAAGATCGCGCCGAGGTCCATCGCGACCGACACCAGGACGACGCCGTTGAAGCTCATTCCCGCGTTCGACTGCAGCCAGCTCACGACTCCGGCCGAACGCGTCGTCCCGTAGCTCTCGCCGATCAGGTACTTCGGAGAGCTCCACCGGCCGTTGTCCGTGACGTACTGCTTGATGAACCGCGAAACCGATTCGATGTCCGGGTCCACGCCCCAGAAGTCCTTGTCCTTGAATTCGCCGATCGGCTTCGAGAAACCCGTGCCGACCGGGTCGATCATCACGATGTCCGTCTTGTCGAGCGGGCTGTACGCGTTGTCGACGACCTGGTACGGCGGCGGAGGCGTCGCCTCCGCGTCCGACACGACGACCCGTCTGGGGCCGAGCGCTCCCATGTGCAGCCAGATCGACGAGGAACCCGGGCCGCCGTTGTAGCAGAACGCGATCGGCCGCTTCGACGCCGGTCCCGCGTCTTTCCGGACGTACGCGGTGTAGCCCATGCTCGCCCACGGCTCGTCTTTCGCGCTGCGGACGATGAGCGTGCCGGCCGTCGCCGTGTACGTCACCGGAACGCCGCCGATGACCGACGTGTGCGTCGTGACGGACTGCTCCGCCTTCGGCGGTTCCTTCTTTGCGGCGTCGGCCGCCGGCTTGTCCGCCGACTTCTCCGGCGGCTTCTCGGAGGGCTTCTCCTGGGCGATGCCCGCGGCGGCGACGCTGCACAGCAGGGCGAGGGCGATCCCTAGACGTCTCTTCATTTTCTTGCGACCTCGTTTGTGTGCGCGGAGCTTATCGCGGCCCGGACCGTCGGGATAGCATTCGCGCGCGCATGCCGGTCTTCATGCTCCTTCTCGCATCCACGCTTGGCGCTTCCGGCTCGACGAGCATCGATGCGGCGGTGTCCGCGAGGGTCCGCGCCTTCCACGGCGAGATGGGCGTCTACGCCCGGAACCTGACGACCGGCGAAACCGTCGCCGTCCATGCCGACGAACGCTTCCCGACCGCGAGCCTCATCAAGGTCGCGGTCATGGCCGAGGTCTTCCGCCAGATGAGCGAAGGGAAGCTCTCCAGGACGGCGCCGGTGATTCTCCACGACTCCGACAAGGCCGGCGACGAGACGGTGCCCCTGAACATGCTCCACGACGGCGCGACGCTGACGGTCAACGATCTGCTCCACTTCATGATCGCCTATAGCGACAACACGGCGACGAATCTGCTCGTCGGCCTGGTCGGCACCGCGAACGTGGACAAGCTCCTCGACTCGTTCGGCCTGACGAAGACGAGGCTCTACCGTCCGACCTTTCGCGACGGCCACGCCGACGTTCTCCCGGAGGAAGAGAAGGAGTACGGCCTCGGCTCGACGACTCCCCGCGAGGCCGCGACGCTGATGGAGCTCATCGCCGAGGGGAAGGTCGTCAGCCGCGCGGCGTGCGACGACATGCTCGCGCTCCTGGCACAGCAGCAGGACCGGGCGATGATCCCGCGCTCGCTTCCCTTCGAAAGCGAGGAGATTCTCGTCGCCAACAAAACCGGCTGGGACGAGGAGAAGAATGCCGACGCGAAGGGCTTCAAGGGCGACGTCCGCAACGATGCCGCGTACGTCAAGACGCCGAAGACGCGCTACGTGATCGCCATCTGCGCGCGGCGGATCCGGGACAAGAGCGCGAGCGTGGACAACGAGACGCTGCGGACCGGGGCATGGATCTCGCGGGAAGTTTACGAGGCCTTTTCCTCAGGGACCGCGCCGGGGCGCTGACTACTTCTTCTCGGCGAGCGCGGTCCAGTTCAGAAGCAGGTGAAGGGGCGGCGACGCCGCCTGCTCGGGCGCCGTATTGACGAGGAACCGCTGGCCGTCGCGCGAGACCTCGAACACGCTGTTGGCCTGGCCCGGGTGCGCGGTGAACAGGGCGACCGGCGCCCCGGCCTGGAAGGTCGGCCCCGAAGAGATCGGCATGGCCATGATCTTGTTGTCCGGGGTCAGGAAGAAGAGCTCCTTCCCATCGTCGCGCCAGTGCGGAGCAAAGCCCCCCGAGGTCGTGACCTGCCACGTTCCGCCCGGACCGGGAAAGGGACGCACGTAGACCTCGGACAGGCCGGATTCGTCGGAGGCATAGGCGATCCATTTCCCGTCGGGTGAGAAGCGCGCGTCCACCTGATTCGGGTTCTCGGTGGCAAACGGAATCGGGTGCCCGCGGTCCGCCGCGTCGACGATCCAGAGCTCGTTGTAGCGCTTACCGTGGAGCGGCACCTTTTCGATCGCGAGAAACCGCCCGTCGCGCGACCAGTCAAACGGTATCAGGTTGTCGGGACCTTCGAGGTAGGGCTCCTCCTTCGCGCCGTTGAGTTGCTTCGACCAGATCGCCGGAATGCTCGAACCTTCCGCAGCGAGCCCGAAGAAGAGGCGGCTCCCATCCGGAGACCACGCGGGGAAGACGGCGTTGGCCTCTCCATGAACGAACCGGGTCGCCGTGCCCGATGACACGTCGATGGTCACGATTCCCGCCCTGGTCCGGGAAGGGTCCAGCACCATGGCGGCGATCGTGCGGTCGTCGGGAGAAAGACGATAGGTGATGAAGACCGCCGGTTCGCCCACCTCGCCCGCGGCCCGGCCGGACCGGTCGAACCAGGTCAGACGCGAAAGGACGACGTTCGGCGGCACGACCGCGAGGACGTCGTCCGCGGCGCTGAACGCGTAGAAGCCCCCCCAGTCCGTGGTCCGGGTCGCCCGCGCCTCGAGGACGACGGGATCTCCCTCGACGGCGAGCCTTCCGGCGTCGAATCGCTGGCCGACGAGGGCGTCGTCGCGGACGTAGAGGAGACGGCCCGCCGCGTACTGCGCGTCGGAGAACACGGAAAGGATCGCCTTGTCCTCCTTCCCGTCCAGAGACGCGACGCGGATCGCGTCGGCGCCGTTGTCGGCCGCGCCGAGGCTGGTGGCCGTGTACAGGAAGTGGCGGCCGTCGGGGAGAAACGACGGGTAGCGGTGGGCGACTTCGTGGCGTGCCGCGTCGAGTTTCGTCACGGCCTCGGGCTTGCCGCCCGCCGCGGGAACGCGAAAGAGGCCGGACGTGGGAGACGGGGCGAACACGATCGTGCCGTCCCGATTCCAGGTCCCGCCGACCCCGTTCGCGGCGTCGCAGATCTTGAGGATCGCGGCGCCGTCGGGCTCCCTCTTCTTGAGTTTTCCGTCGGCGAAGAAGGCGACCGTGCGCGAATCGGGAGACCAGAACGGAAAGCGGGCCGACTCGGTGCCGGAAACCGGCTGCGCGCCGTCCGCGTCGAGATCCCGGATCCAGAGGGAGACCTGTCCCGCGGCGTCGAAGGCCGTGAACGCGAGACGCCTGCCGTCCGGCGACAGGGCGATGTCCGCGGCCTGCGTCTTTTTCGGAAGGTCGAGCTGCGCGCGCACGGGCGAGCCGGTATGCGGCGCGCGCCTCGCGTACGCGACCGCCAGGACGATCGCGGCGGCGCCGGCAAGTGCGGCAAGGGCCCACGCCGCGCGCTCGCGGCCCTCGCGCCGGCGGGCCACCTTCGTCGGGACGCCCGCCTGCGAGCCCCCGGCGATCCACTTGAGCTCGTTGCCCACGTCGCGGGCGCTCTGCCAGCGGTCCTCGGGGTCTTTCGCGAGGCACGTGCGCACGACGCGGTCGAGCGCCGGCGGCGACATCGGCTGCACCGCCGAGATCGGCGCCGGGTCCTCCTTCATGATCGACGAGATCAGCGAGGCCTGGCTCGATCCCGCGAAGGCCTTGCGTCCCGTGACCATCTCGTAGAGCACGGCGCCGAAGGCGAAGAGGTCCGTGCGGGCATCCGCCTCCTTTCCTTCGAGCTGCTCGGGCGCCATGTACTGGAACGTCCCGAGGATCGTGCCTTCCTGCGTCAGACCCTGCTGCGTCGGCAGAGACGTCAGGCCGCTCTGCGGCACCGCCGGCGCCATCGCCTTGGCCAGGCCGAAGTCGAGCAGCTTCACGCCCGACTTCGTGATCATCACGTTGCCGGGCTTCAGGTCCCGGTGCACGATCCCCTGCCGGTGCGCCTTGTCCAGGGCGTCGGCGATCTCGTGCCCGTAGCGGAGAGTCTGCTCGAGCGGCAGCGCTCCCTTGGACAGCCGCTCCGTCAGCGTCTCGCCCTCGAGGTATTCCATGACCAGGTATTCCGTCTCGCCCTCGCGGCCGACGTCGTAGAGCGCGCAGATGTGGGCGTGCGAGAGCTGCGAGATCGTCTTCGCCTCGCGCTCGAAGCGCTGCCGCGAGTCGGCGGACGAGGAGAGGCTTGCGGGCAGGACCTTGACCGCCACCGTGCGCTCGAGCCGCGTGTCCCGGGCCTTGTAGACCTCTCCCATGCCGCCGGCGCCGATCTGCGCGACGATCTCGTAAGGACCCAGCTTCGTACCGGCGGCGAGTGTCATGAAAATCTGGTGGGCGGAGTCTATCTTCGGCGGCATCGGTTATACGATTCCGCGCCATAGGAGGCTCCCCATGAGGCTGACGGCACTCGCGCGTCTTCGGATCGCCGCCCTCGCGTTCATCGCCTCGGCCGCCCTCGCGGCCGCGCAGACGACCACGACCAACGCGCCCGCCGCGCCGATGAAACCGAAGAAGCCGGTGTACGTGCAGGACTTCCCCGGAACGTACCAGCCGGCCTCGCAGGGCCACAGTGGTCCGCTGAGCCGTCTGCGCGGGGCGCGAGCGAGCGAGAAGGCGTCGTCCTCGGCCACGACGCTCTCGAAGGACATCGTCAAGGAGTTCGCCGCCCAGGGCTTCACGGCCACGCGGCTCGAACCGGGCGCGCCGCTGCCGGCCGACGGGTGGCTCGTGCGCGGCGCCTTCTACGCCACGGACTCCGGCGGCCACATCATCCCGACCGAGCTCATGGGCGGCGAACAGAAGCCGAACACCGAGGTTTCCGTCAGCGTCGCGAACCTCTCGAAGGACCCGAACGCTCCCTTCATCGTCTTCGGCAAGGCCGAGGCCCTGAAGGGCCAGGGCGCGCCGGTCGGCTGGAACCCTTACGTCGTCGCCGCGAAGTTCGTCATCAACACCGTCGAGTCCGCGACCGATCTCGACAAGCTCGCCAAGGACATCGTCCAGACGATCATGCAGAACAAGCAGATCGTCGAGGAGAAGGCGCTCGCCTCCAATCCGTAGGGAGATGCCCCGGGGGGCGAGGACGGCGCTGGCCGTCTTCCTCCTCGCCGGCGTCGGCTTGCGCCTCGCGCAGTACCTCGCGAATGCGTCGCTCTGGATCGACGAGATCGCGCTCGCGCAGAACGTGCTTCGGTATCCGCTCGCGCATCTGGTGAGCCAGCCGCTCGCGCTCGACCAGGTGGCGGCGCCCGGCTTTCTCGCGCTGACCAAAGGCGCGGTCACGCTCTTCGGCGCCTCGGAGATGGCGCTGCGTCTCGTCCCGCTCCTCTGCGGCCTCCTGGCGCTGCTCCTCTTTCCCTCCCTCTCGCGGCGGATCCAGCCGGCGTGGATCGCCGTCTTCGCGGTCGGAGTCTTCGCCCTCGCTCCGACACTCATCGCGCACGGCGCCGAGCTGAAACCCTACTCGACGGATCTCCTGGCATCCGTGGCGCTGACCCTGGCGGCGCTCGCCGTTTCGGGCCCCGAGGCGGGCTGGCCGAGCTGGCTCGGAGCGATTCTGGTCGGAGGCGCAGCGGTCTGGTTCTCGCAGGGCGCCGTCTTCGTCGTGACCGGACTCGGCGCGGCGCTGCTGCTCCTGGCCGTCCGGGAGCGGCGGTTCGGCGCCTGGCTCGCGGTCCTGCTCGCGGTCTGGTCCGTCAGCGCGGGCGCCGCGGCTCTTTCGGGACTCCATCGCGTTCCGCCCGAGATGCGGGAGTACCTCGACCGCTTCTGGAATCCCTCGCTGCCGAAGGCGCCTCTGCTTCTCTTCGTCGCCGTCGCGGCGGCGCTGCTCTGGATCCGCGACCCGCGCGCGGCGCTACTTCTCATCGGTCCCGTCGTCGTGACGCTCGCGGCGGCGGCGGCGCGCGTCTATCCGTTTCAGGGGCGGGCGATCCTGTTTCTCGCCCCCGCCGCGATCCTCGCGATCGCGGAGGCGGCGGGGTGGATCGTCGAAGGTGTCGCGCGCCTCCGCGTGCCACGCCCTCTCGCGGCGGCCCTTCCCGCGTGCGGGCTCGTCTTCCTGATCGCCCACGATCCGCCGGTCTATCGCAGCGAAGACACGCGGCCGGTCCTGACCGAGCTTTCGGGCCGGCGCAACGTCCGCGACGAGATCTACGTGTTCTATCCCGGCGTCCGCGCATTTCGCTTCTACGCGCCGCGCGTCGGCGTTTCGTCGGTCGGCGCCGTCTTCGGAACGTGCCATCGGGGCGATCCGCGCGCCTATCTCCGGGAGCTCGATCGCTTCCGCGGAGCGCCCCGCCTGTGGGTGTTTCGCACGCACGTCTCGGAGCGCCTGGGCGAGGCGGCCCTCATCGACGGATATCTCGGGCGCCTCGGCCGGCGTCTCGAGACGATCGAGGGCGAAGACACGGAGGCCGCGCTCTGGGACCTCTCTCACGGCGACGCGCCCGCGGATCTCGCCGAGACCTTTCCCCTGCCTGCCCGCGACACCGCGCTGGCCGCCCGGTTCGGCTGCGGTCACGGGCCGATCGGTCGGGCGCCGTGGGACTAAACCGTCGCCTCCGCTCCGCTCGGGATCTGCGCGCCCTGTCAGGGCGCGCACCGGCCGGCGGCTCGCGCAAAGGCGCTCGACCGCCGGCCTGATCCCTCGCTGCGCTGCGGCTCCCGCGGCGTGAGCCTCCACCCTCGCTTCGCTCGGGTGACTTCTCACGCCGCGAGCTATTTCGAGAGTTGGGCGCGACGAGCCACCCTCTACCCCCTCGCCCCCCGGTAGGGGGGAGAGGGTTGGGGTGAGGGGGAGGGGTCGGCCGTTGCCTCCGCTGCGTTCGGGGCCTGCTCCGCGGCGGCGCGAGGCGCCGCGAACCGGGCATCGACTCCGCGGTAGAGCGAAATCCCTTAAGACGCCAGGAACACTCCCATGAACCGGTAGAAGCTCCAGACGTCGACCTTGGAGGACATCTCGAAGGGCGCGTGCATCGAGAGAAGCGGGACGCCCATGTCGATGACTTCCATCTCCTGCATCGAGAGGAATCCGCCGATCGTTCCGCCCGAGTAGCCGTCCACCTTCGGTGTCTGCGTCTGCCACGCGATGTTGTTCTTCTCGAGCAGTCCGCGGACCTTCGCGATGAACTCGGAATTCGCGTCGAAGCCCGCGCCGTATTTCTTGATCGTCGCGCCATAGCCGAGGCGCGCCGCGCCCGAGGGCTCGCTCGTCTGCGGAAAGACCGGGTTGACGCCGTCGTTGCAATCCGCCGACACGACCTCCGCGTGACGAAGGGCCTCGCGCAGGTCGAGATCCGTGTACGCCTTGCCGCGCTCGGCGCCGACGAGCCGCGCGTACGTCGAGTTCATGAACTGCGAGCGGGCGCCGGTGTTGTTGACCGAGCCGACCTCCTCGAAGTTCGACAGGTACGCCATCGCCGTGTGCTTCGGCGTCCCCTTCAGGTCGAGGACCGCGCGCGCCGCGCAGTACGACGACAGCCGGTCGTCCTGCCCGAATCCGCCGACGAGCCCCCGGTCGATCCCGACGTCGGCGGGATTCGCGGCCGGCACGAGCTGCAGCTCGGCCGAAACGAAGTCCTCCTCGCGCACGTGGTACGTGGACGTCAGCGTCGCCACGACATCGGCGGTCACCGCGTCGCCCTTGCCGGGAATCGACCCGGCGACGGGGTCGAGCTCCTCGCCGCCGAAGACGTCCTCGGCCTTGCGGTTCCGGATGCTCTCGTTGTCCGAATGCGGCGCGTTGTCCGGGATGACGAAGACGGGATCGCCCTTCTTCAGGCCGATCGACACGTCCACGCGCTTGCCGTCCACGGTGTCGATCCGGCCGATCAGCGCGAGCGGCCGGTTGGCCCACTGGTACTTCTTGATGCCTCCGTAGTAGATGGTCTTGAAGAGCGTGAACCCGTTGGCCGTGTAGAACGGGCGCGCCTTCAGATCGATGTGCGGGCTGTCGTGATGCGTCCCGATCAGGCGCGAGCCGGACAGGATCGGATCCGTCCCGACGACGACGAGCACGAGGGCGCGGTCGTGCGTCGCGACGATGAGGCGGGCGCCCGGCTTGACCTGCGCCGGGTCGGTGAGCTCGGAGAACCCCGCGGCCTTCGCCTGCCGTTCGATCTCCGCCGTGGACGACTGGGCGCTCCGAGCGACCTCGAGGTAGCTCTTGTAGCCCTCGGCGAACTTGAAGACCTCGTCTTTCTGGCCGGGCTGGAGCTGCTCCCATGCCGACAGGGGGTTCTCCCAGACGCTTCCCGGCTTCTTCGCGTCCTCCGCGGTCAGCGCCGCCGCGAGCGCGGACAGTCCGAGGATCAGAATCGTGAACCTGCGCATTGCGCCTCCCTGTGTCGGGGCGGGATTCTAGCCCGCCGCCGTCTCGTACTTGGCGGCGGTCCAGGCATTCATGCCGCCGACGACGTTCGAGAACCGTCGAAACCCGAGCCGTTCGAGCAGGCTCGTCGCGATCGAGGAGCGATACCCGCTCGCGCAGATGATCGCGACCGGCCGATCGCGGTCGAGCGACCCCGACCGCTTCTCGAGCTCGTGGAGCGGAAGATGCATGGCGTGCGCGATGTGCCCGGCCTGCCACTCGCCCGCCCGGCGCACGTCCACGACCGTGACGTCCGATCCCTCGGCGAGCCGCGCCTCGAGCTCATCCACCGGGATCTGCTCCGTGCGCGCGAGCGTCCGCTGCGCCTCGTCCCACGCGCGGATGCCCCCCTCGAGGTATCCCGCGACGTTTTCGAGGCCCACGCGGGCGAGACGGGTCCGCGTTTCGGCCATGCGCTCCTCATCTTCCGCGATGAGGACGATCGGCGCCGCCGGCGAAAGTAGCGCCCCGGCCCAGGACGCGAGCTGTCCGCTCTGGCCCATGTGCACCGAGCCGGGCACGTGTCCGGCCCCGTATTCCGCCGACGGCCGCGTGTCGAGCACGATGGCGCCCTTGCCTTGCAGCGCCGCGACTTCCGCGGGCGTCAATGCCCGGGGATCCGGGAGCGCCGCCAGGGCGCCCGAGCCCTCGCGATTCAGCGTCACGTCGCGCGAGAAGTACGCCGGCGCCTCCGGCAGATCCGCCGTCGTCAACGCGATGAACTCCTCGCGAGACATCGGCCGCAGCGCGTAGTTGAACTGGCGCTGCTGTCCGATCGTCGAGCTCGTCTCGCTCGAAATGTTGCGCCCGCAGAGCGACCCGGCGCCGTGCGCCGGATAGACCGCCGTCGCGTCCGGGAGCTTCAGGAGCTTCTGGTGCAGCGAATCGTAGAGAAGGCTCGCGAGCTCCTGCGCCGACATCCGGCCTCCGAGGAGGTCCGGGCGGCCGACGTCGCCGATGAAGAGCGTGTCGCCGGTCAGGACCGAGGCCGGCTCGTCGGACGCCGCGCGATCCGTGACGACGATCGAGATGGATTCCGGCGTGTGCCCGGGCGTCTCGAGAAAGCGGAGCTCGACCGGGCCCATCCGGATGACGTCGCCCTCGCGGACGGCGACGTGCGGGAACTTTGCCTCCGCCGCCGCGCCGAAATAGATCTTCGCGCCCGTTCGCTCGGCGAGCTCCCGGTGGCCCGACACGAAGTCGGCGTGGAGATGAGTCTCGATGACGTGCCGGATCGTCAGCTCCTGCGCGCGCGCCTCTTCTATATATATGTCCACGTCCCGGCGGGGGTCGACGACCGCCGCCTCGCCATCCGCGCCGATCATGTAGGACGCCTGCGCCAGGCAGCCCAAGTAGAACTGTTTGAAGTACATGGAGGGAGCCATTCTATTGAAGACCGCGGCGCCAGTCCCCGTCATCCCCGCGGATCCCTGCAGTCCCGCGGGAGCCTTCTACCGCCGTCCTGTCATCCCGAGCGCAGCGAGGGATCCCTTTGAAGTCCCGGTGCGGCTACGAAAGGGATCCCTCGTCGCTTCGCTCCTCGGGATGACAGGACCCGTCCGGCACTCCTCGGGATGACAGGACCGCCCGGTGTTCCTCGGGATGACAGGACCCGCCCGGTGTTCCTCGGGATGACAGGACCCGCCCGGTGTTCCTCGGGATGACAGGACCCGCCCGGCGTTCCTCGGGATGACCCGCGACGGCTTCGCTTCGCGGGTCACTCCTCGATCTCGACCGCGAACCCCGGCGTCAGTTTCAGCCGCAGGTGCACGATCCGGCAGGGCCATTTCTCGCGCTCGATGCGCTCGGCGACCCGCTTCCAGATCCAGACCGCGAGGTTCTCCGCCGTCGGGGGAGTCTTCGCGAAATCCGGCACGTCGCGATTGAGGTTCCGGTGGTCGAGCGGCCGGTCGACCTCCTCCCTGAGCACCCGGTCGAGGTCCGTCAGGTTGACGACCATTCCCGTCGCGGGATCCGTCGTCCCCTCGACCGCGACCTCGAGCTCGTAGTTGTGGCCGTAGCCGTGCGGACCCTCGTCGCCATAGACCGCGAGGTTCTTTTCCGCCGTCCACTCCGGCCGCCACAACGAACGCCCGGCGTTGAACGAGATCTTCCGCGCGAGCCGGATCATGGGGAAAAGATCTTACCGGGATTCATTGTTCCCTCGGGATCGAAGATGTCCTTGACCGCGCGCATCGCCGCGATCACCTCGGGAGGGTGCCGCAGCGACAGGTAGGCCCGCTGTGTCAAGCCGACGCCGTGCTCTCCCGTGATCGTTCCGCCGAGACCGACGACGCCGCGGAAGATCTCCTCGACCGCGGCATCGCGCTCGGCCCGCCAGCGGTCGCGCTCTCCCGGCGGCTGGATCACGTTGACGTGGATGTTTCCGTCGGCGGCGTGGCCGTAGCAGATCGCGGTCAGCCCTCGACGGCGCGAGATCTCGCGCACCGTGCGCAGCAGCTCCGGCAGCTGCGCGCGGGGGACCGCGCAGTCTTCCTCGGCGTACGGGCCCAGACGCTTCACCGCCTCGCCGACCGCGCGGCGCAGGCGCCAGAAGTCGCGCTGCTCCCGGTCGGTCATCGCGACGCGCACGTCCGAGGCGCCCGCCTCGAGCAACAGCTCGCCGAGCCGCTCGGCATCGCGCGCGACGCCGGCCTCGTCGAACCCATCCGCCTCGACGAACAGATGGGCATCGGCTTCCGCCGGAAGCACCAGCGAGAGCGACTCGGCCGACACCTCCGCCGCCCGGCGCTCCATGAATTCGCAGGCCGAGGGCTCCGGGCCGGCGGCGTAGAGCTTCCATACGGCGCGAAGCGCACGGGCCTCGTCCCCGAACGACGCCCAAAGCAGCCGCCGCTGCGACGGCAGCGGAAGAAGCCGCAGCGTCGCCTGCGTGACGACGCCGAGGGTGCCCTCGCTGCCGATGAAGAGCGAGAGCAGGTCGTACCCCGCGACGTCCTTGCGATTCTTTCCGCCGAGCGGAAGTACCGCGCCTCCGGGCAGCACGACGCGCAGGCCCGAGACGTAGCGCCCCGTCGTCCCGTATTTCGCGGCGCGCGGCCCCCCGGCATTCTCGGCGATGTTGCCGCCGATCGTGCAGGAACCTCGCGAGGAGGGATCCGGCGGATAGAAGAGCCCGACCGCCTCGACCGCGTTCTGCAGCGTCTCGGTCACGCACCCCGCCTCGACGACCGCGAACAGGTTCTCGGGATCGATCTCGAGGATCCGGTTCATCGCCGTCAGGTCGAGCGCCACGCCGCCCCGGACCGCCAGGGCACCGCCCGAGAGACCGGTCAGCGCCCCCTGAGGCGTGATCGAAATCCGAAGCTCGCGCGCCGCGGCGAGCAGCCCGCGGACCTCCTCCTCGGAACGCGGCCGCACGACCAGCTCCGGGCGGGCGCGCAGGTCCTCCGTCGCATCCGCGGCATGCGCGTCGAGCGCCTCGGCGTCGGCGTGGAGGATCTCGCGGGGCAGGCG
Source organism: uncultured Acidobacteriota bacterium (assembly GCA_963763535.1). GTDB lineage: Bacteria > Acidobacteriota > Thermoanaerobaculia > UBA5066 > Gp7-AA6 > DAHUXD01. Next base: position 1,254,788 of record CAVXOX010000008.1, read on the forward strand.
CTTCGAGAGCGCAGCGAGGAGGTCGGGGGCGGTCACGGGGAAAAACGTAGCACGGGAGAGGTTACGGAGCCGAAAGGGATCCCTCGTCGCTTCGCTCCTCGGGATGACAGGGCTGGCGTCGCTCCTCGGGATGACAGGGCTGGCGTCGCTCCTCGGGATGACAGGGCTGGCGTCGCTCCTCGGGATGACCATCGTCCCGTCGCTCCTCCAGTCCTGTCATCCCGAGCGAAGCGAGGGATCCCTTTCACGCCTGACTGCCGCCCTCGCGCCCCATCCGATACAATCCCGCCCGTTTCCAGGAGCCGTCCATGATGAACCTCTACTCGACCGTGGAAGAGCTTCGCGAAGCCGTCCGGCTCTCGGACGCCGCGCGCTTCGACGGCGGGCTCGTGGTGACGAACCCGCTGCGCTTCCGCACGGAGGTCCTGGATGCGCTCGTCTGGACCGCCGTTTTCGGCAAGGCCGACACCCGGGACGCCGCGCGGCACGCGATCCGCGAGGCGGCCGAGTCGCTCGGCATCGTGCCGACCTCGATCCTCCCCTTCTACCGCGCGCGCGGGAAGGGCGAGGGCGACGTGAAGGACTTCACGGTCCCGGCGATCAACATGCGCATGATGGTGTACGACTCCGCTCGCGCCGCCCTCCGGGCCGCGCGCCGGCTCGACGTCGGCGCGATGATCTTCGAGATCGCGCGCAGCGAGATGGGCTACACGGAGCAGCGACCCGCCGAATATGCCGCCGTCGTCCTTGCCGCCGCGATCCGCGAGGAGTGGCAGGGGCCCTTCTTCATCCAGGGCGACCACTTCCAGACCAACCCGAAGAAGATGAAGGAGGCTCCCGACAAGGAGATCAAGGCGATCGAGGCGCTGATCGACGAGGCGATTCCGGCGGGGTTTCTCCAGATCGACATCGACACCTCGACGCTCGTCGATCTCTCCCGGCCGACGCTCGAAGCCCAGCAGGACGTCAACGCCAACCTCTGCGCGCAGTTCACGAAGTACATCCGCTCGAAGGAGCCGAAGGCGGCGCCCATCTCGATCGGCGGCGAGATCGGAGAGGTCGGCAAGGAAAACTCGACGCCCGAAGAGTTCCGCGCCTACATGAACGTCTACCGGAAGGCGCTCGGCGGTAAGGACGTCAACGGCATCGAGAAGGTCTCCGTCCAGACCGGCTCCTCGCACGGCGGCCTCGTCGCGCCGGACGGTTCGGTCGAGCGCGTCGCCATCGACTTCGGCGTCATCAAGACGATCTCTAAGGTCGCGCGCGAGGAGTACGGCCTGGCCGGCGCGGTCCAGCACGGCGCCTCGACGCTGCCGCCCGAGTATTTTGGACACTTCCCCGACAACGACTGCGCCGAGATCCACCTCGCGACCGACTTCATGAACACCGTCTACGACCATCCCGCGTTCCCGCATCCGCTGAAGCGCGAGATCGAGCGCTGGCTCGACGAGAACGCCGCCGAGGAGCGCAAGAAGGGCGAGACGCAGCCACAGTTCCTTTACAAGACGCGCAAGAAGGCGATCGGCCCGTACAAGGAGCAGGTCTGGAACCTGCCCGACGGCACCAAGGAAGCCATCCGCGACACGCTCGAGGAGAAGTTCCACTTCCTGTTCGCCAAGCTCCGCGTCGCGAACACGCGCGCACTCGTCGCGAAGTACGTCAAACCCGTCTCCGTTTACAACGCCGGGGCCGCGGCGGCCGGAGCGCGGACGGGGTTCGTCCGGGACGATCAGGCGGGAGACTGATGGCGAGCAAGCTCCGCGCCAGGGGCGCCCGCAAGGGGCGCCCCTACGACGAGACTCTTCCATCCGATCGGGCTCGTAGGGGCGGGGCTCGCCCCCGCCCTCTCCCCTCGACCATGACGGCGGTCGTCAAGACGAAGCCCGCGCCCGGCCGCGCGGCGACCGAGATCAAGACGGTTCCCGTTCCGACCCCGGGCCAGGCCGAGGTCCTGATCAAGGTCATCGCCACCGCGGTCTGCGGCTCGGACAAGCACATCTACCAGTGGGATCCGTCGATGGCGAGCATGGTCAAAACGCCGCGCATCTACGGCCACGAGTTCTGCGGCGAGATCGTCGCGTTCGGTCCCGGCGGAAAGCGGCCGCATCTGGAGATCGGCCAGTACGTCTCGGCCGAGATGCACGTCACCGACGGCTCGTGCCGCCCCTGCCTGACCGGCCGCCGCCACATCTGCGAGAACACCCGGATCCTCGGCGTCCACGGCGACGGCTGCTTCGCCCAGTACGTCAAGGTGCCGGCGTTCAACGTCGTCCCGCTCGATCGAAAGATCATCCCGCCCAGGGTCGGCGCCTTCCTCGACGCCCTCGGAAACGCCGTCCACACGACCCAGGTCGCCGATCTCTCGGGAATGTCGGTGGCCGTCCTCGGGTATGGACCGATCGGCGCCATGTGCGCCGAGATCGCGCGCATCTCCGGCGCCGCGCGCATCGCCATCACCGAGGTGAACGGCCTCGCCGCCGCCCACGCCCGCAAGTGGGCGAGGGACCGCGGCGCCAGGCAGGTCACCGTGATCGAGCTGACGAAGACGAAGGATCCGGTCGGCAGCCTGAAGGAGGCGACCGGCGGCGGCGCCGACGTCGTCCTCGAGCTCTCCGGCGCCGAATCCTCCATCAACCTCGGCCTCGCGGCCGCGCGCCGCGGCGCCATCGTTTCGCTCCTCGGCATCCCCCGCGACAAGGCCGTCACGATCAAGGACTACACCAACGACCTCGTCTTCAAGGGCCTGACCCTCCACGCGATCATCGGCCGCCGCATCTTCGACACCTGGATCAAGATGCTCGATCTCTTCCGCGCCGGCCTCGACGTCGAGGACCTCGTGACGAACGAGTTCGAGGGGCTGGAGAAGTTCCACGACGCGATGGAGCTTTTGGACGACCGCCGCGCCATGAAGGTCGTCTTCTGGCCGAACGGGAAAGGCTGAGGACCTCGACAACCCGCCATTCCTGTACCCGCATCCGATAGCATGCGAGGCGACAGGAGAACCCCATGAACATGCGACGCATCGGCGCGGTGACGGCGCTCTTTCTCGCGGCACCCCTCGTCTTCGCCCAATTCGACCCGTCCAAGCTCCTCAACCAGGGCTCGAGCAAGGACCTCTCGAACGGGGACATCGTGTCGGGGTTGAAGGACGCGTTGACGGTCGGGACGACCAACACCGTCGACCTGACGGGCAAGGTCGACGGCTACTTCTCCAACGCAGCGATCAAGATCCTGCTGCCGAAGCAGCTTCAACAGGTCGAGCAGGGCCTGCGCCTGATCGGACAGGGTGCGAAGGTGGACGAGTTCGTCCTGAGCATGAACCGGGCGGCCGAGAAGGCGGCTCCGGCGGCCAAGGACATCTTCTGGAACGCCATCAAGGGCATGACGTTCGATGACGCGCGCAAGATCCTGTCCGGCGGCGACACGGCGGCGACGGAGTATTTCCGGGCGAAGACGAGCGAGGCGCTGACCGCGGCCTTTCGACCCGTCGTGACGGAGTCGATGAAAGACGTCGGCGTCATTCAGCAGTACGACCAGCTCAAAGCCGCTTACCAGTCGGTGCCGCTGTCGTCGGCGCTGCCCGCCGTCGACATCGAAAGCTACGTGGTCTCGAAGGCGCTCGACGGGCTCTTTTACGTCCTCGGACAGCAGGAGAAGGAAATCCGGACGAACCCCGCCGCGCAGGTCACGGCCATCCTGAAGAAGGTGTTCGGAAAATAGGGCGAGGAGCGGGCAGGCGCTGGAACGAAGCTCTTCCGTCGCATTGTCTTCGTAGGGGCGGCCCTTGCGGCCGCCCGCGGGCGGGGACAAGCCCCGCCCCTACGAGCCATCGGTGTGTCGCGACTTTCGTTACAGAACACTAACGGCGCAGGGGCCGTCTCTCGCCGCAGCGGCACGTCTCGATCGCGAACGGCTCCGAGCGGCTCGAGGTCGAGTACGCGTCGAACCACCCTCTCGAGATCAGGAGAGCGGGGCGATCATCGGCCGAGATCCGCGTCTTGGGAGCCTCGGTCTCGTTCCAGCCCTTGGCGAACTCGGGCGCACCGTCGGCCGCGAAGCGAACGTGGCCGACGAACACCTTCTGCACGAGCCTAGCAAGCATATGCCCTCCGGTCGGCATGGCGGCGGTTTTCCCGGCACAAAAAAGGGCGGGGCCGTCAAGCCCCGCCCGAAGAGACGCGATTCCGTTCTGGCTTACCGGCGGCCTCCGCCACCGCCGCCGAAGGACTCGTTCTTGGGACGCGCTTCGTTGACCTTGAGCGCGCGGCCGCCGAAGTCCGTGCCGTTCAGCGACAGCGCCTCGCGGGCCTGCTGATCGTTGCTGAACTCGACGAAACCGAAACCCTTGGACTGGCCCGTGTCGCGATCCGTGATCACGCGCGCGGAGTCCGGCGTGCCGAACTTGGCGAACATGGCCTGGAGCTGATCGTCCGAGATGTTGTATGGAAGATTGCCTACGTAGAGCTTCATGGATTCCTCAAATGCCGGGAAAAGTGTGCGAAGACGCCGCCGGCACGGCCACTCGCGTTCTCGTCGATTTTCGTTCGGAGTAAGTCAGATCGTGTCTGGCAGGCAGCGAACCGAGAACACCGAGACACTATCACACCCCGGGAACCCGCCCGCGGGGGCCGGCGTGATACTCTGAATGTCCTCGATCTCCTTCGACCCGATCAGGGCTGCAATTCCGCAACTTCCGATCACGCGTCGAGGGTCCTCGACGGGGGAAGGTGAGCCATGCCGACCATGCTTCGAACCTGGAAATGCCGCCACTGCGGACGCGCCAACGCGACCTCGATCGGACTCGACGGCGCCGGGACCTGCGAGCACTGCGCCGCGGCGACCCAGGTGCAGCCGAGCCGTCTTCGCAACGGCGTCGTCCTCCCCGCATCGTTCCCGACCGGCACCCGGACCGCCGCCGCTCCCGTCGCGCCGATCGTTGCCCGCAGCGCCGCCTCGGATCCCCGGCCGCGCCGGTAGGCTCCCTCCGCCTCTCCTCCACGGACCCGGACGCGCAGCGCGAGAATGCGTGCGCGCGATCCGATTCATCACGCCGCCGGCGGGCTGCTCTCGTCGCGAGATAAATCCCCCGGCTCACAGGATGCGTGATACGGTCGAGTTCCTTCAGAGAACCAGTCGGCCTCGGAACCTTGTCGTCGCCGTCCTTCCTTCGAAGTCGGGGGATTCCCGACGGAGGCCAATCACCCAAGGACCCAGGAGTACCGCCATGCGATTCGCACGTAACGTCCATTTCCAGATCAAGAACGGCAAAGAGCAGGAGTTCGCCGGCCTGTTCGAGAAGGACGTCCTTCCGATGCTTCGGAAGCAGAACGGATTCCTCGAGGAAGTGACGCTCGTCAACCCGAAGGGCGCGCACGCCATCAGCCTCTGGGACAACCGCCAGAACGCCGACGCGTATCAGACCGGGACCTATCCGCAGGTCCTCGCCAAGCTCACGACCGTCATCGAGGGAACTCCGACGATCGAGACCTACGAGAACGTCACCTCGTACGCGCGCGCCTGACGAGTTTCGAACGGGCGGCAACGCCCTTTCCACTGAGGCCCCGTTTGGGGCCTCTTTATTTTTTTCCCCTCCGGAGTGAGGGGTTCTTCCCTCAGTCCCCCGCGTCCTGCCGCGGAAGATCTCCGATCGCCGACCAGTCCAGCTTCTCCCCGCCCTGCGCCATGAGCGCCAGGAAGCGGTCGCGCAGCAGGCTCGCGATCGGCATCGGCACCCGAAGCTTCTCCGCCGCCGCCAGCGTCAGGCGAACGTCCTTTGCCCCGAGCGCCGCGGCGAAGCCCGCGGGCTCGAACTTACGGTCCGCGATCAGGCCGCCGTACGTCTTGTAGACGGGCGCGCCGAAGAGGGTCGAGGTCATGATCTCCAGGTACTGCTTCCGATCGACGCCGCCCTTGCCGACGAGCGCCATGGCCTCGCCGAGCCCCTCGATCACCGAGGCGAGAAGAAAATTTCCGGAGAGCTTGATCAGGTTCGCCGCGGACGGCCGATCGCCGACGACGAACGTCTTCTGCCCGACGGCGTCGAGAAGCGGCTGGACGATCCGCACCGAAGCATCCCCTCCGGCGGCGACGACGAAGAGCTTCGCGGCCGCCGCCGCCTCCGGACGCCCGAAGACTGGCGCCGAAACGAACCCCTGTCCCGCGCCCGCGTGCGCCTCCGACAGCCGATCCGAGAGCTCGACGCCGATCGTGCTCGAGCAGACGTGGACGCCGCCTTTCCGGAGGTTGGCGAGAATGCCGTCGGCTCCGAAAGCCACCCCTTCGACCGCAGCGTCGTCGGCGAGCATCGTGAACACGACGGCGCCCTCGCACGCGTCCGCCACGCGTTCCGCGACCCGGGCGCCATGACCCCGCAGCGCCTCGGACCTCTCTCGCGACCGGTTGTAGACCGTCACCGCGTGGCCGGCGCGAAGCAGGCTCTGTGCCATTCCCGTTCCCATGTTGCCGAGACCGATGAAACCCAGATCCACGACGTCCTCCCCCTGGAGCTGCTTTGACTATGTGAGAGAGCCCCATTTGCCCTCTCTCCGGCGGGCGAGGGCGGACCGGGGCGTCGCAACGGAGCATACGCGCCGCAATCACCCGGCCGCCCTTCCCAGGACCGAACCGCGGCGCGGCCGTTTCCAGCCGCGCCGATGTGTTGCTTACAGCCCGTTAGGCCAGTACAGCCCGAGCGCCTTCGCGATGAAAACCGCCATCTGTCCGCGCGTCACGGGCTGGTCGGGGCAGTAGTTGCCTCCGCCGCAGCCCGCCGTGATCCCCGCCCCGAAGATCGCCTCGATGAAGTTGTAGCGCGGATCCGACGTCGGCACGTCCAGGAAATCGGATGTCGCCGGGCCCGTGCTCACGGTGCGGTGCCACCAGACCTCGCCGCCTGCCAGCTTGACCGAGCCGTCGATCGGCGCTGTCTCCCAATTGACGAAGAACTCGAGGCGATGGCCCGCGTTCATGGGCACCGCATGCCCGATGATGGGCGACGAGACCGAGAAGCAGCCCGAGACGCCCGGGACGTCCACGTCAGCGAAATCCGAGTTGTTGTCGCCGCCGCCGAAGACGATTCCCGGAATGCTCGTGTCGTCCTTGCAGAGATCCAGAACGACGTAGTCGATGACGGCGCCCTCAGGGACCTGGATGTTCGCGTAGAAGACCGTGTTGGCGGACCCCAGTGTCGTGGGCCAGATTGCATCGAGATTCGTCTCCGTGCTGAAGCTCGTGTCCGACGGCCGGAACGATGACCAGTGGAACGTCGAAACCGAGTCTCCGGTGACACCGAAATCACGGGGGCTCTGAACGGCCCGACCGACGGAAGGGGCCGCCACGTTCGCAATGCCCGGCCTCGGAACACCGCTATGGCGCCCCGTATCCGCTCCGAGCGCGAACGTCGCAGCCCCGAGCACACCCACCACCGCGACGAGGACCCGACTTTTCATAGAACCTCCCTGATTCCAGGATGATACAGGACGCGCGCGAGAATGTGACCTCGGAAAACGCCGAAGCTCAGCGTTGCTCCTTGTCGCGCCTGACCGTCACCTTCTTGCCGCGAACCCCGGACGTCCGCAGCGCCCGGATCACGTCCTCGACGATCGCCTCCGGCACCTCGACGATCGAGAACCGTTCCGCGATCCGGATCGAGCCGACCTCACGCGGATGGACTTTCGCGAGCTTCACGATCGCGCCGACGAGATCTCCCGGCGTCACACCGTCGTCCCGGCCCGCTCCGAGGAAGATTCTTCCGGACGCGCCGTCGCCGCGACGACGCGACGCGCCCGCGAACTTCCCCTTGCCGCGCGGCGTCGGAGCCGGCGCCACCGCAACCGCCGGAATCTCGTGCTCCTCTTCCTCGCCGCTCACGCCGGCGCCCGGATCCGCCATCTTCACCGCCGCCGCCGCGACGTCCAGCGGATCAAACTCCTCGGCCAGCGACTCGACGACGACGCGATACCCGTCGAATCCTCCCGCGAGAAGCGATTCCCGCAGAGAAGCCCGCGTCAGCTCCAGGCGCTTCGCGCGCAGGTCCGCCACCGTCGGGACGCTGCCGATCTCGATCTTCTGCTTCGTCGCCCGCTCGATGTTCTTCAGCATCCAGTGCTCGCGCGGCTCCGTCAGCGTGATCGCGACTCCCTCGCGCCCCGCCCGCCCGGTCCGGCCAATCCGGTGCACGTAGACGTCCGGCGAGGACGGCACGTCGTAGTTGACGACGTGCGAGAGGTGCCCGATGTCGAGCCCCCGCGCCGCCACGTCCGTCGCGACGACGAGCTCGAGCGTCCCCGCGCGCAGCTTCTTCATCACCCGGTCGCGCTCGCCCTGGGAGATCCCCCGTGCAGCGACTCGACCCGCAGCCCGCGCGACTTCAGCGCCTCGGTCAGGTCGTCCACCTCGAGGCGCGTCCGGCAGAAGACCAGCGCCGCCGTCGGCGACTCGATGTCGAGCACCCGCCCCAGGGCCGCCCGCTTGTGCCCGCGAGAAACGACGTACGCCGTCTGCCGCACCTTCGGCATCTTCCCCGCCGCCGCCGTCTCGCGCGCGATCGCGATGCGCACGGGGTTGCGCAGGTGCCTGCCCGCGATCGTCACGATCCGCGGCGGCAGCGTCGCCGAGAACAGCGCCGTCTGCCGCTCCGACGGCGTCGCCGCCAGGATCGCCTCGAGGTCCTCCGCGAAGCCCATGTCCAGCATCTCGTCCGCCTCGTCGAGCACCAGCGTCCGGATGCCTTCGAGATTCAGCGACTTCCGGTTCACGTGATCGAGCGCCCGCCCGGGCGTCGCCACGACCACGTCGACGCCGCGCTTCAATGCCCGAAGCTGAGAGTCCATCGACGCGCCGCCGTATACCGGGAGGACACGCACCCCGATCGTCTTCCCGTACCGGTGCACCGCCTCCGCGAGCTGCATCGCGAGCTCGCGCGTCGGCACCAGGATCAGCGCCACCGGGCCGGAGCCCTTCGTCGGCCCGGGCGCCGTCGCAGACTCAGTTGCGATCGCGTGCAGGATCGGCAGGGCGAACGCCGCCGTCTTCCCCGTCCCCGTCGCCGCCTGCGCCAGCACGTCGCGGCCCTCGAGAAGCGGCGGGATCGCCTGCTGCTGAATCGGCGTCGGCTCCTCGTAGCCGAGGGAGATCAGGGCCGCGAGGAGGCGCGGGTCGAGGGAGAGCGAGGCGAAGGCCGGTGAGCCGGCGTCGTGGGGGGTTCCCATGGGGACACTCTATGGCGGCTCTTTCGAGAATTGGGGCTCCGAGCCCCTTCCCCAACCCTCACCCCTCACGGAGAGAGGGAGTGGCCGGGCCCTCGTCGCCGTCGCAGCCCAAAGCGAAGCCGAGCGCGGCGCAAATCTGCCCCATCCTCCGAGGGCTCAGGTGCCCGAGCCTGCGGCCGAGGTTTTCCTGGCTCACGGTCACCACGTTGTGGAGGTTGACCGCGCACGATTGCTTCATCCCGTCTTCCGGGCCGAGCGCGACCTCGGACGGAACCCCGCGAATCGTGGATGTGATCGGAGCGACCGTCACGCGAGACAGATACGGAAGGGCGCTCGACCGAGTCAGGATGAGCACCGGCCGCTCCTTGTCGGGCGCGGGGAACCGGTGGAGGCGAACCTCGCCTCGCTCTAGTCTTCCGGCCAATCCGCGACCTGGTCCCAGACGCCGGGCTGATCGAGCCGATCCGGATACCGGGCGTATCCCTCCCGATCGCGCTCTTCGCGCCGGAGAACGTCGATCCGCTTCAGATGGGCCCGCAACGCATCCCGAAAGAGCGCCGACCGGTTCGTTTTCAGTCGTTTGACGGCGCGATCCGCGGCCTCGAGCAGATCTTTCTCGAGAACCACCTGGATGGTCTCCATATTGTGGAGTCTAGTCCACAGCATGATCAACAGTCAACCGCGGGCGGCTGCGAGGGCCGCCCCTACGAAGTCAGGCTGCCAGCGCCGCGCGCGGGCATCCCGCGTGAGCGCGCCCTACTCGTTGCGCAGAAGGGCGGCCGGCTGCACGCGCGTCCCGCGGATCGCCGGGACGAGGCAGGCACCGACGGCGACCGCCAGCAGGAGCGCGCTCACGCCGCCGAGGACGAGCGGGTCCGCGGGCCGGATGCCGTAGAGCAGGCTCGCCGTCAGCCGCGTCAGCGCGAGCGACACGAGGAGCCCCGCCGCGACTCCCAGGGCGACCACCTTCATCCCGTTCCCCACGAGCAGCCGCAGGACTCCCGGGATCGTGCCGCCGAGCGCCATGCGGATGCTGATGTCCTTCGACTGCTGGGCAACGAAGTACGCCATCACGCCGTAGATCCCGAAGACCGCGAGCGCGAGCCCCGTCAGCGCGAAGGCGCCGAGGAGCAGCGCGAGCGAGCGCGGCTGGTCGAGCGAATCCTCCACGAGCGTGTCGATCGTCGCGACATTCGAGAAGGGCGCCCCCGGCTCCAGCTCGCGGATGCGCTCGCGGATCGACGGGATCACGCCCGACGGATCGGTCTTCGTCCTCACGATGAGCTGACGCATCCCCTCCGGTCCCGACATCGGCCAGTAGACGGTGCCCTCGTCGGGCGTGTCCAGGCCCACGTACTTCACGTCGGTCACGATCCCGACGACGGTCGTCCACGGGCATTTCGTGCAGCCTCCCTCGTGGAACCGCTTGCCGAGCGCGCCGCCGTTCGGAAAGAACCGGCGCGACCACGCGCGATCGACCACCACGTCCTCGAGGTTCTCCTTGAGGCCGTCGCGCTCCTCGAGCAGCCGGCCCTCGACGAGCTTCAGGCCCATGACGCCGAAGTACTCGGGCGTGACCTCGACCCACGGCGTGGCCGGCTGCGACTTGCCGGCCTCCGTCGGGAAATCCTCGAGATCGAAATTGTTGATGTTGCTCACGTTGTTCGGAGGGTTCCCGTCCGCGAACGCGACGCCCTTCACCCCGGGCACCGCCGCGATGCGCTGCTCGAGCTCCTTCCAGAAGGCGGTCACCCGTCCCTCTTCCTGGTACTGCGCCGACGGCAGACGAATCGATCCGACCACCAGGTTCCGGCTGTCGAACCCGAGATCCACGCGCTTCAACTCGTTCAGGCTCGCCAGCAGGAGCGCCGCGACGACCAGCAGCGGCGTCGTGACGGCAAACTGCGCGGCGACGAGAACGCGCCGGAGGCGGCGCACCGCGAGACTGCCCGTCGCGCCGCGGCCCGACGATCGCAGCGAGTCGCCGACCGGGCCGCCCGCACCGTGCAGCGCCGGCACGAGACCGAAGAGCAGGAGGCTCGCGAGCGTCAGGCCCGCCAGCACCCAGAGCGCCGCCCCGTCGAGCGCGATCTCCTGCACCCTCGGCAGGTAGCTCCCGCCCGCGGACCGCAGCAGGCCGACGCCTGCCTTCGCGAGCGCGACTCCCACCGCGACCGAACCGGCCGCGAGCACCGCGCTCTCCGCCAGCAGGTACCGCACGATCCGGCTTCGCGACGCCCCGAGAGCGACCCGCACCGCCAGCTCCTGGCGGCGGCCCGTGACGCGGGCGATCAGGAGACTCGACGCGTTGGCGCACGCAATCAGCCAGACGAGCGCCACGGCGCCGAGCGCGAGGCCCGCCACCTTCGAGACGTCGTGCACGACGTGGGACTTCAGGTCCATCATGCTCCACGTGGCCTTGTCGTTTTGGTACGAGCTCTTCCAGAGCGGAAAGATGCGCTTGTCGATCGCGCGCAGCTCCGCCGCGGCGGCCGAACGCGTCGTATCCGGACGCAGCCGCGCAATGACCGTGAACGGGAAGGGGCCGCGCCGCCGCGGCGCCGGGAAGTGCTGGACCGCGAACCACTCCTGCCGCTGCTCGAGCGGTCCGACCTTCCGAGGCAGAACGCCCGCCAGCGTGTAGTCCGCCCCGTCGAGGCGCACCGGCATTCCGATGGCATCCACGCGGCCGCCCAGGCGCTGCTGCCAGAACGCATGGCTCACGATGACCGTCTTCGGCGCGCCGTCTTTCCCGTCCGCCTCGGTGAAGCCGCGTCCGAGCGCCGGCCGGATTCGGAGCACGTCGAAATAGGACCACGACACCATCCTGCCGGGCACCACGTCCGACGTCTGGCCGTCGCTGAACGTGAACGTGCGGCCCGTGTACGCGGCGACCTTCTCGAATTGCGTCTGCTGCGCCGTGAGCGCGAGGTAGTCGGCGGCCGAGAACCGGAACACGAACGGCGGCGTATCCGTGTAGATCCGCACGAGGCGCCCGGGATCCGCGTAGGGCAGCGGACGGAGCAGGGTCGCGTCGACGCCGCAGAAGATCGCCGTCGTCGCGCCGATGCCGAGGCCGACGGTCAGCACGATCATCAGCGCCAGCACGGGCGTCCGAAGGAGGCTCCGAATGGCGATGCGCGCGTCCTGCGCGAAGTCCTGGAGCATGAGGGTGAGCTGCACGCGGTCCTCCCGTCTCTCATCCTCGCGGCGGCAGTACGCGCGCGTCCGCTCGAGGTCCCCGAACTGGCGGAGCGCCTCGCGCCGCGCATCCTCGACCGGCATGCCGGCGGCGGTCAGATCCTCCACGCGCATCTCGAGATGGACGCGCAGCTCGTCGTCGATCTCCGACGCCACCGTCTCGGGCCTGCGGCGGAGATACCAGAACGGCCGCGATCGCTTCTCGCCCATTGCCATCAACCGCCCTGGAGCACGGCCTCGACCGCGCGCGAGTAACGCCGCCAGGTCGCCGCGTCCTCCTGCAGCCGCTTGCGGCCGGCGGGAGTCAGCGTGTAGAAGCGCGCGCGCCGGTTGTTCTCGGACGGCCCCCACTCCGCCTCGATCAGGCGCTGCCGCTCGAGCCGGTGGAGAGCCTGGTAGAGCGCCGCGTCCTCGATGCTCAGGTCTCCGCCGGTCCGCTCGCGAACCGCGGTCGCGATCCCGTACCCGTGGCTCGTTCCCGGCACGAGGGTGCGGAGGACGAGCAGGTCGAGGGTCCCCTGGAGCAGCGGAAGCGGCAGAATCGGCGTGGGACCCTCCTTCCCCTTAGATGGTGTGGGGAAGGAGGAAGAATAGAAGAGTCCAGGGAGGCCTGTCAACCCACCCCCGGCCAACGCCGGCTCCCCGTGTGGTGCATAGTGGTTCATGTTGGTGTACCATCGAGCGATGGCCACGACCAAGCCTCTGCGCCGCAGCGTCAGCCTTCCCCCGCGAGTCGCCCGACGCGTGGAGGCCATCGCGAAGCGAGAGCGCACGAGCTCCAGCCGGGTGATCGTCGAACTGATCGAAACCGGCCTCGATTCGAAGGACCGCGACAAGAAGGAATTCTTCGAGCTCGCTGATCGGCTGGCCAACTCGTCGGACGCCTCCGAACAGACTCGGATCAAACAGGAGCTCGCCCGGAGGACCTTCGGAGAGTAATTGCCGTTCATTCAGTGGTCGAAGCAAGGACTTTGGTTCGTTCAAGGTCTGCGGCGACGGGCGGTACCCGAAGACTTTCCTGTTGGCGGGGCAAGCCGCGAAGGGCAAACGAATCTAAACACCCATTTCGTCTGGTTTCGCCTTTCCCCCGGCCTTTATTCCTATCCTCTCCCGCCGCTCGTACCCGAGGCGGAGGACGGGACTGCGATACCTCGCAATCGGCCCACCGCAACCCGTCCCGATCTGCAACGTAAGAAGCAGGGCCCCTGACCGAACCGAGGGCGCTCGATCTCGCGCTTCGCGCGACGACGACCCGTTAACGGAGGACGACCATGACGCATCGCACATCCCGCCCCCTCATTGCCGCCCTCGCCCTCCTCCTTTCCGCCGCTTCTCACCCATCTTCCGCCACCCCCCTCGAGACCTCCGCCGCGAAGGCGCAGGCCATGCTCATCCACGAAGACCTCGGCGATGGAATCCACGTCTTCCGCGCTCCCGAGGAGCTCGACTACTGGACGTCCACCAACTCCGTCGTCGTCATCAACGACGAGGACGTCGTCGTCTTCGACAGCCCCACCCGCGCGGTCACGGCACGCGCCGAGATCGCCGAGATCCGCAAGCTGACGCCAAAGCCCGTGCGCGTCCTCATCAACTCGCACTGGCACCAGGATCACTGGTCCGGCAACGACGAATACATGAAGGCGTTCCCGGGCCTTCGGATCATCGCGAGCGAGCAGACGCGCGACTACATGAAGCGCATGCCGGCGGCCTACTTCGTGAGAAGCCTCGAGGTCGGCGGCCAGAAGCGGCGCGAAGAGCTCGCCGCCGCGATCAAGTCCGGCAAGCTCGCAAGCGGCTCCCCTCTGACGCCGGAGATCCGAGCGCAGAAAGAAGAGAACCTCGTGAGGCGCCAGGAGTTCATCGAGGAGGTGAAGGCGCTTCCCCGCATCCTCCCCAACGTCGTCTACAAGGACGAGATGACCTTCTGGAGCGGCCCGCGCGAATTCCGCCTCATGAGCGTCACCGGCGACGCGACCGCATCCACGGTTCTCTATCTTCCCGGTCACGGGGTCCTCGCGATGGGAGACGTCCTCGTGAGCCCCGAGGACGGCAACGGCCCGCCGCCCTGGACGACCAACTCGTACGCCGTCACGCCCTGGCTCGAAACCCTCCGCCGGCTCGACGCGCTCGACGTCGCCGCGATCGTTCCCGGCCAGGGCCCGACCATGCACGACAAGGCGTACCTGCGCCGGACGATCGAGCTCTTCGCGGCCGTCCTCGACCAGGTCCACGCCGCGCTCGAGCAAGGCATCGTCGGCCTCGAGCCGGTGCAGGCGGCGGTCCACGTCGACCCGATCGGCCTCGCGTATACCCCCGGCTCTCCGCTCGACGCGGACTTCCACCACTGGGTGGGCAACTTCTCGAAGAAGGCCATGCAGGAAGCGCTCGACGGGGCGATGGATTAGGGCTCCGGGACCGAACCGCCTGCGGGTCTCGTCCCTAGAGCTCCGAGCGAAACGGCTCGAGGAGCCACTCCGTGATCCGTTTCTTCAGCGGACGCTCCCTCCACATGGCGAGCGTGTACTCGCGGCAGCGCGTCAGGTCCCGCTCGTAGCGGTCGCGCATCTCTGCGGCGAACGCGGCGTCGTAGACGAAGAGGTTGATCTCCTCGTTCAGGTGGAAGGAGCGGTCGTCGAAATTCGCGGACCCCACCGTCGAGAAGATCCCGTCGACGACCATCGTCTTCAGGTGGAACATCGTCGGCTGGTACTCGAAGATCCTGACTCCGCCCGCGAGGAGCGGACCGAACGACGCCCGGCCCGCCGCCTTCGTCGCCGGCACGTCGTTGTGCGCATCCGACGGGACGATGACCCGCACGTCGACGCCCCTCTTCACGGCATCGATCATCAGACCCGACGCCTGCTCGTCCGGCAGGAAGTACGAGTTCGCGATCCAGATCTCTTTCGCGGCCGCGGCGAGCGAGACGGCGTAGACCCTTCCCGCCCCGGACATCGCGGCCAGAGGCGACGAGGGCACGACCGCCGCGGACACCGAACCCGCCGCCGGAATCTCGGGAAAGAATTCCGGACCGACGAGCGCCTCGCCGGTCACCTCCGACCAGTTCTCCTGGAAGGCCCGCTGCAGCCCGCGCACGGCCGGACCCGCGACCCGCACCTGCGTCTCGCGCCAGTGCTCGGGCGAGTCCGCGTTGCCCATCCACTCATCGGCGAATCCCACGCCGCCCGTGAACCCGACGACGCCGTCCACGACGAGGATCCGGCGATGGGTGCGGTGATTCACGACCCAGATCTTCCAGGGCCGGCGCGAATGGAAGAATTCGACGCGGCAGCCGGCGCGCTTGAGAATGTCGACGTCGGCCGCCGAAAGCTTCCGACCCGGCGAACCGACGGCGTCGAGCAGGATCCTCACCTCGACGCCGTGCGCGGCGCGCTCCACGAGAGCGTCGCGGAAGCGCGTCCCCACGTTTCCGGACCAGAAGATGTAGGCCTCGAAGTCCACGGTCTTCCGGGCCGCGGCGATGGCCGCGAGCATGGGAGGGAAGATCCCGTCGCCGTTCTCCAGGATCTCGACTCGATTGCCGGACGTCAGCGGCACGCCGGGCAGCGCGGACGGCAGAAACGTCGCGTCGGTTACGCGGAAGTCGTGGGGAAGGTCGTAGACGGTTTGCCTCGGAGCGCTCGATTTCGCCAGCGTGATCGCGAGCGCGTAACCCGCGATCGCCGAGACGAGCACGATCGGAATCAGGTGAAGAAGCGTCCGGCGCCTCGTGCTGTGGAAATTCCCGGCCATCGCCCAAGAGTACATTGGCGTCCCGGCCCCCTGACTTTCGGCAAGCAGATTGCACGCTCTGTCGGATGCGAAAGGAGTGCGCGATGAACCAGGAGGACGAGGCTCCGAAAAAGGAAACCGCCGGGAATACCGAGACCGAATCCGAGCCCCGAAAGAGCCGGAAGCACGGCTATCGCGGCTATCCCAACAAGCCGGACATCGGCGGCAGCATTCACACCGGATCGGGCTTTGCCGGCGTCGGGTCCACGAGCGGCGCGGGCACGTCCGGGTCGAACGTGATCAGCGACAAGACTCGGGAGTCCGTCGAGGAGCTCGGGGAAGAGACGGAGGACGAGAAGTAGCTTTGTTCTTGAGCGGCCGTCTCGTTCTGTCATCCCGAGGGCCCAAGGCCCGAGGGATCCCTTTCATTGCCGCACTGAGACTCGAAAGGGATCCCTCGCTCCGCTCGGGATGACAAGAGCCGCGTTCATCCGGCCGCCAAGTCCCTCCAGCCGGGAGGGTCTGGCACCGAGATTCGAAAGGGATTCCTCGCTCCGCTCGGGATGACAAGAGCCGCGTTGATCCGGCCGCTCGGGTCCTTCCTATCCCGACGTCTCCTACTTCGCCCCGACGATCCGCGCGATCACCTTCGCGTCGTCGGGCAGCAGCCCCACCTTCGCGAGGCGCGGCGGCAGCTCGCGGAACTTCGGATACATGCGATACGCCTTCGCGAAGACCGGCAGCGAGTCGTCCACCTTCCCGGTGTTCGCCAGCGCCACCCCGTGCCAGAACGCCATCTCCGCGAAATCCGGAGCGAGCGCCTCGGCCGCGGCGTAGGCCTTCAGGGCCGCGGCGTCGTCTTTCTTCTCGAGGTATCGGTCGCCTTCGTTCGCGAGATTGTTGGCGCGCTGCAGCGTGACGAGGCGCCTCAGCTCCGCGAGCGGCTGCGTGCTGTCCTCGACCCGCAGATCGAAGATCTTGTCCTGCCACGGCTTCCCGCTCGAGACGCCCTTGACGACGAGGATCGCCGCCGACTCCATGCCGCGAATGTCGCCCCCCGCTGCCTGCGCGGCGTCGAGCGCCTGGAGCATCCGCTCCGCCAGATCGCCGTGCGCGGACTCGAAGGCCTTCGCCATCGCCGGCCAGATCGTGTCGTTGTCCATCAGGTTCGCCTGGACCGAGTAGCCGTCGCCGACGTGATTGCCGGCGGAGGGAATGCACTTTGCGCCGGTGTGCGCGGCGACGCGTCCGGAGGAATCGATCATCGCCACCTGACGCACGTCGCGCCCGTCGTCCGCGGCGAGGAGTCCCTTCAGCGCATCCGGGGCGCTCCGACCCGCGCGCATCAGGTCGAGGCCGAGGGGACCGTAGCTCGGATCGATGAACGACTGCGTCGCGACCGCGCCCACGCCCGCCTCCGCCCACGTGACGCCCGACCCGACCGAGAACGCGTGCGACTGGACCGCGACGCCCAGCTCCCCCGTCGCCGCATCGCGCGCCACGATCGAGTACGTGTGAACGGGACGAAGCGGCACGGACGCGTCCGCGGCGGAGAGCGTGGCAGGCGCAGAGCTGAGAAGGAGGAGCGCAGCAGCGGCGAGACGGCTCATGGAAGACTCCTTTGAATGTGCGCGACACGATAGCAGTGGCGAATGCCGCCGGCGCAGGCGGGCCAGGCGGGGTCAACGCTGAAAATCCTGATTCCGCCACCCGAAATTCAGGAATTCAGCGTTGACCCCGGGACGTCCTCCCAGGACTCCGTCGCCGCTACCGGCCGGGTTTGGGTTGATCTGGACGATCTTCTGGTGGTCAAGGCCCAGGCGGGGTCAACGCTGAAATCCTGATTCCGCCATCCGAAATTCAGGAATTCAGCGTTGACCCCGGTCCCCCCCCGGTTCCCCCCGCCCCGTCCCCCCCGTGCAGCCTCTGGACACCGGAATCGCTCTTGCATGGGAAGGACCCGGAGGTCTTTCCATGGACAACTCGAAGATTCTGGTCACGGGAGCAACGGGGGTGGTGGGGCGGCGGCTCGTGCCCATCCTGGTCGGCGAGGGGCACACGGTCGTCGCGCTGATGCATGGCTCGGGAAACCGCGAGACGCTCGAGCGGATGGGCGCCTCGCCCGTCGAGGCGGACCTTTTCGACTCGGCGACGCTGCGCCGCGCCGCTGCCGGCTGCGACGCCGTCGTGAACCTCGCGACGCACATGCCGTCCTCGACCACGCAGATGCTCCTCCGGTCGTCCTGGAAGGAGAACGACGCCATTCGGACCCGCGGCTCTTCGAACCTCGTCGACGCCGCCCTGGCCGAGGGAGTGAAGCGGTTCATCCAGGAGTCCTTCGCGCCGGTCTATCCCGATTGCGGCGATCGCTGGATCGACGAGGCCGTGGCCCTGCGGCCGGTCCGATACAACCGCTCGGTCCTCGACGCCGAAGCCTCGGCGGCGCGCTTCACGAAATCGGGCGGCGCCGGCGTCGTTCTGCGCTTCGCGGGCTTCTACGGGCCCGATTCGAAGTTCCTGGTCGAGGCGATCGGGCAATTCCGGAAGACGGGGCGCGCGTTCCTGCCCGGCTCCCCCGACGCGTTCGCCTCGTCCGTCTCCCACGACGACGCGGCGACCGCCGCGGCCGCCGCGCTGGAGCTTCCCCCCGGGACGTACAACGTCGTCGACGACGAGCCGGTCACGCGCCGCGACTACTTCGACTCGCTCGCCCGCACGCTCGGCGCGCCTCCGCCGAAGCCGTTTCCGTGGTGGGCGCGAGCCATGCTCGGATCGCTCGGCGAGATGCTGTCACGCTCGGAACGGATCTCGAACCGGCGGCTCAAGGTCGCGTCGAGCTGGACGCCCCGCTACCGCAGCGTCCGCGAGGGCTGGCCCTCCGTGGCGGCGGCGCTTGCCGCGGCGGCGTAGGTCGGCGAGGAGATTCGCCCCCCTCACCCCTGCCCTCTCCGCCCGCCGGGGGAGAGGGTTTTTCCTAGGAGAACCTCCCTTAAGGTTGTTTTTTGAGCGGCCGTCTCGAGATGAACCCCCTCTCCCCGAGAGGGGAGAGGGTTGGGGTGAGGGGCCCTGCGACTCCTCGTCGAAGAGATCTCGATGAGCGCCCCCTGGCTCAGCGGGCTGATGACTTGCCCGTCCTACTCCCACCAATGCTTCGCGAGCTTCGCGCACGTTAGGATGACGGGCAACAAACCTTTGGCCGACAGAAAGGAACTGACGTGAAGACAATCCTCGCATCCCTCTGCCTCGCTGTCTTCATTCCCGGCGCCGCCGCAATCGCGCAACAGCCCGAGACGTTCGGCACCACGGCCACCTCGTACATTTCGCTCGGCCCCGGCGCGTTTCAGCCCCAGGACGAGAGTACGACCTTCACGCGCAACTACTTCCTGACCGCGTCGACGGGCAGCTTCTGGATCTACCCCGAGCTTCCCTCCGGCGCGCTCGTGCAGTCGATCGCGCTCGACTTCTGCCAGGACAATGCCGGGGAGGGCCCGTACCTGGGCGTCGGATTCCTGGATCGGTTCGGCGGCGAGCACGGTGCCGGAGTCGTCAGCGGCCTGTCGTTCGGTGCGGGCTGTCTGACCGAGACGCTGACCATGTTCAGCGTTCCCATCGTGATCGACAACTCCATGAACCGCATCGCCATCCTCGTCCAACCGGCCGCTCTCCAGAAGTTCGCCGGCCTCGTCATCGCCTACCAGCTCCAGGTCAGTCCCGCCCCGGCCTCCGCCACGTTCAACGACGTGCCGACGAGCGACTTCGGATTTCAGTACGTCGAAGCCCTCGCCGCCTCGGGCATCACGGGCGGCTGCGGCGGCGGCAACTTCTGCCCGGACAACCCCGTCACGCGCCGGCAGATGGCGATCTTCCTCGCGAAGGCGCTCGGACTGCAGTGGCAGTGATCGGCGGCTAGACTGGCTCAGTCCCCTCTTGCAGGAGCTTCAAATAGGAGTCGTACGAAAACAGCCGATTCCGGCGGCGCCCCGTCAACTCCCTCGCGATCCCCAGCTTCGCCAGGCCCGTCATCGCGGCCGTAACGGTCGGAGTCGTCAGCCCGCTTTGTGAGACGAGGCTCGCGATCGAAGCCACGGGCCGGCGCTGCAGCGCCTCGTGGACCCGGACACGCATCTCTTCCTTTACACGTACGTTCGGAAGGAAGCCGTTCTCTCGTCTCAGATCGAGGGGACGCAATCCTCCCTGTCGGACCTCCTTCTCTTCGAGCTCGAAGAAGCACCGGCTCGTCGTGGAGAAAGCCGTCCGAAGCCTGGCGCGATCCGCGGGGTCGCGGATCCCCGGGTCGACCGCGAGTGGAGGCTTAGGAGGAAGCGGCCTCGGGACAAAGGCTTTCGCCGCCTCTGCGCCGACAGTCGAAATCGCGACGTACTCGCCGGTCGGCCCGCGCTTCATCCCAATTAAAGCCTTTTGAACACGGCCACCCGCTATTAAAGCGTGGCAGCAATTGCTTTAATAGACATGCCTATCAATCAGTTACAGCGGGCTTCCATGAGCTGATGCGCCGCGCGGACCGCCGTCGGCTGCTCGATGGCCAATCCCAGAGCCTCACTCCCACCAGTACTTCGCGCGCTTCCTCTCCCTCGACGCCGTCTCGTTCAGCGTCGCGGCGTCGTAGAGGCGGCCGTTGACCATCGTCCAGGCGACGTTCTCCGACGTGCGGATGTCCTTCAGCGGATCGCCGTCGATGACGATGACGTCGGCGAGCTTGCCCGGCTGCAGCGACCCGATGTCGCGGTCCATGCCGAGGCTCTTCGCGCCGTTGATCGTCGCGCAGTGCAAAGCCTCGAGCGGCGTCATGCCTCCCTGCGTGAGCATCCAGATCTCCCAGTGGAGGCCGAGCCCCTCGCGCTGGCCGTGGGCGCCGGTGTTGACGGTGACGCCGTCCTTGTCGAGCTTCTCGGCGATCCTCGCCTCGTTGAAGTGGTTCCACTCGTCGTCGGGCGCCAGCGTGCGCCGGCGCGAGCGCGGGTCGAGGACGAACGGCGGGACGAACTTCGAGAGGCGCGGGTCCTCCCAGACGTTGGTCTTCGCGTACCAGTACTCCTCCCCGAAGAGCCCGCCGTAGGCGACGAGCAGCGTCGGCGTGTAGCCGACCTTCCCCGGAGGCCAGAGCGCCTCGACGTCCTGGTAGATGTTGGGCGACGGGGATCGTGTGCTCGATCGTCGTGTGCCCGTCCACGACCATGTTCATGTTCATCTCGAAGAGCGATCCGCCCTCGGGCACGACCATGATGCCGGTCTCGCGCGCGGCCGCGAGGATCTGCTGGCGCTGCTCGCGGCGCGGCTGCTGGTAGCTCTTGACCGAGATCGCGCCCGCGGCCTTCTGGCGGCGCAGGTGCGCGCGCGCGTCGTCGATCGAGTCGATCTCGGCCTTGAAGTCGCCGGCGGCGCCGTAGAGGATCGTGCCGGTCGAGAAGATGCGCGGGGCGCGGAAGAGCCCGGCGCGCGCGAGCTCGGCGGCCGAGAAGACCTCGTTCGGTGTCGTTCGAAGGATCGTGGACGGTCGTGACGCCGAAGGCGAGCGAGGCGTCGCTGTGCCAGTTCTGCTGCGGCAGGACGCCGTCCGCGCCGAACGAGCCGTGGTAGTGCGCGTCGACGAAGCCGGGCAGGACGGTCTTGCCGCGACGTCGTACGTCTTCGCCCCCGCGGGGACCGAGACCTCTCCCCTCCGGCCGACGGCCTTGATGCGGTTGCCCTCGACGAGCGACGACGCCGTCCTCGATCACCTCGTCGCCGTTCATCGTCACGACGCGGCCGCCGGTGAAGGCGATCGTGCTCGAGCCCGGCGGCATGTCCACCGGCTCGACGAAGGAGATGTTCGTGCCCTGCGCCAGGGCCCGGCTCCGGCAGCTTCTCCGGCGCGCCGGGCAGAAACGCGAACGCCTCCTTCAGATCCCGCTCGTAGAGCTCGGGCCCGTAGGACCAGTAGAGCCGCGTCGAGTCGCCGGAGAAGCTGGAGGTTCTCCCCCGCCTCCTTCGACACGCGCGTCAGCGGCACGGCCTTGCTCTTCGGCCCGATCTCGACGCGGCGCCCGGTCTCGACGAAGGGCGTGACGTAGGCGTTGAAGCCCTCGCGGAAGCCGAGCCACTTGCCGTCGGGCGAGATCGCGAACTCGGTCGCGAGGTCCGAGATGTAGTACTCGTGCGGCTCGGAGCCGTCGAGCTTGATCGAGGCGAGGATGCGCTTCTCCGGCGCGATCTGGTCCCCGCCGCCCTCGGTCTTGACGAAGAAGACGCGGTCGCTCGCCTTGCCGAAGCGCGGCAGCAAGCCGTCCTCGGTGATGAGCGTGGACTTGCCGCCGGACGACGGCACCTGGTAGAGCCCGGGATCGGCGGACCAGGCCGTCGAGACGAGATAGCCGCCGTCGGACTTGCGGTAGACGATCCGCGTTCCGTCGGGCGAGAAGACCGGCTCGTAGTAGTGGCCGGGCTTGTCGGTGATCGTCTTCGAGACGCCCGCCGGCACCGTCGCGACGCGGATCGAGCCGAGCGTCTCGTCGTTCCAGGTCGCGTAGACGAGCGACTTCGAGTCGCGCGACCAGGACGGGAAGTACTCGTAGTGGTCCGTCTGCTTCGTCAGCCGCTTCGGCGTCCCGTTCGGCAGGTCGCGGACGTAGATGTAGCCGAGCGCCGAATACGCGACGCGCTTCCCGTCGGGCGAGACGGAGACCCACCGGAGCATGCGGACGGGGAACGTCGGCGACTTCGCCGTGCCGACGATGCTCGGCGACGCCGACGCCGCCATTACCCCCGTCAGCACGTCCACCGGAAACCGCACCGCCGACGCTGTCTTGCGCGTGTCCTTCACGTGAAACGGAATCTTGTAAACCTGCTTCCCCGCAAGATCCGCCCGCTGAATCAATCCCCCCGCCCAGAACACCACCGACTTCGAATCCGGCGTCCACGCCATCCCGGGATAAACCCCCTGGATCGCCCACGTCTCCTGCATGTCCCGCTCGAGGCCGTCGAAGACCGGCCGCTCGATGCCGGACTCGAGGTCCTTCACGAAGAGCACGGACTTGCGACCGAACCCGCCGCACGAACGCGAGCGACTTCCCGTCCGGCGAAGGCGTCGGCCGGATCGACCCGCCCGGCCCGGTCACGTAGTTGACGATCTTGCCCGTGTCGCGGTCGAGCCGCTTGATGACGTAGATCTGCCCGTTCGGATCCTTGTTGTACTCCCAGATCTTCCCCGGCGTCGTGTCGGCGGACCAGTAGAGGTACCGCCCGTCGGGCGAGAACGCGGGCTCCCCGTCGTCCTTCTGCTCGGTCGCGCGCTTGGTCATCTGCAGGCCCTCGCCGCCCGTGCGGTGATAGAGCCAGATCTCGCCCGCGCCGAGCGAGCGCGTGCCCGTGTAGTGCTTGCGCGCCGCGATGAACTGCGAGTCGGGCGCCCAGGCGGGGCTGTTCGGCAGGCGGAAGCTCTCCTTCGTCACCTGCTGCGGGTTCTTCCCGTCGCGGTCCATGATCCAGATGTTGTCGCCGCCCGAGCGGTCGGACGTGAACGCGATCCACTTGCCGTCCGGCGAATAGCGCGGCTGCATGTCCCACGGGATGCCGGACGTCAGCGCCCTCGCCTCGCCGCCCCCGAACGGGATCGTGTAGATGTCGCCGAGAAGGTCGAAGACGATCTCCTTCCCGTCCGGCGACACGTCGAGCGACATCCACGTGCCGGACGTCAGGTCGAGCGAGACGGTGTTGTCGTAGGGGTACGGCGGGTTCGCCACGTCCCACTTCGGCTTCTCTTTCTCCTTCTCCTTCGACGCATCCGCCGTCGGCGGCGCCAGCGGCGGCTTGTCGATCGGAGGCTTCGGCGGCTGCTGGCCGGAAAGCGGCAGCGCGAGGAGCAGAGCCAGGGCGGCGGCGAGACGGTTCTTCATCGGGTGCGGTCCTTTCGGTAGGAGGCGGCCGGCATTGTACGGGAGGGGACGGCGAGGGACGAGGGCCCGCGCGGGGATCGGTTGATCGTGGGATACGATCAAATAGTCTTCGTTCCAGGCTCAATATCGTGCGAAATTCCGCGAGAAAAGCGCGTCAGAACGCGAGCGTTCTTCCTGAGCCGTGGCTTCACAAATCGAGAGGACTCCTTAGGCGCTGGGGCGCGATTTGGCACCTTCCGAGCCTCGAAAGCAGCGTTCGGGTGGTCGAGAATCCGCGTCTACGCACGTCGCTCGGTCGATCGCGTCCGACCGATCGACTTATTGAGCTCCACCCAGCTCTCCGAGGTCCGCGACGTCGCCGATTTGAGGAGACGCTTTGCCACGAAGCCGCGCATATCGCGGAGCGCCTTCTATCGCGGGCACCATCGAAAACGCACGGCGCAGAGTGGCGTCAGCTTGTAGAGGCGGCTGGATTCATCCCTCGGTCTTTGGCGCCGCCCGGCACCAGGTCACCGCAGAGACTTCCTGAAGGAAGCAAGTCTTTCTACGAGCACCGGTGCCCCGTGTGCCAGTTCCGGCGTCTGGCCAAACGCCGCGCTTCCTCCTGGCGATGCCCCGACTGTCGCGCCGATGGCCTCCCAGGATGGCTTGTGATCACCCGGAGTCAGTCGCGATGAGCTCGGAGCCCTGCGCTTTCTGCGCGGTCGAGCCGGAACGCGTCTTCCATCGAGGACGACTGGTTCTCGGCATCTGGGACGGGTTCCCGGTGAGCCCCGGCCACGCGCTGCTGATACCGAAGCGTCACGTCAGCGGCTGGTTCGACGCCACCTCCCAGGAGCGGCTAGAGCTGACAGAAGCCATCGCTGCGGCGAAGACCGCGATCGAGCGCGCGCACAGGCCCGACGCCTTCAACATCGGTGTGAACGTGGGCAAGGCGGCGGGTCAGACAGTTTTTCACCTTCACGTGCATGTCATCCCGCGATACGACGGCGACGTTCCAGATCCGCGCGGTGGAGTTCGGCACCTTATAAGGGACAAAGCGAATTATCTCGAGCCGCCCGCCGCAACCGCATCATGGAGCGTGGCCCCCCATGCTCGCTCGCTCATCGCCGGCGGTGAACACGACCCCCTTCTCCCGCACCTGAAGACAGAGCTCGAGTCGGCTGTCGGTGTGGACATCGCCGTTGCGTTCGTCTACACGAATGGCGTTGCCCAAATCGAAGAGCACCTTCGCGACATCCTGAACCGAGGCGGTCGAGTACGTATCCTAACCGGCGACTACCTGGAGGCGACCGAACCTGACGCGCTCCGGCGGTTGCTCGATCTCCAAGGCAATATCGATACCCGCGTCTACGAGACGCATCTCGCCGGGCAGATGTACGACGTCACGGGTTTCGCGAGTTCCTTTCATCCCAAGGCCTACGTCTTTCACCGGGGAATAGGAACTGGCGTAGCCTTCGTCGGCAGTTCCAATCTAAGCCGCATCGCGCTTTCGCAGGGCGTCGAGTGGAATTACCGCGTCATCTCGTCGCGCGATGCGCTCGGGCTTCCAGGATGTCGTCAACGGATTCGAGGCGCTCTTCTCGCATCCCTCCACGCGGCCGCTCGATCAGATGTGGATCGACGCCTACGCGCTGCGTCGCCCGCTGGGGCCTTCGTTCGTCGGCCAAGGAACGGTGGCATCGCCGGAAGAAGCCGCTCCCGAGCCTCCGCCCCAACCTCACGAGATCCAGAGGGAAGCCCTCGCGGCACTCGAGAAGACCCGCGCCGAAGGCAACATCGCGGGGCTCGTCGTCCTAGCGACCGGTCTCGGGAAAACCTGGCTGTCTGCCTTCGACAGCGACCGCCCGCAATTCCGCCGGATCCTCTTCGTCGCCCACCGGGAGGAGATCCTCGACCAGGCACTCAAGACCTTCCGTCGGGTCCGTCCCTCGGCCCGCCTCGGCCGGTTCACCGGAACCGCGAAGGAACCGGACGCCGACGTCCTCTTCGCCTCGATTCAGACTCTCGGTCGCCGCCGGCATCTCGACGACTTCCGCCCCGACGAGTTCGACTACATCGTCGTGGACGAGTTCCACCATGCCTCCGCCGCTACCTATCGCCGGCTAATCGAGCATTTCCGCCCGAAGTTCCTTCTTGGACTTACCGCCACGCCCGAGAGGACCGACGGCGGCGATTTGCTCGCCCTCTGCCAGGAGAATCTCGTTTACCGCTGCGATCTGACCGAGGGCATTCGGCGCGAGTTGCTTTCGCCCTTCCGCTACTTCGGCGTTCCCGACGAGGTGGATTACGCCAACATCCCCTGGCGTGCCTCACGATTCGACGAAGAAGCGCTCACGCAAGCGGTCGCCACTCAGGCACGAGCGGAGAACGCGCTCGAGCAATATCGCTCGCGAGCCGGCCAGCGGACACTCGCTTTCTGCGTGTCCCAGCGGCACGCGGACTTCATGGCGGAGTTCTTCCGCAAAGAACGCAGTCCGCGCTGTCGCCGTGCACTCGGGCGAATCGAGCGCCCCGCGCGCGCGCTCTCTCGAGAGGCTGGAATCGGGCGAGCTCGACGTGGTCTGCGCGGTGGACATGTTCAACGAAGGCGTCGACCTGCCCGACCTTGACACGGTAATGATGCTTCGTCCCACCGAGTCCCGAATCCTCTGGCTGCAACAGTTCGGCCGCGGCCTGCGAAGGCGGCCGGGAAGGACAAACTCACCGTCATCGACTACATCGGCAACCATCGAACGTTTCTGCTGAAGCCTCAGACCCTGCTCCAGCTCGGCAGCGGCGACCACGAGGTGCGCTACGCCCTCGATCGCCTGCAGAACGGAGAGTTCCAACTACCTCCCGGCTGCGAGGTCACCTACGACCTTGAGGCCGTGGACATCCTGAAGGCTCTGCTTCGGGACGGGCGGGAAGACGCGCTCAAGCGCTGGTACGAAGACTTCAAGGCCCTCCACGGGACTCGACCTCTCGCCATTGAGGCGTTTCACGAAGGCTATGCCCCCCGGGCCGCTCGCAAGTCGCACGGTTCGTGGCTTCGCTTCGTGGGCTCCATGGGAGATCTCTCCGCCGACAAGAGAGCTGCTCTCGAGGAAACCGGGGCATTCCTCGACGCACTTGAAACCACGGACATGACGAAGAGTTACAAGATGTTGTTGCTCCTCGCCATGCTCAACGCCGACAGGTTTCCTGGAGAGATTGCCATCGATGAACTCACGAAGGGTTTTCGCCAAATTGCAGAACGGTCCGCCGTTCTCAAGACTGACATAGGCGTAGATCTTCAAGACGAAGGGGCACTCCGGCGCCTAATCGAGAAGAATCCGATAGAGGCTTGGGTGGGCGGCAAGGGCACTGGCCAGGTGTCCTACTTCCGGTACGACGACGGCGTTCTGCGGGCGATGACTTCCAGCAAGTCCGCCGCTCGCGAGGCCCTTCAGTCACTGACCCGCGAGCTTGCGGAATGGCGGCTGGCCGAGTACCTCCGCCGCCCGGGCGCGGCGGTGGGTGCCGAAGGACGCTTCGAATGCAAAGTCAGTCACTCGAACGGCCGGCCCATCCTGTTCCTTCCCGATCGGGCGCAGCACCAAGGCCTTCCGGAAGGCTGGACGCCGGTGACGATCGACGGCGACCGCTACGAGGCAGACTTCGTAAAGGTCGCAGTCAACGTGGTCCGCCGACCCGAAACCGACGCTAACGAACTCCCAAAGATTCTCCGTAGCTGGTTCGGCGCCGATGCCGGTCTCCCCGGCACTGCCCAGCGAGTCGTGTTCGAAAGCCGGGACAGCGAGCTCGTCCTCTCACCCATGGGCCGGCGCGACGGAACGCTTCAGCTGTGGCGGAGCTATTCGCGAGAGGAGATCCCGCGCCTGTTCGGCCTAACCTTCTCCCCTTCGATCTGGCAGCAAGGCTTCATCCTTCAGGGCGGCCAAATGATCCTACTCGTAACTCTGGACAAGGATGAGCACGCCGAGCGGTTCAAGTACCGCGACCAGTTTTTATCACCTGAACTTTTTCAGTGGCAGAGTCAAAATCGGACAACTCAGCACGGAAAGCACGGTCAGGCCATTCGAGAGCACGAAAAGCTTGGGATACCCGTTCATCTCTTCGTCCGCTCCAAGACCAAGGGATCACACGGCGGCGCGCTACCGTTTCTTTACTCTGGTCGACTTCATTTCGAGAACTGGCAAGGCGAAAGACCGATAACGGTCCAATGGCGCCTGGAGTCGCCAGTCCCGACAGAACTCCGCACCCGCCTCGGAGTCCCCACGTAAGCTGTTGCCGCTCGAACCTCATCGGACCGACCTCGTCATATTCCGAAGCCAGCCCAACACCTTCCACGTCGCGTCGAGGTCTTCCTCGTTGTAGGCCAGGATCTCGCTGACGATGGCGTCGCGCGCGGCAGGGTCCGACGTCTCGGTGGCCTCGATGTACCGGGCCATGGCGAGGCTCCCCTGGTACTCGGTGAGCCTTCGCTCGAAGCCGACGAGCTTCTCGACGACCTTGAGGCCGTAGCTCGGAAGCGGCAGGGCGACGGAGCTGCGGACGACCGTCAGCAGGTCGAGGAGCCGGTCGAGGACTCGCGCGGCGGTGCCGCTGGGTCGCCGTAGCGCTCGACGTATCGCTCGATCCCGGTCCGCTCGTACGAGCCCCAGTGAACGAAGCGCAGGTTGGGGCGTTCGTCGAGAAGGGCGGCGGCCGTCGAGAGAAAGGCCTCCCAGCCGGCGCGGTCTCCTTCGGGGCCGAAGCCGGCGAGGGCGGGAAGGAAGCGGCCGGGATTTCCGCGATGGTCCTTGATGCCCCAGAGGTAGATCTTCTCGAGCTCGTCGAGGTACGGCGGCAGGCCCTCGAGGTCGAGGGTGACGCAGTCGTCGGCGGGCGGAAGGTCGGGGGCGGCGATGAGGATCGGCTTGCCCGAGAGGAAGGCCTCGGCGCCGCGGCGAAGGCCGGCGACGAAGCTCCTGGGGTGCGGCTTCTTCTTGCCTTCCCAGAAGTAGTCGCGGTGCGCGGGATCGTCGATCGCGGCCGGGAGCTGGCGGATGGTCGTGATTCCGCGGGCGCGGAGGGTGCGGGCGCGCTCCTGGCCGACGGCCGTCAGCAGGGCGACGTCGTTCGCGGTCTCGGCCTCGTCCCAGCAGCGGTCGTGGAAGGGACAGCCGACGCACTTGGTCCAGCCGACGGG
>CAVXOX010000009.1:0-9371 GCA_963763535.1 uncultured Acidobacteriota bacterium
AAACTATCATATGGGACGCCCGACCAGGCTCAGCACCACCGTCGCCGCGCGCTCGGGCGCGTCCGCACCGATATCGCCCTGGAGCCGTCCCGCGATGATCGCCAGGATGGCGCCGCCGGCCGCCAGCATCGTCGCGAGCGGATCGTTGGCCTCGAAGCGCCCGCGTTCGAGCCCGATCCGGATGTCGCGGGCGAGCCGCGCGCCGAGACCTCCTCGGAGCCCACCGGTCCGCGTCAGCGCGGTCCGCACGAGGAACCAGCCCCACGCCTCGTCCGCCGCCGCTCTGGCGACCGCGTGGCGCACCGAGGCCGCGAGGTCTCGGCCGGATCCTCGAGCACCGCGGCGAGCCGGTCGGCCGCGGTCGCGAAGCTCTCCATTGCCTCCGCCATGACGGCCGCGGCGATCGTCTCCTTCGAGTCGAAGTGGTTGTAGAACGAGCCGAAGCCGACGTCCGCGGCCTCGGTGATCTCCTGAATCGACGTCGCGCCGACACCCTTGCGGGCCATCAGCTCCCGGGCCGCCCACACAAGCCGCGCCCGGGTCTCCTCCCGCCGGCGCGCCCCGCGTCCCGGCGCGGTCTGCCGCCGTGCTCCTGCCTTTGCGCGTCCGTTGGTCATTGCCAGCGGCTTTAGCGTGAATCTGATGACTATGTCAAGAGTGATGACAACATCATATGGAGCCGCGCTCCGCGCTGACGTGGGAGGCTCGGTAAGTCACAATCCAAGAGCTGACATCGGTCTGGGCGGCAGGGGCTGAGGAGAACGTCCACATTCCGAGCGCCTGCAAGGAGGCGCTCTCAGGTGAGCGTCCGGACGAATGTCCTGGGCATGCGGCGCTGATGACGCCCCGAACTTATCCTACGACGGCGGTCTCGCGCTTGTCATGGCGCGCCACTCCCGTCGCGCCGTTCTGTCGCGTGCCATGACGTGGCGTGACTGGAAGGACTCGCGGCGGCCTACGGAGGGTGAGACTGCATCCCGAGTTCAGGAATCCGCGCAACGACGTCGCGCGGTGGGCGGCAGGTTGGCCGGCGAGGGCACTGGTCGTACTGGCCATGGTGGCGCTCGGTGCTCGGTCTCGCACAGTCGACAGAGGACCCGCCTGCGACACCAGCGCCGCGCGTGGCGGGAAATGACAAGACCCGAGCCCGGAGGAGCGGTATTCGAATCATGGCTCGCTTTCCGAACAGGAATCGAACAGACACGACCGACGCAGCCCCGTGGGCGCGCTTGAAAGGCGAACGAGACCATGGCGAATCGACGTCCAACGGAATTGCGAGGTGCTCACGATGGCCGCGTCGACGTGCAGAAAGGCGCCACCAGCTGGCCCGATCGGTCAAACAAATCCAGGTCTCGCTCCGCCGAGCGGAGCGGAAGATCGAAGCAGACGCCCGGGATCGGGTTCGCGAGCTTCGCCATGAAGCGAGAGCCCAACTGGCCGTGTTGCGCGGACACCAGCGTGACGCGAGCCGCATCGTGAGGCGGCTATCCAGCGCTGCGGACGACTCTTGGAGCGACCTCAAGAGGGCGGCCGACCGGGCGCTGAGGGATGCGCGGAAGGTCGCCGATTCGATGCTCGAGGCTTCCGGCGCGCCGTCTCCGAGTGACGCCGCTTCGGCGATCGCGATCTGCGGTCCTCGCGCTGTGACGATCCGGCCCCAGTACGCGTCGCTCGCCCTGATCGGCATCGTACGACCTTTGCCGTCCGTGGCTCGTTGCCGCCGGACGATTTGGTGACGCCATGACCGTCTCGTCGGGCCGGACCTTCCCGCTGGGCGCGAGCGTCGTGGAGGGCGGCGTCAACTTCTGCGTGTTCTCGCGCAAGGCCGACGCCGTCGAGCTTCTGCTCTTCGACGGCGCGGCGACGGGGAGCCGGCCCGCGTGATCCGGCTCGATGCGCCGACGCACCGGACCTACCACTACTGGCACGCGTTCGTGCCCGGCCTCCGCTCGGGACAGGTCTACGCCTACCGCGCGATCGGCCCCTTCGACCCGGCGCACGGGCTGCGCTTCGATCCCGCGAAGGTCCTCCTCGACCCCTACGGGCGCGCCGTCGTCGTTCCCGACGGGTACGACCGCTGGCGGCGAGCCGTCCGGGCGACGACACGACGGTCGCGATGCGGAGCGTGGTGGTGGATTCCGACGCGTACGAGTGGGAGGGCGACACCCCGCTCCGCCGGCCGTTCGCCACCACGGTGATCTACGAGATGCACGTCGCGGGCTTCACCCGACATCCGAGCTCGGGGGTCGAGCCGCGAATGCGCGGGACGTACGCCGGCGTGATCGAGAAGATTCCGTATCTCCAAGACCTCGGGATCACGGCGGTCGAGCTGCTCCCCGTGTTCCAGTTCGACCGGCAAGATTGCCCGCGGGGCTCGTCAACTACTGGGGCTATTCGCCCGGTCTCTTCTTCGCCCCCACGCCGGCTACAGCTCGGTCGCGATCCGCTGGGACCGGTCGACGAGTTCCGGGACCTCGTCAAGGCGCTGCACCGCGCGGGCATCGAAGTGATCCTGGACGTCGTCTACAACCACACGGCGGAGGGGACCACGACGGACCCACGCTGTCGTTCCGGGGGCTCGACAACGGGACGTACTACATCCTCGAAGACGATCGCGCGCGCTACGCGAACTACACGGGCACCGGCAACACGCTGAACGCGAACGACGCGGTGGTGCGCCGCCTGATCCTCGAAAGCCTGCGGTACTGGGTGGCCCACATGCACGTCGACGGCTTCCGGTTCGACCTGGCCTCCGTGCTGTCGCGCGACGAGTCGGGGCGCCCGCTCCAGCGTCCTCCCGTCCTGTTGGAGATCGAGTCGGATCCGGTCCTGGCCGGTACGAAGCTGATCGCCGAGGCGTGGGATGCCGCCGGGCTCTACCAGGTCGGTAGCTTCGTCGGCGACGCGTGGCAGGAGTGGAACGGGAGGTTCCGCGACGACGTCCGTCGGTTCGTGAAGTCCGACAACGACACCGTGGTCGCCTTCGGCTACCGCTGCTTCGGCAGCCCGGGATCCCATCGCGCCTGGGATCGGCGCGACCATCGTCCGCTGATGAATGGGGAATTCGGATTCCACCTCCTGGCGCCAAGCGTTCTTCGCTGCGCTGGGGGCGCCGGGGTCCCCGGCACGGCCGCTGAGAGGCTGGCGAACAGCCATGCGCCCGACCAAACGGGCGATGACCTCTGTTGACTTCGTGTGACCGCCCTGCCATATCTTGGTCGTTCAATCTAGAACAATCGACCTAGAGGGCTGAAATGGACGACGAGACGTATCTTCGAAGTGCCCGACAGTTGTCGCAGGCCATTCGAGGCCGAGCAGCGGAATGCGAATCCCTGCGGCGGCTTCCCGACGAAACCTTCGAGAGCTATCAGCGATCCGGCCTCTTGCGGGCGCTTCAACCACGCCAATGGGGCGGTTTCGAGCTGAGTCCGCTCACGTTCTTCGAGGCGGTCGCGGAAGTCGCCGCCGCGTGCCCGTCGAGCGCCTGGTTCCTCAGCGTCGTCGGGATCCACAACTGGCAGCTCGGCGCTCTTCCCCGAGCAGGCGCAGCGCGACGTCTGGGGGAAGGACACCAGCGTGCTCATCAGCTCGTCGTACGCGCCGACCGGGAAGGTCGAGCGCGTGGACGGCGGCTTCCGGCTCTCGGGTCGCTGGTCGTTCTCGAGCGGCTGCGACCACTGCCAGTGGGTGTTCCTCGGCGGCGTCGCTCCGAGCGACGGCCCGACCCCGGACATGCGGACGTTCCTGCTGCCGCGATCCGACTATCGGATCATCGACAACTGGCACGTCGCGGGACTGGCGGGCACGGGCAGCAAGGACATCGTCGTCGAAGGCGCCTTCGTCCCCGAGCACCGCACGCATCGGTTCGTCGACGCGTACATGTTCCAGAATCCCGGCCAGGCGGTGAACACGGGACCGCTGTTTCGCTTGCCGTTCGGCTGTCTCTTCGCGTTCGCCATCGCCGTGCCGGCGATCGGCGCGGCGCGCG
The DNA here is from genome assembly GCA_963763535.1 of uncultured Acidobacteriota bacterium. Taxonomy (GTDB): domain Bacteria; phylum Acidobacteriota; class Thermoanaerobaculia; order UBA5066; family Gp7-AA6; genus DAHUXD01. The sequence continues at coordinate 3,989 of CAVXOX010000009.1, forward strand.
GCGCCCTCGACGCATACCGCTCGTACATGCAGGCGAAGGTCGCGGCGTACGACGGCTCCAAGGTCGCCGACGACCCGTTCGCGCAGCGACGGCTGTCCGAAGCGGCGGTCGAGATCGCCGCGGCCGAAGCCGACGTGCAGGACACCTGGAAGGCGATGTGCGCGCGGGCCGAGGCCGGTGAGGCCATCCCGATGTCGGCGCGTGCGCGGGCACGCTGGAGCGCCGCCAACATCGTGCTGCGGGGAGTGCGGGCGGTGGACCTGCTCTTCGAAGCGAGCGGGGGGCGGGCGCTCTTCCTCGACAACCCGATGCAACGCTACTTCCGCGACGTCCACGCGATGCGCGCCCACGCGCTGAACAACCCGGACAAGGCGTCGCAGGTGTTCGGCTACGCCGAGCTGCATCCGGGCGGCACGCCGCCCGAGTTCTTCCTGTAGAGAACGAAGGAGACGATCGATGGCGGCAATCTCACGGCTCGGATACCTCGGCTTCGAGGTCAGCGACGTCGCGGCCTGGGAGCGATTCGTGGTCGATGTGCTGGGCCTGCTCGTGTCCGAGCGACGATCGGACGGCAGCGTCGCCTTTCGGATCGACGACCAGGCGCAGCGCATCGTCGTCCATCCGGGATCGCGCGACGATCTCGCGTACGCCGGGTTCGAGGTGGACGACGAGGCGACGCTGCGCCGCCTGTCGGAAGAGCTGAACCAGGCCGGGTTCCCGACGGCGGACCTGGGCGACGACGTCGCGCGCGCGCGCCGCGTGCAGCGCGTCCTCCGCGTCGAGGATCCGAACGGCGTGCCGATCGAGCTGTTCCACGGGCCCGAGCGGGCGGCGGAGCCCTTTCGGTCGCCGCTCGTCCCGTCCGGATTCGTCACCGGCGACGAGGGCCTCGGCCACGTGGTCTTCGCCGCCATGGATCCGCAGGCGACCGAACGGTTCTACTGCGAGCTCCTCGGCATGCGGCTCTCCGATCGCATCGAGGTCGAGCTGGCGCCCGGGTTCTCGCTGCTCATCACGTTCCTCCACGCGAATCCGCGGCACCACACCGTGGCGTTCGCCGCCGCGCCGATGCCGAAGCGGGTGCATCACTTCATGCTCGAGGTCGGCGCCATGGACGACGTCGGGCACGCGTACGACCGCTGTCTCAAGGCCGGCATCGAGATCGCGAACACGCTCGGCGTGCACCCGAACGATCGCATGTTCTCGTTCTACGCGCGGACGCCGTCCGGCTTCGACGTCGAGTTCGGCTGGGGCGGCCGCAAGATCGACGACGCGACGCTGGAAGGTCGGATCGCTACGACCGGCTGAGCGTCTGGGGCCATCGCATGCCCGGCACGCTGCCGTCGGCGCGGAGCCTGACGTGCGGATCGGCTGGAACGGCGGCGGTCATCACACGCGCCTCGAATCGATCCGCGACGAGGCGCGGCGCGCGGCGGCGGACGGCTTCGCGAGCTTCTGGCTCTCCCAGATCACCGGGCCCGATGCGCTGACGGCGCTCGCGGCCGTGGCGGCCGACGCGCCCGGCATCGAGCTCGGCACGTCGATCGTGCCGGTCTACGGACGCCACCCGATCACGCTGGCGGCCCAGGCGCTCACCGCGCAGGCGGCGACCGGCGGCCGCCTCGTGCTCGGCATCGGCGCGTCCCATCAAGTCGCTGGTCGAGGGGATGTTCGGCGAGCGCTACGCGCGATCCTTCACCCGCGTGAAGGAGACGCTGCTCGCGTTGAAGGGCCTGCTCGCAGGCGAGGCCGTGTCGCTCGAGGGGAAGGAGGTCGTCGTCCGCGGCCGCCTCTCGATCGAGGCGCCGCCGTGCCCCATCCTCGTCGCCGCGCTCGGCGAGAAGATGCTCGACCTCGCGGGGCAGGAGGCCGACGGGGTGACGCTCTGGATGGTGGGGCCGAGGACCGTCGCCGACTACGTCGCGCCGCGCCTCCGCGATGCGGCGGCCCGCGCCGGACGGCCGTCGCCGAGGATTCTGGCCGGAGTTCCGGTGTGCGTGACCGATGCGCCGGATCGGGCGCGCGCCGTGGCGGCGGAGCAGCTGAAGATGTACGGGTTCCTGCCCGCCTATCGGGCGACGCTCGCGCGCGAAGGTCTCGACGGTCCGGAAGGACTGCTCGCGGCCGGGACGGAGCACGAGGTGCGGGAGCGGATCGCGGCGTACGAGTCGGCCGGCGCGACCGATCTTCGGGTGAGCGCGCTGTGCGCGACGCCCGAGGAGGCCGAGCGCACGCACGCGTTCCTGCGCGCGCTCTGCGCAGAGAAGAAGCAGCCATGACGGCGCCCCATCGCATCGACGTCCACCACCACATCCTGCCGGGCGGAGTACGTCTCGGCGCTGGCGCGCATCGGCATCACCGGCGGTGGCGGTATCCCGTTCCCGAGCTGGAGCGTCGACGACGCGCTCGGCCTGATGGACCGGCACGGCATCCAGGCGGCCGTCACGTCCATCTCGTCGCCCGGCGTCCACTTCGGCGATGCGGCCGCCGCGCGCGACCTCGCGCGGCGCTGCAACGAGATCTCCGCGCGCCTGGTGACCGACCACCCGACGCGGTTCGGCGGGTTCGCGACGCTGCCGCTTCCGGACGTCGGCGGCGCGCTGCGCGAGCTCGAGCACGCGCTCGACACGCTCCGTCTCGATGGCGTCGTGCTGCTCGCGAGTCAGCACGATGGGCGGGTGCTCGGGGATCCGGCGTTCGACGAGGTGTTCGCGGAGCTCGACCGGCGTCACGCCGTCGTCTTCGTGCATCCGACGATCCCGAAGAGCAGCGAGACCATTCCGATCGACGTCCCGGGATTCGCGGCCGAGTTCACGTTCGACACCAGTCGCGCCATCCTGAACCTGATCTGGAGCGGAACGGCGGAGCGGTGCCAGAACGTGCGCCTGATCTTCTCGCACGCCGGCGGGACGGCGCCGTTTCTCGCCTGGCGCTGGAGTCTCCTCGACTTCCTGCCGGGAACGCTCGAGCGCGCGCCGCGCGGCGTGATGCATTACCTCAAGCGCTTCTTCTACGACACGGCGCTCTCGGCGAACCCGCATGCCCTGCGCTCGCTGTGCGAGCTCGTGCCGCCGACACAGATCCTCTTCGGAACGGATTTCCCGTTCGCACCCGAGCCGGTGACCCATCTGACCATCGACGGCCTCACGCACTACGACGGCTTCGACGAGGCGGCCCGTGGTGCGATCGAGCGGGACAACGCGCTGGCGCTTCTGCCGCGACTGCGCGACCGCGTCGGAGGGGCAGGGCATGGCTGATCGAAGTGCGGCGCGAAAGCTGTCCCGGCGGGAGGAGCTCGGCGTCGAGTCGCGCCGGAAGATCGTCGAAGCGGCGGCCGCGCTCATGGCCGAGCGCGGATTCGCCGGAACGAGCATCGCGGCGGTGAGCCAACGGTCGGGCCTGCCGTCGGGCTCGATCTACTGGCACTTCGAGAGCAAGGAGGCGCTGCTGGGTGCGGTGGTCGAGGAGGGGGCTCGGCGTTGGTTCGACGCCTTGCCCGGGAGCGACAGCCTGCCGAGCGATCCCGCCGAACGCGCGACGGCGCTCCTGGAAGCCGTGGTGACGTCGCTGGAGCAGCATCCCGAGTTCCTGCGACTCCTCCTCGTCATCGCGCTCGAGCGCCGAGAGGTCGATGCCACGTCTCTGGCGGTCATCCGCCGCGTACGCGCGCTCGCCCTCGAGCGGATTCGGACGCTGTTGTCCGTGTTGCTCGACGTCGTTCGATCGCGAAGCTGGCCGATCGGTTGGCCGGCGAGTTCGCGCCGTTCGTCCTGTGCGTGGCCGACGGCGCATTCGTCGCACAGCACATCGAGCCGGGGACCGACCTCCGGCAGGTCTTCGGTCTCCTGCGGCGCGCGCTCACGGCACTGGCACGCGAAATCATCGCGAGCGCCGCGGACGAGGGGGGACGATGAACGGCGCCGAGGCGATTCTGACCACCGCCCGCGACGCCGGCATCGACGTCTGCTTCGCGAACCCGGGCACGACGGAGATGGCGCTCGTCGCGGCGCTGGATTCCATCCGCGGCATTCGTCCGGTGCTCGGCCTCTTCGAGGGCGTCTGTACGGGCGCCGCCGACGGGTTCGGCCGCATGGCCGGGCGCCCCGCGATGACGCTCCTGCATTTGGGGCCGGGGCTGGCGAACGGCCTCGCCAATCTCCACAACGCCCGGCGTGCGCACACACCCGTGGTGAACGTGGTCGGCGATCACGCGACGTGGCACCGCGCCTGCGATTCTCCGCTCACGAGCGACATCGCCGCACTCGCTGCATCGGTGGGGTGGGTCCAAACGAGCACGGACGTGAAGGCCGTCGGCGCGGACGTCGCGCGCGCGTTGTCGGCCGCCGCGGCGCCGCCGGGCCAGGTGGCGACGCTCATCGTTCCTGCGGATCTTCAGGGCCTGCCGGGCGCGGCCCCCGCTCCCACACCCTCGCCGCCGGCTGCACCGGCGCCCGACTCGTCTCGCGTCACGGCGGCCGTGGGCGTTCTGCGGCGGGGCAAGTCCAGCGCCCTGTACCTCGGCGGTCCGGCATGCCGCCGCCGCGCCCTGCAGCACGTGGCGCGCATCGCGGAGGCTACCGGCTGTCGGGTGTTCGTGGAGACGTTCCCCGCACGCATGGAGCGCGGCGCGGGCACGCCGCGCGTCGAGCGGTTCGGGTATTTTCCGGAGCAGACGACGGGCCTCCTGGACGGGATCGATCACGTCGTGCTCGTCGGAGCGCCGGACCCCGTCGCGATGTTCGGCTGGCCCGGAGCAGCGAGCCGGATGCTGCCCGAGCACGTCGCAGGTCCTCACGCTCGCGCGTGTGGGCGAGAACGTCGACCAGGCGCTCGCGGCGGTCGCGGACGCTTTTCCCAAGCCCGCTCGCATCGCGACCATCGCCGCGTTCGATCCGCCTCCTGTACCGTCCGGAGCGCTCGACTCCTACAGCCTCGCGGCGGCGATCGCGGCGACGCTGCCCGAGCATGCCGTGGTGGTCGACGAGGGCGCCACGTCTTCGGTGCCGCTCTATCCCGCCCTCGAATCCGCTGCGCCGCACAGCTGGCTGACGTTGACCGGCGGCGCGATCGGCCAGGGCCTGCCGTGCGCGACCGGCGCCGCCATCGCCTGTCCCGACCGCCGCGTCATCGCCTTCCAGGCGGACGGCAGCGGCATGTACACGCTGCAGGCGCTGTGGACGCAGGCGCGCGAGAGCGCTCGACGTGACGACGTCGTCTGCGCCAACCGCGCCTACCGCATCCTGCAGATCGAGCTCGCAACGCGCCGGCGTCGCCGAACACCGGGCGCGCGGCGCGCGGCCTCACCGACCTGGGCGCGCCGACACTCGACTGGGTGAAGCTCGCGCGGGCATGGGCGTCCCCGCCGTGCGCGTCGGAGGATGCG
>CAVXOX010000010.1:0-156431 GCA_963763535.1 uncultured Acidobacteriota bacterium
CGGCGCCGCCGCCGACGTCCCGGCCGGCCTCGACCGACGGCGCGAATGCCCAGAGTCGATCGCGATCGAGGGCGGGGGCGCTCCTTCCGCGGCCCAGAAATCTCCCTCCTCGCGGGCCAGCCATTCGAGCGGCCGCTGGATCCCGTCGAAGACCTGTCCGAGGAGGCCCGGGCCGAGCTCCACCGAGAGCGGCGCCCCTTCGGTCCGGAACGGATCACCCGGCGCGAGGCCGGCCGTGTCCTCGTATACCTGCGCGACCGCCTCGCGGCCGTCGAGCTCGATCACCTCACCGAGGAGCATCTCTCGTTCCGACCCGCGCGACTTCGGAGAGAGCGACCGGGAAGTCGACCTCCGCCCGCACGACGGGCCCGAAGACGCCCGTGACCCGGCCGACGCGATCTTGCTCAGCGCTCATGGCCCGTGGATCTCCGCGACGGCCGCGCGCCAGGCCGTCTCGAACCGACGGGCGCGCGCCTCGAACGTGTCGTCGAAGGAGGCCCGCCCGTCCTCCGTGCGGACGACGCAGCCGCCGGCGGTCTCGAGACGATCGGCCGCCAGGCGAACCTCGCGCCGGCCCGCGCGGCGCGCGAGCTCGGACCGGAAGGCCTCGGTCAGGAGCGGCGCGTCGGCCTCGTTGACCGCGATCTCGACGGCGTCGCCCGGCACCCTCTCGATGGCCTCGCGGGCGAGCCGCCCAGGACCTCCGCGCGATCCTCCGGCGCCGCAGCTCCCGCCAGCCGCTCGAGGCCGCGCCGGAACGCTTCGGCCCCGAAAGCCTCGCGCCGCTCGAGCGCCTCTCGACGGTCGGCCCAGTCCTCACGGGCGAGGATCTCGGCCGACTTCCGGCGCTCCTCCGCCAGACGCTCGCCCCGGTCCGGCAGCTCGATGAACTCCCGCGCGGCGGCGTCGCTCTGTCTTCGCTCCGTCTCCTCCGTCTCCCGGCGGATCCGTGACGCTTCCGCGTCGACCTCCTCGCGAAGGGCTTCGACGAGCCGAGGCGACGCTGCCGAAGGTCTTCACGGCCGCTGCCCCGGAAGCACCGAGAACGGCGGGCGGCCGGTCCGATCGCTCGAGCCGATCGATCTCGCGCGGAAGGAGGCCGGCGACCCGCTCCGAGAGGAGGAGCAGACCGACCGGCGGCTCGGCGTCGACGACGCGCTCGAGCTGCGCGCGCGCGATCTCGACCTCCTTCGGGCTGGCCCCCTCGACGCCCGCGAGCGCGAACCCGCGCACGTCGAGGGCGTCGCCGAGGACGAAGATCTTCACGGCAAGCGCCCGAGGATCATGATCGCGATGATCAGGCCGTAGATCGCGATGCCCTCGGCGAGCCCGACGAAGATCAGGGCTCTTCCCGCGGTCTCCGGCTTCTCGGCGACGGCCCCCATGGCCGCGCTCCCGACCACCGCGACCGCGATCGCGGCGCCGACCGCGGACAGCCCCGTCACGAGCGCCGCCGAAATGAAGACCCACTTGATGCTGTCCGGCGGCAGCGCCGTCGCGGGCGCTCGCGATCCCGCGGCCGTCTGGGCCAGGAGCGGGGCCAGCGCGAGCGCGAGGACGGGCAGAATCGCCAGGAACAGAATGCGACGCTTCATCTTGCAACTCCCTTCGCCACGCCCGCGCGCAGCATGAGGGGGCGGTAGGGTTCGCCGCCGCCCCGGAAGAACTTCCCGAAGAACTCGTAGTACTCGAGGCGCAGGACCTGGACCGACACGGTCAGGCCCTCGAGCAGGATGATCAGCGCGTTGCCCGCCACGAGCAGCACGGGGGTGAGCGCGCCGCCTCCGCGCACCCGGTTGAGGGTGTCGGCGAGCGCGAACAGCGCCAGGAAGGCGCCCGCGTGAACGAGAGCGAAGGCCGCCACGCGGAGAAACGAGATCGTGTTCGCGAAGTAGGACACGATCGAATCCACGAGCTCGACGCAGGCCTCGAGCGCCCCGAGCCAGCCCGGCGATTCGGCCGAGCCGTGGCGGCGCGGTCCGCGCTTGCGCTCGAGCCGGTCCACGAGCGAGCGGCGAAAAAGGAGCAGCAGGACGGGAACGGCGAGGAGCGCGAGGACGGCCCAGGCCGGCAGGCGGAAGCTCCTCGAGAGAAACGCGCGGATTCCGAGAGCGGCGAGGACCCAGTAGCCGAAGGCGCCGAATAGACCGCGCGTCCCGAAGAGCGCGGCGGCGTGCTGGCCGGATCTCCACGTGTTGACGATGTTCAGGATCAGCCCCGCCGAGACGAGAAGGACGCCCAGGCCGACGGCGACCGTCAGGAATTTCGGAAGGTCCCGCAGCGGCTCCATCCAGAGAACGGGAAGCGCTCCCTCGATCCCGAAGAAGCTCCCGTAGAGGAATCCGAAGACCGTCGAGACGACGCCCGCTTCCATCAGCAGGATGCCGTAGTCGAGATACCTCGGAATCCAGCGGAAGAGGCAGTAGCCCGCGACGAACAGCACGAGCCCGTGGCCGACGTCGCCGAACATCAGGCCGAACATCAGGAGGAAGCTCGCCGCGAAGAAGGCCGTCGGCTCGACCTCTCCGTACGACGGCGTTCCGTAGATCTCGACGAGCTTCTGGAAGGGGCGCAGGAGCACCGGGTTTCTGTGGAGGATCGGCACGCGCAGGGTCCCGGCGGCGACCTCGGGAAGGTCGTCCGGGCGCTCGATCTCGACGACCACTCGGTCTCCGAACCGCTCGGCGAGCGTGCGGCGCATCTTCGCGGCGCCCTCTTCGGGAACCCATCCGGAGACGACGACGAAGCGGCCCGCCGCCGCGAAGAGCGTCTCCGCTCCGAGAAGGAGGACGCCGATCCGGGCGCGGCGCGCGAGATCCGCGAGCTCGCCGCGGACGCGCTCGCCATCGGACGCGATCTCGCCGGAGAGTCGCGCCTCCTGCTCGAGCGCTTCCTTCTCCTCCCGCTCGAGACGCTCGGGGTCTCGGTCGGCCGGATCGGCGGCGATCGGAAGCGGGGCGAACGCGACGACCCGCACGGCCTCGTCGAGCCGCGCGCGGTCCGCTCCTCCGACGGCGACCCCGACGAGGGAAGGCGCGTCCCCGGCGGTCTCGAGGGGGACGATCGCGAAGGCCGCCGGCGAGAGCAGCGAGCCGAGGGTCGAGATTTCCTCGGGAGCGAGGAGGCCGAAGCGAAGGCACAGCATGCGCAGCGAAGCGACGCGCTCGGGGTCGACATCCGCCCGCCGCAGGCGCGCCAGCCGATCCGCACCCTCGCGCGCGCGGCGCGCGCGCTCGGCCGCCTCCGCGCGCCGGCGCCATTTCGCGTCCAGCGATTGCTCGATGGGAGCCAGCGTCCGTTCGAGCAGCTCGTGCTCGGCCGCGAAGTCGAGGCCCTCGGAGGCCGGCAGCTCCCCGGCCGCCTCGGGAAGCGGCCAGCCGCAGCGGGCGACCAGCCGCTCGATGCGCCGGGAAAGGTCGCGATACGCGGCGAGCTGCTCCCGCGCTCCCGGCGGCGCCGCGTCGGCGGCGACGCGGCCGTGCGCGAGGTCCACGAGGTGGAGCAGTCCCTCCGACGCGATCGCGCGCGTCACCGCGGCAGCGTCCCGGTTCGGCGCCTGGATGCGCAGGTGGACCATCGGAACGGGCCGGAGCATGCTCACGTCTCCAGGTTCGAGCCGGCGAGCAGCTGCTCGAATCCCTCCGACGCATCGGCTCGCGCGATCCTTCGCGCGAGCGCCGAGAGACATCGGACCTCCTCCCTACGGAGCAGCAGATACGCGAGCGGCGGCGCGAGCCGGAACGGATAGAGGCGCAGCGCGCGCCGGCACCGGTCCCGCCGCTGGCGCGCCAGGGCGGTGGCCAGCGCGTCCCGGTCCGAAACCGGAGGCAGCCGACGGGCGAGGCGCCACGGGAGGCGCGCGGAGATCGGGCCCTCCGGAGGCTTCCACGCGGCGAGCGCCCGGAGGGTCTCGCCCCGCTCCTCCTGCCGCAGCACGACCGTCGCGGCGACCGCGGCCTCGGGAGTCATGTTCCGGGCCGAGCTGCGCCCCAGCAGGTCGTAGTCGCGCTCGCGGACGAAGGCGAGAGCCAGATCGGCCGCGCCTTTCTCCCTCGAGGGCAGGCGGCGCGCCTCGTCCGCCGCCGCCGCCCAGGCGTCGCGATCGAAGTCGAGCTCGGCGGCCTTCGGGTCCGATTCGCGCGAGCGAAGAGCATCACCACGGCCGGTCCGAACGGGGTCCCCGCTGCGTCCTTCGCCGCGTCCCGCAGAGAGGCGGCCTCGCTCCACGCCGCGAGCGTGAGAGTCTCGAGCCGGCCGAGAGGCGTCCAGAGCCTCCTCCAGTCTCCCGGCGCCTCTCCCCGCGATCGCGCGCGCCAGGCGAGCTTCAGATTCTCGACCTCGTGGAGCCGGAGCACCGCGGAGAAGAGAGGCTCGCCGCGCGGGTAGTGCCGCCGGAGCGCCGCATAGTCGTCGAGCAGGCCGGAGAGGAGCGCCGCCGCGACGGCGTCCGACTCGCGCGCGGCTTCCGCGCCGAGCGCGGCCGCGAGCGCTCCGAGGCTTCCCGACACCACGAGGAGGCGCAGCTCACGAGGACCGCGCAGGCGCGACCGACGTGCGCGGAGACGCGCGTTGGCGCCGGAGTCGGCGAAGACGCCCATCAGCGCCTTCCCTGCGGGGGACCATCCCGGAGGATGCGCAGAACGCATCGACGGCCCGCGGCAGCATGGCCGACTCGATGGCGTCCTGCTCGATCCGGAACTCTTCCCGGCGGCGCCGCCTCTCGGCGGCGGTTCGCTCCGCTTCGCGGCCGATCGAGGCGAGCTCGCCTTCGAGCTGCGCCTCGAGATCACGGCGTCTCCGCTCGCGATCCTCCTGGAGCCGGCGCGCGAGCGAGTCGAGCGATTCGCGCGCTCTCGTCCCTTCCTGATCCAGGCGCGCGCGGCCCTCCTCGTCGCAGGCGAGCAATCGCTCCAGGTGTTCGTTCATCGCCGGGCCTCAAGAGCGCCTCGGAGCTCCCTTCGCCCCGAACATTCGGTTCCTCGTGGAGCCGGTCGCGGCGGCCCCCATGATTCGTCCGCATCATGAACAGAAGCGAAACTGGCGCATGACGTCGCGCACCCGGCCTCCGGTGATATAGTCGCGACGATGGCGTTGCGCCGCGGCATCTACATCGTTCCCACCAATCGCTGGTACATCGAGCGGACGGTCTGGCTGATCGCCGGCTTCGTGCTGCTCGCCAGCACCGCGCTCGCGGCCTTCGTGCATCCGCTGTGGATCCTGCTGATGATCGCGACGGCGCTCGCGTCGATCGTGGTGTCGCTGACGGGGTTCTGCATCGTCGGCAACGTGCTCTACCGGCTGGGCTTCGAGCCGATGCTCGCGCGACGCCGTCCGACGCGGCGGCTTCTACTTCATGCAGACGGATCGCTGGTATCTGGAGCGGCGGATCTACCTCGCGGTCGGGATCAACATCACGGTCGCGTCGGTGCTGTCTCTCGTCCACTGCGCCGTGGTGGCTGCTGTTCACCGGATTCGTCGGCGCGGCGATGGTCTGGTTTGCGGCCACCGGGTTCTGCATCATGGCGAACGGTCTGTACTGGCTCGGGGCCGAGCCCCGTCTGGCGCCCGAGTACGGCACCGGCCGTGAGGTCCCCTCCCGCGCCGATCAGCCCGTTCGCGCCTGAGAGACACGCCGCCGCCGAACCGGCGGGCCGGCGGCCGGCGCCCCGGCCGGCTTCGATCGGTATGGATCTTCCCTCCCGGAGCGGATTGCGATAAAAAGCGCCGAGACTAGCTGGAAATGAGCGAGACCCCGACCGCCGACGCCGGCGAGTTCTACCGCGCCGCCAACCCCATCCCCCACGGGGGCCGGGCGAAGCGCATCGTCCGGGACCACCCCGAGGTCCGGAAGCTCATCGGCCGGAACGTCGGCACCTTCTGGATCACGGCCGGGATCGTCGCCTTTCAGGTCGCGATGGCGTGGGCCCTGCGGGGCAGCCCCTGGTGGCTCGTCGTCGCGGCGGGGATCCTCGTCGGCTCCCTCGCGGACCACGCCCTGTGGGTCATCATCCACGAATGCACCCATAACCTGATCTTCCGGTCCCCCGTCGCCAACACGCTGACGGGCATGCTCGCGAACTTCCCCATCGTCGTGCCCGGGGGCTCCGTCTTCTTTCAGCGCTACCACATGAAGCACCACGCCTATCTCGGCGTGTACGACCACGACGCGGACGTGCCGAACCACTGGGAGGCGAAGCTCGTCGGGAACTCCACGTGGCGCAAGGCGGTCTGGCTCCTGCTCTTCCCGGTCGTCCAGCTGACGCGGCCGCCCCGCCTGAAGGAGCTCAAGCCGATCGACCGCTGGGTCGTCATCAACTTCGTCGTGCAGATGGCCTTCAACGCCGCGATCTTCTTCCTGATCGGCCCGGCCGCGCTCGTCTACCTCTTCGTTTCGTCCTTCTTCTCGATCGGCGGCGCGCCGCTCGGCGCCCGCTGGATCCAGGAGCACTACGCGATTTTCCCGGGCCAGGAGACCAACGACTACTACGGCTGGTTGAACCACATCCAGCTCAACATCGGGTACCACAACGAGCACCACGATTTCCCGTCGGTGCCCTGGAACAAGCTGCCGGACGTCAAGCGGATCGCTCCCGAGGCGTACGACACGCTGCGCTATCACCCCTCCTGGACGGGGCTCGCGTGGCGTTTCGTCACCGATCCGAAGATCTCGCTCTACTCGCGCAATGTCCGCCCCGACCGCGGCGACTTCCGACTCGTCGAGGAGCTGCCGGACGGCGTGAAGGGTACCGGCGCCACGCCCGAGTTCGCGCCGGTCGATCCGGCCGGGCCCGTCCCTCCCGCCGGCTAGCCCGCTCGTTCAGCGCGACGGACCGCCGCGCAGGGCGGCTCCTCGCCGCGCGTCTTGGCGTCGTGCGTCGCGCGTGGACGTCATCCAGGCGCTGCGATCGGAGTGAGGACGGGCCCCGCGCGCCGTCGCGGATGAAACGAGAGGAGTTCCCCGGGAGGCTGACATGCACGACACGAGAGAGCGGTTGTCCCTGTTGTGGATCTTCGCGTTGCCCGACTACCTGTACGCCGACGTGGTGGCCCTCTTCGCCATCGTCGGATCGCGGACTCCCTTCGACCCTCTTCCGACTTCGTTCATCATCTGGCAGGCGTGGGCCTAGTCAGGGGTTGAGACTGTACGCGTGTCGTAAGAGGCGCTGTATTCGAAGCCGCGAACATCCGGACGAAACACGATCCCGCCGGTCCGGCGCCGCGATCGGCACTTTCCTCGATCGATGCAGCGCCAGCCATCTCTTCTTCACGCCGCCAAAGCGCCGCGTCCGCACCGCCTTCCCCTCTCCACCCGCGACAGCGCGGGGAGAGGCCGGGGGCCAAGCCCCCGCACTCGACCTGTCTGCCAGCCGATAGGCTAACGGCTCCCGGACCGCACGCCCGGACAGCTCTCAGGGTGCGGAAGGAGGAAGGGTCATGACTCCCCCGTCGGAGATATCCTAAGTGTGGGGAGTTGGGGGTTCGACTGTGCTACGAATGGTTTCGAGGGCGTGGCTTCGGGCGGGCTCGCCTTCGCGGGCTTGCTCGTCATCGCGTTGATCGTCCGGAAGGTCGGCTGGACCGCCATCCGAGAGAATCTCCGCGCGATCGGTCTCTGGTTCCCGCTTCTGCTGGGGCTCAATCTGGTCGCGCAGGCGGCGTTCGTGGCGGGTCTGCGCTGCGTCGTGGAGCCCCGGCCGAGCTGGCGCGATTTCCCTAGACTGTACCGGATCTACATGATGGGCGATGCGGCGAACTATGCCCTGCCCGGCGGCGGCGAAGCCGCCAAGGCGCATCTGCTGCGCCCGCTCGCGGGAGGGGAAGGCGCGATGGCCGCAATCGCCCTCCACAAGCACGCCGACCTGATCGCCCAGTGCATCTTCGCCGTCGTCGGAGTCGGCGTCGCTCTCCTCTGGTTTCACCTACCGCGCGCGGTCGCGGTCGCGGCGATCCTGGGGACGCTGGCGCTTCTCGCCATTCTCCTGCTCATGACCTGGGCCCTGCGCCGCGGGGCCTTTTCGCCGATCCTCAGGCGCTTGAGCGGCTGGAAATTCCTGGCCGGCCGACTCCGCCGATCCAGAACGGCGCGGAAGCGGTGGACGCGCGGATCCTCCGATTCCGCGCCGACCATCGTCGCTGGTTCCTGGCCGCGGCCTCTCTTTCCCTTCTCGGCTACTGCGGCGGTCTCGTGGAGACATGGATCGTGCTGGGGCTTCTGGCGCCCGCGGCGGGCTGGCCGTCCCGGATCGCCGTCGAGGGCCTCCCGATGGTCCTCAACAATGCCGTTCTCTTCATCCCTGGAAAGCTCGGCGGAGCCGAGGGCATTCGTACAGGCGTCTTTCTGATGGTGGGGCTGACGGCCTCTCAGGGAGCCGCGTTTTCGCTCCTGCGACGGACCCGCGAGATGCTCTGGGTGCTTCCCGGCTGGGCGCTTCTCGTCCGGGATCGTCTCCGGACCGACCGCAATACGGTTCTGCGCCCGGTCCCGAGCAAGCGGGCGATCGATGGCTGACGCGGCCTCCCGCGGCATTCGGCCGGTCGCGGAGGTCGAGACGAGCGCGAAGTCGCGAGGTCTCCCGCGGCCGTCGCAGCGCCACCCCGAGCCGGCCCGCGGGTCGGAGACGGGAGAAAAGCTGCGGGTCGCGATCGACGCCCGAAGGCTGGGCAACGCCGAGAGCGGCATCGGCAACTACACCCTCAATCTCGTCCGACGGCTCGCTCTGGAGGAGAATCTGGAGCTCGTCCTCGTCCGCAACGGACGGCGGTGGCCCGAGATCTCCGGGGCGTCTCCGGTCGAGGAGATTTCGGTCCCCTTTCCCCTGGATTCGCCCCTGACGCCCGTCGCCCTCGGGTATTACCTCCGCGGCCGCCGATTCGACGTCTTCCACTCGCCGTTCGAGCTCACGCCCCGCGGGCTCACCCGACCGCTGGTCGTGACCATTCACGACATCAACTGGATCGTCAACCCGAGCTACAACTCGAACAACTTCTTCATGCGCCGGGCGGGAGGCTTTTTCTACCGCAACAGTCTTATCGCGGCCATGAACAACGCGGCGCGCATCATCGCGATCTCGAACGCCACGCGGAACGCGATCATCGAGTTCGCGCCCTGGCACGAGGCGAAGATTCGCGTGGTGTACAACGGGATCGATCGAACGCGGATCTTTCCCATGGACCGGGAAGCCACGACACGCGTCCTGCACGGCTGGATCGACCCCGCCAGCCCCTTCGTCCTCACGGTCGGCCAGGGCTCCCCGTACAAGAACCATTACTGCGCCGTGCGTGGCTTTCTCCAGGCGTTCCGCGATCGGCCCGAATACCGGATGATTCTGGTGCGCCGGGCCTCGGGTGCGGATCGGGCGCTCGACCGGCTGCTCGCGAGCCCGCAGGCGAAGACCCAGGTGCGGACACTACCGTACGTGACTCCCGAGCTGCTCAACGCCCTCTACAACCAAGCGCGCATTGTCCTGCACCCGTCGTACTACGAGGGGTTCGGGCTGCCTCTGGTCGAGGCGATGGCGGCTGGCGTCCCCGTCGTCACCTCCACCGTGAGCTCGATGCCCGAGGTCGTCGGCCCGGCCGCCGTCCTCGTCAGCCCCGCCGACGTCGACGCCATCGCCGGGGCGCTCCGGCGTCTCGATCAGGACGAGCTGTTGCGCGAGCGGCTGATTACGGCGGGTCACGAGCGGCTCGGGCTCTTCGATTGGGCCGAGACCGTGAAGTCGACCCTGAAGATCTATCGCGACGTCGTGCGCCGGCCGGCGACTTCGGCCACGGCGCTCTGAGCACCCGACGAGCCGGCCCTCTGGACGCCCGCCGGGGGGCCCGCCGGCCCCCGGCCCGGCGAGATCGAGAATTTGGATTCGGGCCGGACTGCGATAGAAATCGCTACGAATCATTTGAAACGACCGAAAACACGCTCGCCCCCGCCCGGCCGGCGGCGCGACCCCGGAGTTCGGCCCGGTCGATCGCACCTAGGCCGGGCGGCGGTCAGCGCGCCGGCTGGACGGCGCACTGGGGTTCGGCGCCGAGCACCGTCTTCGCGATGTCGCCTCGGAGCGAGAGCACGTTGGTCCGCTCCTCGAGGGCGGCGAGCGCCGTCTTCGCGCACTTCTTCGTCCGCATCGGCGAGCTGAAGTCGCCGGTCGTCGACGGCTCCCGCCTCGCCGCGGCCCTCCCTCGCGAGCATCTCCGCCGCCGTGAGCGTCCTGCTCGGCGATGCCCTGCGTGCGGCGCGCGAGGCTGTGCTCCGCCTCCGCCCGCGCCGACGGTCGCCTCGGCCCGACGGACCGCGACCTCGAGGTCGGACTCGCGCGCCTCGCGCTCGGCCTCGGCACGCAGCGCGCTCGCCTGCGCCTTCGCCTCCGTGTCGTCGAGACGGCCACCCGCCCAGAGCGGAATCGCAGCGAGACGCCGACGCTGAAGTCGTTTTCGTTGAAGCTGTTGTAGTACTTCGAGTAGTACGACGGCACGCGCTGGTATTGCATCGACGCCTCGACCGATCGGCAAGCGCTTCGACAGAGACGCGCGACCGAGCGGTCGAGATCTCGACCTGTCGGTCCGAGCGACTTTCAGCTTCGGGTCTGCCTCCAGTACGCCGCCGCCAGATTGTCGGCGGTTGAAACCTCGTCCCGAGAGGGCGGACTCGGTGTCGCTCTTGAGAGCGCAGATGGGCGGTCGGCCGGCCAGCCGATCAGCCGCTTCAGCTCGAGGCCGTCCAGGTCGCGGTCGGACTCGGCGTTCAAGAGTTTCTGCTTGGCCCGCGCCGCCTGAAGCTTCGCTCGCTCGACGTCGAGCTCGGTCCGGCGGCCTTCGTCGAAGAGATCGCGAGCGTCGCTGGCCAGCTCCGACTCCGCGCTCGAGAGGCCCTTTCGGCAGCGTCGGCCCGCCGCTCGTCGGTCCAGCACTTCGGCGTACGCCGTCACGGTCGCGCGCACGGTTTCCGGGCAGCCGCTCTCGGCGAGCGCTCCTCGAGGCCTGCGGCGCGGGCCTGGGCTTGCAGACGTCGTTCTGCGCATCGGATCGAAGATGGTCTGGCGCACCTCGAGCGAAACGTAGGCCGGGACGCTGCCCGGCCACCAGCCACGGGCAGACCCCGTCGAGTAGCCCGGCGTCGTCGAGACCCAGACCGAGGGATGCAGCAGGCATCGGCGGCGACGCGTGCCGACGCGCTCCCCTCCTCGCTCGCCGCGCGCTTGGCGGCGAGCTGCGGTGCCTGCGCCAGCGCGAGCTCGGCCGCGCGTCGGAGCGTCAGCGCGGCGGCGCCTCGGTCCCGGGGGGGCCGTCTGGCCCCGTGCCCGCGCGGCGGCGAGCAGACGCCGCGGCGGCGAGGGACACGACGAGCCGGGAGCGGCGGGTAGAAGCGGCGATCATTCATGGTGCAAGGCCTCCGAAGGATTCAGACTCGAGGCGCGGTAGGCGGGAACTGCGCCGAACACCACCGCCACCGCGCAGGAAAAGAGAAACGCGATGACGGCGGACCAGAGCGAGACGCGGACTTCGAGCCCGCGGAGGAAGATCTGCGTCAGGAACGGAAGGCCGAGGCCGATCGCCACGCCGATCGCGGCGCCGGCCATGCCGAGGGAGAGGGCCTCGAAGAGAAACTGCGCGAGGATGTCGCGCCGCCGCGCGCCGACCGACATGCGGACGCCGATCTCGCGCGTGCGCTGCTCGACCGAGGCGAGCAGGATGTTCATGATCCCGACCCCGCCCACGATCACCGAGACGGCCGCGGCGAGGATGAAGACGACGATGAGCGCGGCCGAGATGAGCTGCGCCATGCGCACGACCGACGTCATGCTCTCCACCTCGTAGAACGAGCCGGAGCGATGCCGCTCCTTCAGGATTTCCTGGACCGCCGCCACCGAGTCCGGCAGCTCCGCGAAATCGCGCGCCTCGGCGAAGACCGTCTTCACCTGGTGCGTCGGCGTGAAGTACCAGGCGACGGTGATCGGGATCAGGATCGTCTCGGGCACCACCTCGCCGCGGCCGAGCGTGTCCACGGGCTCCTCGAACTCGCCGACCACCTGGAAGGTCGTGTCGAGGGTCCGAATCGTCTTCTCCGGCGAGTCGTCGTTCGCGAACAGCTGGTTGTACAGGTCGCGGTTGACGATGCAGACGCGGGCGCGGTCCTGCAGGTCGTCGGCGTCGAAGAAGCGGCCGCGGAGGATCCGCAGGTTCTTGCGGACCTGCGCGTAGTTCTCCATCACGCCGAGAACCGTCAGCGTCTTGGACTGGGACTGCACCGTGATGTTGCCGCGCAGCGTGATGATTCCCGTCGCCCCCGAGAAGAGGTCGCGGCGGGCGGCGATGGCGCGGATGTCGCCCTCGTTGATGTAGTCGTCGGAGACACGCGACACGCCCGAGGTCACGGTGCCGCGATAGTTGGCCCAGACGAGGCGGGATCCGACGCCCTCGATCTGGCGCAGCACGTAGCCGCGGCCGGTGAGCCCGAGCGTCACCACGAGGATGATCGACGCGGTGCCGACCACGAGCCCCGCCAGCGTCAGGGACGTCTGGACCGGATTCTTCCGGAACCGATCCAGCGCCATGCCGAAGACTTCGGAGTTGAACATGACCGAGACGCCGGCTACGCCCTGGGACCGGCGGAGCGGACGCGGAGGCCCTCCGACAGCGTGACGCTGCCGGGCAGGATGACGGTGTCCTTTTCGCCGACGCCCGAGAGGACTCTCGGCCTCGGTCAAGCCGAGCAGCCCGACCTCGACCTGGCGGCGGCGCGCTCGGCCCTTGTCGAGAACGTACACGTAGCGTCGCTCCCCGTCGCGGATGAGGCTCGCGCGCGGAACGACGAGGGCGCCCGCCTTCTCTCCCGTGACGATCTGGACCTCCACCGCGGCGTTCGAGGGCAGGAGCGCGCGGGGATCGGCGACCTCGCCGAGCACCTCGCCGACCTCGCGGCCGCCGACGTCCCGGAGTCCCGGGATCGACGAAGGTCACCTTGCCCTCCCATCGCTCTCGCGGGAGGCCGTCGAACGTGACGACGATGCGCTGGCCGACCGCCGTCTGCGGCAGGTCCGGCTGGTCCACGCGGGCGCGCAGTCGCCGGTGCGCCGGGTCGATCACGTTGGCGACCACCTGGCCGGCGGAGACGGTCTCGCCGACGCGCCGCGGCAGCCCGTACACCAGGCCGTCGGAGGGCGCGCGCACCGTCATCGCCGCGACGCGGCGGTCGAGCTCGTCGGCCGTCTTCCGGGCGAGCCCGATGCGCGAGCCGCCTCCGCCCTCCGTTCCCTCGAGCGCGGTCAGGCGCGAGCGCGCCGCGCGGAGCTTGTCGCGCGCCTGCTGCCAGGCGAGCTCGTCCTGCTCGTAGCTCATCCGCGTGATGGCGCCGCTCGCGAGGAGGCGCTTGTCGGCCTCGAAGATTCGGGAGGCGTGCCCCTCCTGACGCTCGAGCTCCGCCGCGTCGGCCGAGGCGGCCGAGCGGTCCGATTCGAGACGAAGCACCTCGGAGCGCGCGTCGAGCGCTTCCTTCGTCAGCTCGTCGTTGGCGAGGCGCAGGAGCGGCGTGCCCGAACGCACGCGGTCGCCGCTCCGCACGAGGAGCTCCGCGACGGTTCCGGAGTCCGTCGCGCGGAGCTCGCCGCCCGGCGGGGGCTCGAGCGTCCCGTCGCACTGGACCGGCACGAGGAGGCTGCCCCGGCGGACCTCCGCGGTCTGGACGGCGGGGGCCTTCGGCCGCGAGAGCGCGGCCACCGAGAAGACGACGGCGAGCAGGGCGATCGCGCCCCCCGTCCACCACCAGCGGCGGCGTGTCTGTCCGGCGGCCTCCGAGGGGGACGCAGCGCTCATCCGGCCATTTTACAGGCCGGGGCTGGCCCGGCCCGGGCGGCGCGGGGCGGGCCCCGCGCGACCTGGTCCGGCTAGGGCCCGCGGCGCTCGGCGGACGCCGGGCCGCGGAGGACCCGGCCCGGCCTGGCCCCGGTCGGTTTCGAGTCCGACCAGACCGCCTCGCCGTTGACGAGGACGAGGACGATCCCTTCCGCGAGGCGGCGCGGGTCCTCGAAGGTCGAACGGTCGATGACCGTCTGCGGATCGAAGAGGACGAGGTCGGCCTTCAGCCCGGGCGCGATGCGGCCGCGGTCGGCGAGCTTCATCCGCGAGGCCGGCAGCGACGTCATCTTCCGGACGGCGTCCTCGAGCGTGATCAGGTGCTCCTCCCGCACGAAGCGGCCGAGCACCCGCGGGAACGTTCCCGCGCCGCGCGGATGATCCGTGTTGATCCCGCCGTCCGAGGCCACCATCACCCAGGGCTGGCGGTAGAAGGCGCGGACGTCCTCCGGAGTCATCGAGTGGCCGATGATGTCGGCGCCGCCCTCGCGGACCATCTTCGAGTAGAGCGCGACGGGGGTGAGGTTCTCGTCTTTCGCGATCTGCTCGAGCGTCTTGCCGGCGTACGCCGGGTGCGCCTTGCAGGCGGTGACGGTGATCCGCGAGGGACCGCCGAGCACGCGCAGCGCCTCCGCGACGCTCTTCGGATCGTCGTAGCGCTTGTCGGGGACGATCACCTCGAGGTTCGAGTGCCAGGCCTCATAGGGGTAGCAGTCGGCCGTGACGTCCTGGCCCTTCTTCCGAGCGGCGTCGATGAGCGCGATCGCCTGCGGCGTCTTGCCCCATACGCCGATCGTGCCGAGCTTGATGTGCGAGATCTGGAGCGGCAGTCCGCCGCGCCGCGAGATCTCGATCGCCTCCTCGAACGCGGCGAGGGCCTTCTCGGCCTCGTCGCGCACGTGCGTCATGTAGAAGCCGCCGTCGCGCCCGGCGGGCTTCGAGAGCTCGACGAGCTCGTCGGTCGCGGCATAGCTGCCGACGTCGTACTCGAGTCCGGACGAGAGCCCGGAGGCGCCCTCGCGCATGCCCTGTTCGACGAGCTCGGCCATCTTCGCGACCTCGGCCGGCGTCGCCTGGCGGCGGAAGTCCTTCCCCATCACGAGGGAGCGGACCGTCTCGTGGCCGACCATCGTCATGACGTTGACGGCCGCGGGCGCCTTCTCGATCGAGGCGAGGTACTCGCCGATCGGCCAGGGCGAGTCGCCGTCCGGACCCAGCACGAGCGTCGTGATGCCCTGGGACACCTGCGTCTCCGCGAGCGGGTCGGTCTTCAGCCCCTCGGTCGAGTGGTTGTGCACGTCGATGAAGCCGGGGGCGAGGACGAGCCCCTCCGCGCGGACCACCCTCTCGCCCTCGGCGGGCTTCAGAGTCCCCACCTCGGCGATGCGGTCGCCGCGCACCCGCACGTCCGCGCGGGAAAGCGGCGCACCCGTGCCGTCGGCGACGCGGGCGCCTGCGATGAGGAGCGACGCGGGAGGGGCGTCGGGAGCGGCGGCCAGGAGAGACAGAGCGAGGATCGACCCGGTGGCCAGAGAGAGGAGCTTCATGCTCCGCATTCTTTCATCGGGCCGGGCCGAAGTCGAAACCCGCGCGGCGAATCGCGGAATCCGGCTAGATCCCCTGCCGCTTCATGTCCGCGAGCACCGCCCGCACCTCCGCGATGTCCTTGCCGTACTGCTTCGGCGGCGCCGTCGCGGCGAAGCGCTCGAGCGCGACGCGCGCGGTCTTCCAGTCCTGGATCTGCCCCGCGACGCGGCCGATGTTGTACAGCGCGTCGTACTGCTCCGGGTTGATCTCGAGGCACTTCTGCCACGCGTCGATCGCCTTTCGAGGTTCATGGAGCCGCATCCAGGCGACGCCGAGAGCGTTCCAGGCGCGGGTGTGGCGCTTTCCGAGGCGGAGCGCCGCCTCGAGGTTCTCGCGCGCCTCGTCCGCACGCCCGAGCTTCAGCATCGCAATGCCGATGTTCTGGTACGCGACCGCATTCGACGGGTCGAGCTCGAGGACGCGCGCGAAGACGGGAAGCGCCTCGGCGGGCTTGCCGGAGTCGGCGAGCGCGATGCCGAGCGCGTTCAGCGTCTCCGGTTCCTCGCTCTCGCGATAGCCCTGCAGAACCCGAACGGCCTCGGCCGGGCGTCCGATCTCGGAGAGGAGCATCGCCTTCTGCCGGTCGACGCTCTCGCCGCCGGCGCCGCTCGCCGACGCCTTGTCGAACGTGGCGAGGACGCCCGCGAGGTCGCCGCGGCACCGGAGCACCATCGCGAGATGCATGTAGCCGAGCTTCATCTTCGGGTTCTCGGCGACGACGCGGCGCGCGATCGGGAGGGCCTCCGCGCACTTCCCGTCCTCCTTCAGCTCCATGATGTGGTGGAGCGTCTGGTCGACGACGATGAGCGTCTTCGGGTCGTCGCCCGGGCCATAGCTCGCCTTCACCTCGCCGGAGCCCGTGAGATACCCGAGGCTTCGGAGCTTCGCGGCCTCCTCCGATCCCACCGTGCCCCGCTCCTGCGGCGGCGCGGGCAGCTCGAGGAGGCGCTTGCGGAGCTTCCGCAGCGCGTCGGGCGACTGGGGGACGAGGTTCTTCGCCTCCGCCGGATCGGTCGGCAGGTCGTAGAGCTCCGGGATCGGCAGGTCGATGTACTTGTCGCCGCCGCTCGCGATGCCCCGCAGCGGCGCCCAGCCGCGGTTGAACGCGGCGGACAGCGCCTCGAAGTAGCTCCCCTCCGCCGCCTCCTTCCGGTTCTCGGGGAGCAGCGACTGGCCGGTCAGCTCCGCAGGCTTGCCCTCGCCGAGAGCGTCGAGGACCGTCGGCAGGATGTCGATGTGCCGCGCGGCGACGCCGTCGCGGCCCGGGGGCAGGAGCCCCGGGCACCAGGCGAACAGCGGCACGTGCAGCGTCGCCTCGTAGCAGAAGAGGCCGTGCGTCAGCTCGCCATGGTCGCCGCGCGCCTCGCCATGATCGCCTGTGACGATCAGGAGCGGCGCCGGCTGCGACTGACGCACCTCCGAGAGCAGCGGCGCGAGCGCTGCGTCGGCGTACGACACCTCGCCGAGATAGAAGTCGTCCGGAAACTTCTTCTTGTACTCGTCGGGGGGCTCGTACGGCGCATGCGGATCGTAGACGTGCACCCACAGGAACCGGGGCCTGCCCGCCTGCCCGCGGTACCACTCGAGCGCCGCCTTGACCACGTCCTCCGCGCGCGCCTGCTGGATGTCGAACTCGAACTGCTCGTCGAGGTGGCGGTAGAGCTCGTCGTAGACGTCGAAGTCGTGGTTGAGGCCGTACCGCGAGTCGAGGACGTACGCACCGACGAAGGCGCCTGTGGCATAGCCCTTCGCCTTCAGCCGAGTCGCGGCCGTCGGGATCTTCGCCGAGAGGTGGAAGCCGGCGTTCTCGCGCACGCCGTGCTGATACGGCAGCATGCCGGTGAGGATGTTCGTGTGGGAGGGCAGGGTGATGACGTTGTGCGAATGCGCCTGCGTGAAGACGCGGCCCTCGGCGGCGAAGCGATCGAGGTTCGGAGTCGTGCCGCGGGGGTTCCCGTCGAAGCCGACGGCGTCATACCGCAGCGTGTCGATCGTGACGAGGACGACGTCGCGCAGCGGCCGCTCCCCCGCCGGTTTCACCTGGGCGGACGCTCCCGGCGCCTCCACCCGCCGGCACCCGGCCAGGGCGGCGGCCGCGAGGAGGCCCACGAGGAGCGCGCGCCGGATGGGTTTCTTCACCGCCGCCAGAAAACCGGAAGGCCCGCCCGGAATTCCCGGACGGGCCTCCCGGAAAAACGCGTGGTCCTCTAGAAGTTGACCGAGATTCCCAGCCGCATGATCCGCGGGCTCTGCACCTCGACGATCTGGTTGAAGAAGGGGTTTTGCGTGAAGGTGCCCCGCGAGACGCGGTAATCGCCCGTCCTCTGGTATCGCTGCAGGATGGTGTTGGCGTTCGCCACGTTGAAGAGCTCGGCCGCCGGGATGATCGTCACGCCCCCGAGGGTGAACGTCTTCGAGAGGCGCAGGTCGAGCTCGTACACGTTGTCGTAGCGGTACGTGTCGACCTGCGCGATCTGGATGAAGTAGGTGTGATCGATCCCCTGCGAATCGGTGACGCCTCGGACGCGGACGTAGTACGGGTTCGGATAGCCCTCCCGCCCGAAGAAGTTCGCGCCGAGGTCGAGGCCCCAGGGTCCCTGGTAGAGCGCGTTGAGGTTGAACTGCCAGTTCGCGTTCAGGAACACGGAAGTCTTCGAGGAGTAGCCGACCGCGATGCAGGAGGTCTGCGGTGGACTCCCGCAGTTCTGGCCGCCGAGGTCCCAGAGGTTGTTCGGGTTCTGGATCGACGCGGCGGTCAGATTCTGCGTGAAATTGTTCCAGCCGAAGTTGGCCCGCAGCATCCAGTGGTCCGCCAGCCGTTTCTGGACCGAGAAGTCCACACCATAATATTTCTGCGTGGCCCCCGGCCGATCCGAGATCGTGACGCCCGCGGGTATCTCGGGGAGGTTCTGGGCGTAGAAGGGCTCGTCGATCGGTATCGTGAAGCCGTTGGGGGCCGTCGCCACGCACGGGCCGATGTTCCCGTTGGCATCCTGGCACTCGGTGCGGCCCGCGGGGGTCCAGTCCCCGACGCCGGTCACACCCGTGGGCAGGTTCTGCAGGAGGTTGTTCGTCGTGCGATACGTGAACGTCGCCGAGGCGGCCAGCGAGTCCGTGAACTGCTGGTCGACGCCGGCCGTGATCTCCTGCGTCTTAGGCACCTTCAGGTTCGGCTGGATCACGTTCGGCACGTTCGGCAGCGTCGACGGATCGACGCTGTTGTAGAAGCCGTAGATCCCTTCGTCCAACCGAACCTCGTTCGCCTGGACGATGTGGTCGTGGTTGAGGTCGGTCCAGTAGTAGTAGTACCCGTTCGAGATCGGCACGCCACTCTGGTAGTAGCCAATGAAGCCGAGTTGGTCGGCGAACTGGGCATACGAGGCGCGGAGCAGCGTCGTCTTCTTCTCGCCGAGCGCGTAGGTCGCGGAGAGGCGTGGCTGCCAGTTGGTGAGATCGAACTGCCATCCGCTGGCGCCGTGGTAATTCACCGTGGGCAGCCCGGGGAAGTCGCCGGCGTTGTTGTAACCGCAGTTGGTGCAGCCCTGGGCGGGGAACAGGGTGTTGCCGAACGCGACGCCCGGCAGGTTCTTCGCCTGCTGGCGGTCGTAGCGGACACCGACCTGGACCGTGAGGTTGCCGGTCGTGATCGTGTCGCCAAGGGTGCCGCTCCAGAACACGTTCTTGTACACGGGGCGGACGCCGCGCGAGATCAGGGCCGTGTTCGAGGAGGAGTAGGTGTATTCGCTGCCGGCGTTCTGGCTGCCCGGGAAGCCCGTGGCCGAGTCGGCGATCTGCTGGCGGTAGTTGAACGAGAACTTCAGCTCGTGGTTGAGCGAGCCCGTGTTGAAGAACTTCGACATCGTCAGGTTCGCCTGCTTCTGCGGGTCCTTCGCCCAGTAGTAGGGGTAGTTGTTGTACCAGGTTCCGTTGTTGTAGTACGCGTCCCGAGCTGGGGTCGCCGTTGCAGGCGATCTGGAACGGGACGTTGGTGCATCCCTTCGAGCCGTTGCCGAGGTTCGTGTACGTCGGCTGCTGGTAGCTCGCGAAGAGCGAGGCGAAGAAGTCGGACGAGAAGACGTTCGAGTCCTCGACCTTGTAGAAGTTGGTCGGAATGACGAGGTCCGTCGCGGCCAGAATCGAGCGCGTCGGACCGAAATTGTCGTTCGCCTGAGTCCGATAGCTCCGCTGGTAGAAGAGCTGGGCAGAATTGCTGTTGGAGATCTGCCAGTTGAGCTTGGCGTTCCACGGCTCCAGGTTGACGTCGGACGGAGCGGCGATCGTGCCGAAGGTCGTGGAGAAGCCGGTCTGGTTCGTGTTGATCGTCTGATAGGACCCGGCGAACCAGAGCCAGAGCTTGTCCTTCAGGATCGGGCCGCCGAGGTCGGCGCCGTACTCGCGGATGAAGCGCGTGTTGTTGGTCGGGATGCCCTCGTCGATCGCCTCCTGCGGCGTGTTGGTCGACTGCCAGTTGCCCGACGCGTACAGGTAGCGCGCCGCCCCGCGGTACTCGTTGGTGCCGCGCTTCGTGACGACGTTGATCGTCACGCCCGACGTCTGCTGCTCGAGCAGCGAGCCGCCCGTCGCGACCTCGACGTCCTGGAAGGTGCCGAAGTCGAAGAACGTGTTCGTGCCGCCGTTCTGGCGCGCGAACGGGTTGCCGTAGGTGTTGTCGGTCGTCGTCACGCCGTCCACCTGGTACGCGACGTTGCCCGATCCCTTCGAGATGAAGTCCGGGCCGCCCGCGATGCCGCTCTGGTTGCCGGCGACGTTGACCGTGTCGATCTGGACGCCCGGCACCTGCTGGATGAGCGACCAGATGTCGCGCGACGTCGGGATCTGCGTGAGCTCCTCGTGCGAGAAGTTCTCGCCCGTCTCGACCTTGCGCGTGTCGATGAGCGGCGTCGCGCTCGTCACCGTGACGGTCTCCTGGACCTTCGAGAGCTTCAGCTGGACGTCCACCTGCGTGTTCTTGCCGACGGAGACCGAGACGTTCTCGCGCGTGACCGTCGTGAAGCCCGGCATCGTGACCGTCACCGAGTACATCCCGGGCGGGACCTTGAGAAAACGAAACAGGCCGTTGGCGTCCACGCTCGTCGTCATCGGCCGGGACGGACCGGTGAGCGTGGCGGTGCCGCCCGGGATGACGCCGCCCTGCTCATCGAGCACGTTGCCGTAGACGTTTCCCGTGTTCACCTGAGCCAATAGCGGCACAGCGAGACAGAGCGCCGCCACCAGGATGAATGCGAATCCGCGAATCCCCTTCCGCATGAGCGACCTCCTCCACTCAGAGAATCAGCTCGGAGAGTGTTGCGCGTATGCTACTCCGGGTCTCGAATTAATCAACCGGAGAACTGACGCGCGACGGCCGCAGCCCGCCGATACGAAAGCACGAATGCGCCGTCCGATTTTCTGAAACGCGTGACCGGAAGTCACACGGAGGTGCCTGCGTGCGGAACGTGAAATCGGGTCTCGCTCTCGCCGCCGCCGCGGCGCTTCTGTCCATCGTCGGATGCGCGCCCGCCGCGACCACCGCCGCGGCGGCGCCGCCGCCTCGCCCTCGACGGGCTCGGGCCGCGGCAGTCTCGTCATCGTAGGCGGCGGCCCGATCCCCGACGCGATCATCGCCCGCTTCGTGACGCTCGCGGGAGGACGCGGACGCGCCCGCATCCTCGCGCTGCCGATGGCCTCGGAGTCGGCGGACGCCGGAGAGGAGATCGTCGGCGATTTCCGGCATCTCGGCGCGGAAGCCGAACGTCTCGTCCTCACGCGGAGCGAGGCCGACGCCGAGACCGCCGCGCGGAAGATCGCGGCCTCGACCGGGATCTGGTTCGGGGGCGGAGACCAGGCGCGCCTGATGGCGGTCCTCGAGGGGACCCGCGCCGAGGCCGCGATCCGCGAGCTCTACCTCCGGGGCGGAGGCGTGCTCGGCGGCACGTCGGCCGGCGCGGCCGTCATGTCCACGCCGATGATCACGGGGGACGAGCGGCATGCCGGCGGGGACCGGCCGCTGCCGAAGGACTCCTCGGACGCCTTCATCACGATCGCCCGGGACGATGTCGTGACCGCCTCGGGCATCGACGTGGTGCCGGGCGCCATCGTCGACCAGCACTTCGTGCGCCGTCGCCGCCACAACCGTCTGCTCTCGCTCGTTCTCGAAAACCCCCGGCTCGTCGGCATCGGCATCGACGAGTCGACGGCCCTCGAGGTCCCCCCGGAGGGCCCCTGGCGCATCCTCGGCGCCAGCGTCGCGGTCGTCTACGACGCGCGGGGCGCGAAGATCACGCCGGCGGGCGCGACCCTGGGCACGACGGACGTGAAGCTGTCGGTGCTGCCGGCGGGAAGCACGTACGACCTGGCGACGGGAAGCGCGATTCTCCCGTAAGGGTGCTTCATGGGAGAGGGAGCCTCAGAAACTCTCCCTCTCACGTCGGTGGGGCCGCGAAGCGGCCCGCTAGGAGTCTGAGTTCCGCCCAGAGTCCGGGGTCCGCTGCGAGTCCGGGATCCCTCGCTGCGCTCGGGATGACCTGCCTGGGCGCTTCGCGCCAGGCAGGTCAGTCCGCGAGGGAGAGAATGCGAGGTGCGGCGGCCACGCCGCGGCGCCGTTCTGCCTGGCGCCTCTCGCCCCGCCGCCGATCGCCCAGCCGGCGGTCGTGGATGAAGAACTCGGCGGCGTCGACGGCGGTCGGCCGCGGCAGGGGATGGAACCGGATCGACAAAGCGCTCGTCTCCTCGGGCCGCGGCACCAGGATCTCCCGGATGAAGCCGGCCTCGAGGGCGGCCGTGGGGATGCCGAGCACGTCGTTGACGGCCGCGACGATGCGCCGGGCGTCGGCATCGAAGATGGTCTTCGCCAGCGTCCAGCCGGCCGAGTTCAGGATCGCCCGTCCCTCGCAGGACCACGGCTCCGGCTGGTGCTGCTCCTTGCCCCGTCCCGACATTCAACCTCCTCCTCGGAAGCACGACCCTGCTGCACCGGGACGCTCGGGTCAGTTTCGAAGAATGTTAGCAGGAAAGGTCCGCGCGACGTTCAAGTTTTGCGCGGACGCAGGAGCCAGAACGAGAGGCCGAGCGCCGACCACGCGGCGAACGCGATCCACTCGGCGCCCGAGAAACTGCCGGGCACGAACGGGAGCGCCTTCATCGCGACGACCGCCGCGGAGACGACGGCGCCGAGCCCCGCCGCGCGGCGGCCGCGCGCGGAGACGCCGCGGTGCCGCGCGAGGTACGCGGCGCAGGTCGCGAACCAGCCGACGCCGACCGCGAGCGAGCCGACCTCCGTCACCGGCACGAGCAGCGCGTCGCCCAGAAACGCCGCCGCCGCCGTCAGGACGGCCATCAGCGCGATCGCGAAGACGGGCGCTCCGGAGCGCGCGCCGGTCCGCGCGAGCGTTCCGTGCACGAGGCCGCGCTTGCCGATGCCGTAGAGGAGCCGCGTCGACGCGACGAAGTTGCCGTTGAAGATCTTCGCGAGCGAGAGAACGGCCGCGAAGAGGATCAGGTGCGCCACCGAACGGGAGGAAAACGCCCTCTCGAAGGCCGCCTCCGTGCCGAGCTTCTCGGCCACGAGGACGCGCCACGGGAAGACGAGCGAGACCGCCGCGACGATGAGACAGTAGAAGAGCGTCCCCGCCGTGCAGGCGGCGAGGATCGCCCGCCCGAACCCGCCGCGGTCGAACCCCTCGCGGGCCTCCTCGGAGCCCTTCCCGACCGACTCGAAGCCCGTCATGAAGTACGGAACGATCTGCAGGACGAGGAGGATCGAGAGGAGGGCGCCGGAGGAGCCCGGACGGGCGAAGAGCGGCGGGAGATTGGCCGCGCTTCCCCGGAGGAGCCCGGCGGCCGTGAAGAGGGCGAACAGGGCGAGCAGCCCGAACGTCAGCGCGTTCTGGAAGACGCCCGAGATCCGGATGCCGACGAGGTTGATCCCGGCGACGAGCGCCGTCAGGAGCAGACCCGCCCCGAGCCGCGGCGCCGTGATCGTCTTGCCGGCGACCTCGTAGAGTGGGACGGAGTTCATCGCCGGCAAGACGCGCGCGAGAAGGTTGCCGATCGCCACGGCCTCCCACGGGCAGACGATCGCGTAGGCGAGCACCATCGTCCACGCGGCCGCAAAGCTCGCCGCGGGCGGGAACACGCCCTCGGTGTAGGCGATCTCCGCGCCCGCATCCGGCACCTCGGCGACCATCCGTCCGTAGGTCCGGGCGACCGGCAGGAGCAGCGCGCCGCCGATGAGGAAGCCGAGAAAGGCCCCCGCGGGTCCGCCTCGGCCGAGCCAGTCGTCCATCAGGACGACCCATCCGACGCCGACCATGGTGCCGAAGCCGAAGGTGAAGTACTCGACCGCCGTCAGCCCGCGCGAGAGTCCCACGCCCTCTCCTGTATTCTTCCGCGTCACTGTACAGGAGCGACGATTGACCGCTCTCCGCCTGCGCCGGCTCTCGCGGCGCACCCGGCCGTTCCAGGAGTCCGTGATCCGCGAGATGACGCGGCTCGGCGCGGAGGTCGGCGGCGTGAACCTCGCGCAGGGTCTCCCGGACTTCGAGCCGCCGCAAGAGCTCGCCGCCGCGCTCGAACGCGCGCTCGAGGTCCCCGAGAACCACCAGTACAGCTACACGTGGGGCGCTCCGGAGCTGCGCGCCGCCGTCGCCGCGAAGTCCGCGCGCTTCAACGGCATCCGCGCGGACCCCGACGACGAGGTCACGATCACCTGCGGCGTCTCGGAGGGCGTCGTCGCCGCCGTCCTCGCGCTCACCGAGCCCGGCGACGAGGTCGTCGTCTTCGAGCCCTGGTACGAGAACTACGTGCCCGCGTGCGCGCTCGCCGGCGCCGTCCCCCGCTACGTGCCGCTGTCGGAGCCCGGGTACCGCCTGGATCCGGAACGACTCGCCCGTGTCGTCACGCCGCGGACGCGGCTCGTCATCGTCAACACGCCGGGCAATCCATGCGGCCGGGTCTTCTCGCGCGAGGAGCTCGAAGGCGTCGCGCGCGTCTGCGCGCGGCACGGGCTCGTCGCCGTCACCGACGAAATCTACGAGCACATGTGGTACGACGGCCGCCGGCCCGTCAGCCTCGCGTCGCTGCCCGGGATGGAGGACCGCACGGTCACGCTGTCCGGTCTCGGCAAGACGTATGCGGTCACCGGCTGGCGCGTCGGCTGGGCGGTGGCCGCGGCGCCGCTGACGGCGCT
Organism: uncultured Acidobacteriota bacterium; assembly: GCA_963763535.1. Lineage (GTDB taxonomy): Bacteria > Acidobacteriota > Thermoanaerobaculia > UBA5066 > Gp7-AA6 > DAHUXD01. The sequence continues at coordinate 24,620 of CAVXOX010000010.1, forward strand.
CGTCCGGAAGGTCCATGACTACATGACGATCTGCGCGCCGACGCCCTTCCAGATCGCGGGCGTGGCCGCGCTCGCGCTTCCCGACGCGTACTACGAGCGACTGCGGGCGACCTACGCCGCCCGGCGGACGATCCTCCTCGACGCGCTGGCCGCGGCGGGCCTCCTCTTTTCGCCGCCCGAGGGCGCGTACTACGTGATGGCGGACGCCCGGGACCTCGGCTGGAAGGACGACTGGGAGTTCGTCGAGTTCCTCGCGCGCAAGGTCGGCGTCGTCGCGGTGCCCGGATCGAGCTTCTACCGCCGCGGCGGCCGCACGCGCGCGCGCTTCAACTTCGCGAAGAAGGAGGAGACGCTGCGCGAGGCGGCGCGACGACTGGCGGCGCGGAGCCTGAGGGCGCCGAAGAGGTAGGGGAAGTTCGCCCCTCACCCCTACGCCCCTCTCCCGCGGGGAGAGGGGTGGCTGTTCTTGGATCAGGGGCAGGTCGAAAAGGCGGTCGTGTCCTGGATCGGCGCGAACGCCGTGCCCTGCGTGTTGACGTACTGCTTCTGGAGTCCCGTGTGTTCGTCGACGACCGTCAGCGTCGCCATGACGTTCGTCAGACCGGCGGCGAAGACCCAGTAGTGGTTGTTGACGCCGCAGGCGTTCAGCACCTTGACGACCGCTTCGATGTTCGTGTTGGAGAAGAACCAGAAGTAGCCCGAGTCCGCCGTCAGCGGTATCCCCGTGCCGTCGCCCGAGGTCCCGTCCGTCTTCTGCCAGTGAATCGTCGTCTTGAACCGGCTGCTGTTCAGGCACAGGGTCTGGGGGTTCACGACGCAGACGCCCGGGTTACCGCCGGCCGCGACGGAGACGACCTTCGACGCCCCGACCGTGCCCGATCCGTTGAGACTCCCGGCGATCAGGGTCACGGTGTAGTTGCCCGCGACGCCGTACGTGTGCGACGGGTTCTGGAGCGTCGACGTGTTGTTCGCGAGCGAGGTCGGATCGCCGAAGTCCCAGTTCCATCCGGTCGCGCCGCCGGTCGAGGCGTCGGCGAAGTTCACCGGCGACCCGACGATCGCCGGCGCCGTCACGACCCGGAAGTCCGCCACCGGAGCGGTCCCGACCGCGGCGGTGCCGTAGTAGTACTGGATCGCCTGGATGTCGTCGGTCTGCGGCGTGTCGGGCTTCGCCGGCGAGATGACCGAGTGCATGACGGCATTCGACCAGTCCGTCGAGGTGGTCGTGCTGTGGATGCTCTCGACGGCGACGGGCGGCATCGCGCCATTGTTGTCGGGATGGCCGAGGCCGAGCACGTGGCCCACCTCGTGGAGCAGCGCCGACACGGAAAGTGGCGGCGGAATATGCCGGATTCATGCACGTGACTTTTCGCATCGAGACCGTGCCGTCCTTGATGGGGTAGAAGTTCGAGTCGCCCCGGTAGGTCGTCCCGCTGAAGCTGTCGTTCGGGCCGCCGAGCCCGATCACGCCTGAAGGGGGACACCCGAGCGCCGTGTTCCAGGCCGTCCCGTTGTCCTGGCTCGACGTGGCGTCGAGATTGACGGTGATGGAGCCTCCGGGAGTCGCGGCCGGAGATGCGGACGTCGGTCGCCGCGACACCGTGCCAGGCGGTCGGCCGCGTTCTGCACGTCGCAGTTGGCGTCGGTGCCGCAGTTCGGCTCGTCGTTGAAGAGGTTCGTCTGGGTGCCTGTGACGGTGAGGATCGCGTTGGGGGAGATCGGCTGCTGGCCCCGAAGTACCACCGGAAGAGGCACGGGATGTCGTTGCCCGAGCCGTCCTGGCAGCCGCCGCCCGGCTCGCGGTTGCCGATGTTGACCCACTTCGCCGCCGCGCGGACCGGCGAAGCGTAGGCGACGTCGCCGCCCGCCTCGCCGCGCGCGGTCGAGCGGAGGAACGCCAGGAACGAGTCGGCGTCGCGGGCGCCGGCGGGGCCGCCGGGAGCGGCGGCGCGCTTCGAGACGAAGAAATCCTCGGTGTCGGAGAAGGCGGGACGCACCGCGAATCGTCGGCCCGCATCGTCCGTCACGATCGCGAACTTCGACAGGCCGAGCTCCGTCAGGCGGAACTGGCCGGGATGCGCCGGGTGCGGGGCGAGCATCACGATGACTTCCTCTCCGGGCGAGAAGGCCGGCATGCCTCCGAGCCGCCACGCCCTGTCGCCGAGGACGCCTCCGGGCAGCCGGACCGCGATCGTTTCGCCGGGAGATCCCTTGATCGCCTCGATCAGCGAGAGCGTGACGACCGTGAACGGATGGTCCTCGCCGCCGACCGACTCGGCCTCCACCGACGACCCGATCACCGTCGCGCGCACGATGATCGGCGCGCCGGCGACGAGCTCGCCGTCGGACATCGGGAGATACGTGGCGCCGGATGCGGCCAGGGCCGGAAGGACGAAAGCGAGGACGGCGACGAGGACGAGACGCGAATCGCGCGCATTGTGCATCGGGTGCTCCAGAGCCGGGAGAATAACGCCGAACGCCGCGTCCCGAGCTCGGAAAGACGCCGTCTCCAGGCCTTCCCGCCTGTGCGAAACTCCGCAGCCCATGGCCTCAACGTCCCCCCTGGCCCACGCTCCGCGACCGCGGCCCCGGCTCTCCGCCGGCTTCCTCTGGATCATCGTGTTCAAGCTCGCGAAGGCGGCCGCGTTCTTCCTGCTCGGGGCCGTGGCGCTCCGGATCGCCCGCCTTCCCCACCACTCCGAGCCGCTCGAGGTCGCGCGGCTCCTCGGGGTCAACTCGCGGAGCGTCCTCGTGCAGCACCTGTCGCTGCTCCTCTCGGCGCTCACGACCCGAGAGGTCGAGGCGATCGGCGCGGCCTGCTTCCTGATCGGGCTCGTCTTCTTGGCGGAGGGGGTCCTCCTCTCCGCGCGCGTTCCCTGGGCGCCCTACTTCACGATCGTGCTGACCGGCCTCGGCATCCCGCCGGAGCTGATCGAGATCGCGCGGCGTCCCGAGAGCCTCCGGCGCTACGCCCTGCTCGCGATCAACATCGCGATCCTCGTCTACCTCTGGCGCCGGCGCAACGAGTTCAGGAGCCCGCGGCCGGACTAGATTCGGGGAACCGCTTCGCGAGCCACGTCTCGACCTCCTCGGGGTGATAGCCGAAGGGGCCGGGCTTTCCCTTGTAGACGATCGCGCCGTTCTCGTCGACGACGTAGAGGCGCTCCGGCCATCCCGCGTAAGTCCGGTTCGCCGGATTCTCGATCGGATCCACCACCATCGGTATCGAGTAGTGGAATCGCTGGACGAAGTCGTTCGCGATCTTCACGCGGCCGGCGAGGTTCGTCGGCTGCGGGTAGCAGACGCCCTCCGTCACGTTCGAATCCATCTGCCACTCGTCGAGCGGGTGCGCCTCCTTGATGTAGAGCGTCAGGAACTGCACCCGGTCTCCGTACTTCTTCTGCATCGCTTCCATCCGCCCGACCGAGCGGCGGAACGGGGGTCAGGTGAAGCTGCCGAAGATCAGGACCGTGGGCTTGCCGCCGAGCCGCTGCGAGAGACGCACCGGCGTGGCGCCGTCGAGGGCGAGGAGGCCGACGTCCGGCGCGCGGTCGCCGACTTTGAGCGTCCCCTCCTGCCGCTGGTCGTATCGGAGCATCCCGACGAGGTTGCGCGGTCCGCCGATCATGTACGTGAACCCGCACAGCGCCAGCAGCGCGACGGCGGCGAGGACGATGGCGATCTTCTTCCAGAGGCGCATCGGCGAAAAGTCTACCGCGTCGCCGGCGTCGGCAGCGCTTTCTTCGGCACCTTGACGAGGACCGTGTAGAGGGGGTCCACCATCTCGACGACGGGAGCCCGGGCGGCCTGGGAGACGAACTCGTAGGCGTCGATCGTCGAGAGGCCGGTCTTCTCCATGACCCACCCGACCATGTCCTTGAACGCGATCCGCGCCGCGTCCTCGAGCGGCCGCGCGGCGCCGAGAGACATCATCCACTCCTCGTTCTCGATCCGCGGCCACGGCGTCTCGCGGTGCTTGACGAGATCGATCGTCAGCTCGACGTTCAGCGCGCCCTCGACCGCCGTGCCGATGATCTCGCCGTCGCCCATCGCGAAGTGCCCGTCGCCGAAGGAGACGAGGGCGCCCGGCGCGCGGACGCCGAGGTACACCGTGTTGCCCGCGCGGATCTCCGGGCAGTCCATGTTGCCGCCGAACGAGTCGGGAACGATCGTCGAGCGCGCCTCGCCGTTTCCCGGCGCCACGCCGAGGCAGCCGAGGAAGGGCGCGAGCGGGCACCTCCCACGTCTTCTTCCCGTCGGTCGAGTGCGTGCGCGCGACGCCCTTCGCGCGGTCGACGTCGTAGAACCAGACCGTCTCCGGGAGATCGGGCAGGAGCATCGCGGTGCGGTCGGTGCCGTTCAGCGCCCCGAATCCCGGAAAGGACGACGAGATCCCGTAGGACCGCGCGGGCTCGAGCTTCTCGATCCGGATGACGAGGGTGTCGCCCGGCTCCGCGCCGTCGACGTAGAACGGCCCCGTCTGGGGATTGTCGTGGCCGATCGGAGCCACCTTCGACGGCAGCTGGTCGGGACGCGTGACGGCGCCGTCGTAGCAGTCCTCGGTCCACGTCACGAGGCGCGTGCCCGGCGCGATGTGGCGCACGGGAGCCGCGCCGCCGAACGTGTAGACGAGCTCCTCGTGCTTCGGGACGTAGCGCAGCACCGGCGGATCCGCCGCGGCGAGGACCGAAGCGATGCCGGCGAGAAGGACGGCCGCGACCGTCTGGACCATGGGCTCTCCTTTCGGAAAAGGTGGCCCATTATTTCCCGGACCGGGCTCGACGCGATCCGAGCTGCTAATCTACGCGTCGCGCCCATGCCGAGAAATCCCGCGGTCCGGAGTCTTCCCGCGGCCGCGCTGTGCGTCTTCGCGTTCCTCGCGTGGCCCGCCCGCGCGGACGCCGCGACGCCGTTCCAGGAGACGGGCGCTCAGATCGCGGCGCGCCAGGAAGCGGCCGACCGGGTCGCCGGACCGCCGGCGCCGCGCCCGCATTTCCCGAGCCCGCGTCGGCGCGTTCCCGGCGCCCCGCCGACGAGCGCGCCCGCCTTCCCGACTCCCGCGCCGCGGACGCGTCCGCGCGGGATCGGCCCGGCCGCGCAGACGCTCGGCGTCAACTTCCTCGGCGCGAACCTCGCCGACTCGAACGCCTATCCTCCCGACACGTCCGGCGCGGTCGGACCCGGCCAGTTCCTCGTCGGCGTCAACGGCCGCCTCCGCACCTTCGACAAGACGACCGGCAGCTCCGACGGCGGACTGAACGCCGATACGGACGTCTTCTTCGCCTCGGTCGCCAACGGCGCGCCGACGTTCTCGCCCCGCGTGCGGTACGACCGGACCTCCGATCGCTGGTACGTCACGGCGCTGAATTTCGGCGTCTCGTTCACGAACAACCGGATTCTGTTCGCCGCCTCGAGCAGCGGCACGATCTCGGCGGGGACGATCTGGACGTTCTCCTTCTTCGAGCACGACCTCGACGCGCCGGCCGGCGACACGGACCTCTTCTTCGACGTCGGCACGCTCGGCATCGACGCCTCCATCCTCGTCGTCGGGGGCAATCTCTTCGACGGCGCGGGCGCCTTCCAGGGGACGAGCGTCCATGTGATCCGGAAGTCGGCGCTCTCCGTCGGCGGCGACCTTTCCGGCGCCAATGCCGTCGCGTACCGGAACCTGACCGGAACGCCGGGCGGCGCCGGGCCCTATGCGCCGACGGGCGTCGACAACCTCTCGGACGCCGCATCGGCCGCGTTCTGGGTCGTCGGCGTCAACAACGTCCTGCCGGTGACGAGCGAGCTCGTCTTCCGCAAGATCAACTTCAGCGCTCCGGGCGCGTGGCCGCCGTCGTCGATCTCGGCGAACATGACGCTCCCGGTGCCGACGACGGCGCTGCCGCTCTCGGTCCCGCACCTCGGCAACGCGGGCGGCGTCGACGGAGAGCTCGACGCGCTCGACGACCGGCTCTTCGACGCCAAGAGCCGCAACGGCCACGTGTGGACGGCCCAGAACATCGCCGTCGACGCAGCGGGGGCGGGCTCCGACGCGGGCGACCGCGACGGCGTGCGCTGGTACGAGATTGACGTCACCGGCGCCTCGCCCGCGTTGGTCCAGTCGGGCACCCTCTTCGATCCCGCGGCGGCCAGCCCGCGCTTCTACTGGATGCCCTCGATCATGGTGACGGGTCAGGGCCACGCCGCGGTGGGCGCGAGCGCCGCTGGCGCCGCGGAGCACGCCAACGCGGTCACCGCGGGCCGCCTCGCCTCGGACCCGGCCGGCTTCCTCGACGCGCCCTCTCTCTTCACCGCGAGCACGACGGCGTACAACCCGGCGGCGGACCCCGGAGGACCGCGGCGGTGGGGCGACTACTCGTTCACGAGCCTCGACCCCGGCGACGACATGACGCTCTGGACGATCCAGGAGTACTGCAACCAGACCGACTCGTGGGGCGTGCGCGTCGCCGAGCTGCTCGCGCCGCCGCCCGCGACGCCCTCGAGCGCGACGCCCGCGACGATCGCCTCGGGCCAGAGCTCGGTCTCCGTCGTCGTGACCGGCGTCTCGACGGCGGGGGCCGCCTTCTTCGACGCGCCGGCCGGCTACGCGAAGCGGCTCGCGGTGGAGATTCCGAACGGCGTCGCCGTCAACGGCGTCACGGTCGACGATGCGACGACGCTGACGCTCGACCTGAACACGGTCGGGGCGCCGTTCGGTCCGCGCGCCGTGACCGTCACGAATCCCGACGGTCAGTCGCGCACGAGCGTCGCGCCCATCCTGACGCTCGGGCCGGGCGGACCCGGGCCCTCGGTGACGGCGATCGCGCCGACCTCCGGCGACGCCGCCGGCGGAGAAGCGGCGACGCTCACCGGAACCGGCTTCGTCTCCGGAGCGTCCGTCACGATCGGCGGCGCGGCGGCGACCGGCGTCGTCGTCAACGGCGCGACCTCGGCCGACGCCACGGTGCCGGCCCTGACCCCCGGCACGCTGAACGACGTGACCCTCGTCAATCCCGACACCCAGAGCGGCACGCTGTACGCCGCCTGGTTCGCCGACTTCCTCGACGTGCCGCAGGCGGACACGTTCCACTCGTACGTCGAGACGATCTTCCGCGACGGGATCACCGCCGGGTGCGGCGGCGGGAACTACTGCCGCGACGACGCGGTGTCGCGCGCCCAGATGGCCGTGTTCCTGCTGAAGTCGAAGCTCGGCGCCGCGCACACGCCGCCTCCCTGCGCGGGGATCTTCGGGGACGTCGCGTGCCCGTCGCTCTTCGCGGACTGGGTCGAGGAGCTGTACGCGATCGGCATCACCGGCGGCTGCAACACCAGTCCGCTGCTCTACTGTCCGGACGCGCCCGTCACCCGCGCGCAGATGGCCGCGTTCCTGCTGAAGGCGTCTCTCGGATCGAGCTACGCACCGCCCAACTGCACGGGGACGGTCTTCACCGACGTCCCGTGCGCGGGCGGCCTCTTCGATCCCTGGATCGAGGACCTCGCGAATCGCGGGATCACCGGCGGCTGCGGCGGCGGCGCGTACTGCCCCGCTGCGCCCAATACGCGCGGGCAGATGGCGGTCTTCCTCGTGAAGGCGTTCAGTCTCCCCTAGTGTCCTGTCGCCGAAATCCTGATGACACCATCAGGTCTGCCGTATCGCGAGTTCGGTTACGGGACACTCGAGACGGCTCGTCGGGACGGCGCCTCGCCTTCGCCGTCAGTAGCCCTCGAGCAGCGAGGTCTCCGGCCGCTTGTAGCGGCGGTCCTGCCCGTTGCGGCTCTGGATGACGAGCTCCCCATTCTCGAGGCGAAACGGATACTCGCCCGGCGGCTGGCCCTGCATGGTCACCGTGAGTTTGTCGCCGGCGACGGCATAGCGGCCGCGCAGCGTCACGACCGGCAGCCGGTTGTACATCCGGTCCGACGTGAACTCGCGGTAGGACGTCAGCGTCTCGAGGAACAGAAAGCACCAGCGTCCGAGGATCGGCGAGCCCTGCCGGGGTGCTTCGCCGATCCGATCGGACCACGAGTCGCCCGAGTTGTCGTCGGACTTCTCGAGGAACCGGTCGGGCCCCTCGAACTCGACGTGCGTCTCGACCTCGGAGATCTTCCCCGTCGCGAGGTCTTTCCACGTGGTGACGAGCCGATCCCCCACGAGTCGGTAGTCCGCCTCCGCCATCGAGGCCGAGATCTGCGTCACGCGTCCGTCCGGATAGAACTCGAGGATGTTGCCGATGCCCTCGGGCGTGCGGACGGCCGACTCCCACTGCCCAATGAGAGCGGCGTTGGAGGCAGGGGTGGGCGCGAGTTTCGCCGCGAGAGCGAGGACGAGCAAGGGGACGAGTGGCATCGGCTTTCCTTTCCTGAGTTGGGATCGAGGTCGGCAAGATACTTCGGAGCGCCCCGGAATGTCACCGCGAGGCCGGCGGCGCTGACACCCCGCGTCCGGTGAGCCGCGTCACCGGGCTCAAAGCCCGAGCGCCCCTATGGTTACGAAGGCCCTCCCGGTGGCCCTGCTCTTGCGACCGACAACGGGCACGACGGGAGAGCCGTATTCGAACCAGGGAGGCGACGATGAAGGGCGGAACACGACGTCGGATCTCGTTCGGGCTCGCGGCCCTGCTCGCCGCCTTCGCGGCGGGTGCGGCGACGATCCCGAGCCCGTACCGTCCAACCGCTTCGGCGGCGACCGCGGCGGCGCTCGCCGCGGAGGGACAGGAGGGACTCGATCTCGACCCGCGGGCCCTCGACGCCCTGCGCTCCGGCGCGAAGGTCCTCGAAGTCGACGGATTCCCGCTCGCCCCCGGCGTCTCGGGAAAGCTGAGGCTGACCCGCTTCGAGGTGGCGACTCCCGACGCGAAGATGACGATCCGCGGCGCCGACGGCGAGCGGTCGCTCCCGCTGCCGGTCGTCTCGCACTACGCCGGCGTCGTCGAGGGCGAGGCGGACTCGTCGGTGTATTTCGGTCTCGCCGATGACGGCCTCGTCGCGTACGTCCACTCGCGCCTCGGCCATGCCTTCGTCGGACCGAACGAGGATAGGAGCGGCTTCGTCGTGCGCCTCGCGGACTCGCCCCTGAATGCGCGGGCGAGCGCATCCTCTTTCCACTGCCCCTCGGAGGAGCTGCCGGCGGCCCTGACGGCGATGGCCGAGCCCGTCGCCTCCGCGCCCGCCCCGGGGATTCCCGACGTCGCCGGCTTCAAGCAGGCGCTCCTGCGGGTCGAGACCGACCACCAGCTCTACCAGTTCTTCGGCAACGACGCGGGCGCGCTGACGGTCTACGTGCTGCGGCTCTTCGGCGCGGTCAACGTCATCTACGACCGCGATCTCGCGATGCACCTGTCGGTCAACGAGATCCACATGTGGTCGGTTGCCGATCCGTACACCGGCGGCGACACGCTCACGCAGCTGATGCAGCTCGGCGACTGGTGGCACGCGAACAAGCCGATCAACTCGAATCCGCGGACGACCGTCCACTACCTCAGCGGCCATCCGGTGTCGGGCGGCGTCGCGTGGCTCGGCGTCCTCTGCGCGGGCGACTTCCAGTACGGGTCCGACTGGGGCGGCGGCTACGGGCTGACGCAGGTCTTCGGCACTTACCCGCTCTCGCTGTGGGACCAGGACGCCTCCGCCCACGAGATCGGCCACAACGCGGGCTCGCCCCACACGCACTGCATGGGACCGCCCGCGTACCCCGACTGGACGGACAAGTGCTACAACGGCGAGGCCGGCTGCTACAGCGGCACGGTCCAGAATCCCGGCCTCGGCGGCGGCACGATCATGAGCTACTGCCACCTGCTCGGCTGGCAGTACATGTCGTTCGTCTTCCATCCGCGCTGCATCACCGACAAGATGCTGCCCGAGATCAACTCCGCGAGCTGCCTCACGATGCCGGCGACCTTCGTCGACGTGCCGACGACCGACCCGTTCTTCCACTACGTGGAGACCGTCTACCAGAAGGGCGTGACCGGCGGCTGCAACACGAGCCCGCTCATGTACTGCCCGACGAACCCCGTCACGCGCCAGCAGATGGCCGTCTTCTTGCTGAAGTCCGAGCACGGCTCGGCGTACACGCCCCCCGCCTGCGCGGGGGTCTTCGGGGACGTCCCCTGCCCGAGTCAGTACGCGGCCTGGATCGAGCAGCTCGCCGTCGAGGGCGTCACGAGCGGCTGCGGCGGCGGCAACTACTGCCCGACCGATCCCGTCACGCGGCAGCAGATGGCCGTCTTCCTGCTGAAGACCGAGCACGGGTCGGCCTACGCGCCTCCCGCCTGCTCCTCGAACCCGTTCCCGGACGTGTCGTGCCCGAGCGCGTACGCGAACTGGATCAAGCAGCTCGTCGCCGAGGCGATCACGGGGGGCTGCGCCGGCGGCAACTACTGCCCGCTCGATCCGGTCACCCGCTCGCAGATGGCGGTGTTCCTGACGAAGACGTTCAACCTGGTCTGGTAGTCCGCGGCGGGAGAACGCCGCGCGGGATCCCGGGCCGGACGAAGGCCGGGCCGGGATTCCGAAGGATCGAGAACATCGCGGCGGGAGAACGCCGCGCGGGATTCCGGGCCGGACGAAGGCCGGGCCGGGATCCCGAAAAGAACGTCGCGGCGGGAGAACGCCGCGCGGGAACGTCGGCTGGGCCGCGCACGCCCGGCTCTCCCGGGCGTTGTACGCTAGCCCCGGATGCGCGCCCTCGTTCTCGAAGACGACGAGCGGCTCCGGTCGCTCGTCGTGCGCACCCTCGTCCGGAGCGGCCTCGCCTGCGACGAGAGCGCGCGCATCGAGCAGGCCGAGGAGCTGATGGAGCTCCACGAGTACGATCTGCTCGTCCTCGACCGGCGCCTCCCCGACGGCGACGGCCTCGACGTCTGCCGGCGCGCCCGCGCGCGGGGGTTCCGCCGCTCGATCCTGATGCTCACCGCGATGGACCAGGCGGAGGACGAGATCGAGGGCCTGTCGGAAGGCGCCGACGACTACCTCGGCAAGCCCTTCGATCTCGAGATCCTCGCGGCGCGGGCCCGCGCGCTGCTCCGGCGCAACGAGACGCGCGCCCCGCGCGAGCTCACCGCCGGAGACCTCCGGCTCGACCCGGGGCGGCGCGCCGCCTGGCGCGGCTCCGAGGCCCTCTCGCTGACGGCGCGCGAGCTCACCATCCTCGAGCTCCTGATGCGCGCGCCCGGCGCCGTGGTGTCGCGCGAGGAGATCCTCGAGCAGGCCTGGGGCGAGCGCGAGGAACCGATGTCGAACACGATCGACGTGCTCGTCGGGCGCCTCCGACGGAAGCTCGACCGGCCCCGTCAGCCTTCGCGCGTCGAGACCGTGCGCGGCAGCGGCTACCGCCTGCGATGAGGCTGCTGTCGCTCCAGCGCGCGCGCACCCGCCTGGCGCTCGCCGGGGCCGCCCTGACGGTGGTCTTCCTCGCGGTCCTCGCGCTCGGCGCCCGCGCGCTGATCCGCGAGCTCGCGTTCCAGGAGATCGACGGCGAGCTCGACACGCTGGCCGTCGCGATCGGCTCGGACTACGAGCTCGTCGGACTCTCCGAGGAGGAGCGCCAGGCGCTGAAGGCCGGCCTCGAGGCGAACATGTTCGAGTTCCGTCTCGCGAACCACTCCGCGATCCTCTTCAACGGCGAGGTGCCGGTGGCGCTCACGGGCGACCTCCTGCGCACGCACGAACGCGTCGCGCTCGACCCCTACCGCGACCGACCGGAGGTGCCCTACACCGCGATCGAGCCGTACAGCGGCCAGCACCGCACGTGCCGGTTCCTCGTCACGCACCTGCAGGGCAAGGCGAAGGGGTCGACGCTCGTCATTTTCCGCTGGATCGGGCCGACGCTGCGCTCGTTCGTGCGCGTGGACGAGGCGCTCGTCGCGATGGTCATCGTCGGGTTCCTCGGGACGGCCACGATCCTGACGATGGTCGTGCGGCGGGCGATCCGGCCGGTCGAGGAGGTGACGCGGCTCGCCGAGGAGGCCGAGGCGACGGACCTGTCGCGGCGCGTCGCGGTGTCCTCGGGCGGCGAGGAGTTCCGCCGGCTCGCCGCGGTCATCAACTCCCTCTTCGACCGGCTCGAGCGCGCGTTCCGGTCGCAGCGCCGGCTGATCGCGGACGCCGCCCACGAGCTGAAGACCCCGACGGCCGTGCTCGTCGGCGAGGCGCAGGACGCGCTGCGCCCCGACGCCTCGGTGGAGGAGCGGCGGCGGTCGCTCCAGACGATCGCCGACGCCTCGAAGGGGCTCGCCCGGGAGGTGGACGGGCTCCTCCTGCTCGCCCGTGGCGATGCCGCGCCGCCGCGGCGCATCGAGGAGATCGATTTGCAGGAGATCGCCGAGGACGCGGTCACGCGGGCGGCGGCGCTCGGCGCGCGGCGGCAGGTCGTGTGCGCCATCTCGAAGAGCGGCGACACGCGCCTGCGCGGCGAGCGCGCCGGGCTCTTCCGCCTCGTGTCGAACCTCGTCTCGAACGCCGTCGTCTACACCGCGCCCGACACGATGGTCGAGGTGCGGGTCGCCGGGGAGCCCGATCACGTCTACGTCGACGTCGCGGACCGCGGACCGGGTGTCGCGCGCGAGGACCGGGAACGGATCTTCGAGCGCTTCGTGCGCCTCGAGGAGACGCGGGAGAAGAACCCGCAGGGCTCGGGCCTGGGCCTGGCGATCGTCGAGCAGGTGGTCGAGGCGCACGGCGGCACCGTCGAGGTCCGGGAGCACGAAGGCGGCGGGGCCGTCTTCCGCGTCACGCTGCCCAGGGGCTAGTGCAGGTACCCGAGCGACCGCAGCTCCTTGACGACGTCGCTCTGCTCGCCCAGGCCGTAGTGGCCCATCACCTGCTTCATCCACGTCTGGTAGTCGGGCGGACGGTCCGCCGCTCCCGAGGCGATCCAGCCCGAGGGCCCGCCGAGATGCCGCATGAGCGCGTGGTAGAGCGAGCGGACGCGGTCGGGGTCGGCGGCCGCGAGGTTGGACTTCTCGCCCGGGTCCTTCGCGACGTCGAAGAGCATTCGCTCCTGCGGCGTGACGAGGATGAACTTGCGGTCCTCGGTGACGACGCTCCCGATCCAGAAGGTCCAGGCGCCCTCGCTGAAGGCGGCGCGGGACGGTCCCTCCGGGGCCTTGCCGAGGAGCGCGGGGACGAGGCTCCGGCCGCTCCAGCCGCGCGGCCGGCCGACGCCGGCCATCTCGGCGATCGTCGGCGCGACGTCGATGTTCTGGACCAGGTCCGGGGCGGCGCGCCCCGGGCGCTCGAGCCCCGGGGCGGCGATCACGAGCGGCGTGCGGACGACCCCGTCGTAGTACGTCTGGCCGTGGCTGATCACGCCGTGCTCGTCGAACTCCTCCCCGTGGTCGGCGTTGAAGACGAGGATCGTCTTCTGCGAAAGGCCGCTGCGGTCGAGGTAGGCGAGGAGCGGCGCGAGATCGGCGTCGGTGTCGTGCAGGCCCTCGTCGTACATGGCCATCGCGTTGGCGACGTCGTCGGAGGACGGGTGAAGGCGTCCGGCGCGGACGCCCTCGATCGTGTCCAGGGTGAACTCGAACTCGCTCGGATAGCGCCCGTAGAGGTAGCGGCGCTCGTGCGCGTGCAGGAACGGGTAGTGCGTGTCGGTCGAGTAGAGGAAGACGAAGAACGGCTTCTGCCGGTTCTTCTCGATCCAGTCGACGACGTGCGGCACCTTCTCCTTCAGCGACTCCTGGGCGTGCCGGAAGAGGTCCCAGCCCTGGTCGAACCCGAACGGCGCGGAGATCCAGCTCTGGACGAAGGCCGCCGTCCGGTACCCCCCGTCGTGAAACGCCTCCGCCACGAGCGCGTCCGAGGGCGAGGGCGCGGGCGCGATGCTGACGACCTTCGCGGCGTCCTTCTCGTCGCGCTGCTCGTGGAGCGCGAGCTCCGCGACGTAGCGCGACGCGAGCATCGAGGCGTAGGAGGGCAGCGTGTACGGCGCCTGCGCGACCGTCCTCGGAAAGCGAACGCCGCGGGCGGCGAGCCCGTCGAGCTGAGGCGTCGTCTTCCGCGCGTACCCGTCGAAGGAGCAGTGGTCCGCGCGCACCGAGTCGAACGAGATCCAGACGACGTTCATCCCCCGCCACGCGGCCGCCGGATCGCGCCGGCAGGCTCCGGCGGCGAGCTCGAGGAGGACGAGGCCCGCGAGCGCCGCGCCGATCCGCCGGCTCACCGCCGCCTCGCGAGCACGGTCCAGAACGGCGCGCCGTAGAGGAGGAGGAAGCGCCGGATCTCCTCCGGCGTCCCCCGGGGCGCCCACGCGAGCGTCTCGAGATAGGCCCGGAGCCGCTCGCGGACCCGCTCGCGGAGCGGCCCCGGAACGGCCGCGAGCCCCGCGGGCGTGGCGGCGCGGAGCGACTCGACCTCCGCGAGGACCCGCGCGACGGCCGCGGACCCCTCGGCGTCCGGCAGGACGTCGAACGTCAGGCCCGCATCCTCGAAGAGCCTCTGGTACGCGTCGGGCCCGAGATACTGGTAGGTGTCGTACCGCCCGCCGGGCGTGAGCCGCTCCACGTACTCGCTCGCCTCGGCGTGATCGAGCAGCGTCACGCCGAAGAGCTGGTGGTGGCCGTCGCGCGCGACGTAGGGCGGCCAGGCGCCGTTCGGAATCTCGAGGTACGCGACGCCGGAAGGCGCGAGCCAGTCGCGCAGGTGGGCCAGGAACGCCGCCGGGCGCGGCACGTGCTCGAGCACGTCGTTGGCGATCACGAGGTCGAAGCGTCCGGAAAACTCGGGGTGAGGCTCGCCGGCGTCTCCGTGCACGAGGTCGCCGTCGAGGCCCCGCTCGCGCAGGTTGAGCGCGGCGAGACGGACGTAGCGCGCGTCGATGTCGATGCCCGTCACGCGCGCTCCCCTCCGGGCGAACGCGACGAGGAACCCGCCGTAGGCGCAGCCGACGTCGAGCACCCGCGGCCGCCTCCCGAAGAGCCCGCGCCCGCCCAGCAAAGGCAGGAGCGCGACGAGGCGCTCGGCGGCGCGCTCTCCGCGCTCGTTCGCCGTGGCGGCGTACTCGAAGTGGAGCGGCAGCACGGGATGGTCCTCGAGGTGGGCGAAGTGACCGGCGAGCGCCTCGAAGAAGAGGCCGCCGCCCGGGGCGCGGAACCGCGCGAAGCGCTCGGCGACGCGGCGCGCGGCCGGCGCGAGGGCGGGCTCCGTCTCCGAGGGCATCGGTGCCGAGCATAACCGCGCGCGGGTTGTTCCCGGGGTCACGCCTGCGAGAGACTCACCGGCGATGGAGCGCGCCGTCCTCGTCACCGGATACTACGGATTCGGCAACACGGGCGACGAGGCGATCCTCTCGGCGCTCGTCGCCGGCCTCCGCGCCCGGAATCCGGCCGTGCGGATCCGCGCCACGTCCGGCGATCCGGGGCTCACCCGCCAGCAGCACGGCATCGACGCCGTTGCCTGGCGCGACCCGCTGTCGCTCTCCGAGGCGGTCCGCGCGAGCGATCTCGTCGTCATCGGCGGCGGCGGCCTCTTCCAGGACTACGCGGGCTTCGAGGCGGGAACGCTCCTGACGCCGCGGCACGGCGGCGTCGTGTTCTACGCCGGGCCCGCCGTGCTCGCGGCCGCCGCGCGCAAGCCCGTGGCGCTGCACGCGCTCGGCATCGGGCCGCTCTTCTCCGAGGACGCGCGGCGCCTCGTGGGGACCGTCGCCCGCGCCGCGGTGCGCGCGTCGGTGCGGGACGAGGGCTCGCGCGCCCTCCTCGAGACGCTGGGCGTGCCGCCGGGCTCCGTCTCGGTCTCCGCGGACCCGGCGTTCCTGCTGAATGCCGAGCGCATCCGCCCCGAGGACGTCCTGATCGGCATGGGCATCGAGCCGCACGCTCCCATCGTCGGCGTCGCGCTGCGGCCCTGGGCTCGGGGCGTCGACCCGGCGGCGTGGGAGGCGGCGGTCGCGCGGGCGCTCGATGGGCTCCTCGAGAAAACCGGCGGCACGCTCCTCTTCGTGCCGTTCGAGCGGAGCCCCTGGTCGGAGGACGACGACTTCGCGATCGCCGCGCGCGTGCGCCGCCGCCTCGCCCGCGCCGACCGCACCGCGGTGCTGTCCGGCCTCCTCGCCCCCGAGGACACGGCCTCGCTCCTCGGCGGCTGCGACGTCGTGCTCGCGATGCGCCTCCATGCCGCGGTGTTCGCCCTCGGCGCCGCCGTGCCCCCGGTCGGAGTCGCCTACGACCCGAAGGTCGAGGCCCTCCTCTCGGAGGCGGGGCTCGCCGAGCTCGTCGAGCCGATCGCGTCGCTGTCGGCGGAGAGCCTCGGCCGCCGCCTCGAGCTTGCGCACGGCGAGCGGGACCGCTGGAAGGAGAAGGCCGCGGCGGCGGCCGCGCGGCGGCGGGAGGCGGCGGCGCGGGACCTCGACGCGCTGGCCGCGCTCCTCGCCGATCCGCCCGAGGCGCCTCCGGTCTCGCCGGACATGCTCGCGCTCGTCGAGGAGGGACTCTCGACGAACTTGCAGCGCACGCACGAGCTCTCCGCCGCCGTGGAAGTCCTGCGCGCCGACCGCACCGCGCAGGAGCTGAAGACCGGCGACCTCGAGGCGCGCGTCGCCGCCGCCGAGAGCGTCGAGGCCACGCTGCGCACGATGAACGCGGACCTCGTCGCGCGGATCGACCAGTCCGCCCGCGAGCGCGCGCAGGAGATCGGCCTGCTCGAGAACCAGCGCGCCGAGGCGCGCGAGGAGCTCTATCGGATCCAGACGTCCCGTCTCTGGAAGTCGGTCAACGTCTACTGGCGCGCGCGGCGTCTGGCCGCCCGCCTCACGAAGCCGGCGCGCCGAAAGGTCTCCGCGCTCCTCGGCGCCACGCCGTCGGACTGGGTCGGGCCCGACCCGGCGCGCTCCGCCGCGGCCGCCGCCCTGCCGCGGGCCGAGAACCGCTGCGAGATCGTCCTTCTGCCCGCGTCCGCCGCCACGGAAGACGCCGCCCGCGCCGCGGAGGAGGCCGGCCATCGGGTGTTCTCGGTCGAGCCGGAGCTGCGGCGGGACGGTCCTCCGTACGCGGTGACCGCCAGTGGCCCACGATCCTTCTCAGTCAGCCTGCGCGCCTCCTCGGCCGACTCCGACGAAGTCTACGAGTCTCTCGACCGCCTCCGCCGCGAGGAGGCGTTCGGGGCGACGCTCGCCGTCGCGGCGCCGGACTGGCGCGGCGCGGCCGACCGGTTCGCCGCCGAGCGCGCCTGGACGCGCGCCGAGGCCCTCGGCGACGAGGACGTCGTGGCCGCCGCGTTCCCGAAGCTCTCGGTGATCGTCGTGACGTGGAACGGCCGGGACGTCAACCGCCTCTGCTTCCGGAGCCTCCTCGCCCGGACCGAGTGGCCGAACCTCGAGGTGATCGCCGTCGACAACGGGTCGACGGACGGCACGCGCGAGCTCCTCGAGGCGCTGTCGCTCCGCGATCCCCGCGTGCGTCCGATCCTCCTCGACGAGAATCGAGGCTTCGCCGCGGCGAACAACGCGGGCCTCGCCGCCGCCTCCGGCGACTTCCTCGTGCTGCTGAACAACGACACGGTCGTGCCCCGCGGGTGGGCCTCCGCGCTCGTGCGGCATCTGTCCGCCGATCCGAAGCTCGGCATGGTCGGCCCCGTGACGAACGCCATCGCCAACGCCGCCCGGATCCCGGTCGGCTATGGCGACGTCGACGCGATGCCCGCCTGGGCCACGGCGTGGATGCGCGCCCACGACGGCGAGGCCTTCGACATTCCGATGCTCGCCCTCTTCTGCGCGGCCCTGCCCCGCCGCGTCTACGAGGAGGTCGGTCCGCTCGACGAGCGCTTCGGCATCGGCCTCTTCGAGGACGACGACTACAACCGCCGGATCCGCGACAAGGGCTTCGCCATCCGCTGCGCCCGCGACGCGTTCGTCCACCACTGGCAGATGGCGTCGTTCCGCCGTATGGGACAGGCGGAGTACTACGCCCTGTACGCCGAGAACAAGCGCCGGTACGAGGAGAAGTGGAACGCTCCCGCCGAGACCGCCGTCCCGGCGCCCGCGCCGGCGCCCCCCGCGGGTCGCCGCTTCGCGACGATGGAGGAGCACCGGGCCCAGCTCTCCCACGTGCTCGAGCGCGCCGCGGGCGCGAGGGGCGTCGTGGTGTTCCTGCCTTCGGTCGGCTGGGGCATCCATCTCTTCCAGCGGCCCCATCACCTCGCCCGCGTGTTCGCGCGGCTCGGCCACGTCGCGATCTTCGACAGCAGCAACGCGGCCGACCGCGTGGACGGGTTCCGCGAGATCGAGCCGAACCTCTTTCTCTACAGCGGCGCGCCGGAGCTCCTGGGCGAGCTGCCCTCGCCGCTCCTGTGGACCTTTCCCTACAACTTCCACCTCGCCGACGGGTATCCGCAGCCGCGGCGCACCGTGTACGACTGGATCGACGACCTGTCCGTCTTCCCGTACGACCGGGACCTTCTCGAGAAGAACCACGCGCGCGCGCTCGCGGAGGCGACGCTCGTCGCCTGCGTCGCCCGGCGTCTCCACGAGGAGGCGAAGGCCGCGCGGCCCGACGCGCTCTATCTGCCGAACGGCGTCGAGTACGAGCGCTTCGCGGCGCCCGCCGCTCCGCCGCGCGACGAGGCGACGCTCTCGTTCCTCGCTCCGGGCGCGCCGGTCGCCGGCTACTACGGCGCGCTCGCCGAGTGGTTCGACTACGACCTGCTCGCCGGCGTCGCCGACGCGAAGCCCGACTGGCGCTTCCTCCTGATCGGCCCGCAGTACGACGCGAGCCTGCCCGGCCAGCCGCTCCTCGAGCGTCCGAACGTGAAGTGGATCGGGCCGCGCGACTACGTCACGCTGCCCGGATACCTCGCGCTCTTCGACGTCGCGACGATTCCGTTCCGCATCAACGCGATCACGCAGGCGACCTCGCCGCTGAAGCTCTACGAGTACTTCGCCGGAGCGCGTCCGGTGGTGACGACGCCGATGTCGGAGTGCCGCGCGCATCCCGAGGTGCGCATCGCCGAAAACGTCGAGGAGTTCGCGCGCGCGCTCGACGAGGCGCGCGCGCAGGGCCGCGACCCCGATTTCCGCGCGCGCCTGCGCTCGATCGCGAGGGAGAACTCCTGGTCGGCCCGCGTCATGGCGGCCCTCCGGGCGCTCGACCGCCGGTAGCGCCTCCAGGCGCTCGAGCCCTGGTCGCCTTCAGGGAAGGACCCGGTCTCTCGGCAGCGGCGGCGCGGCGCCGGACCGGCGGAGGAAGCCGAAGCCGAACGGCGCCCGCGCCCCGAGCACGACGGCGGAGGGTGCGGGCGCGCCGGGCGGCTCGAGTTCCGAGCGCCTCCAGCCCGGAGCGGAGCCGGGCTCCGTGCCGAGCCGCTCGCGCCCGTCCGCCTGGATGCGCACGGGCGCGAAATCGGCGGACTCGAGATCGACGACGAGCCCGGCGTCCGGCGCGAGGGGCGGGAGCCGGCACGCCACGCGCGCCGCGCCTTCCGAAGCGTCGAGCCATGCCCGATCGCCCCCGACGGAACGGAGCCGTCCCGCTTCGACCGTGCATTCGGCGAACGCGCCGCCGCCGCCGGCGATCGCGAGCGGAAATCGACCGAGGACCGGAGGCGCCTCGTCCCGCCGGATCGCGAGCGCCCGGAGCGGTGGCTCGGCGACGAGCAGCGCGGCCGCGACGATCGCGACGACCGCCGCCAGGACCGCGCGTTCGCGCCCGGTCGACGCCGCGGCGAGGGCCGCGCCGAGACCGACCGCGAGGAGCTCGAGCGCGATCGCCGGCACCATCAGCCTTCCGAGCGGCGAGAAGAGCACCTGGACGAGGACTTTCAGGAGCACGGAAGACGCGATCACGAGGATCGCCCGGTCGCGCCGCCGCCACGCGAGCGCGACGGCGGCCGCGAAGGCGCCCGAGAAGAGCGCGAGCTCGGCGCGGAGCCACGGCGCCGCCCGCCGGGCGAGAGCGGCGCCGGCGGCGGAGCGGGTCGGTGGCAGCGCGCCCGGCGCTTCCAGCGACCACCACAGGTTCTGCCGCTCGCTGTCGACCGAGAGCGTCAGCGCGGAGACGGCCATTCGATAGGCGTGGTAGCGCCAGCGCCGCCGCAACTCCCCCAGGGCGATGCCTCCGGCGTCTCTCCGCAGCCGCGCGGGATCGCGCAGGTATCCCGGGTCGACCGAGGCGGCGTAGAGCGTCGGATCGACCCAGCCGCCGGCGGCGGAGCCGGGCGCCATGGTCCCCAGGAGAGTGAACCCGCCGTGTTCGGTGGAGATCGCGAACCGCCCCGTCGCGGCGCGGCGCTCCGCCGCGAACGGAAGCAAGAGCAGGAGCACGGCGCCGGCGAACGTCGCGGCGCGGCGGCCGCGCCGCGAGGACGGTCCCGGCAGAGCGGCGGCGGCGAGCGCAATCGGCGCGAGCACGACGAAGAGCTCCTGGCGGATCGCCGCCGCCAGGGCGAAGAGGAGATCCTGCGGCCGACGGGAAACGCGGGACCGTCGCTCAGCCGCAGCCGCCGCGCCGCGAGGCTCGCGAGCGTGACGGCCGGCAGCATCGCCCAGTTCTCCTGCGCCGGCACGCCCGAGAAGAGGACCTGTCCGGGCCACAGCGCGAGCAGCGCGCCCGCGAGGATGCGCGCGCGCGCGGCCGAGGATCGGCCGCCAGAGGAGAAACGGCGCGAGCGGCAGGAGTCCCGTCGCGACCGCCGTGGCGAGCCGCGCGACGCCCGCGACGCCGTGCGGAAAGGCGCGGAAGAGGCCCGAGAGGATCAGCGGCAGCCCCGGCGAGAACTGCACCCAGTGCCAGCCCGGAACGGCGAGCCCCTCGTCGCGCAGGCGCACGCCGAAGAGAACCAGACCCCGGAAGTCGGAGAGGGGCTCGGTCGGATAGAGCGTGACGACGAGGAGGCGTAGTCCCACACCGACGAAAACGAGCGCGGCCGCCGCGGCCGCTTCACGCCGGTCCGGTCGATTCACGCGCGCATTCCCGACCGTAGGGTACAGCCGCGGCGAGGGAACGCCGCGTCGGCGCCCCGGGCCGACCACAGCGAGGGCCGGGGCGCCGAGAAGGATCAGCCGCGGCGAGGGAACGCCGCGTCGGCGCCCCGGGCCGACCACAGCGAGGGCCGGGGCGCCGAAAGGATCAGCCGCGGCGAGGGAACGCCGCGTCCGGGGGCGCCGGGAAGCGGGACTAGCGGGAGGCCGGGGCCGTCGCGGTCGGCGTGGCCGTCGCGGTCGCGACCGACGGGGGCTCGACGCGGATCGACGTCGCCACCTTCTTGCCGTCGTGCTCGAGGTACCGCACCGCGACGCGATCGCCCGTCTTCAGGGTGTCGCCGTTGACCTTGGTGGCCGTCGTGCGCGCGAGCGTCGTGCTCTTGCCCGAGCTCGAGCGGACCACGAACGTCTTCGCGTCCACGTGCTCGACGATGCCGTTGACGGAGTAGCCGTGGCTCTTCGGCTTGGGGGTCTTCTCCGGAGTGGCGGCGCCTCCCGAAACGGCGGCGGCGAGCGCGACGAGCGCGAGCACGAGGGGTCGGAGCTTCCTCATCGCCTGCAGCCTAACCCGGGGCCACGTGAACGCAGCGTGAACGAAGGAGTTAGAGTGGCCCCCATGATGAAGTTGCTCGCGGCTCTGCTGCTCGTCCTCTGCCTGCCCCTCGCCGTCCTCGCCGCCGAACCGCCGTACGACCTGCTCGTGACGGGCGGCCGGGTGGTGGACGGCACGAGCGCCCCGTGGTTCGTCGCGGACGTGGCCGTGCGCGACGGCCGGATCGTCGCGGTGGGCGCGCTCGCCGGCCATCCGGCTCGCCGCACGATCGACGCCTCGGGGCTCTATGTGACCCCCGGTTTCATCGACCTGCTGGGCCAGTCGGAATACAACGTCCTCGTCGACAAGCGCGCCGCGTCGAAGATCACGCAGGGGATCACCACCGAGGTCACCGGCGAGGGCTCCTCGATCGCGCCCTTGAACGACGCGATGCTCGCCGAGGGCCAGGACGTCTACAAGCGCTACGGCTTCACGCCCGACTTCCGCACGCTCGACGGCTACTTCAAGACGCTCGAGCGCCGCGGCACCGCCATCAACCTCGCGACGTTCGTCGGGGCGGGCGGCGTGCGCGATCTCGTCATCGGCAAGGCCGACCGCCGCGCCACGCCCGACGAGCTGAAGAAGATGTGCGACGTCGTGGACCAGGCGATGCGCGAGGGCGCCGTCGGCGTCTCGTCGTCGCTCCAGTACGTCCCCGACATGTACAACTCGACGGACGAGCTCATCGCGATGGCGAAGGTCGCGGCACGCTACGGCGGCGCCTACTTCACGCACCAGCGCTCCGAGGGCAACGCGATCGACGCCTCGATGGACGAGGTGTTCCGCATCGCGAAGGAGGCGGGAATCCGGACCCAGATCTGGCACTTCAAGACCGCCTACAAGCGCAACTGGGGAAGGATGCCGGCGCTCCTCGAGCGCCTCCGCGAGGCGCGCGCCCGGGGCATCGACGTCGCCGCGAATCAGTACCCGTACACCGCCGGCTCGAACGGCCTCGACGCCTGTCTCCCGCCGTGGATCCGCGAGGGCGGGCGCGACGCGCTGCTCCAGCGGCTCGCCGATCCGGCCCAGCGCGAGCGCGCGAAGAAGGAGATGCTCGAGGATTCGGACGCCTGGTCGAACCAGTACCTCGGCGCGGGCGGGCCGGACCGCGTGCTCGTCGCCTCGGTCGTCAACACGTCGCTGAAGAAGTACGAGGGCAAGACCATCGCCCAGATCGCCGCCGAGGAGAAGAAGGATCCCCGGGACGCGCTGATCGACCTCGTCATCGCCGACCGCGCGAACACGGCCTGCATCATCTTCATGATGGACGAGGAGGACGTGCGCACGGCGCTGAAGAGCCCGCTCGTCTCCTTCGGCACCGATTCCGGCGCGGGCGCGACCGACGGCATCTTCTCGCAGGAGAAGTCGCATCCGCGGGGTTGGGCCTCGACGGCGCGGATCCTCGGACACTACGTCCGCGACGAGAAGCTCCTGCCGCTCGAGGAGGCCGTGCGCAAGATGACGTCGTTCCCGGCGGAGGCGGCGGCGCTGAAGGACCGCGGCCTGGTCAAGGAGGGATTCGCGGCGGACCTCGTCGTGTTCGACCTCGCGAAGGTGCAGGACCTCTCGACCTACGAGGAGCCGCGCCGGTACAGCGCCGGTTTTCCGTACGTCGTCGTCAACGGCGTGCTCGTCGTCGACGCGGGACGGATCACCGGCGCCGCACCGGGCAAGGCGCTGCGGGGCCCGGGCTACCGGACGCCCTGAGGCGTCATTCGCCGGCGTCCGGGCTCGGCGCGTCGGCCGCGGCGGCGGGCGTGGCGAGCGGCGCGGCGAGACAGCCCTCGAAGCGGGAGACCTGGTCGGGCTGGAGCGTCGCCTCGATCTGCTGACGCACCGACTCGCGCTCGGCGCGCAGGGTCTCGCGCGCCGACTTCAGCGCGAGCGCGTCCGCGCCGATCGCGCAGGCGTCGGGCGGGTTCGACTCGAGCGCGGTCTTCAGCGTCTGGCGGGCCGCCTTGACGGCGTCGGCGTCGGCCTGGAGCGTCGGCGCGGCCGCGTCGAAGATCGCCTGGATCGACGCCTTCTGCGCGTCGGTCAGGTTCAGGATCGAGAGACATTCCCGCACGCGATGCCGCAGGAACGGGTGGGGGGCCGAGGGAGCCGGCGCGTCCTGCGCGAGCCCGAGACCGGCGAGAGCGAGACCGAAGACGGCGAGAACGAGGGGGCGGAAGAGCCGACGCATGGAGACCTCCTTGACCCGCACGTGGAGCGGGTTCAGGAGTTATGGACGCGGGAAGGAAGCCGGGGTTTACAGGGAGAGGGCGCTGACGCGACGTTCCCTCTCTCGTTCGTCGGGCCGCGAAGCGGCCCTCTCAGAGTCCGAGCCCGCTCAGAGTCCCGAGCCCGCTCGGAGTCCGAGCCGGATCGCTCGGGCTCACGCCGTCGGGATGACCCGCGGCCGTGCGGGCCGCGGGTTGAGGAGGAGAAAAGTTTACGGCGGGCGTGGGAGGGATCCCATGCGTTTAGCACGACGGGATCCCTCGGGCTCACGCCCTCGGGATGACCCGCGGCCGTGCGGGCCGCGGGTCACTTCACCAGGAGCACGGGGCAGCGCGACAGGATCCCGACCTTGTGGCTGATGGTTCCCCAGTGCTCGCCCGCCTGCCGCGGGGTGAGCCGGTGCGAGCTCATGACGATCAAGTCCGCGTTCCCGGCTTCCGCGAAGCGCAGGATCTCGTTGACCCGGTTTCCGTAGAGGATCTCCGCCCGCGCCTCGAGCGGAGCCGCCGCCTCGAGGATTCCTTTCATCTTTTTCCGCGCCTGCGCCTCGAGCTTGCGGTAGAAGCCGGCGAGACCGCGCGGGTCCCCGGCGTCGACGCGCTCGATGACGTGAAGCAGCGTGACCGACGCGTCCCGGTCCGTCGCCAGGCGCGCGGCCATGCGGACCGCGCGGAGGTTCTTCTTCGTGAAGTCGACCGGGACGAGGATCCTGCGGAACATGGCGCCTCCGTCGATCACGCTAACGCCGGGGACTCCGGCCGCCCTGATGAGGACGCATCAGCATAAGCCTCACTCTCCGAGGAGGCGGAGCTTCGTGAATCTCTCGGGTGGCTTGTCGAGGCCGAAGGAGCGGACGGCGTGCTTCTCGATGTGGTCCATCGCCTCCTGGACCGAGTCGGTCAGGAGGAGCAGGTCGAGGTCGGTGGTCGAGATCGTCCCGGCGGCAACCATCTTCGCGAGGAAGCCCATGAGCGGCCGGTAGTACTCGGAGCTCATCAGGACGACGGGAAAGTTCTGGATCTTCGCCGTCTGGATCAGCGTCAGCGCCTCGTACAGCTCGTCCATCGTGCCGAGGCCGCCGGGCATCACGACGAACGCGTACGAGTACTTCACCAGCATCACCTTGCGCACGAAGAAGTGGTCGAAGGAGACGGCCTTGTCGAGATAGGGATTGAGCGTCTGCTCCTCGGGCAGCACGATGTTGCAGCCGACGGTGAAGCCGCCGGCCTCCTTCGCGCCGCGCGCGGCCGCCTCCATCACGCCCGGTCCGCCGCCCGTGATCACCGTGAAGCCGAGGCGGGCGAGTCCCCCGCCGACCTTCAAGGCGAGCTTGTAGTAGGGGTGGCTCTCGGGGAACCGTGCCGAGCCGAAGACGGTCACGCACGGTCCGACGAAGTGGAGCGTGCGGAAACCCCGGATGAACTCGCCCACGATCTCGAGGATCGAGATGAATTCCTTGAAGCGGGACCGCGGACCGGAGAGGAACAGCCGTTCGTTGGCGTCGGGCTCCTCTGGGGGAATCTCTTCGCCCGGCTCCTCTTCACGCACAGGTACCCGGACTCTAAGCGGGCCGCTCCGCGGCCCGACGTACGTGAGAGGGAACGGTGGTGACGGAACCGTCTCCCATCAGATAACGGTGCGTTGCTCGCCTTCTTTCACCGCTGTGAGCCTGAGTCAGCTCACCCGCCGCGCGACCTGGATCCGCGCCTGCGCGAGCTCGAGCCGTGTCCGGATCGCGTCGAGCGTGTCGACGCCGGCCGTCTTCATGTCCTCTTCGGCCTTCGCCCATTCGCGCTCGGCCGCCGCGGCGTCGATGTCGGCGGGCGCCTCCGCGGCGTCGGCGAGCACGGACACGTGGTCGTCCGAGATCTCGGCGAGGCCGGAGGAGACGGCGAACGCGCTCGAGCTTCCGCCCTTCCGGCACGTCAGGACGCCGGTGCCGAGGAGCGTCAAGAGCGGCGCGTGCCCCGGCAGGATGCCGAGGTATCCCTGCGCGCCGGGCAGCTCGACCTCGTCGGCCTCGACCTCGAGGACGCGCCGCTCGGGCGTGACGAGCAGGACCTGGAGCGCCATCGTCTACGCCGCCTTCCCGAGCTGGGCGGCCTTCTCGCGGGCCTCCTCGATCGTGCCGACCATGTAGAACGCCTGCTCGGGCATGTCGTCGCACTTGCCGTCGACGATCTCGCGGAAGCCCTTGATCGTGTCGGCGATCTTGACGTAGCGGCCCTCGAGACCGGTGAACTGCTGGGCGACGAAGAACGGCTGAGAGAGGAAACGCTGCACCTTGCGGGCGCGCGCGACGACGAGCTTGTCCTCCTCGGAGAGCTCGTCGATGCCGAGGATCGCGATGATGTCCTGGAGGTCTTTGTACTTCTGGAGCACGGCCTGCACGTCGCGGGCGCACTTGTAGTGCTCCTCGCCGACCACGCGCGGCGAGAGGATCGTCGAGGTCGAAGCCAGCGGATCCACGGCCGGGTAGATGCCCATCTCCGAGATCGCGCGGGAGAGAACGGTCGTCGCGTCGAGATGCGCGAAGGCGGCCGCCGGCGCCGGGTCGGTCAGGTCGTCGGCGGGGACGTAGATCGCCTGCACGGACGTGATCGAGCCCTTCTTCGTCGAGGTGATGCGCTCCTGCAGCTCGCCCATCTCGGTCGCGAGGTTCGGCTGGTAGCCGACGGCCGACGGCATGCGGCCGAGCAGGGCCGAGACCTCGGAGCCCGCCTGCGTGAACCGGAAGATGTTGTCGATGAAGAGGAGCACGTCCTTGCCCTCGGTGTCGCGGAAGTACTCGGCGACGGTCAGGCCCGTCAGGCCCACGCGCAGGCGCGCCCCAGGGGGCTCGGTCATCTGACCGTAGATCAGCGAACACTTCGACTTCGTCGGATCGCCCGGCGTGATGACGCCCGACTCGGTCATCTCGTGGTAGAGGTCGTTGCCTTCGCGGGTGCGCTCGCCCACGCCCGAGAAGACCGAGAACCCGCCGTGGTGCATCGCCACGTTGTTGATGAGCTCTTGGATCATGACCGTCTTGCCGACGCCCGCGCCGCCGAACAGTCCAGTCTTGCCGCCCTTGGTGTATGGCTCGAGCAGGTCGATGACCTTGATTCCCGTCTCGAACATCTCGACGGAGGTGGCCTGCTCGTCGTAGGACGGTGGCTCGCGGTGGATCGGCCAGCGCTCCTTCGCCTTCACCTCGCCGAGGCCGTCGACCGGATCGCCGATGACATTCAGGATTCGGCCGAGCGTCTCGCGGCCGACGGGCACCGAGATCGGGGCGCCGAGGTCCGACGCCATCATGCCCCGGACCATGCCGTCGGTCGGCTTCATTGAGACACAGCGCACGACGCTCTCGCCGAGCTGCTGGGCCACCTCCGCGATGACGTCGATCCGCTCGCCGGTCTCCTTCCCCTCGTCCTGGATCTGGACCGCGTTGTAGATCGCCGGGAGCTTGCCCGGAGGAAACTCGATGTCGAGAACCGGCCCGATGATCGCGACGACCTTGCCGCTGACTCTGTTCCGCCATGGGTCTTCCCTCTTCGCTACTCCAGCGCCGCGGCGCCGGAAATGATTTCGATCAGTTCCTTGGTGATCCGCGCCTGCCGGGCGCGGTTGTAGGTCAGCGTGAGCTTGTCGATCATGTCGCCCGCGTTCTTCGTGGCCGCGCCCATGGCGGTCATGCGCGCCCCCATCTCCGCGGCCGCCGACTCCGCGAGCGCCCGGTAGACCTCGAACTCGAGCGAACGGGGAAGCAGCCACCCGAGAATCTTCTTCGCGTCGGGCTCGAAGATGTATTCGACGCCGGGGGCCGCACCCGGAGCCGCCGATGCCGCCACCGCGGGGGCCGGCTCCGGCGAGAGGGGCAGAAGCCTCGACGTCTGCACGACCTGCGACAGGATCGAGCGGAACTCGTTGACGACGACGTAGGCGGCGTCGATCCGATCCGCGAGGAAGGCCTCCGCCAGCGAAGCCGCGATCTCCCGGGCGTCGGCGTAGCTCAGCTTGTCGAAGATGCCGGCATACGTCTTTTCCGTGAGCGGGTACTTCCGGCGCTTCCAGAAATCGACGGCCTTCTTGCCCACGGGAAGGATCCGGACTTCCGTCCACTCGGGATGCGCCGCGATGAGGTGGGCGGTGGCCCGGTTGACGTTGGTGTTGAAGGCGCCGCAGAGACCGCGATCTCCGGCAATGACGAGAACCAGGACCCGCTTCTCCTCCCGAACGGCCAGAAGCGGATCCTTCACCTCTCCGGCGTGCGCCTTGACGGAGGCGAGGACCTTGCCGAGGAGCGCGGCATACGGACGCGCGCCGACGACGCGATCCTGCGCCCGGCGCAGCTTCGCCGCCGCGACCATCTTCATGGCCTTGGTGATCTGCTGCGTGCTCTTCACCGAGCGCAGCCGGCGGCGGATGTCGATCAGCGATGCCACGTCAGTTGCCTTCTAGATCCCGTGCTTCGGATTTCGAATTTCGAATTTCGAATTTTCAGGCGGCCGGGGTTGCCGCTCTGGCTGGCGCCGGCGCCTTCGCGACCGGGGCGGCGGGCGCCTTCGCGGACCCCCGCTCCTTGACGAAGATGTCCTTGTATTCCTGGATCGCCTTGCCGAGGGCCTCCTCGGTCGTCTTCTCCAGTTTTCCCGTCGCGACGATGGCCGAGAGGATCTCCTTGTGACGGCTCTTCAAGTGCTCGTGCAGGCCCGTCTCGAACTCGCGAACGGAATCGACTGGCAGCGAGTCGTAATAGCCCTTGGTGCCGGCGTAGATCGAGACGACCTGCAGCTCGACGTCCATCGGCGCGAATTGGGGCTGCTTCAAGATCTCGACCATCCGCTGCCCGCGGGCGAGCTGGGCCTGCGAGGCCTTGTCGAGGTCCGAGCCGAACTGGGCGAACGCCGCGAGGTTGCGGTACTGGGCGAGGTCGAGGCGTAGCGTTCCGGCGACCTGCTTCATCGCCTTGATCTGGGCGTTGCCGCCGACGCGCGAGACCGAGATGCCGACGTTGACGGCCGGGCGCACACCCGAATAGAAGAGGTCGTTCTCGAGGTAGATCTGGCCGTCGGTGATCGAGATGACGTTGGTCGGGATGTACGCCGAGACGTCGCCGGCCTGGGTCTCGATGATCGGCAGGGCCGTCAGGGAACCGCCGCCTTCCTTGTCGGAGAGCTTGGCCGCGCGCTCGAGCAGGCGCGAGTGCAGGTAGAAGACGTCGCCGGGGTACGCCTCGCGGCCCGGCGGCCGCCGCAGCAGCAGCGAGATCTCGCGGTACGCCGCGGCGTGCTTGGAGAGGTCGTCGTAGATGACCAGCGCGTGCTGCTTGTTGTAGAGGAACCACTCCCCCATCGCGCAGCCCGCGTACGGGGCGATGTAGAGCATGGGGGCGGGGTCCGAGGCCGTCGCCGAAACGATGATCGTGTGGCCGAGAGCGCCGTGCTCCTCGAGGGTCTTGCGCGACCTGGGCGACGGTCGACTTCTTCTGCCCGATGACGACGTAGATGCAGACGACGCCCTTGCCCTTCTGGTTGATGATCGTGTCGAGGGCGATGGCGGTCTTGCCGGTCTGGCGGTCGCCGATGATCAGCTCGCGCTGGCCGCGGCCGATCGGAATCATGGCGTCGATGGCCTTGAGCCCGGTCTGGACCGGCTCCTTGACGCCCTGCCGGTCGATGACGCCGGGCGCGATGCGCTCGGTCGGATAGGACTCGGTCGCCTTGATCGGCCCCTTGTCGTCGATCGGCCGCCCGAGGGCGTCGACGACGCGGCCGACGAGCCCCGGGTCCGACGGGCACCTGGATGATGCGGCGCGTGCGGCGCACCTCCTGGCCTTCCTTGACGAGCTGCGACTCGCCGAGGAGCACGACGCCGACCTGGTCCTGCTCGAGGTTCAGGGCGAGGCCGAAGATGTCGTGGCCGAAGTCGACGAGCTCGCCCGCCATGACCTTGTCGAGGCCGTAGATGCGGGCGATGCCGTCGCCGACCGACAGGACCGTGCCCACCTCGGCGACGTCGATCGCCTTCTCGTAGCCCGCGAGCTGCTGCTTCAGGATCGCCGTGATTTCGTCCGCTTTGATTTCCATCTCAGGCTCCCGTCTTCTCCGTCACCGTCGTCTGAAACCGCCGCACCGAGGCGGCCACCGAACCGTCGAACACCTGGGATCCCGCGCGCGCGACGAAGCCGCCGAGCAGCGCCGGGTCGATCTCGATCTGGCTCATCACCGTCTTTCCGGTCCGCCGCGCGATCGCGTCCTCGACCCTCTTCTTCTGCGCCTCGGTCGAGCGCCGCCGGCACCGCCACGCGCACGCGGAGGATGTTGCGCCTCTGGTCGTCGAGGTCGCGCAGCGCGCGGAACACCGCCGCCGCCTCGAGGAGGCGATGGTGGCGCAGCATCACCTCGAGAAAGCGCGCTCCGTACTCGTCGAGCCCGGCTCTGGCCGCGAGCGCGGCGACCGCCTTGCTCTTCGCCTCGCGCGGGACGTTCGGCGCGAGGACAAACGCGCGCAGCGGCGGGTTCGACGCGAATGCCGCCGCCATCGTCTCGCCGGCGGCGAGGAACGCGGCGATGTCGTAGTCCTTCGGCGCGGCCTCGAGGAAGGCGCGTGCATAGGGGGTCACGAAGGCGGTCACGAGAGCTTCTCCAGGCGCGCGACGCTGTCCGCGAGCAGGCGCTCGCGGTCCTCGGGCGTGATCTCGCGGGCGAGGATGTCGGTCGCGGAAGAGGCCGTCAGCGCCGCGGCCGTGCGGCGCAGGTCCGCCAATGCGGCCGCGAGCCGCCGCTCGATCTCCTCGGCCGCCTCGCGCCGGATCCGCTCGGACTCCGCATCGGCCCGCTCGGCGAGCGCGCGCCGGGCTTCCTCTCCGTCGACGAGGCCGCGCGCGCGGATGTCGGCGATCTCCTTCTCGATCGCCGCCGTGCGCGCCCGGATGTCGGCGGCGAGATTTTCGACCGCGGACGCGCTTCTTCTCGGCCTCCTGCCGGCGCTCCTCGATCTGGACCTGGCGCTGCCGGAAGGCGGCGCCGAGGGGCTTCGCGACGAAGTAGAGGAGCACGCCCACGAACAGAACGAGGTTTGCGAGCTGCCAGATCCACATCGGCAACCCGAGGAACTTCGCCGTCTCCTCCGCCTCCTCCGAGAGCGCGGCGAGGACCGGGGACGCGGCCAGCGCCGCGAGCGCCGTCACGCGGCGAGCTTTCGTCCGAGGATGCGCTCGGCCAGATCGCGCGCGAGCGCGCGGGCGCGCTCGGGAAGGTCCTTCGAGGAGGCGGCCGCCTGGCTCTCGATCTGCCGAACGCCCGAATCGACCGACGCGTGGGCGGCCGTCTGGGCCTCGGCGATCTTCTTCTCGAGGGCGGCGGCGCCTTCCGCCCGAAGCGTCTCGCGCGTGCGCAGCGCCTCGCGCCGCGCCTCGCCGAGCCGATCCTCGCCGGCGGCGACGGCCTTCTGCAGGTCGGCGAGGCTCGCCGCGTACGCCTTCTCCGCGTCCTTCTCCGCCTTCTCGCGCGCGTCGAGGATCGAGGCGAGCGGGACGAAGAGGTATCGCTTCAGGATCCAGTAGGAGATCCCGAAGGCGAGGATCACATAGAGACTCGAAACGTCGGGTAGTTCGATCATCGAAAGCCTTTTGCGAGAGACGAAACCGCGGATGAATAACACAGGAATCCGCAAAGGGATAGAGGGCGGGCTGATCTTCCGCGGCGCGCGGCGCGAACGGCGGCGCCGCTCCGACCGGAATTCGACCGCGAGCCGTGAGACGCCGAAGATGACGCGAGGCGAGGCGCCCCAAGCCCCTCTGGGGCCGCTACTTGCGCGCGGCGGAGCCGGGCATCTCGACGAGATTCGTCGCCGCGTCGGCCGCCATGCGGCAGGAGCCCTCGAAAAACGCCCCCTCCTCGATCGACAGCACCGGCGTCCGAATGTCGCCCGTCACCCGCGCGCGGGGATGGATCTCGACGCGCTCGGTCGCGTCGATCGTGCCCTTGAAGACGCCGTTGATCGAGACGCGGGCGACGTGGACCTCGGCCTCGACCTGGGCGGAGTCCCCGAGAATCAGCTCGCTCCCGGAGGGAATCTTTCCTTCGAATCGTCCGTCGATGCGGAACGTCTCCTCGAAGTGGAGCTCGCCCTTCAGGTGACTGCCCTTGTCGAGAAAGCCGTTCAGCGTCGCGCCTTCGCGGACCTTCATCTCGAGAACCTCCTGGAAACGGGAACGCGAGTCTGGAACAGGCGCTCCCTCGCCACGTGTGCGCCCGCGCACCTCACTGGCCGGAGAGCCGTTCGTAGAGACCGATCAGCTCCTCCTCGGAGCCGAAGCCGATCTCGATCTTTCCGCCGCGGCGCCTCCGGAGGATGCGGACTTTCGCCTGCAGGCGCCGGGACAGCTTCTCCTCCGCATCGTGGGTGAACGGATCGCGCCGGCGCTCGACGATCACGCGGTCGGGAGCCGCGATCCGGGCGACCCGCTTCTCGGTCTGGCGTACGGAGAGGGACCGGCGAACGATCTCCTCGGCGAGCTGCTCCTGGTCGTCGGTCGAGGCGAGGGCGACGAGGGCACGCGCATGGCCGGCCGAGAGCTCGCCCGAGCGGATCCGCTCGCGCACCGGAGACGATAACTTCAATATTCTCAATGTGTTAGCTACCGTTGCGCGGTCCTTGCCGACGCGCTCCGCGATCTTTTCCTGGGTCAGCTGGAATTCCTCCCGCAGCCGCGCGTAGCCCTCACCGGCCTCGAGGACGTTTAAGTCCTCGCGCTGGAGGTTCTCGACCAGCGCCGCCTCCAGAAGATCGCGGTCGGAGCTCTTTTCCCGGATCGTGATCGGGACACGGTCGAGACCCGCCATGCGAGCCGCCCTCCAGCGGCGCTCCCCTGCCACGATCTCGTACTTCTCTCCCCGGGCCACGACGACGATCGGCTGGATGATTCCGACCTCCCGGATCGATCGGGCGAGGTCGCCGAGGGCCTTCTCCGAGAACTCCCGGCGCGGCTGAAAGCGCGAAGGAGTCAGCCGGTCGATCTCCGCCTCGCGCGCCTGTGTTCCACGTGGAACGTCGTCTTTCCCCGGCAGGAGCGCCGAGAGTCCCCGACCGAGAACGGGTTTGCGCGTGTTCGTGGTCATCGAGTCCTCCGCCTCTTGAGGAATTCCCGGGCGAGCGCCAGATACGCCTCGGCGCCTCGAGACTTGATGTCGTAGGCGAGCACCGGCTTGCCGAAGGAGGGTGCCTCGCCGAGCCGCACGTTTCGGGGGATCACGGTATGAAAGACGCGATCCCCGAAGTGCTTCCGGATGTCGTCCACGACCTGCCTGGCGAGGTTCGTCCGCTCATCGAACATCGTCACGACGAGCCCCTCCATCGACAGGAGCGGATTGAAGGTATCCCGGACCCGCTCGACGGTCTCGAGCAACTCCGTCAGACCCTCGAGCGCGAAGTATTCGCTCTGGATGGGGACGAGCACCGAGTCGGCCGCGGTCAAAGCGTTGACGGTCAGGAGCGACAAGGAGGGCGGGCAATCGATGAGGACGTAGTCGTAGCTTCCCCGCACCGCCCCTAAGGCAAAGCGCAGCTTCGCCTCTCGATCCGGCTGGCCCACGAGCTCGATCTCGATGCCGACGAGGTCGCGGCCCGAGGGAACGAGCCACAGGTTGGGAAAGGCGGTCTCCCGGACCACCGGCCCGATGTCGCCGGAGAGGAGCGCCGAATAGATCGTGCCGGTCTCCTCTTTCTTCGAGAACCCCAGCCCGGAAGTGGCGTTGGCCTGGGGATCGAGGTCGAGCAGCAGGACCTTTTGATCGTACGCGGCCATGGCGGCCGCGAGATTGATGGCGGTCGTCGTCTTGCCAACCCCGCCTTTTTGGTTGGCGATCGCGATGATGCGGCCCATGGGAATGCGGGCCGATTATGTTCGCGAACTCGTCGCCGGCAAACGGAAATCGGCGATCACGCACGGGAACTCCCAGGAA
This sequence comes from uncultured Acidobacteriota bacterium, assembly GCA_963763535.1. Classification (GTDB taxonomy): domain Bacteria; phylum Acidobacteriota; class Thermoanaerobaculia; order UBA5066; family Gp7-AA6; genus DAHUXD01. Next base: position 58,281 of record CAVXOX010000010.1, read on the forward strand.
CGGGCGCCGAGCGATGTTCCACGTGGAACATGTGGAACATAGGAGACGAAACGCGGGGCGTTCCACGTGGAACGTTCAGCTCATTGGAACGTTCAGCTTACCTTGCCGAAGACGGCGATCTTCCGCGCCCTCGAGCCGGGGATCGCAAGCTCGCCCTCGAGCCTGAAATGGGGACCGAGTGAACGCAAAACGGCGGCCGGGTCGGTCGTCCAGGCGAGGAGACGGCCTCCGCCGCGCAGGAACCCCCCCTCTCCGATCCAGGCGTCGAAGCCGCCGACCGCCCGGGTCGTGGCCACGTCGAAAGTCTGCCCGCCGACGTTCTCGATCCGAGCCTCCAGAACCGACGCATTCGAGAGGCCGAGCGTCCGGACCACGTGCCTCAGAAAGGCCGCGCGTTTGCTCCTCGGCTCGACGAGGGTGATCTGGACGCCGCGGCGCCAGATCGCGAGGGGCATTCCGGGAAATCCCGCTCCGGATCCGATGTCGACGACCCTCTCACCATCGGCGATCAGGGGAGCCGCGACCAGGGCCTCGAGCGCATGGTCCGCCAGCACTTCCGGCGAGAGGCGGCCGGTGAGGTTGGCCGCCTGACGCCACCGGTCGAGCTCGGCAAGGTAGAGGGCCAGAGGGTCGCGCCGACCCGCATCGAGCTCGACCCCTAGGTCGGGCGCCCGAGCGGCGAGAATGTCCGCAAACCGCTCAGCCGGGAGGGGAAGCTCCGGCGCGCGCGACATGCACGGAGATTATCGCGATGGCTGCGGGCGTCACCCCCGGGATTCGGGCGGCCTCGCCGAGCGTCCGGGGGCGGCGCCGCGTGCACTGCTCGGCGGCCTCGGTCGAGAGGCCCGGCAGCCCCGCATACCGGAAGCCGGCGGGAATCGATCGTGACTCGAAGGGCTTCGAGCGCTCGAGCCGCTCGTGTTCGCGCCGGATGTAGCCCTCGTAGCGAACCCGGTTCTCCAGGATGCGGCGCTCTTCGGCGCTCAGAGAGTCGAAGAGCTCCGGAACCGCCCGGGCGAGCGCGGCGATAGATAAGTCCTTTCTTTGCAATAATTTAAATGCCGTGCTCGGCACCGACAGCTCGATTCCGACCGTCTCCTCGAAGCGACGGCGGTTCTCGACGGTCGGGGTGAACGTCCGCTCGCGCAATCTCCGCTCGGCGCTCCGGATCCTCTCCTCGCTGCGCATCGCCTCGCCGTATTCGTCCTCGGAGACGAGTCCGAGCCTCCGGGCGTGAGGCAGGAGGCGCGGCAGTACGGTGTCGACGCCGAGGAGGAGGCGATACTCCGCCCTCGCGGTGAAGAGGCGGTACGGCTCCTCGAGACTCTTCTTCGTCAGGTCGTCGACCAGGACGGCCGCGTACGCCTCCGAGCGGTCGAGGACGAACGCGGGCTCCTCCCGCGCTGCGAGCGCCGCATTGATGCCGGCGAGGATCCCCTGCGCGGCCGCCTCCTCGTAGCCGGACGTGCCGTTGATCTGGCCGGCGAGGAACAGGCCGGGAACGTCGAGCGCCTCCAGCGTGAGCGCGAGCTGGTCGGGAAAGACGAAGTCGTACTCGACGGCATAACCCGGACGGATCATGCGCGCGCGAGAAAGCGCCGGAATCGCCTCGAGGATCCCGCGCTGCACGTCCTCGGGCAGCGAGGTCGAGAGTCCGTTGACGTAGATCTCCTCGGAGTCCCAGCCGTCCGGCTCGAGGAAGAGCGTGTGGCGCTCCTTGTCGGCGAACCGGACGACCTTGTCCTCGACCGACGGGCAGTAGCGCGGCCCGGTGCTACGGATCTGCCCCGAGTACATCGGGCTCCGGTGGAGATTGGCGCGGATCAGCTCGTGGACGCGCGCGTTGGTCGCGGTCAGCCAGCAGAGGGCCTGTCGCGGCAAAAGCGCCTTCGTCCGGAACGAGAAGGGGACCGGCGGATCGTCGCCTTCCTGCGGCGCGCACGCGGCGTAGTCGATCGTGTCCCGATGGAGGCGCGGCGGCGTGCCCGTCTTGAAGCGGCCCAGGCGCAGCCCCGCCTCGGCGAGCGCCTGCGAGAGCCCGCGGGCCGGCGCCTCGCCGACGCGGCCCCCCTCCGTGCGCCGCTCCCCGGTGTGCATCAGGCCGTTCAGGAACGTTCCGGCCGTGATCACCACCGTGCGCGCGGAGAGGCGCTCCCCGGAGTCGGTCCGCACGCCCGCGACTCGTCCGCGCTCCGCCAGCAGAGACTCGGCCATTCCCGACAGGATCGCCAGATTCTCGGTCCGCTCGAGGCGTTCGCGGGCGAGGCGCGCGTAGAGCGCGCGGTCGCACTGCGCGCGCGGTCCCCAGACCGCCGGACCGCGCGATCGATTGAGGATTCGGAACTGGATGCCGGCGCCGTCGGCGAGCTCCCCCATCGCGCCGCCGAGCGCGTCGATCTCGCGGACGAGCTGGCCCTTGGCGAGCCCGCCGATCGCGGGATTGCAGGACATGCGCCCGATCGCGCGGACGTCGCCCGTGACGAGCGCCGTGCGGCGGCCCATGCGCGCGGCGGCGTGCGCGGCCTCGATGCCGGCGTGTCCGCCGCCGACGACGAGAACGTCGTAGGTCATGGGAAAAAGCTATCAGCTGTCAGCCGTCAGTCGTGAGCTCTCCCTTCAGAGATCAGAGATCAGCGATCAGGCGGATCGAGATCCGGCGTCAGTCTGGCTGAAGGCTGGCGGCTGACCGCTACTTCCCGATGCAGAACGTCGCGAAAAGATGCGCCAGCACGTCCTCCGACGTCGTCTCGCCCACGAGGTCCGAGAGCGCCGCGAGCGCCGCATCGCAGTGGGTCGCGGCGTACTCGGGAGACGTTCCGTTGTCGATCGCGGCGAGCGCGTCCCGCGCCGCGTCGCGGGCGCGGCCGACCAGATCGGCCTGGCGCCGCGTCCCGAGCATCTCGGACGCGCCCTCCGTGCTCACCTCGGACGCGACGAGGCGGGTGAGCCGCCGGCGCAGCGCGTCGCCGGTCTCGGGAAGGAGCCCGCACACGAGCACGGCCCCGTCGCAAGGAGCGGCCGCGCCGGCGCCGAGCCGGTCGGCCTTGTTCGCGACGAGAAGGCGCGGCTGGCTCCCAAGGCGGGCGAGCGCGTCCGCGTCGTCGGAGGCGAAGCCCTCCGCCGCGTCGAACACGTAGAGCACCGCGTCCGCGCGCTCCCCTTCCGCGCGCGCGCGGGAGACGCCGATCGACTCGACGCGATCGTCGGTCGCGCGCAGGCCCGCCGTGTCGACGAGCGTGACCGGCACGCCGCCGAGGTCGATCTCCGCCTCGAGCGCGTCGCGGGTCGTGCCCGGAACCTCGGTGACGATCGCGCGATCGGAGCCGGCGAGCGCGTTGAAGAGCGTCGACTTCCCCGCATTCGGACGGCCCAGGATCGCGACGCGGCAACCGTGGGAGAGAAGCCGGCCCGCGCGCCAGCTCGTCGCGAGCCGGTCGAGCTCGTCCGCCGCCTCGCGCAGGCGCGTCCCGAGCTCCGGCGGCAGCGCCTCTCCGACGTCCTCGGAGAAGTCGATCGCGGCCGTCAGTCCCGCCGCCGCGGCGAGCAGCATCGCGCGCACCGCGTCGATGCGCTCGTTGAGCGCTCCGGCGAGACGGCGGGCGGAGGCGAGCGCCGCGGCCGGCGTGCGCGCCTCGATCAAGTCGCGCACCGCCTCCGCGCGGACGAGATCGATCTTGCCCGAGCGGAAGGCCCGCTCGGTGAACTCCCCCGGCCGCGCCGGCCGCGCGCCGCCCGCGACCGCGGCGTCGATCAGCCGTTCGAGCGCGACGGGACTGCCGTGCATCGAGATCTCGACGAGGTCCTCGCCCGTCGGCGAGGACTCAGCCGGGAAGAGCGTGACGACCGCCTCGTCGATCGTGGCGCCGCCGTCCGCGCGGAGGATCGTCCGCCTCGGCCGGCGGCCGGGAAGCGGGACGGGAAGCTCCGGTGCGAGCCGGCGGAGGATCGATTCGGCGAGGGGACCCGAGAGCCTCAGGACCGCGAGGGCCGAGCGGCCAGCCGGCGTCGCGGGGGCGACGATCGTGTCGAGGAACGAAGAGTCGGGCATGGGGATTTGTGATTGGAGATTGGTGATTGATGACCGGGGCGGAAAGAGTTCTCCGCTCGATTCACCAATCTCAAATCACAAATCGCAAATCACCGTTTGAATCTCACCTCGACGCGCTTTAGAAATCCATCGCCCTCGCTCTCGGTCTCGAGCTCCGGGTCCTCGGAGAGCGCGAGGTGGACGAGGCGGCGCTCCCACGGCGCGAGCGGCGGGAGGAGTTGCGGCCGTCGTGTGCGGCGGACCTCGTCGGCGGAGGTGCGGGCGAGCTCCTCGAGCGCCTCCTTTCGGTGCGCGCGAAAGCCCTCGGCGTCCAGGCGCGGATGCACCGGCCGGCCGACTCGCTTGGAGGCGATCCGGCCCACGAGGACCTCGAGGCCCGTCAATCCCTCGCCCTTGTCCGCGAGCAGCGGCTCGACGTCGTCGCCGATGAGCTCGAAGAGCATCTCCTCGTCGCCGGCGGCGCGGCGGCGCGTCTCGACGTTGAGGCCGGCCGCCGAGAGGAGCTCGGTCAGCGTCGCCTCGGCGACCGCCACCGCGTCGGCCTCGCTCACCGCGGGTGCGGCGGAAGGCGCCGCGGGGAGCGGCTCTTCTTCCGTCCGCTCGAACGGCTCCGCAGGCTGCGCTTTCTGCGGTTCCGGCTTCCGGCTCTCGGCTTCCGGGCTCCGGCTCCCGCCGTCCTCCACCAGCTCGATCTCGACGACGCGGCCGCCCCAGAAGGCCTTCTCGTCTCGGATGACGGTGTAGCGGACCTCCGACGCGGGTCTTCCGAGCGCTTTCGCGGCCGCCTCGACGGCGTCCCGCTCGGTCTTGGCTTCGTATCTCATCGGCGTCTTCCCGGCCTCACGCGCGCGCCTGCTTGAGCGCCTTCGCGCCTTTGCCCGGCGGCGTGGGGTCGTCCTCCTTCACGATGCGGTTCATGACGAGCTGCTGCACGATCGTCAGCAGGTTCGAGAACAGCCAGTAGAGCACCAGTCCCGAGGGCATGTCCTTCAGGAAGAAACCCCAGAGGACGGGCATGAACATGAAGATCTTCTTCTGCGCGGGATCCATGGTCGACGGAGTCATCGCCTGCTGCGCGTACATCGAGACGATCATCAGGACGACGAGCACGTAGGTCGAATCGATCGCCGAGAGGTCGTGGATCCACAGGAAGAAGGGCGCGTGGCGCAGCTCGATCGAGCGCGACAGCACGTTGTAGAACGCGACGAGGATCGGCAGCTGCAGCACGATCGGCAGGCAGCCGCTCATCGGGTTGTAGCCCTCGGCCTGGTAGAGGGCCATGAGCTCCGTGTTCATCTTCTGCCGCTGCTGCGAGTCGGTCTTCGCCTTCTTGTACTTGTCGCGGATCGCGTTCATCTTGGGCGCGAGCTTCTGCATCTTCTTCATCGAGACGTAGCTCTTCGCGGTGAGCGGGAAGAGCACCAGCCGGATGAGGAAGGTCACGCCGAGGATCGCGAGACCCCAGTTGCCCACGATCGCGTAGGTCCGCTTCAAGCAGCCACAGGAGCGGCCGCGCGAGGATCCCGTACCAGCCGAAGTCGACCGTGCGCTCGAGACCGAGGCCGTAGCTCTCGAGGACCGAGACGTCCTTCGGACCGAAATAGGCCGAGGCGTCGAGCGTCGCCGGTCCGCCGACGTCCGTCGCGACCTCGAACGACGGCTTGCCGGCGGCGGCCTGCGGGAGCGGCAGGGCGACGATGCGCGCGGTCGTGGCGCTCCGCGGGAGGAGCGCCTCGAGGAAGTAGTTGTCCTCGATCCCCGCGAAGGAGCGCGGCGGCACCGCGAACGAGTCCTTGTCGGTCACCTTGTCGGCCCGCACGAGCTTCAACCCGTCCGACGCCGCGACGACCGCCGACGCGGGCATCACGTAGCGCGAGCCGCGCTCGGCTTCGGTGGGATTGCGCAGTCCAGGACCGACGACGACGGCGTACGGCGGGCCGTTCACCTCGACCTTCAGGTCGAAGAGGTACCCCTTGGCGATCCGGATCTCCTTGACGACCGAGATCGACGCGTCCGCATAGCGGAAGCGAACGACCGAATCCGACTCGCGCTCGGCGACGAAGAGGGCCTGCGCGATTTTCTTCGTCGTGGCGGCGTCGCCGCGGAAGTCGAGCGACAGCGGTCGCGGAAGCTCCGGCGGCAGCGCGCGGACGAGGTCGAGCGGCCGTTTCTGCTCGTCGAAGTGGCCCGTCAGGGCGAACGACGTCAATGCCGCGCCGCGATTCGTGAACGTCGCGCGGAAGACGCCGTTCGAGAGCGTCGTCAGGGTCTCGGCGTCGGCGCTTGCCGGCGGCGGCAGCGCTGCGGGCGCCGCGGGTACGGTGGAAGCCGCCGCGGAAGGCGGAGCCCCCGCCGAAGAGGACGCCGCCGCCACGGGCGCGGGCGTCGGACTCGCGATCGTCGGACGGCGCGGGGGCTTCGGCCCGACCCATTCCCAGAGCAGGAGAACGCCGAGCGAGAGCGCGGCCGCGACGAGGAGGCGCCGTTCCATTTACGGCACCGGGTCCAGGCCGCCCGGATGGAACGGATGACAGCGAAGCAGGCGCCGACCCGCCAGCCCGAGCCCGCGCCCGAGGCCGTGGCGCTCGATCGCCTCGCGGGCATAGACGGAGCAGGTCGGCTCGAACCGGCAGGCCCGCGGCAGGAGCGGCGAGAGGAATCGCTTGTAGAAGCCGAGCATGGCGACGGCCGCGCGCGCGCCGCGCGTCACGGACGAGGCAGACGCGAAGACGCGCGGCGCACCGAGGCCTCGAAGTCCTCGGAGAGCTCCTGGAACGAGGCCTGCGCCGCCGAGGGCCGCGCGTTCACCACGATCGAGAGCGGCGCTCCGGCGAAGAGACCGCGCCCCCTTCGGAAGATCTCCCGAAGGCGACGACGCACTCGATTTCGGGCGACGGCGGAGCCTAAACGTCGAGGCACCGAGATTCCGAGCCGAAGGCGCGAGGCCCCGGCGGCCGGAAGGAGGAAGACCTGAACGTGTCGCCCGGATACGCGCACCCCGGAGGCGTAGCACTCTTCGAATTCCCTGCGTTTTCGGAGGCGGTCGTCCCGGGAGAAGCCCTCGGAGACGGCCGGGCTCGAGTTCACACCGAGAGTCTTTTGCGCCCCTTGCGGCGGCGGGCCGAGAGAACGGCCCGACCCGACCGCGTCCGCATGCGAACGAGGAAACCGTGCGTGCGCTTGCGGCGCCGATTGTTGGGCTGGTAGGTGCGCTTCATAAAGAGCGGGAATGCTAGGTGCGAGGGAGACAGAAGTCAAGGAAGAAGCCGACTCGAAATGCGCGATACCGGGACGCGGGATGCGCGAAGCCACGTCGGATCCCGTATCCCACCCGCAACTCGGATCTCGTGACCCGCATCCCGGTTCAATGGGCATATACTCCCGCCCCCCGAGTCCCCGCGAAGCTTCCACATCTGTGGAAATCCCTGTGGAAATCGGGAGGGACGGATGACTGAAATCTGGTCCTCGATCGTCAAGCAGCTCGAGGGCAAACTCGACTCGAAGGAGCTGAAGACCTGGTTCGGGCCGACCCGCCAGGTCTCCTTCGACCCCGCCTCGGGCACCGGCGTCCTGACCGTCTCCGTCCCCTCCCGGGTCTTCGCCGACTGGATCGAGTCGCGGCACGGAACGCTGCTCGCGCAGGAGGCGGCGGACGCGGGCTTCCCCGACCTCTCGATCCGCTTCGAGTCGGCGGCCGCGGAGATGCCCGAGACGGCGGCCGCTCCGCCCGCCACCACGGCGGGACGCGTGACGACCTCGAACCCGAGGTTTTCGTTCGAGAACTTCGTCGTCGGCTCGTCGAACCAGTTCGCCCACGCGGCCGCACGCGCGGTGGCCGAGACGCCCTCGCGCTCCTACAACCCGCTCTTCCTCTACGGCGGCGTCGGTCTCGGAAAGACCCATCTGATGCACGCGATCGCCCAGGAGATCCTGCGGCGCAACCCCGGGGCCCGCGTGCTGTACTTATCGGCCGAGCGGTTCTTGAACGACCTGATCAACGCCCTGCGCTTCGAGCGCATGCACGAGTTCAAGAGCCGCTACCGCGAGCTCGACGTGCTGCTGATGGACGACGTCCAGTTCATCGCCGGCAAGGACTCGACCCAGGAGGAGTTCTTCCACACCTTCAACGCGCTGCACGACGCGCAGAAGCAGATCGTGGTCACCTCCGACGCCCTCCCGAAGGAGATCCCCACCCTCGAGGAGCGGCTTCGGTCGCGGTTCGAGTGGGGCCTGATCGCCGACATCCAGCCGCCCGACCTGGAGATGAAAATCGCGATCATCCGCAAGAAGGCGGCCGCCGAGAAGATCGCGGTGCCGAACGACGTCGCCATGTTCATCGCCGGGACCGTCAAGTCCAACGTCCGGGAGCTCGAGGGCAGGCTGAACCGGGTGATCGCCTTCTCCTCGCTGACGGGCAAGCCCCTGTCGGTCGAGCTCGCCCGGGAGACCCTCCGGGACATCGTCGGAACCGAGGAGCAGCGGGCGGTTCCGGCCGAGATCCTGAAGACGGTCGCCAGCCATTACGGGCTCCGGGTCTCGGACATGAAAGCCAAGTCGAACGCCAAACCGGTCGCCTTTCCCCGCCAGGTCGCGATGTATCTCTGCCGCAAGCTGACGAACCTCTCGTACCCGGAAATCGGGCGGCTCTTCAACGACAAGCACCACTCGACGGTCATGCACTCGGTCGAGAAGATCGAACGCATGATCGAAGACGATCAGGATTTCCGCAGGATCGTCGACGGGTTTCTGCAGCCCTACCGCTGACGATTCGACGGCGCGCGCAGAGTTTTCCTCGCGACGATTTTCCGCACGCTCCCCGCTCGGCTCACGCGATCCCGATTCTGTGGATGAACGGCGACGCGATCCGCAGGGTGGTAGTGCGTTTCAGGCCCGTTTTTATTGGTTTTTTTTGCTGTTCGCGATTCTTGATCAGCCCTACGAATACGGTTAAATGTGATAGACTTTTTTTCCTGTTCGGAGGTGGGAAAACCCGATGGAATTGACGCTTCGCCGAGGCGATTTTCTGAATGAGCTCACCCTCATGCAGGGAGTCGTGGAGAGGAAAAACACGATCCCGATCCTCTCGAACATTCTCCTGCGCGCCTCCGACGGACACTTGAGCTTCACCTCGACCGACCTCGACTTGACCCTCCTGTCCCAGGCGACGGCGAAGGTCTCGCGCCCGGGCTCGGTGACGGTTCCGGCGCGGAAGCTCTTCGACCTGATCCGAAACCTCCCCGAGGCGGACGTCGCGCTGAAGCTGATGGAGAACCACTACCTCGGGGTCACCTGCGAGCGCTCCAATTTCCGCCTGGTCGCCCAGCCCTCGGAGGACTTTCCGACCGTCCCGAAGGTGGAGGCGAAGAAGGGAGTTTCGTTCCCGCTGGATTTATGGAAACGTCTGACCCGAAAGGTCTTGTACGCCGTTTCCGCCGAGGAGACCCGGTTCCAGCTCATGGGGGCGCTCCTGAAGGACAAGGGCAAGGAGTTCGAGCTCGTCGCGACCGACGGGCACCGGCTCGCCCTGATCGACTTTCCCAAGGAGGACGCGAAGGCGAGCCTTCCGAACGTGCTCATCCCGAAGAAGGCGCTCGCCGAGATCCTGAAGATGGACGGCGGGGAAGACGCCCGGGTCGAGATCCGGCACTCGGAGAACCACCTGCTCTTCACCGTCGGGAATCGCCAGCTGATCGCGCGCCTCCTCGACGTCAATTTCCCCGACTACGAAAAGATCCTCTCGAAGTCGAACGACCGGGTCGCGCTCGTGCCGACCTCGGCCTCGCAGGCCGCGATCCGCCGCGTCGCCCTCTTCTCATCCGAACGGTCGCGGGGCGTGAAGCTCTCGTTCGAGAAGAATCTCCTCACGGTCGCCTCCGCGAGCCAGGAGCTCGGTGAGGGCACCGAGACCCTCGACGTCGAGTTCGAGGGCGAGCCGCTGTCGATCGGTTTGAACGCCCAGTACCTGCTCGAATTTTTCGAGGAAGCCGAGTCGGACCGGGTCCGGCTCGAGCTGAAGGACGAGAACACGCAGTGTCTGTGTCAGCCGGAGAACGGCATCGAGGGCGCCTCCCGCTACACGTACGTCGTGATGCCGATGCGGCTCTGACCGCAAGGGAACCGATTGCAGCTCTTCGACGTTTCCAGCCAGGGCTTCCGCAATCTGACTCCCGACCCCGTTTCTTTCGGCGCCGGAATCACGCTCGTCGCCGGGGAGAACGCGCAGGGCAAGACGAACCTGCTCGAGGCGGTCGCGGTGGTCTGCGGGCAGCGCTCCTTCCGCAACGCCGCTCCCGCGGAGATGGCGCGGGAGGGGCATCGCTTCGCCGTGCACGCGACGGTCGGCGGCCGCCGGGGCGACGAGCGGATCGCGGTGACCTGGTCCCCTGAGGAGGGGCGCGCCTTCTCGCTTGCCGGCAAGACGGCGGGCTTCCGGGAAATCTCCGGGCTGGCTCCCGCCGTTTTCCTCGCTCCGGAGCACCGGGAGCTCGTGACGGGTCCGCCCGCCGCGCGGCGCCGCTTCCTCGACCGGCTGGTCGTAGGGACGAAGCCGGGAGCGGGCGACGACCTCGTGCGCTACGGCACGGCGCTGAAGGAGCGCAACGCCCTCCTCTCCCGGTGGCGGGGATCGGGCACGGGTTCGGAGGACGAGCTCGCGGCGTGGACCGAGGAGCTCGCCATGGCGGGCGCCGACGTCCGGCGGCACCGCCGCGCCGCGCTCGAGAGCTGGGACGCGGAGTTCCGCGCGCTTGCGGCCGAGGCCGGCGGCGACTTCGCCGACGTCCGGGTCGCGTGCACGGCGGCATCCGACTCCCCCGACGAGATCCGGGCCGCGTGCCGGAGGCTCTCGGGGCTCGAGAAGAAGCGCGGCCACACTCTGGCGGGTCCGCATCGCGACGACCTCGCGTGGATCCGGCGCGGCCGGCCTCTCGCCGCGGAGGCGTCCGCGGGGGAGATCGCGCGGACGGTGGCGCTCGCGCGCCTGGCGGAGTGGCGGTCGGTCGCCCAGGCTTCGGGCGAGCCGCCGCTCTTCGCGGTGGACGACTTCGACGCCGGGCTCTCCGAAGCCTCCGCCGAGGAGTTCTTCGCGGCGCTGCCGCGGGGGGCCGCCGTGGTCCTGACGACGGCGGCGGAGCCTTCGCGCTGGGCGCGGCGCGCCGACGCGGTCATCGAGGTGCGCCGCGGCGCGGCCTCCGCCCCCCGGGCGCTCCGGGCCGTGCACGGATGACGGGGGTTCGATGAGCACCGCTTACAACACCGACTCGATCAAGCTGCTGAAGGGCCTCGAGGCCGTCCGCAAGCGTCCCGGCATGTACATCGGAGACACCGACGACCTCTCGGGTCTCCACCACATGGTCTACGAGCTCGTCGACAACTCGATCGACGAGGCGCAGGTCGGCTACGCGGACCACATCGCGATCGTGATCCACGCCGACAACTCCGTGACGGTCGAGGACAACGGCCGCGGCATCCCGGTCGGGATGCACAAGGAGCACAAGCGCGAGACGCTCGAGATCATCATGACGGACCTCCACTCGGGCGGAAAGTTCGACGACAACTCCTACAAGGTCTCGGGAGGTCTTCACGGCGTCGGCGTCTCGGTCGTCAACGCGCTCTCGAAGCGGCTCGAGGTCGAGGTCCTGCGCGAGGGCAAGGTCTGGCAGCAGGCGTACGAGAAGGGCCGCCCGGCCGCGCCGATCAAGGCCGTCGGCACGACGAAGAAGACGGGCACGAAGGTCACGTTCTGGCCCGACCCCGAGATCTTCTCGGTCACCGAGTTCCATTTCGACAGCCTGTCTCAGCGCCTGCGCGAGCTGTCGTTCCTGAATCCGGGCGTCAAGATCTCGATCCACGACGAGCGCACGGACAAGAAGCACGACTTCGCGTACGAGGGCGGCATCCGCTCGTTCGTCGAGCACCTGAACAAGGCCAAGCAGCCGGTCCACGACAAGGTGATCTTCTTCCAGGACATCCGGAACGGCACCGGCGACCCAAGCGCGACGCGGACAAGGAGAGGGTCGAGGTCGCCATCCAGTGGAACGAGGGCTACGCCGAGACGCTCTTCGCCTTCACGAACACGATCAACAACCGCGACGGCGGCACGCACGTCGAAGGCTTCAAGACGGCGCTGACCCGCGCGGTCCAGAAGTACGCGGAGGCCAACGGCCTGACGAAGGCGCTGAAGGAGACGACGCTCTCCGGCGACGACTGCCGCGAGGGCCTGACCGCCGTCATCTCGGTCAAGGTCCGCGATCCGAAGTTCTCCTCCCAGACCAAGGACAAGCTCGTCTCCTCCGAGGTCAAGACCTGGGTCCAGCAGGTCGTCTACGACAAGCTCGGCTCCTTCCTCGAGGAGACTCCGCGCGTCGGCAAGCGGATCGTCGAGAAGATCGTCGAGTCGGCGCGGGCCCGCGAGGCCGCGAGGAAGGCGCGCGAGCTGGTGCGCCGCAAGGGCGCGCTCGACTCGGGAGCGCTGCCGGGAAAGCTCGCCGACTGCCAGGAAAAAGACCCGGCGTTCTCCGAGATCTTCATCGTCGAGGGGGACTCGGCCGGCGGCTCGGCCAAGATGGGCCGCGATCGCCGGTCCCAGGCGATCCTGCCGCTGCGCGGGAAGATCTTGAACGTCGAGAAGGCGCGCCTCGACAAGATGCTCGCCTCGGCCGAGATCCGCACTCTGATCACGGCGCTCGGCGCCGGGATTTCGACCGATTTCGACGCCGGGAAGATCCGCTACCACAAGATCGTCATCATGACCGACGCCGACGTGGACGGCTCCCACATCCGCACGCTCCTCCTGACCTTCTTCTTCCGCCACATGGCGGCGATCATCGAGAAGGGCTACCTCTACATCGCGCAGCCCCCGCTCTACAAAGTCGCCGAGGGCAAGAAGGAGAGCTACCTGAAGGACGAGAAGGAGATGTCGAAGTTCCTGCTCGGCCGGCTGGGGGAGGACCGCGCGCTGACGACGGAGATGTCCGGCGCGTCGGTTTCGGGCGCGAAGCTCGCGGCGCTCCTCGAGAAGATGGAGGAGTACCGCAATCACGTCGGCAAGCTCGGCCACAAGGGAATCCCCGAGGGCCTGCTGCGCGCGCTGCTCGACCGGGGCATGACGGCCAAGGGCGATTTCGCCGAGAAAAAGAGGCTCGAGGATCTCGCGAAGGCGGTCCGCGCCTTCGGCGTCGAGAAGGCGGACGTCGTCGCCGACGAGGAGCACTCGGGGTGGGCGCTCGAGATTACCCGCAAGGTCAACGGCGTGCCGCGGTCCGCGCGCATCGACGCGGAGTTCGTGGCGTCGTTCGAGTTTCGCCGCATCAAGGAGACCGCCAAGTCGATCGGCGCCTTCCTCGACGGACCGTACGAGGTCCGCCGCGACGGCGAGGCCCAGAAGTTCGAGACGCTGCCCACGGTGGTGGACGCGATCTACGAGTCGGCGAAGAAGGGCCTGACGATCAACCGATACAAGGGCCTCGGCGAGATGAACCCCGAGCAGCTCTGGGACACCACGATGAACCCGGAGACGCGGCGCCTGCTCCAGGTCGCCGTCGAGGACGCGGTCGAGGCGAACGAGGTCTTCTCGGTCCTGATGGGCGACGCCGTCGAGCCGCGGCGGGAGTTCATCGAACAGAACGCGCTGAACGTGAGGAACCTGGACATCTGACAAACGCGGTCACGACGGACGGGAAATGGCCAACCTGCTGACGCCCGAAGAAAAGTTTCCGGTCACGATCGAGGACGAGGTCCGCCGGTCGTACCTCGACTACGCCATGTCCGTCATCATCGGACGGGCGCTTCCCGACGTGCGCGACGGCTTAAAGCCCGTGCACCGCCGGTGCCTCTACGGCATGTGGGAGCAGGGCAACCTCCACAACAAGCCGTACCGGAAGTCCGCGCGCATCGTCGGCGACGTCCTCGGCAAGTACCACCCCCACGGCGAGAGCGCCGTGTACGACTCGGTCGTGCGCATGGCGCAGGAATTCTCGCTGCGCTACCCGCTCGTCGACGGCCAGGGCAACTTCGGCTCGATCGACGGCGACAACGCCGCGGCGATGCGCTACACGGAGGTCCGCCTCACGCGCCTCGCGGGCGAGCTCCTCGGCGACGACATCGACAAGGAGACGGTCGACTGGACCCCGAACTACGACGGCTCGATGGTCGAACCCATGGTGCTGCCGGCGAAGTTCCCGAACCTGCTCGTCAACGGCTCGACCGGCATCGCGGTCGGCATGGCGACGAACATCCCGCCGCACAACCTCGGCGAGGTCGTGGACGCCACGATCGAGCTGATCAAGCACCCGGACGCAACGCTCGGCCAGCTGATGCGCAAGCTCCCCGGTCCCGACTTCCCCACCGCCGGGTTCATCCACGGCGCGCAGGGCATCAAGGACGCCTACAAGACCGGACGCGGCACCGTCCAGGTGCGCGCCCGCGCGGTCGTCGAGAAGGCCGCCCGCGGCGAGAAGGAATCGATCGTCGTCACGGAGATCCCCTACCAGGTCAACAAGGCCAAGCTGATCGAGCGCATCGCCGAGCTCGTCAACGAGAAGAAGATCGACGGCGTCGCCGACCTGCGCGACGAGTCGAACCGCGAGGGCATGCGGGTCGTCGTCGAGCTCAAGCGCGGCGAGAACGCCCAGGTCGTGCTCAACAAGCTCTACGCGCTGACCCCGATGCAGAGCTCGTTCGGGATCATCTTCCTCGCGATCGTCGAGAACCAGCCGCGGGTGCTGCCGCTGCACGACATGCTGCGGCACTTCGTCGACCATCGCAAGACGGTCGTCATCCGCCGCACGCAGTTCGACCTGAAGAAGGCCGAGGAACGCGCGCACCTCCTCCGCGGGCTCGCGCTCGCGCTCGCCAACCTCGACCTCGTCATCAAGATCATCCGCTCCTCGAAGGATCCCCAGGAGGCGAAGAAGCGCCTCATGGCGGAGGTCTCGATGAACCGCTCCGCGCTCGAGAAGTTCATCGGCACGGAGCTCTCGGAGGAGAGCGGGAAGGGGAAGGGCGCGCAGGTCCTGAAGCTCGACGACGTCCAGGCCCAGGCGATCCTCGACATGCGCCTCCACCGGCTGACCGGCCTCGAGCGCGAGAAGATCGTGGCCGAGTTCAAGGAGGTCCTCGCGCTGATCGCGAAGCTGCGCGAGATCCTGGGCTCCGAGAAGCTCGTCCTCGACATCATCGTGGACGAGCTCCAGCAGATCAAGAAGCAGTACGGCGACGAGCGGCGCACCGAGATCGTCGCCGAGGCCTCGGAGATCGACATCGAGGACCTCATCGTCGAGGAGGACATGGTCATCACCGTGTCCCGCGGCGGCTACATCAAGCGCTCTCCCCTGTCGCTCTACCGCGCGCAGCGCCGCGGCGGCAAGGGCCGCATCGGCGCGACGACCAAGGAAGAGGACCTCGTCGAGCACCTGTTCGTCGCGTCGACCCACGCCTTCGTCCTCGCGTTTACCTCGCGCGGCCGCATGCACTGGATCAAGGTCTACGACCTGCCGCAGCTCGGTCCCGCGACGCGCGGCAAGGCGATCGTCAACCTGCTGTCGCTCGGGCCGAACGAGCGGATGGTGGCGATGGCGGCGACCAAGGACTTCCCCGAGGATCGCTACCTGATCTTCGCGACGAAGAACGGCCTCGTGAAGAAGACGCCGCTCTCGGCCTACTCGAACGTGCGCTCGGGAGGCATCATCGCGATCAACCTCGAGGAGAACGACTCGCTCCTCTCGGTGCGGATCACGGGCGGCGAAGATCAGATCTTCATCGGCACGCGTCAGGGCATGGGGATCCGCTTCTCCGAGAAAGACGTCCGCGCCATGGGCCGCGACACGACCGGCGTCATCGGCGTGAGCCTGAAGAGGGGCAACGACGAGGTCATCGAGATGGACGTCGTCGACGAGCACGCGCACCTCCTGTCCGTCACCGAGAACGGCTATGGCAAGCGGTCCGAGGTCGCCGAGTACCGCTTCCAGGGGCGAGGCGGCTCGGGCGTCATCAACGTCAAGGTCACCGACAAGAACGGCCCCGTCGCCGGGATCAAGTCGGTCGTCGACAGCGATCAGCTGCTGCTCATCACACAGCGGGGGCAACTGATTCGCATCAAGGTCAAGGACATCCGCGAGACGGGGCGCGCGGCGCAGGGCGTGCGCGTCATCCAGCTCGAGGAAGGAGACCGCGTCGTCGGCGTCGCGAAGCTCGCCGAGCCGGACGACGCCGAGGAGGAGACGCAGGCGTCCCTGCCCGCACCCGCTCCGGCCGAAACGGCGGAAACCGGAAAGGCCCGCGGCGCGAAGCCGGACTCGAAGAAGCCGGCGTTTCTCGACGACGACGACGAGGAAGACGAGGAGTAGGACCGCCCCGGGTCGCTCCTGGACCTCCCGAGGGTTCGCCCCGACGGGTTCCTCCGTTTTCGGCCCGGCCTGACCGTGATTTCCACGGCTCCCCCGCCTCCGCCGGCCGGGTCGGGCCCCTGACATAGAATCCGCCGTTCATGCGATTTTTCCTCGACAGCGCCGTCGCCGACGATGCCCGGCGGATCAAGGATCTCGGCTTCCTCGACGGGGCCTGGGTCTCTCAGGCGGCGGCCGAAGCCGCCGGCATCGACTACCGCAAGGCGATCCGCGAGCTCGCGGCGCTGACGGACGGCCCGGTGCTCGTCCAGACGGGCTCGGACGACCCGAAGGGGATGTACAAGGAGGGGCGAGAGCTCGCGAAGCTCGGCAAGGACATCATCGTCCGGCTGCCCGTCAAGCCCGAGGGGATGCGGGTCGCGCGCCTCTTCGCCCAGGACCAGATCGCGACGTGCGCGTCGGGCGTCTTCTCGGCGGCGCAGGCGCTGATCGCCGCGAAGGCCAACGTCAGCTACGTCGCGCCGTCGGTCGGTCTCCTCGACGACGTCGGCACGATCGGCATGGATCTCGTCGAGCAGATCATCCGCGTGTACGACAACTATGGGTTCCAGACCCAGATCGTGGTCTCCGGGGCCCGCAACCCGATCCACGTGCTCGACGCCGCCCTGATGGGCGCCGACGTCGCGGCGCTGCCCGCGGACGTCCTCGAGCAGCTCTTCCGCCATCCGCTCTCCGAGGAGATGCGCGCCGGGGGGCCGTCGTGAAAATTTCGGCGGACCGGATCCTGTACCTCTCCCGGGTGGTCCTGAAGAGCCTGAAGGAGAACCGGAACCTCGAGCAGAAGGCCGACGACGAGACCGCGCGGCGAGCGATCGTGCGGGAGCTCACGGACAGCTTCCGGGAGCTCGACGAGATGGAAGAAAAGGTCCGGACCGGACTCGCCAAGAGGAAGAATCTGTCCGAAACGGATCGCGAGTTTCAGTTCACCCGCACTCTCGAGGACGAGCTCCGGAAGCACGGCGCCTGAGGCAGGCATCCTGCAACTTACTGATTTCAGGTAACTTAACCATACCGTCTTGACTGACCAGGGAGGCTGATACAATTGGCCTGATGCCGGGCCAATTGGATTTGGGCCAGCTCGCGATCGATCGCGGCTCCCCGCTGCCTCTCGCGGATCAGATTTCCTCGGCCATCGAGCGCTGGATCGAGGGCGGCGCTTTAGACGAGAACGACCGTCTCCCGACGACCCGCGCTCTCGCCGCCGCCCTCGGCATCAACCGCGGGACCGTCCAGGCGGCGTACCGGCGCCTCCAGGACCGCGGCCTCGTGGCCGCCCGCGTTGGCAGCGGCAGCGTCGTGCGGCGCCGCGCCGCTTCCCGCTCCCGCGAGCTGCGGGTCGAGGACCTCCTGTCCCGGCGGGCGGCGGAGCTGTCCGACGACGTGCTCGCCCCCGCTCGCAACGGCTCGGTGGCGGACTTCTCGCGTCTTGCGCCGGATGAGCGCTTTTTCCCGCTCGAGGAATTCACGCGCACCCTCGCCTACGCCTGGAGCCGGCGGCGCGACCTGTGGCAGTACGCTCCCCCGCTCGGCCTCGAGGAGTTGCGCGCCGAGGTCTCGCGGCGGCTCTCGGACAGCGGCATCGCGCGGACTCCGGAGGAAATCCTCGTCGTCAGCGGCGCCCAGCAGGGCCTCGACCTGCTCTTCCGGACGTTCACCGATCCGCACGACCTCGTCGCGGTCGAGTCCCCCACGTACTCCGGCGCGCTCGCCCTCGCGCGCCTCTCCGAGGTGGCGCTCCTGCCGCTGCCCATGGAGGACGACGGCCCCGATGCGCGCCCCCTGCGCGACCACGGGACGAAGCTCGTCTACGTGATGCCGGAGCGGCAGAATCCGACGGGGATCACGACCGGCGACGCGCGTCGGCGCGCGCTCCTCGAGGCCGCGATCGCCTCGGGAGCGCTCGTGGTGGAGGACGGCTACGAGGAGCCGGAGCCCGGCCGCACGCCGCTCGCCGCGCGCGAGCCCGACCGCGTCGCGTGGCTCGGGACGCTGTCGAAGGACCTCGTGCCGGGGTTCCGCATCGGCTGGATCGCCGCCGCGCGTCCGATCGTCGAGCGCCTGGCGCGCACGAAGAAGGCGACGGATTTCCAGACGCCCGTGCCGCTGCAGGCGGCCGTCGCCGCCTTTCTTCGCGCGGGCTCGGACCGCAAGGGCCGGGCGGCGCGCGCCGAAGAGGTGTCGCAGCGCGGGGCGGCGGCCGCGGCCGCGCTCTCGGCGCACCTGCCGGGCTTGACGTGGTCCGGCGGGGAGGGCTCGAATCCGCTGTTCTGGCTCCGCCTGCCCGACGGCGTCTCGGGCCGGGCGGTGGCGCAGGCGGCGGCGATGCGCGGCGTCGCGGTCTCGCCGGGAGCGGACTTCGACCCGCTCCGTCGGGATCTCTCTCGGGTGCGTCTCTCGGTGTCGCGGGTCGAGCGTCGGGACGTCGAGCCGGGGATCGCCGCGCTCGCGGAGGCGTTGCAGGAAGTGCAGTCGGGAACGGGCGCGGCCCTCGCCGCGCCGGTCGTGTAAACGGAGGAGCCACGATGCTCATGAACGAACAGTTCCGGTTGAAGGTCGGGTTGGCGGAGATGCTGAAGGGCGGCGTCATCATGGACGTCGTCAATGCCGAGCAGGCGAAGATCGCGGAGGCCGCGGGCGCCGCCGCGGTGATGGCGCTCGAGCGCGTGCCGGCCGACATCCGGCGCGACGGGGGAGTGGCGCGGATGTCGCCGGTCTCGAAGATCCGGGAGATCCAGCAGGCCGTTTCGATCCCCGTCATGGCCAAGTGCCGCATCGGCCATCTCGCCGAGGCGCGGGTGCTCGAGGCGCTGAAGGTCGACTTCATCGACGAGTCGGAGGTGCTGACGCCCGCCGACGAGGAGAACCACGTCTTCAAGCGCGACTTCACGGTGCCCTTCGTGTGCGGCTGCCGGAACCTGGGCGAGGCGCTGCGGCGGATCGGCGAGGGCGCGGCGATGATCCGGACGAAGGGGGAGGCCGGTACCGGCGACATCGTGCACGCCGTGAAGCACCTGCGCGAGGTGCACCGCGAGATGCGGATGCTGACGCAGCTCTCGAAGGACGAGCTCATGGCCGCGGCCAAGCGCCTGCAGGCGCCCTACGAGCTCGTCGTCGAAGTCGCGGAGAAGGGCAAGCTCCCGGTGCCGAACTTCGCCGCCGGCGGCATCGCGACGCCCGCCGACGCCGCGCTCTGCATGCAGCTCGGTGCGGAGGCGATCTTCGTCGGCTCGGGGATCTTCAAGTCGGACGACCCGGAGAACCGCGCGCGCGCGATCGTCAAGGCGACGACGCACTGGAAGGACGCCCAGGCGCTGCTCGAGGCCGAGGAGTCGCTCGGGTCGGGCATGAAGGGCATCGAGGCGGCGAGCCTGCCCGAGGAAGCCCAGCTCCAGACGCGCGGGTGGTGATCGTGGCGGGAGAGCCGAAGCCGGAGGCGGGCGGCGGGGGAGTCGCCGTCCTCGCGCTGCAGGGCGATTTCGAGGCGCACCGGCGGGCGCTGGCGGACGTCGGCGTCGAGAGCTTCGAGGCGAAGCGGCCGAGGGACCTCGAGCGGGCGGACGGGCTCGTCATCCCCGGCGGCGAGTCGACGACGCTCTGGAAGTTCTTCGAGGCGGAGCCGTGGGAGGAGGCCTTTCGCGCCTTCGCGGCGAGCGGCCGCCCGATCCTCGGCACCTGCGCCGGCGCGATCGTGCTCGCGCGCGAGGTGTCGAATCCGCCGCAGAAGGGACTCGGCCTGATCGATCTCTCGATCGAGCGCAATGCGTACGGCCGGCAGGTGGACTCCTTCGTCTCCGAGGTCGCTTGTCCCGCGCTCGGCGGATCCATGCCGGCCGTCTTCATCCGCGCCCCGCGCATCCGAAGGGCCGGGGAAGGCGTCGAGGTCCTCGGCCGCCACGGCGGCGAGCCCGTCCTCGTGCGCCAGGGCAACGTCACCGCGGCGACGTTCCACCCCGAGCTGACCGCCGATCGGCGCCTCCATGGCCTCCTCTTCGGCGGCCTCGCCGGGCGGGAGAGGCGAAGCGCATGAGCCTCGTCAGGACCGAGGTCCGCGACGAGGTTGCGGTCGTGACGCTCGACCGGCCGAAGGCCAACGCCTTCTCGCCCGAGCTCGTGACGGCGCTCTCGGAAGCCCTGAAGGCGCAGGAGGGCGCCCGCGCCGTGGTTCTCGCCTCCGCCGTGCCCGGAATGTTCTCCGCCGGCTGGGACCTCCCGCGCATCGTCGACGCGGAACGGCCGGCGATGGAGGCGTTCGTCTCGGCCTTCTGCGATCTCGTGCGGGAGCTGTTCGTGTTCGGTCCGCCGCTCGTGGCCGCGTTGCCGGGTCACGCCATCGCGGGCGGGCTCATCGTCGCGATGGGCGCGGACGAGCGGATCGCCGCGAAGGGCCGCGGGAAAGTCGGTCTGTCGGAGGTGGTCCTCGGCGTCTCGGTGCCGCAGTGCCTCATGGAACCGTTCCGGCACGTCGTCGGGCCGCGGCACATGGAGCGCCTCGCCGCCACCGGCGAGAACGTCGGCCTGGAGGAGGCGCTGTCGATCGGCCTCGTCGACCGGATCGTTGCCGCCGACGAGCTCCTCGACCGCGCGGTCGAGCGCGCCCGGTTCCTCGCGGGTCTCGCGCCCGGGGCCTACGCGGCGATCAAGCGGCGCTCCCGGGCGGCCGCGGTCGCGCGGTTCGACGCCGCGCGGGACCACGATCCCTTCCTCGACCTCTGGTTCGGCGAGGATGCGCGCTTCCGGATCAGGGACATGGTGGCGCGGCTGACGAGCCGGGAATCCTAGGCCGGGAGCCTTGAGCCGAGACTCGAGCTCCGAGATCGAAAATCCGACGTCCGAAATCCGTCCGGACGACGTCCTCGAGGCGCTCGACCTCTCGCGCGCCGAGCCCGGCGCCGGTTTCCTCGAGGCGCTCTTTGCCCGCTTCAACGCGAAGGTGCCGTTCGAGAACGCGTCGAAGATCGTCCGCGACCGCGACGTCGAGGCGTTCGTCGACAAGCCGCGGGTTCCCGAGAGGTTCTGGAGCGACCATCTCGCCCTCGGCACCGGGGGGACGTGCTTCGCCCGCGTGGCCGCGTTTCGGTGGCTCCTCGACGCGCTCGGCTTCCGAAGCCGCCGCGTCCTCGGGCGCGTCGTCCGCGACGGCGATCACTCGGCCCTGATGGTCGAGACGCCGGTGGGGGAGTCGATCGTCGACGTGGGCTTTCCGCTCCCTTCGATCCTTTCCGGGCGGGCGGGGACCGCGAGCACGCCGCAGGGCGACGTGGAAATCGTCGAGACGGCCCGCGGATTCCTCGTGCGGTACCGCGAGGGAGTGCCCGAGGGGCCGCGGGAGCTCGAGATCTTCCGGGAAGACGTTCCCGACGATCGGTTCGAGGCCCTGTGGCGGGAGACCTTTCTACCGGGCTCGCGCTTTCTCCAGGAGGTCTGCCTGCGCCGCGACCTCGGCCACCGCGTCCTCTCGTACGCGGCGGGAGAGATCCGAGTCGACGACCGGCACTCGCGGCTGCGCGTCCCCGTCGCGGCCCCGGAGCGCGTGCTCGCGGAGCTCTTCGGAGTCGACGGCGGGATCCTGACGCGCGCGTTCGAGCTCGCCGGGCGTCCGCGCGCCTCTGGCGAGACCGCCTCCCTCGCCGCCTACCTGGAGATCGCCGGGCCGGCCGCCGGCGCCGTCGCCGCGATCGCGACGGTGGAGGGCTACCGGCGCCTCCTCGGCGGCGTCGCGGAGGTCGTCCTGGAGGAGGCGGTCCCCGGGTCCTTTCGCTTGACGCTCAGGCCCCCCGGCGGAGCGGGAGAGGCCGCCGCGATCGACGACGAGGTCACGCCGGACTTCGCCGCCGGGCGGGTGACGGTTCGGCGCGGCAGCGGCTCCGGGACCGCCTTCGAGTCCTCCTATCGCGCGATCGTTCGCGGCGGACACACCTACCTCGTCCGGGAGGCGGCGCTTTCGGGCCGGGGCGAGGAGCTCCTGCGCAACGACTCGCTGCGCGGCCGTCTCGCCGGGACACTCGCGGTGGACCTCCTCGCGTGGGCGAGGATGCTCTAGCTCGGCAGGGCTGCAGAGACGGTATCCCTCGACTGCCGGAACGTCGCCCCTGCGACGCTCCCCTCATGTCGGGCGCGTCGAGCGCCGCTCAGAACAACGCTAGAACCGGAACGCGCGCTCGGACTCGAGCAGGCGCAGGCGCGGCTCGTCCAGAGCCTCGATCTCGCGGCGGATGCGGGGGAGCGACGGCGGTTTCATGTGGTACAGGTAGACGGGCACGCGCCCGGGCGCCTTCGCGAGCTCGGCCGGCAGGAGACGGGGCGTCAGGTGGCACGACGCCTTCGCGACCGCGGCCTGCGTGTCGCTGAAGGACACCTCGAGGAAGATCGCCTTCAGATCCCTCGCCGCGCCGTCGATCCAGAGGCGCTCGGTCGGCATCGTGTCGCCGGAGAAGAGCACCGCCCGTCCCGGCTTCGTCACGAGGTAGCCGTAGGCGGGCACGGCATGGTCGACCGGCAGCGCCGTCCAGGACAAGCCGCCGGCGCGGAACGGCCTCCCCGGCACGACCGGTCGATAGCGGAGGGTGGGTCTCGTTCGCGACGGCAGGCGCGTGAAGTCCGGCCACAGGCGTCCGTTGAAGAGGTCGCGCTTCAGGACCGCGAGCACGGAGGCCGGCGCCGCGACCTCGAGCGGCGTCGAGCGGCCGTAGAGGTTCTCGAGCAGGAAGGGAAGCGACGCCACGTGGTCGAGATGGGCATGCGTCAGCACGACGCCCCGCAGGCGGCGCTGGGCCGCGAGCGGAAGCGCCTCGGTCAGAGAACCGGCGTCGAGCGAGGTGTCGCCGTCGAGCAGGAAGCAGGTCATCCGGTAGCCCGGCGCCGAGCCGCCGTAGGGCCCGAGCGCGCGGACGGCGAGCGACTTGCGGAGAGTCAGCTCGACGCCTCTAGAACTCGGGACCGATGACGAAGATGAATTTGAAGTTGCTGCAGCTGTCGCCGAGGTTCTGCACAAGCCCCGTCGCGAAGCACTGCGCGGGCGTGAGGCTTCCCTTGAAGTTCCACTGCCGCACGAATTGGAACTGGAGCGGCAGCCCGAGGAAGTCGACGGAGAGCCCGAAGCCGTAATCGGCCAGCCCGCCCGACGACCCGTGACAGCCGGGCACGTCGATACCGCCGATGCCGCAGAGGGTGTAGTCGGACCAGAACTGCCAGGGCTGGTTCTTCAGCGCCGCGCCGCCGACGTCGACGAATCCCTTCGCGCGGACGCCGCTGATGCCGAGGATCGGCGTGGCGAGAAAGTCGATGAGCGGGATCCGCAGCTCGAGATTGAAGAACGCGGCCGAGTTGCCGATGATCCCGTAGTACGGAAGCGCGCGCAGCGTGTCGAGGCCGCCGAAGGAGAGGGCGTCGGGAAGGTTGCCGGTCGCGCGGAAGCCGTAGAGGCGCATCGCGATCAGGGAGCGCTGCGTCAGTTTGAAGTAGTGCCGGAGGTCCGCCGTCGCGTCGAAGGACAGCGTGCCCCCGCTCGCTCCGGGCAGCTCGGTGCCACCGGTGAACGGCGCGTAGGAGAGCCCGATCGAGAGGCGCCGGCCGGAGATGGGACCGAAGCTCTCGTACTGCGCGGTGTCGCCGACGAGCTTCGCGCCGAAGAGCGGGAAGTTGTTCTGGGAGGCGACGTAGATCGGACCGCTGGCGTTTTCGCCGTTGACCCACAGCGGGTACGCGTCGTATTTGCGGTCCACGAAACCGACGCTTCCCTCGAGCCGGTAGTAGCGGTTCAGCGGGTACCCGGCGAACGCGTTGCCTCCGATGAAGTGGTACGGATTGGCGACGCGCTGGATCTGGTTCGACGACGTGTTGTAGACCGTGTAGTAGTAGCTCTGGTAGTAGGCCTGCACGCCTTTCTGGAGGCGCTGCGAGAGGTCGAGGTAGGCGGCCTCGTAGTCGATGTACGACGACACCGACTGGAGCGAGAAGATCAGCCTCCGGTCGCCCAGGTTGTCGCCGAACGTCATGATCGTGTTCGAGAGGAAGAGCTGGTCCGCGGAGAGGCCCACGTTGATCGAGGCGTCCTCGAGCTGCAGCTTGTGGCTCGGCTTCTTCTCGATCTTCTCGGGATCGACCGAGACCTCGATGGGCGGCTGGTAGGGCGGAATCGTGGTGGGTCCGGCGGGCGAAGGCGCCGGGTTCAGCTCCGCGAGCTGGTGGTACGGCTTCTTCGCGTCGGTGACGTAGAGCGTGAACCGCCGCTTGTAATACGCCGAGAAGACGAGCCGCTCCGCGCCGTCGCGGCCGACGAGCACGATCGGCGAGAAGCAGCCGCCGACCACGTTCGTGTAGAGGTTCGTCTGGCCATTCTCGAGGTTGATCGCGTAGATGTTGTAGATGCCGTTGACGCGGTCCGAGGCGTAGTAGAGGGTCTTGCCGTCCGGGGAGATCGACGCGTCCTCGTCGTTCCAGTCCCCGTAGGTGATCTGCTCGCGCGAGCCGGCCTGGCCGGGCCGGATCCGGAAGATCTTCGCCTTGGTGCCCTGCTCCGACGAGTAGTAGAGCCACTGCCCGTCGGGCGAGTACGCGGGCGCGAAGTCGTAGGCGTCGTCGTTGGTGAGGTTCGTCGTCGCCTTCGAGTCGAGGTTGTAGGCGAAGATGTCGGACTTGCCGTTGGCGATCGCGCGGAAGGCGACCGTCCGCCCGTCGGGCGAGAAGGCCGGGTTGAGCTCCTGGTCGAGGCCCGGCAGGGGGATCAGCTGGAGGATGTTGCCGTTCAGGGCGTTCAGGAGCATCAGCTCGCGGCCGCGCTCGCGCCGGACGAAGACCGCGATCGCGTTGCCGTCGGGCGAGACGGCGAGGTCGACGCCACCGACCGGTCCGGTCGTCAGCCACTGGGCGACGATGTACTCGTACTCGGTCTTGTAGCCCTTCGTCAGGTTCTTGAAGAGCTTCCGGTCGCGGGCGGAGACGACGACGACGTTGGCGTCATTGCCGAGGCTCGAGATCGCCGCGCCCGAGATCTCCCGAGGGATACGCGCGCACCGAGACCTCGACCGAGCTGTTCTCCTCGGTGAGCCGGACGCGGTCGCCGAAGTCGATCGGCTCGCCCGTGTCGGTCAGGATCTTGATGTATCGCCGGCGCAGGTAGCGCCGGAAGCGGACGTCGAACTCCTCGGAGGAGATGCCGAACGTCCGCTGGAGGACGTGGTTCAGGTTCGGCCCGAGCTGCCCGCGGTAGTCGAAGACGAAGTCCCGGACGCCGTCCGGCCCCCACTCCGTCCTGATGAAGTCGAAGACGGCGTGCCCGAACCGGTAGGCGAAGAAGCCGTAGATCTGCCGCTCCGCGATCTCGGGGATCTGGTCGTTCAAGACCGCGTCCCGCAGGACCATCTCGTCCTTGCTGTCCTCGTCGTTGCCGAAGTAGGAGGCCATGCCCTCCGTCAGCCACTGCGGCGTGTTCGACGAGTAGGCCCGCAGGAAGTTGCCGCCGAAGAGGATCTCGAACTGAAAGACGTGGGTGAGCTCGTGGGCGATCAGCTTCTCGAGCTTCTCGTCGGGCAGGTCGACCGGCAGGACCATCCGGTTGCGCGTGGGCAGCGCGAAGGCCCCGATCCCCTCGGGGATGAACTCCTGCAGCGTGTTCGTCTGCTCGAACTCGGAGTGCGTCGAGTAGTAGATGATGTTGATCGGCTTCGGGATCTGAAAGTTCAGCGAGCGCGAGATCTCGTCGTACGCGCTCTCGGCGTACGAGGCCACCTTCTGCAGCGAGACCTGGTCGCGATCGTAGAAGTAGATGGCGAAGTGGGTCGAGTGGTAGATCTGCCACTTGAAGACGTCGTAGACGATCTTGTTCTTGCCGAAGTAGTCGTAGTACGGGCTGACGACGGGCGCCTGCGCGCGAGCGGCGGCGGCGGCGAGGGCGAGGACGACGGCGAGGACGAGCTTCTTCATGCGATCGACGGAAGGGTCAGTCGGTGAAGATGTACCGCTCCGCCTCCCGGTCGCGCGGCACGAACGTGTTCAGGATCTGGTTCTCGAGCGAGAAGAGGTTCTCGAAGAGGCCGGAGAGCTCGTCCCGCTGCTTGCTGCCCGTCTGACGGAAGTCCTTGAACTCGTCCTCCAGGAGCTTCTCGCCCGTGTGTCCGTCGAGCACGAGGAACACGATGTCGAACACGAAACCGGTCTGCTCGACGTAGACCTGGCGGGTGTACGTGCGGCCGTCGATCGGCGACTGATACTCCTCCGATTTGTATCCGGACCGGTCCTCGACACGGAACTCGAGGCTGCCCGAGACGATCAGCTCCGCCGACGTCTGCGTGCCCACGGCCGCCCAGAACTCCTGCGCGCGGGCGAGATCGGCCAGGTTCTGCGTCGGCAGCTTCACGTCGGGCGGCGTCTCGACGACGTCGAACTTCGTCTTCTTCTCGAGCTGCTTCTTCAGGAACCGATGGAATTCCGCCTGCACGTCGACGTTCTGGAGGCGCTTGTCCTTGCCCTTCTCCGCGTCGGTCACGAGGACGAACGGCGCGAGCGCGATGCGCTCGTTGCCGCGCAGGGGAAGCTTCGGCTTCAACGGCAGGCGCAGCTTGACCTGGTCGACGCCCGCCGAGGCCGGCGCCGCGAGCGCGAGGATCGCGAGGACGACGGCCGTACGCGAGAGCGCCCTAAGGAACACTGGCGGCCTTTCCCGTCGTCTTCGTGTAGGCGGTGTAGAACTCGGCGAAGCGCGCGTAGTTGCGCCGGATGTAGTTGTTGTTCGGATCGATCTCGAGCGCCTTCTTGTATTCCGTGAGCGCGCGCGCGAACTCGCCGCTCGCCTCGAGCGCCACCGCGAGGTTGTTGTGGGCGCGCGCATTGTCCGGCGCACGCTGCACCGCCTGCTCGTAGCGAAACGCGGCTTCGCGCCACAGGCCCTTCTTGGCGACGGACGTGCCGAACGCGATCTGCGTCGACGCTTTTTCCGGATGGGTGTACGACGTGCAGGCTGCCGCGACAACCAGTAAGGAGATGATCAGGATGCGATGTGGCTTCAAGCGTCTCCTTCGCGTCGCGGCTCTCGGCCGGGTCGGTATTATAGGTTTCCTGCCGGGCGAGGGTGCTCTCGAATCGACGGTCCTCGTTTCATGAGGAGTGGATTAAAAGGGTGAGCTCCGGTCTGGCGCGCCGCGCCGCCCTCTCGTGGGCTCGGAGCCGGGCGCTGACGCCGCAGCGGCTCTGGCCGGTCCTGCGCGCGCGGGGCGGGGTCGATGCGCTCCTGGCCACCCCCGAGGACGAACTGTCCTCTGAACTTCGATCCAAAGATTTGGCGCGCGCGGTGCTCCGCGGTCCCGAAGACGCCGAGGCAGCCCGATGGGCGGCCTCGATCGAGCGCGGAGGGATCCGGCTCCTGACGGCGTTCGACGACGAGTACCCGCGGCTTCTCGGCGAGATCCCCGACCCCCCCTTCGTGCTCTACGCGCTCGGAAACCTCGAGCGGCTGCGGCTTCCCGCGGTCGCGATCGTCGGATCGAGGGACGCGACCCGCTACGGCGGCGACGTCGCGACGCGCCTCGCGCGGGATCTCTCGGGCGTCGGCGTCACGGTGGTCTCCGGGTTCGCCCGCGGCGTCGATGCCGCGGCCCACACGGCGGCGCTCGAGGGGCCGGGCGGCACCGTCGCGGTGCTCGGGTGCGGCCTCGACGTCGACTACCCCCGGGAACACGCGCGGCTGAAGATCTCGGTCGCGGCCGAGCACTTGCTCCTCTCGGAGTACCCGCCGGGCGCCGAGCCGCGTCCCCAGAATTTCCCGATCCGCAACCGCATCATCGCGGGGATCTCGTCGGGGGTCGTGGTCGTCGAGGCGTCGCGGCGCTCGGGCTCGCTCATCACGGCGCGCCTGGCGGCCGATTTCGGCCGCGACGTCTTCGCGGTGCCCGGTTCGGTGTTCTCGCCGACCTCCATCGGCACGCACGAGCTCCTGCGCGACGGCGCCATCCTCTGCCGTGGCGCGGAGGACGTCCTCGCCGAGCTCTTCCCGTCGATCGGCGCGCCGTTGTCCGCGGCGGTGGTCCCGAGCGCGGCCGTCGAAGTCTCGCCCGAGGCCCGGAGGATCCTCGAAGCGCTGGTGCGCGACGATGAGCTCTCGGCCGAGGAGCTCGCGCGCGCACTCGACCTGCCCGCCGCCACCGTTCTCGCGGCGCTCTTCGAGCTCGAGGGCGCCGGCATCGCGGTCGCCGCCGGGGGAGGACGATACGGGGTCAGACGGTGAGGCGAGGCCAGCGGGCACAACGAGTTGCCCCGTCTCGCGGCCGGAATCGCCGTTCTCCGGGAATGCGTATCTGTTGACCCCTGCGTCGGAGCGGTTTGCGCTTTCGTGTTCGATATGAGACCGTCCGTCGCCCTGAATTGACCGACACAATCTGAATGGCCAAGTCCCTCGTCATCGTCGAGTCGCCCGCCAAGGCGAAGACCCTGGAGAAGTTCCTCGGGCGGGACTTCAAGGTCCTCGCCTCCTACGGCCACGTGCGGGACCTCCCGCGCAAGGGCCTCGGTGTGGACCGCGAGCACGCGTATCGCCCCTCGTACGAGCTTCTCCACGGCAAGGAGAAGACGATCAACGAGCTGAAGAAGGCGGCCAAGTCGGCCGAGAACGTCTATCTCGCCGCCGACCCGGACCGCGAAGGGGAGGCGATCTCCTGGCACCTGCAGGAGGCGCTCAAGCCCGGCGCGGGGAAGACGCGTTTCTGGCGCGTCCGCTTCAACGAGATCACGAAGAGGGCCGTGCTCGCCGCGATGGACGCGGCGGGGGAGATCGACGGGCGGCTCGTGGACGCGCAGCAGGCGCGCCGCATCATCGACCGTCTCGTCGGTTACGAGGTCTCCGATCTGCTCTGGAAGAAGATCTGGCGCGGCCTCTCCGCCGGGCGCGTCCAGACCGTCGCCCTCCGCATCATCTGCGAGCGCGAAGACGAGATCGAGGCGTTCGTCCCGGTCGAGTACTGGACCGTCGACGCGAACCTCGAGCGGCGCGAGCCGGCCTCAAGGAGCCAGTTCCCCCGTCGCCTTCACGGCGCGGCTCTCCACCTTCGAGGGCGAGAAGCTCAAATTCGACGGGACGGATCCGCGCCTGCCCGACGAGGCGGCCGCGACGCGGGTGCGCGACGAGGTCGCCGGCGCGACGTGGACCGTCACCGCGGTCGAGACGTCCGAGCGGCGCAAGAACCCGGCGCCCCCCTTCATCACGTCTCAGCTCCAGCAGGCCGCGGCGCGCCGCCTCGGGTTCGCCGTGCGCCGCACGATGCAGATCGCCCAGCGGCTCTACGAGGGCCGCGAGATCCCCGGGCGCGGCACGGTCGGCCTCATCACCTACATGCGCACCGACTCGACGCGCGTCTCCCAGGAGGCGCTTACCGCCGTGCGCGAGCACATCGGCGCGCAGTTCGGACCGGCATCGATGCCCGAGTCGCCCCGCTACTTCAAGAGCCGCCGCGACACGCAGGACGCGCACGAGGCGATCCGTCCGACGTACCTGGACCTCCCGCCGGACGAGGTCGCCAGGCACGTCGCGCCTGACGAGGCGAAGCTCTACCGTCTGATCTGGCAGCGCTTCATCGCGTCGCAGATGGCTCCGGCCGTCTACGACACCACGGCGGCCGAGATCACCGCCGGCCGCGCCACGTACCGCGCCTCCGGCTCGACGCTGAAGTTCGCGGGATACCTCGCCGCCTACGGCGTCTCCGAGGAGGACGAGGAGGAGACCGACAAGGACTCGCCGAAGCTGCCGCCCCTCTCCCAAGGCGAGGTGCTGCGGCTCCTCGAGGTCCAGCCCGAGAAGAAGGAGACCCAGCCGCCCCCGCGCTTCAACGAGGCGTCGCTCGTGAAGTTCCTCGAGGAGAACGGCATCGGCCGCCCGTCGACCTACGCGGAGATCCTCCGGAAGATCGAGGAGCGCCGCTACGTGCATCGGAAGGACCGGCGGTTCGTCCCCACCGCCCTCGGGCGGACCGTCATCGAGCTCCTCATCCCGTACTTCGACGACTTCTTCGAGACGTCCTACACGGCGCGGATGGAGGAGGCCCTCGACGAGGTCGAGGAGGGCAAGCTCTCGTGGACGAAGGCGCTGTCGGAGTTCGACAAGCGCTTCACACGGGACCGCGACCGCGCGCTCGAAGACATGGTGTCGGGGAAGGCGGGCATCCCTCTGGCGGAGGCGAAGAAGCTGAAGCTCTCGGCCGTCCCCGCGATCGACGAGAAGTGCCCGCAGTGCGGCAAGAAGTTGAAGCTCCGGATGGGCAAGAACGGCCTCTTCGTCGCGTGCTCCGGCTACCCGGCGTGCACCTACACGCTCGACATCCCCGATCCCGAGGAGGACGTCGTCGACGTCTCCGAGATCGAGAACCGGACCTGCGACGAGTGCGGCGAGCCGATGAAGCTCCGGCAGAGCCGCACGGGCTCGACGTTCCTCGGCTGCACCGCGTACCCGAAGTGCCGCAACGTGGTCAATGTCGCGGTCGCGGGCGGGAAGGCGGAAGCGAGGCCCGACGAGCCGACGGGGCAGACGTGTCCGCGCTGCGGCCACGAGCTCGTCCGCCGGCACGGCCGCTACGGCGCTTACGTCTCGTGCTCGAACTACCCGGCCTGCAAGTTCAAGCCGCCGAAGCCGATCAAGGACACGGGCGTGCGTTGCCCGAAGGACGGAGGCGTCATCGCCGAGCGGCGCGGACGGTTCCGGCCGTTCTACGGCTGCGTGAACTATCCGAACTGCGACTTCTCGCTCTCCGTGCGGCCCGTTCCGGAGAAGTGCCCGCAGTGCGGGCACCCGTACCTGCTCTTCCGCGAGCGCAAGTCCGGCAGCGTCTTCGCCTGCGACAACCCCGGCTGCGGCTTCGAGAAGCCGGCGGAAGAGCTGCCGCCGATCGTCGAGGTCATGCCGGAGGTTCCGACCGAGCCGCCGGCGCCCCCCGCGAAGGCCGCGGCGCCGAAGAAGCCGCGCGCCCGGCGGAAGGTCGCCGCCCGCAAGTCGTAGGTCGAAGGTCGTCGGTCGAAGGTCGATGTCCTACCATCTACGACCCAGGACCTGAGACCTCGTGAAAGCTCCCTGGGAGAAGTTCTCGTTGCCCGGAGAGGCGCCCGCATACGCGTCGGGCCGCTCGCCCGAGTTCGTGCGCACGATCCGCGCCATCTTCGGTCCGATGGTCGAGCGTGTCGGGGAGCCGCCGGCCGGGCCGCTCTCCTGGCTCATGGCGGAAATCCCCGCCGAGGGCTCGCTGTCGGCATTCTTTCGGCGCCTCGCCGGCGCGCTCGATCCGCGCGGCTCGCTGTGGACGGTCTTTCCCAAGAAGCCGTTTTCCGAGGCGCTCGCCTTTCCGTATCTCTGGCTCGACGTCCAGAAGGCGGGCCTCGCCGCGGGACTCGTGGACAACAAGGTCGCGGCGTTCTCGCCGCGGCTGACGGCGATTCGCTTCGTCGTGCCGCTCTCGCGGCGCCCGGGGAGGTCCGCATGAGAAGGGCTCGTCTCGGGATCGTGCTTCTCGCCGTGCTCCTCGCCTCCGGACTCGCGCTGGCGAAGGATCTCTTTTGGCGCGCCTTCGACGTGAAGGCGAGGCTCGATGCCTCGGGAGCGCTCCACGTCGTCGAGACGCAAACAATGGTCTTCGACGGCGATTGGAACGGCGGAGAGCGCACGTTCCGCGTTCTTCCCGGCCAGGGGCTCGCCTTCGAGTGGATCGCACGGGTGGATCCGGACGGCACGCGGCACCGGCTCTCTCCCGGAGATCTCTCGGGAGTCGACCAGTACAAGTTCGTCGGCAACAACGTCCTCCGCTGGAGGAGCCGCCTGCCGTCCGATCCGCCCTTCGACCAGGCCGAGCGCGTCTACGAGATCTCCTACGCGCTCGCGGGAATTCTCGTCAAACACGGCGACCGGTTCGTGCTCGACCACGACTTCGCCTTCCCCGACCGCCAATATCCGATCCGGCAGTTCGCGCTGACGCTCACGCTCGACCCGGCGTGGAAGCCGTCGTCGCCGCTTTCGGAGCGCTTCGAGACGGGCGCGCTGCCGCCGGGGCAGGGCTACGTCGTGCGGGTCGAGCTCGAGCACGTGGGAGCGGGCACGCCCTCCTTCAATCAGGTGCCGCTCGCCCAGAAGCCGGCATCGCCGGCGCTGCGCCGGGGACTCCTCGCCGCGTTCGGGATCGCGATCGTGATGGCTCGTCTTCGTTCTCCGTCGCCGCGGGGATTCGGTGGGCCTCTTCGCGCCGCTGACGCCTCCGGATTCGATCGACGCCGCCTGGCTCGAGAAGAACCTCCTCTCGCTCTCGGCCGAGGAGGCGGGCGCGCTGTGGGACGAGAAGATCGGACCGCCCGAGGTCGCCGCGGTCTTAGCGCGCCTCGAGGCCGGAAAGAAGATCTCTTCGCAGCCCGACGGCCGGAAGCTGACGATGCGCCTGCTCGCGCCGCTGGAGACGTTTCACGACTACGAGCACGAGCTCCTGAAGGGACTCTTCTTCGGCGGCCGCCCGGAGACCGACACCGACGCGATCAAGGCGCACTACCGCTCGACCGGCTTCGATCCGGCCTCGAAGATCAAGCCGGGCCTCCAGGCGAAGCTCGCGGCGCACGCCGACTTCGGCGACTCGACGCCCGCGCCTTCGCGGTGGCCGACGGCGGTTCTGTTCGTCTTCGGCGTGGCGTCGCTTCTGGCGGCGATCTTCCTGGGCGACCAGGATCCCGGAGCCGTCTTCGGCATCGTGATCACGCTCGGGGTCCTCTACGGCATCGCGATGGCGTGCGCGTGGGCCTTCCGTCTCCGGATCGCGCCCTCGGCGGCGAGCTGGCTTCTGATCCTGTGGATGCCGCTGATGCTCCTTTATTTCTCCTGGCTCGGCGTGCG
This sequence comes from uncultured Acidobacteriota bacterium, assembly GCA_963763535.1. Taxonomy (GTDB): domain Bacteria; phylum Acidobacteriota; class Thermoanaerobaculia; order UBA5066; family Gp7-AA6; genus DAHUXD01. The sequence goes on from CAVXOX010000010.1 coordinate 91,573, forward strand.
CGGCGGCAGCCGGGAGATCGTCCTCTTCGTCGTCGGCGTCTTTCTCGTGAAGCTCGCCGCGGTCCGCTCGGTCTTCGACTTCGCGACGACCCGGGAGGGCGCGAAGCGGGTCGCGCGGCGCCGGGCGCTCGCCTCGGCGCGGGACTTCTTCCGGCGGGAGCTCGGGCGTCCCGCTCCGCGCCTGAAGGACTCGTTTTTCCCGTACGTCGTCGCGTTCGGGCTGACCTCCGAGGCGGACCGGTGGTTCCGCGCTCACGGCAAAGCGGCGTCCGGCGCAGTGGCCTGGGCGGGGACGGGTTCGTCGTCGTCGAGCGCCTCCTCGTCTTCGAGCGGCGACTCGGGCGGCTGGAGCGGAGGAGGCGGTTCCTTCGGCGGCGCCGGGGCGTCGGGCTCCTGGGCCGCGGCCGCCGGAGCGCTCGCGGCCGGCGTCTCCTCGCCGTCCTCCGGGGGCGGGGGAGGCGGAGGAGGAGGCGGCGGCAGGCGGAAGCTCGGGCGGCGGCGGAGGCGGAGGCTGGTAGTTCTGTCATTCCGAGCGCAGCGAGGAATCCCTTTCGAGCACGGGTTCGGCTTCCAAAGGGATCCCTCGTCGCTGCGCTCCTCGGGATGACAGACTTTAGAATGCCCCCTCCATGACAGCCGTCACGATCCTCGGCGCGGGCCTCGCCGGCTCGGAGTGCGCGTGGCAGCTCGCGCGGCGGGGCCACCGCGTCCGGCTCGTCGAGATGCGGCCGGTCGTTCGGACGTCCGCGCACCAGACCGACCGGTGCGCCGAGCTCGTCTGCTCGAACTCGTTTCGCTCCGACAACCCGCGCAACGCGGTCGGACTGCTCAAGCGCGAGATGGAGGCGCTCGACTCCCTCGTGATCCGCTCCGCGCGGGCGGCGGCGGTCCCGGCGGGCGACGCGCTCGCGATGGACCGCCACGTGTTCGCGGACCTCGTGACCCAGGCGCTCGCGGGGCGGCCCGAGATCGAGCTCGTGAGGGAGGAGGCGCGCGCGATCCCGCGCGAGGGCTTCGCCGTCGTGGCGACCGGGCCCCTGACCTCGCCCGCGCTCGACGCCGCGATCGGGGAGCTCCTCGGCACCGAGGACCTCTACTTCTACGATTCGATGGCCCCGATCGTCGAAGCCTCGTCGCTCGACTTCTCGAAGATGTACGCGCTCTCGCGCTACGGCAAGGGCGACGGCGACGACTACTGGAACTGCCCGCTGACGCGCGAGGAGTACGAGCGCTTCGTCGACGCGCTGCTCTCGGGAGAGACGGTGCCGGTCAAGGACTTCGAGAAGGGCATCTACTTCGAGGGGTGCCTGCCGATCGAGGTGATGGCCGAGCGCGGGCGCGAGACGCTCCGGCACGGCCCGATGAAGCCGATGGGACTCCCCGACCCGCGCACCGGCCGCAACCCGTGGGCCGTCGTCCAGCTCCGGCAGGACGACCTCGCGAAGGAGCACTTCAATCTCGTCGGCTTCCAGACGAAGCTAAAGGTGCCGGAGCAGCAGCGCGTCTTCCGGACGATCCCGGGCCTCGAGAACGCCGCGTTCGCGCGCTACGGCATGCTCCACCGCAATACCTACATCCGCGCGCCGGCGCACCTCGACCGTTTCTGGCGGATGCGGCGGGAGCCGCGGATCTTCTTCGCGGGGCAGATCACGGGCGTCGAGGGCTACGTCGAGAGCGCGGCGACCGGCCTCGCCGTCGGCCTCGCCCTCTCCCAGGTCCTCGAGGACCGGGAGCCGGTACCGATTCCGTACACGACCGCGATCGGCTCGCTCGCGCGCCACTGCTCGGAGCGGCCGCCCTCCGAGAAGTTCGAGCCGATGAACGTGACGTTCGGCCTGATCGAGGACACGTCGCATTCGCCGGTGCGCGACAAACAGTTGCGCCGGCAGCGGATGGTCGAGCGGGCACTCGGGGCCATCGCGGAGTGGAAGAACGAAATTGAGGGACGCCCCTCACCCCTTCCCTCTCCCGCCGGGAGAGGGGGTTCGATTGGACCAGCTCTCGCTCAATAATCCCTCTCCCCCCGAAGGGGGAGAGGGTCAGGGTGAGGGGGAAACCGATGCCCACTTGGGAAGACATCGAAGCCGCGCGACGCCGCCTGCACGGCGTGGCGCACCGCACGCCCGTGCTCTCGTCGCGCCAGTTCGACGAGGCCGCCGGCGCGTCGGTCTTCTTCAAGGCGGAGAACTTCCAGCGCGCGGGCGCCTTCAAGTTCCGCGGGGCCTACAACAAGATCAAGGCGGAGACCGAGCGCCGGAGCGTGCCCGCCGTCGTCGCGTTCTCCTCCGGCAACCACGCGCAGGGCGTCGCCCTGGCCGCCCGTCTCCTCGGGATCCGCGCGACCGTCGTCATGCCGACCGACGCGCCGCAGGCGAAGATCGACGCGACGCGGGGCTACGGCGCCGAGGTCGTGCTCTACGACCGCGCGACGCAGAGCCGCGACGACCTCGCCGAGGAGATCTGCCGCGAGCGCGGCGCCGTCCTGGTGCCTCCCTTCGACGACGACCTGATCATGGCGGGGCAGGCAACCGGCGCCGTCGAGCTGCTCGAGGACGTTCCGGACCTCGACGCGATCGTCGTCCCGGTGTCGGGGGGAGGCCTCCTCGGCGGCTGGGCGACGGCGGCGCGCCGCCTCCGTCCGGGCATCGCGATCTACGGCGCGGAGCCGGAGACCGCGGCCGACACCAAGCAGTCGCTCGCCGCCGGCCGGCGCGTCGAGGTCGCGGAGAATCCCACGATCGCGGACGGGCTTCGCGTCACGTCGCCCGGAAAGCTGACGTTTCCCATCCTGCAGGATTCCGTGACGGACGTGCTGCTCGTCTCGGACGCGGAGATGATCGAGACCCTCACCTTCATGCTCGAGCGGATGAAGGTGCTGGTCGAGCCGTCGGGCGTTGCGGGCGCCGCGGCCGTGCGGCACAGGAAGGCCGACTTCGCCGGCCGGCGCGTGGGCGTCGTCCTGTCGGGAGGCAACGTCGATCTCGCCCGGCTCTCGGAGTACATCGCGGCGGGGCGCTCCCTGTGAGGTTCCTTAATTCGGCCGCGCCGGCATTCGTCTCGCGTACAAGGGGCCGCGTGGCGACCGCTCTAGTCCTGTCGGGAAGCTTCGTCTTCGGCGCCTCCTGCCGCGCCCGCGAGGAGGCGGCGGGCTCGGCGTACGCGCCGCCGGAGACGGCCCGAACCGCCGTTCCGGCGCCCGCCGACGCGGCGCGGCCCGAGCCGAACAAGGGCATCGCGATCGGCGACCTCGCGCCCGACTTCACGCTGACGGACCAGACGGGCCAGCCCGTGAGGCTCTCGAGCCTGCGCGGCGAGCCCGTGGCGGTCACGTTCGTCTACACGCGCTGCCCCGATGCCACGGCGTGCCCGATGACGATCGCGAAGTTCGCGAAGTTGAACGCCGCGCTGTCGAAGGAGAAGGCGGGGAGGCTCCTCGCCGTCACGGTCGACCCGGAGAACGACACGCCGGCCGTCCTCGCCGACTTCGCCAAGCGGATCGGCGCGGACCCCGCGCGCTGGAAGTTTTTGACCGGCCGGCCCGACGCCGTCGCGCGCGTGGCCGAGAGCTTCGGCGTCCTCTATTACTCCGACCACGGCAAGATCGTGCACTCGCAGGCGGTCGCCGTCCTCGATCCGGACGGCCGGCTGTCGGCGATCTACTACGGAGCGGACTGGGAACCGGAGCAGGTTCTCAGGGATCTCGAGAAAGCGAGGCATGGATGAATCGAGCGCGGGTCCTGGGCGGATTCCTCTTCGTCGCCATGGTGGCCGTCGGTATCGCGGCCTCCGGCGGCGACACGGACGTGCACCCCTCCGAGCTCTACAAGAAGAACTGCGCCAAGTGCCATGGCGACAAGGGAAACGCGGACACGATGCGCGGTCGGCACCTGAAGGCGCGCAACTTCACCGACGCCGAGTGGCAGGCGGACGTGACGAACGCCCAGCTGATCAAGTCGGTGACCGACGGCAAGGGGGACGACATGCCGCCCTGGGGAAAGAAACTGACGGCCGAGCAGATCGAGAGCCTCGTGAAGAACGACGTGCGGGGGTTCGCGCCGAAGAAGCCGTAGGGGCGGCCCTTGCCGCCGCCCGGGCGGAGTGCGCCCCGCTACGGATCCGGATTCGATTCGCGGGAGGTCCGGAGCCGCGCGAGCACCGGCGCGGCGTCGTTGGCGACGAGCGGCATCGCCTGCGCCGCGGCCTCGTCCCACTCGACCGGCGTGAACGCGTCGGCGATCCGGTCGAAACGCTCGTCGAGGACGGTCGAGGCCGGATCGAGACGCGTGACGACGCCGAGCCCGGTCGGGTACGTCGGGATCACGAAGACGTCGAGGTCGGGCCGGTGCCGGGCGAGGACGGGGACGATCTTCCAGACGTCGCCCGTCCAGAAGCCGGTCGACCGCGTCCGGCTCGAGGTCGCCCGATCGAGCGGCAGGCAGTCGTGGAAGAGCACGACCGAATCCCTCGCCGCGCGCTTCTCGACGTGCGCGAAGTCGCGGAGCGCCTGCTCGAAGAGGTGCAGGCCGTCGACGAAGGCGAGGCCCACGGGCGTTCCGGCGAGCGCCGCGTCGGCGCGGGGCGAGGAGAAGAAGGCGTCGCTCTCCATCGCGAAGGTCCGCGTGGGCGCCGCGAAGGCGCGCGGCGCGACCGGCGAGGGGTCGACGCCGAACACGCGCGTGGGCGGACGGGCGAGCGAGAGTGTCCGCCCGGCGTCGACCCCGATCTCGAGGTAGACCGCGGGCGCGAGCGCCTCGTGGAACCGCGCGAGCCAGGCGAGATAGTCGTCGCCCGGCAGGCGCGCGCGCGCGAGCGTGACGTGGGCGGCGAGGCAATCGGAATCGAGCTCGAGGGCCCGGCGGCACGCCTCGATCGCCCCGGCGGCGTCGCCGGCCGCGAGCCGGTCCGCCGCCCGCGCGGCCTCGGCCGCCGCCTCAGTAGACGGCATCCTCGAGCGAGACGCCGAAGAGTCCCGAGTACATCTTGGGGAAGAAGTGCGTCGATTTCTGCGGCAGACGATCGCCCGCGCCGACGACCGCCTCGACGTCGGAGACCGTGGTCGCGCGCATGAGCACCGCCGCCTGCGCCTCCTCCCGCTCGACGGCGCCGATCGCCGCGTCCGCGTCCGAGGTGAACGACACGAACTCGCCGCGCGCGATCGCGTCGGTGTCGACCGCGAGGACCCTTCCGAGGAACACGACCTCGAGCGCGGAGACGTCGAGGGCCTTCCACGCGTCCGACCGCCCCTCGGGCCAGGGGATCGGCGCCGGACGCTCCGACAGCGTCAGCAGCGTCGGCGGGGCGGGCGGCGCGTGCAGTACGAAGGACGGCCTGATCCGCGAATGCGTGCGGAGCGTCTCGAGCGCGATGCGCGGGTCCGGGAGCTCGACCGAGTCGAACCAGGGCCTCGCCGCCTCGAGGACGCGTTTCGGATCCCAGTCCGGCAGCTTCGAGAGCAGCCGGTGGATGGGGCGCACCACCAGTCCCGGGGAGGACATGTCGACGATCGCGCAGAGCTTGTACCGCGCACCCGGGAGCTTCGCCGCCGCGGGGTCCTTCGAGAAGGCGAGCGCGGTCTCGTAGCGGTGGTGGCCGTCGGCGATGATCGCCTCCGCGTTCTTCACGAGGCCCTGCAGCTCGACGTGGGCGGCGTAGTCCGAGATCCGGAAGGCGTCGTGCCGCACGCCGTGCTGGTCGGTGGCGGAGAGGTCCGGCGTGCGCCGCGTCGTGAGCGCCGCCGACAGCGGCGCGCGCGTCATCAGGAAGACGAGCTCGAGGTCGGCCTTCGTCGCGGCGAGCAGCGCCAGACGGTCCTGCTTGGGCTTCGCGAGCGTGCGCTCGTGGGGAAGGATCACTCCGGCGTCGTACTCCGCGAGCCGCACGAGGCCGACGAGCGCGTCGCGGACGACCGTGCCGCCGCCGGCCGTGAACGTCTGCCGGTAGATCCAGAGCGCCGGGCGGCGCTCCTTCTCGAGCGTGCCGTCGGCGAGCCAGTCGGAGAGCTGCCGGGCCGCGTCGGCGTACGGGTCCTCGCCCTCGCGCTTGCGGTAGGTGACGCGCACGATGTTCTCGGGGGCGGAGGCGTAGAGCCGGTCCAGGGCGGCGGGATCGATCTGGTCGTACGGGGGCGCGAAGACCCTGGACAGCCCGCGCGCCGAGAGGACGCGGGGCGAGTAACGAATCGAACGAAACGGGCGCAGTTCCATGGGCGGGGATTGTAGCGGGGCTCGTCGAGTCGTATCCCAGGCATCAAAGGGATCCCTCGCTGCGCTCTCGGGATGACAAGATTTTTGTCATTCTTTCGCAGCGAGCGTAGCGACGAGGAATCCCTTTGTGCGCGATGCCGTCGCTCGCCGAGCCGTGCCGCGCTACACTGAATGCGCTTGATCTCGCTCTCTCGCGCCATCGACGGGTTCGAGCGCTACGTGGCCGACGAGCGGCGCTTCTCCCCGCGCACGGTGCTCGCGTATCGCTCCGACCTCGATCGCTTCGCGGACTTCTGGGAGAGCGAGTTCGCGCACGAGACGCGCGTCGAAGACGCCGGTCTCGGCAGGCTCGACACGCTCGCGGTCCGCTCGCTACCTCGCGGCCCTCCACCGCGCCCGCCTGTCGAACCGCTCGATCTCGCGGCACCTGTCGACGCTGCGCTCCTTCTTCCGCTGGGCTTGCCGCGAGGGGCACCTCTCCGCCAGCCCGGCGAAAGGATTGCCGTCGCCGCGCGTCCCGAAGACGCTGCCGCGCGCGCTCACGCTGCCTGACACCGAGCGGCTGCTCGATGCGGACGAGGAGGAGACGCTCGTCCCGGAGCGCGAGCGGGCGCTGTTCGAGCTCCTCTACGCGACGGGGCTGCGCGTGTCGGAGACGGCGGGGCTCGACCTCGAGGACGTGGACTTCGCCTCGCGCCTCGTGCGCGTGACCGGCAAGGGCCGCCGCGAGCGGATCGTGCCTTTCGGGGAGGCCGCCGAGGACGCCCTGCGCGCCTACCTGCCCTCGCGCGCCGCGCTGCGGCACCGCGGCCGCGAACGCGAACGGGAATCCGGCGCGGAGGAGCCGCTCTTCGTCAACGCGCGCGGCGGGCGGCTGACGTCGCGGTCGATGGCGCGGCTCCTGAAGCGCCGCCTGCGCGCGGCCGGACTGCCGTCCGAGATCTCGCCGCACGCTCTGCGGCACACCTTCGCGACGCACCTGCTGCAGGCCGGAGCGGACCTGCGCGCGATCCAGGAGCTCCTCGGCCACGCCTCGCTGTCGACGACGCAGAAGTACACGCATCTCGACGCCGCGCGCCTGCGCGAGGTCTACCGGAGCGCGCACCCGAAGGCATGAGGGTCGAAATTCGAAATTCGAAATTCGAAATCCGAAAACGGATCCTGGCCATCGCCCTTCTCGCGGCGGCGCCGGGACTCCGGGCGGCCGAGACCGTGCCGCCCGTGCTCGCCGAGATCGACAAGATCGTGCGCGAGGGCTTCTACGACGCGAAGCTGAAGGGGGTCGACTGGAGCGCCGCCGTCCAGCGCGCCTCGGCGGAGCTCGCAAAGGCGGCGACGCCCGCGGAGCGCGACGCCGCGTACGACCGTCTCCTCGCGTCGCTCCAGGACTCGCACACGTTCCGCGTGCCGGCGGGGCGCCTGCCCGAGCGCGGCTGGGGGACGACCGGCCTGCGCATCGGCCAAGACGGCGACGGCTATGCGGTGAAGGGGACGCTCCCGGGCAGCTCGGCGGAGCGGGCGGGAATGCGCACCGGCGACCGAGTGCTCGAGATCGACGGGATTCGTTACGGAAAGAAGCGCGTCGACTTCCGCGACCTCGTCCTCGTCTCGGAGGGAGCGCCGGGCACGTTCTCGCAGGTCGTCTGGCAGCGGCCAGGCGCGGCGTCGAGGACGGACCGTCTCGCCCGGACGCTCGAGGAGCCCGGCGACACGCTCGTTTCGCGGAGCGCGCGCGTCCTCCGGCGCGGCGGCAAGACGTACGGCTACGTCCACCTCTGGGGCATGAGCGCCGAGACCGCCCTCGCGGTCGTCGACCTCCTCCTCGATCGGGGACTCACGGCGCGCGCGCGTCCGAACCTCGCGGGCTGGGAAAAAATCGACGGCCTGCTGCTCGACGTGCGCGGCAACAGCGGGGGCTACGATCCGAACATCCTCTCGACGTTTCTCCAGGGGAGCTGGTCGAGCGGCGACTACTACACGGTCACGCGCGAGGGGCGCCGCCTCGAGCCGCCCGCCTACGCGCGGCTGCCGGTCGCGCTCCTCGTCAACTCGGGCACCGCGTCGGCGGGAGAGGCGCTCGCGCTGAAGTTCCGCGCGCACTCGATCGGACCGATCGTCGGCGAGACCACCTCCGGCATGGCGAGCGGCGGCGCCGCCGCCGAGCGGCTGTCAGACGGCTCGACGCTCTGGTACACCGCGCGCGAGATCGTGGGACTCGACGGCAAGATCTACGAGGGCGCCGGCGTCGAGCCCGACGTGCGGGTCGCCGACCGCCCGCCGGCGGCGGCGGGCCAGGAGGACGCGATCGTCGAGGCGGGAATCCGGGCGCTCGCATCCCCTGCGGTATCCTCGCGATGATGGAAAAGTGGCACGCGACGACCGTCCTCTGTGTCCGTCACGGAGGGCGGGTGGCGATGGCCTCGGACGGCCAGGTCACGCTCGGCACGACCGTCATGAAGCAGACCGCCGCGAAGATCCGGCGCCTGAAGGGCGGCGACGTCATCGCGGGCTTTGCGGGGTCCTCGGCCGACGCCTTCGCGCTCTTCTCGCGCTTCGAGATGAAGCTCGAGGAGCATCGCGGCAACCTCGAGCGCTCGGCGATCGAGCTCGCGAAGGACTGGCGGACCGACAAGATGCTCCGCCAGCTCGAGGCCCTGCTCATCGTGGCGGACAAGACGACCTCGCTCCTGATCTCCGGCACCGGCGACCTGATCTCGCCCGAGGAGGGCGTCCTCGGCATCGGCTCGGGCGGCGCCTACGCGCTCGCCGCGGCGCGCGCGCTGATGAAGCACCGCCCGGACTTCACCGCGGCGCAGATCGCGCGCGAGTCGGTCCTCGTCGCGGCGCAGATCGACATCTACACGAACGACCAGATCACTCTGGAAGAGGTCTGAACTTGGTTTTCATGATGCCGGGCGAGACCGAGGCCGAGGCGCCGACCGCCGCCGCGCGCACGCCGCGCGAGATCGTCGTGGAGCTCGACAAGTACGTCATCGGTCAGAAGCGGGCGAAGAAGGCCGTCGCGATCGCGCTGCGGAACCGCTGGCGCCGCCAGCGCCTCGCGCCGGAGATGGCCCGCGAGATCCTGCCGAAGAACATCCTCATGATCGGTCCGACGGGCGTCGGAAAGACCGAGATCGCCCGCCGCCTCGCTCGCCTGGCGGACGCGCCGTTCCTGAAGGTCGAGGCCTCGAAGTTCACCGAGGTCGGCTACGTCGGGCGCGACGTCGAATCGATCGTGCGCGACCTGACCGAGGTCGCCGTGCAGATGGTGCGCGAGGAGAAGACGCTCGAGATCCGCGACCGCGCCTCCGCCCGGACGGAGCAGCGGCTGCTCGACCTGCTCCTGCCGGCGCTGCCCGACACCGAGGGCGAGGAGACGCGGCACAAGCTGCGTCAGCTCCTGCGCGACGGGAAGCTCGAGGACCGCCTGGTCGAGGTCGAGGTCGCCGACAAGACCTTCCCGTCCTTCGAGATCGTCACGAACCAGGGCGTCGAGGAGATGGACATCAACGTCAAGGAGATGCTCCCCGGCCTCTTCGGCGGCAAGAAGAAGCGCCGCAAGACGACGGTCGGCGAGGCGCGCCAGATCCTCCAGGCCGAGGAGGAGGGCCGCCTGATCGACCCGGGCCAGGTCGCGCGCGAGGCGGTCGAGCGCGCCCAGTCCTCCGGCATCGTGTTTCTCGACGAGATCGACAAGGTCGCGGGCCGCGAGTCGGGCGGCCGCGGTCCCGACGTGTCGCGCGAGGGCGTGCAGCGCGACCTCCTGCCGATCGTCGAGGGCACGTCGGTCAACACGAAGTACGGGTTCGTGAAGACGGACCACGTCCTCTTCATCGCGGCCGGCGCCTTCCACGTCTCGAAGCCCTCGGACCTGATCCCGGAGCTCCAGGGCCGCTTCCCGATCCGGGTCGAGCTCGACTCGCTCTCGGAAGGCGATTTCGTGCGGATTCTCACCGAGCCGGAGAACGCGCTGCTGAAGCAGTACCACGCGCTCCTCGCGTCGGAGGGTGTGGACCTCTCTTTCTCCGAGGACGCGATCGGCGAGATCGCCCGCGACGCGGAGCGGGTCAACCGTGCGCTCGAGAACATCGGCGCGCGGCGCCTGCACACGATCCTCGAGCGCCTGCTCGAGGACATCTCGTTCGCCGGCCCCGAGAACGCGGGCAAGGCGATCCGCATCGAGATCGCCGACGTGCAGACCGCGCTCGCCGATCTCGTCAAGGACGAGGACCTGTCCCGATACGTCCTGTAGGCTTCACTTGTCATCCCGAGCTCAGCGAGGGATCCCTTTCGCAGCCACGAAGTTGCTCAGAAAGGGATCCCTCGTCGCTTCGCTCCTCGGGATGACAAGGAAGAGAGCGCGCCTGGTGCTTGCCTTCTCGCGCCCGCCGCACTGTCCTCGTTTCCACGAACTGCGGCAAGAAGGGCGATCCGGAGCCGCCTTTGCCGCGCGGGCCGAACGCGATCAAGAACCTCGCGGTCGACCAGGAAGGCGACGACGCGGTCCTGACCTTCGCGTTTCCGGACCGCCTCCAGAACGGCGCCCCGCTGACCGATCTCTTCGAGATCGAGGTGCTGCGCGTCGTCAATCCGGCGCCCGGGCCTCGGCACGGCCCGGCCCGCGGGGCCGGGCGGCTCGCGTCGGCGTGTCCGGCGTGACGGGCTCGGCCCCCATCAACCTGCCCGGCGGCACCGAGCGCCGCACCGCCACGAACGTCCGCCTCGCGGAGGAGCAGTTCTACGAATCCGCGCGCGTCGTGGCGAAGCTGTCGCTGTCGGCCATCGCCGAGCTGACGCGCGGCGCGTCGGTCGTCTACCGCGACCCGCTCTCGCCGCTGCTCGAAAAGGCGGAAGGCGCCGCGCCGAAGCCGCTCGCCTACGCGGTCATCTCGGTGCGGCGCGGCGGGGAGAAGAGTCCGCTCTCGAACATCGTCACGCTCGCGCCCGACGTCGCGCCGGGAGCGCCGACGCTCCTGCCGCCGTATCCCGAGGAGGGGCGCATCTGCCTCGAGTGGACGCCGCCCGAGTCGGACGTGCTCGGCCATCCCGTCCGGATCGGCGGCTACGAGATCTACCGGCGGATCCTGCCGCAGGAAGAGTTCGAGGCGCCGCTCAACCACACGATCGAGCCGGGGCTCTCCTACGTCGATCGGACCGCTCCCTACGGCGCCGCGCTCGTCTACACGGTGCGCGCGGTGCTCGCGAAGAACCCGAAGGTCGAGGGCCTGCCGGCCGAGGAGCTCCCGGTCGTCTACCGCGACGTCTACCCGCCCCCGGCTCCGGCGCGGCTCGACGTGCTCTCGGAGGGCACCCGCGTCCGCCTCGTCTGGACACCGGTCGACGCTCCGGATCTGGCGGGCTACCTGGTGTTCCGAGCGGTCGGCAACGGCGCGCCGGCGCGGATGAACCCGACGCCCGTGACGGATCCCTTCTTCACCGACGAGGGGCTCGCGCCCGGCACGCGCTACCGCTACTCCGTCCGCGCCGTGGACCGCGCGGGCAACCAGAGCCCTTCCTCGCCCGAGGCCGTGGCCGAGCCGTACTGACCCGCGTCCCGCACGGACGCGGGTCATCCCGAGGGCGTGAGCCCGAGGGATCCCTTTCCTCGCAACATGGAGACTTCAAAGGGATTCCTCGCTGCGCTCGGAATGACAATTCTTGCCCGGGCCTCGGTTAAACTCCGCCTCCCATGACTCTTCCTTCGCGCTTTCTGAAGATGGCCGGCGGCGGCAACGACTTCCTCGTCTTCGAGGCGGACGGCCGCGACCTGTCCGAGGAGGCGCGCCGCCGGCTGGCGCTCGTCTGCCGGCGGGGCCTGTCCGTCGGGGCCGACGGGGCGCTCTTCCTCTCGCCGGCCGAGAAGGGCCGAATCCGGGTCGACTATTACAACGCCGACGGCGGACCGGCTACCTTCTGCGCGAACGGCACCCGCTGCGCGGCGCGCTACGCCGTCCGCCACGGCATGTCCGACGGACCCCCGGTGCTCGACACCGGCTGGGGTCCGATCGAGACCCGCGTCGACGGCGAGACCGTCACGCTGTCCCTGCCGGCCGTGCCCGCGCCGCTGGACCCCATCCCGATCTCCGGCCGCGGGCTCCCGCCGACCGCGATCCCGATGAAGGTGGGCGTGCCGCACCTCGTCGTCTTCGTCCGCGGCGACCTCGGCCTCCTCGCGATCGACCGCTTCGGGCCGCCGCTGCGGCGCCACCCCGCGTTGCCCGAGGGCGCCAACGTCAATTTCGTGCGCGCGGCCGGCGAGAACCGCATCGCGGTCCGCTCCTGGGAGCGCGGCGTCGAAGGGGAGACCCTCTCCTGCGGCTCGGGAGTCGTGGCCGCGGCCATCGCCGCGAGCCGCCAGGGTCTCGCGACCTCGCCGGTGACCTGCGGCACCCGCAGCGGCGTCGACCTCACGGTCGAATTCCGCGACGAGGGCGAGGTGATCGTGGGAGTGCGCTTGACCGGCGACGCCCGCGAGATCTTCGAAGGCGATCTCATCGAGGAGGCCTGGAAGGCATGAGGTGTGACGCCTGAAGCCGGATGTCCTCTTGCGCCGGATCTCGAGCGGCGCCGTGCAGAACGTCGGCTTCGCCGATCTTCGCCGTCTCGTGGAGGCTCTCGGGTTCAGGCTCCTGCGAACTTCGGGAAGTCATCACATCTTGGTCACTCGGAGCTCGTCGAGTTGATCAACCTGCAAGAGGTCGCGGGAGACGCCAAGCCGTACCAGCTCAAACAGCTCCTTCGACTGGTCGAACGCTATAATTTGAAGCTGGGATCTGACCGATGAGCGACTACCACATCAACATCTTCTACAGCGAAGAGGATCGGTTGTACGTCGCCGACATTCCCGATCTGGACTCGTGCTCGGCCTTCGGCTCGACGCCTCAGGAGGCGCTGGCAGAGGTGGAGAAGGCGAGGCAGGCCTGGATCGACGCCGCCCGCGACGCCGGAAGATCCATACCGGCGCCCCGCTACCGTCCGGCGATCTACCAGGGCGCCCGTTAGCCCTCCTCCCAGAGTGACGAGAAGGACAATCGCCTTCGGTTCCCCGGAGGCGCCGCCGCGGCCGTCGAAGATCGTCGCCGTCGGGAAGAACTATCGCGAGCACGCCGCCGAGTTCGGCGGCGCGGCGCCGGAGGACGAGCCGCTGCTCTTCCTGAAGGCGCCCTCGGCGCTCCTCCTGCCGGGAGAGGGCGAGATCGCGCTTCCGCCCGAATCGTCGCGCGTGGACTACGAGGGCGAGCTCGCGCTCGTCATCGGCCGCCGCATCAAGAGCTGGCCGGCCGAGCGCTGGATGGAGGCGCTCGCCGGGGTCTGCTGCGCCAACGACGTCACGGCCCGCGACCTCCAGAAGAAGGACAAGCAGTTCGCGCGCGCGAAGTCCTTCGACACGTTCTGCCCGATCGGCCCCGAGATCGTCGCCGGCGTCGATCCGTCGAGCGCGGCGATCGCGACGCGCGTCAACGGCGCCGAACGCCAGTCGGCGCGGATCTCCGACATGGTCTTCTCGCCGTCGTTTCTCGTCGCGTACATCTCCCGGATGATGACGCTCCTGCCGGGCGACCTCATCCTGACGGGGACGCCGGCGGGCGTCGGACCGTTGTCGCCCGGCGACGTCGTCGAGGTCGAGATCGAGGGACTGGGGGTTCTGCGCAATCGGGTCGGGGATGGAACGCGCTAGGCGCGCGCTCGCCGCTCTCTCCCTCCTCGTTCTCGCCGTCTCGCTCGCGTCGCCGCTCGATCGGCGTGAGACAAAAGACCGGCTCCGCCGCGTCGCCGCCGCCTTCTCGGGGGACGCGGGTTACCGGTCGGACCGGATGAGCTTCTGGTTCGACCCGGAGTACGCCGCATTTCTCCAGGAAGTCGCGCGGCGTACTCCGGAATCGGCGACCGTCGCCGTCCTCGTTCCGCGCCGTCCCGACCTGTACAAGTACCAGGCCTTCTATCGGCTCGCGCCGCGCCGGGTCGTCGAAGAGCGTTGGATCGGGGAGGCGGACGTCGTCGCGACGTACCGCACCGAGGGTGGGCGCGGACCGGGCGGCATCGAGATCGTCGGGGGACGGCTCTGGACGCGCTGACTCGGCCCTTCGGGCCCGACTTGCTGCGCGTTCTCATCGCGCTCGCCGCGGCGACCTCCGCCGGCGCCGCCGTGACCCGGTCGTGGACGGGGGGGCTCACTCGCCGCGAACGATTCGGCTGGAGCGTCGCAGCGGGTCTCGTCGTGCAGGCTTCGGTGCTGCTCCTCCTCTTCGCGCTCCGCGCGAGCCCCGACTCCGGAAAGCTCCTCGCGGGAGAGGCCGTCGCGGCGCTCGCGGGTCTGTGGCTCGCCCGGGGGCGCGTCGCGTCCGCGGCGCCGAGGCCTGGGGCTCGGTGGACGTCGGCGGTCGTCGTCCTCCTCGCGGCCCTCGCCGCGGCGGCGTGGCTGGTCTTTCTCTTCGGTGCGCTGGCGGACGGCATGTTCGCGACCGACTACCTCGCCTTCTGGGGCTACAAGGGGAAGGTCATCTACCTCTCGTCCGGCGTTCCCTCGCGACTGTTCCAGGACCCGGCGCTCTACTTCGCCCACCGCGAGTACCCGCTGCTCGTCTCGCTGACGCTCGCCGCCCTCGCCTTCTTCCTCGGAAGCTGGAACGACCAGGCGCTCGCCTTGCTCTATCCCTTCGCGGCCCTCGCGACGTTCCTCACGATCTCGGGCTTCCTCGAGCGCCGAGTCTCGCGCGTCGCCGGGGCGGCGGCCGCCGCCCTCGCCTCGCTCTGCTTCTTCCTCTACCGGCCGGCCAACGCCGGCACTGCCGAGGTCCCGTTCGCGCTCGGGCTCGTCCTCGCCCTATCGGCGGCGATCGACGCGCTCGAGGGCGGCACCGCTTCAGTCACGGCGCGGCTCGCCCTGGCCTCCCTCTTCTGCGCCTCGCTCAAGCAGGAGGGGACGCTCTTCGTCTTTCTGCTCGCCGCGGTGCTCGCGTTTCGCCTCCGTGGCGGCGCGCGCCGCGCCTTCGCCGCTGCGCTCGTCGTCCCCGCATCGCTCCACTGGGTTGCGCTGTATCTCCTCCGAGGAAACCAGACGCGCCGGGACTTCGACTTCACGCTGTTTTCGCCGGAGCGGTGGAGAGAGCTGCCCACCCTCTTCCAGACGGTCGTCGGACGGATGCTCGGCACCGAGGGCCGAAGCGCCCTCGTGCCGATCGCGGCGATCGTCGTCTACTTCCTCGCCACTCGGCGCGGCATGGGCGATCCGTTCCTCCCGGTCTTTCTCGTCCAGATGCTCTTCTACGCGATCGCGTTTACGGTGTCGTCGTTCGATCCGCTGTATGCGATCGACGGCGCCTTCCGCCGCATCACGATGAGCCTCTTCCCGGCATTCACCCTGGTGCTTCTCACCCGCGGCATCGGGCCGCCGCACCCCGCCCGCGAAAAGGCGTTCGCGACGGTATGATCCGGTGCCCTTGAGATCTCTGCGCACGCCCCTGGGCGTTCTCGGCCTCATTCTCGTGGCGCTCCCGTTTCTCCCGGCGTTTCGCCCGGCCGCCGTGCGCGCGCGCCTCGCCGCCGGCTCCCGCGCGTCCTCCGCCGACGAGTTTCACCGGTTCCTCGAGGCCGTCCGAATTCGTACGGACGAGCGAGCGACCGTCGCTCTCTTCGGACCGGAGGACGAAGCGTCTCTGGCCGAGGCGGCCGAGGCGCTCGCGCCGCGGCGGGTCGTCGGCCGCTCGGGATCGGAGAATGCGCGCCTCATCGCCGTCTACCGGCGCGGGCGCGTCGAGAATCCGCCGGCGGGCGCCGAGCGTCTGCCCGGGGGCTTTCTCTGGAAGCGGTGAGCGCGGTCGCGCTAGCGGAGGCCCTCGTGGTGCTCGCCGGAGCGACGCTCGCCGGCTTCGCCGTCGTGCGGCTCGTCGGCGAATCCCTGTCGCGCCGTGAGCGGCTCGCGTGGAGCTTGGGTGTCGGGGCCGCGCTCGTCGCCACGGCTTCCTTCGCCCTCGGGCGGATCGGACTCGTCCCGGGTCCGAAGAAGTTTGCCGTTTTGCTCGGTGCCCTGGTCCTCGTGTCATGGGTCATGCGGCGCCCCGGACGCACGGCGTCGGGCGCGCCGCGTCGTACCGGGGCCGGCGCCGTCCTCGCGACGATCGTCTCCCTTCTCCTCCTTGCTCCATTCGCCGTCGAGGCGGTCCGCACGGGAACGCCGTCGCGCGGTCACCCGGAGGCCTGGGGCCTCGCGGCCCGGGCAATCTACGCGGGCGGCCTCTCGGGCAACCCCGCCCTGGCGGCGTCGCCGGCTCTCGCGGCGCCTCTCGTGCCGCTGTCGCTCGCGGCGCTGGCGTCGGCGGTGCGGGCGTGGGATCCGCACGCCCTGGCGCTTCTCGAGGGCTTCTTCGCCGTCGCCGCGGTCCTGCTCGTCTCCGGCTTCCTGGAGCGGCGGACGTCCGCGGCCGCGGGGGGAGCGGCGGGAGTCCTCGTCGCGCTGGGGACGCCGCTCTTCGCCGGGTCCGACGCCGGTCTTCCGCTCGTCGCGTCCGCGTTCGCGATCGCGCTCGTCGCCACCGCCGTCATCGACGCTCTCGAGGAGGGGTCGGCCGCCTCGTCGGCGAGGCTTCTCCTCGCCTCACTCCTCGCGGTGTCGAGCGGGACGCCGGCGCTCCTCTGGGTCGCCGCCGTCTTCCTGGTGCTTGCGGCCCGCGCCGCCCTGGGCTGGCGCGTCTCGCGCGCAGCGCTCGCCGCGGCGTTCGTGGCGCTCACCGTCGGCCTCGCCGTCCTCGCGCTTGGAGGAGGCGTCTCCGTGCCCCGGGCCGCGGAGTTAGCCCGGATCGGCGCGGTCGGACCGGCTCTCCTCGCGACCGCCGCCGCGACCGCCGGCGTGACCCTCGCCGGCATCGGCCTCGTGCTGCTCGCGATGCCGCGGGGCGCCGCCGACGCGCTGATTCCGGCGCTCCTGCTCGCCCTCGCGCTCTCTCTGGGTGTGGCGAGCGCGGCGCCGCTCTGGCGCGCGAACGAGGCGCTCGCCCGGAGCGCCCTCGCGCTCTTTCCCGCCATCGCGCTCGTCGTGGCCTCCCGAGTCTTCGCTCCGGCGGTCTCGTCTTCGATTGGGAACCGCGCGCCGGCCGCCGCGGGACTCGGCGCCGTGCTTCTCGTGCTCGCGGCCGTCCCCTGGGCGTTTCGGTTGTCGGCCGGCGAGAAGCGCGTCGACCCCGCGTTCGTCGCCCGGCCGACGTTCCACGCGTCGGTCGAGCCGATCCTGCAGGCGCACTGCCAGACATGCCACCACGACGGCGGGATCGCGCCCTTCTCGCTGACGAGCTACGCCGGCGCCGCGGAGCGCCGCCGCGACCTCAGCCGCCAGGTCGCCCAGCGCCGCATGCCGCCATGGAAAGCGAAGCCGGGCTGTGAGCGGTTCTCCAACGATCCGTCGCTCTCCGAACAGGAGATCGCGACACTCGTGCGATGGGCGGAGAGCGGCGCGAAGAAAGGGGATCCCCGGGACGCGCCGCCGCCTCTCGCCTTTTCGAACGGTTGGGAGCTCGGCGAGCCCGACCTGGTGCTCAAGGCTCCGGTCTTCACCCCCGACTTCTCGAAGGGCGATCTGTACCAGTGCTTCGTCCTGCCGACGGGCCTCGAGCAGAACGCGTGGATCTCGGCCGTCGAGGTCCGGCCCGGCAACCGCGCGATGGTCCATCACGCGCTGCTCTACGTCGAGGAGGGCATCCAGTCGCGTGAGCGCGAGGCCGAGGGACCCGGACCGGGGTATCCCTGCTTCGGCGGCGCGCGCGTGCCGGTCACCGACTCCTTCGGCGAGTGGGCGCCGGGGATGCAGCCGCGGTTCTATCCGCCGGGGACGGCGCGCTTCCTGCCGCGAAAGTCCCGGATCATCATGCAGGTGCACTACAGCGCGCTGTACGGAAAGGTCGAGCCCGATGCCTCCGAGGTCGGCGTCTACTTCGCGAAGGGGCCGGTCGCCCGGCGGCTGCTCTCGAACGACGTTCGCTCGGACGCACCGTTCACGATTCCGGCGGACGCGGTCTCCCACACGCTGCGCGGCCGGCTCGGCCCGCTCGACTCGCGCGCCGAGCTCGTCGCGATCCTGCCGCACATGCATCTGCTCGGGAAGACGATGAAGGTGACGGCGCGCCTGCCGGGAGGCGTCGAGAGGTGCCTCGTCGACGTCGACGACTGGGACCTGCGCTGGCAGCGGACGTACTACTACGCGAAACCCGTCGTGCTCCCGAAGGGAACGGTGCTCGACCTCGAGGCGACCTTCGACAACTCGTACGCGAATCCGAACAACCCGGTCGAGCCGCACGTCGACGTGCACTTCGGCGAACACACGACCGACGAGATGTGCATGGCCCTCCTCTTCTGGACGGTGGACGGCCGGAATCCCGGAGAGCGCGACGCCTTCTTCAAGGGACAGGTCTGCGGCACGAGCGCGATCCCGCGGCCGACCGCGACGCCCACGCCCGCGCCGCGCTGACCCGGCTCCCGGCTAGGGAGCCCCCGCGTGGGCCCACCAGTCGAGCGATCCGCCGCCGATCCCTGTCACCGGCGAGAGCATCGGACTTCCGTCTCGCTGCGCGCCGGACCCCCAGGGCGGGGGGATGACCGGGAACCAGAGGTAGTGAACGGCGTCATAGGGCCCGCTCGTGGACAGATGGATCTCCACGGCGCCGCGGCGACTGGCCTCGCGCAACGCCTGGGGGATCGGGATCGTGAGATACGGCTCGCTGGGGTCGGCGCCATCACTGTCGAGGAGCGGCTCGCCCGAAGGACCTGAAATGCTCCACCGGATTCCCGAAGGCAGGAGAGGCGCGATGCGAATGTGTAGCGTCGACGGGCTCGGCACCGCCAGGGCGCCTCGAGGAATTGACTGGGTGAGGCGGACACCGCTTGCCTCGACGATCCCCGCTTCGCGGTCTACGATCTGCCGCTGCCACGCGGTGCCCGCGACGAGCGAGCCGAAAACGGCGAGAACGATCCATGCTCGATGGGGCGCCTGCCACGTCGTCTCCGTCGCGGCGAACGCGAACGCAAAGAGGACCGGGAGCAGCGGCAGGCAGTAACGCGCGAGGGCCCCGAAGACGAGGCTCTGCAGGACCAGGAGTGCGATCAGGGCAAGGCCCAGGAGCTTCGACGGGACTCTCGAGCGCCACGGGGAGACGAGAAGAACCGCCGCCGCGAGCAGGACCCAGAGCGGAGCCGCCGTGCGGGCGGCTTCATCGATCGTTCGATAGACCGGTGACCAGCGAGCGTCGTAGAACTCGGTGCCCATGAGACCGTGGAAGCCACGCCAGGTCAGCTGCCGGCGCAGATCGGGCCCACTTTCGGCGAGGGTGGCTCTCCATGCTTCGGCGGCGCTTCGAAGCGGCTCTCCCGAGATGGCCCACCCGTAATTGCTCGCACCGACAGCCAGGGGGTATTCGACCGTCTGCACCGAGCCCCGGGTGGAGTGAGTCGCGACGAGCCATGGCACGGTGACGAACAGGAACGCCCCGAGCAAAACCGCGAAAGCAGCCAGCCGCTTCGGAACGAGAGCCAGGGCGGAGAGTGCCAACAAGATCGCGCCGACATTCGGCCGCACCGCGAAGAGGTAGGCCTCGCCGACACCGAGCAGCGCGAGGCCCACCCTTTTCTTCGGAGGATCCAGCAGGAGGACGGCGAGAGGCAGGGCGAGGGCCGCCGAGAGAGCCTCGCTCATGACGACGCATCCCATGTCGCGGAATCGCAGGAACGCGAGAAGAAATGCGAAAAACGCGATGCCCCACTCGGGGCCCAGCCGGCGGCCGAGCAGCCATGCGCCCAGGGCAAAGCTCGTCCAGAGGAGGAGAGCCTGCGAAATGGCCACAGCCCGATCCGATCCGAGTCCGATGGCGATGCGCAGGAACAACAGATAGCCGGGCTTCGTCGGGTGACCGGAGCGCCCCTCATCGGGGACGGGCGACCAGATGCCCACTCCTCGCGTTGCCTGCGCGATGTCCAGTTCGCTGTCGGACCAACGGACCACCGGTTCCCGGACCGCCGGCCACAGGTACAGAAAAAGTCCCGCCGCCGCGAGCGCCCCGACGAGGACGCGTCGGACGGTCACAGCGCGTCGAGCAGCCGCTCGGGCAACCCTCCGAACGCGCCGGAGGACATCAGCAGCAGCACGTCGCCCGGCCGCGCCTCGCGGCGCAGAATCTCCGGGATCCTGTCGATCGATTCCGGCGCGAAGGCGGGGCGCACGCCGCCGTTGCCGAAGCGACGAACGAGGACTTCGCGGTCGATCTGGTTATCGGGGCCGAGGCGTTCCGCATGGAAGACGGGTGCGACGACGAGGGCGTCGGCGGAGGAGAAAGCCTCGGCGTACTCCTCCTCGAACATCTTGCGTCCCGCGGTGTTCGAGCGCGGCTCGAAGAGGGCCCAGATCCTCCTCCCGGGAAAGCGCGCGCGTGCCGCGTCGAGGGTGCCGCGCACGGCCGTCGGGTGGTGGGCGAAGTCGTCGACGACCAGGATGCCGTTCTTCTCCCCGCGCACGTCCATCCGCCGGCGCACGCCGGCAAAGCGCGGGAGCGCGCGCTCGATCTCCGAGACCGAGAGGCCGAGGCCGCGCGTCAGCGCGATCGCGCCGAGCGCGTTGCGGACGTTGTGGAGGCCGAGGAGCGGCGAGGTGAGACGCGCCGTCGGAAGTCCCGCCTCGAGAAGCGTGAACGCCGTGCCCTCCTCGCCGGAGCGCACGTCGCGCGCGGAGAAGTCCGCGCCGGGCTCGTCGAGCGAGACTCGGACGACCGTCGCGCAGGCCGCGGCCGCGACGGCGGCGACCCGCGGATCGTCGGCGTTGACGACGACGACGCCCTCCCGGGGCACGAGGCGGACGACCTGGCGGAAGGCCTCGACGACGGCATCGAGGTCCGCGTAGAGGTCGGCGTGGTCGAACTCGATGTTGCCGACGAAGAGGTGCTTCGGCTCGTAGTGGAGGAACTTGGGTCCTCGGTCGAAGAAGGCGGCGTTGTACTCGTCGCCCTCGAGCACGAAGTGCGGCCCCTTCCCGTGCCGGTAGCCGCGGCCGAAGTTCTTCATCTCGCCGCCGACGAGGAACCCCGGGTCGCGCCCGGAGTCGTGAAGGAGCCAGGCCGTCAGCGCCGACGTGGTCGTCTTGCCGTGGGTGCCCGTGATCACGACGGACGTCTTCCCCGGCAGCAGGTGGCGCCGGACGGCCTGCGGCAGCGAGAGGACGTCGAGCCCGCGCCGGACCGCCTCGGCGGCCTCGACGTTGTCGCGCAGGGCGGCGTTGCCGACGATCACGGTGTCCGCGTCGGCCGGAACGTGCTCGGCGGCGAAGCCGTCCGCGACCGGGATGCCGAGCTTCTCGAGGAGCGTCGACATGGGGGGATAGAGCGTGCGGTCGCTGCCGGTGACGCGGTGGCCTTCCTCCGAAAGCAGGGCGGCGAGGGGCACCATGGCGGTGCCGCCGATCGGCACCATGTGGATCCGGCGAAAATCACGCATCTTTCGGCCCCGAGTCTGGTCTAATGAAGGCGTTTTCGGAAATAGGCCCGGATTTCCGAGGGTTTACCGCTTTTGATTCGTCTATGACAGGAGGAAACTGAAGATGCTTCATGTCCTGAAAATTGGCCGGTGGTCTGCCGCCGCGCTGTTCCTCGCCGGCACCGCTCTGGCCCAGAAGCCGGCCGAGACGAAACCCGCCGCCTCCGCCGCGCCCGGACAGGCCGCCAAGACCCAGGCGGGTGGCAAGGCCGTCGCCGCCCCGAAGATCGAGATCGGCCAGGAGACCAAGGACATGGGGACGATCCCCAAGGGCCAGGTCATCGAGACCGACTTCGTGATCCACAACTCGGGGGGCTCGGACCTCGTGATCACCGACGCGCGGCCGTCCTGCGGCTGCACCGTTTCCTCCTTCGACAAGGTGATCAAGCCCGGCACCGACGGCAAGGTCCACACGAGCGTCGACACCAAGAGCTTCTCCGGACCGATCTCGAAGTCGGTGCTCGTCGTCTCGAACGATCCCGACCGGCCGCAGATGAACCTCTTCGTCAAGGCGGTGGTGAAGCCGTTCGTCGACATCGCGCCTCAGGCGTATGTGCGCTTCTCGGTCGTCAAGGGCGACCCGGCCGCGCAGGACGTGATCCTGGTCTCGGAGGAGAAGGGATTCAAGCCGAGCGTCGCCGAGACCTCGCAGCCCTACGTGAAGGCGGAGATCACCCCCGCGGGCGACAAGGACAAGATCGCCGGCCGGACGGGCGAGCAGTACAAGCTCGCCGTCGCCATCACGCCGGACGCGCCCGAGGGACTCCTGAACGCTCCGATCCGCATCAACACCGGCGTGCAGCAGCAGCCGACGATCGAGGTCCCCGTCTCCGGCATCGTGCGGCCGCGCGTCTCGGTCACGCCGATCACGGTCAACTTCGGCAACTTCACGCCCGGCAAGGATCCGATCACCCGCAACATCGTCATCACGAACAACAAGCCCGCCACACCCGTCAAGGTCACCAGGGCCGAGGTCAGCGTGCCGGGCTTCATCACCGACGTGGTGCCCACCCAGGAAGGCGTCTCCTACACGGTCGTCGTCAAGGCGAACGACAAGGTCAAGAAGGGCGTCGTCGATGGCAAGGTGACGCTCTGGACGACCGACAAGGAGAAGGAGAAGATCGAGATCCCGCTGAAGGGCGAGGCGCTGTAACCTCCGGCACTGTCGAAAATTCGAACGAACGCCCCGGGAAACCGGGGCGTTTTTGTTTCTGGGCGCACACCGCGGCGAATCCGGAAGGGTTTACGCTGACTGCTGGCCGAGGAGGCTTCGCAGACATGGCACCGCGGGCGAAAGCGTCGGCGGCAACGCTGGCGGCACTGACCGCCGTCTACTTCGTTGCCGGAAGGATCGGCCTCGCCCTCGCCTTTTTCAATGCGAGCGCGACGCCCGTCTGGCCTTCCACGGGGATCGCGCTCGCGGCCCTGCTGCTGCTCGGGAACCGCGCGGCGCCGGCGATCTTCGTCGGCGCCTTCTTCGTCAACCTCACGACGACGGGCGGCGTCGCCTCGTCGATCGGGATTGCCGTCGGCAACACGCTCGAGGCCATCGTCGGGGCGTGGCTCGTGCGCCGCTTCGCCGGCGGCCGCCACGCCTTCGACCGCGCGCGCCACGTCTTCCGGTTCGCGCTCCTCGCCGGCTTCGGCGCGACGGCGATCAGCGCGACGATCGGCGTCGGCACTCTCCTCCTCGCGCGGCTC
The DNA here is from genome assembly GCA_963763535.1 of uncultured Acidobacteriota bacterium. Taxonomy (GTDB): domain Bacteria; phylum Acidobacteriota; class Thermoanaerobaculia; order UBA5066; family Gp7-AA6; genus DAHUXD01. Next base: position 114,984 of record CAVXOX010000010.1, read on the forward strand.
GCGCGGCCCTCCGAATGGGTTTCGATCTGGCTGACCTGGTGGCTCGGAGACGCAATGGGCGCGCTGATCGTGACGCCCGTCGTGCTCCTCTGGAACGCCCGTCCGCTGCGTCTCGGGAAGGAGCGGCGAGGATGGGAGGGCGCCGCCCTCTACGCGCTCGTCCTCGTCGTCGGCGGCGTCGTCTTCGGCGGCCTGATCACTTCGCCGACGAAGAACTATCCCCTCGAGTTCCTCTGCCTGCCGCTCCTCGTGTGGGCGGGGTTCCGGCTCGGCCGGCGCGACGCGGCGACGGCGGCGCTGCTTCTCTCGGCCGTCGCGATCGCCGGCACCCTCGCGGGCCGGGGTCCGTTCGATCGGGACTCCCGCAACGAGTCGCTGCTGCTGTTGCAGGCCTTCATGGGCGTCGTCGCGGTGACGACGACCTCGCTTGCGGCCGTCGTAGCGGAGCGGCGCCGCGTGCAGGAGTCGCTGTTTCTGCTCGAGTCGGCGGTGGACAACGCCGCCGAAGGGATCTTCATCCTGACGCCGGACCGCGCGCGCGGTCTGCCCCGCATCACCTTCGTCAACGAGGGGTTCCAGCGGATCACCGGCCTCGCGTCGTCCGAGCTCCTGGGCGAGCCCGTGACCGTGCTGCCGTTCGTTTCGGAGGACGCCGACCGGATCGCGCGACTCCGCCGATCGCTCTACGCCGGCGAGCGATTCGACGCGGAGGGCATTCGCGTGCGGCGCCCGAGCGGGGCGGAGTGCACGCTCGACCTTCAGCTCATGCCAGCGCCCTCGGGCGCTCCGAAGCCGCGGCACTGGGTCGGCGTCGTGCGCGACGTCACCGTCCGGATGGCGTACCTCGAGGTCCTCGAGAGGCAGGCGCTCTACGACGCGCTCACGGGGCTGCCGAACCGTTCGCTGCTGCGCGACCGGCTCGACCAGGCCATCCGCTCGGTAGGCCGCGAGAACGCCTCCCTCGCCCTCTGCGTCATGGACATCGACCGATTCAAGGAGATCAACGACACCTTCGGCCACCAGTTCGGCGACCTGGTGCTCCGGGAGTTCGGCGCGCGCCTGCGCGGCGTACTGCGCGCGGTGGACACCGTCGCGCGTCTGGGGGGCGACGAGTTCGCACTGCTTCTGCCGGCGACCGGGAGGGTCCCGGAGGCGTCGATCATGGCGGAGAAGATCCTGGCCGCGCTCGCGCCGACGTTCGTGATCGACGGCCAGACCCTGAACGTCTCGGCCTCGATCGGCATTGCGCTGTGCCCGCAGGACGGCGACGACTGGACGACCCTTCTCCGATGCGCGGACGTCGCGATGTACGCGGCGAAGCAGTCGAGCGAGGGCTACGTCATCTACTCGGCCGAGGCGGACACGTTCGGCTCGACCGGGCTCTCCCTCATGCGCGAGCTCCGGTCCGGCGTCGAGGGCGCGCAGCTGCGCCTCCACTACGAGCCGCAGGTCGCCTTCAAGAGCGGCCGCGCCGCCGGCATCGAGGCGCTCGTGCGCTGGCAGCATCCGCGGCGCGGGCTCCTGATGCCGGGACAATTCCTGCCCGCCGCGGAGCGGACCGGCGCGATCAAGCCGGTGTGCGAGTGGGCGCTGGAGACCGCCGTCGGGCAATGCCGCGCCCTGCACGATGCGGGGCGCCCCGTCCGCGTCGCCGTGAACCTCTCGGGAAGAAACCTGCGCGATCCCCTGCTGCTCGAGCGTCTCGCACGCCTCTTCGAGACCTCGAAGCTCGACCCCGCGTTTCTGAAGCTCGAGATCTCCGAGGACAATCTGTTCGGCGACCCGCACGGCTCGATCGCCGCCCTGACGCGCCTGCGGGCGGCGGGTGTGCGCCTGGCGATCGACGACTTCGGCATCGGCGAGTCCTCCTTCTCGTCGCTGAAGCGCCTCCCCGTCGACGAGATCAAGATCGCCGGCGCCTTCGTCCGGGACATGGCGCGCGACTCGCGGGACGCCGCGATCGTGCGTTGCGCGATCGATCTCGGCCACAGCCTCGGGCGCGAGGTCGTGGCGCAGCAGGTCGGCGACGCGGCGTCGTGGGAGATGCTCGAGCAGTTCGGCTGCGACCTCGCGCAGGGCCCGTACGTCGGCCCCGCGCTGCCGACGACCGAGATCGCGCTCTGGCTCGAGTCGGAGCGTCCGCCCGCTGGACGTTAGACCCGGCTGATCTTCTCCAGGATGTCCCCGTTCCAGGAGTAGCGCAGGCGCTTTCTCCCGCGCGCGGCGTTCTTCTGCAGCGCGTATCCGTAGATCATCGGCAGCGAGACCGACGTCTCGACGAACGCCATCTCGTGTCGCGCCTCCTTGGACACCTTGCCCCAGGAGGTCGCCTCCGACAGCGTCGAGCCGCCGAGCCCGCCCCAGTGCGGCGCGTCGGTCGTCACCTGGAGCGCGTACTTGTGGCCGCCCGTGTCGATGCCGAAGATGTAGGACATCACGATCGAGTCGTTGATGTAGTTCTTCGGCACGCCGCCCGAGACGTACACCGCCGCCGTGGCGGGACTCTTCACCACGATCTGCGTCAGCTCGTAGTTGTCGCGGATCGAGCTGATCTGGAAGGGCTCGATGCCCTTCTGGCGCGCGCGGTGGTAGTGCTCGGTCAGCCCGATGCCGATCGACGAGTCGTTCAAGGCGGGCACGAAGAGCGGGATGCCGCGCCGGGCGCAGGCGCCGAGGATCGAGCCCTTGTCGTGCTTGCAGCCGTCGGCGAGGAGCGCGAGGAAGGCGCGCGAGGAGAGGCTCTTGCCGGCGAGCGCGTCGGCGAAGCGCGAAACCGCGAGGTCCGTCTCCCAGTACTTCTCTTCGTCGATGAACGTGTCGTAGAGGCGGTCGATGTAGAGGTCGCGGAGCTCCTTGTCGTCGGCCTCGGGGTGGCCGTGGTAGTGGCGGCCGCCGCGGACCTGGTAGTAGTCCTGCGAGATGATCGCGCCAGTCGACACGACGACGTCGACCATGTTCTCCTCGATCAAGTCGACGATGACCTGCCGCATCCCGGCGGCGATGAGCGAGCCGGCCAGGCCGAGCATCACGGTCGGCCGCTGCCGGTCGCGCAGCATGCCCTCGAACACGCGGGCGGCCTTCGCGAGCGCGCGAGCCTGGAACGACGCCTCGCGGTAGGCGTCGAGGAGCTCGGCGACCGTCGTCTTCCTGCCGACCTTTACCGGCGTCGTCGCTTTGCCGAGGAGCGCTTTCTTTCTCTTACGGTCGACGCCGACCGCCGCGGCGTGGACGTACTCGTCGGCGGTGTGGGGGGCGCGCTTTCCTTTCGATCCCGATCCCATCTTCGGGGTCCTCCTGAAAGAATGCGGTACGCCGCCATCGCGGCCGCGTACCCCGAATCGATGTTGACCGCCGTGACGCCGTTCGCGCAGGAGTTGACGGCGGAGAGAAGACAGGCCACGCCCGAGAACGCCGCGCCGTAGCCGCGGCTCGTCGGGACGGCGATGATCGGCCTTCCCACCAGGCCGCCGATCACCGAGAACAGCGAGCCCTCCATGCCGGCCGCGACGATGATCGCGTCGGCGCGCTCGATCTCCTCGAGACGCGACAGCAGCCGCAGGAGTCCGGCGACGCCGACGTCGGGCACGAGCGTCGACGCGACGCCGAGGTAATCGAGCGTCCGCCGCGCCTCCTCCGCCACGGCGGTGTCGGCGGTGCCCGCGGTGACGACGACGACCGAGGCGTCGACGCGCGGCATGGGCTTGCCGACCGAGACGTGCAGCGTGCCCGAGCGCGGGTCGTAGTCGGCGCGGCCCGGCAGCGGCGAGAGGGCGACCTCCTCCCACATCTCCGGCGGCAGCCTCGTGACGAGCACGTCGTGCGCGCGCGAGAGCTGCCGCGCGATCTCGACGACCTGCTCGGCGGTCTTGCCCTGGGCGAGGACGACCTCGGGGAATCCGACCCGCCGCATGCGGTCGAGATCCAGCGTGTAGTCGGGGCCGCGCATGGGCCGGCATTGTATGCGGAGGTTGCAACGCCCCGGTGAAGGCGCTATGGTCTCGCTCCTTCGACGTCGTTCTTTTCATTCGTACGGCCAAGGGAAGCGGGTGAGAATCCCGCGCGGCCCCCGCCACTGTCACCGGGGACGCCTCGGGCGGCAAACCACTGGACGCGAGAGATCGGCACGGCCGGTCGCGCGCCCGGGAAGGTGCCCGAAGGCGAACGATCCGGAAGCCAGGAGACCTGCCGGACGACACGCTTCTCGGACGGGGTTCCACGAGAGGGGCGCGTCCTCCGATCACCGGAGCGCGGGACGTCTCTCGAACCGCCGGGAAATTCGTCGGATCGAACGGGAGGTTCGAATGACGACCGCGGTTCTGCTCGTCCTTCTCGGCGCCCTGTCCCGGCTCGTCCCCCATCCGCCCAACTTCGTCGCCCTCGGCGCCGTCGCGCTGTACGCGGGCGCGCGTCTGCCCCGCGCGTGGGCCTTCGCCGTGCCCCTCCTCGCGATGGCTGTCTCGGACGCGGTGATCGATCTCGGTACCGGAAGGCCGGCGCTCTCGTGGATGCGCGCGACCGTCTACGGGGCCTTCGCGGCGATCGTCTTCGCCGGACGCCTCGCCCGGTCTCGCGCCGGTGCGGCGCGCCTCGCCGGGCTGTCGATCGGCGCGTCGCTCCTCTTCTTCCTGGCGTCGAACTTCGCCGAGTGGCTCGGCGATCCGGTGTACCCGAAGACGCCGGCGGGACTCTCGCTCTGCTACGCGGCGGCGATCCCGTTCTTCTGGAACACGCTCTTCGCGGATCTCCTCGGGACCGCCGCGCTCTTCTCCCTCGACGCCCTGTCGTGGCACGAGCGGACGCGGGGACGGACGTTTGGAGCGGCGGCGCCGCTCGCGGCCGTGCTGCTCTTATCGTCCGGGAACGCGCGCGCGCAGCAGGTGCCGCCGGCCTCCGAGAACGTCGTCGTCACGGCCACGTCGGTGCCCGAGGACGAGAAGGACGTCGGCTCGGCGATCACCGTCGTCACGCGCGAGGAGATCGAGAAGCACGAATCGGTCGTCGTCTCCGACGTCCTGCGCTCGATTCCCGGGCCTCGACGTCGTGCAGCAGGGGACGCCCGGCTCGGTCACGTCCCTCTTCACGCGCGGCACGAACTCGACGCAAACCCTCGTGCTCGTCGACGGCGTGCGCATGAACTCGCCCTACTTCGCGGGCTACGACTGGTCGGGGATGACGACGGAGAACATCGACCGCATCGAGATCGCCCGCGGACCCTTCTCGGCCCTCTACGGCTCCGACGCGATCGGCGGCGTCGTCCAGATCTTCACGCGGCCGGCCGCGGAAGGCGTCTCCGGCCGGGCCACCGGCGAGGCCGGCAACCAGGGGTCGGGACAGGGGTCGGCGTCGCTCTCGGCGGGTGACGGCCCGTTCACCGCCACCGCGAACTATCGCTACGAGGCCTTCGACGGAAACGGCCCCAACTCCGACTGGCGCCAGCGAAACGGCTCGGCCTCGCTGCAGGCGCGCCTGCCCGACGGCGGACGCATCGGCGTCGAGTGGGGACTTCTCGACGGCGAGGTCGGCAATCCGGGCCCGATCGGCGGCTTTGGATACCCGTCCTCCGCGCGCGGCTTCACGCACGAGGCGCGCGTCTCGGTTCCGGGCAACTTCACGCTGTCGCCGGACAACCACCTCGACGTGCTGCTCGCCGGCGTGGAGTCGCAGCCCCAGTACCGCGACACCGCGGGCGGTTTCGAGTCGCAGACCGACGCGCGGACGTACCAGGCGGGCGTTTCGGACACGGCGAAGCTCGGCAACCACACGCTGACGGCGTTCGGCTCGTACGAGCGCTGGAAGGTCGACGACGCGTCGAACTTCGGCGTGAACCTCGATGGCGCGATGACCACGCTCTGGGGACTCGGCGCGCAGGACTCGGCGGTCTTCGGCGCGTTCACGGTGACCGCGGGAGTGCGCTACGACCACTACACGACCTACGGCGAGGCCTGGAGCCCGCGCGGAACGATCGCGTGGCTGTCCTCCGACAGGCTCTGGAAGGTCCGGGCCTCGGGCGGCACCGGCTTCCGCGCGCCCTCGATCGGCGAGCTCTACTACCCCTTCTCGGGCAACCCGAACCTCCAGCCGGAAAAGTCGACCTCGGCGGAAGTCGGTGCGGAGCGCTACATCGGCAACGGCAAGGCGGAGCTGTCGGTCTTCTGGAACGACCTGAAGAACCTCATCGTCTACGACTTCTCGTCGCAGATAAACGTCAACGTCGGCCACGCGCGCACGTACGGCGCGGAGCTCGGGTGGCAGCAGACGCTCGTCCCTGAGCTCGCGGTGACGGCGAGCTACATGTACCTGAAGACCGAGGATCTCGGGACGGGCGCGCCACTGCTGCGCCGGCCGACGAACGGCGCCTCGCTCGGCTTCAGCTGGATGCCGATCCCGACGCTGAATCTCTCGCCGCGGCTCCTGTACGTTGGCTCGCGCGCCGACGCCGATCCGGGGACGGGCGCGCCCATCACGGACCCGGCGTACCTGCGGGTCGATCTCGTGGCGCGCTGGCAGGTCACGACGAATCTCGCGCCGTACCTGCGGGCGATCAACCTGACGAACCACGCCTACGAGGAGGCGGCCGGATATCCCGCCGCGGGGCGTCTCGTCTCGGCGGGATTGGACGTAAAGTTCTAGATCGTCCGATGCCCCGCATCACCAGGGTCTACACGCGCACCGGCGACGACGGCACGACCGGCCTCGGCGGCGGGCAGCGCGTGCCGAAGGACGCGCTCCGCATCGAGGCGTACGGCACCGTCGACGAGCTCAACAGCGTGCTCGGTGTCGCGCTCTCGTCCGGGCTGAACGAGGCCGTGGCCGGCGCCGTGCGGACGATCCAGAACGAGCTTTTCCACCTCGGCTCCGATCTCTGCATCCTCGAGGAGGACAAGGCGAAGATGCCGGTGCCCTCGATCGAGGAGAGGCACGTCGTCGCGCTCGAGAAGCTGATGGACCGGCTCTCCGAGGAGCTTCCGCCGCTCGAGAACTTCGTCCTTCCGGGCGGCTCGCCGGGCGCCGCGCACCTTCACGTTGCCCGCACCGTCTGCCGCCGCGCCGAGCGGCTCCTCGTGGCGCTCGGCCGCAGCGAGGCGATCGGACCCTGGACGGTGCGCTACCTGAACCGGCTCTCCGACGCCCTCTTCGTCATGGCGCGCCACGAGAACAAGCGGCGCGGCGCCCCGGACGTCCTCTGGGACAGCCGGGCCTGACTCCTGCTGGGTCAGGTCTCTCAATGGGGATTCAAGAACGCTCGTGGAGAGACCTGACCGCATAGAATCGAGCCGGATGCGTCGAAAAGCGGCCCTTCTCGTTCTGTTCGTCTTCGTCGCGCCGGTGGCTGCGCGGGTCGCCGCGGGCTTCCGGGACCCGGAGGCCATGCGGTGCGCCCTCGCCTGCGCCCGCGCGGGCATGGGCGTCGAGAAGGGGGCCGCCTGCTGTCCGGCCGGGCATGGCGCCGCCATTCCGTCGCTCTCGTCCTGCGCGCACGAGGGCGACGCCGCCAGCGTGCCCGGCGCCGCCCTGCCGATGCTTCTCGCCGCCGCGATCCTCCTGACCCTGCCTTCGATGTGGGGGGGCGGGGATCTTCTCCCGGACGTCGTTCCGCCATCCCCTCCGTCCCGGGTTCCGGACAAGGTGCCCCTCCTCCTCGGCTGATCGAGCTCGTTCGCTTCGATCACTCGAGAAAGGAGTTCACCTTGATCCGCCGACCCCGTCGGCGGGTGTGTCGCTTCGGCGCCGCGCTCGCCATCGTCTGTGCTTTTCTCTTCGTCTCGCGACCTCTCTCCGCCTGCTCGATGTGCCGCTGCAGCGACCCGGTCTTCAGCGCGCTCGGCGAGGGCCTGTATTCGTACGGCGGCTTTCAGGTCGCGCTCGACTGGAACCGTCTGAATCAGACCGAGGGCGCCGGGCCCGACTTCGAGGCGCAGATCCGGAACACGCTCACCACGACGATCGCGTACGGCTGGCAGGACCGGCTGACGGTCGTGGCGCAGATTCCCTACACGTTCAACCACCTGACCACGGCCGACGGTGTCGAGACCGCGGACGCCGTGGGCGATCCTTCGTTCTACGTCTCGGCACGCCTCTGGTCCTCCCCGTTCACGCAGGGTCTCGGCAAGAGGGCCTGGATCGCGGCGCTCGTCGGCGTCAAGACCGCCTGGGGCAACAACGACGTCACCGAAAACGGCGAGCGCCTCGACGAGCACGTGCAGCCGGGAACCGGCGCGACGAACGTCTCGGGTGGATTGAACGGGCTCTACCTGTTCGACGCGCAGTCCTCGATCTACGCGTCGGTCGCCTACACGGGGACGGGCCGCAACGACTTCGGGTACAAGTACGGCAACAACGTCCAGGCGAACGTCGTCTACGACCGGAAGCTGACGGACTTTCTCGACGGGCTGCTCGAGGTCAACTTCCTCGACGCGAAGCACGACCAGGTGGACCCGGCCGGCGTCATCGATCCGAACACGGGCGGCCAGTCGCTCTACCTCACGCCGCGCGATCGGCGTGCACGTCGTCCACGGCCTCGTCCTACGCGCCGCCGCGCAGTTCCCGGTCTGGAAGAACCTGAACGGGATCCAGGACATCAAGCCGGCGTACACCGCGGGACTGACGTACGTGTTCTAGGGAATTCTAGGAAGTCTCCTGGACGACAGTCTCGGTGGCTCCTTCGTCGGCGGCCGCGCTCAGGAACGGCGGCGAGCGGCGCTTCGGGTGGAGCGCGTAGCCGAAGACGAACAGAACGCCGAGCGCGGCGTGGGACCAGCCGGCCGCCCGGACGGCGCCCGAGCCGACGAGCACTTGGATCAGATAGCCGGTGAGGGCGACGGGCAGGAGGAGCCACAGCATCAACGAGCCCGTCCGGCGTCCTTCGCGCTCTCCCTGGCGCAGGCGCGAGAGTGCGTGACGCCGCAGGAGGAGCCCGACGCCGAACACGGCGAAAGGCGCGACGAGCAGATGCGCCTTCATGAACACGGGCTGAAGCGGGTGTCCCGCTCGCGAATCGGGATCGGGACTGGGAACCGCGTACTTGAACACGCCATAGGCGAGCCCGGTGAGGGACACGGCGGCGAGCGCCGCGTGGTTCCACCACGCCTCCCAGCGCTTCACGGCTTCGCCGCCGCCTGAAGGACCCCGTGGAGAGCGAGGACGCGCCGGGCCGCGTCGGTCGTCGCCCGCGCCGTCAGCGTGGCCCCGGTGACGGCGCGGATGCCGCGCTTCATCGAGAGCTCGTCGTCGAGGGGCTTGCCCTGGAACTGCTCGTACCAGTGCGCCTTCGGCAGGTACTCTTCGGGCTCGGAGAACGAGAGCACCTCGATCCGAGCGATCGCCCCCTTCGGATCGACGACGACCATGATCGTCTCCGGCATCGTCCGCACGGTGTGCGTGTCGAAGTACGCCGTGCCGACGAGACGGCCATCCTTCGTCCCCGTGTAATAGGTCGCGAGGGCCGAGGGCAGATCCTCGTCGCCCGAGAGCTTCTGTTCGGCCTTCTGCTGGGCTGCGGTCAGATAGGCCGTGTGGCGCTCGATCGCCGCTCCCGGAAAGGCGAGCCGGAGCGCCTCGTCCGGCGTCAGGAAGACCTTCCCCGTCGCGGCCGCGGCGGCGAGGAGTCCCGCCGCCACGCCGAGAAGACGGACCCGTCCTAGAAGACGTAACCGAGCGAGGCGTTCCAAAGGTTGACTCCGGTCTGGGCGGCATTCTGCCGCTGTTGCCAATCCGCCTTGAGAATCAGCTGGGGAATCGGCTGGAACACGGCGCCGAGCGTCCAGCCGTGGATGTCGTTTGCGGGGTTGCGCTCGTAACCCACCGGAACCGCTGCCTGCGTATCGTACTGCTCGTAGCGCGCGAAGGGGATCAGGTTCATCCGGGATCCGGACACGAGCGAGAGGACGTCGAAGCCGAGCTGTCCGTACCAGCCCTCCTGCCGGCTGCCGACGGACTCGTCGCCCTCGAAGTGGTTCAGCTCGTTGATGAGGTCGGCCTGCTGGATCGTCGTGTGCGCATAGATGCCACGCAGCCACAGGCCACGCCAGCGCCAGTCGACGTGGGCTTCCACGAGGGTCGTCAGGCCGCTGATCTTCACGCCCGACGGCGTGAATTGGCCCTGCCCCGAATCGCCCGAGAAAACCGAGGCGCCCGCGAGAAGACCCGGCATCCCCGTAAAGTCCACGCGTCCGGCGAAGGCCCAGCTCTTCGCGAGCGCCTCGGAGCCCTCCTGAGAGCCCTCGTGGATGCCTTCCTCCGCGCTGTAACCCGCCGCGTTCAGGCCGTTGACGCCGTAGAACTGGTACGAGACCGGACCGTAGGTGCCATAGAAGCCGGTGCCGATCTCGCGCCAGGTCGTCGGGATGATGACCTCGTCCACGTCCGGCCGGCGCGCGCCGAGAAACGCCGTCGGCTCGTGAAGCTGGTTGACCAGGCCCGAGGGAATCAGGAGGAGTCCGGTGCGGGCGTTGAACATCGGCGAGTGCGTGTAGTCGATGTACGCGAACTCGACCTCCGCCTCCCCGCCCTTGTCGGAGGCGACGACCGCGTTCTCGTACTCGATCTCGGTGTTCAGGACGAAATGCTGGTCGAACTTGTAGCCGAGGTACACGACCGCTCGCAGATCCGTGATGACGTCTTCGCCGCTCGCAGGCGCGCCGCTCTGGTCCTTCGACGCGAAGTTGCTGTACAGCACCTCGCCGTAGCCGCCGATCGAGACGCCCTTCTTGATCCCGTAGACCCGGGCCGCCGCGGGACCGATCCCGTAGCGCTCGGTCGACTTCTCGCCGGCGGAAGCGCCCGCCTCGAGTGTCGGCGCGGCCTCGCCCATCTTCAGGTTCTGGATCTCCTGGGCGAGGATGTCGATGCGCCGCGATAGCTCCTCGAGCTTCGCATTCGTCTCGGCCGACGACGAGGTGGTCTTGAGCTTCTCGAGCTCGGCGCGGGTGTCGGCGAGCAGCCTCTCGAGCTCCTGGATGCGCTGCTCCGGGGTGAGCGGCGGGGCCGGGGTGGGCGCGGGCGGCGTCTGAGCCGCCACGGCGAGGGAGCCTCCGAGGACGAGAGCCAGAAACAGGGACCGCGCGAAGCGACGCATGGGACTTGCCTCCTCTGGGTGTTCATGGCGTGGAAGACCTCAGGCCGCGCACCGCCGTGCGGTCGGCCGAAAGTACGAGCGGGGGAATGCCCGGGCTCGCGAGGGCCTCGAGCGAGCCGCCGCGCACGGCGAGGAAGATCGCCTCGTTCGCGACGCCGCCGCGACGCAGCTCTCCGGAGAGCGCGAGGCCGCGCTCCGGCCCGAGGACGAAGAATGCCGTCGACAGGACGTCCGCGACGAGGCCGGTCGGCGCGACGACCGTCACCGAGCCGAAATCCGGCGCGGGCTCACCCGTGTGCGGATCGAGGATGTGTCCGATGCGTCGGCCGCCGGCCTCGCGGGATCGCTCCGAGTCGCCCGAGGTCGCGGCGGAGGCCCCGGTTAAGCCGAGGACCGCGACGGTGCGCGCGCGGTCCCTCGGATCCGCGATCGGCACCTTCCACGGAGTGCCGTCCGCATCCGCGCCGAGCGCGAGCACCTGGCCGCCGAGGTCGAGCACCGCGTCCGAGACGCCCGCCGACTTCAGTGCCGCGCCGGCGCGGTCGAGACCGTAGCCCTTCCCCCAGGCCCCCTCCTCGATCGCCGCGTCCGGATCGAGGCGCGTGACGGTTCCGGCCGAGGGGTCGATCCTGAAGCGCGAGACGCCGACGGCCTCGCGCGCGCGGCGCAGCGCGTCTCCCGAGGGAACGCGTCCGTCCCCGCGCAGGTCCCAGGCGCGGACGAGGGGCGCAATGGTGGGATCGAACGCGCCGCCGGTGCGCTTCGTCCAGGCGAAGACGTCGACGAGGAGGCCGAGGAGCTCCGCGTCGACCGGCAGGGGATCTCCGGCGGGGGAACGGTTGATCCGATCGAGCTCGCCGCCTCGCCTCCAGGTCGTCAGCAGCGCCTCGACACGGCGGAGCTCTCCGAGCGCGGCCTCCGAGGCGGAGAGGCCCCTCCCGCGGTCCTCCGCGAGGACGACGACGTCGAGCGTCGTGCCCATCGACGCCACGCGGCGCTCGACCGGCACGCGCGCGCCGGCGGTCGGAACGAGGATGACGAGCGCGAGCGCGCCGATCATTCGGCCCCCCGCGGCATGCGCCGTGTCTTCCGGGCCGACCCCGCGTCTCGCCATTGCTCTTGCCCTCCGTTTGGATTGAGATTCAGTCTCAATCGCAGCGTATGGGAGAGCGCCTCCGGCGTCAATGGGGTATCTGCATCCGGAGACGCAGACGGCCGGCGAGGACGAGGACCCTCACACCATTCGAGGAGCATCCTGTTGGGCCGGCCGGGCTGCGGATCTCCACGCCGCCCGCGGCGGTCCCGAACGCTCCGTCGCATAATGCGCCGATGCTCCGACGCCGTCTGGCCGCTACGGTCCTCGGTCTGCTCGTCTTCGCCCCTCGGCTCCTGCCGGGCGCCCCATCGCGAAAGAGCCCGCACGTCGAGATCGTCGGGGAGGGCACCGTCGCGACCGTTCCGAAGGAGACCGTGCACAAGAACGGCCGGCGCTTCCTCGAGTTCGAGGTCCGGCTGGTCACGGCGAGGGCCGCCGCGAACCAGCCGTCCGGCGCCGATCGCGCGCTCGCGCTCGACATGGCGCACCCCGTGAAGGTCGTGCACGACCTCTCCTGCGGGGGCGCCGCCCTCCATCTCGAGAAGGGGGACCGGATCGAGATCGCCGGCGAATACGTGCACGTGCCGAAGGGCGGCGACCTGATCCACTTCACGCATCCGGCCGACGGCTCGTGCGGGACTGCGGGCGGCCATCCATCCGGGTACCTCCGCCGGATCGCGGACCTTTCCAAAACGTCTCGGCCCACGCCCGGCCCGGCGGCGGCCGTTCCCGACCAGCCCTACCGCGGCACGCCGCGTCCGGCCGCCCGGCCCTACGCGTCGATCCTGGAGGCGAAGCGGGGGGGCGCCACCGACGCGGAGCTCCTCGCGCGGATCGAGCGGGAGGGGACCGTCTACTCGCTGACGACCGCGGAGATCCAGGAGCTGCGCTCGGCCGGGGTTCCGGCCTCGGTCATCGAGGCGATGCTCCGGTCGGGCCGCACACCGCGGCCCGCGACGACGGCTACGCCGCGCTGACGCGGGCGGCGCCGGCCGCGGCGGCCGATCGCCGCCGCTTCCACCAGAGACCCGCGAGCCAGGCCGTGGGCACGACGGCGAGCGCGTAGGCGAGCAGGTGTCCGATCAGGCCGTCCGGTCCGAGGATCTCCGTCGCGTCGTGAATCGCCTGGGACGAGGGGAAGAGGCGCGCCTCGGCGAGCTCGTGGATGCCGTAGAGCACCAGCTGGACGAGGAAGATCGCGAGGAAGATCGCGGAGACGTTCAGGATCGCGCGCACGTCGACGCTCTTGCCGAGCCGCGTCCAAGAGAAACCGATCGCCGCCGCCGCGAGAAGGCCGAGCCCGAGGCCCGTGACGACGGCCGCGGACTTCAGCTGGAAGAAGGCGGTCGCGATCAGGAGCGCGGTCTCCATGCCCTCGCGCGTGATCATCAGCAGGGTGAACGCGAAGACGCCCCAGAACGCGCGTCCCGCGCCCGCGGCGGCGCGCGCCTCGAGGCGCGTCTCGATGTCGCTCTTCAGGCGCTTCGACACGCGCTTCATGTAGACGAGGAGGCTTCCGACGAGCGCCGCCGCCACCAGGGCGAGGACGCCCTCCCAGAGAGACTGGTTCGCCGCCTTCGCGAAGAGCAGGCCCGCGCCGGTGCAGGTCACGGCCGATACGGCGACGGCGAAGTAGACGGCGCGGGAGAGACCGGGTCGGCCGGTCCGCTTGAGGTACGCCAGCGTCAGCGCGACGATGAGGAAAGCCTCGATCCCTTCCCGGAGCGCGATCGTGAACCCCTGCCACATCGGCGTGCCCTTTCGACTGAAGCGGCCTTGACTTCCGGCCGGATCAGGGAGACTATCGCAATTGAGACAGAGTCGCAATCCCATGAATCGCCGAGAGCTACAGATTTTTCGCAAGTACCTGGAAAGACGGGGTCTGAAGCTGACCTCCGAGCGCCAGGCGCTCTTCGACGAGGTCTTCAGCAAGCACGAGCACGTCGAGGCGGACGAGCTCCTGGTCCGTCTGCGCGCCCAGCACAAGAAGATCTCGCGCGCGACGATCTACCGGACGCTCGAGCTGCTGGTCGAGGCCGGCGTCGTCGGCAAGCTCCGGATCGGGGAGGCGGGCTACCGCTACGAGCGCCTGCACGCGGGCGACCACCACGACCATCTCATCTGCGATCAGTGCGGCCGCGTGATCGAGTTCTTCGAGCCGCGGATCGAGGCGCTGCAGGACGAGGTCGCCGCGCGGCACGGATTCGTTCTGCTGTCGCACAACCACCAGATGCGCGGCATCTGCCGGCGCTGCCGGCCCCGCTCGAAGAGCAAGCCGGGCGCGGCCGCGGGAACCGGGGTTCCGGCTCCGGTCCCTATCTCGTCCAGGCCACGCGGATGAAGCGGCGGCCGAGGCGCAGCACGCCCCCGCCTCCCGCCGACAGGTCCTCCTCGGGATCGCGGACCTCGCGCGGCGCGTCGGCGCCGTCGGCGTAGAGCTTCAGCGCGCCCTCGGCGATCTTCCTCCGCGCCTCCCGCATCGAGGCGGCGAGCCCGAGCGCGACGAGCGTCTTCGCCGCGGGGGCGCCGCCCGCGGCGGACAGGTTTCGCGTTTCGACGTCGTCCGGGACCTCGCCGCGCGAGAACGCCCGGCGAAAGTCCTCCTCGGCGTGGTCCGCCGCCGCCTCGCCGTGGAACTGCCGCACGATGATCCGGCCGAGCCGCGCCTTGGCGTCGCGCGGGTTCTCCGAGCCGTCCTCGACGCGGCGGCGGAGCGCCGCGATCTCGCCGAGCGGCTCATCGGTCAGCAGCTCGTACCAGTTCCACAGGAGCGCGTCGGGAATCGACATGACCTTGCCGAACATGTCGGACGGCGCATCGAGAACGCCGATCGCGTTGCCGAGGGATTTCGACATCTTCTCGACGCCGTCCGTGCCCACGAGGAGCGGCAGCGTCATCACGACCTGCGGCTCGAGCCCCTCCGAGCGCATGAGATCGCGTCCGACGAGGAGGTTGAAGAGCTGGTCCGTGCCGCCGAGCTCGACGTCCGCCTTCAGCGCGACCGAGTCATAGGCCTGCGCGAGCGGATACAGGAGCTCGTGCAGCGCGATCGGCTGCTGCGCCTTCCAGCGTTTCTGGAAGTCGTCGCGCTCGAGGATGCGGGCGACCGTGACGCGCGACGCCAGGCGCACCATGCCGGCCGCGCCGAGCTTTCCGAGCCAGCGGTCGTTGAACTCGATGATCGTCTTCCCGGCGTCGAGGACCTTGAAGGCCTGCTTCGTGTACGTCTCGGCGTTCTTCGCGATCTCCTCGGGAGTCAGCTGCGGCCGCGTCGCCTTCTTGCCGGAGGGATCGCCGATCATCCCGGTGAAGTCGCCGATGACGAAGATGACGCGGTGACCGGCGTCCTGGAAGTGCCGCATCTTCCGGAGGATGACCGTGTGGCCGAGGTGGATGTCCGGGGCGGAGGGGTCGAAGCCGACCTTGACGGTCACGGGACCGCGGGCGAGCTTTCGCGCGAGGTCGGTCTCGTCGATCAGATCGACGGCGCCGCGGCGCAGGATCTCGAGCATCGCGGAGACGTCCGTCACGGTGGGCGGGGATTATAAGGGCCGGCCTCGCGCGTTAGCATCGTCCGATGTTCCTTCGCCGTGCGGCTCGCCTCGCGCTCGCGCTCGCCGCCGCCGCCGCCGCCATCGGCTGCGACGACACGATGACGGGGCCCTCCGCGACGCCGACGCCCTCCGGGCTCACGCCGACGCCGTCGGCGCCGCCGCACGCGGTGTACGTCGGCCAGGCCCCGGGGGTCGGGCGGGCCAACGTCTTCGCCGATTCCACGAGCGGCACCGCGACGACGACGATCCATGCGGGGGACACGGTGCAGTGGATCTGGCTCTCGGGGACCCATTCGACAACGTCCGGCGCGTGCCCCCTCGGCTGCGTCGCGGACGGATTGTGGGACTCGGGCGTTCTCTCCGGCGGGGACTTTTCGCACACGTTTCCGACGGCTGGGACGTTCCCGTACTTCTGCCTCGTCCACGGCGGGATGATGCAGGGCACGGTCGTCGTCCAGTGAGTCGAATGGCCAAGGCCGTTCACCGCCAATCCGGGGCCGTTTAGAATGTCCGCCGTGACCGACACCGACGAGAAGGAGCCCGCGTCCACGGAGAACGAGGCCGCCGCATCCGAGAGCGAGGACGACCGCCGGGCCGCCGCCGCGGCGGTCAATCGCAAACGCGCCGAGAAGGAGTGGGAGGAGAACAAGAAGCGCTGGCGGTCGATGGGCGTGCCGAAGGGTCTCCCCGCCAAGAAGTGAGGCCGCCGCGGTGACGCGGTCCTTCGAGAGGTCCCCCGCCGAGGACGCGGACCTGATCGCCTGCCGGCGCTGCCCGCGCCTGGTCGCGTGGCGCGAGGGATCCGCGAAGGCCCCGCCGAAGCGCTTCGCCGGCGAGCGGTACTGGGCCCGACCCATTCCCGCCTTCGGCGATCGGCTCGCGCGCATCGTTCTCATCGGCCTCGCGCCGGCCGCGCACGGAGGGAATCGGACCGGCCGGATGTTCACGGGCGACGCCTCGGGAGACTTCCTCTTTCGCGCGCTCCACGCCGTCGGGCTCGCGAACCAGCCGACGTCCGTGGGGAGGGGCGACGGGCTCGCGATCCCGGGCGCCTTCATCTCCGCGGCGTGCCGGTGTGCGCCGCCCGCGAACCGTCCGCGGCCCGACGAGCTCGACAACTGCCGTCCCTATCTCGCGCGGGACCTCGCGCGAATGGGCCGGCCGCGCGTCCTCGTCGCGCTCGGCGCGCTCGCGTTCGACGCGGGCCTGCGCGTGCTCGCGGAGGAAGGAGCGGCGATTCCGCGGCCCCGCCCGCGTTTTGCGCACGGCGCACGCGTGCGGGTCGGAGACGACGCGCTTCTCGCGACCTACCATCCGAGCCAGCAGAACACCTTCACCGGCGTGTTGACGCAGGGGATGCTCCGCGACGTCCTGCGGAAGGCGGTGCGGGAGGCGGGGAGAAGGGCGTAGGTCGTCGGCGTCGACGTACACGTCGTCGACGCCTTCATATTGTCATCCCGAGCGGAGCGAGGGATCCCTTTGTGAGCGGCGCGCTGGTTTGAAAGGGATCCCTCGGCGCTCACGCGCCTCGGGATGACCGCGGCGCGTGCGGCGCCGCGGTCACTTCTTATTGAACAGGGCGTCGAACGCCGCGCGCGCGTCGTCGGGGGTCGCGGCGGTGCCGCGGGTGCCGGTCAGGTCGAACGTCTTCGCCGGCGCGTAGAACGGGCAGTCGTTGCCCGCCTTCTTCGAGACGATCCGCGCCGGGATCGGCTTCGCACACTCGAAACGCGCCGACGTGTCGAAGAAGGTGCACTGGCTGCACGAGTGGAGGGCCTCGCCGCACTTGCGGCACGGGGCCCCGACGACGATCGAATCGAGGTCGAGCACGCGTTCGCCGCAGTGCTTGCAGCGGAAGACGACCGCCTTATCCTGGTCGGCGCCCCGTCCGCGCGGTCCCTCGCGCGGAGGCCGCGGGCCGGAGGGGCGGCGCGCGGCGGACTCGCCCCCCGAATCCTGGTACCCGCGATGCCGGTACTTGCGGTCGTCGTTCATCGGAACTTCGAATTCTAGCGCGCGGGAGGATAATGAGCTCATTGATGTCCGAAGACACGGATCGCGCGCTCGAGCTCTGGCGCGAGGGCACGGAGGTGCTCCTCGAGGGCCGTGTCGACGACGCGATCACGCTCTTCACCCGGTCGCTCGAGACGCGCCCGACCGCCGAGGCCTACACGTTCCGCGGCTGGGCCTACTCGTTCGCGGGCAGGCTCGAGGAGGCGATCCTCGAGTGCCGGAAGGCGATCGCGACCGATCCCCGGTTCGGGAATCCTTACAACGACATCGGCTGTTACCTGATGGAGCAGGGACTGTGGGACGACGCCATTCCGTGGTTCGAGAGCGCCAAGAGGGCGAGCCGTTACGAGCCGCGGCACTTCCCTTACCTGAACCTCGGCCGGCTCCGCGCGGCGCGGGGAGAGGTGACCGAGGCGATTGCGGAGCTCGAGGGGGCCCTGACCGAGAATCCGGGCGACCCGGTCGCCCTGCGGATGCTCGGCCAGCTCCGCCACAAGATCAACTGACGTTCGCGGCAGGGATGTAGAATCCCCGCCCTCGGAGGAACACAGATGGAACAATTCTCCATGACACCCTCGTCCGCCTTCGGCGCCGCCGGCGCCGTTTCCGCGGAACGCATCACGGCCTTTCTGCGGAGGGTCTACGGCTGGATGTGCGTCGGCCTCGGCGTGACCGCGGTGGTCGCGCTCGCGGTCGCCGGCTCACCCACCCTGACCAAGGCCATCTTCGGCAACCGGATCCTCTTCTTCGCGCTGGTGATCGGCGAGCTCGGGCTCGTCTTCTACCTGTCGGCGCGCGTCCAGAAGCTCGCGGCGAACACCGCCGCCGCGCTCTTCCTGCTGTACTCGGCTCTCAACGGCGCGACGCTCTCGATCATCTTTCTGGCCTACACCGGCACGTCCATCGCGTCGACGTTCGTCGTGACGGCGGGGGCCTTCGGCGCGCTCGCGGTCTACGGCACGGTCACGAAGCGCAGCCTCGCCGGCGTCGGCCAGTTCGTGTTCATGGGACTGATCGGCGTCGTGCTCGCCTCGATCGTCGGGATGTTCTGGCACGCGCAGGGCGCTGCAGTTCGTCATCTCGATCGTCGGCGTGCATCGTCTTCACCGGCCTGACGGCCTGGGACGCGCAGCGGCTGAAGGTGATGGCCGCGACCGTGCCGGAGGACGAGCTACGGCTCGTACTCGGTCGTGGGCGCGCTCGCGCTCTACCTCGACTTCATCAACCTGTTTCTGTTCCTGCTCCGTTTCTTCGGCGGCCGGAGAGACTGACGATCGCGGCTGGCGCAGCCGCGTCGCGATCGTCATCCCGAGCGCAGCGAGGGATCCCTTTCAAAGCCGTACTGAGGCGTCAAAGGGATCCCTCGTCGCTCCGCTCCTCGGGATGACAGGGGGAGCAAACCGGCTCGCCCGTCATCTGTCATCCCGAGCGAAGAGAGGGATCCCTTTCTGACGCGTCTTGGGTACCCCGAAGCGAGCGCCAGTCCCTACGGGCCAGCATCTTCTTCAGCTCTGCCGACTGCTTTCCCGGTCAGCTCCCAGCGCAGCAGCGAGGCGGGCACGAGCCCGGCGGCGTTGAAGTCGTCCATGAACGCCTTCATGCGGAACTGTTCGCCCTGCTGCTGTCGCCGGTCCGCGATCAGCTTCTCGATCTCGATCTTGCCGACGAGGTAGCTCGGCCCGTAGCCGGGCTGCTGCAGGTACAGGTGCTGCTCGCCGCGCACGAGCTGGCCGTCTATGCGCAGCCATCCGCGGGGCGTGTTCGCGCACGCGAACGCCGCCGCCTGCTCGAGCGTCATGAGGTTCGCCTGCATGTAGAGCTCGCCCAGCGCCCGCGCCGCGCGCTCGGCGACGAGGACGTAGACGAGCTCGCGCGCGCGCGGCCGCGCGTCGAACATCCCCGCCTGCATCATCAGCTCTTCCCAGCCGGTCGCGTGTCCCTCCGTCCGCGTGTTGAAGATGTTGTAGAGAAGCGCCTCGCGCCGGATCGGGCTCGGGTTCGGATCGTGGACCATGCGCGCCTTGTCGAACCAGTGGTAGCCGTGGGTGCGCATGACCTCGGGATCGCGGTAGTCGACCTCGGCGAAGAACTCGCGCGGGCCGGGGCTGTAGCTGCCGATCCGCGCGCGGAGCGCCGGGATCCATGTCCGGCGTCACGGTGAGGATCTCGCGGTCCCTCAGAAACGCCATGTACTCCGTGACCGCGGCGTTGAAGCGGCGGTCGTACTCGTCGGCGCTCGCGACCGGCGGCAGCGGCGGCAGCGCCGCGTTCTTGAGCTCCTCCATCGCGAGGAGGGCCTGCGAGCGCGCGAGCTCCCGCTCCATCAGCGCGACCACCTCCGCCCACGTGTACGGGACGAGCTGGACGTGCTTCAGGTACCAGTCGTAGTTCTCGATACCGACGCCGGAGGGATCCGGTCTTCGATGCGGCGCGCGCGTCGAGCCACGGCGACCAGGTCATCGGTGGCCTTCCGGGCGGCGTCGACGTTCGTCCTGAGCGCGGGCGGCGCCTCGAATCGAGCTCGCGGCGAAGTCCGCGAGCGTCCGGCTCTGGTCGCGGAGCGCCTTCGTGCCCCACGTCCAGAGATCGCGCCCGTTGCCCGTGAGGTTGATCTTCGCCTGCGCGAGGAGCGCGGAATCGGCTCGAGCCCGGCGGCAATCGCCGCCGCGCTCTCCGCCGAGAGCGGCCGCGGGTAGCTCCAGAGCTCGACGGCGCCGAGGGCGAACGGCCCCTCGCGAGCCGGCTGGTCGCTCTCCTCGTTGAACACGGTCACGTAGAACCCGGGATTGTTGGCCCAGGGCTTCAGAACTCGATGGTCGAAGTCGAGGCCGGCCATCTCGGCGCGGACGACGTAGTAGTCGACCTGCTGCGGGATCGGCCAGCCAGCTCGGATCGATCGCGGCGAGACGCCGTTGCATGTCGCCGAGCGCGCGCTGCTGCGCCCCCATCGCGGCGGCGGAGTAGTCGGGCACGCCGCCGACGAGCCTCGGCTTCTGAAAGGTCGCGCCATTCCTTGAAGAACGCGACGAGCCGATCGTCGGAGCCGCCCGGTGCGGCGGCGCCGCCGCCCGACGAGGCGGAGAGGTACACGGAGAGCGCGAGAGCGGACGTTTTCAGGAGAGTCATGCGAGGGATTCTATGGCGGCACCGCGGAGCGCGGCGACGGGTCTAGCGCTTCCTCCCACGAACGGCAGGTTCCCGACCGCGCCGGCGTCGGCCGCGGCGACGGGGACCTTCTCCTCCTCCTCGACGCGGACGGCTTCGCCGGGGTTCAAGAACAGGTTCGCCTCGAGACCGTACTGGCGCGTGTAGAGGTCCGCGTAACGGCCCCGCAGCGCGAGGAGGTCCTCGTGGCGGCCGCGCTCGACGATCCTTCCCTCTTCGACCACGAGGATGGCGTCCGCCCGGCGGATCGTGGACAGGCGATGCGCGATGACGAACGTCGTGCGTCCCTTCATCAGCTCCGCGAGTCCCTCCTGGATGAAGGCCTCGCTCTCGCTGTCGAGCGACGAGGTCGCCTCGTCGAGGATGAGGATGCGCGGATCGGCGAGGATCGCCCGGGCGATCGCGACGCGCTGGCGCTGGCCGCCGGAAAGCTTGACGCCGCGCTCGCCGACGATCGTGTCGTACGTCTCGGGGAGCTTCTCGACGAACTCGTCGCAGCGGGCGATGGCGGCGGCGCGCAGGACGTCCTCGCGGGACGCGTCCGGACGCGCATACGCGATGTTCTCGTAGACGGACCCGTCGAAGAGGAAGTTGTCCTGGAAGACGACGCCGATCTGCGCGCGATAGTCGGAGAGCCGGACCTTCGAGAGGTCGCGTCCGTCCACCAGGATCGCGCCGCCGGTCGGCCGGTAGAAGGCCGCGACCAGGCCGATGATCGTGCTCTTGCCCGCGCCGGAGGGGCCGACGAGGGCGGTGACGGTGCCCGGCGACGCCGCGAAGGAGATGCCTCGCAGCACCGGGATGTCCTTCTCGTACTCGAACGTCACATCGTGGAACTCGACGCGTCCGTCGAGACGGTCGAGCGGCTCGCGCGCCCGGTCGCCCGCATCCTCGGCGATCTCGTTGCGCAGCTCGCGGATGCGCTCGAGGCCGGCGAAGGCCTCCGTCACCTGGCTGCCGATCGAGACGATCTGGACGACGGGGCCGACGAGAAGCCCGAGATAGAGCGTGAACGAGACGAAGGAGCCGATCGTCATCCGGTGCGCCTCGATCTCGTGCGCGCCGACCCACATGATCGCCACGCCGACCACGCCGAGGAGCAGCGTCGAGAAGGCCGACACGGCCGAGAATCCGGTCATCGTCCGGGCGACGTTGCGGAAGAGACGGTGCGCGCCGCGCGAGAAGACGAGGGCCTCGCGCCGCTCGGCCCGGTACGCCTTGACGACGCGGATGCCGGAGAACGATTCCGTCAGGCGCCCGGAAACCTCCGCGTTGATCTTCGAGCGCTCCCGGAAGAGCGGCCGCAGGGTCCGGAAGGCGAAGAGCAGTACGAGGCCGAAGAGCGAGAGCACGCCGAGCGCGATGAGCGTCAGCTTCGCGCTGAAGTAGAAGAGGATCCCGAGAGCGAGCGCGGCCGTCAGGATTCCCCCGAGGAGCTCGACCAGACCCGTGCCCACGAGGTTCCGGATCCCCTCGGCATCCGTCATCACCCGCGACAGCAGCACGCCCGTCTTCGTCTGGTCGAAGAAGGCGACCTGGAGGCGGCCGACGTGCCGTTGCACCGCTCGGCGCATCTCGGTGATCGACCGCTGCGCCGCCTTGCCGAGGACCTGGGAGAGGGCGTAACCGGTCACGGCCTGGACGAGGGTCGCGGCCCCCGCCGCGAGGACGATCGGCAGGAGGAGCTGCCGCTGCCCCTTGCCGATCACGTTGTCGAGGAGGAACTTCGTCGTGCCGGGGAGCACGAGCCCGGCGATCCGGCTGATGGCGAGGAGGCCGAATCCGAGGGCGAGGCGCCCACGGCGAGCGCGGAGGAGCTCCGCCGCATCCCGGAGGATCACCGACAGGGGCAGGGACTTCTTCGCCTTGCCGCTCTCGTCCGATTTCGCCGAGCTCCCTTTGGTCTTTTGGGCGCGGGCCTCCCGCGAGGTAAGGCCGCCTCCCATCAATCCGATGCGCGCCATGTTCTGGTTCCTGAACCTCTCACGTTTCGATTGCCGAAGCTTCCACCCTCGCACCTACGGTCTCTCAATTACGCCAGGCGAAGGAGAACGGGGTCCGATCGGCTTCGAAATCGTCAATTGACAATCATATCTGTCTGGACAAACAATATTGTCCATGGAACGGACGGCGGGACCGGCAGAAGCGGACCTCGAGACGGTCGTCTCGCCGAGCCGCGCCGGCGCCCTTCTGAATCCCCTGCGTCTGCAGATCCTCGCGCTCGCCCGCGAGCCCGCTTCCGCCGCCGGCCTGGCGAAGCGGCTCGGGCTGCCGCGCCAGCGCGTGAATTACCACGTGCGGACGCTCGAGCGCGCCGGCTTCCTGCGCGCGGCGGGACGTGGGCGCAAGCGCAACATGATCGAGCAGCGCTACGTCGCCACCGCGCGCGGCTTCATCCTGTCGCCGACGCTCCTCGGGCCCGTCGGCGCGGACTGGAGGGACATCGGCGACACCGGCTCGGCGGACTATCTCCTCGCGCTCGCCGAGCAGGTCCGCGGCGACGTGGAACGGGCCGCGCGGGAGGCCGGCGGGGAGCGCGTCCCGACCGTGTCCTTGAAGTCCCAGTTCCGCTTCGAGAGCGCCGCGCAGAGGACCGAGTTCGCGCAGGCGCTCCGGGAAGCGGTCGTCGGGGTCATCGCGCGCCATGCCTCCCCGAACAGGGCCGACGACGGGAGGGCCGGCCGCGGGCGGGCGCACCGGCTGGTGTTCGCGTGCTACCCGGTGGCCGAGTCGGAGGTCGGCTCTTGATCGGCCAGATCGTGTCGCTCGCCGGCGCCGCGATGATCCTCGCGGCGTTCGCGGCGCAGCAGGCGGGACGCTGGAAGCCGGCCGACCGCGCGTATCTCGTGCTCAACTTCGCGGGCTCGGCGATCCTCGCCTATTTCGCCGTGCGGGCCGGGAACCTCGGTCTGATCGTCCTCGAGAGCGCCTGGGCGCTGATCAGCCTCTGGTCGCTCTCCCGCGCGCTGCTCGCGCGCTCGCCCTGACCTCAGGCCTTCCTCTCCGCCACCACGATCAGACGCGGCGATGCCGCGGAGAAGGGCTCCTCCCGCGGCGTGCCGAAGAGGCGGCGCACCCCGAGCCCCGCGTCCTCGAGGAGGCGGGTCGTCTCCGAGAGCGCGTACGCCCGCTGCGACGCGAGCTTCGTTTCGGTCCGGCCGTCCCGCGCGAAGGTGAACCGATTCTCGATCCGGCCCGCGACGGGGTCGTAGCGGGTCTCCTCGACGAAGTGAAAACCGCCGATCTCGCTCTCCTGGCGCGGCTCGAGGCGGGGCAGCACGCACTCGGCGGTCTGGCCGTAGTCCAGAGCGAAACGGCCCCCGGGAAGGAGCGCGCCGGCGACTCTCTCGAGGAACTCCGCGTTGCCCCGGTCGTCGAGGAAGCCGAAGCTGTTGCCGAAGCAGAAGGCGGCGTCGAACTCCTCGCGCCACGGCAGATCGCGCATCTCGGCCTCGACCCAGCGGATCGCCTCGCCGCCCTCGGCGCGCGCCGTCGCGAGCGCCTCCGCGGAGATGTCGACGCCGGTCATCCGACACCCCGCGGCCGCGAGGGGACGGGTGAGCCGGCCGGACCCGCACGGCACGTCGAGCACCCGGGAACCGGCGCGGAGGCCGAGGTGCTTCCACAGGAACGCCGCGTCCTCGGCCGTCATCGACTCGGGCAGCGCCGCGTCCCAGAAGCGGACGGCGAGTCCCTCGAAGAAGTGCCTCCACCAGTCGGCGGGCGCGTTCACGCTTCGCCCCTCTCCCCCCGGGAGAGGGGTGGGGGTGAGGGGCTCCCGGATGCCGACGACCGCTCGTAGACGTCGCGGTCGACGATCTCCATCCAACGGCCGGGACTCTCGACGTCGGCGAACCCCACCCGGCGATAGAGCGGGTGGGCGTCCCGGGTCACGAGGCTCCAGCGGCGGAGCCCCTGGAGACGCGGGTGCGCGCGGATCGTCTCCATCAGCCAGAGGCCGAGCCCCTGCCCGCGGTGCGACTCGAGGACGAAGACGTCGGCCACGTACGCGAACGTCGCGGCGTCCGTGATCACTCGCGCGAAGCCGACCTGCGCGACGCCTTCGTAGACGCCGAAGCAGAGGGACCCCTCGATCGAGCGGTCGACGACCTCCCGCGGAATGCCGGGCGCCCAGTAGGAGGCGGAGAGGAACTCCTGGATCCGCACGCGATCGAGGCGCGCGGGATCGGTCGAGATGGTGAAGCGGCCGCGCCGGTCCTCCACCGGCGCATCCTACGACGGCGGCGGGAGCGGCAGGGAACCGCGGATCTCCGGCACCTCGACGATCCGAATTCCGCTGGCGGGACTCTCGATCGCTCGCACGATGGCGCCCGTCATCTGATCGAGCGTGACCAGGCCGAGGCGTCGCGCCGCCTCGCGCGTCGCCGGCAGGCGCTCGGCGATCCAGTAGCCCGGGCGCAGCAGGTGCGGCCAGAGGTGTCCCGGTCCGAGCACGTACCACGGGCGCAAGACGGTCGCGGCGAGTCCCTGGCGCGCGATGAATTCCTCCGCCTCGACGCGAGCCTCCCAGTACGCGCGCATGGCGGGCGCGGGATGGGCGACGCTCACGTAGACGAAGTGGGCCACGCCCGCGCCGGCGGCCGCCTCGGCCGACGCTCTCGCCGACGCGAGATCGACGCTCCGGAATAGCGCCGCCTTCGACGGGGCAGGGTGCGCGACGCCGACGAGTTGGAGAAACGCGTCGGATGGTGAAACGCGTGAGGCGAACGTCGCGGCGTCGAGCGCGTCGCCGGGCACCGGCTCGCATCCCGACGGGAGGTTTCTCTCCGAGCCGGGCCGTACGAGCGCGCGGACCGCGTGGCCGCGCTGGAGGAGAAGCGGCAGGACACTCCGGCCGATCCGGCGACCCATGAGGGTAGCGGCTCCCATCCTATGCTCGGCGGCCTTCCCGTCGACAGGACGCGGGGCGTGATATCTGTTCCGCAACTTCCGGGAAGGAGGCCCCATGGCGCGTCTGACCCGCCGCTCGCTCATCCGCTACGGCGCCCTCGGGGGCGCGGCCGCCGCGGCCCGGCCGCTCGCGGCTCGCGGGGAGGCGGCGCCGGCGCCGCCCGCTCCCTCCGTTTCCCCCTTCGAGCTCGATGAAGCGACGATCGCCGACCTGCAGAAGCGCATGGCGTCAGGCGCGGACTCGGCCTCGACGCTCGTCGCGAAGTACGCGGCGCGCGTGGAAGCGCTCGACCGCAAGGGCCCGGAGCTCCGCGCGGTGCTCGAGCTCGACCCGGACGCCCCCTCGATCGCGGACCGGCTCGACGCGGAGCGCAAGGCGGGCAAGGTGCGGGGGCCGCTCCACGGGATCCCGGTCCTTCTGAAGGACAACATCGGCACCGCCGACCGCATGAACACGACCGCGGGCTCGCTCGCGCTCCTCGGCGCGACCCCCACCGCGGACGCGTTTCTCGTGCGGAGGCTGCGGGACGCGGGCGCCGTCCTCCTCGGCAAGACGAACCTCTCGGAGTGGGCGAACTTCCGGTCGACGCACTCCTCGAGCGGCTGGAGCGGCCGCGGCGGGCAGTGCCGAAACCCGTACGCGCTCGACCGCAACCCGTCGGGTTCGAGCTCCGGCTCCGGCGCGGCCGTCGCGGCGAGCCTCGTCGCGGTCGCGATCGGCAGCGAGACCGACGGCTCGATCGTGTCGCCGTCGAACAACTGCGGCCTCGTGGGCGTCAAGCCGACGCTCGGCCTCGTCTCGAGGACCGGCATCATCCCGATCTCGCACAGCCAGGACACGGCGGGACCGATGAGCCGGACCGTCATGGACGCGGCGATCCTGCTGACGGCGATCGCCGGACCCGACCCGCAGGACGCCGCGACGAAGGCGATCGCGGGCAAGCCCGCCGTCGACTACGCGAAGCTCCTCGAGGGCGCGACCCGCCTCGACGGCCTGCGCATCGGCGTGCCGCGCAAGAAGCTCTTCGGCCAGAGCCCGTCCGCCGACGCGCTCGTCGAGGCGGCGCTCGGAGACTTGAAGAAGCTCGGCGCCGTCATCGTCGATCCGGCCGACATCGCGACGCTCGGGGAGACCGACGACAGCGAGTTCGAGGTGCTGCTCTACGAGTTCAAGGCCGACTTGAACGCCTACCTCGCCGGCCTCGGCGGAAAGACCTCGTACCGGACGCTGAAGGACCTGATCCGCTTCAACGAGGAGAACCGCGATCGCGAGATGCCGTACTTCGGGCAGGAGATCTTCGAGAAGGCCGAGGCGAAGGGACCGCTGACGGAGAAGGCGTACCTCGACGCGCTCGAGAAGGACCTGCGCCTGACCCGCCAGGAGGGCATCGACAAGACCATGGACGAGCACCGGCTCGACGCGCTCGTCGCGCCCACGAGCGGCCCGGCGAGTCTCATCGACCTCGTCAACGGCGACTACGGTCCAGGCGGGAGCTCGTCCTTCCCCGCGATCGCCGGGTACCCCGACGTCTCGGTGCCCTGCGGGTTCTTCCGCGGGCTGCCCGTCGGCATGTCGATCTTCGGCCGCCCGTGGAGCGAGCCGGTGCTGCTGAAGATCGCGCACGTCTACGAGCAGGCGACGAGGCACCGGCGCCCGCCGCGGTTCCTGGCGACGGCGGATCTCTCCGCGAAGGCATAGCCCGGGAATGCCGGGCGGCGCCGCCGCCGTTGCGGCGATCGGATGACCCTCCGCTCGATCGCCGCCTTCGGAGCCTGCACGGTCGCCGTCGCGGTCGCCGCGGCCGCCCAGGAGCCCGTCCAGGAGAGGGTCCATGTCACCGTCGTCGAAGTGACGGTCCATGCCTCCCGCGGCTCGGGGGAGGCCGTCACGGGCCTGACGCCGCGCGACCTCAGACTCTTCGTCGACGGCCGCGACGTGCCGATCGAGAGCCTCGAGTGGTTCTCGAACGGCCAGGCGCCGGCCGCGACCCCGACGCCCTGGCCGGCGAGCCCGAGACGGCCTCCTCGTCTCCGGTCCCCCCGGGGCGCCTCGTCGTCCTCTTCTTCCAGTGGCACATCGAGGCCTCGAAGATCGAGGGGCACGTGCGCATGGAGCGTCAGGCGCTCGAGTTTCTCGACACGCTGCGGCCCGAAGACCGCGTCGCCGTCGCGACGTTCGGCTCGCGGCTCTGGCTGCGCCAGGACTTCACGGCCGACCGGGCGCTCGCGCGGAAGGCGGTCCGCAACGCCCTCGCGCTCGAGACGGGTCCGCTCGCCGGCGGACCGCCGTCGCTCTCGGCGGTCGTCCGCGACAGCGAATCCGCCACGTCGATCGAGAAGGCCTTCCTCGCGCTCGGGGGCGCCCTCCGTCCGCTGCCCGGCTCGAAGGCGATCGTCTTCTTCGGCTGGGGCGTCGGCCGCTACGACTTCCTCACTCCCGACAAGGCGCTCGGCACGATGAGCTACTCGCCCGAGTTCCATCGCGCCGTCACGCTCCTCGGCGAAGCGCAGGCGCCCGTCTTCGCGCTCGACGTCAGCGGCGGCCACCATTCGCTGGAAGCCGGCCTCGAGCGGCTCTCCTACGAGACCGGCGGCTACTACCTGCCGACCTGGGACTTTCCGACCGGCGCGATGAAGAACGTCGCGCAGGCGATCGCCGGCCATTACGTCCTCGTGTTCCGGCCGCCGCCGCTTCGCCCCGGCACTCACGAGATCCGCCTCGACGGACCTTCGGGAGTGCGGCTCCGCTACCGCCAGCTCTACGAGGACTGATCGCCCGGCGTCAGTCCGGAAACGATTCGGGGTCCTCGACGGCGCGGCGGTGGAGCTCGGCATCGATGTTCCGGCCGGTGACGAGCGCGACGACCGGGCCCTCGACGTCGGTCAGCCGGGGCAGCGCCGCGAGCGCGGCGGCCGCGGCGCCCTCGACGCGAATTCCGGCCCGCGCGTAGGTGCCCATCGCGTGGGCCATCTCGCGTTCGGAGACGAGGAGGAAGCGATCCAGCACGGGATCGAGGGCGCGGACGGCCTCGGGAATCGCCACGCGCACCGCGAGGCCGTCGGCGAACGTCGCCATGCGGTCGCACTCGACCGGCCGCCGCGACTCGAAGGAGAGCGCCATGACCGGAGCGTCCTTCGCGGCGACGGCGACGACGAGCGTCGCCGGCGAGCGCCGCCGGAGCGTCCGGCCGACGCCGGCCGCGAGGGCGCCGTTGCCGACCGGCACCACGACCGCGCCGGGCGGCTCGGCGAGCTGGTCCACGATCTCGTCCGCGATCGCGCCGTAGCCCTCGTACTGGGTCGGCTCGATTCCATCCTCGAAGAACGGCAGGTTCGCGTCGGCGGCGAACTGCTTCCCCTCTTCCTTGGCGAAGTCGAGGTCGGTGCCGGCGATGCGGATCTCGGCGCCGAGCCCGTCGATGAGCGCGAGCTTCGCGAGCGAGGCGCCGGCGGGCGCGTACACCATCGCGCGCAGACCGAGCTCGCGGCTCGCCCAGGCGACGGCGGCGCCGTGGTTGCCGGTGGACGCGGTGACGACCGCCGCGGTGCCGCGTTCCTTGTAGGCGGCGAGCGTCGGCAGCGCGCCGCGCCACTTGAAGGCGCCGAGCTCGTGGACGTCCTCACGCTTCAAGTACAGGGGCAGCGCGTCGTACAGCCCGGGGGGCGCCCGCTCGAGCGGCGTGGGAAGTTCCACCAGCGAAAGGTTACCTCGGGCGACCGCCGGCGGAAGCGCCCGGCCTCAGGCCACGTCGTCCATCGTCCCGGGCCGCGCGCCGGCGAGGTGTCTGGCGAGCGTCCGCACGAGGGGAAGCGCCGCGGCATACACGAGGGCCACGAGGAGCGGCGCGATCGCGAGCCACGCGACGAAGGCGTGCCCGAGGGTCGTGCGCAGGTTGCGAAGGGCGCCGGCGAGGTCGCCCTTCATCATGCCGACGAGCCGTTCGAGCGAGCGATTTTCGCGGGGCGCCCGAAAGAGCCACTCTCCGAGGCGGATGAACGGCAGGATCAGCAGGAGCTGCAGCGCGTAGGACGACCAGTTGATCGCCTGGACGATCGGCTGATTGAGCTTCAGCGCCCAGGCCGCGGCGAAGCAGAGAATCGTGGTCGTCCCCACGATGGGGTTGACCGCGATGGTCAGCGCGACGGCCGCCGAGAGAGCGATCTTCTCCGGGGAGAGCCCCTGCGTCAGCTGCTGGCGGATCGGATCGCGGAGGCGGCGGCGGAGGAGCTCCTGGGCCTCTTCCAGGTTCACGTCCGGCGCTCCGCGGCGTCGGGCGCGAGCGCCTCCGAACGGCTGCGGGAGGCCGCCGGGGACTTCGCCAGGAGGATCTGGGCGTCGCCGATGTAACGCTCGGCGAAGCCGCCCTGGCAGTAGGCCAGGTAGTAGTCCCACATCCGCAGGAACGTCTCGGGGAAGCCCAGCTCCCGCACGCGGCCGGCGTTCGCCAGGAAGCGCGCGCGCCACGCGGCGAGCGTGGTCACGTAGTGGGCACCGATCTCCTCGATGCCGGCGATCGAGAGGCCGGTGGCGCGCGCGAGTGAGCGGCGGATCTCCGCGATCGACGCGAGCTCGCTGCCGGGGAAGACGTGGCGCTGGATGAAGTCCGGTTGCCGGCGATATCGCTCAAATCGCGCCTCGTTGATCCAGATCGTCTGGAGGAGCATCGTGCCGCCCGGCTCGAGGAGGCGGTCCACCGTGGCGAAGAACCGATCGTAGAACTCGAGGCCGACGGCCTCGAACATCTCGATCGAGACGGCCTTGTCGAATCGGCCGCGCAGGCGGCGATAGTCCTCGCGGAGCAGCGTGACGCGATCGGACAGGCCCTCTCGCTCGAGGCGCCGCCGGACGTAGTCGTGCTGGGCGGCGCTGATCGTCGTGGTCGTCACCCGGCAGCCGTAGTGCCGGGCGGCGTGCATGGCGAACGCGCCCCATCCGGTCCCGATCTCGAGCAGGCGATCTCCCGGCGACAGCTCGAGGCGGCGGGCGATGCGGTCGAGCTTCTCGCGCTGAGCGTCCTCGAGCGACAGATCGGGAGGGTCGAAGATCGCGCACGAGTACGTCAACGAGGGATCGAGGAAGAGCGCGTAGAAGCTCTCGCCGAGGTCGTAGTGGAAGCGGATGTTGGCGCGGCTGCGGCGCACGGAGTTGCGGCGGAGCCAGTGGAGGACGCGCTCGCCCCACCGGTCGACGAGAGCCGGCAGACGGCCGCCGGCGTCGAACACCCGCGCGTTGCGCGCGCCGAGCCGCGTCACCGCCGCGAGGTCCGGCGAGGTCCAGAGTCCCTCGGCGTACGTCGCGCCGAAGGCGATGTCGCCGCCGAAGAGGAAGCGCCGAAACACCGAGGGGTCGCGCACGTCCACGGCCGCCTCGAGGTCCGTGCCCGGCTCGCCGAACGCCCGCACCCGTCCGTCCGGCAGCGAGAGCGTCAGCCGGCCCCCGCGGATCCTCTCGAAAGTCCGGAACAGCGCCCGCTCCGCCAGGAGCCTCACGACGTTTCCCCTCCGTGCCCGCCGCCGTCGAACTTCTTCGTCGGAAGAGACGGGGGGAAACATTATCCGAGCTCGCGCCGCCGCGTCAGCCCCGTCAAAGGCTCGGATCGGGCTCCGCTGCTGGCGGGGACCTAGGCGGTCTGGGACTCCGGCATGCCGAGCGACTCGGCCGTCGCGACGAGGCGCTCCAGGATCTCGGCCAGGTGCGCCCGGGCCTTCTCGATCTCCGCGTGGAGCTCCTCGAGCCGCCTCCCGGCCCGCGCCGATACGGCCGCCGCCTCTTCGTGGAGCTTCTCCAGGCGCGCCGCCGCCCGGACCCGGGCGGCCTCGAGCTCGAGGAGAGCGTCGTGCGCGGTCAGCCTCGCCGACGCGCCGAGCTCGTGCCAGCGCCGCGTCAGGGTCTGGACCTGTTCGAGCCGGCGCACGGACGTGAACGCCCGCCCCGTGCGGAGGGCCTCGACCGCCGCCTCCCGGAAGTGCCGCGGCCGGCGATGGAGTCCCCGGACGAGGCCCACCCTCTCGCCGAGCCAGAGCAGGTAGAAGCTCGGGTCCACCTCCCACCAGAGGAAGCCCTGGGCCGCGGATTGCGGCGCCCAGTGGTGGTTGTTGTGCCAGCCCTCGCCCATCGTGACCAGCGCGAACAGGAAGCTGTTGCGCGAGTCGTCGGTCGTCGCATAGACGCGCCGGCCGAAGAGGTGCATGACGCTGTTGATGCAAAAGGTGCCGTGCCAGAGCGCGACCGTCGAGAGGAAATACCCGTAGAAGAGGCCGATCCATCCGAAGGCGGCGTACAGCGCCACCCCATAGACGGCGGTCGGCAGGTACTCGTGGCGATCGAGCCACCGGAGCTCGGGGAACTTCACGAGATCCGGCACGCGCGAGTAGTCCGGCTCGTCCTGCCCGTGCGACAGGATCCAGCCGATGTGGCTCCACCAGAAGCCGCGCTGGATGGGGCTGTGGATGTCCTCCGGACGGTCGGAGTAGCGGTGGTGGTGGCGGTGGTTCGACGCCCACCAGAGCACGCCTCTCTGCGCGGCCGTCTGGCCGAGAAACGCCATCAGGAACTGCGGCGCGCGGCCGAGGCCGTAGGTGCGATGGCTGAAGTAGCGATGGAAGCCGGCCGTGATGGCGAACATCCGCAGGTAGTACGAGGCGAGGCAGAGGGCGATCCCCTTCCAGGAGAAGCCCACGAAGAAGACGCCGAGCGCGGCGACGTGCACCAGCAGAAAGCCGGCCACGGCCGACCAGCGCAGACCCTCACCCTGCGATCCGGAGACGCGAGAATTCATGAAGCGGAAACTCTACCCGAAAAAGAAGGGGGGCGACGTGACGGCGCCCCATTTCCGATCGGTCGTGAGCGCTACTTCGCGGCCGGAGTCTCGGGCGCCTTCCGGACGGTCTCGAGGTCGATCGTGACGTCCACGTCGTCCGAGAGCATCAGACTGCCCGAATCGAGCGTTTTGTTCCAATCGATGCCCCAGTCCTTCCGGTTGATCTTCGTGTTCAGCTCGAAGCTCGCGCGTTCGTTGCCGCGCGGATCCTTCGCCGAGCCGAGAAACGTGACCGGCAGCGTGACTTCCTTCGAGACCCCGTGCATGGTCAGCGTGCCGGTGACGGCGTACTGGTCCTTGCCGGTCGCGGTCATCTTCGAGCTCTGGAAGCGGATCTCGGGGAACTTCGCCGCGTCGAAGAAGTTGGGCGACCGCAGGTCGTTGTCGCGGTTTCCGTTGTTGGTGTCGATCGACGCCGTCTTGATCGTGAAGTTCACCGAGGAGGCGTCGGGCTTCGCCGGATCGGCCTGGATCGTGCCCTCGAAATCGCCGAACCGGCCGCTCACCTTGGAGGCGAAGTGGCGAATGCGGAACTCGACGGACGAGTGGCCCTTGTCGATCGCGTAGGTTTCGGCGGCGAGGAGCGGCGCGGCCGCTCCGAGGGCGAGAAGCAGGAGAACCGGGATTTCGAGGCGACGTCGCATGTTTTTCTCCTTTTGGATTCGGGTGGTCGCGCCTGGCGGCGGATCGGAACAATAATCGACTGGTCCGGTAATTGCTCGGCGGCGGGCGCGGTTGCCGTCCGCGGACCGCCGCTACTGCACCTTCCCGCGCGCGGCAACCGTGATCCGTCCCTCGACCCGACCGTCGCGGACCGCGACGAGCGCATCGTGCAGGTTGGCCACGACGCAGGCGTGGTTGGGGAGGATCCGCACCCGCTCGCCGACGCGGAACCGCTCGCCGGGAGCGACGGCGAGCACGCCGTGCTCCTCGGAGAGACGCGCGATGCGGGTGTTCCGGCCGACGACCGCGCCGAATCCGTCCGGAACCGGACGCGAGACGTCCGAGGACAGCGTCTTCGAGCCGGCGTCGACGACCGCGCGGTCCTCATCCGGAACGCTGACGACGGTCGCGACGATCGTCAGCGCGCAGTCGGCCTCGCGGCAGCTCCCGAGGGCGACCTGGGAGCGGTCGTTGTAGACGTAGGTGCCCGGGCGGCACTCGGTCACGCCCTCGCCCGTCATCGCGGAGGCCGCGGTCGGCGTCGATCCGACGGAGACCTCGCCGGCGGACAGACCCGCCGCGCGCAGCGCGGCCGCCGTGTCGGCGAGAACGCGCGCCTCGGTGCGGCCCACGCGCGCGACCTCCTCCGGCGTCGGCGCGGCGTAGCCCTGGCCCCCGTGCGTGAAGACGCCGACGAGCTCGATCCCCGGGAGACCGGCGATCTCCGCGGCCGCGGCGACCGCGCGCTCCGGGAGAACGCCGACGCGATGGAGGCCGGTGTCGACCTTCAGTCGGATCCGGAGCCTCCGTCCCGCCGCGGCGAAGACGGCGCCGAGGCTCCGCGCGCCCTCGACGCTGTCGGCGCCGACCGTCAGAAGCACGCGGTCGGCGAGCGCGAGGAGACGCCGCGCCTTGTCGGCGCCCACGATCGGAAACGCGAGGAAGAGATCGTCGAAGCCGAGCGCCGCGAAGACCTCCGCCTCCGAAGTCTTCGCGAGCGTCAGTCCGCGCGCGCCGGCCTCGATCTGCAGGCGGCCGACCTCGGGCGACTTGTGCGTCTTCGCGTGCGGCCGCAGCGCGACGCCGGCCTCCCGCGCGAGGCGCTGCATGCGCGCCACGTTCTGCGCGAGCACGTCGAGGTCGACGAGCACCGCGGGCGTCGGCAGGTCCTCGACGGAGGTCACGAGCGAACGTTAATACATTGCGCCCCGCCGGCTGCGGTAGAGTCGAGCGTTCCCACGGAGGTTCCATGCGCATCGGTTCCCTGGTCGCGGGCGGCCTCCTCGCGGCGGCGGTCGTGGCGGGCCAGACGGCGGACGAGCTGATCGAGAAGAACATCGCCGCGCGCGGCGGCTACGAGAAGCTGAAGGCCGTCCAGACGATGCGTCTGTCGGGAACGATGAAGACCGGGAACGACACGCTGCCCTCGACGCTGGAGTTGAAGCGCCCGAACAAGAGCCGCTGGGAGTTCCGCCTCGAGAACCAGATGGCGGTGCAGGCGTTCGACGGCAAGGAGGGCTGGATGTGGATCCCGTTCGCCGGCCAGATCGTGCCGCAGCCGATGCCCGCGGAGGAGCGGCTCGAGGCCGAGCAGCAGGCGGACATCGACGGCCCGCTCGTCGACTACAAGCAGAAGGGCGAGAAGATCGAGCTGATGGGGCACGACCGGAACTTTCGTCCCGACGACTGGAAGCTGAAGATCACGCTGAAGACCGGCGAGGTGCGGTACGTCTATCTCGATCCGAAGACGTTTCTCCAGTCGGTGACGGTCACCCGCCGCAAGATCGACGGCGTCGAGGTCGAGGTGCGCTCGGACGTCGGGGACTACCGCAAGGTGGGAGACCTCGTTCTGCCGCACTCGTTCACGTCCACGGCGAAGGACGGCGGTCCCTCGCAGTCGATCGAGTTCGAGAGGATCGAGCTGAACGTCCCGATCGACGATTCGCGCTTCGCGATGCCCGAGCCGAAGCCGGCCGGAACGCCGGGGTCCGAGCCCACGCCCACCGTCGGCTGAGGAGGAGGTCTCCCATGGCGCTCCGGAAGCTCTGGCTCTCGGCCGCGCTCCTCGCGGCGCTCGCCGCCGCCCCGGCCGCGGCGCAGGCGAGGCGCCGGATCTACATCTCGGCCGACATGGAGGGCGTGGCCGGCGTCGTCACGGCGGACCAGCTCGGCCCGCCGGGTTTCGAGTACGAGCGGTTCCGCGGATTCATGACCGACGAGGTGCTCGCCGCGATCGAGGGCGCGCGTGCGGCCGGCGCCACCGAGTTTCTCGTGTCCGACTCGCACGGCAACGGCGAGAACCTCCTGATCGAGCGTTTCCCGAAGGACGTGACGATCGTGCGCTCGTGGCCGAGGCCGCTTGCCATGATGCAGGGCATCGACGGCACGTTCGAGGCCGCTCTGTTCGTCGGGTATCACGCGTCGACCACGAATCCCGAGGGCGTGCGGGCGCACACGATGTCCTCCGCGCACCTGGCCGATCTGCGCTTGAACGGCGTGTCGATGCCGGAGGCCGGTCTCAACGCGGCGATCGCCGGCCACTACGGCGTGCCGGTCGCCATGATCTCGGGCGACGACGCGATCGTGAAGGAGGCGCAGGCGCTGCTCGGCCCGATCGGCGGCGCCGTCGTGAAGTGGAACTACGGTTTCCACTCGGCGCGCACCCTCACGCCCGCGGCCGCCTGCGACGTCATCCGCGAGGCGGCGCGCCGCGCGATCGCCGAGCCGCGCGGTCGGAAGCCGTTCACGGTGACGGCGCCGGTCACGCTGGACCTGCGTTTCAAGAACTACCGCCCGGCGGAGGTGCTCGCCTACCTTCCGATCGTCGAGCGCACCGATGCGCACGCGATTCGTTTCCGCGGCCGGGACGTCCTCGAGGTCAGCCGCTTCCTCGAGTTCGTGGACGAGTACGAGCCGGGCCTCGCGCCGTAGCGGAGGGGCGAAGGAGAGAGGAATGCGCTTCGAGACGCGGGCGGTGCATGCGGGCGGCGAGCCGGATCCGGCGACCGGCGCCGTGGCGCCGCCGATTCACCTCGCGACGACCTTCGAGCACGGACCCGCCGCGGAGACGCCGCTCGGATACATCTACATCCGGGACGGCAACCCGACGCAGGCGCGGCTGGAGGAGGCGCTCGCGGCCATCGAGGGCGGCGAGACGGCGCTCGCCTTCGCGTCCGGGATGGCCGCCGCGGCGGCTTACCTGCAGGCGCAGCCGGCGGGCACCCACGTCGTGTACCCCTCCGACGTCTACTACGGCGTGCGCGCGCTCGCGCAGGAGTTCCTGCCGCGCTGGGGCATGGAGGCGACGGCGGTCGACACGACGGATCTTTCCGCGGTTCGCGCCGCGCTCCGTCCGAACACCCGGGTCGTGTGGGCGGAGACGCCGTCGAACCCGCTGATGCAGGTGTCGGACCTCGCCGCCCTCGCGCGGCTTGCGCACGAGGCCGGCGCCGCGCTCGCGGTCGACGGCACGTTCGCGACGCCGGCGATCCAGCGGCCCCTCGAGCTCGGCGCCGACGTCGTCCACCACTCGACCACGAAGTACCTCGGCGGCCACAGCGACGTGCAGGGAGGCGCCCTCG
The DNA here is from genome assembly GCA_963763535.1 of uncultured Acidobacteriota bacterium. Lineage (GTDB taxonomy): Bacteria > Acidobacteriota > Thermoanaerobaculia > UBA5066 > Gp7-AA6 > DAHUXD01. The sequence continues at coordinate 151,862 of CAVXOX010000010.1, forward strand.
TCTTCGCGCGGAAGGGGGCGATCGCCGACGCGGCCTCTCACGTGCGCAAGATCGTCGGCGGCGTCGCCTCGCCGTTCAACTCCTGGCTGGTGCTCCGGGGTCTGCGCACCCTGTCCTGCCGCGTCGAGCGCCAGTCCGCCAATGCGCTCGCCGTGGCGCGCTTCCTCGCCGGGCATCCCGGAGTCGAGGCGGTGCACTACCCGGGGCTGCCATCCCACCCCGGCCACGAGATCGCGCGCCGGCAGATGAGCGGCTTCGGCGGCATGCTGTCGTTCCGGGTGCGGGGGGGCCGCGACGCGGCGCTCCGGACGACGTCGCGCCTGAAGGTGTTCGTCAACGCGACGAGCCTCGGCGGCGCCGAGAGCCTGATCGAGCACCGCGCCTCGAGCGAGGGCCCGGGCTCGCCGACGCCGCAGAACCTCCTGCGCGTCTCGGTCGGACTCGAGCACCCGGACGATCTCGTCGAGGACCTCGCGCAGGCGCTCGGCTAGCGGTCCGTCGACTCGGAGCGAAGCGAGAGATCCGAGCTGCCCATACGGCAGCGCTCTTGTCATCCCGAGCGCAGCGAGGGATCCCTTTTCACACCCAGGTCTTGTTGGAACGACCGCGCCGCGTGCGGCAGCCCGGTCAATTTTTCTTCAGGTACTCCGACGGCACCGTGTTCGGCAGGTACTGCGCCGGGATCGGGTTGTCCGCCCTCTCCTGGTCCCACGCCACGGACGCGATCCACCACCGGTGTCCGTCGTTGACGAGCTGGATGCTGTTGATTCCTCGGACGAACGGCTTCTCGTCGGCCAGCGCGCGGCGCGACTCATACGTCGAGAAGATCTGGCAGACGTTGCCGAAGCAGTCGGTGCGCCGGAAGATCTCTTTCTCGAAGAACGAGGTCGGGTCGCCCTTGGCCTTCATGGCCGAGACGCTCTCGCGGACCCGCTGCTCGAAGCCGTCCACGTCGAGCACCGTGAACAGGTCGCTCCGCGGGTTCTTCGGCAGGATGAGCATGCCGACCTGGAGGAAGAGGTTGCGCATCCGCTCCCAGTTCGGCGTCGACGCCTCGTCGTGGGAGACCGATGCGTAGAGGGCGGCGACGATCGCGTCCACGGAGACGCCGTCGGCGTCGGGCGCGGAGTGCCGGGCGGCGCTCGGCGCCTGGGGCCTCCGGTCCTGCGGTCCGCCTGGCGTCGGCATCCGCTGCGCCTCAGCCTCGGCATTGGGATCGTGAAGCCGCTGCCCCACGACGGGAGTGATGCCCGCGGGATTCGCGGGTCTCGGCGTGGGTGGGGAGAGCTGCGCCGCGGCGGGAAGGGCCAGGAGCAGCGCCGCGACGCCGGAGAGCGAAAGCTTCTTCATCGGGATCTCCTCATTCGTTCTACGAAACACGCGCTCATCGTATTGCAGTCGGCAGGAGCTCCGGCGGAATGGGCCGATCGGTTCGCTCGGCGTCCCAGACGAGCGCCGCGATCCACCAGCGGTGGCCGTCGTCGACGAGGAGGATCGAGTGGACGCCGCGCGCAAACGGCGGCGCCTCGTGCGGCGACCAGCGCGTCTCGTAAGTCGAGAACACCTGACTCACGCTCCCGAAGCGGTTCTCGCGGCGCGCGACCTCGCGTTCGGTGAATCCGAGCCGCTCACGGCGCTCGCGGCGCCCCTGGACGTACCGGCGGATCCGGGTCTCGAACGCCCCCGGGTCGAGCACGACGAGCCCGGCGGCGCCCGAGGCGATCGGCGGCACGATGCGGGCCTCGGGGAGGAAGAGCGCGCGCAGCCGCGTCCAGTTCGGTTCGTACTCCGGGCCGTGGCTGACGGAGGCGTAGAGCGCGGTCACGATGGCGTCGACCGAGGACCAGTCGGGCTGGACGGCGAGCGGCGGCGGCTCCTTCGCGGCAGGCGGCGTGGGCGTGGGATTCGGGCCCGGCGGGTTCGCGGCCGCCGTCTTCGCGAGCGCCTCGGCGGCGCGGATGGCGATGTCGATCGGGTTCTGCTCTTGCCCGGCGGCCGCTCGCGAGAAGAGGAGCGCCGCCACGAGGAGACCCGATTTCCGCATTCAGCGCGACCGCGCGAGGAGGCGGTCGAGGGAGAAGCGGTCCGCCTCGCGGGGCACCATCAGCACGAAGAGGAGGAGCGCGAGCCTCGGGATGACGTGCGTGTGGAACTCGTAGAGCGGCTCCTTCAGGAGGTGCCCGAACGTGACGATCAGGAGCACGAGGCCGAGCGCGACGAGCGCCTCGTCCACCCGCCAGCCGACGAGGACGAGGAATCCGGCGACGAGCTCGACGATCGGAATCGTCACGCCCGTCGCCCAGAGGGACCACGTCGGCAGGAACGTGTCCGCGTACGGGTCGACGAACCACTTGTGGGCGTGGCCCGCCGGCGTCAGCGTGAACACCTTGTAGACCCCCGCCATGAAGAAGATGAGCCCGAGCACCCCGCGCGCGAACAGCACCGCCCACGCGCGCCGCGTCGTTTCCGCCATCGAGGCTCCTCCTTACGGCCGCCGATGCCGCGCGCCGCCGACTCGGGTAGACTCCGCTGCCATCGCGGCCTGGCGCCCTTCCGGGAAAAACGATACGCCCATTGCGCCGCGGGAGGTCGGATGGACGCGCCCGAGTCGAAGTCCCTGCCGGAAAACGCCTACCGACCTCTCGCGCCTGGCGAGGTCTATCGCCCGGTCGTGCCGCCTTCGGCGAAGCTGCCGGAGACGACCCCGCGCTCGATCGTGTGGGGCCTGTTCCTCTGCGCCGTGTTCACCGCGGCGTCGGCCTACTCGGGGCTGAAGGTCGGACAGGTCATGGAGGCCGCGATCCCCATCTCGATCCTCGCGATCGGGCTCGCACGCGTCTACGCGCGGAGGTCGAGCCTCCTCGAGAACGTCATCATCACCGGCATCGGCGGCGTCTCGGGGGCCGTCGTCGCGGGCGCGATCTTCACGCTGCCCGCGCTGTACATCCTCAAGCTCGACCCCCACCCGTGGCAGACGATCTTCATCTGCCTCGCCGGCGCCTGCCTCGGCATCCTGTTTCTCATACCGCTGCGCCGCTACTTCGTCCGCGACATGCACGGCCAGTTCCCGTATCCCGAGGCGACCGCGATCACCGAGGTGCTGATCACGGGCGAGAAGGGCGGCTCGCAGGCGAAGCTCCTGCTCGAGGCGACGGGAATCGCCGCCGTCTACGACTTCTTCGTGACGACGTTCCAGGTCTGGAAGGAGACGGTGGACTTCCAGTTCATCCCCGCGATGCGCGAGGCGGCCGAGAAGGCGCGCGTGGTGCTGCGGATGGACGCGATCGGCTTCATCCTCGGGCTCGGCTACGTCATGGGCCTTCGGGCCTCGACGCTGCTGTGCGCCGGAGGCGTGCTCTCGAACTTCGTGCTCGTCCCGCTCGTCTGGCGAATCGGCCAGCACGTCCCCACGCCGATCTACCCGGCGCCGATGCCCATCTCGCAGATGGACGCGGCGCTGATCTACCGCTGGTACGTGCGCTACGTCGGCGTCGGCGCGATCGCCACGGCCGGCATCTTCGGCATTCTGAAGTCGCTTCGGATCATCGTCGGCTCGTTCTCGATCGCCGCGAAGGCGTTCCGGCACGGGGAGGCCGAGGGGCTGGAGCGGACCGACCGGGACATCGCCATCACGCGCATCCTCATCGGGGTGGTCGTCTCCGCCGTGGCCGTGGCGATCTTTCTCGGAAACCTCGGCGCGTCGTCCGTCGTCCTCATCATCGGCCTGATTCTCGTCCTCGTCTTCTCCTTCTTCTTCACGTCCGTGGCCGCGAACGCGATCGCCACGACCGCGCGCAACCCCGTCTCCGGCATGACGATGCTCACGATCATCATCTCGTCGGTCATCCTGCTCGAGTTCGGCGTCTCCGGCCGGACGGGAATGTTCTTCGTGATGGCGATCGCCGGAATGGTCTGCACGGCGCTCTCCGTCTCGGGCCAGACGATCACGGACCTGAAGACCGGCTACTGGCTGGGATCGACGCCGGCGGCGCAGGAGCGCGTCAAGTTCTACGGCGCGATCGTGTCCGCGGTCGTGGTCGGCCTCGTCATCGTCGCGCTCGCCCAGACGTTTCAGTTCGGCGAGGCGGCTCCCGGAGACGCGCGGCCGGTGCTCGTCTCGCCCCAGGCGTCGATCATGAAGGCGCTGGTCGAGGGATTCATGAGCCGCCAGCCGGTGCCGTGGGTGCTCTTCGGCACGGGTGCGGCCGTCGCCGTGATCATGGAGATGCTCGGCGTCCCGGCGCTGATCGTGGCCCTCGGCATGTATTTGCCGCTCGAGCTCAACTCGGGCGCGCTGGTCGGCGGGTTCATTGCGCACGCGGTCGCGAAGCGCTCGGAGCGCGTGGGCGGGGCGGCCGGCGCGTCGATGCGCGAGCGGGCCGTGATCATCGCGTCGGGATTGATGGCCGGGGGCGCGCTCGGCGGACTCTTCGGCGCGGCGCTGCGCCTCTTCGGCTGGTACCGCGAGGACCGGATCAAGCTGCCGTTCTACGACAACGATCCCGTGTCGCAGGTCGTCAGCTGTCTCGGCTTCCTCGCCCTCTGCCTCTATCTCTGGTTCGGCGCGATG
>CAVXOX010000011.1:0-529540 GCA_963763535.1 uncultured Acidobacteriota bacterium
GAAGATGCCGAGACGCCGAATCGTTGCCAAGCGCGAGATCCTGCCGGACCCGCTCTACAACTCCCAGCTCGTCACGAAGTTCATCAACTCCGTGATGAGCGAGGGCAAGAAGGCGGTCGCCGAGGGGATCCTCTACGGCGCATTGAACCGCGTGGCCGAGAAGACCCAGGACGACCCGATGAAGACGTTCAAGAAGGCGATCGAGAACGTCAAGCCGGCGCTCGAAGTCAAGTCCCGCCGCGTCGGCGGATCCACCTATCAGGTGCCCGTGGAGGTGCGTCCCAACCGCCGGACCTCGCTCGCGATCCGCTGGATCATCGAGTACGCCGACGCCCGCGGCGAGAAGACGATGAAAGAGAAGCTCGCGGCCGAGCTGCTCGACGCGGCGAACCTCCGCGGCGGCGCGATCAAGAAGAAGGACGACACGCACAAGATGGCGGAGGCGAACAAGGCCTTCGCGCACTATCGCTGGTAACGCACGAACTCAACGACCGGAAGCCTACGACCATGCCGCGCACATCTCCCCTGAAGGACACCCGGAACATCGGGATCATGGCGCACATCGACGCCGGGAAGACGACCACGACCGAACGGATCCTCTTCTACACGGGCGTCAACTACAAGATCGGCGAGGTGCACGAAGGCACCGCGACGATGGACTGGATGGTGCAGGAGCAGGAGCGCGGCATCACGATCACGTCGGCCGCCACGACCTGCTTCTGGAAAGCCTCGGCCGGCGACCTCGTCCGCATCAACATCATCGACACGCCCGGCCACGTGGATTTCACGGCCGAGGTCGAGCGGTCGCTCCGCGTCCTCGACGGCGCGGTGGCCGTGTTCGACGCCGTCGCCGGCGTCGAGCCGCAGTCCGAGACCGTCTGGCGCCAGGCCGAACCGGTATGGGGTTCCTCGCATCGCGTTCGTCAACAAGATGGACCGCGTCGGCGCCAACTTCCCGCGCTGCGTCGAGATGATGAAGACGAAGTTGAACGCCAAGCCGGCCCCGATCCAGATTCCCTGGGGGACCGAGGGCCAGCACAAGGGCGTCATCGATCTGGTCCAGATGAAGGGGATCGAGTTCCACGACGACGCTCAGGGTTCCTCGTTCGACGTCGTCGACATCCCGGCGGACCTCCTTCCCGAGGCCGAGAAGTATCGCGAAATGCTGATCGAGGCGATCGCCGAGGCCGACGACGTCCTGCTCGAGAAGTACCTCCACGGCGGGAAGGTCGAACAGCAGGAAATCAAGGACGTCCTGAGGCGGGCCACGATCGCCGGCCACGTCCAGCCGGTCATCTGCGGATCCGCGTTCAAGAACAAGGGAGTCCAGCAGCTGCTCGACGCGGTCGTGGACTACCTGCCGTCGCCCCTCGACGTGCCCGCCATCAAGGGCCACGACGACGTCGGCGCGGAGCTCGAGCGCCCGGCCTCCGACGACGCCCCGTTCTCGGCCCTCATCTTCAAGATCATGACCGACCCGTTCGTCGGCCAGCTGGCCTTCTTTCGCGTGTACTCGGGCCACCTCGACGCCGGATCGGGCGTCTACAACTCGACGAAGGACGGCCGGGAGCGCATCGGGCGCCTTCTCAAGATGCACGCCAACAAGCGCGAGGAGATCAAGGAGGTCTGGGCCGGCGACATCGCCGCGGCCGTGGGCCTGAAGAACGTCCAGACCGGCGACACGATCTGCGACGAGAACAACCCCGTCATCCTCGAGGCGATGAACTTCCCCGAGCCCGTCATCGCCGTCGCGATCGAGCCCAAGACGAAGGCCGACCAGGAAAAGATGGGCATGGCCCTCGCGAAGCTGATGCAGGAAGACCCGACCTTCAAGGTCCACACCGACAAGGAGACGGGCCAGACGATCATCCGCGGGATGGGCGAGCTCCACCTCGAGATCATCACGGACCGCATGGTGCGCGAGTTCAACGTCGGCGCCAACATCGGAAAGCCGCAGGTCGCCTACCGCGAGGCGATCACCAAAGACGCCCAGGGCCATGGCCGGTTCATCCGGCAGTCCGGCGGCCGCGGCCAGTACGGCGAATGCAAGATCCGCATCAAGCCCGCCGAGCCGGGCCATGACTTCGTGTTCGAGAACGAGATCAAGGGCGGCGCGATCCCCAAGGAATTCATCAAGCCGATCGAACAGGGCATCAAGGAAGCCCTGGAGACCGGCGTCCTCGCCGGATATCCGACGACCGGCGTGCACGTGGAGCTCTACGACGGCTCGTTCCACGACGTCGACTCCTCCGAGATGGCGTTCAAGATCGCCGGCTCCATGGCATACCAGGATGCCGCCAAGAAGGCCCGGCCCGTGATCAAGGAGCCGATCATGGAGGTCGAGGTCGTCGTTCCCGAGGACTACATGGGCGACGTCATCGGCGACCTCTCCTCGCGCCGCGGACACATCAAGCACATGGAGCCCCGGGCCGGCGTGCAGGTCATCACGGCTCGCGTGCCCCTCTCGGAGATGTTCGGCTACTCGACGAACCTCCGTTCGATGACGCAGGGCCGTGGCAACTACACCATGCAGTTCTCGGCCTACGAAGAGGTCCCCAAATCCGACAGCGACGAGATCATCGCGAAAGTAGCGAGCCGATAGGCAGGAGCGACGACGATGGGCAAAGAGAAGTTCGATCGCAGTAAGCCGCACGTCAACATCGGGACGATAGGGCACGTGGATCACGGGAAGACGACGCTGACGGCGGCGATCACGCTGATTTTGTCGAAGAAGGGTCTGGCGACGGCGAAGGCGTACGACCAGATCGACAACGCGCCGGAGGAGAAGGCGCGAGGGATCACGATCAACACGGCGCACGTGGAGTACTCGACGGACAAGCGTCACTACGCGCACGTGGACTGTCCGGGGCACGCGGACTACGTGAAGAACATGATCACGGGAGCGGCGCAGATGGACGGGGCGATTCTGGTGGTGTCGGCGGCGGACGGGCCGATGCCGCAGACGCGGGAGCACATTCTGCTGGCGCGCCAGGTCGGGGTGCCGTACGTGGTGGTGTTTTTGAACAAGACGGACATGGTGGACGATCCGGAGCTTCTCGAGCTGGTGGAGCTGGAGGTCCGGGAGCTTCTGACGTCGTACGGGTTTCCGGGGGAGAAGACGCCGATCGTGAAGGGATCGGCGCTGAAGGCGGGGGAGTCGGCAGACCCGAACTCGCCGGATGCCAAGTGCATTTTAGAGCTGATGGACGCGGTGGATTCCTACATTCCGGTGCCGGAGCGGGCGATCGACAAGGACTTCCTGATGCCGATCGAGGACGTGTTCTCGATCTCGGGCCGCGGGACGGTGGTGACGGGCCGTGTCGAGAGAGGCATCGTGAAGGTGGGCGAGGAAGTGGAGATCGTGGGGATCCGGCCGACGCAGAAGAAGGTCGTGACGGGAGTGGAGATGTTCCGCAAGCTCTTGGACCAGGGGCAGGCGGGGGACAACGTGGGACTGCTGCTGCGGGGCACGGAGCGCAAGGACGTCGAGCGCGGGCAGGTGTGCGCCAAGCCGGGGTCGATCACGCCGCATTTGAAGTTCACGGCGCAGGCCTACATTCTGACGAAGGAAGAGGGGGGTCGGCACACGCCGTTTTTCAACGGGTACCGGCCGCAGTTTTTCTTCCGGACGACGGACGTGACGGGGACGGCGCAGCTGCCCAAGGGCGTCGAGATGGTGATGCCGGGGGACAACGTGAACCTGGAGATCAACCTGATCACGCCGATCGCGATGGAGAAGGGCCTGCGCTTCGCGATTCGTGAGGGCGGCAGGACGGTAGGAGCGGGCACCATCGTGGAGATTCTGGAGTAGTGGTGGAGCGGAGAGGTTCTAACCGGCGGGCGAGCCGCATTTCGGCCATGGGATGTTGCCCTGCGGCCGTTTGCTCTCGTCCGCTCGCGTCGAGAGAGCGCTAAGAAAGTCACATGAAAAACGACAAGATCCGAATCCGTCTCAAGGCCTTCGATTACCGGATCCTCGACCAGTCGGCGAGCGAGATCGTCGACACGGCACGGCGTACCGGGGCGAAGGTCGCGGGACCGATCCCGCTGCCGACGGCGATCTCCCGCTACACCGTCAACCGCTCGCCGCACGTGGACAAGAAGTCCCGCGAGCAGTTCGAGATGCGGACGCACAAGCGTCTGCTCGACATCCTCGAGCCGACCTCACAGACGGTCGACGCGCTGATGAAGCTCGAGCTTCCGGTCGGCGTCGACGTCGAGATCAAGGCCTTCGGGAAGTAAGGGACCGAGCGAGCGACTTATGGCCGTACACGGCATCATCGGGAAAAAGGTGGGGATGACCCAGATCTTCACGCCGGAGGGCACGGTCGTGCCCGTCACGGTCGTGCAGGCGGGGCCCTGCCTCGTGGTCCAGAAGAAGACGGCCGACAAGGACGGCTACGACTCCGTCCAGATCGGCTTCGTCGGGGCGCGCCCGGACCGCCGCGCGAACAAGGCGGCGCGCGGCCGCTTCGACAAGGCGGGCGTCGCGCCGATGCGGACGCTGATGGAGGTCCGCGCCGACAAGGGCGACGAGTTGAAGCCCGGCGACAAGGTTCTCTGCGACGCGTTCGCGGAGAAGGACCAGGTCGACGTCATCGGCACGTCGAAGGGCAAGGGCTTCATGGGCGTCGTCGCGCGTCACCACTTCCGCGGGGGCGCCGCGACGCACGGCTCGATGTTCCACCGCGCGCCGGGCTCGATCGGTCCGTCCGCGTTTCCCTCGCGGGTCTATCCCGGCACCCGCTCGTCGGGGCGCCTGGGCGGCCGGCAGGCGACCGTCAAGAACCTCGTCGTCGTGCGGGTCGACGCCGAGAAGAACCTCCTGTACCTGAGCGGCCCGGTGCCGGGCGCCCGGAACGCGATCCTGAAGATCGTGCGCTCGAGCTACGCGAAGAAGGCATGAGCATGGCGAGCATTCCCGTCTGGAACTGGAAGAAGGAGCAGGTCGGCGAGCTGCCGGTGCCGGCCGGCGTCTTCGACTACCCGTACCGCAAGCACCTCGTCTGGGAGGTCATCAAGGCCCACCTCGCCGGACAACGCGCCGGAACGCACAAGACCAAGGTGCGCTCCGAGGTCTCCGGCTCCGGCAAGAAGCCCTTCAAGCAGAAGGGAACGGGCCGCGCGCGGCAGGGCGGCGGACGTCCGCCGATCCACCGCCACGGCGGCACGGCCCACGGGCCGGTGCCCCGCTCCTACGCGCAGTCGGTCTCGATCAACGCGAAGAAGAACGCGCTGAAGGCGGTTCTCTCGAAGCGGCTCGCCGAGGAGCGGATCCTGGTCCTCGATCGGCTCGACGTCGCGTCGACCAAGACGAAGGATCTGGTCGCGGCGGTCGGCCAGCTCGGCCTCGAGGGAAAGACCCTCTTCGTCGACTCGCGCGACAACGCGAACTTCGCGCGCGCTTCGCGCAACGTCAAGGCCTGGAAGCTCGTGGACGCGCTCGGCGTGAACGCCTACGACGTCCTGGCGCACGGCAACCTGGTGCTCTCGCAGCAGGCGCTCGCGCGCGTCGTCGAGAAGCTGGGAGGCGAATAGATGCTGCCGCAGGAGATGATCCGCCGCCCGCTGATCACGGAGAAGGCGACGCGGCTGAAGGAGAGCGCGAACGTCGTGTGCTTCGAGGTCGCGCGCTCCGCCAACCGCATCGAGGTCGCCCGCGCCGTCGAGAAGCTCTTCGGCGTGAAGGTGATCGGCGTGCGCACGGCGAATCGACAGGGAAAGTGGAAGCGCATGGGCCGGTTCGCCGGACAGCGCAAGGCCTGGAAAAAGGCCTACGTCCGGCTCGCGCCGGATCAGAAGATCGAGTTCTTCGAGGGCGTGTAATGGCAGTCAAGAAGTTCAAGCCGACGTCCGCCGGCAGGCGGTTCCAGACGATGCCCGACTTCCAGGACCTCTCCGCGGTGCGCCCGGAGAAGAGCCTGACGGTGGGGCTGCGGGGGACCGGCGGTCGCAACAGCCAGGGGCGGCAGACCAGCCGCTTCATGGGCGGCGGCCACAAGCGTCTCTACCGGATCATCGACTTCCGCCGGGACAAGGTGGACGTGCCCGCGAAGGTCGCGTCGATCGAGTACGACCCCAACCGCACCGCGCGGATCGCGCTGCTCCATTACGCGGACGGGGAGAAGCGCTACATCCTGGCGCCGAACGGGCTGCAGGTCGGCGCGAAGGTGGTCTCGGGTCCAGCCGCCGACATCGTCCCGGGCAACGCGCTGCCGCTGAAGGCGATCCCGCTCGGCACGACGATCCACAACATCGAGCTGACGCGCGGCAAGGGCGGCCAGCTCGTCCGGTCCGCGGGCGCCGCCGCGCAGCTGATGGCCAAGGAGGGCGCGTACGCGCAGGTGCGCCTGCCCTCGGGCGAGGTGCGCGAGGTGCACATCGAGTGCTACGCGACCATCGGACAGGTCGGCAATCTCGAGCACGAGAACGTCTCGATCGGCAAGGCCGGCCGCAACCGGTGGCTCGGCTGGCGTCCGCACAATCGCGGCGTGTCGATGAACCCGGTCGATCACCCGATGGGCGGCGGCGAGGGCAAGACCTCGGGCGGACGCCACCCGACCTCGCCGTGGGGCTGGAAGACCAAGGGCATGAAGACCCGCAACAACAAGCGGACCGACGATTTCATCGTGCGGCGCCGCAAGTCGAAGGCTTAAACGATGACGCGTTCGGTCAAGAAGGGTCCCTTCGTGGACGACCACCTCATGAAGAAGGTGGCCGCCCTCAACACGACTCGCGAGAAGAAGGTCGTCAAGACCTGGTCGCGGCGCTCGACCATCATCCCGGACATGGTCGGCCACACGATCGCCGTCCACAACGGCCGCAAGTTCATTCCCGTGTACGTGGCCGAGAACATGGTCGGGCACAAGCTGGGCGAGTTCGCGCCGACCCGGATCTTCAAGGGTCACGGCGGCAAAAAGGCCGCGGAGGCCGGCGCGGCGGTCGCTCCGGGCGCGGCGCCGAAGTCGGCTCCGGGCGCAGCGCCGGCGGCGCCGAAGGCGTGAGGCAGCCATGAAGTCCACCGCCCGGCTCCGCTACATGAAGGGCTCCGCGCAGAAGGTGCGGCTCGTCGCCGACCTCGTGCGCGGCAAGTCGGTCAACGACGCGGTCGCGATCCTGCGGCTGGCGAAGAAGGCCGCCGCCCGCGACCTCCTGAAGACGCTCCGCTCGGCGGTGGCCAACGCGGAACAGCAGGAGGCGCACCTGGACGTCGACAAGCTCGTCGTCCGGAAGATTACGGTCGACAAGGGTCCCCAGGAGCGGCGGGTCCGCCCCGCGCCGATGGGAAGGGCGTACCGCGTCCTCCACCGGAAGAGCCACGTGACGATCGAGCTCTCGGACGAGGCGTAAGGAGAACCATGGGCCAGAAAGTTCACCCGTACGGATTCCGGCTCGGCTTCAACCGGACCTGGCACTCGCGCTGGTTCTCGGAGAAGGACTACCTCCAGTTCCTGCACGACGACCTGAAGCTCCGGAAGGAGCTGAAGCGCCGCCTCTCCCACGCCGGCGTCTCCGAGATCGACATCGAGCGCTTCGCGGGCAAGCTCAAGGTCAACATCCAGACCTCGCGGCCCGGAATCATCATCGGCAAGCGCGGTGCGGAAGTCGACAAGCTCCGCGACGAGCTCCAGAAGCGGACCAAGACCGAGGTCCACATCAACATCATCGAGATCCAGCGCCCCGAGACGGATGCGCAGCTCGTCGCCGAGTCGATCGCGATGCAGCTCGAGCGCCGCGTCGCGTTTCGCCGGGCGATGAAGAAGGGCATCGAGTCGGCCTTCCGCTTCGGCGCCCAGGGGATCAAGATCCGTTGCGCGGGACGCCTGAACGGCGCCGAGATCGCGCGCTCGGAGTGGTATCAGGAGGGCCGGCTGCCCCTCCACACGCTGAAGGCCGACATCGACTACGGCTTCGCCGAGGCGAACACGACGTACGGCAAGATCGGCGTGAAGGTCTGGATCTATCGCGGCGAGCAGCACAAGGCCAAGAACCGAAGGAAGAGCGCGGCCTAAGGCCCGGGAACGAGTGACGCCATGTTGATGCCTTCGAAAGTCAAATACCGGAAACAGCAGCGGGGACGCATGCGGGGCAAGGCCTACCGCGGCGGGACGCTGGCGTTCGGCGACATGGGCCTCCAGGTCCTCGAGCCCGGCTGGATCACGGCCCGGCAGATCGAGGCGGGCCGCATCGCGATGACGCGCGCCGTCAAGCGCGGCGGCAAGATCTGGATCCGCATCTTCCCGGACAAGCCGTACACGAAGAAGCCCGCCGAGACGCGCATGGGCAAGGGCAAGGGCGCGCCCGAGGGATGGGTCGCGGTGGTCAAGCCGGGCCGCATCCTGTACGAGATGGAGGGCGTCGATTTCGCGACGGGCAAGGAGGCCCTCGATCTCGCCGCCGACAAGCTCGGGCTGAAGACGCGGCTGGTCACCCGCGAGTCCGAAGTGGAGATCCGATGAAGAAGAAAGAGCGCGAGACGCTGGCGCAGCAGGGAGCGTCCGACCTCGTGGAGAAGGAGAAGGAGCTGCGCGAGGCGAGCTGGAAGCTGCGGCTCCAGAAGTCGACGGGCCAGCTCGAGAACCCGACGCGGCTCCGGGTCCTCCGCCGGGACCTCGCACGGGTGAAGACCTATCAGCGGGCGCTGGAGTTGAAGGGAGAGGCGGCGAAGTGAACGAGACGGCGGAAAAGAAGGGCCGGGCGATCAAGCTGGGTCGCGTGGTCTCCGACAAGATGGACAAGACGATCGTCGTCGAGGTGGAGCGCCGCGTGCAGCACGCGGAGTACACCCGCACGATCAAGCGGACGAGCCGGTTCCACGCCCACGACGAGGGCAACACGGCCAAGGTGGGGGACCGGGTGCGCATCGAAGAGACCCGGCCGCTCTCGAAGCTGAAGCGGTGGCGGCTGCGCGAAATCGTGACGAAGGCGTGAGGTCGAGGAGAAGGCCATGATCCAGATGGGAACCATCCTCGAAGTCGCGGACAACTCGGGCGCGCGCAAGATCGCCTGCATCCGGATGCGGGGCGGCTCGGCGGGCCAGTACGCCGGCCTCGGCGACATCATCACGGCCTCCGTGAAGGAGGCGGCGCCCGACTCGCCGTTCGTCGAGAAGCACGGCAAGCGCGTCGTGCGCGCCGTGATCGTCCGGACGCGCCGGAATCACCGCCGCCGGGACGGCTCGTACATCCGCTTCGACGACAACGCGGCGGTCCTGATCTCGAACGAGGGCGAGCCGATCGGGACCCGCGTGTTCGGTCCGGTCGCCCGAGAGCTGCGTGAGAAGAAGTTCATGAAGATCATCTCCCTCGCCCCGGAAGTGCTCTGATGCGCGTCAAACACAAGCTGAAGAAGAACGACACGGTCGTCATCATCGCGGGCAAGGACCGGGGACGTCAGGGCCGGATTCTCCGGATCCTCCCGTCCTCCCAGCGCGTGATCGTCGAACGGGTCAACATGATCAAGCGGCACACGCGGCCGAACCCCTCGAAGAACATCGCGGGAGGCATCTCCGAGCGGGAGGCGGCGATCCACATCTCCAACGTCATGCTCGTGGATCCGGACCGCAACGTGCGGACGCGGATCGCCCGCCGCCGGGACGGCGAGGGGAACCCCGAGCGCGTCGCGAAGAAGAGCGGCGCGGTCCTGGCGTAGGACGAAGGCAGAAACGGAACGGACGGAAATGGCAGCGAGACTGAAAGAGCGATACACGAAGGAAGTCGCCCCCGCGCTCCGCAAGGAGTTCGGGATCGACAACCCGATGGCGATCCCGCGAGTCGAGAAGGTCGTCCTCAACATGGGCCTCGGCGAGGCCGTCGCGAACCCGAAGATCATCGAGGGCGCGGCCGAGGAGCTGTCGGCGATCGCGGGGCAGCGCGCCATCGTGACCAAGGCGAAGAAATCGATCGCGACGTACAAGCTCCGCACGGGCATGCCGATCGGCGCCCGCGTGACGCTGCGCGGCGACCGGATGTGGGAGTTCCTCGATCGCCTCATCAACATCGCGCTGCCGCGCGTGCGCGACTTCCGGGGCGTGTCGCGCAAGGCGTTCGACGGGCGAGGCAACTACACGCTGGGAGTCCGGGACCACTTCATCTTCCCGGAGATCGACTACGCGAAGACAGACAAGTCGAAGGGCCTGAACGTCACGATCGTGACGACCGCGGGCCGGGACGATCGGGCGAAGGCGCTGCTGACGGAGCTCGGCATGCCCTTCGCGAAATGAACTTGAGCGGGGGACCTTGCGGTCCCCCGGGCCCCCAGGTAGCTAGGAGTTAGTTGATGGCAACGAGAGCAATGAGAATCAAGGCGGCGAAGAAGCCGAAGTTCATGACGCGCACGATCCGGCGCTGCCGCGTCTGCGGCCGGCCGCGGAGCGTCCTCCGCAAGTTCGGGCTGTGCCGCATCTGTTTCCGGCAGAACGCCAACATGGGCTACATCCCGGGCGTCCTGAAGGCTTCGTGGTGACGCGATGAAGACGAGCGATTCGCTGAGCGACCTGTTCACCCGCCTGCGCAACGGCATGCGCGCCGGCCACGACCGCGTGGACGTGCCCGCCTCGCGCCTGAAGGAGGAGGTCCTGAAGGTCCTCGAGCAGGAGGGCTTCATCGCCTCCTACCGCCGGACGGAGGAGGGGCGCAATGCCACGCTGCGCGTCGGCCTGAAGTACGATCACGAGGGCGAGCCGATCGTGTCGGGGCTCGAGCGCGTTTCACGCCCCGGGCGGCGCATCTACGCGACGGCCGACACGATTCCCTCGGTGCTCGGCGGCCTCGGGGTGGCGATCGTGTCCACATCGCGCGGCATCGTCACGGACAAGACCGCGCGCGAGAAGCGTCTCGGCGGCGAAGTTCTCTGTAACGTCTGGTGAGGATCGAAGGAGCACAGTCGTGTCGCGGATAGGGAAAATGCCGGTGGCGATCCCCAAGGGGGTCGAGGTCAGGGCCGAAACGGAGCACGTGCGCGTCAAGGGCCCGAAGGGAGAGCTCGTCAGCGCGATCCCTGCGGGACTGAGCGTGTCCGTCGCGGACGGCCAGGTGAAGATCGCGCGCGCCAACGACGAGCCGCATACCCGGGCGTGCCACGGGCTCCTGCGGAGCCTCGTGGCGAACTCGGTCGAGGGCGTCACGAAGGGGTTCTCGCGGGAGCTCGAGATCTCGGGCGTCGGCTACAAGGCCGAGGTCAAGGGCAAGTCCGTTCTCTTCTCCCTCGGCTACTCGCACCCGGTCGACTTCAAGATCCCGGAAGGGGTCGCCGTCGCCGTGGACGCGAAGGCCGGGAAGCTGACGGTCACGGGCGCCGACAAGCAGAAGGTGGGGCAGACGGCCGCCGAGATCCGGAAGCTCCGCGTGCCCGACCCTTACAAGGCGAAGGGCATCAAGTATTCGAACGAGATCATCCGGCGCAAGGTCGGCAAGGCGGGTGGGAAGTGACGATGAACCGATCGCAGGCACGCACGGAGGCGCGGGACAAGGTCCGGCGCCGCGTCCGGCAGCGGGTTCGCGGAGCGCAGGAGCGGCCGCGGCTCGCGGTGTTCAAGAGCGGCCGCCACATCTACGCGCAGGTGATCGACGACGGCTCGGGCTCGACACTCGCGCACGCCTCCTCGCTCGATCCGGGACTGCGGCAGGCCAGCGCCAAGGGCGGCTCGCGCGACGCCGCCGGCAAGGTGGGGGGCCTGGTCGCCGAGCGCGCGAAGAAGGCCGGCGTGAAGCAGGTCGTCTTCGACCGCGGCGGGTATCGCTATCACGGCAGGGTCAAGGCCCTCGCCGACGCCGCCCGACAGGGCGGCCTGGAGTTCTAGGCATGGACACGACGGGAGAGACGCGATGAGCAGCAGCAGAAGTCCCCGGGCGCCTCGGGAGCGCGAGAAGGAGCGCGACGCGCAGGGGCGCGAGCTCATCGACCGCGTGGTGCACATCAATCGCGTGACCAAGGTCGTGAAGGGCGGAAAGAACTTCTCGTTCTCGGCGCTCGTCGTCGTCGGCGACGGCCAGGGCCGCGTCGGGTACGGCTCGGGCAAAGCCAAGGAGGTCCCCATGGCCATCAAGAAGGGGATCGAGATGGCGAAGAAGAGCATGCAGAAGGTCTCGCTGAAGGGAACGACGATTCCCCACGCCATCATCGGCGTGTACGGGGCGGGACGCGTCCTGCTGAAGCCGGCCGCGGCGGGCACCGGGGTCATCGCGGGCGGACCCGTGCGCGCGGTCCTCGAGTCGGTCGGCATCCAGGACATCCTCACGAAGTCCCTGCGCACGACGAACCCGCACAACGTCATCAAGGCGACGTTCGAAGGGCTGCTGCGCCTCAGGAACGCGGACGAGTTCGCGAAGCGCCGGGGCCGCACGGCGGCCGAGCCGGCGGAGGAGAAGGCGTGACCACGGGCAAGGCGAACGACAAGAACCGGACCGCGAAGGAGGGGTCGGCGAAGGCCCGCCTCGAGATCCGGCTCGTCAGGAGCGGCATCTGTACGCCGAAGGACCAGAAGGCGACGCTCGTGGGGCTCGGGTTCGGCCGCATCGGCGAGAGCGTGGTGCGGGAAGACTCGCCGGCGATCCGCGGCATGATCCGGAAGGTCCGCCACCTGCTCGAAGTGACGAAGGGCTGAGGACGATCATGGTCGAGAAGAAGAAGAAAACGACGAAGCCGGCCGCAGCGAAGTCGGGCCGGAAGCCCGCCGCGAAGGCGTCCGCGGCGAAGAAGACCGCTCGGAAGGCGCCGAAGGCCGCCGCGGCTCCGGCCGCGACGCCGAAGGCTCCGGCCGCCGCGCGTCCGCCGCGGCCGCAGAAGAAGGTCGCCGCCTCCGACCGGCCGTCGCGTCCGGCCGCGACCGGAGTCCACGACCTCGCGCCCGCCGCGGGGGCGACGCACTATCGCAAGCGCGTCGGCCGCGGTCCGGGCAGCGGCCACGGCAAGACCGCGGGCCGCGGGAGCAAGGGCCAGAAGTCGCGCTCCGGATACCGGCACATGCGCGGGTTCGAAGGCGGCCAGATGCCGCTCCATCGGCGGGTGCCGAAGCGCGGCTTCACCAACATCTTCCGCGTCGAGTACGACATCGTCAATCTCAGGGACCTCGACCGGTTCGAGGCGGGCGCGACCGTCACGCCGCAGGCGCTGGCGGAGGCGAAGCTCGCGCGGCAGAGCCGTCCGGTCAAGATCCTCGGCGATGGCGAGATCAAGAAGGCGCTCCAGGTGTCCGCCCACAAGTTCTCGGCCTCCGCGAAGGCCCGGATCGAGGCGGCCGGCGGGCGCTGCGAGGTGCTGTCCCGTTGAGCGCCGTCCAGAGCTTTCTCAACGTCTTCAACGTGCCGGACCTGCGCAAGCGGGTCCTGTTCACGTTCCTGGTGCTCGCCGTCTACCGCCTCGGCGCGCACATCCCGACTCCCGGCGTCGACCCCCAGGCGATCAACGCCTTCTTCAAGGCGTCGGCGGGGTCGATCTTCGGCTTTCTCGACCTCTTCTCGGGCGGCGCGCTGCGGCGTCTGTCCGTGTTCGCCCTCGGGATCATGCCGTACATCTCGAGCTCGATCATCCTGCAGCTCCTGACGGTCGTCTGGCCCTACCTCGAGAAGCTCTCGAAGGAAGGCGAGATGGGCCGCAAGAAGATCACGCAGTACACGCGCTACGGCACGGTTCTCCTCTCCTTCATCCAGGCGAGCGGCATCGCGCTGTGGCTCGAGAAGCAGGTCGCGCCTGGCGGCGCGCCGCTCGTGCCGCACCCGGGCTGGGGCTTCCGTCTGATGACCATCCTGACGCTGACGACCGGCACGATCTTCATCATGTGGCTCGGCGAGCAGATCACCGAGAGGGGCATCGGCAACGGGATCTCCCTCATCATCTTCGCGGGCATCGTGGCGAACCTGCCGCGCGCGATCTTCGGGCTCTTCAGTCAGATCCGGAACCAGACGATCTCGATCTTTGCCCTGATCGCGGTGCTCGTCTTCATGACCGCGATCATCGCGCTGGTCGTCTATGTCGAGCGCGCCCAGCGGCGGATCCCGGTGCAGTACGCCAAGCGCGTCGTCGGCCGGCGCGTCTATGGCGGTCAGAACACGTACCTGCCCCTGCGCGTCAACACCGGCGGCGTCATTCCGATCATCTTCGCGATCTCGATCCTGTCGCTGCCGAGCTACCTCGCGCAGATCTCCGGCGCGGACTGGATGAAGAGGGCGGCGACGTCGCTCTCCATGGGCCACCCCATGTACATCCTCCTGTACGGCGCGGGCATCCTGTTCTTCTGCTACTTCTACACGTCGATCGTCTTCAATCCGACCGACACGGCGGACAACATGCGCAAGTACGGCGGCTTCATTCCCGGCATCCGGCCGGGCAAGAAGACGGCCGACTACATCGACACGGTGCTCTCGCGCATCACGGTCGTGGGCGCGGTGTACCTCGCCTTCGTCGCGCTCCTGCCCGACATCCTGAACAACGGTCTGAAGATCCAGGGCGTCCCGGGGGTCGGGCCATGGCTCGACGCCGCGCTGCCGCACTTCCTGACCCAGGGCTTCGGCTTCAACTTTTACTTCGGCGGCACGTCGCTCCTGATCGTGGTCGGCGTCGCGATGGACACCGTCCAGCAGGTCGAGTCGAAGCTCGTCGAGCATCACTACACCGGCTTCCTGAAGAAGAGCCGCATCCGGGGACGGAGGAGCTAGGCACTCGATGCGCATCGTTTTCCTCGGTCCTCCGGGCAGCGGCAAGGGAACCCAGGCAAAGCTCCTCGCGGAGCGCCTGGGGGTCCCTGCCATCTCGACGGGAGACATCCTGCGGGCAGCGGTGCGCGACCGGACGCCGCTCGGGCTGAAGGCCCAGGCGATCATGGAGAAGGGAGAGCTCGTCTCGGACGAGCTCATCGTCGCCCTGATCCGGGAACGGATCGCGGAGAAGGACGCCCGGGACGGATTCATCCTGGACGGCTTCCCGCGGACGCTCGAGCAGGGCCGCGCCCTCGAAGAAATGCTCGCCGCTTCGGGCGAGAGCCTGACGGCCGCGGTCAGCTTCGGCGTTCCCGAGGCGGCCCTGGTCGAGCGGATGCTCTCCCGGGCCCGGGCGGAGGGTCGCGCCGACGATCGTCCGGAGACCATCCGGGAGCGCCTCCGGGTCTATCGGGAGAAGACCGAGCCCCTGGCCGGTTTCTACACCGAGAGGGGACTCCTCGCGGACGTCGACGGGGTCGGCTCGATCGAAGAAGTCGCGGCACGCGTCGACGAGGCGCTGGCGTCGGTCCGGAACGCCGGGAGCCGCTCGTGATCACGCTGCGCAGCCACGCCGAGCTCGTCAAGCTCGAGGAGGCGTCCCGGATCGTTCTGGAGACGCTCGACGTGGTCGAGAAGGCGGCGGCGCCCGGGGCGACCACCGACGACCTCGACCGGATCGCCGAGGCGGAGATCCGCCGCCAGGGGGCGCGGCCGGCGTTCATCGGCTATCGGGGTTACCCGAAGACGCTGTGCACGTCCGTCAATGACGAGGTCGTGCACGGGATCCCCGGCCGGCGGGTTCTTCGGGACGGAGACGTCGTCGGCATCGATTGCGGAGCGGTCTTCGCCGGCTACTTCGGGGACGCCGCGCGGACGGTGCCGGTCGGGAAGATCGCCCCGGAGACGGCGCAGCTCCTCGAGGTCACCCGCATGGCGCTCGAGGCCGGGATCGCGGCGGCCCGACCGGGCGCCCGGGTGTCGGACATCGGCGCCGCCGTCGAGGCGGTCGCCCTCGTCCGCGGCTACGGGGTGGTCCGGGACTTCGTCGGCCACGGCGTCGGCACGGCCCTCCACGAGGAGCCCCAGGTGCCCAATTACGGCCCCGGGGGCAGGGGAAGCCTCCTGAAGGCCGGAATGGTCCTCGCGATCGAGCCCATGTTCAACCTGGGAAGGGCGGAAGTTTCCGTCGATCCCGATGGTTGGACGGTGCGCACCCGGGACCATTCGACGTCGGCGCACTTCGAGTACACGATCGCCCTCGAGCCCCAGGGAGCGGTGATTCTGGGGACCGGCAGCCTGTCCGGGCTTCGGACGGCCGCGGTGGGGGCGTAATGGCCAAAGAGGACGCGATCGAGGTCATGGCGACGGTCGTCGAGCCGCTGCCGAACGCCATGTTCCGGGTCGAGCTGGAGAACAAGCACCAGGTCCTGGCGCACATCTCGGGCAAGATGCGCAAAAACTTCATCCGCATCCTGCCGGGGGACAAGGTCCTCGTCGAGCTGTCGCCGTACGATCTGACGCGGGGTCGGATCATTTACCGGTACAAGTAGGGAGCCGTCGTGAAAGTTCGAGCGTCCGTCAAGAAGATCTGTGCCAAGTGCAAGATCGTGCATCGCAAGGGAGTCGTGCGGGTCATCTGCTCGACGCCCAAGCACAAGCAGAGACAGGGGTAAGCCATGGCGCGCATCGCTGGTGTCGACCTGCCGCTGAACAAGCGGGTGGAAATCGGGCTGACGTACATCTTCGGGATCGGCCGGCCCAAGGCCAACTTCATCCTGGAGAAGGCCGACGTTCGCCCGGACACGCGGGTCAAGGATCTCTCCGAGGAGGAGGTCGTCCGGATCCGCAAGGTGATCACGGACGACGTCAAGGTCGAGGGCGACCTGCGCCGCGACATCTCGGTCGACGTCAAGCGGCTGATGGACATCGGCTGCTATCGCGGGATGCGCCATCGGCGCAACCTGCCGGTGCGCGGCCAGCGCACGCACACGAACGCGCGAACCCGGAAGGGACCGCGCAAGCAGACGATCGCCGGCAAGAAGAAGGCGACGAAGAAGTAGACCTCGGATTCCAGACCTGGAATTCGGATTTGTTGTGAGGACACAGAATGGCTGAACCGACACCGGCGAGCGCGGTTCCCGAGAAGCCAGCGGCGGCGGGCAAGCCCAAGGGCAAGCGCGCGCGCACGGGCAAGAAGGAAAAGAAGACGATCCCGCACGGCCAGGCGACCGTGGCGGCGTCGTTCAACAACACGATCGTGTCGATCGCCGACCAGGAGGGAAACATCCTGGCCTGGTCGTCGGCCGGACGCATCGGGTTCAAGGGCTCGCGCAAGGGCACGCCGTTCGCGGCGCAGCTCGCGGCGGCCAACTGCGCAGAGCACGCGAAGGAGCACGGCGTGCGGTCCGTCGACGTGCGCGTGACGGGCCCCGGCGCCGGCCGCGAGTCCGCGATCCGGGCGCTCCAGGCGAGCGGCATCGACATCAAGTCGATCAAGGACTCCACGCCGATCCCGCACAACGGGTGCCGGCCTCGGAAGCGGCGGAGGGTGTAGGGAGAAATTCGAAGCACGACACTCGAAATCCGAAACCGGATCCGAGTTTCGAATTTCGGATTTCGAATTTGAAATCGTCTGTAAACCGGCTCATGAACTCTGGCCGGGAAGAAGGACGTAAATCAGTGAGAGGGTTCAGGAGGTTTTAGGGCTTGGCCCGTTATAGCGAATCGGTTTGCCGGCTCTGCCGGCGCGAAGGCATGAAGCTGTTCCTGAAAGGGGACCGCTGCTTCAAGGACAAGTGCGCGATCGAACGCCGCAACTACCCGCCCGGTCAGCACGGGCGCCGGCGGTCGAAGCTTCTCGGCTACGGCATCCAGCTGCGCGAGAAGCAGAAGGTCAAGCGGATTTACGGTCTGCTCGAGAGCCAGTTCCGACTGGCGTTCGCCCGAGCGGAGCGCCGCAAGGGCATCACGGGCTCGAACCTCCTCGAGGAGCTCGAGCGCCGGCTGGACAACGTCGTGTACTCGCTCGGGTTCGCGGCCTCGCGGGCGCAGGCCCGCCAGCTCGTGCGGCACGGCCACGTCACGGTCAACGCCCGAAAAGTCTCGATCCCGTCCTACCGGGTCTCCAAGGGCCAGCTCGTGGCCATCAAGGAGAAGAGCCGGGCCAACGAGCAGATCAAGGCCTCGGTCGAGACGGCGCGCGCGCGCGGCGTCCCGGGATGGCTCGACCTGACGCCGGAGGCGTTCTCCGGGGCGGTCGTGGAGCTGCCCAAGCGCGAGGACATCAAACTGCCCATCCAGGAACAGCTGATCGTCGAGCTGTACTCGAAGTAGTCGCCGACGGAGGAGATGCACATGACCCTGTGGAAAGGATTTCAGAAGCCGAAGCGTCTCGAGATCGACACCGAGACGCTGACGTCCGTTTACGGTAAGTTCTACGCCCAGCCCTTCGAGCGGGGCTTCGGCACGACCATCGGCAACGCGCTGCGGCGCGTGCTGCTCTCCTCGATCGAGGGCGCGGCGATCACGGCCGTCAAGATCGAGGGCGTCCTGCACGAGTTTTCGTCGCTCCCGGGAGTCGTCGAGGACGTGACGGACATCATCCTCAACCTCAAGCAGATTCCCATCAAGATGCACACCACGGAGGAGAAGATCCTCACGCTCGACGTCGAGCGCAAGGGCAAGGTCATCGCGGCGGACATGCAGGGCGACGCCACGATCGAGGTGCTCGATCCGGACGCGCCGATCGCGACGCTCTCGGAGAACGGGCGCCTGCAGATGGAGATGCGGGTCTCGACCGGCCGCGGCTACGTCTCGGCCGACAAGAACTTCGACGACGACATGGGCATCGGGTACATCCCGATCGACTCGGTGCACTCGCCCGTGCGGCGCGTGAACTACCACGTCGAGGCCGCGCGCATCGGGCAGGCCACCGACTACGACCGCCTCGTCCTCGAGGTCTGGACGAACGGAACGATCTCGCCGACGGACGCCGTGGGTCTCGCCGCGACGCTCCTGCGCGACCACCTCACGATCTTCGTCAACGCCGAGCACGAGACCGCGCTCGAGGGCGCCGGCGAGGGCGAGCTCCCGGAGAACCTGGCGGAGTACCTCAACAAGTCGGTCGACGAGCTGGAGCTCTCGGTCCGCAGCGCGAACTGCCTGAAGAACGCCGGCATCCGGACGATCCGGGACCTCGTGCAGCGCACCGAGAAGGACATGCTCGAGACCAAGAATTTCGGCCGCAAGTCCTTGAACGAGATCAAGGACATTCTCCGACCGATGGGTCTCTCCCTCGGCATGGAGCTCGAGCCGGTCGAAGCGAAGAGCGAGTAAGCCATGCAGCACAACCGGGCGGGGCGCAAGCTCCGCCGCACGACGGCCCACCGGCTGGCCATGTTCTCGAATCAGCTCGATTCGCTCATGAACCACGAGCGGATCCAGACGACGCTGAGCAAGGCGAAGGAGCTGCGCCCGCTCGCCGAGCGGCTCATCACCGTGGCCAAGAACGACGGCGTCGCCGCGCGCCGCCGCGTCGCCCGCTGGATTCCGGACCGGACGACCGTCAAGCGCATGTTCGACACGATCGCGCCGCGCTTCGTCGACCGGCCGGGCGGCTACACCCGCATCCTGCGCCTGGGCGCGCGGCGGGGGGACGCGGCGGAGGCCGCGATTCTCGAGTTCGTGGACTTCAAGTTCGAGGCGAAGGAGAGGGGTCCGAAGAAGGAGTCGCTCTCCGACCGGGCGCGCCGCGCCACGGGCGGCCGCGTCGAGACCGTGCGCAAGGACAAGGGCGAGGGAGAAGGCGAGGAGGTGGCCCGCGAGGCCGCGCCGAAGCCCTCCCGCAAGGCCTCCGGCGGCAAGGAGCGCACCAGGCCGGCCTCGAAGGCCGCACCGAAGAAGGGTCCGTCCCGGACCGGCCCGTCCAAGCGCGGCGCGTGATCGCTCGTTCGATCCAACTCTACCGACCCCGGGCGCGAGCCCGGGGTTCGTTTTTCTGCCCGCCGTCGATCGCCCGTTGAGCCCGCCCTTCGCGCTTCCCATCCGCCGGGCGCGGGTCCTGGCCGTCGCCTGGGGCCTCTTCCTCTTCGCGCTGACGTCCTGGCCCTCCCCGCCCGAGGTGCCGGTCGTCTCCTCGATCCCGAACTTCGACAAGCTCGTGCACGCGGTCCTCTACGGGGTCGAGGGCTTCCTCCTCTACTTCGCGATCCGCTGGAGGAGCGGGGCCCGGTTCTCGTGGAAGAGGGCCTTGCTCATCGGCCTCGTCATGATGGTCTGGGGGTCTCTCGACGAGATCCATCAGCTCTGGATTCCCGGCCGGTCGTGCGAGGTCGCCGACGCCGTGACGGACACGATCGCGGGCCTCGTCGGGGGCGCCACCGCCTCCCGCGTGTCCGTCGCGCGGCGCCAAAGGGCCTGAGACGGAGCGCCGCCGGTCGTCGCGGGCGACGGCCGGTGTGGGATCAGGGCCGTCCGGGGACGCTTTCCTCGATCGTCGAGTAGCGGCCCGTCGGCGGGTTCTCGACCACCTGCACGATCCCGGAGGGCCAGTACACGGTGAGCGTCCGGACCGCCTTCTCGTCGGCGAGACCAAACAGGACCCGCGGATCCGACGACGAGAGATAGCTCGAGCCCGACTGGACGAATCGCGTGAGCTTCCGCCCCGACGGCATCTCGACGACGAGTCGGGCGCCGATGCCCTGACGGTTGGACTTCCGGCCGAGGAGCTGGATCCCGAGCCAGCCGCCGTGCGTCCCGTCGTTGCGCAGGAGCTGCAGCGGCCCGCCCGAGCTCGAAACCGCGATGTCGGAATCGCCGTCGTTGTCGTAGTCCGCGACGGCGGACCCGCGCCCGACGAGCGCCTTCTGGAAGGGCGCGCCGCAGCCGTGCTCCCGGAAGCGGCCCTTGCCGTCGTTCCAGAGGAGCTGCGGCCGCTGCTCGGACCGCGCGCCCTGCCGCCGCGGCCGATCGTAGATGTGGCCGTTCGAGACGAAGGCGTCGAGGTCGCCGTCGTCGTCCACGTCGACGAGATTCAACCCGAACTTGACGTCGCTGACCGTCGGCGGCCCGAACCCGGACGACACCGAGAGGTCCTCGAAGACGCCGCCGCCCAGGTTGCGGTAGTACTCGTTGGTCTCGCCCTCGAAGTTGCCGACGACGATGTCCGGCAGGCCGTCCCCGTCCACGTCGCCCGCGTCGACGCCCATGCCGCCCTGCGGCTGGCCCTCGAGGCCGAAGCCGGCGCCCGAGCTGACCGAGATGTCCTCGAAGCGTCCGTTGCCGAGGTTGTGGAAGAGGAAGTTCATGAGCTGGTCGTTGGCGACGTAGATGTCCGGCTTGCCGTCGAGGTCGATGTCGACGAAGAGGACGCCGAGCGCCTTGCCGAGCGACGTGGCCGAGCCCGGCCTCGCGGGTGACGTCGGTGAACGTGCCGTTGCGATTGTTGCGATACAGCACGCTGACGGTGCCGTCGTACATGATGGGCGGACAGTAGTCCCGCACGCCCGTCGACGGGTCGCCGCAGAAGAGATCCTTGTCGCGAGAGTCGTCGGCGTACTGCCCGATGAAGAGGTCGAGGTAGCCGTCGCCGTCGTAGTCGCCCCAGGCGGCGCTCGTCCCCCAGGGAGGGTTCCGGATGCCGGACTTCGCCGTGTCGTCCGTGAAGGTGCCGTCGCCGTTGTTGTGGTACAGGACGTTGCCCCGGTAGCCGGTCACGAGCAGGTCCACGAATCCATCGTCGTCGTAGTCCGCCGCGACGGCGCCCATGCCGTAGCCCGCGTCGCGGAAGCCGGCCTTCTCGGTGACGTCCGTGAACGTGCCGTCGCGATTGTTGCGGAAGAAACGGCCGCGCGACCTCTCGGCCTTCGCCGGAGGCAACGGGCCCGACTGCACGACGTAGAGGTCCATCCAGCCGTCGTTGTCGTAGTCGAGCCAGGCCAGCCCCGCGCCGATCATCTCGGGCAGGCGGTGCTGGGGCGTCGCACCCCGATCGTGCACGAAACGGAGCCCGGCCGTATCGGCGACGTCCGTGAACGTGATGGGGCAGTCGGGGGGCGCGGTGTTCGGCGCGCCCGCCGCCAGGGCGAGGAGGAGGGCCGTCGCGGCGATCACGGCTTCGACGGTTCGGCGCGCGAGCGCTCGGTCGCGAGGAGCAGCGCGATGCGGGCGTCCTCGGGCGCGAGCTCGTGGGCGCGCTCGAGCGCCCGCACGGCCTCGGCGTCCCGGCCGAGGCGCTCCAGGGCGGCGGCCTGACCCCGGAGGGACTCGGGGCTCTCGGGCAGGGCACGGAATCGGGACAGGGCGTCCTCGGCCTTGCCCTCGCGCAGCTCCGCCCACGCGCGTGAGGTCGCCGCGTCCTGGAAGTCGGCGGCGGCGACCAGGCGGCGGCCGCGCTCGTAGAGCGCGTGATGCGTGGCGAGCTCCTTTTCCGCCTCCGGCTTCCGCCCGTCCCGCTGCAGCAGGCGTCCGAGCGCATAGTGGGCGCCGGGGAGGTTCGGCGCGAGCGCCACCGCCCGGCGGTACGCCGCCTCCGCATCCGCCATCCGGCCGGCCGCTTCCAGCGCCCGCCCGTAGTCGAGCTGGTACTCGGCGGCCTTCGGCCGGGCGAGAGCGGCCTTCTCGAGGTGGGGGAGCGCCTGCTCGGTGCTCCCCTCCGCGAGCCAGAGCCGGCCGAGACCATGTGAGGCCGCGGGATCCTCGGGGTGGATCTCGAGGGCCGCGGCGTACGTCGCGCGCGCGTCCTCGATGCGCCCCGACTGCTCGTAAACGTCGGCGAGGAGCGCGAGGGTGGCGGCGTCCGTGGCGCCGAGCCGTCGCGCCGACTCGAAGGCCTCGGCCGCGTCGGCGAAGCGCTCCTGCTGGGTGAGTGACCGTCCCCAGCGCAGGCGCAGGTCGGCGCTCGACGGAAATGCCGCGAGCGCGCGCTCCATGACCGCGTTGCCGTCCTCGACCTTCTGGATTCGCCAGAGATAGTCGGCGAGGTCGCCCGGGACCGAGGGGTTATCGGGCCGGAGAGCGGCGAGGCGGCCGTAGGCCTCGACCGTCCGGGGATCCTCGGCCGCCGCATAGACGGCGGCGAGGGCCGAGAGGGGACCGGGCGTTCCCGGCGCGAGCGCGACCGCGCGCTCGTACTCGCGCGCCGCGTCGACCAGCTTGCCGTCGGCGGCCAGGACCATGCCGTAGATGAAGTGCGCCTCGGCGCTTTTGGGGCCGAACGCGGCGGCGAGGCGCCCCTCCGCGACGGCGTCGGCCACCTTGTGCTGCGGCAGCAGGGCGAGGGCGAGGTTTCCGTGCGCTTGCGGCGAGGTCGGGTCCGCCTCGACCGCGCGGCGCAGCTCCTTCTCCGCGAGCGCGTACTGCTTCCGGGAAAGGAGACGTTCCCCCACCTCGAGCGCCCCCGGGGTCGGGACTGGGCTCGGGAGGGCGCAGAACTGTCAGGACGAGCGCGAGGAGGAGCAACCGGCGGTGATTCTAGCCGGGAGTCGGGTGGGATCGGAGACGCGGGCTGCGCGATGCGGGGCCGGGCTCCGAGGACGAACGAGTCGGGACCGAGAACTTCTCTCTCGTATCAGCCTGAGTCGACGCTATTTCTTGAAGAATCCGCCTCCGCCGGCTCCGCCGCCTCCTCCGCTCGCCGCGGCGCGGCCGCCGCCTTCGGCGAGCATCAGGCGCTGATTGAGCTCCTTGATCCGCTCGTTCAGCTGGGCGATCTTCTGCTGGAACTCACGGCCGACGCGGTCGGAGTCCGCCTTGAGCTTCGCGTTCTCGGTCTCCATGTCGGTGAGCACCTGGTCGCGGCCCTCGATGACCCGCTTCTGGTCGCGCAGCTCCATCATGAACTTGTTGCTTTCCTCGTCCTTCTCGGAGAGGCGGAGCTTCCACTTCTCCTCCTGCTCCTCGTACAGGCGTTTGATCTCCAGGAGCTGCGTGATCTGCGAAAAATCGCTGTCGGACGCCATGAGGCCTCCTCGCTGGTTCTCCTCGATCTGAGGGAAGAGCTTGCGGAGCTTCAGCGACAGGTCCTCGGGGTCCGCCGAAAGCTCCATCGCCTTCGCGTAGGTGATGCGCTTGTTGCAGAGCAGCGCGATGAGCGACTGATTCATCGACTGCATCTTGTAGTAGTTGACCGAGTTCTCGATCTCCTCGTGGATCTCCTTGATCTCGCCCGAGAGGATGTGCTTCGCGATCTTCGGCGAGTTGATCATGATCTCGACGACGGGAGCCCGGCCCGAGCCGTCGGAGGTCTCGATCAGGCTCATCGAGCAGATCGCCTGCAGCACGATCGACAGCTGCGAGCGGACCTGCGCCTGCTGCTCCTGCGGGCACGAGTCGATGATCCGGTCGATCGACTGCGCGGCCGAGTTCGTGTGGAGGGTCGAGAAGACGAGGTGGCCGGTCTCGGCCGCCGTGATCGCCGTCTGCATGGTCAGCCAGTCCCGCATCTCGCCGACCATGATCACGTCGGGGTCCTGGCGGAACATGTTCTTCAGGGCCTCGTTGAAGCTCGGCGCGTCGGTCGAGACCTCGCGCTGGGAGACGGCGGCCTTACCGTCGGCGAAGAGGAACTCGATCGGGTCCTCGATCGTGACGATGTGGACGGGCCGCTTCTCGATGATCGAACGCATGATTCCGGCGAGCGTCGTGGACTTGCCCGATCCGGTCGGGCCGGTGATCAGGACCAGGCCCTTGGGCAGGTGGACGAAGCTCTCGAGCACCTCGGGCAGGCTCAGCTCCCCGATCGACGGGAGCTTGAAGGGAATCCGCCGGAAGACCGCGGCGTAAGAGCCGCGCTGGACGAAAATGTTGCACCGGAATCGAGCGACTCCGGTCAGCCCGTAGCCGACGTCGACCGACTGGTGGGCCTCGAGGCGGTCGCGCTGGGCGGGCGTGAGGATCGAGAGGAGCATCTCCTCGAGATCCTTGGGTTGGAGGGCGTCCGCATTGAGCGGAATGAGCCGGCCCTTGATGCGCAGGAGCGGCGGTCTCATGGGCTTCAAGTGGAGGTCCGAGGCCTCCTTCTTGGCCATGAACTTGAGCAGCTCAGAAAGTGTCAATGTCCAAGAATTATAACCGCTTAGCCGCCGTTTAGGACCTGTCCGGACAGCCAGTCCCGCGCTTCGCGCCGATTGCACACCTCCCCCATCGCGACGGCCACGCGCAGCCGGGCCAGGAGATCGCCGACGAGGGGTCCGGGGCCGACGGAGAGCCAGCGCACGACGTCGTCGCCCGAGACGCGCACCTCGCCGCGAGGCCGGGAGGCGAGCCGGGCGAGGGCGCGCGCCTTCCGGCGTGACGCTGCTCCGAGACGCGCGAGCAGGACCGTTGCGTCCTCGAGGAGTCCGTCGCGTTCGGCGTCGAGGATCCACGCCCAGGCCTCCCGGCGAGTCCGGAGCGCGCGCGCGGACCCGGCGAGCCCGGAGAGCGCGGCCGCCTGACGCGCCTCCTCGCGCGCCCAGCGCCGCCGCGCTAGGAAGGAGCGCGCCGCGGGCGGCCGGAGCCCCAGGGCGAGGGCGAGCCGGGCGAGGCGGAGGCGCCGCCGCCGCTCGGGCGCCCGGCGCGCGATCGAGGGATCGTCGAAGGCGCGGAGCGCGCGCGGCGCGGCGGCGGCCCCGTCCTCCCCGTTCAGGCCGAGCGCGGGCGCGAGCACGCCCGCGCGCAGCGCCCAGCGCAGGGCGGGCGCGGCGTGCGGAGCGCCGAGGAGGCGCGACAGCTCCGCGGTGGCGCGCTCCGGGGCGACGCGCCCGAAGGCGGCGGCGGCCTGCCGCGCCATCGGGAGCAGAGCGGGCACGGGGACGAGGCCATGGGTGGCGAGGAACCGCGCGGCGCGGAGCGCGCGCAGCGGATCGTCGAGGAGGTTCCCGTCGCGCACGGCGCGGAGGCGCCGTCGGACGAGGTCCTCGGCGCCGCCGTACGGGTCGAGGAGCTCTCCGGAGTCGGCGGCGAACGCCATGGCGTTCACCGTGAAGTCGCGCCGGGCGAGATCGGTCTCGATCGAGCCGCCCTCGAGCTCCGCGACGTCGAGCGGACGCTTCCCGGCGACGCGGAAGACCCGCGGCCCGGGCCGATCCCGCGAGAGAAAAACCGCCCGACCGTAACCGTCCCGCTCGAGATCGGCCGCGATCGCCCCGGCGTCGCCCGAGACGGCGACGTCGATCTCCGCCGATGGAAGCCCGAGCAGCCGGTCGCGCAGCGCGCCGCCGACGATCCACGCCTCCGCGCCGCGGGCGCGCGCCGCCCGCGCGAGAGCGGCGACTTCGGGCCGGCGCCGGAGCGGGCGGAGCGCCGCGAGGGCGCGGTTTCGCTGGGCGGCGGGCATATCCGGGCTACAATTTCGAGGATGACATCCGAGCGGCCCGTTGTCACGCCGGCCGTGGTGCTCCGGGTCGCCGAGCTCGCGCGCCTGCGCGTGCCCACGGAGGACCTGACGCGCTGGGCGGGGCAGCTTTCCCGCATCGTCGGCTACATCGACCAGCTGGCGGCGATCCCCGAGGAGGCTTTCAGCGACCCGCCGGAGACGCCCCCGACGCCGGTGCGGGCCGACGATCCGGTTCCCTGCGACGGCGACCGCGCGCTGGCGGCGAACGCGCCGAAGCAGCTCCACGGCTATGGCGTCGTGCCCCGGGTCGTGGGCGCCGGAAGCTGAGGGATGACCCGACGGGCGACCGCGCGGGGCGGGGGAGGTCGCGCCTGAGCGCGGTTCTCGGCGTCGTCGAGACGGCCGCCGCCGTGGCCTCGGGCCGCCGCAGCGCGGTCGCCGAGGTCGAGGGCGCCCTCGCTCGCATCGCGGACGGGGACGCCCGCCTCGGTGCGTTTCTCGAAGTCACGGCCGACCTCGCGCTCGAGGAGGCCCGAGCCGTCGATGCGCGCGTCGCGTCGGGAGAGCCCCTGCCGCTCGCGGGCGTGGCGCTCGCGATGAAGGACAACATGTGGGTCGCGGGGCGGCGGACGACGTGCGCGTCGCGGATCCTCGAGGGTTTCCGACCCGCCGGCGATTCGACCGTGGCGGCGCGGCTCCGGAGGGCCGGGGCCGTGTTCGTCGGCCGCGCCAACATGGACGAGTTCGCGATGGGCTCCTCGACCGAGAACAGCGCGAGCCACGTCACCCGGAACCCCTGGGACGTCGGCCGGGTGCCGGGCGGTTCCTCCGGGGGGAGCGCGGCGGCCGTCGCGGCCGGGTTCGTGCCGGGGGGATTCGGCTCCGACACCGGCGGATCGATCCGCCAGCCCGCCGCCTGCTGCGGCGTCGTCGGCTTCAAGCCGACCTACGGCCGCGTCTCGCGTTACGGCCTCGTCGCCTTCGCCTCTTCGCTCGATCAGATCGGACCCCTGACGCGATCCGTGGCCGACGCGGCGCGCCTCTATCGCGCGGTCGCGGGATTCGACCCGCTCGACTCGACGACCGCGGACCGCGATCCCGGCGACCCGGAGGGCGCCGTCGGGCGCGGCGTCGCCGGGATGCGCGTCGGCTTCCTCGAGGAGGCGGAGGGCGAGGGACTCGACCCGGAGGTCGCCGCGAACGTGGAGGACGCCCGGCGGATGTTTCGGGAAGCCGGGGCCGAGGTCGTGCGCGTCTCCGTGCCCCGCGCGACGGCCGCGATCGCGATCTACTACGTCGTCGCGAGCGCCGAGGCCTCTTCCAACCTCGCGCGGTTCGACGGGGTTCGCTACGGTCCGCGGGCGACGGACGGGGACCTGCGAGCGCTCTACGTCGAGAGCCGCACGCGGGGGTTCGGCCCCGAGGTCAAGCGCCGGATTCTCCTCGGCACGTTCGCGCTCGCGTCGGGCTACTACGAGGCGTACTACGGCCGGGCGATGCGGGTGCGCCACCTGCTGTCCGACGACTTCGATCGGGCGTTCGCCGGCGTCGACGCGATCGTGTGCCCGTCGATTCCCGCTCCCGCCTTCCGCGTCGGCGAGAAGACCGACGATCCGCTGACCATGTACCTCTCCGACGTCTTCACCGTCCCGGCTTCGCTCGCGGGTCTTCCCGCGATCTCGGTGCCGTCCGGACTGACCCGCGCCGGGCTGCCGCTCGGGATCCAGGTCCTCGGCCCGCGGTTCGGCGAAGAGGCGGTGTTCGCCGCGGCCCGCGCCCTGGAGGAGGCCGTCGGCTTCCCGGATGCGATTCCCGACGTCACGCGCTAGGCGCCTCGTCCGTCGCCTCGCCGCGACGGCGCTGATCGCGGCGGCCACGGCTTCCGCGGCGCCGCGCGGGAAGACGGCCGTGATTTCGCCGGACGTTCGCGTGGTCATGGAGGGCGTCGACGAGATCGTCCTGCTCGCGCGCGTGCAGCCCCGCGAGACTCTGGAGGCGCTCGCGCGCCGCGTGGGCGAGGACCCGTCGTCGGCGAAGAAGGCGATCCGCGCCGCCAACGGCGGCCTCCCGCACGTGAAGTCGGGGCACTGGGTCCGCGTGCCCTATCGCGTTCTCTCCGCGGCATACCGCAAGGCCGCGATCGAGGGGCTCTTTCCCGCCGACCACGCGACCGCCGGCCGGATGGGAGCATCGCGTCGCGGCGCTCTCGGGGAAGCCCGAGAGCCTCTGGCGGATCGCCGAGTGGTTCGCGGGCGACGGCGTCCGCTACAAGGAAATCCGCGAGGCGGACGCGATCACCTCGCTCGAGACGCGCGAGGGCCAGGTCGTGCTGGTGCCCGAGCGGCTCCTCGCGCCGCCGTTCCGGGAGGCCGTTGCCGCCGCGGCCGCCGCCGCCGTCCCTCCGGTGGCCGACGCGGAGGCGCCGAAGCTCGAGTACGGCCAGGACGCGCAGGGGCGCTATGCGATCTACCGGCTGAGAAAGGGCGAAGCGCTCTACTCCGCCGTGGTCGTGCGCTTCACCGGACGGCTGCACGCGGAAGACGTCAACGCGAAGGCGGCGGAGATCGCCGCGCGCAACGGGATCGCCGACGTGCACGCCATGCCGGTCGGTTTCCCGGTTCGGATCCCCGTCGAGGACCTCGCCCCCGAGTTCCGTCCGCCCGGCGACCCCGAGCGGGTCGCCGAGGAGAAGACGCGCCTCGAAACGGCGCAGTTTGCGAACAAGGTCCGCAGTGCGGACTTATCGGGCGTGACGCTCGTGCTGGACGCGGGGCACGGCGGGCGCGACACGGGCGCGCTCGCCGACGGACTCGAGGAGGCGGCGTACGTCTACGACATCGCGTGCCGCGTCGACCGGCTGGTCCGCGGCTCGACGAGGGCGCGCGTCGTGCCGACGGTCGCGCGCGATGCGCCGTGCGGCGCCGCGAGCGCGGAGGCCGTCGCGAGCACGCGGACCGCGCGCGTGCTGACGACGCCGCCGTACGCGATCGAGGACGCGGCCGTCGGCGTTCATTTCCGGTGGTACCTCGCGAACTCGGTCTACAAGAACGTGCGGCAGTACGGCGGCCATGAGGACCGCACCGTCTTCATCTCCCTCCACGCGGACTCGCTCCACCCGGCGGTCCGGGGAACGATGGTCTACGTCCCGGGAGAGAAGTTCCTGAATGGGTCCTACGGCAAGGCGGGGGAACCCTACGACTCGCGGCGCGAGGTCCGTGAGGCGCGCATGGTCTCCTTCTCGCGCAAGGAGAAGGTGGAGGCCGAGGGAATGTCGCGCGATCTCGCCGAGCACATCGTGTCGGCGTTCCGCGCCGCCGATCTGCCGCTGCACGCGTTCGAGCCCGTGCGCGGCAACGTCATTCGCGGCGGACGGGAGTGGGTCCCGGCGATCCTGCGCTACAACCGCATCCCGGCGCGCGTCCTGGTCGAGATCTGCAACCTCAACAATCCCGACGACCGCGGCCTCCTGAGGACGCGCCGCTATCGCGAGAAGGTCGCCGAGGCGCTCGTGGAGGCGCTCGTCGCGTTCTACGGCGGCGGCGAGGGAGCCGCGGGCCTGTCCGTCTCCACGGCCGGGACCAGGCGCTAGTTTCGCCGGACGAGAGGGGCCGCGTCGGCGGCCGAGCCGGCGCACGTATACTCTGCCGTTTCGATGGCGGAGGAGGTGTCCATGCGATGGAAGGCCTGGATGCTCGCGGCGGCGGTCGCGGCGTGCGCGTCCTCGCTCGCGGCGCAGGACTGGCGCGGCGGACGCGCCCGCGTCGAGGGCACGATCAAGAACGACAAGGGCGAGCCGATCGAGGGCGCCAAGGTGGCGCTCCGGTGGGGACGGAGCAGCCATGGCGGCCCCGACCTGACCACCGACGCCAAGGGCCACTTCGCGATCTTCGGCCTCGGGGGCGGTCCGTGGGACGTGGACGTCGAGGCACCCGGATACCTGCCGAAGAAGATCAACGTCACGCTGAGCGAGGGCGGCCGCAACGCCCCGATCGATCTCCAGCTCGAGCCGGCCCCGAAGAGCGCCGCCGCTTCGCCGTCGACGCCGCAGATCCTGGTGGGCGGCAAGAAGATCTCCAAGGAGACCGCCGACGCCATCGAGGCCGGCAATGCCGCGATGGCCTCGAAGAACTGGGCCGCCGCGCGGGAGAGCTACCAGAAGGCGCTCGGCGAGCTCCCGGACAATGCGGCCGTGCTCGAGCGCATTGCGGCGACGTATCTCGCGGAGGGCAAGACCGACGAGGCGCTCACCTACGCGCGGCAGGCGGCCGAGAAGGACCCGAATGATTCGACGGCCTGGCGGATGGTCGCGGAGCTCGAGCTCCAGAAGGGCAATCTCGAGGCGGGGCAGGCCGCGCTCGCGAAGGTGCCGGCCGACAAGATCTCGGATCCGCAGCCGTATCTGAACGTCGGGATCCTGCTGATGAACAAGAAGCAGCCCTCCGAGGCGGTGACGGCTTTCGATCGCGTGATCGCGATGAAGCCCGATCTCGCCGAGGGCTACTACTACCGCGGGCTCTGCCGGCTGCAGCTGAAGCAGAACGCCGAGGCGAAAGGGGACCTGCGCAAGGCGCTCGAGCTCGCGCCCGACGGGCCGGACGCGAAGGACATCAAGGATCTGCTGAAGAGCCTGCCGTGAGGCCCCGAGCAGGGGCATAATGGGCCCCTGCTCGGCCGCCGATGAGAGCCCGCTCCTGCTCGCCGTGGGTCCTTCTGGCGGGCGTCCTCTCCGCGGCCGCGGCCGCGCAGGAGCCCGCGCCGGTCCAGGAGTCGGCCGAGGTTTCGCTCGTCGAGGTGCCGGTCCGCGTGCTCGGCCGCGATGGCCAGCCGGTGCGCGGACTGGCGGCCGCGGACTTCAAACTCGAGGACGACGGCCGTCCCCAGGCGATCGTCGGTTTCGACGCGATCGACCTCGCCGGGAAGGCGGATCCCGTGGCGAGTCCGCTGCCGCCGGCCGCGCGACGCCGGTTCCTCTTCTTCTTCGACTTCTCGTTCTCGCGGCCGAAGGCGATCGTGGCCGCGCGCCGGGCCGCCCGTGACTTCGTCCTGAACGGGTTGACCGACCGCGACCTGGCGGCGGTCGCCACCTACTCGGTCGAGCGCGGTGTCCGGGTCCTCGTCACGTTCTCCTCCGATCGCCTCCAGCTCTCGCGCGCGATCGAGACGCTGGGGCTCGACACGTTCGAGGAGCGGATCGACCCCCTCGCGTTCGCCTACGAGCAGGCCGCGGGCACGGGCCCGCCGGGAATACCCTCGACGCGGCCGACCGGCGGGCGCGCGGATGCGGCGGGACTCGCCGACAGCCTGGAGGCCCTGTCGATCCTGCACCGGATGCGGGACGACGAGTATTCGCGAGGCCGCGTGCGCCACCTGTTCCAGTCGTTCCGCGATCTCTCGCGGGCCCTCGACGCCGTCGAGGGGCGGAAGGACATCGTCTATCTCTCGGAGGGCTTCCGCGGGCGCTTCCTCGTCGGCGCCCCCGAGACGGAGGAGGAACGGCAGTATCTCCTGCACGGCGAAGTCTGGAAGGTCGACTCGGACAAGCGCTTCGGCTCGACGTCGCTGCGGCAGGAGCTCTCGGAGGTCGGCGAGCTGTTCCGACGCTCCGATTGCGTCATCCACGCGGTCGACATCGGCGGGATCCGCGCGGACGGTGATCCCGAGGAGGGCGGTGCGGCGGTGGGGCTGCGCGAGAACGAGAACGCGCTGTACGAGATCGCGCAGGGCAGCGGCGGCGACGTCTTCCGCAACGCCAACGACCTCGGCGCGGACCTGGCGCGCCTGGTGGCGCAGACCGAGTTCGTCTACGTGCTCGCGTTCAAGCCGGACCGCTCGTCGGGAGACGGCCGCTACCACCCGCTGAAGGTGAAGGCCTCCGCCGCGGGCGCGCGGGTGCTCGCGCGGGCGGGCTACTACGAGCGGCACGGCCTGCGGCAGCTCTCGCCCCTCGAGCGGCGCCTCCTCGCGGCCGACGTCATCGCCAACGAGATCCCCTTCGACGACATCCCGGCGCGGGTGCTCGCCGTTCCCTTCGCGGGGGAGGGCGGCACGGCGCGCGTGCCCGTGCTCCTCGAGGTGCCGGGGCGGGCGCTCCTCGCCGGAGACCGGGGCGAGAAGCTGACGCTCGAGGTCTACGCCTACGCGGTCGACCGCCAGGGAACGCTGCAGGACTTCTTCACGCGGACGGTCGGCGCCGATCTGAAGAAGAACCGCGAGCGCCTCGAGGCCGGCGGCGTGCGGTACTACGGGCAGCTGCGCCTGGCGCCGGGGTCCTACCGCGTGCGCACCCTCGTGCGCAACGCCGCGACCGGGCGCATGGGCTTCTCGGTGACGCCCGTCGACGTTCCCGCGTTCTCCCCCGGGGAGCCGTTCCTCCTGCCGCCGCTGTTTCTCGACGGCGCGGCGTCCTGGATCGCCGTCGCCGGCGCCTCCGGCGGCGGCACGGACGCGAGCTCGGCGGTCTCGAATCCCTTCACGCAGCTCCCCGCGGAGGGCATGACACCCGTGGCCCTTCCGCGCGTCGTTCCCGGCGAGGCGCCGCGCCTGTGTCTCGTCGGATACCACTTCGACGGAGGCGAGAACAACGAGTTGCGGCTGGGAAGCCAGATCCTCGCCGCCGACGGGAAACCGCTGGAATCCGTGAAGCTGGCGATTCTCGGCAGCACGGCGCCGGGCTCCGATGGGAAACGGACGCTGCTCCTCTCGTTTCCCGCTCCGGCGGATCTCGCGCCGGGACGATACGGGCTGCGGGTGTTTCTGCAGGGCGCCACGGGCGGCGCCATGCGCCAGGCGACGGCTCCCTTCCTGGTGCCTTGACCGCCGCGGCGCTGCTTCTCGTCGCGGCGGCGGCCGCCGTGGCCCCGCCGCTCCAGGATGCGCCGCCGCCGGCGGAACGCGACCGCATCGTCGCCGGCCTGCACGCGCACGCGGCCTTCGCGCAGCCCGGCTCGGCCGAGGCGAAGCGAGTGGCGGACGGGCTCGAGCGGCTGGGCGCGGCGTACCTCGCCGAGGGCGATACCGGGCGGGCCTCCGAGCTCCTGTCGGAGGCGTACGCCCTCGACGAGGGCAACGGCCTGATCCTCGCCGAGCTGACGCTGTGTCATCTGCGCGCCGGCGACGCCGACGCCGCGCGCTTCTACCTGCGTCTCGCGGAGGAGAACGTCTCGCGCGCGCCGCCCGAGATCTACGCCGTGCTGGGAGACGCCTACCTGTCGCTCCACCGCCTGGCGGACGCGGTCGCCGCGTGGGAGGAGTTTCTCCGGTTCGGCGGGTCGGACCCGGCCGTTCTGGCGCGCCTGTCCCGCGCGCGCGACGAGCTCGCGGTGTCGCGCGGACAGCGCTCGCTCGAGTTCGACCATTTCACGGTCTTCGCCGACCCGGGCGTGCCCTCGGAGGTCGTGCGGGAGGCGGGCGAGAGCCTCGAGGCCGCTTCGGCGGCGCAGACTCCGCTGCTCGGGCCGCCGCCGCCCGAGCGCCAGGTGGCGGTCCTCTACATGGGGCGCGCCTACTTCTCGCTCGTTTCCGTGCCGGACTGGAGCTCCGGCCTCTACGACGGCAAGATCCGCGTCGGCATCGAGGCGGGCGAGGTCCCCGGGGCCCTCCAGTCCGTCCTCGCGCACGAGCTCGCCCACGCGCGCATTCGCCGGGCATGCGGCGGCCGCGCCCCGCTCTGGTTCCACGAGGGGCTCGCCCAGTGGAGCGAAGGCCGGCGCGCGACGGTGCGGGAGACCCGGGAGATCGTCCGCGGCGGCGGGGCCGCGTCGGCCGGCGCCCTCGATCGCACCTTCTCGCAGCGGCAGTCCCGGAGCGCCGCGCGGTCGAGCTACACCCAGTCGCTCTCGCTCGTCGAGCATCTCCTGACGCTGCGAGGAGAGGGGGCGGTGGCCTGCCTCCTTCAGCGCCTTTCCCGGGGCGGCTCCTTCGAGGACGCCCTCGCCTTCGAAACGGGATTGACGGAGGGGGAGCTGTTCGCGTCCTGGCGGCAGTGGGTGGGACTCTAGACCCCTAGGGCTCGTGGGGCTTGCCGCCCTCGCTCGTCGGCGGACCGCTCTCGTTCAAGAAAGCCACCCACGCCGGATCCGTGGCGATGGGCAGATAGGCCGGCTCGGCGCGCAGGACGGATCGGTCGAGCTTGCCCTGCGCCTCGAGCGGCCGCAGCGCGGCCACCGCGGCGGGTGCGTTTCCGGCGCGCGCCTGGATGCGCGCCTCGAGCTCGGCCTTGCGCCAGTCCTCGCCGACGAGCGCCCGGGCCGACGCGATCGCCGCGAGGGCCGCCGCCGTGTCGCCCAGGTTCGTCTCCGCGACGGCCAGCGCGGCGAGGCTCTCGACGTCCGGCCCCGCGTCGTCCAGGTACCGATGGAGAAGCGCCCGGGCGTCCGCGTTGCGCCCCGCCGCGAGCGCGATCGTCGCGAGCTCCCGCGCCGCGCCGGGAGCGGGGGGGACGGCGGCGACGGCGCGCTCGAAGTCCGCGGTGGCCTCGGCCGAGTCGCCGCTGCCGCGCGCCGAAAGTCCCATCTGGTAGTACACGGGCCCGGGCGGCGCTCCCTCGGCGAGCGCCTTCGTCCACTGCTCGCGCGCCGTCTCGGGCAGTCCCTGCGCCTGCGCCGCGAGCGCGAGTTTTTCGTTCTGCCGCCAGGGCTGCGGCGGCAGGCCCTCCGAGAGCGCGTACGGCTCGGAGAGCGCCCGCTGCACCGCGAGCGCCCCATCGACGAGGAAGAGAAGCGCCGGCACCGCGGCGATCCAGAGGAGCGGGCGGCGGTCCGGCGGCAGACGCCGCGCGAAGACGAGCACGACGACGATGATCGCGGCGACGCCGGCGAGCCTCGGCAGCGCGCGGGCGTGCGCCTCGCCCGCCGCGTTGCGGCGGCGCACCGGCTGAGGGCCCAGCGCGCGCCCCATTTCGGCCGCGAGCGATAGCCCGGGATCGACGAGGACGACGTCCTCGACGGCGAGTCCCCGGCGCGTGCGCGCGACGGTCCACCGCGTCTTCAGCAGCGTCGTTCGATAGCGCAGCCCCAGAAACACGGACACGGCGCCGTGGCCCGCGTCGGCGGTGGACGCCCAGGCGATCTCGCCCGCGTCGCCCGCCGGCGCCGCGAGCGCCTGGAGGAAGTGCTCGCGCACCGCGGACCGCAGCAGCTCCTGCTGGCGCTCGGAGAGTCCCGCGACCACATCGGCGCCGATCAGACGCTGCATGATCCCGTCCGCGTCGAGCGACTCCAGGAAGATCTTCGGCGGCCCGTGCAGGGCCGCGAGCGCCGCACGACGCGCGAAATCCGCGGCCTCCTCGGCATCGGGCGGCGACGCCGGCTCGGCGGCCCGCGAGGACGAGGCCGCGGTCAGTGCGGCCGCGAAGGCCACGGCGAGGAGCCGCAGGCGACTTCCGACGCGGCGTTCTCTCGCCGCGGTCAGGCTTCTCTTCGGCGCCCGGCTCTCGGTGCCCTCGGCCCGGGCGCCGACGCGGCGTTCTCTCGCCGCGGTCACAGTCCCGTCGCCGTTTCCGTGGCGGTCGGCTTCGCGTGCACCCGAAGGGTCATCGGGACGCTGCCGACGCGCACTTCGTCGCCGTCCCGCAGCGCCACGGGCGCCGACAGGCGGATCCCGTTGACGAAGGTGCCGTTCTTCGATCCGAGGTCCTCGAGCGTCGCGAGCCCCGACGCGATCACCAGCCGCGCGTGCCGCCGGGAGACGCTCTGCGCGTCGATCCAGACGAGCGAGTCGACGCCCCGACCGAGGACGTTCTCGCCCTCGGACAGGGCGATCTCGCGCTGGCCCCAGATCAGACGGAAGAGCTGGTCGCTCGCCGTGTCCGGCCGGCCGTCGCGGCGGAGCGCCACGGCGGTGCCGCAGAAGGCGTAGCCGTATCCGTAGATGGTGCGGATGAACACGGGGGAGCGCGCGCCGTCGCCGATCGCCTGACGGATCTCCGCGACGAGCGTCGGGAGATTCACGTCCGAGACGACGGTGTCCGGCCACAGCCGCCGGTGGAGCTCGGCCTTCGGCACGGCGCGGGGCCGCGCCTCGAGGAGGACCTGGAGGAGCCGGAAGGCCTTGGGCGAGATCGATACGGCTCGCCCGTCGCGGGAGAG
This sequence comes from uncultured Acidobacteriota bacterium, assembly GCA_963763535.1. Classification (GTDB taxonomy): domain Bacteria; phylum Acidobacteriota; class Thermoanaerobaculia; order UBA5066; family Gp7-AA6; genus DAHUXD01. The sequence continues at coordinate 36,096 of CAVXOX010000011.1, forward strand.
CGAACGACTCTCCCCGTCGAGGACGAGGCTGCCGAACCGGAATGTCATGCGGGCAACGAAAACACTATAAACCCGCGGGCCGTTCCCGCCGGGGACGGAAGCCGCGGTTCGGCGGACCGGAGGTGGAAACCGTGTGAGACGTCGGGTCGAGAGTTCCAGACCCGTGCTTTCGCGCCAGAGGGACAATCGCCCCGAAGGAACGTTCCCCGCCGGCGTCGGCGCGTCGAGCGCCGCTCAGACCGTTATGGGCTCGAGGCTCCTCACGCGGGGCGAAAGGGACTCGGCGCCGCGCTCGGTGCACACGATGTCGTCCTCGATGCGCACGCCGAACCGGCCCGGGAGGTAGATCCCCGGCTCGGACGTGAACGTCATTCCCGGCTCGAGGACCGTGCGGTCGTGTCCGACCATGTAGGGTGGCTCGTGCACGTCGATCCCGAGGCCGTGCCCGAGGCGGTGCGTGAAGTACTCGCCGAAGCCGGCCTTCTCGATGACGCGGCGGGCGGCGGCGTCGACCTCGGCGCACGGCACGCCGGGAGCGGCCTTGTCGATCGCGGCCGACTGCGCGTCGAGCACGATCGACCAGACCTTCCGGTACTCGTCGGTGGGCTCTCCGAAGAAGGTCGACCGCGTGATGTCGTAGAAGTACCCGTCGGGCTTGTCCCAGGCGTCGATCAGCACGGCCTGGTCGCGGGACAGCGGCGTCGAGCCCGATGCGCCGTGGGGGTACGCGGAGGACGGGCCGAACTGGACCATGTTCTCGCCGCCGACGAGGGCCGAGATCTCCGCCTCCGTGCAGCCGGGGCGGAGCGCCTCGAAGGCGCGGCGGAAGCGAGGCAGCGCGACCTCGATGGCCCGCCGCATCATCTCGAGCTCCTCGGCGGACTTGACCATCCGGAGCGCGGCGAAGGTCGTCGCGGCCGACACCGGCTTCCAGCCGGACCGGAGGCTGAGCAGCCGCTCGACGTCGTCGAAGGCGGTCGAGGGCTCGACGGCGAGGGTTCCGAACTCCGCCGGGAACAGCCCGCCGGCGCGGGTGAAGGGGTCCTCGGTCTCCTCCCAGGTGACGACGTTTCCGACCGCCGACATCCGGCGCAGGCGGGACGCCTCGAACGCCGGGCAGATCATCACCGGATCTCTGTCCTGGAAGAGAAGCAGGGCGGTCAGGCGTTCACTGCGGTGGAAATCGACGCCCGTGAGATAGAAGAGGTTGGAGGACGGCGTGACGAAGAGACCGTCGGCGGGCAGCGAGGCGAGCCGGGACCGCACGGTTTCGAGGCGCCGGAGGTAGATTTCGGGCTTGGTCGGCATGCGGCGGATGCTAACAGATGGATCGGCAAGGGCCGGGCCCGGGCGCTCGCTCGCGCTCGCGGGCCGTTTCGTCGTTGCCCTCGCGGCGGCGGTCGCGCTCGGCGGCTGTCGGCGCGCCGCGACGCTCGGATCGGCCGGCGTTCCCGTCGTCCTGATCTCGGTCGATACGCTGCGCGCCGACCACCTGCCGGCCTACGGCTACGCCGGGCTGCGCACTCCGAATCTGGACGCGCTCCGCGCCGATGCCGTCCTGTTCCAGAACGCCTACTCCCAGGTCCCGCTGACCCTCCCGTCGCACACGGCTCTCTTCACCGGTCTCCTGCCGCCCCAAACGGGCGTGCGCGACAACCTCGGCTACGCGCTCGGTCCGGAACCGGCGACGCTCGCGGCCTTCCTCAAGGGCCACGGGTACGCGACGGGCGGCGCGGTGTCCTCGATCATCCTCTCGCATGCCACCGGCGTCGCCCGCGGGTTCGACTACTGGGAGGACAACATCGAGCCGACGAAGATGAGCCAGTCCATCTCGCGCGTCCAGCGCAGCGGCGACGAGACGCAGGCGCTCCTCGCCGAGTGGGTGTCGGGCGCCTCGAGGGGCCCCTTCTTCGCGTTTCTGCATCTCTTCGAGCCGCACTCGCCGTACGAGCCGCCCGAGCCCTTCCGCTCCCAATACCCGCTCCTCTACGACGGCGAGATCGCCCGCGCCGACGAGATCGTCGGGCACTTCGTCCGCTTCCTGAAGGAACGGGACATCTACGACCGCGCGCTCGTCGTCTTCCTGTCCGATCACGGCGAGGGCCTGAACGACCACGGCGAGGACGAGCACGGCGTCCTGCTGTACCGGGAGGCGATCCACGTCCCCCTGATCGTCAAGCTCCCGCAGGCGCGGCACCGGGGCGAGACGGTGGCGGCCCCGGTCGCGCTCGTCGACGTCTTTCCCACCGTCGCGGCCCTGGTCGACCTCCCGGCCCCGCCCGGGCTCGCGGGAACGTCGTTCGCCCCCGCCATGAGCGGCGCCGCGCCCCCCCCGGGGCGGCGGATCTACAGCGAGACCCTCTATCCGAGGCTCCATCTCGGCTGGAGCGACCTCGCGTCGCTGATCGACGCCCACGACCACTACATCCACTCGACGAGGCCGGAGCTCTACGACGTCGTCGCGGACCCCGGCGAGAAGACGGACCTCTCGGCGGAACTCCCGCCGGCCTTCCGCTCGATGCGGGCGGAGCTGCTCGGAATGCCGCGGCCGCTCCAGGCTCCCGGCGCCTCCGATCCCGAGCAGGTGAAGAAGCTCGCGTCGCTCGGCTACCTCGGCGGGACGTCCGCCGATCTCGGCGCCAGAGACCTGCCCGCGCCGCGCGACCGCATCGGCGCCGTCGCGCAGCTGAAGGCGGGGTTCGGGGCGATGCACCTGGGGAACTACGCGGAGGCGGTCGAGGTTTTCCGCCGGCTGCTGAAGGCCGAGCCCGGCATGACCGACGTCTGGCAGATGTACGGCGAATCCTGCATGAAGCTCGGCAAGGACGCCGACGCCCTCGCCGCGTTCCAGCAGGCGGCGCGGCTCTCGCCCTACAACCCGCAGGTCCTGATGGCGCTCTCCGACTACTACTTCGAGATCGGCAACTACGCGGAGGCGCGAAGGCACGCCGAGGCCGCGGGCCACGCGGGCAGCACGAGCCCGTACGACAATCTCGCGCGCATCGCGCTCGCGGAGGGGGATCTGGCCGGGGCCGAGCGGGAGGCCCGGGCGGCGCTCGAGAAGTACCCCCTGCGGCGGATCCCGCACCTGATCCTCGCGCGCGTGCTCCACGACCGGCACGACTATCCCGGCGCGCTCGCCGAGATCGCGCTCGCGTCGAGGCCGCACGCCGACGACACCGGACTCCTCCAGAACCTCAACTACCTGAAGGGCGACAGCCTCGCGCGCCTCGGCCGTTCCGCGGAGGCGGAGGCGGCGTTCCGGCAGGAGATCGCGGAGTTCCCGGCCAGCACGGCCGCCCGGACGTCCCTCGCGATGCTCTACGCGAGCCAGGGGCGCGAGGCGGAGGCGCGCCACGCGCTCGACGATCTCGTCCGCGACGTGCGCTCGCCGGAGGCGTACTTCGCGGCGATCCGCACCTACGAGATCCTGGGCGATTCCCGCACCGCCGCGGGGCTGCGCGCGGAGCAGCGGCGCGTCTTTCCGGGGGCGAAGGAGCGGAAGGAGGCGGGAGGGTGACGCGGTTCGCGTCAGCGCCTCAGGTCCCTTCCCGTCATCTCCTCCGGCCTCGACAACCCCTGCAGCCCGATCAGCGTCGGGGCCACGTCGAAAAGGGCCCCGCCGTCCCGGAGCGTCCGTCCGGACTCGCACAGGACGAGCGGCACCGGGTTCGTCGTGTGGGCCGTGTGCGGCGCGCCGGTCGACGGATCGACCATCTGCTCGGCATTCCCGTGGTCCGAGGTCATGACCAGCGTCACGCCCGCCTCCTGGCACGCGGCCTCCAGAATCCCGAAGCAGCGATCGAGCGTCTCGACCGCGACGATCGTCTCGTCGAGCTTTCCCGTGTGGCCGACCATGTCGGCGTTGGCGAAGTTGACGACGTAGGCGCCGAAGCGGCCGTCGCGCAGCGCCCGCACGGCCTCCTCCGTGATCTGCGCCGCGGACATCTCCGGGTGCAGGTCGTACGTCGCGCCCTTCCAGGACGGCACCAGGATGCGCTCCTCTCCGGGAAACGGCTCCTCGACGCCGCCGTTGAAGAAGTACGTGACGTGCGCGTACTTCTCCGTCTCGGCGAGCCGGAGGTTCGCGATGCCGGCCCGCCCCCAGACATCGGCGAGGATGTGCGTCAGGGCCCGCGTCGCGAACGCGACGGGCAGGCCGAAGTCCGCCTTGTACTCGGTGAAGCAGACGAACTGGAGGCGCGGAGGCTTCGGGCGCGGGAACTCGGAGAAGTCCGTCTCGGTGAGCGCCCGCGTGATCTGCCGCGCCCGATCCGCCCGGAAGTTGAAGAAGATCACGGCGTCGCCGCTGCGGATGGGACCGACGGGGTGGCCGTCCTCGAGGAGGACGGTCGGCTGGATGAATTCGTCCGTCTCGCCGCGCTCGTACGCGCTCTCGATCGCCTCCTCGACGCTGTCGGCCGTCAGCCCCGAGGAGAACACGAGGGCCTGGTACGCCCGGGCGACGCGGTCCCACCGCTTGTCCCGGTCCATCGCGTAGTAGCGGCCGCCGACCGTCGCGATCTTGCCGCCCCAGCGCTCGAGGCTCGCCTCCAGCCGGTTCGCAAAGCCGAGGGCGGACCGGGGCGGCGTGTCGCGGCCGTCCGTGAAGGCGTGGACGCGGACCCGGCTCACACCGGCGCGGGAGGCGAGCTCGAGCAGGCCATCGAGGTGGCGCTCGTGCGAATGAACGCCGCCGTTCGAGAGGAGGCCCATGAGGTGGAGCGTCGCGCCGCCGCGCCGCGCCTGCTGGGCCGCGGCGAGAAGCACCGGGTTCTGGAAGAACGATTCGTCGCGCAGCGCGAGATCGATGCGGAGGAGGTCCTGCGGGACCATGCGTCCGGCGCCGAGCGTCAGGTGACCGACCTCGGAGTTGCCCATGACGCCGGCGGGCAGACCCACCGCTTCGCCCGACGCCTCGAGCAGGGTCCACGGGTATCCCGCAATCCAGCGGTCGAAGATGGGCGTGCGCGCCCGCGAGATCGCGTTGCCCTCGGACGGCGGGGCGTGGCCCCAGCCGTCGCAGATCAGCAGGAGGACGGGCTTCCTCACTCGACGCCCAGCAGGTGCGCGTACACGACGCGGGCGACCTCCGCGACGCTCCACGCCTGCGCGAAACAGCCCCGGGGCGCGTGCGGCGGATCGCCGTCGAACATCTCGGAGATCGAGCCGAGCCCCGCCTCGAGCACGTGCGCCCGGAGCGGAGCGAGCAGGGCGCGCATCGTGCGGCGGGAGTCCTCCGAGTGGCCGAAGACGCGGAAGTGCGCGTCGGCGAACGGTCCCATCAGCCAGGGCCAGACGGTGCCCTGGTGGGCCGCGAGGAGGCGATCCCGCTCGTCGCCGTCGCCGCGTCCCCGGTAGCGGGGGTCGGCGGGATCGAGGGTGCGCAGCCCGAAGGGGGTCAGGAGCGAGCGGCGCACCGTCCAGTACACCGACCGGGCGCGGTGAGGCGGCAGGAGGTCGTCGGTGAGCGCCACCGCGAGAATCTGGTTCGGCCGCAGGCTCGCGTCGGGCCCGCCGTCGCCGATGACGTCGTGCAGGCAGCCCTTCGGGCCGTTCCAGAAGGTCTCGTTGAAGCGGCGCGCCACGTGCCACGCCTCGCTCTCGAGCTCCCGCGCGCGTCCCGCCTCCTCCGACAGGCGTTCGAGGCGCGCCGCGCTCTTCAGGGCGGCGTGCCAGAGCGCGTTCACCTCGACCGCGCGACCGGAGCGCGGCGTGACGGGCTTGTCGTCGACGACCGCATCCATCCAGGTGAGCGCGCGGCCGGGAGAGCTCGCGACGAGGAGACCGTCGGGTCCGACGCCGATGCCGAAGCGCGTGCCGCGGCGGTAGGCGTCGACGATCGCGCGCACGGCGCCGAGCAGCGGGGAGGGCCGATGCGGGTTCCGGCGCGCGCGGCCGAACCAGTCCGCCGCGAGGATGAACCACAGCGACGCGTCGACCGAGTCGTACTCGGGATCGCCCTCCTCGCGGGAGAAATGATTCGGGATCAGCCCGTCGCGGCGGAGGGCGGCGAACGCGTTCAGGACGGGCGCCACCGCCCCGAAGCGCCCGGTCGCGAGCGCGAGTCCCGGCGCCGCGACCATCGCCTGGCGGCCCCAGTCGGCGAGCCACGGAAATCCGGCGAGAATCGTGCCGCGCCCGTGGTCGGCCTCGGCGAGGAAGGTCTCCGCGCGGCGCGCGAGCTCGTCGAAGACGGGATCCCGCGTGCGGGCGAACGCCTCCCGGCGCCGGCGCTCCTCGTCGAGGAAGTGCTCGGGATCGGAGGCCACTTCATTCAGGGAGAACAGGGCGAAGGCGCGCGCGTCGGGCCGCAGCGTCCACTCCCACTCGAGGGGGCTCCAGAGGTCCTCCTCGTCGTCGTACCCGCGGCGGGTCTCCTCCGCGTAGACGAAGTGGCGGTACCAGAGCGGATCGACGCGCGTCGAGGCGAAGACGCCCCGGAGATAGAGGCGGGGCAGGTACGCGACCGGGCGAACCGAGGAGACCTCGCCGCGGGCCTCGGTGGACGCGTCCCAGTCGGGCGTCTCGGCCTGGAGGCGATGCGAGCCGCGGAACGCGAGCAGCGGGCGGACCCGCAGACCGATCTCGGAGGCGCCGCGGTTGACCCAGCGCACGATGGCGAGCGACCGCTCGCGAACGAGGCAGACCGACCGTTCGATCGAGAAGGCCGGGGTCTGGTGGAGCCAGGTCGGGAACGGCTCGAGGCGGAAGCGCGAGAGGCTGCGCCCGCCGTCGGGATGGACGGCGTCGCGGTACGCCTGCGTCGAGATTCCCTCGGTGACGCCGCCCGCCGTCACGAACTCGTCGCCGCCGGAGACCATCATCCAGCGGCGCCGGGGCGCCGGAATCGCGGGGAGGTACCAGCCGTGATAGCGGCGCGTCCGCGTGCCGCCGACGGTGCCGCAGGCGAACCCGCCGAGGCCGTCGGTCTCGAGCCACTCGAGCGCGCGCTCCCGCCCCGCGAGCTCTCGAGCGGACCACTCGAGGACCTTGCGCTCGGCGCGCGGCGGGGACGTGGCGCTGCGTGGCGACAAAGGAGCGCTGAAACCTCGGGCGCGATTCTCTCTCAAAAAGGACGGCGGCCGGCCCTGCGGCCGCCCTCCGCCAGGCTTCGGATCGGCGTAATAAGATCGGATCGGGGAGGACTTTTCGTGAGCACCGTCATGAAGTCTCTCGACGAGCTCTGCGTCGACACGATCCGAACGCTCTCGATCGACGCCGTTCAGAAGGCGAACTCGGGACACCCGGGCCTGCCGCTCGGCGCCGCGCCGATGGCATACGTGCTCTGGCAGCGCCACCTGCGCCACAACCCGCGCGATCCCCACTGGCCCGACCGCGACCGCTTCGTGCTCTCCGCGGGACACGGATCGATGCTGCTCTACAGCCTCCTGCATCTGACGGGCTACGACCTGTCGCTCGACGACCTGAAGCAGTTCCGGCAATGGGGCAGCCGCACGCCCGGCCATCCGGAGAGCGGCCACACTCCGGGCGTCGAGGCGACGACCGGTCCGCTCGGCCAGGGCACCGCCAACGCGGTCGGCATGGCGATCGCGGAGCGCTTCCTCGCGGCCCGCTACAACCGCCCGGGACAGACGATCGTCGACCATCGCACCTTCGCGATGGTGGGAGACGGCGACCTCATGGAGGGCATCTCGTCGGAGGCGGGCTCCCTCGCGGGACACCTGAAGCTCGGCAAGCTCACCTATCTCTACGACGACAACCACGTTTCGCTCGACGGCCCCACGGCCCAGGCCTTCACGGAGGACGTGCTGCGGCGCTACGAGGCGTACGGCTGGCAGGTGCTGCGGGTCGAGCACGGCAACACCGATCTCGACGCGATCGACGCGGCGATCCGGACCGCGGTGTCGCAGCAGGATATGCCGACGATCATCGCGGTGCGGACGACGATCGGCTACGGCTCGCCGCACAAGGCCGGCACCTCGGCGGCGCACGGCAGCCCGCTCGGACCCGAGGAAGTGGTCCTGACGAAGAAGGACCTCGGCTGGGAGTGGGAGGAGCCCTTCTTCGAGCCGCCGGAGGCTCTCCGCCATCTCCGCGAGGCCGTCGAGCGCGGGGCGAAGCTCCAGGGGGAATGGGAGCGGCGCTTCGCGGCCTGGGGGAAGGACAACCCGCCGCTCGCCGAGGAATGGAGCACGGCGGCGAAGGGCGAGCTGCCGGCCGGATGGGACGCGGCCCTGCCGAGCTTCAAGGTCGGCGAATCCGTCGCGACGCGCTCCGCGAGCGGCAAGGCGATCAACGCGATCGCCCCGAAGGTGCCCTGGCTCCTCGGCGGCGATGCGGATCTCTCGGAGTCGACGAAGACGAAGATCGAGAAGGCCGGCGACTTCGACGGCCAGACCGGCCAGGGCAACAACATCCACTACGGCGTGCGCGAGCACGCCATGGCGGCGATCGCGAACGGCCTGTCCTGGCACGGGGGCGTGCGGCCGTTCGTCGCGACGTTCTTCTGCTTCTCCGACTACATGCGGCCCGCCATCCGGCTCGCCGCGCTCTCGGAGCTGTCGACGATCTTCGTCTGGACCCACGACTCGATCGGGCTCGGCGAGGACGGGCCGACCCACCAGGCGGTCGAGCAGCTGATGTCGCTGCGGGCGATGCCCCACATGACCATGATCCGGCCGGGCGACGCCAACGAGACGGTCGACGCCTGGCGCGCCACGATGCGGCACGCGAAGGGACCCGTCGGCCTCGTCCTCTCCCGCCAGAACCTTCCCGTGCTCGACCGGTCCGGCGCCCGCGGCGACTTGTCGCGCGGGGCCTACGTGCTCGCGGAGGCCTCCGGCAGCGCGCCGAAGGTGATCCTCATCGCCTCGGGCTCGGAGCTGCAGCTGGCGGTGGCGGGACGCCAGAAGCTCGAGGCCGGGGGCATCCCGACCCGCGTCGTCTCGATGCCGTGCTGGGAGTTCTTCGAGGCGCAGCCCAAGGAGTACCGGGACGACGTGCTGCCGCCGGCCGTCCGGGCGCGCGTCTCGATCGAGGCGGGCGTGACGTTCGGCTGGTCGAAGTGGGTGGGAGACGGCGGCGTCTCGCTCGGCGTGGACCGCTTCGGCGCCTCGGCGCCAGGCGAGGTCGTGATGCGCGAGTACGGCTTCACGGCCGACCAGGTCGTCGCCCTCGCCCGCGGCCTGGTTGGAAAGCAGGAGGCACCATGAACGACGAATCGACTCCGGGCGCTCTCGGCGCTCGGGCAGAGCGTCTGGCTCGACTACATCCGCCGCGACCTCGTCGCCGGCGGCGGTCTCGCGAAGCTGATCGAGGAGGACGGCCTCTCGGGCATGACTTCGAATCCCACGATCTTCGACAAGGCGATCGCCGGCAGCTCGCTCTACGACGGCGACATCCGCGACGCGGCGGGCAAGGACCCGTCGCAGGTCTTCGACACGCTCGCGGTGCGCGACGTGCGGGCGGCGGCCGACGCGTTTCGCGCGGTGCACGACGCCTCGCGCGGGGACGACGGCTTCGTCTCGATCGAGGTCGGCCCGCACCTCGCGCGCGACACGGAGGGGACCATCGCGGAGGCGCGGCGCCTCGCGAGGGCGTGCGATCGGCCGAACGTGATGGTCAAGATCCCGGGCACGGCGGAGGGCGTTCCGGCCATCCGCCAGTGCCTCGCCGATGGCATCCCGATCAACATCACCCTGCTCTTCTCCGTCGAGCGCTACCGCGAGGTGATGGAAGCGCATCAGTCCGCGCTCGAGGAGAGGCGCCGCGCGGGGCAGTCGCTCGCCGTGCCCTCGGTCGCGAGCTTCTTCGTCTCGCGCGTGGATACCAACGTGGATCCGAAGCTCGACGCGCTCGGGAAGAAGGGCGACGAGCGGGCGAGGAACCTGCGGAGCCGGCTCGCCATCGCGAACGCCCGGGTCGCCTACGAGGTGTTCGAGGAGACGATCGCGGCGCCGCGCTGGAAGGCGCTGGAGGGCGCCGGCGCGCGCGTGCAGCGGCCGCTCTGGGCCTCGACGTCGACGAAGGACCCGAAGCTGCCGGACCTCTACTACGTGGAGGCCCTCGTCGCGCCCCGGTCCGTCGACACGATGCCCCCGGAAACGCTCGACGCCTTCCGAGACCATGGCGACGTGCGGGTGCGGGTCCGCGACGAGAGGGATGAGGCGCACGCGGCATTCCGGACCCTGCGCGAGCTCGGCATCTCGTTCGAGCAGGTCACCGCGGAGCTCGAGAACGAGGGCGTGAAGAAGTTCGCCGACTCCTTCGACAGCCTCATGAAGACGATCGGCGAGAAGCAGCGCGCGATGAGGGTGGCCTGAACCTTCAACCGGATGCGGCAGCGGCGCGCTGTCGCGACGCGGCCGCGCGCCTGGAGAAGGAGCGCGCGGTCGATCGGATCTGGGCCGAAGACGCTTCGTTCTGGCGTCCCGAGGCCCTCGCGCGCAAGCAGATCGAGGGCTCGCTCGGCTGGCTCGCGGTCCCCGAGCGCCTCGGCGCCGCGGCCGAGGGCCTGAAGCCTCTCGCCCGGGAGGCGGCCGCCGGCGCCGACCGCGTCCTGCTCCTCGCGTCGGGCGCCCCCGCATTCGCGGGCCGTCTCTTCGCGGAGGCGTTCGTTCCGGCGGAGGGGTTTCCGGCTCTCTCCGTCCTCGACACGACCGAGCCGTCGGCGATCGCCGCCGCGGCCGCGGACCACGACCCGGCCGGGACGCTGTTCGTCGTCGCCTCGCGCACCGGGGCGATCCTCGAGACGGACCTGCTCTTCGACTTCTTCTTCGACCACGCGCAGCGCGCGCTCGGCGACGGCGCCGGACGTCGGTTCCTCGTGACCACGGAGGCGGGCTCGGCGCTGGAGACGGCGGCGGCCAAGCGCAAGGTCCGGGCGGTCGTGACTGCCGAGCCCCGCGCTCCGGGTGCCTTCGGCTCGCTGACGCAGCTCGCGCTCCTGCCCCTCGCGCTCCTCGGGGCCGACGTCGACGCGTTCGCGTCGGGAGTCCTCCGCATGGCGGAGGCCTGCCGCGCCAACGGGCTCGAGAATCCCGGCCTCGCGCTCGGCGCCTCGATCGCGTCCGAGGCGCTGGCCGGTCACGACAAGCTGACCGTGTCCACGGGACCGGCGATCGGGGCCATGGCGCGGTGGATCGAGGGCCTCCTGGCGGGGGCGCTCTGTCGCGAGGGGCGCGGCGTCGTGCCGGTCGCCGGCGAGCCGCTCGGCGGGCCGGCCGAGTACGGCGGGGACCGTTTCTTCGTCCGGTGCGAGGCGTCGGGCACGGAGGAACCGGAGGTGGACCATCGCCTCGCCACGCTCGTCGAGCACGGCCATCCGCTCGCCGGCTTCGTGCTCCGCGAGCCGCTCGAGCTCGGGGGCGAGCTCTTCCGCTGGCAGTTCGCGGCGGCCGTCGCGGCGCGCCTTCTCGGACTCAACCCGTTCGACGAATCCGACGCGCGCGACGCCCGCGATCGCGCGAGCCGCCGGCTCGCCGGCACCGCCGGCGAGGCCGAGAGGCCGGAGGAAGGTCCCGCGGCGCTGCGCCGCCTGCTCGAGGGGCTGGGGCCGCGAGGACTCTTCGCCGTCTCGGCGTACCTCCCCGAGCGGCCCGAGACCGCGGCGGCGATCGAGAGGCTGCGGCTGGCCGTCCGCGCGTCGAAGAAGATCGCCACGACCGGAGGATTCGCGCCGGCCTTCGAGCGCGCGTCGGGGCAGGCGCACCAGGCCGGTCCGGACGGCGCGCTCCTGCAGCTCGTCGGCCCGGCCGGCGCGCCGCTCCCGATTCCCGGCCGGCCGTGGGACTTCGGACAGGTCCTGCGCGCCCAGGCCGACGGCGATCTCGAGGCGCTCCGGGCGCGCGGCCGCCGTGCCGCGCGGATCGAGCTCGGCGCCGACCCGGCCGCGGAGATCGCGGCGCTCGCCGCCTCCGTCGGGTCCGAGGTGGCCGCCTGAGCGCGCCGGGCGCCGCGAAGCGGGAGGAGGAGATCCGGCCGCCGGCCACGCTCGTCATCTTCGGCGCCTCCGGCGACCTGACGCGGCGGCTGCTCGCGCCCGCGATCGCGCACCTGAATCGCGACGGCGCGCTCTCGCCGGACTTCGCGATCATCGGGATCGGCCGCACCGAGTACTCGGACGCCGATTTCCGCGAGCGCCTGATGGGGGGCGCGCGGGAGTTCACGCCGCCGACCCAGGGCCGGCCCGGCGACATGCCGGAGCGCGTGCACTACATCGCCGGCGACTTCCACGATCCCGGCCTCTTCCGCCGCCTCCACGAGAGCCTCGACGAGATCGAGGGGGCTCGGGGCGGGCCGAAGAACCGGATCTTCTACTTCGCGACGCCGCCGGACGCCGACGAGACGATTCTCTCCGCGATCGGCCGCGAGTGCCTCGCGAAGGTCGAGGACGGCTGGGTCCGCGCGGTCGTCGAGAAGCCGTTCGGCCACGATCTCGAGTCCGGCCGGCAGTTGAACCGCGTTCTGCTCTCCTGCTTCCCCGAGAAGCAGATCTACCGGATCGATCATTACCTGGGCAAGGAGACGGTCCAGAACATCTTCGTGCTGCGGTTCGCCAACGGCATCTTCGAGCCGCTCTGGAACCACCGCTACATCGACCACGTGCAGATCTCGGTGGCCGAGTCGGTCGGCGTCGGACACCGCGCGAACTTCTACGAGGGCGCGGGCATCCTGCGCGACATGTTCCAGAACCATCTGATGCAGCTCCTGACCCTGACCGCGATGGAGCCGCCCGCGGCCTACGAGGCGGACGCGATCCGGGCGGAGAAGGTGAAGGTCCTCGAGTCGATCCGTCCGTTCCCCGAGAACGAGATCGACGACTGGGCCGTGAGAGGTCAGTATGGCCCCGGCGTCGTCGACGGCCGAAAGGTCCCGGGCTACCGCGAAGAGCCGAACGTGAGCACCGGGTCGAACACGCCGACATATGCGGCGCTGCGCATTGCGATCGACAACTGGCGCTGGGCGGGGGTGCCCTTCTATCTTCGCTCCGGGAAGCGCCTCGCGAAGCGCGTGACCGAGATCGCGATCGAGTTCAAGGGGATCCCGCACCGCTTCTTCAGCAAGGCCTCGGGCGAGCTCGCGCCGAACGTCCTGCGGCTGCACATCCAGCCCGACGAGGGCGTGTCGCTGAAGTTCGGGGTGAAGATCCCGGGATCGGTCCTCCAGATCCAGTCGGTCTACATGGACTTCCCGTACTCGAAGCTCGGCGCGCCGATCGCCGGTGGATACGAGCGGCTGCTGCTCGACGTCACCCACGGGGACCAGACGCTGTTCATCCGCGGCGACGAGGCCGAGCACGCCTGGGAGGTGCTCACGCCGCTCCTCGAGGCCTGGGAGAAGCGCCCGCCGACGGATTTCCCGAACTACGCCGCGGGCACCTTCGGTCCCGAGGCCGCCGACCGATTCCTGGAAAGGGACGGGCGGCGCTGGCGAACGCTGTAGCGCCTCCGCCGCAGCGGGCAGGCGGACCCGCCAGCCGCCTAGACCTGGCTCGTTTCGCTGACCTTGCTCTTCGACTGCGCGATGATCTTCTCCTGCAGCGAGTGCGGCACCTCGGCGTAGTGCGAGAACTCGAGGTGGAACGAGCCCCGCCCCTGCGTGATCGAGCGCAGCTGCGCGCCGTAGGTCAGCAGCTCCGACATCGGCACCTGCGCCTTGATGACCGTGTCCTCCTCCGCCGCGTCCATGCCCTCGACCTTGCCGCGCCGCGACGAGAGGTCGCCCATCAGGTCGCCGACGTACTCGTTCGGCGCCGTGATGTCGACGTTCATCACCGGCTCGAGCAGCGTCGGCTTCGCCTGCGCCATCGCCTCCTTGTACGCAAGGGCGCCCGCCAGCTTGAACGCGAGCTCGGAGGAGTCGACGTCGTGGTACTGCCCGTCGTACAGCGTGACGCGGAAGTCGACCATCGGGAAGCCCGCGAGGAAGCCCTTGCGCCGGACCTCCTGGATTCCCTTCTCGACCGCCGGGATGAAGTTGCGGGGGATCGCGCCGCCGTAGATGTCGTCGACGAACTCGAAGTCCTTGCCGCGGGGCAGCGGCTCGACGCGGATGCGGCAGTCGGCGAACTGGCCGTGGCCGCCCGTCTGCTTCTTGTGGCGCCCGTGCGCCTCCGCCTTCTTCGTGATCGTCTCGCGGTAGGGGACCTTCGGCGGGTGCAGGATGACCTCGACGCCGTAGCGCTTCTTCAGGCGCGCGACCGCGATCTCGACGTGGAGCTGCGAGGCGCCGGCGAGATGGAACTCCTTGGTCTCCTCGTCCCGCTGGAAGGCGAGCGAGGGGTCCTCCTCGATCAGCTTGTGCAGCGCCGTCGAGATCTTGTCCTCGTCGCCCTTCGCCTTCGGCTCGATGGCGTATGCGATCGACGCCTCGGGGACCGCGAGGATCGGCAGGACGACCGGATTGTCCTTGGTCGTCATCGTGTCGCCCGTGAACGTCTCCTTCAGCTTCGCGACCGCGACGATGTCGCCGGCGCGCGCCTCGGCGACGCTCACGTGCTCCTTGCCCTGCGGGAGAAACAGGCCGGAGAAGCGCTCGTGCGCCCCCTTCGTCGCGTTCCAGTAGTTGCCGTCGGACTGGAAGTGTCCGGCGTAGATCCGCAGATAGGTGATGCGTCCCGCGAAGGGATCGGACACCGTCTTGAAGACCTGCGCGACCGCGTGGTCCTTCTCGTTGCAGAAGACGACCACGGGCTTCCCGTCCTTGCCGGTGCCCTCGACCCGGCGTCCCTCCGGAGAGGGCAGGAGCGCGACGCACGCGTCGAGGATGCGCAGGGCGCCGATCCCGGACGCGGACGCGGCGGCCAGGACGGGGAAGATCTTGCGTTCGATGATCTCGCGCTTCAGGCCCGGCAGGATGTCCTGCGCCTCGAGCGTCCCCTGGGCGAAGAACTTCTCCATGAGGTCGTCCTCGCCCTCGGCGACCGCCTCCACGAGCGCCTCGTGCTCCGCCTTCGCGCGCTCGGCGAGGTCCGCCGGAATGGCGCCGTCGACGCGCTTGCCGCCGTCGTGGACGTGCGACTCCATGCGGACGAGGTCGACCGTTCCCTTGAAGGCCTTCTCTTCGCCGACGGGGATCTGGAGCGGGACCACGCCCCGGCCGAACCGCTTGCGCAGCTGCTCGACGACGCGGTCGAACGAGGCGCGCTCGCGGTCCATGCGGTTGACGACGAAGAGGACCGGCCGGCCGAACTCCTGCGCGAACTTCCAGGCCCGCTCCGTCTGCACCTCGACGCCCGAAACGGCGTCGCAGACGAGGATCACGGCATCGGCCGCGGCGACGGCGGCCCGGGCCTCGGGGGCGAAGATGCCGTAGCCCGGGGCGTCCAGAAAGTTGATCCGGACGTCGCGGTGCACGGCGTGGGCCACCGAGAGGTTGATCGAGATCTTGCGGTCGATTTCTTCGGCGTCGAAGTCCGTCGGGCAGGTGCCGTCCTCGATCCGGCCGGGTCGGGTGGTCGCGCCGGCGGCGTGGAGCAGGGCGGCGACGAGAGTGGTCTTTCCGACCGTGTTGTGGCCGACGACGGCCACGTTGCGCAGCTGCGGGGCCGAAAGTGGTTTCATGGGCCGGGATTATATTGAAGGGGTCCGCGCCTCGCGCCGGTGCGCGCCGCGGCCGAGAAACCGCTGCATGACGGCCCTTTCTTGTGTCGCGATCGGCATCGCGTTCCTGCTCGCGGTGGCTTTGCTCGCCTTCGCCGGGGTCCTCCTCGGATGGGTCATTCCCGCGCTGATCGAGCGGTCGCGGCGGGGGAGAGACGCTCCTCCCCCGCATACACGTTGAAGCCGCCCTCCCGCAGGAAGCCCACGAGCGTCATGCTCGATTCGCGCGCGAGATCGACGGCGAGCGACGATGGGGCGGAGACGGCCGCGATGATCGGCAGCGCCGCCGCGAGCGCCTTCTGAACGATCTCGAAGGACGCGCGTCCCGAGACGAGCAGGAGGTGCCGCGACAGCGGCGTCCGGCCCTGCCGGAACAGGGAGCCGATCGCCTTGTCGACCGCGTTGTGGCGGCCGATGTCCTCCCGGCAGACGACGAGCTCGCCTTCGAGCGTGAAGATGCCGGCCGCGTGCAGGCCGCCCGTCTGCGCGAAGTTTCCCTGTGCGGCGCGCAGGACGTCGGGGAGCCGGCGGAGCACGGCAGGATCCAGCCGGGCGCCCGGGGGGACGGGCGGGAACCGGCCGTGCAGCGATTCGATCGAGCCCTTCCCGCAGAGGCCGCACGACGAGGAGGTCAGGAGCAGCCGCCGCGCGCGGTCCGTCGCTCCGGCCGGGGCCGTCGCGCGGACGAGGATGACGTTGCCCTCCTCCTCGGGCGAACGCACCTCGCGGCAGTGCTCCATGCGCACGATCTCGTCGGGGCTTCGCACGATTCCTTCGGCGACGAGCCACCCGGCGGCGAGGTCGAAATCGTGCCCCGGTGTGCGCATCGTCACCGCCAGGGTCTCGCCTCCGACCCGGATCTCGAGCGGCTCCTCGACGCTGACCCGGTCGTCGCGGCGCTCCGGCGCACCGGCGGTGACGCGCAGGATGGACATGCCGCGCACGGCGGGATCGGATTCGTCCATGGGGGCAGGATATGACGGCCTCACGCGCCTTTTACGCGCTCGAACGTGGTTCCGGGCGGGCATATTGACCGCTGTCCCGCGGGGCAACCTGTTAGAATTTCTGGAGGCCGGTCGCGTTCCCGAGGGTATGTGTCTGTGGGAATGGGGATTTCGGCTCGGAGGGAACCCGATCCGATGTCGGGCAAACCGGCGGCGGGAGCGCGCGTGACGAAGCTCGGCCGCTATGAGGTCCTGAGCGAGCTCGGCAAGGGCGCGATGGGAATCGTCTATCTCGCCAAGGACCCGGTCATCGGCCGCCTCGTCGCCGTCAAGACGATCCGCAACTCCCAGGGCGACGACGACGACTCGGAGTCCCGCGAGTTCCGCGAGCGATTCGTCCGCGAGGCCCAGACCGCCGGCATCCTCTCGCACCCGAACATCGTCACGATCCACGACATCGGCGAGGACGTCGAGAGCCGGACCTCGTTCATCGCGATGGAGTACATCGAGGGGCGGAACCTGAAGACGCTCCTCGCCGACAAGAAGAAGTTCACCTGGGAAGAGGTCGCGGACTTGATCGCTCAGATCGGCGAGGCGCTCGACTACGCGCACCGCAAGGGCATCATCCACCGCGACATCAAGCCGGCGAACATCATCCTGACGACCGACGGGAAAGTGAAGATCACCGACTTCGGGATCGCGAAGGTCGCCTCCTCGAATCTGACGACGACCGGCCAGTTCCTGGGCACGCCGAACTACATGTCGCCCGAGCAGGTCTCCGGAGCGCCGGTCGACGGGCGGAGCGACATCTTCTCGCTCGGCGTCGTCCTGTACGAGCTCCTGACGAACCGCAAGCCGTTTCAGGGCGACAACCTCACGGCGATCTCCTACAAGATCGTCCATGAGGACTTCACGCCCCCCGGCGATCTCTCGCACGAGGTGCCGCTCGAGTTCAACGCGATCGTCGCGCGCGCCATGGCGAAGGACCCCTGGAACCGATACCAGCGGGGCAAGGACATGGCCCTCGCGCTGTACCAGCTGAAGGCCCACCTCGAGGAGCAGAAGGCGCTGCAGGACCTCGGCACGATGGTCTCCGCCGCGGAGAACCTGCCGACGCTGAAGCTCGCGAACCTCCAGGAGATCGCGGCCCAGGGCGCGCCGCGCGAGACGGAGGCGACGACCGCCGAATCGGCTCCGACGCCGGCTGCCGGCCGAGCCGCCGTCGTTCCACGCCCGGAGGATTTCTCCGAGGAGCCGACGCGACGCGACGACGCGGCCGACTCGACGGCGCCGGTGACGGCCCACGTGCCCGATCTGCCGCCGCCCCGGGAGACCAACGCGGACGGCAACGAGGCCTTTCCGCTGCCGCCGCTGCCTCCACCGTTGACCGGGTCGACGTCGGCGCCCGCGCACCGGGCGGCCGCGCCGCAGGACTGGAAGAAGCTGGCGAAGGCCGAGGTCAATCCGCGCTGGTTCTGGATGGTCACGGCGGCGGCCGTGGGCGTGCTCGTCCTGATCGTCGGCTTCTTCGCCCTGCGTGCGCGGGCGGCCGCGAAGCCCGCCAGCGACGCGGACCCGGCGCTCGAGCAGGAGGTCCGGGATCGGCGCGAGGCCCTCGAGGAGTCGAAGAAGCTCTTCGCGACCGGGCGCTACGACGAGAGTCTCGCGAAGGCGCGTCAGGTCCTCTCGCACAGCCCGAACAACGAGGAGGCCCGTCGCTACGCGCAGATGGCCGAGAACGCGGTCAAGGCGAGCCAGGCCGAGTCGGAGAAGAAGAAGCAGGCCGCGGACCTGGTCGCCGCGGCGAAGGTTTCGCTCGCCGACGGAAAGCCCGAGAACGCGCGGCAGAGCGCCGAGGAGGCGCTGGGGCTCGACGCCGGCAATGCCGACGCCACCGCCGTGCGCGACGAGGCGACCCAGAAGATCAACGAGGCGAAGGTCGCGGAGGAGGCGGCGGCGCGCAGGAGGGGAGCGGCGAAGGCGAAGGAGCAAGCGGCGAAGAAGAAGGAGACGGCGCCGTCTCCGGCGCCTCCGCCGAAGAACGCGTCCGGAACGGCCGCCGCTCCGCCGGCGCCCCCGCCCGCCCCCGCGGCGACGACGGCCACGCTCCATCTCGCGTTCGACTCGCCATTGCTGCAGGGACACGTGATGGTCGCGGTGAACGATCAGATCCTCCTGCGCCGTCCGTTCTCGTTCAAGAAGGGCGAGCCCCGCTCCGTCGGCGCGAACATCGCGGTGCCCCCCGGCTTCGCGGCGGTGAAAGTGTGGCTGTCGGGCCCCGACATGCCCTCGGCCTTCGCGACCACGAGCGCCCACGTCCAGGCGGGCGACACGAAGGTCCTCCAGCTCGACTACTCGGGCGGCAAGCTCTCGGCGAAGCTCCAGTAGTCGCGGGGAACCCGCCGGGCTTTGCATAAACGCCCGGAATCGCGTATAAACGCGCACTCTTCCGGGGCGTAGCGCAGCCTGGTAGCGCACTCGGTTCGGGACCGAGTGGTCGGAGGTTCAAATCCTCTCGCCCCGACCAATCCCCTCCGTGTCTGCGGGCCCCGTCGTGAGTCTCTCGCCGCACGGCTCACGGATCGCAAAGGGGCACGAAGAAGAGCGGCACGGCCGCGAGCACGAAGGCGCAGTCCGCGCGGTCTTTGCCCGAGCGCCACCAGCGCACGACGCCCAGGACCGACCAGGCGAGAAACGGGGAGAAAACGAGGACGCCTCGGGCCGGATGAAAGAGGTAATCGAGCGCGATCCGGGGGCTGGGAACCCGAAAGCCGACGAAGCCGTGGCTCGAGACGGCGGCGAGGTCGGGCGTGGCCTCGCGGACATAAGAAAGGACGAACGGGGAGCCAAACGAAGCCGCGTTGTAGACCATCAGCAGCGCGAGCGGGGGAAGGGCGCCGAGCCCGAAGTCGAGGAGCCGGCGGCGGGGCGCTCCCACGGCGGCCCGAACCGCCAGCAGCACGGCGATCGGTGCGGCGGTGTACTCGGAGATCGCGGCGAAGCGGCGAGAAAGCCGGCGAGGACGACGGTCCATCGGGACGGCGGAACGCCGGTCGATCCGTCCCGGCGCAGAAGCTCCCAGGCCACGAACAGGAGAGACGCCGTCCAGGCATGGCTGAAGAAGGAGCGCGCGTAGAAGAGCATCGGCGTCCCGAACGCGACCGCCAGGACCACCAGCGCCGCGACGGACTCATCCCGCGCCTCCGCGGCAATGCGTCGGGCGAGCAGGCGAAGCGCCAGGATCGATGCGAGCGAGACCGTCAGAAAGCGCACGGCGAGGAAGATCGGGTCGAACGTCCCGGAACGCGGCCGGGGAAGCACCGCCCGCAGCGCGACGTAGACCGGATACGCGGCGAAGGAAAGCCCGGGCGCCTTGTTCGAATAGAAGCGCCCTCCCGATGCGGCCTTGTCCTCGTGATCTCCGAGGAGGGCGATCGCCTGGTCGATCGCGAAGGTCCTCCACTCGGCCATCGCGACGACGGTCTGGAAGTGCGCCAGGTCGTTCGGGTTCGCGCGCGGCGGAAATAGATCGTGAGAACGGCGAACCCGCCGACGACGACCCGAACGGCACGCCGCGGCGACCCCTTCGCTTCGCGATCCCCCACCGCCGCTTCCCACGGCCGGGATTTCCGAGGCCCGATCAAGCGGTCACCGAGACACGTTTCCCTTTCGCCCGAGGATCGAAATTCATGCGAACGCCCCGCCGGCACGCGGATCTACTTCGACGTCAAGATGGCGCCGAGGCTCCTGGAGCGAGCTTAGTGCAACGGGTGGCTGAAGTCGGACGATATGGACAGTACGAGTTCTCGACGCGGGGACCGGGGCGCTCCGTGCCGTACGCGTTGCCGCCGCAGGGCGGATTCACCCGGGGCCGCTACCACAGCGTGCAGCGCTTCTCCGCCGGTCGGACCATCTTCGCGTCGGCCGGACACGAGAAGGCCTGCTGAAACTCGGCCAGATTGCCGAGAGTGCCGTCGACCCTGAAGCGGGCGGGAGCGTGCGGATCCGTCTTCGCGAGCTCGCGCTCCGTCTCCGGGCGCACGACCTCGGCCCGCGAGCGGGCCCACGCGACGAAGAAGCGCTGCTCGGCCGTCAGGCCGTCACGGGCCGGAATCGGGCGCACCGCCAGCGCCTTCGCGAGCGCCTCGTAGGCGAGCCGCACGCCGCCGAGATCCCCGATCGCCTCGCTCTCGACCCGTTTTCCGTCGATGTACAGGCCCCTCTCGACCTCGAAGGCGGCGTACTCGTTCTCGACGCAGGCGGCGCGCGCCTGGAACTCTCTGCGGTCGGCATCCGTCCACCAGCGCTCCGGCCTGCCGCGGGAGTCGTAGTCGGCGCCGCCGGCGTCGATCGCGTGGGTGAGATCGTGGGCGATGCCGGCGCCGATGCCGCCGTAGAGCTCCGGGCCATCCGCCTCGGGGCGGTAGCCGATCGACAGGAGGAAGCCGGCCGGCAGGACGATCTGGTTGAGCTGCGCGTCGATGTAGGCGCCCGACGACGACGCGGGCAGCTGCCAGACGTCGCGGTCGGTGGGTCTGCCGATGCGGCGGCGGTCCTCGTCGACGCCGAAGTGCCGCGCGGCGGCGACGCTCTCCCAGAACGCGTCGCGCCGGACGTGGCCTGACAGATCGGCGTAGTCGTTCCAGCGGTGGGGAGCCCCGACCTGCGCATCGTAGGTGGCGAGCTTTTCGAGGGCGCGCCGGCGGGTCTCGGGCTGCATCCACGGCACGCCCGCGACGTCCTCCTGGAGTGCGTTCCGCAGGCTTCCGACCATCGCCTCGACGCGGACCCGGTCGAGAGGCGGGAAGTAGCGATCGACGTAGAGCCTGCCGACGGCGTCGCCCAGGAGGGCCTCGGTGGTTTCGACGCAGTGCCGGACGCGCGGCTTGCCCTTCGCCGACGAATCCTGCACGAAGGGCCGCGAGAGGTACGGGGCCGCGGCCTCGAGGAGCTGGAAGCGGAGATAGGCGCGCCAGGCCCCGATCGAGAACTCGCGCAGCGATCGGTCGAGCTGGCGGAGCAGCTCGGGCTCGACGACGTTGACGTCGGCGCGCGGCAGCCGCGCCTCGTCGAAGTAGGCGGGCCAGTCCACGGCCGGGGCGAGGCCGACCAGCTCGGCGAACGTCGTCGGATGATCGGTCCGGGCCGGGTTGCCGGCCGCCGCGGGGTCGGGCGCGCCCCGCGCGAGCTGCGCCTCCAGCGCCACCACCTCGTCGGCGCCGTCGGCGACGCCGGCGAGCGCCAGCAGCGCGGCGACATGCTGGCGATGGGCGTCGCGGTCTGCGGTTTCGCGGGTCGAACCGAAACCGCCGGCGGCGATGATCAGGACGAAGCGGGACGGGTCGCGGTAGGCGGGAGCGCCGGCGGCAGAAAAGCCGACCGGTACGCCGATCGCGTGCAGCCGGCGGATGGCACGGGCCACGTCGGCCCGGGTGCGAACGGCGTCGATCTCGGAAAGAAGCGGCGCGAGCGGCTTCAGACCCGCTGCGTCGACGCCGGGCTCGTCCATGCAGGCGGCATAGAGGTCCCCGGCCAGCCGCTCGGGGCTCCCCGGCGGCGCGGTGCGACTCGCCGCCGCTTCCGCGAGGAGTGCCTGCACCCGCCGCTCGTTGGCGGCACGCCCGACGCTGCGAGGACTCCAGCGCGATTGCCCCTCCGGGATCGGATTCTCGGCCAGCCATCCGGCATTGGCGTATGCGTAGAAGTCGGTACACGGCTCCGCGGCGTCGGCGACCGGACCCGACCTCGCGGTGAGCACTGTCGCGAGGAGCACGAGTCCGCCGAGCGCGATGCGATTCCTCGTCATGAGCTCCTCCTCAAGCCGTCGATGAGCGTCCGGGCGTCGACCACGTCGGCGAACTCGCCATGCAGATCGGCGAGCGTCACCGCGTGCACGAGCTCCGCCGGATAGAGCACTCCGTCGGGTCCCGTTCGGTCGAAGGCCGCGGTCGCGTCGGAGACCACGGACACGGCGTAGCCCAGGTTCCCCGCCATGCGCGCCGTCGTCGACACGCAGTGGTTGGTGGTGAGCCCGGCGAGGACCAGGCCGTCGATGCCCGACCGGCGCAGGTGTTCGTCGAGCGGGGTGCCGATGAAACAGCTGTTGACGCGCTTCTCGATGACCGGCTCGTCCGCCAGCGGGGCCGCGCCGGTCTTGAACTCGTTGCCGGGCTGACCGGGCCGCAGCGGGGAGGCCGGCAGCGTCGACATGTGCCGCGCGTGCAGCACCGGGCGGCGGCCGGCGCGCCAGGCGGCGAGCAGCTCGGCGACGCGTTGTTCCAGGTTGGGATTGTTGCGGCGGCCCCAGCCCGGGTCGTCGAAGCCCCGCTGGACGTCGATGACGAGGAGCGCGGTCCCGGCGCCGGTCGCGCGATTCATCGTCCACGTTTAACGGACGGCGACGCGGCCTCCAAAACGGCGATTCGGCCGATCGGCGGCGGCGATGTTATGGCGGCGATGGTATGAAGGAGGCGGTGAAGACCGAGCTCGAGCTTCGCCACCTGCGCGCCTTCGTGGCCGTCGTCGAGACCGGCGGCCACACGAGCGCGGCGCGCCGCCTCGGCGTCTCGCAGTCGACGGTGTCCGAGACCCTCATGTCCCTCGAGCGGACGCTCGGCGCCGAGCTCTTCCGCAAGGGCGGAAGGGGCATCGCGCTCACCCGCTCGGGCGAGGCGCTCCTGCCCTACGCGCGCCGCATCCTCGCGCTCTCGGGCGAGCTCTTCGGGAAGCTCGCCCGAGTGACGACGGGGGTCAAGGCGACGCTGGCGGTCTCCGCCGTCGAGTCCATCAGCACCTACGTCCTGCCCGCGCGGCTGGCGGCGCTGCGCGACAAGTGGCCCAGCGTCAGCGTCGAGGTGGCGACCCGGGTTTGCAGCGAGATTCGCCACGACGTGGCGGCCGTCCACTGCGATCTCGGGCTGGTCCTGGAGGTCGACGGCGGGCAGCGGGACGACTCGGTGCTCACCCGGGCTCGCCTGGTCGTCTTCGGCGCGCCCGCGCATCCGCTCGCCGGCCGCAAGGCCGCGGCCGAGGAGCTCCGGCATTGCGACTTCTACATGAGCGACGCGGCCGGCGACTACCACCAGGCGCTTCGCCGGCACTTCGAGGCCGCCGAGATGCCGCAGCCGCGCACCCAGGCCCTCGGCACCGTCGAGGGCGTCAAGCGGGGCATCCTCGCCGGCGGCAGGGCCCTGGGCCTCCTCCCCGCGCACGCGGTGAAGCAGGAGCTCGACGCCGGCCTCCTCGTGGAGGTGCGCATCAGTCCGCCGCTGCCGGGGCTCGTGCTGCGCGCGCTCTCGGGCCGGAAAGCGCCGAGTCGCCGCCCGTCGAGGAGCTTGTGCGGGGTCTGCGCGGACTCGCGCTGGGCTAGCCTCGCCGGACATACGGCCCGGCTCGATCGTCCGCCGCGGGCCCGATCCGGACGGGAGCGGCGCCTCGACGGCATAGAATCCCCGCCGGAATGAAGGTCTTCGGCCGGCGCCTCCGCCTTCCCGGCTGGTCGCGGCCCCTCTTCGCCATTCCCGTCGTCGTCCTGGTCGGCTGGTGGACGCACTCGGCCATCGAGGCCCGCATCCGCGCCCGCGTCGCCGACACGATCGAGGCCGCCTTGCGCGCCGATCGCACCGCGCTCCAGCTCTGGATCCGCGAGCGGGGACGCTTCGCCGAGGTGATCGCGTCGGACCAGCGCGTCTCCGAACTGACGCGGCAGCTGCTCGACGTCTCCCGGAGTCAGCCCGGGGATGCCGGAGCACTCCTCGACTCGCTCGCGCAGGCGAAGCTCCGCGCCATCGTGACGCCGCTCGTGGCGGAGGGGCAGGACTGGGGATGGGCGATCGTGGATCCGGGAGGGCTGATCCTCGCGCGAGCCGTGGACGAGCACGTCGGCGAACGCGCGGGCGCGGCGCTCGTCGACGCGGTTGGCCGCGCCGTCGCCGGGAACGTCGCCTTCGTGCCGCCGACCACGCGGCAGCGCTTCAGCAGCCAGCCCCAGGCATACATGCTCGCGGCGATCTCCGACGGCAAGGGCGCCTCGGTCGCCGCGCTGCTTCTGCGCGTCCCGACGGAGCAGATCGCCCGGATCCTCAACGTCGCGCGCTCGGGAGAGACGGGGGAGACCTACGCCGTCGACGGGCAGGGGCTCATGCTCTCCGAGAGCCGCTTTCCCGACGACGTCTCGAAGCTCGGCCTCCTGCCGCCCGGGGCGAAGGGCAAGACGACGGCCTTTCTGGAGGTCCGCGACCCCGGGCCGTCTCTGTCCGGCGGGAGCGCCGCGGGAGGGCTGCGGCGTGGCCTGCCCCTGACCGTCGCCGCCGCGTCGGCGTCGGCCGGCCACGCCGGCAGCAACGTGGACGGCTACCGCAGCTATCGCGGCGTGCCCGTCGTCGGCGCGTGGACCTGGCTGCCGGACTACGGCATCGGGCTGATCTCCGAGGTCAGCCAGAAGGAAGCCTACGCGGACCTCTCGGTGATCCGCCGGGCCTTCTGGATCCTGATCGTCGCGCTCGCTCTCGGCGCGCTCGGCATCGTGCTCGCGTCCGGCAAGGTCCGGAAGCTCGAGAAGGAGGTGCGCCGCACGCACCAGCTCGGGCAGTACACGCTGGAGGAGAAGATCGGCGAGGGCGGCATGGGCTCCGTCTACCGCGCGCGCCACGCGCTGCTGCGCCGCCCCACCGCCATCAAGCTCCTGCGGTCGACGAGCGACGGCGCGGATGCACTCGCCCGCTTCGAGCGGGAGGTGCAGCTGACGAGCCAGCTCACCCATCCGAACACCGTGGCGATCTACGACTTCGGGAGGACGCCGGACGGCGTCTTCTACTATGCGATGGAGTATCTGCCCGGAATTCCCCTGGACCGCCTCGTCGCGAAGGACGGCCCGCAGCCCGAGGCGCGCGTCGTGCACCTCCTCAAGCAGGTGTGCGCGTCGCTGGCGGAGGCGCATGCGATCGGTCTCATCCACCGGGACATCAAGCCCGCCAACGTGATGCTCTGCCGCCGCGGCGAGACCTTCGACGTCGTCAAGGTGCTCGACTTCGGCCTCGTCAAGGACGTGATCTCGAAGGACGACGCCCAGCTGACCGGGACCCAGGTGGTGGTCGGTACGCCCCGCTTCATGGCGCCCGAGGCGATCAAGGCGCCCGAAACCATCGACGCGCGGACGGACGTGTACGCCGTCGGCGCGGTCGCCTACAACCTGCTGACCGGCGAGGACGTCTTCCCCGGGAAGACCGGCGCCGAGGTCATCGGCCACCACCTCCACACGAAGGCGCCCCTCCTGTCGCAGCGCCTCAACCGGCCGGTGGACGCGTTCCTCGAGGACCTCCTGAAGCGCTGCCTCGCGAAGGACCCGGCTTCGCGGCCGGCGACCGCGGGCGCGCTCCTCCTCGAGATCGAGGAGCGATGGAAGGGGCCGCTCTGGAGCCAGCGGGAGGCCGCGGCCTGGTGGATGCAGCGGGGCGAGGCGCTCCGAGCGACGGCCGCGGCCGCGTCGGAGCCGGCGTCCCGGAGCGAGCGGATGTCCGTCGACTACAAGAGCCGGGTCAAGCCCGCGTCGAGCACCTCGGTGTCGGCGGCGTCCGACTCCGCGTCGGATGCTTCGAGCGGCTCGATCTCCGGCGAGCAGACCGTGATCACCGCCCGCGAGCGGTAGCCGCCCCCTCGGCGGGCCGTTCGCGCGGAGGGGAGCGAGGCGTCGGCCGACGTCTCCGGGCCATGCGCGCCGACCGCGGGAGGGATAGACTCTGCCCGCCAGCATCGAGCCTCGGGGTGTCCCCTCGTTCCGCGCCGCGTCGCCATTCGCATCACGGAGAGGGAGGTTCGAATGTATTTTCAGAACTACAACCCGCTCGGCAACGTCTTCCTCTCGACCCTCGTCGCCGCGGTCCCCATCCTGACGCTCCTCTACTTCATCGCGCTGCATCCGCACCGCGACGAGGACGGCGTCCGGCACCTCGGCATCGCCGCCCCTTACGCGGCGTTCTACGGGGTCATCGCCGCGCTGCTCGTCTCGGTTCTCGCCTTCCGCATGCCGGTCGCGTCGGCGGTCTCCGCGTTCGCGCTCGGATCGATGTCGGGGTTCCTCGGCATCATCTGGATCGTGCTCGCGGCGATGTTCCTCTACACGATGACCGTCATCACCGGGAAGTTCGAGATCGTCAAGGAGTCGATCATCCACATCTCGTTCGACCGGCGCCTGCAGGTGCTGCTGATCGCCTTCTCCTTCGGCGCGATCATCGAGGGCACGAGCGGGCTTCGGCACCCCGGTGGCGATCGCCGGCGCGGTCATGGTCGGGCTCGGCTTCTCGCCCTTCCAGTCGGCCGTCCTGAACCTCCTCGCGAACACCGCGCCGGTGGCCTGGGGCGCGATCGGCACGCCGATCGTCACGCTGGCCGCGGTCAGCGGGCTCGACCAGCGGACGCTCTCCGCGATGGCGGGCCACCAGCTCCCGTGGGTCTCGGTGCTCGTGCCGTTCTGGCTGGTCGCGACGTTCGTGTTCATGGAGGGCGGCACGCTGGAAGGACATCTGGGAGGTGTGGCCGGGGATGCGCCGTCTCCGGCGTGTCGTTCGCGCTCATGCAGTGGTTCGCTTCGGGCACCAACGCGCTGCACCTCGTGACCGACGTCGTGGCCGGCGTTTTCTCCGTGATCTGCACGGCGCTCTTCCTCTGCGTCTGGCACCCGAAGACGCGGTTCCTGCTGCGGTCGGAGCGCGCCGCCGCCGGCGTGCGCCGTCCCGCTGAAGCGCGAGGACTGGAAGTACCCGTACACGTCGGGCCAGACGGCCGGCGCGTGGACGCCCTGGGCGATCCTGATCCTCTGCTGCGCGCTGTGGGGCATGCCCGCGTTCAAGACGACGCTGAACAACGTCTTCCAGGGCGTCAAGATCGACACGACCCTGCTCGGCTCGAAGTTCAACGGGACCCTCTCGCTGCCCGCGTGGGAAATGCCGGCCCTCCACAACATGGTCCAGAGGACGCCGCCGGTGGTCAAGCCGGGCGGCAAGCCGGAGGCCGCCAAGTTCACGATCAACTGGCTCTCGGCCGCCGGCACCGGCGTCTTCGTCGCCGCGCTCCTCTCGGGCCTCGTATCTGGGGCTCTCCGGCGGCCAGTGGCGCGAGGCGATCTCCCGCACCGCGCGGCGCATGAAGATCCCGGTCCTCGTGATCGGCCAGGTCCTCGGCCTGGGATTCCTCACGCGATACTCGGGGACCGACGCGGTCCTGGGCCTCGCGTTCACGAGCGCGGGCGCGGCCTACCCGTTCTTCGCCGCGTACCTCGGCTGGCTCGGCGTGTTCCTGACGGGCTCGGACACCGCCTCGAACGCCCTCTTCGGCAGCCTGCAGCGGATCACGGCGCAGCAGCTGAATTTGAACGAGGTGCTGATCGTCGCCACGAACTCGACGGGCGGCGTCATGGGCAAGATGATCGACGCGCAGTCGATCATGGTCGCGTGCGCCGCGTGCTACGAGTCGGCGAAGGAGCGGCGCGCACGCTCTCGGGCCGATCTTCCGGCGCGTGTGGTGGCACTCGGTCGTCGGCGCCGGCATCATCGGGCTGATCGCGCTGCTGCAGGCCTACGTGTTCCAGGGCGCGATCCCGCCGCTTCCCGGAAAGTGAGGTCATCGCCATGACCGCCGAGGGACTCCGCGTCGCCGCGGCGCCGCCGCCGGGCACCGAGTCCGTCCTCTCGGCGGAAGCCCGCGCGTTCCTCGAGCGGCTCCACCGGACTTTCGAGCCGACCCGCCGGAGCCTGCTCGAGCGGCGCGCCGCGCGGCAGAAGGAGTTCGACGGCGGCGCGCTGCCGGACTTCCTCGTGGAGACCGCGTCCGTGCGCTCGGGCGACTGGAAGGTCGCCCCGGCGCCGGCCGATCTCCAGAAGCGTTGGGTCGAGATCACGGGTCCGGTCGAGCGCAAGATGATGATCAACGCGCTCAACTCGGGCGCCAACGTCTTCATGGCGGACTTCGAGGACTCGCTGTCGCCGACGTGGACGAACGTCATGCAGGGGCAGGCGAACCTCGTCGAGGCGGTCCGCCGCCGTCTCGCGTTCACGAGTCCCGAGGGCAAGGAGTACCGGCTGAACGCGGAGATCGCGACCCTGCTCGTGCGTCCGCGCGGCTGGCATCTTCCGGAGCGCCACATCACGGTGGACGGACAGCCGATGTCCGCGTCGCTCGTCGACTTCGGGCTCTACGTCTTTCACAACGCCCGCGAGCGGCTCGACCGCGGCACCGCGCCGTACTTCTATCTGCCGAAGATGGAGAGCCACCGCGAGGCGCGGCTCTGGAACGAGGTCTTCGTCTTCGCCCAGGACGCGCTCGGGATCCCGCGGGGCACCTTCCGCGCCACCATGCTGATCGAGACGTTCCCGGCCGCGTTCGAGATGGAGGAGTTCCTCTACGAGCTGCGGGAGCACGCGAGCGGGCTGAACGCGGGGCGCTGGGACTATCTCTTCTCGACGATCAAGACGCTGCGCCGGCGGCGGGACCTCGTCCTGCCGGACCGGCAGCAGCTGACGATGACCGTGCCGTTCATGCGCGCGTACACCGAGCTCCTCGTCCGGACCTGCCACAAGCGCGGGGCCCACGCGATGGGCGGCATGGCGCCGTTCATCCCGAGCCGCAAGGATCCGTCGGTCAACGAGGCGGCGCTCGCGAAGGTCCGGGACGACAAGCTGCGGGAGTCGCGCGACGGCTTCGACGGCACGTGGGTGGCGCATCCCGACCTGGTGCCGGTCGCGATGGAGGTGTTCGAGAAGGCGCTCGCGCCGCGCCCAAACCAGAAGGACCGGCTTCGCGAGGACGTCTCCGTGACGGCCGCCCAGCTCGCCGACACGCGCGTGCCGGGCGGCACCGTGACCGACGCGGGCTTCCGGAACGACGTCAACGTCGCCCTGCAGTATCTGAACTCCTGGCTCCTCGGCAACGGCGCCGCGGCGATCTTCAACCTGATGGAGGACGTCGCGACGGCCGAGATCGCCCGGTCCCAGCTCTGGCAGTGGACGCACAACCGGGGAAAGCTCGACGACGGCCGCCCGATCGACCGCGCGCTCTACCAGTCCGTGAAGGCCGAGGAGCTCGACCGGCTCGGCGGCGCCGCGTCGGGGCGGCTCCGCGAAGCCGTCGAGATCTTAGACGGCCTGGTCGAGAAGGAAGAGTTCACGGAGTTCCTCACCTTGCCCGCCTACGCGCACCTGGAGTAGGAAAGGGACATGAGCACCGCCGCGGGGGCCGCGGTCGGCGAGCTCGCCGTCCGGATGGGGCGGATCGTCGGCGAGAGAAACGTCGTCGCCGATCCGGCCGAGCTCTCGACCTACGAGTGCGACGGGCTGACGGGGTACCGGGTCCGCCCGGCGCTCGTCGTGCTGCCCGGCTCGACCGAGGAGGTCGCGGCGGTCGTGCGGGCGGCGCGGGCGGCCGGCGCGCCCATCGTCCCCCGGGGCGCGGGGACGGGCCTTTCCGGAGGCGCGCTGCCGGTCGAGGGCGCGGTCGTCGTGGCGCTCTCGCGGATGAAGCGCATCCTCGAGATCGACCTCGAGAACGGCTGGATGCGCGTCGAGCCGGGCGTGATCAACCTCGACGTCTCGAAGGCGATCGGCGGCAAGGGCTATTACTACGCGCCCGATCCCTCCTCCCAGAGCGTCTGCACGATCGGCGGCAACGTCGCCGAGAATTCGGGCGGCGCCCATTGCCTGAAGTACGGGTTCACGGTCCACCACGTCCGCGGCGCGCGGGTCGTCCTCGCGGACGGATCCGTCGTCGACCTCGGCGGTCCCGTCCTGGACGCGCCCGGCTACGACCTCCTCGGCATCGTCGTCGGCAGCGAGGGCCTCCTCGGCATCGTCACCGAGGTGGTCCTGCGCATCCTCCGCAAGCCCGAGGCCACCCGGACGTTCTTCGCCACGTTCCCCTCGACGGACGAGGCCGGCGCGGCCGTGTCGGCCATCATCGCGTCGGGCATCGTGCCCGCGGCGATCGAGATGATGGACCGCCTCGCGATCGTCGCCGCGAAGGCCGCCACCGGCCTCGACTGGCCGGACGTCGGAGCGGCGCTGCTGATGGACGCGGACGGACCCGTCTCGGAGGTCGAGCTGACGTCCGAGAACGCGATCGAGCTCGCGCGGCGCGCGGGGGCGATCGACGTCCGGCGGCCCCGCGACGAGGCCGAGCGCCAGCTCATGTGGAAGGGGCGCAAGAGCGCGTTCGCGGCCGTCGGGCGCATCAGCCCCAACTACTTCGTGCAGGACGGCGTGATCCCGCGCTCGGAGATCTCCCGCGTGCTGCGCGAGATCGACGCGATGGCCGCTCGGGCCGGCCTCCGGGTCGCCAACGTCTTCCACGCCGGCGACGGCAACCTGCACCCGCTCGTCCTGTACGACGCGGCCGTGCCGGGTCAGGAGCAGGCGGCCGAGGAGCTCGGCGGCGACATCCTGCGCCTCTGCGTCCGGTACGGCGGCTCGATCACGGGCGAGCACGGCGTCGGCGCCGACAAGGCCCCGTACATGGCCGTGATGTTCTCCGAGGACGATCTGGACACGATGGGACTCGTCCGCTGCGCCTTCGACCCCGACGGAGCCCTCAATCCGGGGAAGGTGTTCCCGACTCCGCGCCTCTGCGGCGACCGGCCCGGCCCGTTCCGCCCCCACCCGGAGGAAGCGGCGGGCCGGATCTGGCGCGAATGAGCGCGAGTCCGTATCGCGCCGCCGCGCCCCGAGGATGCCGTGCTCGGGCGGATGCCCGGCGCCGTCGCGAGCCGGCCACGATCGAGGAGGCGGCGGCGATCGTGGGCGAGACGGCCCGCGATGGCCGGAGCCTCCTCTTCGCGGGCGGGGGCACGGACCTCGAGGTGGGCGGCGTGCCCGAGTCGGTCGACGTCCTCCTCGCGACGCGCCGGCTCGACCGCATCGTCGAGCATGCGCCGTCCGATCAGATCGCCGTCGTCGAGGCGGGCGTGACGCTCGCGGCGCTCGGCGAGGCGCTCGCGGCGCACGGCCAGCGGCTCGCGCTCGATCCGCCGCTTCCGGAGCGCGCGACGGTGGGCGGCGTGGTGGCGGCGAACGCCTTCGGGCCGCGGCGGGCGCGCTACGGCGCCGCCCGCGATCTCCTGATCGGCGTGACCTTCGTGCGGGCGGACGGACGTCTCGCGCGAGGCGGCGGCAAGGTCGTCAAGAACGTGGCGGGCTTCGACATGCCGCGGCTCATGGCCGGTTCCCTGGGGACGCTCGGCCTGATCGCGACCGCGACGTTCCGTCTCCATCCGCTTCCGGAGGCGTCGGCGACGCTCGCCGCGCCCCGACTCGCGACGGGGACCCTCCGGGCGCTCCTCGCCCGCGTCCGGGACGCGCAGCTCGAGCCCGACTCGGTCGTGGCGCTTCGAGCCGCCGGCGGCGGCTTCGATCTCGCGGTGCGCTTCGAGGGATTCAAGCCCAGCGTGGCCGCGCAGAGGGACCGTCTCGCACGGCTCTGCGGCGAGGCCTCGCTCGAGGTCGAGGACCTCGACGAATCGGCGGCGCGGGCGCTTTGGGCGCGGCACGACGCGGCGCGGCGCGCGGGAACGGTGCGGGTGAAGATCGCCGCGCTGCCGTCGGCGCTCGAGGCGGTCGAGTTCGGCGTCTTCGCGCCGCTCGCCGAAGCGTTCGGCGAGGCGGCGTGCGTCTGGTATCCGACGCTCGGCCTCGGGTTCGCCGGCGGCTCGCCGCGGGACGCCTCGGTGGGCGCGGCGGCGGTGGAGGCGGCGAGGGACAGCCTCGCGCAGGGCGGCGGCTCGCTCGTGCTGCTCGCGGCGCCCGAGGCCGTGCGCGCCGCCGCGGACCCCTGGGGCGCGGCGCCTTCGGCGCTTTCGCTCATGCGCGCCGTCAAGCTCCGCCTCGATCCGGGCCGCCGGCTGGCCCCGGGCCGGTTCGTGGGAGGAATCTAGTGGCCTCTCCGGCGCCCCAGCCGCCGCCCCGGCGGCGGACGCTGCACGACGACTGCGTGCACTGCGGCTTCTGCCTGCCCGCGTGCCCGACGTGGCATTCGTGGTCCGAGGAGATGGACTCGCCCCGGGGCCGCATCGACCTGATGCGCGGCCTCGTCGAGGGAAAGCTCCAGTGGAGCGAGACGGTCGCGCGGCACTTCGACCGCTGCCTCGGCTGTCTCGGGTGCCTCACCGCGTGTCCGTCCGGAGTCCGCTACGACGTGCTCATCGAGGAGACGCGCGCCGCGCGCGAGAAGGCGCTGCCGCGCTCGCTGCCCGACCGGCTCTTCCGGGAGGCGCTCTTCGCGGTGCTTCCGTATCCCGCGCGGCTGCGCGCCGCCGCCGCGCTGGCGGGCCTCTACGAGAAGTCGGGCCTCCGGCGCCTCGTGCGGGGGAGCGGCGCGCTCGGGCTCCTGCCGCGCCGGCTCGCGGCGCTCGAGTCGCTGATGCCGGCGCCGGCGCCGGCGGAGCGGCTCCCGCAGCGCGTGGCGGCGGCCGGCGCGCCCCGCGCCCGCGTCGCGCTCGTGACCGGATGCGTCCAGAGCGTCTTCTTCCCGGCCATCAACGCGGCCACGGCGCGGGTGCTCGCGGCCGAGGGCTGCGAGGTGATCGTGCCGCCCGACCAGGGCTGCTGCGGCGCCCTCTCGATCCACGCCGGGCGGGAGGAGGAGTCGCTCGGGTTCGCGCGCGCGCTGATCGAGAAGTTCGAGGGCGGCGGCTACGACGCGATCCTGATCAACGCGGCGGGCTGCGGCTCGCACCTGAAGGACTACGCCCGGCTGCTCGCGAAGGACCCGGCGTGGGCGCGCCGCGCCTCGGATTTCCGCGCGCGCGTCCAGGACGTGACGGAGTACCTGGCCGGTCTCCCGCCGAGGGCGGCCCGGCACCCGATCCCCGCCCGGGTGGCTTACCACGACGCCTGCCATCTCGCGCACGGCCAGGGCATCCGCCAGCCGCCGCGGGCGCTGCTCTCCGGGATCCCGGGCGTGACGCTCGTCGAGATCGCCGACGGCGAGCAGTGCTGCGGGTCGGCCGGCGTCTACAATCTCGTCGAGCCGGAGGCCGCCGAGGAGATCGGCGAGCGAAAGGTCGAGAACGTCCTCGCGGCCGGAGCGGACGTCCTCGCCTCCGCCAACCCGGGCTGCCTGCTGCAGATCGGCAAGCACGCGCGCCTGAGGGGCGTGCGGCTTCCCGCGTACCATCCGGTCGAGATCCTCGACGCCTCGATCGCGGGGCGTCCGCTTCCCGGAGCGGAGTAAGCGGCGAGGGAACGCCGCGGCCTGCGGCACGGAGCACGCGAAGCGTGGTTCGTGCTGCGGAGGAAGTCTCGCGCTAGAACGGCGTCGTGGGCGGCTGCGGCCGCTCGACCGCGACTCCCGGGAACCGCTGCCGGAAGGACAGGCCGTCGAAGCAATTGGCGCAGACCGGCTCGTGGGTGGCGAGGACGCGATCGATCTCGAGCGGAGGCACCTCGGCGAGCTCGACCGCACGGCCGTCCGGTCCGCGGAGTCCCGGCCGCCGGTCCGTCGCATGCATCGCGGGGATCTCGCGCCCGCACCCGGCGCAGCGGCGCCCGACGTACCAGTCGGAGACGACGCGGCGGACGAGGCAGCCGTTCGGATCCTCGGCGATCTCCGAGAGGCAGGCCTGATCGCAGCCCTCC
This sequence comes from uncultured Acidobacteriota bacterium, assembly GCA_963763535.1. Classification (GTDB taxonomy): domain Bacteria; phylum Acidobacteriota; class Thermoanaerobaculia; order UBA5066; family Gp7-AA6; genus DAHUXD01. The sequence goes on from CAVXOX010000011.1 coordinate 70,221, forward strand.
TTCTCGGGCCAGCGCGAGCAGGCGACCAGGCGCCGGCGGTCCTCCCCGATGGCGGACGCGAGGCCGCTCCGCCACGAGTCCACCGCGACTTCGGCCCGGCAGCCGTTCTCGGGACAGGTGATCACGCGGGGACCGCGTTCGCGGAAGGCGTTGCGGACGGAGAGGAAGAGAAGCGGTATCAGGGAAGCGGCGAGCAGGGCGCCGAACAAGAGCGCGAGCGTTTCGAACATGGCGTCACCCCCGGTCGATCGTCGGACCCGCGGCCGGCCCCGTCGAGATGCCTTTGCATCAGACGGGCAGAAACCGCGCTCAGCCGGCCGCCGGCTCGGGAGCCGAGGAGACGGTGCGCGCCAGCGCGTCGAGGGTGGTGATCAGGCGGACCGGATTGACCGGCTTGGCGAAGTGCTCGGCGAAGCCGAGCGCGCGGCTGCGCTCGACGTCCCGCTCCATCCCATATCCGGAGAGGACGATCGCGACGAGCCGAGGGTGGAGGGGTTTCAGGGCCGCGAGGAGGTCGAGGCCGCTGCCGTCGGGCAGCCCGACGTCGGTGACCAGGACGTCGGCGGGGCGGTCGCGGAACACCTCCACGGCCGTCGCGATGCTCTGGGCGGCGCGCACGTCGAAGCCGGCGTCGTCCAGCAGGAGACGCAGCGCGGCGCCCGTGTCCGGGTCGTCCTCGACGATCAGGACCGCGATGCGCCGCCGCATCGTCCGGTCCTCTTCGTCCCGGGCCCTCGGGGTCGCCCGCTTCGGGCGCTCGACGGTCGTCGCGAGCTCGACCGTAAACGTCGCGCCCCGACCCTCGCCTTCGCTCGCCGCGGCGATCGTTCCGCCGTGGAGCTCGACGAGGCTGCGCGAGATCGCGAGCCCCAGGCCGAGGCCCCCCGCGCGGCGCGCCGCCGTGACGTCGCCCTGGTCGAACGCCTCGAAGATGTGGGGAAGACGGTCGGGGCGGATGCCCCGGCCCGTGTCGCTGACGGCGATGCGGATCCGACCCGACGCCGGGTTGCTCGTTCGGATCGTGACGCGGCCGCCCTGCGGGGTGAACTTCGCCGCGTTCCGGGTGAGGTTCAGGAACACCTGCTGGAGGCGAGCGTCGTCGCAGAGGCAGTAGTGGTCGTCCGCGACGAGGGCCGTCGTGACGTTCAGACCGTGCTGGAAGAGGTCGCTGCGCGAGCTCTGGAGCACGCTGCCGAGCAGCTCGTTCAAATCGACGGGCGCGCGGTCGAGGTCGATCTTCCCTTTCGCGATGCGGGTCAAGTCGAGGAGGTCGTCGATGAGACGAGCCTCGAGCTCGACGTTGCGGCGGATCATCGCGAGCGACTCGGAGACCCCCTCGGGAAGGTCGTCGCGGCGGTCGAGCCGGTGGACGGACGCGAGGACGGGCGTCAGCGGATTGCGCAGCTCGTGCGACAGCATGGCGAGGAATCGGTCCTTCGCCGCGCTCGCCTCCTCGGCGCGCCGGCGCGCCTCGTCGAGCTCCCGTGCCTGCCGCCTGCGCTCGGTGACGTCGCGGATGAGCCGGGCCAGGCCGATCAGGCGGCCCTCCTCGTCGCGGATCGCGGAGAGGGTCACGACGACCTCGAGCCAGCGCCCGTCCTTGGTGCGGCGGAGGCCCTCGAACTCGCCGGCGGGGCGCCCCTTCTCGAGCTCGGCGGTCAGGGACGGCGCGGGATCGGGGCTTCCCGGCGCCGCCAGATCGAAGAACCGGCGGCCGACCATCTCCGCGGCGGTGTAGCCGAAGAGCGCCTCCGCCCCCGGATTCCAGTCGGTGATGACGTTGTCCGGCGCCTCGGCGACGAGCGCGAACGTCGCGGACGAGACGATCGCCGCGAGGCGTCGGGTGGCGGTCTCGGCGGCACGCAGGTCGCTGACGTCGCGGAAGACCAGCACGACCCCGGTCACGCCGCCGCGCGCGTCGCGGATCGGGGCGCCGCTGTCGGCGATCGGCACCTCGCGGCCATTCCGCGCCCGCAGAACGGTGTGATTCGCGAGTCCGACGACGATGCCATCCCGAATCACACGCCGGACCGGGCTCTCCACCTCCTCGTTCGTCCGCTCGTCGCGGATGTGGAACACGTCCTCCGCGCGGCGCCCGACCGCCTCGGCCGAGCTCCAGCCGGTCACGCGTTCCGCGACCGGGTTGAGGAACGTGACTTGGCCTTCGGCGTCGGTCGTCAGGACCGCGTCGCCGATCGAGGAGAGCGTCGTCCGGAAGCGCTCGCCGGTGTCCCGCGCCTCGGACTCCGCCCGCTCGCGGCCGAGGAGATCGTGCCGCACGAGCGCGAGGAAGGCGGCGAGGAGGGCGATGAACACGAGCATTCCGGCGACGATCGCCCGGTTCATCTCCTGGACGGCGGTCGCCGCCTGGCTCTGCCGGCTCGCCAGGAGCCGCTTCTCCTCGTCGCGCATCGCGTCGACGAGCCCGCGGATGCGCTCCATGAGCGCGTTGCCCGCGCCCGACTCGACGGCGCGGAGCGCGCCGGCGGTATCGCCCGCCTGGTAGAGGCGGATCGTCGTCCCGAGCTCGTCGAGCTTGCGCCGCGCGAGGTCCCGGAAATCCGACAGCTGCCGCTGCTGTTCGGCGTTGTCGAGCGTCAGGCGGCGGAGCGCGTCGAGGTGCTCCCCGACCTGGGACGTCGCCTCCTCGTAGGGGCGGAGATAGCTCGCGTTGCCGGTCAGCAGGTACCCCCGCTGTCCGGATTCCGCGTCCTTGAGGGCCGACGCCGCGCGTTCGAGACGGACCATCACCCGAAGAGTGTGGTCGACCCAGCGCGACTCGTCGACCACGTCCTGACTGTCGGTGTACACGATCCAGCCGAAAACGACGAGCGCCGCGAGGACGACGGCCGAGGCGATCGGAATCGCTCGCGAGACGGCGGGGCGGGACGACCGGGACTCCAAGTTCAAATTCTCCAACACGCCGCGCCGGCCGATCAACTATTTCGACGCCCCGCGGCGTCGCCGCGCGCCGCCCCGAGGCCCGCGGCGCGTCCCGTCGCCCAGGCCCACTGGAAGTTGTGGCCGCCGATCGGTCCGAAGGCGTCCAGAATCTCGCCGCACAGAAACAGGCCCGGCGCGCGCCGGCTCTCCATCGTCACGGGGTCGATCTCCTCGAGCGCCACCCCGCCGCCCGTCACCTCGGCCTTCTCGTAACCCTCGTCCCCGCTCCACGGGAGCGGCGCGCCGAGGAGGATCTCGACGAGGCGTCCACGGTCTTCCCGGCGCAGGCGCGAGAGCGGTGTGGCGGGATCGACGAGCGCGGCGGCGGCGAGGGCGGCGACGAGACGGCCGGGCAGGAGACCGCGGAGGACCGACGAGACCGTCCGTCCGGAGCCCGCCCGCAGCGCTTCCGTCCACTCGGCCTCGCCGCGATCGCTCCAGCGCACGAGAATCCGCGCGCGCTCGCGTTCGGCCGACATCTTCGACCGCACGGCGACGTGCGACACGTCGAGCACGGCCGGACCGCTGTAGCCCCGGTGCGTGAACAGGAATCCTCCCGAGGCCCGGGCCTGCCGGCCAGGGGCGCGCGCGGTCAGCGTCACCGGAAGGGAGATCCCGGCGAGACCGGCGAGCGGGGAGCCCGGCGGGGCGGTCAGCGGCGTGAGCGCCGGGTATAGGTCGTGGACCGCGTGGCCGAGAGCGGCGAGGACGGGCAGGAGCCGGCCATCGCTGCCCGAGCGCGGGCACGGAGAGACCTCCCGTCGCGACGACGACGGCATCCGCCTCCAGGGGCGGGGCGCCCTCGCGGACGACGCGCCAGCGGCCGGCGCGCGGCTCGACGCCCGTCACGAGGGTGTCGGCGAGCACGGTGACTCCTCGCCGCCGTGCCGCCCGCAGGAGAGCGTCGCGCACCTCGCGGGCTTTGTTCGAGGCCGGGAAGAGCTTGCCGGACTCCGGCTCCTCGGCGAGCGGAACGCCGAGGTCCTTCTCGAAGAAGCGCACCTGCTCCGGCAGCGGCCAGGAGCGCAGGATGCGCGTGAGGAGACGCGGCGAGGAATCGGTCACGAATCGCCCGGGCGCGGCGTGCATCGGGAGGACGTTACAGCGGCCGCCGCCGCTGATCAGGATCTTTCGGCCGCCGTCGGGCGTGCGCTCGAGCAGCAGGGTCTCGGCATCGGCGCTCGCGGCGAAGATCGCCGCCATCGTGCCGGCGGCACCCGCGCCGACGATGGCGATGCGAGGTCGAGGGCTCACGCGGCCGCGATCATGTCAGGACATCGCGGCGAGGGAACGCCGCGTCGAAGCCCGGGCCGAGCAAGGCGAGGGGCCGGAGCTTCGAAAAGAGAGGAAGATTCGGGATGCAAGTGACCACAGGAGTCCGCGCTTGACTTGCGCCTCTTTTGCGCCTATAAAGGTGTCCAAGGCCGATGGGCCGATCCGGCAAGGCCTCCGGACGGCCGCGGTGGTTCCCTCGGCCTTATTAATTAAGGAAGACGATATAACTTTCCGAATGTCATTAGGGAAACGATGAACCTCACCAAACGACAAAAGGAAATCCTCGACTTCATTCGTAGCTATCGTCTGGAACACGGCATTTCCCCGACGCAGCGGGAAATTCGCGAGACGTTCCATCTCTCTTCGTTCGGCACCGTCCAGAAGCATCTGAAGCGACTGGAGGAGAAGGGCGCCCTGGCGCGGGAGTGGAACCGCAGCCGCGGGATCGCGCCGAAGGAGGAGCCGTCCGTATCGCGCGGCGTTCCGCTGCTCGGCCTCGTCGCCGCCGGCCGTCCGATCGAACCCTTCCCGCAGGAAGAGTCGATCGAGGTGCCGTCGTCGCTTCTCGGCAAGGGCGATCACTTCGTGCTGCGCGTGCGCGGCGAGTCGATGATCGAGGATGGAATCCTCGACGGCGACTTCGTCGTCGTGTCGCGCCGCGAGAAGGCGGAGAGCGGACAGACGGTCATCGCGCTCGTGCGCGGCGAGGCGACGCTGAAGCGGTACTACTCGGAGGGTCCGCGCATCCGGCTTCAGCCTGCGAACGCGGCCATGAAACCGCTCACTTTCGACGCGCGGGACGTCACGATCCAGGGCGTCGTCACGGGTCTGATCCGCGACTACGCCCACGGCCCGCGCTGAGATTCCGCGGCGACGCCGCGGCGCCGGAGCGCCGGGAGCTGCGATAAAATGAGCCTCGTTCTGGCGACGTACCCAAGTGGTTAAGGGAGAGGTCTGCAAAACCTTTATTCGGCGGTTCGAATCCGCCCGTCGCCTCCACTTTGGCGTCCATCGCAAGCCGTGAGCCGAACACGAGGTTTTCTGGTGCGCACCGAAACATCCGCTTCGTATCGATCGGCTCCCGGCTTACGGTTCCCGGCTCACGACGGTTTCCCGCGCGCCGGAGTGGCGGAATTGGTAGACGCACGGGACTTAAAATCCCGAGGGCCGCAAGGCCCGTGCCGGTTCGACTCCGGCCTCCGGCACCACTGAATCGGCCATGAGCGCCGTTCCGACGGAAGGGGTGGCCGCCTTCCAGCAGATGCTCGGGTACTCCTTCCAGAGCCTCGACCTGCTCGAACGCGCCCTCACCCACAAGTCGTTCACGAACGAGAACCGCGAGCTGCGCTCCCCGAACAACGAGCGCCTGGAATTCCTCGGCGACGCCGTGCTCGGCTTCGTCGTGGGCGAGATGATCTACCGCTCGTTCCCGTCGCTGCAGGAGGGCGCGCTGTCGAAGATCAAGGCGCACCTCGTCTCGGCGAACATGCTGTCGGCGAAGGCGCGCGCCCTGGGGGTCGGACGGTTCCTGCGAATGGGGGCCGGCGAGGCGCGGTCGGGCGGGGCGGAGAAGCCGTCGCTGCTCGCCGACGCCTTCGAGGCGGTCGTCGCCGCGATCTACCTCGACGGGGGGCTCGGCGCCACCGAGGCGTTCCTGCGGAAGGTGTTCGGGCCCGAGATCTCGGGCATCGACATCGGCGATCTCTCCTTCCACGACTACAAGACGACGCTCCAGGAGAGCGCCCAGAGCCTCGGCCTGCCCCTGCCGGACTACCGGGTCATCGAGGAGTCGGGTCCCGATCACGAGAAGGCGTTCGTCGTCGAGCTCTCCTGGGACGGCGAGCCCTTCGCGCGCGGCGCCGGCTCTTCGAAGCGCGAGGCCCAGCGCAAGGCGGCGAAAGAGGCGCTCCGAAAGCTCGGCCGCCTGCCTTAGGCTCTGCCGTCTCACCCTTGAACAGGGAGAGGATTCCCTGGCGACTTTCCCTCTGACGTCGGTCGGGCCGCGCAGCGGCCCGCTCGGAGTCTGAGCTTCCGAGCCCCGCCCTTACGGCGCCTTTTCGAGGCGGCGGAGGAACTCGTCCGGTCCCTCGAAACCGACGAGGCGCAGGTCCTTGCGCTCCTGCCCCGAGGCGTCGAGAAAGATGACCGTGGGCACGCCGAGAATCGCGTACCGGTCCGCGAGCGCCACCGTCTCCGGCGCGGCCGCCTTGGTCATGTCCGCCTTGAAGAGGCCGCGCCGAGCGAGCGCGTCGCGCACGCGGGGATCCGAGAACGTTTTCCTGTCGAGCTCGATGCAGGGCAGGCACCACGACGCCGAGAAGTCGACGATCGCCGGCCGGGCGGCGGCGGCGATGCGGCCCGCGTCGTAGGCGGACCAGGCGGGCCCCGAGGCCTCGGCGTGCCCGATCGGCGCGAAGAACGCCCCGGCGGCGAGGAACAGGACCGCGACCGCGGCCCGGACGCCGATCTTCAGCCCGCCGTGGAGCACGAGCATCGCAACGGCGCCGAGAACGAGGACGGCGGGCAGGAGCCATGCGCCCGCGAACCCCGGAAGCGCCGTGCGCAGAAAGTAGGCCGCCATCGCGAGCAGGATCCAGCCGAACACTTTCTTGACGGCCTCCATCCAGGCGCCGGCGCGTGGGAGGGCCGCGATCCGTCCGGAGAACGCCGCGAGGAAGAGGAAGGGGAGCCCGAGTCCGAGCGACAGCACGAAGAAGAAGAGAAACCCGAGCAGCGCGTCCTGCGTCGCGGCGACGAAGGCGAGGAGTCCCAGCACGACCGGACCGACGCAGGGGGCCGCGACGACTCCGACGAGCAGGCCCATTCCGTACGCGCCAGCGACGCCCTGGCGCGCGCCCGCCTTCTGCATCAGGGCCGTCGGCATGCGGATGTCGTACAGGCCGAACATCGACAGCGCGAGCGCGACGAGCACGAGCGCGACGCCGGCGAGCACCCAGGGGGACTGGAGCGCGACGCCGAAGAGTCGGCCGGAGAGCGCGGCCGCGACGCCGAGCGCCGAGTACATCGTCGCCATGCCCAGGACGTACGTGGACGCGAGGAGGAACGTGCGGCGATTCTGACCCCCCGCCTGGCCGCCGAAGAAGCTGACGGTCAAGGGAATCACCGGATAGACGCAGGGCGTCAGGTTGAGCGCGAGGCCCCATCCGAAGAGGAGGAGCAGCACGCCGGCCATGCCGCGCCGCTTCAGCAGGTCGCCGAAATCCTCGGACGCGCCCGCGGCGGCGGTCGAAGCGCCCAGGCGGCGCGCCTCCGACAGCGGCACGGCGCCGCCCCCGATGGAGGTCGATCCCGCGCCGGCCGCGGCGGCCGGTGGATCGGCGCGGAATTTCACCGACGCGGGCGCGAGGCACTGGTGGTCGTTGCAGGCCTGGAAGTCGACCGAGCCGGACAGCGTCGGCGCCGGCGCGCCGGTCCACTCGATCGGCACCTCGATCGAGAACGCGCCGGCGTAGACCGAGAGCGGCTTGTCGGAGAACGCGAACTTCTCGAGCTTGCCTTCCGGGTAGCGGGGCTCGCCCGTCCGCACGCGGTCGGCGGGATCGACCTTGACTTCGGTGGGGATGAGGTAGTCCTCGGACGGCTTGTGGCTGTTGACGTGCCAGCCGGCGGCGAGGGTCGCGCGCACGACGAGCGTTCCCTTGCCGGCGCCCGACGCCGAGGCCGAGGCCTGGACCGTCAGCAGCGTGGCGGGATCGGGGACCGCGCCGGGCGCGGCGGCGGCGGTAGCGGCGATTCCGATCAGGAGCGCGGCGAGCACCGAGCGCGGCGAGCGTGTCATGACCGAGGCGTCCCTCCTTCGAGGCGGGCGATGAAGGTCTTCACCTTTTCGATGTAGGGCGAGTCGGGATGGTCCTTCGCGAAGCGCCTGTAGGCGGCGAGGGCGTCCTGCGGCTTGTTCTCGACGAGCGAGATCTGCGCCCGGAAGAGCTCCGCGTTCTCCTTCTGGGCGGGGTCCTTCGTGGCCGCGATCAGCCGGTCGATCGCTCGGCGCGACTCGGCCGTTTTCCCGAGCTCGAGGTCCGCCGCGGCGAGACCCTCGAGCGCGCTCGCGCGGATCGCGGGGGTCGCGTCCTTCGCGTCGGCGGCGCGCGCGAGGCGGACCGCGGCGCCCTCGAAGTCGAACCGGGCGTACAGCTGCTGGCCCGTCTTGAACGCGTCCGCCGCCGGCAGGTGGGCGACGTCCTGCGCATCGATGACCTTGCGCGAACTTCCGGTACTGCGTCGAGGTCGGTGTGGACGTGCGCGTAGAAGTCGGGCGCGTCCTGGAAGCCCTGCATCAGGAAGACGAGGCGGCCGGAGGCGGTCGTGATCAGGACCGAAGGCGCGTCGTCTATGTGGTAGCGCTCGGCGAGCTTCTGGCCGTCGGGAGTGTCGAGGTCGACGAGAACGGGCACCATGCCGATCAAGAGCGCCTCGAAATCGAACGCGGGGTAGAGGAGGCTCTGCATGCGCGAGCAGGCGCCGCAGTTCTTGCGCATGAACTCGTGGTACACGAAGCGCGCCGTCGGCGGCGGCGCGCTGGTGCGCGGCGTTGATGTCCGGCGCCCACACGGCGTTGCCGGGACTCCGGACCTGCCGGCCCTCGTGGACGGGCGTGGGGGACGGCTCCGGCGCGGCGTTCTGCGCGCGCGCGACGGCCGCGGCCGAGAGGAGGGCCGCGCCGAGGATCGCCCTGAATCGTCGTGACATCGGTCGGTAAACCCTTCCGACAGCGGATGAATTCCCGGACTATTTCCACGAAGGCGCGGTCCCGCTCAGCTGGGAACGTGCTTCCGACACGGCGTTGCCGAACCTCGGAAGCCCTATGATGCGGCGGAATGATTTCGCGAATTGGCGGCGTGCGCAAGGCGCCGCGGGCCGCCCGCGCCGCGACGATGGTCGCGCTCGCCACGCTCGCGTCGGCCCCCCGGGCGGCCCTCGCCGGGGACGCGGACGGCGGCTGGCCGCAGTTCGGCCGCACGGCGCAGCACACGGGCCTCTCGCCCGCGTCCGCGCAGCCGCTCGAGACGATCCGGGCGGACGTCGTCTACGACCCCTTCGTGGACTCGATGAAGGCCGAGTCGGACGGGGACCTGCTCGCGCATTACCCTCCGCCTCTCGTCGACGACACGGGCGTGTACATGGTGTTCAAGTCCGGCGCATGGACCGGCTTCGGCAACTGGGGTTCGATCGGGTGGAGCGTGAAGAAGCTCGCCTGGATCGGGGCGGAGCTCGAGGTCGTGTGGAGTTTCGACAGCGACTGGAAGCCCGAGCCGCTGTCGATCGCCGGCTGGGAGCCGGTGTTCGAGCCCGCGCTCTCCGGCGACGACGTCTGGATTCCCGGGCTCGGCGGCACCGTCTTCCGCGTTTCCCGGGAGACCGGCGCGCTGCGCACGCGGGTGAATCCGTTCCCGAGCATGGACACGGGCCTCTACGTGGCCGGGGGACTCGCCGTCGCGCCGGACGGCAGCATCGTCTACGACGTCTTCGAGCCCGTGAACGATTTCAACCCGCTCGCGCACGGCTGGCTCGTTCGCGTGGCGCCCGACGGGACTCCCGGGAAGGTCGACTTCGCCGCGCTCGTGCCGCAGGCTCCCGCCGCGACCGACGCCTGCCAGATCGCGTTCGCGTCGAGTCAGCGGCCCTGGCCGCCATCGCCGAGCGCGGTGCCGCCCACGGTGGCGTGCGGGCCGCAGCGCCCCGGCATCAACGTCGTTCCCGCGATCGCGCCCGACGGCACGATCTACACGATGAGCCGCGCCGACAACGCCGACCGCTACGCGTACCTCGTCGCGGTGCATCCGGACCTGACGCCCGCGTGGGCCGCCTCGCTGCGAGGCTTCCTCGACGACGGATGCGGGGTCCTCCTGCACGACGACGACTCGAGCCTCGGGTGCCGCGCGGGCGCGACGATGGGCGTCGATCCGGCGACCAACGACCGTCCCGCGGGGCGGGTCAACGACGCCGGGTCCGCATCTCCGGTGGTCCTTCCGGACGGCCGCGTCCTCTACGGCGCCTACACCGGCTACAACTTCTCGCGCGGCCACCTCTTCGAGTTCGCGGCCCCGGGCGACGTCCTGGCGACGTACGACTTCGGCTGGGACGTCACGCCCGCCGTCTGGCCGCACGACGGGACCTACTCGATCCTGCTCAAGGACAACCACTATGCCTCGCCGGACGGCGGGGATTTCTACGACGTGACCCGTCTCGATGCGAGCCTCTCCCCGGAGTGGTCGTATCGCTCGACCAACACGGAAAGCTGCGTGCGGCCGCCGCGCGGTCCGGTGACCTGCGTGGACGATCACCCCGCCGGCTTCGAATGGTGCGTCAACCAGCCGGCGATCGACGCCTCGGGGCGTCTCTACCTGAACAGCGAGGACGGCACGCTCTACGGCTTCGACGAGAACGGGAGCGTCGTCGGGAGCTTGTTCCTCGACACGGCGCTCGGCGCCGCCTACACGCCGGTCGCGATCGGACCCGACGGCCTCCTCTGGGCGCAGAACGACGGGCACCTCTTCGCCGTGGGCGCCGCGTGGATGCCGTCTCCGCGAGGAGGAGTCGAGCGCGCGCCCGCCGCCGACCCGCCGACGCGGCGCGTCGTTCGCTGAGAGGCCGCGGACGTTCCGCCGCGCGTTGCCCCCGTCCGGGGATTCCGCTAGACTCCGCCCTCCGGTACGACGCCCAGGTAGCTCAGTTGGTAGAGCAAGGGACTGAAAATCCCTGTGTCGGCGGTTCAATTCCGTCCCTGGGCACCAATCCCCCTCGACCCGCGGAACTCGAGAGGACTTCAGGCGCGCATGATCCTCAAGATCGCCAAGCTCGGCGTCAAGACGCTGCGGCTGCCGTCGGACCCGGTGGATCCGAAGGCGATCGCTCGCGGGGACTACGAACCGTTCCTCTCGGACCTCGAGGACACGATGCGGGAGTACGACGGCACCGGCATCGCCGCGCCCCAGGTCTTCACGCCGCTGCGCATCTTCCTCTACGAGGTGCACCCCGAGACGCGCAAGCGCAAGGAGCCCGAGGTGCCGCTGACCGCGCTGTTCAACGCGACCTACGAGGGCATGGGCGAGAAACTCGAGCAGGACGCGGAGGGCTGCCTGTCGGTGCCGTTTCTCCTCGGCCGGACGGTGCCGCGCTTCGAGTCGATTCGCGTCCGCGCGATCGACCGCGCCGGCAAGCCGATCGACTTCGAGGCCGCCGGCTACCACGCCCGTGTCCTCCAGCACGAGATCGACCACCTCGACGGGCTCGTCTATCTCGATCGGATGCGCGACATGAAGTCGCTCGCGTACACGGTCAACTTCGGCTAGAGCGCGGGACGCGGTTTTCGCCCCCCCGGGCTTTCCCATAGAATCGGGAGCCCATGAGCTCGGAAGACCCGAAGGGCACGCTGCCGGCGCTCGGACCCGCGAAGGCCGGCGGGGGAGCCGCCGATTTCCTGGTGACCCGCCTCGAGGAGATGGTCGGCTGGGCGCGGAAGAACTCCCTCTGGCCTTTTCCGTTCGCGACCGCCTGCTGCGGCATCGAGTTCATGTCCGTGGCCTCGGCGCACTACGACATCTCGCGCTTCGGTTCCGAGGTCATGCGGTTCTCGCCCCGCCAGGCCGATCTCCTGATCGTGGCCGGCACCGTGACCGACAAGATGGCGCCCGTGCTCCGGAAGATCTACGACCAGATGCCGGAGCCGAAGTGGGTCATCTCGATGGGCGTGTGCGCCTCCTCCGGCGGCTTCTACCGCGCCTACCACGTGACGCAGGGCATCGACGAGATCGTTCCCGTGGACGTCTACGTCCCCGGCTGTCCGCCCACGCCCGAAGAGCTCATCTACGCGATCATGCAGCTCCAGAAGAAGATCGCGTCGGGGGAGAAATCCCGCGACCAGCGATCGGCGAAGCTCGCGGCGGAGCGGATCTCGTGACGGTCGCGACCGAGCCGGCCTTATCGCCGGCGGCCGAGCGGCTCCGGGGCCGCCTCGCCGCCTCGCCTCTCGCGGGCCGCTGCGAGGTCTTCGATCGGGACCTCCCGACGATCGAGGTCGCGCCCGACGCGTGGCCGGCGCTCGCCCGCTTCCTGCGGGACGATCCGGACTGCCGGTACGACCTGTTCGTCGACCTCTTCGGCGTCGACAACCTCCGGCGGCCGGGGCAGAAGACGCGATTCGAGACGGTCGTGCACCTCCACTCGCTGCCGCGCAACGAGCACGTGCGCGTGAAGGTCCCCCTGCCGGACGAGAAGAAGCCGGCGCTCCCGACCGCCAGCGAGATCTACCCCGCGGCGGACTGGTTCGAGCGGGAGGCCTTCGACCTCTATGGGTTCGAGTTCCAGGGGCACCCGAACCTGCGGCGGATCCTCTGCCACGACGCCTTCGTCGGCCACGCGCTGCGCAAGGACTACGCTCCCGGGCAGCGCTGGTTCTTCGCCGAGGAGGACATGATTGCGCCGGAGTGGGCGACCCACACCGACGAGCGCGCCGGCCACTTCGAGACGCAGACGATCTCGATCGGCCCGTCCCACCCGGCGACCCACGGGATCATCCACCTCATCGCGCGGCTCGAGGGCGAGAAGATCATCCGGGCCGAGACGAACATCGGCTATCTCCACCGCTGCTTCGAGAAGATGTCCGAGACGCACCAGTGGAACCAGATCGTGCCGTACTGCGATCGTCTCAACTACGTGTCGGCGATGATCAACGGCGTCGGCTTCGTCCGCACCGCCGAGAAGATGCTCGGCGTGGAGGTCCCGGACCGCGGCCGCCTGGTCCGGACGATCCTCTCCGAGTTCTCGCGCATCATGGACCACTGCGTCTGCATCGGCGCGAACCTCGTCGACATCGGCGCGCTGTCGAACTTCATCTACCTCTACCAGAACCGCGAGAACATCTACGACCTGATCGAGGCGTGCTGCGGCGCCCGACTGACGGTGTCCTACGTGCGCGTCGGCGGCCTCGCGATCGACATCCCCGACGACTTCGTGCCGCGGTGCCGGTCGCTCCTCGCGTCGATCCCGCTCTTCCTGGAGGACGTCGAGAAGCTCGTCACCAACAACCGCATCGTGCGCCAGCGTCTTCAGGGCACCGGCGTGGTCACCCGCGAGCAGGCGATCGCGTGGGGCCTGACCGGGCCGATGCTGCGCGCCTCGGGCGTGCCGTACGACGTGCGTCGGGCGCGCCCGTACGACTTCTACGACAGGTTCGACTGGGACGTGCCGATCTCGAACGACGGCGACAACTTCGCGCGGTACCTCGTCCGCCTCGAGGAGATGCGGCAGTCGCTGAAGATCATCCGGCAGGCGCTCGACGTCCTTCCCGCGCGGGGGCCGGTCAGCTCCGACGACTGGCGGGTCATCCTGCCGCCGAAGGACGCCGTCTACCACGACATGGAATCGCTCATCTATCACTTCAAGCTCGTGATGGAAGGCATCCGGGTTCCGTCCGGCGAGCGCTACGAGTGGATCGAGGGCGCCAACGGCGAGCTCGGTTTCCACGCGGTCTCCGACGGCCGCGGCGGTCCGTACCGCCTGCGCGTCCGGCCGCCGTGCTTCGCGAACATGCAGGCCTTCCAGAAGATGGTCATCGGCGGCACGGTGTCCGACGCGGTCGCGACGCTCGGGACACTGAACGTCATTGCCGGGGAGCTCGATCGATGAGCGGCGTCGTCGACGTCAGCGCGCGCATCCCGGAGAAGCTGACCCTGCTGCAACGGCTCTATCTCCCGGAGATCTTCCGGGGCATGGCCGTGACCCTGCGCCATCTCGTCCGCAACCTGATCCGCCCGGGCCGGATGCCGACGATCCAGTACCCGGAGCAGAAGCGCAATTATTCGACGCGATTCCGGGGCAAGCACATCCTGAAGTCCCGCGAGGACGGGACGCTGAAGTGCGTCGCGTGCTACATGTGCGCCCAGGCGTGTCCGGCCGAGTGCATCACGATCGTCGCGGGCGAGCACCCGAAGATCGCCTACGAGAAATACCCGGTCGTCTTCGACATCGACATGATGCGCTGCGTCTTCTGCGGCTACTGCGTCGACGCCTGCCCGAAGGATGCGATCTGGATGACCCGAAATTACGAGATGGCGTTCTTCACGCGCGAGGAGGCCGTCTTCTCGATCGACCGACTCCGCGAGACGAAGGCGGAGATCGACGCCCACGGGTACGGCTATCGGCCGTACTACCCCGGGGACGGGACCACGCCGCCGACCGACGCATCCCGCCTGCCGGTCGTCCCGGGCAGCGGCGAGCGCGACGCGCTGCGGGAGGCGGGCGTGCCCCTGCCGCACCGCCACGCCGGCGCGGGGCCGCTGAACGCGACGTCCCAGGCCGCCAAGTTCAGCGCGTAGCGGGCCGCGCGGCGATGACGGCCGCCGGCCGCGTCGCGGCCCTCACCGGCATCTCCAGCGCCGACTGGACGCAGCTCCGCCGCGCCTTCCCCCTTCTTCCTGCCGGGGCCGGGCCGCGCGCCGCCGCGCGCCGCGTCCTGCTCGGCCGCCTCGCCTCGCGGCGACTCGCGACCGGCCGCTGGACCGCGAGGCTCGAGGGAGCGCCGCCGTCGAAGGATCCGGCGGTGTACGTGAGTGCGCACCTCGGCTCGCTTCAGGGCCTGCGCTACACGCTGCGGGCGCTCGGCGTGCCGGCCGCGACCGTCCTCGGCCCGCACAACCTCTCTCGCGCCGAGCCGGAGCGCCAGGACCGCGTCTTCGACGCCCGACACCCGGTCGACTTTCCGCATGCGTTCCCGGCTTCCGCGGTCCACCGGCTGCGCGGCGCGCTGAAGAAGGGGAGCCTGATCCTCGCGGCCGATCTGCCGACGCCGGGGATCGGAATCCCGGTTCCTTTTCTGGGGGGGCGAAGCTTGCTCGACCCGAGACCCTTTCGTCTCGCCCGCGCGGCCCGCGTGGCCTGCCGTCCCGCGTTCCTGACGATGCCGCTCGGCCGCTGGACCCTGACGCTCGGACCCGTGCTGCCGACGGACGAGGGGGCGGCCCTCGCCATCTACGCGCGCTGCCTCGCGGAGACCGCGGCGAAGTCGCCGCTCGATCTCGACGGGCCGGTATACCTGGCGTTGGCGAAACCGAGGTAAGGCGATTCAGCTCGTCGGCGGATGTCCGTCCGTGTGATGCACGGACTCGACGGTGTTCTTGATCTCCGCGTCCGAAAGGCCCTTCTCCTTCAGCCGGGCGGCGAGGCGCGCCTCGGAGAGGCAGATGCCGCAGCCCGCCGCGTGCGTGCCGGTGAAGCAGGTCAGGAGCGTCTTGTGGTGGAACATCGGGCTCTCGGCGCACTCGCAGAAGCAGTGGATCTTGTCGAGCGTCTCCGGGTACTTGCGGGCGATCTCGTAGCCCTCCTTCACGCCGGCCTCCGCCTGCGAGAACCGGTCGGGATCGAGCGTCGGACGGCGCTCCTTGCAGGTCGCGCAGGAGTTGGTCGCCGCGGCCGGCTTCGGCGTCGGTTGGGGTGACGCGGCGAGCAGGAGGACGGCGGTCGCGGCGAGGGCGAGGGGGAAGGGCCTGAACGTCATCGAGTCGCCGAGGAAAGGGATCCCTCGGCGCGGCGCGCCTCGGGATGACCTTCGCGCGGCGCGCGCGAGCGCGCGCACGCGAAGGTCACTTGAGCGAGTCCATGATCTCGTCGAGAGCCTTCTTTGGCGGCCGCAGCCGCGAGTCCGGGATCGAGACGATCGGCGGACCCGTCATGCCGGAGAGCTCGAGGAAGTCCTTCTTGCGCGGCTCGACGTAAATCAGGCCCGTCAGGAACTCGGTCTTCTCCTGAGCCTCCTGGCAAAGCGCGATGGCCTTCGCCTTGTTCGTCGCGTCGTAGTCCTCGCGGAGCTTGCTCAGCCGGATATGCGAGCCATCGTGCAGCTCGACGTCCTGGGTCGTGCCCGGGTCGTACTCGACGGCGATCTCCTCGTAGTAGGGGATGAACCCGATCTCGTGGATGGGGATCTCGTGGTCCTTGGCCCACTTGTAAGACTTGGTCGAGGACTCGTGATTGTTGAAGGTCACACACGGGGAGATCACGTCGACGAGCGCGGTGCCGCGGTGGGCGAGCGCACCCTTGAGCAGCGCGACGAGCTGCTTCATGTCACCGGAGAACGAGCGCGCGACGTAGCCGCAGCCGAGCTCGATCGCCATCGCGCAGAGGTCGATGGCGGGAAGGTCGTTGACCACGCCGGTCTTCAGCTTCGATCCCGCATCGGCCGTCGCCGAAAACTGCCCCTTGGTGAGGCCGTAGACGCCGTTGTTTTCCACGATGTAGACCATCGGCACGTTGCGGCGGAGCAGGTGCACGAACTGCCCCGCCCCGATCGAGGCCGTGTCGCCGTCGCCCGAGACGCTGACCGCGACGAGCGACGAGTTCGCCATCACGGCCCCCGTGGCCACGGCCGGCATGCGCCCGTGCACCGCGTTGAACCCGTGGCCCCGATCCGCGAAGTAGGCCGTCGTCTTGGACGAGCATCCGATGCCGGACATTTTCGCGACCTTGTACGGAGGCACGGACATCTCGTAGAGCGCCTGGGTGATCTGCCGCGTGATGACGTCGTGGCCGCAGCCGACGCAGAGCGTCGACTTCAGGCCGCCGTAGTCCTTGACGGACAGGCCCACGCGATTGGTGGCGGGCGCCTTGGCGTCGGCGGCGGGAGCTTTCGTTTCGGGCGTGCTGGAAGACATCAGCGTTTCTCCCCGGCTTCCACGCCCTCGAGGACGCTCTCGGCGTCCAGCGGGAAGCCGTCGTAATGACGGATCGATCGGAGCTTCGTGCCGTCGGCGCCGACCTCGAGGCGCAGCAGGTCGTACATCTGCCCGTCGCGGTTCTGGTCGACGACGTACACGCGATCGTGCGCCGCGACGAAGGCCGCCGCCTCGGACGTGAACGGAAGAGCGCGCAGGCGGAGGTAGCTCGTCGGCAGCCCCTGGCGCATGAGAATCACGCGGGCCTCCTCGACGGCGAAGTCCGACGAGCCGTAGGCGATGATCCCGACGCGCGCGCCCGGCGTCGTCGAGACGACCGACCGGGGCACGTGCTTCTTGGCGGTCTCGAGCTTTCGAGCGAGGCGGTCCATGTTGTTCTTGTAGTCGTCGGGCCGCTCCGTGTACAGGGCCCGCTCGTTGTGGCCCGAGCCGCGCGTGAAGTAAGTCGCCGCGGGCGAGTCGATGAATCCCGGCAGCGTGCGCCAGGGAATGCCGTCCCCATCGACGTCGCGGTAGCGGGCGAACTCGCGGAACTTCGCGACGTGCGCCTCGAGCTCCTCCTTCGTCTTGAGCACCTTGCCGCGGTCGAGGGGCTGCTCGGGATAAGGGAACGGATCCGCCATCCAGTTGTTCATGCCGAGGTCGAGGTCGGTCATCAGGAACACCGGCGTCTGAAAGCGCTCGGCGAGATCGAACGCTTCGATCGCCATCGTGTAGCACTCCTCGACGGATCCGGGAATCAGCAGGATGTGCCGGGCGTCTCCGTGCGAGAGGTTGAATGTGGAGACGATGTCGCCCTGCATCGTCCGCGTGGGCAGGCCGGTGGACGGACCGACGCGCTGGACGTCGACGACGACCGCGGGGACCTCGGCATAGTAGCCGAGGCCCGTGAACTCGGACATGAGCGAGATGCCGGGTCCGGACGTGGTGGTCATCGCGCGGGCCCCGGCCCAGCCGGCGCCGAGCACCATGCCGAGCGCGGCGAGCTCGTCCTCCGCCTGCACGACCGACAGCGTCGGCTTGCCCGTTTCCGGATCGAGCCGGTACTTGCCGGCGTAGTCGATGAGGGATTCGGCGAGCGAGGAGGACGGCGTGATCGGATACCACGCCAGGAACTGCACGCCGGCCATCATGCAGCCGATCGCCGAGGCCGCATTCCCCTCGATGATGATCTTGCCCGCCGTGGCGTTCATCCGCTCGAGGCGGAAGGGGTCGCGCTTCGTGAGGTTCTTCTCGGCCCAATCGAGCCCGCCGCGGATCGCCTTCATGTTGATCTCGACCGCCGCCGCCTTGCTCTTGAACTGCTTCGCCACCGCCTTTTCGATCTCGCTCATGTCGACTCCGAGCAGCCACGCGGCCACCCCGACGTAGATCATGTTGACGGCGAGGCGGCGGAGTTTCCCGTCGTGAACGAGCTCGAGGACGAGCTTCTGGAAGGGAACCGGGTAGAACACGACGTCGTCGCGCAGGCCGTCGAGCTTCAGCGTCTCCTCGTAGATCACCGCGGCGCCCGGCGCGACCGTCTTCACGTCCTCGTGGGCCGTCTCGGGATTCATGCAGATGAGCACGCCCACGTCCCTTCGCCGGGCGATGAAGCCCTCCTTGGAAGCGCGGATGGTGAACCAGGTCGGCAGCCCCTGAATGTTCGAGGGGAAGAGGTTCTTGCCCGATACCGGGATGCCCATCTGGAAGATCGACCGCATGAGGATGCTGTTGGAAGACTGGGAACCGGAGCCGTTGGCGGTCGCGACGTGAATCGAAAAGTCGTTGATGACCGGCGGTCGGTTGGCGGTTTCGGGGCGCTTCTCGTCGAGAACGGCGGTGGACATGCGTCTCCTTCGGCGGGGAGCGAACCCGCGGCCGACGATGATACCAAAGGGGATCGGCTCGAAAGGCGCAGAGCCGTCACGGTTAGAATCCGCGGCCGGAGGACCGATCCCGATGCGCTCACGCCGTCTCGTCTCGCTCGTCGTGGGGCTCTCCGCGGCCGGAGCGGCCCTGGGTCAGCAGCGGCCGCTCCGCTTCGAGGAGCTCGCGAAGCTCGACCGGCTCGGGAGCTTCTCGGTGTCGCCCGACGGCCGTCAGGTCGCCTTCGCGGTCGCGACCCCGGACGTCGAGGCGAACACCTCGCACGGCGCGATCTGGATCATGCCCTCGGCCGGAGGCGAGGCGCGCCGGCTGACGCGGAGCGAGCGGCACGACGGCGACCCGAAGTTCTCGCCCGACGGCCGCCGTCTCGCCTTCCTGTCGGATCGCGATGGCGGTCAGCAGATCTGGGTTCTCGACCTCTCGGGCGGCGACCCGGTGCGCGCGACCTCGTTCCCGACGGAGATCTCGGATTACACCTGGTCGCCGGACGGCCGGTGGTTCCTGGCCTCGTCCGACGTCTTTCCGGAATGCGCCGACACCGCGTGTCTCGAGCGCACCCGACAGCGGCGCGCCGACGCGAAGGTCCGGGGCCGCATCGCCGAGCGGCTACTCTTCCGCCACTGGGACACGTGGAAGGACGGAACCCGGACGCACATCTGGAAGCTGCCGGCCGTCGAAGGCGCCGGAGCGGCCCTCGACCTGACTCCGGGCGACCACGACGCGCCGCCTTTTCACATCGGCGGGGGCGTCAACTGGACCGTCTCGCCGGACTCGCGGGAGCTCGTGTATGCGTCGAACCCGGACAAGGACGAGGCGCTCTCGACGAACTCGGACCTCTTCGCGGTCTCCCTCGACGGCGGGGCGCCGCGGAACCTCACGGCCGCCAACCGGGCCTACGACGGCGACCCCCGTTTCTCGCCGGACGGCAGGTGGATCGCCTATCGCGCCCAGAGTCGGGCGGGCTTCGAGTCGGACCGCTTCCGACTGATGCTGCTCGACCGGGCGACGGGCGCTTCGCGGAGCCTCACGGAGGGGTTCGACTTCTGGGTGGACGACTTCCGCTGGACGCCGGACTCGAAATCGATCGTGCTCGCGGCCCAGGTGCGCGGACGGGAGAGCCTCTACCGCGTCGATCTGACCGGCGGAGCGCCGGCGCCGGTCTGGACCGGCGGCGCGGCGACGTCACTCGCGATCGCTGGCCGTCGCGTCGTGTTCGCCGCGAGCGCCCTGACGAGGCCGCCGGAGCTCTGGTCGGTCGGCATCGACGGCGCCGCGCCGGGGGCTCTGACGCACGTCGACGACGCGAGGCTCCGCGAGATCGCGATGGGCGAGGTGTCGGAGCGCTTCACGGCCGCCGGGGACGGGAACCGGCTCCACGCGTGGGTCGTCAAGCCGCCATTTTTCGACGCCTCGAAGAAGTATCCGGCGGTCTTCCTGATCCACGGAGGCCCTCAGGGCGCGTGGGTCGACGGCTGGTCCACCCGCTGGAATCCGGAGGTCTGGGCGGCCTACGGGTACGTCGTGTACGCGGCGAACCCGCGAGGCTCGACCGGCTTCGGCCAGGACTTCGTCGACGCGATCAGCCGCGACTGGGGCGGCAAGGCCTACGACGACCTCATGCGGCAGGCCGACGACCTCGCCGCGCTCCCGTACGTCGACCGGACGAAGATCGGCGCGGCCGGCGCTTCGTACGGCGGGTACATGATCGACTGGATCGCCGGGCACACCGACCGGTTCGCGGCGCTCGTGTCGCACGACGGCACGTTCGACCTCGTCTCGGCGAACCTCGAGACCGAGGAGCTCTGGTTCCCGAAGTGGGAGTTCGGCGGCTGGCCGTGGAACTCGGACCTGTACCGCAGGTGGAACCCCGTCGAGTCGGCTGGCCACATCAAGACCCCGATGCTCGTCATCACGAGCGAGAAGGACTACCGCGTCCCGTTCGGCCAGGGCCTGCAGCTCTTCACCGCGCTCCAGGTGCAGGGCGTTCCCTCGAAGCTCCTGACGTTTCCGGACGAGGGCCACTGGGTCCTGAAGCCGGGCAACTCGTGCCTCTGGCACAACACGGTCATGGACTGGCTGCACCGGTGGCTCGGCGGGGCCGAGGCGGACCCGAAGGGCCTCGCGCTCGCCTACAGCGTCACGAAGTGACCGCGCGGGCGAGACCCCGCTCGCGCACGTTCTCGTCTTCCATCAGGTGCTGGCGGGCGGCCACGATGCCGGAACGGCCGAGATACCCGATCAGGCGCTCGGGGTCGTCGCGGGCGACGACCGGCAGGCGGCCGATGTCGTTCGAGAGCATCCGCTCGACCGCGTCGCGGATGAGCTCGTCCTCGTAGGCGACGATCGGTGGCCGGCTCCCGGCCTCGAGCACGCCGCCCTGGCCTGCGGGATCCTTCTCCAGCGCGCGCATGAGATCGCTGCGCGTGACGATGCCGACGAGACGGCCGGAGCTGTCGACGATCGGCGTCCCCTGCCGCCGCGCGAGGCGCGGGTCGCCGCCCGCCACGCGCCGCGAGAGCTCCGCGACGGTCATGGCCGTCGGCACCGTCGGCACGTCCCGGTCCATCACCTCGCCCACGCGGTGGATGTCGAAGGGATCGACCGAGTACTCGCGGAAGATGTGGTGCCCGCGGCGCGCGATCTTCTCCGTGAGGATCGAGCGGCGCAGCAGGAGCACGGTCACCCCGTAGGCGGCGACGCAGGAAACGAGCAGGCCCGGGAGGAGTCCCCAGTCCGACGTCAGCTCGCCCGCGAAGAACATCGCGGTCAGCGGGGCGCGCATCGTCCCACCCATCATCGCCGCCATGCCGATCGTGGCCCACAGGCCGACGTCCCCGTGAAGGAGCGGCGCGGCGAACGCTCCCAGCGCGCCCCCCATCATCAGGAGGGGCGCGAGAACGCCCCCGGACGTCCCGGAGCCGAGCGCGACCGCCCACACGATTCCCTTTCCGGCCGCGAGGCTGGCCGCGGCGCCGCCGTGAACCTCTCCGCGCAACAGGGCGTGGATGGTTCCGTAGCCGACGCCGAGCACCCGGGGATCGAAGACGCCCCCGACGCCCACGGCGAGGCCGCCGAGCGCGGGCCACCACATCCAGTGGATCGGGAGCTTCTGGAACAGGTCCTCGCATCCGTAGACGAGCGCGGTCAGGAGACCCGAAGCGACGCCGGCCGCGATCCCGAGGCCGAGCGCCCCGAGGAGGGCTTCCGGGGAGAGCGGCGCGTGCGGTGCGACCGCGAACATGGGACCCGGTCCGATGAGGAGCGCGCGGACGACCGAGGCGAGCGCGGCGGCGAGAGCCACCGGAATGAAGCTGCGCGGCTTCCACTCGAAGAGGAGCAGCTCGACCGCGAGCAGCGTCGCGGCGATCGGCGAGGCGAAGACCGCCGACATGCCGCCGGCGGCGCCGGCGACGAGCAGGGTCTTGCGCTCGGCGGAGGAGAAGTGAAAGAGCTGGGCGAAGAGGGACCCGAAGGCCCCTCCCGTCATGATGATCGGGCCCTCGGCGCCGAACGGGCCGCCGGTGCCGATCGAGACGGCCGACGAGATCGGCTTCAAGACCGCGACGCGCGCCTCGAGCCGGCTGTGGCCGATGAGGATGGCCTCCAGGGCCTCCGGGATTCCGTGGCCCCGGATCTTCGGCGATCCCCAGCGCGCCATCGCGCCGATGACGAGGCCGCCCACGACCGGCACCAGGATGCTCCACGCGCCGAGCGCGTTCTGTGCGGGCGTTGCGGGCGCGGCCGAGAGGCGGCCGAAATACGCGAGGTTCGTGATCGCGTCGATGAGCCAGAGGAGGCCCTTGGCCACGAACGCGCTGATCGCGCCGATGACGAGGGCCGCCGCCGACAGCACCAGAACCCGATGATCGACGGAATAGTCGCCGAGGTGGGGGCGCGGACGAGGGGGCGAACCTCCCCGGGCCTCAGACACGACGCAAGGCCGCCCGGGAAGAGGGGATCCGGAGAACGCCGGCGCGCGCGATGGCGCGGCGCAGCTCGGCGACGCCGCGGTAGTGCTCGAGGACCAGCCGTCCGAGGAGCCTCCGGCCCGCGGGCGTCAGCGCCACGCGGACGCGGCGGCGGTCGACCGGGTCGCGGTGCCGCCGGACGAGGCCGGCGCGGGCGCAACGGTCGACGAGCCCGACCGCGCTCTGGTGGAGCACGCGGAGGCGTTCGGCGAGATCTCCCACGGCGGGCGGGCGGGACCCGAAGTTCCGCACGAAGAGGAGCAACTGGTATTGCGCCGGCGAGATGCCCGCCTTTCGGGCCGCTTCCTCCGAGAAGCGGAGGAACTCGCGCAGCGCCTGCCGGAATCGGGCCAGGCGCCGATAGTCCGACTCCTGCAGCTTCGGCACCGCCGCCCTTCGCATAGATGAATAATATCGCAATACGATATAAAAGGAGCGGTCGAGTTCCGCGAAATGAGCGGGCCGCTCGCTTCGTTCCTCGGACAGGAGGCTTCCTCATGGCCGTCGCCACGCCGCCGTCGTCGCTCGTCGAACGCCCGGGAGCGCTCCCGGCTTCCGTCCCCGCGGCCGCCGGACCCGGCGCCGCTGCCCGGATCCGCGTTCTCATGATCGGGTGGGAATTCCCCCCGTTCGTCGCCGGAGGGCTCGGCGTGGCGTGCGAGGGACTCGTGGGGGGGCTGCGGGAGCGGGGCGCGGACATCGTCCTCCTCCTGCCGGGACGGCGCCCGCCGCGCGGAAAGCGCCGGCCCTCGACGTCCACCGCGGCGGGGAGCCGCGGGCTCCGCATCGTGTCGGTCGGCACCCCGCTGCGCCCCTACGAGGAGACCGGAGGTCTCTATGGCGAGCAGCTTCTGGACGAGGTCAGCCGCCTCGCCTCGGTCGCGAGGATCGTCGCCGCCGAGGAGCGGTTCGACGTGATTCACGCGCACGACTGGATGACGTTTCCGGCCGCGGTCGCGGCTCAGGACGCCTCGGGCCGGCCGTTCGTCGCGCACGTGCACGCCACGGAGTACGCGCGGAGCGCCGGCGGCGCGGGCGATCCGGTCGTCTCGCGCCTCGAGGGCGAGGGGCTGCGGCGGGCGGACCGCGTGATCTGCGTGTCGAGCGTGACCGCGGGCAACGTGCGGCGGCGGTACCGCGTCCCGGAGTCGCGGATCCGGGTCGTGCACAACGCGATCGACGGGAGCGCGGCCGACGAGCGGCCGGCTCCAGCCGCGCCACCGCTGGTGCTCTTCGTCGGGCGGCTCACCCGGCAGAAGGGGCCGGGACGCTTCCTCGAAGCCGCTCGACGCGTTCTCGACGGGCGTCCCGAGGTCCGCTTCGCCGTCGCGGGAGCGGGAGAGCGGCTGCCCTGGCTGCGACGCCGCGCCGCGGAGCTGGGGCTCGCGGGGAAGCTCTCCTTCCTCGGCTTCGTCCCCCCCGAGCGGCTGGCCGCGCTGTACCGGCGCGCCAGCCTCTACGTGCTGCCGTCGGTCACGGAGCCCTTCGGCCTGACGGTGCTCGAGGCGATGCGCCAGGGCGTGCCGACGATCGCCGCTCGGGAGGCCGGAGTGCACGAAGTCGTGCACAGTGCGATCCCCGTCGATGCGGCCGACGTCGAGGAGCTCGCCCGGCAGATCCTCCTCGTGCTCGCGTCCCCTTCGCTCCAGGCGGACCTATCGCGCCGCGGGCGAGCCGAGGTCGCGGGCCTGACGTGGCTCGCGCCCGCCGAGCAGTGCCTCGAGATCTACCGGGAGCTCATGTAGCCCCGGAGCGCTTTTCGGTCGCGCCGCGGCCGCCTATTCCGCCGGGACGCAGCGCCCGGCCGCCCAGCGCCGGAGCGCCTCGATCGGCTCGGCCCGGGTGACGGAGAGCGGCCGCGTCGAGCGGAGCGAGACGAGGATCGCCGCCGTGTCGAGCGGGAAACCGCCGGCCCGCGACTCGTACAGCGCCGCGACCACGGCCTGCTCGATCTCGGCGCCGGAGAACCCCTCCGACGCGGCGGCGAGGGCGGGCAGGTCGAAATGGGACGCGTCTTCGCCGCGGCGCGAGAGGTGCAGCCGGAAGATCTCGGCGCGCGCGGCCGGCCCCGGCAGGTCCACGAAGAAGATCTCGTCGACGCGCCCCTTGCGCATCAGCTCGGGCGGTAGCTCCTCGACCGAGTTTGCGGTGGCGACGAGGAAGACGCGCGCGGCCCGCTCCTGCATCCACACGAGCAGCGTCCCGATGAGCCGCTTCGACACGCCGCCGTCCGACTCGGCCGAGCGCGCGGAGACGAACGCCTTCTCGATCTCGTCGATCCAGAGGACGCACGGCGCCATCCGCTCGACCCGCCGGAGCGCGTCGCGGAGGTTGCGCTCGGACTCGCCGACGAAGGGCGCGAGTAGCTTCCCCGCGTCGAGGGACAGCAGCGGCAGACCCCACGTGGCGGCGATCGACTTGGCGGCGACGCTCTTGCCGCATCCCTGCACGCCGAGGAGCAGGATGCCCTTCGGGGGATCGAGCCCCCGGTCCGCCGGGCCCGGCAGAAGCCCGACCTTGCGCGTCGCGATCCACTTCTTCAGCTTCGCGAGGCCGCCGAGCTCGTCGAGTCCCTCCGGCGTCGGGATGAACTCGAGGAGGCCGCCGCCCTCGACGAGCCCCTTCTTCAACTCGCGGAGGCGGCCGCGGTCGGCGCCGGTGAGCGCGTGGTCCTCGACGACCGCCTGCGCGAGCGCGCGCTCCGCCTCGAACAGCGTCAGCCCCTGGAGGTCGGAGACGATGCCGTCCGCCTCGTCGTGGGAGAGCGCCGCCCGGGCGGCCGGCCCCTGGCGGGGCAGGCTCCGGACGACGCGCTCGAGCAGCGCGCGCAGCTCCTCCGGTCCCGGCAGCGCGAACTCGAAGCGCACGGCGAGGTCGGACAGCTCCGGCTTCTCGGGCATGGACGGTCCGACCATGACGATCGTCCGGGCCGAGCCCGCGAACTCCTGGGCCGTCTCCCGCAGGAGCCGCAGGGTCGCCGCGTTCTCGAGGTGGGCCATCGGGTCCTTCAGCAGGTAGGCGCCGTCGCCGACGGTCTTCCGGACGATGCGGAGCGCGTACGCGAGCTCGACCGAGCGCTCCGAGTCCTCCGGGTGGCAGGGCTGGAGTCCGCTCGCGGCGCTCCAGCTCCAGAAGGGGAGCGCTAAGGGGCCGGAGACTTCCCGCACGAGGCTCTCGAAGCGCTGCTCCTCGACGGTCTCGCAGACGATCAGGGGCTGCCGGGACTTCAGGAGGACCGCGAGGTCTTTGGCGGCGGCGTCCAAGCTCGGCCGAGTGTAGCGGACATTCCGGGCATAGACTTCTCCTCGTGCCGGCCCAGCGGGTGGTATCCCTCTGCCCGTCCATCACCGAAACGATCGTGGCCATCGGGGGGCGACAGGCCCTCGTCGGCGTGACGCGGTACTGCACCCGGCCGAGCGGAATGCTGTGGGGGCTGCCGCGCGTCGGCGGCACCAAGAGTCCGGAGATCTCGCGGATCCTCGATCTGTCTCCGGACCTCGTCTTCGCGAACGCCGAGGAGAACCGCCGGGAGGACGTCGAGGCGCTGCGGAAGGCCGGCGTCGAAGTGGACGTGACGCTGCCGAAGACCGTGGCCGAGGTCCCCGAGGCGATTCGCAGCTGGGGCCGCCGGCTCGGCACCGAAACGGAAGCCGACGCGCTCGCGGAGCGCATCGAGAGCGAGCGGCGCGCGATCGAGGCCCGCCGGGCGCCCTCGCGCTTCCGCTACGCCTACTGGATCTGGAAGGACCCCTGGATGACGATCTCGGACGACACGTACGTCGCCGATCTGCTTCGCCTCGCCGGCGGCGAGAACGTGTACGGGCGGGAGAAGACGCGCTATCCCACGACCCATCCGCCGGAGGCGCTCGCCCGGGAGC
Source organism: uncultured Acidobacteriota bacterium (assembly GCA_963763535.1). Lineage (GTDB taxonomy): Bacteria > Acidobacteriota > Thermoanaerobaculia > UBA5066 > Gp7-AA6 > DAHUXD01. The sequence goes on from CAVXOX010000011.1 coordinate 96,843, forward strand.
CCGAGGTGCACCTGTTCGCGAGCGAGCCCTATCCGTTCTCCGAGGAGAAGCACGGGGCGCTCGTCGAGAGGCTCTTCGGAAGCCACACCCGACGGCTGTTCGTCGACGGAGACGACTTCTGCTGGCACGGCGTCCGCACGCTCGAGGGGATGAAGGCCGCCCAGAGCCTAAATTTATTAGGCGACTAGCCTAGTCTACTTTATTTTATTCGGAAGGCGTTTCACGCCGGGCAGACCACTCGCGATGAAGACGTCCCCCCGAAATTCCGCCTCCGCGAGGACGATCCGCGATCCGTCCGGCGCGATCGCGAAACTGTCGGTCCCTCGCTCCGGGTCGAAGCCGGCCAGCGGTCGGCGGGACGCCGAGGTGTCGGCGACCTCAGGCAAAAAGTCCTGGACGAAGACGCCGTAGGCCGTCCCGTCCGGCGTCGCGCCGCAGAACGCCACTCTCTTCCCGTCGGGCATCCACCGCGCGCGCCCGCCCTCCATCCGCAGCGGGCCGAGATCGATCGAAAAGGGAAGAACCTGGCCGTCGGAAATCCGGACCACGCGAGTCGCGTTCGGCACGTGGTAGACGGCATACGCTCCGTCGGGCGAAACCTCGGGATGAACGAGCGAGCCGGACACGATCCGCGTGTCCCCCGAGCCGTCGGGGTGGATCTTCCAGAGACCCTGGCGGGGCGTCGTCGCCGGCCGAGGAGTACACGATCCACTGGCCGTCCCGCGTCATCGTCGGGTTCTCCGCGTCGCGGCCGTCGTGGGTGACCTGCCGGGCCCCGCTGCCGTCGGCGTCCGCCATCCAGATCTCGAAGTGGCCGGATGCGGTTGGAGCTCCACAGCAGGTGCCTGCCGTCGGGTGAGAGCGCCGGGTCCCAGTCCTCGCTCGGCTGGTCGGTCAGCTTGCGAGGTGCTCCCGTCCTGAGGTTCGACCTCCCAGACGTCGAAGTTCCCGCCGCGGTCGGAGGCGAAGACGACCCGCTCTCCGTCCGGGGAGTAGACGGGCTGGCGATCGGTGCTCTGCCCCCGCGCGATCCGGCCGTGGACGGCCGCGGTGTTCCCCGAACCGGCCGTCGCGGCCTCCCTCAGCGACATCCGGGCGACTTCGAGTCGAAGACGATCCGCCCATCGCCCAGGACGTCGAGGGTATCCCCGAAATTCGCGACGTGGAGCAGCACGCGCGCGGAGCGCGAGCCCGGGCTCTGTTCCAGAACCTGGCCCGTCACCGTGCGCACCCTGGAGGTCGACGCGGCTCCCTGGATGTAGACCATGCGGTCGCCGGACCATGCGACCGACGAGAGCTGGCCGCGCGCCTGCGGCGGAGAGAGAACGCTCTGCCCGGTTCCGTCCGCGAGACACGAGATGGAAGATTCCCGCCCCCGTCGAAACGCCCGCGCGCTCGACGACGACGATCGCCCGTCCGTCCGGAGTCCATCGAGGGCGGCCGAGGTTGGCTCCCTTGTACTCGGCGATGAATGCGAGCGCCGCTGCCGTCGGATGTCGGCGACGCCGATGGAGCTCGTCTGTTCCGGTCAGAGCCGCGCAGAAAGGCGATGCGAGAGCCGTCGGGAGACCAGTCGCCGTCGTAGGCATCGGCCAGGAGCTTGCGCGGCCTCGCCCCCGACGGCGGCCACGCGATAGAGCGACGCGTTGCTCTTCCAGTCGCTTCGGAGATCACGCGCGCGAAGAGGATCGACGCTGCCGTCGGGGGAAATGCGCGGGTGGAAGTCGTCGGGCCCCGCGGTCAGCGCCGCCTCGCTCGCCCTCGGCGACCTGCTTGACCCAGATCTGACGGCTCTGCCGTCGCGCCAGGAGTGAAGGCGACGGTCTTTCCGTCCGGGCGACGCGGAGGGCTGCGCGTCGCGTCCGGAGTAAGTCAGCGGCTGGATCTCGGGAGGATCGGACGGCGGCCGGACGGTGAGGCGGCCGAGCACGAAGCCGGCCGCGAGCGAGCGCCGCGGCGGCGAGGATCGCGCCGAGGGCCCGTCGCGAGGCCGGCCGTCCGCGGGCGCCGATTGGGGCGGCCTGCCCGCACGTTCCGGACAGCGCGTCGAGCGCGAATGCGACGTCGTGAGCCGAGTGGAAGCGCTGCTCCGGGTTCTTCTCGAGACAATGCCGCACGATCCGCTCGAGACCCGGCGAGACGCTCTGATTCGTGACGGAGAGGTCCGGGAGGATCCTCCTGAGGATCGCCGACATCGTGTCCGCCGCCGAGTCGCCGCTGGAAGGCGCGCCTGCCGGAGAGCATCTCGTACAGGATCGCGCCGAAGGAGAAGATGTCGCTGCGGGCGTCGGCGGGCGTGCCGCGCACCTGCTCGGGCGCCATGTAGCCGAGCGTGCCGAGGACGACGCCGGGCTCGGTGCCGGCGGTCGCGGTCGGAAGGTTGGTCTGCGGCCCCGAGCCTTCCTCCGGGCGGCTGAGCTTGGCCAGGCCGAAGTCGAGGATCTTGATGCGGCCGTCCCGACGTGACGAAGAGATTCTCGGGCTTCAGGTCGCGGTGAACGATTCCTTTCTCGTGCGCCGCGGCGAGGCCGTGGGACGTCTGGAGTCGCATAGTCGATGGCCCTGCGCGGGGAGAGGGCGCCGCCGGCGAAAGCGCCGAGCGCAGCGTCTCGCCCTCGAGCAGCTCCTGGACGACGTAGGGAGCGCCGTCGCTGGCGTGGTCCCGATGTCGAAGACGGCGGTGATGTTCGGGATGATTCAGGACGCCGGCGGCCCTGGCTTCCTGCTCGAAGCGGCGGAGACGATCCGCGTCGTTCGAGAAGGAGGCGGGGAGGACCTTGATCGCGACGTCGCGCCCGAGCCGCGGGTCCCTCGCGCGGTAGACCTCGCCCATTCCCCCGGCGCCGATCTGGCCGAGGATCTCATAGGGGCCCAGTTGGCGACCGGCGGCGATCGGCATCGGGCGTCCGAACAGTCTACATTCGCCCCCGCCTGTGGTGGAATGCGCGGCAACGGAGGTTCCCATGCGAGTGCGTCGGTGCGGCGGGATCGTCCTTCTCGGCGCGTCGTCTGCCGGTCGCCGGCGCAGACCGCGGCGTCGGCGCAGCCGACGGTCACCGTGATCCGCGCCGGGTCGCCTCATCGACGGCGTCTCGGCGACGCCCGCGGCGCGATCAGGCGATCGTGATTCGCGGCAATCGCATCGAGAGCGTCGGTCGCCTGGACCGGAAGCGCGCCCGCGGGCGCCACGCTCGTCGATCTCTCGGGGGCCACCGTCCTGCCCGGGATGATCGACGCCCACACGCACATCTTTCTGCAGGGAGAAGTCCCGGCCGAGGGCGGCTACGACGTGCAGCTCCTGAAGCAGGGCATCGCGTTCCGCGCCGCGCGCGCCACGGTCGCGGCCCGCCGCGCGCTCGAGCAGGGCTTCACGACGATCCGGGACGTCGAGACGGAAGGCGCCGGTTACGGCGACGTCGAAATCAAGCAGGCGATCGACGGCGGCTACGTTCCCGGGCCGCGGATGTTCGTCGTCACGCGGGCGATCTCGACGACCGGCGGATATCCGCTCGAGGGCTACGCTCCCGAGATCGACGTGCCGAAGGGCGCGCAGCTGGTGGACGGTCCGGTCGAGGCGCGCAAGGCGGCGCGCGAGCAGCTCTCCCACGGCGCCGACTGGATCAAGGTCTACATGACGCACCGCTCGTGGGTCGACGCCTCGGGCAACCTCGTGTCGCAGCCGACGCTGACGCTCGAGGAGCTCCAGGCGGTCGTGGACGAGACGCACGGCTGGGGCCGCAAGGTCGCCTGCCATGCGTACGGCGGCATCGGTCTGCGGCGCGCGCTCGACGGCGGCTGCGACTCGATCGAACACGGGCTCGACCTCGACGACCGCGCCGTCGCGCAGATGATCCGGCAGGGGACGTGGTTCGTGCCGACGATGAGCGTCTACTACGGCGACTGGGCGCCCGAGGGCACGCCGCAGGGCGTGCTGGACCGCAAGCGCGCCGCCGTGCACGGGCCCTCGCTGCGGCGCGCCCTCAAGGCGGGCGTGAAGATCGCCTTCGGCACCGACGTCGGAGGCTTTCCGTGGACGGAGCCGATCGCCCAGGAGTTTCCACGGCTCGTCGAGTTCGGCATGACGCCGATGGAGGCGATCCAGAGTGCGACCTCGAGAGCGGCGGAGATGCTCGGGCGCAAAGGCGAGCTCGGCGTCGTCGCGCCCGGAGCGCTCGCCGACGTGATCGCCGTGTCGGGCGACCCGCTCGCCGACGTGCGCGCGCTCGAGAGCGGTCTCCTTCGTGATGAAGGACGGGCAGATCTACCGCGGGGCGCGCTGACGCGCCGGGAAAGTGCCGCGCGCTGACGCGCCGGCAGAAAGGAAGAAGGGGAGGACGGCATGATTCGGGCGAACGACTGGAGGAGTGCGCTCGCCGCGCTGGCCGCGGCGGCGCTGTCGACGGCGCTCCTGGCGCAGGAGCCGGCGGGCGATGCGAAGGCCGACAAGAAACCGGAGCCGGCGGCTTCGCCGACCCCGATCCCCGCGGCGCCCACGCCGGCGGTCTCCCACCGCAGGCTGACGCTCGGCGGCAAGCCCATCGCCTACACCGCCACGGCCGCCACGATCGACCTGAAGAACGCCAAGGACGAGACGAACGCGCGCGTGTTCTCGGTCTCCTACACGGCCGACGGCGCGGACTCCGCGCAGCGCCCCGTCACGTTCTGTTTCAACGGCGGTCCGGGCTCCTCGAGCCTCTGGCTGCACATGGGCTCCTTCGGGCCGATGCGCGTCGAGACGCCGGACGCGCAGCCGGCGGCGCCCGCGCCGTACCGCCTGGTCGAGAACGGCCAGAGCCTCCTCGACCGGACGGACCTCGTTTTCGTCGACGCGGTCGGCACCGGCTTCTCGCAGGATCGTCGGCAAGGGCGAGCCCAAGGACTTCTACGGCACGGACCAGGACGTCGCCGCGTTCGCGCAGTTCATCGAGCGCTGGATCAGCGCGCACAACCGGTGGAACTCGCCGAAGTTCCTGCTCGGCGAGTCCTACGGGACGACCCGGGGCGCGGCGCTCCTCGCGTATCTCGAGCGCCACGGGATCGCCTTCAACGGCGCGATCTTCATCTCGTCGTACCTGAATGCCTGGGACGACTTCAACGGCCCGCCGTTCTCGAACGACCGCGCCTACGAGCTCTACCTGCCGACGATGGCGGCGACGGCGTGGTACCACAAGCGGCTCGAACCGCTGCCCGCGGACCTTCCGCCGCTTTCCTGGACGAGGTCCGCGCTTCGCGCTCGGCGACTACGCGCGCGCGCTCGCCCAGGGCAACCGCCTCGACGCGGCGGCGCGCCAGCAGATCGCGGCGAAGCTCCACCGGTACACGGGTCTGCCGGAGGCGTACATCCTGGAGGCGAACCTCCGCATCGACCCGAACCGCTTCGAGAAGGAGCTCCTCCGCGGCGAGCGCCGGACCGTCGGGCGGCTCGACGCCCGCTACCGCGGCATCGACCACGACGCCGCCGGCGAGAACCCCGAGTTCGACGCGGCGAGCGCCGCGTTCACGGGAGCGTTCACGGCGACCGCCAACGCGTACCTGCGCGGCACGCTCGGCTACAAGACGGACGACCTGTACAAGCCCACCAACTACGAGGAGGTCAGCAAGGACTGGGACGACCGGCACCGCACCGACTCGGGACGCGCGCCGATGCCGGACGTGGCGGAGGACCTGCGCGTCGTCATGTCGATGAACCCGCACCTGCGGATCTTCTCCGCCAACGGCTACTTCGACTTCGCGACGCCGTTCTTCGAGACCGAGTTCACGCTCGGCCACATGGGGCTCGACCCGACGCTCGAGAAGAACATCGTCTTCGGGTACTACCCGTCCGGGCACATGATCTACCTCCACGAGCCGTCGCTCGCGAAGATGAAGGGGGACCTCGCGAAGTTCTACGACGAGACGCTGGCGCGGTAGCTTCGGCCCTCTCCCCTGGAAAGGAAGAGGGGAGGGTCAGGGAGGCGAACGGGGGGAGCCGGGAAGGCCCGGCCCTAGCTCGTTCCCCGGTTCAGCAGGTCCAGGAACTCCTCCCGCACCCGCTGGGTGTTGAAGATGCCGCGGATGGCGGACGTGACGGTCAGCGCGCCCGGCTTCTTGATGCCGCGCATCTCGACGCAGAGATGCCGGGCCTCGACGACGACCATCACGCCCTGGGGATCGAGCTTCTCGGCCATGTAGCGCGCGATCTGCTCCGTCAGGCGCTCCTGGAGCTGCGGGCGGCGCGCGTAGAACTCGACGATGCGCGCCATCTTGGACAACCCCACGATCGCCTCGTTGGGGATGTAGGCCACGTGGGCGTGTCCGTAGAACGGCACGAAGTGGTGCGAGCAGAGCGAGTAGAAGGGGATGTCCTTCTCGATCACCATCGCGGAGTAGCGCTCTTCGTTCGGGAAGAAGGTCACCTTCGGCTCGGCGCCCTCGGCGAGCCCTTCGAAGAGCTCGAGATACATCTTGGCGACGCGCTCCGGCGTTTCCACGAGGTTGGGATCGTCGAGATCGAGCCCGAGGATCTCGATGATCTTGCGGAAGTGGGCCGCGATGGCGGGGATTCGGTCCGCGTCCCCGACGGCGGGGCCGAGCCCCGGCGCGTCGCGCGTGGCGCCGCTCTTCATGCGGCGGCCACCCGCGCCTTCTCGATCAGGCCGCCGATGTCGCGGCCGACCGGAATGTCGTTCGCGACGACGTCCCGGATGCGGCCGTCCTTGCCGACGATGAACGCCGTCCGCGCGGAGATGCCCTTCTCCGGCAGATAGACGCCGTACTTCTCCGCCACCGCGCCCTTGGGGTGGAAGTCGGCGAGGAGGGGATAGGAGATGCCCTGCTGCGCCGCGAACGCCTTGTGCGACCACAACGAGTCGACGGAGATCCCCAGCACCTCGACGTCGCCGGCGCCCTTCGTCGGGAGCATCTCCGCGCACTGCTTCGTCTCGACCGAGCAGACGGGCGAGAAGTCGAGCGGGTAGAAGAGCAGGATCACGCTCTTCTTGCCGCGGTAGTCCGACAGGGTGACCTTGTCGCCGACGGTGGAGGGCAGGGTGAAGTCGGGGGCGGTATCGCCGGGCTTGAGCGCCATCGTTCTACTCCTTCGAAGTTTTCATTCCTCAGGCACGTCCTGGTCGCGTCCCTGCGGCGCGGCGTTCCCCCGCCGCGGGGTGGCTGCGGGATCGACCCGCGGGCCGAAGATTCTATCTTGCAAAAGACGTTCGATCGATCGACTCGGGGATCGCTCCGCCCCGCCGCCGCTCGAGCCAGGCGACGATGTCGTCCGGCTCCCGTGCGTTCAAGACCGAACCGCGGCTGGCCCAGCCCTTGCGGGCCATGGCGACGCCATTGGGGACATAATCGAGCTCCCGCGTCGAGTGTGCGTCCGGATCGATCGCGATCGTCGCGCCGCATTCGATCGCGAGCCGCACCAGCCGCCATCCCAGGTCCATCCGATGCGGCGACGCGTTGACCTCGAGCGCGCAGCCGGATTCGGCCGCGGCGGCGATGACGGCCTCCATGTCCGCCGTGACGCCCTCGCGCGACAGCAGCAGGCGGCCCGTCGGGTGGCCCAGGACGGCGACACGCGGGTTGCGGACGCCGCGGATCAGCCGCGCCGTTTGTTCCTCGCGGTCAGGCCGAACCGCGAGTGCACCGAGGCCACGACGAAGTCGAGCTCGGACAGAAAGTCGTCGCCGTAGTCGATCGTGCCGTCGGCCAGGATGTCGGCCTCGGCGCCGTGCAGGATCCGCATCTCGGGCAGGCGCCGCCGCAGCGCGCGGATCTGCTCCCGCTGCGCGCGCATGCGATCCATCGTCAGCCCGCCTGCGTATCCCGCCGTCTGGCTGTGATCGGTGATCGCCACGCAGGCGTAGCCGCGCTCGCGCGCCGCCGCGACCATCGTCTCGAGCCCGTCCCGGCCGTCCGAGGCGTCGGTGTGAACGTGGAAGACGGCGCGGAGATCGCCCGAGGAGACGAGCGCCGGCAGGCGTCCCGCGGCGGCCGCCTCGATCTCTCCGTCGCCCTCGCGCAGTTCGGGCTCGACGTACGACAGATCCAGAGCGGCGTAGAGGTCCGCCTCGGAGTCCGCGGGGATCCGGCGATCGCCCGCCCGGAGTCCATGGTCGTCGAGCGTCCAGCCCCGCTTCTGTGCGAGCGCGCGGAGTCCCGCCGCGTGCCGGCGCGAGCCCGTGAAGCAGAGCATCGCCGCGGGGAGCTCCTCGGGCGCCGTGATCCGCAGGTTCGCGGGCATCCCGTCGATGAAGCGCACGGATGGAGCGGGGGCGTCGGCGGCGATCACTTCCACGACCTCGGGAAAGGCGCAGAACGCGGCCGCGAGTTCCGAAGCCCGCGTCGACGCGGCGACGAGGTCGACGTTGCGGACGACCTCGTGGAGGCGGCGGAGGCTTCCCGCTACGGCGACCTCGAGGGCGAGCCCGGAATCGGCGAGGTAGGCGGCCAGGGCGTCCGCCCGCGCCCGCGCCGCGCCGAACAGAAACAGTCCCGACGAGGCGCGGACCGTCCGGATGCCGCGCCGATAGTGTTCGGCGCTCTTCGGACCGAAGCCGCGCAGGCTCGCGATCCGTCCCTCCCGGCAGGCCTGCTCCAGCGCATCGAGCGAATCGATGCCGAGCGCCTCGTACAGCTGGCGGAGCTTCCTCGCTCCCAAACCGGGAACGCGCAGGCAGTCGGACAGGCCCGGCGGCCAGCTCGCCCGCAGCTCGTCGGCGAGCGGCAGCCGGCCGGTCGTCGCCAGGGTTCGGACGTTCGCGAAGATGGTGTCTCCGATTCCCGGAAGCTCGCGCAGGCTCCCCGTGCGCACCGCCTCGTCGAGATCTCCCGGGAACGCCAGGAGCGCTTCCGCGGCGTTCTCGTAGGCGCGGACCTTGAACCGGTTCGCGCCAGAAACCTCGAGCATCCGGGCGACCTCCAGGAGGATGCCCGCGGCCGTCCTGCGCTCCATGGTGAAAGTTCATCGCAAGAGTCGCGCCCGGAAACGCTAAACTCCCCCGGCCATGCGGATCGACTTCCACAGCCACTCGACCGTCTCCGACGGCCTGGATTCCCCGGCGGCCCTCGTCGGGCGCATGGCCGACGCCGGCCTGACCGGCTTCGCGCTCACGGATCACGACACGCTCCAGGGGCTGCCGGAGGCCCGCGCGGAGGCCGAGCGCCGCGGCATCGAGCTCATCGCGGGCGCCGAGATCTCCGCCGAATGGGGCGGCCAGGACGACGTCCACATCCTGGCGCTCTTCGTCGACGAGAACAACGCCGCCTTCAACGCCGCTCTCGACGTGCGGCAGGAGGAGCGACGGTCGCGCGGCGAGAAAATGGCGAAACGGCTGGTCGAGCACGGATACAAGATCGATCTCGACGCGATCCGCGCCGACGTGGGCGACGGCGTCTGGGGCCGGCCGCACTTAGCGCGCGCGCTCATCCGCGCGGGCTACGCGAAGGGCAACGACGACGCGTTCGACCGGTTCCTCGGCCGCGAGCATCCCTGGTACGTCCCCTACGAGAAGTGGAAGGCGGTAGAGGTCGTGCGCGCCATCCGGGCCGCCGGAGGCGTGTCGTCGATCGCGCACGCGGTCTGGTACAAGGACCGCGACGCGCTGATCCGCGCGCTGTCGGCCGAGGGGCTCGACGCGATCGAGGTCTTTCATCCCGATCACGGTCCGGACGAGGAGCGCCTCTTTCTCGGTCTCGCGCGGGAGCTGGGCCTCGCGACCACGGCGGGCAGCGACTTCCACGGGACGCCCGAGGGCCGCAAGCGCCCGGGCGCCGTTACGGGCGACGCGCGCATGCTCGACGCGTTGCGCGCCCGTCGGCCTCGCTGAAGCCGGTCGCCTCACCGCTCCTACTCCGCACCCGCTGCGCTTTTCGGCTCGGACGCCATCTGTCCGTGCGGCGGCCGTCCAATGAAGTTGCGGAAAACGTCGCCGTTGCGGAAAAGAAATTTTTTTCGCCGGGAGGCTCGCGCGGGAGGTCGCGAATGAGCGTGCGGAAATCCGGAAGGCCGTTGACTCGCGAGGAAGGCGTGACGAGAATCGCCGCAACTTTCGCGATGCTGGACGCTGTTACCGCCGAGAAGAGTCTGCCCGCCAACCTCGAGGCCGAACGCTCGGTCCTCGGCGCGATCCTCCTCGATCCCGCATCGCTGAACTTCGTCGTCCCGATTCTCGACGCGGATGACTTCTTTCCGGACAGTCACCGCCGCATCTACGGCGCGATGCGGGAGCTGTCGGAGCGCTCGTCGGAGATCGACGTTCTCACGCTCAAGGACGAGCTGGACCGCGCGGGCGCGATGGAGAAGGTCGGCGGCGCCTCGTACCTGACCGCCCTGCTCGACGGGGTTCCGGACGTCGGCAACGTCGAGCACTACGCACGGATCGTCAAGGAGAAGGCCACGCTGCGCCGCCTGATCCGGGCGGGTCAGCGGATCGTCCGGGACGGGCTGGCGGGCGAGCGGGACGCCGAGGCGCTGCTGTCCGACGCGACCGGCGAGATCTTCGACATTGCCGAGGGCTCGATTCAGGGCGGTTTCGAGGCGATCGGCCAGGTCGTCACGCGGAACCTCGAGATCATCGAGGAGGCGCGCGGCCGCCAGGGCATGCTCTCGGGGCTCGCCACCGGGTTCACCGAGTTCGACCGGATGACCTCGGGACTCCAGGGCACGGACCTGATCGTGCTCGCCGCCCGGCCCTCCGTCGGCAAGACCTCCTTCGCCCTGAACATCGCCCAGCACGTCGCGATCCGCGAGGGCCGGTCGGTCGGCTTCTTCTCGCTCGAGATGTCGCGCGAGCAGCTCGGATTCCGCGTCCTCTGCTCCGAGGCGGACGTCGACGCGAAGAAGGTGCGCGACGGATACGCCTCGAAGGAGGCCATGCAGCGCCTCGTGCTCGCCCAGTCGAAGATCCACGGCGCCCGCTTCTACATCGATGACAGCGCCGCGGTGAATGTCCCGGACATGCGGGCGAAGGGCCAGCGCCTCAAGCGGGAGCACGGGCTCGATCTCCTGATCGTCGACTACATGCAGCTGATGGCGGGCCACGGCCGCTTCGACAACCGCACGCAGGAGGTCTCGATGATCTCGCGCGGCCTGAAGCTCCTCGCCAAGGAGCTGCGGGTGCCGATCATCGCGCTCTCGCAGCTCTCGCGTCAGCCCGAGCAGCGCAAGGGCGAGCTGCGCAAGCCGCAGCTCGCCGATCTGCGCGACTCCGGCTCGATCGAGCAGGACGCGGACGTCGTCGTGTTCCTCTATCGCGAGGAGCTCTACGACAAGGAGACCGAGCGCAAGGGCATTGCCGACGTGATCATCGCGAAGCAGCGCAACGGCCCCACCGGTGACTTCCCGGTCGTGTTCCTCGGCGACCACATGACGTTCGCCAATTACGCGGGCGGGCCGCCCGCCCCGTCGGAAGGCCAGCCGTTCTAGGCCAGGAGGGCGGCGGCGGAGGAACCCGCTTCCCGAGGAGCGGCGCCGCGGTCCGCGCGGTCGTCGACCTCGACGCCGTGGCGTCGAACTTCGCCCGGCTGCGAGAGCGCGTGGCGCCCCGGGCGGTGTACGCGGTCGTCAAGGCGGATGCCTACGGACACGGCGCGGCCGCGGTCGCGCGCCGGCTCTCGGCCGAGGGCGCCGACCGTTTCGCGGTTGCCCAGGCCGACGAGGGCGTCGCGCTGCGCCGAGCGGGCGTCGCCGGCGAAGTCCTCGTTCTCTCGTACGCCGAGGCGGCGGACCTTCCGCGCCTGCGCGCCTACGGGCTCACGCCGGCCCTCTACGACCTGGGGCAGGCCGCGGCGCTCGCCGAGGCCGCGCGCGACGGGCACGTCCCTCTGCCCGTGCACCTGGAGGTCGACACCGGCATGGGACGCGCGGGCATCCGCCCGGAGCGGCTCGGCGAGGCGGCCGCGCTCCTGCGCGGGGCCCGGGGCCTGTCGCTCGTCGGCACGTTCGCCAACCTCTCGAGCGCCGACGACCGCACGTCGGGCGCGACCGCGACACATGCCCAGGCCGAGGGTCTGCGCGCGGCGGCGGGACGCCTGCGCGAGGCGGGCGTTGCTCCAGGAATCCTCCACCTCGCGAACTCCGCGGGCGTCCTCGCCCATCCCGACGCCTGGCTCGACGCGGTGCGCCCCGGCCTGGCGCTGTATGGCGTGCCGCCCCGCCCGGATTTCGGCGGCGAGACGCTTCGCCCCGCGCTCCGCATCGAGACGGAGGTCCTGGCGGCGCGCCGTGTTCCCGCCGGAACGCCGCTCGGGTACGGGGGACGCTTCGTGACCGGCCGCGAGACGACCGTCGCCGTGATCCCGATCGGCTACCACGACGGGTTCCGGCGGAGCCTCTCGGGAAAGGCCGCCGTGCTGCTGCGGGGCCGGCGCGCTCCCGTCGTCGGCGCGGTGAGCATGGACGTCGCGCTCGTCGACGCGACGGAGACCGGGGCCGAGCGGGGGGACGAAGTGGTGTGCCTCGGCGCCCAGGGCGAGGCGCGGATCACGGCCTGGGAGCTCGCGGAGGCCGCGGAGACGATTCCCTACGAGATGCTGTGCGGGTTCGGGCCCCGGATCGGGCGCCGCTACGTCGGCGCCGGCTCGGGAGAGCGATGAGAGGGCCGGGCAGGTCCGGAGCGGGGAGGCGGCGCATGGCCGCGCGGCTGACCGCGGTCTTCGCCTGCCAGGCCTGCGGCGCCACCTCGCCCAAGTGGCTCGGGCGCTGTCCCGAGTGCGGCGAGTGGAACTCCTTCGTCGAGGAGACGCGCGGACCGGCGCCGCGCGCTCCGTCGGCGGGCGGCGCGGCGGCCGTGTCGATCGCCGCGCTCGAGGCGGAGGACCGGCCGCGTCTCGCGACGGGTCTCGGCGGCCTCGACCGGGTCCTCGGCGGCGGGCTCGTGCCGGGCTCGGTGATCCTCCTCGGCGGCGAGCCGGGGATCGGCAAGTCGACCCTCCTCCTCCAGGCCGGCCGGGGGCTCGCCGGGCAGGGCCGGGACGTTCTCTACGCGAGCGCCGAGGAGTCGTCGGCGCAGGTGCGCCTCCGGGGCGGCCGCCTCGGGATCCGCGAGGAGCGCCTGCTCGTGCTCGCGGAGACGGACGTCGCGCGCATCGTCGCGGAGGCCGAGAGCCGGCTGCCGGCGGTCGTCGTCATCGACTCCGTTCAGGCGGTCCGGGAGCCGTCGCTCGCGTCGGCGCCCGGCACCGTGTCGCAGGTTCGCGCGGCCGCCGCGGAGCTGGTGCGGTTCGCCAAGTCCCGCGGCGTGCCCGTCCTGCTCGTCGGCCACGTGACGAAGGACGGCTCGCTCGCCGGGCCGAAGTCGCTCGAGCACCTCGTCGACGCGGTCGTCTCGATCGAGGGCGACCGCGGTTCGTCGCGGCGCCTCCTGCGCGCGACGAAGAACCGCTTCGGGCCCGTCGACGAGATCGCGCTGTACGAGATGACAGGGGACGGCCTCGCGGAGCTGCCCGACGCGTCGGCGACGCTGCTGGCCGAAAGGCGTCCGGGCCTCGCGGGAAGCGCCGTGACGGCCGCGCGCGAGGGCTCGCGTTCGGTGCTCGTCGAGATTCAGGCGCTCGTGGGCGCGGCGGCGGCGGGCTCGCCCCGGCGCGTCGGGATCGGCGTCGACGCGGGCCGTCTCGCCCTGCTGCTCGCGGTGCTCGAGGGCGCGGGGCTGCCGCTCTCCTCCCGCGAGATCTTCGTCTCGTGCACGGGCGGCATCGAGGTGACCGAGCCCGCCGGAGATCTCGCGATCGTGGCCGCGCTCGTCTCCTCGGCGCGCGCGCGGCCGCTCCCGGAGGGGAGCCGTCTTCTTCGGCGAGATCGGGCTCCTCGGCGAGATCCGCCGCGTCCCGGCCGCGTCGGGACGGCTGAAGGAGGCGTCCGCGCTCGGTTTCCGCGCGGTCTACATGCCGGCCGGCAACGCGGGAGAGGCCGCGCCGTTTCCGGATCTGCGCGCCGTGCCGGTCGGCCGGGTCGCGGACCTGCTGGAGGCCCTGAAGTCCTGACGGGGGTCCCGACGCCGGGAGGAAATTCGAATCCGGATCCGGCTTTCGAATCTCGGATTGCCGCGTTTATCCGGTCAGGTGCTCCGGCGTGGACTCGGTGAGCTTGCGGTATGCGTCGAGGTACTTCTCGCGGGTGGTGCGCACGACCCCCTCGGGGAGCCTCGGCGCCGGGGGCTTCTTGTCCCATCCCGTCGACTCGAGCCAGTCGCGGACGAACTGCTTGTCGAAGGAAGGCTGGCTGCGTCCCGGCGCGTAATGCGCCATGTCCCAGAAGCGCGAGGAGTCGGGGGTAAAGGCCTCGTCGATCCATACGATGCGGCCGCCGAGGCGGCCGAACTCGAGCTTGGTGTCCGCGAGGATCAGGCCGCGCTCGGCGGCGAGCTCGGCGGCGCGCCGGTACAGCGACAGCGTCAGGTCCCGCAGGCGCTCCGCGTCGCCCTCGGGGAGGGCGCGCGCCATCGTCTCGAAGCTGATGTTCTCGTCGTGCCCCGTCTCGGCCTTGGTCGCCGGGGTGAAGATCGGCTCGGGCAGCCGGTCGGACTCGCGCAGCCCGTCGGGTAGGCGAATGCCGCACACGTGCCCGGTCTTGCGGTACTCGGCCCAGCCGGAACCCGCGAGGTAGCCCCTGGCCACGCACTCGAACGGGATCACCTCGCACTTCTGCACGATCACGGAGCGGCCGGCGAGGAGCGGCGCGTCGGCGCGCAGCTCTTCGGGAAAGCGCGCGATGTCGGTCTCGAGCAGATGGTTCTCGACGTCCGAGAACTTGCGGAACCAGAAGTTCGAGAGCTGCGTCAGGATCTTGCCCTTGTCGGGAATCCCCGGCGACAGCACCACGTCGAACGCCGAGATGCGATCGCTCGCGACGAGGAGCAGCGAGGAGCCGAGATCGTAGAGCTCGCGGACCTTGCCGCGCCGCGAGAGGCGGGCGCCGGAGAGATGAGTCTCGGTGACGGTCGTCATGGGGCCGGAAATTAGCACAAACGAAGCTCCGCACCGCCGCTCTGCTATCTTCTCGCGTCATGCGCCTCCGACTGAGCGACACCGTTCCGCGCGCGGCCGGCGCGCGCCGCGTCGCGTTTCTCGTCGAGGGAAAAGACCCGGCGGCGGGTGCGCCCCCGTCCGTCCGCGCGGCCGTCCGAGCCGCGGCGAAGGCCGCCGCGTTCCGAGGCCGGGAGCGCGAGATCGCCGCCGAGGACGGCTGGGTCCTGTGCGGACTCGGCAAGAAGGCGGTCACGCCGGCGCGGCTGCGGGCGGCGCTGCGCCGCGCGGGCCACGAGGTCCGCCGTCCGGGAGAGCGCGGCGTCGTGCTCTGTTTCGACGCCGCCGTTCCCGTGGAGGCGTTCCGTTCGATCCTGCTCCACGCCGCGCTCTTCGACTACGCGTTCGACCGTTACAAGTCGAGGGGCGAGGAGAAGAGGAGGGGCCGGAGCACCGCGGCGTTGACGCTCGTGCCGCCCGCCGGAACGCGGTCGCGCGAGCTCGCCGCGGCAGTGCGGGAGGCGGAGGCGGTCGCCGAGGCCGTGGCCTGGGCGCGCGACGTCGGCAACACGCCCGGCAACGACCTGGGTCCCGAGGAACTCGCGCGCGAGGCGAAGAGGCTCGCCTCCGCGTGCGGGGTGCGGTTCCGGGCGCTCGATCGCAAGGCGATCGAGAAGGAGAAGATGGGAGGGCTCCTCGGCGTCAATGCCGGCAGCGCCCGGCCGCCGGTCTTCCTCGTCGGCGAGTACGCGCCGGATGGCGCGCGCGGCACCGCGGTCCTCGTCGGCAAGGGCATCACGTTCGACTCGGGCGGCATCTCGCTGAAGCCGGCGCCGTCGATGGGCGAGATGAAGTACGACATGATGGGCGCGGCGACCGTGTTCGCCTCCCTCGCGGCGGCGGCGGCCCTGCGGCTGCCGGTGCGCGTCGTCGCGCTCGCGCCGGTGACGGAGAACATGCCGGGCGGCACCGCGACGCGGCCGGGCGACATCCTCCGCATGCGGAGCGGCAAGACGGTCGAGGTCGACAACACCGACGCCGAGGGACGCCTGGTCCTCGCCGACGCCCTGTCGTATGCGGAGCGTTTCCGTCCCGACGTCCTCATCGACTACGCGACGCTGACGGGCGCGGTCCAGATCGCGCTCGGCAGCGAGTGCGGGGGACTGCTCTCGCCGGACGACGCGCTCGCGGCCGATCTCGTCGCCGCCGGGGAGGCGACGGGCGAGCGGCTGTGGCGCCTGCCGGTGTGGGACGAGTATCGCGAGAATCTCAAGTCGGAGTGGGCGGACATGAGAAACACCGGAGGGCGCGCGGCCGGCACGATCAACGGCGGCGTGTTCCTGAAGGAGTTCGTGCCCGACGGCGTGCCGTGGGCGCACCTCGACGTCGCCGCCGTCGCGCACTTCGAGAAGGAGCAGAGCGGCTGGCCGGCGGGCGCGAGCGGCTTCGGCGTCGGGCTCACGATCGAGTTCCTCCGCCGCCGCTTCCCCGCGCCGTGACGAGCGGCGGCCCCGTCGCTCTCGTCACCGCGGCGAGTCGCGGAATCGGGGCGGCGTGCGCACGAGTCCTGGCGCAGCGCGGGTATCGGCTCGCGACTCCTCGCGCGCTCGAGCGAGGTCGTGCGTGCTCGCGCGCGAGCTCGGCGCGGTCGCGGTCGAGGGCTCCGTGGCGGACGCGGCGGCGCTCGAGCGCCTGGTCGGCGCCGCGATGGACGCGCACGGCCGGATCGACGCGCTCGTGAACAACACGGGCCACCCCGCCAAGGGCGAGCTCCTCGCGCTGTCGGACGACGAGTGGCGCGCCGGCCTCGACCTCCTCCTCCTGCCGGTCGTGCGTCTCGCCCGCCTGGTGACCCCGATCTTCCAGCGCCAGGGCGGCGGCGCGATCGTGAACGTCTCCTCGCTCTGGGCCGTCGAGCCGAGCCTCGACGCGCCGGTGTCCTCGACGCTGCGCGCGGGACTCTCCGCCTACACCAAGCTCTACGCGGACCGCTACGCGAAGGACCGGATCCGCATGAACTGCGTGCTCTCGGGCTTCGTGACGACCTACCCCGTCGCGGAGAGGTTCCTGCAGGCGATCCCCATGGCGCGCGTGTCGGAGCCCGAGGAGGTCGCGCGCGTCGCGGCGTTCCTCCTGTCCGAGGAGGCCGGGTACATCACGGGGCAGAGCATCCGCAGCGACGGGGGTTTGACGAGGTCGTTTTGAAGCGAGAGAAGACGACTCTCCTGTCATCCCGAGCGAAGCGAGGGATCCCTTTCGAGTCCTAGCGCGGCTCCTAAAGGGATCCCTCGGGCCTTCGGCCCTCGGGATGACAGAACGACCTACTTCTTCGGGGGCGGCCGCTTCGGCTCCGCGGCGACTGCGATCGAGCGGGCGCCGTTCCGGCCGACGGACCGGACCGCGAAGAAGCGGTTGTCGGTCGAGACGCCCGTCATGACCGTCTCTCCCGGATTCGCGACGAAGGTGGCGACCGACCAGCGCGGGTCGGTCGTCTCGCGCCACAGGATCTCGAAGCCGGCGCGCTCGGGGTCCGGGTAGGCCGACCACGCGACCTTCGCGTCCGGCGTCACGCCGCCGGTGAGCACGACCTCGCGCGGCGACTCCGGGGCGAGGGCGAGCGTCCGGAGCGTCTCCGCGTTGACGCGCGCGACGTTGCCGAGGAAGCGGATGCTCAGGAACTTCGGCAGATCGCCGAACTCGCGCCCGTTCTCGACGCGCGGCGTCTGGTGCTCGTGGTCGTAGTTCTCGAGCGGCTCGGTCAGGCGGACCGCCGGGAGCCCGGCCTCGACGAACGGCATGTGGTCGCCGCCCCGGCCCAGACGATCGGCACGGAAGACGAGGCGCACGGCGTCGCGCCCCGCGATCTCCTCCACGGCGCGGGCGAGGTCGCGGGAAGGGGAGTCCACGCCGTCCGGCCCCCCGCCCGAGAAGACCCGCACGCGGTGCGGGCCGCCGGGGGCGAAATCCGCCCCCACGATGTCGTTGTCGAGGAACCCGCCGACCGTGAAGCCCCGCTCGCGCAGGAACGCGAGGAGCCGCGTGCCGCCGAGGAGGCCCTGCTCCTCGCCCGACAGGGCGGCGAAGACGAGCGTGGCGCGATAGCGCCCGGGGGCGAGGAGGCGTGCCGCCTCGAGCGCCGCCGCGACGCCCGAGGCGTCGTCGTCCGCGCCGGGCGCGTCGCTCTTCGGATCCATGATCGACGATGGCATCGAGTCGAAGTGTCCCGCCACGACGAACGCGGTCTTCGCGAGGACGGGATCCGCGCCCGGCAGGATCGCGACGACGTTCTCGAATCGGGCGGGCGCGTCGGACGTGCGCGGCGACGTCGCCTCGAAGCGGTCGACGAGGACGTCCAGCCGGCCGCCGGAGGCCGCCGCGACGGCGCGGTAGCGTTCGAGGACGCGGTCCCTTCCGCAGCCGATCCCGCGGCGCGCGTCGTCCCAGGAGGAGAGCGAGTGACGCGTCCCGCAGGCGGCGAGCGCGTCGATGGTCGTGGCGAGCGCCTTCTCGTCGACGGCCGAGCGCGGAATCGCGGCGGCCGGCGAAGCGGGGACCGGGGCATCACGAGGCGCGGGCGGGACCTCCGGCGGATCCTGCGCGGCGAGGCTCGCCGCCGCCGCGAACACGCCCGCGGCGAGTTTGACTCGCCCAAACCGCTTTGCTAGCTTGCGCGCCACATGCCTCTCCGCAGCTTCCCGATCGGGCCCGTCGGCGAGGAACTCTATCCTCGCTTCGTGGCTGAGCTCGCCGAAAAGCTCGATGACCCGGCGCTCGACCGCAACGTCGTCGTGCGCGACGCTCTCGCCCAGCTGTACCTCGGACGCACGGTCGACTTCGAGGCGGCCACGGCGGACCCGAAGGCGCCCCTCGCGACGCGGACGCTCATCGCCTCCTTCGACCCGCGCAACGGGACGCTGGAGGCCGAGTACTACCGGGAGATCGACCTCGCGAAGTGGGCGCGGGTCAAGCCGCTCCTCTGGTTCTGGCAGATGTTCGATCACTCGCCGGTCGGGCGCAACGTTCGCCTCGGCACGCAGATGCGGTACATGCTGGCCCGGCGCACGTTCCGCCACTGCGGCGAGCGCGTGCGCATCTTCCACGAATGCGAGTTCTCGTTCGGCTACAACCTGACGGTGGGCAACGGGGTCACGATCCACCGCAACGTCCTGATCGACGACCGGGGCGAGGTCGTCATCGGCGACGACGCATCGATCTCCGACTACGCCAACATCTACTCGCACGGCCATGCCGTGGAGGACATCCACGACGTCTCGCTCGCGAAGACCGAGATCGGCGCCCGGGCGCGCGTGACGTACCACGCGGTGATCCTGTCGGGCGTGAAGGTCGCAGACGACGCGATCGTGGGCTCGATGGGGGTCGCCTCGAAGGCGGTCGAGCGGGGATGGATCGTGGGCGGGATTCCGGCCAAGCTGATCGCGCAGAGAAATCTGAAGAGCTAGGGACGGGCGGCTCGGCGGGCGTTCCCGATCCCGCATCCCGGTAAACTCTAGGGCGTGCTGCGCCGCCTCACGGTCCGCAACCTGGCGATCGTCGAGGACTTGGAGCTCGAGCTCGGCGAGGGACTCACCGTGATCACGGGCGAGACCGGCGCCGGCAAGTCCATCCTCGTGGACGCGCTGGCGCTCCTATCCGGCGGGCGGGGATCGTCCGAGCTCGTGCGCCAGGGCGCCGCGCGCCTCTCGGTCGCCGGCGAGTTCGACGCGGACACCGAGACGCGCTCGCGCCTCGTGCAGGCGGGTCTCCCCGAAGGGGAAGTCGTGCTCGTCCGACGCGAGCTCTCGCCGGACGGGAAGGGCCGCGCGTTCGTCGAGGACGAGCCGGCGCCCGTCCGCACGCTGGCGCGCATCGGCGAGCACCTGGTCGCGATCCTCGGGCAGGCTTCCGAGCAGGAGCTCGTCGATCCGGGCGCGGCGCTCGAGCTCCTCGACGCTTTCGCCGCCGCCGACTCGGAGCGGGCGGCGGTCGTGGCGGCCGCGGCCGCCTGGCGCGACGCGGCGCACCGCCGGGAGGACCTCGAGGCCTCGCGGCGCGACCGCGCGCATCGTCTCGAGGCGCTCGACTTCTCCATTCGCGAGATCGAGGGCGCGGCGCTCGTCGGCAACGAGGACGAGCAGCTGCCGGCGGAGCGCGACCGGCTGCTGCACGCCGACCGCATCCGGCGCGCCGGCGAGGCGGCCCTCGACGCGCTGTCGGAGGGGGAGGACTCCGCGGCCGACCGGCTCGGCGAGGCGGCCCGCGCCTTCGCCGAGCTCGCGGCGATCGACCCGCGCGAGGCGCCGCACCGCGAGGAGGCCGAGGAGCTCAAGCGCCGCATCGCGGACCTGGCGGCCGCGGCGCGGGACGCCGCCGGCGCGATCGAGGCGGACCCCGAGCGGCTGACAGCCCTCGAGTCGCGTCTCGCGGACA
Organism: uncultured Acidobacteriota bacterium; assembly: GCA_963763535.1. Taxonomy (GTDB): domain Bacteria; phylum Acidobacteriota; class Thermoanaerobaculia; order UBA5066; family Gp7-AA6; genus DAHUXD01. The sequence continues at coordinate 117,219 of CAVXOX010000011.1, forward strand.
TTGCGCGCCTGAAACGCAAGCACGGGGAGACCGTGCCGCAGATCCTGGAGCGGCTCGAGGCGCTGAAGGCCGAGCGGGGCGAACTCACCCACGTCGAGGACGTGCTCGAGCGCTCGCGGGCCGAGGAGGCGGCGGCGCGGAAGGCGTACCGGACGGCGGCCGAGGCCCTGACGGCGCGGCGGCGCGCCGCGGCGGGCCGCTTTTCCGCGGCGGTCGAGAAGGAGCTGAAGGCGCTCGCCCTCGAGAAAGCGCGGCTGCGCGTCGCGCTGGATGCGTACGGCGAGGAGGCGCCGCGCCCGTCGGGCGCCGAGGCGGCCGCGTTCCTGTTCGCGCCGAATCCGGGCGAGCCCGAGAAGCCGCTCGAGAAGATTGCGTCCGGCGGCGAGCTGTCGCGCCTGCAGCTCGCGATCCGCTCCGTGGCGGCGGCGCGCGGCGGCCACGGCCGGACGCTCGTCTTCGACGAGGTGGACGCCGGCATCGGGGGGCGCGTGGCGGAGGTCGTCGGCCGGAAGCTGCGCCAGCTGGCGGCGCGCGACCAGGTGCTCTGCGTGACGCACGTGCCGCAGATCGCGGCCCTCGCGGACCGGCACTTCCTCGCCGAGAAGCGGGAAACGAAGGGGCGCACCGTCGCCAGCGTCCGCGCGCTCGAGGGCCGGGAGCGGGTCGCCGAGATCGCGCGGATGCTGGCCGGCGAGAAGGTGCCGGAGACGGCGCTGAAGCACGCCCGCACCCTCCTCGAGGCGGCGGCGCGGTGAGCGACCGCCACTCCCGCTCGGTGCTCTTCCCCGGCATCGGGGCGGCGGGCCAGGAGCGGATCGGAAAGGCGGCCCTCGCGTTCGTCGGCGTCGGCGCCGTGGGGGCCGCGGCAGCCGAGATCGCCCTGCGCGCCGGGTTCGGCAGGTTGACGCTCGTCGACCGCGACGTCGTCGAGCCGTCCAACCTCTCGCGCCAGGTGCTGTTCGACGCCGAGGACGCGGAGAACGTGCGCCCGAAGGCGGAAGCCGCCGCGGACCGGCTGCGCGAGATCGATCCCGCGATCCCGGTCCGGGCGGTCGTCGCCGACCTCGAGCCGGGCAATGTCCGCGAGATCCTCGGCGGACACGACGTCGTCGTCGACGGTACCGACAACTTCGAGACGCGCCTCCTCGTGTCGGACGCCGCGCGCGCTCTCGGAATCGCGTCGGTCTATGCGGCGTGCGTCGGCGAGGAGGGGCGCGTCGCGGTCTCCGTTCCGGGAAAGACGCCGTGCCTGCGCTGCTACCTCGAGGCGCTCCCGCCGCCCGGCTCCGGGCCGACGTGCGACACGGCCGGGATCGTCCCGTCGCTGCCGCCGCTGGTCGCCGCGCTCGCGATGACCGAGGTGCTCCGATTCGCGGTCGGAGAGACGCCGTCCCCGGGGCTCCTCGCGCTCACCGTCTGGAGCGGCGGCTTCCATTCGAAGCGGCTCTTCGAGCACGCGCGGCCGTCGGCCGCGTGTCCCGTCTGCGCGGAGGGCCGGCATCCCGCGCTCGAGGACACGTCCGCCGATCTCGTCAAGCTCTGCGGGCGCCAGTCGGTCCAGATCACGCCGCGCGGCCGCCCGCGGCCCGACTTCGACGCGCTCGAGCGGCGCCTCGCCGGCGTCGGGCGCGTCCGGCGGTCGCCGCAGCTCTTGAACGCCGACCTCGACGGCGTGAGCCTCTCGGTCTTCGCGGACGGACGCTGCGTCGTGCGGGGCACGGCCGACCCCGCGCGGGCGCGCGGCTACTACGACCGCTACGTGGGGGGCTAGGCCTGCGGCGCCTCTCGATCGAGGAGCTCCTCGCGTCCCCCGACGCGCTGGAGGATTTCCGATCCCTCCTCGCGCGCGGGGGCGTGGCCGCGGTGCCGACCGAGACCTTCTACGCGCTGGCGGCGGACCCGACGAGCGCGGCGGGGGTCGACCGCGTGCGGGCCCTGAAGGGCCGCGACGGCTCGAAGCCGCTCCTCGTGCTGTTCGCGTCGCGCGAGCAGCTCGCGCCGCTCGGCGTCGCCGCGGATGCCGACTTGCTCGACCGGTACTTCGCCCTCTGGCCGGCAGCGCTGACGGTGGTCCTGCCGATCCTGCGGCCGATCCCCGCGTCGCTCGGCGCGCGGTCGCTCGGCGTCCGCATGCCCGCGCACGCCGCGCTCCGGACGCTGCTCGCGAGAACGGGCCCGGTCACCGGCACGAGCTGGAACCGCTCCGGAGAGCCGCCCCGATCGGATCCGGACGCGGCGGACGCGCCCGGCGAGATCGATCTCCTCGTCGACGGCGGTCGGACGCCCGGCGGCGCGCCGTCGACGCTCCTCGACGCGACCGTCTCGCCGCCGCGCGTGCTCCGCGAAGGGGCGTTTCGCTGGCCCCCGGAGTAGCCGCGGTTCCGTGCTAGATTCCGCGTTTTCATGGGCATCGTTCGAGAATACGGGGGCAAGCGCCCGGTCCTGGGCGAGCGCGTTTACCTCGCCGAGACGGCGGCGGTGATCGGCGACGTCGTCCTCGGGGACGACGTGTCGATCTGGTACAACTCGGTCGTCCGCGGCGACTGCCACTTCATCCGCATCGGCGCCCGCTCCAACATCCAGGACAACTGCGCGATCCACGTGACCCAGGGAACGCACCCGACCGTCCTCGAGGAGGAGGTCACGCTCGGCCACGGCGCGATCGTCCACGGCGCGACGGTCCGGCGCGGCGCCCTCATCGGGATCCGGGCTACCGTGATGGACGGCGCCGTCGTGGGCGAGTCGGCCTTCATCGGCGCCGGCGCCCTCGTCACGCCCGGCAAGGTCGTGCCGCCCCGGACTGCTGTGGCTCGGCGCTCCGGCCCGCCCGGTGAAGACGCTCTCGGACGCCGAGGTCGAGGACCTCAGGCACTACCACCGGAACTATCTCGGCTACAAGGAGGAGTACTTCCGGGTCGACGGGACGTGGGCGCGGTGACGGCGCGGCTCCAGGCGCCGAAGGGCACGCACGACCTCCTGCCGCCCGAAAGCGAGAAGTTCGCCGCCGTCGAGGCGACCGCGCGCCGTGTGTTCGGCGCCCACGGCTACGGCGAGATCCGCACGCCGACCTTCGAGGCGACCGAGCTCTTCGCCCGCTCCGTCGGCGAGACGACGGACATCGTCCACAAGGAGATGTACACGTTCCCCGATCGCAAGGGCCGGTCGCTGACGCTGCGTCCGGAAAACACGGCCGGCGTCGTGCGCGCGCTCGTCGAGAAGGGGATCCAGGACCTCCCGAAGCCGATCCGCCTCTGGTACGCCGGGCCGCAGTTTCGCTACGAGCAGCCGCAGGCGGGGCGGTACCGCGAATTCCGGCAGATCGGCGTCGAGCTCCTGGGCGTGCCGTCGGCCGCCGGCGACGCCGAGGTGCTCGCGATGCTGTTCGCGTTCCTCGGCGAGCTCGGCCTGACCGACCTGATCGCCACCGTCAACTGCATCCCGAAGGGCGAGGCCCGCGCCGGATTCTCGCGCGCGCTGCAGGACCACGTGCGCCCCCATGCCGCAAGCCTCGGGGCGGACGATCGCAAGCGCCTGGAAGAGAACCCGCTCCGCCTCTTCGACTCGAAGGACCCCGAGACCCGGCGGCTCCTCGAGGGCGCGCCCGCGACCCTCGACTTTCTCGACGACGCCTCGCGCTCGCACCACGAGGAGCTGAAGGGGCTCCTCGCGCAGCTCGGCGTCCGCTTCGTCGAGAGCGCCGGGATCGTGCGCGGCATCGACTACTACACGCTGACCGTGTTCGAGGTCGCATCCGAGCGGCTGGGCGCGCAGAACGCGATCCTCGGCGGAGGCCGCTACGACGGCCTGGTCGCCGATCTCGGCGGCCCCGCGACGCCGGCCGTCGGCTTCGCGATCGGCGAGGATCGCCTCGTGGAGGCGATGACGGCCGACGTTCGCCCGGCGCGGACGCTCTTCGCGGTGATCCCCGACGGTCCGGCCGAGTTCCTCTACGCCCTCGGCATCGCCGGAGAGATCCGGCGCCTCCTTCCGGATGCGGTCGTCGAGAGCGATCTGCTCGGCCGAGGCATCGGCAAGGGGCTGGGACGCGCGAGCCAGGTCGCGGCGCGCCCGGAGGGCCATGCCGCGCGGATCAGCAGGGTGAACGCGGTCCTCCTCGGCTCGCGGGAGCGGGAAGCCGATGCGGTCACGGTGAAGGATCTGGCGACGGGAGCCCAGGCGACGTTTCCGAGATCGCAGCTTCCCGAGCGGCTCGCCGGGAGGGAGCGGTGACGGCCCCGGCTCCGCGGCGCGACCCGGGCGGCGCCCTGCGCGTGGCGGACGCCGGCCGCCGCGTCCTGCTGAAGGGCTGGGTCGCCCGGCGGCGCGATCTCGGCGAGCTCATCTTCCTGACGCTGCGCGACCGGAGCGGCTTCGTCCAGCTCGTCTTCGACCGCGCGCGCTGTCCCGCGGAGGCGGTGGACGCCGCGGCGGAGGCGCGGAGCGAGGACGTCGTGGCGGTCGAGGGCGAGGTGCTGCTCCGGGCGGAGGCGCAGCGCAACCGGGAGCTGCCGACCGGCGACGTCGAGGTCCTCGCGTCGCGGCTCGAGTTCCTCGCCCGCTCGCAGACGCCGCCGTTCGTCGTGGAGGACCGCACGAACGCGACCGAGGAGCTGCGCCTCGAGTACCGGTATCTGGACCTGCGCCGGCCGGTGATGCTCAAGAACTTCGTCCTGCGCGACGAGATCGCTTTCCGCGTGCGAAAGGTCCTCCACGAGCGCGGCTTCCTCGAGGTCGAGACGCCGATGCTCACGCGCTCGACGCCGGAGGGCGCGCGCGACTTCCTCGTGCCGTCCCGGGTCCACCGCGGGAAGTTCTACGCGCTGCCGCAGTCGCCGCAGCTGTTCAAGCAGATCCTGATGATGTCGGGCTTCGAGCGATACTTCCAGATCGCGCGCTGCTTCCGGGACGAGGACCTGCGGGCCGATCGGCAGTTCGAGTTCACGCAGATCGATCTCGAGATGTCCTTCCCGACCGAGGAGGACGTCTTCGACACCGTCGAGGCGTTCCTCGTCGAGGCGTTCGCCGCGGCCGGCATCCCGGTCGCGCGGCCGTTCCGGCGGCTGACCTTCCGCGAGGCGATGGACCGCTACGGCACCGACCGGCCCGACCTGCGCTTCGACCTGCCGCTCTGCGATCTCTCCGCGGCCGCCGCGGGCAGCGGCTTCGCGCCCTTCGAGAAGACGCTCGGGGGGAGCGGCACCGTGCGCGGCCTGCGCGTGCCGGGCGGGGCGGGCCTCTCCCGGAAGCGCCTCGACGAGCTCACGGAGAAGGCGCGGGAGCTCGGCGCCGCGGGCCTCCTGTGGATCAAGAAGACGGCGGGCGAGGTGACGTCCCCGGCGAAGAAGGCGCTCCCCGAGCGGCACATGGCCGCTCTCCTGTCGGCGGCGGGGGTCGAGGACGGAGACCTGCTCCTCGTCGTCGCGGACCGGGAGAAGGTCGCGCTCGCGGCGCTCGCGGCCCTCCGCGCCGAGGCCGCCCGGGAGCTGAAGCTCGTCGACGAGTCGCGCTACGTGTTCTGCTGGATCACCGAGTTTCCGCTCCTCGGCTTCGACGACGAGGCGAAGGGGTGGTTCCCGATGAACCACCCGTTCACCGGGCCGCGCGAGGAGGACCTCGACCGGCTCGAGTCCGATCCGGGCAGCGTCCGCGCCCGCGCCTACGACGTCGTCGTCAACGGCTGGGAGCTCGGCTCCGGATCGATCCGCATCCACCGCGCCGACCTGCAGGAGCGCGTCTTCCGCGTCCTCGGAATCGGTCCCGAGGAGGGGAGGGAGCGCTTCGGGTTCCTGCTCGAGGCCCTGCAGTACGGCGCGCCGCCGCACGGGGGCATCGCTCTCGGGCTCGACCGCATCTGCGCGATCGCGGCGGGTGCGACCTCCCTGCGCGAGGTCATCGCGTTCCCGAAGACGACGTCGGGCATCGACCTGATGACGAAGGCGCCGGCATCGGTCCTTCCGGAGCAGCTGCGCGAGCTCGGTCTCGAGCCGCCGGGCCCCGCCGAAGCGCGGCGAGGGAACGCCGCGTCAACGGACGGGCCGAGTGAAACGAGGGCCGACCGGTGAGAAAAAGGAGGCGGTGACCGCCGCCGCGCCCGAGCGGATTCCCGTCTCGGGCCCGCCGCACGAGAGCACCGCCTGGGTCGGCGCCGGCCTCCTCGAGCACGCCGCCGGCTATCTCCGCTCGCCGTCCGGGCGCTTCCTGCTCGCGGCGACTCCCGCCGCGCCCGCCGCAGCGGCGGCGGTGCGGCACGCGCTCGGCGCCGCGGTGCTCGCGGAGATCGCGGTCGACGACGCCGAAGGCGACAAGACCCTCGAATCCGCCGCCCGTGTCGCCGACGCCGCGCTGGCGGCCGGGGCGCGCCGCGACGACGCGCTCGTCGCGGTGGGCGGCGGGGTCGTGACGGACCTCGTCGGGTTCGCGGCCGCGATCCTGTTTCGCGGCGTGACCTGGAACGCCGTGCCGACGACCACCGCCGGGATGGCGGACGCGGCGATCGGCGGGAAGACCGGCGTCAATCACCGCCTCGGCAAGAACCTGCTCGGCGCCTTCCATCCGCCGGCGGCGATCCTCGTCGACCCGCGCGCGCTCGCGACGCTGCCGGAACGCGACTTCCGCGCGGGACTCGTCGAGGCGTACAAGGACGCCTGGATCGCCGACGCGGCGCTCGCCGGGCGGGCGTCGGAGCGCCTGCCCGACGTGCTCGCGCGCGACGAGGGCGCTCTCCTCGATCTCCTCGCCGGTTCGGTGCGCGTCAAGGCGGCGGTCGTCGCCTCCGACCCGAAGGAGGGCGGACGGCGCCGGATCCTCAACTTCGGGCACACGCTCGGTCACGCGCTCGAGGCGGCCGGCGGGTTCGGCGCGCTGCGCCACGGGGAGGCGGTCGCGTGGGGCATCGCCGCCGCGCTCGAGATCTCGCGCCGCCGCTCCGGTCTGCCGGCGTCGGACGCCGGTGCGGTCCGGAGGGTGCTCGCGGGCCTCGGTCCGTTTCCCGAACCCGAGCGCGATCCGCGGCGCCTGCGGGACTACATCGCCCGCGACAAGAAGACGACGGCGCGGGGCCTCGCGTCGGTGCTCCTCGACGCGATCGGGTCGGCGCGCGTGGACGAGTCCGTCTCGCTCGAGGAGTGGCTGGAGGCAGCGCGTATAATGTCGTTATCGTGAGTGGGCGTTCCGGTCATCGTCGGATTCGCCTGTTCGTCCTTCTCTCCGGGGCCCTGATTCTCGCCTCGCTGATCCCCCTCGCCGTCGCCGAGTCCGTCCTGATCCGCCGCAATCGGCGGACCCTCGAGACCCTCGAGGAGAAGTACCTGACGCGTTCGTCGGCCGCCATCGCCGATCACATCGCCGCGTACTACGCCGCCGCGGGACAGCAGCTGACCAAGGCGGCGGACGCGATCCGCCTGGCCGTCCAGCTCACCGGCAAGGACCCCTTCGGGTCCGCGGGCGGCCCGGACATCCTGGGCTCGGCGCTGTCGGGGCAGACGCAGCTCTCGGCCCTGCGCGGCGTCAATCTCGACGGGCGCGGCAGCTTCGTCGGCCCGGACGTCAAGTCTCCGGACATCGACTTCGAGTTCCGCAAGGGGTTCGAGTCGGCGCGCGACGGGCTGCGCTACGAGGGCAGCCCCTTCCCGGTCGTCGGACTGGGCACCGTGGCCGTCCTCGCCCAGCCGGTCGTCGACGAGAAGGGAACCCGCATCGGTGTCGTGGAGGCGCTCGTCTCGTGGGGACCGATCCTCCGCGAGTTCGAGGACGAGGCGCGGCGCGAGGCCCGGGCGACGCTGGTCGACCGTCAGGGACACATCCTGTTCGCGCCGGCCTCGGGCGGACGCGGACCCGTGCATCCCTCGTCGCTCGTCGCCGACTTCGTCCGGTTTCCGGCCCGCCTCACGCGCTCCGAGAAGAGCGCCTCCGGAGACGTCCTCGCCTCGATCGCGCCGGTCGGCGACCCGCCCTGGGGCGTCCTCGTGGAGCGCGATCGCGACATCGCCTTCGCCTCCGTGGACGGCATGGTCCGCGACACGGTGCTGTGGAGCGCGGCCTGCCTCGCGGGCGCGCTCGCCCTCGGCGTGCTCTTCGCGCGGCGCCTCTCGCGTCCGATCGCGCAGCTCGCCGAGTCGACGCGCGCCGTCGCGGGCGGCCAGTACGGCGCCGGCGTCGAGGTCACCGGCACGGCGGAGATCGCGGATCTCGCGGAGAATTTCAACATCATGAGCACGTCGATCCGCGACGCCTTCGAGCGGGTCCAGAAGGCGGCGCGCGAGAACCAGGAGCTCTTCATCTCCTCGATCCGCGCGCTCGCCGCCGCGATCGACGCCAAGGACCCGTACACGCGCGGCCACTCCGAGCGCGTGGCGCGCTACTCGTCCGCCATCGCGAAGGAGCTGGGCCTCGTCGGGGATGAGGCGCGCAAGGTGCGGCTCTCGGCGCTGCTGCACGACGTCGGGAAGATCGGCGTCGACGACCGCATCATCCGCAAGCCGACCGCGCTCACCGACGAGGAGTTCGAGCTGATGAAGGCGCATCCCGTGAAAGGCGCGGCGATCATGGAGACAATCCCGCAGCTGGCCGATATCATTCCGGGCATGAAGTACCACCACGAAAAGTGGGAGGGCGGCGGCTACCCGGACGGCCTCCGGGGCGAGCAGATCCCGCTGCAGGCGCGCATCGTCGCCGTGGCGGACGCCTTCGACGCGATGACCACGACGCGCCCCTATCAGAAGGCCATGGAAGTGACGTACGTCCTCGAACGGCTGCGCGAGATGTCCGGGAAGCGCTTCGACGGTCTCGTCGTCGACGCCCTCGCCCGATCGCATGGAAAGGGCGAGCTCGTCCCGGCGGAGGCGAGCCCGATGCCGCGCGCCGCCCCCCGCGCGGCGGCCCGATGAGACGGCTGACGGCGATCGCGCTCGCGGCCGCGACGCTCGCGGCGGGCTGTCAGAAGGCCAAGCCGAAGACGTCGGCGGAGCTCCTCCTGACCGAGCGCATGGCCCAGGTGCTGCTCCGCGACGGCCGTCCCGCCGAGGCCGAGAAGGCCTTCCGCGAATGCCTGAAGGACGATCCGAAGAATCCCGAGGTCTTAGACGGCCTCGGCGTGTCGATGCTGATGCAGGCCCGGTACAAGGACTCGCTCGTCCCGTTCGACAAGGCCGTCGCGCTCGCGCCGGAGAACGGCGCCTACCGCAACAACCGGGGCGTGGCCCTGATGGAGCTCGGGCAGTTCAAGGCGGCGCAGGACGACTTCACGGTCGCGGCGGCTTCGCAGAACTCCGACGACCGGCTCTCGGCCACGATCAACCTCGGCCGTCTCTGGCAGCGGGAGGGCGACTACGCGGCGGCGGAGGCCGAGTTCTCGGCGGCGATCGCCCGGGATCCCCAGACGTACGCGGCCTTCCTCGGCCGGGCCGTCGCCCGGGAGTCGTCGGGCAACCTCCAGGGCGCCGCGGAGGACCTCCTCGCGGCGGTCAAGCTCGACCCGTCCAACGCCGACGCCAACCTGCGCCTCGGGATGGTCCTGATCTCGCTGCACAAATCGGAGCTCGGCAAGCGCTATCTGCAGCGGTCCGTGGATCTCGACCCGGCGGGCGACACGGGAGCGCGGGCGCGACTCCTGCTCGAGAAAGAGGCGCTGACGGCCCAGTGAAGGGCGGCGCGAAAGCGACCGCCCGTCATCCGAGCCCTTCGGCTTCGCTCAGGGCAGGCTCCGCGAGGGATCCCGCCTTCGAGGGACCCGCCGGGTCATGCGGTATCTTGCGTCCTCCGCAATGACCGAGGACCAGAAAGAGACCGCTCCCGCGGCACGCAAGGGCTTCTTCGCGAAGGTCAAGCGCGGCCTGTTCATGACCCACACCGAGATCCTCGAGAAGCTCGGGACGGCGGTCAAGGAGAGTCTCGGGTTCGACGAGTCGGTGCTCGAGTCGCTCGAGGAAGCCCTGCTCGCGGCGGACGTCGGGGCCGACACGGCGGCCGCGCTCACGGCCCGCGTGCGCTCGCGGGCCGGGGGCGCCCGGCGCCAGGACCTCGAGGCGCTGAAGGGCCTGCTCCTCGAGGAGATCGAGACGCTCATCGCATCGGCGCCGAGACCGGGTCCCCGCGCGGACGTTCCGCTCTTCGTGACGTTCCTCGTCGGCGTGAACGGCTCCGGCAAGACGACGACGACGGCGAAGCTGGCCGCTCGCGAGCGGGCGGCGGGCCGCACGGTGCTGCTCGCGGCCGCCGACACCTTTCGCGCGGGCGCGATCGAGCAGCTGCAGACCTGGGCCGACCGGCTCGAGGTCCCTCTCGTCCGCCATCGCGAGGGCGCCGATCCGTCGGCCGTGCTCTTCGACGCGCTGTCCGCCGCGAAGGCGCGAGGCGTCGCCACGCTCCTCGTGGACACGGCCGGGCGGCTGCACACGAAGAAGAACCTGATGGAGGAGCTCGCGAAGATGCGCCGCATCGCGGCCCGCGAGGTGCCGGGCGCGCCGCACGAGACCCTCCTCGTCCTCGACGCCACCACGGGAATCAACGGGCTGGAGCAGGCGCGGCGCTTCGTGGAGGCGGCCGGCGCGACGGGGGTCGTGCTGACGAAGCTCGACGGCAGCGCCCGCGGCGGGATCGTGCTCGCGATCTACCGGGAGCTGCAACTGCCGGTCCTCTTCGTCGGCGTCGGCGAGACGGTCGAGGACCTGGTGCCATTCGAGCCGTCGGAATACGCGAAGGCCCTCCTCGGCGACGATGTCGCGCATTGACCTCTCCCTTCTCGAGCGGGCGCTCGCGCTCGCCGAGAGGGGCGCTACACGGTCGCGCCCAATCCGATGGTGGGGGCCGTCGTGGCGCGGAGCGGCCGCGTCCTGGCGGAGGCCTTCCACCGGCGCGCGGGCGGGCCGCACGCCGAGGCCGCGGCCCTCGCGCGCGCGGGCGCGGCGGCTCGCGGCGCCGACCTCTACCTGACGCTCGAGCCGTGCGCGCACCACGGCCGCACGCCGCCGTGCGCGCCGGCGGTGATCGCCGCCGGGGTGCGCCGCGTCGTCATCGCCGCCCGCGACCCGAACCCGCTCGTGGCGGGGCGGGGCCTCGCCGCGCTGCGGAGGGCGGGCGTCGAGGTCGTCTTCGCCCCGGCGGACCTCCGGCGGCGGGCCGAGGCGCAGAACGAGAAGTTCCTGGCATCGATCGCGGGGCGGCGTCCGTTCGTGCTGGCCAAGTGGGCCTCGAGCCTCGACGGCCGCATCGCCACGGCCACGGGCGAGAGCCGCTGGATCACGGGCGAGGCCGCCCGCCGCCGCGCGCTGTTGCTGCGCGAGGAATACGACGCGGTCCTGGTCGGGGCCGGCACGGTCGCCGCGGACGATCCCCGGCTGACGCGGCGCCTCGGCCGCGCCGGCGGACGCCCGCACTGGCGGATCGTCCTCGACGGCCGCCTCCGCACGCGGGCGGACGCGCGTGTCTTCCGCGGCCCGGGCGAGCGGCTCCTCGTGACCGCGGCGCCGGCGGACTCTTCCGCGGCGCGGCGCTTCGAGCGTCGGGGGGTCCGCGTCTGGAGCCTGCCCGGAAAACGGCGGGGCAGCGTCGACCTCGCGCGTCTCCTCGCCGCGCTCTACCGCGAGGGCGTGGCCAGCCTCATGGTCGAGGGCGGCTCCGAGACGCTCGGCGCCTTCTTCGACGCGGGTCTCGTCGATCGCGTCGCGGCGTTCCTGGCGCCGCGCGTGCTCGGAGGAAGCGTCGCTCCCGGCGCGGTCGGCGGGGAGGGATTCGGGCTCCGCCGCGCGCCCGGTCTTTCGGATGCGTGCGTCGAGCGCCTGGGCGAGGACATCCTGGTCACCGGCCGGCTCGCGTAGACTGCCGCCGTGTTCACCGGCATCGTCGAGGGCGTCGGCCGCGTGGCGGAGGTCCGGCGGCGGCGCGGCGGTCTGCGCATGACGATCGCACCGCCGCGCGGGTTCGGACGGCTCCGCCGCGGCGAGAGCGTGGCGGTCGCCGGCGTCTGCCTCACGGCGCTCGAATCGGGCCGCGTGCTCGTCGCCGACCTCTCGGCCGAGACGCTGCGGCGGTCGCGCCTCGGCGCGCTCGCTCCCGGCGACGGCGTGAACCTCGAGCGCGCGCTGCGCTGGGGCGACCGGCTCTCCGGCCACTTCGTGCTCGGCCACGTCGACGGGATCGCCCGGCTCTCCCGCATCGCGTCGGCGGGCAACTCGTGGACCTACACGTTCACGATCCCGAGGGGGCTCGCGCCGCTCGTGGCGGTGAAGGGCTCGGTGGCCCTCGACGGCATCAGCCTGACGGTCGCCGCGCGCCGCCCGGGAGCGTTCGACGTCGCCGTCATCCCCGAGACGCGGCGGCGCACGACCTTCGGGATCGCGCGGGCGGGCGACGCGATCCACTTCGAGGGAGACGTCTTCGCGCGCTACGGGCGGGCCGGCGCCCTGCGGCGGGTGCGCCGCGCGCGGCCGCCGCGGTGATCGTCTTCGAGAGCGCCGGCGCTCCCGCCGTGCGCGCCGGGGAGGCCCTCGTGGCGGGCCGCCGCCTCGCCGGGCGGCTGCTGCCTTACGGTCCGGAGGGCGAGCGGCTGCGCTTCGATCCCGTCGAGCGCCGCTTCGTCGTTCCGAGGCCGGAGCCCGTGCTCGCCGCTGGCCCGGCCGATCCCGAACGCTGGCAGGAGGCCCTGGGACGCCTTCCCGCGGGGCCGGTGCTCGTCGGTCCCTCCTCGACCGCGGAGGCGATGCGTGGCTCGTACCGCGCGGCCGTGGAGGCGGCGCTCCGCGCCGGGCGGGCGGTCTACCTCCTCGACCCGGAGGAGGAAGGGATTCCGCCGGGGGCGGGCGTGGCGGCTGTAGTCCTGGCCTCGTGGAGACCGGGACGGCCGGCCGCGGCCTTCCCCGCACTCGGGGCCGCGCGCGCGGCGGGACTCCGGGCGGCGGCCGTGTTCCCGCTGATTCCGGGCTGGACCGGAGAGTCGGAAGCCCTGGAGGCCCTCGCCGGCGCGGCGCGCGACGGCGCCGCCGCCGCCCTGACGGCCATCGCGCCGGCGCTCGACGGGGAAGGGCGGCGCGACATCGTCGAGGCGCGGGCGGCCGCGGAGTCCGACCCGGGCGAACGGTTCTTCGAGCTGGTGCACCACGGCGCCCTCGAGGAGCGCCTCGCCTCGCTCGCCGTGGCGGCGCGCACCGCCGCGGAGCGCCGGGGAATGGCGTCGCTTCCGCCTCGCCCCGCCGGACGCGGGGAGCGCCGCGCCAACGCAACGGCCTCGGCGCGGCTCGAGGAGCGGGCGGACCTCCCGGGCACGGCCGAGCATCGGGCCGCGCAGCTCCTCGCCGCGGTGCGGTGGATCGACGACTCCACGCGCGACCTCGCCGCCGTCGCGCGCGAGGGCAACTTCCGCAAGGTGTTCCCGTTCGGCGAGGAGGCGGCCGAAGCCGCCGAGGCGGCCTTCCGGGAGGGGGAGGCGTGACGGAGCCCCCCGGGCTCTACGTCCACCTGCCGTACTGCGCCTCGCGGTGCGGCTACTGCGCGTTCGTCGTGACGACCGATGCGTCGAGCCGCTCGCGCTACCTCGATGCGCTCGAGCGCGAGGCGGCGATGCTCGAGGGCGAGGCCGGCGCCGCGGACGCCTTCGACTCGATCTACCTCGGCGGCGGCACGCCGTCTCTCCTCCCGGCGGCGGACCTCGCGCGTCTCCTCGATTCCCTGCGCGGCCGCTTTCGGGTCGCGCGGGACGCCGAGGTCACGCTGGAGGCGAATCCCGAGGACGTCGGCGCGGACGCGATCGCGGCGTGGCGCGCGGCGGGGGTGAACCGCGTCTCGGTGGGCGTCCAGTCGCTCGCCGATCCGGAGCTCACGGCGGTCGGCCGCCGGCACGACGCGGCGGGGGCTCGCGCCGCCCTCGGCCGGCTCGCGGCCGCGGGGCTTTCGTTGTCCGGCGACCTCATTCTGGGGCTTCCGGAGCAGACCCCCTCGTCCTTTCGGGCGAGCCTCGCGGGTCTGGCCGACGCCGGCGTCGAACACGTGTCCGTGTACCTGCTCGAGTCCGAGAAGTCGAAGGCGATCGAGGAGGACCGGCGCATCCATCCCGAGCGGTACCTCTCCGACGACGCGCAGGCGGAGCTCTGGCTCGAGATGGGGGAGACGCTCGCCGCTCGCGGCTTCGCGCACTACGAGATCTCGAACTGGGCCCGCCCGGGGCGGGCCGCGCGGCACAACCTGAAGTACTGGAGCCGGGCCCCGACGCTCGGGCTCGGCGTCTCGGCCCACGAGCTCTGGGGCGGCCGCCGGCGGGCGAACGTATCGAGCCTCGAGCGGTATCTCGCCGAGCTCGGCGAAGGGCGACGGCCCACCGCCTTCGACATCCCCGTGAGCGCCGAGGAGACCGCCCGCGAGGAGATCTATCTCGGCCTCCGTCGCGCGGAGGGGGTCGAGACGGGGAGCATCGAGGCGTTCGTCTCGGGGGCCGGCGACGTGCGCCTGTGGGAGGACTACGAGGGCTGGGTCGACGCGGGGATCCTCGCACGCCGCGGCGGCCGCGTTGCGTTCACGGAGCGCGGCTTCCTCGTCTCGAACGAGGTGCTGAGCCGGTTCGTTTAGACGCCCGTCTCGTCCCGAGCGCAGCGAGGGATCCCTTTGAAGTCCCGGTGCGGCTACGAAAGGGATCCCTCGGGCCTGCGGCCCTCGGGATGACCGGCGATGGCGCTTCGCGCTTCGCCGGTCAGATGAACAGCGGCGCCAGCACCAGCGTGATCGTCGCGAGCAATTTGATCAGCACGTGCAGCGACGGGCCCGCCGTGTCCTTGAACGGATCACCGACGGTGTCCCCGACCACCGCCGCCTTGTGGGTGGGGGAGCCCTTGCCGCCGTAGGCGCCGGTCTCGATGTACTTCTTGGCGTTGTCCCAGGCGCCGCCGCCGTTGTTCAGGAAGGTCGCCATGACGATTCCGGCGATCGTGCCGACCATGAGCAGCGCCGCCACCGCCTCGGCGCCGACGCCGAACTGCTTGAAGACCAGGCCGACGGCGATCGGCGTGCCGACGGCGACCAGGCCCGGCGCGATCATCTGGCGCAGGGCGCCCCGCGTGACGATGTCCACCGTGCGGCCGTAGTCCGGCTTCTCGGTGCCCTGCATGATGCCCGGGTGCTCCTTGAACTGATCTCGAACGTCCTGGATGACGACGTAGGCCGCCTTGCCGACGGCCTTGATCGCGAGGCCGGAGAAGAAGAAGACCAGCATCGCGCCGATGAGCGCGCCCGACGAAGACCTCGGGCTTGGCCAGGTTCACCGACGTCAGCTCGGCGCCGTAGTTCTTCAGCTCGTCGAGGTAGGCGGAGAAGAGGAGGAATGCCGCGAGCGCGGCCGAGCCGATCGCGTAGCCCTTGGTCAGGGCCTTGGTCGTGTTGCCCACCGCGTCGAGGCGGTCGGTCTTCTTGCGGATCTCCTCGGGTTGCTTCGACATCTCGACGATGCCGCCGGCGTTGTCGGTGATCGGGCCGAAGGTGTCCATGGCGAGGATGTAGGCCGCCGTCCCGAGCATGCCCATCGTCGCGACCGCGGTGCCGAAGAGGCCGCCGCCCGGAAGGGCCGCGACGCCGATCTTGTAGGAGGACAGGATGGCGATCGAGATCGCGATCACGGGCGCCAGCGTGCACTCGAAGCCCACGGCGATGCCGGCGATGATGTTCGTCGCGGGGCCGGTCTGGGAGGCCTCGGCGATCTCGCGCACCGGTCGGTACTTGTACTCGGTGTAGTACTGCGTGATGAAGACGAAGACGATGGAGGTGAGAACGCCGATCATGCCGCAGAAGAAGTACATCCACCAGGCGTCCGGATGGGACGGATTCGCGAGGAGCCACTTCGTGGCGACGAAGAAGCCCGCGATCGCGAGGGCCGCCGCGATGTAATAGCCGCGGTTCAGGGCCTGCATCGGGTCGGCGTCCTCGCGGGTCTTGACGGCGAAGATGCCGATGATCGACGCGAGCAGGCCGAAGGCGCGGGCGACGAGCGGGAAGAGCATGACCCCGACGACGCCCGCCGAGAACGCCATGTTCTGCTTCTGGAGCGCGGCGGCGAGCGTGGCGCCGAGGATCATGGCGCCGATGTTCTCGGCGGCCGTCGACTCGAAGAGATCGGCGCCGCGGCCCGCGCAGTCGCCGACGTTGTCGCCCACGAGATCCGCGATGACGGCCGGGTTGCGGGGGTCGTCCTCGGGAATCCCGGCCTCGACTTTTCCGACGAGATCGGCGCCGACGTCGGCCGCCTTGGTGTAGATGCCGCCTCCGAGCTGCGCGAAGAGAGCGACGAAGGAGGCCCCGAAGCCGTAACCGACGATCAGCAGCGGGATCTGGGCCGGCGGGACCTCGGTGAAATGGCTGACGAGCCAGTAGAGGCCGCCGACGCCGAAGAGCGACATGGCCACGACGAAGAGACCCGACACCGCGCCGCCGCGCAGCGCGATCCGCAGCGCGTCGTTCAGGGACGTGCGCGCGGCCGAGGCGGTCCGGATGTTCGCGCGGATCGAGACCCACATCCCGATGTACCCGGCGATGACCGAGCATGCCGCGCCCAGGGCGAACGACAGGGTCGTCCAGAAGGCGAGCCGGAGGGCGGTCGGGACCGGATCGAAGTCGTGGTGTCCGCGGACGAACCCGTAGAGCAGGAAGATCACCACGGCGAGCAGGACGGCGAGCATGCCGATGGTGCGGTTCTGCCGCCGCAGGAATGCCTCCGCCCCTTCCTTGATGGCGTTCGAGATGGCCTGCATGGCCGAGGTGCCCGTGTCCTTCTTGAGGACCCAGGAGGCCAGGAATCCTGCCACGAAGAGGGACCCGACCGAGAAGACCAGGACGAGCGGCAGAGCAAGCTCGAAAGACATGCGTCGAACTCCTGTTTTCGCGTGGTTCGGACTGCGCCGGCGCAGATGCCCCGGCCGCGGCGCGGGAGAATATCAGACCTTGCGGGGATGTCGAGTCGGACGGCCCCGTCGCGGGGCGCCTCGCCGCGCGAGAGGCGGTGGCGAGCTACTGGCCGACGGGGACCGCCTCCATCACGATGCCGATGTTCTTCGCGCCCGCGGTGCGGCAGAGGTCCATCACCTTCACGACCTCGCCGTAGTTGGCGCTATCGTCGCCCGAGAAGAAGACGGTCTTGTTGGAGCGGTTCTTCAGGATCTCGGTCAGGCGCAGCGAGAGGGTCTGCGCGTTGACCTCCTCCTTGTTCAGGTACATCTTGTTCTGAGGGGCCAGCGACACGATGAGCAAATCGGTCGGGGGAGGGCCGTTCGTCTGCGCGTTCTTGGGCGGGACCTTGACGTCGTAGCCCATCTGCAGGAGGGGCGTGATGACCATGAAGATGATCAGGAGCACGAGCACCACGTCCACGAGGGGCGTGATGTTGATGTCGCTCTTGTAATCGGTGGTGCCGCCGCCGGCCATTGCCATTGTGTTTCGTTCTCCTGTTTCGGCCCGGCGCCTAGCCGCCCTTCTGCTTCTTCTCGGCGATCAATCCGACGTCCTGGAAGCCGGCATCCTTGGCGATCTTGAAGACTTCCTTGACGTCGCCGTACTTCAGACGCTGGTCGGCCTTGATCACGATCTCGGCCCCGGGGTTCCGCTGGTAGAGCTCGTCGAGGGCCGTCTGGAACTCCGCCTTCGAGTACTGCTTCTGATCCATGAAGTATCCCGGCGGCGTCGCGTACTGGACGGAGATGAGCTTCTGCTTCGAGTTCTCCGGCTTCTTGTCCGGATTGTCGGTCTGCGGGATCTGGACGCTCACGCCCTTCTGGAGAAGGGGCGTCACGACCATGAAGATGATGAGAAGCACGAGGCAGACGTCGACGAGCGGAGTGACGTTGATGTCACTCTGCACCTTGTCGCGTTTGGAGCCTCCACCCATTGCCATGAAATGACTCCTATGCGGAGAGCTGGGCGCCCGCGCCGCGCCGTTTGATGAAGTAGTCGATGAGCTCGTTCGAGGAGTTCGACATCTCGACCTGGAACCGCTCGATGTTGTTCATGAAGATGTTGAACATCCACACCGCCGGGATGGCGACGAAGAGTCCGAGCGCCGTCGTGACGAGCGCCTCGGAGATACCGGCCGACACGGCCGCGATGCCGCCCGATCCGGTCAGGGCCATGCCGCGGAACGCGTTGATGATGCCGATGACCGTGCCGAAGAGCCCGATGAAGGGCGCCGTGGTGCCGATCGTGGCCAGGCCCGAGAGCCCCTTCTTCATGTCGGCGGTCGTCACCAGCGCTTCGCGCTCGATCGCGCGCTCGGCGGCCTCGATCATGTCGTGGCCCTTGATGCTGGACCCGCCGGATTTGATGTCGTGGGAGAACTCGTACAGCCCGGCCGAGAGCACCCGCGCCACGTGGCTGTTCTTGAACTTCTTCGAGGCGTCGATCGCGTCCTGCAGCTTGTCCTGCTTCAGGAAAGCGGTGACCATCTTCGCGTAGGCCACGGACTGGTTGCGGGCCTTGCGGTAGTACAGGAAGCGCTCGAAGGCGATCGTCAGGGAGTACACCGACATGATGAGCAGCAGGACGACGACGCCCTGAGCGATGATCGTCATCTTCCCCCAAAGCTCGATTGGATTGAAACTCATGAAACGCTCCTCCTCGTTTTCGTTCGCCCTACCCGCTTCTCGACCCTAGATCCTAGTTCAACCGGAACGTGACGGTCACCGTCAGGTACACGCGCACGGCCCGGCCGTTCAGGGTGGCGGGCTTGTATTTCCATGCCTGGACGGCCCGGACGGCCGAGGCGTCGAGCAGCGGGTTGACCGATTTCAGCACCCGGACGTCCTCGACGTTGCCGTCGGCCGTGATGATCGCCTCGAGGATGACGACCCCCTCCATCCGGGCCTTGCGGGCCGCCTCCGGGTACTGGGGCTCCGTCCGAGAGGAAAGCACCGGCGCCTTGACGTCGCCGCCGACGCGGAGGGGCTCCTCGCCGCCGCTTCCGCCCGTGCCGCCCACGACCCCGCCCATCACGCCTCCGGGGACGCCGCCCTCGACGCCGCCTTCGACGCCGCCCTCGACGCCGGAAGACGGCGCCTCCGGCTCGGGCTGGGCCAGAGGCTGGGGCACGGTCTCGGGGATGACCATCGGCTGGGTCATCTCGACGGGCTTGACCTGGACCGGCTTCGGCTGCTCCGGCGCCTTCGGGGCCGCCTTGGGAGCCGCCGGGGGAGGCGGGGGAGGCGGGGGCGCCGCCGCATAGAAAGTGACCGGAATCGGCGGCTCGGGCACGTCGCCGACGAACCAGATCGACGCTCCCAGGGCCGCCCCGATGACGACAGCGTGGAGGAGGATCGAGACGGGCAGCGATACGGCCTTTTTCGTCTGCGCCTTCTGATGACTCGATTCGATCAGCGAGGTCTCAAACATGAATCATCCCCTCGACCCGTAAGACACCGGCTCTACTTCTTGGGTTCCGGCGTCGCCGCGCCGCTCGAGGCTTCGGCGGCCTTGGCCTTTTCGTTGGCGGCCTTGCGCATCTCCAGTGCCTGCTGGAGATATTTGTTCGCCGTGTCCGTGTATTCCTGCTTCTTGGCCGGGTCGGTCTCCATCTTGGCCTTCTCGCGGTAGAGCAGGTTGATGTACGAGACGGCGTCGAAGTAGTCGGGCTTCAGCTCGACCGCCTTGTTGAGCGACTGGAGACCCTCGTCGACGATCTTGGCCCGGAATGCCGGGTCGAGGTCGGGATAGTGGTAGGAGCGGTCCCAGGCCTGGACGCCGATCAGGTAGTAGACCTCGGGGTTGTTGCCCTCGATCTCCAGCCGCTTTCTCAGCCACGTGACCCCGTTGTCGAAGTCGCCCTTCTTGAAGTAGAGCATGGCGAGCGACTGCATGGCCTTCGCGTCACTGGGGTTCCGCTTCAGGAGCTCGTTCTGGTAGAAGGCGATGGCGTCGTCGAATCGCTCGGTGTTCAGGTACATCGAGACCAGGTACTCGAGCGCCTTGTTGTCCTGCGGGTAGGCCTGGACGTACTGCTTCAGATTGTCGATGGCCTTCTGGGCGTACTCGAGGTCCTTGGGGTGCTTCGACCCCGGCTGGTACATGCCCATGTAGGCGATGCCGATGTGCTTGTGGAGTTTCGTCTCCTTGGGGTCGAGGCGCAGCGCCTCCTCGTACTCGGCGAGGGCCGCCTGGTACTGCGCGGCCTTCAGGAACTCGTTGCCCCTCTTGATCGCCTGCTTGGACTTGATCTTGTCGCAGCCGGCCAGCGACGCTAGCGCCAGCAGAAGAAAGGCGGCCGCGGCCGCACGTTGCCGATGGCGTCGCATGCTTCGCTATCGCTCCTTCGCTCTTTGCGCTGACGCTGGTTCCACCAGGACCCGATCCCGGCCCGCCCCGGGTGCCGAATTCTGTTGAATTCCCCCCCACAAAGCAACAGAGTTTTTCGGACTTCCCCGGGATCGGCGCGCCGCGAAAAACGGCGCATCGACGCGGGTCGTTTGGTGCGCGCGAGCGGACCGGCGCCGGGGAATAATGTCGCCCGAACCCGCGCTATGCGCGGGAGGAGGAATCCTTGAGACGTTTCCCTGCCCTCGTGGCACTGCTCGTCGTCGCCGCCGCGGCCGTCGCCCAGGACAAGCCGCCCGCTTCGGCCGCCGTCCAGCATCCCCCGGCGCCGTCGCAGAATCCGCCCGAGGCGCCCATTCCGCCCGTCACGGAGAGCGTCGACGTCACTGTGACCAACGTGGACGTCTTCGTCACCGACTCGAAGGGGCAGCGCGTCGGCGGGCTGAAGTCGGACGACTTCGAGATCAAGCAGGACGGAATCCCTCAGAAGATCACCAACTTCTACGCCGTCTCGGGTGGCAAGGTCCTCTTCGAGGACGGCACGTCGGTGCCGTTCGACGCCAAGGAGCCCGCGACGCCCCAGGTGCCCGCCGTCGTTCAGGCGCACTACGTCTTTTACATCGACAATCAGAACATCCAGCCCCAGACCCGCAATCGGATGTTCAAAAGGTTGAAGGAATTCATCCAGGGATCCGTGGGACCGAACGCGGAGGGGATGATCGTCACCTACAACCGGTCGCTCAAGGTCCGCAAGAACTTCACGAGCCACCCGAACGAGCTCCTCGGGACGCTCGAGGAGATCGAGCTCGACACCGGCGGCGGCACGAACACCGTGAGCGACCGCAAGGACACCCTCCAGCGCATCAACGACGCCAAGAGCTCGGCCGAGGCGCAGAGCTATGCCGATAACTACTCGAAGGAAGTCCGGAACGACATCGAGTTCACGGCCGACGCGATCATCTCGACCATCTCGAGCCTCGCGGGGCTCCAGGGGCGCAAGAACCTCGTCTACGTCTCGGAAGGCTTGCCCGCCACGGCCGGGCTCGAGATGTACGAGGCGATCCGTCAGAAGTTCCAGGACCCCGCGGCGTCCATGCAGGAGTTCGAGTACGACCTGAGCTCGCGCTACACGAAGATCATCGGCGCGGCCAACGCGAACGGGGTCACGATCTACGCGCTCGACGCATCGGGCCTGCAGACCGACAGCACTTTCTCGGCGGAGAACCGCACGACCGACATCCACGTGAACGACTTCTTCGTCCGCCAGAACATGCAGGGCCCGATCAAGATGATGGCGGAGGAGACGGGGGGGCTCGCCGCGGTCAACACGAACGACTGGAAGGCGAACCTCGACCAGATCGCCTCGGACTTTTCGAACTTCTACTCGCTCGGGTACCGGGCCGCCAAGGGCGCCTCGGACCGCGGCCACAAGATCGAGGTCACGGTCAAGCGCAAGGGCCTCACGGTCCGCACCCGCACGACCTTCATGGAGAAGTCGATCGAGACCCGGACGGCGGAGTCGGTGCTCGCGAGCCTCCACTATGCCCGCAGCGACAATCCGCTCGGCGTCAGCGTCTCGGTCGGCGACGCCAAGCCCTACGACAGCGAGAACTACCTCCTTCCGGTGCGGGTCTCGGTGCCGATCGGCAAGCTCGGCCTCGTTCCCTCGGGCGAGACGTTCCAGGGCCGGTTCTTCGTCTACTTCGTCGTCCTCGACGTTTCCGGGAAGCAGTCCGATCTCCAGATCCAGCGTCAGGAGATCAAGGTGCCTCAGAAGGACCTGACCGTCGCCCAGCGCAAGGACTTCTATTACGACGTCCAGCTCGTCGTGGTGCCGGGAGGCCAGAAGCTCGCCGTCGGCGTGCGCGACGGCGTCTCGAACCAGATCTCGTACATCCAGAAGAACGTCTTCGTCTCGGTCCTGCCCAAGGAGAAGCCGCTCGAGACGACGAAGCCGGGCGCGTAGACCGACGGCGGCATCGTGATTCCCGTTCTCGACGCGCGGGGGATGCGGGCCGCCGACGCGGCGACGATCCGGGCCGGCACGCCGTCCGAAGAGCTGATGGAGAGCGCCGCGGCGGCGATCGCCGCGGCGATCGGCGGTCTCTATCCCGACTGGCGCAGGGCCACGGTGGTCTGCGGCCCCGGCAACAACGGCGGCGACGGTCTCGCCGTCGCGCGCCTCCTGGCGGAGCGCGGCGTCCGAGTCTCCCTCTTCACGCTCGGCGACCCGCAGACCTACAAGGGAGACCCGGCGGTGAATCTGGCCCGCGCACGTGCCGTGGGCCTCTCGCCCGTCTCGCTCGCCGGGCGCGGCGGCTTCCCGGCGTTCGCGCGGGCGCTCGACGATGCCGACGGCGTCGTCGACGCACTCTTCGGGACCGGCCTCGTGCGTCCGCTGGCCGGACTTGCGAAGCGGGCCGTCCGCGCGATCGCCCGGGCCGCCCGGCCGGTCGTCGCCGTCGACGTGCCCTCCGGCGTCGCGTCCGATGCCGCGGAACCGCCGGGCGAGTCCGTGCGAGCGAACCTCACGGTCGCCCTCGGCGCCCCGAAGCCGTGCCACCTGCTGCCGCCCTCGAGCGGCCGGTGCGGACGCCTGCTCGTCGCGGACATCGGGATCCCGCGCGCGGAGCTCGAGCGCCGGGCGCGGCGGTTCTGGCTCGCCGAGGAGAGCGACGCGCGGACGCTCCTGCCGCCGCGGCCGCTCGAGTCGCACAAGGGAGACTTCGGCCGCCTCGCCGTCGTCGCCGGCTCGCGGGGCAAGGCGGGGGCGGCGGCGCTCGCGGCGCGCGGCGCGCTGCGCGGCGGCGCCGGTCTCGTGACCGTCTTCTGCGCGGGATCGATCGAGAACGCGATCGTCGGCGCTTTGTCCGAGGCCATGACGTTCGCGCTGCCGGAGCGCGAGGGAGCGCTCTCGGAGGAAGGCGCCCCCATCCTCCTTCGGCGCCTCGAGGAGTTCGACGCCGCCGTCTTCGGTCCCGGCCTCGGGACCGCGGCGGGGACCGTGGCGTTCCTCGAGCGAACGCTCGGCCGCGCGCGGATTCCCGTCGTCGTCGACGCGGACGGGTTGAACGCCTTCGCGGACCGTCCGGCCTTCTTCGCGCGGCGCTCCGCCGCGACCATCCTGACGCCGCACCCGGGAGAGGCCGGGCGGCTGCTCGGCCGGAGCGTCCGGTCCGTCCAGGGCGACCGACTCGGCGTCGCGCGGGCCCTCGCCCGGCGCGCGCATGCCGTCGCGGTGCTCAAGGGCGCGCACACGCTGATCGCGGCGCCGACCGGCGAGGTGGCGGCGAACCCGACGGGGACGCCGCTCCTCGCGACGGCGGGGTCGGGCGACGTGCTCGCCGGGCTCGTGGGGGCGCTCCTCGCGGGAGGACTCGCCCCCCGGGAGGCGGCCGTCGCGGGCGCCTGGCTCCATGGGGCGGCCGCGGAGCGGCTCGCCCCGTCGCTCGGCGACGCCGGTCTGCTCGCGCACGAAGTCGCGGACGCGATCCCCGTCGTGCGCGCCGGGCTCCGCGACGCGCCGTAGACCGATGCGCGAGCGCGAGACGTCGACCGAGAGCGTCGGCGACACGGAGGCGCTCGGGGTGGCGCTGGCCGCGGAGCTCTTCCCGTCGGACGTCGTCTATCTCGAGGGAGACCTCGGCGCGGGGAAGACGGCGTTCGCGCGCGGTGTGGCGCGCGGGCTCGGCGCCTCCGCCCGCGACGTCGCGTCGCCGACCTTCGCGCTGCTCCACGAGTACGTCGGCCCATCCGGGGAAATCGTTCTCCGGCACCTGGATCTCTACCGGCTGGGAGACTCCGCGCGCGACCTCGAGGTCCTGGGACTGCCCGACTCGATGGAGGGGGCGCCCGTCTGCGTCGAGTGGCCGAGGGAGGCGCTGCGGCGTTTGCTGCCGCCGACGGTGGAGGTGCGCATCGACACGAAACCCGGCGGGCAGGGCCGCCGGGTTTCGATCGGACGCGCGGTCGGTCGCGCCGGCTAGAAGGCCACGACGAAGCCGCCGCTCGGGACGAAGTTCGTCACCCAGTTGGTGCCGTGGCAGTAGTAGCCGTAGCCGCAGTAGAAGCTGCGCGAGCCGACGGCCGTCGAGTACAGCTTCGCGTCGAGCCGCAGCGCGAAGTGGGGATTGAAGAAGTACTTGTAGCCGCCCCCGATCGCCGCCGTTCCGTAGGTCTTGGAGGCGCCCGAGAGCGTCGCCGGCTTGAAGTTCGCGGCGCCGCCGCCGATCGTGAAGAAGCCGACGCTGCGGCCGCGCCCGAAATTGAACGTCATGTAGCTCATGTAGTACTGGATCGTGAAGTTGGAGAACGTGATGTTCGGCAGGTTCGAGTTGAACGGATCGATCTCGAGGTGCGTCGGCGTGCGCGCGTATTCGAGCTCGAGCTCGAAGGTGTTGGTGAAGTTCCAGCCCAGGCGGCCGCCGTAGTTGACGTCGTCGCCGACGTCGAGGCGGTACCCGTTCTGGTACAGCGGCGTGCCGGGCACGTCGCCGAAGTGTCCGCCGACGAGGTAGCCGGCGAAACCGTTGATCTCGAACGTTCCCTCCCGGAGTTGCGCGTGGGCGGTCGCCGCTCGAGCGAGCGCCGCCGCGAGAGCGAGCACGAGCACACGAGTCTTCATGGATGAGCCTCCCTCTGGTTCTAACGCCCGGGACGGGCGCCGGGGTTACGGGATCACTTCCGTGACTTCAGGTACCTCTCGAGGACCTTCTTCCACCGTACCTCCCATTCCGGCGAGTAGCCGACCGCGCGGTCGACGAGCGCCCGGTCCGGACCCAGGATGAAGGTGGAGGGAATGCCGGTGGCGGTGAGCGGGCCGGCGTCTTCGGGCGCGGCGAAGTAGACGGGAAGCGAGATGTTGAACTGCTTCAGGAAGGGAGCCACGCGCTTCCGATCCGCGTCGACGTTGACGGACACCACGACGAAGTTGCGGTCGCTGTAGGTGTCGTACATCTTCTGGACGATGGGCAGCTCCTTCTTGCAGGGGCCGCACCACGTCGCCCACACGTTCAGCAGCACGACGTTACCCTGGAGCTCGGAGAGGCGGACGCTGCCGCCCTGTTCGCCGACGAACTCGAGGTCCGGAAATTGCGGGGGATGCTGCGGCTGCTCCGCGGCGGCGAGGCCGGCCAGCGCGCCGGCGGCGAGGCAGAGCAGGAGAACACGCATTCGCCGCTCCGAACGACGCGGGCACGACGAATATTCCGTCATCGTCCGGAACAGAATAGCCGAAGTTGCCATAATGGGCGCCGTGACGAAGTGCCCCCCGGTGCTCGCCCGCGTCTTCCGCGGGCCCCACGTGGAATCCGTGCATCGGGGCAATCTCGCGGTGTGCGACGACACGGGCCGGGTGCGGGAGCGCTGCGGCGAACCCGAGGCTCCGGTCTACGCGCGGTCCGCCGCGAAGCCCTTCCAGGCCCTGCCCCTGCTCCTCGCCGGCGGCGAGAAGCGGTTCCGATTGGGCGACGCGGAGATCGCGCTCCTCTGCGCGTCGCACGGCGGCGAGCCGGCGCACGTCGCCGGGGCGCGCGCCCTGCTCGCGCGCGGCGGGTTCCGCGCGGCCGACCTGGAGTGTGGAGCGCACGCCCCCATGCACGAGGCCTCGGCTCGGGCGCTCGTCCGCAAGGGCGAGACGCCGACGGCCCTCCACAACAACTGTTCGGGCAAGCACGCCGGCATGCTGCTCGCCTGCCGCGCGCTCGACCTCCCGAGCGCCGGCTACACGGACCCCGCGCACCCGCTGCAGCGCCGCATCCGAACTCTCCTCGCGCGCTACGCCGGTGTGGCGGAATCGCGCATCACCGTGGGGGTCGACGGCTGCGCCCTTCCGGTCTTCCGCCTTCCGCTCTCCGGGCTCGCGACGGCGTACGCGCGCCTCGTCGCGCCCCGGCTCCCCGGGGAGGACGCGACCGCCGCCGGCACGCGCGCGCGGCTCGTCCGCGCGATGACGCGGCGGCCCGACATGGTCGCCGGGACGGGCCGGTTCACCACGGACTTCATGGCCCGGGGGAAGGGCCGCTGGATCGGCAAGGAAGGCGCCGAGGGCGTGTACGCCGTCGCGGTGCCCCCGCGGCGGCGCGGCGAGAAGGCGATCGGCTTCGCCTTCAAGATCGAAGACGGTTCGGCGCGGCCGCGCGACGCCGTCACCCTCGCGGTCCTCGACCGGCTCGGCCTGCTGCCACTCGAAGACCGCCGCGCGCTCGCCACATACGCCGAGCCCGTGGTCGTCAACGCCCGGGGCGCCGAGGTGGGGCGGATCGAGGCGGACGTGCCGCTCGCGCCGCGCCGCGGAGGGCGCTGACGTGGCGTTCCGGGATCTCGGGGCGTTTCTCCGGGCGCTCGAGGACGATGGCGACCTCGTGCGGGTCCGCGAGCGGGTGTCGCCGCGACTCGAGATCGCCGAAATCGCCGACCGCGCGGTGAAGAGCGGAGGCCCGGCGCTCGTCTTCGAGAACGTCGAGGGCTCCGCGATGCCGGTCGCGATCAACCTCTTCGCCTCGCGCCGCCGGATGCTCCGCGCCCTCGGGATCGGAGCCTGGGAGGAATGGAACGCGCGGCTCGAGCTCCTGCTCGATCCGAAGCCGCCCGACGGGCTCCTCGACAAGCTGAAGGCCCTGCCGAAGTTCACCGAGCTCGCCGCCGTGTTCCCGAAGACGGTGCGCGGCGGCGCCTGCCAGCAGGTCGTCGAGACCGGGGACGCCGTCGATCTCGGGAAGCTTCCCGTGCTGACGTGCTGGCCCCAGGACGCGGGACCCTTCATCACGATGCCGCTCGTCATCACCCGCGACCCCCTTTCCGGCAAGACGAACGTCGGCATGTACCGCATGCAGGTTTTCGACCGCGCGACCACGGGCATGCACTGGCAGAAGCACAAGGACGGCGCGGGACAGGCGCGCGGCTACGAGCGCGCGGGACGGCGCATGGAGGTCGCGGTGGCGATCGGGTGCGACCCCGCCACGGTCTTCTCCGGCGATCGCGCCGCTGCCGCCCGGCGTCTCCGAGTTTCTCTTTGCGGGTTTCCTTCGCGGCGAGGCGGTGCCGCTCGTCCCGGCGAAGACCGTCGACCTCCTCGTTCCGGCCGAGGCGGAGGTCGTGCTCGAGGGCTACGTGGATCCGGGGGAGCGGCGCCGGGAGGGACCGTTCGGCGACCACACCGGCTTCTACTCGCTCGACGACGATTTTCCGGTCTTCCACGTGACGGCGGTGACGCGCCGCGAGAGGCCGGTCTATCTGACGACGATCGTCGGCCGGCCGCCGATGGAGGACGGTTTCATGGGCGAGGCGGTCGAGCGCCTGTTCCTGCCCGTCGTGAAGAAGACCATTCCCGAGATCGTCGACATGCACCTGCCGGTCGAGGGCGTGTTCCACAACCTCATGATCGTGGCGATCGACAAGCGCTTTCCCGGGCACGCGCGCAAGACGATGCACGCGATCTGGGGCACGGGCCAGATGATGTTCACCAAGACGATCGTCGTCGTCGACCGGGACGTCGACGTTCACAACGCCGCCGAGGTGGTGTGGCGCGCGCTGACCGCGATCGACCCCGAGCGCGACATCGAGCTCGTGAAGGGACCCGTGGACGAGCTCGACTTCGCCTCGCGCCTTCCGTGCTTCGGCAGCAAGCTCGGCATCGACGCGACCCGCAAGTGGCCGGAGGAGGGCTTCACCCGCCGATGGCCCGATCCCATCGAGATGTCCGCCGAGGTGCGCTCCCGGATCGACCGCCTCTGGCCGGCGCTCGGCATCGCGCCGAAGGGAGGAACCGGCGGCGCGGGGGTGTAGAATCGCAGATCCGGCCATGAAGGTCCTGTTCTTCGATCGGGAGGCTTCGGCGCGGGACGATCTTCGGAGAGCCCTCGCGGCGCTCGGCGTGACCGCCCGGGGCTTCGCGTCCGCCGCGGAAGCGGCGGCTGCGCTGGCCGAGTTCGATCCGGATGTCGTGATCGCGGGCCGGGACGGCGGCGCCGACGTCGATGCCGCCGCGCGGCTCGTCCGCCTCCGCCGCCACGGCCGGCCATGGGCGACGTTCGCCCTGGTTCCCGAGGACGAGCTCGAGCTCGGCGTCGCGGCGATCGCCGCCGGAGCCGACGACTTCCTGTGGCGGCCGGTCTCCGACGCGCGACTCGCGCAGCTGCTCGCGTCGGCGGCGTCGCGGCGCGAGCGCGACGAGGAAGCGGAGCGCACGCGGCTCGCGCTCGCCCGCGCCGAGCTGAAGCACGCGCTCCCGGGCCGCTCGGCGGTCTGGGGCGCGGCGCTCGCGGCGCTCGAGAAGGCGGCGGCCCTGGGAGAGTCGGTGCTCCTGACCGGCGAGTCGGGCACCGAGAAGGACGGGGCGGCGCTCGCGCTGCACCGTCTCTCGCCGCGGGGCTCGCGCCGCTTCGCCTACATCTCGGAGGGCGAGTCGCTCGACGTGGCGACGGCCGCGGGGGAAGCCGGGACCCTCTTCCTCCCGAACGTGGAGGCGACGTCGATCGCGTACCAGGAGACGCTCCTCGCCCATCTCGAGAGCGGCGAGACGCGCTTCATCGTCGGAATCGACGACGACCCCGAGGCCGCGTGCGCCGAGGGACGGCTCCTCTTCGCGCTGCGGCGCGCCCTCGGAGCTCGGGTCGTGCATCTGCCGCCGCTGCGGGAACGCGACGGCGACGCGGCGGTGCTCGCCGAGCGCCTACTCGAGGAGCTCGATCCGTTTCTGGTGTTCCAGCCGGAAGCCCTCGACGTGCTCCGGGTCCACGACTGGCCCGGCAACGCGATCGAGCTGCGCGAGGTGGTCCGCCGTGCCGCGCGGCTGTCGGAGCACGAGATCGGTCCGCTCGTCGTCCGCTCGGTGCTCGCGCGTCCCCTGCCGCGCACCAAGCTGCGCCACCGCAAGCCGCCGGTCGTGCGCATCGCGGTCGGCGACTCGCTCGCCGACGTCGAGCGGCGCCTGATCTCGAAGACGCTCGAGTTCGCGCGCGGCAACAAGAAGAAGACCGCCGAGCTGCTGAAGCTCTCGCTGAAGACGATCTACAACAAGATCAAGGAATACGGGCTCGAGCACTGAGCTCGTCGGATCGCGGGCGCCGAAAGTGGCGTGCGTTCTCACCGAACCCCCGATCACGGCCCCGCTCCCACCGGTGGAGGCTCGCGCGCGAACCGCGATGCGTCCGCGAACAGGATGGCTTCGGTGCGCCGAATGGCTGCTCCGAAGATGAACCTGCGTTAAACCAAACACCGCGTTCCCGACGGCTATAATTCGCGTTCATGCGTGTGCTGGTGGTCGAAGACGATCCGCGGATGGCGAGCCTTCTCTCCCGCGCGCTGCGCGAGGCCGGATACGCGGTGGATGTCGCCCGCGACGGATTGCAGGCGGCGGATCAGGCGCTCCTTGTTCCCTACGATCTGATGGTGCTCGACGTCCTGCTGCCCGGCCTCGACGGATTCGCGGTGTGTCAGAAGGTGCGCGGCGCCAGCGGCAAGCTGCCGATCCTCATGCTGTCCGCGCGCTCGGAGATCGCGGATCGCGTGCGGGGCCTCGATCTCGGTGCGGACGACTACCTTCCGAAGCCGTTCGCCGTCGAGGAGCTGCGGGCGCGCGTGGGCGCGCTGCTGCGCCGGCGCACGCTGCCGCAGCAGATCTCGCTCACCGTCGGCGCGATCCGCCTCGACCGCAGCAAGCGCACGGCGCACGTGCGCGGCCGCGCGGTCGAGCTGACCGCGAAGGAGTATTCGCTGCTCGAGTATCTGCTCCTGAACCGCGGCCGGATCGTGACGCGGCGCGAGATCGCGGAGCACGTCTGGGACGAGCACTTCGATCCGTTCTCGAACTTGATCGAGGTGTACGTCGGGCGCCTCCGCCAGAAGATCGACGCGAGCACCGACGCCAAGTCCTCGTTTCTCACGACCCGCCGCGGTGAGGGCTACTTCGTGGAGGACCTGTCGCAGGAGCCCGACTGATCCGTCTTCCGATTCGCTGGAAACTCACCCTCTGGTACGGCGCGGCCCTCTCCGCGATCGTGGTGCTCTTCTCGGTCGCGACCTACGTCCGCTACCGCGCGGCGGCGCTCTCCGCGTTCGACGTCGACCTGCGCAACAACCTGGAGACGCTGCGCGCGGCTCTGTTGGAGGAGCTGGGGGACGTCCGTCAGCGACCCCTCCCCGGCGCCGAGGAATCCATTCGGGATCCGCTCCGCTACGCCGCGGGCCGGACGCTCGAGGACTTCCGGTTGAACGGCCTCTTTGCGGAGATCCGCCTCGGGCGCGACGCGGAGACCCTGCTCGCCCGGCTGCCGGGCGCCGGCGTCCGGCCGGACCAGGCGCTGATCCCGGAGGCGGACTGGCGCTCGCTCGCGGGCCATTCCCCGGCGCAGGCCTTCGCCGTCGATCCCCGCCGCCGCGGCAGCGTCGAGACGTTCTCGGCCCCGGGCGAGCCCCGTCCGATCACCGTGGCCGTCGCGGACACGACGCGGCTGGTCGACGCGACCCTCGGCTCGATCCGCCGGGCGCTGATCGAGTTCGGCATCGCCGGCCTCGCTCTCGCGGTGGCCGGCGGCTACGGCCTGGCGGTCCGCGCCCTGCGGCCGATCGACATGCTGACGAAGCAGGCGTCGGCCATGGCGCTGCTGCCGGAGTCCGCGGGGCCGCACCGGCTCGACGTTCCGAGCCACGGCGACGAGCTCGGGCGGCTCGCGAGCACCTTCAACAGCCTGCTCGCCAAGATCGACGCGTCCGTCGCGCAGACCCGCAGCTTCGTCGCCGACGCGGCGCACGAGCTGAAGACGCCGGTCGCGATCGTGCGCACGGAGGCGGAGCTCGCGGTGTCCGGAGAGCGCCCCGTCGAGGAGTACCGGGAATCGATGCGGGCGATCGCCGCGGAGAGCGCGCGGCTTTCGGCGCTCGTGAGCGATCTGACGCTGCTCGCCGAGGGGCAGCTCCTCGACAATCCGCTGGAGCACCGTCTCGTGGACCTCGGCGAGCTCCTGCACGAGGTGACGCGCTCGCTGCGGCCCCTCGCGACGAACCGGGACATCACGGTCGAGATCGAGACGTCGGGAGGGACGGAGTTCCGTGGCGACGAGCGGCTCCTGCGGCGGATCTCGACCAACCTCCTCGAGAACGCCATCAAATTCTCGCCGAACGGGAGCTCCATCGGCGTGGCGGTCGTCGCGGACCCCGGGCGCGTGGAGATCCGGGTCCTCGACGAGGCGCCGACGCTCTCGGAGGAGGAGCGCGGCAAGGTCTTCGAACGCTTCTACCGATCGCCCACGACGCGCGACATCGAGCGCACGGGAAGCGGCCTCGGTCTCGCGATCGCGCAGTGGGCGGTCCGGCTCCACGGCGGCACGATCCGCGTCGAGCCGCGCGAGGAACGGGGCAACGCGTTCATCGTGGAGCTGCCGTCCCGCGGCGTCGGCCGCGAGCACGGCATGACCCGCGGCGATCTGGTGCCGGAGGCCGGACTCGAACCGGCATGCCCTTGCGAGCGGGGGATTTTGAGTCCCCTGCGTCTGCCATTCCGCCACTCCGGCCGGAGCGTCGAATGATAGATGCAAGGCGCTGAAAATCCAAGAGGCTTAGGCTCTCGCGAGTCTGCCGCCGAAATCACCGACTACACCGCTTCCGAGGCAACTGTGACGTTCGTTGTGACGTTGTGCGCGAACTGGACGACGTTTCCGACCTGCTCTCCGTCGATCAGACGCGCCGCACGGTCGAGCGCCGCGATCACGTCCTCGATCTCGGGCTTGATGTACCCGTCCGTCACGTCCGCGTCCGCGTGACCCAGAAGGAGCTTGGCCACGGCGTGCGAGGACACCGACTCGACCCGGGTCCCGGCCGTCTTCCTCAGATCATGGAAGCGGGGCCGACGCTCTGACGGCTTCGACGGCTTCCAGACCTTCGAGAACCGCACGCGTTCCACCAGGTGCGGATGCTGTCGATCGGCGAGCCGTCCGGCTTCGTGAACGCCAGGGTGTCCGGCGCAAGGCCGTCGCATAGCTCCTCGACAGAATCCCGAAGGCGACCTCCCCGAGCGCGACCTCCCGCTCCTTCCCGTTCTTCGCGTACCGATCCTCCACCGTCGCCACGCGGCGCGACAGGTCAACGCACGCCCGCCGCAACGTCGTGATCTCGGCGTAGCGCATGGCCGAGTGCACGGCAAACTGGATGAAGGGGACGCCGCCACTTCGCCAGGGCATAGAGGCCGCGCAATTGCTCGGGCTTGAAGATGTACGCCCGCGACTTCGACTTCGGGAAGAACTCCTTGCGCTGCTTCGCCGTCAGGTCATGGAAGGGCGAGCGCCGGATTCCTGAGTCCTTCGGACGCTCCTCGGCCCAGGAGAAGACACTGCGCAGGAAGGATAGGTGCTTCCGACGCGTCTGCTCCGAGGGCGTGTCTGGCTCGCGGTCGATGCCCTCGGCGAGCGCGACGATCTCTTCCGTCGTCACGTCGGCCGCCAGCATCTTTCCGTCCAAATGCCGCAGCACGCGATCCCGCGAGAAACGATCCATGCCGGACGTGCGCTTCGTCCCAGGCTGCTTTCCGCCCTTCGAGCGGTCGTAGGGCTTCGACTCGGCTTCCAGGTACGCCTCCATCAACGCCGCGAGCGTTAGGCGGGGGAGCGGCTCTTCGACCTTGATCCCGGCGAGGCGAAGGCGATGAGCTTCCAGGCGCTCGTCGCGGACGCGCTTCGCGTGTTCGAGATCGGCCTTCGGGAAGCCCGTAGAGGCGCGATCGCCGTAGATGCGGGTCCACCAGACCCCGCCTCGCAGTTCGAGGTTGTGGCGGCCGCGAGATAGACGCTTGGGCATCAGGCTCCTCCTTTCTTCACGTACCGTTCGAGCGCCGCGATGATGACGGCGCGCGCCGTCGTCCCCTCGGCGAGTGCCTTCATTCGCACCTCGCGCCAGAGCGCGGCGGGGAGGTCAATCGACGTGCGCCGTATGCTGTCCTTCGGTTTCACCTTCGGCATAGACAACGCCTCCTTTCTCTCTGCCCAGTATACCGGTATTTAGCGTTTTACAGCATCGAGAAGGGCTGATTGGCATAGACTGCCGCGATGGCTGTCCAGGGACCTCCTTTGGGCGCTGTCGCCGCGTTCTTCACCGTAGCAATAGGGGCTTCGCTGTTGCATTGGCCGTTGCCGTATTGCGTCGGTGCGGGTCTTGTGGCGTCGATCGTGGTCCTGGGCATTCGGTCTCGCGACGCTCGCTGAGCCCCCGTCGGCGTTCGGTAGCTGAACGGCACAAGGAACGGCACAGCTGGCGTAGCGAGAGCCGTCGTCGACGGCTTTTCCAGGCTGCCTGAGCCTTTGGGGAGGCCCTGTGCCGCCGCCTCTTCGCTGGGGTTCGGAGAGCACGCGGACCAACACGCCAACCGCGACGTTCACCTCCACGTTGACGCCTACGCCAACGCCGACGTCACCGCCTCCGCCTCCGGTCGTCTCGGCGATCGCGCCCGACTCGGGATCGGCGCAAGGAGGCATGGGCGTGATGATCACGGGAGCGAACTTCGCGCCTGGCGCCACCGCGACCTTCGGTGGCGCAGCGGCGACCGGAGTGTCGGTCCCGGACAGCGCACACGTGGACGCCACGAGCCCGCCCCTGTTGGCCGGGACGCTCAACGACGTCACGGTAACGAATCCCGGGGGCCTCAGCGACACGCTTCCAGCAGGCTGGCTCGCCGACTTTCTTGACGTGCCCCAGGGCGACAACTTCCACGACTACGTCGAAAAGGTCTTTCGCAACGGGATCACGGCCGGTTGTGGTGGCGGCTTCTACTGCCGCGACAACCCGGTCACACGTGCCCAGATGGCGGCCTTCCTGCTGAAGGGCAAGCACGGCTCGTCCTTCGTCGCCCCACCTTGCAACGGAATCTTTGGAGATGTGCCCTGCCCGTCGCAGTTCGCCGACTGGATCGAACAGCTTGCCGCCGAGGGCATCACGGGCGGCTGCGGAGGCGGGAACTACTGCCCCAGCAGTCTTGTCACGCGTGATCAGATGGCGGCCTTCCTACTCAAGGCCGAACACGGTTCGAGCTACTCGCCTCCGGCCTGCACGGGGGTCTTTGGCGATGTGACCTGTCCCTCGCTATTCGCCAACTGGATCGAGCGGCTCGCGGCCGAGGGCATCACGGGGGGGTGCGGAGGCGGAAATTACTGCCCAGCGAACCCCAACACCCGAGGCCAGATGGCCGTTTTCCTCACGAAGACCTTCAATTTGCAATAATCGTGGAGAAGCAGCAAAGCTTGAACCTGACTTCTTCGGCGACGGTACTGCCCGGGAGCAGACCCAACCGCCCAGTGCAACGGCCTCGCGAGCTTCACGGTCCCAAATGTTGGTGCGCCGAGACCGGGCTTGACGCTCGAAGGTGGCAGCACTAGCGTTGCGCACAACGGTCGCGACGTATTGACAGGCCCACCGTAACTCTCATCGGGCGTCTGTGCCTCTTCCTGCGCCCCTACTTCGGTTAGGCTACGAGTCTCTACCACGACATAGAATCATCGACGGAGCTACGTTTATGCCGCTCTCGGCAGGCGCCCGCTTGGGCCTCCAGGAGACTTGGACGCTTCTCGGCGCGGAGCCGACTGGCGAGGCGTCCCGGGCCCGCGGCTCTCAGTTGATTTCATGGATCAAGGTCCTAGGCGAATGTTGAAGTGTGTCTTCGTCGGGCGCCGTGGGCGGTTTAACCAGTACGTCGCCGACTGGCTATCGGCAAGGACAGACCTTTGCCACATCCTCTGGACGGACACCAACCGCAATACCTGGGCGTGGCGCTGGGGATGGGTTCGACGGGCGCTACGCACGTGGGGCTGGATAGGGACGGCTGATCGCATTGTATTTCGGATCTACTCGCACTTATCACGGGAAACCATGGCTGGATGGAAACGCCTCCATCAAGACTTGCTGTCCCGGGCTTCACCGACGAGTAGTGCCAAAGACGTGGCGCACACGATGGTCGAGTCACTCAATGCGCACGGGACGAAAGATCTGCTACGCCGCCTTCAACCCGATATCGTCTTTGTTCAATGTGTGACCCAAATTATCCATGACGACATTCTTGCTATCCCGAGGCTGGGCACTTTCGTCTATCACGAGGGCCTAACGCCGGAATACAGAGGCCTTCACACAATAATGTGGGCGATTGCCAATGGTGATGATGACAAAGTCGGCTACACGCTGCTCAAAGCCAACGCGACGGTTGATGGAGGCGACGTTTACGCTCAGGGCGCGACAAGTCTGGATCCGTTATCGACACCCATCACGTATATCGGCCACTGGGCGCTGTTTGAGGGTCTCAATGACGTCAGCCAGGTATTAGCTGCCCTCGAGGAGGGCACCGCTCAACCGATCGATACGTCGGCCAGGCAGAATGGCTATTACAGCTACCTTCCCTATTCTGGCTGGCGCCGGATCCTCGCCAGGAGACGAGAACGAGGTCTCCCAGCCGTAATCGCCGAACCTCGTCGGCGTTCACACTTGGCGACCGCAGGTCCGCGGGGGGCGTCCCGACTCTAGATCGACCCCAACTTCGACCCGCTGCGCAAGAACCCCAGATTCGAGAAACTCGTCGCCGGCGGAAGGTGATTCCGCTGGTCCTTGGCCTTGTAGCCGGGGGGACGAGAGAAGCAGCGAAGGTTGACCCCGGTCTTGCTCGCCGCGATGCCCCTGGGGGTCAGACCGCATGGGCCCCTGTGACGTTCGTTGTGACGTTCGCGTCGCTATCAGGCGACCGAAACAGCATCAAACGACGCGAGGCGAGAGGAAGGGGATAGCGACGAAACCCACGCAGGCATTGGGGAATTGAGGGTTAGCGAAAAGTCGGCGGCAGACTTTTGAGTCCCCTGCGTCTGCCATTCCGCCACTCCGGCCGGAGGCCGCAAGGATAGCGCGCTCGCGCGCCCGGGACGCAATCCCCGTCGAGTCGGGCTAGAGCCTCGGTCCCACCAGCGCGGCGAGGGCGAGGGAGAGGCCCGCGACGAGGATGGCGGCGAGGCCGCCGACGTAGAGCGGCCGCCAGCCCATCTTGCCGAAGGCGCGGAGGTTCGTCGAGAGTCCCACCCCGGCCATCGCGGTGGCGAGCGCCGCGGTGGCGCCCGTCTCGCCGACCGCCTTCACGAGAGAGCTCCAGCCCTCCGCGTTCCATACCCCGAACGCGACACCGTGGGCGGCGAGACCCGCGTCGCCGATCGAGCGGACGATGGCCATCGCGAGAAAGCCGAGGACGAAGAGGGGGAAGAGCTTCGCCACGTTCACGCGGCGCCCCGCATGACCGGTCCTCTTCACGTGCAGGTACGCGAGCAGCGGGACGACCGCGACCAGGAAGACGTTGCGCGTCAGCTTCGTGACGGTCGCGACGCGGAAGGCCGCCTCGTCCCGGAAGAGCTCCTTGTAGGAGAGGGCCGCGCCCATCACCTGCGACGTGTCGTGGATGCCCGTGCCGAGGAAGAGGCCCACGGAGGCCGAGTGCGCGCCGAAGAGGCCGTGCGCGAGGTACGGGTACGCGAGCATCGCGACGAGCCCGAAGAGGGTGACGTTCGCGACGGTGTAGGCGACCTCGCTCTCCTCGGCCTCGATCACCGGACCGACCGAGAGCGCCGCGGTCACGCCGCAGATCGCGGTCGACGCCGCGGCGAGCGTGCCGAGGTTGTCCGACACCCGGAGCGCCCGCGCGAGCCAGTGCGACGCAACGAGGGCGACCACGACGATGACCGCCACGACCGGCACGCCCCACGCGCCGAGCTTCAGAACGTCGTAGACGGAGAGGCGGATCCCCGCGAGGATGATGCCGAGGCGCAGGATCCGGCGGACGGAGAACGCGAGCCCGGGACGGAGCGCCGCGGGTAGGCGCACGACGTTGGCGATCACGAGGCCGAGCACGATCGCCATCGAAATGCCGGAGATCGGGCTCGCGCGGCCCGCGGGATCGAGGCCCTGGAGCCGGAGCACCACCCCGCCGAGCCGATGCGCCGCCTCGTCCGCGACGAGCATGACGGCGATCGCGGCGATGAGACCCGGCAGGACGCCCAGGGCGGTGCGGAGACGGGCCGGCATCGGGGCGCGAGGATACACCGGCGCCGGCTTCGGTCCTGGCCGGGGTAGTACGGATGCATCACGCTCCCCGCCCGCCGCGCCCGTACGATCGGAGCATCATGACCACGAACGAAAAGCGGATCGTCATCCTCGGCGCCGCGGGGCGCGACTTCCACGACTTCAACACCGTCTTCCGGAACGACCCCTCGACCCGCGTCGTCGCCTTCACGGCGACGCAGATCCCCGGCATCGCGGGCCGGCGGTACCCGGGCGTCCTGGCGGGGCCGCGCTACGAGTCCGGCATCCCGATCGTCCCGGAGGAGGACCTGGGCGACCTGATCACGCGCGAGAGGGTGGACGCGTGCGTCTTCTCCTACTCGGACGTCACGCACCAGCACGTGATGCACCTCGCGTCGAAGGTGATCGCGCTCGGCGCCGACTTCGTGCTCCTCGGCGCGAAGCGCACGATGCTGAAGTCGCGCGTGCCCGTCATCGCCGTGACCGCGGTGCGGACGGGCGCGGGCAAGAGTCAGACCACCCGGTACCTCTCGGGGATTCTGAAGCGGCTCGGGCCGACGCGTCGTCGCCGTCCGCCACCCCATGCCCTACGGCGATCTCGCCGAGGAGGCCTGCCAGCGGTTCGCGACGTACGAAGACCTGGACCGCGAGAAGTGCACGATCGAGGAGCGCGAGGAGTACGAGCCTCTGATCGACAGCGGCTTCGTCGTCTACGCCGGCGTCGACTACGCCGAGATCCTCGCGCGGGCCGAGGCCGAAGCGGACGTGATCCTCTGGGACGGCGGCAACAACGACCTGCCGTTCTTCGAGCCCACGCTGCACGTCTGCGTGGCCGACCCGCACCGGGCCGGACACGAATCCGCCTACCACCCGGGCGAGGCGAACTTCCGCCGCGCCGACGTCATCATCATCAACAAGTGCGACACGGCGACGCCCGGCGACATCGCGGACGTCGAGGCGGCGGCCGCGAAGCTGAACCCGAAGGCGCGCGTGCTGCGCGCCGACTCGCCGCTGCTCCTCGAGCGGCCCGAGCTCGTCACCGGGAAGCGCGTCCTCGCCGTCGAGGACGGTCCGACTCTGACCCACGGCGGGATGCGCTACGGCGCCGCCGTGCTCGCCGCCCGTGCGGCCGGCGCATCCGAGATCGTCGATCCCCTGCCGTACGCGGTCGGGTCCATTCGCGACACGTACGCGAAGTATCCCAACGCCGCGGGCGTGCTTCCCGCGATGGGGTATGGCCCGGCGCAGGTGGCCGAGCTCGCCGAGACGATCCGCCGCACGCCCTGCGACGTGGTCGTCATCGGCACGCCGATCGATCTGCGGCGGGTGCTCCGGCTCGAGAAACCCGCCGTCCGGGTGCGCTACGAGCTGCGGGAGCGGATCCCCGGGATCCTCGAGGACGCGGTGCGCCGCGCCGTGGAGGTTTCGGCGGAAGCCCTCGTGCCCGCATAATCGCGCCGTGGGCGCGGGCCGATCGCGCGCGTGGTTCGTAGACCGGTACGGCGGGCCGGAGCGCCTGACGCTCCGCGAGCGCCCCGACCCCGTGCCGGCTCCGGGCGAGGTTCTCGTCCGCACGGCGGCGATCGGACTGAACTTCGCCGATCTCTTCGTCCGCTCGGGCGCGTACCCGCGCACGCCGCGGCCGCCCTTCGTTCCCGGCATGGAGATCTCCGGCACCGTCGAAGCCGCGGGACAGGGCGCGCCGTTCTCGCCGGGACAGAGGGTCGTGGCGGTGCCTCTCTTCGGCGGCCACGCCGAGAAGGTCTGCGTTCCCGCCGCGCGCGTCTTCGCGCTGCCCGACGGCGTCGACCTCGCGGAGGCGGCGGCGATGCCCGTCGTCTTCCTGACGGCCTGGTACATCGTGGGGCGGGCGGCGGTGGCGGAGGGGGAGCGGGTCGTCGTGACGGCGGCGGCCGGCGGCGTCGGCACCGCGCTCCTGCAGCTCCTCGCGCGCCGGAAGGCGCGGACGCTCGCGCTGGTGGGCTCGGAGGGCAAGCGCGCCGTCGCCGAAGCGTTCGGCGTCGAGGCGAGCGGCACCTACGACGCGGCGGTTCGCCTGATCGGAAGCGCCTTCGGCGAGGGAGTCGACGTCGTCGCCGACGCGATGGGCGGACGGATCTTCCGCCGGCTCTGGCGGCGGCTCGCGCCGGGAGGGCGCTACGTGCTCTACGGATTCGCCGCCGCCGCCGGGTCCCCGCGGCGTCGCGAAGATGGCCGCGGCTCGGGAGCTGCTGGCGATGGGATTTCTCTCGCCCTACGAGGTCGTGCAGTCCTGCCGCACCCTGGTCGGGTTCAACCTCTCCCTCCTGCCCGACGCTCACGGGGAGCTGCGGCGCGCGGCCTCGGAGATCTTCGCGCTGTGGCGGGAGGGAGCGGTCCGGCCCGTGCTCGGGCCGGCGTTTCCCTTCGAGAGGTTGCCGGACGCGCACCGGGCGCTCGCCGCGCGGGGCACGACGGGGAAGGTCCGGGTGATCGTCGAGCCCTAGGCCGAGGCGGCTGATAGGATCCCGCCGACAAGCCCGAGGTCGGCCGCCATGCGCATTCCGCTCTTCCACATGGAGCGCACCCAGTGCCTCTACGAGAACGAGGTGCGCTGGAATCTCTCGGAGAGCGGCGTCGAGCCGCTGCGCGTCGAGGAGCTCCTCGGCCCGGAGATGGACGCCGGCGCGCTCCTGTCCGTCGCGCTGAAGTACCCCGAGGCCGATGGCTCCAGACTCCTGCGCGAGCGCATCGCGGCGTTCTACCCAGGCGCGCGAGCGGGGAACGTCCTCGTGACGACCGGCTGCTCCGAGGCGAACTACGCGGCGCTTTGGGGGCTCCTCGAGAAGAAGGACCGCATCGCGGTCATGCTGCCCAACTACCTGCAGTCGTGGGGGCTCGGCGCGATCTATGCCGATCGGGCCGACGCGTTCCGCCTCGTGCCGCGCCGGCGCGGCCTCGGGGCGCGCTGGGCGCTCGACCTCGGGAGCCTCTCCCGCGCGGTCACGCGGAAGACGAAGGTGATCCTCGTGACCAATCCGAACAATCCGACGGGCGCGGTGTTGACGGAGGAGGAGATGGACGCGATCGCCGCCGCCGCCGACCGGGTCGGTGCGTGGATCGTCTCGGACGAGGTCTACCGCGGGGCGGAGGTCGCCGGCGGGCCCGTGACGCCGACGTTCTTCGGGCGCGCCGAGCGGGTCGTGGTCACGGGCGGACTGTCGAAGGCCTTCGGACTGCCGGGACTCCGGGTCGGCTGGATCGTGGCGCCGCCGAAGCTCCGGGACTCCTTCTGCGCCTATCTCGACTACACGACCCTGACTCCGTCGATGCTGTCGGACCGGCTCGCCCGCGTGGCTCTCGAGCCCGGCCGCCGGGAGGAGCTGCTCGCCCGCACGCGCTCGATCCTGTCGCGAAATCTCCCCGAGCTCGAGTCGTGGATCCTGGGCCACGGAGCGCTCTTCGATCACATCCCGCCGGTCGCCGGGGCGATCGTGTTCGTCCGGTATCGCCTGCCGATCTCCTCCGTCGCACTCTTCGACCGGCTTCGCAGGGAGGAATCGGTCCTGATCACTCCCGGCGCGCACTTCGGGGCGGGCCCTTACCTGCGGATCGGATACGGCTACGACGCCGCGCGGACGCGGAAGGGCCTCAACGCGATCGACCGATTTCTGCGAAATTTCGGGTCCGCGGAGGGCCGCGGCCGACGACTACCGGTGCCGGCAAAACCCCGCCGTACCACCGGGCGCGTCCGCGCCCGCGCCTGAGCCGATCTCTCGGAGGGCCACGGACTTAGCTCTGTCCGCGCCGGTGTGACCTGGCACACAGACTGCCGATAAATTGCTGAAACAGCATAACTTTTCGAACCTGTCCCATGGGTCAAGGTTTGAATTCTCACCCTCTTTTCGTTAGAATTCGCGGCTCCCGGATCAGGCTCTTTTTCTTTTCTATGAGGAGGACCGAGTGGGATTCAAGGTGGGAGAGAAGATCGTTTACCCGAACCACGGGGTTTCCGTGGTCGAAAAGATCGGCGAGGGGTTCCAGACGGAGCCGGTGGCTCCGAGGAGCTTCTATCACCTGCGTCTCCTTTCGAACAACTCCCGGGTCATGGTCCCGGTCGGGAACACGAGTCTCATCGGGCTGCGCCGGCTGACGCAGCGCAAGGACATCACGGGCTTGATGAAGACCCTCGGAGACGGCCGGTTCTCGGCCACCGGCGACTGGAAGGGGCGTTACAAGCAGAACCTCGACAAGATGAAGAGCGGCGAGCTGAACAAGATCGCCGACGTTCTGAAGACCCTCAACTACATCTCCTCGCGCAAGACGCTGTCGTTCCGC
Source organism: uncultured Acidobacteriota bacterium (assembly GCA_963763535.1). Taxonomy (GTDB): domain Bacteria; phylum Acidobacteriota; class Thermoanaerobaculia; order UBA5066; family Gp7-AA6; genus DAHUXD01. The sequence continues at coordinate 158,829 of CAVXOX010000011.1, forward strand.
GAGAAGAAGATGTACGAGCGGGCCAAGTACCTCATCGTCTCGGAGATCGCCGTCATCAACGGCCTCGACGAGAAAGAGGTCGAGCGGCAGGTGGATCGGGCGCTGGCCCGATCGGCCGGAGCGCGGCCCGTCGCCCACTGAGGACGTCCGAAGCACGATTGGACGGGGCGGCGAAAGCCGCCCCTTTTCTTTTTCTTCAATAGAATGTCCCTCATGGAGGCCAAAGCGAAGAGAACCTCGATCGCCCAGTCGCTGGTGATGCTCCTCGTGGGTGGACTGGTCGGCTTCGGCGCGGGGTACTTCGCGGGCGGAGGGGGGCGGCCGGGCGGAAGCGGCTCCGGCCCCGTGGCCGCGGGCGACCGGATCGGCGAGCTGAAGCAGAGCCTCGACCGGGATCCGGAAAATCCCGAGATCCTCATGGACATCGGGAACGCCTATTACGACCGCGAGGACTGGGACGACGCGATCAAGAGCTACGAGAAAGCCCGGCGCAAGGTCCCGAAGAACCCGAACCTGCTTTCCGACCTGGGCGCCGCGTACCGCAACCGGGGAGAATTCGACACGGCCGTCGCCTTTTTCCAGAAGGCCCGCGAGGCGAATCCGGAGCACTGGGAGTCGCTCCTGAACTGGCTGCTCGTCGAGGCGTACGACCGGCGCGATCCGCGGGCCGCCCAGCCCCTGATGGACGAGGTGAAGAAGCGCTACCCCGAGATCCCGCAGCTCAACAAGATCCAGGAGCAGATCTCGAGCATTCGTTCGAGCGGCTGATGGCCCGCGTCCTGCTGGCGGTCTTCATCCTGTTCATGCTGCTGACGGTCCTCCGAGGACTGCGGATCTTCCTCCGCGCCTTCATGCAGGGCGCGGCGCCTCCCCGCCCGGCGTCCGGTCCTCCGGCCGCCCGCCAGGCCGAGATGGTGCGCGACCCCGTCTGCGGAACCTGGATCGACCGCTCGATCGCCCTCTCCGGCCGCCAGGGCGGCGTCATCGTTCCGGTCTGCTCGGAGAAGTGCCGCCGGGCTCTCGAGCGGGTCGGATGAGCGGCGGCGGTCTCTTCGACGACCCCGGAAGGGCCGTCGAGCCGCCGGAGACCTTCGCCCCGGCGACGCCGCTCGCCGACCGCATGCGCCCCCGGTCTCTCGACGAGGTCGAGGGACCCGAGGAGGTCGTCGGCGCGAACGGCTTCCTCCGGCGGGCGATCGCCGAGGACCGGGTCCCGTCGCTGATCCTCTGGGGGCCTCCGGGAGTCGGGAAGACCACCCTCGCGCGCCTGATCGCGTCCCAGACGTCGTCGATCTTCCTCGCCTACTCGGCGGTCGCCACCGGCGTCAAGGAGATGCGCGAGGTCCTGGAGGAGGCGCGGAAAGCTGCGGGCCCGTCACGGGAAGCGCACGATCCTGTTCCTCGACGAGATCCATCGCTTCAACCGGTCGCAGCAGGACGTCTTTCTGCCGTACGTCGAGTCCGGCGACGTCGTGCTCGTGGGCGCGACCACCGAGAATCCGTCGTTCGAGCTGAACGGAGCGCTCCTCTCCCGCTGCAAGGTCGTCGTGCTCGAGCCCCTCGCACCGGAGGCGATCGCGCGGATCGCGGAGCGGGCGCTGCGCGACATTCCTCGGGGTCTCGGCGCCCGGGACTTCGCGCTCGACGACGACGCCCTGGCGTTCATCGCGCAGGCCGCCGGGGGCGATGCGCGCCGCGCGCTGAATCTGCTCGAGGCGGCGGCGGCCGATGCCGAGGCGTCGCGGATACGGACCATCGAGGTCGGCCGGCTCCGCGACCTCCTCCAGCGCAAGGTGCTGCTCTACGACAAGGCGGGGGAGGAGCACTACAACCTGATCTCGGCCCTCCACAAGTCGATGCGCGAGTCCGACCCCGACGCGACCATCTACTGGCTGGTGCGAATGCTCGAGGCGGGCGAGGATCCGCTGTACGTCGCGCGGCGGATCGTGCGCTTCGCCTCGGAGGACGTCGGGCTCGCGGATCCGCGGGCGCTTCGGGTCGCGCTCGACGCGAAGGAGGCGTTCGACTTTCTCGGGATGCCCGAGGGTTCCCTCGCGCTCGCGGAGGCCGCCGTGTATTGCGCGCTCGCCCCGAAGTCGACCGCGGTCTACGAGGCGGAGGGGGAGGCCAAGCGCGACGTCGCGGAGAAGCCGGCGGAGCCCGTGCCGGCGGTCATCCGGAACGCGGTCACGAGGCTGATGCGGGACGTCGGCTACGGGAGGGGCTACCGCTACGCTCCGGCCGAGCCCGAGGGCGTGGGCGGAATCGAGTGCCTGCCCGAAAGCCTGAGGGGCCGCCGCTACTACCGGCCGCGCGCCTCGGGCGAGGAGGCCGAGCTCTCCCGCCGCCTCGAGGCGGTGTTGAAGCAGCGGCAGGAGAAGTGGGCGAAGGAAGCCGCGGACGACAGCGCGAAACGGAAGACCGGGAAGACAAATTCGAAATCCGAAATTCGAGATTCGAAACCGGAGTCCGAGGGGTGAAGAGTCCACGCTCTTTGTCATCCCGAGCGGAGCGAGGGATCCCCTTTTTAGAGTTTCGGTGTGGCTTCTAGAGGGATGGCTGGCGACGGGCCCTTCGCCCCTCGGGATGGCAGGACGGGTTACCCCTCTTCCCGGCGATAGTTCGGCGCTTCCTTCGTGATGATCACGTCATGCGCGTGGGACTCCCTGAGTCCAGCCGAGGTGATCCGGATGAGCGTCGACTTCGTGCGGAGGTCCTCGATCGTGGGGCAGCCGGCGAGGCCCATGCCGCTGCGCAAGCCTCCGGTCAGCTGCAGGACGAGCCCCTCGACGCTGCCCTTGTAGGGAACCATGCCCTCGATGCCCTCGGGCACGAGCTTCGAGAGCGAGCCGTTGCTCGCCGACTCGGTCTCCATCGACTCCTGGAAATAGCGGTCGGACGAGCCGGCCTTCATGGCGCCGAGCGAGCCCATCCCGCGGTATGCCTTGAACGTCCGGCCCTGGTAGAGGATCGTCTCGCCCGGCGACTCCTCGGTGCCCGCGAGGAGCGACCCGATCATGACGAGGTGCGCCCCGGCGGCGATCGCCTTGGTGATGTCGCCGGAGAACTTGATGCCGCCGTCGGCGATGAGCGGAACCCGGGTCGCGCGGGTCGCCCTCGAGCACTCCCGGATCGCGTGAATCTGGGGCACGCCGGCCCCGGTGACGACGCGCGTCGTGCAGATCGAGCCGGGGCCGATCCCGACCTTGATGGCGTCGGCCCCCCGCGCGACGAGGTCTCGCGCGCCGTGCTCGGTCGCGACGTTGCCGGCCACGATCGGAGTCGAGGGGAAGCGGCGTCGCACGAGCGTCAGCGCGTCGAGCACTCCCTGGCTGTGGCCATGGGAGGAGTCGAGCACGAGGACGTCCACCTTGGCGCGCACGAGCTCGCGGGCCCGATCGAGCACGTCGCGCGTGACGCCGATCGCGGCGCCGACCCGGAGCCGGCCGAGCGCGTCCTTGGCGGCGTTCGGATACTTGATCGCCTTCTGGATGTCCTTGACCGTGATGAGGCCCTTGAGGTTGCCGGCGCGGTCGACCACGAGGAGCTTCTCGATGCGGTACTTGTGCAGGAGCTGCTTCGCCTGCTCGAGCGTCGTGCCGACCGGCGTCGTGATGAGGTTCTTCTTCGTCATGCGCGACGAGATCGGCCGGTCGGTGCGCGTCTCGAAGCGGAGGTCGCGGTTCGTGAGGATGCCGACCAGCTTGCCGCGCGCATTGACGACCGGCACGCCCGAGATCTTGTAGCGAGCCATCACGTCGAGCGCCTCGGCGACCGTCTGCTCGGGCCGGCAGGTCACCGGGTCGACGATCATGCCGGACTCGGAACGCTTGACCTTGTCGACCTCGGCCGACTGCGCCTCGATCGAGAGGTTCTTGTGGATGACGCCGAGCCCTCCCTGCTGGGCCATCGCGATCGCCAGGCGCGACTCGGTGACCGTGTCCATCGCCGCCGAGATCAGCGGGATGTTCAGCCCGATCTCGCGCGTGAGCGACGTACGCAGGTCCACCTCCCGCGGGTGGACCTCGGAATGCGCCGGCTGGAGGAGGACGTCGTCGAACGTCAGCGCCAGCGGGACGTCGTCCGCGGAGCGGGGAGGGACCGGCCGGCGCCGCGCCATCAGGCTCCCGCCGCGCCTTGGGATGCCCCGTGGCATTTCTTGTACTTCCGTCCCGACCCGCACGGGCAGGGATCGTTGCGGCCGACCTTGGGGGCGCTGCGGTGCATCGTCTCCACCTTCGCATCCTGGCCGCCCGAGGCGGCGGCTCCGTACGAGTAGTTCACGTTCGCGGGTGCGCGGCGCGCCGGCATCGCGACCGGGCCGCGGCGCTCCGCGGCGCGGGCGTTGACGTCCTCCGACTCCTCCTCGCGCGCCACGGGCTGGAGCTTGAAGAGGTACTGGACGATCTGGTCCTCGATGCGCTCCTTCATGAGGGTGAAGAGCTCGAAGGACTCCTTCTTGTACTCGATGAGAGGGTCGCGCTGGCCGTAGCCGCGGAGGCCGATGCCCTCCTTCAGGTGATCGATCGCGAGCAGGTGGTCCTTCCACTGCTGATCGACGACCTGGAGCATCACGAACTTCTCGTGCGTCCGCATCATCTCGGCCCCGAGGATTCCCTCCTTCCGGTCGTACACCTGCAGGAGGCCATTCCAGAGCTCCTCGCGGATCTGCTCGCGGGTCTTCTCGGCATAGGGGAACGTGCCGGGCTTGATGCCGAAGTACTCCTGCAGGTCGATGTCGCCGGCGGCGAAGTCCCACTCCTGCGGGTCCTTGGCCTCCTCGAGGTGGCGGCCCAGGATGTAGTCGAGGATCGTCTCGGCGAGTCCCAGGACGTGATCGCGCGCCGAGCTCGCCGCGCAGGATCCCCCGGCGCATCCCGTAGATCTCCTCGCGCTGGCGGTTCATGACGTCGTCGTACTCGAGGAGGTGCTTGCGGCTCTCGAAGTTGCGCGCCTCGACCTGCTTCTGCGCGCGCTCGATCGAGCGGGAGACCATGCCGTGCTCGATGGGGACGCCCTCCTCCATGCCCAGCCGCCGCATGATGTTCTGCAGCCGGTCCGAGCCGAAGATCCGCATCAGGTCGTCCTCGAGGGAGAGATAGAAGCGCGAGGAACCCGGGTCGCCCTGCCGTCCGGAGCGGCCCCGGAGCTGGTTGTCGACGCGGCGGGACTCGTGCCGTTCGGTGCCGATGATGTGGAGGCCGCCGGCGCCGAGCACCTTCTCCTTGTCGGCGGCGCAGACATCTCTGAGCTTCGCGAGCTTCCTCTCGCGCTCGTCGTGGTCCTCGACCTCCTTGAGCTCGTGGGCGGCAACGGCGTCGGGGTTGCCGCCGAGGACGATGTCGGTGCCGCGGCCGGCCATGTTCGTCGCGATCGTCACGGCGCCCGAACGGCCCGCCTGCACGACGATCTCCGCTTCCTTCTCGTGGAACTTGGCGTTCAAGACGACATGCGGGACACGACGCTCCTTCAGGAGATCGGAGAGCCGCTCGGACTTCTCGATCGACACCGTGCCGACCAGCACCGGCTGGCCCTTCTCGCGAAGCTCGACGATCTCGTCGGCGACGGCCGCGTACTTCTCCCGCTCGGAGGCGTACACGACGTCCTGGTGATCCGCGCGAACCATGGGCTTGTTCGTTGGAATCACGACGACTTCGAGCTCGTAGATCTGGTGGAACTCGGCGGCCTCGGTGTCGGCCGTTCCGGTCATGCCCGCGAGCTTCTCGTAGAGCCGGAAGTAGTTCTGGAGCGTGATCGTCGCGAGGGTCTGGTTCTCACGCTCGATCTTGACGTTCTCCTTCGCCTCCACGGCCTGGTGGAGCCCGTCGGACCACCGGCGGCCGGGCAGCACGCGGCCCGTGAACTCGTCGACGATCAGGACCTGGCCGTCCTTGATCATGTAATCCACGTCGCGCCGGTAGAGGGCGTGCGCCCGCAGGGCCTGCTCGACGCCGTGGAGCAGGTCGATGTTGGTCAGCTCGTACATGTTGTCGATGCCGAGCGCCTTCTCCGCCTTGGCGACGCCCTCCTCGGTGAGGACCGCGGTCCGCGCCTTCTCGTCGACGAGGTAGTCGCCCGTCGTCGTCTTGTTGCCGTACTTGTCCTTGTCCTCGCTGCCCTTCACCATCTGGGGGATGACCCGGTTGCAGCGGTAGTAGACGTCGGTGTTCTCCTCGGACGGACCGGAGATGATGAGCGGGGTCCGCGCCTCGTCGATGAGGATCGAGTCGACCTCGTCGACGATCGCGAACACGTGGCCGCGCTGGACCATGTTCTCGAGCTCGAACTTCATGTTGTCGCGCAGGTAATCGAAGCCGAACTCGTTGTTCGTGCCGTAGGTGACGTCGCAGGCGTATGCCTTCTGGCGCTCCTCGTCGAGGAGGTTGTTCTGAATGCAGCCGACCGTCAGGCCCAGGAACCGGTAGATCCGGCCCATCCACTCGGCGTCGCGGCGGGCGAGGTAGTCGTTGACGGTCACGACGTGGACGCCGCGGCCGGTCAGGGCGTTCAAGTACACGGGCATGGTCGCCACGAGCGTCTTGCCCTCGCCCGTCTTCATCTCGGCGATCTTCCCGGAGTGCAGGACCATGCCGCCGATCAGCTGCACGTCGAAGGGCCGCATCCCGAGGGCGCGCACGGAGGCCTCCCGCGCGACGGCGAAGGCCTCCTCCAGGATCTCCTCGAGGACGGCGTTCCGGGCATCCTCCTGGTCCTCGGCGTGGACGCCTTCGAGCGCCTTCGCGATCCGCTGCCGGAATGCGGCGGTCTTTCCCCGGAGCTCCTCGTCCGAGAGGGCATGGATCGACGGCTCGAGCGCGTTGATGCGCTCGACCCGCGGCAACATCTTCTTGATGTCGCGCTCGTGCTGCGTGCCGAAGACCTTCGCGAGCAGCCGGTCGATCATGATTGGACCGCTAACATTTGAGGGGTGGGAGTTTATTTCGGATTGAGAGGGCGGGGAAGGGGAGCGAAGCGGGCGGCCGAGCAAACCTTCGTGCGCGCCCGAGGCGCAGCGCGCCGGGAGGCGCGACAGGTCAGCGGGATTCGAGGATGTAGTCGAGCGGGTTCACGGGGTGGCCGTCGACGTGGATCTCGTAGTGCAGGTGGGGAGCCGTCGATCGACCGGTCGATCCGACGAGCCCGACCCGGTCGCCACGGCGCACGCGCTGCCCCTCGGCCACGAGCGTCTGTTCGAGATGTCCGAAGAGCGTCTGGTAACGGTCGCCGTGGGCGATCGCGATCGCCTTGCCGTACTCGCCCGCCCAGCCGCTCCGGACCACCACCCCGTCGGCCGTCGCGAGCACGGGCTCGCTGCGGGGCGTCGAGATGTCGAGGCCTTCGTGGAACGCGGGGGCTCCGGTGAACGGATCCGCGCGCACGCCGAAACCCGAGTTGAGCACGCCGTGGACCGGCCACACCGTCGGCGTCTCGGCGACGATCTCGCGGCGATGCGAGAACTGGGTCTCGAGGAGCGCGAGCCGCGAGGCGAGAAACGCGCTCTGGCCCGCGAGGTCGGCGCCCGTGCCGGGCGTGGGCGCCGGGCCGCCGAGGCCGGGGCGCACCGCGTCCGAGAGGCCGGCGACGATCGCGAGGCGCCGTGTCCTCGCCTCGAAATCCGTCAGCTGCTTCGAGACGCCGTCGAGCTTCTGGTGGAGCATCGCGGTCGAGGCGCGCAGGCGCGCGTTCTCGGCCATGGCGACACGGTAGACACGGTCCTGCCGGGACGTGGCGAAGAAGGCCCAGGCGAACGCGACGGCGCCGACGAAGAGCAGGGCGGCGCCAGCGGCCGCGATGCCGAGCGCGCGGGTCGAGATCGTCATCTGCCGGAACCGCGCCCGCGCGTGGGGGACGAAGATGATGGTGTTGTACTTCTTCATCGGATCGCCTCTCCGGCGCTCGACGGACAGGCTCTTCCCCGTACGCCGCCGAACCGCTTGGGAGTCGCTGAGCGAATCGTTGGGTCGATCCTATGGACGCCCTCCGCGGCTGTCAACCTGAACGGTCGGGCAGGCCGCGAGGAGAGCCGGAGCGCGGAAGGACAACGCTTCGGACAGGTGGCGAGCGAAAACCCGCTCACTCTCCGCGAGATCGGCGATCGTGCGCGCGACGCGAAGCCCGCGGTGCACCGCTCGAACGGACAGGCCGAGTCGCTCGAGGGCGACCTCGAGGACGCGCCGTCCGTCGTGATCGAGGACACAGTGCCGGCCGATCTCGTCGGTCGAGAGATCCGCGTTGCGAAATCCGGCGTCCAGGGGGCGGCGGGCCGCCGCCCGGCCGCGCGCCCGCACGATGCGCTCCCGCACCGAGGCGGAGCTCTCCGTCGCCGCGGCGCCGGCGAGGTCTTTCCAGGCGACGGGCTCGACCGCGACGTGCAGGTCGATGCGATCGAGCAGAGGACCCGAGATGCGCCGCGCGTACCGGCGCCGCTCGCGCGGATCGCAGGCGCACGCGCGCCGCGGATCGCCGGAGAAGCCGCACGGGCAGGGGTTCATCGCCGCGACGAGGAGGAAGTCGGAAGGGAACGCCGCGGCCCCGGCGGCGCGCACGACGCAGACGCGGCGGTCCTCCAGGGGCTGGCGGATCGCCTCGAGGACGTCGCGGCGGAACTCCGGGAGCTCGTCGAGGAAGAGGACGCCCCGGTGCGCGAGCGAGACCTCTCCCGGCATCGGGCGGGGGCCGCCGCCCACGAGGCCGGGCGCCGAGATGCCATGATGCGGCGCGCGGAACGGCGGCGCCCCGATCAGGCCCGATCCCGGAAGGAGGGCGCCGGCGACCGAGTGGATCTGGGTCGCCTCGATCGCCTCGGGAGGAGTGAGCGCCGGGAGGATGCCGGGCAGCCGTCGCGCGAGCATGGTCTTGCCGGAGCCCGGGGGGCCCGAGAGAAGGAGGTGATGCCCGCCCGCGGCGGCGATCTCGGCCGCGCGGCGCGCGATCGCCTGGCCGCGCACCTCGGAGAGATCCGGAACGGGCGGGGGGACTCGCCCCTCGGCGGCGCGGGCGGGCGGGATCGGGAAACGCCCGAGCACGTGGGCGACCGCGGCGGAGAGGTGCGAGACGGGAATCGCGTGGATACCTGCGACCGCCGCGGCCTCGGCGGCGTTCGGCTCGGGCAGGACGATCTCGGCGAAGCCGGCGTCCCGCGCCGCGAGCGCGAGGCAGAGGGCGCCGCGGACGGGACGGACCTCGCCGCCCAGGCCGAGCTCGCCGACGAACACCCGCGGCGCCTCGTCGCTGCCGCGGATCCCGCAGAGCCGGAGGAGGCCGATCGCGACCGGCAGGTCGAGGGCCGCGCCGCACTTGCGGAAGTCGGCGGGGGCGAGGTTGACGGTGACCGCCCCCTCGGGCATGGGAAAGCCGCCGTTCTTCAGCGCGGAGCGCACGCGGTCGCGCGCCTCCCGGACGCTCGCGTCGGGAAGACCGACGATCGTGAACCGGGGAAGGCCGAAGGACGCGTCGACCTCGACGTCGAGGACGCGCGCCGCGAGCCCGAAGGTCGCGGCGGAGTGGATTCGGGCGAGCATGAGGCCTCCTCGGGGCCGAGGAGCGCCTGATCGCCGATGAGGGCGGAGCTAGTCTAGCAGGAGCGGAGTGGGGGGCGGTGGCGGGGAAGCTATCGGCCCTTGGCTGGGATCGAGATCTTGTCGCCCGCCTTCAGCGAAGGAGCTCCGCCGAGCCCGTTGATCGCCAGGATCTCGGCCACCGTGACGCCGTGGCGGAGCGCGATGCGGTAGAGCGTGTCGCCGTTCTTGACGCGGTAGCTCTTCGAGGCCGGCGCCGCGGCTTCCGCGACCTTCGGGGCGCCCTTCTTTCCCGTCGTCTTGTGCGCGCTGACGACGGCGGCCTTCTGCGGAATGAGAATCTCCTGACCGCGCGCGACCTTCGAGCGGGGCGACAGGGAATTGGCGTCGGCGATCGCGGTGACGGAGACGCCGTAGCGCTTCGCGATCCGGGGCAGCGTCTCGCCCTTCTTCGCCATGTGGGTCCGGAACATCGGAGGCACGGTCGTCGGCGTGACCGCGAAGGCGGCGAGGAAGGTCTCCTGGGAACCCGTCGGGATTTTCAGGGCGTAGCCGTCGGGCTCGCGCGGCGTCACGGACGAACGCAGCTCGGGATTGAGGACCTGCAGGTCCTCGTAGGGAATCTCCATTCCCCTGGCGACCGTGCGCAGGTCGACCGAGCGGTTGAGCGTCACGCTCTCGAACGCGATCGGAGGCGCCGGCGTCACGTCGAACCCGTAGTGGGCGGGGTCCTTCGAGATCAGCAGCGAGGCGAGATAAGCCGGGACGTAGTTCGCCGTCTGCCGGCGGATCGCGGACGTGCCGGCGAGCTGCCAGAAGTCGCGCGCGCCCGTCCGGTCCATGGCGTGCAGGATCTTCCCCTCGCCGGCGTTGTAGGCCGCCATCACGAGGTACCAGTCGTTGAAGAGCTCGTGGAGGTAGGTCAGGTATCGCGCCGCGGCTCGGGTCGCCTTCTCGGGGTCGCTCCGCTCGTCGACGATCCCGTTGAACTTCAGTCCGTACTGCCGCCCGGTCCTCGGCATGAACTGCCAGATGCCCTGGGCGGCGCGGGGCGAGCGAGCGTGGGGGAGAAAGGAAGACTCGATGAACGCGATCCACGCGAGGTCCTGGGGCAGACCCTCCTCGGCGAAGACGCGCTGGATCATCGGGATGTAGCGGCCCGACCGCGTCAGACCGGCCGCGATCTTGTCGTGGAGCGCGTCGCTCTGGAATGCGGCGACGATTCGGAGCACCGCGTCGTTGACGACGAGGGGGACGTCCGAGGACGTCTCCCCGATGGCGGCCGCGACCTCCTCGCGGGCGGCCGAGATCTCCTCCGGCGTCGCCTCGGGACTCTCGATCGCCTCGAGCTCGGGGGAGACCTGGCCGTGCGACGTGCCGGCCTCCTCCGTCGCGCCGGCGAGCGCCTCGTAGCGCTGGATGCCATCCCACAGGTCGTAGGAGAAGGCCAGGCGCGACCCGGTCGCGGGCGGCTCGCCCTCCGGCTGCACCGCGGCGATCGCGGCGTCGAAGTAGAGCCGCGCGCACTCGATGTTGCCGTTCAACGCGGCGTCGCGTCCCAGATCGAACGATTCCGAGGCGCTCGCGATCGCGGGGTCAGCCACCTCCGGCGCGGTGCTGGCGCTCTCGACGGGGGCCGCCCGCCGCGAAGACGCGCAGCCGGTGACAGCGCCCGCGATCGCGGCCGCCGAGACAACGCTCCACCCAAGCCATCTCGTCGCCGAGGGCATGAACGAAGGTTAAACCGCCCCCGCAGAAAAACACAAAGCCTTTGTGCGCCTGTCGTTCATCGAGGACAGTGAGGGGAGTCACATCTTCGGTCATCCCAAGCCTCCTGTCATCCCGAGCGAAGCGAGGGATCCCTTTGTGAGGGCTGGCTGGGGTTCGACGGGATCCTCGGCGCTCACGCGCCTCGGGATGACCGCGCCGCGTGCGGCGGCGCGGTCACTTACCCAAAATGTGAAATTTGAGCGAGAGCAGCAGCTTCTGAATGTCGCTCTTCGACTGGAGCTCGATCGGAAAGCTCCTGGCGTCGCCAATCTCGTTTCCCTTGCTGTCCTCGAACTTCAGCGCGACGGTGATCTGGTGGCCCTGCAGCTGGTGGCGGGGGACGTGGACCTCGAAGACCTTGCTGACTTCCTTGCGATGGTTGAGGCTGCTCGCGAGCAGGTCATCCACGGAGAGACCGGCAGCCGCCGGCCGCTTCTTCTCTTCCGGGGCCGCTCCCGAGGCCGTCGAGGTCTTCCGGAGCTTCTCGAGCTCGGCCAGGATGTCGATGTTCGAGCCGACCTTGACGTGGCGGACCTCCTCGGTGACGGCCTTCTCCGGCTCGGGCTCGACCGCCTCGGCGAAGGAGACCTCGGCGATCTCGCCCGCCGGCGGCGGCACGGCCCGGGGCGCCGCCTCGGGCAGCGGCGCATCCAGCGAGTCGAGCGCCTGCTCGAACTCCTCGACGGTCTCGACATCGGCGCCGTCGAAGTCGCTCGGCGGCTGATTGAGCTCGTGCGCGAGCGCGGGCGCGTCCGGTTTCGCGGAGAAGGTACCCGGATCGACCTCGACCGCCTCCTCGATCTCGGCGGTCGCCTCGACGATAGGGACCCTCGCGGCCGGTGCGGGGGGCGGCGGAGGAGGCGCCGGCGCGACGGGCATGGCCGCCGGTGCGGACACCGGGACCGGCGCGGGCGCGGCCCTCGTGGGCGCGGGTTTCTCCTCCCCGAGCATGCGCTTCTTCAGGGAGCGGAGCGTCAGGCGCGAGATCGCCTTCAGCGTCTCGAAGACGCCCTGGCCGAGCACCGCGCAGGCCTCGTAGCTCTCGTGCGCGCGCTCGCGGTTGACGCTCTCCTCGAGCTCGTCGAGCGAAAGGATGTTCGCGAGGTCGCGCTTGTTGAACTGGAAGACGAGCGGGATTTCTTCGAGCTTGATGCCGATCTCCGCGAGGTTCGTCTTCAGGTTCGCGAGCGACTCGACGTTGGCGTCCTTCATCGCGCGCTGCGAGTCGGCGACGAACACGATGCCGTCGACGCCCTTCAGGACGAGTTTGCGCGTCGTGTTGTAGAAGACCTGGCCCGGGACCGTGTAGAGCTGGATCCTCGTCTTGAATCCGCCGATCACGCCGACGTCGAGGGGCAGAAGGTCGAAGAAGAGGGTGCGGTCCGTCTCGGTTTCGAGCGAAACCATCTCGCCCCGAGATCCCGGGGCGGTGCGTCCGTAGATGTGGTGCAGATTGGTGGTCTTTCCGCACAGACCCGGGCCGTAGTACACGACCTTGGCCGCCATCTGCATCGTGGCGTAGTTGAAGAAGACCATTAGTCAGTTCGCCGACGCGCCGCGTCTGGCCGGGGAGAATTGTAACACCGGCAACGGGTTACGACGCGGTCGGGTTGCGTCGCGGCGCGGGATTCGCGGCGCGGAGGATCGCGCGGATCTCGTCCTCGCGACCGGCGCCCGCGGTGCGGGCGAGCGTCTCCTCCGCGAGCGCCCGATAGAGCGCGAGCGTCTCCGGCTCACCGGAGAGGGCGGCGACATGGCCGCGCACGGTTCCCGCGTCCCGCCGTGCGACCGCGCCCGTGAATGCCCCCGCGAATTCGCGCGCGGCGATGGCGGCGGCCGCCCGAGAGGAAAGGCCCGCGAGCGTCTCGCGCGCGACGTCCTCCGGGATGCCGATCGCGACCCAGTTCCGGACCGCGACCGAGACGATCGCAGCCGTGCCGCCGGCCGCGAGGGTGGCCGCCGCGTGGTAGCGGCCCCGATCGGTCGCGGCGAGGCGATAGGGCAGGGCGCCGAACCTTTCGGCGAGCGCGAGGCCGGCGTCGACCGCCTCCGGGTCGCCCTCGACGGCGACGAGCGCGCCGCGCAGGTCCTCGTCGGGGGCCCCGACGAACGGCCGCACGGGGTGAAAGGACGCGACGGCGGCGCCGCAGCGTCGGAACGACGCCAGCGCGTCGCTCCCGAGCGCGCCCGCGAGATGGAAGGCGAAGGAGCAGGGAACCCGGGGCGCGATGCTGTCGGCGACGTCCCGCACCGAGTCGTCGGGAACCGCGAGGACGACGACTCCGGCCGGGGGAAACCGCTCCGCATCGGGAGACGGGGTCGCCGCGGCCCCGAGATCGGGCACGCGCCCGGAGCGTCCGAGCACCCAGCCGACGCGGCCGCCGGCCTCCGTCCAGGAGCGCGCGAAGGCTCGCCCGGCGCGGCCCGGACCCACGAGGCCCAGGGGTTCCTTCAGAAGATCCCGCGTCACCCGGGGAAGTCTATGGTGGTGAGGGATTCCGAATGCGAAATGCGAAATGCGAGAGGCGAGACGCGAATGCGACCTGGGCGATCGCGCCGCGGCTCGTCACTCGCATCCCGGATCCGCTTTACCCTTCTGTTATCATTAGCACTCCCAATGGGAGACTGCTAATGGCGGGCCTCGACACGCGCAGCCGGGCGATTCTGAAGGAGATCATCCGCGTCCACGTGGACACGGGACGACCGGTCTCTTCGCGGACGCTCTTCAAGTGCGACCGATTCGGGCTGTCGCCCGCCTCGATCCGGAACATCATGGCCGACCTGACGGACGGGGGATACCTGGTGCAGCCGCACACCTCGGCCGGCCGAGTGCCGACCGACCGCGCCTACCGCCTGTACATCGACGAGCTGATGCGCCAGCGGCGCGTCTCGGACGACGTGCGCGAGCAGGTCGGCTCCGACCTCGATTCCGCCGGCGGCGACGTCAGCCGGCTGTTCTCGGCGGCGTCGCGGCTCCTCTCCCAGCTGTCCGGCGAGGTCGGGTTCGTCGTCGCCCCGGACGCGCTCCACACGGTGGTCAAGAGCCTGCGCTTCCTCGGCGTGGCGCCGGGGAAGGTCCTGGTCGTCCAGGTCAACGAGCCCGACGTGGTGATCTCCCGCGTGCTCGAGACCGAAATCGCCTATACGAGCCAGGAGCTCGACGCGATCTCGGAGCGCCTGACGCGGGAGTACGGCGGAAGGACCCTGCACGAGGTCCGGCAGCGTCTGGTCGTCGTCCTCGCGCGCGAGCGCGAGGAGGCCGGACGGATCGTGGGCCGCGCCGCCGAACTCGCCCGGCGGGCGCTCGAGAAGAAGGACTCGGAGGACAGCGTGTTTTTCGACGGCACCGCCCGTCTCCTCGAGAAGCCGGAGTTCGCCGACGTGCTGTCGCTGCGCCGGGTCTTCCAGGCGTTCGAGGAGAAGGCGAAGGTGCTCGACCTCGTCTCCCGCTACCTCGATGCGCCCGGAACGAGCGTCGTCCTCGGCTCCGAGGACTCCCACGTCGTCGATCCGCGCCTGTCGGCCGTCTTGACCTCGTACGGCACGGGAGAGACACTGACGGGAATGCTGGGAGTCATCGGCCCGGCGCGGCGCGAGTACACGAGGGTCATTCCGGTCGTCGAGCTCCTCGGGCGCGCCGTGTCCGATCGCCTCGACCGCCACGAGGCGGAGCACTCGGACTCCGAGGGAGGGCCGCGATGAGCGACCGCGACGAACGCCGGCGGCCCCCCGGAGAGGACGTGGTCGAGGTCCGCGACACGGGCGACTCGCTCGAGTCCGCCCTCGAACAGGAGGAGACGGCCGCGCTCGCGGCCGCCGAGGACAAGCTGCGCTCGATCCATCACGACCTCGAGGAGCTCAAGGACCGGCACCTGCGCAAGCTCGCCGAGTTCGAGAACCACAAGAAGCGGAGCGAGAAGGAGCGCCAGGAGTACTTCAAGATCGCCCTCGCCGGGTTCGTGCACGATTTCCTGCCCGTGATGGACAACTTCGGCCGCGCCCTCGCGCACGCCCGGCCTCAGGACCTCGAGAGCGACTTCGGCCAGGGCGTCGCGCTCATCGGCAAGCAGATCGCCGACCTCTGGAAGCGCTATGGGCTGATTCCGATCGACACGTCCGGGCCGTTCGACCCCAACCTGCACGAGGCGGTCGCCACCGAAGAAACCCAGGCGGTCCCGCCCGGCACGATCCTCGAGGTCCTCCAGAAGGGATACTTCCTGAACGATCGTCTGATCCGCCCGGCCTCCGTCAAGGTGGCCGTTCGACCGGGCGAGACGGACGAGACCCGGGAGCGGAGCTAGGCCCGGGTGCGGAGCTAAGGAGGCAGCGTGGGAAAGATCCTGGGGATCGACCTCGGCACGACGAACTGCTGCGTCTCGGTGGTCGAGGGCGCGACCCCGCAGGTCCTGACGAATCGCGAGGGCAGCCGCACGACGCCCTCGATCGTGGGCTTCACCGAGGACGGCGAGCGGCTCGTGGGCCAGATCGCGAAGCGACAGGCGATCACGAACCCGATGAACACGGTGTTCGCGGTCAAGCGCCTCGTCGGGCGCAAGTACGAGGCCGAGGAGACCCAGCACGCCCGCGAGGTCCTGCCGTACGAGATCGTCCGCGCGGTCAACGGCGACGTGAAGATCCGCGCGCGCGCCCGGGAGTACAGCCCCGAGGAGATCTCCGCGTTCATCCTCCGCGAGATCAAGGAATTCTCGGAGGAGGCGCTCGGCGAGGAGATCACCGAGGCCATCATCACCGTGCCGGCGTACTTCGACGACGCGCAGCGCCAGGCGACGCGCGACGCGGGCCGCATCGCGGGCCTCGAGGTGCTGCGCATCATCAACGAGCCGACGGCGGCGTCGCTCGCCTACGGCCTCGACCGGAAGGGCAGCGAGACCGTCGCGGTCTACGACCTCGGCGGCGGCACGTTCGACATCTCGATCCTGCAGCTCGGCGACGGCATCTACGAGGTCAAGGCGACCGCCGGCGACACGTACCTCGGCGGCGAGGACTTCGACAAGAAAATCATGGACTGGCTGCTCGACGACTTCCGGAAGTCGACGGGCATCGACCTCCGGCAGGACCGCATGGCGCTGCAGCGGCTGAAGGAGGCCGCGGAGAAGGCGAAGTGCGAGCTCTCGACGGCGACGGAGACGACGATCACGCTGCCGTTCATCTCGGCGGACGCCTCCGGACCGAAGCACATCAACCGCACGCTGACGCGCGAGCGCTTCGAATCGCTCGTCGCGGACCTGATCGACCGCACCGCCGCGCCGTGCCTCGACGCGCTCGCCGCGGCCAGCCTGAAGCCGTCGGACGTCGACCAGGTCATCCTCGTCGGGGGCCAGACGCGCACGCCGAAGGTCCAGCGGATGGTCGCCGAGCTCTTCGGCCGCGAGCCGAACCGCGACATCAATCCCGACGAGGTCGTCGCGATCGGCGCCGCGATCCAGGGCGGCGTGCTGAAGGGCGAGATCAAGGACGTCGTCCTCCTCGACGTGACCCCGCTGTCGCTCGGCATCGAGATGCACGGCGGCGTCTTCGAGAAGCTGATCGAGCGCAACGCCACGATCCCGACGAAGAACACCAAGGTGTTCACGACGGTCGCCGACAACCAGTCGGTCGTCGAGATCCACGTCCTGCAGGGCGAGCGCGAGATCGCCAAGGACAACAAGTCGCTCGGCCGGTTCGAGCTCGTCGGCATTCCCGCGGCGCCGCGCGGCGTCCCCCAGATCGAAGTCACGTTCGCGATCGACTCGAACGGCATCGTGAACGTCTCCGCGCGCGACCTGGCGACGGGAAAGGCCCAGGGCATGCAGATCAACCCGGCCGGCGGCCTCTCGCAGAGCGAGATCGACAAGATCATCAAGGAGGCGTCGGCGTTCGCCGAGGCCGATCACGAGCGGCGCGAGATCGCCGCGATCAAGAACCGGCTGGAGGGGATGATCGCGTCGAACGAGCGCGTGCTGGCGGAGTTCGGCGGCGCGCTCGGCGACGACGAGCGGGGCCGCATCGAGGAGACCCTGAAGCGTTCGCGCGAGATCGCGGGCGGCGAGTCCCGCGAGGCCTTCAACGAGGCGATCTTCGACATGCAGGGAGTGTCCAAGGTACTGACGCGCGTGATGCTTCAGCGGGCGGGTTCGGGCGGGGCGGCTCCGGCCGCACCCTGAGATTTGTGATTGGTGATTTGCGATTTGTGATTGAGGTGAAGAAGTAACTGTTTCGCGTCAATCGCCAATCACCAGTCACCAATCACCAACACGACCGATGACGAACAAACGCGACTACTACGAAGTACTGGGTGTCGAGCGAGACGCCGACGACGCGGCGCTGAAGAGCGCCTACCGCAGGCTCGCGCTGATGCATCACCCCGATCGCAACCCGAACAACCCGGACGCCGCCGAGAAGTTCAAGGAGGCCTCCGAGGCCTACGCGATCCTCTCCGACGGCGACAAGCGAGCGCGCTACGACCGCTTCGGTCACGCCGGCGTCGGCGCTTCGAGCGGCTTCTCCGGATTCGACGCCGCCGGCTTCGCGGATCTCTCGGAGCTCTTCGGCGGGATCTTCGGATTCGGGGCGGGGGGAGGTTTCGGCGGACCGGTGGGTCCCACGGGTGGCAGCGACCTCGTCTACCGCATGACGATCGCCTTCCGGGACGCCGCGTTCGGCGTCGAGGCGCCGATCGTCGTCTCGCGTCTCGAGCGCTGCGACGCGTGCGGCGGCGGGGGCGCGGAGCCCGGCACCAAGCCGCGGACGTGCCCCGCGTGCGGCGGGCGCGGACGTCAGCGCCTCTCACAGGGATTCCTCACCGTGACGCGGCCGTGCTCTCAGTGCGAGGGCGAGGGGCGGGTCATCGACAAGCCGTGCGCCGCGTGCCGCGGCGAGGGGCGGCGGCGCGCGAAGAAGGAGATGACGGTCCGCATCCCGGCCGGCGTCGAGTCGAACTCCCGTTTGCGCCTGACCGGGGAGGGCGACGCCGGGCCGAACGGCGGGCCGGCGGGAGATCTCTACGTCGTGCTGTCCGTCGCCGAGGACGAAATCTTCGCGCGCGACGGGGACGACGTCGTCGTGACGCTCGACCTGCCGTTTCCCACGCTCGTTCTCGGCGGCGAGGTCTCGGTGCCGACGCTCGAGGGCTCGGAGCCGCTGTCGGTG
Organism: uncultured Acidobacteriota bacterium; assembly: GCA_963763535.1. GTDB lineage: Bacteria > Acidobacteriota > Thermoanaerobaculia > UBA5066 > Gp7-AA6 > DAHUXD01. The sequence continues at coordinate 177,266 of CAVXOX010000011.1, forward strand.
CCGGCGGGCACTCCGGCGGGGGCGGAGCTGCGGCTGAGAGGTCGCGGCATGGGGAGGCTCGGCCGCGGCGGGCGCGGCGACCTGCTCGTCCGCGTGGGCGTGCACGTCCCGGCGTCGCCCTCCAGGGAGGAGAAGGAGGCGCTCCGGCGATATGCCGAGCTGACCGGCGCTCCGATCGGGAAGGGCAAGGGCGTCCTCGGGAAGGCGAAGAAGATCTTCTCGTGAACCGGCGTTACAGCCGCCTCGTCGTCCCGCACAGGGCGGGGGACGGGGCGCTGGTCGCGCTCCTCTGGCCTCATGCGCCGCTCGGCTTCGACGAGACGGCAGGCGATCTCGTGGCCTTCTTCCGCGAAGCCGCTGCTGCCCGCGACGCGGGCGATGTGCTGCGGCGCCGGCGCGTCCGCTTCCTGCTGACCACCGACATTCCGGAGCGCGACCCGCTCGAGGCCTACCGGGCGGCGTCGCGGCCGTTCGCCGTCGGTCGGCGCTTCTGGCTCGAGCCGGGGGAAGACGGCGGCGGCGCGGCGCCGGAGGGCCGGATCGCGCTGCGCGTGCCCGCGTCGCGCGCCTTCGGCACGGGCAGCCACGCGTCGACGCGTCTCGCCCTGGAAGCCCTGGAGGAGGAGCCGCTCGAAGGCCGCTCGGTGCTCGACGTGGGGACCGGCTCCGGCGTCCTCGCGCTCGCCGCGGCGGCGCTCGGCGCGCGGCGGGTCGTGGGCCTCGATCTCGATTCCGAGGCGGTCTTCGTGGCGCGCGGGAACGTCGGCCGTCACGCGGTCGGCGCCGCGGTGCGACTCTACGCGGGAACGGCCGCTGCCTGCGCGGGGCGATTCGACGTCGTGGTCGCCAACATGCTTGCGGACGAGATCCTCGGCGAGGCCGGAGGGATCCGCGCCCGCGTCGGCCGCCGGGGCCGGGTGCTCCTCTCCGGCATCACGCGCGATCGCGAGGCCGCCGTCCTCGCGCGCATGCGGACCGGCCGGTGGAAGCTCGCGGGACGGCGTGCGGAGGACGAATGGATCAGCCTGACGCTCGAGCGCGCCTCGTAGTCGACGCTCTGCCGGAGACGGCGGGCATCTGCCGGATCGCCGGGGAAGAGGCGGCGCACGCGAAGGCGCGCCGCCTGCGTCCGGGAGACGCCGTCGTCCTCGTCGACGGAAGCGGACGCGAGGCGCACGGCCGCGTCGTTCGCTTCTCGCGCGGCGTCCTCGAGGCGGCGTTCGATGCGGTCCGCGCGGCGGAGCGGCCTCCGCATCCGCCCGTGCACCTGCTGGTCGCGGCGGTGCGCTCCGAGCGGCTCGCCTGGATCGCGGAGAAGGCGACGGAGCTCGGCGCGTCGCGGCTGACGCTCGTCGTCACCGAGCGGACGCAGAGCTTCCGCGCCCGGGACGCCGTCGCGGCGCGGCTCTCCCGCGTCGTTCGCGAAGCGGCGAAGCAGACCGAGTCCGCGCGATGGCCGGCGGTCGAAGGCCCGCGGCCTCTCCCCGATGTGCTCCGCGCGGAGACGTCTTCCACCCGGCTGATCCTGGATCCGAGCGGCGAGCCGTTTCCGCCGACGCTCGCGGCCGCTCCGGTGGCGTTGCTCGTCGGCCCCGAAGGCGGCTGGACGGAGCGCGAGCTCGCCGACGCGCTCTCCGCCGGATGGCTCGCCGTTTCACTCGCCGCCGGAAAGCTGCGCGCCGAGACGGCGGCGGTCGCGGGTCTCGCGCTCGCGCGGAGCGCGCTGGCACGACTTCCGCATTGACACCATCGTCCCGACGGCAAATACTGCTCCGACTCCGGGAGACCCCATCACACGCGGAGGCGCCATGTCCTACGAGGACGTCAAGAAGGTCTGGATGAACGGCCGACTCGTGGACTTCGCGGACGCGAAGATCCACGCGTTCTCACACGTCTTCCACTACGGCTCGGGGATGTTCGAGGGTGCCCGCCTGTACAAGACCCGACAGGGCTCCGCGGCGTTCCGCATCGACGAGCACATCAAGCGCCTCTACGACTCGTGCAAGGTGTACCGGATGGAGATCCCGTTTTCGCCGAAGCAGCTGCGCGACGCCATCTTCGAGACGATTCGCGTCAACGGATTCGACGAGTGCTACATCCGTCCCGTCGTCTATCGCGGCCTCGGCGCGCTCGGCGTGAATCCCTTCCACAGCCCGGTCGAGGTCATGATCGCGGTATGGCGCTGGGGGAAGTATCTCGGCGACGAGGCGATCGAGGGCGGCGTCGACGTGTGCGTGTCGTCGTGGAACCGGATGGCGCCGAACACGTTTCCCGCGATGGCCAAGGCGACCGGCAATTACCTCAACTCGGCCCTGATCAAGATGGAGGCGATCGTCAACGGCTTCACCGAGGGGATCGCGCTCGACAACGCCGGACGCATCTCCGAGGGGAGCGGCGAGAACATCTTCCTCGTCTACGGCGGCCGGATCCTCACGCCGCCGCTTGCGGGAACGATCCTCCCGGGCATCACGCGCGATTCGATCATGCGCCTCGCCCGCGACGCGGGATACACGGTGGTCGAGCAGCAGATCGCCCGCGAGATGCTCTACATCGCGGACGAGATCTTCTTCACGGGCACGGCGGCCGAGGTCACGCCGATCCGGTCGGTCGACCGCATCGTCGTCGGCGCGGGGCGCCGCGGACCGGTCACGGAGCGCCTCCAGAAGGAGTTCTTCGCGCTGATCCACGGCGAGGCCGAGGACCGCTACGGCTGGCTGACGCCAATGCCCGTCGAGGCCGCGGTCCGGTAGCTCCAAACCCCTGCAGGGGCGGCCCTTGCGGCCGCCCGAGGGCGAGGGCCGCTCACGCCCCGACGGCGGTCGGGCGCTTCCAATCCGTCGTGAACCGGCGTACCCTTACCTCCAACCGAGGACAACAAAACCATGCATATCAACGATCTGCTGAAGATTGCGGTCGAGCGGAAGGCGTCCGATCTCCACCTCAAAGTGGGCGCTTTTCCGGTCATTCGCATCGACGGCGCGCTCGTTCCCCTCGCCGACATGCGCCGGCTGATGCAGGAAGACACGATCGCGATGGCCTTCTCGATCATGTCGGCCCGGCAGAAGGAAAAGTTCAAGAACAACTTCGAGATCGACATCGCCTACAACGTGCCGAACCTCGGACGCTTCCGCTGCAACATCTTCCAGCAGCGCGGGACCGTGGGTCTCGTCCTCCGCGTCATCCCGGCGAAGATCCTGTCGATCAAGGACCTGCTCCTGCCGCCCGTGCTCGAGAAGATCTGCCAGGAGCAGCGCGGTCTCGTGCTCTGCACCGGCACCACGGGCTCGGGCAAGTCGACGACGCTCGCGGCGATGATCGACTACATCAACGCGATGCGCAACGAGCACATCATGACGGTCGAGGATCCGATCGAGTTCCTCCATCGCGACAAGAAGTCGCTCGTGAACCAGCGCGAGGTCGACGTGGACACGAAGGGCTTCTCGGTCGCGCTCCGCAGCGCGCTGCGCCAGGACCCCGACGTGATCCTCGTCGGCGAAATGCGCGATTACGAGACGATCGAGACGGCGCTCACGGCCTCCGAGACGGGCCATCTCGTCTTCTCGACGCTCCACACGCTCGATGCGACCGAGACGATCAACCGCATCATCGCGGTTTTCCCGCCGCACCAGCAGAAGCAGATCCGGCTCCAGCTCGGCGCCGTCCTCAAGGCGGTCATCTCGCTGCGCCTGATGCCTCGCGCGGACGGGCTCGGCCGAGTGCCCGCGGCCGAGATTCTCATCCGGACCAACTACGTGCGCGAGTGCATCGAGAACAAGGAGAAGACGAAGTACATCAAGGACGCGATCCAGCAGGGCACGTCGCAGTACGGCATGCAGACCTTCGACCAGTCGCTGTACAGCCTCTACAAGTCGGGGCTGATCACGCTCGAGGAGGCGTTGAAGCGCTCGACGAATCCGAACGAGTTCAAGCTGCGCATCCAGGGAATTCAGTCGACGTCCGATCTTGCCCGCGAGGAGATGGACTCCGCGCTGGAGGCGCCCTCGGACTTCAATCCGCTCCAGGAGGAGTCGCCGTTCGACTTCTCCAACCAGCCTCCCTCGGGGCGCGGCTAGACGCGCCGGCGCGGTACTCCTCCGGCCGAGCCAGAGTCCGCGGACGCGGCCTTCGAGCGGGCCGTGCGTCTGCTCGCCGCGCGTCCCAGGGGGACGCGCGAGCTCCAGAAGGGACTGACGGAGCGCGGGTTCTCGGAGCGCGCCGTCGCCGGGGCTCTCGAGAGGCTGTCGGCGGCGGGCCTCCTCGACGACGTCGCCGCGGCGCGCTCGGCGGTTCGGCTGCGCGGCGCGCGGTACGGCCGCGCGCGCGTCGAGCGGGAGCTGAAGGCCCGGGGGCTCGGTCCGGAGACCATCGCCGCCGCCTTCGAGGCGGAGGGCGCCACGGCGCGGGAAGACGAGGCCCTGCGCCGGGCCTTCGAGAGACTGTGGAAGGCGCGGGCGAATCTCTCGCCGCCGCTGCGGCGGCGCCGCGTCTTCGACGCCCTGACCCGGCGCGGTTTTCCGGCGGACAGGATTTCTGAGATCATCCGGAGCTGGTATGAAGTCGACGGAAGTTAGAGAGCGATTCCTGCGCTACTTCGAGGAGCGCGGGCACCGCCGCGTGCCCTCCTCGTCGCTGATTCCCGCCGAGGATCCGACCCTGCTCTTCACGAACGCGGGCATGAACCAGTTCAAGGACGTCTTCACCGGTCGGGAGAAGCGCGACTACTCGCGCGCGACGACGTCCCAGAAGTGCGTCCGCGCCGGCGGCAAGCACAACGATCTCGACAACGTCGGCTACACGGGGCGCCACCAGACCTTCTTCGAGATGCTCGGCAACTTTTCCTTCGGCGACTACTTCAAGGACGAGGCGATCCGGTTCGCCTGGGAGCTCGTCACCGACGGGGAGCGCGGCTACGGCCTCGATCCGCAGCGGCTGTGGGCGACGGTCTACACGGACGACGACGAGGCGGCGCGGCTCTGGCAACGTCACCTGCCGCCCTCGCGGATCCTGCGGTTCGGCGAGAAGGAGAACTTCTGGGCGATGGGGGAGACGGGCCCGTGCGGCCCCTGCTCCGAGCTCCACTACTTCCGCGGCGGCGACCTCTCCACCAACACGGCCGCTCTCGTGAACGGCCCGGGGGACGAGACGCTCGAGATCTGGAACCTCGTCTTCATGCAGTTCGACCGCGACGCCTCCGGCACGCTCACGCCGCTGCCCCGCCCATCCGTCGACACGGGCGCGGGCCTCGAGCGCATCGCCGCGATCCTCCAGGGCGTCAACAACAACTTCGACACCGATCTCTTCGCCCGGATCATCGCCTCGATCGAGGAGCTGTCGGCCCATGACTACGAGGGCGGCATGGCGCCGGAGGACGCTCCCTTCCGCGTGATCGCGGACCACGTCCGCGCGGCGACGATGCTGATCGCCGACGGCGCCCTTCCCTCCAATGACGGCCGTGGCTACGTCCTGCGCCGGATTCTGCGCCGGGCGATGCGGTACGGCCGGCGCCTCGGTCTCCACGAGCCGTTCCTCCACCGGCTCGTGCCCGCGGTCGTCGAGACCTTCGTGGGCGTCTACTTCGAGGCGGGCAGGACGGACGGGGTCGAGCGCGCCGTCGCCGCGGTGCTCCTGCCGGAGGAGGCGCGCTTCGGCCGGACGCTGTCGGAGGGCGCGGACCGAGTCGGAGAGGCGATCGAGCGCCTGCGCCGCGAGGGCGCCACCGCGCTCTCGGGCGAAACGGTCTTTCGCTTCTACGACACCTACGGCATCCCGCTCGACGTGATCGAGGAGATCGCCGGCGACGAGGGCGTGGCGGTCGACCGCGCCGGCTTCGAGGAGGCGATGGAGCGCCAGCGCGCCACGTCGCGCGCCTCGGCGCGTTTCGAGGCTGCCGACGCGTCGGTCTACGAGAAGCTCGAGCTGCCGGGCGAGCACTCGGTCTTCCGCGGTTATCCCGAGCAGGACTTCGTGCATCTCTCGGGCGCGCGGGTGCTCGCGATCGTGAAGGACGGACGCGAGGCGTCGCTCCTGTCCGAGGGCGAGTCCGGCGACGTCGTGTTCGACCGGACGGTGTTCTACCCGGAGGGCGGCGGCCAGGTTGCGGACCGGGGGACCGTCTCCTGGGACGGCGGCCGCGCGGAAGTGACCGACGTCCAGCGTCCGGTGCCGGGTCTGATCGCGCATCGCCTCCGGGTCCTCCAGGGACGGCTCCAGCTGGGCCTCGCGGCCGATCTGGAGATCCCCGAGTGGGTGCGGCGGCGGACCCAGGCGAACCACACCGGCACGCATCTTCTCCACGCCGCCCTGCGGAGGGTGCTCGGCACGACCGCGCGGCAGATGGGCTCGTACGTCGGTCCGGACAAGCTGCGCTTCGACTACGCGGCGGCGGCCGCCCCGACGCCGGAGCAGCTCGCGGAGATCGAGCGCCGGGTCAACGAGGAAGTGCTCCGCGACCATCCGGTGTCGAAGGAGGTCGTGGCGATGGACGAGGCGCGCCGGCGCGGCGCCGACATGTTCTTCGGCGAGAAGTACGGCGAGCGCGTCCGCGTCGTGGAGGTGCCCGGCTTCTCGACGGAGCTCTGCGGCGGCTGCCATGTGCCGCGCACCGGCGAGATCGGCGCGTTCAAGATCCTCTCGGACCGCGGCATCCAGGCGGGCGTCCGGCGGCTCGAGGCGGTCACGTCTCTCGGCGCCGTCGAGCTCCTCGAGGAAGACGAGCGGGTGCTCAACGCGCTCTCGGGCGCCGCCCAGGCGCCGCGCGAGAATCTCGCGCGGCGCTGGGAGGAGCGCGAGGAGCGCGTCCGCGCCCTCGAGCGCGAGGTCGCGTCCCTGAAGCTGAAGCTCGCCTCCGGAGACTCGGGCGGCGGCGGCGAGCGCCTCGAGGTCGGCGGCGTGCCGATCGTCACGCGCGTCGTGGAGGGCCTCTCGATCCCGGAGCTGCGCAACCTCTCCGACACGCTCCGCTCGAAGGTCAAGAGCGGCGTCGTGGTCGTCGGCACGGTCGCCGATGGAAAGACCTCGGTGATCGTCGGGGTGACGCCCGATCTGACGAAGCGCCTCCCGGCCTCGCAGATCGCCGGGCGGGTGGGCAAGGCGCTCGGCGGCAGCGGCGGCGGCAAGCCCGACCTGGCGCAGGCCGGCGGCAGGAGTCCCGAGCAGCTTCCCGCGGGCCTGAAGGCCGCCGCCGAGGCGGTCCGCGACCTCCTGACGGAGCCGGTGCCCGCCGTCTGAGGCGCGCCCTCGGCGTGTCCGCGGTCACAACCGCGGCCCCGTCGGATTCCGCCTCGGTGCGCGGGGCTGTCCGCCGAACGGCCGGGGGCTATAATCTCGTCTACAGCCCCATGCGATCGCGCGTCCTCCTCCTCGCGGGGATCTTCCTCGCCGCCGGAGCGGCCTCCGGAGAGGTGCGCGTGGCGATGCGCGACGGCAAGCGCGTGATCGTCAATGACGGACCCGCGAACCTGCAGGCGGGCGAGGGCTGGCTCGCGGCGCGCGTCCGGCAGCCCTCCGCGTACGACGGCCTGATCGAGGCGGCGGCGCGCGAGAACGACGTCGATCCGAAGCTCGTCAAGTCGGTGATGCTCGTCGAGTCCGGGTTCAACCCGGCCGCGATCTCGAGGAAGGGCGCGCGGGGCCTGATGCAGCTGATGCCGGAGCTCGCGGCGGAGCAGGGCGTGCGCGACGTGCACGACCCGCGGCAGAACATCGGCGCGGGCACGCGCGAGCTCTCGCGCCTCCTGGCGGTCTACTCCGGCGATCTGGTGAAGTCTTTGGCCGCATACAACGCGGGAGAGGCGGCGGTGGAGCGGTATGCCGGGGTGCCCCCGTATGCCGAGACGCAGCTCTACGTGCGCAAGGCGCTCGCGGCCTATTACGGCAGGTCCACGCTCGGAGGAGGATTCGGCAGACCGGCGAACGAGACCTACCGCGGCGCCGCCGCGGCGGGCCGGCCCGTCCAGTGGACGCGCGACGCGCGGACGCATCGCGTCGTGCTGACCACGAAGGGCCATTCGGCGCCGAAACGACTCGGCTGACCGGAACCGCCGTGCTGCGCGCCGCGGGCGAGGTTCCTCCCGTCGACCAGGGTTTGTTCCTGCTGCATTTGAACCGCGCCCGCCGTTCGGCTCGCGCGTCCCGGTTCGACGAGGCCTGGCAGGAGCTCGAGCAGGCCCGTGCCCTGCGTCCGCAGGACGAGGACGTCCTCAATCTCGTGTCGCTCCTCGAGTTCAAGCGGGGGCGCTTCGACGAGGCGGCGACCGCGGCGCGGGGACTCCTGTCGCGCAACCCGAGCTCGGAAGTCCTCCGCTCGAATCTCGGACTGATCCTCTTCAAGGCGGGCCGGCTCGCCGAGGCGGAGGCGGAGCTGCGGGCCGCGATCGAGCAGGCGCCCGGCCATCTCCGCAGCCATCTCTACCTCGGCCTGCTCTATCAGATGCGCGGCAAGCTCGGGCTCGCCCTCGAGCATCTCCGCGTCGCCGGCGCGAAGAGCCGTGTCGTGGAGATCGAGGAGACGCTGAAGCGCTCCTCGCGCGAGAGCGGTGCCGTGCGGGCGCCGGCCTCGATGTCGGACACGGCGCCGACCGCGAAGGCGGCGCGGGAGAGCGCCGGCGCTCCGCGTCGCGAGTTCGAGCCCGCGTTTCCCGATGGCGAGGACGCCGGTCTGTCCCCGGCCGCCGCGGCCGCCGGCGGGGAGGGGCGCCCGCTCTTCAAGATCCGCGCCGAGGGCGGCGTCGAGATCGCCTCGCGGGGAGTGGTGTTCGTCCGCAAGGGCTGCGTCGCCTGGTACAGCGGCAAGCTGCGGTTCGGCGCGGAGGAATCCTTCCGCGGGACGACACTCGAGCGGATCCTGCGCTGCGAGGGCACCGGCGCGCTTCTCGTCAACGATCCCGGCCGCCGTGCCTACCGCCGCGAGCTGAGCGGCCAGACGCTCGTGGTCGAGGGAAGCCGCCTCCTCGCGCTCGACCACGGGCTGTCGTTCCGCCTCGACGCGATTCAGGACTTTCGTCGGAACCGCCGCGTCGATCTGCTGCGCGTCCAGGGGCGCGGGAGCGTCATCTTCTCGGTCGGCGGCCCCGTGCTGACGCACGAGGTGACGCCCGAGCTCCCGCTCTCGATCTCGTCGCGGGATCTCGTCGGGTGGACGGGCGAGCTCGTGCCCTCGGTCCTCGACGACCGGTTTCTCGAGGAGGTCATGCAGCCGGACGTTGCGAGTCCGCCGAAGATCCGCTTCGAGGGCGAGGGGGTCGTGCTGACCGAGCCGCCGCGCCCGAGGCGGCGCGCGGCGGACATGGACCGTCCGGTCGATCAGAGAAGGAACTAGCCCCCGGGAGCCGCCGTCGAGGTTCTCGCTTCGAAGTCCCGCAGGCGCGCCTCCGCCTCGTCCAGGATCCGCTCCATCGTGCCCCGGTCCTCGTGCTCGCAGTAGAGCCGGATCATCGGCTCCGTGCCCGAGAGGCGGTGGAGGAGCCAGCCCCGCTCGCCGAGAACGTACTTGACCCCGTCGAGATCGGCGACCGACGTCACCGTCTCTCCGGCGACGGCGGCGGGCGCGCGGCCGCGGACCTCCGCGAGGAATCGGCGAACGGTGCCGACGGGCAGGTGCACGTCCCGCCGTCCGTACTCGAAGCGGCCGAACTCGCGCGCGAGCTCGGTGAGCGCCTCGCCGAGGCGGAGGCCGCTCGCGGCGAGGCTCTCGACGAGGAGGAGCGCGGACAGCACGCCGTCGCGCTCGGGCAGGTGGAACGCGAAGGCATAGCCGCCGCTCTCCTCGCCGCCGGCGACGGCCTCGCCGCGGCTCATCCGCTCCGCCACGTGTTTGAAGCCGATGCCGGTCTCGATGAGCGGCGCGCCGAGCGCCCGCGCGACCCGGTCGATCTGAAAGGACGTCGAGAAGGTGCGCGCGATCGGGCCGCGCACGCCGCGCCGGCGGAATGCGTGCAGGAGGAGCAGCGCGAGCACCTGGTGCGGCGACACGAAGCGGCCCTCGGCGTCGAGCACGCCGAGCCGGTCCGCGTCTCCGTCCTGCGCGACCGCGAGGTCGAAGCCGCCGCGGCGGACGCGCTCGGCCGACGCCGCCAGATTCGCGGCGATCGGCTCGGGATGCACGCCGCCGAAGAGCGGATCGCGCGCGGCGCGGAACGCCTCCACCGCGGAGGGCACCGCCGCCGAGGACGTCCGCCACCAGCGTGCCGGCGGCGCCGTGCATCGCGTCGGCGAGCACCGAGAGCGGCGCGCGCCGGATCGAAGCGACGTCCACGAGCGCGGTGAGCCGGTCCCGGTAGGGCGCCGCGAGATCGGCGGTCTCGATCCGGCCGCGTCGAAAGGCATCGGGCAGCGGCCGGTCCGCTTCCGCGGCGATCGCGGCGTAGGTCTCCGGCGGGGCGCTCCCGCCGAAGTGCGCCTTGAACTTGAAGCCATTGTAGCGGGCCGGATTGTGGCTCGCCGTGATCGCGACGCCGCCCTTCAGCCCGAGACGGCGCACGTGGAACGAGACGGCGGGCGTCGGAATCGGGCGATCCGAGAGGAGGACGTCGATTCCCGCCGCCGCGAACGTCTCGGCCGCGGCTCCGGCGAACTCCGGCGAGAGGAAACGCGTGTCGAACCCGACGACGACTCGGCCCCGGTCGCCGGGGCCCTCGTCCGCGAGGTAGTGGCGGGCGGCGGCCGCCGCGATCCGCCGGATCTCGGCGAAGGTGCAGTCGTCGGCGATGACGCCGCGCCAGCCGTCCGTCCCGAACGCGATCGTCACCGCGTCGCGACCGGAGGAGCGGGAGCGCGGAAGCTCGCGAGCCTCGCCTCGTCCCAGCCTTCCCGCTCGAGGAAATCCGAGGCGCGGGTGAATCGGAATCCGCGCGCCGTCAGCCCGTCGAACAGCAGGCCGATGTGCGCGGCGACCGGTTCCTCGCGGTCGCTGCCGAGATGGAGCAGCACGATGCCGCCGTTCTCGGCGTGCGCCACGAGCCGGGCGAGGAGCCGGTCGGCGGGCTGGTACGCGCGCGAGCGGGGGTCGGTCACCCAGTCGAGCCCGTCGAGCCCGGAGCGCCCGCCGGTCCAGCCCACGTGCCAGTAGCCGAGCTCCGCGGCCCAGCGGCGGATCTCCGGGTTGTGCTCGCCGAAGGGAGCGCGCCACAGGGGGGCCATCGTCTTCCCGGTGACGTCGCGGTACAGCCGCGCGGTGCGCAGGAGCTGACCCGCGAGGAACGCGCGGTCGACGCCGGCCCGCGTCGCCTGCCGGCCGTCCGACGCGTACGTGGTCAGGTGCGGATGGGTGTCGGTGTGATTGCCGACCTCGTGCCCGTCGAAGGCGATCCGCCGCGCGAGCTCCGGATAGCGGCGGATGAACTCGCCGGTCAGGAAGACCGTCGTGCGGATGCCCCGCGCGGACAGGGCGTCGAGGATCGCCGCGGCGCCGCGGTCCGACGAGCCGGCGTCGAAGGAGACCAGGATGTCGGGCCGATCCACGGGGCCCCGCGTCAGGTCGACGGGAAGGAGGCCCGTCGGGGCGGCGGAGGAGGGCCGCTCGCGCGGCGCCGCGGCGATGGGGACGGGGGGCTCGGATGCTGCCGGGGCGGACGCGTCGGCGGCGCGGGCGGGCCGGGGGGTCGGAGGCGCGGCCGGCCGGCTCGGGCGGATCTCGACGGTCTCGACGGCTGGGCGGGGCGGCGGCGCTGTCGGAAGGCGCCGTGCCGCGGCGACGAGCGTGGGCGCGGGCGCCGGCGGGGGAGGTCGCGGTGTCGGGGCCGCTCGGGCGACCGCAACGGGCGGGGCCGCCGGCGAGGGCGCCCAGGCGATGGGCGCCGAGAGCGGCAGCGCGCCGACCCGGAACGGCCCTTTGTCGCGCACGCCGTCGAACTGGAACCGCCCGTTCTCCACGGGCGCGGCCCCCAGGAATCGGGCGCCCGAGAACAGGAACACGGCGCCGCCCGAGGGCGCGGAGCCCTCGAGCCGCAGCCCGGAGGCGGTCTCCGTCACGGACTCGAGACGCGCCCCGGCCGAGCCGCGCGACGCCCGCGCGGGCGCGGCGGGAAGCGTCACGCGGTCGAGCTCGCGCACCGTTCGGAGGGCGAGGGTGACGGGCGCCGCGGCCGCGAGGACGACGGCGGCGACCGCCAGCCGGGCCGGCACGGGCCGCGCGAGAATTGCCCGCACCCGCCGCCACACCGCGCCGCGCCCCGCGTCCCGGGCGCACTTCTCCGAGCAGTAGATGTGCCCCCGCATCTTCACCTCGCAGAGGCGGCAGGCGGCCTGGCGGCAGTGGTGGCAGGATTTGTGAGCGCGCCGTCCGGAGTGCGTCGGGCACGGAACGTTCACGGAATCATTATCGGACAGATCGGGGGGAAACCGACCATCGAGCGTCGACGTTTGTGTCTCGAAAAGGCTGGCGTGGCCCGCTCTCCGGGGTCGGGAGCGCCGCGACCGCTCGGGCTATAGTTCCATGGGACGACGCTTGAAGATCAACCTTCCCAACGCGCTGACGCTCCTGAGGATTTTCCTCGTCCCGTTTCTGGTCGTCGTGCTCCTGACGAAGTTCGACGGCCGCGAGACGGTCGGCCTCATCATCTTCCTCACCGCCGTCACGACGGACTTCCTGGACGGCTGGCTGGCGCGCCGGCGCGGCGAGATCACGACGCTCGGCGCGCTGCTGGATCCGATCGCGGACAAGCTCCTCATCTCGGCGGCGTTCATCTCGCTCGTCGAGCTCGGCCTCGCGCCCGCATGGATGGTCGTCGTCGTCATCGGGCGCGAGTTCGCGGTGTCCGGACTGCGTTCGATCGCGTCCGGGCGCGGGATCGTGATCGCGGCGTCGGTCTGGGGAAAGCTGAAGATGTTCACGCAGATCGCGGCGGTGTCGCTCCTCATCCTGGCCCTGCGCCACGACGGGTTCGCCCTGCCGGGGCGGATCGCGCTGTGGCTCGTGGTCGCGGTCGCCCTCGTGTCGGGGACGGAGTACTTCACCCGCTTCCTGCGACGCATCGCGCTGACGCCGCCCGCTCCGGGCGACGGCGGCTAGGCGCCGGGCGTCGCGCGGCGCCGCAGCAGGAAGCGCCAGATCGGCCGTCCCTCCCGCGCGTACTTGATCTCGTAGTTCGTCGGCGGCGGCGCCGCGTGCTCCGTCCACTCGAGCCGCTCGAGCAATGGGACCGTCTCGACCAGTGTGTCGAGCTCCCGGCCGTAGTCGGGATGGTCGGTGGCGATGCGGAAGAGTCCCCCGGCGTGCAGGCGCGAGGCCGCCATCTCGAGAAAGACGCCGTCGAGGAGTCGGCGCTTCTTCTGCTTCTTCTTCGGCCAGGGATCGGGGAAGTAGACGTGCAGCGCCCGCAGGCTCGCGGCGGCGACCGCCGTCTCCACGAAGAGGCGACCGTCCGCGCGGAGCACGCGCGCGTTGGAAAGCCCCGCGCGGGCCACCCGCTCGCGGCATAGCCGGTAGTAGGAGAGCGAGCGCTCGATCCCGAGGAAGTCGTGCTCCGGGTTGGCGCGGGCGGCCGCGATCAGGAAGCGCGCCTTGCCGCTGCCGATCTCGAGCTCGAGGGGCGCGCCGCGCCCGAAGTGCGCGGCCGGATCGAAGGGTCGGCTCGGCCAGAGCTCCTCGTCCGGCGCGCCGGGAAAGCGGCCGGGCGAGACCCCTGTGCTACCCTGATTCCACAAGACCGCGATTCTCATGCCCACGATCGTCTTCGTCAACGAGGGTAAGGCCGGTGTGGTCGCGGACGGAACGACGGTCCTCCAGGCGGCGCTCGACATGGGCGTGAAGATCAGCCACGTGTGCGGCGGGAACGGGACGTGCTCGACCTGCCGCGTCGAGGTCGTGATCGGCGGCGAGAACCTGTCGGCGATCAATCCGCAGGAGAAGGCCTACGACATGGGCGATGGAAAGCGCCTCGGCTGCCAGGCGCGGGTGCGCGGCAACTGCGCCGTGCGCGCGCTCATGATTCCGCGGGTCGACCTCTACTAGCCCGAAGCGCCGCGCGGCCGCCGGCTCTACTCCAGTCGCGCCACCACTTCCTTCGCGAACTCCCTCGTTCCCGTCGAGCCGCCGAGGTCCGGCGTCTTCACGCCCTCCCGCAGTGTCCGGAAGAGCGCCCTCTCGATGCGGTCCGCGTGCACGGGCAGGTCGAGGTGGCGGAGCATCAGGATCGCCGACATGAGGAGCGCGGTTGGATTCGCCTTGTTCTGACCGGCGATGTCCGGCGCCGTGCCGTGCACGGCCTCGAAGATCGCGGCGTCGTTGCCCAGGTTGGCGCCCGGCACGAGCCCGAGGCCGCCGACGAGCCCCGCGGCGAGATCGGACACGATGTCGCCGTAGAGGTTCTCGAGGAGCAGGACGTCGAAGCTCTCGGGCGTCATGACGAGCCGCATGCACGCGGCGTCGACGATCCGGTCGTCCGCCGCGATGTCGGGGTAGTCCCCGGAGACCCGACGGAAGCAGTCGAGGAAGAGGCCGTCCGAGAGCTTCATGATGTTCGCCTTGTGGATGGCCGTGACGCGCTTCCGGCCGTTCGCGCGCGCGTACTCGAACGCGAAGCGGGCGATCCGCGTCGAGGCGACCTCCGTGATGATCTTGAGGGACTCGACGACCCCGGGAACGACGATGTGCTCGAGGCCGCTGTACAGGGACTCCGTGTTCTCGCGCACGATCACGAGGTCCACGCCCTGGAAGCGGCTGGCGACGCCCTCGACGTTCCGGACGGGCCGCAGGTTCGCGTAGAGCGTGAACGCCTGGCGCAGCCGCACGTTGACCGACTGGAAGCCCTTGCCGATCGGCGTGCCGACGGGTCCCTTCAGCGCGACGCGCGTGCGCCGGATGGCGTCGAGCGCCGACGCCGGCAGCGGGTCGCCCTCGCGCTGCTCGGCCGCCTGGCCGACGACCGCCTCCTCCCACTCGATCGGCACCGCTGCGGCGGCGAGGACCTCGAGGACGGCGTCGGACACCTCCGGCCCGATCCCGTCGCCCCGGATGAGCGTGACGGCGCGCGTCACGACGGCTCCTTGCGCTCGGCCGTCGCGGGAAGGACCATGCGCACCTTCCGGATCGACGTGGGGGTCGCGTCCTCGACGACGAAGTCGGCGAACCGGCCCTTCCAGCGCTCGCCCTTCCGCGGGATCCGCCCGAAGCGGAGCATGAGGTGGCCGGCGATCGTCTCCGCCTCGTCGCGGGGCAGGCGGATGCCGAACTGGTCCTCGAGCTCGTCCAGGCGGAGCGCTCCGTCGAGCAGAAAAACGCGCTCGCCGGCCGGCGTGAACGGCGGGTTCTCCTCGTCGTACTCGTCCTGGATCGGCCCGAGGAGCTCCTCGATCGCGTTCTCGATCGTGACGAGTCCGGCGGTCCCCCCGTGCTCGTCGACGACGATCGCCATGTGGGTCCGGCGGCGCCGCATCTCGCGGAAGAGGTCCTCGGCGCGCTTGAACTCGGGCACCAGAAACGGCGGGTCGACGTAGCGGCTGAGCTGGAAGGTCTTCTCTTCTTCGTCGGACAGGTCGAAGAGGTCCTTGGCGTGGAGAATGCCGACGATGTTGTCGAGGGTGCCCCGGTAGACCGGGAGCCGCGAGAGCTTCTGCTCGCGCAGGAGCGTCTTCAGCGCCTCGTAGGGCGCGGTCTCCGGCAGCGCGATGATCTTCGTGCGCGGCACCATGATGTCGCGCACGGTCTTGTCTCCGAACTCGACCACCTTGTGCAGGAGCCGGGTCTCCCCGCGGTGGATCACGCCCTCGTCGGCGCCGAGATTGAACACGCTCTTCAGCTCCTCCTCCGTCAGGCGCTGCGTGCCCTGCGAGATTCCGAGGATGGCGAGCAGGGCGTTGGTCAGCCGCACGCAGACCCCGGCGACGGGGGAGAGGATCCGCATCATCCAGGCGAGCGGGACCGCGACCGCGCGGGCGACGGACACGGGCGAGGCCGCCCCGATCGCCTTCGGCGTCATCTCGGCGAAGACGAAGAGCGTCACCGTCGAGAACAGGACCGAGATGATCACGCCGTACCGCGCGCCGAACCAGCCGGTCGCGACCGTGGTGGCGGACGCCGAGGCGGCGGACATGAAGAGGTTCTGGCCGATCAGGATGACGGCGAGGAGGCGCGGGGTGTGGGACTTCAGCCCCCGGATGATCGCGCCGCGGCGGTCGCCCTTCTCGCGGAGGCGCTGCATGTCGATGCGCCCGAGCGAGACGAGAGCGGTTTCCGATCCGGCGAAGAACGCCGACAGGGCGAGGGAGAGCACGAAGGCGATGACGTAGAGCGTCGTCTGCGGATCCATGAGCCGTCCTTTCGAGTCCGCGCGCAGTCTACAGGGGGCGGCGCTCGAGCCGGCCGAGCGCCCAGCGGGCGGCGTCGGCGAGACCGGGCTCCGCGACGCCTGCGGCGGCGGAGAGCGCCGGAAGGCAGGCGCGATCGCCGGCGATTCCCGCCGCCACGGCGGCGTTGCGCTGCAGCCCTCGCCGGGTCGCGCGGTTGACGGCGCTCGTGCCGAAGCGGCGCCGCCACGCGCCCTTGCCCATCGCGAGGAGCTCGTCGCGCGAGGGGGGAGGGAGCGCCGCCGGATCCTTCGCCGCGAGGGGCGCGTTCCACGGGCAGACCTCCTGACACACGTCGCAGCCGAAGACGTGCGCGCCGAGCATCGCCTTGGCGGCGTCGGGGATCGCCCCGCGGTGCTCGATCGTCCAGTACGCGATGCAACGCGAGGCGTCGAGAACGCGCGGCTCGGGCAGAGCGCCGGTCGGACAGGCCTCGAGACAGCGCACGCACGCGCCGCACTGGTCCGCGACCGGCGCGTCCGACGGAAGGTCCAGGTCCGTCACGACGAAGGCGAGCAGGAGCCAGGACCCCTGCGCGGCGTCGATCACGCAGCCGTTCTTGCCGATCCAGCCGATGCCCGCCGCGGCCGCGAAGGCGCGCTCCGAAAGCGGCGTCGAGTCCACGCACACGCGCGCCGCCCACGGCCCGGGCAGGCGCTCCCGCGCGCGGGCGACCAGGCGCAGGGCGCGGGCCCGAAGGGTGCCGTGGTAGTCGGCGCCGCGCGCGTAGCGGGCGTAGCGCGCGCCGTCCTCGGCGTCGTGGGGTCCGGCCGCGTGCGGCGCCGCGAGTGCGACGACGGAGCGCGCGCCCGAGAGGAGCGCGTCCGGCGACCGGCGCGCCTCGCGCGTGTCGGCGAGGTAGCGCATGCCCGCGTGGAAGCCGGCGCCGATCCAGCGCTCGAAGCGGTCGAACTCGGGCGCGGGGCCGGCCGGTGCGATGCCGAACCGCGTGAAGCCTTCCCGCTCGGCCTCCTCGCGCAGGACCCGGACGGCGAGCAGACGGTCGGGGACTCCGTTCGCGCGCACCGTCCCCGATGCTAGCATCCGGAAAAGGAGGCAGCGTGCCGCAGGACCGGTTCCCAACCCGGGTTTTCGGCCTCGCGGTGGTGGCGCTGCTCGCGTATCTCTCCTTCCGGATCTTCCTTCCGTTCGTCGCGCCGATCTACTGGGCCTTTCTCCTCGCGTTCATGCTCGCGCCGATGAATCGGACGGTGCGCGGGCTCGTGCGCGGGCGTCGCGGTCTCGCCGCCGCCCTGATGACGATCGGCGTGACGCTCGGGATCGCGATCCCCGCGGCGCTCCTGGCCGTCGCGTTCGCCAACCAGGCCGTCGAGCTGGGGCACCGCGTGTCCGCATTGGGAGAGCGGTACCAGATCTCGGGGCCGGGCGACCTGCTCCGGCTCCCGCTCCTCGGCGGCGCCCTCGAGTGGCTCCGGCAGCGGTTCGGGGTCGGCGACGCGCAGCTCCGCGACTGGCTCGTCCAGGGCTCGCAACAGGCCGTGCAGTTGCTGCTGGCCGGCGGGCGGGACGTGCTCCTCGGCGTGTTCGGACTCCTCGGCATGCTTTCGGTGATGCTCTTCGTGCTCTTCTTCTTCTTCCGCGACGGCGACGCCCTGCTGGCGCGCATCGTCCGGATCATCCCGTTCGACGGGAGGCGCAAGGAGCGGCTCGAGCAGCGCCTCGAGGAGGTGACCCGCGCCGTCGTCTTCGGCACCGTCGTGACCGCGCTCGTCCAGGGGACGCTGCTCGGCGTCGGATTCTGGATCACGGGCGTCCCCTCGCCGGTCGTCTTCGGGGCCGTGGCCGCCGTGGCGTCCTTCGTGCCCTTCGTCGGCACCGCGCTCGTGTGGATCCCGGCCGCGATCTATCTCTGGGCGCAGGGCGTGCTCTGGCGGACGCTCTTCCTCGTGATCTGGAGCCTCGCGATCGTGGGAACGGCGGACAACTTCCTGCGGCCGCTCCTCGTCTCGGGAAAGAGCCAGGTCGGCACGCTCACGGTCTTCTTCGGCGGCCTCGGGGGTCTCGCGGCGTTCGGCCTGGTCGGGCTCTTCGTCGGCCCGGTGATCCTCGCGCTCGTCCTCGCGCTGCTCGAATTCGTGGACGAGGCCGGACCCTCGCCGGCGTAGATCTTCCCGGAAGGCGGGCGGTCAGTCGCCGAGCCAGTCGGCGACGAAGATGTTGGTCTCGTGCGGGCGGGTGCCGTGGCGATTCGACGCGAACACGAGCTTCCTGCCGTCGCGCGTCAGCATCGGAAATCCGTCGAAGTCCGGGCTGAAGGTGATCCGCGTCAGGTGCGTTCCGTCCTCGTGGATCGTGTAGAGCTCGAAGTCGCGCCGCTTCGGGTCGTCCATGTTGGAGGAGAAGATGATCGCCTTCCCGCCGGGAAGGAAGAACGGCGCGAAGTTGGCGGCTCCGTTGGAGGTCACCGCGCGGTCGTTCGAGCCGTCCGCGTTCATCACCCGGATCTCGAGGGAGCGCGGCGAGTACGTGTGCCGCGACAGGTTGTCGCGGTACCGCGCGAGGTCCTCGGGACTCGTGGGATGGTCGGCCCGGTAGACGATCTTCTTTCCATCGTCGGAGAAGAAGGGCCCGCCGTCGTAGCCGGGGGTGTGGGTCAGCCGCTTCACGTTCGAGCCGTCGGCGTTCATCGTGTAGATCTCGAGGTCGCCGTCGCGGGTCGACGTGAACACGATCGTCCTGCCGTCGGGCGATACGGTCGCCTCCGCGTCGTACCCGGGCGAGGCGAAGAGGGGGCGAACGTCGCTGCCGTCGGGACGCGCCGAGTAGATGTCGTAGTCGTCGAGCGCCCAGACGTAGCCGTGGGAGCGGTCGGGCGGCGGCGGGCAGGCGGCGCCCGCGCGGAAGGTCGAGGCGTACAGGATGCGGTCGCCGGACGGGAAGAAGAACGAGCACGTGGTCTTCCCCTCGCCGTTGGAGATCCGCCGGCGATCGGTCCCGTCCGCGTTCATCGTGAAGATCTGGTCGCAGGGCAGGCGGCCCTCGTCGGACTGGAAGATCAGCCGCTTCCCGTCGGCCGACCAGTAAGCCTCCGCGTTCTGGCCGCCGAAGGTCAGCTGCTCGAGGTTGGCGAGGTGCTTCTCCTCGCCGGGGGCGAGCCGCGCGGCGGACTCCGGCGCCGGAGTCGGCGCGGCTTCGGGAGTGCGGAGAAGGAGGCCGAGCGGGAGGGCCGAGGCGGCGAGGAGCGCGAGGGCGGCGTGTTTCATGCGGCCGGGGATTCTAGCCCGGATTCTCGTTCCGGCGTTCCCCCGCGGCGACTCCTTCCAGGCGCGGCCGTTCCCCCGCCGCGAGTGTTCCCGGGGGTCCGACCCGCACTGCGCGTGCGGCTCGTCCTTCCGGCGCGGCGTTCCCCCGCCGCGACTCCCGCCGCGGGTTGCATCCGCCTCCGCCCGCCCCTTATTCTCGACGGGCCCGATGGAGCGCGAGACCGATTTGAGGAGGGTCCTCGCCGACGAGGTTCGCGCGGCCATCGCCGAGAACTCGCCCGCGCCGCGCGCGGAAGCCGACGGCGGAGACCCCGCCACGGCCGAGGCGCGGCGGCTCCTCGCGCAGGCCTCGGAGCTCGTGACGCCGGCGGTGCCGCGGGGCGCGCCCCTCGAGCCGTTGAAGCGCCTCACGATCCGCGCGCTGCGCTTTCTGTGGCGGAACCAGTCGACGTACGACACGCTGACGCTCGACGCGGTCACGCGGCTGATCGAGTCCTTCGACCGTCTCCGCCTGGAGGCCGGCCGCGACCTCGACGCGCTCGGACGGCGCGCGGCCGTTGGCGAGGGGCGGCTCTCGCTCCTCGAGGCGCGGGCGCCCTCGGCCGCCGCCACGGGCGCGGCCTCGGCCGGCGCGGGCGCCTCCGAGTTCCCGCCGGGCGTCTACGCCCTCTTCGAGGAGCGCTTCCGCGGCCGACCGGCGGACATCGCCGCCGGGCAGCGCGATTACCTGCACTGGCTCCGGGGACTCCCCGGGCCGCTGCTCGACGTCGGCTGCGGCCGGGGAGAGTTTCTCCGATTGCTCGCCGAGGCCGGCATCGCCGCGGCGGGAATCGAGGCCAACCCGGTCACCGCCGCGGCGTGCCGGGCCGCCGGGCTCGACGTGGCGGAGGGCGACGCATTCGAGGCGCTCGGGCGTCGGAAGGACGGGACCCTCGGCGCGGTCACGGCGTTCCAGGTCGTCGAGCACTGGGAGCCCGCGTCGATCTTCCGTTTCCTGCGCGAGGCGCGTCGCGTGACCGCTCCCGGAGGCGTCCTCGTCCTCGAGACCGTCAACACGGATTCGCTGTCCGCGCTCCGGACCTTCTACCTCGATCCGACGCACGTGCGGCCGGTGCCCGCCGAGGCACTCCGGTTTCTCGCCGAGGCCGTCGGGTTCGCCGACGTCGTTCTGGAGGAGCGCTCGCCCCTGCCCCGGGCCCAGCGCCTCGACGAGGGCTCGGAGAACGACCGAAAGCTGAACGCCCTGCTCTTCGGCCCGCAGGATTACGCGCTCGTCGCGCGCGTCCCCGCCGCGCCTTGAGACCGCGCCGCGTCCTGGTCCTCGCCGTCCAGTCCCCGTTCACGCACGGCGGCGCCGAGCGGCACGTCCGCCGGCTGACCGAGGAGCTGGCACGCCGGGGCGTCGAGGCGGACCTCGTCGCGATGCCGATCGGCGAGCGCGAGCGGTTCGACCTCGTGCGCGCGGCGCTGGCGTGGCGGAGTCTCGACTTGAACGAGGTCGGCGGAAGGCCCGTCGACGCGGTCATCGCCACGCGGTTCCCGACCTGGGCGATCCGCCATCCCAACAAGGTGGTCTGGCTCATCCACCAGTACCGCCCGGCCTACGACCAGTTCGGCACGTCGTTCAGCGACCTGACCGCCTCTCCGGAGGACCGCCGCACGCGGGAGGTGATCGCGCGCATCGACCGGGTCGGCCTGACGGAAGCCCGGCGCGTCTTCGCGAACTCGCGCACCGTGGCGGCGCGCCTGCAGCGCTACAACGGCATCGCGAGCGAGCCGCTGTATCATCCGCCGCCGCTCGTCGGCCGGTACCGTTCCGGTCCCCCCGGCGACACGGTCCTCTGGGTCGGGCGCCTCGAGCCGTGGAAGCGCCCGGGACTCCTGCTCGAGACGCTGCCGCATGCCCCGGAGGCGCGCGCCGTCTTCGTCGGGCGCGGTCCGGAAGAGGAGCGCCTCGCCGCGCGGGCGGCGGAGCTCGGGGTCGCCGGACGCGTGCGCTTCGTGCCCGAGGTGGACGACGAGGGGCTGCTCGATCTGTACGCGTCGGCGCGCGTCGTGGCGGTCACCGCCGCGGGCGAGGACCTCGGCTACGTCCCGCTCGAGGCATTTCTGTCCGGCAAGCCCGTCCTGACGACCGAGGATGCCGGCGGTCCGCTCGAGTTCGTCGTGAACGGCGAGACCGGGATCGTGGCGCCGCCGCGGGCGGAGGCGCTCGGCGTCGCGCTGCGCCTGCTGTGGCCGCGCCTCGACGTTCTGGCCGCGATGGGAGAAGCGGGCCGCGCGCGGGCCGCGCGGCTCGACTGGGACGGCCCGGTGGAGGCGCTGCTGTCGGCGGCGGGGCTCGCTTGAGCGAATCGGCGGATCCGCTGCGGATCCTCGCGCGCGAGCGCGGACGCTTCCTCGGCGAGCTCGGCGTGTCGCCGGAGGACGTCCGCTGGGCCCGCGCGGAAGCCGACGCGATCGCGAGCCTCGTCCGTCCCCGGCTGTCGCTGCGCCTCCCGGCGCCCCTCGCACGGCTCGTGCGGCGGCTGCGCCGCGCCTGGCGGTAGACGCTCGGCCCGTCAGCGCGGCGCAGGTCTTCTGCGCTCGCGGCGCGCGCCGCCGGTCGGCCCAGATCCGCACGCGATTGCGTCCCTGGTCTTTCGCCGCATACAGGGCCTGATCGGCGCGGAACAGCAGCTGGTGGCGCTCGTCGGGGGAGAGCCCGGCGGCGTCGGCGAGGCCCCCGGACACGGTGACGCGGTACGCGCGGCCATCGCTCGAGAAGGACTCCCGCTCGAGGGCCCGCCGCACGCGGTCCGCCACGCCGAGGGCCGCGCCGGCGTTCGTCTCGGGGAAGAGCACCGCAAACTCCTCGCCGCCGTAGCGGCAGGCGAGATCGGTGCCGCGCACCGTGGCGCGGAGGATCTCGCCGAAGCGTCGAATGGCGGCGTCGCCGGCGGCATGGCCGAGGGTGTCGTTGACCTGCTTGAAGTGGTCGAGGTCGAAGAGGGCGACGGCGACCGCCGAGTCGTAGCGGCGGTGCCGGGCCCACTCCTCCGCGAGCCGCGTCTCGAAATAGCGCCGCGCGGACAGTCCGGAGAGCTCGTCCGTGACCGAGATCTCCCAGTTGCGCGAAGCGTGGAGAGACGCGGTCAGCGGGGCGAGCAGCGCGCGCAGCTCCGTCTTGCGGTGCGCATCGATCGGCTCGGTCGACACGAGGGTGAGGTAGGCGAGCAGGACGTCGCCCGAGTAGAGGGGCAGGTGCAGACGGCTCGTCGGCTCGGCGCCGGGCAGGAGGTCCATCGGCGCGAACGAACGATCGGTCTCGATCGCGGCGAATCGGAGCACCGCGCGCGAATCCACGTGCTCGCCGATGAACGGGGAGGTCGGATCCCGAACGGGACGTCGGTCGTCGGGCGGGCCGGAGAGCGTCCAGTACTCGTAGATCTTGTGCGCCGCGTCGACCCGGTACAGGTCGAACGTGTGGACGGGGAGGATCTCGGCGGCCGCCCGATAGGCGTGGCTCAGGATCTGGGCGGCGTCCGGAGACTCGCCGAGCAGGTGGCTCCCGCGATCCCGCGCCTCGAGCCGGCCCGTGAGCGCACGAACGCGGGCGCCGAGGCGCCAGGCGCGCACGCTCGCCGTGATCGCGGCGGCGGCGAGAAGGAGATCCACCCAGAGGGGAACCAACGCCCGAGAGTGTAGCGGCTCGGGACCGTCGGAAAACGGCGAAGCCCCCTTTCGGGGGCCTCGCGGAGACTCGAAGAGAGAGGGTTACTTGGCGGCCGGGGTCGTCGTGGCGGGCGCCGTCTCGGTCGTCGTGCTCGTCGTGGTGGTCGCCGTCGACTCCGTGCCCATCGTGCCGGTGGTCGTCGCCGTGCTCGTCGCAGCGGTGGACGTCTCCTCGACGACGGCCGGGGCCTGCGCGGCGGGAGCGCTCTCGGGCGCGGCTGCCTCCTTCTTCTGGCAACCGGTCGCGACCGCGAGAACGGACGCCGCAGCGAAACCCAGGGTCAGGAACTTCTTCATATCCCTCATCTCCTTCTTTCTAAAAAAAACGCGTTCTCCCCGAGAGCGCTTGTGCGTCCGACGCTCCAGTGGAAAATCGACGCGGAATCATATCCGAAGCCGACCCGCTGTCAAGCAAGGTCGCGGGGAAGCCGGCGGGCTCGACGGCGTCGTCGCGCGCGGCTATCCTTGGCGGGCACTCTTCGCTTCGTGCGAAGTCGTGAAACGGGGGTTACCGCGTGTTCGAGAGCCTGGGAGATCGGATTCAGGGAGTCTTCAAGGATCTGCGCGGCGAGGGGCACCTCACCGATTTCCACATCGAGACGGCGTTTCGGGAGATTCGGCTCTCGCTGCTCGAAGCCGACGTCGCGCTGCCCGTCGTGCGCCAGTTCACGGACCGGATCCGCGAGAAGGCGGTCGGCGCGAAGGTGGCCCAGCAGCTCTCCCCGGCGCAGGAGATCACGCGCATCGTCCGCGACGAGCTGCGCGCGCTCCTCGGCGGGGAGGACGCGGCGCTCAACCTCCAGGGCAAGCCCGCGGTCATCGCGCTCGTCGGCCTGCAGGGGTCGGGCAAGACGACGTCGGCGGCGAAGCTCGCGCGGCTCCTGAAGACGCGCGGCCGCTACCCGCTCGTCGTGGCGGCCGACCTCGCGCGCCCGGCCGCCGTGCAGCAGCTCGTCACGCTCGGCAAGCAGATCGGGGTCCCGGTCTTCGAGCCGGGCCAGCGCACCGATCCGGTCGAGGTCGCGCGCGAGGGGCTGCGCGAGGCGCGCCAGACGGGGCGGGACACCGTCATCGTGGACACCGCGGGCCGCCTCCACATCGACGAGGAGCTGATGGCGCAGGTCTGCGCGATCACCGCGGCCGTCGAGCCGCAGGAGGTTCTCTTCGTCGCCGACGCGATGACGGGACAGGACGCGGTCAAGTCGGCCGCGGGCTTCGGCGCCGTGCTGCCGCTGACCGGCGTCGTCCTGACGAAGACGGACGGCGACGCGCGGGGCGGCGCCGCGCTCTCCGTCGTGACGGCGACCGGCAAGCCGATCAAGTTCGTCGGCGTGGGGGAGAAGCCCGAGGACTTCGAGGCCTTCCATCCCGACCGCATGGCGTCGCGGATCCTCGGGCTCGGGGACGTGCTGACGCTGATCGAGAAGGTCGAGGCGCACGTCGACGAGGACTCGGCCCGCAAGCTCGCGGCGAAGACGGCGGCCGGAGAGTTCACCCTCGAGGACCTGCGCGAGCAGCTCGCCTCGATGAAGAAGATGGGACCGCTCGAGTCGCTCATCGACCTGCTGCCGAAGGGCGGCGCCATGAAGGCGCTCAAGGGACCCGAGAGCGTCGACGAGCGCGCCCTGGTGCGGACCACGGCGATGATCGACTCGATGACGCCGGAGGAGCGGCGCCACCCGCAGATCTTGAACGGCAGCCGCAAAAAACGCGTCGCCTCGGGCTCCGGCACCTCGGTCGCCGAGCTCAACCGGCTCCTGAAGCAGTACCAGCAGATGCGCCGCCTGATGCGGACGGCCCGCAAGGGCGCGCGGGGCCTCGACCTGTCGCGGCTGGTGCTCCCGGGGGGGCCGAGGGGGTGAGCGGCGACCCGTCCCCCGCTTTCGTGTACAATGCGCCGTTTTTGCAGGAGTTCGCATGGTGAAGATCCGCCTGCGCCGCATGGGCGCCCGCAACCGTCCCTACTACCGGATCGTGGTCTCGGACTCGCGCCTGACGGCCCGGGCCGAGGTCCTCGAGGAGCTCGGCTCCTACGACCCGGTCGTCAACCCGCCGGTCCTCGCGCTCGATCGCGAGCGGGCGAAGCACTGGATCGCGCTCGGCGCCCTGGTGTCGCCGACCGTCCGGTCGCTCCTCGAGCGTCCCGAGGCCGCGCCGGCCGCATGAGGGCAGCTTGAAGCGCCTGGTCGAGACGATCGTCCGCCGTCTCTGCGACGATCCCGTCGCGGCGAAGATCAGCGAGGGCTTCGAGGGCCGCACCCTCGTCTACGACATCGACGTTCCCGAGAACGATCGCGGCCGCCTCATCGGCCGCGAGGGGCGCACGATCCGAGCGCTGCGCGCGTTCGTCTCCGCGGCCGCCGTCGCGCAGGGCAAGCGCGTCCTGATCCGCGTCCGCGACTAGGTCCACGGCCCGCCCGCGCGCGGTTCCTCTCTCTGCGATGCCGCCGCTCCTCGTCGTCGGCGCCGTCCGCCGCCCTCACGGACTCCGGGGCGAGGTCGTCGTCGAGGTGCGCACCGAATTCCCGGAGCGCTTCGCCGAGGGCCTCCAGCTCGTCTGGCGCCGGGGCGCGCTCGAGAGATCGCTCGTGGTCGGCGGGGTGCGGAAGGGCAGCCGCGGGCTCCTGATCCGCTTCGCGGGGACCGAGGACCTCGACGCGGCGCGGGCGCTCCAGGGCGGGGAGCTGTGCGTGCCGGAGAGCGAGGCGCATCCCGCTCCGCCGGGATTCTTCTATGCCCACGAGGTGCGCGGCTTCGCCTGCGAGGATGCGGCGGGCCGCCCGCTCGGGACGGTGCTCCACCTCGAGGGCACGCCGGGCGGTCCGATGCTCACGGTGGATGCGGGCGGCGGTCGCGAGGCGCTCGTGCCGTGGACGCGGCCGATCGTCGTGCGGGTGGATCGGGAATCGCGGCGGATCGTGCTCGATCCGCCCGAGGGCCTGTTCGAGCTGTGAGAGTCTCGGGCGCGCGGACGGAAAAGCCATGATGCGCATCGAGATCCTGACGCTCTTCCCCGAGTACTTCGCCTCGCCGCTCGGGCAGAGTCTCCTCGGCAAGGCGATCGCCGAGGGACTGGTCTCGGTGACCGTCACCGACCTGCGCGTCTTCGCGAACGACCGGCACCGCAAGGCCGACGACGAGCCCTACGGCGGCGGCGCGGGCATGGTGATGATGGCGCCCGTCGTCGCCGCTGCGGTCGAGGGCCGGCGCGACGCAGGGGAGGGACCACGCGCGTGGACCGTCCTCATGACGCCGGACGGCGAGCGCTTCGACCAGGCCCGGGCGGATGCGCTGGCGGAGCGGTCGCGGCTCCTCCTCGTCTGCGGGCGCTACGAGGGCATCGACGAGCGCGTCCGCGAGCTCGGCCTGTTCGACGAGGAGCTGTCGGTCGGCGACTTCGTGCTGCCGGGCGGGGAGGCCGCGGCCCTCGCGGTGGTCGAGGCGGTCACGCGGCTCGTTCCCGGCGTCGTCGGCGCGGCCGAGTCGCTCGAGAACGAGTCGTTTCGCGCCCAGCGCCTGGATTATCCGCACTACACGCGTCCGCGCGAGTTCCGCGGTCTCGCGGTCCCCGAGGTCTTGCTTTCGGGGGACCATCGGCGCATCGCCCGCTGGCGCGCCGCGCGGGCGCTCGAGCGCACCCGACAGCGCCGTCCCGACCTCCTGGCGCGCCGGCCCCCCGACCCCGGCGAAGGAGAGGAATAGGGGATCGGGTCTCTCGAAGAGGGAAACGGCCGGCAGGATCACCTTCGATCGACCTGGCCCCAACGGCTTGAAACGGCGGGATCCCTTCCAGTAGAATGCCCCGCTTCCCCGGGTGCCCCGCGGGCTCGACGCCCGCCGATATGTGGAGAGGTTCGTCATGACCGACCTGTTGCTGGAAGTCGAAAAACCGACGCTCAAGACCGACGTGCCGGCCTTTTCGCCGGGGGACTCGGTGCGCGTCCACGTCAAGGTGCGCGAAGGGGAGAAGGAGCGCATTCAGATGTTCGCCGGCGTCGTGATCGCCCGGCGCGGCGGCGGCGCGCGCGAGACGTTCACGGTCCGAAAGATCTCGGGCGGCATCGGCGTCGAGCGCGTCTTCCCGCTCCACTCGCCGATCATCGATCGCATCGAGGTCGAGCGGAAGGGGGCCGTGCGGCGCGCGAAGCTCTACTACCTGCGCGGCCGGAAGGGCAAGGCCGCGCGCATCGACGAGAAGCAGACCGACTAGCAGGCGGCCCTCACCTCCGTGACCCCCGACCCGCTCGCCGCCCTGTTCGCCGAGCTGGGTCGGCTCCGTGATCTCTCGCGTCTCGAGCACGAGGTCGCGCTCCGCGGATTTCACCGTGTCGCGGGCGTCGACGAAGTCGGGCGCGGATCGCTCGCCGGTCCCGTGGTGGCGGCGGCGGTCATTCTCCCGGCGCGCTGCATCCTGCCGGGCCTCGACGACTCCAAGAAGCTCGACGCCGAGGCGCGCGAGCGGCTCGACCGCCACATCCGCCGGTGCGCGGTCGCGTTCGCCGTCGGCGTCGTCTCCGCCCGGCAGATCGACGCGGACGACATCCTGCGCGCGAGCCTCGAGGCGATGCGCGTGGCCGTGCTCGGGCTCGCTCCGGGGGCGGAGGCCCTGCTCGTCGACGCCGTGAGCGTCCCCGGCGTGCGCATGGCCCAGGTGCCGGTCGTCCACGGCGACGCGCTCTGCGTCTCGATCGCCGCGGCCTCGATCGTGGCCAAGGTCCATCGCGACCGGCTCCTCGACGAGCTCGGGCGCCACTATCCGGTCTACGGATTCGAGCACCACAAGGGCTACGGGACCCCGGAGCACTGGGAGGCCCTGCGGCGCTACGGCCCCTGCCCCGAGCATCGGCTGACGTACCGCGGCGTGGTGCCCGAGCCGGGCGTCGAGGCCCCTCCGGCCCCCTCCGCGGGCCGGCGGCGGAGTCGGACCGGTTAGAATCTTCATAGATGGCGGTTCACCGCGAACAAAGCCTCCAGTCCGCCGAGAAGCTTCTCTCCCGAGGAAAGCTCGACCAGGCGCTCAAGGAGTACCTGCGGGTCCTGGAGGATCATCCCAAGGACATCCCCACCCTGAACAAGGTGGGGGACCTGTACGTCCGGATGAACCGGCCGGGCGAGTCGATCCCCTACTTCGAGCGGATCGCGGACTTCTATTCGAAGGACGGGTTCTTCCTCAAGGCGATCGCGATCTACAAGAAGATCAACAAGATCGACCCCGCCCGCCTCGAGGTCTACGACCGCCTCGCGGACCTCTACCACAAGCAGGGGCTGGTCCAGGACGCGCGCAGTCAGTACCAGGTCCTCGCCGACCACTACCAGAAGAACAACCGGATCGGCGACGCCATCGGGGTGTACAAGAAGATGGCGGGCATCGACCCCTCGGACCTCCGAATCCAGGTCCGCCTGGCCGACCTCTACCGGGCCGCGAACCAGAAGGACCAGGCGGTCATGCAGTACGGGCTGATCGGGTCCATGCTGCTGAAGCGAGGGGCGCACGACGAAGCGGCGCAGGTCTTCCAGAAGGCGCTCGAGCTCTCGCCCGACGACGTCGAGACGCAGCGGAATCTCATTCGCTCCCTGCTCGCCCAGAAGAACGGCACGGCCGCCATGGCGGTGCTCCGCGCGGCGCCCCGCACCGGGGAGAGCCTCGGCCTCATGGCGGAGGCCCAGCTCGAGATGGGCGAGCGCGCCGAGGCGGTCCGGACCGCCGAGCAGGCCCTCGCGCTCGACGCCGACGCCGAGACGCCGCGGCTCTTCCTCTGCCGGCTGAGGATCCAGGAGCACGCGCTCGACAAGGCGCTCGACGCCATGGCGCCGCTGATCCTCACGGCCGTCACGCGCCGCGAATTTGCGAGGGCCACGGAGTACATCGAGCCGATCCTCGCGGCCGATCCGGCGCACGCGGGCAGCCTCCAGAAGATGGCGCAGGTGCTGGAGGCGGAGGGAAATCGGGCCGCGCTCGCGAAGGTCCACGTCCAGCTCGGACAGGCCCTGGAAGCCCGCAGTCCCGCGGAGGCCCGCGACCACTACCTGCGCGCGCAGGAGGCGGACCCGTCCAACGTCGCCGCGGCGCAGCGGCTCCAGGAGATCGGCGCGCCGTCCGGGTCGCCGGCTCCTCCGGAAACCCCGGCGGCGGAGGAGCCGCAGCCCGAGTACCAGGAGTTCATTCTCGACCTCGAGGACTCCGGCTCGATCCACGCGCCCCAGCCGAAGGTGCCTTCGATCGAGGTGGAGGAAGAGACCCCGATGCCGGCTTTCGAGGTGGCGACCGAACCGGCCGCCGCACCACCTCCGCCGAAGGAGGGTGCGGACGATCCGCAGGTGGAGACGCTCATCGTCGAGGCGGAGGTCTTTGCCCGCTACGGGCTGGCCGATAAGGCGATCGAACGGCTCTTCGCGCTCGTGCGCCGGCGCCCCGACCTGCTGAAGGCGCGCGAGCGGCTGGTGGAGCTCCTCGCCGAGACGCGCAACCCCGCCCTGCCGCGCGAAGCCGAGGCGCTCGCCGAGGCGCTCGAGGGCGCGGGGCAGCCGGACGAAGCGCGCCGGGTTCTGCAGCGCGCCGGACTCGGCGTCGCGGAGGCGCGGGCGGAGCCGCCGCTGCCGCGGGCGATCGAGGTCGAGTTCGAGGAATTCGATCTCGGTCACCCGGTCTCGCCCCCGGGGGAGACCGCGTCGGGCGCGCCGTTCATGGTGGACGCGATCGACTTCACCGGCGCCGAGTCGGGACCGCCGCCCGCGATGGAGAAGCTCGCGACGCCCGAGCCGATCGCGCCGGCGGACACCGAGTTCGTGTCGTACGAGCAACTCGGCAACCTGCTCGAGGACGAGATGAGCCGGGCCGGAGACGGCCCTCCGTCCCCGCCGCCCGCGGCTCCCGTCGTCGACGAGCAGAACCTCTTCGCCGACGAGCAGAAGTTCTTCAATCTCGCCGAGGAGCTCGAGAAGGAGCTCGGGGACGAGGCGGCGATCGAGGAGCCGGCGGAGATCTCCGCGCCGCAGGGAGAGGTATCGCTCGAGGACATCTTCCGCGAGTTCAAGAAGGGCGTCGAGCAGCAGCTCTCGGCCGAGGACTACGAGACGCATTACAACCTGGGCATCGCGTACAAGGAGATGGGCCTCGTCGACGAGGCCGTCGGGGAATTCCAGCTCGCGAGCAAGGACCCGACCCGGGCGGTCGAATGCTGCAGCATGCTGGGCCACTGCTTCCTCGAGAAGGGCATGCCCCAGCTCGCGATCAAGTGGTTCCGCAAGGGGCTCGAGGCGCCGGCGATCGGCGAGCATGCGATGGCGGGGATGCTCTACGACCTCGCCCGCGTCTACCAGGACACCGGTGACATGGACTCGGCCTACAAGGCGTACCAGGAAGTCTTCGGGTTGAACGCGAATTACCGCGACGTGGTGCAGAGGGTCAGAGAGCTCGACGCCGTTCGCCGGAACTCCTGAGACCCGCGTGGGGACCCCAGACCGGATTTCGAAATCCGAAGTTCGAAGCTCGAAATCCGAGGTCGCCGAACCGCTTCTCGAGGTGGAGGACCTGACGGTCGCGCTCC
Organism: uncultured Acidobacteriota bacterium; assembly: GCA_963763535.1. Lineage (GTDB taxonomy): Bacteria > Acidobacteriota > Thermoanaerobaculia > UBA5066 > Gp7-AA6 > DAHUXD01. The sequence goes on from CAVXOX010000011.1 coordinate 208,032, forward strand.
CGACGGCGTCGGGACTGCGCGCGGCCGTCGATCGGGTCTCCTTCGCGATCGGGCGCGGCGAGGGCGTCGCCCTCGTCGGCGAGAGCGGCTCGGGCAAGACGCAGCTCGCGCGCGCGCTGCTCGGACTCTCGCCCGACGCCGCGCGGGTCTCCGGCCGCGTGCGCTTCGAGGGGCGTGACATGACGGCGATGTCGGCGTCGGCCCGGGACGCGATCCGCGGCCCCGGAATCGCCATGGTGTTCCAGGAGCCGGCGGCCGCGCTCGATCCGGTTCGCACGATCGGCGAGCATCTCGCGGAGGCGATCCGCCTTCACCGGCGCGATCCGGCGCTCGCGGTCCGCCGGGCCTCCGTCGAGGCCCTGGCGGCCGCCGCGTTTCCCGACCCCGAGTCGGCGCTCGACGCCTATCCGCACCGGTTGTCGGGGGGTCTGCAGCAGCGCGCGTGCCTCGCGATCGCGCTCGCTCCCGCGCCGCGCCTCCTCCTCGCCGACGAGCCCACGGCCTCTCTCGACGCGACCGTCGCGCTCGAGATCCTGACGCTCCTCGATCGCCTGCGCGCCGAGCGCGGGCTCGCGGTCCTCCTGATCACGCACGACCTCGGCATCGTGGCGCGGCACGGCGATCGCGTCCTCGTGCTCTACGCCGGACGCATCGTGGAGGAGGCGTCCCGCGCCGCGCTGTTCGCGGCGCCGCGGCACCCGTACACGCGCGCCCTGCTCGGTTCGGCGCCGCGCCTCGCGATGCCGCGCCGGCCCGGCGAGCGCTTCGCCGCGATTCCGGGCGCCCCGCCCGACCTCTCCGCGCGGTCCGGCCGGGGGTGCGCGTTCGCCCCGCGGTGCCCGGATCGCTTCGCGCCGTGTGACGATGGCGAACCGGCGCTCCTGCCGATGGGCGACGGGCGCGTGCGGTGCTTCCTCCACGCGCCGCCCGCCGGGGCGCGGCCGTGAGCGTCCCGGAGCCGTCGGAGCCGCTGCTGGTCGCGGCGGGCCTGGTGAAGCGGTACGCGGTGCCGCGGGGGCTGTTCGGGGGCGCCTCGCGCGCGCTGCCGGCGCTGCGCGGGGTGGGCTTCCAGGTCGAAGCCGGCGAGACCCTCGCGCTCGTCGGCGAGTCGGGCAGCGGCAAGACGACGGCGGGGAGGATCGTGGCGCGTCTCGTCGCGCCGGACGCGGGCACCGTGCGGCTCGACGGCGAGGACTGGCTCGCGCTCGAGGGCGAGGCGCTCCGCCGGCGTCGCCGGGACGTCCAGGTCGTCTTCCAGGATCCGATCGGCTCCCTGAACCCGCGCATGACCGCCGGCGACCAGGTCGCCGAGCCGCTCCGCATTCACCGGCTGGTGCCTCGGAAGGCGCTCGCCGGCGAGACGCGCCGCCGGCTCGCCGACGTGGGCCTTCCGCCCGAGACCGCCGCGCGATTTCCCTCGGAGCTCTCCGGCGGTCAGCGGCAGCGGGTTGCCATCGCGCGGGCGCTGTCGCCGTCGCCGCGGCTCGTCGTCTGCGACGAGCCCGTCTCCGCGCTCGACGTCTCGATCGCGGCGCAGATCGTCAACCTCCTGCTCGATCTCCAGGAGCGCACCGGCGTCTCCTATCTCTTCATCTCCCACGATCTCGCCGTCGTCGCGCGCATCGCGCGGCGGGTCGCCGTGATGTACCTGGGGGCGGTCGTCGAGGAGGGTCCCGTCGACGCCGTCGTCGCGCGGCCGCTCCATCCGTACACCTCCGCCCTCGTCGCGGCGGCGGGAGGGGAGGCGGCGCCCGGAGCAGGCGCCCGGGGCGCCTCGCCCGCCTCGCCGCTCGACCCGCCGTCGGGATGTCCGTATCACCCGCGCTGTCCGGTCGCCCGGCCGCGCTGCCGCGTCGATCGTCCCGCCCTCGAGCCGGCGGAAGCGGGCCGCTCGGTCGCGTGCTTCTTCCCCGGGGAGGCGAATGATATGAAGGGCTTTTCCGAAACTTTCCACCCCGCCAATGCGTAGAGGAGTTGACAAAGGAGTCATGGAATGAAGAGTTTGCCCACGCTCCGGAGGCTCCGCGCGATGCTGGCCGCGGCGGGCTCGCTGCTCGTCGCGGGAACACTCGTGGCCCAGAACGCGTCGAGCGTCTCCGCCGTGCCCGGCCAGCGCGTCCCGGCCGACTTTCCGGCGGCGGACAAGGACGGCGTGCACCTGTCGCTCGAGCAGGCGATCGGCCTCGCCCTCGTCAACAACCAGGACCTGAACGTCACGATCAACGCCGCCGAGGCGACGCAGTTCCAGCTCGTCTCCGCGAAGGGCATCTTCGATCCGCTGCTCCAGGGCGCGGCGCACAAGACCCACCAGGAGACGCCGGCGTCGAGCGAGCTGTCCGGCGCGCCGATCAGCGTCAAGCAGGACACGTACGACTACAGCGCGAGCGTCTCGCAGCTCGCGCCCTGGGGCGGCACGTTCTCCGCGGGCACGACGGGAGGCCGGCTCTCGACGAACTCGACATTCTTCAACGTCAATCCCTCCTTCAACCCGGGCCTGCAGGTCTCGATGACCCAGCCGCTGCTCCGCAACTTCGGGATCGTCGCGACGAAGTGGCAGATCTGGATCGCCGAGAACCAGCGCGACACCGCGTACCAGCAGGTCATCCGCAACGTGCAGACCGGCGTCGACGCGGTCGAGCAGGCGTACTGGGACCTCGCGTACGCGTATGAGAACCTCAAGGTGAAGCTCGAGGCCAAGGCGATCGCGGTCGAGCTGAATCGCATCACGCGCATCAAGATCGACGTGGGCTCGCTCGCGCCGATCGACATCGTCCAGACCGAGGTCAACATCGCGACCGCGGACCAGGACATCATCAATGCCGAGGCCGCGATCGGCGTCGCGCAGGACCAGCTGAAGCGCCAGCTCAACGTCGACCCGGCGAACTGGGGCGCTCAGCCCATCATTCCGACCGATCCAGTGCGGGTCGATGAGCAGACCTTCAACCTCGACGCCGGCATGCAGAAGGCGCTCGTGCACCGCCCCGAGATCGTCCAGGCCGCGTACACGCGTCGACTCGCAGAAGATCCGTTACGACTACTGGTCGAACCAGGTCCTCCCGAGCTTGAACCTCGTCGGCAACTACGGGACCGTGGGACTGGGCGGCACGTTCTTCGTCTCGCCCTGCAACAGCCTCACGCCGCCTCCGGCGTGCAGTGGGCCCAATCCGCCGCCGCCGATGATGGTGGCCGACAACGGGCTCGGCAGCGCGTATCACCAGTCCCTCAACCGCCTCTTCCCGAACTGGTCGGTCGGGCTCACGGTTTCGTACCCGATCCTGAACCGACCGGCGAAGGGCAGCAGGGCGCGGCGAAGTACCAGTGGGAATCGGACAAGGCCCTGCTGACGACGACGGAGCTGAACGTCATCGTGGAGGTCCGCAATGCGCACCGCGTGATCGACACGGCCGTGAAGCAGATCGTCGCCGCCGCCAAGGGGCGCGAGCTCGCGGAGCGCAACCTCGACGCGGCGCGCAAGAAGTACGAGAACGGCATGACCACCGGCTTCGAGGTCTCGCAGCTCCAGACGAACCTCTCGGACGCGCGATCCCGCGAGCTGAACGCGCTCGTGATCTATCGCAAGGCGGTCGCCGCCTACCACGACGCCATCGCCGACATCCTCGACTGGAAGGGAATCCGCATCGAGGGCCTGCCGGAGATGCAGCCCCCGCCGGCGCCCGAAGCGAGTCTCGCCCGGATCCAGGAGGCGAAGGCCACGGGCGTGACCGCCGCACCGTAGCCGGATGGAGACGGAGGGGGAGAAGACCCCCGCGGCGGCGCCGGGGCCCCGCGGTCCCGACTCCGCCGTCGCGCGGATCGTCGGGACGTTCTTCTCGCCGGTGCGGACCTTTGCGGCGATCGCCGCGCGCCCGACCTTCCTCGCGCCGCTGGTGCTGTGGACGGCGACGTCGTTCCTCGTCTCCGAGCTCGTGCTCTCGCGCACCGACTGGCGCGCCATGGTCGTCGAGAACGCGGCACGCCGGGAAGCGAAGATGAGCGACGCGCAGATCGACGCAGCGGTGGAGACCTCGCGCCGCCTGAAGTGGGTGTTCGAGCTCTTTGCGGCCGCGGCGCCGGCCGTCATCGCCGGCATCACGGCGGGCGCCCTCTGGATCGGCTGCCAGGCGTTCGGCTGGGAGCTGCGTTTCCGGCAGGCTTTCGGTGTCGTGGCGCACGCGTTCCTGCCCGGAGTCGCGGCCGCGGTGGTCCTCTTCGCGCTCCTGTGGGGAAGGTCGACCATCGATCCCCAGTCGATGGACGACGTGCTTCGGACGAGCCCCGCGTTCCTCGTGGACCGACGGGCGGACAGGACCCTGCACTCGCTGCTCGCCTCCCTGGACCTCCTCTCCCTCTGGTCGATGGGGCTGATGACCCTGGGCCTCGCCTCGGCGACCGGGGCCTCCCGGGGGCGGGTCGCCGCGCTCGTCCTGTCCCTCTGGGGGCTCTACGTTCTCGGGAAGGCCGGCGTCGGCATCGTCTTCTCCTGAGGTGACTTGGCGTTTTCGCCTGTCGCCGAGCGAAACACTCGGCCTCGAAAAACGTAACAATGAGCCAGAGGCCCGCATGCTGATCGACATCCGGAACATCACGAAGGTCTACGAGATGGGGGAGCAGCAGGTGCAGGCGCTGGCGGGCGTGTCGCTCGGCGTCGAGCCGGGGGAGTACGTCGCGATCATGGGCCCGTCGGGCTCGGGCAAGTCGACGCTCATGAACCTCATCGGCTGCCTGGACACGCCGACCGCCGGCTCGTACGTCCTGAACGGCAAGGAAGTGGCCCGGATGACGGACGACGAGCTCGCCGCGATCCGGAACAAGGAGATCGGTTTCGTGTTCCAGACGTTCAACCTGCTGCCCCGCACGTCGGCGATCCAGCAGGTCGAGCTGCCGCTCGTGTACGGGGGCGTGTCCAAGAAGGAGCGGCGCGATCGGGCCGTCGCCGCGCTGAAGGCGGTGGGCTTGAGCGACCGGATGAACCACACGCCGAACGAGATGTCGGGCGGTCAGCGCCAGCGCGTCGCGGTCGCGCGGGCGCTCATCAACAACCCGTCGATCCTGCTCGCCGACGAGCCCACCGGCAATCTCGATTCGCAGACGGGCGCGGAGATCATGGCGCTCTTCGACGAGCTGAACGGACGCGGCAACACGATCGTCCTCGTCACCCACGAGGAGGACATCGCGGCCCGCGCGCGGCGCATCGTGCGTTTGAAGGACGGCAAGGTCCGCGACGACGCTCCGAACGAGCGCCCGGGACCCTCGTCTCGGCGGCCTCGCCGGCCTGACGCCTCGCGCGCCCGTGGGCCGTGGAGGACGCGGTCGAGTCAGCCCGGTCCTCCAGCCGTCGGTCGGTCCTACGGCCCGTACAGCAGCAGCCCGAACGTTTTGACGAGGAAGACGGCCATCTGGCCGCGGGTGTTCGCGTTCGTGGGACAGTAGAGGAGCGGTGAAGCCTGGCAGCCTCCGGTGATCTCCTGGTTGTACAGGTCCTCGATCCAGTCCGCGAACAGCGAGGGGCACGCCACGTCCCCGAAGAGGCCGACGCAGGCGGGCGGAACGTAGGCGCTGCCGTGGCGGGTCTTCAAGAGGAACGCCGCCATCTGTTGGCGTGTGACGGGATTGTCGGGACAGTAGTTGCCGCCGCCGCACCCTCCGGTGATCCCCTCGGCCGAGAGCTGCTCGATCCAGTCGGCGAACTGGGAGGGGCACGCAACGTCGGAGAAGGTGCCCGCGCAGGGCGGCGGAACGTAACGCGAGCCGTGCTCGGACTTCAGCAGGAAGACGGCCATCTGCGCTCGCGTGACGGAGCTTCCGGGACAGTAGTTGCCGCCGCCGCAGCCGCCGGTCACGCCGTTGTGGAAGAGGTTCTCGATGAACTTGTAGAAGAGGAGCGAGCGGGCGACGTCCGGGAACGAGTCGCCGACGTGCAGCGTCCAGGTCTTGATGGATTCGCCGCCCAGGCTCTCGTCGAAGGTCGCGTCCCAGTGCGCGGCGGGCCGCGTGCCGGCGACGGTCACGGCGTAGCAGTCCTGTGTCGCGTCGTAGCAATCGGCCGTGGTTCCAGGGTTGACGGTGCCGTAGTCGGCCGTGCCGTCTACGATGGTGTAGACACCCCCGGCCGGTCCCGTGAGATTCGACGCCGTGCCGGAGAGGGCCAGCGGGACCGCGAACGGATTCTGGTAGGCGGGCTCGACGGCAACCGTCTCACCCGGCTCGAGCACGCCGTTGACGTCCGACGTCGCGCCGGTGCCGTGCGCGTCCACCGCCATCGGCTGGGCGGCGTGGAACTCGCCGATGCGGGCGAACGTGCCGTAGCCGTCGCCGTCCTGATTCTGGGAGGTCCACGCCACGACGAAGTTGCCCGACCCGTTCATGGCCACGGCGGGGTGAATCTGATAACCCGGGGTGAAGACGTTGACCGGGAACTCGGAGCCGATGGGAACGTTGGGTTCGCCGAAGCGTTGGGCGTAGACGCCCGCGCCGCCCGCATCGTCCTGACCGAAGCTGTGCCAGCAGACGATGAACTCATGGTTGGCGTTGAAGGCGATGCTCGGGAGGCCCTGATTTCCCGTCGTGTACGTGTTGACCTGAAAGACGGCCCCCTTGCGGGCTCCCGAGCCGTCGAAGCGCTGTCCGAAGACCCCGGCGCCGTCGGCGTCGTACTGTCGCCAGGCCACGGCGAAATCCCCGTCGTTGTCGATCGCGATCGCGGGGCGCCCCGCGCTCATGCCGGTCTGGTTGTTGATCATGAACGCGCCGCCGAGGGGCGTGCCCGAAGAGTCGTAGCGCCGGCCGACGACGTCGTAGTCGGCGCCTCCGTTTCCCGAAGACCAGACGACGACGAAGGCCCCGAGGTCGTCCATCGCCACGGCCGGCGCGTACTGGGGGCCCGTCGTGGTCGTGTTGACCTGGAACTCGTTTCCCTGAGCCGCCCCCGCGGCGTCGAAGCGCTGCCCGAAGACGCCGTAGGAGTCGCCGTCCTGGCCCGCGCTCGTCCAGACGACGACGAAGTCGCCCGAGGCATTCATGGCGACCCTCGGGCTGTACTGATAGTTCGTCGTGTACGTGTTGACGTGGAATTCGCCTCCGACAGGGTTGCCCGCGTTGTCGTAGCGTTGGCCGAAGATGCCGGCACGGTCCTCGCCGGTCTGGTTGCCGCTCGTCCAGACGACGACGAAGTTGCCGGAGCCGTCGGCGGCGACGCTCGGTTCGTACTGGCCAAACGGCGTGTACGTGTTGACCTGGAACTCGGCGCCGACCGGATCGCCGACCGGATTGAAGCGCTGGGCCTCGATGGCGGCGCCGCTGCCGTCCTGCGTGAAACTCTGCCAGACGACGACGAAGTTGCCGGTGGGATCGATCGCGACCGAAGGAACCTTCTGATTGCTCGTCGTGTAGGTGTTGACCTGCATCTCAGGGCCGAAGAAGGGCGTCTGAGCGCAGACGGCGAGCGCGAGGAAGAGGACTGCGCACGCGACAGACATTGTCCGGAGGAGCATGGCACCCTCCGCGAATTGGGGGGACTATAGCCAACGCCGCCTCGAGGAGCAAGGGCCTCCGCGGCGGGTCTCCAACGCATGCGGGATAGAATCCCGCGCTCCATGGCGACCGGCAAGTTCCTCTTCCGCAAGGTCGAGAAGGCGATCGAGGCGATCGAGCGCGCCTCCGATCCGTCGGCGACGATCATGCAGACGGCCTCGACCGTCATCGAGCAGTTCTCCGACGTGCTGGGGGTCCGCGGCGGGCGCCTCTATGCCCATCGCGACGGCGGCTACGAGCTCGTGCGCACGTTCGGAGACGTTCCGGCGATCGAGCCCGGGCTCTTCGTGCCCGCGGACTACCCCCCGGTCCAGCGCGTGGTGGACGAGGGCGTCGCGGTCATGGACCTCGACGCGCCCGGTGTCGATCCCGAGCTCGAGAAGCGGCTCGGCGCGGAGCGCTTCGCGGCGATCGCCACGGGAGACGACGAATACATCCTGGCGTTCGCCGTCGACCCGGCGGCCCCCGAGGACGACCTGATCGCCTCCCTCGGCATTCTGCGGCTCGCGGTCGATCAGAAACTGCGCCAGGACCGGTACGTGTCGGCGCTCCAGGAGGCGCGGCGCATCCAGATGTCGATCCTGCCCAAGCGGGCGCTGCGCCGCGGCGAGCTCGAGGCGGCGGGGTTCACGACACCGGCGGAGCTCGTCGGCGGCGACTACTTCGACTTCATCCCGGTGTCGGACCGCATCCTGGGCATCGCGATCGCGGACGCCTCGGGCCACGGCCTGCCGGCGGCGCTCCAGGTCCGGGACGTGTACACGGGCCTGCGCATGGCGGTCGAGCGCGACTTCAAGATCGTCCGGACCGTCGAGCGGTTAAACCGCATCATCCACGAGTCGAAGCTGACGACGCGGTTCGTCTCGCTCTTCTACGGCGAGATCGAAGACAACGGCTCGATCATGTACGTCAACGCCGGCCATCCGCACCCGCTGCACTTCCACGGGGACGGCATCACGCCGCTGCTCCAGACCGGCGTGGTGCTCGGGCCGACGCCGCACGCCACCTACGCCCGCGGGTACCGGAGCTTCGAGCCCGGGGACGCGCTGCTGCTCTACACCGACGGGATGGTCGAGGCCCACGGCAAGGACGACGAGGAGTTCGGCACCGGAAGGCTGTCGAAGGCCTTCCTCGAGGTGCGCGACCGTCCGTGCGACGAGATCGCGCGCGAGCTCGTGCGGCGCGTGGAGGAGTGGTCGGGGGGCGGGGAGCCCGAGGACGACCGCACCGTCGTCGTCATCAAGCGGCACCACGAGTCCGCGCCCCCCGAGGGCGAACGCCGGACGACCGGCACGATGCCGAAGATCGCGCCCTGAGAGCGGACGCGCTGTGCCTGTCAGCCCCGGTGCCGGCTCCGGAACCAGTCGGCGGTCGCCTTCAGGCCGTCCTCGAGCCGCGTCCAGGGCGGCAGGTCGAAGACGCGGCGCACGAGCGAACCATCGAGCACGCTCCGCATCTGCTCGCCGGCCGGCGCGGGCACGTGCGGGGGCGTCGCCGCATAGCCGTACTCCTTCGCGAGGAGCTCGAAGAGCCGATTCACGGACGTCTCCACCCCGGTCCCGAGGTTCCAGACCCCGGCCTTGTCGCTCTTCGCGGCCCTCGAGGCGGCCTCGACCAGGTCCCCGACGAAGACGTAGTCGCGCGTCTGCTCGCCGGTGCCGTTGATCTTCAGCGGCCGGTTCCCCAGCATCGCCTCCGAGAAGATCGCGACGACGCCGGCCTCTCCGGTCCCGTCCTGCCAGGGGCCGTAGACGTTCGCGTAGCGGAAGACCTGCGTGCGCAGGCCGTGCACGACCTGGTAGTAGTACATGTACTTCTCGATCGAGAGCTTGGCGCAGCCGTAGGGGGAGACCGGGTTGGTCGGATGGCTCTCCGTCGCCGGCCGGCCGCCCTCCGGCTCGCCGTAGATGGCGCCCCCGGTGGACGCGAACAGCACCTGCCGGGTTCCCGCGCGCCGCATCGCCTCGAAGAGCTTGAGGCTCCCGATGATGTTGACGCGCGCGTCGCCGGTCGGGTCGGACACCGAGTGGCGAAGGTCGATCTGCGCCGCGTGGTGCGACACGAAATCGATCTTCTCCTCGGAGAGCAGGGGAGCGAGGTCCGTCTCGGCGATGTCGGCCTGGACGAACCGCGCCTCCCGCGGCAGGCGTTCGGTGCGTCCCGAGGAGAGATCGTCCACGATCACGACACGGTGGCCGTCCGCGAGGTGCCGTTTCGCCATGTGCGAGCCGATGAAGCCCGCGCCGCCCGTCACGAGGATGTTCATAGAATCCCTTCCGTCTTGCGGCCCGCATGATAGCCAACTCCATGAACCGTCCCGATTCCCGGCTGGAGTTCGATCCGGGCGCGCTCGGCCTGACCGAGCCGCCGCGCGCGTTCTACCGCCGCGACACGGTCGCCGTCGCGCGCGGTCTCGTGGGGGCCTGGTTCGCCCGCCGCTTTCGCGGCCGGTGGTACGGGGGCCGCATCGTGGAGACCGAGGCGTACCTCGGCGCGTCGGACCGGGCGGCGCATTCCTGGGGAGGGCGGCGCACGGAACGCGTCGAGCCGATGTACGCCGAGGGCGGCCGCCTCTACGTGTTTCTCGTGTACGGGATGCACCACTGCGCCAACGTGGTGACGCGCGCCGCCGGAATACCCGAGGCGGTCCTGCTGCGGGCCGCGGAGGCGCCCGGAGACGCGCCCACCGGGCTGATGGCAGGCCCGGGAAAACTGTGTTCGGCGCTCGGGATCACGGTCGCCGACAGCGGACGCGACCTGGTCGGCGACGGCCCCATCCGGATTTTCGCGCGGCGCGGACCGCAGGCCCCGGAATCGGCGTCTCCGTGCGGATCGGCGTGGACTACGCTGGCGAGGCGAAGGACTGGCCGCTGCGGTTCTACGACCGCGACTCGGCTGCCGTGTCGGTCGTCCTTCGGGGTCATCCCGAGGAGCGTGAGCGACGAGGGATCCCGGGCTCGACAGTCCGGATCCTTCGCTTCGCTCAGGATGACCAGTGCATCGTCAGTGCGGGAGCAGGGGCAGCTGGCCCGGCCCCGGCTCGGAGGTCGCGACGACGGCGTTCTTGCCCCCGTGCTTGGCGCGGTAGAGCGCGGCGTCGGCCTTCTCGACGAGGTCCCGCTTCTCCGGCGAGTCGTCCGGGTAGGTGGCGAGACCGATCGACACCGTGGAACGGAGGACCTGGCCCGACTCCGGCATTCGGAAGAGGCGCTCGTCGATCCGTCGCCGCACGCGCTCGGCCACCAGGATCGCCTCGCTCGCGGGCGTCTCCGGCAGCACGAGCGCGAACTCGTCGCCCCCGTAACGGGCGAGCAGGTCCATGTCGCCGCGCACCTCGCCGCGGATCTCCGCGACGATGCCCTGGAGGACCGCGTCGCCCACGGGATGGCCGAACCGGTCGTTGATCGACTTGAAGTCGTCGATGTCGAGCATGAGGACCGTGAGCGGCCGGCCCACGCGCTCGGCGCGCCCGAGCTCGCGCTGCAGGACCTCCTGGAAGTGGCGGTGGTTGTAGGCGCCGGTCAGCGAGTCGCGGATCGATTGCTCGCGGGCCTCGTTGTACGAGCGCGCGCTCTCGATGGCGGAGACCGCCTGGTTGGCGAAGATCTCGAGGGCCCGGATCGTCTCCGCCGTCGGGCGCCGGCCGCCGCGGGGCTCGTCGACCTGGAAGTATCCGAGGAGCCGGTCCTCGGAGTACAGCGGCACCCAGAGGAGCTCTCCGGCCGACCAGGCGTCGTCGGCGAGCACGCGGTCGGACCCCGCGAGTCGATGCGGCCCGCTGTCGCCGCGCCCGCGTTCCCGCACGTGGTAGGACCGGGACACGCGATTCTTGTCGTTCCAGTGGCGCGTCACGTCCTCCGCGGCCACGCTCTCGCGGCGGAGCGCGTCCCAGGTCTCGTCCATGCCGAAGTGGGCGCGGGGCGCGAAGACGTTCTTCTCGCGGTCGTAGAGGCAGAGCACGACGCGCTGGTAGCCGAGGCTGCGCGCGACCGCGCCCGCGATCGACTGGAAGAGGTCGTCCAGGGTCCGGTTGCGTTTCAGGTCGTTCGAGATCTCGAGGATCCGGTCGAGGGTCTCGGCGCGCTCGCGGTTGCGCTCCGAGAGGGCCTGCATCTGAGCCCGGATCGAGCGGTCCTGGAGCACCAGCGCGAGGTGGTCGGCGAGGACGCGCAGGGAGGCGAGCGACTCGGGCCCGTGAATCTCGGGAGACGCACTCTCGAGCACGAGCAGGCCGGAATGCATCTCGAAGGTGGAGAGCGCGAGCCGGAGCTGGAACGGCGCCTGGGGGAGGAGCTTCAGCTCGCGGGCGTCGCCGACGGAGGACTCGGAGGAAGCCGCGCCGCTGTCGAGCCCCCGCTCGTCCAGCCGGTTGCGCCGCGCCCAGGCGCCGACGTCGTCGCGGCCGACGCGCGCCCCCTCGGAGAGGTGCACCGCGAGCTCTTCGCCGGCGCCGCTCCACTCGACGATGGCCATGGCCTCGATCGGCGCCAGGCGGGCGAGGGCGGTGAAGACGCGCTCGTAGCGGTCGACGCGGGCGCTTCCGCCGAAGCTCAGGGAGATGTCGCGCATCGCATCCAGCTCCCGGTTGCGACGCGAGACTTCCTCGACGCGCCGCTCCATCGACGAGAGATTGCGCATCACGAACGACGCGAGCACGACCGGGAAGAAGGCGAGGAGGGAGCCGGCCGGACCGTAGGCCGGATAGATCAGGACCTCGAGAACCACGATCGGCGCGAGCACGGCGAGGGCCACGAACTGGAACAGGCCGATCTCCGGGAGCTGGCGGCGCGCGACGAGGCCGGAGAGGTCGAGGTACGCGAAGACGAGCCCCGTGTTGACCAGGAAGAAGACGAGGAGCACGGCCACCGCGAGCGCCCCGATGGCGACGGCGCCGCCGCCGGCCGGGTGCAGCGCGTCCACGAACAGCGCCGCTCCCGCGTACGCGATCGACAGCTGGGCGAGGTCGAAGGCGCTCGGGAGCGTCCAGCGGCGATTCTTGCCGAGGAGCTTCGCGATCGCGTCGGACGACGCGCAGACGAGCATCGCCGCGCCGGGCGAGCGCAACAGCAGGATCGCGGGCACGATCGCCGCCGCCTCGAAGCCGACGTAGTTGCCGGCGTAGCGCACGCGCAGTCGGAACGCCAGGACGCCGAGCGCGGTGAAGAAGAGGATCTCGGGGAAGCGGGCCCAGGGAATGCCCGGCGACAGGACAGCGAGCAGCGCGGCGCCTCCCGCGCAGACACCGACCTGAAGCAGGTGAAGCGTCCGCGGCCGCCCCCCCGACGCGCGCATCCGGGTTCTCTCCTCCGAAAGAGCCATTTTACACGGGGCGGAGGCCGGCGGCCCCGCCGCTCAGCGCGCCTTGAAGCGGATGACGCCGTCCTTCAGGAACCTGTGGAAGATCATCAGCACCTCGAGCTCCTTCATCGGCGAGATCTTCATGATCGACTTCACGTCCCACTGGCCGTTGATCCGCGAGAGCACGAAGCCCTCCTGCGGCGAAAAGGGTCGCTCGGTCAGGCTCTGGAGAGGGACGGCGAGCTCCGGGACCTTCTCGCCCGACACGCCGTCCTTCGCGAGGGCGGCCTTGATCTCGCGCTCGGCGTCGCGGAGCGCGTCGGCGGCGCGGCCGTCGGAGGGATCGAGCTCGTGCGCGACCTTGAACATGCGGTACGCCGCCTGCGGATCGTCCTTGATCTGGGCGCGGCCCCGCTGCAGGAAGTGGTCCACCTCGGAGACGCCCGGCCCGAGGACGGGCGTGGAGGGGTGCGGCCGGCCCTCCGTCAGCCGCATGGCGCCGCCGCGGAGACCCTCGGAGATCAGCTTCGAGACGGTGAACTCGGCGTTGTGCGTGTGGAGCGCGATCTCCTCGACCGTGCGCTGGCCGTCGACGTACGGCACGATGAGCTTCTCGCGGTCCGACAGCACCTCCATGTCGAGCGGCCTGAGGATCTCCGGGACGACCGACGAGTCGGGCACCCGCTGCCGGATGATCTGCCACTCGTCGTAGCGGCGCATGCCCTCCATGATGATGCCCGTGACGTCCAGGGAGAGGGCGATCATCTTCTGGTCGGGCAGCTGCCCCTCGACGAACTCGAAGTCGCCCTCCGGCCACAGGAAGATGTCGTAGATCGACTCCTCCGCCTTCTTCTTCATCAGGCGCAGGAGGTCCGTCTCGGCGATGGCGTTGATCATGACCAGGATCTTGCCGAGGAGGATCTGCGACTCCTCCTGGACCTCCATGGCCATCTTCAGCTCCTCCTCGGTGATGAAGCCGTGGGAGACGAGGAAGTGGCCGAGGTACTCCCGCTGGTCGGACGAGGAGGTGGAGGCGATCCGGCCGTCCTGGAAATAGAGCCTCTTCTCGACTCCGCGGCCGTCGACGAGGAGGGTTCCCGTCTTCGAGCCGAGCGAGAGCCACTGCAGCAGCTCCCCGAGCTGCATCGTCTTCAGATTTCCTGTGATGCCCAATGAAGCTATTTTAACGCAACCGACTGTGGGGCTTTGATTTCGCGCTTCGGCGCGACGGGGAGGAGCAGGACTCGGAGTCAGGACGCGGGTCCGAAGGCCCGACCGGCGCCTCCTACTCCATGGGCGGGTTGTACGACGCGACGCCGGTGACGGCCTCTCCGATGATCAGCGTGTGAATGTCGTGCGTCCCCTCGTACGTGTACACGCTCTCGATGTTGGCGAGGTGGCGGAACACCGGGTACTCGTTGACGACGCCGTTCGCGCCGAGCGTCTCGCGGGCGAGCTTGGCGCACTCCCGCGCGACCCAGACGTTGTTGCGCTTGGCCATCGACACGTGGTGCGGCTTCATCGTCTTGTCGTCTTTCATCCGGCCGAGCTTCCACGCGAGGAGCTGGCCCTTGGTGATCTCGGTGATCATCCACGCCAGGCGCTCCTGCACGAGCTGGTGCGCGGCGATCGGCCGGTCCTTCCACTGCTTGCGGCTCTTCGAGTAGTCGAGGGCGGCCTGGTAGGTCGCCATCGCGCTGCCGATCGCGCCCCACGCGATGCCGTAGCGCGCCTGCGTCAGGCAGGAGAGCGGGCCCTTCAGCCCCTCGACGCCGGGCAGCATGTTCTCGGCCGGGATGCGGCAGTCCTCGAACGCGAGCTGCGACGTGACCGAGGCGCGCAGCGACATCTTGCCCTTGTGCTCGAAGGTCGAGAACCCCTTCGTGCCCTTCTCGACGAGGAAGCCGCGGACGACGCCGTCGAGCTTCGCCCAGACGACCGCGACGTCGGCCACGGAGCCGTTCGTGATCCAGGCCTTCGCGCCGTTCAAGACGTAGCCGTCGCCGTCCTTCTTCGCGACCGTGCGCATGCCGGCCGGGTTCGAGCCGAAGTCCGGCTCGGTCAACCCGAAGCAGCCGATCGCCTCGGCCTTCGCAAGCCTGGGGATCCAGCGGTCCTTCTGCTCCTTCGAGCCGAATGCGTGGATCGGGTACATGACGAGGGCCGACTGGACGGACACGAACGAGCGCAGGCCCGAGTCGCCGCGCTCGAGCTCCTGCATGATGAGCCCGTACGCGATGTTGTCGAGGCCCGGCAGCCCGTACTCCGAGATCGTCGAGCCGAACACCTGGAGCTCGGCGAGCCCGGGGACGAGCTCCTTCGGGAAGCGTCCCTCCCAGGCCGCGTCCTCGATGATGGGGAGGACCCTCTCGTCGACGAAGTCGCCGACCGTATCGCGGACGAGCCGCTGCTCTTCCGTCAGCAGGGTGTCGAAGTCGAGGTAGTCGGCTCTGGTCGCCAAGGATGTCCTCCCCGAAAAGGGGGCGATCGTATCCCGGATGCCCGCGTCGTCCAAACCTCGGCCGAGGTACACTTTTCGCAGGGATGAGCGCCTTCATCGGAGGGTCCGCGTACACGATGGTGCGCGACATCGCGGATGGCTACATCATCACCTCCGAGCTGACCTTCAAGAAGTTCCAGACCGCCGACTTCCAGGCGTTCGGCTTCGAGCTCGAGAAGCTGCTGCGCGAGATCCGCGGCGCCGTGCCCGCCGACGGGCGACGTCGACGCGACGCAGAAGCGCCAGCGGCGCATGCAGCGCCTCCAGCAGGCCCAGACGATCGCGAACAACGTCCGCGCGCGGCAGCGGTGAGCCCCGGAGGCGGCCGCGCCTCCCGTCCCGGACGCGAGACCGCGCTCGCGGCCCTCTTCTTCCTCGCCGCCACCGTCCTGATGACCTGGCCTCAGGCGGTCCGCCTGGGCGACGCGATGACGGACATCTGGGACGCCAAGCTCAACGCCCGCATCCTGCAGTGGGACTACCACCAGACCCTGCACGACCCCCGGCATCTCTTCGAGCTCGACTTCTTCCACCCGGCGCACGACGTTCTGGCGTTCTCCGAGAACCTGTGGGGCGTCTCGGTGTTCGGGTGGCCGTTGCTCGCTGGCGGCGCCTCGCCGCTTCTCAACTACAACGCGCTCCTCCTCGCCGGGATCTTTTCGTCCGCCCTCTCGGCCTGGGCGCTCGCCCGGTTCGTCACCGGAGATCCGCTCACCTCGGTCGTCGCGGGCTTCGTCTATGCGTTCGTGCCGTGGCGGTTCTCGCAGATGCCGCATCTGCAGCATCAGTGGGGCGCTTTTCTCTGCCTGCTGCTGCTCTTCCTGCTGCGGTATCTCGACTCCGGCCGGCGGCGGGACCTCGTCCTCTTCGGCGTCTGCTTCGCGTGGAACGCTCTCTCGAACGTGCACTACGCGCTCTTCTCGGGACTCCTCCTCCTCCTCGCGCTCGGATTCTTCGCGGTCGAGAAGGGCCGGGAGGGCCGCGCGCGCGTGCTCGCCGCGATCGGCGCCGCCGCCGCCGGTGGGATGGCGTTTCTGCCATTCGCCCTCGCGTACCGCCGCGCCGAGCGGCTGTACGGGATGCGCCGCTCCTTGAGCGAGATGCTCTTCTACTCCGGGCGTCCGAGCTACTTCCTGTCGGCGGGGGTCCTGAACCGCTTCTGGGGACCGATCACGCGGGCCTGGCGGGGTCCGGAGGGCGACTTCTTTCCGGGCCTCGCCGCGTTCGGGCTCGCGGCTCTCGCGCTCGTTGTCGTCCGGCGTCCGCGAGGATCGGCGGCGGAGTCGCCGATGTCGCGCGGCCGCGCCGCGGTCCGGATCCTCGACGTCCTGATCGCGCTCGCGGCGGTCGTCTGGATCGCGGCCCTCGTTCAACCCGGCCTCCGCCTGGGAAGAATGTCGCTGGGCGACCCCGGCCGTGTGCTGGTCTGGCTGACGGTGTTCGCCCTCGCGCGTCTCGTCGTCGCGTTTCCGGCGCGGTCGGCCTACGCGAGCGCCGGAGACTGGCTCCGGCGATCGCCCGTTCCGTCCCGGGCGGCGTTCTTCGCCGCCTTGGCGCTCGTCGGCGTCGTCGTCGCGCTCGGCGGCCACACGCCCTACTACCTCTTCCTCTTCCAGTCCTTCGGCGCCGCCTTCCGGTTCGATCCGCTCTCCGGCGCGGGGCATCGTCCTCTTCGACCTCGCGCTCGGGGTCCTCGCCGCCTGGGGGCTCGCCGAGATCCTCCGGCGGCGCGCGCCGAGCAGTCGGCGGGCCTGGACCGCCGCGGCGGTCGCCGTCGTCGCGTTCGAGTACCGGGCGTTTCCGCTTCGACTCCATCCGGTCGACGCCGCCGCGCCGCCCGTCTATCGCTGGATCGCCTCGCAGGAGCTCCCGGGCGCCGTCGTGGAGTGGCCGCTGGGGATCCTCTACGACTACGAGTACGTCTTCCGCCAGGCGCAGCACGGCCAGCCGCTGGTCAACGGGTACTCGGGCTTCTTCCCCGAAGCGTACCGGGGGCTCGAGGCGACGCTGAAGCGGCGGCCGATTCCGGACACGGTGTGGGAGCGGATGGGAGACCTCGGCGCGTGCGTCCTCGTCTACCACCCGCACGTTCGGGAGGGAGTCTTCGTGGCCGCTTACGCCGACGCGCTCGACCGGGCCGTGACCTCCGGTGGACTCGAACTCGTCCGGAGCTTTCCGCACGAAGACGACCGCGACTTCGTGTTCGTCGCGGCCGGCGCCGCCTGGGCGGACCGCCTGCGGGAGGACGGCGCCGGGCGCGCCCGCACCCGATCGGCGCTCGACGCGACGATTGCGCGCGTGCGCGCCGACGGGATGCGGCTGGCGCCGCCGTTCGGCAACCTCGAGGCGCCGGCGAAAGGCGCGACGGTCGCGGCGCAGGACTGGGGATTCGGCTGGGCGCTCGACGACTCGGGCATCGCCGACGTGCTCGCCGCGACGGAGGCGGGCCCCATCGCCGTCGCCGTGCATCTGCCCCGCGAGGGGCTGAAGCGCCTCTACCCGGACTATCCCGAGCCGGATCGGGGCATGTTTGCCTTCCGCGTCCCCGACCTCGCTCCGGGTCCGCACCGGCTGACGGTGACGTTCGTCGGCCGGGACGGAGGCAGGACCTCGGTCGAACGCGCGTTCCGCATCGGGCCGCCTCGCGCGCCCGCGCCCATGACGCCTACGCCGTCGGCGACGGCGGGGCGCACCGGACGGTGACCGGCTTGCGCGCGGCGACGTAGATCTCGGCGCTCCTGCCGTGATCGCCGCCGTACCCCAGCTCCTCGACCGTGAAGCCGAGCGTCTCCAGCGTGTGCCGCACCTCGGGCTCGGTGTAGGTCCGGACGCGGCCCGGGCTGCGCGAGGCGAGGTCGAGGCCCTCGAAGAAGGCCGTCGTGTACTCTGGAGAGAGGTGATTCGGAAACTGCCCGACGAAGACCCCGCCCGGGCGGAGCACGCGGAAGGCGTCGCGGAGATAGCGGGCGGCGTCCTCCTTCTCGAGGTGCTGGAGCACGAGAAACGAGAAGACGACGTCGAAGCGCCCGTCCTCGAAAGATCGGAGAAATTCGTCGTTGGCGACCTCGCGGAGGTGGACGTTCGCGAGCCCCTCGAGCCGCCGCCGGGCGCGCGCGAGCATCTCGCCGGAGACGTCGACCGCCCAGAGCTCGCCGACGAGCGGCGCGAGGTAGCGCTCGACCCGGCCGACGCCGCAGCCGATGTTGAGGACCGCGTCGCCGCCGCGGAGCCACCGGCGCACGCGCTCCGCGTCGCCCCGGCCGGTCTCCTCGAACTGCTCGGGGGTCGCGCCCGTGAGAATCGCGTCGTGCGCGTCGGCGCGCGCCGCGGAGTTCCACGCGGCCTTGTAGCCGTCCTCCGGTCCGGCGGCGGACGGGGCCGGCGCGTCCCGGGATCCCACGAGGGCGCGCAGCACGCTCTTGAGGCTCGTCATCGGCGCGGGTCGGAATAGTAGCCGAGTCCCGACGGCGCCCCCCGGCGGGAGCGGCGTCCCGCGATCGTGGATCGCGCTGCTCGCCGCCGCCGCCGCGGCGCGGCTTCTCCTCGCGGTGCTGGCGATGCCGCCGTACGCCGGTCTCGACGAGGGCTTCCACGTCGCCCGCGTCTCCTTCGTCGCGGCCGCCGGCCGCCAGCCCTCGGCCGACGAGCCGTCGGTGGCGCGCTACCTGTCCCTCTCGTTCAACGCCCTCGGCGAGGGGCCGCCGAGCTTCGGCATGGTGAAGAACGGGTGGGCGAGGCTCGTGGCGCTCCGGCCCGGCGGCTGGCGGGACGTGCCGCTCGACGCCGCGATGCGGTCGGACCTCGTCGCCGCCAACTACGAGGCGCAGCAGGCCTCTCTCTACTACGCGCTGGCGGCGCCGCTCGACCGCCTCTTCGGAAAGACGCAGCTGCGGGAGCTCCTCGTCCTGCGGCTCCTCGCGGTCCCGCTCGGCGGCGTGACGGCGCTCGCGACCGCCCTCCTCGCGACGCGCCTCTGGGGCCGGGCCGGATTTCTCGCCGGTCTCCTGCTTCTGGCCACGCCGACGTGGATCACGCTCGTCGCGCGCGCGGGCAACGACGGGCTCGCCTGCGCGGCCCTCGCGACGGCGCTCCTGCTCTCGACCCGACCCGGCGACGGCGAGTCCGCGGCGGCGACCGCCGCCGAGGCGGCGAGCTGGGCCGTCGCGGCGGCGGCGAAGCTCTACGCGTGGCCCGCGGCGCTGCTGCTCCCGCTCCTCTGGCCGCGCGACGCCTCGCGGGCGCGGCGGATCGTGGTCGTGCTCGCGATCGCGGCCTCGGTGGCCGTGACCGCGCTCGACCTCCAGGCGCGCACCGGCAATCCGACGGGCAAGTACGAGCTGCGCGCGCCCGGCTCCGTGCCTGTTTCTGTCGAGTCGGCGCGCCGGATCGCGGCGCTGCCGTGGTTCGACTACGCGAAGGTGTTCGTCGGCTCCGCGATCTGGACGAGCGGTCCGCACAGCGACTTCCTGAGACCGGTCGGCGTCGTCCTCTTCCTCGCTCCGTGGGCGCTCCTCGTCGCGGCGGGCCTCTACTTCCTTCCCGACCTGCCGAGGCGCCGTGGCGCGCTCCTCCTCGCCGCGGCCGTCGTCTTCGCCGCGGCCGAGGTGGGACAGGCGTGGGGAGCGATCCGGCATGTCCTCGGCGGGCATCCCTCCGCCGGCGCCGGGCTCGCCGGCTGGTATCTCCACGCGTTCGATCCGATCTGGTACGGCGTCGGCCTCGGGTTCGCGATCGCCGCGTCGGCGGCGCGGGGCCGCGGCGGGCTCGTCGCGGCGGCTCTCTTGCTCGCGCTCGGCGCGGACGTCTGGGTCACCGAGTTCGCCCTGTTTCCCGACTACGCGGGGCTCGCGTCGCCCGCGACTCGGGGCGCGCTATTCCGGTGGGGCGGCGGCGCGCCCTGGCCGGCGCTCGTCCGGCTCGGCACGTTCGGCCTCGGGATGCCGTCTCCGTGGCTCGCGGTCGCGTTGCGCCTGCTCGAGGCCGCTGCATTCGCCGCGCTCGCGGCCCTCGCCCTCCGTCGCCGCGATTTGACCGTATAATCCCGCGCCTTTATGGAAGCGACCGCGATCTCGAAGATTGGCCAGCAGGCGGGTTCGACCGCGCTCGTGCGGGGCTGGCTCTACCAGAAGCGCTCGTCGGGCAAGATCCAGTTCCTCATCGTCCGCGACGGGACGGGCTACCTCCAGTGCGTCGTGCCGAAGGCCGACGTGCCGCCGGAGACGTGGGAGGCGGCCGAGAAGGCGACCCAGGAGTCCTCGCTCGCGGTCACCGGGACCATTCGCGAGGACCGGCGCGCGCCCGGCGGCTTCGAGATGACCGCGACCTCGCTCCAAATCCTCGGCGAGTCGCCCGACTACCCGATCTCCCCGAAGGAGCACGGCGTCGACTTCCTCATGAACCTGCGGCATCTCTGGATGCGCTCCTCGCAGCAGCACGCGGTGCTGCGCGTGCGCTCCGAGATGGAGCAGGCGATCGCCGATTTCTTCTACGAGCGCGAGTTCGTCCGCATCGATTCCCCGATCCTGACGGGCTCCTCCGTCGAGGGGACGTCGACGCTCTTCGAGACCGACTACTTCGGGGACAAGGCGTACCTCTCCCAGTCGGGACAGCTCTATCTCGAGCCCGCGGCCGCCGCGTTCGGGAAGGTGTACTGCTTCGGGCCGACCTTCCGCGCGGAGAAATCGAAGACGCGGCGGCACCTGACCGAATTCTGGATGGTCGAGCCGGAGGTCGCGTTCCTCGAGTTCGAGGGCCTCTGCGAGCTCGCCGAGGACTTCGTCGTCGCGCTCGTCGGGCGCGCGCTCGAGCGCTGCGCCGAGGACCTGAAGCGCCTCGAGCGGGACGCGGCGAAACTCGAGAAGGTGCAGAAGCCCTTCCCGCGAATCACCTACCGCGAGGGCATCCAGCACCTCCAGAAGAAGGGCTTCCCGGTGAACTTCGGCGACGACCTCGGCGCGGACGAGGAGACGGCGCTCTGCGCGGACTCCGAGCGGCCGCTCATCGTGTCGCGCTTCCCGACGGCCATCAAGTCGTTCTACATGCAGCCGGACCCGCAGGACCCGGAGGTGGTCCTCGGCCTGGACATGCTCGCGCCCGAGGGCTACGGCGAGATCATCGGCGGGTCGCAGCGCATCCACGACCTCGCGCTTCTCGAGCGGCGTCTCGAGGAGCACAAGCTCCCGCGCGAGGCGTACGAGTGGTACCTCGACGTCCGCCGCTACGGGACCTTCCCGCACGCCGGATTCGGCATGGGCCTCGAGCGGCTCGTGGCCTGGGTCTGCGGGATCCACCATTTGCGCGAGGCGATCCCGTATCCGCGGACGCTCAAGCGGATCTACCCCTGATGCCTCCGAAGAGCCTTCCGACCGTCGGCATCGTCTCTCTCGGCTGCCCGAAGAACCTCGTGGACACCGAGGTGATGCTCGGCCATCTGAAGAACGCGGGCCACGCGATCGTGCCGGATGGAGACGCCCGCGTCGTCGTGATCAACACCTGCGGCTTCATCGACCGCGCCAAGGAGGAGTCGGTCGAGGCGATCCTCGAGCAGGTCGAGCGCAAGAAGCGCGGCGAGATCGAGCGCGTCGTGGTCGCGGGTTGCATGGTGCAGAAGTACGGCCGCGAGCTCGCGGGCGAGATCCCGGAGGTGGACGCCTTCGTGGGGCTGGACGAGCTCGAGAACGCGCCCGCGGCGGCGGCCGGATTGCCGACGCTGCCGCGCTTCACCGACAAGCCGCTCGCGACGCGGCTCTACGACGAGCTCTCGCCGAGGGTGCTGTCCCGCCATCGCGGCTACGCCTACCTGAAGGTCGGCGAGGGCTGCGACAACCCGTGCACCTTCTGCACCATTCCGCAGATGCGCGGCCGCCAGCGCAGCCGCACGATCGCCTCGCTCGTCGCCGAGGCGCGGAGCCTGGAGGCGCAGGGCGTTGCCGAGCTCGTGCTCGTCTCGCAGGACACGACGCGCTACGGCGACGACCTCGACTTCGGCCGCGCGGGCCTGACGCGTCTCGTCGAGGCGCTGCTCGCGGGGACGACCTTTCCCTGGATCCGGTTCCTGTACGCCTATCCGAAGACGCTCGACGAGTCGGTGCTCCGCCTGATGGCCTCGGAGACCCGCTTCGTTCCCTACGTGGACATCCCGCTCCAGCACGTCGCGCGGCCGATCCTCGCCGCGATGCGTCGGGGCGGCGACGGAGGCGCGTACCTCGCGCAGATCCGGCGGATGCGCGAGATCGTTCCCGAGATCGCCGTGCGCACGACCTTCATCGTGGGCTTCCCCGGCGAAGGGGAGTCCGAGTTCGCGGAGCTCGTGCGATTCGTGCGCGAGGCGGAGCTCGACAACGTCGGCGCCTTCGGCTATTCGCCGGAGCCGGGCTCCGGCTCCGAGCCCCTGGGCGATCCGGTGCCGGCCGAGGAGAAGGAGCGCCGGCGCGAGTTCCTCCTCTCGGTCCAGCAGCCGATCTCGCGCTCGCGGCTGAGGCGTCTCAAGGGGACGGTCGTCTCCGCCATCGTCGAGGGGCCCTCCGAGGAATCCGAGTACCTCCTCGAGGGCCGCCTCCGATCGCAGGCGCCCGAGATCGACGGACGGCTCCTCGTCACCGACGCGGGGGACCGCGCCCTGACGCCGGGACAGGTCGTGTCGGTCCGCATCGAGCGGACGTTCGACTACGACGTCTCGGGCGCCGTGGTGCCGTAGGCCGCGGCGTCCGCTCTCCGTCGCATGCAGGTCATCCGCGACCCGTTCCGATCCACCGATCTGCCGCGCGGGGGCGTCGGCACGATCGGCAACTTCGACGGCGTCCATCTCGGCCACCGCCGGATCCTCGAAACGGTCGTTTCGCGGGCGCGCGCGGTCGGCCGGCCCTCCTTCGCGATCACGTTCGAGCCGCACCCGATGGCGGTGTTGCGCCCGGATCACGCGCCGAGGAGGATCCAGACGCTGCGCCAGAAGGAGGAGGCGATCGAGGCGATCGGGATCGACGCGCTGCTGGTCGTTCCGTTCACCCGGGACCTCTCGCTGATGGAACCGGAGGACTTCGTTCGCAACCTGCTCCGCGACCGGCTCGGCGCCTCGGAGATCCTGGTGGGCGCGCACTTCGCGTTCGGCCGGAGCAAGCGCGGCGACCTCGCGCTCCTCACGAGGCTGGGGGCGGATTGCGGGTTCACCGCCTCCGCGGTGGACGAGGTCGTGGTCGGGGGCGCGCCGGTCTCGTCGACCCGGATCCGGCGGGCCCTCGAGAAGGGCGCGATCGTCGAGGCGAACGCGATGCTGGGACGCGAGTACGAGCTCGACGGGCTCGTCGCGCGCGGCGACCGGCTGGGCCACCAGATCGGCGTGCCGACGATCAACCTCGAGCCCGAGAACGAGCTGCCGCCCGCGGACGGCGTCTACGTCACGGAGATCGAGATCCGCTCGTTCGGCCGCCGGTTTCCGAGCGTCTCGAACATCGGCCGGCGTCCGACGCTCTACGAGGACTATGCCACCACGGTCGAGACGTACGTCCTCGACTTCTCGGCCGACGTCTACGGCGAGAGGGTCCGGCTCTTCTTCCTCGAGCGCCTGCGCGAGGAGCGGAAGTTCCCGTCGATGATGGACCTGAAGGCGCAGATCCAGCGGGACATCGCGGACGCCACGCGCGAGTTCTTCGAGCGCCGGAAGGAGTCGGGCGCCGGCTCCTAGGAACGCCCCTGGCCGGCTCCGGGTCGGCTCAGACCTCCAACCGGTCTCCGGGTCGCGCCACGATCGAATAGAGCGCCGGCATCAGGAACACGCTGATCAGAAGGCGGGAAAACAGACCGCCGACGATGACGAGCGCGAAGGGTCGCTGCGAATCGGATCCGACGCCGGTCGACATCGCGGCGGGAAGCAGCCCGAACGCTGCCACGAGCGCCGTCATCATGATCGGACGGAGCCGGAGCAGGGCCGCCTCGCGCGTCGCCTCGGCGATTCCCTGGCCGGCGAGGCGCAGCTCGTTGGCGTACGAGATGTAGACGACTGCGGTTTGCACGGAGACGCCGAAGAGCGCCAGGAATCCGATCCCCGAGGAGACGGAGAACGGGGTCCCCGTCAGCCGCAGGGCGAGAAGGCCCCCGACGGGGGCCGAGAGAAGCACGCCGACCATCGTGATGAGGGGAAACTTGAGGTTGCTGTAGAGGGCGAAGAGCAGGAGGAAGATCAGGAACAGCGTCAGGGGAAGAATGAAGCGCAGCTGCTGCCGCGAGTTCGTGTACTCCTTGTATTCTCCTCCCCAGACGGCCCGGTACCCTTCCGGCAGGCGGACCTTCGCCGCCACCTGGGCGCGGGCGTCCTCGACCGCGCCGGCCAGGTCCCGGCCCTCGACCGAGTACTGGACGCCGATGAAGCGGGAGTTGTCTTCCCGGTAGATGAAGGAGGCGCCGCTGGCGAGCTGGAGGTCGGCGAGCTCCTTGATCGGGATCTGCTGGCCGCCGGGGGTCGCGATCAGGATGTTGCCGATCGCCTCGGGCGTCTCGCGGAACCGGGGCTCGAGGCGAACGACCAGGTCGAAGAGCTTCTCGCCCTGAACGACCTGCGTGGCCGCTCCGCCTCCGACGGCCGCCTCGATCACGCCGTTGACGTCCGCGACGTTCACGCCATACCGGGCGATCTTGGCGCGGTCCACGCGTGACTGTCAGGCTCGGTTGCCCGAGCTCCTGGACGAGCGTCACTTCCTTGATGCCGCGCACGCGTTCGAGGATGTGCTTGATCTCCTTTCCCTTGCTCTCGAGCACCGCGAGGTCGGGCCCGAAGACCTTCACCGCCAGGGAGCTCTTCAGACCCGTCTCCGCTTCGTCCACCGCGTCCTCGGCGGGCTGGGTGTAGTTGAAGATGATGCCCGGGAAACGCCGGGAGCTTCTTGTCGATCGCCGCGATGAGCTCCGGCTTCGTCCGGTACGGGCCCTTCCACTCCGAGTAGGGCTTCAACCCGACGAAGAACTCGCAGTTGAAGAAGCCGGTCGGGTCCGTGCCGTCGTCGGGGCGTCCGTGCTCGGAGGCGACGACGGTCACCTCCGGGAAGGAGCGCAGGATCCCGCGGATCTGCGGGGAGATCTTCGACGATTCCTCGAAGGAGATCGTGTAGGGCATCGTCGCGCGGATCCAGAGCGCCCCCTCGTCGAGGTGGGGCATGAACTCGGCGCCGATGCCGGGAATGAGCGAGCAGCGAGGCTCCCAGGACGAGCACCGAGGCGACGCTCGGTCTGCCACGGGGCGGCGGATGCAGGAGTCGAGGCCCTTCGCGTACGCGCTCTTGACCGCCTCGAAGGCGGCGTTGCGCCGCTCGCGGACGCCCTTGCGCAGCGCCCAGGAGCAGAGCACGGGCAGCAGGGTCAGCGTCAGGATCAGGGACCCCGAGCAGCGCGAAGATCATCGTGTCGGCCATCGGCCGGAAGAGCTCGCCCGAGGGTCCCGAGAGCACGTAGATCGGCAGGAAGCCGCGACGATGACGGAGACGGCGTAGAAGATCGGCCGGTCCACCTCGGCGGCCGCCTCGGCGATGACCTCGCCGATCGAGTACTGACGTTCCGTGCCGCAGCGCGAGCTGCCGGTAGATGTTCTCCACCATCACCACGGCGCCGTCGACGAGGATGCCGAAATCGATGGCGCCGATCGACAGGAGGTTGGCGGGAACGTGCCTGCAGGTCGAGGCAGATGAAGGCGAACAGGAGGGCGAGCGGAATGGTCGTCGCGACGATCAGGCCGGAGCGGAAATCGTAGAGAAAGAAGATCAGCACGACGACGACGAGAACGATTCCCCGCAGCAGGTTTCCCTCGACCGTCCGGGTCGTCAGTGCGATCAGCTCGCTGCGGTCGTAGTAAGGGTCGGACCTTGACGTCCTTCGGGCAGGATGGAGGCGTTGAGCTCGCGGTCTTGTCCTCGACCTTCTTCAAGACGACCTGCGCCTGCTCCCCCGTGCGCATCAGGATCACGCCTTCGACGGCGTCGTCGCGGTCGTTGAAGCCGAACTGGCCAAGGCGCGGCGCGTGGCCGATCTCGACGCGGGCCACGTCCTTGACGAGCACCGGGATGCCGTTGTGGACGGCGAGAACGACGTTGCCGATGTCCTCGGGGGTCTGCAGCCGGCCGAGGCCGCGCACGTAGTAGAACTGTCCGCCCTCCGAGTAGAAGCCGCCCCCGGCGTTGCCGTTGTTGGCGGCGAGCGCCGCCGCCACGGCGGGCACCGAGAGGCCGGCGCCGGCGAGCTTGGCCGGGTCGAGCAGCACCTGGTACTGCATCGTCTCGCCGCCGAGGCCGCGAGTCGTCCGCGACGCCGGGGACCGAGCGGTACTGCCGTGTCGACGACCCAGTCCTCGATCGTCTTCAGCTCCATCGGCGTGCGGTCCGGGCTCTCGAGCACGTAGCGGTAGACGAGGCCGGACGGCGAGAAGAGGGGCGCCACCGACGGCGTCACGCCGTTGGGCAGGGACGTCGCGGCAGCCGCTCGAAGACGCGCTGGCGCGCGAAGTAGTTGTCCGTGCCTGCTCGAACGTCATGCGCACGTCGGAGAGCCCGTAGAGCGAGATCGAGCGGAGAGCCGTCATCTTCGGCAGGCCGTTCATCTCGACCTCGATCGGCACGGTGATCAGCCGCTCGACCTCCTCGGCGGCGTGGCCGGGCCATTGCGTGATCGATCTCGACCATCGGAGGGGAGAGGTCGGGATAGGCGTCGACCGGCAGCCGGGAGAGGGACCAGACGCCGCGCCCCGAGCAGGAGCGCGCCGGAGCACGACGAGGAACCGCTGGCGCAGGGACGACGAGACGATGCGGTTGATGACCGACGCCGCCGGTGGCCTTCCGGCGGGGGGGAGGCCGCGGCGGGCTCACTGGCTCTCCGCGAACTGCATGAAGAGGCCGCCCTCGTGACCACCTGCTCCCCCGCCTTGAGCCCGACCGGATCTCGATGCGATCGCCGACCTGCGACCCGATCTCGACCCGCCGGCGCGCGAACGTGCCGTCCGCGTTGGCGACGAAGACGAACGGGAGGTTCTCGTCGTCGCGCAGGACCGCCGACGCCGGCGCGAGCAACCCGTCGCTGTCCCGGCGCGAGTGGAGGGCGACGCGCACGTACATGTCCTGTTTGAGGACCCCTGCGGGTTCCGGGCGACGATGCGGACCGCGGACGGCCCGCGTGTTGGGATCGACCATCGCGGCGATGTAGTCGACCCGGCCCGGCAATACGTCCGGCGTGCCGCCGGGACGTGATCGTCCGCCGGGTCGCCGATCGCGACGTAGGGAAGGTCGGACCTCGAACACGTTGGCCATGACCCACACGGTGGAAAGGTCGGCGACCGTGAAGCACTGCGTCGGCCCGGCCTGCAGGAGCTGTCCGGGAGTGATCAGCTTCTCCACCACGCGTCCGTCGATCGGCGAGCGGATAGCGCCTCGCGGCCCGGCGGCCTGCCGGCCTTCTCGGATCTCCTCGATCGTGGCCTCGTCGACCCCGAGCGCATGCAGCTGCTCAAGCGCGCCTCGCGATCGGCTTCGGCCGAGACGGCGTCGG
Source organism: uncultured Acidobacteriota bacterium (assembly GCA_963763535.1). Classification (GTDB taxonomy): domain Bacteria; phylum Acidobacteriota; class Thermoanaerobaculia; order UBA5066; family Gp7-AA6; genus DAHUXD01. The sequence continues at coordinate 235,879 of CAVXOX010000011.1, forward strand.
CTTCGGCCTGTTCCATCTCCCGGCGCGCGAGGGCGTCGTTCTGGAAGAGCTGCGCGTCCAGATCGGCGATGCGCCGGAGGTTTCGCGGCCGCGACTTCGGCCTTGCGATAGGCGCCGACCGCAACGCCGAAATCGGGAGAGGAGATGCTCGCCAGCGGCTCGGCCTGCTTGACCGCGGTTCCGACGTTGACGAGCAGCCGCGCGACGGGGCCCGATATGGGGGAGAGCACCTGGGTGGCCTGGTCGGCGTCGAAGGCCACGGTGCCGGTGGTCTCGAGCGTGCGGCGGAAGTGCGACGCCTCGATCTTCTCGACGCGGATCTTCGCGCGCTGGGCCGCGGGAAGGGTCAGGTTGCCGGCCCGGGTCTCGGCGGGCGCCGTCTTGTCGTCCTTCGCGGCGCACGCCGCGAGCGAGAGGACCGACGCCGCGGACGCGACGGCGATCAGGAGGGCTCTACGGCTGGGGTGCATCGTTGCCTCCAGAGGGAGCGTTGGGGATCGGTGCGCCGACGGCGACCTCGAGGTCGGACCGCGCATCGTTGGCGGCGCCCAGGGCATCCGCGTACTCGGTCTCCGCTTCGAGCAGAGTTCTCTTGGCATCGAGCAGCTCGAGGGAGGAGACGCCGCCGAGCGAGTAGCTCGTCGCGACGATGCGATAGGCCTCGCGCGCTTCCGGGAGCAGCGAATCCCGGAGGAAGAGAGCCTGGCGCAGGGCCGTGGTGGCGGCCGCATAGGCCGTCCGCACATCCAATCCGACCTGGGCCAGAGTGTCGGCGAAAGTGCTGGCCAGCTCGAGCTCCCGGTGACGGGCCTCCGCGACCTCGCCCTTCTCGTGCTGCCAGAAGAGGATCGGCAGGTTGAAATTGATTCCGGAGGTGTAGGCCGGAGGGAAACCATAGGTGAGGTTTCGCGCCAGGAAGATGTTGAAGTCCGGAAACCAGTATTGCCCGGCCAGCGTCGTCGCGTAGCCGGCCCCCTTCTGGAGCGCCGCGAGACCCCGGAGCTCCGGCCGGCAAGTCTCCGCGAGTTTCTCCAATTCGTCGATCGGGGGCACGGGAGGGGGAGGCTCGAGCGGGTCGGTCGCATCGAAGGGCGCTCCCTGGCTGCGCCCGAGCAGCCGGTTGAGCCCCGCGCGCGCCACCGCGATGGCCCGCTCGTTGGCGATCAGGCCGTTCTGCGCCTGCGCGACGTCGACCTTCGCCTTGATCACGTCGAACCGCGGGACGGTTCCGGCCTCGAAGCGAGCCTCCGTCCGCTTCAGGAAGTCCCGCGAAAGAGCCAGGCCATCTTCCAGATCCTCCTGATGCTTCAGCGCCACCAGCAGAGCGTCGTAGGCCTCGAAGGTCTGAGAGGCGATCTGCTGTCGCAGCTTCGCCAGCGAGGATTCCACCGCGTGCAGGTCGCCCTTGGCCGCCTCGCCGCGCAGATGGAACTTGTCCGGGAACGGCAGCGTCAGGCCGAGCCCGTAGTCCTGCGTCATGGCGGTCCGCGGTTTCAGGAAGCTCTCCTGTTGCTCGAACGTGGCCACGAACGACGGATCGGGAAACGCGAGCGCCTCGCTGACGCGCGCGCGCGCCTGCTCGACCTGCTCTCGCGCGGCCGCGATGGCCGGGTTTCGAGTGACCGCCTCATCGACCGCCTGGCGCCGCGTCAGGCCGGTCGCGGCCGTCTGTGGCGCCGGCGCGAGCGTGCCCTGGGCGGAGGCGCCCGAAGTGGCCGCGGCGACCGCGAGAGCGGAGATGATCAGGACACGAATCAACGGTCCTCCGAGGATGCTCTGGAAAGGAGGAACCGCGATGACCGAGGCGACCGTCCAGGGGAAGCGGATGGAGCGTCCGCCCGCCGTAGACGACGGGAGTCTTCACCTGAATCCATCCGCAGAGCCCGAATCGCGGCGGCGGAAAAGCCGATGTCCTGAGTCTTCACGGGTCCTCCTGACCGAAGGGTCGTTCGGCGCGCCGATGCGGCGCGCGCGGTTACGCCGATCGGGGGGCAGGAGGAGCGCGGCCGGGAGGCCGCGAGGCGACGGGGAGCCCGGTCGAGAAGACCTCACCGACGATCTCGGCGATCGTCGAATCGGCCGAAACGGGAACGTGGGTCGAGAGGGCGGCGACCAGGACGGACGACGCCGTCAAGCATGCGATGCATTCATGCGCCGGCGCCTCGACGGATGCGCTCGCCGAGACTTCGAGGGGAGTGGCGGTCGCGGATGCTCCGGACGGTTCCGGGTGCAGGCCGAAGGCGGCCGTCAGGGACACGAGCCCTGCGGCGCACAGGACCGCCCGGATGACCCGGGATTGGCGCATTCGGCGGAGCATCATTCTGTCAAGGCCGTTCGCCATTATTGTATTCCTGGCCGGGGCGGGGTGTTGCGGCACGTGCGTAGAATGCGCCCGTGACCGTCTCCCGGGAATCCCGTCCGGCGCCGCTCCCGGGCCTCCCGGAGGAACGTTCGGCCCTGCGCCGGCGGATGCATTGGCTTCTCGGGCTCACCTTCCTCCACGTGTCGGGGAGGGCGGGCTCGCCCTCTTCGAGGCGGTCCGGACCGGGAGCCTCGCCCTCCTCGCGTTTGGCCTCGAGAGCGTCATCGAGGGCGGCGCGGCGTTCCTCGCGGTGCGGCACCTGCGCCATCTGGCCGACGAGGAGGAGGACCACGCCCACCGGGACCAGGTCCTCGCGCGATGGATCGGCGTCTCCTTTCTGCTGCTCGCGTCCTACACGCTCGCGCGCGGCGTGTACGAACTGTACGCGGGGACGCGCGCGTCCGCCGAGCCTCCTCGGCCTCCTGCTGACGGTCTTCGCCACCTTCGGGATGCCGCTCGTCGGGTACCTGAAGTGGAAGACGAGCCGGCGCCTCGGCAGCAAGGGACTCGCCGCGGAGGCCAAGGAATCGATCGCCTGCTCGATCGACTCGGCGCTGACGCTCCTCGCCATGGTCGCCGGCCTCCTGTCGGCCCCGGGCTGGGTGGACCCGGCGTTGTCCCTCCTGATGGTCCCGTGGTTCCTCCGGGAGGGCCTGGCCCACGTCCGGGGGCGTGTCCACGCGCACGTGCACTGACCGGGGCGGGCGGGCGGGGGATTTGCTAAGATCCCGCGCCGCGCGAACCCACTCGGCCGGGTTCGGCGTATTTCCGCGCGAAGGAGTTTTGTTGATGGCTAACCCGAACATCAAGGAAGTGTCGGACTCGAGCTTCGACGGCGACATCCTGAAGAGCTCGGTCCCGGTGCTCGTGGACTTCTGGGCACCCTGGTGCGGTCCGTGCCGCTCGGTCGCCCCGATCGTGGACGACCTCGCCAACCAGTACGCGGGCAAGCTCAAGGTGGCGAAGATCAACGTCGACGAGTCGACCGAGGTGGCGATGCGCTACCAGATCACCTCGATTCCCACGTTCATCCTGTTCAAGAACGGGCAGGTGGCCGATCGCGCGCTCGGCGCGCTGCCCCGCAGCGAGTTCGTCAAGCTGATCGACCGCAATCTCTGAGTCTCTCCGCCTCCGCATTCCCAGGGCCCCGAAAGGGGCCCTTTCCATTCGGGGAAGCTCCTGCCGTGTAATCTCTTGCGGGCCGCGTCCGTAGACGAGGACACGGTCGGGAAGATGCCGCCATTCGGGGCGGTTGATGGAGCCGGATGAAGAAAATCGTCGGTCTGGTGCTGCTCCTGGCGGCGGGAATCGGCGTCGCCGCATTTTTGAAGAGCCGCCGCACGGCCGAGCCGAAGTACCGCACGGTCGCCGTCGACCGCGGGATCGTGACCCAGACCGTGACGGCGACGGGCACCCTCTCGGCCGTGATCACGGTGAAGGTGGGGAGCGTCGTATCCGGCAACGTCGCGGCGCTCCACGCCGACTTCAACAAGCAGGTCAAGAAGGGCGATCTGCTCGCGGAGCTCGATCCCGTGCCCTTCCAGGAGAAGGTCGACCAGGCGAAGGCGGCGCTGCAGAAGGCCGAGGTGGACGCGCGCAACACGCAGATCTCGCTCCGCCGTCAGAAGGCGCTCTGGGACCAGCAGCTCGCCGCCCAGGCCGACCTCGACCAGGCGCAGGCCAACTACGACTCGTCGGTCGCGGCCGTGGGCCAGGCGAAGGCCTCGCTCGCGCAGTCGGAGACCGACCTGCGCAACTCGAAGATCATCGCGCCGATCGACGGCGTCGTCGTCGACCGGCAGTACGACGTCGGCCAGCCGGTGGCGGCGTCCTTCCAGGCGCCGACGATCTTCACGATCGCGCAGGACCTGACGAAGATGCAGGTCTCGGCGGACGTCTCCGAGTCGGACATCGGCCTGTGCAGGGTGGGACAGCCGGTGCGTTTCACGGTGGACGCCTATCCCGACCAGACGTTCCGGGGCACGATCGGGCAGATCCGCCTGAACGCGACGGTGAACCAGAACGTGGTCACCTACCCGGTCATCATCATGGTCGACAATGCCGATCTCGCCCTGAGGCCGAACATGACGGCGAACGTCACGATCGACGTCGCGACGGTGAAGGACGTGCTCCGGATCCCCAACGGCGCCCTCCGTTTCCGCCCGGAGGAGAAGGAGGCCGGCGCCATGGCCGCGGCCGCCGCCAAGCGCACGCCGTCGGCGTCGACCACGCCCGGCGCCCCCTCGGCCGGAGCCGGCGCCTCGCCCGAGGAGCGCGCCGCGCGCGGCGGGGCGAAGGGACCGGCCGGCGCGATGCAGCAGTTCGACCGGACGGCCGGCGCGTCGAAGGGCCGCAAGGCGGGACAGACGATCTACGAGCTCGGCGCCGCCGGCGAGCCGAAGCCCGTCGAGATCCGCGCCGGCATCACCGACGGTCGTTACACCGAGGTCGTCTCGGGCGACGTGAAGGCGGGCGACACGGTCATCGTCGGGCTCGTCACCGCGAAGGCGGGCGCGTCCGCGGGCCGGCCGCCGGGCGGTCCCGGCGGCCGGAGGTTCTGACCTTGGAGGTCATCCGGATCGAGGACCTCGTCAAGATCTACACGATGGGGGAGGTCGAGGTCCGGGCCCTCGACGGCGTGTCCCTCTCGATCGACGCGGGCGAGTTCGTCGCCGTCATGGGGCCGTCCGGGTCCGGCAAGAGCACCTTCATGAACATCGTCGGCTGCCTCGACCGTCCCACGTCGGGCCGCTACTTCCTCGACGGGGTCGATGTCTCCGGGCTCGACCGCGACGAGCGCGCCGAGATCCGGAACGGGAAGGTCGGCTTCGTCTTCCAGTCGTTCAACCTGCTCTCCCGGACGTCGGCGCTCGAGAACGTCGAGCTGCCGCTGATCTACTCCTCGAACGGCAACACGGCGCGCGAGCGCGAGGAGAAGGCGCGACAGTGCCTCGCGATCGTGGGCCTCGCGGGGCGCGAGGAGCACCAGCCGAGCCAGCTCTCCGGCGGCCAGCAGCAGCGGGTCGCGATCGCGCGCGCGCTGATCAACGAGCCGAAGCTGCTGCTCGCCGACGAGCCGACCGGCAACCTGGACACCCGGACCTCCGAAGAGGTGTTGGGCGTCTTCCAGCGCCTCAACGACGAGGGCAAGACCATCGTCCTGATCACCCACGAGCCGGACATCGCGGAGTATGCGAAGCGGGTCGTCCTCTTTCGCGACGGCAAGCTCGTCGAGGACCGTTCGGTCCCCTCCCGGCGCGCGGCGCCGGCGGCGGGAGCCTGACCATGCTCAAGTTCGTCACGATCCTGAAGGTCGGCATGAAGGCGATCGCGCGCAACAAGATGCGTTCGGCGCTGACCGCGCTCGGCATCATCATCGGCGTCGCGTGCGTCATCGCGATGATCGGCGTCGGCCAGGGCTCGCAGGCCTCGATCCAGTCGCAGATCTCGGCGCTCGGCACGAACTTCCTCATGATCTTCCCCGGCGTCGCGACGCAGTCGGGCGCGCGGATCTTCACGGGGCAGTCCACGATCACCGACGACGACGTCGCCGCGGTGAAGGCCGAGTGCCCGGCCGTCGCCTACGTGACGCCCGTCTCGCGCACGGCGGCCCAGGTCGTGGCGGGGAACCTCAACTGGGGCACGAGCATCCAGGGCGTCGGCGTCGAGTGGCCGTTCGTGCGGTCCTGGAACGTCGACAAGGGAGCCTTCTTCAGCGACTCCGACGTGCGCGCCGCCGCGAAGGTCTGCCTCCTCGGTTCGACGGTCGCGGACTCTCTCTTCGACGGCCAGGACCCCGTGGGCCAGACCGTCCGCATCAAGAACTTTCCCTTTCGCGTCGCCGGCGTTCTGGAGAGCAAGGGCGGCAACACGATGGGACAGGACCAGGACGACGTCGTGGTGGCGCCCTACACCACCGTGATGCGGATCCTGAAGGGGTCGACCAAGATCGACATGTTCATGGCCTCGGCGGTGTCTCAGGCCGCGGTGCCCGAGGCGCAGAAGCAGATCGAGGCGCTCCTGCGGCAGCGCCACCGGCTCCAGGGCGGACAGGACTCCGACTTCCTGATCCGCTCGCAGCAGGAGATCGCGCAGACGGCGGACGAGACCTCGCGCACGCTCTCGGTGCTGCTCGCCTCCGCGGCGTCCATCTCGCTCCTCGTCGGCGGGATCGGCATCATGAACATCATGCTGGTCTCGGTGACGGAGCGTACGCGGGAGATCGGCATCCGCATGGCGATCGGCGCGAAGGGCCGCGACATCCTCACGCAGTTCCTGATCGAAGCGCTCGCGCTCTCGATCGCGGGGGGAGCCATCGGGATCGCGCTGGGGCTCGGCGCCTCGCGGTTTCTCGCCTGGAAGGCGCACTGGCCGATTCTGCTGTCGCCCGGGGCGATCGCGCTCGCGTTCGGGTTCTCCGCGGCGATCGGCGTCTTCTTCGGCTTCTACCCGGCGCGGAAGGCGTCGCTGCTCGACCCGATCGACGCCCTGAGGTACGAGTGACCCGCGGGAGCGAAGCCCCCCGCGGGTCATCCCGAGTCGCTGGCGGCGGGAGAACGCCGCATCGGAATCAGGGCGGGCGAAGCCGGGGCTGATTCCGAAAGAGGAACCGGGCCGCGAGGGATCCCGATACTGAACGACGGGATGGCGCCGTCCCACCCTAGCCCGAGGCGCTAAAATTCCCCGATGTCCCCGGTTCCCTTCGAGCGCCTGCGGCGGCGCCTCGATCCGCGCGCCTCGATCGCGGCCCGGCTTCTGTTCGGGTTCTTTCTCGCCTTCTTCCTGCCCGGCGCGCTGTTCGTCTTCCTGATCGACCGGCGGCTGACGGATCTCCAGACCGCGTCGTCGCGCCAGTTGGCCGCCGTGCGCGCCGCCGATTTCGAGATGCGGATGGCCCGGGACGCCGGCTTTCGCGCGGACTGGATCGGCCACCGGGCGCGCGCCGCCGAGGAAGACGCGTGGTCTCTCGCCGCCGCCGCGGCGCTCGCGCTCTCGGATGGGGAAGCGCCCGGAGAGACGCCCGGCCTCTCCCCGGACCGGGACGGCCACTATTGGACGGAGGTCCCGGAAGAGGAGTCCGTGGCGTTCGTCTCGGGCGCGAGCCCCGACGCCGCCGCCGGGCGCCGGGACGCGGCGCGCCTGCGCGCGCTCGCGCCGCTCATGGCGGAGCTGCGCGGCCGGCGCGCCGCGATCCGCTCCGTGGGGGTGTGGACGGCCACCGGAGCGGCGCGGCTCTCGCCCTGGATCGAGTTCCATCGGGCCGACCGCGCCTCGGGCGGCGAGCTCGAACGCTTCGTGTTCAATCGCATCGCCCGCTTTCCGCCGGCGAAGCCCGCCGACGGCGACGTGCCCGTGTGGACGGGCCTGTACGCGGGCCCCGTGCTCGACCCCGAGGAGGCGCGCCTGGCCACGTGTCTCGTTCCCGTCCGCACGGACCAGGGACGCCTTCTTGCGGGCGTGGCCCTCGACGTGGACCCCCGGCGCTGGGTGACCGAGGCGTTCGCCGGCTCGGATCCGGTCGGCGACTTCTGGTTCGCGACGGACGCCGCTGGCCACGCGCTCGCCATGACCCCTCGCGCCGGCGCTCTCCTCGGCTGGAGCGGCGTCGGCGGCGCGGCGCTCGCCGAGGCGCCGTCCCCGGCGCTGAAGAGTCTCGCCGTGAGGGCGCTGACGCAGCCGAGAACCGAGGGCGAGTACGCGGTCGACGGCAAGTCGCTGCGCATCGCCTCCGCGCGCATGGAGGGGACGGGCTGGGTCCTCTTCGAGGGACTGTCGGAGGAGGCGCTCGCGACGATCCGTTCGGAGGCGGACCGCGCGTTCCTGCCGGCGTCGTTCTCGGACCTGAAGCGCGAGATCCTGCTGTTCTTCGCGATTCTCGCGCTGGCGGTCCTCGCGGCGGTCGGCGTCGTGTCGCGCCGGGTGTCCGCTCCCGTCGAGGCTCTCGTCCGCGCCGCCGAGGACGTCGGCCGGGGAAGGCCGATCGAGCTCGGGGGCCGCGAGGGGCCGGACGAGATGGGACGGCTCGCGGCCGCCCTCGACGCGATGAGCCTCCGCGTGTCGCGGCGCGTCGAGACGCTCCGCCGCCTCCACCAGTTCTCCCGCACCGCGCACCGCATGACCGACGTCGGCGAGGTCATGGCGCGGGCGACCCACGCGATCGCGGCCTTCACCGGCGCCGAGCGCGTCGCCTTCCTGCTGTTCGATCGGAACACCAACCGCCTGGAGGCGCGGCTGCCGGCGTGGAACCTGCCGGCGGAGATCGCCGAGAAGCTGACGGTGTCCGTCGACGCGCGCTCCATCGTCGGCATGGTGTTCCGCACCGGCGAGGCCTACGTCTCGAACGACCTCGAGCGCGACCCGTACACGAATGCGGGCCTGCAGCACACCGTGGGCGCGACCAACGCGGTCTTCGCGCCGCTCAAGACGGAGGAGGAGACTCTCGGCGTCGCGGCCGCGGTCAACCGCCCGGGCGGGTTCGGGCAGGAGGAGGTGGACGGGATCACGTCCTTCGCCGATCTCGCGTCTCTGCTCCTGCGCAACGCTCGACTCTACGGCACGTTGAACGCCACCGTCGACGAGCTGCGCCGCGCGAGCCGGCTGAAGGACCACTTCCTGCAGAACGTCAACCACGAGCTGCGGACGCCGCTGACCGCCATCGTCGGCTGGACGGACCTCTTCGAGGAGGAGGAGAAGCTGGACGAGAAGACGCTGCGGCGGGGGCTGCGCCAGATCCGGCAGTCGGCGCGGGTCCTGCTCGCGCTCATCGACGACCTGCTCGACCTCGCGCGTCTCGAGCGCGGCGCCCTGACGCTCGAGCTGAAACCCGTCTCGCTCTCGGAGGTGATCCAGCGGTCGGTGGAGATCGTCCGGCTGATGGCCGAGTCGCGTGGCGTCGTCCTCATCCTCGCGCCGCTGCCCGAGCCGATGCCTCCCGTCCGCGCGGATCCGCTGCGCCTCCAGCAGATCCTGTGGAACCTGCTCTCGAACGCCATCCACTTCACCGCGCCGCGCGGCCGAGTCGTCGTGCGCGTCGAGCGTGAGCCCGAGCGCTACCTCGTCAGCGTGGAGGACGACGGCATCGGCATCCCCGAGAGCGAACTGCCGCACGTCTTCGAGCGATTTCGGCAGGTGGACGGCTCCGCGACCCGCGGCCACGCGGGCATGGGCATCGGCCTCGCGCTCGCGCGCTCGCTCGTCGAGCTGCACGGGGGCGCGATCTGGGCGTCGAGCGTGGTCGGGCAGGGGAGCCGGTTCACGTTTGCCCTGCCGATCCGGGCGGCGGAGAAAGCGGGCGGCGGGGGCGGGGTGATTTTTAGGCCGACGCGGCCGGTAGACCGGTTCCCTTGAGGAGATCCTTCACGACCTTGGCGGTCTCCTCCTTGCCGGGGACGCAGAGGTTCGGGTCCTTCTCCTTGCCCGACGCGAGCGCCGCGGCGTAGCCCTCGCAGTCGTAGCCGCAGGCCGTGCAGTCCGTCTGCGCCATCGCGGCGTAGAGCTTCAAGGCGAGGTTGCCCTCCTTCGCCATCTCCATGCGCTTGCCCAGCGGAATCGTCTCGTCGTGGAACGCCGGCGCCTCCTTCTTCGGCTTCGGCGCCGCGACGACGTCGTCCTCCCCCCGGCCGGTATCGACCCACTGGCCGTAGGAGAGACAGCTCGGGCAGACGAACGAGTAGTCCCACCCCTGGGGCAGGAAGACGGCGGGCGTTCGGTACACGACGAGCGACTGGAAGTCCTGCGGGCAGGCCGGCGCCTCCCGCTCCTGGGCGTCCCGCACCATCGTCTTCAAGTGGGGGCGCGAGAACTCGATCTGCTTCGGCTTCTGCGCGAAGCGGAACATCTCGCCCTTCGGGCAGACCATCACGACCTGCGGCTTGTAGACCCGGTCGACGAAAAACGAACCGCATCGGCACGTCGTGCGAGGGGCAGACCGACGCGGCGTCCTTCCAGAAGGCGGCGACGAGCTGGGACTGTTCGGGCAGCGACAGCTTCACGGACGTGAATCGTAGCAGAGGGGCCGGAGATTTGTGATTTGCGATTTGTGATTTGTGATTGGGGCGGAAATGTCGCTTCCTCGAATCATTCACCAATCACCAATCACAAATTGCCCGCAAAGGGATTCAGGCGTTTTTCCTCATCGATGGTCGTTCCGGGACCATGTCCACACACCACCGGCACGTCGGCCGGGAGGGTGAAGAGCTTCGTGCGGATCGAGTCGAGGATCGTGTCCGTGTCCCCTCCCCAGAGGTCGGTGCGGCCGATCGAGCGGCGGAAGAGCGTGTCGCCGGAGAAGAGCGTCGGCGCATCGCCCTCGAGGAGGAAGCAGGTCGAGCCGGGCGTGTGCCCCGGCGTGTGCAGCACGCGGAGCGTGTACGGTCCGAAACGGATCCGCTCGCCGTCCTCGAGCGGCGCGTCCGGCGGGAGCGGCGCGGCGGCGCGCAGGCCGAAGAACGCCGCTTGCTCGGGCAGCGCGTCGTACAGCGGGCGATCGGCGGCGTGCAGGCGGATCGGCGCGCCGGTCGCCTCCTTGACCTCGCGGGATCCCGTGATGTGGTCGAGGTGCGCGTGGGTGTGCAGGATAGCGACGGGCGAGAGCTTCGCCGCCTCGAGGGCGCGCAGAATGCGCTCGGCCTCATCGCCCGGATCGATGACGACGGCTTCGCGCGACTGCGGGTCCGCCAGGATCGTGCAGTTGCACTGGAGCGGCCCGACCGGAAACGTCTCGACGAGAGGGGCGGCGCTCACGGATTGACCGCGACGACGGTCTCGACGTCGTGGCGCTCCCGGCGCTCCGGGTTGGCCCAGATGGTTTCCGGTGAGGAGAGGTTCAGCTGAACGGCCCACTCCTGGTTGTCGGCGCGCCGGCGCTCGGAGGCGAAGAGCTTGCGGCGGCTCCGGGGGGTGAAGATCTCCCAGCGGACCCAGCCGAACTCGGCCGCGTCGCCGTCGAGGTGGAAGGCGGGCGCCTTCTCCCCGGCCGCGACGTCGACGGCGGCGACGGTCGTGGGAACGAAGCCATTGGCGGCGAGGCGCTCCTCGAACTGGGTGCGCACCGCGCGCCCGCGAAACGTCAGCTCGTGCCGTCCGCGCGCGACCCCACGCCCGAGGATGAGGTCGTCGAGCGCGCCCGAGAGCTCCGCATCCATGGCGCCTCCGATCTTAGCGCCTCAGGGCGGGGAAACGCCGCGCCGAAGTCGGGGCCGAGCGAAGCGAGGGTCTGACTTCGGGAAGAGTCGCGGCGAGGGCCTGACTCCGGCAGGAGTCGCGGCGCCGTCCGATAGACTCGCGCGCCGTGGACTGGCCGTCGCTCGCGATCCGATTCGCGCTCGCCCTCTGGGTCGGAGGCAGCGTCCTCGTCGTGCTCGCCGCGCCGGTCGTCTTCCGCGAGATCGCGTCGCGGGACCGCGCGGGCGCCGTCTTCGGCGAGATCCTCCGGCGCTTCGAGATCGTCAAGCAGGTTCTTTCGCTCGTGCTCGTGGTCGGGGTCTTTACGACGCTCGAGCGCGGCGGGCGCCTCGCCGGCTCGGCGACGGCCGCGGCGATCGGGATCTTCGTCGCCATCGCGACCAATGTCTATCTCGCGATGGTGCTTCGCCCGCGGATGAAGTACTTCCAGATGAAGGTCGGCTCGTTCGACGCGGCCCCTCCCGGCGATCCGTGGAAGGGCCGCTTCGACCGCCTCCACCGCCGCTCGAGCCGGATCTTCTCGCTCGGGGCGATCGCCGCCGCCGTCGGCCTCGCTCTCTGGCCCTAGCGGTTCCCCAAAAAGGAACGGACAACCGAGGGTCGGCGGCGAGCCGGCGATCACCCGCGCCAGATTTGGACCCCGAGGCGTCTCCGCAGGGGCGGAAGACCTCGTCGGCGCTTCTTGAAAACTCTCGGCTGCCGGTCGCGGAGCGACCGCCGCAGCCGAAAGCCTCAGGCGGGGCGCCGGGCGATCGCGTCGATCTCGATCGCGGCGCCCTTGGGCAGCTCGGCGACGGCCACGGTCGAGCGCGCCGGGCGGTGGCTTCCGAAGCGACGGGCGTAGATGCCGTTCATTTCCGCGAAATCGGACATGCGCAGGAGGTAAACGGTGGTCCGCACGACGTCGTCCAACCCGAGTCCCTCCGATTTCAAGATGGCCTCGATATTGTCGAACACGCGCTCGACGCCGGCCGCCAGGCCGCCGGAAACCAGCTCGCCGGTCGCCGGGTCGAGGGGTATCTGCCCGGAAAGAAACAGGAAACCGCCCTCCTCGATCGCCTGCGCATACGGTCCGATCGCGCGAGGGGCCCCTTCCGTGGCGATGGTCTTCATGGCGGTCCTCTTTTCCGATCTAGAATAACCGGAACCGCGGTACAACACATGTCCGTCGAGCGAATCCAGATTCTCCACGAGGACTACATTCGCCTGACCGAAAGGTTCAAGGCGTCGTGGACGTTTCACCAGTTCCTGCGGGGCGTCCGCAAGACGTTCTTCGCGGCGGAGCCCGGATACGCGCTCGACTTCGGCAAGCTGTACGACGACGTGCGCGCGATCGCGAGCGCGATCGACACGACGTCGCCGGAGAAGGTGGCGCCGCGCCTGCGCGAGCTCTCCGACCGTCTCGACGCGTTCGGCCGGAAGTTGCGCGAGGCGGACCGCATGATCTCGCCCTCGTACGTCCGCCGCTTCTTCGAGAAGGTGCGGCCGCAGGACGAGAAGATCGCGGTCCACCTCCTGCGCTTCTACTTCTCGCAGCCGGACGCCGACGAGGACGTCGTCGACAAGGTGGACTTCCTCGCGACCGTGGTGGCGGCGGGGCAGCGCGCGTCCGACGCGGAGTCGCCGCGGCCGCGGCCGGATCTGAGGCGTTTCTTCGAGGCGGTCACCTCGGGCTCGGTGTGGCCGCGCCTCGAGGGTCCCGCGACGCCGCCGATCGTCCGCGCGTTCGACGAGCTCGCGACCGAGATGGCCCGCGCGCAGGAGTTCGAGGACCTCGTCACGGCGCGCCTCCTCCACAACGTGCGCACGCTGAAGCGGCGCGTGGCGACCGGGCTCGCCAATCCCGAGGTGCTCGTCGCCGTGGCCCAGTGCAACCTCCGCACGCGCTCGGTCTTCCACCGGCTCTACGAGCGCGAGGAGCAGCGCCTCGAGGAGGCGACGGACCGGATCGGCGAGCTCGAGCGGGAGCTCGCGCGCGGCGGCCTCGAGGCGCCGACCACCGAGGAGTTCCGGCGCTTCCGCGAGACGCGCGAGCGATACGAGCGGCAATCGCTCGACGGCAACGTCAAGGCGTTCCAGGTGGTCGAGCTCAAGGAGGCGATCGGGGCCGTGCTCGGCCGCTTCGAGCTCGCCGGCCTCGCGGCCGAGGACATCGACGAGGCGCTGGGCCTCGTCGAGGAGGTCGAATCCGAGGGCGCCGAGGAGGCGTTCTGGAGGCCCTACCTCGACCGCATTCTCGGCGCCGTCGAGGTCTACGACGACGGCACCGGCGCGCTGCGCACCGAGATCGCGGGCCTCGAGAACCTGCGGCTCGAATCGTGGGAGCTGAAGGCCGCGCGGCGGACCGTGGCGGCGGGCGGCGAGCCGCCGAGCGATCGCGACCGGACGCTCCTGCGGGCCGTGGCGCTGCGCCTGAAGGCCGAGGAGGAGACGGACGCGCTGCGCGCGAGCGCGGGAGCGGCGGCGCGGCCGTCCCCGGAAATGCTCCGAGCGGCCCGGGCGACGCTCGGGCGCACGCCGCTGATCGACGCCGCCATCTCCGCGATCGTCGACGAGGCCGAGGCGGCCTCCTCCTCGGAGGAGATCCGGAGCTGGACCCGCACGCGCTTCCGTCTCATCCGCGCGACGGCCGATCTCTGGCTGATGCAGGACGCACCGCTGCGGGACCGCCGCGACACGCGCTAGCGACCCGGCCGGGCTCGCGCCGCGTCCCCGTATACTCCGCCCGATGAACGAGCGCGAGCCGGAGGCGGCTGCCGAGGGCGCCCCGTCCGAGAGCGATCTGCTCCGCAACCGGCGCGAGAACCTCCGGCGCGTCGAGGAGCTCGGGCTTCCCACGACCGCTTTCCGCTTCCCCGTCGACGCGACGGTGGCGGAAATCCGGGAGCGGTACGGGGAGGCCGACGCCGAGCGGCTCGAGCGCGAGAAGCCGGCGGTCGTGACGGCCGGAAGGATCCTCGCCCTCCGCACGGCGGGGAAGGCGGGCTTTCTCGATCTCTCGGACGGCCGCGCCCGCGTGCAGATCTACGTGCGGCGCGACGGCGTCGGCGACGCCGCCTTCGAGCTGTATCGTGCACTCGACCTCGGCGACTGGATCGGCGTCGGAGGCGAGGTCTTTCGCACGCGCACGGGCGAGCTGTCGGTCAAGGCGCAGCGGCTGAGTCTGCTCGCCAAGTGCTGGCGTCCGCTGCCGGAGAAGTGGCACGGCCTGAAGGACGTCGAGCGGCGATACCGCCAGCGCTACCTGGACCTCGCCGTCAACCCGGAGTCGCGCGCGGTCTTCGAGCGGCGCGCGGCGATCGTGCGCCACATCCGGGCCTTCCTCGAGGCGCGCGGTTATCTCGAGGTCGAGACGCCGATGATGCAGCCGATCGCCGGAGGCGCCGTCGCACGGCCGTTCGTCACGCACCACAACACGCTCGACCTGCCGCTCTACCTCCGCATCGCGCCCGAGCTGTACCTGAAGCGGCTGGTGGTCGGGGGCATCCCGCGCGTCTACGAGATCAACCGGAACTTCCGCAACGAGGGCATCTCGACGCAGCACAATCCCGAATTCACGATGCTCGAGTTCTACCAGGCCTATGCCGAGGCGAAGGACCTGGTGCGGCTGTCGGAGGAGCTCCTCTCGGGCCTCGCGCTGGCGGTGACCGGCGGCGCGCGGACGCCCTGGGGCGGGGAGACGATCGACTGGACGCCCCCGTTCCGTCGGCTCACGATGCGCGACGCGGTGGTCGAGTTCTCGCGCGAGGACGCACGCGGCGCCGTCCGGCGGGAGGACCTCGCGACCGAGGACGGGCTTCTCGCCGCCGCAACGCGCTACGGCGTCGAAGCTCCCGAGCGGTTCCGCGGACGGAAGGGCAAGCTCCTCGCGGAGGTGTTCGAGGCCGTCGCCGAGTCGCACCTCGTGCAGCCGACGTTCATCGAGGAGTTCCCGACCGAGGTCTCGCCGTTGTCCCGTCAGCGCCCGGACGACCCCGAATGGGTCGACCGCTTCGAGCTCTACGCCGGCGGCATGGAGATCGCGAACGGCTTCTCGGAGTTGAACGACCCCGAGGAGCAGGCGGCGCGCTTCCGCCGGCAGGCCGAGGACCGGGAGCGCGGGGATCTCGAGGCGACGGCGTACGACGCCGACTATGTGGAGGCGCTCGAGTACGGCCTGCCGCCCGCGGCGGGGGAGGGGCTCGGGATCGATCGTCTGACGATGCTGCTCACGGACTCGCACTCGATCCGCGACGTGATCCTCTTCCCGTTGATGCGGCCGAGGACGTGAAGCGCCTCCCGCCGCAGCCGTGAGATTCGAGACCGCCGTCGCCCTGCGCTACCTCGCGGCCTCGCGGCGGCGCGCCCACGTCGCGCTCGTCGCCCTGATCTCCGTCGCGGGGCTGGCGGTCGGCGTCCTCGCCCTCGTCGTGTCGCTGGCGCTGCTGTCGGGGTTCCAGGACCGGATCCGCCGCCAGATGATGGAGCGGACGGCGCACCTGCGCGTCTCTCCCGCCCGCGGTGCGCGGCTGGCGGAACCCGAGCGCGTGCGCGCCGCGCTCGAGCGGTTGCCCGGAGTTCGACGCGTCTCGCCGGCGATCGAGGGGCGCGCATGGGCGTTCAATGCCGCCGTTTCCGGCGTCGTGCCCGTGCCCGTGCGGTACCGCAGCGCGGCCGACCGGCCGAGCGGCGCCCGCGGCGCGGTCATCACGGGCGCGATCGCCGCGCGCCTGCACGTCCAGACCGGCGACGATCTGCGGCTCGCCTCGTCGCGGACGCGGCTGTCGCCGATCGGCCTCCTTCCGGTGACGGCGGTCGTGCCCGTGGACGAGGTGCGGCTCGGCAGCGCTCTGGAGAAGCCCGGCGAAATCGAGGTCTCGGTCGAGACTGCGCGCATCCTCTCCGACACCGCGACGGGCGCCGGCGCGTACGAGGCCCGTCTCGAGCGGCCGCTCGAGGCCGAGCGCGCCGCGCGCGCGGTGCAGGCGGCGCTCGGACCCGGATACCGCGTCGAGACGTGGCGGGAGCTCAACGGCCCGCTCGCCTTCGCGCTGCGTCTCGAGAAGGCGGTGATCTTCTTCACGGTCGGGCTGATCATCCTGGTCGCCGCGCTCAACATCGTCTCGAACATCGCCATGACGGTGATCGAGAAGAAGCGCGACCTCGGCGTGTTCACCGCGATGGGCGCGACTCCCGCCTCGCTCGAGCGGATCTATCTCGCGCTCGGCGCCGCGATCGGCGCGATCGGGACGGTCACCGGCGTCGTCCTCGGCGCCGGCCTCTCGATCGCGCTCGACCGGTACGGCATCGTGCCGCTGCCCTCCGACGTGTACATGCTGTCCCACGTTCCTTTCGCCGTGCATCCGATCGAGGTCGCCGTCATCGCGGCCTTCGCGTTCGCGACGGCGGTCGCGGCGGCCGTCCTGCCGGCCCGCGCCGCGGCGCGGCTCGCGCCGGGCGAGGCGATCCGGCTGTCGCGATGACCGAGCCGATGCCGGAGAGCTCTCCCATGCTCGCGATCCAGGCCGATTCGCTCTCGAAGACCTACACGGGCGAGGGCGCTCCCGTGACGGTCTTCTCGGGGCTTTCCTTCGCCGTCGAAGAGGGCGTCCTCGCGGCGGTGATGGGACCGTCGGGAGTGGGAAAGTCCACGCTGCTGCACCTGCTCGGCGGCATCGACCGGCCGGACACCGGCCGCGTGGAGATTCTTGGCGCCGCGCTCGAAGGCATGAGGCCCCGGGAGAGGGCGCGGTTTCGCAACGAGAACATCGGCTTCGTCTTCCAGTTCCACCATCTCCTGCCCGAGTTCACCGCGGAGGAGAACGTGGCGTTCCCGCACCGCATCGCGGGCGTTCCCGAGCGCGAGGCCCGGCGGCTCGCGCGGGAGCTCCTCGCGCGCGTGGGCCTCGCGGATCGGGGACACCACGGCGCCCGCGCCCTGTCGGGCGGCGAGCAGCAGCGGGTCGCGATCGCGCGCGCGCTCGCGCGCGGGCCGAAGCTCCTCCTCGCGGACGAGCCGACGGGCAACCTCGACGCGGCGGCCGCGCACTCGGTCTTCGGGCTCCTCCGGGAGTTGCATCGGGAGCGCGGCATGACGACCGTCGTCGTCACGCACAACCCGGAGCTGGCCGCTCGCTGTGATAGACTTTTCACCATGTCCCGGGAAGGAATCGCGGCGTCTGTCCGTTTGTCAGAGCGAGGATGAATCACGAGGTCCCGCGCTCCATGGACACACTCCTTCCCGTGAACCCCCCGCCCGACGCCCATGTTTGAGAAGTACAACGAGAAGGCGCGCCGGGCGCTCTTCTTCGCGCGCTACGAGGCGTCCAAGCTCGGCTCCAAGGTGATCGAGTCCGAGCACCTTCTGCTCGGGATCCTCCGCGAGGGGGAGGACATCATCAAGGAGATCTTCGCGCGCTTCAACGTCAAGCCGGAGGACGTGCGGCGCGAGATCGAGGGCGACCGGATCTTCGTCGAGCGCATCTCGTCGACCGCCGAGCTGCCGTTGTCCGAGGAGTCGAAGAAGATCCTCGCGTACGCCTCGCACGAGGCCGAGTCGATGATGCACCCGTACGTCGGGACCGAGCACCTGCTCATCGGTCTCCTGCGCGTCGACGGATGCGTGGCCGGCCGCCTGCTGACGGCCCGCGGCTTCAACCTCTACGGCGTCCGCGAGGAGACGATCTCGCTCATCAAGGAGCGCGAGGTCTCGAAGCAGAAGAAGGAGCTCCCGTTCCTCGCGGAGTACAGCCGCGACCTCACGCAGCTCGCGGGGACGGGCACCTTCGACCCGCTCATCGGCCGCGACAAGGAGGTCGAGCGGATCATCCAGATCCTCTCGCGCCGCACGAAGAACAATCCGATCCTGCTCGGCGAGCCGGGCGTCGGCAAGACGGCCATCGTCGAGGGGCTCGCGACGCGCATCGTCGAGGGCGCCGTGCCGATCTTCCTCGCGTCGAAGAAGATCCTCGCGCTCGACCTCTCGCTGATCGTCGCGGGCACGAAGTACCGCGGCCAGTTCGAGGAGCGCCTGAAGGGGATCATCCGCGAGCTGCGCGAGAACCCCGACCTGATCATCTTCATCGACGAGATCCACTCCCTGATCGGCGCGGGCTCCGCGGAGGGCTCCCTGGACGCGGCGAACATCCTGAAGCCGGCGCTCTCGCGCGGCGAGGTGTCGTGCATCGGAGCGACGACGCTGAAGGAGTACCGCAAGTACATCGAGAAGGACCGTTCGCTCCTGCGCCGTTTCCAGGCGATCAATGTGACCGCGCCGTCGGAGAACGAGACGTTCGAGATTCTCGAGGGCGTCAAGGACCGGTACGAGCAGTTCCACAAGGTGCGCTACTCGGCCGAGGCGATCAAGACGGCGGTCTATCAGTCGAACCGGTACATCACGGATCGCTTCTTCCCGGACAAGGCGATCGACATCCTCGACGAGGCCGGCGCGAAGGTGAAGCTGAAGCGCGTCGCCGACACGCAGAACCTGCGCAAGCTCGAGCTCGAGATCCGCCAGATCGTCAAGGAGATGAAGAAGGCGATCTCCGACAAGGACTTCGAGAAGGCCGTCTTCCTGCGCGAGCGCGAGATCGAGCTGAAGGAAGAGATCGAGCGCGCCAAGGCGCAGTCGGCGGAGCGGAGCGAGGCCACCCAGGAGGTCACGCGCCGCGACATCGAGGAGATCATCTCCTCGTGGACCGGCATCCCCGTCGCGTCGCTCGAGATGGAGGAGGCCGAGAAGCTGCTCCACATGGAGGACGCCCTGCGCCGGCGCATCGTCGGCCAGGAGGCGGCGATCATCGGCGTCTCGAAGGCGATCCGGCGCTCCCGCCTCGGCGTGAACAACCCGAACCGGCCGATGGGTTCCTTCATCTTCCTGGGACCCTCGGGCGTCGGCAAGACCGAGGTCGCGCGGCGGCTCGCCGAGTTCCTGTTCGAGAACCAGAAGTCGCTCGTGCGCTTCGACATGTCCGAGTACATGGAGAAGCACGCCGTCTCGAAGCTCATCGGCTCGCCGCCGGGCTACGTCGGGCACGAGGAGGGCGGCCAGCTGACGGAGCGGATCCGCCGCAACCCCTACAGCGTGATTCTGTTCGACGAGATCGAGAAGGCGCATCCGGACATCGCGAACCTGCTCCTCCAGATCCTGGAGGACGGCATCCTGACCGACGCCTACGGCAACGTCGTCGACTTCAAGAACACGCTCATCATCATGACGTCGAACATCGGCACCAAGCATCTCGTCAACCGGAGCCGCGTCGGCTTCGGCGGAAACCGCGAGGTGCAGTCGACCCGGGAGATCGAGGAGCTCGTCTTGAAGGAGCTCCGCCGCGATTTCTCGCCGGAGTTCATCAACCGGATCGACGACGTGATCGTCTTCCATCCGCTCGGCCAGCCCGAGCTCGCGAAGATCTGCCGGCTCCTGATCGACGACGTGAATGCGACGATCGCGCCGAAGGGCGCCTGGATCGACATCGACGACGCGGCGGTCGAGTGGCTGCTCGCCCAGAGCGGCGACGACCCGAACATGGGGGCGCGTCCCCTGCGGCGGGCGATCCAGAAGAACATCGAGGATCCGGTGTCGGAGCTCCTGATCGCGGCGCGCGACGAGCGGCTCGAGGCGATCGAGGTTCGCGTCGGGCCCGACAAGCTGAGCATCACGGCCCGCGAAGGCGAGCCGATTCCTCAAGGGCGGTAGAGCCGGGTGCCGAAGAATGGTGTGAGGGGTGGCTGGCGCTTTGCCGGCGACCGTGATGGCCGCCATGACACCCGAGTCGAGTCTCCGTGGATCGGGCGCCGGCCCCAAAGCGTCGGCCACGACGCCCGCATCCATTTTTCGGCGGCCGGCTAGAAACTTGAGGATGGGGTCCTTCGGGGCCGCGGTCCTCACCGCGGCGCTGACGGGCGTTGCGGCGGCGCAGGAGCCCCCGTCGCCCATGCCGAGCCCGGTTCCGACCCCTCCCGCCTCCGCCGCGCCGGCACCGGCGCCCGCGGTCGTCGCGCCGCCGACGCAGCCCTCCCAGCCGGTGCCCCCCGCCGACCGCATCATCGGCATCCGGGTGGTCGGCTACCAGACCGTGGCGCCGGACACGATCGCCCACTATCTCGGGATCAAGGTGGGGGACCCCTACGACCCGGAGAAGCTGCGGCAGAACTTCCCGCAGCTCTGGGAGTCCGGCCTGCTCGAGAACGCCCGCATCGAGGCGGAGCGGTCGCCCGAGGGCGTGACGCTCGTCGTCACGATCGAGGAGCGTCCGGTCATCAAGGACGTCGACTTCGTCGGGAACAAGAAGCTCTCGACCTCCCAGATCAAGGACGCGATGAAGGAGGGCAAGGTCGAGGTCCACGCGGGCGCGCCACTCTCGCAGCGCGACGTGGCCCACGCCCGCTCGGTCATCGCGGACTTCTACACGCAGCAGGGGTTCCGGAGCGCCACCGTCGACTACCGGATCGACGACATCTCCAAGACCGAGAAGAAGGTCGTGTTCTTGATCGACGAGGGCGACAAGGTCAAGATCGAATCGATCGAGTTCACCGGCAATGGGGCGATCTCCGCTCAGGCGCTCCGCAACGCCATGAAGAAGACCAAGGTGGCGACCTGGTGGCGCTTCCTCTCGGACGACACGGTGTACAGCCAGGCCAACTACGAGGCCGACGTCGAGAGCATCAAGGGCCTGTACCAGTCGAAGGGGTACAAGGACGTCGTCGTCAAGGATCCCATCCTGGACGTCTACGTCGTCAACCCGAAGGCGAAGCCCGAGAAGATCAAGCGGCGGGTCCGGCTCACGATTCCCATCGTGCAGGGAGACAAGTTCTACACGAACGAGATCAAGATCACGCGCGTGCTGCAGAGCGGGCAGCCGGCCGATCCGCCCGACGCGTCCGTCTTCCCGTCGCGGGTTCTCCTGAAGGTGTTCAAGGAGCTGCCGCCGGGCTCGATCCTGAATCGAGACAAGCTCATCGAGGGCCTCGCGTCGATCGAGACGATGTACAAGACGCGCGGCTACATCTACTGGTTCGCCGACCCGGCGTACAAGGAGCTCGACAAGAACCGGGTCGACGTGGACATCCGGATGTTCGAGGGCGAGAAGTATTACCTCGGCCGCCTGGAGGTCACCGGCAACACCCAGACGCGGGACAAGGTCATCCGTCGCGAGTTCGCCCTCGACGAGGGCGACGTGATGGACATGGAGGCGGTCAAGAAGAGCATCCAGAAGATCTCGCAGCTCGGCTACTTCAAGCTCGGCGAGGAGCCGCAGTTCGCGGTCCGTCCGGAAGAGAAGAAGGTGGACCTCACGCTGAAGGGCCAGGAGACCAGCCGCAACGAGATCCAGTTCGGGGCGGGGTACTCCGGATACGACGGCTTCTTCGGCCAGTTCTCGTTCCAGACGCGGAACTTCATGGGCCGCGGCGAGATCCTCGGCGTGTCCGCGCAGGTCGGCAAGGTCTCCAAGTTCTTCGACATCTCGTACACCGTTCCGTGGTTCATGGACAAGAACCAGTCCGTGGGGGCGTCGATCTTCAGCCGCGACTACATCTACTCGTCGGTGCAGGAGACCCGGCGCGGCGGCACCCTCTTCTACGGCAAGGGCCTGAGCCTCTTCGACTCGGTCTCGGCGCTCTACGCCTACGAGAACATCAACGCGAACTACCCGATCGCGTCCGCGCCGGTGCCGCCCGGACAGCCGGCGCCGCCGCAGAAGCTCGTGGCGACGACCGGCACGACCTCGTCGATCACGCCCGCCTACCGGTACGACAGCCGCAACGATCCGATGAACCCGACGCGCGGCTTTCGGCTCACGGCCGCCCTGCAGGTGGCGCCCGACGTGTTCGGGGGCACCAACTCGTTCATCAAGCCGACGCTCGGATCGACGGTCTACATCCCGGTGCCGCTGCCCCGCAACGCGGTCGTCGCGCTGAACGGCGAGATCGGTTACCTGGTGCAGGTGGGGAGCACGCCGCTGCCGATCTTCGAGCGCTTCCAGCTCGGCGGCGAGCAGAGCATGCGCGGGTACTCGCAGGGCGCGATCGTGCCGCTGCACCCGGACACGCACGTCGTCTACACGGACGACCAGGGCCGGATCCTCGGCGGGAACAAGTTTTTCGTCGTCAACGTCGAGTACCAGTTCCTGAACATCGGTCCGGCGACGCTGCTCGCGTTCTACGATTTCGGGAACAACTACTACGACACGCAGTCGATCTCGCTGACGAACATCCGCATGGCCTTCGGCGCCGAGCTGCGCGTCTTCCTGCCCATCTTCCAGGCGCCGCTGCGGTTCATCTACGCGATCAACCCGAACCCCATTCAGCCGCTCGACCAGTACGGCTTCCCCGCGCCCAACCTGACCGAGAAGGCGTCCGGGTTCACGTTCTCGATCGGCCGGACGTTCTGAAGCCGCGCTCGACGCGCGGACGTGAGATAGGCACATCCGTGCCGCAGCCGGGCCGGTGGAGTGCGTGACAGGGAGCTGACGCCGAGCGGGGACAGTCTCCCTCACCGGAATGGCGGCCCTTATTGACCTGTTGTGCGGGCGGCGGAATTTGCTTAAACTCACGCGTTTTCGCGGAGAAGGAGAGGGAATGAAACGTTTAAACCTGTCGGTGGCGGTCGCTCTGTGCGCGGCCGTGGCCCGTGCCCAGGGCGCCCCGGCGGCGGCTCCCGCCGGCGCCACCAATCCCAAGATCGGTGTGATCAACGTCGAACGGCTCGTCCAGGAGTCCGCTCTCGGCAAAGAGGCCTTCAACCGGGTCAAGAAGATCAACGACCAGAAGAAGGAAGAGGGCGACAAGCTCCAGAAGGAGCTGCGCGACATGGAGCAGAAGCTCGCCGATCAGGGTTCGTCGATGGCCGACGACAAGCGCGAGCAGCTCCAGAAGAGCTATCAGGAGAAGGCGATCGCCTTCAAGCGCTTCCAGGACGACGCGAACCGCGACCTGGAGGCGGCGCAGAAGAAGGAGCTCGGCGAGCTCGAGCGCCGGGTCTTCCCGGTGATCAACCAGGTCGGCAAGGAGAAGGGCTTCACGCTCATCTTCAACAAGTTCCAGTCGGGCCTCGTCTTCGCGGATGAAGGCGTGGACATCACGGACGACGTTCTGAAGGTCTTCAACACGACCGTCGCCATGCCCGCGCCGGCCGCGAAGCCCGAGGGCGCCGCCGCGAAGGGCGCGAACCCGGCCGCGAAGACCGCGCCGGCCCCCGTGCCGACGAAGAAGCCGTAGCCCTCGGGTACGGAGGGAACCCGGACGCCGTGGCCCGGTCGCGAGTCCCCCGGAGGGGCGTCGGCAGGGCCGGTCGTTCGGCGAGCGCCGGAATTTTCACGCTCGCGGACGTCGCGGCCGCGGTCGGCGGCCGCCTCGCGGGGAGCGGCGCCGCCCGACTGACCGGCGTCGCGCCGCTCGAGACCGCCGGTCCGACCGACCTCTCCTGGGTCGCCGACGAGCGGCGCGTTCGCGATGCGGAGCGGAGCGCCGCGGCCGCTTTCATCGTCCCCGCCGAGGCGCTCGCGGGCGGCCGTCCGTGCGTGATCGTCGCCTCGCCTCCCCTCGCCCTCGCTTTGTGGCTCGAGACGCGCCGTTCCCCCGAGCGCCGCGTCGCCGGCGTGGCCCGGGGGGCCCACGTCCACAGGACGGCCCGACTTTCCCGCGGGGTCTCGGTCGAAGCCGGCGCCACGGTGGCGGCCGGCGCCCGCATCGGGGCGCGCTCGCACCTCCGCGCCGGCGCCTTCGTGGGGGAGGACGCGGCGATCGGAGAAGACTGCGTCGTGGGGCCGGGCGCGGCCGTTCTGGCCGGCTGCCGCGTCGGCGATCGCTGCATTCTCCAGGCGGGCGCGGTCGTCGGCTCCGACGGATTCGGCTACGTCTGGGACGGCGGACGGCACCGCAAGATCCCGCAGATCGGCATCGCGCGCATCGAGGACGACGTCGAGATCGGCGCCAACGCCACCATCGACCGGGCGACTCTGGGCGAAACGGTCGTCGGACGAGGCACGAAAATCGATAATCTCGTGCAGATTGGACACAACGTAGTGATCGGCGAGCACTCGATTCTCTGCGGACAGGCCGGCGTGGGAGGCTCCTCCCGTCTCGGCCGCGGCGTCACGCTCGCGGGTCAGGTCGGCGTCTCCGACCACGTCTCGGTCGGCGACGGCGCGGTCCTGACCGGGCAGGCGGGCATCGCGCGCCGGGGCCGGGTCCCCGCCGGCGCGGTGATCTCGGGTATGCCCGCGCTGCCGCATCGAGAGTTCCTGAAGCGCGCCGCCCTCCTCGGGCGGCTCGAAGCGGCCTTCGAGCGTCTCGCGGCGCTCGAGGCGGCGGTGGCGAAGATGAGGAAGGGGGGCTGATGGCCGAGCTCGGGATCGCGGAAATCTTGAAGACGCTGCCGCACCGCTACCCGTTTCTGCTCGTGGACCGGATCCTCGAGCTGGAGCCGGGACGGCGCGTGGTCGGCATCAAGAACGTGACGTTCAACGAGGAGTTTTTCCAGGGGCACTTCCCGGGCAATCCCGTCATGCCGGGCGTGCTGGTCCTCGAGGCGATGGCGCAGGTGGCCGGCGTGGGGCTCCTGGGCGTGACTCCCGACAAGGAGAAGAAGCTCCTCTACCTCTCCGGAGTCGACCGATGCCGCTTCCGCCGGCCGGTCGTGCCCGGCGATCAGCTTCGGATCGAGGCGTCGATCGTGTCGCTGAAGATGCGGGTGTGCAAATGCCACGCGACGGCGTCGGTCGACGGCAACCTCTGCGCCGAGGCGGATCTGCTGTCGGTGCTGGTGGACCGCCCATGAGCAGCGTGACGATCCATCCGTCGGCGGTCGTGGCGCCGAGCGTCGAGCTCGGCAAGGGCGTCAGCATCGGAGCGTATGCCGTCGTCGGCGAGGGCGTCGTGCTCGGCGACCGCACGGTCGTCGGGAACCACGCCACGGTCGAGGGACCGGCGATCTTCGGAGAAGACAACCGCATCTTTCCGCACGCGGCCCTCGGTTTCGAGCCCCAGGACCTCAAGTACCGGGGCGAGCCGACGCGCCTGGTGGTCGGGTCGCGCAACGTCTTCCGCGAGTTCTCGACGCTGCAGCGTGGCACCGCCACGGGCGGGGGAGAGACGATCGTCGGCGACGACAACTACTTCATGAACTACACCCACGTCGCGCACGACAACCGGATCGGATCGCACGTGGTGATGGCCAACTGTTCCGTCCTCGCCGGGCACGTGCAGGTCGGCAACCACGCGAAGATCGGCGCCTTCAACGCCGTCCACCAGTTCTGCCGCGTCGGCGCCCACGCGTTCATGGGCGCCTACAGCGCGTGCCGGCAGGACGTGCTGCCCTTCTGCCGGACGGAAGGGATGGAGGACCCGAAGACGTTCGGCATCAACACCATCGGCCTGAAGCGCGCGGGCTTCTCCGACGAGCGCGTCGAGGCCCTCCAGAAGGCCTACCGGCTTCTTCGCAAGTCGAAGCTGAACACGAGCCAGGCGCTCGAACGGATCATGGAGGAGCTGCCGGAACAGCCCGACGTGGAGGAGCTCGTCCGCTTCATCCGCACGAGCGAGCGGGGCTTCATCAAGTGAGGCGCTCCGGCCGGTGAGCGCCGTCCCACCGGTCCGTCTGGCGGTGGTCGGCGTCGGCCATCTGGGGCGGAAGCACGCGCGCATCGCGGCGCAGATCCCCGGACTGGCGGTCGTCGGCGTCCACGACCGTCATCCCGGGCGGGCGGAGGAAGTCGCGCGGGAGGGCGGTCTCGCCGTGCTCTCGAGCCCGGAGGAGGTCGCGCAGCGGGCGGAGGCCGTCGTCCTCGCGACGCCGACCGCAACCCACGCGGCCCTGGCGGAGTACTTCCTCGGGCGCGGCGTGGACGTCCTCGTGGAGAAGCCGATCGCGTCCTCGCTCGCGGACGCCGAGGCGCTCGTGGCTCTCGCGCGACGGCAGGGCCGGGTCCTCGAGGTCGGTCACGTCGAGCGGTACAACCCCGCCGTGTCCGCCGTGCTCGGCCGCGTCGCGGAGCCGCTCTTCGTCGAAGGGCACCGGCTCGGGGCCCCGACGGAGCGAAGCCTCGACATCGACGTGGTGCTCGACCTGATGATCCACGATCTCCAGATCGTCGCGGAGCTCGTCGGACGTCCGGCGCGGGAGGTGAGGGCGGCGGGGATGCCGGTGCTGTCCGCCCGCGTCGACATCGCGAACGCTCGCATCGAGTTCGAGGGCGGCTGCGTCGCGAACTTGACCGCGTCGCGGGTCTCGACCGAGCCGATGCGCAAGCTGCGGATCTTCGCGCCGCCCCTGTACTGTTCGATCGACATGCAGGCCCGCTCGGTGACGGCTCACCGCCTCGTCCGCGACGGCGCCCGGGCGGCGGTCGTCCCGGAGCCCTTCGCGCTCGAGACCGGCGACTCGCTGGCGCGCGAGCTCGCCGACTTCGCGGGCGCGGTGCGCGAGCGCCGCGATCCCGTCGTCACCGGGGAGGTGGGGCGCGACGCGCTGGCCCTCGCCGAGCGGGTCGTCGAGGCCATCGACAGTCACCGCCGGCGCGCGCGGACGGACGCGTGACCGTTCGGGCGCGGGTCGGACTCGTCGGCGGGAGCGGCGTCTACGACCTCGGAGCCATCGAGAACCTGCGCGAGGAGCGCGTCGACACGCCGTTCGGGACCCCGTCGGACTCGTACTTCACCGGCACCCTGGGGGGCGTTCCCGTCGCGTTTCTGGCTCGCCACGCCCGCGGCCATCGGCTCTCGCCGAGCGAGATCAATTACCGCGCGAACGTGAGCGGTTTCAAGATGCTCGGCTGCGACGCGCTCCTCTCCGCCTCGGCCTGCGGCAGCCTGAAGGAGGAGCTCGCCCCGCGCCATGCCGCCGTGCCGTCGCAGTTCATCGACCGCACCCGCCATCGCTCGGACACGTTCTTCGGCGGCGGCGTCGTGGCCCACGCCGGCCTCGCCGATCCGGTTTGCCCCGCGCTCTCGGAAGTTCTCGCGGCGTCGGCCCGCGGCGCCGGGCTGACGGTGCACCGCGACGCGACCTACGTCTGCATGGAGGGGCCGCAGTTCTCGACGCGCGCCGAGTCGCGCCTCTACCGGAGCTGGGGCGCCGACGTGATCGGGATGACGAACCTGACGGAGGCGCGCCTCGCCCGGGAGGCCGAGATCTGCTACGCGAGCCTCGCGCTCGTGACCGACTACGACTGCTGGCACGAGACCGCCGAAGACGTCTCGGTCGAGGCGATCATCGCGATCCTCGGGGAGAACGCGGCGGCCGCCCGGCGCGCGCTCGCCGCGGCGGTCGCGGGTGTCGACTCCGCGCGCGGGTGCGGCTGCCGCGACGCGATGCGTTACGCCATCATCACCGACCCCGCGTCCATTCCGGACTCGGCGAGGCAGCGGCTGCGCCCGATTGTGGGGAGGTATCTGTGAGACCGGAAGGACGGATCGTGGTCACCGGGTCGGTGGCGTTCGACTACCTCATGACGTTTCCCGGCAAGTTTACCGAGCACCTGATCCCCGACCGGATGCAGCGGCTCTCGGTCTCGTTCCTCGTCGACGAGATGCGGCGGGTCCCGGGCGGCTGCGGGCCCAACATCGCCTGGAACCTGGCGCTCCTCGGCGAGCGGCCCGCGCTGCTCGCGACCGCGGGGGCGGACGCCGTCGAGTATCGCGAGCGCCTCGCCGCGGCGGGCATCGACGTGTCGGCCATGCGGCTCGACCGGGATCTGTTCACCGCGTCCTTCTTCGTGTCGACGGACGTCGATCAGAACCAGCTCGCCTCCTTCTACACCGGCGCGATGGCCCGGGCGCGGACGCTGCCGCTCGACCGGCTCGATCCGGACACGATTGCCTTCGTCGTCATCTCGCCGAACGATCCTCCCGCGATGGCGGCGCACGCCGAGTACTGCCGCGCCCGCGAGCTGCCGTTTCTCTACGATCCGAGTCAGCAGGTGACGCGCCTGTCGGGCGAGGAGATGCGCGAGGGGCTCCGCGGGGCCGCGATCCTCATCGTCAACGACTACGAGTTCGGCATCCTCCAGAACAAGACCGGCCTGTCGAGGGAGGACTTCGAAAAGCAGGTGCCGGTGCTGATCGTGACGCACGGGCCGGACGGGTCGGCGATCCACGCGCCGCTCGGGGGCGGGCGGATCCTCCATCACGTGCCGGCGGCTAAGGTCGAGAAGGAGGCGCTCGATCCGACCGGCGTCGGCGACGCCTACCGCGCCGGGCTCCTGCGGGGGATCCGTATCGGCGCCCCGTGGCCCGTCGCCGGCCGGATCGGGAGCGTCGCGGCCGTCTACTGCCTCGAGAACCAGGGCCCGCAGCCGTCGCGCTACGCCCCCGCCGATTTCGTCGCACGATACGTGCGCAACTACGGCGAGACGCCGGAGCTCGAGCACCTTTTCCCCTAGCTCTAGCCGCCGGGTTACAATTTCCGCCTTCGAGAGAGGGCAGGTCTTTGAGCATGCGCGTGTCGCGTCGCGTGACGGCATCGTTTTCGCCGAAACAGTACGAGGGAAGCCTCGACGCCGCCGGTCTCCGGCTCGGCATCGTGTGCGCCCGCTGGAATCCCACCGTGACCGACGCCATGCTCGAAGCCGCCGTGGAGACCCTCCGCCGCCGCGGCGCGCGCGCCTCCGACGTCGGCATCGTGCGCGTGCCCGGGGCCTTCGAGGTCGCCGCGGGCGCGAAGGCCCTCGTCGACTCCGGCCGCTACCAGGCGATCATCGCCCTCGCCGCGATCGTGAGGGGCGAGACGTCCCACCACGAGGTCCTCGGCCACTCCGTGGCGGCGGCGCTCGCGGAGCTGACCGTCGCCTCGGGGATCCCGATCGGCTTCGGCCTCCTGACCTGCGACACGATGGAACAGGCGCGCGACCGCACGGACAAGGGCGTCGAGGCCGCCGAGGCGGCGATCGAGATGGCCAACCTCTCGCGTCAGTTGAGGAAGGGCTGATGGGAGCGAGACGCAAAGCCCGTGAGCTCGCGCTCCAGATGCTCTACGAGCACGACATGTCGGGCACCGAGCCGCAGGAGATGTTCCGCCGCTCCGACGAGTTGAAGACGGCGCCGGAGGGCCTTCAGGACTTCACCCGCCGACTCGTCTCCGGGACGCTCTCCCACCGGGAGGACCTCGACGCGATCATCTCGCGGCAGGCGGACCACTGGCGCCTCGCGCGCATGCCGGTCGTCGACCGCAACATCCTCCGCCTCGCGTTGTTCGAGCTCCTCCACGAGCCCGACACGCCGCGCCCGGTCGTCATCGACGAGGCGCTCGAGATCGCGAAGCGGTTCTCGACGCCGAAGTCGTCGCAGTTCATCAACGGGATCCTCGACGGGGTGCTCAAGGGGCGCCGGAGCGATCCCCCGCCGGCGCCGTGAACCGGGTCGGGACCTTTCTCGTCCTCGTGGCGGCGTGCGCCGCGGCCGCCCCGTGCGCGGGCCGCGCCGACGAGCTCGCCGTCTATCGCGCGACCGGGGCGGAGCCCGGTCTCTTCGACCAGTACGACAACGACGGCTATTCGCTCGCGGTCGCGCGCGCGCGCGATGGCGTGCTCGAGCTCTCGGTGCGGGTGAGCGGCTCGGCGCTCGCGAGCCGCGCCCCGTATCCGCCGTCCGCGCCCCCGGTCCGCGACGCGACGCTGCCGCCCGCGCCGGAGCGGGACGCCTGGGCCGCGGCTCTCGCCGGCGACGCGAGGACGGAGGCGGAGGCGGTCGAGCGCATCATCGCGGGCATCGCGGGCGCCGTGCGCTACGACGCGGACCGCGCCCGGCGCCAGGATCCGGCGTCGGTCTTCGCCTCGCGCCGCGCGCACTGCGTGGGCTTCGCCGAGCTCGCCGTCGACCTTCTGCGGCGCGCCGGGCTGACGGCCCGCACCATCCAGGGCGTGCTGCGCACCGCATCGGACGCCGAGGGCTACGACTCGCATATCGGCGGCGTCTATCACCGCTGGATCGAGGTGTACTACCCCGATCGCGGCTTCGTCTTCTCGGATCCGTCGGCCTCGATCAACGGCGTCGACGCGCGTTACATCCCGTTCGGCCGGCGCGAGCTCGAGCGCCCGCGGGGGCTCACCCTCACGTCGGTCGAAACCTCGGGCCGCCTCGACTATCCCGTGCTGCGTCTCCCTCAGGCCACGCTGCGCGTCCGCCCCATAGCTCAGACTCCGTAGCGGCCCGCTGCGCGGGCCGACGGAGAGAGAGGGGAAGTCGCTCCCGGTCGCTCTCCCTGTGCGCGTCACGCGGAGCGGGCGCCGGCGTTCCTTCGGTTATATTGCGCCGGCATGAGCGAGAAGTACGCGCCCGCCGAGATCGAGGGCCAGTGGCAGCGCCGCTGGGCCGAGGCCGGCGTCGCGACGGTCGACACCGCCGTGCCGGGCGACGAGTTCTACATGCTCAACATGTACCCCTACCCGTCGGGTAGCCGCCTCCACGTCGGCCACGGGCGCAATTACATCCTGGGAGACGCCCTCTACCGCCGCGAGCGCATGGCCGGGCGCAAGGCGCTCAATCCCATGGGGTGGGACGCGTTCGGTCTGCCCGCCGAGAACGCGGCGATCCAGAGCGGCGTCCATCCGCGCGAGTACACGCTCGGCAACATCGCGCGGATGAAGGAGCAGCTCCACGCGCTCGGCTGCCTCTACGACTGGACGAAGGAGCTCGCGTCGTGCGACCCGGCGTACTACCGCTGGAACCAGTGGCTGTTTCTCCGCATGTGGGAGCGCGGCCTCGCCTATCGGAAGACGGCGCCGGTGAACTGGTGCCCCGGCTGCCGGACCGTGCTCGCCAACGAGCAGGTCGTGGACGGCCGCTGCGAGCGCTCGGACGATCCGGTCGAGATCCGCGACCTGACGCAGTGGTTCTTCCGCGTGACGGACTACGCCGAGCGGCTGCTCGCCGGGCTCGACCGGCTCGACCACTGGTCCGACCGCGTCAAGACGATGCAGCGCAACTGGATCGGAAGGTCCGAAGGCGCGGAGATTCACTTCGAGGTCGAGGGCCTCTCGGAGCCGATCACGGTCTTCACGACGCGCCCCGACACGCTCTACGGCGCGACGTTCCTCGCGCTCGCGCCCGAGCACCCGGCCGTCTCGCGCCTCGCCGCCGCGTCGCCGGGGCGGGCGGCGATCGACGCGTTCGTCGAACGGGTGCGGCGGGAGTCGCGGCTCGAACGCGAGTCGGAGGGCGGGGAGAAGGAGGGGATCGCCACCGGGGCGTTCGCGCTCCATCCCGCCACGCGGGAGCGGATCCCCGTCTGGCTCGCGAACTTCGTCCTTCCGGAGTACGGCACGGGCGCGCTCATGGGCGTTCCCGCCCACGACGAGCGGGACTTCGACTTCGCCCGGAGGTACGGCCTCTCCGTGCGGCCGGTGTACCGGGCGCCCGGCGAGCCTCCTCCCGACGGCGCCGCGATGAAGGAGGCCCAGCCGCACGGCGGCGTCCTGTTCGGCTCGGGAGACTGGGACGGCGCGCCGAACGGCCCCGAGGCCATCCGTGTCGCGATCCGGTCGCTGGAGGCGCGCGGGCTCGGCCGGGGCAAGGTCGGATACCGCCTGCGCGACTGGCTGATCTCGCGGCAGCGCTACTGGGGCACGCCGATCCCGGCGATTCACTGCCCGGCGTGCGGCGTCGTCCCCGTGCCGGACGCGGACCTGCCGGTGCTGCTCCCCGACGACGTCGAGTTCCGCGGGGCGGAGGGCAACCCGCTCGAGAAGTCCGAGTCCTTCGTGCGCGCGACCTGTCCGAAGTGCGGCGGTCCGGCGCGCCGCGAGACGGACACGATGGACACGTTCGTGGACTCCTCCTGGTACTACCTGCGCTTCCTGAACCCCGCGGACGCCGAGCGGATGGTGGACACCGAGCGCGTGAAGCGCTGGCTTCCGGTCGACCAGTACATCGGCGGCATCGAGCACGCGATCCTGCACCTGCTCTACGCGCGGTTCGTCTGCCGCGTCCTGAAGGACATGGGGCTCGTCGGCATCGAGGAGCCCTTCGAGCGGCTCTTCAACCAGGGGATGATCACGCGGCTGAATCCCGCGACGGGCAAGATCGAGAAGATGTCGAAGTCGCGCGGCAACACGGTGTCGCCCGACGAGCTGATCGCGAGGTTCGGCGCGGACACGGTCCGCCTCTACACCCTCTTCATCGGACCGCCGGAGAAGGAATCGGAGTGGTCCGAGGAGGGGGTGGCGGGGGCGTACCGGTTCCTGAACCGCGTCCACGAGCTCTGCGCGCGCGCGGCCGCGCTCTCCGGCGAGGAGGGTCCGGCGGACACGCCGCTCCGCCGCCTGATGCACCGGACGATCGAGCGCGTGAGCGAGGACGCGGCGCGGTTCCACTTCCACACCGCGATCGCGGCCCTGATGGAGTACCAGAAGGGCATCGCGGACGCGCTCGACGACGACGGCGAGGCGCCCGGCGCCGTCCGCGCCGCCGTCCGCACGCTCCTCCAGCTCCTGCACCCGATCGCGCCCCATCTGACCGAAGAGTGGTGGCACCGCCTCGGGGAGCGGGGCTTCCTGCTCGAGTCGCGCTGGCCCGCCTACGACCCCGCGCTCGCGACCTCGCTCGGCGTGACGCTGGTGGTGCAGGTCAACGGCAAGGTGCGTGGCAGGCTCGCGCTGCCGCGCGGGGCCTCCGAGGCCGAGGCGATGCGGCGTCTCGACGGCGACGAGAAGATCCGGCCCTGGCTCGCCGGCAAGGAGATCACGCGCACGGTCTTCGTGCCGGACCGGCTGCTCAACCTCGTGGTGCGGTGAGCGGCCGCCTCTCGTCCGCGGCGGGCCGCGTCGCCGCCGCCGCCCTGACTTTGCTCGCGGCCGCCTGCGGCTACACGCTCGTCGGCCGGGGCTCGTCCCTGCCCGAGTCGATCAAGGTCGTGCAGTTCACGACGCTCGAAAACCGCACGCCACAGGTCGAGCTCGAGCAGCGGTTCTCGGCCGCGATCAACCGCGAGCTCGTTTCGCGGGGCCGTTTCCGCGTTCAGGCCGGCGCCGACGGCGCCAATGCGGTGCTCGCCGGGACCGTTCTGGCGTTCAACCTCTACCCGGTGGCCTTCGACGCACAGGGGCGCGCCACCGATTACCAGGTGCAGGTGACGGCGAACGTCTCGCTGAAGACGCTGCCGGACGCCAAGACGATCTGGGAGAACCCGGCGTTCACGTTCCGCGACAACTACCAGTTCTCGGCGACCGCGGCGTCCTACACGGACCTCGTCAACGACGCGATCGACCGCGTGTCCGACCGGTTCGCACAGAGCCTGGTCACGAGCCTGCTGGAAGGATTCTAGGCCGCGTTACGGGGAGAGGGTGCGGTGGGCACGTTCCCTCTCTCTCCGTCGGGCCGCGAAGCGGCCCGCTACGGAGTCCGAGTCTTTTTCGCGAGCCGGGACTTGTACCGCGCCGCGGCGTTGCGATGGATGACGCCCTTGGCGAGCGCGCGGTCGATCTCCGAGTGCGTGACCGGCAGCGCCTCGCCGCGTTTGCCGGCGTCGAGCTGGCCGTATTTCTTGACGGCGCTGCGGAGGCGGGAGACGCGGGTGCGGTTGCGCGCGCGCTTCTTGACGGACTGACGATTGCGCTTCTCGGCGGACTTGATGTTGGCCATGAGGCTGCTGCTTCTCCTGTTCCGGGGGTGTTTTGGCGAGGCCGGCCCGAACCGGCGGCGCATTCTACTTCGTCTCGACCCCCAGCGTCTTCAGCCGCGCCTTGGCGAGCCGGGCCTCCTCGGAGGAGGGGAACTCGTGGATGACGTACTGGAGCTGGACGATGGCCTCGCTCTTCTGGCCCTGCTCGAGCATGGCGTAGGCCTTCTTCAGGAGGGCGGCGGGCGCCTTGTCGCTCGCCGGCCACTGCTTCAGGAGCTTCTCGAAGTCGGCGATCGCCTCCGGATACTTCTTCTGGGCGTAATGGGACTCGCCGATCCAGTACTGCGCGTTGTCGGAGAGGTCCGTCGAGGGATAGGCCGCGATGTAGTCCTCGAAACCCTGGATCGCGAGGGCGTAGCGGCCCTTCGTGTAGTCCGCGTACGCGGTGTCGTACAGCTCGGTCGGCGAGGGCCCGGAGGCCGCGCCCGGCGCCATCGCGGGCGCGGGGGCCGTGCCGGCCCCGGGGGCGAAGGGTGGCGCCGCACCGGGCGCGGCGTTCTTCAGACGCAGGAGATCGCCCTGCGTCTCGGCGATCTGCTGGGACAGCTGCGAGAGGCGCCGGTTGGTGTCCTCGAGCTTGGCCTCGAGCTGCTCCATCTTCGTCGTCAGCTCGCCGAGGCGGACCGCCGTGTCGGCGTTCGACTTCAGCAGCTGCTGGGTCTGCGACCCGACGTTCTGGTTGAGCTTCTCGACTTCCTCCTTGCTCGAGGACTTGCGCTCCAGGGCCTGGATCTGCTTCTGGATGTCGTTCATCTGCCGGTGCAGCGCGTCGATGTCGCTGGACGAGACGCAGGCGGCCCCCGCGAGGAGGGCCGCCAGGGAGACGAGGACGAGGAGGGGGCGCCGCAGGAACAAGGCTACTTGGCCGTGATCACGAGGTGAGCGCGCCGGTTCTTCTGCCAGCAGCTCTCCGAGGATTCGGTGCAGAAGGGGCGCTCCTTGCCGTAGGAGATCGTGCGCAGGCGCGAGCCGTCGATGCCGAGCGACACCAGGTACTCCTTGGCGGCGTTGGCACGGCGGTCGCCGAGCGCGAGGTTGTACGCGGCGGTGCCGCGCTCGTCGCAGTGGCCCTCGATGAGGACCTGCACGGAGGAGTGCTTCTTGAGCCACTGGGCGTCGGTCGCCAGGGTCGAGCGCGCGTCCTCGCGCAGATCGGCCTGGTCG
The DNA here is from genome assembly GCA_963763535.1 of uncultured Acidobacteriota bacterium. Lineage (GTDB taxonomy): Bacteria > Acidobacteriota > Thermoanaerobaculia > UBA5066 > Gp7-AA6 > DAHUXD01. The sequence goes on from CAVXOX010000011.1 coordinate 271,182, forward strand.
TAGTCGAAGTACGCGTCGGTGAGGTAGCCCTTCTTGTTCAGCGCCTCGAGGTCGAGGTTCGATATGTCGGCGGACTCGACGTCGGTCGGCGGAGCGGGCTTCGGCGGCGGAGAGACCGGCGTCTCGGACGGCTTCGCGGTCACGGGCGGACGGGCTTCCGGAGCGGTCGTCGGGGCCTTTTTCTTGCAGGCCGAGGAGAAGGGCAGGACCACGAGTCCGAGGAGCGCCACGATCGTGAGCGCCGAGAACCGTCTTTTCATTCTGTCTCCTTGGCCCGCGGGAACGGGCGGAAAACCGGTGCGGAGTTCCCGAAATTCAATATAGCAAAGAGATCGATAAAACCCCAATGATCCGTGCGTATCACGGCACCCAGAACGGCTGCAGGTGGCTGGCTCCCTGCGTCAGCTGGCGGCGATTCTGTCCGTTCGCGTCGACGGTGTAGACCTGCGTCGAGCCGCCGCGGCGGGACGCGTAAACGACCTTCTGTCCGTCCGGGGACCAGGTCGGGTGACTGTTCGAGCCGTCGGACGTGATCTGGATGGTCTGTCCGGAGCTCATGTCCATCACGCAGATGTTGAAGTCCCCCTCGTTGCGGCAGGCGAAGGCGATGTGGGAGCCGTCCGGCGACCAGGCGCCCTCGTCGTTCCAGTTTCCGGCGAAGGTGACGCGCCGGCCGCCCGTGCCCTCGGCGTCCATGACGTAGAGCTGCGGGGTCCCGGTCAAGTCGGAGGTGTAGAGGATCCGGCGGCCGTCCGGCGACCAGGCCGGCGAGGCCTCGAGCGCGCGGCTCGTCGTCAGCCGGTGGGCCGTCCCGCCGCCCGCCGCGATCGTGTAGATGTCGGTGTTGCCCTTGGCCGACCCGGCGAAGGCGATCTGGCTGCCGTCGGGGGAGAGAGACGGGGACGCGTTCAGCTCGAGACCGGTCGAGATCTCGCGCTTGTCGCCGCCGTCGAGCCCCATCGTCCAGATCTGCGGGAAGAGCCGGACGTAGGACGTGTACACCGCCTTCCCGCCGGCGGCGGAGGGCGAGATCGAGATCGACTTGTGCGAGGTCAGCGTCCGCACGTTGCGGCCGTCGAAGTCGAGCGCCGCGATCTCCTTGGTGCCGCCCTGCTCGACCACGCAGAGGATCGTCGACAGGAAGAGCCCCGGCTTTCCGGTGAAGTATTTGACCAGATCGTTGGCGAGGGTGTGGGCGATCCGGTCGACGTAGGTCGCGCCCCCCGAATACTTCCGGCCGAGGATCAGCTTGCGGGACTTCAGGTCCCAGACCCGCGCCTCGACCGATACCCGGTCGCCGGCCACCTCTCCTCGCGTGTCGACCAGGACCTCGGCGCCCGTACCGAGCCAGCGATCCGCGGCATCCGGGGTCGTGGGGTCGCGGAAGCCGGTCGGGTAGTGGGCCGGGTCCGTGACCGAGAAGGAGCCGTTGTACTCGAGGTCGGAGCGGAGCGTCGCCGTGAACGGGTCGACGACCTTCGCCTGGAGCGCCGCCGTCCCCGGGGCGTAGAGCGCGGGCACGGCGACGGCGAGGCGGCGCTCGGCGCCCCCCTTGATGACGATCTGGATCTCGTCGGCGGACGGGGTCTGGGCCGGGGGCGGAGCCTGCGCCGCGGCGTGCATGGCGGCGAACGCGAGGACGGCCGCGGCGGCGGCGAAGCGGAGACGCATCGATTCCCTCCCGGATCTCATTCGAAGACGACCTGGATGCCGAGGTGCGGTCCGCCGTACTCGGCCGGCAGCGGCGGCAGGGGCGACGAGGCGTAGACGGCGCGGAGCGCCGCGCGGTCGACGAAGGGAAGCCCGCTCGACGTCACGATGCGGGGGTCGGTGATCGTGCCGTCGCGCTCGATCTGAAAGTGCACGACCGGGCTCGTCTGCACCGTTTGTGCCGGCTTGAACCAGTTCATGCTGATGAGCTGGACGAGCCGCTCGATGTAGACGGGGTACTTGAAGTCGGCCTCGTCGAGCTTCAGGTTCCCGATGCCCGCCGTTCCGCCCGCCCCCGCCGGTCCGGGCGCGCCGCCCGCCTCCTCTCCCGCCGTGGGAAGGCTGACGGCCGGCCCGGAGGCCCGGCCCGGGCGGGAAACCGGCGGCGGCGTGGGCTTCTTCTTCTCCTCCTTCTTCGGGGGCAGGAGGAGGGCATTCTTCGAGGGCTTCGGCGCCTCCTCGACGGGGGGCTTCTCGATCTTCGGCTTCGGCGCGGCGGGGGGCGGCGCGGGCTCGGGAGGCGGCGACGGCGGGGGAGCGGCCGCTCGCAGGGACCCGGCGGAGAGGAGCCGCACCGCGACGGCCCGCGGCGGCGCGTAGCGGATCGGCCGCGCGAGCGCGGAGCCGACGATCGCGGCGAGGACCGCGGCGTGCAGGAGCAGCGTCAGGAGGCCCGCGGGCCCCCACGAAAGCCGCTCCTGCCGGCGCTCGGCGAGGATGTCTCCGACGGCGTCGATCGGCGTTACGCCCTTTTGCGCGGGACGGTCCGCTCGAGCGGAGACCGGAACCCGCCTCCGGCCGGCGGGGGCACGCCGGGAGCGGAGGGCGTCTCCTTCATCTGGTTTTCGAGCCCGAGGTGTCGGTGATCATGCCGAGGCTCTCGATGCCCATGCGATTGAGGAGATCGAGGGTCTCGACCACCGTGCCATAGGAGAGGCTGCGGTCGGCCTTGAGCAGCACCGCCTTCTCCCTGTGGTTGCGCAGGATCGCCCGCAGCCGGTCCTTCAGGAGCCCGCGCGCCACCGGGGTCTCGTTGATGTAGAAGAGTCCGTCGCGGGAGATCGAGAGCACGATCGGGTCCTCGAGGCCGGAGCGCAGGTTGGTCGTCGCGGTCTTCGGCAGCGCCACCGAGATGCCCTGGTGGAGCATGGGCGCCGTGACCATGAAGATGATGAGCAGCACCAGCATGACGTCGACGAGCGGCGTGACGTTGATGTCCGCGAGGTGGTCGAAGGGGTCGCCCGACTGGCGCTGAAAAGCCATGGCTCAGTTCCGAGGACACCGGGGCACTAGGTGAAGTTCCTTTCCGCCAGGTTGATGAACTCGAGGGAGAAGTCCTCCATTCCGGCGCGCTGCTCGCGGACCTTGCCCATGAAGTAGTTGTAGAAGATCAGCGCCGGGATGGCCGCGGCGAGGCCGGCGGCGGTGTTGACGAGCGCCTCCGAGATGCCCGGGCGCGACGGCCGCGATCGACGTGGAGCCGGTCTGGCCGATCGCCCGGAACGACTGCATGATGCCCCACACCGTGCCGAAGAGGCCGATGAAGGGACACGCCGAGGCGGTCGTCGCCAGGAAGGTCATCCAGCGGGTCAGCCGCGACATCTCGACGCCGATCGCGCGCTCGAGCGCCCGCTCGATGCCCGAGATGTTCTTGATGAGGAGCTTGCCCGTCGCGCCGCCGCCGGTCGTCGGCGTGTCCTCGGCGCGGATCGCCTTGACCTGCGCGTCGAGCTCCGCGTAGCCGGCCTTGAAGAGGGTCGTCAGGGGAGTGTCCGAAAGTTCGCCGGCGAAGGTGTTGACCTCCGAGAACCGCTTGGATTTGCGGAAAAAAGCGACGAATTTTTCGGACTGGCGCGAGACCCGCCGGAGGCGGATGAACTTGGCGAAGATGATGGCCCAGGACACGAGCGAGAAGAACAGGAGGATGCCCAGCACCACCTTGGCGGTCGGGCCGGTCTCGGAGAAGAAGGAAAGAATCGAGGGCTGCCCGGGAAGATTTTCGGAGGTGACTGGCTGAAAGACGGTCACGAGCATCGATTTCGACCGTAACATAGGGGCTGCAAGGGGTCAAAGGGAATGGAGCATCTCGCCGCAGGGGTTGTGGCTTCCGTGAGGCGTTTCCTTCAGTCGCTCGCGGCGGCGGCCGCTCTGCTCGTCGCGGCCGCGCCTCTCGCTGCGCGTCCGACCGACATCATGCCGGCGAGCGAGCTGACTCCCGGGATGAAGGGCTACGGCTTTTCCGATCTCGGTGACGGAAAAGGCGTGCAGCGCTTCGAGATCGAGGTCGTCGGACTCCTGAAGAGCTACGCGCCGAAGCAGGATCTCATTCTCGCCCGCGTCACCGGCGGCACCCTCGACAAGACCGGCGTCATCGCGGGCATGAGCGGGAGCCCGATCTACGTCGACGGGCGCCTCGTCGGCGCGCTCGCATACGGCTGGCCGTTCTCGCGGGAGCCGATCTGCGGCATCACCCCGATCCAGAGCATGCTCGACATTCGCAAGGCGCCCGCCGCGCCGCCCGTCCCGATCGGCGGCGCCGCGACGCGCGCGGCCGCGTTCGTGTCGGCGTTCCGCGACCGCACGTTCACGGCGCCCTTCGAGTCGCTGCTTTCGCCGCTGAAGGCGCAGCCCGCCAGCTCGGGGCCTTCGCCCCTGCCGATCCCGGTGTCCCTGTCCGGCAGCCTCCTGCCCGGCCGGTTGTTCGGCGAGGTCGCGGAGGCGGCGGGCTGGCTCGTGGCGCCCTCCGGCGCGTCGGCGCCTTCCGCCGCGAAGCCGCCTTCGGAACCGGCGGCGCCGCCGGCGCGTCTCGAGCCCGGTTCGGCCGTCGCGGCCGTGCTGCTGTCCGGGGACATGGTGCTCTCGGCGACCGGGACCGTCACGTGGGTGGACGGGAACTCGGTGCTGGCGTTCGGCCATCCCTTCCTCTCGATGGGACCGGTCGACATGCCGATGGCGAGCGCGGACGTGCTGACGGTGCTGCCGTCGCTCTATCGTTCCTTCAAGTTCGCGTCGAGCGGACCGGTGCTCGGCTCGATCTCCCAGGACCGCTCGACGGGCATCCTCGGGAGCTTCGGGGGCGCCCCGAAGATGGTGCCGATCACGATCCGGATGCGGTCGGACGATCTGCCGACGCAGACCTTCCACTTCGAGGTCGTGCACAACGCGATGCTGACGCCGATCCTGCTCGCGCTCGCGGTCGACAACGTCCTGACGACGCTCGAGAAGCGCGCGGGCGAACGGACGATCGTGTGGAAGTCCTCGATCGAGACCTCCGACCGGCCCGTGCGCTGGGACTCGGTGTTCTCGGGCCTCTCGGCGAAGGACGACGCGGTCGCCTCGCTCGCGGTGCTCACGAATTTCCTGATGGCGAACGAATTCCGCGACCTCGCGATCCGCGGCGTCGACGTGGAGATCTCCCACTCCGACCGTCTGCAGAGCGCGCGGCTGATCCACGTCGAGGCGCAGAAGGAACGCGTGCACCCCGGCGACACCGTGCCGATCTGGGTCGACCTCGAGGACTTCCGCGGCGGCCCGCGCCGCGTGGTGCTCTCGGCGAAGGTGCCGGAGGACGCCCCTCCGGGCCCGATGACGCTCTTCGTCGGCGACGGCAACGCCGCGACCGCGTACGACCTGTCGCTCTTCCCGCCCGATCCCCACTCGCTCGAGCAGGTCCTCGACTTCCTCGGGCGGGTGCGCCCCGCGAACACGCTGAACCTGATCGCGTACCGCTCCGCGCCGGGAGCCCTCGTCAACGGAGAGGCGCTCGCGGCGCTGCCGCCGAGCCGCGCGGCGATCCTGCACGACCGCGGCCCGGGCGATGGCACGCCCGATCTCGCTTTCGTCCGGCTGCAGTCGGAGTCGGTGGAACAACCCGTTCCGCTGACGGGCTCGGCGCGCCTGACGCTGGACGTTCTGCCGAGGACCTGGTGAGGTTCCGCGCGGGAGCGATCCCGGCGCTCGCCCTGACGGCGGCGCTCGGCCCCGGCTCGCTCGGCGCCGCCACCGTCCGGATCTGGGTGAGCGACAGCGCCTCCGACTTCTCGACGGGCGAGGCGCGCGGCGTCTCGGTGTCCTCGAGCGGGATGCTGTTCCTGGGACGCGCGCTCGGCAAGGTCGAGGGCGTCAGCGAGCCGGTGCTCTTCTCCGCGACGCCGGGCAAGGGCGGAGACCTCTTCGTGGCGACGGGAGACTCGGGGGCGATCCTGCGCGTGCCGCCGACGGGCAAGTCGGCGACCGAGATTCGGCTCGACGAGCAGGAGGTCACGGCCCTCGTGACCGGGCCGGACGGCGCCCTCTATGCGGGCGGCTCCCCGGGCGGCAAGGTCTATCGCATCCAGAACGGCGCGGCTTCGGTCTACTACGACACGAAGGCCCAGTACGTGTGGGCGCTCGCGTTCGACGGCCCCGTCCTCTACGTGGGCACGGGCCTCCCGGGCGAGATCCACCGCGTCGCCGCGGCGGGCAAGGGCGAGCGCGTGCACGCCGCGAGCGATCCGCACGTCCGCGCGCTGTACGTCGACGGCGAGGGCCGCGTCTGGGCCGGCACTTCGGGCTCGGGTCTCCTGCTGCGCCTCGACCGGTCGGGCCGCGTCGCCACCGTCTACGACTCGTCGAAGCAGGAGGTCGCCTCGATCGCCGGCGATCGCACGGGCCGGGTCTGGGCCGCCTTCACGTCGGCCGACGGCTCATCGCCGTCCTCGGGCGGCGAGCCGGTTTCGCTGCCCGCCGCGCTGCCGCCGCCGAAGGCGCCGCGGAACGCCGCGGCGGGCGAAGACGACGACCACGGTGGCAAGGCGGAGGTCTCCGTCTCCGTCTCCTCGCCGCGGCTCGCGCCGGGGCGGAGCGCCTCGCACGGCGGCTACTCCTCCGAGGTCGTCCTCTTCGACGGCGCGGAGGTGCCGCGCCCCGTCTGGTCGAGCTCCGACGAGATCGTCTTCGAGCTCGCGCGCGACCCCGCGGGGGAGGGCGTGCTCGCGGGAACGGGGCCGCGGGGCAAGCTGTACGAGCTCACGCCGGATTCCTGGGCGCTCGCGCGGACGTTCGACGAGAAGCAGGTGACCTTCCTCGCCGGCGGCGACGTCGGCACCAACGGACCGACGGCGCTCTATCGGCCCGCCTCGGGCGCCGCGACGGGCGAGTACGTCTCGGCGGTCAAGGACACCGGCCGCACGAGCCGCTTCGGGGCCTTTCGCTGGCAGGGAGACGTGCCCGGGGGGACGCGGCTCGAGTTCGCGTTCCGTTCGGGCGAGTCCGCGACTCCCGACGCCACGTGGAGCGGCTGGTCCGCTTGGGAGTCCGGCTCGGATTCCGTCGAGATCCGCGCCCCGGACGGGCGCTACCTCCAGTGGAGGCTCCGCATGACGGGGCGCGAGGGAGTGACGCCGGTCGTTCGCCGGGTCGAGGCCGCGTACCGGAACCACAACGCGACGCCGATGATCGACTCGTTCACCGCGCTCGAACCCGCCGAGGTGCTCGCGCGGTCGGCGGCGGGCGGCTCGAACGTCTTCGAGAGCTCGGCACCCGACGAGCGGGGCATCTTCACGGGACTCGAGGAGCCGCGCTCCGAGGGGGCGCCCCGCAAGCTCTTCCGCAAGGGCTATCGCACGCTCCAGTGGAAGGCCTCGGACCCGGACGGCGATCCGCTCTCCTACGAGCTCGAGTTCCGTCCCGCCTCGGGAGGCAAGTGGATCCTCCTGCGCAGGGACATCCGCGACACGTTCTACTCCTTCGATGCGGCGGCCCTGCCGGACGGCGACTACGTGTTCCGCCTGCGCGCCTCCGACGCGGAGACGAATCCCGGCGAGGCCCGGACCGTCTCGCGCGAGACGTCGCCCGTGCGGGTCGACAACACGCCGCCGGTCGTCCGCGAGACGGCGCGCTCGGCCGGGGTCCTCGAGTTTTCGGCGGAGGACTCCGCCTCGCCGATCCTCGAGGCCGAGTACAGCATCGACGCCAGGAAGTGGACGCGCGTCGAGCCGAAGGACGGCCTCTCGGACTCGCCGCGCGAGTCCTACGTCATCCACCTCCCCCCCGAGGCAAAGGGCGGATACCTCCTCTTGCGGGTCACCGATGCGGCCCGCAACGTCGCGACCGCCTCCTTCGTCGCGCCGTAGCGGGCGGCGCCGCGGGCTCGGAATCGAATCGCGGCATAATCGACGCCGCATGAACCGCGGCTCCGCGGCGCTCCTCTTCGGCGCGTTCCTATCCGCCGGCGCGGGCTGCCGCGCGCGCACCGAGGCGCCGGCGGCGCTGCCCCCGACGGCGGCACCGGCGCGGACGGCCACCCCGGCGCCCGCGAAGCTCGGCTACCTCGACGAGTCGCGCCAGGGGACGCCGGTCGAGGGGGGCGTCCTGCGGCGCCGCCTCACCGGGGAGCCGACGACCCTGAATGCCGTGCTGCAGTCGAGCGGACCCGAGGCGGAGGTCCTGCAGTACGTGCAGCGGAACCTGTTCGACTTCGACGCGACGCTCGCACTCGTGCCCGGGCTCGCCGAGTCGATGGACCGGTCCGCGGACGGCCTGACCTACACGATCGCCCTGCGTCCCGACGCCGTCTGGGAGGACGGGCGGCCGGTGACCGCGCGGGACGCGGTCTTCACGATCCAGGCGATCGCGGACCCGAAGGTGCCCGCCCCCGTGTTCAAGCCGCTCTTCGAGGAGCTCGCCGGCGTCGAGGCCGTCGGCGACCGGCGCTTCCGCGTCCGTTTCCGGAAGCCGTACGCCTTTCGCGCCATGGCGTTCGTGTTGCCGCTCCTTCCCGCCCACCGCTTCGAACGCCAGAAGTTCCTCCGCGCCCGCGACAACCGCGCCCCGCTCTCGGACGGCCCGTACCGCCTCGTCTCCTGGAAAGCGCAGGAATCGATCGTCCTGGAGCGCAACCCGCGGTACGCCGGGGCGCCGGGTCACTTCGACCGGATCGTCTTCCGCGTCCTCCCCGACGACACGACCGCCTACCGGCTGCTGCTCGCGGGCGAGCTCGACAGCGACGCGCTCGACGCCGCCCTGAAGCAGCGGGCCGTGTCCGATTCCGACTTCGCCGCCTGCTGCCGCCTCGTCGAGTTCTACAACCTCGACTACAACTACATCGCGCTCAACAACCGGTCGCCGTTCTTCGGCGACGCCCGCGTGCGCCGCGCGATGACGATGCTGCTCGATCGCGCCTCGATCGTGCGGAGCCTCTACCGCGGCTCCGCCCGGATCATCTCGGGTCCGTGGGCCCCGGACTCGACGGCCTATGACGCGTCCGTCGAGCCATTGCCGTTCGATCCGCAGGCGGCGGCGAAGCTGCTGGACGAGGCCGGCTGGCGCGCGCCTTCGCCGGGAGCTCCCCGGGAGAAGGATGGCCGGCGTTTCGAGTTCGAGCTGCTCGTGTCCGCCGGCTCGGAGATCGGCCGGCAGATCGACGAGATGCTCGCGGTGGAGCTCTCTCGGGTGGGAGTGACGGCGCGCGTGCGGCCGATGGAGTGGGCCGCGTTCGTGGAGCGGATCGACGGGGGAGACTTCGAGGCGGCGTCGCTCGCCTGGGCCGCCGTCGACCCGAATCCCGACCCGTATCCCTACTGGCACTCCTCCCAGTGCCCGCCCGCCGGGCTGAACGACGGGTGCTACGCGAATCCGGAGGCGGACCGTCTGATGGTCGACGCCCGCGCCGAGATGGACGACGCGAAGAGGCTCGCGGACCTCCACCGCCTGCACCGTCTGCTTCGCGACGAGGCGCCGGCCATCTTCGTCGTCAACGCGTCGCGGAAGTACGCCTTTCGCCGCCGGATCCACGGCCTCACCACCTCGCCGCTCGGGCTCTACGGCATCTGGCCGGGCCCGCTCGCGTGGTGGGCGGAGCCCGAGGCCGGGTCCTCCCGGTGATCCGCTACGTCGGCCGGAGACTCCTCCTCGCGGTGCCGACCCTCTTCGGCATCGCGCTGATCGTTTTCGTGCTCGTCCACCTCGCTCCCGGCACGCCGTCGACCGGAGGAGCCGACTCCGTCCGCCGGTCGAGCGGGAAGGCGGCGGCCGAGATGCGGCGGCTCTACGGGCTCGATCGTCCCCTCCCGGAACAGTTCGCGCGCTGGATGGGCCGCGTCGTCCGCTTCGACTTCGGCGAGTCGTTCGCCGACCACCGGCCGGTCTCGGAGCGCATCCGCGAGGCGCTGCCCCACACCCTGGTCTTGAACGGCCTCGCGCTCCTCCTGGCGCTCGCCGTCGCCATCCCGCTCGGCGTGGCCGCGGGCGCGCGGCCGGAAAGCGCGTTCGACCGGATCTCGGGCACCGCTCTGTTCGCGCTCTACTCCCTGCCGACCTTCTGGGCGGCCCTCCTCCTCCAGCTCCTCTTCGCGGTCCGGCTACGCTGGCTCCCGCTCTATGGAACGGCTTCCGACGCCGCCGCGCCGGGACTCTCCGGGCTCGGCGACCGTCTCGCGCATCTCGCGCTGCCGGTCACCTGCCTGACGTACGGGACCCTCGCCTTCGTCACGCGGCTCGTGCGTTCCGGCGTCGCCGAGGCTCGGGCGAGCGACTATGTGCTCGCCGCCCGCGCCCGGGGCGCGTCGCGCCGGCGGGCGATCTGGCGGCACGCGTTTCCGAACGCTCTCCTGCCGGTGATCACCCTGACCGGCTTGCTGCTGCCGGCGCTGCTCTCGGGGAGCGTCATCGTCGAGCGGATCTTCGCCTGGCCGGGGCTCGGCCGCCTCTACTTCGACGCGATCCTCGCGCGGGACTATCCCGTGGTCCTGGCCCTCTCGCTCCTCTCCGCGGTCGCGACGCTCGCCGCGACCCTCGTGGCCGACATCGCGCTCGCCGCCGCGGACCCGCGCGTGCGCGACGGCGCGGCGGGCTGAAGGGTCGCCGGGCGATGCGCCGACGGCTCTTCCTCGGGCGCCTTCCGGCGACCGGCCGCGTCGCGGCGGGCGTCGTGGCGTTTCTCTGGCTCGTCGCCGCGGTCTCGCCGCTCTTCGCCGACCGCGCCGGCACGATCCGGCTCGAGGAGCGCCTCCAGCCGCCGTCGGCGGCCCATCCGTTCGGGACCGACGACCTCGGCCGCGACCTCCTCGCGCGCGTGGTGACGGCGACGCCGATCTCGCTGGCGATCGGCCTCGTGGCGGCCGGGGTGTCGCTCGGGATCGGCTTCACGGTCGGCGCGACCGCCGGATATTTCGGCGGCGCGGTGGATCTCGTCCTCTCGCGCGGGATCGAGGTGATGCTCTGCTTCCCGGTGCTGTTCCTCCTGCTCGCCCTCGCCGCGTTCCTGCCGCCCTCGCCCACGACGGTGATCGCGGCGATCGGCTTCACCACGTGGGCGGGCGACGCGCGCTACGCGCGCGCGGAGGTGCTGAAGATCCGCGAGCTCGACTACACGCGGGCCGCCCGCGCGATGGGCGCGTCGACGCCGCGCATCCTCGTGCGGCACCTCTTGCCGAACGCGCTGCCGCCGCTGATCGTCTCGGCCGCCTTCGGCGTGGGCTGGGCGATCCTCGCGGAGGCCGCGCTGTCGTTCCTCGGCGTCGGACTGCCGGCGCCGGCGGTCTCGTGGGGCGGCATCCTCTCGTCGGCGCCGCACTGGATCGACGAGGCCTGGTGGCTCGCGCTCTTTCCCGGCGTCGCGCTGTTCCTGACCGTCGCCGCCTATAATCTGCTCGCCGAGGGCCTGCGGGCCGTCACCACCGAGGGCGGGAGGAGCGCATGACGGAGCGGATCGCCGTCTATCCCGGTTCCTTTGACCCGTTGACGAATGGACACCTGGACATCCTGGCGCGCGCGCGGCGCCTCGCGGACCGCGTCATCGTCGCGATCCTCGATCAGGACCAGAAGACGCCCCTCTTCTCGGTCGAGGAGCGGAGCGGAATGATCCGCGAGATCGTCGCGGGGGATGCGTCGATCGGCGTCGTCTCCTTCTCGGGCCTCCTCGTCGACTTCGCCATGCGCTCGGGCGCGACGATCATCGTGCGCGGCCTCCGGGCGGTCTCGGACTACGAATACGAGCTCCAGATGGCGTTGATGAACCGCCGTCTCGCTCCCGCGGTCGAGACCGTGTTCCTGATGGCCAAGGAGGAGTACTCGTACGTCTCGAGCCGGCTCGTCAAGGAGCTCGCCCGGCTCGGCGGCGACGTCACGGGCCTCGTGCCGAACACCGTTCGGCAGCGCCTGGCCGACCGCTTCTAGTGCGCGAGGTCCCGACGGACCTGCGGGTCCGCTATTCCGAGACCGACCAGATGGGAATCGTCTACCACGCCCATTACCTGGTCTGGTTCGAGATCGGCCGCACCGAGTGGTGCCGCGCCGCGGGCCTTCCGTACGCGGCCATGGAGCGCGACGGACTCTTCATTCCGGTCACCCGTGTCGAGGCGGCCTTCCGGCGCCGCTCGGTCTACGACGACGCCATCCGCATCGTGACGGCGATGACGGACCTCTCCGGCCGCGGCTGCACGTTCGGCTACCGGGTCGAAAACCCGGAAGGGGAGCGTCTCGCGGACGGCGCGACGCGCCACGTGTTCACCGACGCCGGGGGAAGGCCCATTCGCGCCCCGCGCGAGCTGGTCGACGGGCTCGAGCGCTTCCGGGATTCCTAGGCGCTCACGGGATCGCGGGCGCCGCCCGGCGCTCCGGCGAAATCGTCACGGCGAGACCGGCGAGGATCAGGAGGCCGGCGGCCGCCGTCTTGAGGGAGAGGGCCTCGCCGAGGACCACGATCGCGAGGCCCGTCGCGATGAGCGGCTGCAGGAAGACGTAGAACGCGACCCGCGACGCGTGCGTCCGCGCGAGGGCCCAGGAGTTGAGCAGGTACGGCAGCACGGTGCAGCAGACGACGACTCCCGCGAGGCAGCTCCACGCGAGGGGAGTCACGGCGCGCGGGTCGAACCGGAGGAGCGACGGGATCGCGAGAAGGGCGATGAGGATCGCGCCGTAGCGAAACACCGCCGCCGTGAAGGGAACGGCCCGGTAACGGGCGAGGGCGGGGCGCGAGAGGACCAGGTAGAGCGAGTAGGAGGTCGAGTTGCCGACCAGGAGCAGGTCGCCCCGAAACGTGTCGCTCGACCAGGCGAAGCGCTGCGCGCCGAGGAGCGCGAGGGCGCCCGCGCCCGCGAGCACGACTCCGGCGGCCCCGCGGACCGTGAGCCGCTCGCGTCCGAGCGCGACGGCGGCGACGAGCGTCAGCACCGGAATCGTCGCCGTCAGGATGGTCGTGTTGATCGCCGTCGTGTAGTAGAGCCCGAGGATGAACAGGACCTGGTTGAAGGACACGCCGAGCAGCCCGTAGAGGAACAGCCGCGGACGGTCGGCCGGTCGGATGGGCTGCGGGTCGCCGGCGCGGTGGACGACCTCGAGCAGGAACGCCGCCGCGCCGACGCGGAAGGCCGCGAAGAGGAAGGGCGGGATTCCGGCGAGCGCGAGCTTGCCGAGGATCGGGAAGAGCGCGAACCCCACCTGCGCGCTCGCGAGCGCGAGGTGGACCTCCCAGCGACGGGCGCCGCCGCCCGAGCTCACGAAAAGGGCAGCGGGACCACCCGCGCGGCGGCGCCGCCGGGACCGGTGAGGGACCGGCCCTCCTCGACGTCGCGCGCGGCCATCCCGATGCCGATCGGACCGAATCGCGGCGACGCCGCTGCGCTCGTGACGCGCGCGAGCTCGTGGGTCGGCTTCGCGGGGTCGGGGAAGACGGCGCCCGCCCCGGCGCCGCCGTCGAGCCGGAACCCGACGAGCCGCCGGCTGACCTTTCCGTACGTGCGCAGGCGGGCGACGACCTCCTGGCCGACGTAGCAGCCCTTGGTCGTGGAGAGCGCGTCGCCGAGCCCCACCTCGTCCGCCAGGTTCGTCTCGTCGGCGTCGCGTCCGAAGCGCGGCCGGCCGGCCTCGATGCGGAGGACCTCGGCCTCGTCCTCGGGCATCTGCCGGGATCCGGCGGTCTCGAGCGCGGCCTCGATCGACGCCGCCTCCGGCGCCGGCGCGAGCAGGCCGCCGGACATCTCGCCCTCGGCGGGCAGCCGCCCGGCGCCGGCCGGCCGCGGGAGATCCGCCTCCGGACCGTACAAACCCCACACGGCGTACTCCGACGTCGCGTCTTCGACTCGGACCTTCTGGAAGACCGCGAAGCGCGCCAGGTGGGTCCGTGCCGCTTCGCGGGCGGAGGCCGGGACGAGCAGGAGCGCCCGGTCTCTCTCGCCGACGAGCCAGCCGAAATACAGGAGCTTCCCCTTCGGCGTCAGCCCGGCCGTGCGCCGCGCCTCGCCCTCGCGCAGGCCGCGCGCCTCCTGCGTCAGCTGTCCCTGGAGAAACGCCTCGCGATCGGCGCCGGAAACGGCGAGCACGCCGAACGACCGCCGGCGATGCGCGAGGCGGCTCGTCATGCGGCGGACCGCCTACTTGTTCGGGACGATCTCGGCGCGGAGGCGCACCTTGGGAGCGTCGGCCGCCTGCAGCGTCAGGATCCGACCCGAGACGCGGATCGAGTCGTCGATCTTGCCGGCGTCGGCCGAGGCGCTGCGATCGTCGGACTTCAGGACCTTGCCGTCCTTGTCGAGCACGTCGACCCAGAGGCGGAGCTTGTATTCCTTCGGTCCGCGGTTGTCGACGCGGAATTCCCACCACAGCCAGGAGTGGTCCTTCGGGTCCTTGGAGCGGGCCTTCTCGATGTCCTCGTCGTTCGGATAGTTGCGGACCTCGACGCTCCGGATCGTGACCGTGTCGTATTTCCAGTCGAGCTTCGCTTCCCCGGAGCGCGGAAAGGGGATCGTCTTGTCGAACCGTCCGTCCTCCGCGCGGGCGACGGCGGCCACGGCGACGACGAGAGCGGCGGCGGCCAGCATGGGTGCCTTCATGGTCTCCTCCTCGCGGCAAAAGCGTATCATCCGCGCGTGAGCGCTCCCGACGAACGCCAGGACCTGCACGTCATCGACGTCTTCATGATGTCGGTCCGATGCGGGAACTGCGACGCGTACCAGACGATCGTCCGTTTCCGAAAGGAGACGGAGAAGAACGTGTACACGTACGAGTGCGAGAACGACGTCTGCGACCCGAACGTCACGCGCACGATCGTCGAGGTCCCCAGGCACCTCGACAACTCCACCCGGCGGGCCGAGGAGCTGCCCTACTACGCTCCGGAGGAGCCGCGGGAGCCGCCTGAGTGACCCCGGGCCGGAAAGAAGCCACCCCTCTTCATCGCGTACAATAGGAGTTTCGTGAGCCTGCACACGGCCCGGCAGGATCGGGCGGGGATCGCCCCCGACCTCCTGCCTCGTCTCCAGAAGCGTCTGGCCGACAATCCCGCGCTCGGATGGCTGTCGCCGAGCCTGGAGGAGCTGTCTCTCGACGCTTGCGTCCTCCGGCTGCCGTACCGGGAGGCGATCACGAATGGCTCGGGGACGGTGCACGGGGGCGTTCTGGCCACGCTGGCGGACACGGCGGTGGCGTTCGCGCTGGCCACGAATTTCGACGGCAAGATGGGGTTCGCCACGGCGGACCTGACGATTCATTTTCTGCGCCGGGCCCGCGGAGAGGTCCGCGCCCGGGCGCGCATCCTGAAGAAAGGGCAGCGAGTCAACGTGGGAGAGGTCGAGATCGTGGATGCGGACGGCCGCGAGGTCGCCCGGGTCCTCGCCACCTTCATCCTGACGACCTCCTCGTTCGACTACGCGCCGGAAAGGACATCATGATGGAAGACACGGCCCCGTTTCCCGCGGCGGAGCCCGCGGAGGCGGAGCGCAAGCCGCGCCGGCGTCGGGGCGGAGCCCGGCGGCGCAAGGGATTCACGGCTCCGGCGGAGGAGTCGCCCGCAGCGGCCCCGCCCTCGCTCGCGCCCGCGGCGGCGCCCTCGCCGGTCTCCGCGCCGATGAGCGTCTCGTCCGCGCCGCCGACCCGGACCTCGGTCGACCAGCGCCTCGCGCTGTTCATCGACTTCGAGAACATCGCGCTCGGCGCGCGGGACGCGCAGTACAAGAAGTTCGACATCCAGCTCGTGCTGCAGCGGCTCATCGAGAAGGGCCGCATCGTGTTCAAGAAGGCCTACTCCGACTGGACGCGATACTCCGAGTACAAGCGCGAGTTCCACGAGGCGGGCATCGAGCTGATCGACATTCCGCAGCGCAACTACGCCGCGAAGAACTCCGCCGACATCCGGATGGTCGTGGACGCGATGGACCTGGTCGCCTCGAAGGGCCACATCACCACGTTCGTCATCTGCTCGGGGGATTCCGACTTCTCGCCGCTCGTGTCCAAGCTGAAGGAGAACGACAAGAGCGTCATCGGCGTGGGCGTCAAGAACTCGACGTCCAACCTGCTCATCACGAACTGCGACGAGTTCATCTTCTACGAGGACCTCGTCCGCGAGACGCACGCCCTGCCCTCGATCGAGAACCTGCCGAAGAAGAAGCAGGAGGTCTTCCGCCTCGTGCTCGACTCCCTCCAGGCGCTGCGGCGCGAAAACTACGACGTGATCTGGGGCTCGATGGTCAAGCAGACCATGCAGCGCAAGCAGCCGTACTTCAACGAGTCGTACTACGGGTACAAGTCGTTCTCGGAGCTGCTCGAGGACGCGGAGCGATCGGGCCTGCTGACGATGAAGAAGGACGTCAAGAGCGGGGGATATGTAGTGTCTTCCTCGAGCCGCGCTCGACGCGCGGACATGAGAGGGAACGTCGGCGGACGCGCCCTCTCCCTTGACTAGGGGTTCGCGGCGGTCGCCCTGGTGGCCGCGGCGCGGGTCGGGGCGCCCTCGCGCCGCAGGATGATCCGGTCGACGGCGCCCGCCGGCTGCGAGAGGGTGATCGGGACCTGGAGCGCGACGAAGTCGGCGGCTCCGGACATGTCCCACACGAGGTTGCGGAACCCGCGCAGCGAGCTCTCGGGGCCGGGATGGATGACGCGCGAGAGCGCGTCCTGGCCCCGGTCGCCGGCGTACTCCCGCGACAGGAAGACATACGAGAGAAACCCCGTCTCGTTGATTCCGGCCTGGACGACGTAGTCCGGCTCGAGCGACTCGACGAGGAGGTAGGAGACGTCCTCCGCCTTCGGGCGCTGGCCCTCGACCGCGCGCCAGATTCGGTCGCGGCGGGGCACCCAGGGCGCCAGCGGGATGAAATCGAGGGCGACTGCCGCGCCGCGGGGCGAGGCGGCGAGCGTGCGGGCGATCTCCTGCACGCGGCGGCGTCCATCCGGGACCGTCAGGTAGCCGGCTCCGGCGCCTCCCCGGCCCGGGTCCGTGAGCACCGCGCCCGCGGCGACGATCGTGCCGGACCGATCCGTCTCGATGAAGGCCTCGCGCAGGGCGGGGCGAGGCGGATCCCCGGGGATGGTCGTCGCGGCGCGCCCCTGCCAGCGTCCCGTGAAGTCCATCGTCCAGGGCTCGGGCGTCGCCGGAGGAGGCGCGGCGGCGGCATCCGACGGAATCGCGGAGCCGCGGCTCCAGATCAGGATCGCGGCGACGAGGGAGAGCGCGAGCACGGCGATCGTCCAGAGGAACGGCCGAGGGAGCGACTGGACGAGCTGGCGGTATCCCGGTGCGGGCGGAGCCGCCGCGGGCGCGTCCGCCATCGATGCCGGGCGCTCGGCGCCCCCGGCGGGGCGCTCGAGGCTCTTGTGGCACTTCAGGCAACGGGCCGAGGGAATCTGGGTGAAGCCGCAGTGCGGGCAGGTGACCCAGGCCATTGCCTCTTATCGTAGCAGGAGGCGGCGCGCCGTCTGTGTCCTAGATCTCCTGGAAGAAGAACCGATCGAGCACCGCCATCCGCTCCGAGAGCTGCTTCGGGTCGGGGTCCATCAGCCAGAGCGCGGCGCGGATCGACGAGGCGAGCGAGTTGCCGTCCTGGGGCGTGAAGCAGAAGCCGAGGACTTCCCGGTCTCCCTTGAGCGCCAGCGTCGGCGCCGAGATCACCGCCTGGGAGAGAATCCGGCCGTAGTAGCCGTGATCCCGCCCGAACGAGAAGATCTGGTTCGAGGAGCGGCGCTCGGTCACCGAGATCCGGCGGTTCGCCCGCAGGCGCGACATCACATTCTCCCTGGTCGTCGGCTTCGACAGCTCCATGTCGAACCAGAGGGAGTGCATGTACTGCGTGTTCAGCTTCATCGCGGAGGAGAAGATCGGCGGTTTCCAGCCGATCGTCGAGAGGAGCGCCGACGCGTCGCGCGCGTGGTGCGTGCCGAACTCCGGGTCGTCGTGCTTGCCGACGGAGGGGGCGGGGACGAAGCCCGCGTCCTGGGAGATGTCGTTGGCGCGGCGCATGCACACGAAGCGCCCCTTGGTCAGGATGCGCTCGCCCGCGTCGTCGGTGCCGAGCGTCGTGATGAGGCAGGAGATGTTGTGGGTGTTGCAGGAGACGATCTGGAGGAAGCGGTCCTGCCCCGGGACGAGGGTCTCGTCGTTGATGCCCATCGCGTACATCTTGCCGAACCCGAACTCGCTGCCCTGGGCGAGGTAACCCTTCGGTCCCGAGATCTTCTCGTAGACCTTCTTGTTCTCGTTGCCGGCCGGGGTGCAGTCGATGACGACGGTCGCTCGCTCGAGCGCCGCCTGCGCCTCGTGCGAGACGCGATGGCCGAGCGCCTCGAAGTCGTTGAGCTTGTCGTTGTCGACCGCGAGCCGGGCACCGCGCTCGATCAGGTGGTTGACCTTGGCCCGCTCCGTCATCATCGGGGTGCGCTTGTGGAACGTCACCTCGTCGACGCCGAGGTGCTTCCCGAAGTCGGCGAAGAGGCCGATGAGGGGCTCGCCGATCGTACCGGTGCCGACGACGTGGACGATCTTCTTCATCCGGAATCTCCTGTGTTGCTGCGAGTCTGACCAGTCTCGAAACGGCCCGAAGGATACGATGAGACGGGCATTTCGCCAACCGGAGGATGCGTCATTGACGGGTCAGCTTCGCTCGGTCCGGTTTCGCGGCCCCGCGGGCGAGCTCGAGGGCCTCTGGAAGGAGGCGGCGGGCCGGGCGCGCGGCGGCGCGGTGTTCGCGCACCCGCATCCCCGCTTCGGCGGGACCATGCACAACAAGGTCGTCTACCGGGCGGCGCAGTCCCTCGCGCGGGCGGGGTTCGCGACGCTGCGCTTCAACTTCCGGGGCGTCGGTCTGTCGGAGGGGGCGTACGACGCGCTGCGCGGGGAGGTGGACGACTTTCGGGCCGCGCTCGACGAGGCCGAGCGTCGCGCCGGACTCCCGCTCGTCGCCGGCGGTTTCTCGTTCGGCGCCGCGGCGGCCCTGCGGGCGATCGCGGGCGACGGGCGCGTCGAAGCCGCCATCGCCCTGGGACTGCCGCTCGCGAGCGAATCGGGGACGGGCACGCCGCGGCCGGGCGTGCCGACGCTGTACGCCGTCGGCGCGAACGACACCTACGGTCCGCCCGACCTGCTCGCGCGCTTCGTCGGCGGAGCGGGGGAGATCGTCGTGGTGCCCGGGACGGACCACTTCTTCGAGGGAGGGCTCGATGTCCTCGGGGAGGCGCTCGATCGCTTCCTCGCGCGCCTCCCCGCCCGGGCGGCGCGGGGAGCGGGGGCGCCCGCGTGAGCGCCGGATCGGGCGGATCGCTTTCGGACGAATCGCGAGCCGAGCTCCTCGCGCTCGCGCGCGGAACCCTGGTGGCGCACTTCCGGGGCGAGCCGCCGCCCCGGCTCGCCTCCGACCGCGCCGCGACCTTCGGCGAGCCCCGCGGTCTCTTCGTGACGCTGCACAAGACGGGAAGGCTTCGCGGCTGCATCGGAACGCTCGCCCCCACGGGAGACCTGACGCGGGTCGTGTCGGAGTTCGCGAAGCGCGCCGCCTTCGAGGACCCGCGCTTCGCTCCCCTCGAAGAGCGGGAGCTCTCGGAGTGCGTGCTCGAGATCTCCGTGCTGACGGCGCCGCGTCCGATCTCCGCCCCCGAGGAGATCGAGATCGGCCTCGACGGGCTCATCCTCGAGCTGGGCGGCCGCCGCGGTCTGCTCCTGCCGCAGGTCGCGACGGAGTGGGGCTTCGATCGCGGGCGGTTCCTCGAGGAGATCTCGATCAAGGCCGGTCTGCCGCCGGGGGCCTGGCGGCATCCCGAGGCGCGGCTCTTCGCGTTCCGCGCCGAGGTGTTCTCCGAATGAAGGGGACGGGCAACCGCCAGAAGAAAATCGTGACGCCGCGGCGCGTCCGCGGCGGCTTCAGGCCTCCGGCGCCCTCCGCAGGGAAGGGGAGTAGAGCAGGAGCGCCGTCGCGACCGCCGCATTCAGCGAATCGACCGGAGAAGCCATCGGAATCGTGAGCCGCCGGTCGAGATAGCGGTAGGCCCCCGCGGGGAGGCCGCCGCCCTCGGCGCCCACTACCAGCACCGACCGCGGCTCCAGGGGCGCGGCGAACGGGTCCTCGCCGTCGCGCGACACCGCGCCGCAGATGGGACGGCCCGCGGCCTTCGCGTCGGACGCGAACGGCTCGAAGGAGACCCGTCCCGAGACCGGAAGGCGCAGCACGCTGCCGGCGCTCCCGCGAACCGCGCGCGGGTGGAAGAAGTCGGCCGAGCCCGGCGCGGCGAGCACGCCCGCGCCGCCCGCGGCCTCGGCGACGCGCACGATCGCGCCGAGGTTACCGGGGTCCTGGATGCCGAAGACGAACACGACCGGCCCCGGGCGGCCGAGGATCTCCGCGACCGGGACGTCGCGCCGGCGGGCGACCGCGAGCAGGTGCTGGGGAGTCCGCGCGTCCGAGAGACGCTCGAGGACGGCGCGCGAGACGAGCTTCGGGTGCGCCGACGTCAGCGCGGCGAGGCGGCCGGGCCGGATGCTCGCATCGTGGAGCACGTGCTCGAGCGGGATGCCGGCGGCGACGGCGTCGAGGATGGTCTTCTCGCCCTCGAGCAGGAGAAGGGTCTTCTCTTCGAGCCCGCGCGCGATCTCGCGGATCAGCGGATTGCCGGGCGACTCGATCGCGGGCACGTTCCCCATGCTATAACCCGCCGCGATGAAGTCGCTCCGCGACGCGGGCATGCTCGCGACCGCCGCGGAGCAGGCCGCGCCCGGCTCTCCCGCCTCCGCCCTCTGGACGTTCCCCGCGATGATCGCCTCGGCGTTCGTCGTCGCCTGGGGCGCCGAGGCCGCCGAGTTCCTGATGTCGCAGGGACTCGCCCTGGCGGTGCTCGCCCTGGTCCAGACGATGCCGGAGTTTGCCGTCGAGGCGGTGATCGCCTGGAAGGCGGGCAAGAACCCCGACATGGTCCACCTCGCGATCGCGAATTTCACGGGCAGCCTGCGGCTCCTGACGGGGTTCGGCTGGCCCATGATCTATGGCGTCGCCGCGTTCTCGTCGCGGAAGAACCGCGGGCGGGCGCTCGGACGCATCGTCCTCGCCGACGACCACGCGGTCGAGGTCGTCGGCCTCCTGCCGCCGCTCGCCTATTTCGTCGTCGTCTGGGCGAAGGCGAGCCTGTCTCTCGTCGACGCCGTCTTCCTCGTCGGCACCTACGTCGTCTACCTGGCGGTCCTGCTGAAGCTCCCGCCGCGCGAGGAGACCGAGGAGCAGGACGACGAGCTGCCGCCGGTCTCGCGATGGGCGCTGTCGTTCTCCGGAGCGCGGCGCTGGCTGGCGGTGGGCGGGCTCTTCCTCGCCGGCGGCGCGATCATCTTCTTCGTCGCGGAGCCGTTTCTCGCCTCGATGATGTCGATCGCGGCGAGCGCGGGCATCTCGCAGTTCGTGTTCATCCAGTGGGTCGCGCCCTTCGTCTCGGAGTTCCCGGAGAAGGTGTCGGCGTTCGCCTGGGCGCGGCGCATCACCCGCGCTCCGGTCGCGCTCTTGAACATGGTCTCGTCCAACATCAATCAGTGGGGCGTGCTGTCCGGCCTCCTCGCGGTCATCTACTGCGTCAGCCACGGCGACACCTCGGCGCTGCCGTTCGACCAGTTCCAGCGGCTCGAGATCCTCCTGACGATCCTCCAGGCGTTCCTCGGCTGGCTCTTCCTCGTCTCGATGAGCTTCGAGGCCTACGAGGCGGCGGGACTCTTCGTGCTGTGGCTCGTCCAGTTCGCGGTACCCTCCCTGCGGCACGACATGCTCTGGGTGTATGGGGCCTGGATCGCGGTGGAGATCGGGCTGCTGCTCGCGGGCCGGAAGCGGATCCGCGCCTTTCACGCGTTCGCGCGGACGTGGAAGGACCGCCGATGAGCGGATGGAAGCTCTCGCGGCGGATCGCCGCGCTCGCCCCGTCGTCCACCGCGGCGGCGGGACGCAAGGCCAAGGCGCTCGCCGCCTCCGGGGTCGACGTCGTGGACCTCTCGATCGGCGAGCCCGACTTCCCGACGCCGGACTTCGTGGGGCGCGCCGGCGTGCGCGCCATCGAGGCCGGCAAGACGCGGTACACCGACGTCTCCGGCGAGGCGGCGCTGCGCGACGCGATCGCGGCGAAGTACGCCCGGGAGCAGGGCGCCGCGGCGTCCCGCGAGAACGTCATCGTCACCGCCGGCGCCAAGCAGGCCGTGTTCAACGTCTGCCAGGCGCTCTTCGACGAGGGCGACTCCGTCGCCCTGTTCTCGCCGTACTGGGTGTCCTTTCCGGAGATGGTCCGGCTGACCGGCGCGACGCCGGCCTTCGTCCCGACGGAAATCGGCGACGGCTGGCATCCGACCGCCGCGGCGCTCGAACGGCACGCGCCGGCCGCGACGCGCGGCGTGATCCTCAACTCGCCGAACAACCCGACCGGCGCCGTCGTCGCCGCGGACGAGCTCGAAAGGATCGTCGACTGGTGCGCCGCGCGCGGCGCCTGGCTCGTCTACGACGAGACGTACGACCGATTCCTCTACGACGGCCGCCGCCACGCCTCGGCCGCTTCGCTCCGCCCGCGTTACGAGCGCATCGCGGTCACCGGGGCAGCGTCGAAGACGTGGGCGATGACGGGCTGGCGTCTGGGCTGGGTGCTCGGTCCGCCGGACCTCGTCGCCGCGATCGGCGCCTACCAGAGCCACACGACCTCGAACGCGTCGTCCATCTCTCAGGCGGCCGCGCTCGAGGCGCTCACCGACATCGAGAGCACGACGTCGGCGGTCGCCGGCATGCTCGCCCGCTACGAGGCGCGGCGGCGGCTGATGGTCGACGGGCTCTCCCGCATCCGCGGCGTGCGTTGCCCGGACCCGGAGGGCGCCTTCTACGCCTTCGCGGACTTCTCGTCCCTGTACGAGAGGCTCGGGACGGCGGGCTCGGCGGCGCTGTGCGATCGCCTGCTCGCCGACGCCCACGTCGCCGCGGTGCCGGGGGACGCCTTCGGCGACGACGCCTGCGTGCGCTTCTCGTTTGCCGCGGACGAGGCGCGCGTCGCCGAGGGCGTGCGCCGCATCGCGGACTGGGTCGCCTCCGTCTAGGGAGTCCGGCCGGGCGCGGCGGCGGGGGCGAAGGCGCCGGCGGGCGCGATCCGAATGCGCGCGACCGCCGAGAGCGCCGCACCCGCCCTCCGATCGAGGAACGCGAGGTACGAGCCCCACGCCGCGACGCGGACGGCGGAGCGCACCCAGACCGCGGCGAACTGCAGCAGCACGAGCAGCGCGATCGCCGGGACCGAGACGGCCGGCATGGCCCAGGTAACGCGAAGACGAGGAGCACGGCGGCGCCGCCGAGGAGGAGCCAGAGGAGCCAGAGCCCGAGCGCCGCGCCCCAGGATCCGACGAGGGCCCGGCGAGCGAAGCGGAACGCGCGCCATGCCCCGATCGTCGGCGCGTAGCGCCGGGCCGCGCGCGCGAAGTCGTACAGGAGCGAGCACGCGGCGAAGAGCAGGATGGCGACCAGGAACAGCGCCCAGCCCGTCAGGCTCCGCACCGCGGCGTCGGGCGGCACCTCCTCGAGGAGCCTCTTGCGGGCGAAGCCGGCGCCGCCGAGCCACACGCCGAGGAGGAGCCCGGCGAGGATCGCGAAGAGGAAGAAGCACTTCACGTTGTGCCAGAGGTTCCGGCGCGCCGGCTCGAAGAACTGGCCGAACGAGAACGGGCCGCGGCCGAGGACGGCGACGATGCCGCCGACGAAGAGTATCTGGAGGAGGACGCCGAAGAAACCGAGCGCGTCCATCGCCCGGAGCGCGCCATCGATCGAGCCCCCGGCCTCCTTCATGAAGTCGAAGAAATCCGTGGGCGCGAACGTGGGGTGATTGCGGATGAAGTGGTCGCCGGCCAGCGTGCCGGCGAGCTTGTCTCGGAAGACCGGCTGGAGCGGCAGAGACGCGCCGACGCCGAGGGCCGCCGTGACCAGGGTGAGCAGAAGGACGAGCTTGGCGTGCCGCACGGCGGAGAGGCCCGCCGCGACGGGAGAGGGGCGCGCCGTCATGCGAGCGCCCACAGGAGCTGAGACCACAACGCGCCGAAGTACGCGACCCACGCCGAGTACTTGACGTACGCGCGCTTCCCGAGCGTCTTCGCGGCGCCCTTGCCGGAGCGGAGCACCTTCGAGTCGTTCAGCCGGTTCCAGTCCCAGGTGTTCACACGGTCCGGATCGACGACCGCGTAGGCGAGCCGCGCCGAGTGGGTCACGCGGAAACGGACCCATCGAGCCTCGGCGGGCAGGCGCCGCTCGACGACCACGCCGTCGTCGAAGACCATGCGGGCCATGGCGTCATGCGGCCAGTCGCCGGTGTTGGCGAAGAGGACGAGGGTCCCGTACGTCTTCTTCCGGTCGCTCTTTCCCCACGAATGCTTCGCGCGCTTTTCCCCGGCCGGCACGACCTTGCCGTCGTCGTAGGTCGTCTTCTTCCCGGCGGCCTCGAAGACGCCGTAGTTCGCGTCGGCCTCGCTGCTCTTCGCGGTGACGACCTGCCAGTCGAGCTGCGCGCGGCCGTCGACGATGTTCTTGCGGTACGTCGACAGATCGCGGCCCGACACGCGCTCGAACACGTCGAAGAAGTCCTGCGTGCTCGGGTGGCGGAAGGACCACTGCTGGAAGTAAGCGCGCTGAGCGCGGGCGAAGGTCTCCGGGCCGAGGTCATGGCGAAGCTGCGCCATGAAGAGACCGACCTTCATGTACGAGTTGATCCCGTAGGACCCGTTGTTCGCGAAGCACCACGCGCAGTCGTGGATCGGATCGAGGTTCGGCAGGTGGCTGTACTCGCCGTGCGCGAAGGACACCTCGTCGATCCCGAGGCCGCCCGGCACCACGATGAAGTCGCGCGGGCCGTAGAACAGGGCCATCGTCCGGTACTCGGAATCGGTGTTCAGGCCCTCGTCGAGCCACGATTCCTCGAACTCGTTCGAGCCGACCATGCCGTACCAGTACTGGTGCCCGAATTCGTGGATCGTCACGGTCTCGACGGTGAGGACCCGGTTGAAGGGCCAGTACTGCGTCCACGACGGCAGGAAGAGGCCGCCGGTGATGAACGTCGGGTACTCCATGCCTCCCGATCCGCCGCCGTCGTCCGGCGGGTCCACCACGGTCAGCGTCTCGTACGGATAGGCGCCGAACCAAAGGCCGTAGAAGACGAGGCCCTCCTTCGTCGATCGGATGTAGCGCTCCCGAACGGCCTCGTGGCCCGGCTGGAGGAGAAGCCGGCAGGACACTGGCTTCAGCGCGAGCTCCGCCTCCGACATCCCGAGCTCCTTCGACGCCTTCGCCAGGACGTCGCGCGGCACGTCCCTGCCCGGATCGAAGGGGAAGTCGACGACGATGAAGCGCGGATCCGCGGTCCAGGCGAAGTCGTGAACGTCGCCCTGCACGTAGCGATACGTCGTGCGGTCGCCGCTGCTTCTCCTCCGAGACGCGCTTGCCGGTCGCGCCGACGACGAAGCGCGAGGGCACCGTCATCGTGACGTCGAAGCGCCCGTAATCCGCGTAGAACTCCGAGTTCGCGTGGAACGCATGGCAGTTCCACCCGCCGGCCTTCCGGCCGCGCATCCCGGCGGGCTCGTAAACGCCGATCTTCGGGAACCACTGCCCGACGAGGAAGTAGTCCCGGACGTAGCCCGTGCGCGCGAAGATCTTCGGCAGCTTGGCGTGGAACGCCATGTCGAGGGTGATCGCGCCGTGGGGCGGCACCGGCGCCGGCAGCGGCACGAGGAGGACGGTCTCGTCGGACGGATCGTTGCCGTCGGGCTGGACGAAGCGGGCGGCCTTGCGGAGATCCGTGCCGTCGGCCGTCTTCATCGATGCGACGTCGATCCAGCCCCAGTCCCCGGGCTTCTTGCCCGCCTCGTCGCCGCGGAGCTGCCCGCCCGACTCGCGCATGAACGTCGTGCGGTTGTTCTTGAACGCGTTCAGGTAGAGGTGGAACCGGAGCTCGGAGACGGGCTCCGCGGAGGGATTGCGCCAGACGAGCCGCTCCGTGCCGTCGATCGTCTTCGCCGCCGGGTCGAGCGACACCGCGATCGTGTAATCGACGACGGGAGGAGAGGGAGGGGTGGCCGCCGCGAGCGGAGCGGCGAGCAGTAGCAGGACGAGCGGCGTGCGAGTCACCTTCACCTCCGAGACCGCGATACGCACCCGCGCGGCGGAATGTTCCCTCGCGGGCGCGCCATACTGTCGCCGGGCCGGCGGGGAGTCAATAGAATCCCACCGCGATGCCGACGGCGTTCGTCACGGGGGGAACCGGATTCGTGGGTGCGCACACCGCGCGGGCGCTCGCCGCCGCCGGGTGGGACGTGCGGCTGCTCGCGCGCCGGCCCGACGCGGCGCGGTCGGGTCTCCTCGAGGGCGTTCCCGTCGAGCCGATTCCCGGCGACCTTTCGGCGGCCGGCCTGCCGGGGGCGGCGCTGGCCGGCGTCGACGCGATCGTCCACGTCGCGGGACTGACCAAGGCGCGCTCGCTCGAGGACTATCGCGAGGTCAATGCGCGGGGCACGGAGCGGCTCCTGCAGGCGGCGTCTCGGTCCTCTCCGGATGCCGTCTTCGTCCACGTCTCCAGCCAGGCGGCGGCCGGGCCCTCGCGCGGGGGCGTCCCGCTCACGGAGCGCGACGCGCCGCGGCCGGTCTCGTGGTACGGCATCTCGAAGCGGGAGGGCGAGCAGGCCGTCGAGCGGCTCTGGCCCGGCCCGTGGCACGTCCTCCGTCCGGGCGTCGTGTACGGCCCGGGGGACCGCGGCCTTCTCCAGTACTTCCGGATGGCCGCCCGCGGCCTGGTCCCCGTTCCGGCGGGTCGCGCGCGCGTCCAGGTGATCGCCGCGGAGCGGGCCGCGCTCGCGCTCGCGCGCGCGGCGTCCCGGCGCGACCTGGCCGGCCGGATGTCGTTTCTCTGCGACCCGGCGCCCGTGACGCTCGAGGACCTCGCGCGCATCGTCGGAGCCCTGCCGAAACGCCGCCCGCGGTTCGTGGCCGTTCCGGACTTCGGCGTCCGAGCCCTCGGCGCCGTCGAGACGGGGCTCGAGCTCCTCACCCGGCGCTCGCGACCCTTCAATGCCGACAAGGCCCGCGAGCTTCTCGCCGGCGACTGGCTCTGCGACGGAGGCCCGCTTTCGCGGGCTCTCGACCTGCCGTCCCCCGTCCCCCTGGCCGAGGGTCTGCGCGCGGCCTGGGACTGGTACCGGGCCGCGGGATGGATTCCGGGCAACGGTTTGTAAAATTTGCTAAGATCCGGCCGCCGAGTCTGCTTGCACAGGTGGGGGTGATGATGCATAAGTTCGCCCGGGCGGCGAGGACGGAGGCGGCGGAGGCCGTTCCGTTCTTCGAAAAATGCTACCGGTACGAAGATCCCGCGCGCGTTCGCGCAACCGGGTTCTATTCGTTCTTCCGGGTGATCGAGTCCGCCCAGGATCCCGAGGTCACGCTCCATGGCCGCCGGATGGTCATGCTCGGGTCGAACAACTATCTCGGCCTGACGAACGATCCCCGCGTCAAAGAGGCGGCGATCGACGCCATACGGAAATATGGATCCGGGTGCGCGGGCAGCCGGTTCTTGAACGGCACGCTCGACCTGCACGTCCGTCTGGAGGAACGCCTCGCGGAGTTCATGCGCCAGGAGGCGGCGGTCACCTTCTCGACCGGATTCCAGGTCAATCTCGGGGCGATCTCGTGTCTCGTGGGCAAGGGCGACACGGTGTACCTCGACAAGCAGGACCATGCGTGCATCATCGACGGCGCGCGGCTCTCCTTCGGCGACGTCCGGAAGTTCAAGCACAACGATGCCGCCGACCTGCGGCGGCAACTGCGCAACGACCACGAGTCGAAAGGGCGTCTCGTCGTCGTGGACGGCGTCTTCTCGATGGAGGGAGACGTCGCGCCGCTGCCCGAGATCGTCGCCGTCGCGCGTGAGTTCGCCGCCGGAGTGATGGTCGACGACGCGCACGGGATCGGCGTCATGGGACCGACGGGCCGCGGCACCCCGGAGCACTTCGGGCTCGAGCGGGACGTCGACCTGATCATGGGGACGTTCTCGAAGTCGATGGCGTCGGTCGGCGGGTTCATCGCCGGCAACGCGCGCGTCATCGAGTACATCAAGCACCGCGCGCGGACGCTGATCTTCTCGGCGGCGCCGCCCCCGGCCTCGGCGGCCGCGGCCCTCGCGACGGTGGACATCATGGACCGCGAACCCGAGCGCCGGCAGCGGCTCTGGGACAACACGCGGTACTTCCTCGAAGGGCTGCGCGGGCTGGGCTTCGACACCGGCGAGACGCGGTCCCCGGTCGTCCCCGTCGTGGTCGGCGAGGACCTGACCGCCCTCCGGATGGTCAAGCGTCTCGAGGACGAGGGTGTCTTCGTCAACTGCGTGCTCTCTCCCGCGACGCCGCCGGGCCGGGCGCTCATCCGGACTTCTCTCATGGCGACCCACGTCCGCTCCCATCTCGACCGGGCGCTCGAGGCCTTTGAGAGGGTCGGCCGCGAGGTGGGGCTCCTCCGCGCGGTCGAGGTCTGATCCCCGGGGGGACGCCGCGGCCTTGAGCGATCCGATCGTCATCGAGAGGATCGGCCGCGAGAAGGCCGACCTCTCCCGCTTCTTCGACGTCGCCGATCGCGTCTACGCGGGCGATCCGCACTGGGTCGCACCCCTGCGCGACGACCTCGCCAAGGTCTTCCGCAACGAGAACCCGTTCTTCCGCCACGGCGAAATGCAGCTCTTCATCGCGCGCCGCGGCGGGGTCGACGCGGGGCGCATCGCCGCGATCCTGGATCGGAACCACAACGAGTTCCACGGGGAGCGCGCGTCCTTCTTCGGGTACTTCGAGAGCGAGGACGATCCCCGCGTCGCGGCGGCCCTCCTCGACGCGGCCGCGGTCTGGGGGCGCGAGCGCCGGATGACCGTGATGCGAGGCCCGACCAACCCGACGCTGAACGACGAGGCGGGTCTCCTCGTCGATGGCTTCGACTCGTCGCCGGTCCTGATGATGACGTACAACCCGCGCTCGTACGTCGCGCTGATCGAGGGCCAGGGATTCACGAAGGCGAAGGACCTCCTCGCCTACTGGTTCCCGCTCGGGGAGAAGCCGCTCGAGCGGCTCTCGCGCGTCGCCGACCGTTTCCGGCGGCGCGCGAAGGACATCGTCGTCCGCAACGTGACGAAGGGGAGCCTCTCGAAGGACCTGATGAAGATCCGCGAGGTCTACAACGAGGCGTGGGAGAAGAACTGGGGCTTCGTGCCGATGACGCCCGAGGAGATGGACTTCATGGCGGCGCGGATGAAGCCGCTGCTCGTTCCGGAGCTGCTCTGGCTCGCCGAGGCGCGCCGGCCGGACGGCTCGCTCGAGCCGATCGCCTTCATGCTGATGCTGCCGGACTTCAACGTCGCCATGAAGCCGCTCCACGGCCGACTGCTGCCGTTCGGCTGGCTGAAGTTTCTCCTCGGGATCAAGAAGATCAAGACGGTGCGCGTGCTCACGCTCGGCATCAAGCTCCCGTACCGGCAGAGCGGCATCCAGTCGATCATGATGGCGGACTCGCTGCGATACCTGCTTTCGAAGGGTTATACCGGCGCCGAGGTCTCGTGGCTGCTCGAGGACAACGACCTCGTCATCGGCGCCGTCCGCCTCTGGGGCGGGAAGCTCTACAAGACCTACCGGATCTACGAGAAGGCGTTGTAGGCGCGGCGCGGCGCCCGGGGCGTCGTGGCGGCCGGAGCGGCGGCGACCGCGCTCATGAGGCGGTCGTAGATGCCGTCGCCGACAGGGACCGTCAGGAAGGCGAGCGTCGTCCCCGCGATCACGTCGATCACGTAGTGGTAGCGGCAGTAGACCGTCGAGATCACGAGCCCGGTCGCGATCGGCAGCAGCACCCAGAACACGTCCCGGGCGCGCCGCCACGCCACGATCAGCACGGTCATCGAGATCATCGTGTGGCCGGACGGGAAGACGTCGAACTTGGTCTTCTCCATGTTGTTGATCGTGTCGTTGATCGCGCGGGCCATCGGGGTGGTCGTGAGCGACACCGTGTACTCGGCCGCCTGGGCGAAGCGCGGGCCGAGCGCGGGGATGATGAAGTAGCCCGTCCAGGAAACGTAGTACACGACCATCAGCGTGAAGACGAAGCGCCGGGCCTCCGGACGGCTGCGGCGCCACAGCACGAGGCCGAGCGTCAGCGCGATGAAGTAGTAGGTCGAGTAAAAGCCGTAGAAGACGTCGTTCAGCCAGGGCCGGACCAGCCGCTGGGCCCAGACGGTGACGTCGACGCCGAAGAGAAACCGGTCCGTCGCGATGAGCCACTCGTCGCGCGGGCCGCCGCGGAGGGCCTGGATCAGCGGCTCGAGGGTGTTGAAGAGGAGCGGGAGGAAGGCGGCCGGATAGAAGTCGACCACGAACGTCGCCACCGGGGGCAGGCGGTCCTCGCGCGGCGAGAGCCAGATCATGACGCCCACGAAGAGGGCGAGCCCGGCGTAGCCCGCCACCATGGCGACCGGTTCCTCCAGCCGCGGCCACAGGAGAACCGCGAGGCCCGCCAGCACCGCCAGGGCGGCGCAGTGAATGGCTTCGGTGGGGCGGAGGCGCACGCGTATTTATAACCCGGGACGATGGGCGGCGCCGGTGACGGCTGGACTTCCTCTTTGCGGCGTTCTCCCGCCGCGAGTGGGATAGAGTGATCCATCCCATGAAACCGCGGGCGTTGCTCGCCCTCGCGGCGCTCGTTTTCCCGGCGGCGGCGGCCGAACGCGCGCCGCTCGTGGTCGAGGCGCGCGTGGACACCGTCATCCATCCCGCCTCCGCGAACTATCTGAAGAAGACGATCGCCGAGGCCGAGCGCGAGGGCGCCGCGCTCGTCGTCGTGACGCTGTCGACGCCCGGCGGGCTGCTCACGTCCACGCGCGTCATGAGCTCCGCGATCCTGCAGTCGAAGGTGCCCGTCGCCACGTTCGTGGCGCCGTCCGGAGCCCAGGCGGCCTCGGCCGGATTCTTCCTCCTGCTCTCGGGCGACGTGGCGGCGATGGCGCCCGGCACGAACACCGGGGCCGCGCATCCCGTCGGCGGGGAGGGGCAGGACCTCCCGAAGAAGCTCAACGAGAAGGCGGAACAGGACGCCCGCGCGTTCATCCGGACGCTCGCGCGCCAGCGGGGTCGCAACGCCGACAAGGCGGAGGCCGCGGTGCTCCAGAGCGTCTCGTACACGGAGACGGAGGCCCGGGCGGCCGGGCTCATCGAGGTGATCGCCCGCGATGTGCCCGACCTGGTGGCGCAGCTCGACGGCCGCCGGGTCGTTCGCATCGGCGGCGCCGAGACGACCCTCGCCCTGAAGGGCGCGCACGTCCAGGCCCGGCCCATGGGAGAGGTGGAGCGTGCGCTCGGCGTCGTCTCGGATCCGAACGTCGCGTACGTGCTCTTCCTCGTCGGCCTCGTCGGCCTCTACTTCGAGCTGTCGACTCCCGGCGCGGTGCTGCCGGGAGTCGCGGGAGCGATCGCGTTGCTGCTGGCGCTCTACGCCTTCTCCGTGCTGCCGGTGAACCTGGCGGGGCTCGCCCTGATCCTCTTCGGCATCGCCCTGTTCGTGGCCGAGGTGAAGGCGGCGAGCCACGGCGTCCTGGCGGTGGGCGGCGCGATCGCACTCGTGGGGGGCTCGCTGCTGCTGTTCTCGGGCGGCGGCGGCAGCGGCGGCGAGGGTTACCGCGTGGACCTCTCCGTCGTCTTTCCCGGGCTCGCGGCGACGCTCGGGATCGTGGGCCTTCTCGCGTGGAAGACGGCGCGGCTGCGTCGAGAGCCGGTGCGGACGGGGCTGCCGGCGATGGTCGGCGAGGCCGCGCGCGTGGTCGAGGGATTCGGACCGGCGGGCCAGGGGAGGGTCCAGGTCTTCGGCGAGTACTGGGACGCGGCGGGCCCCGAGGGTCTCGCGCCGGGAGAGACGGTGCGGATCGCGAGCGTGACGGGCCGGACGCTGCATGTGGAGCGGAGGAACGCATGAGTCAGATCGTGTCGCTGCCGGGGCTGGTTCTCGCGCTGTTCGTGGCGCTCGTCTTTCTCTTCAAGTGGATCAACGTGCTCAACGAGTACGAGCGGGGGGTCACGTTCTGGCTCGGACGCCTCGGCAAGCGCCCGAAGGGACCCGGGCTCGTGCTCATCTTCTGGCCCTTCGAGCGCATGGTCCGGATCTCGCTGCGCACCATGGTCCACGACGTGCCCTCGCAGGACATCATCACGCGGGACAACGTCTCGGTGAAGGTCAACGCGGTCGTCTACTTCCGCGTGGTCGAACCCGAGAAGGCGGTCGTCCAGGTCGAGAACTATCTCTACGCGACGTCCCAGCTCGCCCAGACGACGCTGCGGAGCGTCCTCGGCCAGGCGCTCATGGACGAGCTCCTGTCGGAACGCGAGAAGCTGAATCTCGACCTCCAGAAGATCATCGACGAGCACACCCAGCCGTGGGGCATCAAGGTCTCCCTCGTCGAGGTCAAGCAGGTGGACCTGCCGCCCGAGATGCAGCGGGCGATGGCGAAACAGGCCGAGGCGGAGCGGGAGAAGCGCGCGAAGATCATCCATGCCGAGGGCGAGTACGAGGCCTCGACGCGCCTCTCGCAGGCCGCCGAGATCATCTCGCGCCAGCCGGCGACCCTGCAGCTGCGCTACCTGCAGACGCTGACCGAGATCGCGAGCGAGAAGAACTCGACGATCGTCTTCCCGCTTCCGCTCGACCTCATCCAGATGTTCCTCGCGAAGCTGCCCGGCTAGCGGCGAGGCGGAGGAGGGGGGCGAGCCGCTCGGCTGCTACACTTGCGCTCCGTGGGTGAGTCGCGGACGCACTACCAGATCTCGCTGACGGCGCGGCAGGCGGTCGGGATCTTCGTCACGCTCCTCCTCGCGCTCGGCCTCGCGTATTTCTTCGGACTGATGACCGGCCTCTCGGGCCGAGCGTCGCGCGCCGCCGAGCCGTCGTCCCGCGACGCGGAGGCCGAGCCGACGCCGGTCGCCGTGGCCGCCGATCTCGCCGTGCCTCCGGTCGAGACCGGCGTGCCGGTGGCGGCCCTTCGCGGAACGTCCGGATCGGCGACGCCGCCGCCGCCCCCCGAGGCGACCGTTCCGGCGACGCTCAGCACGTTCGAGGATTCGGCGGAAGGCGAGAGCGCGCCCCCGGCGACGCCCGGAAGCCGCACGACCGTCGTCGGCGCCCCGGCGGGGCCGTCGGCCGCCGCGCCGGCGAAGGCGCCGGCCCCGTCGCACGCCGCCACGGCGGCTGCGGGGTCGAGCGCGGCGGCGCATCCGGCCTCGGGCAAGGTGTGGATCCAGGCCGCGTCGCTCTCCTCCGCCGAGGAGGCGCACGCCCTGGGCGCGCGCCTCTCGAAGCATGGGTTCCACGCCGTCGTGCAGCCGGGCTCCGGTCCGAAGGGCCGGATCTACCGCGTGCGGGTCGGGCCGTACCGCTCCGAGGACGAGGCGTCGAAGGCGGTCGCGAGGCTCTCGCGGCAGGAGAAGATCCACGAGCCCTGGATCGTGCCGGAGGGAAAGTGAGCGGCCTGCCGGCGGCGCGACCCCCCGAGTGGATCCGCGCGCGCAAGCTCCGCCTCGCCGACCTCCATGAGGTCAAGGGCGTGATGCGCCGGAACCGCCTGCACACGGTGTGCGAGGAGGCGCGCTGTCCCAACCGCGGCGAGTGCTTCGCGAGTGGCACCGCGACGTTCCTGCTGCTCGGCGACGTGTGCACCCGCGCCTGCGGCTTCTGCGACATCGCGACCGGGCGTCCGGGTCCGGTCGATCCGGCCGAGCCGGCGCGCGTGCGTACGGCCGCCGCAGCGATGGGACTGGCCTACGTGGTGCTGACCTCGGTCGACCGCGACGACCTGCCGGATGGCGGGGCCGCGCACTTCGCGGCGACGATCCGGGCGCTCCGGACGCTCCGTCCCGCGCCCGGCGTCGAGGTTCTGACCCCCGACTTCCAGGGCCGCTTCGGCTCGCTGCGCGCCGTCGTCGACGCGCGGCCCGACGTGTTCAACCACAACGTCGAGACCGTTCCGCGCCTCTACGCGGACGTCCGCCGCGGAGCCCGCCTCGACCGGTCGCTCGGCCTGCTCTCGGCGGCGAAGATCCTCGAGCCGTCGCTGACGACGAAGTCGGGCTTCATGCTCGGCCTCGGCGAGCGCGACGAGGAGGTCTGCGCGCTCCTCGAGGCGCTCCGCGCGGCGGACGTCGACATCGTCACGATCGGCCAGTACCTGAGGCCGTCGCGCGAGAACCTTCCGGTCGTCGAGTAC
The DNA here is from genome assembly GCA_963763535.1 of uncultured Acidobacteriota bacterium. Lineage (GTDB taxonomy): Bacteria > Acidobacteriota > Thermoanaerobaculia > UBA5066 > Gp7-AA6 > DAHUXD01. The sequence continues at coordinate 305,376 of CAVXOX010000011.1, forward strand.
GTGCCTCCGGAGACGTTCGAGCGCCATCGCGAGTTCGGCGAGCGCCTGGGGTTCCGCCACGTCTTCGCGGGCCCCTTCGTCCGGTCCTCGTACCGCGCGGAGGAGGCGCTGCGCGCCGCATCGGCCCCGGCGTGAGTCCGGGCGCGCGCACGGCGCTCGCCGGCATCGTCTCCGGCCTCCTGTTCGCGCTCGCGTTCCCGCCGTTCGAGGTCGTGCTCCTCCTCCCGATCGCGCTCGTGCCGTGGCTCGTGCGGCTCGCCCGGGAGGAGAGCCGTCGCGTCGCGCTCCTGTCCGGCGCGCTCTTCGGCCTCGCATACTGGTGCGCGTCGATCCCCTGGATCTTCTACGTCGTCACGCACTTCGGCGGTCAGGGCGCGGTCATGGGGGTCGTCTGCCTCGTCCTCCTGGCACTCATCCTCGCCGAGTGGCCGGTGATCGTGGCGTGGGGAACGGTCGCGGCGGGACCGCCGGGCTCGGCCGCCCGGCTCGCGGCGTTCCCGCTTCTCTGGATCGCCACCGAGCACGCACGGACCGTCGTTTACAAGGGCTTCCCGTGGAACCTGACGGGGCACGCGCTCTACCGCCACGCCGTCTGGCTCCAGACCGCGTCGATCTGGGGCGTCTACGGCGTGGGCGCCCTCGTGGTCGTGTCCGCCGCGCTCCTCGCCCGCGCCGCCGAGACGCGGCGCTGGCGTCCGGCGCTCGCCGCCGCGGCGCTCGCCGCGGGCACCGGCGCCTTCGGCGTGGCCCGCCTCGGCGCCGCGGTCCCCGAGCGGCCGGACGTGTCGGTGGCTCTCCTTCAGCCGAACCTCGACGAGGCGTCCCGGGCGACGCCCGAGGGGGCGGCCGCCGGCTACCGCGCCGTGCTCGACCAGGCTCGGGCGGCGGCCGACGAGCTGCCGGCCCTGATCGTGATTCCCGAGTCCGCGTTCCCGGTGTACTGGCAGCAGAGCGTCCCGCTTCGCCAGGATCTCGCCGCGGTCGCGCACGGCGGCTCCCGCATCCTGTTCAACGACGTGGAGGAGGAGGCCGACGGCCGCTACTTCAACGCGGCGCGCCTGCTCGGTCCGGAGGGACTGTCCGGTCCGTCCTACCGGAAGGTGCACCTCGTGCCGTTCGGCGAGTACGTGCCGCTGCCGCGGCTCTTCTTCTTCGTGCGGCAGATCTCGAGCGAGATCGGCGCCTTCACGCCGGCGCCCCGGGCGGAGCTCCTGCGGTCGGGCGCGCTCGCGATCGGCACGGCGATCTGCTACGAGACGATCTATCCGTCGCTCGCGCGCGAGGAGACCCGCGCGGGCGCGAACCTCCTCGCGACGATCTCGAACGACTCGTGGTACGGCCGCGCCGGGGCGCAGGAGCAGCACTTCGCGGGCGCCGTGCTGCGCACGGTCGAGAACGGGCGCTGGCTCGTGCGCGCGGCGATCACCGGCATCTCCGGCATCGTCGACGCGCGGGGGCGGATCCGCGCCGAGACGCGGCCGGACGAGCGCACGCTCGTGCGCGGCGCCGTGCGGCTGGAGGACGAGGCGACGGCGTGGACGCGCTGGGGCTGGCGCCTCGCCGGGGTCGCCGACTCGGCCGCCGTGGCCGTGCTACTCTTCGGCCTCGCCCGCTGGGTCCGCGAGCGCCGTCTCGCGGTTCCCGGTCCCGGGCTCCCGAAACCATGACCGAACGCGACGACCTGATTGCCGCCCTCTCCGCCGCCTCGGACCGCCTCGCGGCGCTCCGGGGCTATCTTTGATCTCGACGCCGCGCGGAGCGCGCTCGAGGAGCTGAGGCAGAAGGCCGCGGCGCCCGACTTCTGGGCCGCCCAGGAGACGGCGCAGGGGGTCCTGCGGGAGATGCGCGGCCTCGAGCGGCGGATCGAGACCTCCGACCGCCTCGACGAGTGGCGGGGGGAGCTCGACACCTTCGGCGAGCTGCTGCGCGAGGGCGAGCCCGCGGACGCCGACGCGCGGACGGCGCTCGAGGGCGCGAGGGTCTTCGGCGACGAGCTCGAGCTCTCGGTCAAGATGAGCGCGCCGGAGGACTCCAGCAACGCGTGGTTCTCGATCCACGCGGGGGCGGGCGGGACCGAGTCCCAGGACTGGGCCGAGATGCTGCTGCGCATGTACATGCGCTTCGTCGAGAGTCGCGGCTGGAAGGGCGAGCTGATCGACCGTCAGGACGGCGAGGAGGCGGGGCTGAAGAGCGCGACGCTCCACGTGGTCGGCGACCACGCCTACGGGTACCTCAAGGGGGAGATGGGCGTTCACCGTCTCGTCCGCATCTCGCCCTTCGACTCTGCGAAGCGCCGCCACACCTCCTTCGCCTCCGTCTACGTCGCCCCCGAGGTCGACGAGGACATCGACATCGAGATCGCCGACAAGGACATCCGGGTCGACACCTATCGCTCGAGCGGCGCCGGCGGCCAGCACGTCAATGTCACGGACTCCGCGGTGCGCATCACGCACCTGCCGACGAACATCGTCGTGACGTGCCAGAACGAGCGCAGCCAGGGGCGCAACCGGGACATGGCGATGCGGGTGCTGCGGGCCCGCCTCTACCAGCGGGCGCTCGACGAGCGGCGCGCCGAGGAGGAGAAGCGGGTCGGCGAGAAGAAGTCGATCGAGTGGGGGAGCCAGATCCGCTCGTACGTCCTCCATCCCTACCGCATGGTCAAGGACCATCGGACCGGCCAGGAGACGGGAGACACCGATTCCGTGCTCGACGGCGCGATCACGCCTTTCGTCGAGGCGTACCTGAAGTGGATGGCGGAGGGAAGCCCGGCGCGTGCCTCCTGAGGCGGCGCCGCCGCGCCTCTCCTGGATGGCCGAGATCGCGGCGCGGCTCTCGGAGCGCGAGCCCGAGCCGGTCGAGCCCCCGGAGGGGCAACGGCGGGCGGCGGTGCTCCTGCCCCTCTTCGTCCGCGACGGCGCGCTCCGGGTCCTGCTGACGCGGCGCACCGACACGGTCGAGCACCACCGCGGGCAGATCTCGTTTCCCGGCGGCGTCGAGGAGGAGGACGACGAGTCACCGTGGGCGACGGCGGTTCGGGAGACCGAGGAGGAGCTCGGCATCGCGCCCGGCGACGTCCACCTCCTCGGCGCGCTGACGCCGCTCGTGACGGTGACCGAGTTCTTCGTCGAACCCTTCGTCGGGGCGATTCCGTACCCGCACGTCCTCAAGCCGGCGGCGGCGGAGATCGCCGAGGTGATCGACGTCCCCATCGCCGCGCTCCTCGACCCGAAGGCGCTCGAGCGGCGCGTCCTTCCCGGCCGCGAGGAGCCGACGCTCTTCTACCACCACGGATCGCACGTGATCTGGGGAGCCACCGCGAGGATGCTGAAGGAGCTGCTCGACGCGTTGAGTTGAGCCGAGCCTGACGATTCGTGATTTGCGATTTGGATTTGTGATTGCGGCGGGAAAAGTCGCTTTCAGCCCCAATCACCAATCAGCAATTACCAATCACCAATTCCCCGATACATCTTCTCCCCGGCCTCCACGCGGATGGGGAGCCGGTTCCGCGGCGCGGGCAGCGGACAGGTCGAGTAGGGCGTGAAGACGCACGGCGGGTTGTAGGCCTTGTTGAAGTCGAGCACCGTCTTTCCGCCCGATGGCGGCGGGACGTAGACGAAGCGGCCCCCGCCGTAGGTCTCGACGCCGTTGGTCGCGTCGCCGAACACGATCCAATGATCGGTCTCTCCGCGCTCGAGGACGGGCTCGAGGCGAAACGCGCGGTCGCCCACCGAGAAAGCCACGGCTCCCGGCACCGTCTCCTCCTCGACGGTGCCGACGACGCTCGTCACCGGCATTCGGCGGGGCGGATCGTACGGCTCGAACCGCGCCTCGAAGCGCCATGCGAGGTCCACCGGGAAGCTCGGGATGGGTCCGAGCCGGAAGCGGGAGGGATTCTCGCGATCGCGCACCCGCACCGCGAAGCGTCCGCCCCGCTCGAGAAGGTGGAATCGGACGTGCGAGATCGAAACGACGGTCGGGGCGCCGCCGGCATCCGCGCGGAGGTCGACCGGTCCCTCGACCGGACGATCGTCGGCGCCGAGATTCGGGGGGGCCGGAACCGCGGGCACGAAGACCGCGCGGCCGGCCGAGAGCACGATCGTCCCGGCGCGCTCGGGAGCGCCCGCCGGGAGCAGGATCGCCGCGTCCGCCGCGGCGCCGACGACGTTCGGCCCCTCGGCGAGCCAGAAGAGTCCCGTCAGCGAAAGCCAGCCGTCCTCGCCGCTGAGCCGCTCCCGGCGCCGGCGCCGCCAGGCCTCGATCTCCGCCGCGTGGGCGGCGGCGTCGGGGGTCACGCGCCGCGGGTCAGGAGGCGGCGCGGTCGAGCGCCGCGAGCTCGCTCGCGCGGGCGAGGTTCACGCGCGCCGCTTCGAAGCCGCCGTCGATCGAGAGCGCCTTCTGGAAGGCCTCGACCGCCTGCGCGTACTGGCCGCGCTCGACGCGCACGACCCCGAGGTTGTTCCAGAGAACCGGTGATTTGGCGATCGTCGCGAGCGACGTCGTGAGCGCGGCCTCGGACTCGGCGAGCTTGCCCTGCGCTTGCAGGGTCGCCGCGAGCCCGGCGGCCGCCTCCTCGTCGAGCGGATCGATGTCGAGCGCCGCGGTGTACGCCGCCGCCGCCTCGTCGAGCTTCTTCTCCGCGGCCCGCGTCTGGCCGAGGGCGACCCACACGTCGACGTCGTTCGGGGCGATCCTCGCGGCCTCGGCGAGCTCGCGCTCCGCGTCCTTCCACTGCGCCTTCTTGCGGTAGGCGCGCCCGAGGTTCTCGTGGTACAGCGCCGAGGCGGGATCGAGCCGCACCGCCTCGGCGAGCTCCTCGATCGCGCGGTCGGTCTCGTCCGACCGGTAGAGGAACACGCCGTAGTCGTTGCGCGCCTCGGCCGACGCGGGATCGATCTCGATCGCGCGGCCGAAGCCGATGCGAGCCGCGCTCTTGTCGCCGAGCTCGCTCATGGCGCGGCCGAGGCCCCGGGCCGCGGACACGTTCTTGGGGTTCAAGTCGAGCGCGCGCCGGTAGTGGCTGGCCGCCGTGTTCCACTTCTTCTGGCGCTCGGCGACGACGGCCAGGCCGTACTCGGCCTTCGCGTTGGAGAGGTCGAGGACGACGGCGGCGGTGTACTCGCGCTCCGCGTCCGCGTTCTGGTCGGCGGCGAGCGCCGCGTCGCCGAGGATGCGGTGCGCGTCGGCGTTGCGGGGATCCGCCTCCGACGCCTGGCGGGCGTAGAACGCGGCCGCCTTGGAATCGCCCGCCGCGAGCGCCTTGTCCGCCGATTCGAGCAGCGGCGCGGCCGACCCCGGCGCGCCGGGCGCTCCCGCGGCCGCGGACGGCTCGGCCGGCGCCCCGGTCCCGCTCCCGATCGGGACGGAGCTGACGAGCCCCTTCTCGAGCTCCGCGGCCTTGCGGCGATTCGCGTCCGCATCCGCGGTCTTGCCGAGCTTGTCGTCGGCCTCCGCCATCAGGCGGTAGACCTCGGGGTCGGTCGAGCCCGCGGCGCGCTTCAGGTCGAAGAGGGCGTCCTCGGCCTTGCCGTCGGCGAGCTTGGCCTTCGCGGAGCGCTTCAGCTCGTCCATGTCGACCGCCGGTACGTTCGCGCCCGCGACCTCGTTTCGCACGGCGGACGCCAGGTTCGCGAAGTCCGGGCTGTAGAAGTCCGGGATGACCTGGAGATCGGGACGGGCGGCGATCGCGGCCTTCAGCTCCTCGCGGGCGCTCTTCGAGTTCCCGGCGATGTAGTAGGACCAGGCGCTCTGGAGATGCAGGTCCGCCTTGCGGTCCGCGGCCACCCCGGCCGACTCCGCGGCCTTCGCGTACTTCTCGCCCGCTTCGCGGAACCGGCCCGAGTCGAAGGCCTTCTTGGCGTCGGCTTGGAGGCGCGCGTCCTGCGCGAACGCGAGCGTGGCGGCGAGGAGGAGGGAAGCGGCGAGAGCGAAACGGCGCATCAGTTGCCTCCGGAGGCGGGCTGCGGCGGCGGGGCGGTCCACGTCTTCGTCGCGCCTTCCTCGATCGAGACCCTTTCGGTCGCGGGGCTCAGGCCCTCCCGCGAGAGCGTGACGGTGTAGGTGCCGGGAGCGAGCGGAAGCCGCGCCGCCGAGGGAAGCGTGCCGCGGAACTTGCCGTCCACGAGGACGTTCGCGCCCGGCCACAGCGGCGCCTCGATGACGAGCATCGAGAGCGGGAACTGGTAATGAATCCGGTCCTCCGACTTCGGGCCGACCGTGAACTTGCGCTCGTGAACGGGGAAGCCCTTGGCCTCGAATCGCACCGTGTGCTCGCCCTCCTCGAGCTGGAGGGTGCGGGCCGGGATCGACGGGCCCACGACCCTGCCGTCGACCGTGAGGGTCGCCAGGGGGACCGAGGAGAACTGGATCCGGTGCTTCTTCGGCGGCGCGGGCTCCTCCGCGGGCGCGGGAGACGGCGGCGCCGGCGCGGGGGGCGCGGCGACCGCGGGAGCCGCCGTCGCGACCGGGGGCGGCGCGGCCTTCGCGGCCTCGCCGACGCCGAGCTTCGGCTCGGGGAACTCGAGCGCGGCCGTCGGCGCGGGCGCCGGCCGGGCGGTCGCGGGGGCGCGGACGGGCGCCGCGGGGGGAGCGGCCGCGGTCTCGGCGCGGTTCAGGATCCGGTAGATCTCCGCGCCCGCGACGCCGAGGATCAGGAGCGCGGCGAGAATCGTCAGGCGCACGCGCCGCACGCCCGTCCCCGCCTCCGACGTCGACCTCGCCGCCGCCGCGGCCGCCGCCGTCACCGGCGACGGCCCCTCGACCAGGGACTCGGAGCTCGGATCGCGGAAATTGACGAGCTCGAGCGGCGGCCGCACGCCTCCCGAACCCGAGCCGCCGGGAGTGGGCGTCGCCTCGGAGGCGGCGGCGGCCGGGATGCGGGCGAGCGCTCCGGAGGGCGGCGTGATGTGGAGCGGCGCGACGCCGCTCGAGGGGGTCGCGAGCGTCATGTCGTCGTCCCCGGACGGGCGCGGCGTGCGCAGCGTGTCCGGGAGGACCTGCGTGACCGGGTAGCGCGAGGAGGCGCCGGTCAGCTCGCGGTGGACCAGCTGCAGGTCGCGGCGCAGCTCGTCCATGCTCGCGTATCGGTCGGCCGGGCTCTTCGCGAGGGCTCGGCCGACGATCGCGACGAGAGCGGGAGGGACGTCCGGCGCGATGGAGGGGATCGGCTCCGGCTCCTCGTTGAGGATCTTGTACAGGATCGTCGAGAGGTGCTCGCCGCGGAACGGCTTGCGGTACGTGAGGAACTCGTACGAGAGGACCCCCATCGCGAAGACGTCCGTCCGCGCATCGATCGCCTCGCCCCGGATCTGCTCGGGCGCGAGGTAGGCCGAGGTCCCGAGGGTGATCCCGGTCTGCGTCAGGTTGGACTCGGTCTGCAGGGACTTGGCGATGCCGAAGTCCATGACCTTGACGGCGCCGTCCTCGAGGATGCGGACGTTCGCCGGCTTGACGTCGCGATGCACGATCGAGGCCGAGTGGGCGTAACCGAGGCCCTCGGCGATCGCCATGAGGATCTCGATCTTGCGCGCGATCGGGATCGCGTCGCCTCGCTTGATCTTCTTGTCGAGGTCCTCCCCGGTGAGGAATTCCTGGACGATGTAGGGGATCCCGTTCTCGACGCCGAAGTCGTAGATCGTGGTGATGTTTCGGTGGTGGAGGTTTCCGGCGAGCTCCGCCTCCCGGAAGAAGCGATGCTTGATCTCGTCGTCGTTGACCTGGCACGTCTTGATCGCGACGCTGCGCTTGATGAACGGGTCCCGTCCGCGGTAAACGGCGCCGAAGCCGCCCACGCCGATCTGCTCCGAGACCTCGTATTTCCCGATCTTCTCGAGCATTCCCCCGCCCCGAACCCCTTGAGTTTAATCGATGCAACCCGCCCCCGAACGGGCGGCGAGCCGGCCGGCCCGTTAGACTCAGCGCGATGCGACGGGTCTTCGCCGCGCTGGCGCTCTCGGTTCTCGCCGCCGCCCCCGCCTGCCGACGTTTCGAGACGCGAGAGCTCGACGCGGTCCGCGTTCTCCGCGGGTCGACGGGGCCGCGATTCCGGCCCCCGGCGGACGGGCTCCTGACGGACGCGCAGGTCGACATGTTCCTGCGCGTCCGCAAGGCGGCGGGGCGGCGGCCGCCGTCCGAGGTCGCGACCGAGAGCGGCGTCGATCCCGCGGAGTTCGCCTGGGTGCGCGCCCGCATCGCGGAGGCGCTCGTGGCGCTCGACGCGAAGCAGGTGGGGGACGCGGCGTACGAGGCATACGGCGCCGCCCTGGCGCGCCTTCGCGAGACCCGGCGGGGGACCCGTGATCCGCGCGCGGCGTCCCGCCTCGACGCCGAGATCGCGACCCTCGAGCGCGAGCGCGCCACCCTCCGCCGCACGGAGGCGGCGGCGCCGGCGAGCCGCAACGCGGACGCGGATCGCGGCGCGCCGCGGAGAGCTGGAGCGGTCCGAGCCGTGACGCCGCTCGGCGCCTTCCTCGAGCGGGAGATCGAGGCCGGCTCGTTTCCGGGCGGGGCGGCGCTCGTCGGGACGGCGAGCGAGGTCCTCGCCGAGGCGGTCGCCGGGGCGGCGTCGGTCGAGCCCGAGCGGTCCGGGGCGGCCGCGGAGACGCTGTGGGACCTCGCGAGCCTGACGAAGCCGCTGTGCACGGGCGCGCTCGTGTGCGAGAACGCGCGCGCGCTTCCGCTCGACGCGCCGCCCGGCCGCTACCTGCCGGAGTGGAAGAAGACACGGTTCGACGGCATCACGCTCGAGCGCCTCCTGACGCACACGTCCGGACTTTCCGCCTGGTACCCCGTCTACGTCCGCGGCGAGGGCCCGGCGGCCTATCGACGGACGCTCGCGGAGATCGAGCCCGAGGCGGCGCCCGGCGCCCGGGTGATCTACAGCGACCTGAATTTCCTCACGCTCGGCGCGGTGCTCGAGGAGGTCCTCGCCGCGCCGATCGATGCCGCGTTCGACGCCGCCGTCGCACGGCCCGCGGGGTCCTCGGCCCGCTTCCGCCCGGCGGATGCCGCGGCGTGCGCCGCGACGGAGAGGGACGACCGGTTCGAGCGGGCGATGACCGAGGCGCGGGGGCTGGCCTACGCGGGGTTCCGCCACGGCGTCGTGCGCGGAGAGGTCCACGACGGCAACGCCTTCCGGCGCGGGGGCGCCGCGGGGCACGCGGGTCTCTTCGGCACGCCTCGCGACGTGTGGGCGCTCGCCCGGCGCTGGCTCGAGCCCGGACGCGCCGCGTTCCGGGACGACCGCACCGCGGACCACGCCGAGGCGCGTGGACTCTCGTGGCAGGGGCGCCGCGGCGCGGGCTCCGCGATCGACGCGATGTCGCCCCGCGCCTTCGGCCACACGGGCTTCACGGGCACGTCGCTGTGGGTCGATCCCGATGCCGATCTCGTGGCCGTGCTGCTCACCAATCGCATTCATCCCGAGGTGCGCGAGATCCCGTTCAACGAGGTCAGGCGGCGCTTCCACGAGGCCGTCTACGAGGCGTTTGCGTGAGGTAGACTGCCCGTCCCTATGGCGGAACGCTCTCCCATCGTCATCCTCGAAGGCGCCCGGACCCCGATGGCCGAGTACAACGGCAGCTTCGCGGACGTCTCCGCGATCGATCTCGGGGTGCACGCCGCCCGCGAGGCGCTCCGGCGCTCGGGCACGGAACCCGGAGAGATCGATCACGTCATCTTCGGCAACGCCCTGCAGACGTCGGGCGACGCGATCTACGGCGCGCGTCACGTCGCGCTGAAGTCCGACGTCCCCAGGGAGGTTCCGGCGCTGACCGTGAACCGGCTCTGCGGCTCCGGCTTCGAGTCGATCGTCCAGGGGGCCCACAGGATTCTCCTCGGCGAGGCGAAGACCGTGCTCGCGGGCGGCATGGAGAACATGTCGCAGGCGCCGCACGTGATCCGCGGAGCGCGCAAGGGGCTGCGGCTCGGTCAGGGCCAGCTCGAGGACTCCCTCATGGTCGCCCTCCTCGACTCCTACTGCGGCCTGTACATGGCGCAGACGTCCGACCGCGTCGCCGCGAAGTACGGCGTCACGCGCGCGGAGCAGGACGCGTACGCCCTCTCCTCGCAGCAGCGCGCCGCCGCGGCCTGGGCCGCCTGCCGCCTCTCGGAGGAGATCGTTCCGGTCGAGGTCAAGGCGGGGCGCAAGACGGTCCGCGTCGAGAAGGACGATCACCTGCGGCCGGACTCGACGCTCGAAGGCCTCGCGGCGCTCCCCCCCTCGTTCGGCAAGGACGGGTCGGTGACGGCCGGCAACGCCTCCGGGATCGTCGACGGCGCGGCGGCGGTGGTCGTGACGTCCGAAGACCGCGCGAAGGCGAAGGGGCGCACGCCGCTGGGGCGCCTGCGGTCGTGGGCCGTCGTCGGTGTGGATCCCGAGCTCATGGGCATCGGCCCCGCGCCGGCCGCGCGCGCCGCGCTCGAGCGCGCCGGCCTCACCCGGGAGGACATCGGGCTCTGGGAGATCAACGAGGCGTTCGCCGGGCAGATCCTGGGCGTCGTTCGCGAGCTCGGCCTCGACCTCGAGAAGCTGAACGTCAACGGCGGCGCGATCGCGCTCGGCCATCCGCTCGCGGCGACCGGCACCCGATGCACGCTCACGCTCCTGAAGGAGATGCGGCGGCGCGGCGTCCGCTACGGCGTCGCGGGCGCGTGCATCGGCGGAGGGCAGGGCATCGCGCTCGTGCTGGAGTCCGCGGCCTAGAGCCAGTTTCACGCGTGAAGTGGAGCGAGCGGATCCTCGAGTTCCCCGTGCGCGCGGCGGCCGTCGACGACTTCCTCCGCGAGCTTCGCGCCCACGGCAAGGGCGATCTGAACGCGGTGCTGACGACGCTGAACGAGGGCGGCCTGTGCCGCGAGGCCGTCGCGCGCTGGACCGAGAGCGGCTGGATCCTGATCGCGCCGAACGCGCCGACGGTGGCGCTCGCCGGGCCCGCGTTCCTGCCCCAGCTCGGACTGAGAGAATTCTGCGGCGAGGCCCGCGAGGGCGACGATCGCGAAGCCGCGGCCGAAGCCGCAAACGAACACACGGAGGAGTCGAAGGACGATGAGCATCCGTAAGGTGGGCGTGCTCGGGGCCGGGCTGATGGGCTCCGGCATCGCCGAGGTGTGCGCGAAGGCGGGTTACGAGACGACGGTCCGCGAGGTCAGCGAGGATCTCGTGAAGAAGGGGATGGGCCGGATCGAGGCTTCGCTCGGGAAGGCCGTCGAGAAGGGAAAGCTCGCGGCCGCCGACCGCGACGCCGCCTGGAAGCGGCTGTCGTCCACGACGCGGCTGGAGGACCTCGCGGACTGCGACCTCGTCATCGAGGCCATCGTCGAGAACCTCGACCTGAAGAAGGAGACCTACGCGGCGCTCGACCGCCTCTGCGGCCCGGCCGCCATCTTCTGCTCGAACACGTCGTCGCTGACGATTACCGAGATGTCGGCCGCGACGAAGCGCGCCGACCGCTTCGCCGGCCTGCATTTCTTCAATCCCGTTCCGGTGATGAAGCTCGTCGAGGTCGTGCGGACGATCTCGACCTCCGACGAGACCGCAGAGGCGGTCTACGCCTTCGCGAAGTCGCTCGGCAAGGAGCCGATCCGCACGCACGACAACTCGGGATTCATCGTCAACCGGCTGCTCGTCCCGTATCTCCTCGACGCCGTGCGGGCCCTCGAGGAGGGCGTCGGCAGCCGCGAGGACATCGACAAGGGGATGGAGCTCGGCTGCGGGCATCCGATGGGGCCGCTGAAGCTCCTCGACTTCGTCGGCCTCGACACGACGTACGCGATCGCGGAGATCATGTTCGAGGAGTACCGCGAGAAGCGCTTCGCCCCGCCGCCGCTGCTGAAGCGGATGGTCCTCGCGGGGCGGTACGGGCGCAAGTCCGGCCGCGGCTTCTACGAGTACGGAGGGTAAGGCGATGTGGGATTTCGTCAAGGTCGAAGACCGCGACGGCGGCGTCCGCATCCTGACGGTGACGCGGCCCGAGAAGCTGAACGCGCTGAACGCGGCCGTCCTCGACGACCTCGCGGCGGCGGTCGGCCAGGCCGAGACGGACGGGGCGCTCCGCTGCCTCGTTCTGACCGGCGCGGGGGAGAAGGCATTCATCGCGGGCGCCGACATCGCGGAGCTCGCGACGCTCTCGCCCGTCCAGGGACGCGAGCACGCGCGGCGCGGCCAGGCGATCCTCGACCGGGTCGCCGCGCTCCCCGTGCCCACGATCGCCGCGATCAACGGCTTCGCCTACGGCGGCGGTCTCGAGCTCGCGATGGCGTGCACGCTCCGTATCGCCTCGGAGAACGCCCGCATGGGGCTTCCCGAGACCTCGCTCGGCATCCTTCCCGGGTACGGCGGCACGCAGCGCCTCGCCCGCATCGTGGGCCCGGCGCGCGCGCTGGAGCTCGTGCTGACGGCGGAGAAGGGGCTCACCGCCGCCGAAGCGGAGCGCATCGGCCTCGTCAACCGCGTCGTCCCCGCGGGACAGGCGCTCGAGGGCGCGCTCGCGATCGCGAAGAAGATCGTCGCGAACGGCCCGGTCGCTTGCCGCTATGCCATGGAGGCGGTGCGGCGCGGCATGGAGATGCCTCTCGCCGAGGGGCAGCTCCTCGAGGCGACGCTCTTCGGCCTTTGCGCGGCGACGGCCGACACGAAGGAGGGCATGACGGCCTTCCTCGAGAAGCGCCCGGCCCGGTTCCTCGGCCGTTAGGGGCGCCGCGCGATGGGCACGGATCTCGTCAGCGCCTGCATCTTCTGCGCCGGCTGGCTGCTCGGCATGGACCTCGCGCCTCGCGACGGCCTGTCGGGGCAGATGGGCTTCTCCTACGCGACGATGGCGCGGCGGTACGACGTCACGCCGATCCGCGTCGACTCGTCGGACATCACGCCGAAATTCGTGCTCGTCGGGATGGGCGACGCGTGGCCGGCGCCGGATGGACTGGGCGCGGGGACGCCCGCGTCGGAGTGGCGGGCGCGCGTCGCCTTCGGCACCTCGCATGACCAGCAGGAGCGCAAGGCTCTTCCGGAAATCGGCCTCGACCGGATCCTCACCTCGGGCACCGGTCGCTACGAGAATTTCGCCCTGCTCGGTCGCGTGAAGGTCTCCGAGCGGGACTCGGTCGAGCTCGCCCTCGACCGCCGCGCGGAGAGCTCGACGGATCTGATCAACATCGGTCCCGAGAACGGCGCCGTCTCGTCGTCGCGGTCGCTCTCGGCGTCGCGCGCGGACTTCGCGCTCGGCTGGCGGCACCGCTGGCCCGGCCTCGAGGCCGAGATCGGCCTGCATGGCGCGCGGCCCGACGGCTACAACTCGAGCCTCGGCTCCTTCCAGCAGGGCAAGGGAACGCTCTGGGGCGGGGAGGCGGAGGCGCGCTGGAGGCGCGGCGGCTGGACGGCGCTCCTGCACGGCGAGGGCATGTGGGGAAACCTCGACGTCCACCGAGAGAGCCAGCCCGACTTCGTCGACCGCGACACGTCCGAGCCGGCGGAGTTCGAGGCGATCCGCGCGGGCGGCGGTTACTCGTGGCCGCGCACCGACCTCTTCCTCACTGCCACCTACGAACGGCAGAAGCTGCCGTTCGTCGCGATCGCGGTCCTCGGCACCGAGCAGATCGCGTTCGACCGCGGCTATGACACGAACTCCGTCAACGACGAGGCGTACTTCGATCTCGCGTTCCGCTGGGCCGCGACTCCGGCGATCCGCATCCGTCTCGACGTGGTGCTCGCGTGGGGATCGGAGACCGTGAGCCTGACGGATCCCGCCGGAGTCCTGCCGCCCGTCAGTCTCGACGTCCACCGCCGCGGCATCTTCGGCGGCGGGCTCTCCACGTCGATCGGCACGCCGGAGGCCGCCTTCTTCCTGGGCGCCGATTTCGCCATCGGCGCCCCGCCGCCGCCGCCGCCCCGCTAGGCGCGTTCGGTTGATCGGCCGCCGGGCGGGGTTTACACTTCCAGCGAGAGAGATGCCCTTGCCGCACCCGCCGGACTCCGACCTGATCTACGACTGGAACCGCGTGGGCGGCGCGGTGTTCCCCGCCCGCGGCGCCGTCGAGATCGACGACGAGACCCTCCGGGACGGCCTGCAGTCTCCCTCCGTGAAGAGCCCCTCGATCGAGCAGAAGGTCCGCATCCTCCACCTCATGGAGGCGCTGGGCATCGATTCGGTCGACATCGGCCTTCCAGGCGCCGGCCCGCACGTGGTCGAGACGGTCACCCGGCTGGCGCAGGAGATCGTCCGGGGCAAGATGAAGATCCGGCCCAACTGCGCGGCCCGAACCGTGGACGCGGACGTCCTGCCGATCATCGAGATCTCGCAGAAGGTCGGCATTCCGATCGAGGTCGCCTGCTTCATCGGATCCTCGCCGATCCGCCAGTACGCGGAGGATTGGGACTTCGACCGCATGCTCCGGCTCTCCGAGAACGCCGTCTCGCTCGCCGTGCGCGCCGGCCTGCCCGTCATGTACGTCACCGAGGACACGACGCGCGCCCACCCGGACCACATCCGTCGGATGTACACGACCGCCATCCGGGCCGGCGCCGGGCGCGTGTGCGTCTGCGACACCGTGGGCCACGCGACGCCGGACGGCGTCCGCAACCTCGTGCGGTTCGTCGCGCGCCTGGCCGGCGATCTCGATCCGAACGTGAAGGTCGACTGGCACGGCCACCAGGACCGCGGCCTCGGCGTGACGAACGCGCTCTGGGCGCTCGAGGCGGGCGCGCACCGCGTGCACGCCTGCGCCCTCGGAATCGGCGAACGGGTCGGCAACACGCCGATGGACCAGCTGCTCGTGAACCTGCAGCTCCTCGGCTGGATCGACCGGGACCTGACGCGCCTCCACGACTACTGCTCGGCGGTCTCGGAGGCGACCGGGGTGCCGATTCCCGACAACTATCCGATCGTCGGCCGGGACGCGTTCCGCACGGGCACCGGCGTGCACGCCGCGGCGATCATCAAGGCCCGCAGGAAGGGCGACGAGTGGCTCGCCGACCGCGTCTACTCGGGCGTGCCGGCGAGCATGATCGGCCGCCATCAGTCGATCGAGGTCGGGCCGATGTGCGGCCTCTCGAACGTCCAGTGCTGGCTCGCCGATCACGGGCTCGAGCCGCGCCCCGACGTCGTCGATGCGATTTTCCGCCGCGCCAAGGAGAGCGACCACGTGCTCGCGGACGAGGAGATCCTCGAGGTCGTCCAGCGCTTCGCGCCGGCGGCCGCGGGCCGCTCCTAGCCGTCGCGGGACGGAGCGAGTTCGCCCGCGCCGTCCCTCATGCGCCGCCCCCGTTCCGAAGCTCGAGACGAGAAGGAGAAGCCCGCGCCGCGCTCGCGGTTCCTCGAGCGCGAGCTGCCGACGTACCTCGATCACCTCGCGGTCGAGCGGGGCCTGGCCGCGGCGAGCGTCGCCGCCTACCGCGCGGACCTCGAGGCGTTCGGCCGCCACCTGCGGGAACGGAGACTCGAGTCGGGCGCCGTCGCCCGCGCGGACCTCGGCCGATACCTCTCGGAGCTCCGCGCGCGGGGCCTGACGGCGCGGTCGGCGGCACGGGCGCTGTCGGCCCTGCGGGGCTTCTACGGCTTCGCCGCGGCGCACCTCGGTTTCCGGGAGGACCCGACGGCGGACCTCGTGAATCCGAAGACCGGCCTGTCGCTACCGAAGAGTCTCGGCGAGGAGGAGGTGGAGTCGCTCCTCCGGAGCCCGGACGTCGCGACGCCACTCGGCCTGCGCGACCGGGCGATGCTCGAGCTCCTGTACGCGTCGGGGCTGCGCGTCTCCGAGATCGTCGGACTCCCCCTCGACGCGGCCGACCTCGAGGCGGGGATCCTCCGGGTCCGCGGCAAGGGGGGCAAGGAGCGCCTGGTTCCCTTCGGGCAGTCCGCGACGCGGTGGCTCGCGCGCTACCTCGAGGCGGCGCGGCCCGGCCTGGATTCCCGGCGCTCGCCGCACCTCTTCCTCTCCGCCCGCGGCGCGGCCATGACGCGGCAGCGGTTCTGGCAGCTCATCGAAGGTTACGGCCGCGCGGCGGGCATCCGGAGCCGCCTGACGCCGCACCGGCTGCGCCACGCGTTCGCGACCCACCTGCTCGAGCACGGCGCCGATCTGCGGGCGCTCCAGATGATGCTCGGCCACGCCGACATCGCCACCACACAGGTCTACACGCAGGTGTCCCGCTCACGGCTCCAGCGGGTGTACGACGCGTATCACCCCCGGGCGCGAGCCTCCCGTGGCAAAATGCGCGGGTGAACGCCGGAGTCCCGCGAAAGCCGGAATGCCCGCGCGACCCCCGGAGTTTCGGGGGCCGCATGCCCATCGGCGTTCGCCGCGTTCCCGCGCTCCTCCTGGCGGCCCTTTGGGCCCTGGCCGCCGCTCCGGCCGCGCGGGCGGAGCTCGTCGTGTTCGAGGACGGGCGCGTCGTCAAGGCCGAGGGCTACCGGCTGCTGGAGGACGAGCTCGAGATTCGCCTGCCGGGCGGGGGAAGCTACCGCGTCGACTTATCGCGCGTGGACCGCATCGTGGACGACGAGGTCGTGGTCGACTCCGTGGCCGTCGAGGAGCGGGGCTTCCCGAAGGCCGCGAGCTACGACCTCTCCTACAGCGCGGGCCGCAAACCTCTCTTTGCCTCGGCCTACGACGCGCTGATCGAGCGCGAGGCGAAACGCTGGAACGTGGACGCCTCCTTCGTGTCGGCCCTCATCCGCGCCGAGTCGAACTTCGAGGCCCGCGCCGTCTCGCGCAAGGGAGCGCGCGGGCTCATGCAGCTGATGCCGGCGACGGCCCGGCGGCTCTCCGTGGCGCGTCCCTTCGACCCCGCGTCGAACGTCGGGGGCGGCGTGCGCTACCTGCGCGAGCTCCTCGACCGGTACGGCAATCGTCCCGACCTCGTTCTCGCGGCCTACAACGCCGGAGAGGGCGCGGTCGAGGCGTACGGCGGCGTGCCGCCCTATCGCGAGACGGTCGCGTACGTGCAGCGCATCCTCGGCTGGTGGCAGCCCGCGGAGCTCTCGGCCGCGCGGTAGGCCACCGGCGGCCCTTCACTCGGAGGCCCGGACCGAAGTCACCCGGATCGTGCCGCCCTCGAGCTCGCCGCGGACTCGATAGGATTCGTCCATGACGCTCGGACTCCTCCTCGCCCTGGCGCTGCTGCGTCCGCCGGAGGGCGGGGGTGCGCCGCCTTCTCCCGACTTCGAGGCCGCCGAGAGGGAGGCGCTGGCGATGCTGCAGTCCTATCTGCGCGTCGACACGACGAACCCGCCCGGCAACGAGCGGCTGGCGGCGGACTTCTTCCACGAGATCCTCGACCGCGAGGGCATCGAGAACCGGGTCTACGAGATGGCGGAGGGCCGCGCCAACATCCTCGCCCGTCTGCCCGGCCGCGGGCTCGGCCGTCCCATCCTGCTCTTGAACCACCTCGACGTCGTGCCCGCGGACGCCGAACGGTGGAGCGTGCCGCCCTTTTCCGGCGACGTCCGCGACGGCTACGTCTGGGGCCGCGGCGCGACCGACATGAAGGGCACGGCCGTGTGCCAGCTCATGACCCTGCTGCTCCTGAAGCGCGCCGGCGCCGCGCTCGACCGCGACGTGCTCTTCCTCGGCACGGCGGACGAGGAGGAGGGCAGGGAGAACGGCGTCGCCGAGATGATCGAGCGCCATCGGGCGGACCTCGGGAACCCGGAGTTCTGCCTGACCGAGGGCAACACGATCACGGTCGAGGACGGACGCGTCGTGTCCTGGGACGTCGCCGTCACCGAGAAGGCGCCGCTGTGGTTGAAGCTGGTCGCCTCCGGCAAGGCCGGGCACGCCTCGATCCCGGAGCCGGACGGCGCGGTCGCGCGGCTCGTCCGCGCCCTCGATCGCGTGCTCGCCTACGAGCCGCCGATCCGCCTGATCCCCGCCGTCGACCACTACTTCCGGCAGCTCGCGTCGCGGGAGAAGGGAGACCTCGCGAGGGCGCTGGCCGATCCCTCGGCCGCGCTGCGGGATCCCGCGCTGCGGGCGCTCCTCGTCGAGGATCCGCAGCGCAACGCCGACCTGCGCACCACGATCTCGGTCACGGGACTCTCGGGCAGCGAGAAGATCAACGTCATTCCGGCGGAGGCGACCGCATCGCTCGACTGCCGCCTCCTGCCGGGGGACGACCCGCGCCGATTCCTCGCGACGCTGAAGGAGGCCGCGGGCGACGACGGGCTCCGCTGGGAGGTCCTCCTCTCCGAGACCGCGACCGAGTCGCCGATCGACACCGCCCTCTTCCACGCGATCGAGCGGGCGCGCGACCGCTTCGCCCCCGGCGTCCCGGTCCTGACGCCGCCGCTGACGTCCTCGACGGACGCCTCGCGCCTGCGGCAGATCGGCGTCGTCGTCTACGGCTTCGAGCCGTTCGCCCTCTCCGAGGACGACGACCGGAGCCACGGCGACGACGAGCGGCTCTCGGTCGACAATCTGCGCCTGGGGCTCGAGGTGACCTACGCCGTCGTGTCGGACGTGGCCGGCGCGCGGCCGGGACCGGCGGAGGCGCCGTCGGACGGGGCCCCGCCCTCGCCCGACGAACGGGCGCGGCGGCGCAGCGCGAAGTAGAAGGGGAGTCCCAGCACGAGGATCCCGATTCCGGCGAGCGTCTCGACCGGCTGCACGCGGACGGTGTTGATCGCGAGGACGAGCGAGCTCGCGACGAACACGAACGGCACGACCGGGTAGCCCCAGCACCGGTACGGCCGCGGCAGGTCCGGCCGGCGGCGGCGGAACACGAAGAGCGCGATGCCGGTGGCGGCGTAGGCGAGGATCACGAAGAACGTCGCGTACGTGTAGAGCTGGTCGTACCGGCCGGAGAGGCAGAGGAGCGACATCCACACGGCCTGCACCACGATCCCGAACGACGGCGTCCGGAAGCGCGGATGCACCCGCGCGAAGGCCTTCGGGAACAGGCCGTCCTTGGCGAGCGCGTAGACGATCCGGGGCGCCGGGACGAGGCCGGCCGACGTGCAGCCGATCGCCGCCGCGGTGATCGCGAGGGACACGAGCAGGCCCGCGCCGGGACCGAACAGGCGCGTCGCCGCGAGGGTGCCGGGCTGCTCGGTCGTCGCCATCTCGGCCGCCGGGATCACCTTCAGGAAGGCGGCGTTGACGCCGACGTAGAGGAGCGTGACCAGGCCCGTGCCGAGGATCAGGGCGAGAGGCAGGTTGCGCCGCGGGTTCGCCACCTCGCCGGCGACGGCGACGATCTCGTTCCACCCGTAGAACGTCCAGAAGACGCCGATGAGCCCGGCGCCGAGCGCCGAGAAGACGATCGGCGGCACGACCGGCGGCGGCGCATGGGGAGCGGCGGCCGGGGCGAGGAGGCCTCCGAAGGCGATGGCCGCGAGCGCCACGACGATCACGACCGTGAACACGCCCTGGATCCGAGCGCCCTCGCGCACCCCGACGTAGTGGGTCGCCGAGAAGACGAGCGTCAGCGCGACCGCGACGAGCTGCCCGGCCGAGATCGTCGTGAAGCCGAGGCTCGCCACGATGTGGTCGTTGCCGAGGGAGGGAAAGAACACCGCGAGGTACGTCGAGAAGCCCACGGCCACCGCGGCGTCGGAGCCGATGATGATGATCCAGAACGCCACCCACGCGTAGAGGAAGGCCGGCAGCTCGCCGAACGCCTCGCGGAAGTAGACGTACATGCCGCCGGCGCGCGGCAGCATCGCTCCCATCTCGGCGAAGACGAGTCCGCCCGCGATCGCGAGAAGGCCGCCCACGATCCACGCCCCGAGGATCCAGGGACGCCGACGGGATCGCCTTCGCGATCGACGTCGGCGTCAGGAAGATCCCGCCGCCGATCACGAGCCCGAGAACGAGCAGGGAGGTGTCCCAGAGGTTGAGCCCTCGGGCGAGCTCGGGCGCCTCCGGCGCGGACGCGTCGGGGCGCGCGCTCAAGCGGCCGCCGGCAGCCGGAGGATGGTGCGGGCCTCGGCGATCGTCGCGGGCTCGCGGCCGACCTCCCGCGCGATGCGGACGACCCGCTCGACGAAGCGGGCGTTCGAATCCGCGAGCTCGCCCTTGCGGTACCAGATGTTGTCCTCGAAGCCGACGCGCACGTGTCCGCCCATCGCGATCGCGAGCGTCGCCATGGCCGTCTGGTGCCGGCCGATCCCGGCGACCGTCCACGTGCAGCCGGCGGGAATCGAGCGGGCGAAGTGGAGGAGGTTCTCGGGCGTGGCGGCGGCGGCGCCCGGCACGCCGAGCACGAAGTCGAAGTGCGCCGGCGGCGCGAGGAGGCCCTTCGCGAAGAGCACGTCCGCCGTCGCCAGCATGCCGTCGTCGAAGATCTCGAGCTCCGGCACGACGCCGAACGAGCGGATCCGCTCGAGGATCGCCCGGATCGTCGGCAGCGAGTTTTCGAAGACGTCGTCGCCGAAGTTGCAGGTGCCGAGCGTCAGCGTCGCCATCTCCGGCCGGAGCGAGAGGGCCTCGATGCGCTCCTCGACGCCCATGCCGACGGCGCCCCCGGTCGAGAACTGCTGGATGATCGGACAGCGCGCGGCGGATCGCGGCGGCGTAGGCGCGGAACGTTTCCAGGTCCTGCGTCGGCGTCCCGTCGGGGCGGCGTCCGTGGACGTGGCCGATCGTCGCGCCGGCGTCGTAGGCGCGGCGGTACTCCTCGCCGACCTCGTCGGGCAGGAGCGGGAGGTGGGGCTGCTGCGCGCGGGTCACCTCCGCGCCGACGCCCGCCACCGTGACGAGGAGCGCGTCGGTCAGGCGCGTCCCCGCTGGCGGTCGAGGGGCACGACGCACGTGCCGGTCGCGCGGGCGACGACCTCGGGAGGATCGAGGAGCCGCGCCGAGGAGCCCGTTCCCGGCGCGATCACGCGGCGCGCCTCGAAGCGCATCTCGCGGGACGTCTTCCCGACGCGGACGATCTCGGCCTCGACCTCCAGGTAGTCGCCGGCGCGGACCGGCGCCAGGAAGTCGACCGAGGCGTAGGCGCGGAACAGTCCCTCGTCGCCGTCGTGGCGGATGAGGAGCTCGGTCGCCGCGTCGCCGAAGAGCTTGAGCACGAAGGCGCCGTCCACGAGGCCGCCCCCGTAGTGGGCCTGCTCGGCGCCCACCCGCAGCCGCAGCAGCACGCGCTCGCTCACGCCGAGGGCGCCGTCGCGGCGCGGCGGGAGAGCTCCTCGAGGAGGAACGCCGCCACCCGCGACGCCGTCGTGCCGGGGCCGAACCCCGCGTCGTAGCCGAGCTCCTTCGCGAGGGCGTGGTCCACCCGCGCGCCGCCCGCGATGAGGACGACGCGGTCCCGCAGCCCGTCGGCCTCGAGCATGTCGACGAGGTCGGTGAGGTGCCGGACGTGGATCTCGTTCTGCGTCACGGTCGCGGAGACCAGCACGGCGTCGGCGCCGGTGTCCCGCACGAGGCGCACGACCTCGGCGACGGGCACCTGCGCCCCGAGGTTGCGCGCGTCGATCCCGTGGTAGCGCTCCAGGCCGTAGTCGCCGGCGAAGCCCTTCATGTTGAAGATCGCATCGAGGCCGACCGTGTGCGCGTCGGACTCGAGCGCGCAGCCCAGCACGACGATCCGGCGGCCGAAGCGGCGGGAGAGCTCCCGGTCGATCTCCTCGCGCCCGAGCGCCGCGGCCGGCGCCTCCTCCGCGGCGATCGCGGCCATGTCGACGTCGTGCGTCGCGCGCCCGTAGACGACGAAGTAGGTGAACTCCGGCGCGATCGCCTCGGCGAGGGTCACGTACGGCTCGCGGATGCCCATCTTCGACACGTAGCGCTTCGCGGCCTCGGTCGCGGCGGCGGACTTGGCGACCGGCAGCGTGAACGAGATCTGGACGGCGCCGTCGCCCTTCTTGTCGCCGTACGGCCGGACGGGCCGCGGAGCGCTCACGCGCGCGCCTCCGCCGGGGTCTTGGTCCAGGCCTCGAGGAACGGATTCGTGTAGCCGTCTTCGCGGGGAAGGACGCCGTCGTAACCGCGGCCGCGATCCCGCGGGCGGCGCGTGTCGGCGAAGACGCCCTCGGCGAGCGCCGCGAGGAGCCCGTGCTCCGCGACCCTCCGCAGGATGCGCTCCGCGCCCTCGAGGACGTCGCGCGCCCGCGTCACGATCCGGCCGCCCGGGCGGAACTCGATCTCTTCGGCCAGATGGCGCGCGTTGCGGCGGATGGTCTTCGCCTGCTCGATCGCGAGCCAGCGGTCGTGGAGGAACGGCGTGTGGAGCGCCTCGGTCAGCATGCCCAGCAGGTGGATCGACTGTCCCGTCGCGACCGACGTCAGCGCGAACAGCGCGTTCTGCTGGTAACCGCGGAAGACGTTGCCGGTCATGTGCTTCGTGGGCGGCATGTACTTCAGGGGCGCGTCGGGGAAGATCTCGCGGGCGGCCTCGGCCTGGGCGATCTCGTGGAGGAGACCGTCCTCGAGCTCCGGGTCGATCTCGAAGGCGTGGCCGAGGCCGATCTGCCAGTCGGCGAGGCCGGCGTCGCGGGCCAGCCGTTCGTTGACGAACTGGGAGGCGAGGACCGCGGGCGCCTGCTCGACCGCGTCGGCGGTCGTGAGGTAGTTGTCCTCGCCGGTGTTGATGACGACGCCCGCGACCGCGTTGATGCGGCGGGAGAAGTTCTGGTCGATGAGGGTGCGCAGCGGGTTGATGTCGCGGAAGATGATCCCGTAGAGGGCGTCGTTGAGCATCATGTCGAGCCGCTCGAGCGCCCCCATCGCGGCGATCTCGGGCATGCAGAGGCCGGAGCAGTAGTTCACGAGGCGGACGTAGCGGCCGAGCTCGGGCTCGAGCCGGTCGAGCGCCGCGCGCATGAGGCGGAAGTTCTCCTGGGTCGCGAACGTGCCGCCGAAGCCGGCCGTCGTCGCGCCGAACGGGACGTGGTCGAGGAGGGACTGCGCCGTCGACCGGATCACGGCGATGCACTGGGCGCCCGCCCGGGCCGCGGCGTCGGCCTGGACGACGTCCTCGTAGATGTTGCCGGTCGCGACGATCGCGTAGAGGAGGGGCAGCTCGTCGGGCGGGTGGGCCGCCAGGCGCCGCTCCCGCTCGGCCCGATTGCCGCGGATGCGCGCGAGGGTCGCGTCGACGAGCGGGGCGATCGCCTCGCGCCAGAGCGGGTGCTCGGGCAGCGCGCGGACGCGCGTCGGGTCCGAGAGGAGCCCGGCGGCCGCCGCCGCGTCCGGGGCGCCGGCGGCGAGCGCGCTGCCCATCCACACGGCGGCTCCGCGGCCGAGCCTCCCGGCCGCCTGCAGGGAAGCCACGACGCGGTTCGGCACCGGCACCTCGTTCTCGTCGACGCCGTCGACGCCGAGGAGCCGCAGGACGGTGCGCTCGGTCGAGACGGTCGTGAACCGTTCCGTCTCCCGCCGCACGCCGGCGGCGACCTCGCGGGCGAGGTCCCGGCATCGCGCGATCTGCGCGGCGGAGAGCCCCAGCTTGGGGGTCATGCGGGCTGAAAGTATAAGTCGCGGGCGGGCGAGGCCGGCGGCGGCGAGGGAACGCCTCGAAAAGAGGACCGCGCGCTACGCTGACTGCAGGTCAGCGACGACGTCGAAGACCGGCGTGCCCTCGAACTCGCGCGCGAGGAGCTCGAGAAAGCGGCCCGCGGGCACCGGCGGCCGCGCGGGCGCGGTGGGGTTGGCGACGACGGCCAGGAGGCGCGCCGGATGGCGGACCGCGAGGGTGATCCCGCGGCCGGCGAGCTCCGCCCGCTCGTACGGATCGAGAAAGATCGACGCGAAGTCCTCGGCCTCGAGCGTCTCGCCCTCGCGCGGCGCGGCCGCGCGGAGCCACGCCCCGGTCAGGGCGCCCTCGAGGCGATGGACCGGCGCGCCCGCGGGAGCTCTCCCGAGCCGGAAGAGCTCTCCCGCCGAACGCGCGGCGCCGAGCGCGGCTTCGAGGGTGGCGCCGGCCGCGAGACCCGCCGCGAGCACGATCACGTCCGCGACGCGGGCGCACGCGAACGCGCGGCGGCCGATCGCGCCGTCGAGGAGGACGAGCCGCGCCCCGGCCCCCTCCAGGGCGGCGGCGGCCGCGGCCGTCTGCGACGCGGTCGAGGGGCCGATCATCTCGATCTCGCCCGCCTCGACGACCCGTCGCACCTCGATCGCTCCGAAGCGCGTCGCGAAGGGAAGCTCGGCAATCGGCTCGGTCGCCGCCGATGCCGCGCCGAAGGTGGACGCCGCCGACGCGAGCACCTGGCCCTTCCAGACGCGGAACCGCGGCTTCGGCTCGCCGGTGATGGCGTCGAAGCGCTCGCCGTCCCGGCCGGCCGACGTGACGCCGGCGGCGACGCCGTCGCGGTGGAGCTCGGCGAGGGCGGCGACGAGCGCCGTCGTCTTGCCGACGTTCTTCGCGAGCCCGAGGAAGGCGACGCGCCGCGCGCCCGACCGGAGGAGGAGCGCGGCGAGCGCGCGGGCGGCCGCCGTCACCGGGGCGGTCCGGCGAGCGCCGCAAACGCGCGGGCGAGCGCCGGGTGGCGGCGCAGCAGGCCGAGGGCCGCCTCGTCGTGGCCGGGCACGAAGCCGTTGCCGATCATCAGCCGGGTCGGTTTCGCCAGTCCCTCGGCGCCGAGGGCGGCGGCGGGGAAGGACGTGGCCATGCCGAAGAAGAGGACCACGCCGTCGTCCTTCGCGCACAGCACGCTCGCCGCCTCGGTGCCGGAGGCGTTGGCGACGTTGACGACGAGGTCGGCCAGGCGTCCGCCGGTGGCGCCCTCGATCGCCGCGAGCATGGCGGCCGGATCCCGCGCATCGATCGCGAAGACGGCGTCGGAGAAGCCCAGCGCGCGGGCCCGATCGGCCGCGACGCGCGAGGGCTCGACCGCGAGGACCTTTCCCTTGCCGCCGACGCGCTCGCGCGCGGCCGCGAGACAGAGGAGCCCGGCCTTTCCGGTCCCCACGACCAGGACGGTCGAGCCGGGCGCGGCATCGCGGAGCACGGTCGCGGGCGCGCCCGCGACGTCGAACGCGGCGAGCGCGACGGCCTCGGGAAAGTCCTCCGGCAGCCTCGCGAAGAGCGTGCGTTCGAACAGGATCGCGGTGCCGCGGACCTCGACGCGCTCCGTCTGGACGTGGATCTCGCCGATTTCGTCCAGGGAGAGCGGGGTCAGCGTCAGGGACACGAGCGACGCGATCGGATCGCCCCGGTGGAGGCGCGCCGCCGCGGGGTGCCGGGGGCCGACGGCCGCCACCTCCCCGAGCAGCATGCCGCCCGAGCCCGTGACGGGGTTCTGCATCTTGCCGCGCTCGCGGACGATGCGGGCGATCTGGTCGCGCACGCTCTCGCCGGTCGCGGACTCGGTCTCGCGCAGCTGGCGGAAGGACGCGGAGTCGATGGACAGGGCTCTCACCGAGACGGCGATCTCGTTGTCGAGGGCCGCGGGCGTCGCGTCGAGGCGGCGCGCGAGCTGCGGAAGGACCCCGGGTGGATCGAGCGAACGATGGAGGCCGAACGGGTGCGGCGTCATGGCATTGCGGCGCGACTCACGGCAGGAGCGCGACGATCCGCAGCGGGCCGCCCGAGCCGCCGGCGATCTTCATCGGCAGCGCGACGACCCAGGCGCCCGACTCGGGCAGCGCGTCGAGGTGGGCGACGTTCTCGAGTCCCGGGACGCCCGCGCCGTTCGTGACCTGGTGCACGATGAAGTCCTTCGAGGCGCCGTAGTCGATCGAGGCCGTGTCGACGCCGAGCGCCGCGACGCGGCGGTCGCGCACGAGGTACTCGGCCGCCTCCTTCCCATAGGAGGGGAAGTGCAGCTTCGACGCGTCGCCGGGCGTGTCGTCGCCGAGGTAAGCCTTCTTGTCGGGCCACCGTTCGCTCCAGCCGGTCTCGAGGAGCACGATGGTTCCGGGGGCGATCGGCCCGTGCCGCTTCTCCCACTCCTTCACGTCGGCGACGCTCAGCCGGTAGTCGGGGTCGGAGGAGGTCTTCTTCCGGATGTCCAGGACCGCGGCGGGAGCAATGAGCTTCCGCGGGTCGAGCCGGTCGGCCGTAGCGCCGTCTTTCGCGAAGTGGATCGGGGCGTCGAGATGCGTGCCGCCGTGCTCCGGGGTGCAGAAGCTGTTCGAGGAGTAGAACCAGCCGCCCGGGGTGGGACCGTACGCCAGCGACTTCAGCTCGAAGCCGGACGGCGAGGTCGGCCAGTAGATCGTCTGCGCGTCGAAGGGGTGGGTGAGGTCGACCACCCTCGCGGTGGCGAGGTCGGGCAGGGCTGCGGCGAGTTCTGCGCGGCGCCGCGCCGGCCGCGAGCGCGAGAACAAGAGGATCGTCGAATGCACAGAGCGCATGCTTCCCCCTCGAGAGGCGGGGTCACTCCTCGGCCGGCCCGCCCGCGCGGGCGAGCTGCTCGGGCTTGACGCCCTCGGCCTTGAACTTGCTGCGCCGACGCGAGCATTTTCGCGATCGTCGCGTCGAACTCGGGCGGATCGCCCTTGTGGAAGCGGATCGGGTTGATGCGCGCGATCACGAAGGGCCGCAGGTACGGGCTCTCGAAGCCGCGCTCCTTCAGCGCGGCCATCGCCGCTGCGACGGCCTCGTCGAGCTCGAGCAGCGCCGCGGCCCGCTCCTCCCGCATCGCGAGCGCCTTCGACAGCGGCTTCTCCGAGAACCCGTCGAGCCGCTTCAGCAGGGCGTGATAGGCGCCGCCGGCGAACCGGCCGTTCTTCTCGTAGCAGCAGCCGAGCGTCAGGTAGGCCGGCTCCTCGAACTCGAGGGCGTAGTCGTTCTCGGACCGGTCGCTCCGCGGCGCGAGGTCCCGCGCCATGCGGATGACCTCGAGCGCCTTTTCGCGCAGGTTGTGCGCCTTCTCGGTGTTCAGGGCGAGGATCTTGTACGCGACGTCCGGCTCCGGCAGCACGAGCGCCACGATCGACTTCGCGCCGAGCGCCCGCAGCGAGGCCAGGCGGTGGTTGCCGTTCGGCGTCCAGTACCGCCCCTCGGGCGTTCGGACCGCGATGATCGGATCGAGGAACCGGCCGAGCGCCTCGAGCACGCCGGTCAGCCGCTTGACGTGCGCCTCGGAGAGGTCGCGCTGGAAGGGCGTGGGGTCGACGCTCTCGATCGGCAGGGCGGCCAGCACCTGCCAGTGACCGCCGAGCGGGTCGCGATAGGACGCGAGCGGCGCGCCGCCGTCCTCCTCGATGTGCTCCGCGAGCGTCGCGGCGGCGCGCGAGGGGTCGGCGCCGCGCACCTCGGCGGCGGTCAGGCCGCGCGACCGGGGCTCCGCCTTCTTTTTCCGCTTGGGAGCCATCGCGAGAGCGGATAGTTTCACGGATCATGGAAGCCGTCGAGGCGCCGAGCGGCGTCTGGCCGATCCGGTTCGCGGACGTGCTCGCGGCCGAGCACCGGATCCGTCCATGGGTTCCGGAGACGCCGCTGCGCCGCTACGCGCCGCTCGACGCCGCGGTCGGCGGCGGCGTGGCGGTCTGGGTCAAGCACGAGAATCAGGCGCCGACGAACGCGTTCAAGGTCCGCAACGCGTTCTCCGTGATGACCCTCCTGACGGCGGAGGAGCGCCGGCGCGGCGTGGTGACGCCGACCCGCGGCAATCACGGGCTCGGCGTGGCGTACGCGGCGGCCGCCCTCGGCGTGCGCGCCACCGTGTGCGTGCCGATCGGGAACAATCCGGAGAAGAACGAGGGCATCCGCGGTCTCGGCGCCGAGCTCGTGGAGGAGGGGCGCGACTACGACGCGGCGGTGCGCGTGGCGGAGCGGCTCGTCCGCGAGGGGGGGATGCGGCTCATCCACCCGACGAACGACCGGGAGGTCGTCGCCGGCGCCGCCACGCTGACGCTCGAGGTCCTGCGCGCGGAGCCGGGCCTCGACGCCCTCGTGTTCGCGGTGGGCGGCGGATCGCAGGCGGTCGGCGGGATGACGGTCGCGCGGACGCTCCGGCCGGATCTCGCGGTCTACGGGGTGCAGGCCGCGGGCGCGAGCGCGGGGCACGACTCCTGGCACGCCGGGCGGCCGGTGACGACTCCGGCCGCCGAGACCTTCGCCGACGGACTCGCGACGCGCTCGAGCTACGCCGGAACGTTCGGGGCGCTGCGCGAGGGCCTCGCCGACTTCGTGACCGTCTCCGACGCCCGGATCGCCGAGGCGCTCCGGCTCCTGCTCTCGACCACGCACAATCTCGCCGAGGGCGCCGGAGCGGCCGGGCTCGCCGGGCTCCTGAAGCTGCGGGACCGGCTCGCGGGCCGACGCGTCAGCGTCGTGATCTCCGGCGGCAACATCGATCGGGAGACGCTCGCGCGCGTCGTGTCCGGGGGAATCTGAGTCAACCGCGCGGGTGTTTCGTTCGTCGAACGGATTGGAGGAGACGATGCGGCGACGCCACCTGTCCTCGATCTTTCTCGCGGCGAGCCTGTCGGCCGCCTCGGCGGGAGCCGTCCCGGTTTACGTTCACGTCGCGCCCCCGGCGCCGAAAGTCGAGGTCCGGGTCGCGGCGCCGGGGGCCGGCTACGTCTGGGTCGGCGGCTACTACCGCTGGCACGGCGGCGCCTACGCCTGGGTGCCCGGACGCTGGGCCCGGCCGCCTCATGCCGGCGCGGTCTGGATTCCGGGCCACTGGAAGAGCACCCCGAGCGGCTGGTACTGGAGGCCCGGGCACTGGCGATGATCGGCTAAACGGTCACCAGGCGAGCAGACCGTCCTTCACCTGACCGGTGAGGAACCTCTCGACCATCTCCGGCGTCGTCTTGCCGTAGTACCACCAGCCCGCGGAGAGCGCCTCGGCGCAGACGGCGCGAGCGATCTCGGCCGCGTTCGTCTTGCCGTCGACGCGGTTCATGACCGCCGCCTCCATCAGGGGCGAAAGCTTTCCGACCTCGTCGGATGCACGAGTGGCCGGCTCCTTCCGGGCGTGGCCGGAACGGCGCGCCTCTTCGTCCTTCTCTTTCGCCTCGCGCTCGGCTCGCGCCGCGACGTCGCGCTTTTCGGCGACCTCGTGTTCGAGCGCCATCCAGGCGGAAAGGTTCGCGGCGGCCCGACGGGGGGTGCGGGCGGCGAGACGCGATGCGGCCGAGCCGCTCGCGGGAGTCGACGCGCTCGCCGGCGGAAGCCGCTGCCGCAGCGTCTGGGCGACGCCGTCGAGGAGCGCGGAGGCGCCCGCGCGCACCTCGCGCGACGACCCGAGTGCTTCCGTCGAGTCCACGGCCGCCTTCTCCTTGCCGAGCGCCACGGTGAGGAGGTTGTGCGCGGCCTCCGCGCGTTCGGGATCGGATCCCTCGCCGCTCGAGATCCACGTCTCCGCCGTCGCCAGGTCCCGCCCCAGCCTCTCCGAGCCGCGCGCCGCCACGAACCGAGCCAGGGCATTCGCCTCGGCGTCTCCCGCGTTCGCCAGCCACCACGCGGTCGCGGCGATGACGAACGCGTTGCGCTTCAACTGCGTCGGGTCGAGCTGCCACAGGTCGTCGTCGGAGGAGTGGATGTATTCATCCGGCCAGTTGGTGAGGGTCGTCCCGGGAACGCCGACCCAGGAGTCGTTGAACACCATGTGGTCGGTCGAGTCGAAGTAGGGAACGGCTTTCGCGTGATAGGGCTCGCGGGTTCCGCGCACGGCGAAGAGAGGCTTGGAGAAGGCGATGCCCGGCGGGATCGATCCCGACGCCCACGCGGCGAGGTACGCATTGTTCCCTTGCACGACCATGTCGAGCACGCTCTCCTCGACGTCCGAGAGGTAGGACGGCCGCCACCAGGGCGTTCGCGCCATGAACTCCGTCCGCGAGCCGTCCGACTGCTTCGCGCCGACCATGTCCTGGTTCAGGTTGGCGAGGACCTTCTTTTCCTCGCCGGGATGGTCCGCGAAGTAGCGGTACTCCGAGTAGATCTCGTCGCACCACCAGAAGCGGATGCCGCGGCGCGGGCGGGGAAGCTTCCCCTCGGCGATGAGCTTCGTGAGCGATCGCCCGATCTCCAGCATGCTGGCCACGCCGGACTGGTTGTCGTTCGCCGAGATGTTCTCCTGCAGGTGGCTCGTCAGGACGACCTCGGGAAGGGCCGGGTCGGTCCCCGGAATGCGGGCCTCGACCATCGCCGTCTTCTTCTCCGGCAGCGTGGACGACTCGATGATGATCCGCGCGCGAAGGGCCTCGGCGTTCTTCGCTCCGCCGGCGCCCCAGCGCCGCGAGCTCTCTCCGGCCAGACGGTCCGAGAGCGCCTTGCCCTCCCGGGCCGAGATCATGAACGCGAAGGTCGTCTTCTCGCCGCGGGGGCCGTCCTGCTCGGGAACGCCCGACCAGGCGATCTGGTCGGGATGCTCGGCGAGCGCATTCAAGCGCGAGGCGTTCCAGGACAGGATCCCCGCCGCGCCGCGCTTCCAGACCGCCTGCTCCATCACGTGCCCGAGGCTGCCGAAGGCGAGGACGATCCGGCCCCGGACGTCCTTGTCGGCATAGTCGGAGGCCTTCTCGCCGGATCCGACGTCCACGAGCTCGGCGGTGACGTCGGCCGGCCGGGAGAAGTCCGCGATCGAGGTCTTCGCGTCGGCGAACGATCCGAGGAGCGTCTCCTTCGCCGACGCGCCTCCGCCCTCGAGGAGCCAGGCCTCGGCGCGGATCGGGGTCCACGAGGCGCTCTGCCCGACCTGGTCGATCCGGTGGACGTCGGCGAGACCCGCGGCGCGCGCCCGTTCTTCGACGAGCGCGGTGACCGCGAAGAAACCCTCGGAGCCCGAGGGCTTGTGCCACTGCGTCGAGAGCCGTTCGAACTCGAACGCGCGGTCGCCCGAGATCTCGTTGGCGAGCGCCCGATCGGTCTTCTCGGGCACGAAGGGGGAGGTCTGCGCGAGGCAGGCCGACGCCAGGAGGAAGCCGAGGCCGCCCCGGAGAATCGTCTTCATGGGTGCTCCGTCAAATTGCGCCGCACTCTATCCCAGCGGCGCGGCGTCCCTCTCGAACGTGAGGATCATGAGCGTGCGGTCGTCCTCGGCCGGCCGGTTCCCCGTGTGGGCCGCGACCGCCGCGAGGAGCGCGTCGCGCATCTCCGAAGCCGGCGAAGCGGCGTGGGCCCTCAGGATCGCCTCGAACCGCTCGAAGCCGAACGACTCGTCGGCGGCGTCCGTCGCCTCGACGAGGCCGTCGGAATAGAAGACGAGGCGCTCGCCCTCGCGGAAGCGCTCGGGCCGCGACGGAAACGAGCGGCCGGGGAAGAGGCCCAGCGGAAAGGAGGGCAGCGAGATAGACTCGACCCGTTCGGGCGAGACCCGGTAGGGTGCGAGCTGCCCCGCGTTGGTCAGGACGCCCTCGCCCGTGCGCGCGTCGTACGCGAGAACGACGAGCGTCATGTAGTGCCGCGGATCGGTCGAGCGGTGGATCAGCTCGTTCAGCCGCGCGAAGAGCTCGCCGCCCTCGTGCCCGGCGTCGATCAGGGTCGAGAGGCCCGCCTTGGCCATCGCCACGAGCAGGCCCGTGGGAAGGCCGTGCCCCGAGACGTCGCCGAGCGCGAACGCCACGCGCCCGTCGGGCATCGGCAGGTGGTCGTAATAGTCGCCCCCGATCTCCGCGACCGGCGCGAAGTGGGCGAGGACGGACACGCCTTCCAGGCGCGCCTCGGGCGGGGGCAGGAGCTTCTGCTGGATCGTGCGGGCGATCGCGATCTCGCTCTCGAGCCGCTCCTTCTGTGCCGTTTCGACGAGGAGGCGCTGGATCGAGTCCGCCATCCCGTCGAACGAGCGCGCGAGATCGCCGATCTGGTCCCGCGACTTCGAATGCACGCGCACCGAGAAGTCGCCCCGGGCGACCGCCTCCGTCGCGCGCGTCAGGCGGTTGACGTTCCGGGCGATCGAGCCGACGAGCACGAAGGCGACGGCGAGCGCGGCGACGTAGACGGCGAGCACGATGCCGGCGAGAACCAGGAACGCCACGCGGAAGACGCCGGAGATCTCCGCGACGCCCTGCGTGAAGAGCTGGTGGACGATCACGTCGGGCGCAGTCACCGCCATGACCACGGCGACACGGCGATCCGTCTCGGCGGCGCCGACGGGGGCGTTGAGCGCGTTCTCGAGGTAGAAGGCGTGGACCCAGTCGCGCCGCCAGAACCCCGCGCCGGACGGCGCCGCGTCGCGGGGCCGGCGGTGGACGGATTCGCGCTCGCCCCCGGCGGCCTTTCCCGCGACGGTGATCCCCGACTCGTGTTTCTCGGTCTCGATGTTGAAGTTCGTGCCGTCCCGCTTCGCCGTGCCCACGTCGACGCTCGACTCGTAGCCGGTCCGATCCGCGAGCTCCTGGAGCCAGGGCGCCTTCGGATCGCTCAGGGGCAGGAGCGCCAACCGGCCGTCCGCGCCGCGGGGCGCGGCCAGCCAGACGTCCTCGCCGTGGACGACGAATCCCGGACGCGCGAGCCGGAGCGCCCAGGGAGCGGCGGATCCGGCGGCGAGCCAGGGCACGCCCGAGGCGGCGACGCGGCCGTCGGCCCCGACCTCGAGCTCGAGCGCGCCGGAGCCCGGGCGCGCTCCCTGTTCGCCGATCGCCGTGACCTCGCGGCGGATGCGGTTCGCCATGAACTGGTGCGCGACGATGTAGCTCGCGAGGCCGAGGAGCGCGGCGAGCAGCGGGATCGGCACGATGCCGATCAGAAAGTAGGAGAAGGCGAGGCGCAGCGTCAGGCGGCGGACGGTCAGGCGCACGAGGACCACGCCGGCGCGCCAGAGAAGGACGCACGCGGCCTGCACGGCGGCGAGCTTCGCGAGCAGGGTCCAGCAGCCGCTGACCGACGCCGAGCGCTCCAGCACGAACGAGAGGACGACGGCGACCACCAGCACGGCGATCCAGGTGCGGGTGGATTTTCGGAGAGTCACTCGCCGCCATTCTAGCGGCGCAGTCCGGCGGATCGGCTACAATCGCCGCCTCCGTGAAGTTCCTGCGACAGGCGGCACTGCTCCTGCCTTCGGCCTTCCTTCTGAACGTCCTCGTCTTCCTGCTGACGCACGGCCGCGACGATCCCGGCTTCGGCGTCTATCCGTTCTTCCAGGCGTGGGCCGGCGATGCCGCGACGGCGCCGGAGAGCCGCTTCTTCGAGCAGGCGCTCGTGTTCTTCGTGCCGGCGTACGTGCTCTGCATCGTCTTCATCCTGAGCGTCACGCTCGCCGAGCGCTCGCTCTTCGGCGGCGGCCGCGGGCGCGCGCCCTCGCGCTACCGGCGCGCCTTCGCGCTGGCCTTTCCGCCGCTGTTCTTCGCCGCGAGCGTGGTGCTCTTCTGGGTGGGGGAGAGGGAGGCGCTGCGCCAGGCTCCCGGGGTCCCTCGTCGCGCCCCTGCTCGCCGCCGCGGCGCCCTTCGCGGCCCCGGCCGCCGCCCTCCTGCCCGCGGCCGGGCTCGCCGCTCCGATCGCGCTTCTCTGGAAGGCGAGCTTCGCGTGAGTGCGCCGCGGTCGATCGTCATCCTGGACTTCGGCGGGCAATACACGCAGCTGATCGCCCGCCGCGTCCGGGACGCGCGGGTCTTCTCGGTGGTCCTGCCGCCCGACGCGCCCGCGGAGGAGATCCGGCGCTGGAACCCGGCGGGCATCATTCTGTCGGGCGGTCCGCAGAGCGTGTACGAGGCGGACGCGCCGAAACCCTCGAGCGACCCCACGGCGTTGGGCGTCCCCGTGCTCGGGCTCTGCTACGGGATGCAGTGGCTCACGCAGGCGGCCGGCGGCAAGGTGGCCAACCAGGGCCGCGAGTACGGCCGGGCCGTCGCCACCGTCGCGACGGACTCGGCGCTCTTCGCGGGGCTCGACCCCGAACAGGTCGTCTGGATGAACCACGGCGACTCGGTCGTCGCACCGCCGCCGGGGTTCCGCGGGATCGCGGCCACGCCGACGACGCCGCTCGCCGGCTTCGAGAACACCGCGCGGAGCGTGTGGGCGATTCAGTTCCATCCGGAGGTGCGCCACACCGTCCATGGCACGCGCATTCTCGAGAACTTCGTGTTCCGGATCTGCGGGGTCGAGCCCAACTGGACCATGGAGAACTTCCGGCACGAGAAGGTGGCGCAGATCCGGAAGCAGGCCCCGACCGGCGCCGTGATCTGCGCGCTCTCGGGCGGCGTCGACTCGTCGGTCACCGCGATCCTGCTGCGCGAGGCGCTGGGCGACCGCGTGCACCCCATCCTCGTCGACCACGGCCTGATGCGCCTCCACGAGCGCGCGCAGGTCGTCGAGGCGTTCGAGCGGCTCGGGATCGCCGTGCACGCGGTCGACGCGGCCGACCTCTTCCTCGGCCGGCTCGCCGGCGTGACGGACCCGGAGCAGAAGCGCAAGATCATCGGTCGCACCTTCATCGACGTGTTCGAGAAGGAGGCGCGCACGATTCCCGACGCGCGATACCTCGCGCAGGGGACGCTCTATCCGGACGTCATCGAATCCGTCTCGATCAAGGGCCCTTCCGCGGTCATCAAGACCCACCACAACGTGGGCGGACTCCCGGAGCGGCTCGGATTCGAGCTGATCGAGCCCGTGCGGGAGCTCTTCAAGGACGAGGTGCGTCTGCTCGGCGCGGAGCTCGGGCTGCCCCGGGAGTTCCTCGCGCGGCACCCGTTCCCCGGACCGGGCCTCGCCGTGCGGATCCCCGGCGAGGTCACGCCGGAGCGGGTCGCGATGCTGCAGAAGGCGGACGCGATCGTCCTCGAGGAGATCCGGAGGGCCGGGCTCTACGACGCGATCTCGCAGGCGTTCGCCGTGCTCCTGCCGGTGAAGTCGGTGGGGGTGATGGGCGACGGGAGAACGCACGAGTCGGTCCTCGCGGTCCGCGCGGTCCAGACGACGGACTTCATGACCGCCGACTGGTTCCGGATGCCGCACGAAGTCCTCGACGCCATCGCGAGCCGCGTCGTGGGTGAGGTGCGCGGCATCAACCGCGTCGTCTACGACATCACGTCGAAGCCCCCCGCCACCATCGAATGGGAGTGACCGCGCCGCCGCACGCGGCGCGGTCATCCCGAGGCGCGTGAGCGCCGAGGGATCCCGTGATGGTCAGTCCCGGTACCCCTCCAGGAAGCTCCCGATCCCCTCGAGCCCCTTCGCCACCGTCTCCGGCGAACCGCCCAGCGCGATGCGGAAGTGGGCCGGCGCGCCGAAGAAGTGGCCGGGCGCGACCGCGATGCCGGTCTCGGCGAAGAGCCGCTCGACGAAACCGGTCGCGTCCGCGACCCCGCGGCGCCTCGGAAAAGCGAGCGTCGCGGCCGGCGAGACGATCTCGAGCCCCGGGTGCGCCTCGAAGAGCGCCGCGGCCCGTTGGCGGTTGACCCGCACGATCGCCGCCGCGCGCTCCGCGAGCGCGTCGAGATTCCGGAAGGCCACGACCGAAAGCCGGTCCGCGGGGATCGGCGCCCAGACGTCCACGAGATCGCGAACGCGCCGGATCCGCTGCGCCGTCGCGGGCGACGCGATCGCCCACCCGCACCGCAGGGACGCGAGGCCGTAGGACTTGGTCAGGCTGCTAGTCGACACGAAGGCCTCCGAGAGCGTGGTGGCCGATGCCGGCCGGTCCTCGAGGACGATGTCGCGGTAGACCTCGTCGACGAGCACGGGGACCCCGTGCCGCGCCGCGACGACGCCGATCGCCCGGAGGCGTTCGGTCGGCGCGACGACGCCCGTCGGGTTGTGCGGGTTCGACAGGATGACGAGGCGGGTGCGCCGCGTGAGGGCGGCCTCGAGGGCGTGCGGCTCGAGCTGCCAGCCGTCCTCGACGCGCCGATCGAGCCAGCGGACGGACGCGCCGAGGAGCCGCGCGGCCGCCGGGAGGGGATCGTAGAAGGGCCGCTCGCAGAGAACCTCGTCGCCGGGCTCGAGGAGCGCGGCGCACGCGAAGAAGTTCGCGCCCGAGCAGCCGCCGGCCGTCGCGACGCGCGCGGCCGCGACGCCGTGGCGCTCCGCGATCGCCGCGACGAGGGGCGCGTAGCCCTCGGGACTCTCGCCGGCGACGTCGAGCGCCTCCCGCGCGCCGGGCAGGTCCTCGAGAGCGCACGGCGCGAGGTTGCTCCCGGCCAGGTCGATCGCCGGTTTCGGACGGCTCTTGGCCCATTCCATGTAGGGGGCGCGCACGCGGGTCACTGCGCGGACTCCCGGCGCGCGCGCCCCGCGTAGGCGAAGTAGATCGGAAGGCCGGCGAAGAGCAGCAGGGCGCCGATCCCGGACCGCACCGGGTTCGACCGGACGACGCCGGCGAGAACGAGCACGCAGGCGCCGAGAAACAGCAGCGGAAGCGCCGGATACCCCGGCGAGAGATACGCGCCCGGCGGCCGCTGGGAAGGCGGCACGCGCCGGCGCAGGTAGAGCACGGCCGCGACGGTCAGGCCGAAGAAGATCCAGTCCGCGAAGACGACCGAATCGACGAGCCCGCCATAGGTGCCCGTCCACATCAAGAGCACGGCCCAGAGCGCCTGCAGGAGGATCGCGCGGTGCGGCGTCCCGAAGCGCGGATGCAGCGACGAGAGGCCCGGCCAGAAGACGCCGTCGCGGGCCATCGCGTAGGAGATCCGCGTGGGCCCGAGGAGCGTCAGGTTCATGAAGCCGAAGGACGAGACGGCGATGGCCGCCGCGAGCCAGCGATCCACGCCGCCCCCGAAGAGGCGCCGCGCGGCGTCGGCCGCGGGCGTCGCGGTCGAGGCGAGGCCGTCGCGGCCGAGCGCCGCGAGGTAAACGGCGTTGACCGAGACGTAGACGGCGAGCACGATCACGGTCCCCGCGAACAGGGCGCGAGGCAGGGTGCGGCGGGGCTCGCGGATCTCCTCGGCGAGCGTGTTCGCGCTCTGCCAGCCTCCGTACGAGAAGAGGATCGGCACGAGCGCCGCGCCGAAGGCGAGGACCGACGCGCTCGGCCGTGGGACCGCGGCCGCCGGCGGCGGAGGAGCGGCGCCGCGCAGGAGGAAGAGCCCGCCGAAGATGAGAGCCGCCAGCGCGCCGATCTTGAGAATGACGAGGACGTTGAGCACCCGGCTTCCCATCTTCACGCCGGCGATGTTGACGAGCGCGACGACGAGGACCGCGGCGGTCGCGAGCGGCCGTGGGTCGCCGGTCGTCCCCGCGAGCCGCAGCACGTACTGAGCGAACGTGACCCCCACGGCCGCGAGCCCGCCACCCTGGATCATCACGAGCGAGGCCCAGCCGAAGAGAAAACCGACGGCCGGGTGGTACGCCTCGCGCAGGTAGGCGTATTCGCCGCCCGCGGTCGGATAGAGGGCGGCGAGCTCCGCGAACGCGAAGGCGCCGGCGAGCGCGACGGCACCGCCGAAGGCCCAGGCCGCGAGGATCCACGGCCCGCTCGGCAGACGCTGGGCGACGAGATACGGGTTGATGAAGATGCCCGCGCCGATGATGCCGCCGACGACGACCATCGTGGCGTCGAAGGCCCCGAGCTCGCGCCGCAGTGCCAACGCGCGGCCGCCCTTCAGCGGGGCCGGCCGGCGCGCACCGAAGCGATGCGCGTGCCGGCGAAGCGGGCCGACGCGTCGAAGTCGAAGTCGAGTCGCAGCGCGCCGACGCGCTCGCACGCATGGCAGCCGTCCACGAGCACGAAGGCGACGCGGAACGTCGTGGCGCCTTCCGGACCAGGCACGGTCGCGATGGCGTCGACCGAGCGCGGTCCCGGAAAGATCGCGAGACGCGGGTAGCGGCGGAGGAGACCCGCGTAGACGGCATCGCTCTTGAGCGCGCTCTCGTCGCGATCGCGCGGGTCGTCCACGTCGAGCATCGGCGGCGCGCCGTTGACGAGGAAGCAGACGGCTTTCTCGTTGGCGCGAAAAGGGTATTCGGCGCAGGCGACGCCGACGTCGCCCGTTTCGCGGAACGCCGTCAGGTAGCCCTGGTCCCCGGTGCGCCGCGCGAAGGCGAGGGCCGCGTCGGAGGCGCCCGCGCGGCGCATCGCCTCGACGAAGCAGGCGCCGAAATCGGCCCCCGCGCGTTCGTCGCAGTCACGGTGCATCGCCGCGACGAAGTCCCCGGGGGGAATCCACACCGCGGCGCTCGTGATGCGCTCCGGCGCTTCCGGCGCGGGGATCGCGGCGCGCGACGCGACGACGGCGAGCGAGGCGGCGGCGAGCAGAGCCGGCGCGCGCGCGATCATGTCGGGCGTTTCTATCACCTTTGCGCGGCGCTCCGAACGCCATAGAATCGAGGGTCGATGCCCGGCGACTTCGTCCACCTCCATCTCCACAGCCAGTACTCGCTCCTCGACGGCGCCAACAAGCTGCCGGAGCTGTGCAAGCGCGTCGCGGAGCTCGGGATGCCGGCCGTCGCGGTGACCGATCACGGGAACATGTTCGGCGCCTTTCACTTCTTCCATGAGGCGCTGCAGCAGGGTCTGCGGCCGATCATCGGCGTGGAGGCGTACATCGCCCCGGCCGAGCGCACGAACCGCGAGGCGCAGGCCGCGAGCGAGTCGGGAGAGGGCTACGCGTACCACCTCACCCTCCTCGCCGCGACGCAGAAGGGCTACCAGAACCTCGTGCGCCTCGTCTCCGAGGCCTACCTGACCGGTTTCTATCACCGCCCCCGCATGGACAAGGCGCTCCTGCGCGCCCACGCGGAGGGGCTCATCGGCCTTTCGGGGTGCCTGAAGGGGGAGGTCGCGGGCGCCCTCTCGCGCGGCAACTTCGGGGCCGCCAAGGCGGCGTTCCTCGAGTACGAGGAGATCTTCGGCCGCGGGAACTTCTTCGTCGAGATCATGGACCACGGCCTGCCCCAGCAGACAGCGATCGTGCCCGACCTCCTGCGCCTCTCCCGGGAGACCGGCGCGCCGGTCGTGGCGACGAACGACAGCCACTATCTGCGCCGCGACGACGCCTTCCCGCACGAGGTCCTCCTGTGCATCGGCATGGGCAAGACGCTCGACGACGAGCGGCGGATGCGCTTCTACAACGACGAGTTCTACGTGAAGGACCCGGACGAGATGAAGGCGCGATTCCGGAGCTGGAGCGCGGAGGCGGTGTCGAACACCGTCGCGGTCGCCGAGCGCTGCGCCGTCTCGTTCGAGACCGGCGTGCTGCACCTGCCGACCTTCACCGCTCCCGGCGGACGGCCGCCGGCCGAATACTTCCGGGACCTCGCCGCCGAGGGGCTGGAGCGCCGCCTCTCGGAGCTGTCGACCCCGGACGCCGCCGCGATCCCGCCGGAGAAGTACCGGGAGCGTCTCGCGTACGAGATGGGCGTGATCGAACGGATGGGGTTCCCGTCGTATTTCCTCATCGTGTCCGACTTCATCCGCGAGGCGCGCGAGAAGGGCATCGCCGTCGGTCCCGGCCGCGGCAGCGCCGCGGGGTCGATCGTCTCGTGGGCGCTGCGGATCACGGAGATCGACCCGCTGAAGTACGACCTCCTCTTCGAGCGCTTCCTGAACCCCGAGCGGATCTCGATGCCCGACATCGACATCGACTTCTGCCAGGCGCGGCGCGGCGAGGTCATCGAATACGTCACGCGCAAGTACGGCCGGGAGAACGTGGCGCAGATCGTGACGTTCTCGCAGCTGAAGCCGAAGCTCGCCGTCCGCGACGTCGCGCGCGTGCTGTCGCTTCCCGTCGCGCTCGGCGACCGCATCGCGAAGCTCGTGCCGGACGGGCCCGACGTCAACTTCGAGCGGGCGTTTCGCGACTCGCCGGGCCTGAAGGAGGCCATCGCCGCCGATGAGTCCGTCGCGCGGGTCGTCCAGATCGCCGAGCGCCTCGAGGGCCTCTCCCGGCACGCGGGGGTCCACGCCGCCGGCGTCGTGATCGCGCCGCGGCCGATCATCGAGTACCTCCCGCTCTATCGCACGAACCGGGACGAGATCACGACCCA
Organism: uncultured Acidobacteriota bacterium; assembly: GCA_963763535.1. Taxonomy (GTDB): domain Bacteria; phylum Acidobacteriota; class Thermoanaerobaculia; order UBA5066; family Gp7-AA6; genus DAHUXD01. The sequence goes on from CAVXOX010000011.1 coordinate 345,067, forward strand.
GTTCGACATGACCGCGGTCGAAAAGATGGGACTCCTCAAGATCGACTTCCTCGGCCTGATCACGCTCGACATCATCGAGGCGACGGTCGCGGCCGTGAAGGAACGGCTCGGCGTCGAGCTCGACATGGACCACGTCCCCCTCGACGACGAGCTGACGTACGAGCTCTTCCGCTCGGGACGCACCGCGTGCGTCTTCCAGTTCGACTCCGGCGGCATGCGCGACCTCCTGCGGCGGGCCAAGCCGCGGGTGTTCCCCGACCTGGCCGCGCTGAACGCGCTCTACCGCCCGGGCGCTCTCGATGCCGGGACCGTCGAGGACTACGTGCGCCGCCGCGGGGGTAGCCGGATCACGTACCCTCTCCCCGAGCTCGAGCCGATCCTGTCGGAGACGCTGGGGATCCTCGTCTACCAGGAGCAGGTCATGCGCATCGCGCAGATCGTGGCGGGCTATTCGCTCGCCGAGGCCGACCTGCTGCGGAAGGCGATCGGGAAGAAGAAGCGCGAGATCATGGTCGCCGAGGGCGAGAAGTTCATCCGCCGCGCGGTCGAGCACGGCACGCCGAAGAAGAAGGCGCAGGAGCTCTGGACGCTGATCGAGCCCTTCGCGCGGTACGGGTTCAACAAGTCGCACGCGGTCGCCTACGCGCTCGTGGCGTACAAGACGGCCTATCTGAAGGCGCACTACCCCGTCGACTTCATGGCGGCCAACCTCTCGGCCGAGATCGGCTCGACCGACGGCATCGTGAAGGTCCTCGGGGACTGCCAGGAGAGCGGGATCGCGGTCCTGCCGCCGGACATCAACGAGTCGGGCACGTCGTTCGCCGCCGTCGGCTCGGCGATCCGCTTCGGGCTCGGGGCGATCAAGGGCGTGGGCGAAGCCGCGGCGCGCGCCATGATCGACGAACGGCGGAGCCGCCGCTACGCGTCGTTCACCGACTTCGCGCGGCGCCTCGACGGACGCCTGGTCAACAAGCGTGCGATCGATGCGCTGGTCGCCGCCGGAGCGTTCGACTCGCTGGGCAAGAACCGGGCGACGCTCGCCGCGGCGGGGGAGCGGGTGCTCGCGCAGGCCGCGCGGATCCGGGAGGAGATCGAGCTCGGCCAGTCGAGTCTCTTCGGCGGCGGCTCCGCGGAGGACGGCCCTCCGGCCGACGCCTTCCCGGACCTCCCCGAGGGGCCGCTCGACGAAAAGCTGAAGGGCGAGAAGGAGACGCTCGGCTTCTACGTCACGGGCCACCCGCTGACCCGCTTCGCGGCGGAGATCGAGCGGTTCGCGGACGTGCGCGTCGCCGATCTGCCGAGCCGGCTGGAGCAGTCGGTGCGCATCGCAGGCGTCCTCGGATCTCTGAAGAAGCAGAAGATCAAGAAGGGCGTCAACGAAGGCAAGACGATGCTCAAGGCCGTCCTCGAGGACACGAGCGGCAGCGTCCCGGTCGCGATCTTCGCCAGCCTGTACGAGAAGGTGCAGGGTTGGGTGGAAGAGGAGCTGCCCGTGATCGCGCTGGCGACCGTCCGCGAGTCGGGCGGCGCCATGGAGCTGACCGTGCAGGAGCTCTCGCCGCTCGAGGGCATCCGGGAACGGCGCGCGCGGGAGCTCGCGATTCGCGTCAACCTCGCCTTCGCGGACGAGAACGTGCTCGCCCGGCTGCAGGAGCGGCTGCGCTGCCATCCCGGGACGACGCCGGTCTCGATCCGCCTCGTGCGCCCGGGCGAATTCGAGGCGACGCTCAAGGCCGCCGACTCGATGCGGATCGCGCCGTCCGCACGCCTGACGAGCGAGATCCAGGCGCTCGCCGGAGAGGGGTCCGTCGAGTACGTCTTCTGAGCGCGGACGGCGCCTTCCACCCGGCGGCGTGCCCTCGCTCGCGCGCCTGCCCCGGCCGCTCGCGCGCGCGGCGCGGGAGGCGCGTCTCCTCGCCGCCGAGCGGGGCGAGACGGCCTACCTCGTGGGCGGGGCCGTGCGCGACCTCCTCCTGGGGCGGCGCGTCCGGGACCTCGACCTCGTCGTGACCGGAGACGCCACGCGCTTCGCCCGCGCCCTCGCGGCCCGACTCGGAGCGACCGTCCGCGCCCACGACCGCTTCGCCACGGCGACGCTGACGCTCCCGACCGGTGAGATCGTGGACGTCGCGGCCGCGCGCACCGAGCGCTACGCGGCACCCGGGGCGCTGCCGACCGTCGCCTCAGGGGCGACCATCGCGGAGGACCTCGCGCGGCGGGACTTCTCGATCCATGCGCTCGCCCTCGAGCTCGGCGGCGGGCGGCGCCTCGTCGATCCCCTCGGCGGGGCCGCGGATCTGGCGCGCCGCCTCGTCCGGACCCTTCACCCGCGGTCGTTCCGGGACGATCCCACCCGCGGCTTTCGCGCCGTGCGTTACGCGCACCGCCTCGGCTTTCGCCTCGCGCCGGCGACGCGGCGCGAGCTCGCGGCGGCGCTCCGCGGCGGCGCGCTCGACACGATCTCCGGGGACCGCCTGCGCCGGGAGCTGCGCCTCCTCTTCGGCGAGCCCGATCGCGCCGGCGCGCTCGCCCGCCTCGAGGCGGCCGGGATCGATGGCGCGATCGATCCCGCGCTGCGCCGCCGCCCGGGGGCGCGCGGACGCCTGCGCCGCCTGGAACGGACTCTGGCGGGAGCGGCTCCCGCGTCGTGGGAGACCTATCTCCTCGCGTGGCTGGGGCCGTCCTCCGACGCCGAGGCGGCTTCGACGGCGGCGCGCCTTTCCCTCGCGGGCGACGAGGCCCGGACGGTGCGAGGCTGGCCGGCCGTGCTCGCGACGCTGGCCGCCGCCGCGAAAGGACCGGTCGCCGCGCTCCGCCGCGCGCTCCGCGACGCGGGCCCGGACGCCGCGGTCGCCGCGGAGGCGTCGCTGCCCCCGCGGGAGGCGAGAGCGATCCGGGCCCTGCGGGGCTCGCCCGAGCCGCGGCTCTCGATCCGCGGCGCCGACCTGCGCGCGGCCGGCGTTCCCTCGGGCCCCGCGATCGGACGGGCGCTCGCCCGCACCCTCGCCGCGCTCGAGGAGGGACGCGTCGATCGATCCGGGGAGCTCGCGTTCGCGCTCCGGGCCGCCCGCGGCGAGGCGGGGCCGTGAGGGCCGCGCTCCTCCTGCTGCTCGCGGCGGCGGGCACGCCGACGCCGAGTCCGACGCCCCCGCCGGGCCCGACCTTCTGCGCCGAGTGGATCCGCCAGTCGTCGGAGGGCTACGAGCGGCTGACGCTCTTTCGCGACGGCATGCTCGTCTGGAAGACCCATCGCGGCGGCAAGGACATCGTCAAGCGCGAGCGGCTCGACGGTCCGGAGGCCCGCTTCTACTGCGAGTTCTTCGCGCAGGCGGACTTCTGGAAGCTGCCGCCCGACTTCCGCACGGGTCTCGCGGGCGAGCTCGCCGGCGAGTCTTCCGTCACGCTCGCTCGCCCCGACGGCAGCCGCAAGCAGGTCCGCTACGACGACCTCTCGCCGGGAGACATGGCGTCCTCCTCGCTGCGCTCGGCGCTCGAGGGGCTCAAGGAGATCTTCCTCTCGCCGCTCGCCCCGCCGTCCCGTTACACGGCGGATCTCCTCTCGCCGGGCACCCTGCTGCGGCGCTTCGACGGGCGCATCTTCCGCGTCGCGCACCTCGAGAAGGAGAGGGGCTACGTCGAGGTCGAGGGCGTCAACGAGCCCTACTCGCAGTGGATCAAGATCGACGAGCTCCGCTTCCAGTTCGCCCCGCCCGAGCCTCCCCGATGAGCGGACCCGCGGTGCGCGTGCTCGGCGGGCGGTGGAAGGGGCGGCGCCTCGAGGTGGGAACGGCGGCGCGGCCCACGTCCTCGCGCGCGCGCGGGGCGCTCTTCGACATCCTCGGCGAGCGCGTCGCGGGAGCCCGGGTGCTCGACCTCTATGCCGGCACCGGCGCCGTCGGCATCGAGGCCGTATCCCGCGGCGCGCGCTCGGCCGTCCTCGTCGAGACCGATGCCGCGCCGCTGCGCCGCTCGATCGAGCGCATCGGAGGCGCCGACGAGCTCGAGGTCGTCGAAAGGACGGCGGGGGAGGCCCTCGCGGCGCTGTCGAGCCGGGGCGAGCGGTTCGACCTCGTGTTCGCGGACCCGCCGTACGCGGTCTCCCCGGAGCCCGACGAGCTCGGCCGGTGTGCGGGAGTCCTCGCGCCCGGCGGGCTCCTCGTGCTCCAGCAGGACGCGCGCCGCGCCGAGCCCGCCGTCGAGCGGCTCGAGCGCCTGGATCGGCGCGCCTACGGCCGCAACGTGTTCCTTTTCTTCGGGATGCGTTGACGCCCCGGGTCCTTGATGCTAGTCTCTCCGATCCTCGAGCCGCGGGACCCTTAACCGCTTCAAAGGAGTCGATTCCATGCTCCAGACCGGCAGGCACTTCTTTACTTCCGAGTCGGTGACGGAGGGCCATCCCGACAAGATCGCCGACCAGATCTCCGACGCGGTGCTCGATGCGGTGCTCCGCGACGACCCGCTCGGGCGCGTCGCCTGCGAGACGCTCGTCACGACGGGCCTGGCCTTCATCGCGGGCGAGATCTCGACGCGCACCTACGTCGACCTGCCGTCGATCGTCCGCCAGACGATCAAGGAGATCGGCTACACGCGCGCCAAGTTCGGCTTCGACTACGAGACGTGCGCCGTCGTGTCCTCGATCGACCCCCAGTCCGCGGACATTGCGCAGGGCGTGGACACCGGCGGCGCCGGCGACCAGGGAATGATGTTCGGCTACGCGGTCCGCGAGACCGAGGAGCTGATGCCCCTTCCGCTCACCCTCGCGCACCGGCTGGTCCAGCGGCTATCCGAGGCGCGGCGCAAGGCCGAGCTCGACTTCCTGCGGCCGGACGGCAAGTCCCAGGTCACGGTCGAATACGAGGGCGGGCGCCCGATCCGCGTCGAGACCGTCGTCGTCTCGACCCAGCACGCCGAGGCGATCAAGCACGCCGCGCTCCGGGAGGCGATCATCGAGGAGATCATCCGCCCGGTCATTCCGCCGGCCCTCCTGACGCCCGAGACGAAGTTTCACGTCAACCCGACCGGCCGCTTCGTCATCGGCGGGCCGCAGGGCGACACCGGCCTGACGGGACGCAAGATCATCGTCGACACCTACGGCGGCAGCGCCCCCCACGGCGGCGGCGCATTCTCCGGCAAGGACCCCACGAAGGTGGACCGCTCGGCCGCGTACATGGCGCGCTACATCGCCAAGAACCTCGTCGCCGCCGGCCTCGCGGAGCGCGCGCTGATCCAGCTCGCCTACGCGATCGGCGTCGCAGACCCGGTTTCGGTGCACGTCGAGACCTATGGCACGGGCAAGCTCCCGGAGAGCCGCATCGTCGCTCTCGTGCGGGAGCACTTCACGCTGACGCCGAAGGGCATCATCGAGACGCTGAACCTGCGCCGGCCCATCTACAAGGCGACGGCGGCGTTCGGCCACTTCGGCCGCCGGCTGCCCGAGTTCACCTGGGAACAGACCGACAGGGCCGACGCCCTGGCGCGGTCCGCCGGCGTCGAGGCCGCGGCGCCGGTGGGGAGGTAGGGGATGGCCACCGCCACCACCGCGTCCGTCCGCCACGACGTCAGGGACCTCGGTCTCGCGCCGCGCGGCAAGGCCCGCATCGAGTGGGCGGACGCCAGCATGCCCGTGCTCCGCCAGATCCGCGAGCGCTTCGAGAAGGAGAAGCCGCTGAAGGGCGTCCGCCTCTCGGCGTGCCTCCACGTGACGAGCGAGACCGCCAATCTCGCCCGGACGCTGACCGCGGGCGGCGCCGACCTCGTCCTCTGCGCGTCGAACCCGCTCTCGACGCAGGACGAGGTGGCCGCCTCGCTCGTCGCCGACTACGGCGTCGCCGTGTTCGCCGTGAAGGGCGAGGACCATGCGACGTACTACGACCACATCCGCGCCGCGCTCGCGCACGCGCCGAACATGACGATGGACGACGGCGCGGATCTCGTCTCGTCGCTGCTGTTCCTCGCGCTCGGGCGCGACGCCGAGGTCGATCCGGTCGTGCGCGCATGGGCGAAGGGGCTGTCCGCGACGGAGCGGCAGGCGCTCTTCGACGGGATCATCGGAGGCACCGAGGAGACCACGACGGGCGTCATCCGCCTCCAGGCCATGGAGAAGGCGGGCGTCCTGAAGTTTCCGGTCGTCGCGGTCAACGAGGCGAAGACCAAGCACTTCTTCGACAACCGCTACGGCACCGGGCAGTCGACCCTGGATGGCGTGATCCGCGCGACCAACCTGCTCATCGCCGGACTGAACGTGGTCGTCGCCGGCTACGGCTGGTGCGGCCGCGGCATCGCGATGCGGGCGCGCGGCCTCGGCGCGCAGGTCATCGTGACCGAGATCGACCCGACGAAGGCGATCGAGGCCGCCCTCGACGGGTTCCGGGTGATGACGATGGGGGAGGCGGCGCCGATCGGGGACGTGTTCATCACGGTGACCGGCAACAAGGGCGTCGTCCGCGACGAGCACTTCCGCGCGATGAAGGACGGCGCGGTCGTCTGCAACTCGGGCCACTTCAACGTCGAGATCGACATCCCGGCGCTCGAGAAGCTCGCCGGAGCGCGGCGCCCGATCCGCGAATTCGTCGAGGAGTACCGGCTTCGCGACGGCCGGCGGATCCACCTCCTGGCCGACGGCCGGCTCATCAATCTCGCGGCGGCCGAGGGCCATCCCGCGTCCGTCATGGACATGTCTTTCGCGAACCAGGCGCTCGCCGCCGAGTTCATGGTGAAGCACCACGAGACCCTCGAGAAGAAGGTCCACGCGGTGCCCGAGGACATCGACCGGGAGATCGCGCGGCTGAAGCTCGCGTCGATGGGGATCAAGATCGACACGCCGACACCCGAGCAGGTCAAGTACATGACGTCCTGGGAAGAAGGAACCTAGACCGAAGAGAGGCGGGACGTCAGGGCGGCCCTCGCGGCCGCCCTTTTGTTTTTGGTTCCGACCGCCGCGAGGTCTAGGACCGCATTCGCATCAGAAAGTACGCCCCGACCAGCGCGAAGAGGATGTTCGGCGACCACGCCGCCAGGGCGGGCGGGAGCGCCCCGGCCTCGCCGAGCTTCGTCGCGAAGGCGTTCGCGATCAGCGCGAGGATCCCGAAGCCGAGACCCACCCCGATTCCCGCGAGCGTGCCGCGCTTGCCGACCCGGAACGCGAACGGCACCGCGAGCAGTGCCATCACCGGCAGGAGCGCCGGCTGGGCGACCTTCGACTGGAGGGCGGTCTCGAGTCCGGAGGTGGCGTAGCCGGCGGATCGGAGGCGGCGGGTCAGCCGCTCGAGCTCCCGGAAGCGCATCTCCTCGGGCCGCCGCCGCACGGCCGCGAGCGCCCGCGGCGCGTCTCCCGGAAGAGTGTCCTCCGCGAAGCGCCGATACGGTTCGTCGCTCGAGCGCCCGAACTGCCTCGTCCAGCCGTCCCGTAGCCGCCAGGCGCCGTCGTTCCAGTCGGCCTCCCGCGCCGCGGTGCGGCCGACGAGCTCGAAGGCGGGGCTGAAGCGGAAGATGGAGACGCCGAAGAGCTGGGTCGAGGCGGAGTTCGCCTCCTCCCGGTGCCAGATCTCGCCGCGGTCGGACAGGTACCAGTTGCGCTCCCCGTGGCCGCGGACCCCGGTGTCGGGCGGGAGGCCATGGATCTCGTTCTTGTAGCGCGATTCCTGCTGCTCGGCGAACGGCGCAATGTACTCGCCGATCGTGAAGCAGAGCGCGGCCGCCACGACCGCCGCGGCGAGGAGCGGCAGCGCCAGGCGGGTCAGGGACACGCCGCAGGCGCGGAACGCCGTGTCCTCGTTGTTCTTCGACAGGACGCCGAGACCGGCGAGGCTCGCGAGAAGCACGGCGAACGGGGCGATCTGGATCCCGATCGAGACCAGGAAGTAGCGGTAGTAACCGAGCACCGCGTGGGCCGAGGGGTGATGCCGGGCAATTTCGTCGAGCTTGTCGGCGTAGTCGACGACCACGGAGATCAGGAGCGCCGACGCGAGGACGAGGCCGAGGGCCGAGAGGAAACGGGCCAGCACGTACCGGTCGACGAGGGGGAGGCCGCGCCGCCGCTCGGCGCGCTCGCGCGCGAGCGCCGTGCGCGTGCGGCGGCCGGGTCCGGGGAAGGCGGTGGCGGCCTCGGCGAGCGGGCGGGGAAGCGCCCGGCCGCGGCGTTCCGCCGGCATGAGCGCCGCCGCCACTCCGATGGCGAGGAGCGCCAGGTTCGGGATCCACATGGCGAGGCCCGGCGGCAGCTTTCCCTCCACGGACCAGGTCTCGCCGCTCGAGAGGAGGACGTAGTACCCGACGAGGATCAGGAGCGAGATCGCGAAGCCGCTGCCGCGGCCGCCGCGCCGGAGCGAGCGGGCGAGCGGCACGCCCACGAACGCGAACGCGACGCAGGCGAGCGGGATGGCGATCTTCTTGTGCGCCTCCGTCAGCGCCTGGCGCCGCCGCGGGTCGGTCGGCGGCAGACCGCGCGCCGTGGCGAGGAGCTCGGGCAGCGTGCGCGCGCGGATGCCGCGCTGGGTCACGACGGCGGTGCCCTGGGCGTTCGGGCTTTCCCCGGCGAGGAGGAGGCGCTGGGAGGCGTTGCGGGTCATCCGGTAGCGCGAGGCGTCCTGCGGATCGATCTCGTGAACCGTCGAGTTGGTCAAATCGAGCCAGAGGCGATCCTCCTCGAGGGTCAGGGCGCCGCGGCGCGCGACGATCACGCGGTTCGGCGGCTCGCCCTCGTCGCCGAGCTTCAGGAAGACGCCCTCGAAGCTCCGACCGTCCGGGTCGGCGCGGTCGAAGAAGAAGAGGATGCCCGGCCTCGGCTCGCGGAACGTCCGCGGGGCGACGACGTTGACGATCGACGTCGCCGCGACCCGCGCCATCGCCCGCTCGAGGGCCGCGTTCGTCGCCGGGAGGACGACGCTGTAGATGCCGAAGACGACCACCGACAGCGCGGCGGCGGCCAGGAGCGCCGGGCGCAGGAGGGCCCAGGGACCCTGGCCGCAGGCCTGGAGGGCCACGACCTCCGAGTCGGCCGAGAGGCGGCCGACCCCGATCAGGACGCCCAGGAGAAGCGCCATCGGCAGGGTGAGCACGACGATCCACGGCAGGGAGAGCGCCACGAGGCGCGCGACCTCGCCGAATCCGGCGCTCCGGCGGACCGCGAAGTCCGCGAGAAAGAGGATCGTCCGGATGAGCAGCACGAACGTGTACGCGGCGAAGCCGAGCAGGAAGGGCGGCCAGATCTCGCGGAGGATCGAACGGGAGACGAGGCGCATGCGGTTCGATAGTGCAGAGCGCCGGCGCCGAAGTAAAGGCGCTCGCCGGCAACATGGCCGTGCCCGATCTACGATTTTACATAATATATCTTATCGGACACTGAGAACGGGCTTGAATTCCACGATGCGGCCGAATTCCTCGAAGCCGAGCCGGCGGTAGAGGCCCGTAGCCGCCGCAGCCGCCTGGAGAACAGCGAGCGTTGCGCCGGTCGTGCCCTGCTCGGTCTTCAGAGCGGCCGCCAGGAGCGCGGCGCCGATGCCGGCATTGCGGTGTTCCCGCCGCGTCGACAGGTTGTAGACGCCGAGAGTGCCGGCGCTCTGCGCGATCTCCACCGCCGCGACGGGCTTCCCCTCCCGGCGCGCGACGTAGAAGCGTAACGGCGACTCGGGTCCGAGGAGGTGCCCCGCGGCGCGGGCGTAATAGCGTTCGACGAGCGCATCGGGCGGCCTCCAGTTCTCCGCGTTGATGCGGGCAAACTCGAACAGCAACTCGGGTGTCCGGGCGCGCTCGATGGTGAGGCCGGCGAGGCGGGCTGTCTCCCGGAGATGTTCGAGCGCGCATGCCATGGCGAGCTCCCGTTCCTCGGATGCCAGCCCCGATTCAGCCAGGCGGTCGCCGAGATCCTCGGGCCGGTCTCCCGGCGATACCCACCAGGAGAACGCGCGCCCGACACTCTCAAAGTGCGCGGCGATCTCCCTCGCGCGGCCACGCACCGAGCCGCTGTCGAGCCGGGCGCCGAGCACGAGGTTGAACGAGTCCGGCGCGAGCCCCGAGTCGACCCAGGTCAGCGCGCTCGACTCCTCGATCCGCGCCTCCGCGACGCCGCGCGATGGGAAGGTCGCATGGACCCGAAAGTTGTCGAGGGCACGATCGGCCAGCTCTCGGTTCACCATCGGCCGGAAACCGAGAGGCAGGACACCACGTTCGCGGGTTCTCCCGACGAGCGTCGATCGAACTCGAGCTGAGGCCCCGACGCCTACTTCTTCAGTGGGATCTCGCCGGACTCGAGCTGACGGAGCACCTGCTTGAGCGCGTCGATCAGCTCGTCACGCTGCACGCGCGACTTCTGGAAAGAGACGTTGATCCTGAAGGGGCCGTCCTTCGGCTTGAAGACGAACGTGAAGGCTCTCGCCTTCGACTTCCCCATCGCGCCGACTTTCTTCTGCTCGCGCAGATCGTCGCGCGTGGACCCGGAGACGACCTGCGCGATCGCATCCTCCATCTTGCCCTCGTCGGCGAGACGCGCGATCTCCAGAAGCACCGAGCGCGCGTCGATGTCGGCGCGCCGACATTTCTCGCGCAGCTTCTCCGGAATCTGGAGAAGGGAGAGCGCCTCGGTGATCGAGACGCGCGATTTTCCGATCGTCGTCGCGATCTGTTGCTGCGTGTAGCCGTGCGTCTCGGCGAGCGTCGCGTATCCCATCGCCTCCTCGAAAGGATGGAGGTCGCGGCGATGGAGGTTCTCGATGAGCGCGATCTCCATCGCCTCGTTCTCGGGCACGTCGAGCTCGATGCAGGGCACCTCGGAGAGGCCCGCCTCCATCGCGGCCCGGAAGCGGCGCTCCCCCGCGATGATCCGGTAACGGCCCTCGGCGAGCGGCTGCACGAGAAGCGGCTCGAGGATTCCCTTCGACTCGATCGACATCCGAAGCTCCGTCAGGTCGCCCACGCTCCGCCGCGGCTGCTCCGGGTTCGTCTCGATTTCCTCGATCGGGATGTTGCGGCCGATCGAGGCCCCGAAGCGCTCCGACAGCGAGTCGACGAAGTGGGCATCGTGCTTCATGTGAGATTCGGCGGGAAGGCCGCGGCGCTTAGACACGGGAAAGCACCTCCTCGGACAGGGAGTAGTACTCGGCGGCGCCGCTCGAGCGCGGCGCAAACGTAAAAATGGACTCCTGGTGCGCGGGACTCTCCTCGAGCCGCACGCTCTTCGAGATGGTCGTCTTGAAGATCTTCTTGCCGAAGACCCCGGCGATCTGCTTGTAGACGTCCTTCCCGAGCACCGTCCGCTTGTCGTGGAGCGTGATGACGACCCCCAGGATCTGCAGGCTCGGATTCGGGCGGGCCTTGATCTTGTCGATCGTCTCGAGGAGGTCGTCGGTGCCCTCCAGCGCGAAGTAGGAGGACTGGATCGGGATGAGGACGTGCGTCGAGGCGACCATGGCGTTGACCGTGGTCATGCCCAGGGTCGGCGGCGTATCGATGAGGATCGCGTCGTAGGAGCGGCGCACGGCGTCGATCTTCTCGCGCAGCCGGAAGTGCCCGTCGATCTCGCCGAGCAGCTTCGATTCGACCTTCGCCAGTGAGATGCGGGCCGGAGCGATGTCGAGACTCTTCATCCCGGAGGGCCGGATCACGTCGCGCAGCTTCGTCTCGGGCTCGACGAGGACGTCGAACATCGACTTCTCGATCGAGCGGCGATCGAGGTAGGACATCGTGCTGTTGCCCTGGGGATCGAGGTCGATTAAGAGCGTCTTCATGCCCTTCTGGGCGAGGGCGGCCGCGAGATTGATGGCGGTGGTCGTCTTGCCCACACCGCCCTTCTGATTGGTGATGGAGATGATCACGTTTCCGGAGTATAGCTTTCAGCCGCGACTCTCGACGATCAGCTTTTCCGACGACGCTACTCCGGCTGAAAGCGGACAGCCGAGAGCCGATCGCTGCCTACATGCGGTATTTGCCGAGCTCGTCCGGGCTCGCTTCCTCGAGCCACTTGCGGAGGCGGTCCGGGTCCTGATCCGAACCCTCCGCGTGGAGCGTCCGGCTTTTCTCGAGGACCTCCTCCTCGACGAAGATCTCGGCCTGAGACCGGAGCGCGAGCGCGATCGCGTCGCTCGGACGGCTGTCGATCGAGAGATTGCCATCCTTGCGCGCGAGGTGGATGCGGGCGAAGAAAGTGTTCTCTCGAAGGTCGTTGATCACGACGCGCTCGACTCGGGCGTCGAGCTCGGCGAGCACGTTCTTCAGGAGGTCGTGCGTCATCGGGCGAGGGGTTGCGACCTTTTCCATCTCGAGGGCGATCGCGTTCGCCTCGAACAGCCCGACCCAGATCGGCAGGAAGTGACCCTTCTCGGTATCCCGGAGGATGACGACTGGCATGTTCGAGACCGGGTCCATGAGAAGGCCCTTGATTTCCATCTTGATCATTCCGCCCTCCCGGCTGCCCCGGTTTGCGCCGCCAGTTTTCCGACGAGCGAGTTCGGCAGTCCCCGCTCGATCCTCACGCGCACGTACTCGCCGGGCAGGACCCGTCCCGGCCCGTCCTCCACGTGGACGACCCGATTGCAAGGAGTCCGCCCACGGCTCTTGCCCTTCTCGTCGCCTTCGACGAGCACCTCGAGCTCCCGTCCCACGAGCCCTTCGTTCGTTTCCCTCTGCAGCACGGACTGCAGGCCGAGGAGCCGGGCGAGCCGCTCGGCCACCACCTCCTCCGGGATCTCGGCGTCCGCGGCCCAGCGAGCCGCCGCGGTGCCCGAACGCCGGGAGTATCGGAAGCCGAAGACGTTCGAGAAGCGGACCTCGCGAACGCAGTCGAGGGTCGCCTCGAACTCGGCTTCCGACTCGCCCGGAAATCCGACGATGAAGTCCGACGAGATCGCGATGTGCGGAACGGCGTCGCGGATGCGCGCGATCGTCCGGAGGTATTCGGCGGCGGTGTACCGGCGTTTCATCCGACCGAGGACGCGGTCCGCTCCCGACTGGGCCGGAAGATGGAAGTACGGCGCGATCGGCGGCCCTTCGGCGATCGCCGCCACGAGGTCGTCGTCCACGAGACGCGGGTGGGACGTCAGGAAGCGGACCCGCCGGAGTCCCTCCACCCGCGCCGACCGGCGCAGCAGCTCGCCGAGCCCCGAGCCGGTTTCCGGGTCTCGATAGGCATTGACCGTCTGGCCGAGGAGCGTCACCTCGGTGTAACCGATCGCCGCGAGGTGCTCGAGCTCCGCGAGGATCTCGGCCGATCGGCGGCAACGCTCCCTCCCCCGCGTGAACGGGACGACGCAGAACGTGCAGAACTGATCGCATCCTTCGATGACCGTGACGTAGGCCTGGAAGGCGGAGTCGCGCGCGATCTCGCGGAACTGGTAGGCGGGATCGTCCTCCGGAAGCTCCACTTCGAGCGCCTGGCGCCGCTCGCGGCGCGCGCGTTCGACCAGCTCGCCGATTTCCTCGACGTGACCCGTGCCCGCGACGAAGTCGACCCACGGAGCGCGCTCCAGGATCTCCTCGCCCGAGACCTGGGCGACGCAGCCGGTCACGCCGACGACGAGCTCGGGGTCCTCCTGCTTGCGCCGGGCGATGACGCCGAGAGCGCTGTAAACCTTCGACTCCGCCTTCTCCCGCACCATGCAGGTGTTCAGCAGGATGACGCGCGCCTCCTCGCCTGCCCCCGCGCGGCGCATCCCGCGCGCCTCGAGCTGGCCGGCCATGCGCTGGCCGTCGAGGACGTTCATCTGGCAGCCCCACGTCTCGACGCGGTAGCCGACAGACGGAGACAGCGCCGCGGCGTCGTCGTCCCGGGGCTTCATTCCCGGATCCATCCCGGCAGCGCGCCGGCCTTCCGCGCCTTCTCCGGAAGGTCCGCCAGGTCCTTCTCGGCCTCGGCGAGCTCCTGCTTCGCGGTCTCGAGGTCCGCCCTCGAACGGTCCCAGGCGGGCTTGATCACACGGTCTCGGTACTGGCCATCGTCCCAGGCGTAGAAGTCGTTCTCGAGCTTCTTCGTCGCCGCCGCGAGCTCATCGACCCGCGCCTTGTCGTCCGTGACCCGCTTGCGGGCGCGGGCGGCGATCTGCTTCCACTCGGCCTCGGTGCCGGGCGTGCCGGACGTCTCCCCAGCCGGAACCGGGGTTGCGGCCGCAGGGACTGCGTTCGGCGTGGGCACGGCCGTCGGGGCCGGGTGTTGCGGGGCGGTCCCGGAGGCGCGCCCGGTCGAGACTCTCCCCTTCGACGGGTTCTTCACGAGAGACCGGTTGTCGATGGTGAGAGTGCTCTTCTCGGAGGCGCCGGCCGAGCTCGTTTTCGCGGCGTTGACGAGAAGAGACTGGCCCGCCGCCTCGGAGGCCGGGGTGGGCGGCGGCGTACTGCGGGGCCGCCCGAAACCGCCTGAGAGTTTCGGAGCCGGTGTCGGGGTGGGCAGGGGCGTCGAGGCCGCGGCGGCGCTGGAGCCCGCGACCGCGAGCGCCAGCACCCAGGAACGCATTCCGAGAACCGACAGACCGAAGGAGCTCATGGCTCCGTCGTTCCGGCGCGCCCATACCGGTCCTCGAGCCGAACGACATCGGTCAGCTCGGGCGAGGAGACCTCGAGGAGGGTGCAGGGGGAATCGGCGCGCATGCGGTGGCGCACACCCGGTCGGATCCGGTACGCCTGGCCCTCCGTCAATCGCCGCTCGTGCATCGCCCCGTCCTCTTCCACCTCGAGCACGACTTCACCCGAGAGAACGTAGATCGTCTCGTCCTTCCTTTCATGGTACTGCAGCGAGAGCGATTGCCCGGCCGTGATGCGGAGGAGCTTCCCGGCATACCGCTCGGTCTCGGCGAAGATGAGCTCGCTGCCCCAGGGCTTGGGAACCGTTCTCATGCGGCGCCTCCGAAGATCCGCTCGACCTCCGAGGCCTCGGCCGCCTCGAGCGCCCGCTGGACGAGGCCCCGGGCGCGCGCCGCGTCGAGAGTCGAGATGTGGTCCTTCAGATCGGGGATCGCGACCGGCGTCACCGAGAGATCCGTGATGCCGAGACCGATGAGCGCCGAGGCGCCGGCATGATCGGCGGCGAGCTCGCCGCAGACGGCAACGGGGCGGCCCGCCGCCCGGCCCGCTTCGACGACGACCTGGATCAGCCGGAGCACCGCGGGATGGAGGGGCCGGTACAGCGACGCCACGTCGCGATTCGCCCGGTCCACGGCCAGCGCATACTGCGCGAGGTCGTTCGTGCCGATCGAGAAGAAGTCGGCCTCCCGGGCGAGTCGATCCGCGAGCAGCGCCGCCGAGGGCACCTCGATCATCACGCCGAGCGCGGGAGGCGCCGAGAGCCCCGTCCGCGCGGCGATCCGCTGAAGCACCGCGCGCGCCTGCTTGAGCTCGGACAGCGACGTGACCATGGGCAGCAGGATGCGGAGCGTTCCGGCCCCCGCCGCGAGGCAGAGCGCGGTCAGCTGCTCCTCGAAGAGATCGGGGTGGGCGAGGCAGTAGCGGATCCCGCGCAGTCCCAACGCGGGGTTCTCGCCCGGCGCGGGCCCGATGCCCTTCTCGCCGCCGAGATCGTAGGTCCGCACGACGACGGGGTGCGGCGCCGCCGCGCGCAGCAGCTGCTCGTAGGCGGCGCGCTGCTCCTCGATCCCGGGCGAGTGCGGCAACGCGCGGAGGTAGAGAAACTCCGAGCGGAAAAGGCCGATGCCTTCGGCCGAGAAGCGCTCGAGCGCCGGAATCTCCTCCGGAAGCTCGAGGTTCGCCCGCACCGCGATCGCGATCCCGTCGGCGGTGACGGCGGCGCGCCCCGCCCGGCCGCGGAGCCGCCGGCTGCGCTCCCGGTCCTCCCGGACGCGGACG
Organism: uncultured Acidobacteriota bacterium; assembly: GCA_963763535.1. GTDB lineage: Bacteria > Acidobacteriota > Thermoanaerobaculia > UBA5066 > Gp7-AA6 > DAHUXD01. The sequence goes on from CAVXOX010000011.1 coordinate 360,850, forward strand.
AGGCTCCGGCGCAGGCGCTGGCGGCTCGGCGCGATGTCGACGAGGCCGCGGTCGCCGTCGACGATGATCGGACCGTCGGGGGGGACGGCCTCGCACAGCTCCGCGATGCCGACGACCGCGGGCAGGCCGAACGAGCGGGCGATGATCGAGGCGTGGGACGTCGGGCCGCCGCGCTCGAGCGCCAGCGCCCGCACGCGCCGGGGATCGAGGCGCGCCGCGTCCACCGGCGAGAGCTCGTCGGCCACCAGGATCGATCCCCGGGGCAGCTCCCCGGGACCGGGCCGCGCTCCACCCGAGAGCTGAGCCGCGATCTCGCGCGCCACGTCCGCGATGTCGGCCTCGCGCTCACGCATCGCGGCGGAATCCGCGGCGGCGAGCCGCTGGCCGAGCTCTCGCGTCACCTCGCCGAGCGCCCACTCGGCGTTGACATGTTCGCGGCGGATCCGCTCGACGATCGCCCCGAGGTAGGTCTCGTCCGTCGCGATCAGACTGTGCGCCTCGAGGATCGCCGCGAGCTCCGACCCCATGTCCCCCTTGGCCTCCCGGGAGTGCCGCGCGAGGTCCTCGGCCGCTCGAGCCCCGGCGCGGCGCAGGCGACGCTCTTCCCGCTCGAGCTCCTCCCCGGCGAGGGAGCGGCGGAAGGCGGGCATTCGCCCGAACCGCACGATCACGGCGCGGCCGACGGCGATACCGGGAGAGACCGGGAGGCCCTGGAGCATGGCGTCTCGAGACGAGGAGCTACTCTTCCTCGTCGAAGCTGCGTGCGATCAGGTCCTCGACGGCCGCAAAGGCGTCCTTCTCGTCGTCTCCCGAGACGGCCAGCGTGATGCGGGTGCCCTGCGAAGCCGCCAGCAGGAGGATGCCGAGGATCGACTTGCCGTCGACCTCCTCGCCATTCTTGCGGATCTTGACCTCGGACTGGAAGCGGCTGGCGGTCTGGACGAATTTCGCGGCCGCCCGGGCGTGCAGACCGAGCCGGTTGCGGATCGCGAGTTGCCGTTCGATCATGGCAGCTGTTTCTCCGCCTTCTCCGCGTCGCCCGCGGGCGTGGCCTCCTCGGCGAGCAGGTCCGACGCCACGTAAATCGACCGCTGACCGCGGTCCTTCGCCACGTGCGCGACCTCGGTCACCGGCCGTCCGCTCCGCTGGAGCGCGGCGCACTTCAGGACCATCGGGAGGTTGACGCCCGTCACGATCTCGACCCGGTCCTTTCGCAGGAACGGCAGCGTGAGGTTGGTCGGCGTCCCGCCGAACATGTCCGTGAGGATGACGGCGCCGTCGCCCTCGTCGGCCTGCTCGAGCCCGCGGCGGATCTTCTCCCGGGCGTCCTCCCCCGTCTCGCTCCACTCCAGGGCCACGGCGACGATGCGCTCGAGTCCGGGCTGGATCGTGAGGGCGGCCGCACGCAACTCTTCGGCCAGGCGGCCGTGGGTGACGAGCAGAATCCCGATCATCGGATCGGCGGCGATTATCTCATTCGCGGGTGGCGTCCCGGTGGGAGACCCGGACCGGGTACCCGCGGTCCTGCAGGGCCGCCGCGATCTGTTCGGCGATGTACACGGACCGGTGTTTTCCCCCGGTGCAGCCGACGCCGATCGATACGTAGCTCTTGTGCTCCCGATCGAACCTCGGCAGGAGGTAGTCGAGGAAGGCCACGAGCCGGTCCATGAAGGCGCGGGTCTCGGGGTCCTTCTCGATGTACGCGGCGACGGCCGGATCCATGCCGGTCTTGCCCCTCAGCTCCGGCACGAAATGGGGGTTCGCGAGAAAGCGGACGTCGAAGAGGAGGTCGACGTCGTGCGGAATGCCGAACTTGTAGCCGAACGAGGTCGCCGAGACGATCATGCCCGTCGATTCGGGATCGCCCACGAAGGTCTTCTGCATGAAGGATCGCAGCTCGTGGACGTTCATCGCGGAGGTGTCGACGACGACGTCCGCGGCCGCGCGCACGTCCTCGAGCATCGCCCGCTCGCGCCGCAGGGCCTCGAGGAGCGAGACCTTGCCGGAGAGCGGATGCGGGCGGCGCGTCTCGGAGAAGCGCCGGATGAGCGACTCCTCCGAGGCGTCGAGGAAGAGGAGCCTCGTGCCCGGGACTCGCTCGCGCAGGCGCGCCAGGATCTCCGGGAAGCGCGCCGCGAAATCGGGATTGCGGACGTCGAGGATGATGCCGACGCGCTTCTTCGTGGAGACCTGGTCGAGGAGGGGCTCGACGAGCTCGAGCGGCAGGTTGTCGACGCAGAAGTAGCCCATGTCCTCGAGGCACTTGTTCACGTAGCTCTTGCCGGAGCCGGACAGGCCGGTGACGACGACGAGGCTCTCCGGGACCGCCGCGGCGGGGGCGCGTCGGGCGCGCGTCATCTCCACGAGGCGTCCTCGGGCGCGTGCCGCGCGATCTCCTCGTCGACCCGGCGGGCGAACTCCTTCGCCGCGTCGTAGCCCTGGCTCTTCAGGAGCTCGTTGCGCGCCGCGATCTCGATCAGGAGCGCGAGGTTCCGGCCGGACGCCACCGGCAGGCGCAGGAGCGGGCGCTCGCGCTCGAGGATCAGGTAGGTCTCGCCGTCGAGTCCGAGGCGGTCGTACTTCTTGGTCGGATCCCAGCGCTGCAGCTCGATGACGAGCTCGATCGACTTGGACATCCGCACCGCGGAGACGCCGAAGAGGTGCTTGATGTTGATGATCCCGATTCCTCGAAGCTCCATGTGGTAGCGGATCATCTCGGCGGCGCGGCCGACCAGCGCGCCGTTCGGATAGCGCCGGATCTCGACCGCGTCGTCCGCCACGAGGCGGTGGCCCCGGTGGACGAGGTCGAGCGCGCACTCGCTTTTGCCGATGCCGGACTCCCCGAGGAGCAGCACGCCCATGCCGTAGACGTCGACGAGCACGCCGTGGAGCGTGGTGGCGGGCGCGAGCTCGTCCTCGAGCACGCGCGTGATCGACTGGATCACGACCGACGTCGTGCGATCGGAGACGAGCAGCGGGATCTCCCGGCGCCGGCACTCCCGCACGATGTCCTCCGGCGGCCGCTGCCCCTTGGTGATCACGAAGGCGGCGACCGGCAGCGCGCAGATCGACTCGATGCGTTCGCGGCGGACCTCGGGCGGCATCGTGTCGAGATAGTTGAGCTCACTCTCGCCCAGAATCTGGATGCGGCCCGGCTTGATGTACGGGATGAACCCGGCGAGCGCGAGGCCGGGACGCTGGATGCGGCCCCACGAGATCGAGCGGCCGAATCCGCCCTCCCCCGCGAGGACGCGCAGCTCGAGGTCCTCGAGCGCGGCGGTGCGCAGAATTTCGGCCGTCAGCGCGGGCGTGGGCCGCTGCGCCGGGGCGGCGGTCACGGCATCACCGGGAGGGCGGACTCGGCGCCGCGGAGGACCTCGGCCATCTGCTCGGCGGACGCCGCGGTCCGCAGCGCGTCGGCGATGCCGGGCGTCCGCAGCAGGCGCGAGATGCGCGCGAGGACCTGGAGGTGGGCGGCGGGCGCGTCGGCGGGCGAGGCGACGAGGAAGATCAGGTCGATCGGGACGTGGTCGGAGGCGCCGAAGTCGACGGGAACCGCGGTCGTCGCGACGGCGGCCACGATGCCGGGGAGGTGGCGAAGCTTGCAGTGCGGAATGGCGATCCCGCCGCCGAGCCCGGTGCAGCCGAGACGCTCGCGGTCGATCAGCCGCTCCCACAGCTCGCGGGCGTCCGGAACGAGCCCGCGCTCGGCCATGCGCACCGCCATCTCCTCGAGAACGGCCTCCCGGGTCGTGCCGGGCAGGCGATGAAAGATGCGGCGGGGATCGCCGAGCGGCTCGCCGCCCGGGGCGGCCGCGGGACCGGCGCCGTTCAGCATTCGGGCACGATGAGCCCCAGGTCTCCGTCGCGCCGGCGGTACAGGACGGACACACGTTCGTTCGAGGCGTCGCGGAACACGAGCACTTCCTGACCCGAGGATTCCATGGCGAGGGCGGCCTCGTCCACCCCCATCGGTTTGAGCGCGGCGGAGCGTCCCCGGACGACACGGACCCCGCGCTCCCGCCGCGGCGGAGCGGCCGAAGCCGCGGCGGCCGGCGCCGGAAACCTGGCGACGCTCTTGTGCTTGCGGTCGCGGCGCTTCGCCGAGTCCTTCATCGCCTGCGCGTCGATCTTCTCGAACGCGAGCGCGAGGGCGGCGCGCGGATCGCCGGTCTCCTCCTGCGCTTTCCAGCGGCGGCGTCCCCGCGCGGCGATCACCTCCGCGCCAAAGCGGTGCTTCTCGTGGGAAAGGACCACACGGACGACCGCGGGTCCGCCGAGGTGCCTCTCGAGGCGCTGCGTCCGCTCCTCGGCGTACTCCTTGAGCGACGGCGTGACGGCGACGTTGCGACCCGTGCATTCCACGGCCATGGGGACCTCCTGGCGAAAGCTAGAAGCTCTGTTTGCGCTGGGAAGAGGAAGGGATCCGGAGCTCCTCCCGGTACTTGGCGACCGTCCGGCGGGCGATCTGGATTCCTTCGGCACGGAGCCTCTGGGTGATGCGGGCGTCCGAGTGGGGGCGGCGCGCGTCCTCTTCATCGACGATGCGCGCGATCTTGTTCTTGATCGACAGCGACGAGACGTCGTCGCCCCGGGACGAGTCGATGCCGCTGTGGAAGAAGTACTTCATGGGGAAGAGCCCGCGCGGCGTGTGCATGTACTTGTTCGACACCACGCGCGAGACGGTCGACTCGTGCATCCCGATGTCGTTCGCCACGTCGCGCAGGACGAGCGGCCGCAGGTGCTCGATGCCGTGATCGAGGAACGCGCGCTGATGGCGCACGATCGACTCGGCCACCTTGTAGATCGTCCGCTGGCGCTGGTCGAGGCTCTTGATGAGCCAGATCGCCGAACGCATCTTGTCCTTCAGGTACGTCGCCGCCTCGGCGCCGATCGCGCCGTTGCCGCCGCGGAGCAGGCGACGGTAGGCCGCCGAGATCCGGAGCTTCGGCAGGCCGTCCTCGGAGAGCTGGATGACGTATTCGTCCGAGATCTTGCGGACGAACACGTCCGGTTCGACGTAGATGGTGCGCTCGCTCGAGTGCTTGCGCCCGGGCTTCGGCTCGAGGTTCTTGATGATCTCGAAGGCCGCCTGGATCTCGGACATTCCGACGCCGAGCGACTTGGCGAGCGGCGCGAACTGCCGGTTCAGAAACTCCGGCCAGTGGTCGCGGATGATCGTCTCGATGAGCGGGTTCTCGACGCCCAGGGCGCGCAGCTGCAGCAGGAGGCAGTCCGGCATGTCGAACGCGCCGACGCCGGCCGGGTCGAACGAGCGAACGAGCGCGAGCGCGGCCTCGACGTCGGCGTCGTTCTCGTAGTGAGCCTGGCGGATCTCGTCGCGCGACACGCGCAGGTATCCGTCCTCGTCGATGTTGCCGATGAGGTACGCCGCGATCTCCCGCACGGCGGACGGGGCGTCCGCCATCGAGAGCTGCCAGTTCAGGTGCTCGGGCAGCCCCTCGGGCCGCGTCAGGACGTTCTCGAGCGAGAACTCCTCGGGCTGCTCCTGGTACTGACGGGGGTTGTACGCCGAGTCGAGATAATCCTCGAAGTAGGAGTTGAAGTCGATCTCCTCGAACGAGTCCCGCTCCTTCTCCTCCGTCGCCGGGGTCGCGTCGACCGCGGGGGGCGGCGGCACCTCCTCGTTGTTGTCGCGGTTCGCCTCGGCGCGCTCGGCCTCCGTCTCTTCCTGCTCCTCGAGGATCGGGTTCTCGACCATCTCCTGGTTGAGCACCTCCTGCAGCTCGAGCCGCGACATCTGCAGCAGCTTGATCGCCTGCTGCAGCGACGGCGTCATGACCAGCCGCTGTGAAAGTCGGAGGTTGAGCTTTTGTTCGAGCGCCATGTCGAGGGGCTCTAATCGAGCCGAAAACCCTCCCCGAGATAGATCTTCCGCACGACAGTATCGGTGGAGAGTGCAAGAGGCGTGCCCGCCCGGAGAATCTCTCCACCGCTGATTATATAAGCCCTGTCGACGATGCTCAAAGTCTCGCGGACGTTGTGGTCGGTGATGAGGATTCCGATGCCGGAGGACGCCAGCCGGCGCACGATTTTCTGGATGTCGAGGACCGCGATCGGATCGATGCCGGCGAAGGGCTCGTCGAGCAGGAGGAAGTACGGCGACAGCACGAGGCTCCGGGCGATCTCGACGCGGCGCCGCTCGCCGCCCGAGAGCGAGTACGCGCGGTCGCGCGAGAGCTCCGATAGGCCGAACTCGGACAGCAGCGCCCGGCAGCGCTCGGCCCGCTCCTCCGGCTCGAGCGCGAGCGTCTCTAAGATCGCGAGGAGGTTCTCCTCCACCGTCATCTTCCGGAAGACGGAGGGCTCCTGCGGCAGGTACGAGATGCCCGCGCGCGCGCGGCGGTACATGGGGAGGTCCGTGATGTCCGCGCCGCTGAGCCGCACGCGTCCGCGGTCCGGACGCACCAGACCGACCACCATCGAGAAGATCGTCGTCTTGCCGGCGCCGTTCGGGCCGAGGAGGCCGACGATCTCCCCCGCCGCGACCTCGACGGAGACGTCGCGCACGACCGTGCGTCCGCCGTAGGCCTTGACGAGGCCTTCGGCGGAGAGGAGCGGCCGGACCGCTGCGGCCTCCGCGGGGTTCTCGCTCAATTCTTCTCGGTGCGGTGAATCGTTTCGGTCTTGCCGCCTTCCGGCGCGGTGATCTCGACCCTATCCCCGCGGTCGAACATCGTCAAGATCGCGCCCGCCACCTGGTTGCCGGTCGCGCTCGTGACCCGCGCCGGCGAGCCCCAGAGGAGCGTCTTGCCCTGTTTCGGGTAGTCGACGGCCTTCTCGGCCCTCGCGGTCCGGCCCGCGGCGCGATCCGCGAGATCGACGTTGCCGGAGATCTCCATGCAGTCGACGCCGCGGTCTTTTCCGAGCCACGCCGTGGACTCGCCGCCGGTCGCCCGCCAGCCGGCGCCGCGCGTGACGGTCACCCCGCCGTCGAAGCGCCCGCTCCTTTCGGTCTCGTGATACACGAGCCGCTTCGCGGTGACGACGGACGCCGCCCGTTCGGCCGGCTTCGCGGTCCGGTCCGGCGCCATGATCGCCCGCACGTTCTGCACCGCGGTGACCGTCTTCTGCGCGTCCGAAAGCGTGATGTCGTCCGCGAAGAGCGACGAGTCGTCCTGCCAGACGCTCGCCGACCCGGACAGCGTCGCCGACTGCGCCGCGTCGTCGAGCACGATGCGATCGGCCTTCCCGTAGCTCGGCTTCTTGGGGTCGCCGACGAACGTCACCGAGGGGCGCGCGGGATCGTCGCCGCCGAGGACGGCCCGGGCGCGACCCTGTCCCCGCACCTGGTTGCGCGGCCGGTCGAGCTCGATCCGATCGGCCGAGAGCTTCGACGCGCCGCTCTCGACGCGGGCCGCGCGTCCGGGCTCGCCGGTCAGGAGCCAGAGCCCCGACGGATCGAGCTCCACGGCCCGCGCCGCGTCCCCGCGCCTTTCGCCCGCGTGGACGCGCACCGATCCGTCGAGCACGAGGTTCTCGGATTCTCCCGACGGCGAGAAGCCGACCGTCGCGCGATCCGACTCGCTGCGGCCGTCCTCTCCGTCGACCCGGACGCCGCCCTCGGCGCGTGCGGAGGCGAGGCGGCCCTCCTGGAACGTCAGCTCGATCTTCGGCGCGGTGAGCCGCCGCTTCGGCTCCAGGAGCACCGCCGGCGTCCCGGTGAACGTCAGGCTCTTCGCCTTGCCCTCGGTGTCGAACCCGAGGAGGCTCTCGTTGCCGGCGTACTGGCGCTCGACGGGCGGTCCCGTGTTGCCCGTGGTGCTGCGGCCGGGGGCGAGGATGCCGTGCACGCCGCCGACGCCCCGCATCCACTCGACGCCTCCGTGCTCCCCGGTCTTCAGCGTGACGTGGTCGGCCGCGTAGCGGTCTCCCGCCTTCGACGTGCTGTCGACGTTCTCGAGCTCGAGCACTCCGGCCTCGCGCCGGTAGACGCCCGACCTCGCCGTCAGCTTCGACAGACCGGCCGAGTCCGTTCCCGAGCCCGCGCCCTCGATCGGTCCGGCGAGCACGAGCGCCTTCTCCTTCAGGTCGTAGCGCGCGGAGGGCGCCGTCAGGTCGATGGAGCCCCGCGTGAAGTGGACCTTCTTCGGCGCGTCGAGCGTGCGCGCCGCCGGACGGAAGTAGCCCTCGGAGGTCTCCGCCAGCGCGCCCTGCGCGTCGATCCAGTGGACGTTCCCGGAAAGATGCGCCTCGCGGCTCCGTTCGTCGTACGTGCCATGGTCGGCGTGCACGACGACCGGAGAGCCGTCGTCCTGGTAGACGGTGAGCACGACCTTTTCGCCCGCGTAGAGATCGGGCGCGAGGCCGGCCGCGGCGCCGTAGCCGACCGTGCGGTCCGCCTTGATGCGGAGCATCGGCTTCCCGCCGGACTCCTCGGTGAAGTCGAAGCCGTCGAGGAGCGTCGTGGCCTGTCCCCGGAGTCCTTCGCCGGGAGCGGGGAGCGGCGCGCGGGAGCCGCGTCCGTGGGAGGGCCGCCCGCCCGAGCGGAAGGAGAAGACGAGGACCGCGGCGAACGCGAGGGCCGCCGCGAGGATCCCGAGCTCGGCCTTCCGCGGTTTCACGCCGCGTCCGCGGCGGCCGATCGCGTCTCGAGGATCTCGATCGAGAGTCCCCATGCTCCGCGGTCCTCCGCGACGCGATACTGCAGATCGAAGGGCCGGCCGGACGCGGCGAGCGCCGCGAACTCGGCGGGCGGGCGCCAGGCGATCGCCCGCAGGTTTCCGGCCGGCGAGCGGAGGCGGCCCCGGAGTCCCGAGGTCCCGACGGGCTGGAACTCCCCGGCCGCCCGGACGCCGCGGGCGAAGAAGACGGGACGAGGATTGCCGGCGCCGTGCGGCTCGAGGCGGGCGAGCTCGGCGGCCAGGGCGCCATCGAGCGCCTCGAGCGGCAGCTCGGCCTCCGCGGCGGCGCGCCGCACGAGCGCCTCCGCCGGCACGCGCGCGCGGAAGACGTCGCGGGCCGCGCGCCGGAACGCCTCGAAGCGCGAGACGGGAAGGCTCCCGCCGACGGCCTGCTCGTGGCCGCCGAATTCGTCGAGGTGACCGGCGAGTTCCTTCAAGATTCCGTGGAGCGAGACGCCCGGGATGGATCGCCCGGAGCCGCCCGCCCGCTCTCCCTCGAATCCGAAGAGGAGAACGGGCCGGTGGTATTCCCTCGCGAGCCGCGAGGCGGCGATCCCGAGCACGCCCCGATGCCAACCCGCGTCGCCCTCGATGAGGACGGACTCCGCCGGCGCGGGGCCGATCCGCCGGCGCGCGTCGGCGACGACGGCCCTTTCGAGCGCCTGCCTCTCGGCGTTGCGCGCGGAGAGATCGCGCGCGATGTCTCCGGCGCGGACCGCGTCGCGCTCCTCGAACAACGCGAGCGCGAGCATCGCGGTGTCCAGGCGGCCGGCGGCGTTCAGGCGCGGCGCGACGCGGAACGCGACCTCCTCGGCGGTCGGCGACGTTCCCGGGGAAAGGCCGGCCTCGGCGAGAAGCGCCCGGATTCCCGGAGCCCGGGCGCGCGCGAGGTGCGCGAGCCCGAGCGTCGCGATCGTGCGGTTCTCGCCGTCGAGAGGCACGAGGTCGGCGATCGTCCCGAGGCACGCCGCCCGGAGCAGCGAGGCGCGAGCGATTCCCCTGCCCGACGCCGCCCCGACGGCCTCCGCGATCTTCAGCGCGATGCCCGTCGCGGCGAGCTCCTTGTACGGGTAGCGGCACCCCGGCTGTCTGGGATTGACCACGACGGCGCCGGCCGGCAGCGCGGCGGGCACGAGATGATGATCCGTCACGATCACGTCGACGCCCGCGGCCCGCGCGGCCGCGACGCCCTCGACGGCCGAGATGCCGCAGTCGACCGTCACGATGGCCGCGGGGCGCAGGTCCGCGAGGACGCGCCGGACGGTGTCGGGCTTCAGCCCATATCCGTCGCGCAGCCGGTGCGGGATGAAGGCCGCCGCGTCGGCGCCGGCTCGGGAGAGCGCGGCGCGGAGCTGGGCGACGGCCGTCACGCCGTCGACGTCGTAGTCGCCGAACACGACGACGCGCCCTCCCCTCCGCGCCGTCGCGAGGAGCAGGTCCGCGGCTTCGGCCGCGCCGGCGAGGAGCCGCGCCTCGTGCAGGTCGCCTTCCTCCGGGGCGAGGAACCGGCGGGCATCCGCGGCGGTCGCCACGCCGCGACGCTGCAGGAGCGCCGCGAGAAGGGGCGAGACGCCCACCTCCCGCGCGAAGCGTCCCGCCGCCTCGGCGTCCTCCGCGGCCAGCTCCCACACGGCGTCCACCCTCGGAGTGTCGCGCGAGGGCACGGTCAGACCGCGTCCGGCCGGCTCGACGGCCGGGACGAGCAGGTTCATTCGGCGCCCGGCCCTCGGTGCCCTCGGCCCGGGTCGCCGACGCGGCGTTCCCCCGCCGCGGGTTCTTTTTCGGCGCCCGGCCCTCGGTGCCCTCGGCCCGGGTCGCCGACGCGGCGTTCCCCCGCCGCGGGAGGAATCACGAAGGGCCCGCGGTCTCGAACCGTCCGAGCGCCCGGAACCGGCGGTACCGCCGCTCCCGCCGCTCCTCGGGCGTCAGGTCGGCCACCTCGACGAGGTGCCGCTCGACCGCCTCGCCGACCGCGGCCGCGGCGCCGCCCGGGTCCGCGTGCGCGCCTCCGGGCGGCTCGGGGACGATCTCGTCGATCACCTCGAGGCCGCGCAGGTCCGATGCCGTCAGCCGCATGGCCTCCGCGGCGTCCTTCTTGCGCGCCGCGTCCTTCCACAGGATCGAGGCACAACCCTCCGGCGAGATCACGGAGTAGGTGGAGTGCTCGAGCATGAGCACGCGGTCGCCGATGCCGAGGGCGAGCGCGCCGCCCGAGCCGCCCTCGCCGGTGACCGTGACGATGATCGGGACATGGAACCGCGCCATCTCCCGGAGGTTCACCGCGATGGCCTCGGCCTGCCCGCGCTCCTCGGCGTCGATGCCCGGATAGGCGCCGGCGGTGTCGATGAACGACAGGATCGGGCGGCCGAACTTCTCCGCGAGCTCCATCACCCGGAGCGCCTTCCGGAAGCCCTCGGGGCGCGGCATGCCGAAGTTGCGGCGGATCTTCTCCTTCGTGTCCCGCCCCTTCTGGTGACCCACGACCGCGACCGGTCTCTCGCGGAAGCGCGCGAAGCCCGCGACGACCGCGGCGTCGTCGGCGAACTTCCGGTCGCCGTGGAGCTCGACGAAGTCGGACATCAGGGCCTCGACGTAGTCGAGCGGATAGGGGCGCGCGGGGTGACGGGCGACGAGCGTCTTCTGCCAGGGCGTCAGGTTTGCGTAGATCTCCCGGGACACGCGCTCGAGCTTCTCGCGGAGCTTTTCGATCTCGCGCCGGTGCGCCGCGTCGTCCGGGAGCGCGGAGAGCTCCTCGATCCGGCGGCGCAGCCGGTGGATGGGTTCCTCGAAGTTGCCGTCGTCGGCGTTCACGGGTCCGATTGTAACGGGGTTGTCCGCCCCCACCCGTCAGAGGAGGTCCTGCGGGTCGACGTCGACGGCGATCTGCACGCCCGCGGAGGCGCGCTCCGGGACCGCCGCCTCGAGCGCGCCGAGCACGGCGCGGCGATCCGCGGCCCGCAGCAGGATCTGGAATCGCCACCGCCCCTGCAGCCTCTCGAGAGGCGCCGGCGCGGGACCGGACAAGCGCAGCGCCTTCTCCGCCGCGAGCGCGCGGCCGATGGAGGCGGCCGCCTCCTGCGCTTTCTCGCGCTGCTCCGCGGAGACGAGGATCGCGGCGAGCTCCGAGAACGGCGGATAGAAGAACGTCCGCCGGAATTCGAGCTCCGCCGCCGCGAACCCCGCGACGTCGTGCTCGGCGGCGCGCTGGATGGCGGGGTGCGACGGATGGAACGTCTGCACGTGCACGGTGCCCGGCCCCTCTCCGCGCCCGGCCCGCCCGGCCACCTGGGCGAGAAGCTGAAACGTCTTCTCCGCGGCGCGAAAGTCCGGGAAGTGGAGCAGCGAGTCCGCCGACAGGACGCCGACCGCGGTGACGTTCGGAAAATCGTGCCCCTTCGCCACCATCTGCGTGCCGATGAGGCAGGCGACCTCGCCGCGCTGCATCGCGTCCACGACGCCGCCGACGCCGCCGGGCCGCCGCGCCGTGTCGCGGTCGAGGATCGCCCAAGGAACGCCGGGGAAGGTCTCCGCGAAGCGGTCGGCGACCCGTTCGGTCCCGGCGCCGATCGCCTCCAGCACTCCCCCGCCGCACTCGGGACACCGCGCCGGCCGCGGCGTCCGTTCGCCGCAGTAGTGACAGAGCAGGGCCCGGCCGCCGTCGTGGACCGTGCGCGTGACGCTGCACTGGCGGCATCGGAAGTCGTACCCGCAGTCACGGCACAGCAGGAACGGCGCGTATCCCCGGCGCGGCTGAAGGAGGATCGCCTGCTCGCCGCGCGCGAAGACCTCGCGCAGGCGCACGACGAGCGCGCCCGAGAAGAGCGGAACGCCCTTCTCTTCCGGACGCGCCGTCTCCCGCCGGAGGTCCACGAGGGTGACGGTGGGCAACGGGCGGGCGGCGATGCGGTCGGGCAGCCGCAGATGCGCGAGCCGCCCGTGATGCGCCGCGTTCAGCGCCTCCATCGAGGGCGTGGCCGAGCCGAAGACGAGCGCGGCGTCCGTCGACAGCGCCCGCAGCGCCGCCGCTTCGCGCGCGTCGTAGCGCGGCGACTCGTGCTGCTTGTACGAGGCGTCGTGCTCCTCGTCCACGACGAAGAGGCCCGGGTCGCGGACGGGGGCGAAGACGGCCGATCGCGGCCCGATCACGGCCCGGGCCTCTCCCGCGCGCACGCGGTCCCACGCCTCGGCGCGCTCGCGCGCCGACAACGCGGAGTGCAGGACCGCCGCGTCCCTCGGAAACTGGCGCGCGAGCTCCCGGGCGAACACGGGCGTGAGCGCGATCTCCGGCACGAGCCAGATCGCGCCGCGCCCGGCGTCGAGGGCGGCGCGGATCGCCTGCAGGTAGACCTCGGTCTTGCCGCTGCCGGTGACCCCCTCGAGGAGAGCCGGGAAGTAGCGGCGCTCCCGGACCGCCGCGACGATCGGAGCGATCGCGGCGGTTTGCGCGGGCGTGGGCGCGAAGCGTCCGGGTGCACCCGACGCCTCGATCCGGCGGGGAGAGCGCTCGAGCTCGGACGTCCGGACGAGCCCCTTCTGGACGAGGGCCCTGAGCACGGCGGCGCCGGCGCCCGTCGCGCCGCGGATCTCCTCCGCCGACGCGGGACGTCCGAGCGCCGAGAGCCACGCGATCACGGCGCGTCCGCGCGGACTCCGCCCGAGCGCCCGTTCGGCCTCGTCGCCGCGCCGCGGGGCGGCCTCGTACGCGAGATCCCGGCGGCGCGCGATGCGCCGCGGCGCTCCCGCCGCACGCACCCAGCCCTTCTCCTCGAGCGCCCGCAGCACGGGCCGGCGCGCGACGCCTTCCGCGGGCAGGTCGCGCACGCGCAACGCCTCGCCGCCGGCGAGGCGATCGAGGATCGCTCGCTCCTCCGGAGCGGCGGCCGCGCCCGCGAACGCTCCCCGATCGGTGATGCGGTAGCGCACGGCTCCTGACGCGGGCAGGCGCGCCGGCAGCGCGTTCTTCAGGACCTCGCCGGTGGCCGCAAAGAAGCGCTGGGCGACCCGCTCGGCCGTCGCGAGAAGATCGGGGGGGCAGACGGGCTCGTCGTCGAGCACCTCGAGGATCTCGCGGAGCGTTCCGGCGGCCGGGGATTCTCCGGAAGAACTGACGACCACCCCCGTGAGCACCCGCTCGCCGAAGGGAACGCGAACCCGGGTGCCGGGCTCGGGGAGGGGAACGGCCGCGGGCACCGCGTAGGTGAACGTGCGCCGCAGGGGCAGCGGCAGCGCGACGGCGACGGCGCGAGCCGCCGGACTCAGATCTGCGACGCGGGCGGCGATGCGGAGTCCTCGTCGTCGTCGCGCACGTAGACGTGCCGCTGCTTTCCGGCGTCCCAGCGATAGCGGCGCGCGGCGTCCTCGGCCACGTCGGGGGTGACGACGATCGCGTCGCGGTCGACCGCAAGATCGCCGTCCGCCAGCGAGATCTCGCGCTCGAGGAACGCTCCCGAGGCGAAGGTTCCGTCGGCTTTGCCGGCGAAGACCACGACCGAGAACCAGGGCGTGTCGCGGTCCGAGTCGCGCCGCACGAACGCGAGCACGAAATCGAGGATTCCGTCGTCGTTGTCGTCGCCACGCACGAAGTACGGATGGTAGACGCCGTAGAGGCCCGTGACGCCCTCGTCCTCGGAGACGCGGTGGTCGCCGTCCCGGGCGACGCGGAGATCCGGGTGCTCGCGCAGGAACGCGTCGACGGCGGCCTGCTCGGCCGGACGCAGGTCATACCCCGCGTCGCTCGCGCGGGCGGGCGCGGGCCGGGTCGCCGTTGCCTGGGGAACCGCCGTCGGCGGGGCGGCGGCGCCGGCCTCGCCGTGCCGCGCGCAGCCCGCCGTCAGGCCGGCGAGGAGCGTCACGAGCGCGGCCGCGAGGGGCGCAGAGGACCGCCATGCGGCGCGGCGTTCGGTCTTCGGCATCGGACTCTCGATTCTACGGCAGCGCCGGAGGCGTGTGAGAAGATGTCGCGGCTTCGAACTTCCGAGGAGGGTGTGATGTTCAGTTGGCCTCAGGACTTTCCGACCAACTTTCAATTCCTGCTGCGGTGGATCCACTTTCTCGGCGGGATCACGTGGATCGGGCTCCTCTACTTCTTCAACCTCGTGAACGTGCAGTTCCAGAAGGAGATCGATGCCGCGACCAAGATCAAGGCGAACCCCCCTCTGCTGACGCGCACGCTCTGGTGGTTCCGCTGGGGCGCGATCGTCACGTGGGTCTCGGGGTTCCTCTACCTCGGCTACTTCACGACGGCCGGCAAGGAGATCACGAGCAACGCTGGCCCCGCACTCCTGGTCTTTCTCGTGGTCTGGTCATTCGCCTTCACGGTCCTGTCCGGCGTCTTCCGCGCCTCGGTCGCGGGCGGTCCACTCAAGGACGGGCGCGTCGTGGCGGTTCTCGTCGCCGTCGTCGTGATCGTGGCCTCCCTCGTCATCGTTTGGCTGGCGCGGGGCTGGGGCGCGAGCAACCGCGCGATGTCGATCCTCGTGGGTGGCGGCATCGGAACGATCATGATGATGAACGTCTGGATGATCATCTGGCCGCTCCAGAAGAAGATCATCGCCGCCACCGTCGCGGCGGGGGCGGGCACGCCGGCCCCGGCGGATCAGCCGAAGTGGGCCCGCCGCGCCTTCCTGGCCTCGCGCGCCAACACCTGGCTGTCGGTCCCGATGCTCTTCTTCATGGGCGCGGCGAGCCATTTCCCGATCTTCTCGACGAAGGTGACTCCGTAGCCGCGGCTCGACCGGAGATTCGAGGGCGGCCACGGGGCCGCCCTCTTTATTTTTGCGCGAGGAAGTCCCGGACGAGCTTCATGTCCTCCCAGACATCCTTCTTGCGCTCGGGCGAACGCAGGAGGAAGGCCGGATGGAACGTGGGCATCACGCGCACGCCCTTCGCACTCTGCCAGCGCCCGCGGAGCCGCCCGATCGACTCATCGGTCCCGAGGAGCGCCTGCGCCGCAAACGTGCCGAGCGTGACGATGACCTTGGGCGCGATCAGACGGACCTGCTCGTCGAGGAACGGCCGGCAGGACGCGACCTCGTCCGGCTCGGGGTTGCGATTGTTGGGCGGACGGCACTTCAGGACGTTCGCGATCCAGACATCCTCGCGCTTCCGGCCGATCGCCTCGATGATCCTGGTCAGGAGCTGCCCCGCGCGGCCGACGAACGCGAGGCCCTGCTCGTCCTCGTCGCGGCCCGGAGCCTCGCCCACGAACATGAGCTCCGCGCGGGGATTCCCCTGGCCGAACACGATGTTCGTCCGCGACCTCCCGAGCTTGCAACGCTGGCAGCCCTCGAGGAACTTCTCGAGCGCGGGAAGGTCCGGCATCGATCCGGCCACGAGCGCCGCCTCGCCCTTCGATCCGGCCGGACGCTCGACGAAGACGTCGCGGACGCCGAGGTCGCGAAAGTACTCGAGCTGGTCGCGGAACGAGTCGACGGCCACGGCGGGAGTCTACCGCCGCCCGTTCAGGGAATCAGTCCGAGGAGCGCGCCGCCGCGAGGACGCCCGTCGAGGCGCGCGCGGCGAGGAAGGCGTCCCAGATGCGGTCGGCGATCTCGCGCTTCGAGCGCCGCGACACGGTCGCGGCGGCGCCGTCGCGGCGCAGGATCAGGACCTCGTTGTCCTCGGCGTCGAAACCGATGTCCCGCCGTCCGACGTCGTTGACGACGATCAGGTCGGCGCCCTTCGCTTCCATCTTGCGGCGGCCCGCCGCCTCGAAGTCGCCGGTCTCGGCCGCGAACGCGACGATCGTCTGGCCGCGCCGGAGCGGGGCGAGACTCGCGAGCAGGTCGCGGCCCGGCTCGAGGCGCAGCGTCTTCGCTCCGTCCGAGCGGTGCAGGCGCCGTTCGCTCGCCTCGGGAATGAAGTCGCTGACGGCCGCGGCCATCGCGATGCCGTCGCACTCCGGGAACTCGCGCCGCAGGATCGCGTGGAGCTCGTCCGCCGTCTCGAAGCGGACGAGGGCGACTCCCTCGGGGGCCCGAAGGCCCGTCGGTCCGGCGGCCAGCACGACGCGGGCGCCCCGGTCCCGGGCGGACTCGGCGAGGGCGAAGCCCATCCGGCCGCTCGAGCGGTTCGAGACGAAGCGGACCGGGTCGAGCGGCTCCCGGGTGGGTCCGGCCGTCACGAGCAGGCGCAGACCGGCGAGGTCGTCGCGCCGTCCGGTCGCGAGCCGCCAGGCCTCCGCCGCGATCTCCGGCGGCTCGGCCATTCTCCCCGTCCCCTCGCGGCCGGACGCGAGCGGCCCCGACTCCGGGCCGACCGTCACCGCCCCGCGGGCGCGCAGACGCGCGAGGTTCTCCACGACGGCGGGCTGCTCCCACATCGCGGTCTCCATCGCGGGGGCGAGGAGCACCGCGCCGCGGTAGGCGAGGAAGGCGGTCGAGACGAAGTCGTCTCCGAGCCCGAGCGCGAGCTTGCCGAGCGTGTGGGCGCTCGCCGGCGCCACGACGAAGAGGTCGGCCCACTGCGCGGCCTCCACGTGGTCGACCGCGGGCGAGTTGCCCGAGCCCCACACCTCGGTGAAGACCTCGTTCTTCGACAGCGCGGCGAAGGTCAGCGGAGCGACGAATTCCCGGGCGCCGCGCGTCATGGCGACGCGCACCTCCGCGCCGCGCCGGACGAGCTCGCGCACCACCTCCACCGCCTTGTAGGCGGCGATGCCGCCGGACACGCCGAAGAGGATCCGGGGCGGCCTGTCCATGGACGGAGAGTGGCGCGCGGTCAGCGCGAGGAAGTCTCTTCGCCGACCAGCTCTTCCGTCTCGGGCTCCGTGTCCTCGCCCGGCGCCTCGAGCACGCCGCCCTCGGCACCGTAGCCCCAGCGAATCTGGTCCTGCGAGAACTCGGCGGCCGCGAGGCGCGTCGGCTTCAACGGCCGATCGGTCTCGAGCTTCGGACGCGCCCCGCGCATGAGCTGTTCGGCCCTCCGGGCGATCAGGAGGACCAGACGGAACTTGCTGTCCACACCCTCAGGAATCGACTGAATCATTGTCTGCAACCTCTTTCAGCGGAAGTCTTTGCGCAAGCGTTCGAGTACCCGTGCCTGCCGCGAGGGCGCCAGGCGCGACGCCCGAACCACGGATTCTAACTCAAGAGCGGCCCTTTCGAACTCCTCGTTCACGATAACGTACTGAAAAGACTCGGCTTGTTCGATTTCTTTGGCCGCGTTGATGAGGCGCTTTCGGATGACGTCTTCGCCGTCTAACCCTCGCTGCCGAAGACGGCGCTCGAGCTCGGCCTTCGACGAGGGGACGATGAAGATCGAGATCGCCTGGGGATGGGCCGCGCGGATGTCCCGCGCGCCCTGGACGTCGATGTCGAGGATCACATCCTCCCCCGCGGCGAGACGCGGCAGCACCTCGGACTTCGCCGTGCCGTAGAAGTTGCCGTGGACCTCGTTGTGCTCGAGGAACTCGGCGTTGCGCGCCATCGTCTCGAACGTCGCGGCGCTCACGAAGTGATACTCGCGGCCGTCCGCCTCCCCCTCCCGCCTCGCTCGAGTCGTGTGCGAGACGGAGAAGTGCAGCGGCCGTCCGTCGGGCGGGTGCGCCAGCAGGCGACGGATGAGCGTCGTCTTCCCGCCGCCGGAGGGCGAAGAGACGATGAAGAGGAACCCCGTCGGCGGCGCGGTCACTCGATGTTCTGGACCTGTTCGCGGATCTTCTCGGTCTCGGCCTTCATGTCGAGGACCTCGCGCGTCGAGGCGAGATCCCGGCTCTTCGAGCCGAGCGTGTTCAGCTCCCTGAGGATCTCCTGCGTCAGGAAGTCGAGCTTCTTGCCGACGGATCCGTCCCCCGACCGCAGGATTCCCTCGAACTGGTCGAGGTGTCCCTGGAGCCGCTGGAGCTCCTCGGCGACGTCCGAGCGCTCGGCCGCGAGCGCCGCCTCCTGTTCGAGCCGCGCCGGGTCGATGGCCGCATCGGGAAAGAGGGCGCGCACGCGCTCGCGGAGCGTCTCGGCGAGCCGGCGCGCGATCTCCTCCCGCCGGCCGGCCAGTGTCTCGGTCTTCTTCCGGAGCACGGCGAGGCGCCCCGCGAGATCGGCCGCGATCGCCGCGCCCTCGGCCGTCCGCATCTCCACGAGCGCGGCGGCGGCGGCGTCGGCCAGCGCCTCCAGCGCCGCGAGCTCCTGCTCGGCGAAGTTCTCGGACGCCGCTTCCACGACGACCGCCTGCGGAATCGTCATGAGGTCGCGCACCGACAGCCGGCCCTCGATCGGGTAACGGCGGGAGAGGTCCGTGATCTTCGAGAGCAGCGCCTCCAGCAGCGTCTCGTCGACGGTGATCTCGGCCTCCGAGGGCGAGGTCCGCTTCAGCCGCAGGGAGACCTCGATCTTCCCCCGCTGCAGCCGGCGCGCGAAGGCGCGGCGGATGACCGGCTCGAGCGCGGCTTCCGTCTCACGGGTCTTGATCGTCAGGTCGAGGAACCGGGCGTTCACGCTCCGCGCGGCCACCTCGGCGGTGCGCTGCGGCCCGACCGCGCCGCTCGCCCGGCCGAATCCCGTCATGCTCCGGATCGTCATGAAGCGGCGGGGGACGCGGGCGCCGCGTGGTCGTCCGCGAACTGCTGCATGTCGTGCAGCCTGCGATAGAGGCCGCGCCGAGTCAAGAGCTCGCTGTGGCTGCCCTCCTCCACGATGCGCCCGCCCTCGAGCACCGCGATCCGGTCCGCGCGGCGTACCGTCGAGAGCCGGTGCGCGATGACGAGCGTCGTCCGGCCCCGCATCAGGTTCGCGAGGGCGCGGGCGACGAGCGCCTCGGACTCCGCGTCGAGCTGCGACGTCGCCTCGTCGAGGATGAGGATCGGCGCGTCCTTGTAGATCGCCCGCGCGATCGCGAGGCGCTGCCGCTGTCCCCCGGAGAGGCGCCGTCCGCCCTCCCCGACCGCGGAGTCGTAGCCCTGGGGCAGCCGCTCGATGAACTCGTCGGCGCATGCCGCGCGCGCCGCGGCGCGCACGCGCTCCTCCGCGGGGGTCTTCTCGCCGTAGGCGATGTTCTCGCGCACGCTCGTGTCGAAGAGGATCGTCTCCTGCGTCACCAGGCCGATCTGCAGGCGCAGCGAGCGCAGCGTGACGTCCCGGAGGTCGACGCCGTCGATCGTGACGCGCCCGCCCGTCGGATCGTAGAGCCGGGGCAAGAGGTTCACGAGCGTGGTCTTCCCGGCGCCCGACGGTCCCACGAGCGCGACGGTCTCCCCGCGGGCGACCGTCAGGTTCACGCCCTGCAGGACCTGCTCCGCGGCGTAGGCGAAGTGGACGTCCTCCCAGCGGACATGCGCTGAGAAGGGAGCCAGCGGCGCGGCGCCCGGCCTCTCGACGATGTCGTTCTTCCCGTCGATCACGTCGAACAGCCGGTCGGCCGCGGCGAGCGCGACCTGGAGCACGATGTTCGTCTTCGTCACGTCCTTCAGGGGCTTGTAGAGCATGAGGATCGCCGCCAGGAAGGACAGCAGGCCGCCGACGGTCATTTGCCCCGCGCGGATCTGACCCGCCGCGTACACGAACACGAGCGCGAGTCCGATTCCGGCGAGGATCTCCATCAGCGGCGAGTTGAGGGCCTGCAGGCGGACCGTCTGACGGGTGGCCGCGTAATAGCGGCCGTTGGCTCCGTCGAAGCGCTCGGCCTCGAAGTCTTCCATCGCGAACGTCTTGATGAGCCGGTGGCCGCGGAGAGTTTCGCCGAGCAGCGCCCCCATCTCGCCGACGCGCTCACGGGCCGCGAAGCTCGAGCCCCGCAGCGATCGGAAGTTCGCCGCGATCGGCAGCACGACGAGGGGCGCCACGACGAGGAAGGCCGCGGCGAGGCGGAAGTTCAGCGAGAAGACGTACACGAGAACGAGCGCCATCGTGAGGGCTCCCTGCACGAAGTCGGCGAGCCGCGAGCCGAACGCCGACTGGATCTGCTCGGCGTCCGACAGCAGCCGGCTCATGAGCTCGCCCGAAGCCGTCTCGGCCGAGAAGCGCGTGGACTGGTCGAGGATCGCGCGGTACGCGTCGCGGCGGAGGTCGCGCACCATCCCGAGGCCGATCGCGTTGAGCGCGTATTCGGAGAAGTAGGCGAACACGTTCTTGACGAGGAGGGACACGACGAGGAGCAGAGGCACCGCCCACCTCGCGCCGAGCCCGACCGATCGGGCCGCGGCGCTCGCGCCGTCGTAGGCGTGCTCGAGCAGGGCGAGCAAAGGGGCCGTGCGTGCGGAAGCCGCGCCGACGCCCGCGAGCGCTCCCGCGGCCCCGGCGCCCAGGACCTCGTCGATGACCTTCTTCAGGAGGAAGAGGAGCGACACCGTCGCGGCGGCGACGAGCAGCATCGCGCCCAGGGCGAGCGCGGCGCGAACGGCATAGCGCCGGAAGTAGCCGAGGAGCCGGGGCAACGTGGTCAAGGCGCCACCGCCGTCGAGGCCGCGGCGCGGGGAGGGCCCTCGCCGACCGCGGACAGCACGAGCTCGGCGGCGCGTTCGCTGGCTCCGGGAGGACCGAGCGCCCGAGCGACGCGGGCGAGGCCCCGTCGCATGGTCTCCACGCTCTCCGGAGACGACAGCAGCTCGGCGCCCGCGCGCTCGAGGGCGTCGGCGGTGAACGCGCGCTGGATGAGCTCGGGCACGACGCGCTCCCCCGCCACGATGTTGACGAGCGCGATCCAGGGGAGCCGCACCAGGGCGCGGGCGATGGCGTGCGAGAGGGCCGAGGTGCGGTAGACGACGACCATGGGCGCGCCACAGAGGGCCGCGTCCAGGGTCGCGGTGCCCGACGCGACGAAGGCGAGGTCCGCCGAGGCGAGGAGCGGGTGCAGGCCCCGCTCGGTCACCGCGATGCCCCGGGCCGCGGCGCCTTCGAAGAGTCCCTCGGGAAGGCCGGGCGCGCGCACGGCGAAGACGTCGAGGCCGAAGCGCCGGGACAGGCGCGCCGCCGCCTCCGCGAGGACCGGCCAGTGCCGCGAGATCTCGCCCGGCCGGCTGCCGGGCAGGAGCACCAGGCGCGGGCGCCGCTTCTCCGGGAGCGGCGGCGGCGACGCGAGGTCCTCGGCGACCTCCTCGACGAGGGGATGACCGGCCCACTCGGCATCCGCTCCCAGGCGCCGGTAGATCTCCGTCTCGAACGCGAAGAGCGTCACGATGCGGCGTGCCCTCCGGGCAATCGTCCGCGCGCGGCCCCGGCGCCAGGCCCATACCTGGGGGCTCACGTAGTAGACGATCGGGACTCCGGCGCGGAACAGGCGCCGGGCGAGGAGCGCGTGAAAGTCCGGAAAGTCGATGAGCACGGCCGCATCGGGCCGCCGCGCCCCCACCGCGGCGTCCAGGTCCCGGAGCGCGCGCCGGACCGCGGGCAGCTTCTCGAGCACCTCGGTGATGCCGACGACGGAGAGGGCCTCCCGGCGCACGACCGGCTCGAGGCCGGCTTCGACGAGCCGCGCCCCGCCCATGCCGAACGCGCGCAGATCGGGCCTCAGCGCCGCGAGGCACCGGAGGAGGCGCGCGCCATGAAGATCGCCCGACGCCTCGCCGGCGGAGAGAAGGAGATTCATGAGACCGCGAGCCGTGAACCGTGGGCCGCGAGCCGGGCGCGAAGAGGCGAGGGACGGCTCACGACTTTCGGCTTACGGCCGACGCCTCACGAGGGAAACGGATACATCAGCCACGCGACGGCGAGTCCGCCGAGCACGAGCGACGCGACGAGAAGCCCGAAGAGCTTCCAGCGCTCCCGGCGCTCCTGGCGCCAGAGCAGCGCGAAGAAGCTCGAGACGAGCAGCGCATAGATCGTCATGATCAGGAAGTGGTCGGCCGGCACGATCGCGATCATCGCTTCTTTCCCTTCGCGAGGTCGTGGGCGTCGAGGACGAGCAGCAGGTTCATGAGCCCGGCCGTGAGAAGGTACGCGCAGCCGTACTCGTACGTCGGGGAGAGGATCGTCCCGCCGGGATTCTCCGAGATCGCGCGCGCCGCGAGATTGAGGAGCCCGGCGCCGTAGACCGCGAAGGTCGCGAGGATGGTCAGGGGTTGTCCCTCCTCCACCGTGTACAGGCGGCCCTGGAAGGAGAGGCCGAGGAGGAAGGTGACGGCGACGATCAGCGCGAACGCCGCGGCCGTCCTCCGCCGCCCGAGATAGTAGTGGCCGAGGCCCGGCACCAGCCAGGCGAGCACCATCGCCGCGGCCGTCGAGCGGCGCGGCGGCGTCGATTCACTCATGCGCCTCCCGCAAACAGAGCCGCCAGGCGGCGGCGCGTCACCGAGAGCTCTTCCGGCACGACCCGGACGTCCCCGGCGACCGTCATGAAGTTCGTGTCTCCCGCCCAGCGCGGCACCGCGTGGACGTGGTAATGGTCGGCGATCCCCGCGCCGGCGGCGCTTCCGAAGTTGACGCCCACGTTCAGCCCGTCGGTGCGGTACTCGGCGACCAGGATCGTCTGGGCCCGCGCCACGAGGGCAATCAGCTCCGACAGCGTCTCGGCGCTCGAATCGGAGAACCAGGCGTCGTGGGCGATCGGGGCGACCATGACGTGGCCGTTGGTATACGGAAACCGGTTGAGCAGGGCGAAGACGCGCCGGCCGCGATACACGACGAGCGACGCGTCGTCGTCGCCCGAGGCCGCCGCCTCGCAGAAGATGCAGCCGACGGGTTTTTCCGACACGAGGTACTCGTACCGCCAGGGGGCGAAGAGAACGTCCGGCATTACCGGTTGATCAGTTCCTTCAGCTCCTTGCCCGGCTTGAAATAGGGGATCTTCTTCGCGGGAACGGCGACCTTCACTCCCGTCTTGGGGTTGCGTCCCATTCGCGCGCCGCGCTCGCGGAGGCGGAAGGACCCGAAGCCGCGGAGCTCGATCTTCTGTCCCTCCTTCAACGAGCGGACGATCGCTTCGAACACGGTGTCGACGATGGCCTCCGCCTGCTTCTTGGTGACGTCGGTGGCCACGGCCACCCGCTCGATGAGCTCGGCCTTCGTCATCGCCCGCGTCTCCTCGCGACCCGGAGAAGATTCCATCGCCCCGGCACTCCGTTACTCTTTGGCGGGCTCGTCGGTCTTCTTGCGCGACCGCTTCTTCTTCGGCGCCTCCTCGCCCTCGGCGGGCGCGGGAGCCGGAGCCGGAGCGGCGCTCTCCTCGGACGTCAGCGGCGCCGTCTCGGCCGCCGGGGCGGCCTCGTCGACGTTGAGCCCGGAGAGCCCGACCTTCATCTCGGGATCCTCGATGCGGAGGATGCGGGCGCGGACGGGATCGCCCTCCTTGTAGTGATCCTGGGGCTTCCCGCCGCGGGGAATCGGCGTCTCGGAGACGTGCATCAGGCCCTCCACGAGGCCCTCGATCTGCACGAACACGCCGAAGTCGGCGACCCGGGTGACGATGCCCGAGACGACGTCGCCGGGGTTGTATTTGTCCTTGAACGTCTGCCAGTCGTTCGGCTGGAATTCCTTGATGGAGAGCGAAATCCGCCGGTTTTCCTGGTCGACCGACGTGATCACGGCCTCGACGTCGTCGCCCTTCTTCAGGACCTCGGACGGGTGCTTCACGCGCCGCGTCCACGACATGTCGGACACGTGGACGAGGCCGTCGATGCCCTCCTCGATTTCGACGAACGCGCCGAAGTCGGTGAGGTTGCGGACCTTGCCGGAGACCCGGCTGCCGACCGGATACTTCTCGGCCACGCTCTCCCACGGATCGGGGAGCGTGTCCTTGAGCGACAGCGAGATCCGCCGCGCCTCGGGATTGACGTCGGAGACGATCGCCTCGACGGTGTCGCCGGGCGACACGACCTTCGCCGGATTCTTGATCTTCTTCGACCACGACATCTCGGAGACGTGCACGAGCCCCTCGACGCCGCCCTCGAGCTCGACGAAAGCGCCGTAGTCCGTCACGTTCGTGACGCGGCCGGTCACGCGCGAGCCCGCCGGGTACTTCTCCGGGACGTGCGTCCACGGGTCCTCGGTCAGCTGCTTGGTGCCGAGCGAGACGCGCTCGGTCTCGCGGTCGAACTTCAGGACGACGACCTCGATCTCGTCGCCGACCTTCACGAGGTCGGACGGATGATTGACGCGGCCCCAGGACATGTCGGTGACGTGCAGCAGCCCGTCCAGGCCGCCGAGGTCCACGAACGCGCCGTAGTCGGTCAGGTTCTTGACGACGCCGCGGAGAACCCGCCCCTCCTCGAGGAGCTGGAGCGTCTCCTTCTTGCGCGCCTCCTGCTCGACCTCGACGACCGCCTTGCGCGAGAGCACGATGTTGCCGCGCTTCTTGTCGACCGAGATGACCTTGAAGTCGAGGTCCTTGCCGCGGAGCGCCTCGAGGTTCTTCACCGGCTTGACGTCGACGAGCGAGCCGGGCAGGAACGCCTTGACGCCGATGTCGACGGCGAGGCCGCCCTTGATGCGGTCGATGACGCGGCCGCGGACGGTCGAGCCCGAGCGGTACGCCTTCTCGACCTCGTCCCAGACCTTCATCTTCTCGGCCTTGTCCTTCGAGAGGACGACGTAGCCGTTCTGGTCCTCGGTGCGCTCGAGCAGCACGTCGACGGGATCGCCGGGCTTGATCGTCACCTGACCGGAGAAGTCGGTGAACTCGGAGAGCGGAATCATGCCCTCCGACTTGTAGCCGATGTCCACGATCACCTCGGCCGGCGTGATCGAGAGAACGCGCCCGCGGATGATCTGTCCCTCCTGCAAATTCTTGAAAGAGCTCTCGTACTGGGCCAGGAGGTGTTGATACTCCTGCGGAGTCAGTTCCTGTTCTGTTTCCATCGGCTCGGTTTCCCGACCTCCCTCACTGCGATTTTCACCCGGCATTGGATAAGGGATCCCCTCTCATAAGTCTCTGAGATGCAAAGCAATATCCTACGTTGCCCCTTCCGCCCGAGTCAAATGGCCTCCCGGACCCGCCGCTCGATCTCCGCCACGACGGCCTCGAGCGGCCTGCCCGTCGAGTCGATGAGGACGTACCGCTCGTCGAGGGTCAGGGGGGAATCGGCCCGGGACCCGTCGTCCCGGTCGCGTTGCTCCATTTCCCGACGCACGGCCTCGAAGGGCTGGGGCGTGCCCCGGGCCTCGAGCTCCCGGGCCCGCCGCTCGGCGCGGACCTCCGGGTCGGCCGTCAGGAAGAACTTGAACGGGGTCTCCGGGAAGACGCGCGTG
Source organism: uncultured Acidobacteriota bacterium (assembly GCA_963763535.1). GTDB lineage: Bacteria > Acidobacteriota > Thermoanaerobaculia > UBA5066 > Gp7-AA6 > DAHUXD01. Next base: position 386,609 of record CAVXOX010000011.1, read on the forward strand.
CCGATGTCCCGGCCCTCCATCACCCCCCCCCGCTCGCGGCCGAGCCGCTGCTGCTCGGCCACGAGGGAGCGGCGGACCGCCGGAATGGCCGACACGGCGGACGCGTAGAGCGAGATCTCGGGACGGCGGATCTCCTCGGAGACGTCGCGGCCGTCCAGGTGCACCCGGTTGCCGGTGGCGTCGGGAATCAGCTCGATGCGAGCCTGTCGCGCGAGGGCCGCCACCGCCTCCGCGTCCTCGATGGGCAGGGCGATGCCGCGCTTCCGGGCCGCGAGGCCGACCGCGCGGTACATCGCCCCGGTGTCGATGTACGGGACGCCGAGCCGCACCGCGAGCGCCCGCGCGGCCGTGGACTTGCCCGCGCCGGATGGACCGTCGATCGCGACGATCAGGGGCGCCCTCACTTCGTCTTCGCGAGGCGCTTCAACCCGGCGATCTCGTCGGGCGTGAGCGCGCGGCTCTCGCCGGGGCGCAGAGAATCGTCGCGCACCGGGCCGATGGCGACGCGTTTCAGCTTCGACACCGGGTGCCCGATCGAGGCGAACATCCGCCGGATCTGCCGGCTCCTGCCCTCGCGCAGGGTCACGCGCAGCCACGTATTGCCCTCGACACCCTCGCGCCGCGGCGTGCCGGAGACGCGCTCGATCTCGCACGGCCGCGTCCGCTCCCCCTCGAGAAAGACGCCGCGGCGGAGTCGTTCGAGCCGCGCCAGCGCGGGCTCTCCCGAGACCTTCACCATGTACTCCTTCGGGCATCCCGTCGAGGGATGGGTGACGATCCGCGCGAGGTCGCCGTCGTCCGTCAGCAGGAGCAGCCCCTCCGTCTGCACGTCGAGGCGGCCGACCGGCTTGACGGTCTTTCGCAGCCGGCCCGGCATGAGCATCAGGACCGTGTCGCGGCCCTCGGGATCGGACACCGTCGTGACGAAGCCCTTCGGCTTGTTCAGGACGATGTAGGTCTTCGGCCCGGCCTCGATGCGGACGCGGCGGTCGTCGACCTTGACCGAATCCTTCTCCGGATCGGCGCGGTCGCCGAGCGAGACCAGGCGCCCGTTGACGCGCACCCGGCCCTCGCGGATCCACGCCTCGGCCTCGCGGCGCGAGGCGAGGCCGCTCGAGGCGATGATCTTCTGAACGCGGACGAGAGCCAGGTCACTCCTCCGCGTCCGCGTCGGCCTCTTCCTCCGCCGCTTCGACGGCGTCCGGCGGCTCGACGCGGATGCCCGGCGGACCCGCCGTCGGCGCGGCGATCTCGCGGGCCTCGAGCGTGGCGGCGAGGTCGGCGTCCAGGTCCTCGGGACGCGGCAGCTCGTCGAGCTCGTTCAGGCCGAAGCGCATCAGGAAGTCCGGCGTCGTGCGATAGAGAAACGGCGTTCCGACGACCGCCTTCTTGCCCGCCGTGGTCACGAGCTTCTTCTCGAAGAGCGTCTTCAGCACGCTCGCGCAGTTGACGCCGCGGATCTCCTGGATCTCGGGCAGCGTGATCGGCTGGCGGTAGGCGATGATCGCCAGCGTCTCGAGCGCGGCGAGGGAGAGGCGGCTGCGCTCCGTGACCTCGTGGAACCGGCGCAGCAGCGCGTCGAACTCGGGCCGCGTCACGAACCGCCATCCGCCGGCAACCTTCTCGAGCCGGATCCCGCGGCCCTCGTCCTCGGTCCGCCCGCGCAGGAGCTCCAGCGCGCCGGTGACCGCGGCCGGCGCGGCCTCGAGGAGCTCGGAAAGGTCGCGCTCCCGGACCGGCCGCGCGGAGGAGAAGAGCACCGCCTCGACGGCGGGCGCGATCCGCTCGGGCGAGGTCTCGCGCGGCGGCCGCTCGGTCTTCTCGGCCTCGGCCACCGCGGCGTTCGTGTCGGCGCCGGATTCGCTCATGAAGGGGTCACTCGGCGTAATTATCGCGTATCTGCTGCGCGGTGAAGGGCACGTCGGTGCGGGAGGCGTGGATCTCCGCGAACGGCCTCGCCTGGAAGGCGCGCACGACCCCCAGTCGGATGAGCTCGAGGCAGGCGAGGAACGCCGTGACCGCTTCCGCGCGATAGCTCATCCGGCCGAGGAACTCGAGGAGCGGCATCGTGCGCGCCGCGTCGAGGCGTTCGAGCAGCTCGATCATCTTGTCGCCGACCGAGAAGCGCAGGTGGTGGATGGCGATCGCGGGCGGGTGCGCGAGCCGGAATCGCTCGGTCACTCCCCGGAACGCCTCGATGACGTCGAACAGCGACACCTCGAGCGTCTCCTCGCCCTCGACCTTCGGCGGCTCGGTCTCGGGGCGCGGCCATAGGCCTCCCCGCAGCGTGTCGATCGCATGGAGCGTCTCGGCCGACCGCTTGAACCTCTCGTACTCGAGCAGGCGCTGGGCGAGGTCGGCGCGCGGGTCCAGGGTCTCCTCGCCCGGCGCGCGGGGCAGCAGCATCTTCGATTTGATGTAGATGAGCTCGGCGGCGAGCGCCACGTACTCGGATGCGACGTCGAGATCGAGCTCCCGCATCGCGTCGAGATAGGCCGTGTACTGCTCGGTGATGTCGGCGATCGGGATGTCGGTGATCGAGACCTCGTTGACGCGGATCAGGTGGAGCAGCAGGTCGAGCGGGCCGTTGAAGGCCGCGATCGCGACGGGCGGAAGGACGCGGTCGGAAGTCTCCTCGGGCATCACGGCTCCGGCGACAGCCGCACGGCGTCGCGCACCCTCGCCATCGTGGCCTCGGCCGCGGCGCGAGCGCGGGCGTCGCCGGCGTGGAGCACGTCGCGGACGACGTCCGACGGCGCCGCGAGGAGCTCGGCCCGGCGCGCGCGGAACGGTTCGAGCGCCGCGTTGAGGTTGCCGATCAGGTGCTTCTTGCAGTCGACGCAGCCGCGCGCCGCCGTGCGGCACTCGAGGTCCACGACCGCGACCTCGTCGGGCGGCGAGTAGAGCACGTGGAACGGGAAGAGGTTGCAGTGCTCCGGCCGCCCCGGGTCCTGGCGCCGCGCCCGGGCCGGGTCCGTCACCATCGCCATCACCTTCTCGCGGACGGACTCCGCCGCCTCCGTGATGCCGATCGTGTTGCCGTACGACTTCGACATCTTGCGGCCGTCGATGCCGTTGACCTTCGGCGTCGGCGTGAAGAGCGCCTTCGGCTCCGGGAAGACGTCGCCGTAGAGTCCGTTGAACCGGCGCACGATCTCGCGGCAGATCTCGAGGTGGCTCGCCTGGTCCTCCCCGACCGGCACGAGGTCCGCGCGGTAGACGGCGATGTCGGCGGTCATCAGCACGGGGTACCCGAGGAATCCGTGGGTGCCGAGGTCGCGGCTGCGGAGCTGCTCGATCTGGTCCTTGTAGGTCGGCACGCGCTCGAGCCAGCCGAGCGGCGTGATCATCGAGAAGTAGAGGGCGAGCTCGGCGTGCTGCGGCACCCGCGACTGCAGGAAGACCGTCGCCTTCTCCGGATCGAGGCCGACCGCGAGCCAGTCGAGCACCGCCTCGCGGGTGTTCGCGGCGAGCGACCGCGTGTCGGCGTAGTCGGTCGTGAGCGCGTGAAGGTCCGCGACGAAGAAGTAGCACCGGTACTGCCCCGAGTCCTGGAGATCGACCCAGTTCTTGACCGCGCCGAAGTAGTTGCCGAGATGAACCCGGCCGGTCGGACGCAGCCCGGAGAGGACGGTGGCGGTCACGTCACCCCCCGAAGATCAGGCGCAGGACGACCCCCTGGATCGGCCGGAAGATGTTCCCCAGGACGGGCGTCGCGATCAGCAGGAGGAGGATCAGGAAGCCGAATGGACGGATGACGGCGAAGGCGCGCGCCACGGGAGGACCGCCGATCGACAGCAGCACGCCGCTCCCGTCGAGGGGCGGGATCGGCAGGAGGTTGAACACTCCCAGCATCACGTTGACGAGGACGAAGAAGAAAAGGAGGTAGGTGATCGGCGCGAGGGCCCCCGAGGCGAACCGCGCTCCCTGGAGCGCCTCGAGCAGATCGCCCATGGCCTGGGGCCGGATCCGCCGGATGAGCGCGAAGACGAGGATGCCGACGGCCGCGAGCAGGAAGTTCGAGGCCGGCCCGGCGGCCGAGACGACCAGGTTCGCGAGCCGCGGGTCGCGGGTGTTCCGGAGGTCCACCGGGGTCGGCTTGGCGGCCCCGAAGATCAGGCCCGAGAAGAGATACAGGATCAGGGGCAGGAGGATCGATCCCACCGGGTCGATGTGCCGGATGGGGTTCAGGCTGATGCGCCCGGCGTCCCGCGCCGTGGTGTCCCCGAACTGGAGCGCGGCGAAGGCGTGGGCGGACTCGTGAAAGGAGATGGAGAAGAGCACGACAGCCAGCTGAATGGCGAAATCGACGACCTTGTGTTCCACGCCGCCGGCACTATACAGGGCTGGGCGGAGGCGGCAAAAAGCCGTACATTCGCGCCGTGCCGCCGAAACCTTCGCCCCACCCCGCCGTCTCTCCGTGTGGCCGGACCGAATGGAGATGAACTCCGGAAGTGAAGACGCGGTTCTGCTGGAGCGGATCCGCCGCGGGGACACCGACGGCGCCGCCGAGCTCTTCGAACGCTACGCGCCGGCGCTCCTGCGGTTCACCGACCGGATGCTCTCCGATCGGGCGTCGGCCGAGGAAGTGACGCAGGAGGTTTTTCTGAAAGTCATCGCGAGGGCCCACCAGTACGACGGCCGAGCCGGCGTCGCATCGTGGCTCTTCGCCATCGCGGCCAACGCGTGCCGCGATCGGCGCCGCCGCGAGCGCCGGGCGGCGGTGGTGCCGCTCGAGTCGGTCGCCGAGCCGCGCGCCCGCGGCGAGGGCGTCGAGGCTCAGATCGCCTCGCGTCAGCGTCGGGAGGCCGTCCGCGAGGCGCTGGCGGACCTGTCCGAGGAGCAGCGCGAGGCGCTGGTGCTCGCCCGCTATCACGGGATGCCGTACGCCGAGATCGCGAAGACCCTGGGGATCTCGGTCGGCGCCGTCAAGACCCGCATCTTCCGGGCCGTCGAAACGCTGAAGGCCCGCTTTTCCGAGGGAGAGACGTCATGGACTGCCGCGACCTAACCACGCTCGCGATCGAGCGCCTGACCGGCGAAGCCGACGCGGACTCGCGCCGAGCCCTCGCCGAGCATCTGGCGCGCTGCGAGAACTGCCGCCGGGAGGCGGAGAAGCTCGAGAGGGTCTGGGCAACGCTCGGCGGCGACGCCGACGCCGACGTGAGCCCCGAGTTCCGCCGTCGGACGCTCGCGCTCCTCGAGGACGAGATGCGGCGCGGCCGCGTCCGCACGTTCCGGCCCCGACCGACGTTTGCGCGACCGCTCCTGCAGGCGGCCTCGCTGGCCGCGGCGGCGGCCCTCGGCTACGTCGCCGCGAAGGGCCTGCCCTCCGCCGTCTCGTCCGGGACCGCCGCCGATCGCCCCTCGGCCGCCGTGACTCCCGTGGCCGGAGCGGTCACTCCGACGGCGCCCGGCGGCGGCGGCGTTCCGGGCCTGGATGGGAACGCGCGCCTCGCGAACGTCGCCTACCGGCCGGTCGACAAGGATGGACGGGTCGCGATCACGTTCGACGTGACGACGCGGCACGAGATCGACGGCAGGCCGACCGATCCCGAGGTGGCGAAGCTGCTCGCCTACCTCGTCTCGCACAACGCGGACAATGCCGGCGAGAAGTCGCGGGCGATCGAGCTCGTCTCCGAGCACTTCGCCGGCGCGCACGCGGCCGCATCGCCCGAAATCGTCGCGGCGCTCACCAAGACGCTGCGCACCGATCCGAACCCGGGCGTGCGCAAGAAGGCGGCCGACGCCCTCGCGGGCTTCGCGCCGACGCCCGAGATCCGGGTCGCCTTCCTCGACGCGCTGAAGTCCGACAAGAACCCGGCGGTGCGCCTGGCCGCCGTCGACGCGCTCGCGGCGGCGGCGAAGCAGTCTCCCGACGAGAGCACGATCCAGTCGCTCCGCGAGAAGGCGGTCGACCCGCAGGAGAACAACTTCGTCCGCGCCAAGGCCGCGTCGGCGCTGAAGGCGATGTCGTTCTGAGACACGCATGCCGCCAGTAACTCCGACGTTCGCCGCGCGTCTCTCTTCCACGATGAGCATGCAGAAGATCTCTCGTGAAGAGCCCCGGTCGACGGCGCCCTCCGACTCTTTTCGCCGGTCGGCCCTCGGTTCCCTCGGCCCGGCCGGCGACGCGGCGCCCCCTCGCCGCGAGCGCGCCGACCGGTTCGCCCTCTGGATCGCGCTCGCGCTCGGTTTGCTCCTGATGCTCGTTTCGGTCGGCAAGGCCGAGCAGCCGACGGCGACGCGCGTGGACCGCTTCAACGGCACGCTGGGCGCCGGAAAGACCCTCCACGTCGAGAACGTCACCGGCGACGTGGTCGCCGTGCCGGGGCCGAGCTTCTCGGCCGTCGTGACGCTGACCGCGACCGCCGCGAGCGCCGACAAGGCGAACGAGCTCCTGAAGAAGACGCAGATCACCTCCGAGCACGACGACGAGGGCTGGAGCCTCGAGACGGTGTGGCCCGGCGAGCGGCCGGGGCGTCACGACGGGAACCGGCATGGCCTCCCCTGCTCCGCGTGCCGTCTCGTCGCCCGGTACGAGCTCGTCGTGCCGCCCGGCGTCGACGTCGAGCTGCAGACGGTGAACGGCGACGTGCGCGTCCGGGACCTCGACGGCGAGGCGAGCCTCGAGTCGGTCAACGGATCGATCGAGGTGCGGGGGGCGAAGAAGGGCCTGTCGCTGCAGACGGTCAACGGCAAGATCGACGCGGTGGTCGCCCACGCGCTGCCGAACGGCGCCGACGTCTCGCTCCAGTCGGTCAACGGCAACGTGATGCTGACGCTCCCGAAGGACGCGCGCTTCGACTTCTCCGCCTCGACGATGAACGGCACGATCGCCTCGACGTTCCCCCTGCCGCCGCTCGCGTCTTCCGCGACGGTCTGGACCGTTCCGCCCGACGGGGAGGGGAAGGGCAAGGGCAAGAACAAGTCGAAGGTCGTGGTGGAAGACGAGGACGGGAACCGCCAGGAGCTCGACCTCTCCCAGCTCGACCAGGAGCTCGCCGACTCGATGAGGGAGATCCAGATCCAGATCGAGAACAACACGCGGGAGGTCGAGAAGCAGCAGCGGGAGATCGAGAAGCAGCAGCGGGAAGTCGAGAAGCAGCAGCGCCAGATCGAGCGCCAGGTCCGCCGGATCGAGATTCCGAACCCCCAGCGCGAGTACAGCGGTTCGATCGGCAAGGGCGGCCCCGACGTTCGGTTGGAGACCCTGAACGGCAAGGTGCTGCTCCTCGCGGCCGGGACGACCGAGGCCGACGCGAAACCGCTCGTCTCCTCGCGCCGTTCCTTCGTGGTCACCGTGCCGGACGTGCGCGTCCACGTGGCGCCCCCCGTCCCGCCCGTGCCTCCCGCCGCGCCCCGGGCGCCCCGGGCCGTGCCGCCGCCCCGCCCGCCCCGGAGGAAGGCGACGTGGTGCGCGGCGACATCGCCGGCGACTTTCTGTCGACCTCGGGCGGCGACTATCGGGTCGGCAAGGTCAGCGGACGAGTGCAGATCCTGACCCACTCGGGCGAGATCCGCGTGGCCGGCGCGGGGGCCGGCGCCGATCTGAAGTCGTTCGGCGGCGACATCTCGATGGGCCCCGTCAACGGCGACCTCAAGGCGTCGACGCTGGCGGGGGACATCGTCGTCGGCCCCGTTTCCGGGTCGGCGCTCGCCGACACGAAGGGCGGCGACATTCGCATCGACCGGGTCGGCGGAAATCTCGACGCGCGCACGTCGGGCGGCGACATCCGCGTGCCGCGCGTGGGCGGCGGCGTGCGCGCCGCGTCCGCGGGAGGCGAGATTCGCGTCGGTCTCGCGGCGTGCGACGGCCGCGGGATGGTCACGATCCGGAACGACGGCGGCGACGTGACGCTGGCCGTGCCGGCGGACTGCAAGGCCGAGGTCGAGCTGGTCGTGACGGGCGCCGACGACGAGGACAACAACATCCGCTCCGACTTCCCGGAGCTCAGCGTCTCGCGCCGGAACGGCGTGCAGCGCGCGGCCGGGACGCTGAACGGTGGCGGCGAGAAGATCCAGGTGCGGACGACGTCGGGGACGATCCGCCTGCGGAAGGGAACGCTCTCCTAGCGCACCCGCAGCACCGAGCGCCGCTCGAGCTCGACCTCGCCGCCGATGCCGGCCCGGGGATCGTGGCGGCCGTTCGACAGGTACTCGCGGATCCCGGGCCGGAAGCGCCGCCACTCGCCGCCGAATGTCGCCACGGTGTCGGAAACGTCCGCGACGTTGTCCCGGGAGAGGCTTCGGAGCTGATCGCGCGTCAGCGGGGGCGCCTCGAGCACGCCGCGGCGCGCGAGCGACTCGAACAGGCCCGCGAGGAGACGCCCGTACCAGATCGGAAAGTGCACCAGCCGCTTGCCGGGCTTGCCCACGGCGGCGGCGATCTCGCGGTAGACGTCGTCGAGCGCGAAGATCCCGGGGCCGCCCACCTCGAAGGTGCGTCCCGCGGTCTCCGGTTTCGACAGGGCGTCCGTGAACACGCGCGCCACGTCGCGGACCGAGACGGGCTGGAAGCGGGTCGTGCCGGGTCCGATGACGGGGATGAAGCCTGGGTTGTACCGCACGATGGGCGCGAGCAGCGAGACGAAGCCGTCGCCCGGGCCGAAGATGATCGACGGACGGAAGATCGTCCAGGCGAGGCGCGACGAGCGCACCGCGCGCTCCCCCGCCGCCTTGGTGCGCGCGTACTCGGACGGCGCGTCCTCGGCGCTGCCCATCGCGCTCATGTGGAGATACCGCTGGACCCCCGCCGCTTCGGCCGCCGCGACCGCGTTCTCCGTCGCCTCCCGGTGCATGCGGTCGAACGTCTGCGGCCCCTTCTCGTGGATGATGCCGACGAGATGAACGAGGGCTGCGCGTCCGCGCGCGGCCGCCTCGAGCGAGGCGCGATCCAGGACGTCGCCGGGGACGGCCTCAACGGGGCGGTTGTACCGGTTCCGGGTCTTCCTCGGATCGCGCGCGAGGACGGAGACTTCGTGCCCCTCGTGGAGCAGCCGGTTGACGAGGTGCGTTCCGACGAAGCCCGTGCCTCCCGTGACGAGGACCTTCATGGACCCTCCATGCTCAGCGTGCGATTTCGACTTTGGCCTGAGGATATCCGAAGAGATCGCTGCGGACCTCTTCGCCCTTGACGCGCATCGCCGCGGCGCGGCGGCGCGCCTCGCCGAGAGCCGCGAGGTCGCGCACCGGATCGGCGATGCGCATCGCGGGAAGGCCCGACTGGCGGATGCCGAGGAGATCGCCGGGACCGCGCGCCTCGAGGTCCTTCTCGGCGATCACGAATCCGTCGGACGTCTTCTCGAGCACGGTCAGACGCTCGAGCGCCTCCGGCGACGCGTCCCGGCCCGCGATGAGCGCGCACCAGGACCGGCGCTCGCTCCGGCCAACCCGCCCGCGCAGCTGGTGGAGCTGTGCGAGCCCGAAGACCTCGGCGTTCTCGACGACCATGAGGGTCGCCTCCGGGACGTCGACGCCCACCTCGACGACGGTCGTGGACACGAGGATCGGAACCCGGCCGGCCGCGAAGTCCCGGAGCACGGCCGTGCGTTCCGCGGGCGGCATCCTCCCGTGCAGGACGCCGACGCGCACGCCGGGCAGCGCCGCGCCGATTCGCGACGCCGTCTCCCGGGTGGCCGCGACCTCGCGCGCCCCCTCCTCGATCGCGGGCACGACGACGTAGACTCGCTCGCCCGCCGCCACGCGCTCACCCGCGAACGCATAGACGCGCGGCCGACCCTCCTCGGCCCGGATGCGGGTCTGGATCTCCCCGCGTCCCGGCGGCTTCTCGTCGAGCACGGACACGTCGAGCTCGCCGTAGATCGCCCAGGCGAGGGAACGCGGAATCGGCGTCGCGGTCATGACGAGCACGTGGGGGGCGTCGCCCTTCCGGAAGAGGCGCGCGCGGTGCGCGACGCCGAAGCGGTGCTGCTCGTCCACGACGACGAGGCCCAGCCGGCGGAACTCGACGGGCGCCTCGGCGAGCGCGTGCGTGCCGACGAGCACGTCGATGCGTCCGGCGGAGAGCTCCTCGAGCAGGCGCCGGCGGGCCACGCCGCGCACCCGGCCCGTGAGGAGCGCGAGCCGCACGCCGGCGGCCGTCAGCCAGGAGGCCAGGCTCTCGGCGTGCTGCTCCGCGAGAATCTCGGTCGGCGCCATGAGGGCGCCCTGGACGCGGTTGCCCGCCGCGAGCATCAGGGCGAGGCCCGCGACCACGGTTTTGCCCGAGCCGACGTCGCCCTGCAGCAGGCGCGCCATCGCGCGGCCCGACGCGAGATCGGCGGCGATGTCGCGGACGGCGCGTTTCTGCGCCCCCGTCAACGGAAACGGCACGGCGCGGCGCGCCCGCTCGCGCAGGGCGTCGCTCGCGGGGAGCACGAGGCCGCGTCGAGCGTGCAGCCGGGCCCGTTTCGCCTCGATGCCGGCCGCGAGCACGAGGAGCTCCTCCCGCGCGAGGAGCGCCCGCGCGGCGGCCGCCGCCTCCGGCGTCTCGGGGAAGTGGGCGGCCTCGAGCGCCGTCCGGATCTCGCCGGAAGGCGCCGCCGCGGCCGCGAATCCCGGATCGAGCAGGTCGAGCGCCCGCCGCGCGAACGTCCGCCAGGGGCGCGACGCCACGTCTCCCGCCCGGTGGTACACGCCGACGATCCGACCCGAGTGGACCGGGTCCGCCTCCTCCCCGGCGGCGATGAACTCCGTCTCCGGGTTCTCGATGCGCGTCTCCCCGCGGGGCGACGCGGCCGGCTCCCCGTACAGCGCCGCGCGCGAGCCCGCGAGCGCCTTCACGAACGAGGGGTAGCGGTTGTGCCAGACGACTCGCACCGCTCCCGTTCCGTCGTCGGCGAGCGCCTCGACGCGCAGGAGTCCCCGGCGCATGCGCACCCCGCGGACGCCGTGGAAGCGCACGAGCAGCGTCGCGGGCTTTCCCCACTCGAGGCCCACCACGGTCCCGTAGCGGCGCCGGTCCTCGTAGCGGAACGGCAGCGCGAGCAGGAAGTCCGCGACCGTGCGGAAGCCCGCCGCCGCGAGCTTCTCCGCGCGGGCGGGGCCCACGCCGGGAATCCGCGAGAGGGGGTCGGTGAGCCGCAGGGAACCGGAGGAGGGCGCGGCGGGCGGGATCGGCTAACTCTCGGGGGCGTGAAAGGTCATGGAGACGAGGCCGAACTTCAGGACGTCCCCGTTCTGCACCGCGATCGGCACGCCGGTCGTCAGGCGGTTGCCGTTGACGTACGTACCGTTCATGACCCCGATCTCCTCCATGATGTAGTACGTGTCGCTCATCTGGTAGAGCTTCGCATGGCGCCGCGAGGTCGAGCGTTGCGGATCGAGCGGGGTCAGGTCGACGTCCGGCGTGATGCCCGTGACGGGATCGCTCCGGCCGACGAGCGTGTCTCCCTCCCGGTTCAGGAAGACCTCCGCCGCCGGATCGTCGCACACGAGCCGGCACGCGTTGCGCTCCCGCTCGGGCCGCCGCGGCGCCGGCTTCTCCTCCTCGTGGACCTGGCGGCCGACCGCCTCCTCGAGCATGGCCGTCACTTCGCGGAGGCGGCGCGAGAGCTTGCGCATCATCCGCACGGCGATCTCCGTGTTGCTCCGGAGCATCGCGTCGAACGTGGCGCCGTTGATGCGCACGAGTTCGACGTCCGTCTTCGCCCGCGCCGACGCCGAGCGCGGCACGTCTTCGAGCACGCTCATCTCGCCGAAGAAATCGCCCTTCTCGAGCGTCGCGAGCACGCGCGTCTCGCCGCCGATCGCCTTGAGGAGCTCCACCGTGCCCGACTGGATGATGAACATGTCGGTGCCGATGTCGCCCTCGGAGAACAGGATCTCGCCCATGAGGTGACTGACGAGAAACTTCTCGTAGGGGTTCTTGCCGCCCCCGCCCGGACCGGACTTGAAGACCGCCTTCACGCCCGCCACGGCGTCACCGGCGGGCATCCGAGCCCCGAAAATTCGACCCGGCCGCCGTCGACGTCGACCCGCACGGGCAGGCCGAACGGAAGGGTGCGCGGCCGGGCGAGGTGGCCGGCGGGAAGGCCCCGCACGACCGGGAAGGGCGCGCCGGCGAAGTAGTCCCTCAGCCACGCGTCGACGGTCTCGGAAGACTCGCCGCCGCGCGAACCGGGCGATATCGAGCCAATGAGCATGGCTTGCAGTCCGTCGAATGTACCCGACCCTTCCAGTTGGGTCAACATTCGGTCCAGGCGATACGTCTCTTCGTTGACGTCCTCCCAGAAGAGGACCGCGCCCCGGCCGACGACCGCGTCGGGCGTGCCGCAGAGGGAAGCGAGGATCGACAGGCAACCGCCGACGAGCGGCCCCTCGGCGGCGCCCCCGGCGAGGACGTCTTCTTCGGCGACGCGGTGCGGCTCGGGAACGGCGCCGCGCAGCACCTCCTCCCAGTCGAGTCCTTCCTCGCTGGCGATTCCCGTCGCCACCATCGGGCCGTAGAAGGTCACGAGTCCGGCGCGGTTTCGCAGGTACGCGAAGAGCGCCGTCAGGTCCGAGCCGCCGAGGTGCAGGCGCGGCCGCCGGCGCGCCTCCTCGGGCTCCAGGTGCGGCAGCACGCGCGCCGCGCCGTAGCCGCCGCGCGCGAAGAAGATGGCGTCGACGTCGTCGCGGCGGAGGAGCTCGCGGTAGCCGGCGGCGCGTTCGGCGTCGGTGCCGGCGAGGAACGCGCGGCGGGACGCGAGGTTCGGCGCCAGCACGACGCGGTATCCGCGGCGCTCCAGCGCGCCGACGCCGGCGGCGAGACGCTCCGGGTCGATCGGTCCGGAGATCGCCGCGACGCCGATGGTCGCTCCGGGCCGCAGCGGCGGCGGGCAAAGCATGTCAGCCATGGCGCCGCGCAGCGGGGGTTGGGCCCTCGTCTTGAAAACTCTTGGCTGCCGGTCGCGCAGCGACCGCCGCAGCCAAAAGCCCCGAGCGGGCCGATAAGCCGAATCCTGTACTCCGGCCGGTGAGGACCGGAGCCGCGATCATTCCTCTGGGCCCGAGGTCGCCCTCGGGCTCGAGCAGCCGACCCGGAGGCAGCTCACGGTTGGTGAGGCGGGACGGGCGCCCGCTGCCTCCCTATTTGGCCTTGCTCCGCATGGGGTTTACCGTGCCCCCGCCGTTGCCGGCGGAGCGGTGCGCTCTTACCGCACCGTTTCACCCTTGCCGTCCTTTCGGAGGGCGGTTTATTTTCTGTGGCACTTTCCTTCGCGTCGCCGCGACCGGGCGTTACCCGGCATGCTGCCCGTGTGGAGTTCGGACTTTCCTCTCCGGGCTCCTCGTCGAGGAGAACCGGAGCGATCGCGTGGCCCGCTCGGAGCCGGAGGAATTCTAGCACGCGGGTCGCGTGCTCAGCGGCCGGGCTCGCGCCGATTGCGCTCGTCCGCGAAATAGCGCGACCAGTCTTCGACGTCGACTCCCGATTCGGGCTTGGACGCCGCATCTCCCCCGCCCCCGCCGAACCGCGCGAAGAAGGCGTCGGGCGGAACGACCTTTCCGCCCGCGTCCCGGACGCGCGCGGCGAGACCGCGGTCGGCGGTGACGACGATCGTCTCGCCAGGCGCTCGCGATCCGGCGATCGCGCGCACGATGGCGTCGTCCGCGCTTTCGCCGTCCGCGACCCGGACCGAGAGCGCTCCGAGCGAGGTCGTGCGGTCGCCGCGGGGACCGTCGAAGAAGATGGTGGCCCGGGCCCGTGTTCTCCGAAGACGCGCGGCGATCTCGGTGACCAGGGCGCCGCGGTCCTCGTCCGTGGGACGCGAGGTCCGCCGGACGCGTCCGATCAGATTGTTGCCGTCGAGCAGATAGGGCACCGTCAGCTCTGTCGCAGCAGCCGGCGCGGGTGCTTCAGACGGAAGAAGAACACCGCGAGGCCGTGAAGAACGCGGCGGCGGTGCAGAATCAGCAGGAACGCGAGCGCCGCCATCAGGATGGGCGTGAAGGTCGGCACGAAGAAGACGAGCGCGCCGATCGTCAACGCAATGGCGTCCTCGGCGAGCGAGAGGGCGAGCTGGGCCATGCCGCGGGTCGCGGCGGTCGAGGTCAGCCGCGTCGTCGACTTGACCAGGTGCGTCGCGAGCGTGGTGACGGCGCCCGCGAGAGCGAGGCCGATCCGCGTCGAGGGGCTGGTGTCGGGCACGGCCGCGATCGTCAGGAGCGCGCCGACCACCGGCCGCAGGAGCGTCTGGAGCAGGTTCCAGACGTGGTCCACGATCGGAATCTTGTCCGCCACGAACTCCAGGAGAAAGAGGATCGCGGCCGCGGTCACGGCGAAGTGGCTCGAGAGGAGCGCCGCCGTCGACCCCGGGAACTCCTGCGGCAGAACGAGGAAGAGGCCGTTGAAGAGCAGGAGCACCGCCCACGCGTTCCAGCCGGCGGCGGCGGACAGGCCGAGGCCCGTCAGGACGGCGGTCACCCGCGTCGGAAGAGGCGGGAGAGGAGGCCGCCCGGCGTCGGGGAGTCGGGCTCCTCGGGAGGGCCCGGTTCGATCGCGACGTCGGCGAGCTCGGTGCCCTCGGACGCCGTGGGGGGCAGCCCGCCCTGGCCGTCGAGCGCGCGCTGCAGAAGCGCCTCGTTTTCCGGGGACGGATCGAGCGATACCGCGCGGCGGGCGAACGGCTCGGCCTCCGTCGCGCGCTTGTGCTCGATCAGCGCGCGCGCCGCTTCCGCCGAGTACGCGACGCGGCGGCTGTCCAGGCGGGCCGCCTCCTTCAGGTTCGCGAGACCCTGGTCGATCCAGTTCGGGTTCTTCATCTCGACCTGGGCGAGCACGTAGCGGTACTCGGCGTTGTCCGGCACGAAGCGGATGGCCTCGCGGAGCATCTCGACCGCCGGGTGGTAGTCCTTGTCCTCGATCAGCTGCCGCGCCCGGCGGTAGTTCTGGGCGGCGAGCTTCTTGCGCATCTCCGGGTCGGCCTCCGCGGTGAGGATCGGCGCCGGCGCCGCGTCGAGGCTCTGGTCGTAGAGCGCGCGTTTTTCCGGCTCGGCGAGCGTCTCGTACGCCTTCTTCATCCGCTCGAACACCGCCGTCAGCTCTTTCTCGAAGCGCGAGAGGTCCTCGCGGTGCCGGAGGTCCGGATGGAAGAGCCGGCTGCGCTCGAAATACGCCTCGGCCACCTTCTCGGGAGGGGCGTCGCGCGCGATTCCGAGGAGCTCGTAATGCGTCAGCCAGTCGATGCGGCGATAGGTGTTCTTCACGAGCTCGGCGTGCCCCGGCGACCGGTCCCCCGGTTGCGCCGCCACCTCGACGTTCAGGCCGTGGAAACCCCCGCGGCCGCTCGCGGGCCGCTGCGCGCCGTCCTGCTTCCACTCGACGATGCCGCACGAGACGAGCGCGTAGAGGATCTTCGCCATCGCGGCGCGCGAGGTGCCCGCGATCTTCAGGAGCGAGTCGACGTCGAGGATGCCGTCGATCCGGGACAGGAGGTAGGCCTCCTGCGGCGCGAGCGGCAGGTACTGGTAACGCGACATCGGGTCCGTGGCGAGCATCGGCACGCGATGGCCGTCGCCCAACCGCTCCCGGAGAGAGTCGCTCTCGGGAAGGCGGCGGATGCCCTCCACGATGATCGCCGCGGTCGACAGCGTGAGCGCCACGTCGGGATCGAGGACCCCCGGCGACGCCTGGAAACGGTACTCGCCGGTGTCCCAGGCGAACGTGGAGAACACGATCTCCTCGACGAGCCGGCGCATCTCCGCGTCGAGAACGGTGCGGGACACGAGGCCCCGCTCGACCAGGATCTTGCCGAGCCGCGCGCGGCCCTGCTTCGCGACGGTGTCGAGGGCCCAGTTCAGGTCCGTGTCGGTGATCCAGCCGCGCCGCTTCAGGAAGGCGCCGATCCGCTGGCCCTCGCGCGAGGAGGTGGCGGTCCGCAGCTCGCCCTTCTCGAAGAAGAGGTGGCGGGTCTCGTCGCCGTGCACGAGCGAGAGCGTCCCCTTCAGCCCTTCGAGGAAGATCCGCCGCAGCACCTGGGGCAGGGGCGTCTCGGCGAGGGCTCCCCGGAAACCGGCCGGCGGGGGTGACGGCGGAGCGGTGCTCATGACTTCTTTACGGTGCGGCGAGAGGACTCAGGGTAGCAGAAAGGCGCCCCTTTTCAGCGCACGCCGGTCACCGCGGGCCGATTCTTGGAGGTCGAGAAGAAGCGCGGGGCCCCGCCGACCCCGCGTTTCGCCGCCTCGATGGTGGGGTACCTGCCCCAGAGGACGCGGAAACAGGTCCGGCCCTGGTAGGGCGTCGCCATGACCCACATGTTGCCCCCGTGGTCGTGCTGGAACGCCTCGACGAGCGAGGACACCTCGCAGGCGAGCTCGAGCTGCACGGCGTACCGGGTCTTCCGGTCGGCCGCGAGGCGCTGGGCATCGCGGGCCGCGCGGTCGGTCCAGTGCTGCCGCGACGTCTCGCGGCCCTGGGAGGCGGCCGCCGGTGGCGGCGCGGCTTTGGCCGCCGCGCCCGCGGGGGGCGGCGCCGGCCGGGGCTTCGGAGCGGCGGTCGGCGCCGCGGGGACGGCGGTCGGGACGGCCGTTGGCGGCGCGGCGGCGGGCGAGGGCTCGGCAGCGGGAGCGCTCGTCGGCGCCGCGGCGACGGTCGTCTCGGGAAGGGCCGAAGGGACCGCGGCGGCCGTCGCGGCCTCCGGCGCGCTCGCGGTGCGAGCCCGGAAGAGCAGCACCAGGCCAACCGTGAGGAGGAGACCGGCGAGAACCCAGAGGAGCGGTGAAACGGTCCGCCGGTCGGAACGCTTCGCGGCCCCGATTCCGGCTGCCGGGTCGAAGGGCGGCGGGACGCGTTCCCCGGCGGCGCCGCGGGCGTCCTCGAAGTCTCCGAGGGGCGGCCCTTCCGTCAGCCCCGTCGGTCCTCCGAGGGAGACGGCCTCCAGGTCCGGCTCGACCTCGGCGCGCGGCATGTCGTCGACTCCGCCGGCGAGCGAGGCGTCGGTTTCGGCCGACGGAGTCCCGTCCTCCCAGTCCGGCTCGCCTTCGAGCTCGGTGGGTCCCTGGGCGGCCGGGGCGGGTCCTTCGGTCTCATCGACCTCGGGGATGACCTCTTCCTCATCCCCCGGGAGCTCCGTCGCCTCGAACTCGTCATCGGTGACGCGCTCGTCGATCACCGCGTCGATCGCCTGGGCCTCGCGCGGAAGCGACGCTTCCGGCGCCTCCGCCTCTCTTTCGAGTCCGGCCGGCATCGGAGGCGCCGCCGGGCGCGCGGCGGACGACGCCTCCCCGGCGAACTCCGGGTGAATGAGGCCGAGCGTCACGAGGGCCGCGAGGAGCTTCTCGACGGCGAACGCTTCGGCGGGCGCCTCGCGCGCGATCTCCTCGGCGCTCGCGCGGCCGTCGATCAGGCGGACGACCGACTCGGCGTCCGCGGTCAGCCCGAAGGTGGAGAACTCGGCGTCGAATTGCGGCGCGCGCGCGAGCGGGACGTCGGCGCCGCCGAGGTGCTTGATGACGAGGCTGCGGTCGCGCGAGCGAAGGAACAGCTCGAGGATCAGTCGCGGGATGGCCAGCCGCGCCTCGCCGTTGTCCCGCTCGTCCTCGCTCTTGCGCAGAAACCAGTACTGGCCCTCGAGCCACGTGAGGAGGTCGGACAGGATCTCGACGCCGCGGATCTTCTCTCCCCACCGCCACTCGCGGCGCGTCAGCACGCCGGCCTGGAGCGCGAGAAGCGCGCGGTCCGCGCCCTCGGGGGCCGCGATCCGCTCGAGGGTGCGCGCGTCGAGCTTGCCGGCCCGCACCAGGATGGCCGCGGTCTCGAAGCGCGGGTCCGAGGAGGACGAAGCGAGGAGCTCGCCGCCCGCGATCTCGAACCCCGCGGTCGCCCCGGGTCGCGAGAACTGCAGTGAGCCGTTCGCGCCCTCGCGCCACAGCCCGACGAGGGCGGCGAGGACGTCGATGCCGCGGATGTCTCCTTCGTACTCGAAAGCCGTTCTCATGGGTTCGCGGCCCCCCCATCGCCGCTCAGGTACTCCGCCACGGCGCGAGCCGTCGCGGGGCCGACCTCCGCCTCGATCTCGCGCGGGTCGGCGCCCTTCAGTCCCTTCACCGAGCCGAACCGGCGCAGGAGCGCGCGCGCCCGCACCGGTCCGACTCCGGGGATCTCCGTCAGGCTCGTCTGGCGCATCCGCTTGCCGCGCCGCGCGCGATGGCGCGTGATCGCGAACCGGTGGGCCTCGTCCCGGGCGTGCTGGACGAGCTGGAGCGCGGGATCCTTGCGGGAGAGCCGCACCGGGTCCGGCCTTCCGGCCAACCAGATCTCCTCCTCGCGCTTGGCGAGACCCACGGCGGGCAGGTCGAGCCCGAGCCGGTCGAGCGCGGTGAGCGCCGCCTGGAGCTGTCCGCGGCCGCCGTCGACCAGAATGAGATCGGGCATCTCCGCCCCCTCGTCCTTGCGCCGCCGGTATCGCCGCTCCACGACCTCGGCCATGCTCCGGAAGTCGTCGGGCTCGAGGAGGCCCTGCGCCTCGATGTTGAAGAGGCGGTACTCCGCCTTCAGCGGCTTGCCCTCCTCGAAGACCACCATGGACGCGACGCTGTCGGTCCCCTGCGTGTGCGAGATGTCGAAGGCCTCGATCCGCCGGGGCGGCACGGAAAGACCGATCGCGCGGGCCAGCCGTTCGACCGCGACCGTCTCCTCGCCGCCGGTCCGGCGAAAGCGGACGCGGTGCCGCTCGCGCGCGTTCGTCTCGGCCATCTGCACCCGCTCGGCCGCCGGTCCGCGCTGCGGCGCCCGCACCGCCACTCGCGCCCCGCGCCGGGCCGCGATGTACTCCTCGACGAGCGGCGCTCCCGGGATCGCGACCGGGAGGTGGACCTCCGCGGGAAGGAACGGGTTGGCGTCGTAGAACTGCGGCAGGAACGCCTCGAGAAACGCCGCCGGGTCGAGCTCCTGCGACTTCTCGAAGAAGAAGTCGCGCCGGTCCTGGAGCACGCCGCCCCGCACGACGAGCACGCAGACCGCCACGTCCTGACCGGCCTCGAAGAAGCCGAAGACGTCCACGTTCTCGCCCTTCAGCGACTGGACCACCTGGTGCTCCGAGACGTCCCGCACGGTGCGGAGCGCGTCGCGGTACGCCGCGGCCATCTCGAAGTTCTCGGCGTTCGAGGCCGCGCGCATCTTCCCGGTGAGGCTCGCCTCGAGCTCGCGGTTCCGGCCCTCCAGGAACAGCACGACGTCGGCCACGGCACCGTCGTACGCCTCCTTCGTGGTCAGTCCGCGGACGCACGGGCCGAGGCACGCGTGCAGGTCGTAGTACAGGCACGGCCGCGGCAGGTTGCCGTCGATCTCGATCGTGCACGTGCGGATCTGGAAGTGGCGCGTGATCATCCGCATGATGCGGCGCGCGAGCCCGCCCCAGAAGGGTCCGTAGTACGAGTGCCCGTCGTCCTCGACGCGCCGCGTGAAGAGGGCGCGCGGCCACGGCTCCCCCGTCGTCACCTTGATGTAGGGATAGGTCTTGTCGTCGCGGAGGCAGATGTTGTACCGCGGGCGGTGCTTCTTGATGAGGGTGTTCTCGAGGAGCAGCGCCTCGAGCTCGGTGCGCGTGGAGATCGTCTCCACCTCGCGGTGGAGGCGGCGCAGGGCCTCCTCCTTGGCGCCGCCCGCGGCGGGGTTGAAGTACGAGGCCACGCGCTTCCGGAGCGACAGGGCCTTCCCGACGTAGAGGATCTTTCCCTTCTCGCCGCGGAAGAGATAAACGCCCGGGGAATCGGGCAGATTCTCCGGGCCGCGGCGAGGCTCGACCACGTTCTTCAGTGTAACCCGGTCCTCCCGCGCGCGGCAGTATGATCAATGACATGCCCATGTACGAGTGCCCGTACTGTTACACCCCGGTCGAGCCCGGCACTCCGGTCTGTCCGAAATGCAACCGGGAGCTCGAGCGGTGGCAGACGGGCTTCTACACGCGGCAGCGTCCTCTCGCGACCCGATCGCGCACGGCGGTCTGGGCGGCGGCCCTCGCGGCGCTGCTGCTCGTCCTCGCGGGGCTCGCCCGGGCGTGCCACTGGATATGACACGACGCGCGGTCGTCGCCGGCGTCGCCGCGACCCTGGTCCTGACCGCCGGCGCGCGCGCGCAGCTCGTCCCGCTCGCGCGCTGCCACGCCGCCTATCCCTGCAACCTGCCCTACGGCCTGCGCCCCGCGGACGCCGTCGCGAACCTGCCGGACGCGCAGCTCGGCAACACGCTGATCGGCGTCGGCGTCGACGGTCAGTTCCGGCTGCGGGTCCTCGCACCGCCGGTCTCGCCGGACTTCTCCGCCGCCGCCGCCCGGCTCTACGTGAAGCAGCACCCTCTGGCGCCCGCGGCCTCGCCGACGCCCGCGGCCAAGACGGACCCCGCGCCGGCGACGGCGAAGCCCGAGTCCGCGCCCTAGGTTCGGAAGATCTCGAGCTCCCGCAGGCCGCGAAGCTCGTCGCGCAGCTCGGCCGCCTTCTCGAAGTCGAGCTCCTTCGCCGCGGCCTTCATCTGTTTCTCGAGGTCGGCGATGCGCCGCCGGAGCGACTCGGCGTCGGGAAGCTCGGGCCGGGCGACCACCGGCGCGTCGTAGTAGTCGAGGTTCGCCATCCGCACGAGCGGCGAGTTGACCTCCTTGACGATCGACGCCGGCACGATCCCGTGCTCGAGGTTGTACGCCTCCTGCAGCGTGCGCCGGCGCGTCGTCTCGTCCATCGCCCGGCGCATCGAGTCCGTCACGACATCGGCGTAGAAGAGAACGCGGCCGTGAAGGTTTCGGGCGGCGCGCCCCGCGGTCTGGATCAGCGACGTCTCGCTCCGCAGGAACCCCTCCTTGTCGGCGTCGAGGATCGCCACGACGGCCACCTCGGGCAGGTCGAGGCCCTCGCGCAGAAGGTTGATGCCGATCAGGCAGTCGAAGACGCCGCGGCGGAAATCCGTCAGGATCGCCACCCGCTCCATGACCTCGATGTCGGAATGGAGATAGCGGCAGCGAACGCCGACCTCGGTGAAGTAGTTGGTGAGCTCCTCGGCCATCCGCTTCGTCAGCGTCGTCACGAGCACGCGCTCGCCCGCCGCGGCGGAGGCGCGCACGACCGCGAGGAGGTCGTCCACCTGCCCCTTGACCGGCCGGACCTCGATCGCCGGGTCGACGAGGCCGGTCGGCCGGATCACCTGTTCGACCACCTCGCCGCCCGCGCGCTCGAGCTCCTCGGATCCCGGCGTCGCGCTGACGGCGATCACCTGGTTGAGGCGTTTGCGGAACTCGTCGTTGGTCAGGGGGCGGTTGTCGAGCGCGGACGGCAGCCGGAAGCCGTATTCGACCAGCACCTCCTTGCGCGACCGGTCGCCGAAGTACATCCCCCGCACCTGGGGAAGCGTCACGTGCGACTCGTCGACGACGAGGAGGAAATCCTTCGGGAAGTAGTCGATGAGCGTCGGCGGCGGCTCGCCCGGCGCGCGGCCCGAGAGGTGCCGCGAGTAGTTCTCGATCCCGTTGCAGTAGCCGAGCTCCTTGATCATCTCGAGATCGAACATCGTGCGCTGGTGCAGCCGCTGCGCCTCGAGGAGGCGGCCCGCCTGCGTCAGCTCCGCGAGCCGCTGGTCGAGCTCGACGCGGATCGATCCGATCGCCCGCTCGAGCGTCTCCTTCGGCGTCGCGTAGAACGTCCGGGGATAGAGCGCGAGGCGGTCGAGGCGCTGGAGCGGCGTGCCCCGGAGCGGATCCGTCTTCGTGATCTTCTCGATCTCGTCGCCGAAGAACTCGACCCGCACGGCGGCGTCCTCGTAGGCCGGCTGGATCTCGAGCACGTCGCCGCGCACCCGGAAGTTGCCGCGCGTGAGGTCCATGTGAGTCCGCTCGTACTGCATCGCGACGAGCCGCGCGAGGAGCGCCGGCATGCCCTGCGTGTCCCCGACCTCGAGATACGCGAGCATGTCGTAGTAGGACTCCGGAGCGCCGAGGCCGTAGATGCAGGACACCGAAGCCACGACGATGACGTCGCGCCGCTCGAAGAGCGCCTTGGAAGCCGCGAGGCGCAGTTTGTCGATCTCCTCGTTGCGCGAGGTCTCCTTCTCGATGTACGTGTCGGTCTGCGGCACGTACGCCTCGGGCTGGTAGTAGTCGTAATAGGACACGAAGTACTCGACCGAGTTCTGCGGGAAGAAGGACCGGAACTCCTGGTAGAGCTGCGCGGCCAGGGTCTTGTTGTGCGACAGGACGAGGGTCGGACGGTTCACCGCCTCGATGACCTTGGCGATCGTGAACGTCTTTCCCGAGCCGGTCACCCCGAGGAGGACCTGGTCGCTGCGCCCCTCGCGGAGTCCGTCCACCAGCTTCGCGATCGCCTGGGTCTGGTCGCCCTGGGGGCGGAAGTCCGTCTCCAGCCGGAAGGTTCCGGTCGCGCGAGCCTGCGCGTCCAGGTAGGTCGCGGGCTTGGGGCCGGGAGACGACTCGCGGGGAGGCCGGGGTTGGGTGGCACGCGGCATCGGGTGAACCGCCGCTTATAGCATAAGCGGGCGGAATGCCTCACAATCCGGCCGTGAAGGGATTCGCCCGGGCCGCCTCGCTCGTCCTGCCGCTCGCCCTCGTGGCGTTCCTCGGCTCCGTGGTCGGCTCCTTTGCGACCAACTTCATCCGCGTGCCGCGGGTCTCCGAGCTCGCCACCTACCGGCCGGACATCGTCACGCAGATCTTCGCCCGCGACGGATCGACGATCGCGCGGTACGCGATCGAGCGGCGCACGCTGATCCGCCGGGAGGACATCCCGCCCGTTCTCGTGCACGCGCTCGTGGCGACCGAGGACAAGAACTTCTTCGCGCACGGCGGCGTGGACGTCCGGCGGACCTTCTCGGCGCTCGTCGCGAACATGCGCCAGGGCGGATACGCGCAGGGCGGTTCGACGCTCACGCAGCAGCTCGCCCGCGCCATCTTCCTGTCGCCCCGCAAGACGCTTTCGCGGAAGGTCAACGAAGCGCTCGTGTCCTTCGAGATCGAGCGGCGGTACTCGAAGGACCAGATCCTGACGATGTACGCCAACGAGATCTACCTGGGGCACGGCAACTACGGCTTCGAGGCCGCGAGCCGCTATTACTTCGGCAAGAGCGTCAAGGACCTGGATCTCGCGCAGGCCGCGCTCCTCTCGGGCATCGTGCAGCGGCCCGAGGACCAGTCGCCGTTCCGCAATCCGGCGCTCGCGCGCGCCCGACGGTCGACCGCGCTGCGGCGCATGCGCGCCGAGGGCTACATCACCGACGCGGAACAGCGCGCCGCCGAGGCGGAGCCCCTGCCCGCGGGCCCGTCGCTGCCGGAGTCGCTCGTCGGCCCCTACTTCTCCGAGGAGATCCGCCAGTACCTCGAGAAGACGTACGGCGAGAAGGATCTCTATCGCCGTGGACTGCGCGTCGAGTCGACGCTCGATCCCGAGATGCAGGCCTGGTCGGAGGAGGCGCTCGGCTGGGGGCTGCGTCAGGTGTCGCACCGGCACGGCTTCCACAAGCCGCGCCACGTCTCCGGATCCGGTCCGAAGGCCATCGACGCCTACGTCGATCCGTCCTGGGACAACCTGACGATCGCCGAGGACGTGTCGACGACGGCCGTCGTGACGAAGACGAGCGCCTCGGGCGCCGAGGTACGGATCGGCCGGACGATCCTGCCGATGCCGAACGCCACGGTCGCGTGGACCGGCGCGACGTCGGCCTCGAAGATCCTCGCGCCGGGCGACCTCGTGGTCGTGACGATCCAGAAGGCCAAGGACGGCTCGCTCGTGGCGGCGCTCGACCAGGAGCCGCGCGAGCAGGGCGCGGTGCTCATCCTCGAGAACTCGAGCGGCGCGGTGCGGGCGATGGTCGGCGGCTCGGACTGGTCGCGCTCGAAGTTCAACCGCGCCACGCAGGCGGTGCGGCAGGCGGGCTCCGCCTTCAAGCCGTTCGTCTACCTGACGGCGCTCGAGCAGGGCTACACCGGCTCCGACACCGTCTTCGACGGACCGCTGACGATCTTCATCGATCCGCACCAGCCGCCGTACCGTCCGGTGAACTACGACGGCAAGTTCCACGGGATCGTGACCTTCCGCAAGGCGCTCGAGCATTCCTACAACATCCCGGCGATCCGCGTCGCCGAGATGGTGGGCCTCTCCCGCGTCATCGAGACCGCGCATCGCGTCGGCGTGCGGCAGAACCTGGACGCCTACCCGTCGCTCGCGCTCGGGGCGTTCGAGGTCACCCTCGAGGAGCTCGCGTCCTCGTACATGGTCTTCGCGAACCAGGGTCTGGCGTTCTCGCCGTACCTGATCGAGCGCGTCACCGACGCGAACGGCGACGTCCTCGAGCAGAGCCATCCGGACCCGCGCGAGGTCGCGAGCCCCCAGGCGTGCTTCCAGCTCCTGCAGATCCTGCGCGGCGTCACCGTGCGCGGCACCGCGGGCCCGGCCGTCGCGCGCGCGGGCCTGAAGCTGAACATTGCCGGCAAGACCGGGACGACGAACGACTTCACCGACGCGTGGTTCGTCGGCATGACTCCCCGCTACACCGTGGGCGTCTGGGTGGGCAACGACATGAAGACCCAGACGATCGGCAAAGGCGCCGAGGGCGCCAAGGTCGCGCTGCCGATCTGGATCCGCATCCTCGAGCGGATGCGCGACCACGGGAAGATCGATCTGCAGGAGGACTTCGACGTGCCGCCCAACGTCGTCCTCGTGCCGGTCGACTACGACACGGGGCTGAAGGCGACGACCGATACCCCCATCCCCGTGCTCGAGGCGTTCGTCAGCGGTTCCCAGCCGACCGAGGAATGGACCGCCAAATCGCAGGAGATCGCGAAGCTCCCCTGGTCCCTCCAGCAGCCCTTCTACACGCCCAAGAAGGGCGAGCTGCCTGAAGAGGGCCCCGCTCCCGCGGCGGAGCCGTCGCGACACTGATTCTTCCCGGGAGAGGGTCCGGCAGGAACGTTCCCGCTCATGTCGGTCGGCCCGCGCAGCGGGCCGGTCAGGATCCGAGACTCTGCGCCTTGACCTCCACGGTCAGCGTCGCCACCACGTCCTTGTGCAGGCGCACGTGGACGGTGTGGGAACCGATGCTGCGGATCGGCTCCGCGAGCTCGATGCGCCGGCGGTCCACCTCGACCGACTTCGCCGCCAGCGCATCGGCGATGTCCGATGCCGTGACGGAGCCGTACAGGTGGCCTTCCTCGCCCGCCTTCTTCGCGATCGACACGGTCAGTCCCTCGACCTTCGATGCGGCCTCGCTCGCGACCGTCTTCTCGCGCATCATCTTCTCGTCGTACTTCTTCCTCTCCTCCGAGAGCCGGCGCACGTTCGCGTCGTTCGCCTCCCAGGCGACGCCCTGCGGGAAGAGGAAGTTCCGCGCGTAGCCGGGCTTGACGGTCACGGTCTCCCCGCGGTGCCCGAGCCCGCGGACGTCGTCGGCCAGGATCACTTTCATGAGCTCTCTCTCACTCCCTCGCCCCGTCGGCGAAAATCCACGTACCAGTCGAAGAGGCCCAGGAGCGCGACTCCCAGGTTGATCGGAAAGTACGACGCCAGGGTGTACAGACCGACCCTCAGGATCCGGACCCGGAACCACCTGCGAAAGAAGTGGCAGATGATAGAGAGGCCCGCCACGAAATACAAGGCCGACAGCGGCAGCAGCAGATTGGCCGCCAGGCGCCGCCCCTCCCCGGGCAGGAGCCCGAAGGCCGCGCCCGCGGCGACGAACAACGCCGCCCCCGCGGCCGGAACGCGCAGCGTCTCGAACCGCGCGGCATCGGCGGTCGGACCCGGGCGGGCCATGAGGGCCCCGAGGTAGAACGCCACCGCTCCCCCCACGACCCAGAGGGACCCGAAGATCCCCCACAGACATCCCTTCGCGAACTCCCGAGCGGCCTGGAGGGTCTCGCGCATGCGCGCGACGGACTCGGCGTCCGCGCCCGAGTGCGCGTAGGAGTCGACGGCGGTCGGGATGATCCGGTCGAAGCTCGCGCCGACTTCCGCGGACAGCGACGCGCCGGGACCGTTGACGGAGACGGCGAAGCACGCCGCGAGCAGCGCCCCGCCGGCGAGACACAGGCCGACGTAGCACCGGGACGGGTCCGCCCCGGCCCGAAGAAAACCGACCGACGCGATCGGCAGCGCGGTGACGGCGAGCGCGGAGAGCGCCAGGCCGACGCCCGCGCCGAGCCCTCCCCCGGCCCAGCCGAGCCCGAGCAGGAGCCCGACCAGGATCCCGCACGCCGCGAACGCCGCCGCGAGGCCGTGCCGATGCGCGAGGCGCACCAGCGGCACCGCCGAGAGCGGCACGCCGATGACGCCCACGAGCGGCAGCAGGAAGGCAGCGAAGAACGCGGCCGCCCCCGCCACCGCCGCGAGCGGGATCTCGTGCCGGGAGAGCGACGGCCTTTCCGGCTCGGCCTCGGTTCCCGGCTCTGGCAGATTCATTTCTCGCGGACGATCCGTGGGAACGGTCGGGCCTCCCGCGGGCGGGGACGGGCCCCGCCCCGGCGAGCAGTCATCGCGCCTCAGTCCGTCGCGTAAGGCAGGAGTGCGATCGAGCGCGCGCGCTTGATCGCGGTCTGGAGCTTCCGCTGGTGCAGCGCGCACGTGCCCGAGATCCGCCGCGGAAGGATCTTGCCGCGCTCGGGGATGAACCCCTGGAGCAGCTTCACGTCCTTCCAGTCGATGTATTCGAGCTTCTCCGCGCAGAACTTGCAGACCTTGCGCCGCCGGACGAAGAACTTCTTGCGCGGGCCACCCTTGCCGTCGCGCCCCGCTCCGGCGCGGCCTCCCGACGAGCGGCCGGAACCGCCTCCCATCCTCATGACTCGCTCCTTTCGGCCGCCGCCGGGGCCTCCGGCGCGGGCGCCGCGGGTGCCGCCGAGGTCGCCGGCACCGCCGCCGCGGGTCGAGGCGGCCGCTTGATGGCCTTCTTCCTCAGCCGCTCGGTCATCTTCGCCTGGCGCTTCAGCTCCTCGTCCACGCGCACCGCGAGGTGCCGCAGCACCTGGTCGGAGAGGCCCATGCGCCGTTCGGCCTCGGCCACGGCGGCGGGCTCGGCCTGGACCTGCCAGTAGTGGTAGTAGGCGTCGCGCTTGCGCTGGATGGGGAAGGCGAGCCGGCGCTTGCCCCACGGCTCTTCCTTCACGACGGTCGCCCCGCCGTCCGTCAGGATCTTCTTGTATTCGGCCGCGACCTTCGTCGCGTCCTCGTCGTTCAGGTCGGGCGTGACCAGCACGACGATGTCATAGAGCCTCATCGCTCCTCCTCATGGATGTCAATCCGGATCGCTCTGATCCGGAGAGGAAGGTTGTTCGTTCGCTCGCCGCATCGCGGCGTCGATTCCTTGCGTCAACCAGAGTCGCAGGGCCTCCACGGCCCTCTCGACCATCTCGGCGTACGACGTTCGCTCGGCCCTGGCGACCGGCTCGAGGACGTAGTCGGCGAGATCGCGCTCGCGCGAGTACCGCTCCCCGCGGATGCCCACCCGGAGCCGCGGGAACTCGGTCGTGCCGAGGTGCGTCACCACCGAGCGCAGTCCCTTCTGCGTGCCTCCCGAGCCGCTCCGCCGCAGGCGCAGCGCGCCGAGCGGCAGGTCGATCTCGTCGACGACCACGCAGAGGTCCGCGGGTTCGACGTCGTACTTATGACAAAGAGCCGAGACCGCCTCGCCCGAGGCGTTCATGTACGTCTGGGGCAGCGCGAGCAGCACCGGAACTCCCCCCACGCTTCCCCGGCCGACCCGGGATGCGCATTCGCGCGACCGGATCCGGATTCCCTCTTCCGCCGCCAGCGCCTCCACCACTCGGAATCCCGCATTGTGGCGGGTCTCGGCGTACTCGTCTCCCGGGTTGCCGAGTCCGACGATGGCACGCAGGGGCTACTTCTCCTTTTCCTTCTCCTTCTCCTTCTTCTCGGGCTTCTCCTCGCCGCCTTCCTCTTCCGCGACGGCCTTGCCCTTCTTCAGGACCTCGGGCTCGGTCGGCTCCGCGGCCGCCTCGGCCGCCGGCGCCGCCTCCTCTTCGCGCGTCGGGTGGGCGACGTGGAGGACGACCTTCTCCGGGTTGTCCACGATCCGGACCCCCTCCGGCGCCGGGATCTGCGCGATGCGGATCGCGTCGCCGATGGCGAGCTCGGTCACGTCGACCGCGAGGTGGGCCGGGATGTTCCCGGGAAGACACTCGATCTCGACCTCGCGGGTCACGACGTCGAGAATGCCGCCCTCGGCCTTGACGCCCTTGGCGACGCCGACCACCTCGATCGGGACCTTCAACGTGATCTTCACGTCCATCAGGACGCGCACGAAGTCGATGTGGAGGGGCTTCCGGCTCACCGGATCGCGCTGCATCTCGCGGATCATGGCGTGCCGGCTCTGGTCCGAGCCGCCGAGCTTCAGCAGGAAGATGGCGTTCTCCCCCGCGCCCTCGCGGAAGACGTCCGAGAGAGCCTTGCGGTCGACCGTGATCGGCACGTTCGGCTTCCCCGCTCCGTAGACGACGGCGGGGATGCGGCCGGCCGCGCGGGAGCGCCGGGCTTCGTTCTTCCCGTTCGTCGAGCGCTTCTCGACGGTCAGTTCGATGGTCTTCATGCGTCTCACCCTCTTTCGAAGCCCGGCCCTCGCGGCGCTCGGTCCCGGCTTGGACGCGGCGTTTCCTCGCCGCGTTAATCGTTTTTCGAAGTCGGGCCCGCGCTGCGCTCGGCCCCGGCTTCGACGCGGCGTTCTCTCGCCGCGTTTTCCGCGCGGGAAAGTCCGCGCAAAGAGGCGGATTCTACACAAAAAGCGAGGAAACGGAAGCCCCGTCGTGGATGCGCTGGATGGCCTCACCCAGGAGGGGGGCGACCGAAAGGGCCCGGATCCGGGGGCACTTCGCGACGGCCGCCTCGACCGGGATCGTGTTCGTCACGAGCAGGGTCTGGAGCAGGGACGCCTCGATCCGCTCCAGGGCGGGGCCCGAAAAGACGCCGTGCACGGCCGCCGCGTACGTCCGACGGGCCCCCTGGCGGCGCAGGGCCGCCTCGGCCTGGGCCAGCGTGCCCGCCGTGTCGATGATGTCGTCCAGGATCAGGGCGTCCTTGCCCTCCACCTCGCCGACGACGTTCAGGATCTCGGTCTCGTTCTTCCCGGTGCGGCGCTTGTCGATGACGGCGAGGGCGGCATCCAGACGCTTCGCGATCGCCCGGGCCCGGGTGAGGCCGCCCACGTCGGGCGAGACGATCACGAGATCCTCCGTCTCGATCTTGCGGATCGCGTCGAGAATCACGGGGGCCGCGAAGAGGTGATCGACCGGAATGTTGAAGAAGCCCTGGATCTGCGCGGCGTGGAGGTCCATCGTGAGGATGCGATCGGCGCCCGCGGCCGTCAGCAGGTCCGCCATGAGTTTGGCCGCAATGGGCACGCGCGGCTTGTCTTTCTTGTCCTGGCGCGCATAGCCGAAGTAAGGCATGACGGCGGTGATGCGCGACGCCGACGAGCGCCGGAAGGCGTCGAGCAGGATCAGCAGCTCCATCATGGAGTCGTTGACCGGCGAGCAGGTCGGCTGCACGACGAAGACGTCGGCGCCCCGCACGTTCTCGTCGATCTGGCAGTAGTCCTCGCCGTCCGAGAAGTTGTAGAGCGTCAGCTCGCCGAGCGGAATGCCGAGGTAGGCGCAGATCTCGCGCGCGAGCCCCGGATGCGCGCGGCCGGAGAAGATCTTGAGGTCCCCGTAATTGAATGCGTGCGAGGTCAAGCGAGCCGGATTCTATTCGGGAACGCCGCGCGCGTCGACCCGATAACGGATGCGCGGCCCCGCCCCGAGAACGTCGCTCTCCGGACGGGGCCGCGACCCGGACCCGCGAGCCCTACGGACAGGAGCCGGGGAAGGCCCTCGTCTCCTGGACCGGCGCGAAGGCGGAGCCCTGATTGTTCGTCCCGACGAAGGTCGCGCCCGTGAGCGTGTCGGTCACGAGCCAGTTGACCTGCACGTTCGTCAGGCCCGCGGCGAAGACCCAGTAGGCGTCGTTCAGGCCGCACCCGTTGAGGACCTTGACGACCAGCTCGATGTTGTTCGGATCGAAGAACCAGAAGTAACCCGACTCGTCGGTCAGCTTGACTGGCGTGCCGATGCCCGTCGTGCCGTCGGTCTTCGTCCAGTTGACCGTCACCTGGAAGCGGTTGCTGATCAGGCACAACGTCGTGGCGCTGTTGCACGCGCTAACGCCGCCCGGAGCGACCGTGACCGTCTGCTGCGCGACGCTGCCGCCCGAGACCGTGAGGGTCACGATGTACTGACCCGCGGCGCTGTAGGTGTGGGTGGGGTTCTGGACCGTGGAGGTGTTCGCGCCTCCCGAGGCCGGATCGCCGAAGTCCCACGTCCAGGAGGTGGGACGCGGCGTCCGACGTGTCGGTGAAGTTCACCGGGGTCGACGTGGTCGGCGAGGTCGGGATCCAGGTGAAGTTGGCGACTACCTGGGCGGCCGCGAAGGCGGCGGCTCGCCGCCAGCGCAAACGGCGAGGAGAAACGTACGGACGAGGGCTCGGAAGACGCATGACAGGCCTCCTGACTCGGAATGCAACGCGCATCGACATCGAGGCCCCGGCGATGAGGTCCGCCGGAGCGCGCACGGAACGCTCCGCGCGCGCAGAATCCGGCGATGCAATCGCTACGCCACGGGCGGTGGTTCCGGAAGCGGTCTACGGGGGACGTGGCTGGGGCGGGAGGACTCGAACCTCCAAATGGCGGCTCCAAAGGCCGCTGCCTTACCAGTTTGGCGACGCCCCAACGCGTTCGATTTTACTCTCCGGTCTGCCCGAGCTCCGCCGATTCGGGCGGGGCGTCGGAGATCGGCGGCGCCGGCGGCATCACCGGCGCGGTCGCCTTGACGCGTTCGTACTCGGCGAGCACGTGCTTCTCGAGCATCTCGCGCGTCTCTCGATTCAGCGGATGCGCGACGTCCTTGAACTCGCCGTTCTTCTTGCGCTTGGAGGGCATCGAAATGAAGAGCCCGTTCGGGCCCTGGATGATCTTCAGGTCCGAGACCAGGAAGCAGGAGTCGATGACGATCGAGACGTAAGCCTTCAGCTTCTCCTCGTTGACCGGAAACACCTTGACCTGCGTGATGTTCATGAGGAACCTCCGTTGGGATCGATCCGGCGTTGGTAGGCGTCGCGGGTGAGCGTGGTGCATGCGTAGAGTCGCGCTTCGGGATGGCGCCGCGCGAGGATCTCGCGGGCCCGGGCATCGGCGCAGAGCACGAGCGTGGCGCCGGAGCCGCTGATGGCGAAGTCGTCGGTGACGAGCGCCGCGGATGCGAGGTAGGCCTCCATCCTGGGCTCCACTTGTAGCACGGCGGGAGTCAGATCGTTGGGGCCGAGATAGCGGGCGCGGCCCTCCGCCTCCGTCTCGAGACGCGCCGGCAGCCGCCCGCGTCCGGCGTACGCGCGGTAGACGGCGGCCGTGGAGACGGGAAACGGGGGCACGAGCAGGAGGAGCGCCGTCGGCGGCGCGTCGGGCACGGGCCGCACGCTCTCGCCTCGGCCGGAGACCTCGGCCTCGCCGCCCTCCAGGAAGAACGCCACGTCGCTGCCGAGCCCCGCGGCGAGCGCGGCGAGATCGCCCACACGGTCCTCGCAGTTCCAGAGCCGGGCGAGGAGCCGCAGCGCGGCGGCCGCGTCGGCGCTGCCGCCGCCGAGCCCTCCGCCCATCGGCGTGCGCTTCTCCAGGCGCAGGCGCGCCGCGGGCCGCACGCCCGCGCGGGCGGCGAGGAGCGTCGCGGCGCGCACGACGAGATTGTCGTCTCCCTGCGGCACCGCGGGATCGTCGCAGGAGAACTCGAGCGCGTCCGACGGCTCGGCCGTGAGGCGGTCCGAGAGGTCGATCGAGACCATCCGCGACAGGATCTCGTGGTACCCGTCCGGGCGGAGGCGTCCGACGCGCAGCTCCCGGTTGATCTTGGCGGGCGCCTGAGCGGCGAGCCTCATCGGCCTGCCTCTCCCCCGGCGTTCTCGACGGCCAGGAGCTTCAGCGCCACCCGGCGATGCGTCGTCTCCTCGCGCGCGTCGACGCGTCCGGGCCACGGATCGGACGCACCCGCGTAGTCGACGAACAGGTGCCCGTCCGGTCCCTGCACCTCGAGCGAGACGGGGTGGCTCGTCGCGAGGTCGAGGACCACCCGCACGCGGGCGCCCTCGGCCTGGAAGACGAGCCGCGCCTGTCCCGCGTCCACGCCCTCGACGGACGGAGCGACCCCGGGCCACGCTCCGCCGGCGAGCACGGCGCGCATCGCCTCGGGCTGGACGGGGAGCGCGGCGCGGTCCTCGCCGGTCACGCGGCCGTCGCGGTACTCGGCGATCCGCGAGCCGAAGGGTCCGGTCAGCGAGGCGGTCACCACGGCGCGCCCATCGTAGGTCACGGCGAGGGTCCCGGGCACGGGCGGCGCGCCGCCCTTCGAGACGCGGGCGTCGTAGAGGAGCCGGGAGGCGGGCAGCGACCCGGCCCGCTCGAGAGAGGCCTGCCAGGCGCCGAGGGCCTCACGGGCCTCCGCGTCGCTCGCGGGGACGAAGCGCCGCGCGGGACGGTGGGTCGCGCAGGCGGCGAGGGCGGCGAACGGGAGCGCGGCGGCGAGGAGGCAGAGCCGCCTGCGGGTCAACGCTGCGAGACGGGAGCTCCGGCGCGCCGCAGCTTTTCCCGCACGCGGTCGGGCTCCTCGTGCTTGAGCTCCAGCGCCTTCTCCCAGTGGCGGACCGCGCCTTCGACATTGCCCTGCCGGGCCTCGAGATCTCCCATGTGCTCCTCGATGGTCGGGTCGGCCGGCTCGCGCCGGTACGCCTCGCGCAGGTTCTTCTCCGCCTGCGGGAGCTCGCCGAGACGGAAGTATGCCCAGCCGAGCGAGTCGAGATACGCCGCGTTGCGCGGCTCCCGGGCGACCGCCTTCTCGAGCATCTCGCGGGCGCGCTGGAGCTGGACGCCCCCGTCCGCCCACATGTAACCGAGATAGTTGAGGGTCGGCGCGTCGTTCGGTCTCATCGCGAGCAGCTGCAGGAACACCTTCTCGGAGCCGGCGGCGTCGCCGCCGCGCTCGAGGCTCGAGCCGAGACGGAAGAGCGCGTCGCTCGACTCGGGGAACTTGGCCGCGGCCGCCCGGGAGATGCGCACGGCGGCGTCGTACTTCTTCAGACGGGCGTAGGCGTCGGCCGCGGCGAGCATCTGGTCGAGCTGGCCCGAGGACCCGAGACGATCGAGGACGACGGTCGCATCGGCGGTCTCGCCGAGGCGATAGCGGAACTCCGCGTTCTCCGCCTCCCACTCGGGATCGGACGGCTTCGCCGTCGCGAACGCCTTCGCGCGGTCGCGTCCGTCGGTGAGGTCATCTCCATCGCGGTCCGCGGCGAGCAGAATGCGGGCGGCGCGGTCCTGGACCTGGCCGTCGGTCATCGAGAGCGGCGTGAGGATCTTCCGGGCGCCCGCGTAGTCGCGCTGGAGGTAGGCGATGAACCCGAGCTCGACCGCCGCCGCGTGACGCGCCTCCGCCTTCTTCGGGTCGTCCCCCGCGCGCCGGCCGAGGTCCTCGTACATCGCCTTCGCCTCGTCGAAGCGGCGTTCGCGCACGAGCTCCGAGGCGAGCGCGCGGCGGGTCATCGGATCGTCGGGATCCGCCTCGAGAAGCGCGCGCAGGATCTTCTCGCCCTCGGCTGGATTGTCGCGCTCGAAGAGGACCGTGGCGAGAAGCCGCTGCCCCGCGCGATTCTCCGGCCGCTTGGCGACGAGCTGCCGCGCCCGCTGCTCGGCCTCCGGGAAGCGGCCCGCGCGCGCGAGGTCGAGCACGATGCGCTCCGAGATCGCCGAATTCTCCGGGTCGCGTTCTCCGAGCTTGCCGAGCACCTCGAGCGCGTCGTCGAGCTTGTCCTGATCCTCGTAGAGGTCGATCAGAGCCGCCGCGATCTCGCGATCGGCCGGATCGGCCTCCCACAGCTCCTTGTAGAGCTGCTCCGCCTCGCGATAACGGCCGCTCTTCGCCTTGGCTTCCGCGGTGAGGCGCTGGATGGCGGGCTGGCCCGCCAGCTCCGGCAGCTCGTCGAGGATCGCCGCGGCCTCGGCCGAACGGTCGGCGGCGAGGAGGGCCCGGGCGAGCGCCACGGAGGTGCCGACGTCCGCGGGCGCGAGGCGGTGCGCGGCCGAGAGCTCGTCGATGGCCGCCGGCAGGCGGGCCGGGTCCTTCTCCGCCGCCGAGAGCTCCAGGGTGCCGAGCAGCCGGCGCGCCTCCGCAAGATTCGGATCGAGGCGGACGGCGTCGCGGGCCTGCCGCGCCGCCTCCTCGCCGACGTTCAAATCGCGCAGCAGCTGCGCGTACTCGAGATGGACGATGGGGTCGTTCGGAAGGACGGTCAGCACCTGGCGATAGAGGGCGAGGGCCTCCTGGTAGCGGCCGTCCGCGACCGCCATGCGGGCCGCGAGGAAGGCCTTTCGGCTGGCGAGCATCGGATCGCTCGCGCCGGGCGCGGCGGGGCCCGCGAGCGAGAGGATGGCCACGAGCGCCGCGGCAGACAGCGTCACCGAGGCAATTTAGCACGTCCCCGGCGGGAGAAATTCCCGCCGCCGAGCGCGGCGGGGCGGTTCATCGCCGATTTACGAGCCGCCGCGTCCGCGCGCCGCGGCCCGGGAGAAAATCGGGGCCGGCGATGAAAGGTTCCTTTCGGAGCCGGGTACGCGATAATCAACGCGTTCATGCCTCGACTCGGCGTTCTATTGGTCCGGGCCGGTGCCGTCAGCGAAGAGAGCGTCCATCGGGCGCTCGCGGTCCAGGGTTTCACGGGCGGACGGATCGGCACGCTCCTGCTCGAAAAGGGATCGGTTTCCGAGGACGACGTCGGCAAGGCCCTCGCCGAGCAGCACGGCTGCGTGTACGTCCCCTGGAGCGCGCTCGGTGCCGTTCCCGGTCCGGTGATCGCCGCCCTTCCGGCGAAATTCGCCATCCGCCACTCCGCGGTTCCGGTCGAGGTCGGCGAGGGCTTCGTGCGCGTCGTCCTGCGCGACCCCTCGAATCTGCGGATCCTCGACGAGCTCTTCTTCGTCACCGGCAAGAAGATCGTCCCGGCCGTCGCCCCGGAGGTGCGCATCTATCAGGCGCTCGAGAAGTGGTACGGCGAGCGGCGCACGCCGCGCTTCGCGATCCTCGCCGAGAAGCTGTCGCGGCCCGTGGCGCCGCCGGTCGTGCGCAAGCCGCTGCCCCCTCCCCCCGACTTCTCGAGTCCTCCCCCTACTCCAACGCCCGGTTATCCGGCCCCCGCGCGCGAGACCGGCGAGACGCCCGCGACGCCGACATGGGCCGCGCCGGACCAGCCGTCCGTCGGCTGGAGCGGCCTTCCCGCGGCGCCCGCCGAGGCCGAGGAGCATCTCGAGTCGATCCCGTGGGAGGAGATGCCCGGCGCCGAATCGCGGCCCGCCCCGCCGCCGCCTCCCGTTCCCCGAGTCCCCGCCGTCCGCGTGGCCGCCGCTCCGGGCGAGTGGAAGCGGACGGCGGCGGCGTCGCGCGAGACCGCCGCATCGTCGGGAATGCCCACGCCCGCGGAATTCGCCGAGATGCTCGCCGCCCGGGACCGGGACGGCGTCTTCGACGCGTCGCTGCGCGCACTGCGCCGCCGCTTCGCGCGCAGCGCCGTCTTCGCCGGGCGCTCGGACGGCGTGGTCGGCTGGAGCGGCGCGGGCGAGCGCGTCGACATCCGGGCTCTGCGCGACGTCCACGTGCCGTGGACGGAGCCCTCGGTCTTTCTCAACCTGCGCACGGGCCAGGCGTTCTATCTCGGCGCCCTGCCGCCCCTGCCGAGGCACGAGGCGCTCGCGGCGGCGCTCGGCGGATGGCCCACCGAGTGCGTGATCCAGCCGATCCGGATCCGCGAAAAGACGGTGGCGTTTCTGTATGCCGAATGCGCGGGGGCCCAGGGGGCGAGTCCGGCCGATCTGACGTATCTGCGGGAGCTCGCCGGTGCCGCCGCCGCGGCGCTCGCCGCCTCCATCCGATTGAAGAAAAAGCAGGTTATATAATCAGGGCCATCCCGGAGGAAGCTCATGATCAAAGCGGACATCGTGGACCGGGTGGTCGATCTCGCCCAGATCCCGCGCGCCAAGGCCGCGACCGCGGTCGAAACGGTGATCGAGGCGATGCGCTCGGCCCTCGGGGCCGGCGACCGGATCGAGCTGCGCGGCTTCGGCGTGTTCCAGGTCAAGCGCCGCAAGCGCGGCATCGGCCGCAACCCGAAGACCGGCGTCGAGGTCTCGATCCCGCCCGGGAACACGATCCGCTTCAAACCGGGAAAGGATCTGCGCGACCTCCCGTAAGCAGAGAGAAAGGGCCGGCCGATCGGACGCGACCCCGCCGAGACGGGGCTTTCCGCTGGATGCACGAGCTGACGGGCTGGCTTGAAAACTCTCGGCCGCCGTTCGCGAAGCGAACGCCGCGGCCGAAGCCCTCGGAAAAAAAGTAGAATCGGCTTTCAATGCCGCGCATCGGCGAGCTGCTCGTGGCGGACGGCGTCGTTTCGGAAAAGGCCGTGCAGAGCGCGCTGGGATTCCAGCGCCACACCGGCGAGCCGTTCCGACTCGGCACGATCCTTCTCGATCGCGACCTCCTCGACGAGGAGAACCTCCTCCGGGCCCTCGCCGCGATTCATCGGTGCGACTCCGTCACGTGGGCGGACATCCTCAAGGCGCCGCCGCAGGTCGTCCGCCTCCTGCCCGAGCGGGCGGCGGTGCGTCTCGCCGCGGTGCCTTACGCGCTCGAGGGCCGCGGCGTGCGCGTCGCGTTCAAGAACCCGTCGAACCTCGCGGCCGTCGACGAGGTCTCGGCGGTCACGAACCGTCCCGTGATTCCCGCGGTGATCTCGGAGGTGCGCCTCCTGCAGGCGTTCCACCTCTTCTACGGGCGTCCGGTGCCGATCGAGTTCCGCGGCGTGCTGCACAAGCTCGAGCGCAACGAGGAGCGCCGCCTCTACCGCGCGCGCGCCACGCGCGAAGCGCCGGAGGCTCCGTTCGAGGGACGATTCGTGAATGCATCGGGACAGCGGATTCCGATCGGAGGCGTCGCGCCGCCCGCCCCGCTGTCGATCTCGTATTCCGCGCCGTTCATCTCGGCGGAGCAGCCGGGGGGCGAGCTCGCGGACGCCTCGGATCTCCTTCCCGACTTCACCCCTCCGCCGGCTCCCGGAAACGAGGAGGTGGTCGAGGGAATGTGGCGTCCGGCGCGGCGCGACGCCGACGACACCGACGTCTCCGCGATGTGGGCCGCGCGGCCCGCGCGGCGCGCGGCGGAGAACGCCGTCCTGCCCGGGCGCGACCGGCTGGCCGAGTCCACGCTCGAGACGATCTGCGGACGGATGCCCCGCGCGGTGCTGCTGACGTCCGCGCAGGACGCGGTCCGCGGGTGGACGGCCCGGGGCGCCGGCCTGACCCGCGACCAGGTCGCGGGGATCCGCATCCCCTGGGGAGAGCCGTCCATCTTCGCGTTCGTGAAGCTGTCCGGCTCGCCCCACCGAGGCTCGCTGTCGCGCGTCCTCGTCCCGCCGAAACTCGCCGCGCTGCTCGGCGACAAGGCCGCCGCCTCCTGCGGCGTCTATCCGGTGCGGATCAAGGATCGCCTCGTCGCATTCC
Organism: uncultured Acidobacteriota bacterium; assembly: GCA_963763535.1. Classification (GTDB taxonomy): domain Bacteria; phylum Acidobacteriota; class Thermoanaerobaculia; order UBA5066; family Gp7-AA6; genus DAHUXD01. The sequence continues at coordinate 424,156 of CAVXOX010000011.1, forward strand.
TCTATGCCGACCGCCTGGGCGCGCCGCTCGCCGAGGAGGACTACCGCAACCTCGAGATCGCGTCGAGCGCCCTCGGCAGCTCTCTCGCCCGTCTCCTGCTCGAGCTGCGCCGCGGCCTCCCGTCTTAGTGGAGGGATTTCCCGGCCCCGGCGCGCTTCCCCTGCCGCCGGCCCCGAAACCGCGGCGCCGGATTCTCGAGCACCCGCTCTTCCACGCCGGGCTTCTCGCCGCCACGTTCGTGACCACGACGCTCGCCGGCGGCGCGGCGTTCTCGACCGGCGGCGGGCCGCTGCTCGGCGGGCGCTTCGCCGACGGTCTCGCGTTCTCCGTGCCGCTGCTCCTGATCCTCGGCGTGCACGAGCTCGGCCACTACGCGATGTGCCGGCGCTACGGCATCGCGGCCACGCTGCCCTACTTCATCCCGTCGCCGTTCCTGAATCTGATCGGGACGTTCGGCGCGGTCATCCGCATCAAGGAGCCGATCCGGCGCAAGAAGGAGCTTCTCGACGTCGGCGCCGCGGGGCCGCTCGCCGGCTTCCTCACGGCGATCCCCTTCCTCCTCTACGGGGTCGCCCATCCCAAGCCCTCCACGACGCCGCTCAGCGAGGGCACCGTGCTCTTCGACTACCCGCTGCTCGTGCGCTGGGCGCAGCGCTTGGTGCACGTGGGTCCGTACACGAGCGCGACGGTCCACGAACATCCCACGTTCATGGCGGCGTGGTTCGGTCTGCTCGTCACCTGCCTGAACCTCCTTCCGATCGGTCAGCTCGACGGCGGCCACGTGCTGCGCGCCGCGATCGGGAGGCGCCAGCCGATCGCATCCGGGGTGGCCCTCGCTCTCTGCGTCGTCGCGGGCGTCACGCACTCGGCCGTCTGGCTCGTGCTGCCCGTCGCGATCGTCGTGGTGGCCGGACTCGCGCACCCTCCGGTTGAGGACGACGACCTGCCGCTCGACTTCGGGCGCATGCTGATCGCGCTCCTCTGCGTGGCGGTCTTCCTCGTCTGCTTCAGCCTGACGCCGATCCGGATCGTCTAGGCCGCGGGGCGCAGGCGGCGGGGTTAGCCCGAGGGGCCGGGCGGCACGTCGAGCAGGAACGTCGCCGGCCCGTCGTTGACGAGCTCGACTTCCATCGAGGCGCCGAACACGCCGGTCTCGACCGTCAACCCCGCGGAACGGAGGGCGGCGACGAACCGCTCGTAGAGGGGCTCGGCCTCGGGCCCGCGCAGCGCCCGCTCGAAACCCGGCCGACGCCCGCGCGAGAGGTCTGCCGCGAGCGTGAACTGGGAGACGGCGAGGACGGCGCCGCTCACGTCGCTGAGCGCGAGGTTCATCCTTCCCGCGTCGTCCTCGAAGACCCGCAGCCCGGCGATCTTCCGCGCGAGCTCGTCGGCGGCCGGGGGCCCGTCGCCCGTCTCCGCGCCGACGAGGACGAGGAACCCCCGACCCACGGAGCCGACCGTCTCGCCGCCGACGCGGACTGCCGCGCGGGAGACCCGCTGGACGACCGCCCTCACGGGCGCGGCCGTCGTCGGGCGGCGAGCCGCCGCAGCTCCGACGCCTCCGGCGCGCGGAACAGGTGGGCCGCGATCCAGTAGACGAGGGTCGCGGCCAGGATCACCGCACCGAGGAGCGCGGCCCCGCGCCAGCCGCGAAACTCGGAGAGCGGCAGGAATCGCAGCGCGCCCCAGAGCAGCGCTCCCATGACGGCGGAGGCGGCGGCGATCCGCCCGAGCGACGCGGCGAGCGCGCGGCCGCGCAGCCTCCCCTCGCGGCGCCGCAGGACGGCGAGCAGCACGCCGACGTTGACCGCCGCCGCCGCCGAGCTCGCGAGGCCGATCCCCGGCAGACCCATCGTCGGCGTCAGTGCGCTGCAGAGGGAGACGAAGACCGCCGCGTCGGCGAGCGCGGCCGCGACCGGCAGCGCGGTGCTCTTGAGCGCGTAGAACGCCGGCACGACGACGCGCACGGCGGCGAAGAAGAAGAGACCGAGGGAGAGCGTCGCGAGGACGCCCGCCGTGGCGCGGGTGTCGGCGGCGCCGAAGCGGCCGCCTTCGAAGAGGACGCGGACGATCGGCGTCTGCAGCGCGACGAGGCCGACCGTCGCCGGCACCGTCACGAAGGCGATCAGGCGCAGGGCGAACGCGAGGTGATCCTTGAACGGCTCTCGGTCCGGCGACAGCGCCTGGCGCGAGAGGGTCGGCAGGATCGCGGTCGCGATCGAGACGGCGAAACCCCCGAGGACGAGCTCCTTGAGGCGGTTGGCGTAATAGAGATAAGAGACGCTCGCGTCGCCGAGGCCGGCCGCGAACCGCGTCGCGACGACGGTATTGACGCTGTTGATCCCGTAAGCGAGGAGCCGCGGCGACATCAGCACGAGCACCGACTTCACCGCGGGGTCCCGCCAGCCGAGCGCCGGCCTCCCGATCGCCTTCAGGCGCCGGAGCTGCGGCACCTGGACGGCGATCTGGAGCAAGCCGCCCGCGAGGACGCCGCCCGCGAGCGCGTAGGTCGGCTCCGCGAGCCGCGGCGCGACGAGCCACGCGGCGAGGATGAGGGCGACGTTCATGAGGATCGGCGCCGCCGCGGGCGCCGCGAACCGATGGTGCGCGTTCAGGACGGCCTGGCAGAGGGCCGCGAGGGAGACGAGCAGGATGTAGGGAAAAATCCAGCGGTTGAGCACGACCGTCAGCGCGAACTTCGCGGGGACCGCCCGGAACTGACCCGCGAGCAGGCCGACGAGCCAGGGCGAGGCGAGGATGCCGCCGGCGGTGATCCCGGTGAGAATCAGCGCGAAGGTCCCGGCGACGCGGCCGAGAAAGGCGCGCGCCTCCTCCGCGCCGCGCTCGTGCGCGACCTCGGTGTAGACGGGGATCACGGCCGAGGACATCGCGCCCTCGCCGATGATCTCGCGCAGCATGTTCGGGATCCGGAATGCCACGAAGAACGCGTCCGTCCGCATCCCCGCGCCGAGCGTCAGCGCGACCACCTTGTCGCGCACATAGCCCGTGACGCGTGACAGCAGGGTGAGCGGCGTGATCGTCGAGGCGGACCGGACCAGGCGCCCTCGGACCTCGTCCCCGTCGCTCGCCGACATGTCGTTGTCCGATTCTACCCGGACATCAATTGTCCCTCGCGAATTGGAATATGGTGTCAGCACCTGAAAGGAGGGCGAACACATGGCCAGCGTCAACAAAGTGATCCTGATCGGAAACCTCGGCAAGGACCCGGAGATCCGGACGACGCCGCAGGGCACCACCCTCGCGCGCTTCTCGCTCGCGACGACCACCGCATGGAAAGACGCCTCGGGCGCCAAGCAGGAGCGCACCGAGTGGCACGACATCGTGGCCTGGGAGAAGCTCGCGCAGATCTGCGGCGAGTACCTGCAGAAGGGCAAGCAGGTCTACGTCGAGGGCAGCCTCCAGACCCGGAGCTGGGAAGATCAGAACGGACAGAAGCGATACAAGACGGAGGTCAAGGCCTCCAACGTCGTGATGCTCGGACGCCGCGAGGACGGGATGCGCGCGTCGGGCGCCAACACCAGCCGCGAGGTCGCCGAGGCGCCCGAGCCGGCGACGGCCGGCGCCGGCACCTACGACGACGACGTGCCCTTCTAAGGGAGCCGATCAGGCGAGCACGGCGAACTCGGCCCGAACCTCCGCTAGCGTTTCGGGCGGAGGGCCCGCGTCCGCGCGGAGCCTCGCGAGGCGGTCGGCGTAGGCGTCGAGCCGGACGGCCGCCTCGCTCCGCCGGCTCTGGGGAACGCCGCGCTCGACGGCCTCGAGGGACGCCGGGTATTCCTCGATCCGACGGCACAGGAGGAGGAGGTCGCATCCCGCGGCGCTCGCGCGGGCGCAGCGCTCCGGAAGACCGCCGAAGCCGGACAGGGCCCCCATCTCCAGGTCGTCGGAAAAGGCGGCGCCGGTGAATCCGACCTCCTTCCGAAGCCGTCCCGTCGCGACGGGTCGCGACAGGGACGCGGGGACGCCGTCGGGGCCGGCGGCGTGCGAGACCATCACCGCGCCCGCGAGGCCCATGAGGGCCCGGAAGGGGGCGAGGTCGCGCTCCTCTTCCGCGGGGTCGAGCGGGACGATCGGCAGCGCCGCGTGCGTGTCGAGCGCGGCGCGGCCGAGACCGGGGAAGTGCTTCAGGCAGCCGCCCACCCCGCGCGCGTGCAGGCCCTCGAGAAAGGCCCCGGCCGTGCGGACGATCTCCGCGGGGTCCGCGCCCGCGCAGCGGTCGCCGAGCACGAGGGAACCGGCGCCCGCGACGGATCGGTCGACGACGGGAGCGAGGTCGACGTCGAATCCGAGCCGCGCGAGCATCGCTCCCGTCGCGAGGCCCGCCCTCCGGGCTGAGTCGCCCGCCGCGAGCCGCCGGAGCGCGGGCGCCGGCGCGACGAGGTCCTTCAGGCGGTCGACCGGACCGCCCTCCTGGTCGAGGAGGAAATGCGCGACGCCGAGGCCGCGCAGCTCGTCGGTCAATCGGCCGAGCTCCGCCAGGCCGTCGAGATTCCGGCGGAAGAGGATCACGCCCCAGGGGGGCGCGGCGGACAGGATCTCGCTCTCGCGCGGCGCGAGGCGCGGCCCCTCCAGGCCAACCGCGAAGAGGCGCGCGCTCACTTCCCCCTGAGCCGCTCCTGCAGCGCGGCGAGCAGCGACAGCGCGGCGATCGGGGTCAGCTGATCGACGTCGACCGCGCGCAGCTTCTCGAGCGCGAGCTCTTCGTCGGCCGAGAAGAGCAGGTACTGGCCGGCGCCGGCGCTCCGGCCCTCCTTGCGCGCGAGGATAGGGGCGCCCTCCACGTCGAGCTCCTGCTGCTCGAGGTTCGCGAGGACCTCGCGGGCGCGGGCGGTCACCGCGGCCGGAAGACCGGCGAGCTCCGCGACGTGGATGCCGTAGCTGCGGTCGGCCGCGCCCGGGATCACCTTGCGGAGGAATACGACGCGGCCGCCGGCCTCCTTGACCGCCATCGTCGTGTTGACGACGGCGGGCCGGACGAGCGCGATCTCGGTCAGCTCGTGGTAGTGGGTGGCGAAGAGGACGAATCCGGCGCGCTCGCGCTCGTCGTGGAGGTGCTCGAGCATCGCCCAGGCGATCGAGAGGCCGTCGAACGTGGAGGTGCCCCGCCCCACCTCGTCGAGGACGACGAGGCTCCGCGCGGTGGCCTCGCGCAGGATGGCGGCGGACTCGAGCATCTCCACCATGAACGTCGACTCGCCCCGCGACAGGTGGTCGGCGGCGCCCACGCGCGTGAAGATGCGGTCGACGAGCGACAGCTCCGCGGCCTCCGCCGGCACGAACGACCCGGCCTGCGCGAGGAGCACGATCGTGGCGACCTGCCGCAGGTAGGTCGACTTGCCGCCCATGTTCGGCCCGGTCACGAGCTGGATGCGCCGCTCCTCGGCGAGATCCGTGTCGTTCGGCACGAACGGCTCCTCGCGCCGGAGCCGCTCGACGAGCGGATGCCGGCCCGCGACGATGCGCAGACGGGGCTTCTCCGACAGGCGCGGGCGGGTCCAGCGTCCGGAGCGCGCGACCGCCGCCAGGGAGAGCTGCACGTCGAGCTCGGCGAGCGCCGCGGCCGTCCGGGTCACGCGGTTTCCGGCGGCCGAAAGGTCGACGAGCATCTCGCCATAGAGACGCGCCTCGATCGCCGCGATGCGGTCCTCCGCGCCGAGGATCTTCTCCTCGAGCTCCTTCAAGGCGGGCGTGACGAACCGCTCCGCGTTGGCGAGCGACTGCCGGCGGACCCACTCGGCGGGCACCTTCTCGCGGTGGGCCGCGCCGACCTCGAGCGAGTAGCCGAACACGCGGTTGAAGCGGACCCTCACGGTGGGGATGCCGGACCGGCGCCGCTCCTCGGCCTCGATCGCGAGCAGCGCGCCCTGCGCGTCGCGGCGCAGCGCACGCAGGGCATCGAGCTCGGCGTCGGCGCCTTCCCGGATGACGCCGCCGGCGGTGGCCAGCACGGGCGGGTCGTCGGCGAGCGTGCGCCCGATCCGGGCGACGCAGTCCGCCGTGTCGGGCACCGCCTCGCATACGGCGCGCAGCCGCGCCGCTTTCAGGCCGGCCGCCGCCGCGAGCACGCCGGGCACCGCCTGCAGGCCCGAGCCGAGCGCCGCCACGTCCCGCGGACCGGCGGTGCCCACGGCGACGCGGCCAAATCGCCGCTCGAGATCGCCGACGGGATCGAGCGCCGCCCCGACCGCCTCGGCGACATCCTCGCGGGCCACCAGCTCCTCGACCGCGTCCCACCGCGCCTCGAGCTCCAGCGGATCGAGCGACGGGTGGGCGAGCGTCTCCCGAAGGGCCCGGGCGCCCGGCGGCGTGCGCGTGCGGTCGAGCAGGGAGAGGAGGCCGCGCTCGCGCGCGCCCTCGGAAGACTCGAAGAGCTCCAGCGTCGAGATCGCCGAGGCGTCGAGGCCCATGCGCGAGCCGAACGCGAGGGGCGACGGCGGGCCGACGTGGTCGAGCCGCCCCGGCCGCATCTCCCGGGCATAGGCGAGCGCCGCGGCGGCCGCCGCCCGCGCGGGCGCGGCGAAGGTCCCGGGCGCGGTGCCTCTCTCCAGGCACTCGTCCCACCACGCGTCCGCCCGTCGCGTCGTCGCCGCCGGCAAGCCGGCCGCCTCGGCCCCCTCGGGCAGGAGGATCTCCCGGGGTCGGAGCAGCGCGAGCGCGTCCGCCAGACGGGCCTCCCGGATCGTCCCGGCGTAGAACCGCCCGGTCGAGAGGTCGAGAAACGCCGCGCCCCACTCCGGCTCGGCGGGCCGGAGCGCCGCGAGATACGACGGGGCGTCGGGCACGAGGGATTCGGGATCGAGCACGGTGCCGGGCGTGACGACCCGCGTGATGTCCCGTCGGACGAGGCCCTTCGCGCCGCGGGCCTCCTCCACCTGATCGCAGATCGCGACCTTGCGGCCGGCGGCGACCAGGCGGGCCACATGGTGGTCGACGCTCTGGAACGGCACGCCGCACATCGGAGCCTCGATGTCGGAATCCCGGTGCCGCCGCGTCAGCGCGATCCCGAGCAGAGGCGCAGCCTCGCGGGCGTCGTCGAAGAACATCTCGTAGAAGTCGCCGAGCCGGTAGAAGAGAATCGCGTCGGGCACGCGGCTCTTCATCTCGAAATACTGGCGGAGCATCGGGGTCACGCGCGCGGTGGGGACGCTCACGGAGTGCTAGCATAGCCCGAGGGCGCGCGGACTCGCGGCGCCCGCCTGACGACGATGATCGTGCTCGCCATGGACACCGCCGGCCCTCATCCCTCGGTCGTCGTCCGAGTCGAGGACGCGGCCTTCGAGGAGGCCCTTCCGGGAGACCGGCGCGCCTCCGAGGAGCTCCTCCCCGCGATCCGCCGCGCGTTCGATCGCGCCGGCGTCGGGCTCGAGCGCTGCGATCGCGTCGCCGTCTGCGCCGGCCCCGGCTCCTTCACGGGCGTGCGCGTCGGACTCGCCACGGCCTGGGGGCTCGCGCGGGCGCGGGGAATTCCGCTCGAGGCCGTCTCGACGCTCGCGGCGCTCGCCGAGGCGGCGCGCGGATCGGGCGAGTCGTCGGTCGCGGCGTTCCTCGACGCGGGCCGGGGCGAGCTCGTGGCGGAGCGATTCGACGTCGGCGGCCCTCGCGCGCGATCGCTCGCGCCGGCGTCGCTCTGCCGGCGGGAGGACGCGGGGGTCTTCGCCGGCGCGGCCCGCGTCGCCGCGCTGCCCGAGTCGCTCGTCGAGCCGCCCGCTCCCCCGCTCCCGACGAGCCTCGCCGCCGCGCTCGCCGCGGCCGTCACCCGCGAGCCCGGCCGCGCCCTGCCGCTCGATCGCGCCATCCCGGCTCTCTATTCGCGGCCGAGCGCCGCCGAGGAGAAGCGTGGCGCTGCGTGAGCCGCGGCCACGGCCGTATCGCCTCCGCGTGCCGGGGCCTTTCGATCTGGACGAGATTGCGCGCATCGAATCGGAGTCGTTTCCGATTCCGTGGAAGCGGGAGTTCTTCGCGAGCGAGCTCGCGGAGCCACACCGCTATCTCCGCGTCCTCGCGACCGAGGACGGCTCGGAGCCGCGCATCGGCGGCTACGTCTTCGCGGTGTCCCTCTACGAGGAGTTCCACATCAACAAGATCGCGACGGACGCCCGGTTGCGGCGGCAGGGATACGGCCGCCTTCTGCTCGAGGACGCGCTCGCCCACGCGCGCGCCGTGGGCGCGTCGTCCCTCACGCTGGAGGTGCGCTTGTCCAACGCCGCGGCCCGCGCCTTCTACGGATCGTACGGTTTCACGGACGCGTACCGGCGCCGCGCCTACTATCAGGACGGCGAAGACGCGATGGTCCTCGTGCTGCCGTTGTCGACCCGCGACCGCTGAAATGGCCTCTTCGGGGTCGGTTGAAACCCCCGGGACGGGCCGCTAGACTTAGGCCGTGACCCGCCTCGCCCTCGCCCTCTATCCCGAGCACAAGACAAGGAGGATTGACCCGATGGAACACGGGAACATCGAGATCGCCGTGACCGACCCGGAGTTTCTCCGCCTTCGCGAAGCGCACCGTCATCACGAGGAGCGTCTCCACGAACTGGCCGGCAAGTCCCGTCTCTCCGAGGACGAGGAATTGGAAGAGAAGCGGCTGAAGAAGGAGAAGCTCCTTCTGAAGGACCGCATGGAGGCGCTCGCCCGACATCATCGAGAGGAGCTTCCCAGCTGAGGGTCCCCATCGCCCGAGGGGGCTGGGCCTTCCTTCTTCCACCGCTCGCCGCCGGGCTGGTGGCCGCCTTCACGGGCCACCCGCTGGCGGCGGGCGTGTTCTTGGGGGCCGCGCTCTTCCTCCTGCAGTTCTTCCGGGATCCCGAACGCCGCCCCGAGGGCGGGGAGGACACGATCGTCTCGCCGGCCGACGGTACGGTGCTGTCGATCGCGGACGCGCCGGAGGCTCCCGCGGGCGCCCGCCGCCGTCTCTCGATCTTCATGTCGGTGTTCAACTGCCACGTCAACCGGGCGCCGGTGTCCGGACGCCTCGGCGACTACGTCTACGTCCGGGGCTCGAAGCGCGTGGCCTACCACGACAAGGCGTCATTGGAGAACGAGCAGAACCGCATCACGCTCGTCACGTCCGCCGGTTCCCTGACCTTCAAGCAGATCGCCGGGGCGCTCGCTCGAAGGATCGTCTTCTACCCGCGGGTCGGCGATACGCTCGTTCGCGGGCAACGGATCGGCCTGATCCGATTCGGTTCGCGGGTCGATCTCTTCCTTCCGGACGGCGCCGAGGTGCTCGTGAAGATCGGCGACAAGGTCAAGGCGGGCTGGACGGGCATCGCCCGCTGGCCGCGGGGGAACTGACGTGGCCCGCCTTTCCCGGGAGCGGCTCTCGCGCGGGCTCTTCATCCTCCCGACGCTGTTCACCGTCGGCAACCTGTTCTGCGGATATCTGTCCCTCTGGTGCACGATTCGCGGCACGTTCGAGATCGCCGCCGTCCTGATCGTCGCCGCGGGCGTGCTCGACGGCCTCGACGGGCGCATCGCGCGCATGACGCACTCGACGTCGGAGTTCGGCGAGGAGTACGACTCCCTGGCGGACCTCGTCTCCTTCGGCGTCGCGCCGGCGGTCCTGGCGTACTCCTGGGGTCTCGCCGACTTCGACCGGCTGGGCTGGATGGCCTCGTTTCTCTTCGTCGTCTGCGGCTCGATGCGGCTCGCGCGCTTCAACATCCAGACGCACGTCGTCGACAAGCGCTACTTCGTCGGCCTCCCGATTCCGGCCGGGGCCGGAACCGTGGCGACGATCGTCCTGGCGACGCCGGAGCGGCTCGTGTCACGGATGTGGATGGCCGGACTCCTCGTGCTGACGTTCCTCCTGTCCTTCCTGATGATCTCGACCATCCGGTACCGCTCCTTCAAGGATCTCGACCTGAAGCGGCGGCGCCCGGCGTGGATCCTTCCGGCGATCGCCCTCTTCTTCGCGATCGTGGCCTACCGGCCGCAGCTCGCGCTCGCGACCGTCGTCCTCGTCTTCGTCGCTTCGGGACCGATCGGCAAGCTGGTCGGGCTCTTCCGCCGGCGCGAGCCCGTCATCCCCGCTTCGCCCTAGGGGCCGGCTTCGACGGGGCCCGCGTGGGTTCGGGCGGCGGCGGGGGCGCGATCCAGTCGCCCGTCAGCTCCGGCCCCGCGGCGGCGACGGCGTGAACCCGGTAGCGGCAGCAGGTCCGCGGGAGCGGGCCCCGCGCGACGATCCGCGCCGGCGTCACCGTCTCGTGCGGCGCGATCAGCGTCTCGAAGAGGCGCACCACCGTCGCCCGCCCCGGGGTGACCGGGCGGCCCGCGGCGTCGTGAGCCTCGTACCGGTCGAAGCCGCCGACCTGCACGTCGGCCGGATGCGCCGGCGCCAGGTCGACCTCGACCCAATTGTCCACCCGCGAGGCCGTGGAGGCGTGCGGCGACCGATTCGCGAGCTCGACGGCGATGGCGTTGCGGCCCGCGGGACGGATGGTCGCCTCGAGGACCGGCGTGAGCGCGCGGCCGAGCAGCACGTCCGCGAACGCGGCGAGCTCGAAGAGACGCTCGCTCTCCACGGCGCCGCCGAAGAGGAGCGCCCGGCCGAGCGCGTACCTCTTGCCGGCCATGTTCGAGCCGAGCTGGAAGAGCATCTCGGAAACCGCGGGCAGGCGGAACGCGAGCCGGTCTCCCTTCTCGAGCGCGAGGCCGTCCTGGCGGACGGGAGAGCGGGCGGTCAGCGTGAAGGCCTGGACCCCGGCGTCGTTGACCGAGAGATCGTTCTCGAAGTCGAGCCGCGGACTGCCGGAGAGAGGCTCGACCAGCCGCTCGGGAATCTCCCCCCGCGCCTCGCTCTCCGGCCCCACGACCCGGACGCTCGGCCGCGTGTCGTAACCGGCCCACCACGGACGGTGCAGCGCGTCGATCGCGTTCGGGTCGAGCCGCGCGCCGACGCCGAAGACGACCGCGACGAGGGCGTCGGCCGCCTGGAGGACCGGCTCGATCTTCTTGCGTTGCTCCCCCGACGGCGGCAGCGCGCTCAGGGACACCGAGACGAACGCATCGGCCGGGAGGGATCGGCGCACGCCCGCGATGAACGCGGCGTACCGCGCCGCGCCGGCCGGCGAGAAGGCGAAGTCGAGGTGCACGCCGATCGCCCGGCCGAAGAAGCCGTCCCCCACGGCGCGGGCGAGCGCGGTTCCCGCCGTCCGCGCCAGCGCCTCGGGATCGGGCCCTTCCCCGCCGCTCCACGCGCCGGCGAGCGGCGCGTCCGGAGCGAGCACGAGAACGACGGGGACCCCGAGCGGCTTCGGCGGAGCCTCCGCGGCGCGAAAGGCGTCGGGACCGCTCGCCGCGCCGAGTCGGCCGGCTTCGAGGAAGACGGCGGCGGCGCCGATCGCCTCGAGCGAGCCCTCGAGCGATCCGTCGCGCGTCGCGGCGGGGTCCATCAGCCAGACGACGTCGCCCTTCGGCGGCTTCGGCCCGGGCTTTGGCGGCTGTGGCGCCTCGCGGCGACACGCGGCGGCCAGAGCCAGGGCGGCGAGGAGCGCCGGCGCTCGCGGCGGGCGAGCGCTCACGAAGCGGAGGACTCCGCCGCCGGCAGGTCGAAACGGACGCGGAGGCCGGTCGGGGCCCGGTTCTCCGCCGCGATCGCGCCGCCGTGCTCTTCCACGATCTTCTTCGCGATGGCGAGGCCGAGCCCCGTCCCGCCGCTCTTGGCGGAGAAGTACGGCTCGAACAGCCGCGGCAGGATTTCCGCGGAGACGCCCGGGCCGTCGTCCTCCACCGTCACGACGATCCGGCGGTCGCGCCGCTCGGCGGCGAGGACGACCGATCCGCTCCCGCCGAGGGCCTCGATCGAGTTGCCGAGGAGATTCGACAGCAGGCGTTCGAGGAGGCGCGCGTCTCCGTCGGCCTCGAGGCCCGCAGGAGCGGAGACGGCGAGACGGACTCCAGGCGCCCCGGCCCAGGCCGCGGCGGCCTCGCGGAGGAGCCGCCCGACGTCGAGCCGCCGCATCTCCGGACGCGGCAGCCGCGCGTAGTCGGCGAACTCCGCCGCCGAGTGCCGGAGGACCTCCGTCTGCCGCAGGACGTTCAGGACGCACTCCTCGAGGACCCGCTCGAATCCCGGATCGCCGCGTTTCCACACTTCCCGCAGATGTTCCACGGAGAGTCGGATGGGAGTCAACGGATTCTTGATTTCGTGCGCGATCATGCGCGCCATCTCCGCCCATGCGGCGAGCCGATTCGAGCGGACGAGATCGGAGACGTCCTCGATGACCGCCATGCGGGCCCCCGCCCCGCCGAGCGGCAGCGGCACCGTGACGACGCGCCAGCGCTCCCCCGCCCGGGGCTCGAACTCGTCGGAGACGCTCTCGGCGCCTCGGCGCACCAGCGCGGCTCGCAGCGGGGCCATCGTCTCGCCGGGAAAGACGCCGGCGATCGTGGGGGCGTCCGCCCGACCGCCGCCGAGTCGGGCGGCCGCGGGATTCGCGAGAAGGACGCCGCCGTCGTCGGCGTACGCGACCACGCCCGCCGTCAGCTGCGAAAGGAGCGTCGCGAGGCGTTCCTTCTCACGCGACAGCGCCTCCGTCTGCTCCGCCAGACTGCGCGACATGAAAAGAAACGCCCGGACCAGCTCCTTCAGCTCCTCGTCAGGAGGCTCCACGAGCTTCGGCGAGAAGTCTCCCCGCGCGACCGCGCGCGTTCCCTCGACGAGGTCGGCGACGGGACGCGCCACACGGACCGCGAGGCGGCCGGCGATCGCCGCCGAGAGGACGAACACCAGCAGACTGAATGCCGACACGGCCGCCGTCAGCTGCGCCGCCTCGGCCTCGGCGAGGCGCTGCTGCGGCAGGAGCAGGAGCGACAGCAGACCCGGGCTCGTCACGCCGGGCACTCCCGGCAGCGAGGCGAGCTCCGTCGTCATCTCCTCGAAGCGGCTGCCCGCGATCAGGCGCGCGTCCGTGCGCTCGCGCGTGGCCCCGAGACCGATGGCCGCGTAGGTGGCTCCCGGCACGCGCCGGGGCAGGAGGCCTGCCTCGTAGAGGTCGCGGCGCGAGGTGGCGACGAGCCGGGCCTCGGGAGAGTAGACCGAGAGGTCGTAGCCGACCGCGTTGGCGAGCCAGGAGAGCAGCGTGTCGTCGATGAGCCCCAGACGACCGAGCGCCGCCTCGGCCGTCGGGAGGTAGTCGTCGAGGACGCGCCGCGCGGTCTCGAGCGCCGTCCTCCCGTGATCGAGCGTGTCCTGCCGCGAGCGCGTCGCGATGGCCGAGCGCAGGAAGAGGGTCACCGCGATGAGCGGCACCATGACCGACAGCAGGAAGAGCGCCACGAGACGGCCGCGGAAGCTGCGAAGGCCCCGCGGCCAGAGCAGCGCGAGCGGCCGGCGCCGCGTGACGTGACGCCATACGGAGACGAGCCGCCCCGAGCGCGTAGAGCGCCGCGGCCGGCGCCAGGAGCTGCGTCGACGCGAGCAGGCGCTCGAGGAACTCCGGCGTCGGGATCGCGACGAGCCGGAATCCGTCCTTCAGGGGGCGGAGCTCCCCGCGCAGCTCCTCGCCGCGGTACGGCGTGCGGATCGGGACCGGCGCGCGCGTCGTCCGCGCGCGTTCGAAGACGGCAGCGTCGAGCTCCGGGCCCTCGTCCCTCCTCGTGCCGTCCGGACCGTAGAGGGCCAGGACGGGCCTCGCGGGTTCCGCGACGCTCTCACTGCCCACCAGCCGCAGGTACACGGCCAGGCGCGCGGGCAGCGGGTCCCAGGCGGGCCAGTCGGCGACCGCGACGACGACGTGTCCCCACGTCGAGTCGCCGTCCGAAAGGCTCGTGCGCCGGCGGACGATGGCCACGTCGTGGCGGTCGATGCGCGCCGAGGACGCGCCCGCCGCCGGGAGAACGTCGACCTCCGGGATGAGCGAGAAACGGCTCCGGAGCGAGCCGACTCCGTCGTAGACCTCGTAGGCGATGAGCGTCGCCGACGCTCCGCCCTCCTCCCCCTCGCGCCACAGGCGGTACGCGAGGTCCGAGAGATCGACCTCCGGCCACGGCGCGGGCAGGTCCCGCGCGAGGTCGAAGCGCTCGACGCGCTCGATCGAGCGGCGCAGCGCGACGACCGAGGACGCGGAGATGCGCTGGGGATCCGGAAGACGGATGGCGGCCGCGGTCCGCGAGGCCGCCACGGCCCGTGCGTGCGCGTGGCACGGCGCGGCCACGAGCACGAGGAGGAGCGCCGCCGCCGCCGTCAGCCGGAACGGACCGAGCGCGCCGCGCGGACCCGCGGCCGCGATCGAGCGGCGCCAGAGCTCGTAGGCGAGCACGGCCGCGGCGGCGACCGCGACCGGAAAGTAGGGGCCGCTGCCCGGAGCGAGGAGGGCGAGCACGACGCCGGCGCCGGTCGCGACCACGGCGAGACCGGTGGAGGCCGGGCGTCCCGTCTGGACCGCGGACGCGCCGAGCGCGAGGGCAGCGCCGAAGAGGGCGGTGAGCGCGACGAGGCCGGCGAAGGCGTCGCTCGCGACCGAGAGGCCGGGCATGAGGTCGGGCACGTTCGCGCGGCTCGCGAGAAAGATGGCGGCGCCGAGCATGCCGTACGCGATCAGAAGGCGGAGCCGCGGGGGGCGCGCCGCATCGCGCCGAGCCAGGGCCGAGAGGGCGACGGGAAGCAGGAGCGGTCCCGCGGCGAGCCACCACGTGCCCGGCTCGGCCAGCACCCGCGCGCCGCCGCGGGCGAGCGCGGCAGCGCCGAGATAGAGACTGGCGAGGCCGGCCCCCACCCACGGAGGCGTGGCGGCGAGGAGCGGCAGACACGCGAGCACGAGCACCGCGAACACGGCCAGACGCGCGCGCGGATGGACCGAGGGCCGCGCACCCCGCCGCGCCGCGACGATCGGACGATTTCCGTCGGCGAGCAGCAAAGGCAGCTCGCCCGACGGCGCCATCGCGTCCCACTCCTGGCTCCGCGCGCCGAGGTCGAGGGCTCGCGCGAAGGCGGGCGCGTCGACCGGCACCGACCGCGCGGCGCAGATGATCCCGGGAAACGCGTCCGAGCCCGCGCGGCGCCAGCGATCGAGCTCCATGCGGGTCGCCGACCAGCGGACGGAGAGGACCCCTTCGGCGGGCACGGCCGGCATGTGCGTCGGCGCCTCGCCCCACCAGGCGAGGAGATTCCCGGCAGGATCGGCGAGCGCGATCCAGCTTCCGGGCGCGGCGTCCGCCATCGCGACGCGCGCGGCCGCGAACAGCCGCTGCCGCTGAAACGCGATGCCGCCGCCTTCGAGCGAGCGCCGCACGTCGCGATCGGCGGCCAGCGCCTCCGCGCGGCGCCCCAGGTCCTCCGCCACGTTCGCGAGGGAACGCGCGAGCTCCGCGGGCGGCGCCGAGGCCGCCGTCGCGCTCCCCGGCAGCACGACCCAGCCGTCGAGCCACGGAAGGGACGCGAGCGCGACGAGCAGCGCCGCGACGAGGAGGACCGGACGGAACACGGAGCTCTGCGCTATCCGGCCGCGGAGGGACGTTTGCGCACCGGTTATTCCAGGAAGGGCAGGTCCACTCCGCGCTCGCGCGCCGCCCGGATCGCGTCCGGGTAGCCGGCATCGGCATGACGCATCACACCGGTTCCCGGATCCGTGATCAGGACCCGCCGCAGGCGCCGCGCGGCCGCGTCCGTGCCGTCGGCGACGACCACCATGCCCGCGTGGATCGAGTAGCCGATCCCCACGCCGCCCCCGTGGTGGACGGAGACCCACGTCGCTCCCGCGGCCGTGTTGAGCAGCGCGTTCAAAATCGGCCAGTCCGCGATCGCGTCCGAGCCGTCGCGCATGCCTTCCGTCTCGCGGTTCGGCGAGGCGACGGAGCCCGCGTCGAGGTGGTCCCTCCCGATCACGATCGGCGCCCGGACGGCGCCGGATCGCACGAGCTCGTTGAAGCGGAGTCCCGCCCGGTGCCGCTCGCCGTATCCGAGCCAGCAGATCCGCGCAGGCAGGCCCTGGAAGGCGACGCGCTCTTCGGCGAGCGCGAGCCAGCGCCGGAGCCCCGCGTTCTCGGGAAAGAGCTCGAGGAGGGCGCGGTCGGTCGCGCGGATGTCCTCGGGGTCGCCGGAGAGGGCGGCCCAGCGGAACGGCCCCTTCCCCTCGCAGAACAGCGGACGGATGTACAGCGGCACGAAGCCCCCGACGCGGAATGCGTCGGCGACGCCGGCCTTCTGCGCCTGCCCGCGGAGGTTGTTCCCGTAGTCGAAGACCACGGCGCCGCGCCGCTGCAGCTCGAGCATCGAGCGCATGTGCTCGGCCATCGTGGCGTACGCGCGCGCGATGTAGGCCGCGGGGTCGTCGCGACGCAGGCGCAGCGCCTCGGCGTAGGGGCCGCGCGGCACGTAGCCGTTCAGCTCGTCGTGGGCCGAGGTCTGGTCGGTGACGAGGTCGGGCGTGATCGATCGCTGGAGCAGCCGCTCGAGGAGCTCGACGGCATTGCACGCGACGCCGATCGACACGGCGCGCCGCGCGTCGCGCGCCTCGAGGGCCAGATCGATGGCGCGATCGGGATCCGACTCGCGGACGTCCAGGTACCGCGTGCGGAGGCGCTTCTCGATCCGCGCGGGATCCACCTCGGCGACGAGCGCCACCGCGCGGTTCATCGTCGCGGCGAGCGGCTGCGCGCCCCCCATCCCGCCCAGCCCGGCGGTGACCACGAGACGGCCCGAGAGGTCGCCGTCGAAGTGGCGACGACCGGCCTCGGCGAACGTCTCGAACGTTCCCTGCACGATGCCCTGGCTGCCGATGTAGATCCAGGACCCCGCCGTCATCTGCCCGTACATCGTCAGGCCGAGCCCCTCGAGGCGGCGGAACTCGTCCCCCGTCGCCCAGGCGGGCACGAGCATCGAGTTGGAAATCAGGACGCGGGGAGCGTCCTCGTGCGTCTCGAACACGCCGACGGCCTTGCCGGACTGCAC
This sequence comes from uncultured Acidobacteriota bacterium, assembly GCA_963763535.1. GTDB lineage: Bacteria > Acidobacteriota > Thermoanaerobaculia > UBA5066 > Gp7-AA6 > DAHUXD01. Next base: position 441,065 of record CAVXOX010000011.1, read on the forward strand.
GAGCATCGTCTGGTTTCCCTCGAGCCGCCGCAGCGTCGCGACGATCGAGTCGAAGCATTCCCAGTTGCGCGCGGCCCGGCCGGTGCCCCCGTAGACGACGAGGTCCTCGGGTCGCTCGGCGTTGTCCGGATCGAGGTTGTTCTCGAGCATCCGCAGCGCCGCCTCCTGCGCCCAGCCCCGGCAGCGCAGGGCGGTGCCGCGCGCGGCGCGGATCGTGCGGACGGGGGCGGCGGCGCCTGCGCTCATCGGGCGAATTCTATGCGAGCCCGGCGACGGCCGACGCGATCGCCTCGCCCCGCAGGAACCGCGTCGCCTTCTCGATCTCGGGATGCATCTCGCGGTCGCGATGCCACGGACGCACCGTCCGCCGGAAGGCCCGGCGCACCGCCTCGATCGCCGGCGACGAGGAGAGCGGGCGCAGGAACTCCATCGCCTGAAAGGCGGCGATCGCCTCGATCGCGAGCACGCGCTCGAGGTTGGCCACGACGGCCGCGAGCTTGCGCGCGGCGATCGGCGACATCGAGACGTGATCCTCCTTCGCCGCCGAGGTCGGAATCGAGTCGACGGAGGCGGGATGCGAGAGCACCTTGCATTCCGACACCAGGGCCGCCGCCGTCACCTGCGCCATCATGAGCCCGGAGTGGAGCCCGCCCTCCCGGACGAGGAACGCCGGCAGGTCGGACAGCGCCGGGTTGACGAGCTTCTCGATGCGCCGCTCCGAGATCGACGAAAGGTCGGTCGCCGCGATCGCGGCGTAGTCGAGCACGAGGCCGACCGGCGCCCCGTGGAAGTTGCCGCCCGAGAGGATGTCGCCGCGCTCCGCGAAGACGAGCGGGTTGTCGGTCGCGCTGTTCATCTCGCATTCGAGGACCTGGCGCGCATGGACGAAGGCGTCGCGGGCGGCCCCGTGGACCTGGGGCATACAGCGCAGGGCGTAGTTGTCCTGAACGCGGCCGCAGCCGCGGTGCGACTCGCGGATCGCGCTGCCGCGCAGCAGCTCGCGGAGGTTGCGCGCGCTCGCGACGGCGCCGGGGTGCGGCCGCGCGGCCACGATGCGCGGGTCGAACGCCGTGTCCGAGCCCCGCGACGCGTCGAGAGACGCCGCACCGACGAGGTCGGCGACCCGCGCGAGCTCGATGGCCCGCGCCAGGGCGAGCCCGCCGACCGCGACGGACATCTGGACCCCATTGATGAGCGCGAGGCCCTCTTTCGCCGCGAGAACGACCGGCTGCACCCGGGCGCGGCGCAGCGCCGGTCCCGCCTTCATCTCCGCGCCGCGCACGCGCACGCGTCCCTCGCCGATGAGCGCGAGCGCGAGGTGCGAGAGCGGCGCCAGATCGCCGGAGGCTCCGACCGAGCCCTGTGAGGGAATGACGGGAAGCACGTCGGCGTCGAGCATTGCGAGCAGCGTCTCGACCGTCGCCACGCGGATGCCCGACCGCCCGCGCGCCAGCGCGTTCGCGCGCAGGAGCATCGTCGCGCGCACCGCGTCGTCCGGCAGCGGCTCCCCGACGCCGGCCGCATGGGAGCGCACGAGGTTCCGCTGGAGCTCTCGCAGGTCGTCTGGCGGGATCGCCACGTCGGCGAACTTGCCGAAGCCGGTGGTCACGCCGTAGACCCTGGCGTCGCCGCGCACGGCGCGGTCGACGACACGCCGCGATGCCGTCATCGCGCGGCGGGCGGCGGGCGCGAGCACGGCGCGCGCCTCCCGGCGCGACACCGCCACCACGTCCGCGAGGCGCAGATCCCGCCCCGAGAGCCGAAGGAGTTTCATCCGGACTCGGATTCTAAGCGGTCCGCGACGCGGACCGACCGAGAGAGAGGGAAAGTCGCCTCCGCTCTCTCCCCCTCGAGACGGCACGACTCGAAAACAACGGGGCGCCCTGTCTCCATGCTAGGCTGCGCTGTTTTTCGACGCCGGAGGATAGACCGCGTGAAGGTTCTGGCCGTTCTCGGCGGACAGTGGGGCGACGAGGGCAAGGGCAAGGTCGTCGATCTGCTCGCCGACCGCTTCGACATCGTCGCCCGCTATCACGGCGGCCACAACGCCGGGCACACCGTCCGGTTCGCCAACCGTCACTTCGCGCTGCACCTTCTCCCGGCCGGGATCCTGCGAGGGCGCCCGTCGGTGATCGGCCCGGGCGTGGTCGTGGACGTCGACGCGCTCCTCGGGGAGATCGAGCAGGTCGCGGCCGCGGGCATGCCGGTGGGCGACAACCTCCTCCTCTCGGACCGCGCCGTGGTGATCCTCCCCTACCACCGCCTGCTCGACGCCGCCCGCGAGCGCGCCGCCGGGGACGCGAAGATCGGCACGACGCTCCGCGGCATCGGCCCCGCGTACGAATCGCTCGCCGCGCGGACCGCCATCCGTGTCGCGGATCTCTTCCGCGCGGAGACGCTCGCGGCCCGCGTCGCGGCGGTCCACGCGGAAACCGGCGCGCTGCTCCGGGCGCTCGGCGAGCCCGAGGTGCCGGACCCGGAGACGGTCACCGCGGCGCTTCGGTCCGCGGCCGCGCGCCTGGAACGGCACGTGGCCGACACGGGACGGTTTCTCCGCGACCGGCTGCGATCCGGCGCCACCATCCTGGCCGAGGGCGCGCACGGGGCGATGCTGGACCTCTCCGCGGGCACATACCCGTTCGTCACCTCCTCGCACTGCACGTCGGGCGCGGTGGCGTGCGGGCTCTCGATCGCGCCGCGGGCGCTCGATGCGAGCCTCCTCGTTCTCAAGGCGTACTCGACGCGGGTCGGCTCGGGGCCGTTTCCGACCGAGCTGAACGACGAGACCGGCGAGTTCCTCCGGAAGCGCGGCAACGAGTACGGCACGTCGACGGGCCGGCCTCGCCGGACGGGATGGTTCGACGCGGTCGTCGCGCGCACCGCCGTCGAGCTCTCGGGCGCCGAGGCCGTCGCGATCACCAAGCTCGACTGCCTCGACGAGCTCGCCGAGATCCCGATCGCCGTCGCCTACCGTCTGGACGGCCGCACCGTGACCGACATTCCGCCCCTCTCCGAAGACGTCGCGCGCCTCGAGCCGGTTCTGGAAACGCTGCCGGGCTGGAAGACGACGACGACGGGCCTCACGCGCTACGAGGACCTTCCTTCTGCAGCGCGGCGGTATGTCCATCGCCTGGAGGAAGTCGCGGGCGCTCCGGCGGTCCTGCTCTCGACCGGCCCCCGCCGCGAGGAGACCGTCTGGCGCGCCGACCTTCCCTTTTTCCGCGATCTTCCCCAGCCTCGCTGAAGCCTCCCTCGTCCCGCCCTGGCCCGATTCTTGAATAAAGCCACGGGAGGGGAAGGTGCGGGCATACGCGCGACAGGAGGTCCGGTTCCATGATGACCGAGGATTTCACGAAGCTTCCGATCGGTTCCGTCGTCTCGCAGTCGCGAACCATCGTGCGCTGCTCCGTCTGCCAGCGGCGCGGCGCTCTCGACGTGCGCCTCCGGCGCTGCGTCCACCTCGAGGGTTCCGAGATCAGCTCCGACGGAATGATCGTGGAGCCCATCGACTCCTGCGCTCCGGTCGTCCTGGGCGAGCTCGGCGCCTTCGGCGGCCTGAGGCCCTCCTTCGGGTAGGGCGAAAGCCCGCCTCGTCAGTTCGCGCCTCCCGTCCGCTCGTAGAGCCGGACGCGGAGCGGCCCGCCGGTCCAGATATCGCGCGCGGCAAAGCCCCGCGCCGACGCCAGGGCGTCGACCCGGTCCAGGCTCGAGAGGAAACGGGAGCTCCGCTCGATGAGGACGAAGCGCAAGCCGCGGAGAGCCGGCCCCGCCAGCCGTTCCGAGACCGCCTGCGCCCCCGGCGCGGATCCGAGCGGCAGGGCGGCCGCGGGCGTCCGGGGCGCGTAATACCGCACCGGCTCAGTCAGATACTCCTGGTGGCGCGGATCGGCCGCGAGCGCGGGGTCCCGCGCCTCGACGAAGGATCCCGACAGGAGAATCGGCGCATCGGGCGCGACGCGTTCCGCAGCGGCGAGCGCGTCCCGCCAGTCCTCCCGCCCATGCTCGATTTTCAGCCGTCCCGGCTCACCGCGGAGCACGAGGGCGAGCCCGAGGGCGCCGGCGAGAGTGAGCCGCCCCGCTCCGGCGGGCTCGAGGCGAGCGAGGAGGCCGCCGAGAAGCGCCGCCCACGCGGGGGCCGTCTCGAGCAGATACCGCACCTCGAAGACGGGCGTCGCGAAGGCGCGCGAGACCGCGAAGAGGGCCAGCGGGGGCGCGAGCGCGGACGACAGGAGCAGCGCGAGACCGTCCTCCGCGCTCCACGGCGACTCCGGAACGCGAAATCCCCGTGCCCTCCGCACGGCGAAGACCACGAGGGCCGCCGGGAGGAGGAGCCCGAGAACGCGGACGGGAACGAGGGCATTGAAGAGGTGCAGCGCGTCGGGCAGGGTGCCGAACTCGTGCATCCGGCGGCTCGCGCCGATCTCGGCGACCAGCGCCGCCGCGGGAGCGAGGAGCACGGCGACGCCCGCCGCCGCGGCGGCCACCGCCCGCAAGGAGACCGGCGTGCCGCGGCGCCATCGATAGACCGCGTAGATGGCGTGTCCGGCGAGGGCCGCCGCGAACAGATAGTGAAAGTAGACGGCCATGGCGGCGGCGAGCACGTACCCGACCGCCTCCCCGATGCGGCCCCCGTCGAGCCAGCCCTTGAGAAACAGGAGCGCGGCGGTGGCGGCGAGGACGCCGAGCGCGTAAGGCCGCGCGTCGGCGGCGGCGAACGCGATCGCGGGAAAGAGGAGGAACGCGCCCCCGGCGAGGAGTCCCGCTTCGGCGCCGAAGCACGCGCGCGCAAGCCGCGCGACGAGCCACGCGGCGGCGAGCATCGCCAGGAGCGACGGCAGCCGCAGGACGATCTCGCTCGATCCGAACGCGCCCCGCGCGATGGCGACCAGCGCCGCATAGGGAATGGATTGCGGAAAGAGCCGCGCCCGCTCGACCACGCGCGAGAGGCCCGCGTCGGTGACCCACACCGTCCCGAACTCGTCGAGCCAGAGGCTCGCGGCCAGCGGCATCGCCCAGAGCCTCGCGACGACGAGCAGCGCGGCCGCCGCGAGGACGGCCGTAGTCGCGCGGAGGCTCACGGGTGGGCCGGCGCGGGCCGTCGCGCCACGAACGCCCGCTTCCACGCGAGGAAGCGCTTCTCGAGGAGATTCCAGGAGAGGAGGGCGACGCCGAAGGACGCCGCGATCCCTCCCGCCACCGACAGAAGCCAGATCCCGGTGGCCGCGGCTGGCGAAACGCCCTGCGAGGCCTGCCGGGCGAGCCGCCCGGCGAGGAGCGAGATCGGATAGTGGAAGACGTAGATGCCATAGCTGTATTTCCCGAAGGCCCGCAGCACCGGGCTCCGGAGCCGCGTCGCGAGCCACCCCTTCGATCCCGAGGCATCGAAGGCGGCGAAGACCAGGACGGCATAGAGCACCGCGAAGAGCGTGTAGCCGAAGCGCGTCATGGGGGGAGCCGTCGCTCCCCTGCCGGCGATCAGAGCGACCGTCAGGAGCGCGAACGAGACGCCCCCGACGACGCGGAGCCGGGCCCGAGCGCGCCGGCGGAGCGCCGCATCGGCCGCCACGGCCGCGACGAGCCCTCCGATGGCGAGTGCGTCGATGCGGAAGATCGTCAGGCGGTGGAGCGCCTCCGCGGGAGCCCCGGAAGCCGCCGCCAGAACCCGCGCCCCGGCGGAAGCCGCGGCGATCGCGGCGCAGACGCCCGCGAGCCGCCGGGGCGGGGTGAGCAGGACGACGAGCGGCCACACCGCGTAGAACTGCTCCTCGATCGCGAGCGACCAGAAGTGGGACAAAGGCCGCACGTCCCGGCCGAAGGCGGACGCCCAGTTCGAGACGTGCAGCCAGAACCAGGGCTCGATGCTCCGGTCGGCGTCCACCGGCACGCCGAGCCGGTCGGCGAGGGGAATCCCCACGCGGAAGCACAGGAAGACGGCGACGAGGTAGAGCGGCAGGATGCGCAGGGCGCGACGGGCGTAAAACGCGGAGAAGTAATTCACGCTGGCGCGCGTCGCGATCAGGATCCGCGTGATCAGGAACCCCGAGAGCACGAAGAAGAGATCGACGCCGGACCATCCGATCACCATCGGATACGTGAGGGCCTTCGGCACCCACGGCGGGCGGACTCCCTGAAAGTGAAAGAGGAGCACGAGCAGGATCGCGACGCCGCGGACGCCGTCGAGCTCGGGGATCGGCGGCGCACCCGTTTCATCGGTCCGTGGGGGCGCTGGGCTCGGGGAGTGCACGGCCCCTCTCAGCGCTCCAACCGCCCGAGCCGGCGCCGCCAGTCGCTGCGGCCCGGCTCGAGGCGCAGCGCGGCCTCGAGCTCGGCCGCCGCCTCGCGCCGCCGTCCGAGCTCCGCGTACGCGGCCGCGAGCCGTTCGTGGCACTCGGCCGGGTCGGGAGCGCCCGCCCAGTCCGGATGCTCGAGCACGGCCGCGAGGATTTCCGCGGCGGCCGCCAGCTGCTCGCCCGACGCGAGGGCCACTCCCGCGAGCCCGTAGGCCGAGAGCGCCGGGCCGCCGCCCGCGGCCGCGTCCGTCCAGAGCCGGCGCGCGTCGGCGAAACGGCGTTGCGACACGAGCAGCCCGGCGAGGGCGGTCCAGCCCTCCGCCGAGCGTGGATCCGCGGCGATCGCGGCGCGGTACTCCGTCTCGGCCCGGGCCGGGTCCTTCTCGATTTCCGCCAGCTCTCCCGAGAGCACGCGGCCGCGCGCCGGATCGAGCTCGAGAACACGCGCGACGAGCGGCCGGGCTTTCTTCTTTCCCCCGCCGAGGACGCCGGGCGCCTGCATGTCGTAGCGGGCGAGATCCGACAGCGCGGCCACGTTGCGCGGATCGAGCTCGACCGCGCGCGCGAAGCACGCCCGCGCCTTGCGCGCGAGGTGCATCTGCTGGAGGAGCGACGCATCTCTCGCGGTCAGCCCGTAGGCGCGGCCGAGCAGGTCGCTCGCCTCCGAGCTCGACGGGTCGGCGGCCACCGCGGCCTCGCCTGCCGCCATCGCCCGGGGCAGGTCCTCCGCCCGGAGGGCCGCCCGAAGCTCGGCGAGCGGCGAATCCGCCGGCGCCCCGGGGCCCTGCGCCCCCGCGTCGGCCGCTCCGAGAGCCCCGACGACGCACCCGAGGGCCAGGCGTCCGAGGACGCGGGTCAGACGCCGGGCAGCGCGCGCTTCAGCGGCTTGAGCACGAGGACGAGGAGGAACGCCGTGGCGAGCGACATCGCCCCGAGCACCGCGAAAAACGTCGAGTGCTTCCATTCGGTCCAATAGACGCCGATCTGCGTGAGCTTCCCGCCGAGCCCGGTGGCGACGAACCAGAGGCCCATCATCAGCCCGCGCACCCGGGCAGGCGCGACCTTCGAGACGAGCGAGAGGGCCATGGGCGAGAGCATGATCTCGGCGAGACCCATGAGCGCATAGCAGCCGATCAGCCACCACGGCGAGACCTTGCCGGTGTCGCCGCCCGCCTTTCCGGCGAAGAACATCACGAAATACGCGAGGGCCATCAGGAACATGCCCGCCACGATCTTGCTCGTGGTGGCCGGCTCCATGCCGCGCCGGTCGAGCGCCTTCCACAGCATCACGAGCGGCAGCGACAACGCGATCACGAAGAACGGCTCGATCGCGTTGGAGATGATTCCGGAGAAGCTCCAGGCCGTGTTGTCGTTGGCGAAGTACGTGAGCGTCGAGCCGTTCTGGAAGAACAGCATCCAGAAGACGACCGAGACGAGGTAGATGACGATGAGCGCGAAGATGCGCCGCCCGGCCGGCACGGCGTCGATCGCGGTCGGCGGCGAGGCGTCCTCGACGTCCTCCTTGCGCCCGCCCGGCAGGCGGTCGCCCGGCTCGACGTCCTTTCGGAAGACGATGAGCGTCAGCACGGAGATCGCCATGCCGCCGGCGGCGACGGCGAACGCGGGATGGAATCCCCACTTCGCGTGCACGAACTCGACGACGATCGGGCCGACCGTCGCGCCCAGATTGATGCCCATGTAGAAGATGTTGTAGGCGCGGTCGCGAAGCGGACTCCCCTTCGGGTAGAGGTTGCCCACGATCGTCGAGACGTTCGGCTTGAACAGCCCATTGCCGACGACGAGGCACACGAGCGCGGCGTACACGACCTCGATGGAGGGAAACGCGAGCAGAAGGTGGCCCGCGATGAAGAAGAAGCCGCCGATCATCGCCGCGCGGCGGTATCCGAGGAACCGGTCCGCGAGCCAGCCGCCGACGATCGGGCTGAAGAAGACCGCGCCGAGATAGTTCGCGCGGAGGGTCGTCGCCTGCGCCGCCGTCCACCCGAATCCCTCCGCCTTGTCCTGCAGGTAGAGCGTGAAGAGCGCGAGCATCGTGTAGAAGCTGAAGCGCTCCCACATCTCGGTCGCGAACAGGACGTAGAGCCCCCGCGGATGGCGCTCGGGCATCGCGCGCGCGGACGAAACGGCGGCTTCTCGGCTCATGTCGGGTCGGGGGAGGCTACCAGAGAAGGGAGATCAGGCGAAGGCCGCGCCGAGGCTCTCGCCGGCGAGCCGCGCCGCGCGGCGCAGGTCCGCGTCGGAGTGGGCCGCCGACACGAACCAGGCCTCGTACTGCGCGGGCGGGAGGAAGACGCCGCGCTCGCGCATCGCGTGAAAGAAGGCGGCGTAGCGCGCCGTGTCCGAGCGCTTCGCCTCGGCGAAGTTTCGGACCGGCCCCTTGGTGAAGAAGAGCGTCAGCAGCGAGCCGAGCCGCGCCAGATGCAGGCGGTCGGCGAGGCCGCGCTCCTCGATCTCGCCACGGAGCAGCCGCTCGAGGAGCGCGCCCTTCTTCTCGAGCCCGGCGTAGGGCGGGCGTCGGGCGATCTCGTCGAGCATCGCGATGCCGGCCGACATCGCGAGCGGGTTTCCCGAGAGCGTTCCCGCCTGGTAGACGGGCCCGACGGGCGCCATGCGCTCCATCAGGTCGCGCCGGCCCCCGTAGGCGCCGACCGGCAGTCCGCCGCCCAGGATCTTGCCGAGCGTGGTGAGATCGGCCGAGATGCCGAAGAGCTCCTGCGCGCCCCCGGCCGCGACGCGGAATCCGGAGATGACCTCGTCGAAGACGAGGAGCGCGCCCTTCTCGGCCGTCAGGCGGCGCACGGCGGCGAGATAGCCGTCGCCGGGCGGCACGAGCCCCATGTTCGCGGCGACCGGCTCGAGGAACACCGCGGCGATCTCGCCCGGGAAACGCTGGAACGCCGCCTCGAGCGCCGCGACGTCGTTGTACGGCACCACGGTCGTCAGCGCCGCGAGCTCCTCGGGGACGCCGGGGCTTCCGGCGATCCCCAGGGTCGCGAGCCCCGAGCCGGCGGCCACGAGAAAGGCGTCGCCGTGGCCGTGGTATCCCCCGTCGGCCTTGACGAGCCGGTTCCTCCCGGTCGCCGCGCGCGCGAGCCGTGCGGCGCTCATCGTGGCCTCGGTTCCGGAGCTGACGAAACGGATCATCTCGATCGAGGGAACGAGGCGCGTCACCTTCTCGGCGAGGCGGACCTCGAGCTCGGTGGGCGCCCCATACGACGTGCCGCGGCGCGTGGCCCGGGAGAGCGCGCGCTGCACGAACGCGGGCGCGTGGCCGAAGAGGTGCGGCCCGTAGGATCCGACGAAGTCGAGGTAGGAACGGCCGTCCGCGTCCCACACGCGCCCGCCGCGGGCCGAGACGACGAAGAACGGTTCCCCTCCGACCGAGGCGAAGGAGCGCACGGGCGAGCTGACGCCGCCGGGCATGAGGCTCTTCGCCCGCTGGAAGAGGCGATGCGAGTTCGCGGAGCCGCGCTCGCGGCGACGCCCGGCCGTCTTCCGGCGGGCGGACGTCTCGACCGTCACGCCGATCCGCCGTCCTTCAGCCAGCGCGCGGCATCGCCGGCGTGGTACGTCAGGATGAAGTCGGCTCCCGCGCGGACGATCGCCGTGAGCGTCTCGAGGACGATGCGCCTCTCGTCGATCCAGCCGTTGTTCGCGGCGGCCTTGACCATCGCGTATTCGCCCGAGACGTTGTAGGCCGCGATCGGCAGGTCGAAGCGTTCGCGCGCGTCGCGGATGATGTCGAGGTACGCGAGGGCCGGCTTGACCATGACCGCGTCCGCGCCCTCCTCGACGTCGAGCGCGATCTCCCGCATGGCCTCCCGTCGGTTCGCGCCGTCCATCTGGTAGCTCCGGCGGTCGCCGAACTTCGGCGCCGAGTCCGCGGCCTCCCGGAAGGGCCCGTAGTAGGCCGACGCCGCCTTGGCGGCGTAGGCGAGGATGGCGACGGCGCCGAGGCCGGCCTGGTCGAGCTCCCGGCGGATAGCGGCGACGCGGCCGTCCATCATGTCGGAGGGGGCGACGACGTCGGCGCCCGCCCGGGCGTGCGACAGCGCGACGCGGGCGAGGAGCGGGAGCGTGGCGTCGTTGTCGACGTCGCCCCCTTTGACGATGCCGCAGTGGCCGTGCGAAGTGTATTCGTCGAGGCAGACGTCGGTCATGACGGCGAGCCCCGGGACCTCGCGCTTCAGGTCCCGCACGGTCTCCTGCAGCGCGCCCTCCTCGTTCCAGGCCTCCGTGCCCTCCTCGTCTTTGCGGTCGGGGATGCCGAAGAGGATCACCGCGCCCACGCCGTCGGCGTGCAGCCGCTGCGCCTCGGCGACGGCCTCATCCGGGGAGAGGCGCGCGACTCCCGGCAGGGAGCCGATCGGCTCGCGGAGGCCGCGGCCCTTGCGGACGAAGAGCGGTGCGACGAACTGCTCCGCCGACAGGCGCGTCTCGCGCACGAGGCCGCGCAGGGCGGGGGTTCGGCGCAGACGGCGCAGACGGAGCTCGGGAAATCCGGCCATTTCCGATCGAGACTATTGTGCCCCGGCTCCGGCGGCAAGAGCCGCCAGCGTCCGGAGGGCCTCGCCGAAGCTCGCCGCCGCGGCGATCTCGATGCGCGAAATGCCCCGTTCGGCGAGCGCCGCGCGGGTGGCGGAACCGAGGGCCACGGCGGGCGTCCCGCGTAGCCGCGCGCGTTCCCCGTCGCCGATTCCGTCCCACAGCCACCGCACGGCGGCCGGCGAAGTGGCGGCGAAGGCGGCGAAGGGGCGCGCGAGGATGTCGCGCTTGAGCGCCGGATCCGGCGGCGCCGCGACCTTGCGGTACACGACGCGCCGCTCGACTCGCGCGCCGCGCCGCGCGAGCTCTTCCGCGAGCGCCGCATCGGCGTCCTCGCCGCACGGCCACAGGACCCGCGTCCCGGCCATCGCCGCCGGCAGCGCGTCGAGCAGCGCCGCCGCGGAGCCGTCCGCCACGATCTCCGGCTCTCGGCCGGCCGCCCGCAGCGCGTCGGCGGTCACGCGCCCGACGGCGGCCGCCCTCGCGCGACCGAGACGCCGCCGGAGCTCCGCCGGCGCGGCCTCCCCGAGCGCGTGGGCGACGGCGATGCGGCTCGTGAACACGACCAGGTCCGGCGGCTCGGCCGGCCACGACGCCGCGTCCGGCACCGCCTCGACCGAATGGCTGACCCGTTCGACGACCTCGATCCCCTCGGGAACGCCGTCCTCGAGCACCGAGCGGGTCCCCGAGCGCACGACGAGGACCCGCGGAGTCATCAGCCCTCGGCGGCGGCGATCAGCTCCGCGGCGCCGCGCCCGAGGAGTTCCCCGGCGAGCGCCCGGCCCACGCTCTCCGCATCGGCCACGGCGCCGCGTCCGGCGCCGCGCAGAATCCGCGCGCCGTCCGGCGAGAAGACGGCGCCCTCGAGCGATAGATCCCGGCCGAGAGCGCGCGCCCGGCCGGCGACCGGGGCGCGGCAACCCGCCTGCAGCGCCGCGAGGAATCCGCGCTCGGCGAGGGCCTCGGCGTGCGAGGGAGCGTGGTCGAGGGGCCGCAGGACGGCATCCGTCCGGGCGTCCGCGCGGCGGGTCACGAGCCCGAGGGCCCCCTGCGTGACGGCGGGCAGGAGCACCGCCTCGTCGAAGATCTCGACGATCTCCTCCAGACGCCCGAGACGCGCGAGCCCCGCGCGGGCCAGGACGATCGCGTCGAACCGGCCCTCGCGCATCCGGCGGATGCGCGTGTCGACGTTGCCGCGCGCCTCGAGCACCTCCAGGTCGGGACGCGCGGCGCGCAGCTGGGCCTGCCGGCGCGGGCTGGAGGTGCCGACGCGCGCGCCGGCCGGGAGCTCCGCGAGTCGCCGCCGCGGGTGCGAGACGAGCGCGTCGCGCGGGTCCTCGCGCTCGGGGACGACGGCGAGCACGAGACCCTCCGGCAGCACGGAGGGCACGTCCTTGAGGCTGTGCACGGCAAAGTCGACGCGTCCGTCGAGGAGCGCCTCGTCCAGCTCCTTGGTGAAATCTCCCTTCCAGCCGATCGGCGCGCCCTCCGCCGAGAGGCGGTCGCCCGTCGTGCGGACCGTGACGAACTCGATTCTCTCCTCGCCGCCGAGCGCGCGCTGCACGAGCGTCGCCTGCGCGACCGAGAGGGCGCTTCCGCGGGCCCCGAGCTTCAGCCTCATGCGTCGAGGTCGAAGAGATGCCGGACGGCCTCGACGCGGTCGAGTTTCCGGGAGGCGTCGGACTCCGCCTTCATCCGCCGCATCGGTTCGTGCAGGAGCTTCGCCGCGATCGAGTCGGCGAAGGCGCGGAACCGCTCGCGTTCTCCCTCCGGGATGCGGGCGAGCTCCGCGTCGCGCAGCGCCGCCAGCCGCGCCTGCAGGCCGGTGAGCGTCGGAATCACCGCGAGGTTGCCGTACCAGGCGAGGAACTTCGCGAGGTCCTCCTCGAGAATGGCCTCGGCCTTCGGCACCTCCCGGCTGCGGCGTCGCCGGTTCTCCTCGGCAACCTCGCGCAGGTCGTCGAGCCCGTAGGCGTACACGTTGTAGAGCGCGCCGATTCCCTCCCCGAAGTCCCGCGGCATCGCGAGGTCGAGGAAGAACATGGGACGGCCGCGCCGCTCGCGCATCGCCGTCTCGACGGCCTCCTTCGTGATCACGGGCTCCGGGCTCGCGGTCGTGCCGACGACGACGTCCGCTTCGGGCAGCGCGCTCGAGAGGTCCTCCCACGGCACGGCTCGACCGCGGATGCGCGCCGCGAGCTCCTCGCCACGCACCCGGCTCCGGTTCGCGATGCGGATGTCGGTGACCCCGGCGCCGGAGGCCTGCTCGGCGAAGAGCGTGCCCGTCTCCCCCGCGCCGAGGACGAGGATCGTGCGCTCCGCCATGTCGCCGAACACCTTGGTCGCGAGCTCGAAGCCGATCGACGGCACCGACAGCGGATGCCGCGCGATCTCGGTCTCGGTGCGCACGCGCTTGCCGGCGGCGACGGCGCACTCGAACATGCGGTGGAGGACCGACCGCGTCGCGCCCGCCTCCTTCGCGAGCCGGAGCGCGGTCCGCACCTGCCCGAGCACCTCGCTCTCGCCGAGCGCCAGGGAGTCGAGGCCGCCCGCGACGCGGAAGAGGTGGCGCGCGGCCTCCCCGCCTTCGCGGTAGAAGCTGCCCGCGGCCGCCTCGGCGACGTCGAGGCCCCGCCACTCCGAGATCAGGCGGGTCAGGCTCTCGTTCGCGCCGTCGCGGTCGGCGACGCCGTAGATCTCGCTGCGGTTGCAGGTGGCGACGATGACGCCCTCCGTCACGAGCCCCTCGCCGCGCATGCGGTCGAGCGCTTCGCGGACCTCGTCGGACGAGAACGCCACGCGCTCGCGGACGGACATCGCCGCCGTGCGGAAGTTCCAGCCGAGCAGGAGGAGCCTTGCCTCGCCCACGCCGTTCATCGGAACCGGTGCGCCCGGCTCAGGTAGACATTCACGATCGTGTACGAGAACATGACGAGGCCGAAGCCGAGGATCGACAGGATCGCGACCTTCGGCCCCTGCCAGCCTCGCCGCTGCTTCCAGAGCAGCAGCCCGTAGACGACGACGGTGATCAGGGCAAACCCGATCTTGGGGTCGGCCAGGGTCGTCCAGATCACGGACGCCCGGGCGAGGCCGATCGCCAGAGAGAGCGTGAGGGCCGACAGACCGACGGTCACGCTCGTGCGGTTCATCCGGCTGATGACCTCGAGCGCCGGCAGGCGTGAGAAGAGGAGCCCCGTCTGGCGGCGCCGGATCTGCCGGTCCTGGATCAGGTAGAGGATCGAGAGGACGAAGGAGAACGTGAACGCGGCGTAGGCGAGGATCCCGAGCGTGACGTGGAGCGCGAAGAGCGCCCCGTGCGTCCCCTCCGCGGGCGGCGAACCCGCGTCGGGCAGGAGCATCCCGCCCGCGGTCGTCACGATGATGAAGGGAATCAAGAAGGGTCCGATCGCGTGCTCCCGGTGGCGCAGCAGGAGGACGAGAAAGGCGATGCCGAGCATCCATCCGAAGAGGGAGACGGAGCCGCCGAGCGTGCGGTAAGGCACGGAACCGAGGGCCCGGGCGCGAAGAAGAAGGTCGCGGAAGTGAAGAGCGAGTCCGGCGCCGATCAGCGCCGGCGTGATCCACGCCAGGCGTGTCTTCGGCGCGATGAGCGAGGCGATTGCCGCCGCCTCCGCGCCCGCATAGCAGAGAACGGCCAGCCACCCCAGCAGATGAAAACTCATCACTGCCCGGATGTTAGCAGGGGCCATATGATGCGAATGATGAACTTGGATCGTCTGCGCGAAAGCTTCCCGCTCGGCGGCGGGGGCTCGGGGCAGCTGTATGCGCTCTCCCGCCTGGAACGCGAGGGCTTCGGGGTCCTGGGGCGCCTGCCCGTCTCGATCCGGATCGTCCTCGAGTCCCTGATCCGCAACTGCGACGGCAAGCGCGTCAAGGAGGACGACGTGCGGGCGCTGGCCTCCTGGAAGCCGCGCGCCGAGCGCACCGCCGAGGTCCCGTTCGTCGTCGCCCGCATCATCCTCCAGGACTTCACCGGCGTGCCGCTCCTCGTCGATCTCGCCGCCATGCGCTCGGCCGTCTCCCGTCTGGGCAAGGACCCGAAAGTCATCGAGCCTCTCGTGCCCGTCGCCCTCGTGGTCGATCACTCCGTCCAGGTGGACGAGTGGTCGCGGCCCGACGCGCTCGAGGGCAACATGCGCATCGAGTTCGAGCGCAACCGGGCCCGCTACGAGTTCCTGAAGTGGGGCATGCAGGCCTTCCGGGGCTTCGAGGTCGTGCCCCCGGGCATCGGCATCGTCCACCAGGTCAACCTCGAATACCTCGCCCAGGGCGTTCTGACGAAGGACGGCGTCACCTATCCGGACTCCCTGGTCGGCACAGACTCGCACACGACGATGATCAACGGGCTCGGCATCGTCGGCTGGGGCGTCGGCGGCATCGAGGCCGAGGCCGGGATGCTCGGCCAGCCGGTGTATTTCCTGACGCCGGACGTGGTCGGCGTGTACCTGAAGGGCCGGCTCGCCGAGGGGGTCACCGCGACCGATCTCGTCCTGACCATCACCGAGATGCTCCGGCGCGCGCGCGTCGTCGGCAAGTTCGTCGAGTTCTTCGGCGACGGCGCCGCCTCGCTGCCGGTCACCGACCGCGCGACGGTCGCGAACATGGCCCCGGAGTACGGCGCCACGATGGGCTTCTTCCCGGTCGACGAGGAGACGTGCCGCTATCTGCTCGCGACCGGCCGCACGCGCGAGCACGTCGAGACGTTCCGGAACTACTACACGGCGCAGGGGCTCTTCGGGATGCCCGGCGCCGGCGACTGCGACTACACCGAGACCCTCGAGCTCGACCTCTCGACCGTGCGGCCGAGCGTCTCGGGACCGCGCCGGCCGCAGGACCGGATTCCTCTCCCGGAGATGAAGGGCCGCTTCCGGGAGCTCCTGACGAAGGCCCCGGCCGAGAACGGCTACGGCAAGGACGCGGCCGCGCTCGCGCGCCGCTATCCCGCCGTGATGGGCCGGCCCGCGCCGGGCGGCGGCAGCCAGAAGCCCCCGAGCGTGCAGGAGGCGCTGGCGAAGAACACGAGCGTGCAGACCGAGGCGGAGATGGCGAACAACCGCCCGACGCCGACGCTCGATCCGCCGGCCGAGCCGCCGTCCGGGACCGTGGACGTCGGCAACGGCGACGTCCTGATCGCTGCGATCACGTCCTGCACGAACACGTCGAACCCCAGCGTCATGCTCGCGGCCGGCCTCCTGGCAAAGAAGGCCGTCGAGCGCGGGCTCTTCGTCTCGCCGCGCGTCAAAGCCTCGCTCGCCCCGGGCTCGCGCGTCGTCACCGAGTACCTCAACCGCACCGGACTGCAGCCGTACCTCGACCGCCTCGGCTTCAACCTCGTCGGCTACGGCTGCACGACCTGCATCGGGAACTCGGGTCCTCTGGACGCCGGCATCGAGCAGGCGGTGACGGAGAACGACCTCGTGACCGCGGCCGTTCTCTCGGGCAACCGCAACTTCGAGGCGCGGATCCACCAGAACATCAAGGCGAACTTCCTGATGAGCCCTCCCCTCGTGGTCGCGTTCGCCCTCGCCGGCCACGCCGACATCGACATGGCGACCGAGCCCCTCGGCGTCGGGCGGGACGGTAAGCCCGTCTTCCTGCGCGACGTCTGGCCGTCGACGGGCGAGGTGCAACAGACGCTCCTCGCGTCGGTCGACGCGGCGACCTACCGGCGCCTCTACGCGGACCTCGCGGCCGCGAACCCGCTCTGGATGGAGATCCCCGCGGCCACCGGGACGGTGTACGCGTGGGACGGCGCCTCGACCTACATCCAGGAGCCGCCCTTCTTCGAGGAGTTCCCGCCCGAGCCCTCCGGCCTCACCGACGTCCGCGGCGCCCGGGCGCTCGCGATCTTCGGCGACTCGGTGACGACCGACCACATCAGCCCCGCCGGCGCGATCAAGGCGACGTCGCCCGCCGGCGTCTACCTCCAGTCGCTCGGCGTGAAGCCCGCCCACTTCAACAGCTACGGCTCCCGCCGCGGCAACGACCGCGTGATGACCCGCGGCACCTTCGCGAACGTGCGGATCCGGAACCTGATGACGCCCGGCATCGAGGGCGGCGTCACGAAACATCAGCCGAAGGGCGAGCTGATGCCGATCTACGACGCGTCGCTGAAATACCAGAAGGACGGCGTGCCGCTCATGATCTTCGCCGGCCAGGAGTACGGCACGGGCAGCTCCCGCGACTGGGCGGCCAAGGGCACGCGGCTCCTCGGCGTCCGCGCGGTGGTCGCGCAGAGCTTCGAGCGCATCCACCGCTCGAATCTCGTCGGGATGGGTGTTCTCCCGCTGCAGTTTCCGGACGGCGTGAGCGCCGCCACCCTCGGCCTCGACGGGACGGAGTTCTTCGACCTCGAGGGTCTCGCGCGCGGGCTGTCCCCGCGGCAGGAGACGCCGCTCTCGATCCGGCGGGCGGACGGCAGCGCGGTCCGGGTGCCGCTGCGTCTGCGCATCGACACGCCGATCGAGGTCGACTACTACCGGCACGGCGGCATCCTCCCGTACGTGCTGCGGCAGCTGCTCGCATGATGGATCCGAGCGTTCCCTCGGCCGAGCGCTTCCTCGACGCGTGCACCGGCAAGCCCGTCGACCGTCCGCCGGTGTGGATGATGCGGCAGGCCGGGCGCTATCTGCCGGAGTACCGCGCGGTTCGAGAGAAGGTCACCTTCCTCGAGCTGTGCCGCTCGGTCGACCTCGCCGCCGAGGTCTCGCTCCAGCCGTTCCGGCGCTTCTCGCCGGACGGCGTGATCTTCTTCTCGGACATCCTCGTTCCCGTCGAGGCCATGGGGGCCCGCGTCGAGTTCGGTGACGGCGGCCCCGACCTGCCCGAGCCGGTGCGGTCCGCCGCCGACGTCGCCCGGCTCTCGCGCTTCGATCCCTCCGAGCGCGTGCGTTTCACCGGCGAGATCCTCGCGCGACTCGCCCGCGAGGTCGGCGACCGCGCCGCGGTCCTCGGCTTCTGCGGCGCGCCCTGGACCCTCGCGTCCTATCTCGTCGAGGGCGGCGGCTCGCGGAGCTTTTCCGTGATCAAGGAGATGATGGCGCGCGACCCGGAAACACTGCGGCGCCTGCTCGATCTCCTCGCCGACGTGGCCGCCGACGTGCTCTCTTACCAGATCGCTTCCGGCGCGCGGGCGGTCCAGCTCTTCGACACGTGGGCGGGCGAGCTCTCGACCCAGGACTACCGCGAATGGGCGCTGCCGGCGGCGAGCCGCGCGGTCGCCGGGATCCGCCGGAACGGCGCCCCCGTGATCCTCTACATCAACGGCTCGGGGCACCTGCTCGAGCTGATGGCGGCGACCGGCGTCGATGTTCTGTCGGTCGACTGGCGACTCTCGCTCTCCGAGGCGCGCCGGCGCGTGCCGGGCGCGGCCCTGCAGGGCAACCTCGATCCGGCCGCGCTCGGCGGCGCGCCCGACGACGTCCGCCGCCGCACCCGGGCGATGATCCTGGAAACCGGCGGCTCCGGCCACATCGCGAACCTCGGCCACGGCGTCCTGCCGAGCGCGCGGCTCGACTGCGTCGAGGCGTTCTTCGAGACGGCGCGCCTGCCCCTGCCGCGCGCGGGCGCCGTCAAGGAGATGGTGGTCTGATGCGCCCCGCCGACGTCTCGCTCGAGCTCCTGCGGCGGTACAACGTGCAGGGCCCGCGTTACACCTCCTATCCGACCGCCCCCGTGTGGAAGGAGAACTACGACCCCGGCGCCTACGAAGCGATCCTCGCCGCGAGCGCGGCCGCGGAGAAGCCGGCGCCGCTCTCGCTGTACTTCCACCTGCCGTTCTGCGAGCGGCTCTGCTACTTCTGCGGCTGCACCGTCGTCATCACCGGGAGCAAGCACGGGCTCGAGCACCCGTATTTCGACGTGCTCGCCCGAGAGATCGACTGGGTTGCCGAGCGGGTCGGCGCGGACCGCCCGGTCGTCCAGCTCCACTGGGGCGGCGGCACGCCGACGTACTTCCCGCCCGATCTGCTCGAGGCGCTCGGCGGCCGCATCCGGGAACGCTTCCGCCTCCTGCCGGATGCGGAGATCGGCGTCGAGGTCGACCCGCGCGTCACGTCCCGCGCGCACCTCGAGGCGTTCGCGCGGCTCGGCTTCAATCGGCTGTCGATGGGCGTCCAGGATTTCGATCCGAAGGTCCAGAAGGCGATCAACCGGATCCAGCCCTATTCCGCGACGCGGCGCCTCGTCGAGGAGGCGCGCGGCCTCGGGTTCACGAGCATCAACATGGACCTGATCTTCGGCCTCCCCTACCAGACGCCGGACAGCTTCTCCGCGACGATCGATCGCGTGCTCGAGATCGCGCCGGACCGGCTGGCGGTCTACTCGTACGCGAACGTCCCGTGGATGAAGAAGCACCAGCACGTGCTCGAGCCGCACCTGCCGGACGAGGCGACGAAGTTTCTCATCTTCCGCACGGCGCTCGAGCGCTTCTCGGACGCGGGCTTCGAGTACATCGGCATGGACCACTTCGCGCGGCCCGACGACGAGCTCGCGCGGGCCCGCGCCGAGCGCACGCTCCACCGCAACTTCCAGGGCTACACGACGAAGGCCGGCACGGACCTGATCGGCTTCGGCATGAGCGCGATCGGCTCGGTAGGACCCCACTACGTCCAGAACCGGCGCGAGCTGCCCGCGTACTCGGCCTCGGTGCGCGACGCCGGCGCGGCGACCTTCCGCGGGGCGCGCCTGACCGAAGACGACGCCCTGCGCCGCATGGTCATCGAGAACCTCCTCTGCCATGGCGTCGTGATCAAGAAGGAGATCGAGACGCGGTTCGGCGTCGACTTCGACGCGACGTTCGCGCCGGCGCTCGCCCGGCTCGCGCCGATGGTCGCCGACGGGCTCGTCGTGCTCTCCCCCGAGGAGGTCCGCGCCACCGCGCTCGGCCGCGTGTTCCTGCGGAACCTGGCGATGCCCTTCGACGCGTACCTCGACACCACCGCGGACAAGCCGGTCTTCTCCCGTACGCTCTAGCGCGGTGGCCAGGCGCGCGATCCTCTTCCTCCAGCTCGGGGGACCCGAGACCCTCGACGACGTGCCGGCGTTTCTCTACCGGCTCTTCTCGGACCCGGACGTCATCCGCGTCAAGCCGGCCCTCCTGCGAAAGACGATCGCCGCGGCGATCGCGCTCGGCCGGAAGAAGGCCTCGCGCGCCCTGTACGCCTCGATCGGGGGCGGCTCCCCCATCCGGCGGCTGACCGAGCAGCAGGCCGCCGGCACGGAGGCGCTCCTTCGCCGGGAGGGGCGCGCCGTCGAGGTCCGCGCCGCCATGACCTGCTCCGCGCCTCTCGTCGAGGACGTCGTGCGGGACCTCGCCGCCTCGGGCATCGACCGGTTCCTCGCGCTGCCGCTCTATCCGCAGTACTCGCTGACGACGACGAAGGGCGCGCTCGAGCGCAGCCGGGCGGCCGTGCGCCGGTCCGCTCCCGGCGCCCGCCTGCACGAGCTCGGCTCCTTTCCGACCCATCCGTTCTTCGTGGAGGCGCATGCCGAGGGGATCCGCGAGGAGCTCGCGAAGTTCCCGGACCCCCGGCCGGAGGCGGTCGAGCTCGTCTTCTCGGCGCACTCGATCCCGAAGAAGCTCGTCACGCGCGAGGGCGATCCGTATCCCGGCGAGGTCGAGGCGAGCGTGCGGGCGATCCTCGGGCGGCTCGGCTGGAAGGGGCCGTCGACGCTCGCGTATCAGTCGAAGCTCGGCCCGGTCGAGTGGCTCGGGCCCCCGACCATGGACGTGCTCGCGGAGCTCGGCCGCCGCGGCGTCCCGCAGGTGCTCGTGGTGCCGATCGCTTTCGTGACCGACCACGTCGAGACGCTCCAGGAGATCGACCAGCTCTTCGCCGGCCGGGCGCGCGAGGCCGGCATCGCGCACTTCCGCCGGACTCCGGGACTGAACGACCGCCCGACGTTCCTGCGCGGCCTCGCGGACCTCGTGACCTCCGTCGAAGACTTCTGGAGAGACTGAGCCTCCTCAGTCCGCGTCTTTGGTCGCGGCGGCGAGCGCCTTCTCCTCTTCCGGCGTGAGCGACGGCAGGTGCCGCAGGAAGGCGACGATCTCCCAGATCTGACGCTCCTTGTGCGTCGCCCCGAACGCGGGCATGCCGCTCATGCGGATGCCGTTCTGCACGATCCAGAAGAGCTCGCCGTCCGAGCGGCGCTGCACGCGCTGCAGGGTCAGATCGGGCGCCGCCGGGTTCAGGCCCTCGCCGATCTCCGAGGAATCGACGCCCGGCGCGCCGTGGCAGGTGACGCACATTTCCTTGTAGTGCTTGCCGCCCGTGCGGAGCGCGTCCGCGTCCTGGCCGACGGGGTTCGACAATTTCGGCGCGCGCCGCGAGACGGACCGGTCGAGCGCGAAACGGGCGAGCCGCGTCTCGACCGCGCCCGGGGGGACGGCCGCAGCGACATCGAAGAAGCCGCTGAGGAGAGCGGCCACCGCCGCCGCCCCGAGCGCCAGGATACCGATGACGAGCCCCGCGAAGAATCGCATACCGCTCCCCCTTGCCGCGCCGATCGCCCGAATGGTACGTCACGCCGGCACGGCCCGAGGACGCTCTTCATGAGCCCTTTCAGAGCACCGGGGCGAGGCGCCGGGCGATGGAGTCGGCCGCCCGATGCAGCCAGGACCGCCGCCCCCAGTCGCGCGTCCGGATCTCCTCGGACTGCTCGAGGTCGGCGAGGAATTGTCGCTCCATCTCCTCGGCGACGGGACCGTCGAAGATCGCGAAGTTGCATTCGGCGTTGCGCTCGAAGGAACGAAAGTCGAGATTGCTCGACCCCACGACCGAGACGCGCCCGTCCGCGACGAGCGTCTTCGCGTGCAGCACGGCGGCGCGGTACTCGAAGAGGCGCACGCCCCGGCGGAGGAGTCCCGCGAAGAAGCCGTGACCGGCGTGGCGCACGGTGCGCACGTCGGTGCGTCCCGGGAGCAGCAGGCGCACGTCGACGCCCCGGGCGACCGCCCGTCCGAGGATTCCCCCCACGCGCCGGCGGGGCGCGAAGTAGGCCTCGGTCATCCAGAGCCGACGCCGGGCGCCGCCCACGATCGAGGCGAGCGCGGCCGAGAGCTCCCGGGCGCCGCGCCCGGGCCGCGAGTCGAGCACCATCACGCGGGCGCCCGGCGTCCCGGCGCACACGACCGGATCGAGCGGGAATTCCGCCCCCTCGGCGCCGCGCCAGCCCTCCCGGAAGACGGCCGCCATCTCGGCCGCCGCGGCCCCCTCGACGCGCGCGTGGGTGTCGCGGAAGACGCGCTCCTTCGGAATGAGCGCCGAGCCGTATTCGTCCCCGATGTTCATGCCGCCCGTGTAGGCGATCCGGCGGTCGACCACCAGGATCTTGCGGTGGTCGCGGAAGAAGAACCGCCGGAGCGGCACACCGAAGCGGTGAAAGAGCCGCGCCTCGATGCCGGCCTCCGCGAACCCCCGCCAGAAGTTCACGCCGAGGTGCATCGAGCCGAACGCGTCGGCGAGGACGCGCACCCGCGCGCCGCGAGCGGCGGCCGCGGCCAGCGCCTCCTGGAAGCGGCGGCCGGTGTCATCGTCGCGCAGGATGTAGGTCTCGAGCAGGACCTCGGAGGTGGCCGCCGCGAGGTCCTCGAGCATGGCCGCGAAGGCGTCCGAACCCCGGAAGAAGACGCGGACGCCGTTTCCCGCGTGCAGGGGGCTCTGCTCGATCCGGGACAGGATCTCGACGAACTGCGGGTCGTCCAGCCCCTTGGGAAGCCCGGCCGCGAGGCGGTCGACGCGATTGGGCGAGAGGTCCGGCGGCAGCCGGCGGCCCGGCCGCGGCGCGAGCTCCGGTCTCCACAACCGCGAGCGCGCCATCGCTCTACGCGACGGCTCGGGCGATCGCGAACGCCGCGGCGGCGGCCGCCCCGCCGATCAGGGTCGTCTGGAACGCGCTCTTCCATGGACGCGACCCGGTGAAGCGGGCCTTGATGTACCCGAACACCGCCAGCGCGGCGAGCGTCACGCCGATCGAGATGGAGAGCGCCGACGGCACGTCCTTCAGCGCGATGCAGGGGCCCAGCGGCAGGAGTCCCCCCACGGCGTACGCGCCGCCGCTCGCCGTCGCGGCGCCCGAGAGGCCGGGGGCGAGGGCGAACGGAACGGTCCGCCCGTCGGAGATGCCGATGACCACGTCCCGGACCGCCTCGCTCGCGGTGAAGTGGTGCTCGATGTGCGGGGTCTGGGGCATGTGGCTTCGCTCCTCGAGCACTCGCCGTCAGGCGTGCTCCGGCTCGATGTGGCAGATCGTCTCGTCGCCCTGCTCGATCTGGATCGTGGCGTGGTCGACGCCGCCCTCCTCGCGGAGCACGCGCTGCACGCCGGCGAGGACCTGGTCGCGCGGGCTGCCCGGCAGCGCCCGGATGTGCACGCTCGCCGAGTGCAGGCCCGAGGTCAGCGTCCAGAAGTGGACGTCGTGGATCGCCTCGACGCCGGCGATGCCGAGAATCGCCGTCCGCATTCGGGGAATGTCGATGTCGGCCGGCGCGCCCTCGAGGAGGATGTGGGCGGCCTCCCGCAGGAGGCCGACGCCGCGCGGCAGGATCACGACGGCGATGACCGCCGAGAGCAGCGTGTCGAGGTGGTACCAGCCCGTCTTCGCCATGGCGACGGCGGCGATGAGGACCGACACCGAGGCGAGCGCATCCGAGACGACCTCGAGGTAGGCCGCGCGGAGGCCCAGGCTGCCTCGGCGGCCCTCGTGCAGGATTCCCGCGGCGACGAGGTTGGCGACGAGGCCGATCGCCGCGACGCCGAGCATGAGGCCCGTGTGGATCGGCGCGGGGGCGCGCCAGCGCTGCCAGGCCTCCCAGAGGATGCCGAGCGAGGCGAGCAGCAGCATCTGGGCGTTGACGAACGCCGCGAGGACCTCGGCGCGCGCGAAGCCGAACGTGTGCCGACCGGTCGGCGCCCGCTCGCCGAGCGCCGTGCCCGCCCACGCGAGCGTCAGCGCGGCGACGTCCGCGAACATGTGGGCCGCGTCCGCGAGCAGGGCGAGGCTGCGCGTGACCATGCCGCCGACGCACTCGAGCACGAGGATGCCCACGGTGACGAAGAGCGCCGCCCGAAGGCGCCGCTTGTTCGCCGAGCGCCGCGCGGCGTGACCGTTCGTATGCGCGTGCGTGTGCGTCACGCGGGACTCGTGGCCGTCAGGCGAGGCCGAGCCGCTCGACCTCGACCCGCGCGTCGTTGAAGCAGGCGCCTCCCGCGAGGTCCGTCAGCGTGTCGGGAGCCAGGGCGTTCGCCGTCGTGCCGCTCTCCGTTTGATGGCTCCAGAGTCCCTTCGGGAGGAACGCCACGCCCTCCCGGAGCGCTGGGTCGATGCGCGCGCGGCACCGGACCGTCCCGAGCGCGTTGAAGACGCGCACCCGGTCGCCCTCGCGCAGCCCGCGGGCGGCCGCGTCGTCGGGGTGCAGCGCGACCGGCACGTCCTCCCGGTGGAGCTCTCCCAGCGTCGACGAGATGGTCCGGTCGGTCGCGGGCGAGATCAGTGCGAGCGGAAACGGCGCTCCGGCGGGCTCCGGCTGGTAATGGTAGAGACCGTGCGGCGTCTCTCGATCGAGGGCCTCGGGGGCGAGGTGGATGCGCCCGTCGGCGGTGCGCGGGAAGGCGTCGACGAACGGGACCGGCGACGCGCCCTCGGCGAGGTAGGCGATGCGGTCGCGGCCGAGGTCGGCGGCGAGCCGCTCGCCGCGCGGGCTCGACGCGAGAAGCGTCCGTTCGATCTCTTCCGCGGTCTCGGGATCGCCGGGCATCGCCACCCCGGTGCGGCGGCAGAGCTCCGCGAAGACCTCGTGGTTCGGCCGCGCCTCGCCGTGCGCCGGCACCACGGCCTCCGCCCGCTGCAGCACGAAGGCGCCGTACCCGCGCGAGAGCTCCGTCCGCTCGAGGAAGGTCGCCGCGGGAAGGACGACGTCCGCATAGCGGGCGGTGTCCGTCCGGACCGGATCGAAGACCACCGTGAAGAGGTCCTCGCGCTCGAGACCCGCTCGGACGCGCTCCTGGTCGGGCAGCGTCATGAGCGGGTTGGCGTTGTAGACGAAGAGGAGGTCGACGCTCCCCGCGCCCCGCTCCGCGAGCGCGGCGCCGAGGCGGTTCATGTTGACCGCGCGGGTCGGCGGCTCGGGCGCGCGCGCCGCGGCCAGGCCGTCGATCTCCTTCCACGCGCCGGAATTCGAGAGCGTGTAGCCGCCGCCCCGGACGCCGAACTTGCCGGCGACGGCGGGCAGGGCCAGGATCGCGGCGATCGCCGATCCGCCGTTGCGGTTGCGCTCGGGGCCCCAGCCGCAGCGGAGAGCGGCCGGGCTCGAGTCCGCGTAGAGGCGCGCGAACGCCTCCAGGTCGTCCGCCGCGACGCCGGACTCCACCGCGGCTCGGGCGAAGCTCCACGGCTCGGCGCGACGCGCGAGCTCCTCCGCGCCGTGCGCGTGCTCGGACAGGAAAACGTGATCCGCGCGCCCCTCGGCGAAGAGCCAGCGGATCACGGACAGCGCGATCGGCAGGTCGGTGCCGGGACGGGGCGCGAGGTGGAGGTCCGCCCGCTCCGCGAGCCGCGTTCGCCGCGGATCGATGACCACGAGCTTCGCGCCCCGACGCTGCGCCTCGAGGATGTAGGGAACGAGGTGGATGCCGGAGACCGAGGGGTTCATCCCCCATACGACGACGAGCCGCGCGTGCGCGTAATCCTGGTAGGCGACGCCCGGCATCTTGCCGTAGAGCCCCATCGCCGCGCGGCCCGACGGCGCCGCGCAGACGGTCCGCAGGAGCCGCGAGGCGCCGAGGCGATGAAACAGGCGGGCGTCGGTCGTGTCCTGCGAGAGGTAGCCGTTCGAGCCGCCGTAGGAGACCGGCAGGATGCCCTCTCCCCCCCGGCGATCCCGAACCCCGACGAGACGGCGCGCCACGACGTCGAGCGCCTCGTCCCACGACACCGGCCGGAATTCTCCCGCTCCCTTCGGTCCGGTGCGCACGCCCGGGCGGAGGATCCGCGAGGGCCCGTACATGTGCTCCGGATACCGGCGGACCTTCGCGCAGATGTAGCCCTCGGTGACGGGGTTGCGGTGAGAGCCCCCGACCGCGACCACCCGCCCCTCCGCGACCGTGACGTCGAGGCTGCACGCGTCCGGGCAGTCGAGCGGGCAGGCGCTCGGGACGTGCCGGACGCCCTCGTCGACGGCGCTCACGCGGGCGCTCCCACGATCCGATCGACGGTGTCCACCGCGATCGGATGGTAACCGGGCCGGGCCCGCGCGTAGATCGCCCGTGCCCGGGCCCGGCCCGCGTCGGTGCGCACCAGCTCCTCGTAGAGGGGCTTGATGAACTTGCGCCGGCCGATCGAGACGAGAAACTCCTCGAGGCGCGCGTCCGCGCCGCCGTATCCCGCGCGGAGGGCCATCAGCAGGAACTGGAACGCGATCTCGCTGTTCCCCGAGCTCGAGAGGGCGAACGCGGCGTCGAGCTCCGCGAGCCGCGCCGGCGGGAGGGGCGTCGGCAGGCGCCGCAGGAACTGCAGCCGCTCCTGCGTGGTCCACGCCGGAAACGCCCGCCGGGCCTCGTCGGTCCGGCCCGCGTTCCACGCCTCGGCCGCCCGCGCGACGCGGCCGAGCGCCTCGGAGACGGGGCGGGGCGCGACCGCCGGCAGCCCCGGCCGCTCGATCCATTCCTCGAGCGGCAGCGTCGCGGCCGCACCGCCGTCCGAGCCGACCAGGTGGGCCCGCAGATAGGCGACGAAGTCCGCGGTCGTGATGCTCTGAAAGGCGAAGTGGCCGAAATACTGCCGCAGGAACTCGTCGAAGCGCGTCCGGCCGTAGAGCTCCTCGATCGATCGCAGAAGGAGCGCCCCCTTCTCGTAGGGCAGCCGCGTGGCGCCCTCGTCCGGATCGCGCCCCCCGAGATCGATGTGGAGGATCTCGTCGCGGTCGTCGAGGCGCGCGAGCTCGTCCTCGAGGTCCTGGCGGCCGAGGACCGCCTCCATGGCGGCCGCGTCGGCGCCGTACACCTCCTCGACGATCCGCCGCTCGATGTACGTCGTGAACCCCTCGTTCAGCCAGAAGTCGCTCCAGGTCGCGTTGGTGACGAGGTTTCCGGACCAGGAATGCGCGAGCTCGTGCGCGATCAGCGCGACGAGGCTCTTGTCCCCGGCGAGGACCGTGGGCGTCGCGAAGGTCAGCCGCGGATTCTCCATTCCCCCGAAGGGAAAGCTCGGCGGCAACACGAGGATGTCGTAGCGGTCCCAGCGGTACGGGCCATAGAGCCTCTCCGCCGCCGCCATCATCCTCTCGGTGTCGGAGAACTCGGCGGCCGCGCGCGCGACGACGGACGGCTCCGCATACACGCCGCTTCGAGGCCCGAGCGGCGTGAACGCGATGTCGCCCGCGGCGATCGCCATCAGGTAGGCCGGGATCCGCTGCGGCATCGAGAACCGGTACGACCCGCCGCGCTCGCCGGTCGAGTTGCCGGCGGCTCCCATGAGCGCGACGAGGTCCGGGGGCGTCCGCACGACCGCCTCGTACGTGATGCGGACGGCCGGCGTGTCCTGGACCGGCGCCCAGCTCCGGGCGTGGATCGCCTGGGACTGCGAGAACAGGAACGGATGGCGCCGGCCGGCCGTCTGCGCCGGCTCGAGCCACTGCAGGCCCGACGCGTTCGGGCTGGTCGCGTAGAAGATGCGCACGCGGTCGTGGCCGGCCGGCAGTTCGACCGAGAGGCCCGCTCCGAGGATCGGGTCGGCGGGGCCGAGCTCGTGCCGCGCCTCCGACCAGCGGGAACCGTCGCCGCTTTCGGCGCGCTCGATCTCGAGTCCCCGCGTGTCGAGGTGGACCCGCTCCGCCGAGGGGTCCGTGCGCTCGAGCCGCAGGATCGCCGATCCGGAGAGGCGGCGCCGGGAAAAATCCACGTCGAGGTCGAGCGCGAGGTGACGCATCCGGACGGCATCCGGAAGGGCGAAGGAGTGGGGATCGCGCGGCGGGCGCGGGTCGGTCACGGCCCAGAGACTAGCAGAGCAGGCGGCGGAAGCCGACCGGGCCGGCACACCGCGTCTTCGCGCGAAAAGGAAAACGGCGCGCCGGTCACCCGACGCGCCGCGCCCTGTCCCGGCTCGAGGCCGGAACCTCGAGAACCCTTACTTGGCGGCCGGGGTCGGCTGCACCGTCGACTTGTGGGTGCTCTTCTTGTGGGACTTCTTGGTGGTCTTGGTGGTCTTGCCGGAGGCATCCGTCTTCGTCGACGTGGAGAAGACGAGGACGCGGTGTCCTTGGACTCCGACGACTTCGGCGCCGCAGCGGCCGGCTTGGCGGTCGGAGCGGGCGCGGCGGACTGCTGCGCAATCGCGACGACCGGGAACGCGAGGGCAAGGGCGAGGGCCAGGATCTTCTTCATCTTCTCTCCTTTTTCGCGGTTGCTCTCTTGCACCGCGGATCTACGATCGTGAAGCTACGCCGGACGAGATGAACCCAACATGAACGGTTCGGGGACAGTAGAATCCCGTCAACCCTCGCCCTTTTCGGAGGTTGCACCAATGCGAATCGCAGCGCTCCTGTCGGCGGCCCTTCTCCTGCCCGCGACCGGCTCCCAGGCGCCCCCGACGCCGAAGAACCCGGCCACCGACGCGTACTTCGGGACCGCCGTGCGCGACGATTACCGATGGCTGGAGGACTGGAGCCTGCCGGCGGTCCAGGCCTGGAGCCGCGCGCAGAACGAGCACGCGCGCGCGGTGCTCGACGCGCTGCCTCACTACGCGCAGATCCAGGAGCGCATCGC
Organism: uncultured Acidobacteriota bacterium; assembly: GCA_963763535.1. Taxonomy (GTDB): domain Bacteria; phylum Acidobacteriota; class Thermoanaerobaculia; order UBA5066; family Gp7-AA6; genus DAHUXD01. Next base: position 469,704 of record CAVXOX010000011.1, read on the forward strand.
GTCCATCGCGAATTTCCGCACGACCTCGTGGGCGAGCCTGGTTCGGCGCGGGGACACGATCTTCGCGCTCGAGACCGCGCCGCCGAAGCAGCAGCCGTTTCTCGTCGCGCTGCGCTCCCCCGATGCGCCGGCAGCCGCCCGCGTCCTGGTCGACCCGAACGTCCTCGACCCGAAGGGCACGACCGCGATCGACTTCTTCGTCCCCTCGCTCGACGGCCGCTTCGTCGCCGTCTCGCTCTCGGAGGGCGGCAGCGAGGCCGGCTCCGTATCGGTCTGGGAGGTGGCCTCGGCGCGGCGGCTGCCCGACCTGATCCCGCGCGTCAACGGCGGCACCGCCGGAGGCGGCGTCGCGTGGAACGCGGACGCTTCGGGCTTCTTCTACACGCGCTATCCGCGGCCGCCCGAGCGCGCGGGGCGCGATCTCGACTTCTTCCAGCAGGTCTACTTCCACAGGCTCGGCACGCCGACCGACGCCGACGTCTACGCGCTCGGCCAGGAGTTCCCGAAGATCGCGGAGACCGCTCTCGCCGGCTCCGACGACGGCCGCTTCGTGCTCGCGACCGTCAAGAACGGAGACGGCGGCGAGGCGGATCAGTACCTGCGCCGGCCGGACGGATCCTGGACCCGGATCGCGACCCTCGCGGACGACGCCGCGCGCGCGCGCTTCGGTCCCGATGGCTCGCTGTACCTGATCTCGCACCGCGATGCGCCCCGCGGCCGCATCCTGCGGCTCGCGCCGGGCGAGACCGTGCTGGCGAAGGCCGGCGAGGTCGTGCCGCAGGGCGACGCCGCCATCGAAGACTTCCGGGTCACGGACGGGCGCATCTACGTCGCCGGTCTGGCCGGCGGGCCCTCGACGCTCCGCGTCTACGACCACGGCGGCAAGGCTCTCGGGACGGTGCCCCTGCTGCCGGTCTCCGCCGTCACGGGACTCCTCGCGCTCCCGGGCGATGCCCTCCTCTTCGAGAACCAGAGCGATCTCGTGCCGCCGGCCTGGTACCGCGTCGACGCGGACGGAAGGGTTGCGAAGACCGCCCTCGCCTCCGCGTCCGCCGTCGACTTCTCCGACTGCGAGGTCACGCAGGAGACGGCGGCGTCGAAGGACGGCACGCGCGTGCCGCTCCGCATCGTGCACCGGAAGTCGCTCCGCCTCGACGGCGACAATCCCACGCTCCTCTACGGGTACGGCGGCTACGCGATCAGCCAGCAGCCGATCTTCGACCCGATGCGGAAGGTCTGGCTCGAGCAGGGCGGCGTGTGGGCGGCCGCCGGTCTCCGCGGCGGCGGCGAGTGGGGCGAGGACTGGCACCGGACCGGCCGCCTCCGCCAGAAGCAGAACGTCTTCGACGACTTCGTCGCGTGCGCGCGGCGGCTCATCGACGCGAAGTACACGAAGCCCGCCCGTCTCGCGATCGAAGGCGGCTCGAACGGCGGTCTCCTCATGGGCGCGGCCTTCACCCAGCATCCCGAGCTGTTCGGCGCGGTCGTCTCCCACGTCGGCATCTACGACATGCTGCGCTACGAACTGTCGTCGAACGGCGAGTTCAACGTGACCGAGTTCGGATCGGTCAAGGACGCGGCGCAGTTCCGGGCCCTCTACGCCTACTCGCCGTATCAGCACGTCGTCGACGGCACGAAGTATCCGCCGATTCTGATGCTGACGGGGGCCAACGATCCGCGAGTCGACCCGCTGCAATCGCGCAAGATGACGGCTCGCCTCCAGGCCGCCTCTTCGGGAAACCCGCTCATCCTGCTGCGCACGAGCGCGAGCTCGGGCCACGGGATCGGCAGCTCTCTCGGCGAGAAGGTGGGCGAGGCCGCCGACGTGGACGCCTTCCTGTTCGACCGGCTGGGGGTGGCGTACCGGCCGGTTCCCCAGGGTCTTCCGCGGTAAGATGCGCCGCCAGATGCTCTCCCGCATCCGAATTTGGGGCGTGGCCGCCCTGCTCGCCGCCGGGCTGTGGCCCGCCTCGGCGTCGGCCCAGTCCGGGGCTTTCGTCTCGTCTCCGGCGGGCGGCACGGGTGCGCGCCAGCGAGGTCGTGCCCCTGTCCTGGAGTCTCGACGCGGCGTCGACGGGAGCCCGCGACGAGATGGAGCTCGTGCTCTCGCTCGACGACGGCGCGACGTTTCCGATCCGCGTCATCGCGCGACTCGCGCCCTCCGACGCGCGCGTCGCCTGGCGGGTCCCCGCGCTGCCGACGGAGCACGCGCGTCTGGCGCTCCGCGCCGGCGAGGACGGCGCGGCGGAGACCGAAGACATCGTCGCCGTCAGCGAAGCGTTCGCCATTGCGGCCTCGCGGTTCGAGAGTCTCGAGCGGTTGTACGCGGTCGCCGACGAGTGGCGCACGCAGGACGCCCTCGAGGGCGCCCCCGCGCGCTCCGGCGACGGCGGACTCGCCGCTCCGGAAAAGACCCCCGAGGTGGCGTCCGGAGAGCGCGAGAAGAGCGAGCCCGAGACGTCCCCGGCCGGCGACGTGATCCCGGCGGCCACGGACGGGGGCCGCCCGATGCCGACCGTGTTCCCCGAGCGATTGCCCCGCGTCCTCCGCGCGCGCCCCTCTCGGCCCCTCTTCCCCTCCGCCTGTAGACCTTCCTTTCTGTTCCGCGGAATCACCGCGTCTCGCAACAGAAAGGAAGGGTGTGCATGCATTCCGTTTCCTCGCGGAACGGGCGGCGTCGCTCGTGGACGCTCGCTCCGGCCGCTTTCCTGGCTTTCGCTTCCTTCGCCCTCGCGCAGTCGCCGACGCCGTCGCCCACGCCGCAGCCGACGCCGGCTCCGCGTCAACGAGGCCATCGTCGTGTCGGCGAGTCGCGTGCCCCGAGAGCGAGCTCGAGATCCCCGGCGAGGCGTCCGTCGTCACTGGCGAGCAGCTCCGCGAGAGGGGCGTGACGAACCTCGCCGACGCGATTCAGGACGTCATGGGCATCGACACCGGTATGGGCAGCGACAACGGCGCGCGGCAGCCGAACGTCGGCATCTGGGGCCTGAAGGAGTTCGACGCGCTCCTGTTCATGGTGGACGGCGTCCCGGTGGGCGGCCCGTTCCTGCCGCAGCTCGCCCAGATCGACATCAACGACGTCGACCGCATCGAGATCGTCAAGGGCCCGCAGGGAACCCTGTACGGCGCCTCGGCCTTCGCCGGCATGGTGCAGGTCTTCACCAAGAGCGGCCAGTGCGGGCACGTACGTCTCCCTCGCCGGTGGGCTCGTTCAACGAGGGCCGCGCCGTCGTGCAGAGCGCCATCCCGATCGGCAAGGCGACCCTCAAGGTCTTCGGCGACTTCGACAAGCTGACGAACGGCTGGCAGCCGAACACGGACTACAAGGACACGCGCGGGGGCTTCCGCCTCAACGTGCCCTTCGCCGACGGCTCGTCGATGTTCGTCAACTACCAGATGTTCCTGAACCAGCAGGGGTTCGGCTCGCCGCTTCCCGGTCGACCCGCCGAGCGGCGACGGTCATCCCCGGGTTTCAACCCGACAACAACTACGAGTTCATCGGCGCGCGCGTCGACCACCGTGTCTACGCCCTGACGCTCGGCGGCACGCTCGCCCTTTCGCGCTCGACATCCCTGCAGAACACGCTCGGCCTCACGCGCGACCAGGCGACGATCGCGCAGAGCTTCGTCGGGGAGATCGACGCGGACAACCCGAACGTCGCCAACTCGAACGGCTACAACCTGAAGCCGCTCGAGAAGGACCTCTACGACGACCTGCACCTCGTCACCAACTTCCAGGCCGCCGGGAGCCCACCGCCTCGTCGGCGGCGCGGCCATCACGACCGGGCGGATCGAGTCGAGCGGCACCACCTTCGACTTCGACTTCCAGATCGATCCGGTCATCGTGCCGAACCTCTCGGACATCCCGACGTACGGGCGCTCAGACGCTCCGGGACGACCGCACGTTCGTCGGCCTCTACGTCAACGACCAGTGGACTCCGGTCCCGTTCCTGACGATCTCGGCCGGGGCGCGCTACGACATCACGTCCGACACGCAGACGGTGGTTTCGACCGAGGAGGGAGCGTCGCAGGCGACGAAACATGCCGATCAGTGGTCGGGCGGCGGGTCGATCCTCGGACGCGTGTTCGCCGGACGGCCCGGGATCCTGAACGACCTGAACCTCTACTTCGCCGGCAAGACCAACTTCAAGCCGGCGGCGCCGGACCTCCACGTCCTGACGGCGGAGATCCTCTCTCCGGAGCGGACGACGAGCGAGGAGGTCGGCTTCAAGAGCAACTGGTGGGACAACCAGGTCTCGTTCGACGTCTCGTTCTTCCACATGATCTTCAACAACCTGGTGGTCTCGATCCTCGGACCCGACGGTCAGCCGAAGCTCGTCAATGCCGGCAAGGAGCTCTTCCAGGGCGCCGAGTTCTCGCTGGCCTATCACCCCGTCCAGCTCCCCCACGTCGCGTTCCTGGCCGGCTACGCGCACCATGACGCGCTCTACAAGGTCTTCACCTTCATCGATCCGGACGAGGGGCCGCTCGACGCCTCCGGCCAGCGCCTCGAGCTGACGCCGCGGGACATGTGGAACCTCGGGCTCTCCTACGGGCCGCCCGAGGGCATCGGCGGCTGGTTCGCCATCCGGCACCAGAACCACCGGCCCTTCGACAAGATCAACAGCGCCTACACGCCGTCGTTCTTCGAGTACGACGTCGGCCTGTCTTACACGTGGGGACCGGCGAAGTTTTCGGTCATCGGTCGGAACCTCGGCGACAGCCGGCATTACGTCGGCGAGAGCGAAATCGGCGACGCCCAGGACTACGTGGCCTTCCCGCGACGCTTCTGGGGAGAGGTGTCCTTCCGCTTCTAGACTCGCGCTCCGGATCCTCCGCGGGCCCGGCTCCTTCGGGGCCGGGCCTTTTTCTTTCGACGGCCGGGCTCCCTTGCAGCGCAAATAAAAAAGCGGCCCGTGCGGACGGAGGTACCGCACGAGCCGCGCGAAACCCGGCAATGAGCTCGGCGAGGGAACGCGCTACATTCCGGGGAAACGGTCGTCGGTCGCGTCCGCGCGCGAGCGCGGCCGCCGACCGGCTCCCCTTCCCGGGGGCTCGATCTCTTCGGCTCCGAAGAGCCGGGAGAGCCCTCTACAGGCGCAGCGGTGTGGGTGCGCTCGCGCGGCGAGCGCCCGAGGCGGAGGCGAGGGAAACGGGGACAATTCCGATCGACGGGAGCGCCGAGCGCCGCGCGTCGAACGGCCGGGCAGACTGGTCAGTCCCGGGCAGCGCACCTTCCGGCCTTCCGGGGGGCAGACGGATGGCGTCGCGCGGGCTCGAGAGACGCCGCTCGAGGAGGTCCTCGGCCGTCATCGACGCGGGCTCGGGCGTCGTCCACCACTCGCCGGCATGGCGGCGGAGCGCCTCGACGCGTCCATCGGGCTCCCGGAGAATGCGAAACTCCGCGCCCACGAGCGCGAGGGTCTCGGTCGGCTTCTGTCCGTCGACGCCGCTGCGAAGGGCGAGCCGCGCGTGGGCCGTGGGCAGCGACGGCACCTTCCAGAGATAACGGGAAGCGCCGGGCCTCAACTCGGGCGACACGCGGATCGGGAACGTCGTTCCGCCGTCGAGCGACAGCACGATCTCGGCCTCGTCGACCTCGAGCGCCCCGGCGCCGCGGCCGATGGGAGACCAGCGCAGCTCGACGATGGCGCCCGGAGAGAGCGACTCCCCCGGCGCCGGGGCCGGGAAGGCGTCGCCAGCGCGCGCGAAGGCGGCCGAGGATACGAACGCCGCCACGGCGGCGAGCGCGCGGAATCCGGACCCGTATTGTCTCAGCGACACGGCGGGCGGATCATAGCACCGCCCTTCAGGGATGTTGCGCCGGCGTGTCGTAGGTCGTGCGGACGGTGCCGTCGGGATTCAGAGGCGCGGGACCGCACACGTAAGCTTCCCCGATCTTTCCGTCGCCGCGGACGAGAACGGTGTCGGCGCCCATGAGAACCGCCTGGACGCGAAAGTAATCCGCGATCTGGTCCTTGGGTATCCCGCCGAGCGGGTCCTGCGACGGCTCGATGTTGCGGATGAAACGGCACGTGCCGACGACGGGCTCGGCATTGGTCGTCAGGCGAACCTTGTACTTGCCCTTGGTGTTCGCGTCGTCGATCGACTTCTGGTACGCCTTGCTCTGCGCGCAACCGAGGCCGACGAGCGTCGTCGATAGGGCGAGAGCCGCCAGGACGAGGACCTTCGGGACCTTCATGGGTTCAGTATCGCACTTCCGGATTCTCACCGCGGCAGAAACGGAATGCTGCCGGGGAACACCGCGCCGGCCAGCAGCACCAGACCGAGAATTCCGAGATAGACCGCGAACGGCCGCAGGCTGTGCGTGCGGAGGAAGCGCAGCAGCCCCTCGATCGCCGCGTAGCCGACGACGGCCGCCGCCGCAAAACCGGCCGCGAGCGCCGTGCCGGAGACGGAGGGCCCTTCCGCCTTGCGCAGGTCGAGCAACGCCTTCGCGCCGGCGCCGAGGATGATCGGCAGCGCCAGGAGGAAGGAGAAGCGCGCGGCGTCCTCACGCCGGAATCCGCGCAGTTTGCCGGTCGCTATCGTGAAACCGGAACGCGAGAACCCCGCCATCAGCCCGGCCGCCGCCTGCGCCATGCCGATCCAGAACCCGTCGCGACCGTCGAGATCGGCGAGCTCCCGCGCCGCCGCGCTCCGCCGCGCGGACGCTCTCTCGGCGAGGAAGAAATAGGCGCACGCAACGAGCATCGATGCTCCGATCAGGCCGACCGAGCGGACGCGTTCGATGCGCTTCAGGAGGAACAGCCCGGCGAGGACGCCCGGAATCGTTCCGACGATCAGGGGCAGCAGCATCGCGCGTGCGGTTTCATCGCGGGTCGGCTCCCGGCGCGCCCAGAGCCACGCCTCCTCGACCATTCGCACGAGCTCCGGGCGCAGGGCGACCACGAGCGCCGCCACCGTCCCGAGGTGCAGGACGATGTCGAAGGAGAGCGCGAGCTCGTCGTTGCGGATGCCCATGAGCGCCTGGGCGAGGTAGAGGTGCGCGGTCGAAGAGACCGGCACGAATTCCGTGAGGCCCTGCAGGGCCCCGAGGATCACGGCTTGAAGGAGCGACATCGCGGAAGTGTAACCGGGCTCGTTTTCTCGAACGGGCATCGACGCGAAGCGAAACGTGCCAGTGAAGTTGCGTGGCGGCCCCAACGGGAATCGAACCCGTGTCGCGGCCTCCGGGGGTTCGGGGGCCGCAAGGCCCCCGCTCAAAGGAGCCAGCCGTGTCCCGACACGGCGAGGGAGCGAGACGCGCGGGTGAAGTTGCGTGGCGGCCCCAACGGGAATCGAACCCGTGTCGCGGCCTCCGGGGGTTCGGGGGCCGCAAGGCCCCCGCTCAAAGGAGCCAGCCGTGTCCCGACACGGCGAGGGAGCGAGACGCGCGGGTGAAGTTGCGTGGCGGCCCCAACGGGAATCGAACCCGTGTCGCGGCCTCCGGGGGTTCGGGGGCCGCAAGGCCCCCGCTCAAAGGGGCCAGCCGTGTCCCGACACGGCGAGGGAGCGAGACGCGCGGGTGAAGTTGCGTGGCGGCCCCAACGGGAATCGAACCCGTGTCGCGGCCTCCGGGGGCTCGGGGGCCGCAAGGCCCCCGCTCAAAGGGAGCCAGCCGTGTCCCGACACGGCGAGGGAGCGAGACGTGCGGGTGAAGTTGCGTGGCGGCCCCAACGGGAATCGAACCCGTGTCGCGGCCTTGAAAGAGCCGTGTCCTAACCTCTAGACGATGGGGCCGTCGAGAGAAGAAAAAATAACACGCGACCGCAAGACGAATCCGTGTCGCCGCCTCGGGGCACGCGGCCGCCTAATGACTGGTGGTCGGTTCCGCGGGCCGGCCGCCCGGTCGCGTCGGCGCATCCCGTGTCTCGCCGCGGAACGACTTGACCAGGAAAATTTCGAGGGCGAGACGCCACCGTTCCGCCTCGTCCTGCCGGCACTCCCACGCGATGACGCGGCCGGCCACGTCGAAATCCATCGGATACGGGCGCGCCGTCGGCTCCACGAGGTAGAACCGCGCGATCTCGTCGCGCGTCAGCTCTCGATCGAGGATGATGGCGCAGGACGCGCGGGCGCCGGGGAGCAGGTCGGCCCTCTCGCGCACCACCTCCGGCGGCCGGTCCGTCGCCATGGGACCATTCACCGTACCATACGGCTAAGAGGTTTGACTTGAGCGAAGGTCAAAACGATAATCCGCGGCCGCCCGAGACGGCAGCGAAGACTTTGCCCACCACCATCAAAACGATCCTGGTCGGGAAGGCCCGCGACCCGCTCGACCCGCGGATCTTCCACCATCTCTCGCTCGTCGCGTTCCTCGCCTGGGTCGGTCTGGGGGCGGACGGCCTTTCGTCGTCGGCGTACGGTCCCGAGGAGGCCTTCCGGGCGCTCGGCTCCCACGCCTACCTCGCGGTCTTTCTGTGCCTGATGACGGCGGCGACGGTCTTCATCATCTCGTTCGCCTACAGCCTCGTCATCGAGCAGTTTCCCGGCGGCGGCGGGGGCTATCTCGTGGCCACGAAGCTCCTCGGCCCCCGCTTCGGCGTCGTCTCGGGATGCGCGCTGATCGTCGACTACGTCCTGACGATCACCGTCTCCGTCGCGACCGGATGCGACGCGATCTTCAGCTTCCTGCCCCAGGGGTGGGCCCACTTCAAGCTCGGGACCGAGGTCTTCGTCCTGATCTTCCTGATCGTGCTGAATCTGCGCGGCGTGCGCGAATCCGTGACGTTCCTCCTGCCGATCTTCCTCGTGTTCGTGGTGATGCACCTCGTTCTCATCAGCTTCGGCCTCCTTTCCCATGTCCAGCTCCTGCCGGAGGTCGTCCGGAACGCGACCGCCGAGGCGCACCGTTCCACGGCCGCGATCGGGTGGCTGCCCACGATCTTCATCCTGCTGCGCGCCTATTCGTTCGGCGGCGGCACGTACACGGGCATCGAGGCGGTCTCGAACGGCGTCCAGATCCTGCGGGAGCCGCGCGTCCACAACGCCAAGAAGACGATGCTCTACATGGCGCTGTCGCTGGCGTTCACGGCCGGCGGGATCCTCTTCTGCTACATGCTGATCCATGCTGCTCCGGTTCCCGGCCGGACCCTGAACGCCGTTCTCGCCGAGACGCTCTTCGGCCCCTGGAAGATCGGATCGCTCCGCATCGGCCCGACGCTCGTCGTCGTCACGCTGATCTCCGAGGGCGCCCTTCTCTTCGTCGCCGCCCAGACGGGCTTCATCGACGGACCCCGCATCCTGTCGAACATGGCCGTCGACTCGTGGATGCCCCACCGGTTCGCGCAGCTCTCGGACCGTCTCGTGACGAACAACGGGATCTTCCTGATGGGCGTTTGCGCGATCTCCGTCCTGCTGTATTCCCACGGCAACAGCAGCCTGCTCGTGCTGATGTACTCGATCAACGTCTTCCTGACCTTCACGCTGACCGAGCTCGGCATGTCGCGCCACTGGATCGAGGAGAGCCGGAAGAAGGAGGGTCGCCACCCGGAGTGGCGGCGCAACTTCGCGATCCACGGAACCGGCCTGACGATGTGCTGCTCGATCCTGCTCATCAGCATCTACGAGAAGTTCGGCGAGGGAGGCTGGCTGACCGTCGTCGTGACGTCGACGTTCGTGGCCATCGCGTTCGCGATCAAGCGCCACTACAACATCGTGGGCGATCAGGTGCGTCTCCTGGACCAGCAGCTGCTGACGATTCCGATCAGCAAGCACGAACAGGCGAAGGGGCCGATCCAGCCGGACGAACCCGTCGCGGTCATGCTCGTCGCGAGCTACTCGGGCCTCGGAGTCCACACGCTCCTCTCCGTGCAGACGCTCTTCCCGCATCAGTTCAAGAGCTACCTCTTCGTCTCGGTCGGCGTGATCGACTCGGCGATCTTCAAGGGAAAGGCCGAGGTCGAGGCGCTCAAGCGGCACACGATCGAGCACCTCGAGAAGTACGTCCAGCTCGCCCACAAGCTCGGGTTCAAGGCGGAGTACCGGTTCGAGGTCGGGACCGAGGCGGTCGAGTCGGTCGTGCAGCTCTGCGAGTCGGTGCGTCGCGAGTTCCCGCGGTCGATCTTCTTCCTCGGCCAGCTCGTCTTCGAGAAAAACCGGTTCTATTACCGCCTGCTGCACAACGAGACCGCGTTCGCGATCCAGCGCCGGCTCCAGTTCGCCGGCCTGCAGGCCGTCGTGCTGCCGATCCGCGTGCTCGCGCCGCGGCCGAAGCGGCCCGCGCCCCCGGGGGTTTCGCCGGCGCCGGCGGCCGCCTCTTAGGACCGAGGCGAAGAAGGGATCACTCCGGCCGCAGCGCCCGCGTCATGAGCCGCTCGACCGCCTCGCGCGCGGGCACTCCCTCGTAGAGGACCTGCACGACGGCATCGGCGATCGGCGCCTCGACGCCGGCGGCCCCGGCGAGCCGCGGGACGGCCAGGCAGGTCCGCGCGCCCTCGGCCACCTCGGGCATGTCGACGAGCACGTCCGCGAGGCGCCTTCCCCGGCCGACCTCTTCGCCGACGAACCGGTTGCGGGACTGCCGACCGGTGCAGGTCAGGAGGAGGTCGCCGACCCCGGCGAGCCCCTGCACCGTCCGGTTCTGGCCGCCCTGCGACCGGACCATGCGGCCGATCTCCGCGAGCCCCCGCGTGACGAGCGCCGCGAGGGTGTTGGGGCCGAAGCCGAGGCCCGAGACGATCCCCGCCGCGATGGCCACGACGTTCTTCAGGGCGCCGGCGAGCTCGACCCCCGTCAGGTCGTCGGACCGGTAGAGACGGAGCGTCGGGCTCGAGAGGCTCGCCTGGAGCGCCTCGACGGCTTCGGCGTCCCGAGAGGCGATCACGGCCGCGGTGGGATCGCCCCGCGCCACGCCCTCCGCGAAGGTCGGTCCGGAGAGCGCCGCGACCGATGCGCCCGGGTAGCGCTCGGCGAGGATCTCGGACATCCGGCGCAGCGTGTCCGGCTCGATGCCCTTGGCCGTCGAGACCAGCCGCAGCCCCGGCCCGGGGACCTCGGGGGTGAGCTCGAGCAGCGGCCGCAGCGACGCGCACGGGACGGCGATGAGGATCGTGGTCGCGAAGGCGAAGGCCTCGCCGAGGTCCGACGTGCCGCGGGTCTCGGGCGGGATGGGAAACTCGGTCAGTCGCCGCGGGTGGCGCCCGTCTGCGGCGATGCGCTCCGCGACCGCGGGATCGCGGCCCCACAGGAGCACGTCGTGCCCCGAGCGGCCGAGCTCGATCGCGAGCGCCGTCCCCCACGAGCCCGCGCCGAGGATCGCGACGCGGTCCTTCACTTCCGGCCCAGCCTGCGCTCCGTCCCCGCGGCGAGCCGCTTCAGGTTCTCGCGATGCTCGAGCACGACGAGCACCGCCGTCGCGGCCGCCGCGGCCACGACCGGCACGCGCGCGTGGAAGAGGCCTCCCGCGACCGGCGGCAGCAGCACGATCGCGATCATCGAGCCGACCGAGACATACCGCGACGACCGCGACGACCGCGACGAACACCGCCACGCAGACGAGTGTCGCGAGCGGCGCGAGCACGAGAAACGCCCCGACCGCGGTCGCGACGCCCTTGCCGCCGCGGAACCCGTAGAAGACGGGAAAGACGTGCCCGAGCACCGCCGCGAAGCCGGCGGCGGCGGCGTAGCGCGGGTCCGCGGTGGCGAGCCGGACGAGGAGGACGGCCGCGGCGCCCTTCGCGATGTCGAGCGCCGCGACGGCGAGGCCGAGCGCCTTGCCGTGGCCGCGCAGCACGTTCGTGGCCCCCGCGTTCCCGGATCCCTCGGAGCGAATGTCCCTGCCGGTGACGACGCGGACGAGCAGCACGGCGAAGGAGATCGATCCGAGCAGGTACGCGACGCCGACGAGCAGGGCCGCCGTGGCGTTCACGCCGTCTTCCCCGCTGGCTGGCCGACGACGGGCCACTCGCGGCGAACCGTGTGCACGGCCCCCGCCGGGTGGAGGCGGCTCACGGAGAGCACGATCGCGCGCACGCGCCACACGGGGAAGCTCCAGGCACGAACCGCTTCCCGGAAGGACTCGACGGCACCGGGGCGCCAGGGCTCGCGCAGGCGCGCGAGCGTCACGTGCGGACGAAACGGCCGGTCCTCGGCGGCGCACCCGATCGCGCGGGCCGCGCGCTCGGCCGCTTCCGCCGCGCCGGCGAGCGCCTCGATGCCCGTTCCTGGCTCGAAGCCGATGCCGACCACCCGGGCCTTGCCGTGCGGCGGCAGGACCACCGGGCCTCCCGGAGGCAGCGCGACCTCCGGAATCGACGCGGCGTCGCCGATCGCGTCGGCGAAGCGCGTCGCGGCTTCCTCGTCGATCTCGCCGAGGAACCGCAGCGTCAGGTGCCAGGTCTCCGGCCGCGTCCACGACGCGGGGGCAGCTTCGGGCGCCATCGCTGCGCGAACTGGCGCCCGCTCTCGACCCAGTCCGGGTCGCCCGGCACGGCGAGGAAGGCCCTCACGACTCCTCGCCCGCGAGGAACCGCCGCAGGAGCTCGAGCGCCTGGATCGACGCGGCGCGGCGCACGACCGCCCGGTCGCCGCCGAACAGCCGCTTCTTCGTCACGGCTGCTCCTTCCCGCGAAGCGAGGCCGAAGTGGACGGTGCCCACCGGCTTCTCGGGGCTGCCGCCGTCCGGTCCCGCGATGCCCGTGACCGACGCCGCCACGTCCGCGCCGAACCGCTCGAGGGCCCCGCGCGCCATGGCGAGCGCGGTCTCCGGCGACACGGCGCCGAAGCGGCGAATCGTCTCGGGGTCGACGCCGAGAGATCCCTCCTTCGCCGCGTTCGCGTACGAGACCACGGCACCCAGGAAGTAGTCGCTCGAGCCGGGCACGTCGGTCAGCATCGACGCGATCATCCCGCCGGTGCACGACTCCGCGAGCCCGACCTTCCAGCCTCGCTCGCGGAGGCGCCGCCCCACGACGCGCGGCAGATCCTCGGCGTCCTCGCCGAAGACGCGCGGCCCGAGCACGCGGCGGAAATCCGCCTCCATCGCCGCGAGGCGCGCGTCGGCGGCGGCGGGCTCGCCTCGGACCGCGAGGTGGAGCTGCACCTCGCCCGGTGAGGCGAGGATGGTGACGGGATCGTCCCGCCAGCGCGCGTAGACCGGCGCGACGAGCTCCTCGACCGCCGACTCACCCATCCCCGCGATGCGCAGCACGCGGCGCCGGCCGACGACCTCGCCGGCGCGCTCCCGGAGGGCCGGCAGGACGCTCTCTTCCATGATCTCGCGCATCTCCGACGGGACGCCGGGCAGCACCACGGCCTCGACGCCGCCGCGCTCCACCCAGAAGCCGGGCGCCGTGCCCCGCGGGTTCTCGAGGACCCGGGCGCCCACGATGAAGTCCGCCTGCTTCTCGTTGCAGGCCGGCATCTCGAAGCCGCGCCGCGCGAAGCGCTGGCGCATTTTCTCGAGGAAGGCCTCGTTCCGCGCGAGCGGCGCGCCGAGCCAGCGCGCGACCGCCGCGACCGTCACGTCGTCCGCGGTCGGGCCGAGCCCGCCGGTCGTGAAGAGGTACCGCGCCGAGCGGCCGGCATGCGTGAGCTCGTCGGCGATCGCCGCGGGGTCGTCGCCGACGACCGACTTCCGCACGACGGGGATTCCGATCTCCTCGAGGCGGGCCGTGAGCCAGAGGGAGTTCGTGTCCTGGCGGAGGGGCCCCAGCATCTCGCTGCCGATCGCGACGATCGCGGCGGAAGCGGCGGACGGGCTCACGACGATCGCGGGGCCGCGCTCTCGGCCTCCTCCGAGAGCCGCGCCCACTCCTCGACGAGCGTTTCGAGCTCCGCCTTCCGGGCGGCCTTCTGCTTCGACAGCTCGTGCGACGCGACCGGTCCGAGCGTCAGCGCCTCCTCCCAGAGCCGCGACTCGAGCGCCTCGACCTCGTTCTCGAGGGCGGCGATCTTCTCCTCGAGCGCCTTGATGCGGCGCCGGCGCTTGGCGCCTTCCTTGTCCCCCGACGGCTCGAAGCTCCGCGGCTTCGGTTTCGGCGGTGCGGGCGCCGCGGCTTCCGGCCTCGCGGCGGCCGCTGGCGCCGTCGGTGCCGTGGAAGACGCCGCCCCGCCGATGGGCTCCGGCTTGCGCCGCCGTTCCGCGCGGCCGTCGGCGGTCTCCGTGTAGTTGCCGTCCATCAGGACGGCCCGTCCCTGGCGGAGGTCGATGACGCGCGTGGCGAGGCGGTCGATGAAGGCGCGGTCGTGGGACACGAAGACGATCGAGCCCGGGAAGTCCTCGAGCGACTCCTCGAGCGCCTCGCGCGCGTCGAGATCGAGGTGGTTGGTCGGCTCGTCGAGGAGGAGCAGGTTGTGGCGCTGCTTCATCACGACGGCGAGCGTGAGCCTCCCCTTCTCGCCGCCCGAGAGGCCCTCGATCGGGGAGAACACGTCGTCGCCGCGGAAGGCAAAGCGCGCGAGGTAGGAGCGGACGGACTCCTCCGTCTCGCTCGGGTGCTCGTCCCACACGGCGTCGATCGCGCGGCGCCTCGGATCGAGGTCCCTGAGCTCCTGGTCGTAGTACCCGATCGACACGTCGTGTCCCGTCGTGGCGGTCCCCGCGAGCGGCGCGAGCCGGCCCGCGAGGGTCTTCAGGAGCGTCGTCTTGCCGGTGCCGTTCTCGCCGAGAATCGCCAGGCGCTCGCCCCGCAGCAGCTCGAACGAGACGCGGCGCACGATCGGCGCGCCTGCCTCGTACCCGGCGTCGAGGTCCTTCGCCCGAAGGAACACCCGGCCCCCGATGCGCGCCGCATCGAAGCGAAAGTCCACCGTCGTGGCGTCGTCCTGCGGTCTCTCGAGCCGCTCGACGCGGGCGAGCTTCGTGCGCCGGCCCTTGGCCTGCCGCGAGTTCACGCCGGCGATGTTCCGGCGGATGTACTCCTGCTCCTTGTCGATGAACTCCTGCTGCTTCTCGAAGGCGCGGGTCGCCGTGAGCACGCGCTCCGCCTTCTGGCGGCGGTACGCGGTGTAGCCCCCGCTGTACGCCGTGAGCCGGCCGTTCTCGAGGTCGATGATCTCCTCCGCGACGCGGTCGAGAAAGCGCCGGTCGTGCGTGACGACCAGGTACGCGCGCCGGGAACGGGCGAGGTACTCCTCGAGGAACTCGACGGCCTGGAAGTCGAGATGGTTGGTCGGCTCGTCGAGGAGGAGCACGTCCGGCGACGAGAGGATCGCCCGCGCGAGCATCGCGCGGTTCTTCTGTCCCCCGGAGAGCTCCGCGAGCGGCCGCTCGAAGTCGGCGCGATCGAACCCCAGGCCGGAGAGCGCCTTCTCGACCTCCGCGACCATGTCGTAGCCGCCCTCGTTCTCGAACCGATGCGACAGGGCGTCGTAGCGGTCGTGCACGGAGTCGTCGCCTTCCGCCATCCGGTGCTCGAGACGGCGCATCTCCGACTCGATCGCGTGGAGCCCGGCGAAGGCGCCGGCCACGTAGTCATGGAGCTTCTCCGAGAGGTCGCCCGGCAGCGCCTGGTCCACCGTCGCGATCCGCACGGCATTCGCCTTCAGGAACTGGCCGGCGTCGGGCTCCTCGCGTCCGAGGGCGATGCGCAGGAGCGTCGTCTTCCCGGCGCCGTTGCGCCCGATGAGGCCCACCTTCTCGCCCGGGTTGTGCTGCCAGGTCGTGTCCCGGAGGACCTCCTTGGGGCCGTACGCCTTGCGGACGTGCTCGAACCGATACAGCACGGCGCGATTCTCTCAGAAGCGCGCGGACGCCGCGGGGTAGGTCCGGCCGCGCCAGCGCATCTCGCGACGCAGAAAGCGCCATACGAACGAGCGCCCCATGATGCCGATCCACACGGCCGCCATGCAAGGGTGCGTGAGCGCGGGCCACAGGGGGTAGTCGAGGAAGAGCGCGATGCCGACGCGGGCGGCGAGCATCAGCGCGACCCCGGCGCCGGCGAGGACGACGTCCGCCCGCGGCACGTTCGCGCCGAGGGCGCTCGCGATCAGGACGGCCGCGGGCAGCGACCACGCGAGGAACGAATAGGCGGTGGTCGCCGCGAGCACCGCTCCCCAGCCGCCCTCGAAGACGTACGCCACGTTCTTGGTGAAGCCGTCCACGATCTCGCGGAAACCGCGATACATGCGCAGACGCATCGCGCGGTCGGCCCGCACCATGCGGCACCGGCCGCCGGCGCGGCGGACGCGGCTCGCCAGGTGCAGGTCGTCGATCACGGAGGCGCGCAGCGCCTCGTGGCCGCCCGCCGCGCGATACGCCTCGCCCCGGACGAGCATGCCCGCCCCGGCTCCCGCGGCGAAGCGGCGCTGACGGTCGGAGTTGAGCAGGAACGCCGGACCGAGGAAGTACGACACCGGGAGGTACGCCATCAGCACGTTTTCCCAGAAGCCGCGCATCTCGAGACGCGGGAACAGCGCGATGAGGTCGAGCCCCTCCGCCTCCAGGAGCGCCACCGCCTGGCCGACGGCGTCCGGCGCGTAGCGGACGTCCGCGTCGGCGAAGAGGAGAAGCTCGCCGCGCGCCGCCCGGGCGCCCTCGAACAGCGCGTGGGGCTTGCCGAGCCACCCCGCCGGCGGCTCGACGCCCGAGACGACGCGCAGACGCGAGTCCCCCGCCGCGAGCCCCGAGAGGATGGCGCCGGTCCGGTCCGTCGAGCGGTCGTCGACGACGATCACCTCGAGGTTCGGATAGTCCTGCGCGAGGTGCGAGCGCACGGCCTCCTCGATCCCCCGCTCCTCGTTGCGCGCCGGCACCACCGTCGACACGGCGGGCAGCCGCGAGGGCCGCGGACGGCCGGGATCGAGGCGCCACATCGTCGCCGCGTTGACGACGAAGAGGACGAAGCCGATGGCGCAGAGGACCGCGGACGCGACGAGCGCCCCGTGGAGAAGCGCTACGACAGCGGGACCTTCTGCCGGGCGTCCGCGCGGTAGGGCGAGTTCGGATAGTCCGTGATGAGGCGCTGATAGGTGGCGCGCGCGTCGGCGGCGGCGCCCGTCTGCTCGTAGATTCCGGCGAGCGCGAAGAGCAGCGCGTCCTTCGGGGCGGCGGAGGTGGACGACTCGATCGCGCGCTTCAGCCGCTCGATGGCCTCGCTCGCCTTCCCGTCGGCCGCGAGCTGGCGGGCGGCGTCGATCTCCGCGGCCGCCGCCGTCTCCGAGCGGGACTGCCGCGCGGCCTTCTCGAACACGTCGACCGACTGCGGGGCCTTCTCGGAGCCGCTCGCCGCGAGGATCACCTGCGCCGCGCGGCCCGACGCCGTGGTGCCGTGGGAGGCGGCCTGCCGCAGCAGCTTCTCCGCCTGCGTCCGACGCTCGCCGGCCGACGCGAAGGTCTTCCCCGCGCCGCCGGGCTGGTCCGAGGCGAGCGGCGTGTCCATGATCGCCAGCGCCTCGGACAGCGTGCGTCCGGCGGATCGCTCGACCCACGTCCGGTACATGAAGAACCCCGCGACGATCGCCGCGAGGACCGCGACCACCGCGACGATCTCGGTCACGCCCCGGCGGTGACCGGTGACGTAGTCGACCGTCTTGCCGACGGTTTCGGCGAGCTCGTTGCGCTTCAGGTCCTGGCGGCGGATTTTCGACGGCATTGCGGCGGATTCTCCAAAAACGGCGCATTATCTCCGAGGTGGACGGGGCCGTCAATCGCGGCGCGGCGAGAGAACGCCGCGTCGGGCTCCGGACGGGCGCAGCCCGCACGAAGCTCCGAGAGGAAAGACGCGGACTATACTGAACGGATGGATGAGATCCGGATCACGGGCGAGCCGTCGCGGACCGGCGAGAGCTGCGCGTTCGCGGTCGATCGGCCTCTCTTTCCGGGCGAGTCGGCCCATTTCGCCGAGGCCGCGTCCGCCGCGCATTCTCCGCTGGCGGCGGAGCTCCTCGCGCTTCCCGGCGTCGAATCGGTGCTGATCGCCGACAACACCGTCACGGTGTCGGCGGCGCATCCGGTCGACTGGCCGGCCCTCGGCATCGGCAACGTCATCCGCAAACACGTCCGCTCGGGAGCGCCGATCGTCTCGGAGGACTACTTCCGCAATCTGCCCGCCGAGGGAGACCTCAAGTGGGTGATTCGCGACCTGCTCGAGCGTCAGATCAATCCCGCGGTGGCGAGCCACGGCGGCTTCGTCGAGCTGATCGACGTGCGAAAGAACAACGTCTACCTCCGCCTGGGCGGCGGTTGCCAGGGCTGCGGCGCGGCCGACGTGACGCTCAAGCAGGGCATCGAGAAGGCGATCCGAGAGCTGGCGCCGCTCGTCGGCGAGATCCTCGACACCACCGACCACGCCGCGGGGCGCAACCCCTTCTACGCCCCCGCCAAGTGACCATGCCGCCGCACGCGGCGCGGTCATCCCGAGCGTCGTGAGACGCGAGGGATCCCGTTAGTCCCCCGCGAAAGGCCTCCCTTAGCGGATCACGAACTCCAGCCGAGCGTGCGCCTCGCGCAGCGCCGCCTCCGCGCGACCGGGCGTCGCGGCCCGGGAGAAGATGAAGCCGAGATAGCGATCCCCCTCGGGAAGCGGGACGATCGGCTGACCGCGCGTGGCCGAGATCGTCACGTCGACGACGTCGGGGATCGCGCGCGCCGCTTCGAGTCCCCGCACCTCATCGAGGACGCCGCCCCTCGGGATGGGAATCATCATCACGCCCGCCGCGAGGCGCTCCCGCTCCTCCCTGTCCGTCCCGATCCCGAGGGCGTGCCGCAGGATCAGCTCCTCGAGCGACAGACCCGTCCCGAAACGGAGCGTCCGCGCGCAGAGCCCGCCGATCGAGCGGGCGGCGATCTCGATCGAGAACACGCCGTCGCCGTTGATCCGCATCTCGGCATGCACCGGTCCGTGCGCGAGTCCGAGCGCGCGGGCTCCCGCCTCGGCGGCGCCGGCGCAGCGCGCCTGGAGGTCCTCCGGAAGGCGCGAGGGCGTGACGTAGATCGTCTCCTCGAAGTACGGGCCGGACAGCGGATCCGGCTTGTCGAAGAGCGCGAGGACCCGGAGCGCGCCGGCGTCCAGGAGCCCCTCGAGCGCGACCTCCATTCCCGGGACGAAGCCCTCCACCAGGATCTCGCGGGCCGCCGCTCCCCCGCGCGCCGCGACCTCGGGCTCCCCGAGCAGAGCCGCGATGCGCCGCCAGGCCTCGACGAATTCCGCGGGATCGTTCGCCCGGATCACACCCCGGCTCGCCGCGAGGAACGTGGGCTTCAGGACGCAGGGAAACGCCGTTCCCAGCGCCGCGGCCGCGGGGTCCTCGTCGATCGCGTGGAGCCGGAAGGCGGGTTGCGGGACCCCGGCGCGGGAGAGGAGGGCTCGCATTCGCGCCTTGTTCCCGGCGGCCTGCGCCGGCCGCGACGGGATTGTGCGGCAGGCCGAGACGCTCGGAGATCGCCGCTGCCGCGACCGCGGTCCGCTCGTCGACGCCGACGACGGCCGCGACCGGGTGACGTCCGGCGAACTCGGCCGCGCGGGAGGCCGACGCCTCGAGATCGCCGAAGTCGAGCGTCAGCAGGCCCTCCGGGTTGAGGCGCTCCATCGTGCTCGGCTCCTCCGCGGCGACCGTGACGTCGACCCCGAGCCGCGCCGCGGCCGCGAGGAAGTCCGGAATGCGATAGCTCGTCGTCGGCAGGAGCAGGAGGATCCGCGGCACCGCGCGATCGTAGCGCGCTCGGCTGCGAGCCGGGCTTAGGATGTGGACATGGCGAAGACGCGAAAGGTTTCGAGGAAGCCCGCGAAGAAAAAGCCGGCGCGGAAGAGCGCGAAGCGAAAGACGATCATGCGCCACTCGCGCGAGGGCTGATCCTCGCGCGGCGCCGGCTAGTTCTGCAGCTCCTGGAAGTACCCGTGGAGCTCGCGGAGCGCGTGGCGGTTCACTTCCTGGCGGCGCACGGACTCTCGGACGAGCGAGAGGGCGGCCATTCCTTCGGGCGCCATTTTCAGCTCGGCGATGACGGGGAGCGCCTCGGAGATCTCGCGCAGCGCCTCGACGCTCCTACCCTCCTCCAGAAGAAGATCGGCGACGACGAGGTTCAGCGCAGCGATGTCGGCCCTCAGGCCGATCGACTCGAAGTCCACCTGGGCTTTCCGGTAGGAGTCGATGGCCTCCTCGAGGCGACCTTCCTCTCTCAGCAGCGTCGCCAGGCCCCAGTGAATCTTTGCCAACGAAATGCGATTGTCGAGCTCGCGCAGGATCGGAATCGCGCGGCGAGACGCCTCGATCGCCGCCGCGGATTCCCCGAGCATTCCGTGAGCGTGAACGAGGTTCACATACGCATCCGCCAGGAGCGTGCGGTACCCGAGCATCTCGGCTTCGTCGCGAATCGCGTTGAAGACCCGGATCGCGGCGCTCGGATCATCCTTTTCGAAATGCGCGAGTCCTTCGAGGAATCGGCACTTCAGCGAATCCTCGGGCATGCCGAGCTTCTGAAAGCTCTCTACGAGAGAAGGGAGAAGTTCGAGGACGAGGTCGATCTGACGCTCCTCGAGGCGCTCGGCGAGCCTTTGATAAGACAACCGCGAGAGCTCGGCGGGGGCGTTCATGGTGTGGCGGAAGCCAGCCTCGGCTCGGTCGAACCAGATCCATGCCTCCTCCCGCTCCGAAAGGCAGCGGCAGGCCATGCCGGTGAGGAGAGCCGCCTCTCCGAGGAAATAGTCGCGCTCGTCGAAGAGGCCAATCTCTCGTCGCGGTTTTTCGATGAATCGATAGAGAAACTCCGCTTCCTCCTTTGCCGAAGCAGGAGCGGCGCTCATACGTTCACGAATGAGGCCGCACAACGCCAGCAGCGTCTCAGGATCTTCGAGGTGAAGCGTCTTCGCCTTGGCAGTCCTTTCGTCCAGCGGAGTCGACAGGACGCGCTCGGCCGCTTTCATGCCGGCTTCCGTCGACAGAGGGCGCCCGCGGAACGGAAGAACACGGCCCGTCATGAGCCCTCTCTTTCAAACCGACGATCGAGGTCCCCGGCGACTTCGTCAGGCTCTCGAGCGAGAACTTCGTTCAGTGCGTTGTCCGAAGACTGTTCTCCCCCGAGCTTCCAGAGCTGGAATGAACGACCGTACTGACATGCCGCGGAGAGAAGCGAGATTCTGAGAAGCTTCGCTGGCATGTGCCCGGCACCGCCTCGTCGCGCGAGGCGCTGGAACCAGACATAGAGGTCCTCCTCGGCGCCTCGTGCCTCCTCCTCGTTGAGTCGGTAATACGACACGAGGGCCGAGTGGATGACGTCCAAAGTCACCTTGAAAACCGACTCGACTTCGTCGGGGCGACGGGGGGAACTTTTTTCCACGGCGGTGTCCTAAGGTTACACCACCGGGGTCACCGTTCAAAGGCGAACCGGGCGGAGGCCAAGCTGCCTCGAATCAAAGCTTAGAGAGGAATCGTCCCCGCGAGCTTGATGACGAAGCGGTTCGGCTTCTTTGCACTGCTCGGAGCCGCCGGGCGGGACGCCGTGTTCGGCTCGTTGGGACGCTCGGGAACGCGGGCGGGGGCGTTGGAGGTAGTCATGGAACTTCTCAACTCCTTTTTTCGAAGCAGGCTCGCCCATCGAGCCGAAAACGAATCAGCCTCAATTTGACCACAACTCGATCCCATCCCGTCAACCGGTCCCGGGGACAGGACGCCCGCCCCTTTCGCTTCAGCCAGATAGAGTGATTGCCGCATGCCGGTGACCGCCGGTCGTTCGCGGGTCGTCATCGTCGGCGCCGGATTCGGCGGCCTGGCGGCGGCGCGCGCGCTCGCCGATGCGCCCGTCCAGCTCACCGTCGTCGACCGCCGCAATCACCATCTCTTCCAGCCGCTGCTCTACCAGGTCGCGACGGCCGCGCTCTCGCCGGGCGACATCGCGTACCCGATTCGCTCCGTGCTGCGCCACCAGGCGAACGCGAGCGTGATCCTCGCGGACGTCGTCGGGATCGACGTCGCGCGCCGCGAGGTGCGCCTCGCCGACGGATCGCTGCCCTACGACTTTCTGATCGTCGCGGCCGGAGCCGGGCACGCGTACTTCGGCCACGACGCCTGGGAGAAGGACGCGCCCGGCCTGAAGACGCTCGAGGACGCGCTCGAGATCCGGCGCCGTATCCTCCTCGCCTTCGAGACGGCCGAGCGCGAGAGCGACCCGGCGGTCCGCCGCGACCTCCTCACGTTCGTGATCGTCGGCGGCGGACCGACCGGCGTCGAGCTCGCGGGCGCCATCGCCGAGATCTCGCGCCACGTGATCGTCAGCGACTTCCGGTCGATCGATCCGCGGGAGGCGCGGATCGTCCTCGTCGAGGCCGGGCCGCGCCTGCTTCCCGCGATGCTGCCCGCGAGCTCCGAGACCGCGGCGGCGACGCTCGCCCGCCTCGGCGTCGAGGTGCGCGTCGGGACGCCGGTGACGGACGTCGATGCGCGAGGCGTGTCGGTCGGCGGCGAGCGGCTCGGCGCGCGCACCGTCGTGTGGGCCGCCGGGGTCGCGGCCTCGCCGCTCGCACGCTCGCTCGGAGTTCCGCTCGATCGCGCGGGGCGCGTCCCCGTCGAGTCCGACCTGTCGATCCCCGGTCACCCCGAGGTCTTCGTCATCGGCGATCTCTCGGTGTACACGCACCAGACCGGGCGGCCGCTTCCGGGTCTCTCGCCCGTGGCGATGCAGCAGGGCCGCGCCGCGGCCCGCAGCATCCGCGCGACGCTCGCGGGACGGCCACGCCATCGCTTCCACTACGTCGACAAGGGCACGATGGCCGTCATCGGCCGATCCGAAGCGGTGGCGGAGATCGCCGGCCTGCGCTTCTCGGGGCTCGTCGCCTGGCTGCTCTGGTGCTTCGTGCACATCTTCTACCTGATCGGTTTCCGCAACCGGGCGATCGTCATGATGGAGTGGGCCTGGGCCTACCTGACCTATCAGCGCGGCGCCCGCCTCATCACCGGAGCCGTCGGGCCGCCGCCAACGGGATAGGATCCTCGCCAGTTTCAGGCGGAGGGACGATGACGCTCGATCGGCGGAGCCTCTTCCAGGGGTTGACCGGCGTCGCGGCGCTCGGCGCGTTCCGGGCGGACGCGATGGCGCGGGTGATCCAGGCGGGAAAGGCCGCCGCGGCCCGGCGACCCGCGGACGTCGCCGGCGACGAGGCGTTCTGGTCCGAGATCGCCAACGCCTTCGAGGTGGACCGCACGCTGATCAACCTCAACAACGGCGGCTGCAGCCCCGCGCCCGCACCCGTGCTCGACCAGATGATCCGGGACCTGCGGTTCTCGAACGAGATGCCGGTCTACCAGATGTGGACGGTCCTCGAGCCGCGCATCGAGTCGTGCCGGCGCGAGCTCGCGGCCGAGTTCGGCTGCGATCCCGAGGAGATGGCGATCACCCGCAACGCGTCCGAGTCGCTCGAGACGCTGACGTTCGGCATCGACCTGAAGCCCGGCGACGAGGTCGTCTACACGACACAGAACTACCCGCGCATGATCACGTCCTGGGAAACGCGCGCGCGCCGCCACGGCATCGTCGTCAAGCCGATCACCTTCCCGGTGCCCCCGCCGTCGGCGGCGGACGTCGTCGCGCGCTTTCGCGCGGCCATCACGCCGCGGACCCGCGTCTTCGAGATCACGCACATCACGAACCTGACCGGGCAGATCCTGCCCGTCCGCGACGTCGTCCGCCTCGGGCGCGAGCACGGCATCGAGACGTTCGTGGACGGCGCCCACGCGTTCGCGCAGTTTCCCTTCAAGCGCGACGACCTCGAGTGCGACTACTACGCCACCAGCCTGCACAAGTGGCTGTTCGCGCCGATCGGCACCGGGTTCCTCTACGTGCGCAAGAACAAGCAGAAGTCGATCTGGCCGCTCATGGCCGCTCCGCCGAAGATGGACGAGGACATCCGGAAGTACGAGGAGATCGGCACGCACCCGGCCGCCAACCACAATGCGATCGCCGCGGCCATCGCGTTCAGCCGCGGCATCGGCGCCGAGCGCAAGGCGGCGCGGCTGCGCTGGCTCCGGGATCGCTGGGCGCTGCGCCTCCAGGCCGCGTCGCCCCGCGTGAAGATCCTGACGCCCCTGAACGACACCGACTCCTGCGCGATCGCCCTGATCCACGTGGAGGGCATCGACACCGAGAAGCTCCAGGCCTACCTGTGGGACAAGCACCGCATCATGACGACGCCCATCGTCCATCCCGAGTTCAACGGGCTCCGCATCACGCCGAGCGTCTACACGACGCCCGCCGAGATCGACGCCTTCTGTGCCCGGATGGAAGAGGTGTTGAAGAAGGGCTTGCCCGCTTAGACCCGCCCCGACCCGGGAACCGCCGACCCGGACCGGTGTCCCTACTGCCGGAGGGACACATGAAAAGCTCGTTGTCGGCGGCGCTCGTCGGTGTGGGAATGCTCGCGTCCGGGGCCGCGCTCCGGGCCCACGAAGTTCCCGAGTTCTCGATGTCGGTTCTCGTCGACGGGTCCCCTCTCCCCGAGTACGCGAGCCGCGGCCGCGTGTACGTCGAGGCGCTGAAGGGGCGGGAATTCACGATCCGCCTGACCAACCCGACGTCCGGCCGGGTCGCGGTCGCCCTCTCGGTCGACGGACGCAACGTGGTCGATGCGAAGCGCACGACCGAGAGAGACGCGACGAAGTGGATCCTCGCTCCCGGACAGACCGTCGACATCCCGGGCTGGCAGGTCTCGGGCGAGACGGCGCGACGCTTCTTCTTCACCGAGACCTCCCGCTCGTACGCGCGGTGGCTGGGGGACACGTCGAACGTGGGCACGATCGAGGCCGTTTTCTTCCGCGAGAAGATCCGTCCGCTCTCCGTGGCGCCCAAGGACGAACGCGGCGCCGCGGGGAACGCCGCGCCGGGCGCGCCGACGCGGCAAGCGGAGCCCGAGGCGAAGGCCCGCGCCGCGGACGAGTACGCGGCCACGGGCATCGGCGACCGAACGGCGTTCCCCGTTCGCTGGATGGAGTTCGAAGAAGAGGCCGTTCCGGCCGCGCGCGTCGCGATCCGCTACGAGTTTCACGCGGAGCTCGTGCGCCTCGGCGTCCTGCCCCGAGCCGAAGACGGTCTCGCCGCCCGCGAGCACGCGCGCGGGTTCGAGCACGCGTATGCGCCCGACCCCGCAGTCCCGCGCTGAGGCGGGTGCGGCCCGCCGTAGAATCCCGACCGCGCCGCCCGTGCGGCGCGCGCCGAGCGTGGCCCGACCGGACCTGAACGACGACGACCTCCTCGCCCTGGCGCGCCGGGGCGAGGAGGACGCCTTCGAGGACTTCGTGCGCCGCCACACGGCCACGGTGCACCGCTGGATGGTCCGAGCCGTCGGCGAGGACGACGCGGACGACATGACCCAGGAGGTGTTCGTCAACGCCTACCGCGGCCTCGCACGGTTCCGCGGCGACGCGCCGCCGCGCGCGTGGCTCGCCGCGATCGCGGACAACGCCGTCAAGAACCGCTATCGCTCGCGGAGCCGGTTCCGGCGCGTCTTCGCGGGGAGCGTCGACGCCGATCCGATCCACGAGCCCGCGGAGCCCGCCGCGGGGCCGGAGGAGAAGGCGCGCACGGGCGAGTCGCGGCGCGTGGTCGCGGAGGCGCTGAAGCTGCTTCCGCCGGACTTCCGCATGCCGGTCGTCCTGCGCGACATCGAAGAATGGAGTTACGAGGAGATCGCCGCGTCCCTCGCGCTGCCGATCGGGACCGTGAAGTCCCGCATTGCGCGGGGTCGCGGCCAGTTGCGAGAGATCCTGCTGCCGCTTCTCTCGGGAAGGCTGCCATGAACGACGCTCACCCCGCCCGATCGACCGAGTTCCTCTCGCGGCTCTACGACGGCGAGCTCGACGCCTCCGAGGACGCGTCGTTCGCGGCCCACCGCGCCGGATGCGCCGAGTGCCGGCGCGCGGCCGATGCGTTCGCGGCGACACTCGCGGCCTTCCGGGCCGAGCCGACGGCGCCGCCGGCTCCGGATCTCTCGGCAAGGATCCTGCGCAGGATCCGCGCGCAGTCTCCCTCGCGCCGTCCGCTTCGGCGTCACGTTCGGCATCGACATCCGCTGGGCCGGCGTCTTCGTCGCCGCGTTGCTCGTCGTTCTCCTCTCGGCGCCTCTCCTGCTCCGCCGCCAGCCTCTCGCCCCCGCGACGAAGACGGCGCCCATTCCCGCGCACCTGTACGAGGAGACGCCCGCCGAGCCGAACGCCCCGGAGGACAAGCCCGCGGAACGCCGACTCGAGCGCGCGGCGCCTCCGCGCGCCGCCCCGGCTCCGGCGGCCCCGCCCGCCGCGGCGAAGGACGAGGCCGCGGCGAACATCGCGTCGGCCGCTCCGCCGGCGGCCGCCGCGCGTCCCGAGGCGCCGGCCGACGAGGAGAAGCGCCGCGTGGGCCTCGCGCCGCCGTCGCGGCAGAAGGTTGCGGCGCCGCGTATGGCGGTCGAGCCCCCGGGCGGAGAGGCCGGCGCCGGAACGGCCGTCGATCTCGCGGCGCCGGCCCCCCGGATGTTCGTGCTCGCTGCGGACGGGGAAGGAACTCCGCCGGCCGTCGTCACCGGACTGGACGCATCACGGCTGACCGTCCTGCGCGGGCGCGAGTTCGTGCTCCTGGTCGAAGCCGACGGCCGTGTCCGGAGTGTCGCCGTCCCCGGAGGCTCGGAGCTCCCGG
Source organism: uncultured Acidobacteriota bacterium (assembly GCA_963763535.1). Lineage (GTDB taxonomy): Bacteria > Acidobacteriota > Thermoanaerobaculia > UBA5066 > Gp7-AA6 > DAHUXD01. Next base: position 496,245 of record CAVXOX010000011.1, read on the forward strand.
GCTCGGAGGCGGACGTGCTCCGCGCGATCCTGTTCGCGCCCGGCAACCGGCCCCGCCGGCTCAGCGTGCGGATCGAGTAGCGGGCGCCGCTTCCGAACCGTCCTCGCGGATCCGCAACACGGCGGCGCCGAGGACCTCCCCGCGCTTCACGCGGATCAGAGCGTCGTTCGCCTCCTCGAGCGGGAACGCCTCGGCGTGCACGCGCACCGGAATCGCCGCGGCGAGCGCGAGGAACTCCTCCGCGTCGCGCCGCGTGAAGTTCATGACGCTCCGCAGGACGCGCTCGCCGTACAGCGTCTCGTACGGAAACGACGGGATGGGGCTCATGTGGATGGCGTTGACGGCGACCGTCCCGCCCCGCGCCAGGCGCGACAGCGCGAGGGGCACGAGCTCCCCGGCCGGAGCGAACGTGACCGCCGCGTCGAGCGGGACGCCCGGATCCTCGTCGGCCTCGCCCGCCCAGACCGCGCCCATCTCGCGCGCGAGCACGCGGTGGCGCTCCTCGCGCGTGAACGCGTACACCGCGCATTTCCAGTGGAGCGCGACCTGGATCGCGAGGTGCGCCGACGCGCCGAACCCGAACAGGCCGAGCCGGCCGCCCGGCCGGATGTCCGACAGGCGCAGCGAGCGGTACCCGATCACGCCGGCGCAGAGGAGCGGCGCCGCCTCGACCGGAGAAACTCCCGGCGGAAGCCGGTAGACCCATCGCGCGTTCGCGCTCATCGCCTCGGCGTAGCCGCCGTCGCGATCGCGTCCCGTGAAGGTCGCGGCGGGACAGAGATTCTCGCGGCCCGAGCGGCAGAAGGCGCAGACGCCGCAGGTCGAAGCCATCCACCCGACGCCGACGGCGTCGCCGACGGCGAATCCCCGGACCCCGGCGCCGAGCGCCGTGACGCGCCCGGCCGCCTGGTGGCCCGGGATGACGGGCAGCCGCGCCGTCACCTCGCCCTCCGCGATGTGCAGGTCGGTGCGGCAGACGCCGCACGCGGCGACCGCGATCGACACCTCGCCCGGGCCCGGCTCGGGCGGCACCCGCTCGGCGGGAGCGAGCGGCCGCTCCTCGATGGGCGCCGGGCGCGAGAGCCGCATCGACCGCACCGAAAAACTATACTCGCGCGGTGAAGCGCGAATCCGCGGCGAGAGAACGCGGCGCCTCGGAAAAGATCGACGCGCTCTTCGCCGAATACGGCGCGGCGCACCGGGCGCGGGGCAACGTCGCGTGCCACGCGGCCGGAATCACCCTCATCGTCTTCGGCATCCTCTCGCTCACGCACGCCTTGCGCCTGGGCGGCGGCTGGACGGCGAGCGAGGCCGTCGTCGCCCTCGCCGGCGTCGTCTACCTCGCGCTCGACGTCCCCCTCGGCATCGCGATGCTCGGAGCCGCGGTCCTCGTCGATCTCGCCGCCCGCGCCGTTGACGACCCGCGCGTCGGCGCGGCCGCCTTCGTCCTCGGATGGGTCTTCCAGGCGATCGGCCACGCGGTGTACGAGAAGAACTCCCCCGCGTTCTTCCGCAATCTCGTGCACCTTCTGGTCGGCCCCGCCTACCTCGTCAACAAGCTGTTCCGGATTCGTCCGGTCGCCCCCTCCGCGGCATAGAAGTTCTCCGGCGCGTCAGCTCCGGCCCGCGCCCCGCCCGCTCTTCCCCGCCCGCATCTCGCGATCGAGCGCCCGTCCGATCCGGGCGACGAGCTCCGGCACGGCGTCGACGTCTCCGGCCGACGTCCGGAAGTTCACGATGCACGAGCGCAGCAGGAACCGGTCGCGCACGACCGCATTCGACAGGTACGCCTCGCCGCCGCGCTGCAGGCGGTCGAGCAGCGCGGTGTTGAGACGATCGAGGTAGGCCTCGTCGCGTCCCGCCGGCGCCGCCATGTCCTCCGGCACGTAGCGGAAGGTCGTGATCGAGAGGCCGAGTGTCGCGGCCTCGAGCTCGGCATGGCGCCCCGCGGCCTCGAAGAGGCGCCGGGCGAGCGCCATGTCCTCGGCGATCATCGCGCGGTATCCCTCCCGGCCGGCGAGGCGCAGGCCGAGCCAGACCTTCAGCGCGCGGAAACCGCGCGAATTCTGGGGCCCGCGGGAGTGGTAGTCGACGAGGTCGTCGTCCTTCTCGGGCGGGTAATAAGGAGGGCGGTACTCGAACGTGGCCGGCAAGATCTTCGGATCCCGCACGAGCGCGCACCCGGCCTCGAGCGGCGCGTAGAGCCACTTGTGCGGGTCGACGGCGATCGAGTCGGCGAGCGCCACCCCGCGCAGGTCCTCGGGCGTGCCGGGGACTCCGGCGGCGAATCCGCCGTAGGCCCCGTCGACGTGAAACCACAGACCCTCCCGGCGCGCGATCTCGGCGATGCGCGGCAGCGGATCCACGGCGCCCGTCGACACCGTTCCGGCGCTCGCCACGACGAGGAAGGGCAGCCGCCCCGCCGCGCGGTCCTCGCGCACGAGGCGCTCGAGGTCTTCGGTCTCCATGCGGAGCTCCGCGTCCGTCGCGACCGACCGGATCGCGTCCGTGCCGAGGCCGAAGAGATCGGCGGCCTTGTGGATCCACGTGTGGGTCTCCGCCGTGGCGTAGAGCCTCAGCGCCGGCGCTCCGGCCGGCGCGACGCCGGCGGCGCGGCAGTCCCAGGGAATCTTCGCGCGACGCCCGGCGAGGAAGCCGACGAAGTTCGCCATGTTGCCGCCGCTCGTCAGGATCCCGCCGCCTCCCGCGGGGAACCCGAGCAGCTCGCCGATCCACCGCACCGTCTGCGCCTCGATCTCCGTCGCCATCGGGGCGAGGTGCCAGGCGCCGACGTTCTGGTTGACGGCGCCGGCGAGAAGGTCTCCCAGGGCGCCGATCGGCGCGCCCGCGCCAACGACGTAGGCGAGGAAGCGCGGGTGGCCCGGGAGAACGGAGTTCTCGAGAACGAGCCGCGCGGCCTCGTCCAGGAGCGCCCCGGCCGAGGCGCCGTGCTCCGGGAGCCGATCGCCCCCGAGGCGCGCGCGCACCGCCGCCGGCTCCTCGCCCGTCGCGACCGGAAGATCGCGCAGCGAGCCGAGAAAACCGGCGATGCGGTCGACGAGCGCGTGACCGAGAGACCGGAACTCCTCGGGGCGCATCTCGAGCGGCGCACGCCGGCTCCCCGAACCTCCCTCGCTTCCCTTCACGGTTCGGCGCTCAGCAGAAGGTGGTCAGCACCGCGTCCGGATGGTCCAGGCGATATCCCTCGCCCGCCGGATCGGGGTCGACGTCGAGCACCGCGCCCCGCAGCGTACGAAACGAGAGATCGTCCATCACGACCGGAATCCCCGACGCCTCGAAGCGGTGGCCCTCGTCGGGGGCGTTCTCCTCGACGGAGACACGAAAGCCCGTCCCGCCGCAGCCGAGCAGGTGACGCACGGAGAGCACGGCGCGCGAGAAGTCGGACTCGGCGCGGAGACGCGCCGCGGCCTCCGGAGTGATGCTCAGGGGATCCGGCGACACGGCCATAAGATGCCATTCTATGGAGAAGCGCGGCCGGCGCGCCGTGACGGCGGTTTCGATCGCCGCGTCGGACTCGGGCGGCGGCGCCGGCATCCAGGCCGACCTCCTGACGTTCGCGGCGCACGGCGTGCACGCCGCCACGGTCCTGACCGCCGGCACGGCGCAGGACTCCCGCCGCATCCGCGCGATCGCCGCCTTCCCGCCGTCCTTCGTCCGCGCGCAGATGGACGCCGTCTTCGAGGATTTCCGGCCGAAGGCCGTCAAGGTGGGCGCCCTCGTCGACGCGGGGATCGTGCGTGCCGTCGCCGCCGGCCTCGCCCGTCACCGCGCCCGCCGCGTGGTGCTCGACCCCGTGACGGTCGCCAAGGGGGGTGAGCGGCTGCTCTCGCGGGAAGCGGCGGCGATTCTCCGGCGCGACCTGCTCCCCCTGTGCGACCTCGTGACCCCCAATCTTCCGGAGGCCGAGAGCCTCGCGGGCATCCGGATCCGGTCGGACGGCGACCGCCGCCTCGCCGCCGGGATCCTCGCCGACCTCGGCGCGCGGGCGGTCCTGATCAAGGGCGGGCACGGGCGCGGCCGGACGGTGCGCGACCTGTTCTTCGACGGGCGCTTCTTCGTCGAGTTCGTCGCGCCGCGCCTGCCGGGACCGCCCGTTCACGGAACGGGCTGCACGCTGTCGGCCGCCATCGCCGCGAACCTCGCGCTCGGCCGGACCCTCGAGGATGCCGTCGAGCGCGCGATCCGATTCCTGCGCGAGGCGCTCCAGCGGCCCCTGCGGCCCGGCTCCGGACGCCCGGTGCCGGACCGTTCGATTCGCGTTACCGGATGAAGTAGCCGGACACGCGCCAGGTCCCGTCGGGGTCCTTCATCGGCGTGACGGTTTCGACGGCGCCGGGCTTGTGCTCGAAGTCGGTGCCGAACTGGATGACGACGTACTCGCCCTTCGGCGCGTTGGGGAGCTCGGTCGTGAACTTCGCGCTCCGAAGCTTTCGCGACTCGACCTTGCCGAGGGGGCGCCGAGCCTTCTCGAGCGCCGCCTCCCATTGCGAGCGGGAAACGGCCCCCTGGAAGAGGGCGGCCGCCGCGTCCCAGCTCTCGCCGTACTTCCCGTCGTCCACCGTCGCGAGCCAGGATTGTGCGGCAGACTGCGCCGCCTTTTCCGCGCCCCCCGCCGCCGCCGGGTCCGACGCCCGGAGGACGTCCGAGACCAGGAGGACCGCGGCGACGGCGACCAGGAAAGGAATACCGAGCGCGCGTTTCATGCTCACTCCCACAGCGAGAAGCCGTATCCGAGCGACGCGTACGCGGTCTCGGAGATCGCGGTCTGCTCGCCGTCGCGGTTCTTGTCCATCTCCTTCAGGTGCCCCACCATGCGGTACTTGGCTCCCTCGACGAAGGAGCGCGCGAGCCGCGCCTCGTCCGCGGCCTTCTCGGACCCCTTCTTCCGGATGGCCGCGGTCGCCCGCGAGAGCACGGCGACCGACGCGTAGAGGTCGATCGCGACGTTCGCGAGACGCTCCTGGTGGTACTCCTTGGCGATGACGCCCTTGCCGTACTTCCGGAGCAGCGTCTCGACGGCGCCGTGCGCGGCGCGCGCGTACCGGGCGACGATCTCTCCCTGCGGCGCGAGCTCCGGCGCGATGCGCGTCAGGCGCGCCGGAGCGACCGCGCCGCGGAACTTGCGCGCCGCGTAGTCGGACAGAATGCCGAGCGAGGAGAGCGGCGCCTTGAGCGCGCGCCCGACCTCCTTCAGGTCTTCGCCGACGTCGCGCATCCCGGAGAGCGCCACCAGAACCCGGAGAATCTCGTTGGTCCCCTCGAAGATCATGTTGATGCGGGAGTCCCGCAGCGCCTTCTCGTACGGGTACTCCTCCATGAAGCCGTTGCCGCCCGCGATCTGGAGCGCGTCGTTGATGTTCCGCCAGACGGCCTCGGTCCCGTAGATCTTGCAGCAGGCGCCCTCCAGCGAGTAGTCGTCGAGGCCGCGGTCGATCAGTCCCGCCGTGAGGTAGACCATCGACTCGAGCGCGTACGTCGACACCACCATGCGGGCGAACTTCGCGCGGATCATCTCGAAGTCCGCGATGCGCGTCTGGAACTGCTTGCGCTGCGTCGCGTGCCGCGCCGCCGCCTGGAGCATCACCTTCGATCCGCCGATGCATCCCGCGCCGAGAGACGTGCGGCCCGTATTCAGGATCTCGACCGCGATCTTGAAGCCCTGGCCCCGCTCGCCGAGAACGTGCGAGGCCGGCACCCGGACGTTCTCGAGCTCGACGGGGACCGTGGACGAGCCCTTGAGGCCGAGCTTGCGCTCTTCCTTGCCGGGATGGACGCCTCCCAGGTCCTTCGTCACCGCGAACGCCGTGATCTTCCGGTGTTCGTCCGGCGCGTCGAGCTTCACGTCCTTCGCGAACACCGTGAAGAACTCGGCGAAGCCCCCGTTCGAGATCCAGTGTTTGGTGCCGTTGAGGACGAACTCGTTCGTCTTCTCGTCGTACACCGCCGTCGTCTTGAGCGAGGCCGCGTCGGACCCCGCCTCGGGCTCGGTGAGCGCGAAGGCGGCGATCCATCTCGCCGATCGCGAGCCGGGGCAGCCAGCGCTTCTTCTGCTCCTCCGTCCCGTAGAGGAGCAGGCCCTTCATCCCGATCGACTGGTGCCCGCCGATGAGGATCGCCAGCGACGCGTCGGTCCGGCCGATCTCCTCGGTGACGCGGCAGTACGCGGAGGCCGAGAACCCGTAGCCGCCGTACGCCTCGGGAATCGTCATCCCGAACGCGCCGAGCTCGCCGAGGCCCCGGATGACGTCGGGACCGATCGCGTGATCACGCTCGATCTTCGCGGAGTCGACGCGGTCCTTCGCGAAGGCGCGGAAGGAATCGAGGAACGCGGAAACGGTCTCGCGCTCGGAAACGTCGATCTCCGGATAGGGGAACACCGTGTCCTCGGGGATCTCGCCGGCGAAGAGCGACTTGACGACGGGCGCGAGGCGGGTCTCGACGGGGGGGGCGGCAACGGCGGAGCGATCGTCGGTCATGCGGTGATCTCCCTCGCGGTCGTGGGCGTGTCGGGATAGAAGCCCCGCCGTTCGTTGGCGAGGCGCTGGATGAGGTCGGACGGGGCGAAGCGCGGACCGAGCCTCTCGGCGAGGTCGTCCAGGCGCGAGAAGACCCTCCCGAGCCCGATCGTGTCGGCGTAACGGAGCAGCCCGCCGCGGAACGGCGGGAACCCGGTGCCGAAGATCATGGCGAGATCGAGCCGCGCCGGGTCCTCGACGATCGCGTCCTCGAGGCAGAACGCCGCCTCGTTGATCATCGGCAGCACGAGGCGCGCCTCGATCACCCCGGCGGGAAGCGGCGACTCCTTCCGCGGCTCGACCCGCAGCGCCGCGTACGCCTCGCGGGCCGGTCCGACCCGCTTCCCGTTCGCGTATTCGTAGAAGCCGCGGCCGTTCTTGCGGCCGAGCCGACCCGCGGCCGCGAGCGCCTCCTCGCCGCCCATCTTCAGGCGCTCGGGGAAGGCCGCCTGAAGCACCTCGCCGCCCTTCGCCGCCACGTCGAGCCCGACGTCGTCGAGGAGCGCGAGCGGACCGACCGGCATGCCGAAGGCCGTCATCGCGGCGTCGACGTCTTCGATCCGGCAGCCCTCCTGCACCAGCCGCACAGCCTCGGAGAGGTACGGCGCGAGGATCCGGTTGACGAGGAACCCGGGCGCGTCCCGCACGACCACCGGCGTCTTGCCGAGCGTCTTCGCGAGCGCGAAGATCGTCGCGACGGTCTCGTCGCTCGTGCGCTCGGCCCGAATGACCTCCACGAGCGGCATCCGGTGCACGGGATTGAAGAAGTGCATGCCGACGACGCGCCCGGGCTCCGACGCGCCGACCGCGATCTCGGAGATCGGGAGCGTGGAGGTGTTGGAGGCGAAGATCGCCTCGCGCGGCGCGGCCGCCTCCCACTCCTTCAGCACGGCGCGCTTGACCGCCAGCTTCTCGACGACGGCCTCGATCGTCACGTCGCAGCGCGCGAACCCGGAGTAGTCGAGCGTCCCCGACAGGAGGTCCATCTTGCGGACCATCTCGTGCGGCGTGAGACGCCGCTTCCGCAGCGACTCCCTCCAGACCGCCGCCGCGGCCGCGAAGCCGTGGGCGAGCGCCTGCGGCTCGATGTCCTTCATCCGCGCGGGCAGCCCCTTGTCGGCGGCGAGCTGGGCGATGCCTCCTCCCATGACGCCGGCGCCGAGCACCCCGATCCGCGCGACGGTCCGCGGCCGCACGGCCGGGTCCGGAACCCCCGTCTCCCTCTTGACGTCCTCCGTGAGCAGGAAGATCTGGAGGAGGTTCCTCTGCACCTCGCCGCCGAACACGAGCCCGATGTGGCGCGCCTCGATCGCGAGCCCGTCCGCGACCGGCTTTCCGTAGCCCTCCTGCATCGCCTCGAGCGCCTCGAGCGGCGCGGGATAATGCCCGCCGGTCGTCTCCATCACCTTCTTGCGGGCCCGCGAGAAGATCACCCCCCGCCCGATCGGCGTCGCCTCGAGGGCGCGCTCGGCGACCGGCTGGCGGCCGCGGTACGGCGACGGCTTCGGGCCGCCGAGCCGCTCGCGCGCGAAGCGCCGCGCGAAGTCGTCGAGGATCGCGGCGGGCACGGCCTCGTCCACGAGGCCGATCCGCTTCGCTCTCCGCGCGTCGAGGCTCTTCCCGGTCAGGATCAGATCGAGCGCCGGGGCGAGGCCCACGACCCGCGGGAGGCGTGTCACGCCGCCCCACGCGGGAAAGATGCCGAGCCGGACCTCGGGCAGGCCGATCTGCGCCTTCGGGCCGTCGGACATCAGCCGGTGATCGCAGGCGAGCGCGAGCTCCGTGCCCCCGCCCAGGCACGCGCCGTTGATCGCGGCGACCGTGGGGTACGGCAGGTTCGCGAGCTGCTCGAACAGCGACTGCACCCGCTCGACGGCCGTGCGCACGTCCTCGCCCTTGACCGACGCGAACTCCTTGACGTCCGCGCCGGCGATGAACACGTCCGGCTTCCCGCTCCGCAGGACGAGGGCCCGGATGCGCGCCTCGCGGGAGAGGCGCACGAGCACGTCCGCAAACTCGGCGACGACGGCCGACGAGAATTTGTTGACCTTCTCGCCCGGCAGGTCGAACGTCAGGGCGGCGAGCCCGTCCTCCTCGACGTGGAGGGTGAACGTGTTCATGATTCTTCCCCTGTCATCCCGAGCGCAGCGAGGGATCCCTTTCGAGTCATCCCGCGTCTTCCAGAGGGATCCCTCGTCGCTGCGCTCCTCGGGATGACATGTGTCACGGCAGCAGCTCCACCACCGCGGCCCCGCCCTGTCCGCCGCCGATGCACATCGTGGCGAGCCCGAACTGCGTGCCGCGGCGGCGCATCTCCTTGAGCAGCGTCAGCACGAGCCGGTTCGCGGAGGAACCGACCGGGTGGCCGAGCGCGACCGCGCCGCCGTTGACGTTGGTCCTCTCCCAGTCGATCTCGCCGATCGGCCCCGCCGTCCCGTACTTCGCGTGCCACGCCGCGGACGGGAAGACTCGGGCGCACGCGAGGACCTGCGCCGCGAACGCCTCGTTGATCTCCACGAGGCCGATGTCCTGCCAGGAGAGCCCCGCGCGCTTCAGGGCCAGCGGCGTCGCGATCGCGGGCCCGAGGCCCATCCGTTCGGGCTCGAGGGCGCAGAACGCGATCCCGCGGATCCGGCCGAGCGGCCTGTAGCCGCGGGACTTCGCGGCGCCGGCGCTCATGACGAGGACCGCGGCCGCGCCGTCGGTGATCTGCGACGAATTGCCGGCCGTCACCGTGCCGAAGCGCCGATCGAAGTAGGGCTTCAGCTTCGCGAGCGCCTCGAGGGACTGGTTCTCGCGCACGCCGTTGTCCTTCGTCGCCATCGCGTCGAAGCGCGGCGGAATGGGCACCGGCACGATCTCCTCGGCGAGCTTCGCCCGGGCGAGCGTCACGCGCTGGTGAGAGCGCAGCGCGAAGGCGTCCTGCTCCTCCCGCGTGATCCTGTGCTCGCGCGCGAGCACCTCCGCGGTCTCCCCCATGTTCAGCCCGCACACGGCGTCCGTCAGGCCCAGCTGGAGACCGATCTCCGGCTTGAAGTGGCGCGGCCGGAACTTCGAGGCCGCGGCGAGGCGGCCGCCCAGGTCCTTCGCCGTGAAGACCTCGGTGAAGACCTCCTGGCTGTCGTACGAGTAGAGAAGCGGGATGCGCGACATCGACTCGACGCCGCCGGCGACGATCGCCTCCGCGTCGCCCGCCGCGATGCGGTAGGACGCCCCGGCGATCGACTCGAGGCCCGAGCCGCACAGCCGGTTGACGGTGAACGCCGGCACGCGCTCCGGCACACCTGCCTTCAGCGCGGCCACCCGCGACACGTTGACCGCGTCCGGCGGCTGCGCGATGTTGCCGAAGACGACCTCGTCGAGCGCGGCCGGATCGAAGTCCGTCCGCGCGAGGAGCTCCGTCACGACGAGGCGGCCGAGCTCCGCGGCGGGGACGTCCTTCAGCTCCGTGCCCGCCTTCGCATACGGCGTCCGGACGCCGTCGACGACGACGACGTCACGCGACATGGGACCTCTGAGCCGCCGCGTACATCTGCTCGATGAGCGCGCCGTAGCGGCTCTCGAGGATCCGGCGCTTGACCTTCAGCGTCGGCGTGATCGAGCCGTCCTCGACGGTCAGGTCCGAGGGGAGGAGCGCAAACGCCCGGATCTGCTCGTGGTGCGGCCGGTCGGCGTTGTAGGCGTCGATCTCGGCCTGGAACAGCCTCCGGACGTCGGGGTTCGCATCGAGCGCGTTCCAGTCGACCTTCAGCCGGCCGGCCTCCGCCCACTGCCGGAGCCGCTCGAAGTCCGGCACGATCAGCACCGCGAGAAACTTCTGCCGGTCGCCGACGACGATCGGCAGCGCGACGAAGGGCGACTTCTTCAGCTCGTTCTCGATCGGCTGCGGCGCCGCCTTCTTGCCGCCGGCGAGCACGATCAGGTCCTTCTTCCGGTCCGTGATCGAGAGGAACCCGTCGCGCAGGACCCCGATGTCGCCGGTGTGGAACCACCCGTCTGGATCGATCGCCGCCGCCGTCGCCTCGGGCTTGTGGAAGTAGCCCTTCATGACGTGCGGTCCGCGCGTCAGGACCTCTCCGTCCTCGGCGATCCGGACCTCGACGCCGGCCAGGGGGCGGCCCACGGTGCCGAGCCGCATCCGCCCGGGCCCGTTGACGCAGATGACCGGCGACGTCTCCGTCAGCCCGTAGCCCTCGTAGATCATGACACCCGCGCCGACGAAGAACTCGGCGAGGTCCCGCGAGAGCGGCGCGCCGCCGGAAACCGCGAAGCGGAAGCTGCTGCCGAGCGCCCCGCGGATCTTCTTCAGGACGAGCGCGTCGGCGAGCCTCTCCGCAAGCCCCGCCGGCGGGGACTCCCCGCGCTCGAGGTACGGGACGCGGCGGCGCCCCACGCCGACGGCCCAGTCGAAGAGCCGCTTCTTCAGGGCGCCGCCCGCGTCGGCCTTCGCCGTGATCTTCGCGTAGACCTTCTCGTACACGCGCGGCACGGCCGCGAAGCAGTGCGGGTTGACCTCCAGGAAGTTCGCCGCGAGCTTGTCGACCGATTCCGCGTAGGCGATCGACGCCGTCTTGTGGAGGTAGGCGTAGTCGAGCATCCGCTCGAAGACGTGCGAGAGCGGCAGGAACGAGAGGGCGACCGATTCGGCGGTGAACGGAACGACCTCGCAGCCTCCGAGCACGTTCGACACGAAGTTCGCGTGCGTCAGCATCGCGCCCTTGGGCTCCCCCGTCGTCCCCGACGTGTAGATGATGGTCGCGACGTCTTCCGGCCGGACGCGCGCGGCGCGCTGCTCGAAGACGCCGGGGCTCATCTCGAGCGTCGGCCGTCCGCGCTCGACGACCTCGTGGAACGTGGCGAAGCCGGGCTCGCGGGGCGGATGGCCCTCGATCAGGATCACGTGATCGAGGCCGGGCAGCTGCGCCCGGACGGTCAGGATCTTGCCGAGCTGTTCCAGGTTGGCCACGAAGACGGCGCGGGCCCCGCAGTCGGCAAGGAGCGGCGCGATCTGTCCCGCGGGCAGCGTCGGATAGATCGGCACGGACCAGGCGCCGGCGCAGAGGATCGCGTAGTCGGCCATCGCCCATTCGGGGCGGTTCTCCGAGAGGATGGCGACGCGGTCGCCGGGCTGGATGCCGAGTCCGTTCAGGCCGAGGGAGAGGGCCCGGACCGTGAACCCGAAGTCGGCCGCCGAGATGGGCTTCCAGGCTCCGTCGACCTTGGACAGGAGCAGGTTCGGCTTCCCGCACGCGGCCGCGGTGGCGAAGACGTCGCAAAGGGTCCGCGGCTCGCTGCCCATCGCTCTGTTCCCCCTCGCGACCGATTGTGTCCCGCGCCCCCCGGCGGGTCAAGGTTCGAGCGGATCAACTCCCGGCGCCCGAGTGCGTTACGCTTCGAGCGGTGGCGATCGCGCTCCTCGTCGGCACGCTCCTTGCCCTCGCGGGCTTCCTGCTGACTTCCGTGCAGGGGTTCGCCGTCGCCGCGCATCTCGCCGCGACGGGGCCGGCCGCGCGCCTCCTCGTCACGAAGCACGTGGCCTACGCGATCCCGACCGTGCTCCTGTCCCTCTTCTCGCAGTCGATGGTCATCTTCTTCTTCATCGGCACGGGCCGGCTCGTCAAGGACGAGATCGCCGGCTTTCCGGATGCCGATCGCCGCGCGGTGCTCGGAGCGCTCCGCGACTTCAAGCGGAAGACCTCGCCGCCCGCGACCTTCGCGCTCCTCTCCGCGATCGCGGTGTTCGTCCTGGGCGGCGCGGTGCACACGGCCGCGCTCCCGTCGTGGGTGCACCTCGCGGCGTCGATCGCCGCGGTCGGCACGCACGCGTGGGCGCTCGTCGCGGAGTGGTCCACCTTCCTCGAGAACGCGCGCCTGATGGCGGACCCGGCGGCCTTCGCGCGGCGGCGGCCGGTCGCCGAGCCGCGCTCCGGGGCGGCGCCGGCGCCCCGATCGCTGCCGTGACCGGGGGAGCGCTCGACGGAAAGGCGGCGCTCGTCACGGGCGGCGGCGTTCGCGTGGGCCGCGCGATCGCCCTGGCGCTCGGAAGCGCCGGCGCCGAGGTCGCCGTCCATTATCGCGAGTCCGCCGCCGCGGCCGAGGCGGTCGCCAACGCGATCCGCGCCGCCGGCCGCCGCGCGACGCCGCTTCAGGCCGACCTCGCCGTTCCCGACGACTGCCGCCGGCTCGTCCGCTCCGCCGCGGCCGCGCTCGGCGGGTTGGACCTCCTCGTTCACTCCGCGGCGAACTTCCACCGCGCGCCCCTCGCCGACACCGACGAGAACCTCTGGGACGACGCGATGAACGTCAACGCGCGCTCCGGATTCCTCCTCGCGCGCGAGGCGGCGCCGATCCTGAAGGCGCGCGGCGGACGGATCGTTCTCGTCTCGGACGCGCTCGCGACCTCTCCCGTGCGGGGCTACGTCGCGCACGCCGCGTCGAAGGCCGCGGTCGAGGGCCTCGTGCGCGCGCTCGCGATCGAGCTCGCGCCCGAGGTTTCCGTCAACGGCGTCGCGCCGGGCACGGTCCTCGTGCCGGAGGGGACGCGGGCGGACGTCGCGGCGCGATGGGCGTCGGAGATACCCCTGCGCCGCCTCGGCGCGCCCGAGGACGTCGCGGCCGCGGTCCTGTTCCTGAGTGCAGGTCCGGCGTTCGTCACCGGCCAGATCCTGCACGTGGACGGAGGCGCGACCCTCCTCTGAATCGCCGTCGCGCGCGAGGAAAACGTCTCCTCCGGGAGCGGAGTGCGCTAGAATCTAGCGACCCGTTTCAGACTCAAATTTTGTCAGAGGAGATTTCATGAGGACCCACCGGTCTCTACTCGTGCTCGCCGCCTGCCTCATCGGCCCCACTCTCGCCCTGGGTCAATCCGGTCCCCTTCCCATGCCCACGACCTCAGGCCACGCCAGCCCGCACGCGGTCAAGCCCGCGGCGCCGGCGATCACCTTCGCCATCCTGTACGACCAGACGGACAACCCGGCGACCTCGGCATCGTCGTCTCAGGACTTCGAGACGGCGCTCGATACCTTCGACGACCTCGGCGCCGACGATTTCGTCGTGCCGGCCTCGCAGACGTGGGCCATCCAGAGCGCCCACGTCATCGGCCAGTACTCCGTTGGCGGCGGGCCGGCCGCCTCGGTCAACGTCGTCTTCTACGCGGACGCCTCCGCCACTCCCGGCACCGCGGAGTGCACGTACACTGGGATCGTCCCGGCCGACACGGCCGGCACCTTCGACATCGCCCTTCCCACCCCTTGCATTCTCACCGAGGGGACGTACTGGGTCTCATTCCAGGCGCGGCAGGACTTCACTCCCGCCGGCCAGTGGTACTGGACCGACCGCACCGTGCAGAGCGGAAATCCCTCGATGTGGGAGAACCCCAACGGGGGTTTCGGTGTGTGCCCCGCATGGTCGGTCAAGACCACCTGCGTCAGCGGTTCGTCCGTCGATTTCGGTTTCTCGCTTTCCGGCCAGGCGGTCACCGCGACGCCGGCGGAGCTCCACGTCGATGAGGCCGGCGCCGGCAATCAGAACGGCGTCCTCGAGATCGGCGAAACGGCGACGATCGCGCCCTCCTGGACCAACGAAACCGCCGACGCCTTCATCCTCCAGGGCCTCGTCTCCGACTTCAGCGGCCTGCCAGGCCCCTCGTACGTCGTCGACGATGGCTCGGCGGACTACGGGGCCATCGCGGGAGGTGCCACGGCCAACTGCGCGACCGCTACCGCTGACTGCATGGCCGTCACGATCACGGGCTCCCGTCCGCAGCAGCACTTCGACGCGTCGCTCACGGAGCAGCCGACGCCCGGCTTTCTCGCTCCGGACGCCGGCATGACGCCTAAGGTCTGGACACTACACGTCGGTGAGAGCTTCACCGATGTGCCGACGACGGACAACTTCTACAAGTACATCGAGACGATCTACCATTTCGGCATCACGGGAGGCTGCGGCGCGGGGACGGACTACTGTCCCGGCAACACCGTCACGCGCGCCCAGATGGCGGTCTTCCTGCTGAAGGCCAAGAACGGCTCCATGTACACGCCGCCCGCGTGCACGGGCATGGTCTTCGCCGACGTGCCCTGCACCGGAGGCATCTTCGATCCGTGGATCGAGGACCTCGCGAACCAGGGCATCACCGGCGGCTGCGGCGGGGGCAACTACTGCCCCGGCAACCCCGTCACTCGCGCGCAGATGTCGGTCTTCCTCGAGAAGACGCTTCGCGGCGCGCCGTACGTGCCGCCCGCGTGTACGGGGACCGTCTTCACCGACGTGCCGTGCACCGGAGGCATCTTCGATCCGTGGATCGAGAAGCTCTTCGCCGACGGCGTCACCGGCGGCTGCGGCAATGGAATGTACTGTCCCGACAATCCGAACACCCGCGGCCAGATGGCGGTCTTCCTGACGAAGACCTTCTCGCTCGTCCTCTACGGTCCCTAGTTTCCCCGTTCTCTCGAATCCCACTCGCGGCCCCGGGCGACCGGGGCCGCTTCATTTGCAGGGGCGCTCGAACTGCGCGTGCTCCTCGCGGAGGCGCCGCGCGAAATCGCGCATGAGCGCGCGGCGGGGCTCGGCGAGCCGCCGTCCCGCCTCGGTCCGGAGCAGCGCCTCCGCCGCCTGGTCGATCGCGTCGGCCATCTCCAGGATGTCGAGCCGCTCCCGGTATGCCTCCGCGAGCCCGCGCGCGACGCCGTAGGCGCCCATGGCCTCGAGGCGCACCGCGTCGTGGACGATCTCCTCCTCGGGTGTGGCCGGCGCCGACCCGAACCGCTCGAGGCCGCGGAAGAGGGCGCGGACGGTCCGCGCCGGCACGCCGAGCGACGCGAGGAACGTCTCGGTGCGACTGCGGTGGCCCATGCGGGAGACCCACCGTTCCTGCCCCGAGAACACCGCGAGCAGGAAGAGGAGGTCGGCGTCGAGGCCGGGGCGGCCGTCCGCGATCGCCTCGGCGGCCGAAACCATTCTCTGGACGTCGCCGTAATTCGTGACGCCGTCGAGCCCCACGGCGAGCGGGCGCACGTAGTCTTCGATCTGCCGCCGTGTCGACGCATCCATGAAGGGATACTAGCCGCATGATCATCCGGAAGAATCCGAACATCCGCTTCCCGAACCCCGATCCGTCGCGCGTGCCGCCCGGACAGTTCGTGACGCAGCAGTGGCCCGTCCTGCACTACGGTTCGGTGCCGAAGGTGGACCTGGCGACGTGGAAGTTCTCGATCTCGGGCGAGGTCGAGAATCCCGTCTCCTGGACGTGGGAGGAGTTCCAGAAGCTGCCGCGCGTCTCCCGGAAGAACGACGTCCACTGCGTCACGCACTGGACGCGGCTCGACAACGAGTGGGAGGGCGTCGCCGTCCGCGAGGTCCTCCGGATCGCGCGGCCGACCCCGCGGGCGCGCTTCGTGATCGAGCATGCCGTCGGCGGCTGGACGACGAACGTGCCGCTCTCGGACCTCGACCGCGACGAGAACCTGCTCGCGACGCACCACTCGGGAAAGCCGCTCACCGCGGAGCACGGCGCGCCCGTGCGCGTCGTGATCCCGCATCTCTACTTCTGGAAGGGCGCGAAGTGGTCGAGCGGCTTCGAGCTCGTCGCCGAGGATCGGCCCGGATTCTGGGAGGAGAACGGGTACAACATGCATGGCGACCCGTGGAAAGAGGAGAGATTCAGAAACGACCCGTAAACACTGGCTATTCTTAGACAGTCTCCGGTTCTGACGGTTGGGCGCGGCGATGTATACCGGTTAATCCGCCGGTTGCACTGCTTTCCCGGCCGAGAGTTTCCCGCCAGGACGCGAGATCGGGAAGCCACCGATGTACCGCGCCGTCGGTCGGTAGGTTGTTTGATTTAAGGCCTTGGATTTCACCGTGCAGCGGCGCGCGTGGTGGGAGGTCTGACAAAAGGGACGCGGACGATTTTACGAGTCTCAGTTCCCGACGCTTCACTCGTCTGCTAGTGATTCAAACCGATCACCTGGTGCGGACGTAGACTCCGTGCCAAAGGAGACTCCGATGTGCACTAAGAGAATCAGCCTGCTGGCTGCGTTCTGTCTCGCTCTGGCCCCTTGCCTCTATGCACAGCGGACGACACCTGACTTCGGAACGACGACTACCAGCTATCAACGGTTGGGTCCATCTTCGTTCCTGACGGGTGCCGATTGCGCTCTGCAAGTAACCTGGCGCTCGGCGTCGACATTGCGCATCTCCGGAGGCACTGGTACCTGCGATAGCTTGATCGCCGTTGCCAATCTGCCTGGCGGCGCGCTTCTTACCTACGCTGAGCTGGACTACTGCGACACGGACGCGATCGGGAAGCATATCCATGTTGGCTTTTACAACTGCGACAACGATGGGAACTGCGATCAGCCTGCACTCGCCACTATTTCGTCTGGCGATGGGCCGCCCGGTTGCGCACTTGCGAGCGTCGACCTGTCTCCGCTTGGTTACACGATCAACAACAAGGCGAACGAGTTCGGCCTCGTGCTGAAATTCGATGCCAATGAAGACGCGCTTCAGTTCGCAGGCGTGGTCCTCGGCTACCAACTACAAGTCAGCCCGCCGCCAGCCCAAGCGACGTTCAACGATGTGCCGACCAACCATCCGTTCTTCCAGTTCATCGAGGCGTTGTACGCATCGGGCATCACGGCAGGATGCGGTGGCGGCAACTACTGCCCAGACAACCCGGTCACGCGCGGCCAGATGGCGGTGTTCCTCGCGAAGGCGCTCGGTCTGAACTGGTCGCAGTAGGAGCTATTCAGGACATGGACCCGTACATGATCGCCCTGGTCGGGCTCCTGGTAAACGCCCTGACCTGCTTGGCTGTCGTGATCTACACGCGCGCTGCGATTGCGACGGCGCAAGCAGCTTTCGCCCAAGCCGAAGCTGCGCGGACGCCGTGCGTCGTGCCGGGAATGACGGGCGAAACGATGAGCCTGCACAACGTCGGAAACGGACCGGCGCTGCACGTCGAAGCTACCCTGACGCCACTGACCGAAAAGCCGACCGTGCGAGCGATCGCTGGCGCGATACCAACAGGCGAGCCGGACCGGCTTGGCCCCTTTCCAGACGGTGGCACCAAAGTCGAAATCCGCTACCAGTCGATGAGCGGGATTCGCTACCGAACGTCAATCGACGTGATCGGACCCGATGCGCCTGGCGCGAAGTGGAAGTTCACATTCGAGCAGGTCGATGCACCGACCAGCCCCCTGATCGACACGTACGTGAAGAACCTCTCCAAGAAGAAGCCTCCCCGGGGGAACCTGAAAGTGCTGCTAGGCCTTGCGGCCTTCGCTATCGCCGCTTCGACTGTGACCTGTTCGGGGGATGTTCGCGGCCCGAAGTACGAAGCTGAACGCGAGGCCTTCAAACAATCGGTAGTGCTCCTTCGTGAGTCCAGCGACCTGTCTCAACCACCTGCGGGCGAAACAAGCTTCGGAATGACGCCCGAGCAGGAACAGAAGTTCCACGACCTGATCGACCGCGGGTTGGCCGAAAGCGACAAGGTGAGCGACTCGTTCTTGGACTCCCTGCACCCTGAGCTGCGCGCCATGTACCGTGACGGACTGATCGCCGGTACGCGGCTCTACATTGCCGGCGTCAAGGCGGGGAATACGCAAGAGCAATCCGACGGCATCCAGAAGCAGATCCAGTGGATCGCGTTTTGGGAGAAGCACAACGCGGAACTGGTCGACAAGATGTTTGAACATCGATCCTACGGTGCCGTGAATTTCCTGAAGTTCAACGGCTGGCTGCTCTTAGCGAGTTTCCTTGCAACGATCGTCTTTGGACTCGGCCTCTGGGCTTTCTTGGGTCCAGCAGTCCTACTGAACAAGGACCAGACGCAGCCGAAGATGCTGGTGCGCCTGCTCTTCGCGCTTTCGGCTGTATTTCAAATCTACTTCTGGGGGCTGTGGTCGGCCTTCTGCGTCGCCTTCACGATCCGGTTCACCCAAAAGCCCGAAGTGACGTGGCTTTGGATCTACTGGTTGACGTCGTTCAGTTGGTGCATCGGCCTCATGGGCTTTTTCGCGCAAGGGGAATCAGTGCTGCCCCCGGAAGACACAAAAAAGACGGGGCTGGGGATTGCGGCCTACAGCGTTGTCATAGTCGGCGCGTTTCTTGTCTTCGCCTTCTTCCAGAAGCCGATGATGTCACTCTATGGTTGGTTCTTGACTCTGATCGGTCTCGCGTAGAACCGCGATCCGGAATCCGTTGGGCTTCGGAAGCAGGCGGGACCGCCGAGGCGGGGGCGCGACAAGCGCTCGTCCCAGCTCGCGGTCGGTCCCGTCTCGTCACTTGCCCGCGCTGGCCCTGGCCTTGCGACCGGCTGCCCCCTCCATCCCCTCCCCCGCTGTTTCGTGTCACGGTCTGTGACACGGTCGCTGCCGGTAGACCGCCAGGGACGGAGTTAGACCGAAACTGACGAAATACGACGGACAGCTAGCATTCACGGCGCGTGTCGTGTCAATCGGTAGACCGGCGCGAACCGCCAGAAGCTAACGGGTACCACATGGGGCGATCCTGGAAGGAGGAGCGGTTCCGGGACGATTGAGCCCCGCCTCGATCCGACCCGCTACGGGTTCGGCGTCGTCGCGCTGGGTGAGCGCCGCGTCCCCCCGCCGCGCGGCGGAGGCGCGTCCTCGTCGCCCGCGGCTCCCTGCCGCATCTGCCGGCGCCGCTCGATCATCCGTTCCCGAAGCTCCTCGCGGAGCTGCTGGACCTTCTCCCGCTGCTCGGGCGTGAGGACCTGGCGCATGTCGAGCTCCATCAGCGACAGCTCCGTCTGGAGGCGCGCCCGGGCCTGCTCGCGCGCGGCGACGCTCGCCTCGACGCGCTTGCGGTCGATCGTCTCCGCGCTCATCGCCTGCTCGTACTCGAACTGCTTCTTCTCGAGGTCCGCCTTCAGATCGATCAGCTTCGGCTTGTGGGCCGCGAAGATCTTCTCGAGCTCGCCGCTCTGCGCCGCCGTGAGGCCGAGGGCCTGCACGATGCGGGGCCGCTTCCACCACTTCCCCTCGAGCGCCGGCTGAGCCGTCGCGGCGGCGGACGCGAGGAGAAGCGCGAGCGAGAGCGCGAGCCCCGCGGCGATCCGGCGTCCGCTCACAGCCGTCCCGCCAGGCCTTCCGTGTCGACGTCGCCGCCCGAAGCCAGGAAGGACGCCTCGCGCAGGAGCGCGTCATCCGCCGCATCAGCCGCGGACAGATCGGTCGACGCTGACGTCGACGCCGATGCGGTCGCCCTCGGCGTCGAGGCCGCCCGGGCCGCCGTCGCGACCGGCGCGACGCGGCGGCCGGTCAGGAGCAGCACGGCGAGAAGCAGCGAGGCCGCGGCCGCGAGCGCCCAGCGCCAGGGATGACGGGAGCGCTGCGGACGTGCCGCCCTCCGGATCGCGTCGATCGTGGCGTCCTCGGCGGCGCGCCACTCCTCCGGCGACCGTCGGTCGAGCGCGCCCGCGTCCGCCTCCCCGACCGCGCCGACCGCGGACTTCCACTCGCGCAGCGCCCGCGCGCAGTCGCGGCACAGCGAGAGATGCTCGGGGAGCGCTTCGGGCTCCCCCGTCGCGGGCGCGGCGAGCGCGAAGAGCTCCGCATCCGTCAGATGCTTCCCGGCTTCGGTCCGTTCCTCATTCATGGGTTCCTCGATGACTGAAAATCCGCGAGCCGCTCCCGGATCTTCCGGGCGGCGCGGAACAGGTGCGACTTGATCGTCCCCTCGTCCAGCCCCGTCGACGCGGCGATCTCGGGAATGGACATTTCCTCGAAGTGCTTCAGTGCGAACACGGCCCGCTGGCGCGGCGAGAGGCTCTCGAGCGCCACGCCCAGGCGCTCCCGGATCTCCCGCCCCATCGCCCGGCGCTCGGGCGAGGGATCGCCGGCGGGCGCCCGCTCTTCGGGCGGCTCCGTCTCCTCGTCGGTCTCGCGGACTGGCCCCTCGTGGAAGAAAACGACGCGGCGGCGGCGCTTCAGCCGGTCCTTGCACCAGTTGATGCAGATCCGCGTCAGCCAGGTCTCGAACGTCGAGCCCTCGCGGAAGTCGGCGAGGTTCTGATAGGCGCGCAGGAAGCTCTCCTGGGCGGCGCAGTCGGCCTCCGCGGCGTCCCGCAGGAAGCGATACGCGACGCGGGTCAGGCGCCGCTGGTAACGGCGGACGAAGTGCTCGAAAGCCTCGACGTTCCCGTTCCGGACCTGCCGGATCAGGTCGGCTTCGTCCACTTCGGAGGCCGTCTCGCGTGGAATCATCGCCAATGCGGGCACACCCTTTAGACGACGGCAATCGGCGCGGGTTTACGGCGGCAAACGCCTCGAACGAAAAGAGCTTTCTTTCTTCGACGCCCGTCAAGGGTAACATCCCGCCGTGCCGCCCGAGCGCGTGATCCTCGTCACGGGATGCTCCTCCGGCATCGGCCGCGCGACCGCGCTCGACGCCGCCGGCCGCGGCCACCGCGTCTTCGCCACGGCCCGCAACCGGAACGACCTCGCCGATCTCGAACGCCGGGAGAATCTCGAGACCCTCGCGCTCGACGTCGTCGATGCCGGCGCGGTCCGCGGCGCGGTCGACGCGGCGCTCGCCCGCGCGGGACGCCTCGACGCGCTCGTCAACAACGCCGGGTACGGGCAATACGGAGCCGTCGAAGAGGTGACGCTCGACGAGTGGCGCGCGCAGTTCGAGGTCAACCTCTTCGGCGCGATCGCGGCCATCCAGGCCGTCCTGCCGGCGATGCGCCGGCAGCGCTCCGGCACGATCGTCAACGTCTCGTCGGTCTCCGGGCGCGTGGCGATTCCGTTCGCGGCGCCGTACAGCGCGAGCAAGTTCGCCCTGGAGGCGGTCTCGGACGCGCTGCGCGTCGAGCTCTCGGCCTTCGGGATCCGGGTCGTGCTCGTCGAGCCCGGGCCGATCGAGACCGCATTCACCGATCGCGCCCGCGCGATGGTCGGTCCGCTGATCGCGCGCCCCGGTCCGTATCGCGAGCTCTACGCGCTCGCCGAGCGCGCGATGGAGGGCGAGTTCCAGAAGGGCAAGCAGGCGCCGGCGGCCGTCGCGCGCGTGATCGTCGACGCGATCGAGGCCGAGCAACCGCGGCCGCGGTATCCCATTGGTCTGATGTCGCGCGTGCTCTTTCCGCTGAAGGCGGCGCTGCCCGATCGCTGGCTCGACGGGCTGATGCGCCGGGCGCTGCGGATCCGTCCGCCCGGCTAAACGTCTTTCACACCGGGGTTTCCGCGCGACGCATGCCTCCGGCCGCATCCGACGGACGCCGCCGCGCGAACCGCGATAACATAGTGATACGAATGGCTCAGCCCGTCGAAGTTCTGGAGAGGATCGCCAAGAGCGGCGAAGCGGTCTTCGCGCTCGACGGCAATGACCTCATCATTCTCTGGAACAAGGCGTGCGAACGGCTGCTCGGGCGCCCGGCATATCAGGTTCTCGGCCGCCGCTGCTACGACGTCATGTGCGGCCGCGACGTCTACGGCAACCGGTACTGCGGCGCCTCGTGCCCGGTCTCGTCCCAGGCGCGCCGCCATCCCGAGGACGAGCTCCACTCGTTCCTGATCGACGTGCCGCTCCCCGGCGGCGGAAGCCGCCGGCTCTCCGCCACGCCGTTCGCGATCTCCGGCGGCCACCCCTCTCTCGCGACCGTCGTGCACGTGCTCCGCGACCCGGAGGCGCAGGCCTCCGCCCTCGAGAACGAGCTCGCCGAAGCGGTCGAGGAGGGCCCGGCGCCGAAGCCCGGGCGCGGCCCGGCGGGCACTCTCGCGTCCTTGACGTCGCGCGAGCAGGAGATCCTCCGCAAGATGGCCCAGGGCCTGACGACCGACGGCATCGCGGAGGATCTGTTCATCTCGCCGGTCACGGTGCGCAACCACATCGCCAAGATCCTGTCGAAGCTCGACGTGCACACGAAGCTCGCGGCCGTCGCGTTCGCGTACCAGAACGGCCTCGTCAGTCCGGAGATGCGGGACCTGCCGTCGCTCACGCGGCCGGGCAACGGCAGCGGGGCGAGCCGGGAGGCGGCGAAGTCCCTCAAGCCGCCCGCGCGTAAGAAGTCCGCGCCGCTTCCAGCCCGCAACCGGCGCTAGGCGCCCGCTCTCCCGCTCAGCGCTTCGAGCGGCCCCGAACTGTCAGGACCGGGCACGACGCCGCGGCCACGACCCGCGCCGCGACGCTACCCACGAAGAACCGCGCCATCCCGGTGCGGCCGTGCGTGCCGAGGACGATCATGTCGGCGCGATGGCCCCGAGCGGCACGCACGATCGCCTCGTGCGGCACGCCCTTGAGCAGGAGCGCGCGCGCCCGCACGCCGACCCGGCGGGCCCGCGAGAGCAGCGTGCGCAGCCGCTTCTGGGCGTCGGCGCGGATCGCGAGCTCCATTTCCTCGTAGATCCGAGGCAGCACGTAGCCGTCGGGCGAGAGAGGTCCGGGCGGGGCCGCGACGTGAACGATCCAGAGGGCGGCCGAGTTGGCGAGCGCGAGCTCCAGCGCCCGGCGAAACGCCGGACGCGACGCCGACGAGAAATCGGTCGCGACGAGCAGATGACGAATGGGCTTCATGGTGGACTCCCTTCGCGATTGCGACTCTAGTGGCGCCTCACGTAGTCGCGGACGAAATCCGACTCGGTGAGGATGCCGACCAGGTGCGTTCCCTCGACCACCGGAAGGCAGCCGATCTTGTTCTCGATCAGGATCTCGGCCGCCGCCCGAAGGTCCTCGTCCGGCTCGACCGTGTCGACCTCGGTCGCCATGATCTCGCGGATCTTACGGCGCCCGAGCATCTCGCGCTGCAGCGACAGTGGCGCTTCCTCGGTCCCGAGCGCGCTCCGCGACAGGTCCCGGTGTGTGACCAGGCCGACCAGATCGCGTTCGCGGTCGACGATCGGGACGTGGCGGATGTGCTGGCTGTCCATGAGGTCGTACAGCGCCGCGAGGTTGTCCTGCGGGCGCAGCGTGAACACGTGATCGGTCATCAGATCCCGGACTTGATCGGTCTTCATTTCAGGCTCCTTCTCCAGCGGCGTCATGGTCCGAGTCTCGTCCGGCGCAGAAGAAGCGGGCTGATCCGGATGCATCAATTGTCCCGGCGAGCCCGGCGGGCCCGCGGCGTCCGACCGTCGCCATGCGCCGTCTCCCCCGCCACTTGCGTCCGTCTCGGCGACTGCTGTTCAATGGAGAGTTCCAGGCGGTCCTCATGTCCTTCAGGCGGTGTTCTTGAATCCGGTGCCGGCAGGCATCCAGACCGACCGATTCTGGGCGGTCGTGCTCGCGGGCGGCCAGGGTGTGCGGCTGCGGCCGCTGGTCGAACGCATCCACGCCGACGGACGCCCGAAGCAGTTCGCGGTGCTCGTCGGGGAGCGATCCCTCCTTCGGCAGACGCTCGATCGCGTCGCGCTGTCCGCTTCCGCCGACCGGACCATCGTCGTCACGACGCGCTCCCACGTCCGGTTCTTCGAGGCGGGGGCGACGTCGCCGCGCTTCCTCGTACAGCCGCAGGACCGCGGCACCGCCGCGGGGGTTCTCCTGCCCGTTCACTGGATCTCGTGGCGCGATCCCGATGCCGTGGTCGCAATCTTTCCGTCGGACCACTTCGTCGCCGACGATGCCGGCTTCATGCAGCACGTCGACGCCCTGCGGATGGTCGTCGCCCGGCACCCGCAGCGGATCGTCCTCGTCGCGGCGACGCCCGACTCGGCGGAGCCCGGATACGGCTGGATCGAGCCGGGCGTGTCGGTCGAGAAGACGCCCGCGGCGGGCGACGTGCGCGCCGTCGTGCGGTTCATCGAGAAGCCGTCGATCGAGGAGGCGCGAGCCTGCCTCGCGCGCGGCGGCCTGTGGAACACCTTCGTGATGGTCGCGCGCGCGGCGACATTCCTCGAGGCCGGCCGACGGACCCTGCCGGAGCTCCACGAACGGCTTCGCCGCGTGCGCGCGTTCGCCGGAACGTCCGGGGAGGACGCGGCCATCGAGCGCGCCTACGCCCTGTCCGCGCCGGCGAACTTCTCGCGGGACGTGCTCGCGGCCGAGCCCTCGCGCCTCGCGGTCTCGGAGCTGCCCCCGCTCCACTGGAGCGACCTGGGAACGCCCGAGCGGGTAGTTGCGGCGCTGCGTCGCGAGGGCCTCGAACCGCGGTGGCTCGGGGCATTGGCCCCAACGGCCTAAAGGAGGTCCCGCCGAGTCTCTAGGCACGGAGCTGCTTCTGCATGGCAGCAAAAAGTCTCTCCACGTCCGCCGGCTGACACAGCGCCGTTCCCGGAGTCATGACCGACGCGGAGGCCGCCGCGACGCCGTAGCGCGCGACCTCCGCGTGGCCCGCGCCCGCGAGGAGCCGGTGCACCATCCCGGCGACCATGCTGTCGCCGGCGCCGACGCCGCTCGCGTAGGGAACCGTCGGCGCGGCGACGCGGCCGCCGCCCTCGCGCGTCATCCAGAGCGCGCCCCGGGATCCGAGCGAGAGGACGAGCAGCTCGCACGTCCCCGCCCGCACGAGGTCTCGCGCGAGCCCGTCGAGGCGCGCCTCGTCGACCCCGGAGACTCCGGCGACGCGCTCGAACTCGGAGAGGCTCGGCTTCCAGAGAAAGACGCCGGCCTCCAGCGCGTGCCGCAGCGCCTCGCCCGAGGCGTCGAGGAGGAGCCGCGATCCCGCCGCGCGGGCCACGCGCGCGAGTTCCGCATAGAAGTCCGACGGCACGCCGCGCGGCAGGCTTCCCGACGCGACGAGGTACGCCGGCACGGGCCGGAAGGACACGACCTCCGCGAGGCAGCGCCCGACGTCGTCGGCCGACAGCTCCGGGCCTTCGAAGCAGAACCGGTACTGCCGTCCGCTCGTCCGCTCGAGCACGTTGAAGTTCTCGCGCGTCCACGCCGCGATCGGGACCGGACGCTGCGTCACGCCCTCGGCGTCGAGCAATCGGCCGAGGAGCGCGCCGGCCGGGCCGCCGCTCGGGTAGACGGCCGGCGCCTCGCGGCCATAGCGCCGCAGGACCCGGGAGACGTTCACGCCCCCGCCGCCCGGCTCGTAGTGCGTCGTCGTGCAGCGCAGCTTGCGCTCGGAGAGGACGTGCTCGACGCTCGTCGACTCGTCGAGAGACGGATTGAGCGTCAGCGTCACGACGTCGGGCACGCGCCGATGCTACCGCGCGCTCGTGTTACAAGAGACGAAGCGATGACCACCGACGCGTCCGAGTCCCGCGCGGACTATCCGGCGCACGAAGCCTCCGACGTCGTCCTCCGATCGGGGTCGACGCTGCGCCTGAGGCCCGTGCGTCCGGAGGACTGGTCCGCGCTCCTGGAGTTCCAACGGCGCCTGCCCCCCGACAGCGTGTACTTCCGCTTCTTCGGCGCCGCGGCGGCCACACCCGATCTCGCCCGCGCCGCCGCGGAGAGCGACTACCGCGACCGTTTCGGCTATGTGGGCGACGCGGCGGGCCGCATCGTGGCGGCCGCGCATTACCGCCGCTCGGCCCCGGACGCCGCCGTCGCCGAGGTCACCTTCGCCGTGGAGCCGGCCCTGCAGGGGCAGGGCATCGGAACCCGGCTCCTCGAGCGGCTCGCCGAGATCGCGCGGGCGCGCGGCGTCACGACATTCGAGGCGCTGGCGCCGGGGCCGAACCCGCGGATGCTCGACGTGTTCACCAACTGCGGCTTCGGCATGGTGCGCCGCACCCGCTCCGACGGCGATTGCATCGTCGTCGCGCTCGCACCGACGCCGGAGTTCGAGGCCCTCGCCGCGGACCGCTCCGAGCGGGCCGCCGCCGCGTCGATGGCGCGCCTCTTCGAGCCGCGCTCCGTCGCGGTGATCGGCGCGAGCCGCGAGCGCGGCAAGATCGGCGCCGAGATCCTGCACAACGTGGTGTCGGCGGGGTTTCGCGGACGCATCTTCCCCATCAACCCGTCCGCATCCGAGATCGAGGGCGTGCCCTGCTTCCCCCGGCTCCTCGACGTGCCGGAGCCGGTGGACCTGGCGATCGTCTCCGTCCCCGCGGCGCTCGTGCCCGCGGCGATCGACGACTGCGTCGCGAAGGGCGTCAAGGGCGTCGTCGTGATCACGGCGGGTTTCAGCGAGACGGGCGCCGAGGGCCGCCGCCGCGAGGCCGCCCTGCTCGAGCGCATTCGCGACGCCGGCATCCGCATGGTCGGGCCCAACTGCATGGGGCTCGTGAACACGAATCCCGCGGTGCGTCTGAACGCGACCTTCGCGCCGGTTTACCCGCCGGAGGGGCGCGTCGGACTCTCCTCCCAGAGCGGCGCGCTCGGGCTCGCCCTTCTCGACTACGCCGCCCGGCTCAATCTCGGAATCTCGACCTTCGTCTCGGTCGGCAACAAGGCCGACGTCTCGTCGAACGACCTCGTGCAGTACTGGGCCGAGGACCCTCGCACCGACGTCATCCTCCTCTACCTCGAGAGCTTCGGCAGCCCCGGCGTCTTCGCCCGCATCGCGCGGCGCGTCGCCCGCCGGAAGCCGATCATTGCGGTCAAGGCCGGGCGCTCGAGCGCCGGCGCCCGCGCCGCGTCGTCCCACACGGGCGCGCTCGCCGAGAGCGACGCCGTCGTCGACGCGCTCTTTCACCAGGCGGGCGTCATCCGCACGGCGACCCTGGAGGAGCTCTTCGACGTGGCCGCGTTGCTCGCGCACCAGCCCGTCCCGAAGGGCAAGCGCGTCGCGATCGTGACCAACGCCGGCGGCCCCGGCATTCTCGCCGCCGACGCGTGCGAGGCACAGGGGCTCGAGCTCCCGGCGCTCGCGAGCGAGACGGCGGCGGCGCTGCGGGCCTTCCTCCCCGCGGCCGCGAGCGTCGCGAATCCCGTGGACATGCTCGCGGCCGCCCCGCCCGAGCACTATGCCCGCACCCTCCAGGGCGTGCTCGCCGACCCGAACGTCGACAGCGTCCTCGTCATCTTCATCCCGCCGATCGCGACCGACGCGGACGCGGTCGCGCGCGCCATCGTCGAAGGAACCCGGGCCGCGGGCGAGAAGCCCGTGCTCGCCATCTTCATGAGCGCCCGCGGCGCGCCCGAGATCCTGAAGCCGATCCCGAGCTATGCGTTTCCCGAGCCGGCGGCCATCGCCCTCGCGCGCGCCGTCAAATACGGCGCCTGGCGGGACCGCCCTCCCGGCAGCATCCCGGAGTTTCCGGACGTGCGCCGCGGCGAGGCGGAGGCCATCGTGGCCACGGCTCTCGCTCGCGGAGGCGGCTGGCTCGATGCCGCCGAGTGCGACCGCCTGCTCGCCGCCTTCGGCGTTCCGACCGCTCCCCTGCGCCTCGCGGGGACGCCGGACGCGGCCGCGGCCGCAGCGGAGCAGGTCGGACTGCCCGCCGTCCTGAAAGCGGTCGGCCCGGCCATCGTGCACAAGACGGAGGTCGGCGGCGTGCGCGTGGGCCTCGAGAGCGGGGCGGCCGTGCGCGCCGCGGCCGAGCAGATGGTCTCGCGGATCGAGGGGCTCACGGGGTTCCTCGTCCAGCCCCAGGTCTCCGGCGGCGTCGAGGTCATCGTGGGTGTCGTCCGCGATCCGACCTTCGGGCCCCTCGTCGTCTACGGCAGCGGCGGCACCCTCGTCGAGCTCCTCGCCGACGCCGCGTTCCGTCTCCATCCGCTGACGGATGCGGACGCCTCCGCCATGCTCGACGAGGTCCGCGGCACCGCGCTCCTGCGCGGCTACCGCGGGGCGCCCAAGGCCGACGAGGCCGCGCTCCGGGAGATCCTCCTGCGGGTCTCGGCCCTCGTCGAAGCGTGTCCCGAGGTCCGCGAGATGGACCTGAATCCGGTGAAGGTCCTGGCGAAGGGAGCCCGCGTCCTCGACGCCCGCGTGCGCGTCGAGCGCCGGGCGGCCCCCGTTCGCTCGCGCCGGATCGTCTACTGACGCGGCCCGGGCTTCGAGTTTCCGGCCGGAATGATGCGCCTGCATCACGCCTCCCCGGCGGCCGCCTGCTAAATGAAGATTCATGGCGACCCGGAAGCGCACCTCGCAGCAGTGGAAGGTACTGATCGCGACGGACGGCTCGCGCGGCGGCAGCGCGGCCCTGCGCTTCGCCGCCGACCTCGCCGCCAAGCCCGGCACGTCCCTGACCGTGATCTCCGTGGCACCGACGCCGAACGGGGACGGCACCTCCGACTTCAGGCGCCGGGCCGAGAAGTCCCTGGCGGCGGCGGCCCGCGAGCTCGGCCGCGCCGGCGTCTCGGCCGAGCTGCGTGTCGTGGACTCGCGCCCGCAGGAGTCGATTCCCGAGGCGATCCGGCGCGAGTCCGACCGTCTCCGCGCCGACCTCGTCGTCATCGGCAGCGAGGGCCGCGACACCCTGAGCGAATGGGTCGTCGGCGGCGTCGCGCTCCGCCTCATCTATCTCGCGACGCGCCCGGTCACGGTCGTTCGTCCTCCCCCCCGCCGGCGTGCGTGATGGCTGCCGGAGGATCGTGCTCGGCGACCCCGTTCACTCGGCTCGAGGCGATCGCCATGCTTCGGAGGGAGCTCGAGCGGCTCGCGGACGGCGAGCACTCCACCTGCCATGTCGCGGCCGAGCGCGGGATCTTCTGTCGAGGCTTCCGTCGCTTCGACGACCACGAGTTTCACCGCCGCTGGAGCCCGGTGCTCGGCGAGAGCACCCACCTGAACCGCGAGCAGATCGAGCGCCTCGCCGACGTGTGGGAGCTCTGCGAGCAGGTGCGCCAGCACGTCCGAGTCACGTGCGACGCGCGGGCCGCCTCTCCCGGCCCCTGCCGAGGCTGGTATGAATTTTCGAACGCGACGCTCGCACGATTCTGCACCGAGCTCCTCGGGCGCGACGTGGTCGTGACAGAAGGAGCCGCACCGACTCTCGACGTCCCTCGCCCCCTATTGATGAAAATGAATCAGAAGCCTTGATCCCGGGTCCATTGAGACATATCGTGCGAACGAGACATCCAGAATCAATTCGCCTCGACCCCAGGAGGTAGACCATGAAGTCCCTGCGCGGCAGTCTCGTGATGGCGATGACCGCCGGAGCACTGCTCATCCTTCCGATGTCGAACACGCGGGTCACGCGCATCGTGTCGCGTGCCTCGGGGGCGGCGCAGGAAACGGACCCCAAGACGCTCTACGGACCGCAGCAGAAGGAGTACTGGCTCTCGGCCGACGAGTTCGGCTACATCCGGCCAGGCCTCGACATCACGGTCAACAGCATCACGATCGGCGCCGACAACAAGGCGGTCGTGGACCTCTCCTACACGGACGACCTCGGCCAGCCGCTCGATACAAACGGCGCGATCACGGCCGGGAAGATCTCGACCAGCTTCATCCTCGCCTGGTGGGACCCCACCGCGCGCCAGTACACGGCCTACACGACCCGGACGCAGACGAGCCCCATCACCGGCGTGACGGCGATCCAGGCCGGCACCGACAGCGGCGGGACGTTCACCGTCGTCGACCTCGGGCACGCGACCTATACGTTCGGCAAGGCGTTTCCGGCCGGCTACGACGCCACCGCGACCACCACCGTGGGCATCTACGCCACGCGGGACCTGATCACGCCCGGTGTCTCGGACAAGAATTACTTCGCCAACGTCGAGCAGGATTTCATCCCGGCCTCGGGCCTCCCCGGCGCGGCGCCCGCACAGGTCTGGGACATGATCGACACGAACTCCTGCAACAAGTGCCACGACCCGCTGTCCGCGCACGGCGGCGCGCGACGCGACGTCAAGCTCTGCGTGCTCTGCCACCAGCCTCAGTCGGTCGATCCCGACACCGGGAACACCGTCGACTTCAAGGTGATGATCCACAAGATCCACATGGGCGAGAACCTGCCGAGCGTGCAGGCGGGGACGCCCTACCAGATCATCGGCTTCCAGCAGTCGGTCAACGACTACTCGACGGTCGCCTTCCCGCAGGACCTTCGCAACTGCGCCACGTGCCACGGCGCCGCCAACGCGACCACCCCGCCGCCCACCCAGACCGCGAACTGGTACACGTACCCGAACCGCGCGGCGTGCCAGTCGTGCCATGACGACGTGAGCTTCGCGACCGGCGCAAACCATCCGGGAGGCGTCCAGGTCGACGACTCCGCCTGCGCGACCTGCCACCAGCCTCAGGGCGCGCTGGAGTGGGACGCCTCCGTCATGGGCGCGCACACCGTGCCCCACAAGTCGACGCAGCTCCGCGGCCTGAATGCCCAGATCCTGTCCGTCGCGAACGCGACACCGGGCCAGACGCCGACGGTGACCTTTCAGCTCGAGCAGAACGACGGCAGCGTCGTCCTTCCGTCGTCGCTCGGATCGAACCTGAACCTGCTCATGGGCGGACCAACGACCGACTACGCCATCGATCCGTTCCGCGAGAACGCGAGCGGCGCGACGGCCGAGGGCAGCGGCGGCGGCTTCATCTACACGTTCACGCACCCGATCCCCGCCAACGCGACCGGGACCTGGACCTTCTCGATCGAGGCCCGTCGGACCGTCAACCTCGATCCGCACCCGGCGGACGCGACGACCTTCACCGAGGCCGCGTTCAACCCGATCTTCAATGCCTCGGTCGATGGATCGGCGGTCGCGTCCCGGCGGGTAGTCGTCGACATCGCGCACTGCAACGTCTGCCACGACCAGCTCGCGCTTCACGGCGGACAGCGGCTGAACCCGCAGGAATGCGTGATGTGCCACAACCCCAATGCGAGCGACGTCTCCCGCCGGCCGGCCGACCAGGCGCCGCCGGAGTCGATCGACTTCAAGCGGATGGTCCACCGCATCCACACGGGCGAGAACCTGACGCACGACTACACGATCTACGGCTTCGGGACTCCCCCGAGCGTGAACACCTTCAACGACGTCCGCTTCCCGGGCGATCGGCGCGACTGCCAGAAGTGCCACACGACGGACGCGAGCGGCGTGGGCACCGAGCAGGTCAGCGAGACGCCGCCTCCGGGGCTGCTGCCGACGCAGACGCTGCGCGACTGGTACACGCCGATGCAGCACTACGCGGCGGCGTGCCTGGGATGTCACGACACGCAGGCAGCGGCGGCCCATGCCGTCACGATGACGGCGACGTTCCCGGGGAGCGGGACGGTCGCCGAAGCCTGCGCTGCCTGCCACGGTGCGAGCGCTGCGTTCTCGGTCGACCAGGTCCACGCGCGTTAGGAGCGGCGCGAGCCGCTCCTAACTTCGACATTGGAAGGGGTGAGGGTGTCATGAAGCACCGGACCGCTCCTCCGCCGGCGCTGGCGGTTCTGGTCGCGGCCCTCGTCGCCGCGGCCGGCGCGGCCCTGTCGCCGGCGCCGACGCCGACGCCCCGCCCCTCCCCCGGCCCATGCCGCCGCCGCCTCCGCGGCGAAGTGCGGCGACTGCCACACCGACCTCGTCCGCGACTTCGCCGCCAATCCCCACGTTCGCGCCTTCCTCGGGAAGGGAACCGTCGATCCGAACGACGCCTGCGGCAACTGCCACGGCGACGGCACGAAGCACATGGAGGCCGGCGGCGACGCGAGCCTCATCCACGCGCTGAAGGGCCTCTCCGGTTCGGAGGACTGCCTCTCCTGCCACCAGAACACGCCCGGCCCGCACGACTCCTTCCAGAACGGCCCGCACGCCAACAGCGCCGCGGTGAACTGCCTGACCTGCCACTCGATCCACCATGCGGCTCCGAAGAGCGAGCACCTCGTCGCCAAGCCGCCGGTCGAGCTCTGCGGCTCCTGCCACGGGACCGAGTCCGCGTCCTTCCGCGCCAAGCCCTACGTGCACCGACTCGATCGCGGCGGCATGAGCTGCCTCGATTGCCATGCCCCGCACGCGCGGAAGGGCGAGGCCCTGAAGATGACGGTCCAGGGCGAGATGCCGTGCCTGAACTGCCACGCCGAGAAACGCGGGCCGTTCGTCTTCCAGCACGTCGTGGGGTCGGGGGGCACCTGCCTCTCCTGCCACGAATCCCACGGCTCGAACAACCCGAACATGCTGCAGTGGGCCCAGGTGTCGCAGCTGTGCCTGTCGTGCCACTCGCAGACGCCGCCGCCGAAGACCTACGGCTCGCAGCCGCCGTCGTTCCACGACATCCGGAGCCCGCGTTACCGCAACTGCACGACATGTCACACGGCCGTTCACGGCTCGAACGTGTCGCCGCAGCTGCTGAAGTAGGGCCTCCATGAGACACGCGCGACGCCCCCTCTGCCTCGCCTTCCTCGCCGCCGCGGCCACCGCGGCAGGCCTCCTCGCGCAGGGCATTCCGGTCGACGTCCAGCTCGGCTATCGATTCGTGGACGTCAGCGGCAACGACCAGATGTACCGGACCCAGATCAACGACCGGCCCGGCGTGCTGCTCAAGTCGCTCGACTACACGTCGCTCGGGTCGATCGGCTTCCTCGACACGCTGCACGTCGACGCCACCGACGTCGGAGCGGGCCCGGCCGGACAGCTGCGACTCCTCGCCGGGAGGACGGGCGTCTTCCGCCTGACGTTCACGTGGCGCGAGACGGACCTCTACAGCGCGCTGCCCGCCTTCGCGAACCCCTTCATCGACGACGGCATCGTCCCGGGCCAGCAGACCTGGAACCGGATCCGGAACATCTACGACGCCGAGCTCGAGCTCCTGCCCGGGAAGATCCTGACCCCGATCCTCGGCTACACGCGCAACACGTACGACGGCCCGGGCTCCACGACCTATCACCTGGGGCAGAACGAGTTTCAGCTCGACGACCAGGTGCACTCCGTCGATTCGCTCTACAAGGTCGGGCTCGTCTTCAACGACGGCCCCGTCCAGGCCGGCTTCACCCAGGGCTGGCGCGAGTACAGCTGGCAGGACGTGTCGGTGCTCCGGCCCGGCGCCGG
>CAVXOX010000012.1:0-291883 GCA_963763535.1 uncultured Acidobacteriota bacterium
ACACATCTCGGGCAGGATCGCGCCTGCGGATTCCATTTCCGCGGCGACGTCGCTCACGAGATGGCCGAAGGGGCGCCGGCGCGACCGATGAACGGGGCCGCGGCGCCGACCGCATCCGAGGCAGCTCTCCGGGACCGCCCGCGCCGAGCAGCGCGATGGTTTCTCACGGTCCGAGACGGGCGCCGACTGCGGATCATCGCTTGCCGAGAGACTACAACGCGCTGGCCGCGACGCGGACCGCAGCACGGGGACGAGCACCGCGTCCGATTCCCGCTTCGGTCGGCGCCTACGCTCCGGAGGGTCGATTGATGGCACAGATCCCGAAGTCCTCGCAGATCCGCCGCATGGCGGCGGCGGCGGTGTTGAAAGCGAGGATGATCGACCCTCCCCGCCCGCCCGCCGTCAGGTCGCCGGCGAGAAAGAGACCGGTCACGCTCGTCGCGAAGGAATCCGTGAGCTTCGGTTCCGGGCCTTCGAAGGCGATGCCCGCGGCCTTGAGAAAGTTCTCCGGAGTCGTCCCGCCGAGGGCGTAGACGATCCGATCCACGTCGAAGGAGACGAGCCCGGGTTCCTGAAAGTGGACACGGATCCTCCCTTCGCCATCGTCCAGTCGGGCCACGTTGGACGGCAGAAGGGTCCTCAGCCTTCCCTCACGCTCGAGCTCGAGCACGCTCTCGCGATTGATGGGATTTGGCCGCGTCAGCGCCGGCCCGCGGTAAGAGAGCGTGACGCGGTTGCCTTCCTGTACCAGAAACTGACAGTACTCCGTTGCGGTGTCTCCCCCGCCGACCACCAGGACATCCTTGTCTCGGATCGCCTCGCTGGTCACGTCGAAGAAGACCTGGTGTTTGACCGAGCGCGGGATCGCGTACGTCGGCTTGTTGGGGCGTCCGAGAATCCCGATCGCGATCACGACGACACGAGCCCGCCAGGCGCCGGCGCTCGTTTCGACCCTCAATCGTCCATCGGGCTCGGTCCCGATGCGGTAAACCTCCTCCCGGTAGCGCACGCGGGCCCCGGAATCGCGAATGGCGCGATCGAGGTAGCTCAACGTTTCCTCCCGGGTCAGGTCCGGGATGCAGAGCACTCCCTCGCACCTGGCCTCGATTCCCTTGTAGTTGGCGAGCACCGGCTTGGCCGCCGGGTAGTACTTGCGGATGATCCAGGAGTGCTCCGGTGCCTTCTCGAGAACGAGGATCCGCTCCGGGAGAACGCCGGCGGCTTTCGCCTCCGCGGCGATGGCGATGCCGGCGGGTCCTCCGCCCACGATGATGAGATCGAGCTCCGGCGCCGTGGTGGTCATGGACACATCCACTCTCGTCAGAAGCGCCCTTTTATCCCATCGCGTCCCGGGGTAGTTCCGAAATCCCGACCCGGGTTCGTAGGAAACCGAGACATGACGTGGGAATGCTCCGCGAGCAGGTGCGCGCCGACATAGACCACCACCGGGTTGAACAGTTACCCCAGCAGCTCGACCACTCCCGACAGCGAAGCGACGCGATACTCCGGCGTCAGTTTGGGTGGATCACCGCCACGGTCGATCCAGGCCACCCTGCGCTGAGTACTCGTGGCCCCGTCGACATCCCAGCCGTTCGAGCTGACGAAGAGCGTGCGCGACGGGTCGGCCTCGGCGTCGAGAAGAGCGTAAACCCGAGAGTCCGTCTTGTACGCGCGGACATCATCGGCGGAGAGCACGCGGTCGACCTCGAGGCCAGCCGACTGAAGCGCCAGCATGATCATTCGGCGAGTGCCATTCGAGAGCACGGCTCGCCGGACGCCCAGTGCCTTCAGAGCGGCGAGCGTTCCGGCGGCGTCCGCGAATGCCGGGACGGTCAACCACAGCCGGGCGAGGCTCTCACAGGTTTCCACAGGGAGGTCCGGAGCGACCTCCTGGAACGCACGCAGCGTCACCGAGTCCCAGGGCTCGTACAGGCCATCCTGGTTGAGCCGCCAGCTTCTGTCGAGCTGCGTCTTGCGCCATCGACCGAGCAGGTCCGCGGCTCGTTCGCCGACGAGGGGCCGCATCTCCGCGACGAGGCCGGAGATGTCGAGCAGCGTTCCATACAGGTCGAACGCGACGAGGTTGAAGGCGGCCATGATCAGGGTATCGACTCGAGGATGCGCTTGGGATCAGAGCCCGGGCGCCCGCGCTACGCCGCCCGAATCCGGTCGGCGGAGGCGCCGCCGCCCTCGCACGAGTCCTTGCCGGCGCAGCCGGCGGGAATCGCGAGGGCCTCCGCGGACATAAGTACGGGTGGAGGCAACATGAAGCTCGGGATTATCGCAGCCTTGATTTTGGGAGCCGGGCCGCTCGCCGTGATCGGAAGGCGCGGTGCCGGCGATGCGGCCGCCGGCAACCCCGCCGCGAGGGCGCCGGTGCTCGTCGAGCTCTTCACGTCCGAAGGCTGCTCGAGCTGTCCCCCCGCCGACCAGGTGCTCGCCGGGCTCGCGAGGTCCCAGCCGGTCAATGGGGCTCTCGTCATCCCTCTCTCCGAGCACGTGGACTACTGGAACCACCTGGGCTGGGCGGACCCCTATTCGTCGAAACAGTTCTCCGAGAGACAGGGCGCCTACGCGGCCGGGTTCGGAAGCTCCGGTGTCTACACGCCCCAGGTCGTCGTGGACGGACGCGTCGAGCTGGTCGGCAGCGACCAGAGCGGGGTTGAACGCGCGATCGCGAGCGCAGCGCGAGAGCCGAAGCTCGAAATGGCGGTGTCGCGCGGCGCCACGCCCTCGTCGCTCAGAGTGTCGGTCGCACCCTCGACCGCTCTCCCGAAAGCCGCGGGCGCTCAGGTCCTCCTCGCCATCGTGGAGGACGATCTGCAGTCCCAGGTGAGCCGGGGAGAAAACTCGGGGCGCCGGCTCCTTCACATGGCCGTCGTCCGGCGGCTGCTGGTCGTCGGCGTCCTCCCGGACGGCCAGGCATTCGAGAAGGAGATCCTCGTCGCACCCGATCCCTCGTGGAAGCCCGAGCACCTGCGCGCGGTGGCGTTCGTCGCGGAGGCGACGACCGGAAGGATCCTGGGAGCCGCGCGCGGCGCGCTCTGAGGCGCGCGCTCGCCCCCTCCTCAGACCAGCCCGTACGCCTTCGCCTGGGCGTGCGCGCTCGAGACGAGCGCTTTGACGATCGTGACGGTCGGGATCGCCAGGAGCAGTCCCGGAAAACCGAACAGGATCCCGCCGCCGAGCACTCCGATCACGACGACGAGCGGATGAAGCTGCGACGCTCCGCCGAGAACGAGCGGCTCGAAGAGGATGTTCTTGAGGAGCTCGACGAGCAGGACACCGATGACCAGCCAGATCGCCACGTTGTCCACGGTAATCATCGGAAGCAGCGGATGAATCCGATCCGCCAGGAGCGTGTAGCCGAGCCCCGTGAGTAGAGCCACCGCGGAGCCGACGTACGGAATCACGTTCGTCGCGCCCGCGAAGAACCCGAGGACGATCGCCCACAGGACCGGGATGCCGACGAGCGTGAAGAGGAGCGCCACCGCGACGCCCAGGAGGGAGGACTCGAGAAAGACGCCCCGAAGGTAGCTTCCGATTGCGCCGTCCAGGTCCGCCAGAACGGCCAGGGTCGGCTCGAAGAGCCGGTTGGGAACGAGGGAGACGAAACCGCGCTTGATCTCGCCGGTGTCTCGCAGGAGGAAGAGGAAGACCGTGGGCGCGACGACCCAGGTCGAAAGGATCGCCGCGAGCGCGGCGAGCGGCGTTTTCGCCCGCCGCACCGGCGCCCCCGGGACGGCCGGATGGGACGGACCGTTCACGCTGCCCTCGGCGCTCGGGGCCAAACCGCGCTCCACGAGCGACTGCATATTGGCCCGGTCGTAGACGAGCAAGATCTCGGAATCCGCCGGCGCGCCGGGGTGGACGGCGTGCGCCTCCAGAAATCGCTCGCGCTCTTCCACCGTCATGGCGAGGAACCGGTCGATCCGATCCAACGCCTGCTCCGCGTCCTCCCGAACGAGCCGGTAGAGCCGGTTTCCTCGCGGCGAAGCGTCGAGTCCCATCAGCCTCCGGTAGCGGTCGTTGACCTTGTGAAGCGCTCGCGTCTTGAGGTCGAGGGCGCCGATCTCCGTGGGAACACCGGCTCGAACCACACTGACGATCCCGAAGGCCGCTCCGGCGAACACCAGGAGCAGGAGGCCGATCGCCAGGCCGCGCGTCACCCCGTAGCGCTCGAGGCCCACGAGGACCGGGCTGCAGATGTACGCGAGCAGGCCACCGACCACGACCGGCAGGATGAGGCTCCGAATGCCCCACAGCAGGAGCCCCGCGAGAATCGCGCCGGCGATCACGCCGAGCGATTTGAGGACGATCTCAACCGCGCTGGGGTGGCTGTCTCTCGACGCCATCGTTCGTCTCCCGGTCGGGTTGAACGAGAAACTGAGCCTCCACCAGGAGCTGGAGCCGCTGGGCGGTGACCTCGGCGAGCTTCCTGAGGAGCTTGTTCGCCAACGATGGCATGGTGCGCGACAGCACGTCGAGATCGGGCCTGCCCAGCGCCAGCAGCGAGACGGGGCCGCGAGCACGGGCCGAGCTCCATCGGACCACGTCACATCCCATGGCCGCCAGCTCCTCGAAAGACGCCGGCGGCTCGAGCACCGCGAGAGGGAGCTCTTCGCCGTTCGACCTGCGGCGCATGATCTCGACCAGGCCGCTCCGAAGGACGAAGAGCGCGACGCCGGGCCTCCCCTGCTCGTAGATGTATTCGCCGTCGCCGTAGCTCCGCTCGTGGGCGACCTGGGCGAGCCGCTTCAGCTCCGCATCTCCGAGCTCCTCGAACAATTGAACCTGCTTCAGAAAGGCCACGAGGTCGCGACCCTTCGCGCCCGCGGCGGTCTGCGGTCCCGGTCCGAAGACCGCGAGCGACGTGGCGCCCGCGGCGTCCATCAACTCCTTG
Source organism: uncultured Acidobacteriota bacterium (assembly GCA_963763535.1). GTDB lineage: Bacteria > Acidobacteriota > Thermoanaerobaculia > UBA5066 > Gp7-AA6 > DAHUXD01. The sequence goes on from CAVXOX010000012.1 coordinate 4,904, forward strand.
TCGCGGGGCCGCGGCAGCAGGAGCTCCCGAAGCCCGCGTAACGCGTGCCCGATCTTCGCCGGCCGACTCTCCCCGGGGGTCCTGGACATCACATCAGCGGGTTCTTGACGAGCCCGGCGCTCGGCGCGGTGCAGTGGGCCTCTCCACGGTTCAGACAGAGCCGGTAAACGGCTTCATCGGACCAGAAGATGAGGCTGTTCTGGACGTCGCCCCAGTTGCTCAGCGTCGACTTCCCGATCTGATTCCCTCCCACCCGCCGATCCGCGCCGGCTTCGAGGAGATCGTGGGATTCGGAGTCCCGGACCATGTACTCGATCGACACCTCCCCGGCGAATGCGGGCTTGCCGGTCGCGAAGGTCCAGATGGTATCCGCAGACCCCGCGTAGGGCGCAACGGTCTTGGCGACCTTCAGAGCCGTGTTCGCCTGCTTCCCGTCGATGATCGCAATCTGAATCCGCATCGCTCCGGCCGAAGGCGTGTCGGTGAGCTTGTAATCCTTCGAGAGCTTGTCTCGCAGCATGGCGTCGAACTGGTCCACGAGCTTCTGGAAGTCGGCGAGCTGATCCTTCGGAAGCGTCGAGCTCTCGACTCCCCAGATCGTGACCGGATCGAGGAGGATCTCGTGGTACGCCTTCCAATCCGTGTCTTTCTTCCGGTAGACGAGCAGGGAGTCGTCCTTGCCGCCCTTCTTCAGCAGGGCCGCCGAGTCGCCGAGGAACCCGGTCGGCTTGACGCTCCTCGCCTGATTGGTCGACACACAGCCGGAAAGCGCGACGACCGCGACCACGAGAATCATCCCCAGCTTCTTCATATCGAGCCTCCTCATCGATTTGGCCCCGGGTCTGTCGACGGCGGAAGCCGTTGAAGACGCGGCGCACCCGTGGCGGTTTTCGTTCGTTGACTCGTCGGGGAGCCGGCCTCGTCGCCGACCGGGTTCCGGGAGGCCGTGGGGCCGACGGATCCGGGCGACAGCAGCCGCGCGGCGACGAGCGAGCTCCGCAGGTCCGATTCGAACAGGCCCATGACCTCGGACAACGCCTGGTTCCAGCCCCCGAGGACCGCCCGGGGGGTGGCTTGCGGGTTTTGCGTCGTCGACGTGTAGGTTTTCAGAAGAATCGCCGTCGCCGGCACCACTTCCGATGGGCTCAGCAGGACGCGAAAGCGGAGCGTCAGCGTCGACGAGGAGTCCGTCGGCCGGAGAACGCCCGAGAGCTTGAGGGCGGCGGTCTCGACCGTGACTTTCGGCCGAAGCCCGCTGTCGGGGGACACCACGTCGCTGATGAAGTCGGCGTCCGCGAGGTAGTCCCGAACCGCCGTGGAGAGCAGGAGGCTGGGCATCGCGGCGAATCGCGCGTAGGGATCCCGAATGAGCTCGTGCTCCGCGGACTGATAGACGAACGCCTGCCCCGCATACTCCGGCGCCACTTCCACCCGGGTCATGGCAACGACGACGCCACCGGCGCTCGGCGTCCGCTGAGGCGCCGGCGCCTCGATCGTGAAGGACTGGGGTGTCGGGCTGCGCGGGGTCAGACACGCCACCGTGGCGAGGACGCCCGCCGCCGGCACGAGCGCGAGGCGGAAGAGGCCGCCGCTCATCGGTCCTCCCGCCTCGACACGCTGGGCGGAGCGCCGGAGAACAGGAAGCCGGAGGGGTTCGCGCGCAGGCTCTCGAGCACTTCGTTGAGGTTTCTCGCCGCCTGCCGCGTCCCGGCGAGCGTGTCGTTCAACGCCTGGATGTCGATGGTGCCGAGCCTCGCGAGAACGACGCGCAGCTGGGAGTCGACGTCCTGGATCAGTCCATCGGCGTCCGGTCCGAGCTTCTCGAGCTTCATCGCCTGCAGGGTCCGTCGCGCATCCTGCCCCAGGCCCTGATACTCCCGAACGGCGGCGCTGACGTCCCCGGCGACCCGGTTGACGTCGCGCGATATCCCCGGAGTGTCGAGTTGGCTGATCTTCCGAAACGCCGCGTCGGCCGAATTCAACGCTCCCACGGCGCTCGTCCCGATCGCCGCGATGTCGAGCGCCTGGAGGTGCGCCAGCGTCAGATTGAGCGACGTCAGGATCTGCCCGAACTGGCTCGGAGCGGAGGGAACGTAGTAATAGCGCGGCGTCCAGGGCACCGTCAAAGGCGGATACAGCTTCGGGTCCATCGTCTCGAGCGCGACGATGCTCGTCCCCGTGATGCCCTCTCCCTGAATGATGGCGCGGAACCCGTCTTCGACGGCTTTCTTGACCTCCGCTTCGGCGTCGCCGGCGGCATTCACGGGAGTGACGCCCGACTGGATCGTGAAACGGACGACGACACATCGGGGCGGCGCGTCGTGATAGAGCTTCCAGCTGAATCCGATCTCGGTCACCTTGCCGACGATGACGCCACGCAGCTTCACGTCCGATCCCTTCGAGAGTCCCTCCACGTTGCCCGTGACGTAGGTCTCGAGATGGTAGGTGGGCTCGAACGCACGCCGGATGCCGAAGAAAAAGAGAGCCGCGCCCAGGATCGTCAGGCCTGCGGCGGCGAAGATCCCGATGCGGAGCTGGTTGGCTTTGGCGCTCATGCGACGCTCCCCGCGACCGGGCCCGCGCCGGCGGCCGGCCGCGCCTGCCTCGCGAAGAACTGCCTCACGTAGGGGTCCGGCGAGTGATCGCGCAGATCCGCCGGGGAGCCCTGAGCGATGATCGTCCTGCGCCGGGCGTCGAGCATGATGCAGCGGTCGGCGATGGCGTAGATGCTCTGGAGCTCGTGGGTCACGACGACGAAGGTGATGCCGAGCCCGCGCGAGAGCTCGCGAATCGTCTGGTCCAGTTCCGCGGACGTGATCGGGTCGAGGCCGGCCGAGGGCTCGTCCAGGAACAGAATGCCGGGATCGAGCGCCAGCGCCCGTGCGATGGCTGCGCGCTTGATCATCCCGCCGGACAGCTCGGAAGGCATCCGGACGGCGGCGCCGAAAAGGCTCACGAGGTTGAGCTTGCCGAGCGCCACGAGATCCCGTTCGTCGGGCTCGAGGTCGCTGAACTCGTCGAGCGGCAGGCGGACGTTCTCGAGAACCGTCATCGAGCCGAAGAGCGCACCTCCCTGATACATGACTCCGAATTTCCGCAGCAAGCGGAGCCGGTCCTCGCCCTCGGCCGCGACGAGATCATGTCCATCGAAGAGGACCTGGCCGGCCAGCGGCGGCACGAGCCCGATCATCGCCTTGAGCACCGAGCTCTTGCCGGAACCGGAACCCCCGAGAATGGCGAAGACCTCGCCCCGTCGGACCTGGAAATCGAGGTTCTCCTGCACCACCCGGTCTCCATAGCCGACGGAGACCCCTCGAACTTCGATCGCGGGCGTGGGCGCGCTCATACCTGCAGGACGTTGGTGAGCACGGCGAAGATCGCGTCGACGACGATGATCATCAGGATGCCGGCGACGACCGCCTGGGTGGCCGAGTCGCCGACCGCACTGGGTCCTTCCTTCGTCTGGATGCCCCGGAGGCAACCGAGCCCCGACACGATCGCGCCGAACATGATCGCCTTCAGCGTGCCCACGACGACGTCCGCGACGTGCACCGAGCTGGAGAGGTGAGACCAGATCTGGTCGAAGGGAAACCCCATCGCCAGCATCACGATCACGCCTCCCGACACGCCGGCCAGCATCGAAAACGCCGTCAGCACGGGCATCAGGAGCGTTCCCGCCAGCACGCGCTGCAGCAAGAGGAAGCGCATCGGCTCGAGACCCATCGTCGTGAGGGCATCGAGCTCCTCGTTGACCTTCATCGTCCCGATCTCGGCCGCGAACGCGGAGCCGGACCGTCCCGCGAGCACGATCGCGGTGAAGATCGGGCTGAATTCCCGAACCATGACGATGCCGATGATGTCGGCGGTGAAGGCCTTCGCCCCGAACATCGCCAGGGGTTGGGCCACCTCGTACGCGATGATCACGCCGGTCAGCACCGAGATGAGCGAAACGATCGGAACCGCGTTGACGCCCGCCTTCTCGAGAACGACCAGGACCTCCGGCCAGCGCAGCGTCCGGGGGCGCCGAAGCGCCGCGGCGAAGCCCTCGATGGCCGCCCCGAAGAACGTCAGCTGTTCTCGCAGATCGTCGAGGATGGAAATCGTCCGCGCGCCGAGCTCGTTGAGAAACGAACTCCTCTTCGGAGGTGCGTCGAGGCTCTGGATCGCGGCGGGAGTGGGCAGCGCCCCGAGCAGGATCTGGAACTGGGGCTTCAAACCCTTGACCTCGGCGCGCACGCCGGGAAGGAGTCGGCCCTCCGCGAGATCGTAAATCACGGACATGCCGGACATGTCGCCGAGCTCGACGCCGCTCGCGTCGACCTCGAGCGCCGACAGCGCCGCTCCTCTCAAGGCCGCCTGGGCTCCCACTCGGGCTCGGGCGGCGGTCTCCAGATTGAGGACGCCCGAAATCGCGAGGATCGCTCCGGAGGGACCGTGCCGAAGCTCGGCACGCGCCTGGTCTGAGCGGTCGATCCGATCCGGATCCGTGCTCATCTCATCTCGCCTGCTCCAGGCTCCCTCCGTCCGAGGCACGCGAAGGACGCTCGGTGCGTCACGAGCCGCCGAACGAGAGGAAGACGCTGTCCATCGGTACTGAGACGCCTCCCGGCAAAGCTTCGGAGGTTCGGGTCCTGGCGGAGAGCATATCGAATCGGCCGCCCGGCAGCGGCGCGCCCGAGTCTCCTCCGGGCGGAAAGGACTTGGAGAGCCTGGGGATCCCGCTACCTCGGACCGCCTGACGTCCATCAGGGTCATACCGAACGCGGGGGAAGTCCGTGCGGGGGCTGGAAGCCGGCGAGCGCATCCACTGGCGAGTTGGTGGACTCCGGCCCAAGGAGGGGGGCACCCGAGATGCCCGCACCTTGGCGAGTTTCTTTGCCGCAGGTGACACGCCGCGCGTCGTCGCGTGAGAGTCGAAGTCGGCGGTCGTAGGCGAGAGACATTCTCGTCATGTTCAGCTACTCGGGCTGCGAAAGTCCATCTCGCCGAGCACCGTTGTGGCGTCCGCGTCCATGAAAAAGAATGGACGTTCGTCGGGAGGGTCACAACTCCTGATGGAGCGAACGCAGCTCGTCGCGGCAGGCCTCGCTGAACGCCTTGATCGGGTCCTGGAGCTCGGCCATCGACATCACGCGCAGCTCCTCGACCGTCAGGTTGGGTGCCCGGTACGCATCGAGGATCTGCTGGATGGCGGCCTCGGCCTCTCGGAGGACGGCTCCGGACGAGGCGAGCCGAATGCGGCTCAACAGCGAGTAGGCCTGCTGGAAAGTCTGCGGCCGCTCGAGCGTATGGTCCAGGGCGTCGAGGTACATCCGGGAGCACTCCGTGATGAAGTCCGCGTAGAGAAGCTCGCGCTTGTGGACCTCGGCGTGAACGACCGCTCGTTTCCCCTGGGATCTCTGTGTCAGCCAAGCCGTCGCGAGCGAGGCGGATGCGCCCGCGAGGGAGCCCAGAACGGCCGCGGAGGCGCTCAGGATGGCCGGATCCATACCGGCTCTCTCCAGGTGCTCGAAGGGTCCGGGAAGTCGGACGGACCGCGCCACTCCCGACGACCCCCGCCGCGGGTCAGTTCGTCGATCATCCGATGCGCATCCCGCACCTCGTCCTGCAGCGACCGGACGAGCTCACGCATGCGCGTCGCCGCCTGGTACTCGCAGCAGCCGCACTCTCCCACTTGGCGTAAGACCTTCATGGCCATTGGAGCCTCCCCCCGGCAACATCCCCGTCGCGAGAGGAGCGGCCGGCGCACTCCCCGCTGCGCATCGCCGCCCTCAGCTCGAACAGCCCGAAGTCGAGCCGATCGAAGAGATCCCAGGCATCGTGACCCGGAAGCAGGTGGTCCGTACGGTCCTGCCGGGTCGGTGACCCATCGGCTTCCCTAGCCGGCCGTCGCGAATCGAGCATCGGTGCGCTCCTTTCTACGGCTCCGATTTTGCCTCGGAGTCGATCTTGGAGAGGGCAAAGTCGGTACCAACCCCGCCTGTCAGGCCGGATCCCGGTCATGTCCCGATGGATCAGGGACTTGAGAACGCCACGGCTGCGGCGGTTCGATCACGGCTGCTGTGCGCCGGGACGCAACCTGTTCACCGGTGCGCAGAATGGCTCGCCGCGCGCAACCGGACTACGATGGGCGGCCGGAACGCTCTCGGGACGGGCGCTCGGAAGCGGGGTGAAAGGATGAACGGCGAGTCCCGGACTTTACCGGCGGCGACGTGGCCCGTCGAACGGGCCATGGCCGCCGCGCGCCGGCTGCTCTCGTTCGAATGCGCATGGTTCCTCTCCGCCGAGAAGGGATCCGTCTCGGTCGTCTTCAGCTCGGGAGACGGGACGCCCGCGGAGATCGTGACGACTCCGAGCTCCGAGGGACGGCTCGCTGGCGGAACGGAACAGCCCTCGTCCGTCGCGGATGGACCGCTCGCCCGGGAGCTCGCCCGCCGCGGCCTGGAGTCGCTGCTCGTCGTGCCTGTTTCCGGTCCCGACGAGCGCCTGCGAGGACATCTCGGATTCGGCGCGAAAGTGCCCGCCACCTTTTCCGAATCCCACCGGCGCGCCGCCGAGACCGTGGCCGCCCTCCTCGGGACTCTTCTCGACGTCGGCGATCACGCCGACGCCGAGCGGGCGGCGCGCCGCCATGGCGAGATCGTCGACTCGCTGCTTCCCGTGGTCGCTTCGACGCTCGACATCCGCGAGGTCTTTCGAGAGGTCTTCGAGATCACCCGGGGCGTCCTCGGCCAGGATTCCATGGCGATCCAGCTGATCCGGCCCGGCTCGGACACGATCGGCCTCTACGTGGTCACCGACGATCGGCCGAGCTGGCAAACGGACATCCCGGTCTCGCGCGACCTGTACGAGCACGACCTGCGCGACGGCATCTCCCGGGACGTCTCGTTCGACGGAGACGGAGAGTCCCGCCGCGCGACGCTCGAGGGAGTCGTGTTCACCGATGGGCGGGAAGCCGGGCCGCCCGGGCGGGCGGTCCTGGACGAGAACCGGACGCGTCTGATCCTGGAGCGGGGGTTCCGCTCCTTCCTCCGCGTCGTTCTCCGCGAGGCCGATCTGAAGATCGGCTCGCTCGACTTCGCGTCCTGCCGCCCCGGGGCATTCCGGCTCGATCAGATGCCGATCGCCCGGCGGATCGCGGACCATGTCTCGCTGGCGCTCTCTCACCGGCGGCTCGCCGACGCGGCGGCCCAGGCCGCGGAGGCCCGCGCCCGAGCCAGCATGCTCGAGGAGCGGGTCCAGGAGCTCGTGCAGCAGGTCGAGGAGCGCGAGGGTTTCCACCGCTGCATCGGCGAGTCGGACGTCTGGAAGGACGTCCTCAAGCAGGCGACCCGGGTCGCCTCCACGGACACGACGGTCCTGCTGACGGGTGAGTCGGGGACCGGCAAGGAAGTCGTGGCTCGGCTCATCCACCGCGCTTCGCCCCGCGCCCGCGGTCCTTTGATTGCCGTCAACTGCGCCGCGCTGCCGGAGCAACTCCTCGAGTCCGAGCTCTTCGGCTACGAGCGCGGTGCGTTCTCGGGAGCGCTGACGTCCAAGCCGGGGCGCATCGAGCAGGCGGCCCGCGGCGTTCTGTTCCTGGACGAGATCGGCGAGATGAGCATGGCGCTCCAGGCGAAGCTGTTGCGCGTTCTGCAGGAGCGCGAATTCCAGCGTCTCGGCGGAACGCGGACGCTGAAGGCGGACGTGCGCGTCATCTCCGCCACGAACCGCGACCTCCAGGCGGCCATGCGCCGCAACGAGTTCCGCGAAGACCTGTATTACCGGCTGCGCGTGTTCGAGATCGCCCTCCCGCCGCTCCGCGACCGGAGGGAGGACATCCTGCCGCTGACGGAGGACTTCCTTTCGCAGTTCGAGAAGACGCTCGGTCATCGGACGGCCGGGCTCTCCCGCGAGGCGCGCGAGATCCTGCTCGCGTACCACTGGCCCGGAAACATCCGCGAGCTGCGCAACGCGCTTGAGCGCGCCGTGATCCTCTGCGACGGAGGCCTCATCACGAACGAGCAGCTGCACCTGAGCTCATCGGAGCAGCCGGTCGAAGCCGGGGTCGGAGCGTTCTCGCAGGGAGTCAACGTCGAGGCTCACGAGAAGCGGCTGATCGAGGAGGCCATGAAGCGCGCCCGCCACAACAAGTCGAAGGCGGCGCGCCTGCTCGGGCTCTCCCGCACGCAGCTCTACGCGCGCCTCCACAAGTACGGTCTGGACGAGCCCGAGCCCTCCTCCTAGACACTCCCCTCCGGATTGCTGCGTGGTCGCGATCAAACTGTTCGCCTGCACGCAGTTTGCCACGCCTGCCTGAGCGCTCGCGTGGGGCAGCTGTGCCCTAACCCACCTTCCATCAACCGGTTGCCTCGCCACGCGGGCCAGCACGAGTCGTGGCACGCCGCGTGATCTCCCGCGGGTCCCATGACACAGAAGAACGTCGAACTGGTGCTGGGTCGTCTGATCACGGACGGTGAGCTTCGCCACCGCTTCCAGCGGGATCCCGCGGCGACGGTCGAGGAGCTCGCCGCGTCGGGCATCGAGCTGAATCCGGTCGAGCGGCGAGCGCTGGCGGAGATCGATCCGCGAGTTCTCGAAAAGATGGTGTCCGCCTTGAGCCCCCGCCTTCAGCGGGTGAGCTTCCATCCCAGGGCGGACGAAGCCGAAGGGAGGTCCGCATGAACCGGGCGGTTCGATCCTGTCTCGTCCTCGCCGTCCTGGGGCTCGCGGCCGGCGCCGCGGCGCAGGAGACGGCGCCGCTGCTCACCCTGAACGAAGCCCTGGAACGGGCCCGCGACGGGAACCGGAAGCTGGCGATGGCCGGCCTCGAGGTCGGCCGCGCCTCGGACCAGCTCGGCGAGATCAAGGCCGAGCGCCTCCCCAGCCTGACCCTCGACGGGACCGCGGGACGCACGCTGAACACGGTCGAGTTCAACCTGAAGCAGGGGACGCTCGGGACCTATCCGGGCACGGGCCCGATCCCGGCGTCCAACGCCCGTGTGACCACCGATCCCAACTGGATGGTCTTCGGGTACGCCCACGTCGATCAGCCGCTCTCGCAGCTCTACAAGCTCGGCATCGGCGTCCACGCCTCGGAAGAAAAGGTCGAGGTCGCCCGGGAGGAGCTGCGCGGCGCGCGTCAGGCGCTGACCCAGAAGGTCCGCAAGGCGTACTACGCGATCGTCGGCACCGAGAGCGGCCTCTCCGCGGCCCGCGAATCGTTGGACATGGCGCGCGAGATTCAGCGCGAGGTCGAAAACCTCGCTCGGGAAAACGCCGTCCTCGCCCACGAGGCGATCGCGGCGCGCGCGGCCGCCGAGCAGGCCGCCTATCGGGTGGCGCGGCTGGAGTCCACGGCGTCGACCGCGCGGGAGCAGCTCAACGTGCTGCTCGGACGGGATCCGTGGGCGGAGTTCCGCGTCGAGTCCCTGCCCGACCCCGGCCCTATCGCCGAGACCGAAGCGGAGGCCATCGCGCGAGCCGTGGAGGGGCAGTCCGACGCGCGACTCGCGAAGCTCCGCGCCGCCCTGGCCTCCCGAGACGTGGCGCTGGCCAAGGCCGACTACATTCCGGACGCGTCGCTGACGGTCGGCGTCTACAAGCCCTATCAGGTCGAATTCCAGCCCAAGAACGTCTGGGCCGCCGGCATTCTCTTCCACTGGAACGTCTTCGATGGCGGCCGGCGCGCCAAGGTGGTCGCGGAGAAGCGGAAGGCGGAGGAGCAGGCCCGGCTCGCCGTGGCCGACGCCGACGCGATCGCCCGGGTCTCCTCTCGCGAGAACTGGCGGCGAGTGCGCGACGCGGAGCGTCTGCTCGGGGCGGCGCGCACGGCGCGCGACGCGGCGCGAGACCGGCTGCGCTCCGAGCGTGCCCGCTTCCAGGAACACGCGGCTCTCGCCGAAGAACTCCGTCGCGCCGAGGCGGATCTCGCCTCCGCCGACGACTCCTGCAACGAGGCGAGCATCTCCTACTGGAGCGCGCGCGCCGATTACGACTTTTCGATCGGGGAGGAATCATGAAACGCACTCTCGTTCTCCTGACGGCGGTCCTCGCGGCCGGTTGCCACTCCAAGGGACCCCTCGAGCAGCCGCCGCAGGCGGTGCAGGCCCGGAAGATCGAAGCGGCGCGCGGCGCCGACGGCGCGCCGCGGTTTTCGGCGCTCGTCATGCCCGACTCGCAGGTGCCGCTGATCTTCCGGGTTCCCGGCTACGTCGTTTCCCTGAAGCAGGTGCGGGGCCAGGACGGCCGCCCGCGCGCGGTCGCGGAAGGCGACCGGATCCTCCGCGGAGAAACGCTGGCGACCATCCGCGCCACCGAGTACCGGGACCGGGTGCACGCCGCCGCCTCGCAGACCGAGGCCGCGCGCGCCGCGGCGCACCGCGCGCAGCTCGACTTCGAACGGGCCTCACGCCTCTGGCAGGCGGAAAGCGTGACCAAGCCCGACTTCGACGCGGCCCGCGCCCAGTACGATGCGACCCAGGCGCAGTGGCGGGCCGCGGAGGCGCAGACGGGCGAGGCCGAGGTGGCGCTCCGCGACACGACGCTCGTGGCGCCCTTCGACGGAGATGTGGTCCAGAAGTCCGTCGAGCCCGGCACGCTCGTCGGTTCGGGCGCGGCCGCCTTCGTCGTCGCGAACACCGAGACGGTCAAGATTGCCGTGGGCGTTCCCGACACGATGGTCGGGACGTGGCGCGTCGGCCAGTCGGCGGAGGCCTCCGTCGACGCGTACCCCTCCCGGACCTTCCACGCCCGCGTGAGCCGGATCGCCTCGGCGGCTGACCCGAAGACGCGCAACTTCGAGGTGGAGATCGCGATCCCGAACCGGGACCACCTTCTCAAGGTCGGGATGATCGGTTCGCTGCGGGTCGCGTCCGCCGAGACGGCCCAGGCTCCGGCGCTCCTGGTGCCCCTCGAGTCGATCGTCGAGACGCCGGGCGGGGGCTACGGAGTGTTCCTGGTCCGCAAGGACGCCGCCGGCGAGGCGGTCCGCCTGAGGCCCGTGGAAGTCGGCGCCGTCGATGGAAGCGAGATTCGAGTCGTGGGCGGGCTGGCGTCCGGCGAGACCGTGGTGACGGCCGGAGCGACCCTGTTGAGGGACGGACAGAGAGTGGAGGTTCTGCAGTGAAGACCGAGAATGGCGCCGAGAGCAAGTCGCGAAACCTGGCCCGCTTCTTCGTCCAGAACCGGCAGATCGGCTGGGTCCTCCTCTTCGGAACCCTCGCGTGGGGCGTCTACGGCTACGCGAGCATGCCCAAGCGCAAGGACCCGGACATCCCCGTGCGCGTCGCGGTGGCGATCTGTCCCTGGCCCGGCATCGCTTCGGAAAAGGTCGAGGAGCTCGTGACGCGCAAGATCGAGCAGGCGGTCGCCGGAAACTCGAAGATCGACCGCACGACGTCGGTGACGTCGGACAACGTCGCCGTCGTCTACGTGCGGATGCTGGACACCGTCAAGAACACCACCCAGGAGTTCCAGGACATCGGCCAGCGACTCAACCAGGTCACCGACCTGCCGCAGGGAGCCGGGCCGATCACGTGGATCAGCGACTTCGGCGACACCGCGTCGCTGATGCTGACGGTGGCGAGTCCCGGGATCCCGGCGGCGGAGACCGAGCTCCGGTCCCGGGGCGTGAAGGAGGCCCTCGAGAAGGCGCGCGCCGGTGCCGGCGGATCGCGCGCCACCGTGCTCTACTGCTACCCGACATCTCTCGCGCCCGAAGCGGTGGAACGGCCGTTCGCGATCTTCGCCGAGGAGGCGACGCGGGACGGCGTGGCGTCGGCCGTGCGGCGCGTGTCCGTGGGGAGCTGCTCGGGGATCGACTTCACGACCGCCAAAACCGACGAGGAGCTCCGGGCCTACGGGCGGCGGTTCGTCGAGACGCGGCTCCAGGAGTACGACTTCCATCCCGACGCCTGGGGGCCGATCGTCGTCCGCGACCCGTCCTCGGCGAAGCGGGTCCTCGAGGAGGCCGCCGGCGACCGCTACTCGTACCGGCAGCTCGACGACTTCACCGATCTCATCCAGAGGAGCATCCAGAGGGTGCCGATCGTCGCCAAGGTCCAGCGCGCCGGCGTCCTGCCCGAGGCGATTTTCCTCGACTACTCCCAGCAGCGGCTGGCTTCCTACGACCTGCAGCCCTGGAAGCTCCGCGAGATCCTCGCCGCGCGGAACGTGACCGCTCCCGGGGGGCTCGTCGGCACGCGGTACCGGAACGTGCTGGTCGACCCGACCGCCGAGTTCGCGACCGCGCGGAACATCGGCGACGTCCTGGTCGCCACCTCCGCGGCGGGGACGCCCGTCTACCTCCGCGACATCGTGGACATCTCCCGCGGTTACCAGACGCCCGCCCGGTACCTGAACTACCTGACGGTCCGCGACGCCGACGGGAAGTGGCGGCGGCATCGGGCAATCACCCTCGCCGCCCAGATGCGCACGGGCGACCAGATCGGCAAGTTCGGCGCGGCCGTCGACGAGGCCCTGAAGGGCGTACGCCGCCAGCTGCCGCCCGATCTGATCGTGGCGCGGACCTCCGATCAGCCCAAGCAGGTCAACGAGCAGGTGTCGCTGCTGATGTCCAGCTTGTTCGAAGCCATCGCCCTCGTCGTCGTCGTCGCCCTGGTGGGGTTCTGGGACTGGCGCGCGTCGCTCCTCATGGCCGCGTCGATTCCGCTGACTCTGGCGATGACCTTCGGGGTCGCGCACGTCATCCACATCGACATCCAGCAGGTTTCGATCGCGACCCTGATCATCTCGCTCGGTCTGCTCGTCGACATGCCCGTCGTCGCGGGAGACGCCATCAAGCGGGGGCTCGCGAAGGGCTCGCCGAGGGAGCTGGCGTCCTGGCTCGGACCGACGCAGCTCGCGAAGGCCATCGTCTTCGCGACGATCACGAACATCGTGGCGTACCTCCCGTTCCTTGGCCTGTCGGGCGAGACGGGGCAGTTCCTCCACAGCCTTCCCGTGCTGATGACCTGCACGCTCGCCGCGGCGCTGGTCGTCTCGTTCACGTTCGTGCCTCTGATCGCGTACTACCTGATCCGCGCGCCGAAGAAGGCGACCCCGCCGATGTCGGAGATGCGGACCCGCGGGTTCGCGGGCCTCTACTACCGGGTCGGCGACTTCGCCCTCGCGCATCGCTGGAGCGTGTTCGTGGGTTCGCTCGCGATTCTGGCGGCCGGCGGGTTCTGCTTCACGCGGCTGAAGCCGCAGTTCTTCCCGAAGGACCTGTCCTACCTGTCGTACGTCGACGTCTGGCTGCCGCCGGACGCGCCGCTCGGCGCGACGAACGCCGTCGCGCAGCGCGCCGAATCGGTGATTCGCGCCGAAGCCGAGCGCTTCGGCAAGGAGCACGGCCATGGTCAAGTGCTGAAGTCGCTGACGACCTTCGTCGGCGGCGGCGGCCCCCGCTTCTGGTTCTCCGTCGAGCCCGAGCAGCAGCAGCTGAGCTACGCCCAGATCATCCTCGAGGTCAGCGACAAGCACCTGACGAATCATTTCGTCGGCCCGCTCCAGACGGCGCTCAGCCGCGACGTGCCGGGCGCGCGCATCGACGTGCGCCAGCTCGAGACCGGCAAGCCCGTCGGTATCCCGGTCTCGATCCGGATCTCCGGTGAGGACGTCGCGACGCTGCGGCGGCTTTCGAGCGAGGTCCAGGCGATCCTGCGCGGGCAAAAAGACGCCTGCCGCGTCCGCGACGACTGGGGCGACGCCGCGATGAGCGTCCGCCTGAAAGTCGACCCCGATCGCGCGAACCTGTCTGGCGTCACGAACCTCGACGCGGCGCTCTCGTCGGCGGCCTCGATGACCGGCCTCCAGGTGGCGACCCTCCGCGAGCGCGACAAGCAGATTCCGATCTCCGCGCGGCTTCGCATGGAGGAGCGCGCCGCCGTCTCCGACGTCCAGAACACCTACGTCTACGCCATGGGCAGCAGCCAGCGGGTTCCGCTTCGGCAGATCTCTCAGGTCGTGACGGAGATGAAGGTGCCGAGGATCTCGCGGCGGAACCAGTTCCGGACGATCACCGTCTCCGCGTTTCCGTCGCCCGGCGTCCTGCCGTCGCAGGTCCTCACCCCCGCGCTGCCGAAGCTCGAGGCGCTCCAGAAGCGGATGCCCTCCGGCTACCGCCTCGAGATCGGCGGGGAGTACGAGGAGCAGCAGAAGGGGTTCAAGGAACTCTCCATGGTGATGGCGATCTCCGTCATCCTCATCTACCTCGCGCTGGTGATGCAGTTCAAGAATGCCGTCAAGCCCCTTCTCGTCTTCGCCGCCATTCCGTACGGCATGTCGGGAGCGATGGCGGGCCTGGCGCTGATGCACCAGCCGTTCGGATTCATGGCCTTCCTGGGCGTCGCCAGCCTGGTCGGCGTCATCGTCAGTCACGTCATCGTGCTGTTCGACTTCATCGAAGAGGCGCACGAAAAGGGAGAGTCCCTGCGCGAGGCGCTTCTCGACGCCGGCATCGTCCGGCTGCGACCGGTCATGATTACTGTCGGCGCGACCGTTCTGGGACTCGTGCCGCTCGCGATGCACGGCGGCCCGCTCTGGGAGCCCCTCTGCTACGCGCAGATCGGCGGCCTGACGCTCGCGACCTTCGTCACCCTCCTGCTCGTGCCGGTGCTCTACTCGATCTTCGTGCTCGACCTAAAGCTGGTGAAGTGGGACGCCGAGCCAGCCAAGGCCGCATCGGCGGCAGTCCCCGAACCTTCCCCCTCCTCGCCCACCGGGTCCGGGATAACGGCGGCGGTATGAACGCCGCTTCGACGTGGCGCGCGTCGGATCCGATCGAGAAGGGAGGCCGGCTCGGTCCGTACGAGATCGTGGGCCCGCTCGGCGCCGGCGGAATGGGCCTCCGAACAGGCGCTCACACCTGCGGCCGGACGACGAAACGTGCGCGGAGCTTCGGGTGCGCCGGATCGAGGATATCCTCGACCAAGACCTCGACCTCTCCCGGCGAGACGAGAAGCTCGGGCGGCACGTCGACGCTGAGGGCGCGGCTCGAAGCGAAGTTCGTCCTCAGCGGGCGTCCGTTCCACAGGACCGCGTCGCCCCGCGTCAGCCCCGACCCGATCACGACGAGCTCCGCATTGCCGTTCGGTTGCCGCCGGAACACTTCGCCGACGCGGCATTGGTCGGGCACGAGCGCTCGCACGGAACGCGCCGATCCTCCCGGGCCTCGCACCACCTGCCCTTCGGGAATCCGCGGAATCGTCTCCTCGCGGCAGGCCGCCAGCAGAAGCAGACCGACGATGCCGGCGAAAAACCTAGTCCGCATGTTCGATCCGCACGTCGCCCGGAGCGAGGCTCGTCTCCCGGGGTTCGCCGTCGGCGGCGCCCGGCTCGAGGGCGGGCGGTGAGAACGGAAGGTACCCGAGCGAAAGGAGCTGGGTCACGACGTCGCTCGGAAGGGTCTGCGCCACGCGAGGCTGCCGGGCCGATGGAGGCGTGGTGAAGACCACCGTCTCCTCTCCCGCCGGCAACCGTTCTCGTCCGGCCCATCCCAGCGCGCTCCAGGAGTACACCCCCGGTTCGAGACGGCGTGCCGCCGCGGAGGCCACGGGGCCCGCCCCTTCGATGCGCAGCGCGAGGGCGCGGGACTCGTCGGGCTGGAAAGCGAGCCAGACGGGCGCCCGCGGCCGCACGAAGCGAACCTCGGTTCGCGCGCCGCGCTGCGTGACGACGCTCCGCGCGGCGAGCCCGAAGCTTCGAAGGGACGGGGCAGGGCCGCGGCCGACCGCCGAGACGACGATCGGGCGGCCCTCCTGCTCGGGCGCCCTCGGAAAACGCACGATGAGCGCGTCGGGAAAGCCCGAAGCGAGATAGCGGTCCACTTCCCCGAGGAGCTCCCGCCCCCAGTCGGAAGCGGAGGCGAGCGGGGTTCGTTCTCCCGGGTCCTTCGAGAGATCGAAGGATTGTTGGACCGGGAAGACGACGAAGTCTCCGCCGGAGGTCCAGAACTTCTGAGGGACACCGGCGCGGCGAATGAGCTTGTGGTCGCCGATCCGCACAGCGAGCGCCTCGAGCGGCGGGGCCTCGGACACGATGGCGCGCCCTGCCGGCGGCGGCGACGCGAGGAGCGTGCGGCCCTCGAAGGCCGCCGGTGCTTTCACGCCCGCCGCGTCGAGAAGCGTCGGCGCGACATCCAGCTCCGAGGCGTTGCCGTGGATCACGCCCCGCGATTTCGGCATCCAGGGCACCCGGACTTCGAAGGGCACGAGGAGCTCCTCCTCGAAGAGGTAGGGCGTTGCGTGCCCCACCGCGAGGCAGCCTCCCGCGACCAGCCGGTCGCAGAGAGCCTCGCCGTGGTCGGCAGTGAGAAGGATCGCCGTCTCCGAAAGCCGCCCCTCCCGCTCCAGGCCGTCGAGGAGGCGCCCGAAGGCCGCGTCGACGCTTCGCAGCGCCGCGTCGTAGCGGTGGCGCGCCCAGCCGGGAAACATGGGTGAGCTGCTGTGCTTGCCGGAGAATTCATGAAGGGGGGAGCGCCAGTCGGGCCCCAGCGCCGGGATGCCGCCGAACAGATCCCGGGCCGCATTTTCGTCGCCGACGTACTCATGCACCTGGTAGGTATGGAAGAAGAGAAAGACCGGCTCGTTCCGATATTCCCTCAGCAGATCGAGCGACCGCCGAACGGCTTCATCGGCCGGTACGCTCGCGCTGACGTAGCGGTCGAAGCCCTGCGCCAGTCCGAGGGAGGGATCGACCAGACCGCCTCCCGTCACGGCCAGCGTCCGGTACCCGGCTCCCGCGAGGCTCTTCGCGAGAGTTTCGAAGCGGTCGGCGAGAGCCATCGAGTATCGCCCCGCGTCGTGGTGGGCGACGGTCTCCGACGTGAACATCGAGGCGTGCGCCGGAAGCGTCCAATTCGCGGCCGCGACACACTTCTCGGCTCGCAGCCCGTCGCGAAAGAAGCGATCGGACCGCGGCGTCGTCGCGGGGAGGTATCCGTAGGCGCCCACGTGGTCGGCGCGAAGGGAGTCGATGTCGAAGAGGACGACCGCGCGGGGAGGATCCCTCGCGGGAACCGTGAAGGAGGGTTCCGCGAGGAAGAGCGACCGCGGTTGAGTCCCGGAAGCGGGGTTCTCGTAGGCGAGCTCGAGCTCGATGGGCTCGCCGCTGCGAGGAACCTCCACTGAAAGCGGGTGCCAGCGCGTGGGGTCCGCCGAGAGCGTCTGGACGCTCGAACGCCCGTGCGGCCCCGCGCCGGAGATGCGGATGCGAAGACTTCCGGCGGGATCTCCCGCGTAAATGCTCATGTACGCGCCCGTCAGTCGCCGCGCCGGCCCCGCCGGCAGCGACCATCGCACCGCATCCCCGGGCGCAAGCCAGAGGCCGGGGCGCGATTCGGAGCCGACGGCGACGCGCTCGGCCTCGGGGACCGGGAGGCGGACGACTCTCTCGGAGCGGCCGCCGCATGCCAGGGAGACCGCCGCGAGCGCCGCGGCGACGAACCGGTGCGCCCGGCGGCGGTGCGCCGCTTCGGGCGCTCGCGGCGGATCGCGAAGCGCCTGTTCGACCGGGCGTCCGACAACCTTCGTATCCGGCATTTGACCAGGATCGAGCTCGAGGCGATCCGGACGAACCCGGACTCGGCGGGCGGTCCGTCTGGGCGCGAGACATCGAAGGAAATTTGGTCGGGACGCCGGGATTCGAACCCGAACAGGCGGTCGCATGTCGTTTGACGCTACCGCAAAGTGGTCGTGTCTGCAGATCTGGGCGCGGCGGATGTGCGGCAGCCTGCGGTGATCTCCGGCCAGCCAATGGGTATCGCATGAGCACGGAACCTCTTCCCGCGCTTCGCGAAATTCTTCGGAGTTTCACTTGATGCAGGAACGCCGGGAGTTTCCTCACGGCGCGTTATCGACTTGGTTGCGGGAGAGGGATCTGAACCCTCGACCTTTGGGTCATGAGAACACCCCAAAAGTCGCCTCAAGTACACGAGAAGCTACAAAACGCGGCTCGATCAGGCTTTCGAGTCGTCCGCTTTCGCTTCCTGTAGCCTCCAGATCGCCCCACTTTCGCCCCACCTTTGGGTGGACAGATGGGCTACTTCCCCCCGACGAGCTTCTGGAACCTTGGGTTCGTGCGCAGCGGGTCGAAGTTGGGGTCGATCTTCAGCCAGCCGGGTGAGAGGACGTCGGGGATCCTCAGGAGCGGCCCGAGGGCCCCGATCGAGAGACTCGGACGAAAGGGCGAGGTTCGACTCTAAGGCACTCGCGCGCCGGGGATAGCTTGGAGCGGGAAACGGGGTCGAATCCGCGACATCCACCTTGGCAAACGAGTGGCCATGCTTCGGGACGTTGAGCGATGCTTGAGGACCACCGGTTTAGCTTCCCTCAAAAGCACCGAAGCGTGCGCGTGCATCCTCTGAACTCCGTTTGAACTCGTTTTTGAACTCGACTCGTATACCAGGTTTAATCCATCTGACCAACGGAGAATCCCGCCTGCGGCGTGGGGACGCGAGTGCGGCGGTTGCCCGCGTCTCCTACCCTTCACCGGTTAACTTGCTTCAGGGACCATAGAGCACGAGACCGAACGTCTTGACCAGAAACGGCGCCATCTGCGCGCGCGTCGTCGCGTTCGTGGGACAGAAGGCTTCATCGCCGCAGCCTGCTGTGATCCCCCGCTCCGACAGGTCCTCGATCCAGTCGGCGAAGAGGCTGGGGCATGCGACGTCGGCAAAGAGCCCGGAGCAGGCCGGCGGCGCGTAACTGGAGCCCTCGAGAGTGAGCAGCAGGAACACGGCCATCTGCTGCCGCAGGACCGGATCGTTCGGGCAGTACTCCTGGGCTCCGGGTCCGACGCAACCCGCGACGACGCCCCGGTGATAGAGCTCCTCGATCCACGGGGCGAACGGGTCGCTCGCCGGGACATCGTAGAATATGCCCGTCGCCGGAGGGGGCAGGTATCCCGCACCCTCTTTCGCTTTCAGCACGAAGACCGCCATCTCCTTGCGTAGCGTCGGCTGCTCGGGACAAAAGCGGGTGTCTCCGCACCCGCTCGTGACACCGTTGTGGAAGATGTTCTCGATGTGCGGGTAGAAGATGCTCGAGGTCGGCACGTCGCCAAAGCTCTCGCCGATGTGCAGAGTCCAGGTCTTGTCCAGGGTCGACGAAAGCGACTCGACGAAAGTCGCGTCCCAGTGCGGCACGGGCCGCGGTCCGGAGACGGCGAGCTCGTAACAGTCCTGCGTCGCGGCGAAGCAGTCGCCGGACGTTCCGGCGCCGAGGGTTCCGTAGTCCGCCGCGCCGTCGACGATCGTGAATGTCGTTCCACCGGCGAGCGCGCCCTCGAAGAGGGAGGCGGTGCCGGTCAGCCCCAGAGGCTCCGCGCTGATGTTCAACCAGGCCGGTTCCACGACGACCGACTCGCCGGGCTCCAGCACGCCATTGAGGTTGGAGGAGCCACCGGAGCTGTGGACGTCCAGCTTCAGGGACGCGCCGGCGAGCGACCCGACCGCGTCGGTCAGCACCCAGTAGTCCGTGAGAGCCGGCGCCCCGGTATCGTCATCGCCGCCGAAAACGAGCAGCCTGCGTGTCGCCGGGTCGTACAACTGGTAATGGTAGAAAACGACCCTTGCGTCCGGCGGCGTTCCCATCGGCGCCGCCAGACTCCAGGCGGCCTGCCCGCTGCCGGCCCCGTTCGCGTTGTCGAGAACCCAGACGTCGTTCCGGTACCCCGAATTCCCGGAGCCCCCAAACACGACCATGCGATTGCTCAAGGGGTCGTACGCCGCGGCATGGAAAGCGCGAGCCTCGGGACCGTCGGGAAGCGATGTCCAGACCGGAGTGGCCGGCATCCCGGTGCTCCTGGCGAGACCCGTCGCATTCGCGAGGACCCACGTGTCGCCGGCGATTTCTCCCCCCGGACCGACTCCGGACGAGATCATCAGTCGATTGCCGGCCGAGTCGAATGTCGAACTGTTGAGGTAGCGAGCACTCGGTGCTGCTCCGGAAGGAAATAGCTCCAGCCAGGCCGGTGCGCCGCCGAGGCCGTTGGCGTTCGTCAGGACCCAGACGTCGTTTCTTCCCCCGCACGGATCACAGGTCGCACCCCCGAACACGATCATCCGATTGGTGATCCCGTCGTAGACGGCGCTCGTGAATTCCCGGCCCGGAAAAGTGCCTCCCGGCGGCGGCCCCCCGGTCGGAAAAAGCGGAACCCATGCCGGAGTTCCTCCCAGCCCGTTCGCGTTCGTCAGGACCCACACGTCGGTGAGGTCCGGAGCGCTGACTAACGTGCTGTCGCCGCTCCACACGATCATGCGATTGGTCGCCGTGTCGTACGCGGCCACGTGAAGAAATCGTGCGGGAGGAAGCGGACCGGTCGGTGTGAGCTGGATCCACGCCGGCGTTCCGACTCCATTGGCATTCGTCAGCACCCAGACTTCATTGGTCGACTGCGTGACGCTCTGGCACGTGCCGGCCAGACAGCCGCCGAAGAGGATCAGCCGATTGCTCGCCGGATCATAGACGGAGCTGTGAAAGCGTCGTGGAGCAGGCGGTCCGCCCGTCGGAGTCAAAGGAATCCAGGACGACTCGGAAGATGCGACCCGCGGGATCAGCAGGAGGCCCGAGAGAAACAGCACGCCCGGACAGGTGAGTCTTCTCACGAGGCCGGTGTGATTCGCTTGCAGCCGGCGCTCGCCGGAGCCGACGAGAGTCGCGCCTTTCCCGGACAGAGACCACCTCCGTGTGTCGGGAGCGGGTCGAGCCGGCTTCAAGAGAAACTCCGTAGCGCTCCATCACGCTATCACGGGGCCACCGCTTGCGCCTCGTGCGTCGGCGGTTGTGGCAACGCCGGACTTGCGGTTCAGAAACAAAACCGCAGGCGTCTCCCCGACCGATCAATTCCTTGGTTGCGGGGGAGGGATTTGAACCCTCGACCTTTGGGTTATGAGGACGAGCCAATCGTCTACAGGAAGCGAAAAGAGCCGACAGGGACGACTCGCGATGCCCATCAAGTCGGCTGGAGTAGGCCTGAGTCGGACGAGAGTTCCTACGTGACGGGAGTCGACATCGTGGTCGATGGCAGCATGAAAGTCTGGTGACCACTCATGCGCGGCCTCGAGCGGTCCGGTACGTTCCAGCTCGGCGACCCGCGGTAAGGCGGCTCGGCTCGGGCGCCACGTGCGCCTGAGGGTCGCGGATCAATGCCCCCACCACGAGCGTCTGAAACTTAAAGCCACAACCTGGCAACCGACGCCGTCGGGCACACGCGACGAACAGCCGCTACGGGGAGGCCTCGGGCTCGAACCGGAACCCTTCCGCGGTGCTCAGGACTCTGACCCGGACGTTGGGGGGAAGCGGCACTTCTTCAGACAGACGCCGGACTACGACGCCGCGAGCCCGAAGCGCATCGGCATGGCGCCCGAGCCAGCGCGCCAGGGAGCCGCCTCGACCGTTCCAGGAGACTTCCGTCCCGCCAATCCGAAAGCCGGCCAGACCATCCCATTCCAGGTTCGCCTCGGGCAGCCGCGCCTCCACCAAGCGAGCGTCGACAGAGCTGGAGACCGCGCCGATCTTGCGAGCGTGCCCCTCCGAGAGGTAGACGCCCGACGGCGTCGCCCACAGTATCCCCACGACCAGGCGCTCCGCCGGCTCGAAGGCTCGAGAAAGGAGCGTCAGCAGAAGAAATGGCGTCAGGCACGCGAGCGCCAGTCCCGCATGGAGCGTCCGGGCGCCGATGCCGCGTGGCCGGGAAGAAAGGGCGAAGTCGCCGGCATAAAGCGAGGCCAGAAAGAAAAGGAACGCCGATGCAGCGCAAAGACGAGAGAGTGGACTGACGAGCGACCCGACCCTCAACCAGACGTATGTGACAAACGCTGCGACGGCCACGGCGATCGAGAGCACGACCCCGTAGACGGCCGAGGCGCGAGCTCGTCGACCTCGCCAGACCGCGGCCCGCGCGGCTCCCGGTGGGAATCGCAGCTTGTGACCGGAGGGGCATGCTGGCGCGCCTGGGTCGGCGACCAGTCGGCCGCATTCCGGACAACGAACGATCCACGCACGCTCCCAGCCGTAGTGGTGGGCGATGAGCGAATACGCAGCCCGAGCCAGGGCAAGGAAGACAACCGCCATCAGCGCGACCGCCGCGACGCGTGTCAGCGTGGCGGAGGCGCTCGTGAGCGATGGCCCGATCAGAGCCTCGAGAATGCGTGCGAGCTGCTGAAACACCTCAGTGCGTTGCTCTTTCGTTCACGACGATCTCATAGAGCGATGTATCGCCCGCCCTCTGCCTTCTGGCAGTCGGATCACTTGACGAGCGACATCAGTCACTCCTCGAGACGTGCTCGCGGCGGATGCCATAACCCACGAGGCGCGCCGGAAGGTGCCGGACGGCACGGAAGCCGAGCAGCCATCGGAGCAGGCCCGGAACCTTCGGTGCCGCGCCCGAGGACGAAAGAGCCCTGGAGAAGAGTCGCCGGTGGACCTGGATCTGCAGCGCCTGCACGACCTTCGTCGGCAGGAGGCGCCGTCTCTGGATCGCCCGCAGGCGATCTTCGCCGATTTCCCTACCGCTCCGCAGATCGGGAATCAGAGCGTTCGCTGCGGCCACGGCGTCCTGGATCGCCAGATTGATCCCGACCCCGCCGACCGGCGACATCGCGTGCGCCGCGTCGCCGATGAACAGAAGGCCCGGACGGTACCAGCGCTCGAGCCGGTCGACGCGAACCTCGAGGGTCTTCACCTGGGGCCAGGCCGTGAGCTCCGATTCCAGGCGGTCATGGAGAAACGGTGCAAGCGAATCGATCGAGGCGCGGAGCTCGGCAATCGGGCGCGCGCGCAGCTCACGGTCGCTTCCCTTGGGAACGAGGTACGCGATTTGCCAGTAGTCGTTGCGATTCAGCATGACCATCAGGTGATTCGGACCGACGACCCCGAGCGTGTCCTCCGAGTCTCCGGCGCGGCGCGACACGCGCAGCCACAGCACGTCGATCGGAGATCCGAAATCCCTGACCCCGAGCCCGGATGCCTCGCGGAGGGTCGAATGGCGCCCGTCACACGCCACGATCAGCCCCGCGCGCACTTCCGACTCGCCCGCGGGCGAGCGCACTCGAACGCCGACGACCCGTCCCGCCTCCTCGATCAGTCCGACGGCCTCGTGCTGCATCCGCAGGTCGAACGATGGATACCGCGCCCTGGCCTGCTCCACCATGAAATCGAGAAAGTCCCACTGCGGGACGAGGGCGATGTAGCCGAAAGGCTTCAGGCCTCGGAGATCCACCAGCGCCTGGATGCGCCCGCCGATCCTCAGGCCGAAGTGGTCGACGCGGTTCTGGGGCACCCTTTCGAACGCCCGGGAAAGTTCGAGCTCGTCGAGGATTTGAAGGGTGGACGGGTGGACCGTATCGCCGCGAAAATCCCGGAGGAAGTCCGCGTGCTTCTCCAGAACGGTCACGGCAATTCCCGCGCGCGCGAGCAGATAGCCGAGCATGATGCCGGCCGGTCCGCCGCCGACGACGCCGCAGCGAGTGGACGCGGGCTGAGGACCGAATGGTTCTTTCGTCGCGACAGCCATGTGAAGCGCAACGAGCCGCCAGCTCGGGGATCTCTCCGCCTAGTCCTTTCCGGAGGCTTTCGGCGACGAGTGCGAATGCGTCGGAATCGAAGGAACCGCGCGCGTGGAGGGGGCCGGCCGATAGGCGGGGTGGCCCTGGTGACTCCCGGAGGCGTGGCCGTCGTGATGGTCGTCATGGTCGCGGTCATGATGATCGCGATCTCCACGAGGCGGGCCGACGCGGTACGTCGGCCCCCACCCGTCGTAGATGACGTAGCCCGGGGCGCCGTAGTAGTACTCCCCGCCGTCGTCGGCGACGTACGCCCCCGCGCTCGCCACGCATCCGGTGACCGTCGTGAATGCGATCGCCGCGAGTGCGAAGACGCCGAGCAGGAGCAGCGGCCAACGTCGCAGGAAAGTCTTCATGGCGCGACTTCCCTGGTCTCCGTATCGGACCATTCGAGCAGTCCGAAGGGCGCGCCAGACGGGTCGGCGATGACCGCCACCATTTCCCCATGCCGATCCAGATGCGGCTGGACCAGGACCCGTCCTCCGAGGGCGACGGCCTTTCTGGAGGACTCTGCCGCATTCGCGACGCGAACGAAATTGAGCCAGTGCGAATGGAGATTCGGGGCGGTGAGCGGAGGCGAATTCGCCGTCGCACGCGCATAGCCGTCCGCCGCCAGCAGCAGATGGTCGCGTCCGTCTTCGCTCGGCAACTCGAAGACCTCATAGCCGAAGAGCGCCTGGTAGAAAGCGGCTCCGGTATTGGGATCGGTCGTGATCAGAGAGCTCCAGATCCAGCCGCCAATCGGGGCGAGCACGTCGGGCGGGTCGCCGCTGCTCGACTGCAGCACGGCGAAGACGGCTCCCTGGGGATCCGCGAGAATCGCCTGACGCCCCCGTTCCGGGTAATCCCGGGGCGGCGACAGGACCTTGCCGCCATGGGCGAGGGCGGTTCGGTCGGCTTCACCCGTGTCGCGAACGGCGATGAACGTCAACCAAGCCGGCTGCTTGTGCTCGCCGCTCGGCAGCGACCGTTGAACGAGCCCCGCAACGGGCTGACCCTCGAGGAGGGCGACCGCGAACTCCTTGTCGCCGGCCGTGGTATCCCGGAACGTCCAACCGAACAGTCCGCCGTAGAAATGCTTCGCGCTCTCGAGATCGGGCGTGACCAGATCCGCCCAGACCACCTTGCCGACGTGGCGATCGCTGGTCGGCGGCTGAACGAGCGGGGGCAGGCCGGAGGCCCTGGCGACGCCGCTCGCAGCGAGCAGCGTACCGAGAAGAATGCTCGAGATGGGAGCCCGCGATTCCCGGCGGCACGACGTGGTCATGTTTCGTTCGTCACTCCCCAGCGCCCGACTTGATCAATTCCAGATAAACGTAGACCGCGCCCGGGCTCGGTGCGCGCCGCTTCGGCAACGGTGCAGGATTCGGGCCAGTCGGAAGCGCAGCGACAAGGCCAAAGAAGATTGAGGTTCCGATCAACCGCCCCTTCGCCGGCTCAGCAGCGCTGCTCGGCCTCGGAGGCCTCGAGCCAGTCGGCGTCGCGGGGCAACACCACCTGGCATCCGCGCCGGCGGTAGGCGGTCGGGTCAGCGACGCCGAGCGGCTCCTTGCCGCAGTCCCGCAGCTGGCGGGCGGCCTCCAGCAGGCGCTGACGCACCCGGATGATGCCAACGTCGGTCGAGCCCAGGTGCTCGCGGCTGCGGTCGACGATCGGCCCCATGCTCTCCTGGACTGCGGCGTCCTGGAGGGGCGGCGACTCCTCGATCCCGCTGAAGTTCGACGTCCGCTGGCGTGAACGGTCGATGAGATAGTCGTTCTCGAGGCTTGCGTTGAAACGGACCCGGCCGAGCGCCGTGTCGTCGTCGGCGCGCATGCCGCTTGCCGGGACGCGCCCTTTCCAGCCCCGACGATCCTCGTCGGAGAGGGCCTCGGTCGGATGCCAGTTCGGCTCCCACACAAGCGTGTGGGCGTCATCGAGCGGCACCCAGGCCTTGGCCCGCCCCTGTCCCCCGATCGCTGGAACGCTCGTGAAGATCGGCATCAGGAATTGCGTGATGCGCCAGTAGTAAGTGGCGGTGTCGTGATGGCGCCGTGCACCGATGACGACGCCCGCCTCGGTGTCCATGGCGTACAACGCGGGCCGGGTATCGCGAACGGCGTCGTCGCGCAGTCGGTCGCCCTCGTGGAACGCCGCCTCCCTGCCGCCTCCCGCGGTGAAGCGCGTATGGAGCCAGCCGAGGTGCGCCGTGTCCACGTCGCCCTCGAGCGCCTGCAGCCAGTTGCATGCCCGCTGGTACTTCAAGGCACCGCGCTGGGTCGGGGGAACGAGCGCCCAGGGCAACTCAGGCAAAGACGGTGGATCCGCCCTCGGTCCGAGGTAAGCCCACACGATCCCCTGCCGCTCGCGGCAAGGGTAGGCGGTCGCGCGGACACTCTCACACAGCCGGCTCCCGGGGGGTTCGGTCGGCATCTCGATGCAGGCTCCTGCGACGTCGAACTTCCAGCCGTGGTACACGCAGCGCAACCCGCGCTGCTCGTTGCGCCCGAAGTAGAGCGACGCCCGTCGGTGCGGGCAAGCTTGCGCGAGCAGTCCGACGCGCCCGTCCGTATCGCGGAAGACCACGAGGTCTTCTCCGAGCAGACGCACGCGCTGCGCGGCCCCATCGGGAGGCCCGAGCTCGTGGGACTCGATGAGGGGAAGCCAGTAGCGGCGCATGAGCGCCCCCATGGGAGTGCCCGGCCCCACACGCGTCAACAACTCGTTTTCTTCGGGAATCAGGGCGAGGGCATTCTAGTCCGGCCGCAACGTCGCCCCGCGCGCAGGAATTGGAGATCACTTCCCGAGCGCCGTGCGCGGATTCTACGGAGATCGATCGACGCACACATCGGCGCAGCGAGAATCGCCCGACCTGAAAGAAAAAGGGGTCACGCCCCGCGACGTCACCCCTTGAGTGGTTGCAGAGGAGGGATTTGAACCCTCGACCTTTGGGTTATGAGGGCCCGCCAATCGTCGACGGGAAGCGAAAAGAGCCGACAGGGAACAACTCGCGGAGCGCATCGAGTCGGCTGGAGTCGCCGCCTGTAGGCTGGTTTCCGCCCGACTTTCGCGCGACCTGGGATGCGCTCCGGGCGAATGACAGTGTGTCCGGGTTCACGTCTCAGGTTCCAGCGCAGTGAAGGCTCGGGGCGGCCGCCCCCGGGCCCGATGAAGTTGACGCCAAAGCGGCAGCCTTACGATCGACGCCCCCCGAACTCGTCCGCGTGAAGCGACACAAAATCGCGGACGCTGATCGCCGGGCGGCCCGTCAGCCGCTCCACGCCGTCCGTCAAGCGGTCAAACCGACCCGCCCGGTGCAACTCGCCCAGCGTGACCAAATGGCGGATCAGATATTGCGGCAATCCGAACTTTTTCAGCTCCAGTTCCCAATCCTCCGGGGGGGATGTCCGCGTACGTGACTTCGCGGTTCAGCGCCTCCGAGTACTCCCGGGCGATCGCGTGCATGTCCTGCGACTGCGGGCCGGTGAGTTCGTAGACCCGGCCCACGTGTGGCACAGGGTTGGCGAGAACGACTGCAACGACCCGAGCGACATCAGCTGAGGCAACCGGATTGGTCTTGCCCTGCCCGAATGGCAGTTCGATGCGGCCCCGGTCGCGGACGCTCGGACCGGTGAGCGGGAGGAAAAAGCCCTCCAGAAAGACTGTCGGCCGGATGGTGACGACCGGCAGGCCGGACCACCGGAGCGCCTGCTCGCTGAGCCAATGCTGCCGCTGCTGCGGGCTCGGCGTGGTGTTCTGGATGCTCATTTGGGAGACGGTCATCTGGGACATGTTGACGAGGGCGTCCACCCCGACTTCCCGGGCGACCACCGCCATGGTGACCGTCGCTTCCAGGTACCCGGCTGACACGGACATGCCAAAGTAGACTCGCCGACAGCCGCTGACGACCCTATAGACGTCGGGCGCTTCGAGCAGGTCTCCGACCATCACCTCCGCCCCGAGGGCCCGTAAAGCTGCCGCCCGCTCGTCTTCGCGACGCACCAGGGCGCGAACCGGGAGCCCGCGAGCGAGGAGCAGCTCGCAGACTGTTCGTCCCACCGCCCCCCGTTGACCGGCTGCTCCGGTGACGAGGATCGGTAGGTTATCGGTCATATGAAGATTCCTTTCGGCGAAGCCGCAGCAGGCGCTGTCCTGTTGGCCGTGCTCGCGGCACGAATAAGGCTGCAACGCGGACGTCAATCATCAGCATTTGCCGCTCGCGTGATGAAAGAAGCCAGCTTTTCGTCGAGTTCTCGGGCCGCTTCGAGCACCTGCGAGTTGCTTCCCATCAACGTCGACGGCTTCAGGTAGGTCACAGAACTGCCCCCTTCCGGCTGTCGATCCGTCAACAGAATCTCGACCGGTGCGAAGAGACCCGCCGTGACGTCATGCCTCAGCATGGTGACAGCGATCAGCGGGTTTCCGAGTATCCATCGCAAGACCTGGCGCCGAACACCGAACCTCGAAAGCCATGCCCCGTGGTCGAACTCCGCAAAGAGCATGAAGCCGCTTTCACCGACGAAACGCCTCTCGACTTCACGCGCGTATTCCTCTGCCGTTGCCGAATCTCGGGCCAGCACTCCCAGTTGAACCAGGTCGGCACGTCCCATCCGTTCGCGCAAACGTTGCGCGAGCTGATCGACGGTGAGCGCCGAATCGACGCGAACCCGGACCCCGGTGAATTCCGTTTGCGAAACCCTCTCCGCAGACATCGAGACCTCCTCGCAGGCACGTTGCCCGGTTCTTCCGAGACCTTTCGACGAGAATGGCCGGCCTTCGGCGCAGGCGGATTGCTGGCCTCGCGGTCACCTTGCCTCCCTCGGGAATGAAGTCACTCTACCGATCGATCACCAAAGTGCGGTGATCCCCCCGTCTACTTCGCTCGCGATGCGCCTCCCACTTTCGCGATGGCGTTCCGGGCTTCGATGGCCTTGACGCTATTGACGAACGCCTTCTCCAGGACTCCCTTGCCAACCGTCCCTAGCACGAGGCCGAGGAAATGTCCCTTGAACGTCTTGCCGTCGCGCACGGCAACGACATCGATGTCCGTCGTGCTGTTGGGGTTTCGTTTGAAGGTATAGGTGTGACCCGAACGGCCTCCCCACGTGTTGGAGTCGGTCGTATTCAAAACGACGTGGTTGGGATCGGACCAGTCGTAGTGCAGCCGTTCCCAAATGCCGCCCGAGCCTTCCGTGACATCGGCGTCCGTGGCGCCTCGATGATGCACCTTGAGGTACTCGTCCGCGCTGTTGCCAAAGATCTTCGAGCGACCCGGCCCGAAGTCGGTGAGCCCGGCGATGTACTGCTCGGGCGTCAACGTCGTCGTCTGGTGGAGGTGGATCGTGGACATGCGTTCTCCTTTCTATGCGCCCTGTGGCTTCGCAGCTTTTGCAGCCGCCCACAGCGACCCTGGATTGACCCGGTTCGGGTGCAACGCGAGCACCCTCTCGTAGAGCTCCAGCGGCGTCGAGCTGGCTGCGACGCCGGCGTTGAAGTCGTGGATATAGCGTCGCGTTTCGTCGATGTGGCGTGGCGAGCTGTCGGGGTCCAGAACGCTATGCCCGGCAACGACGGCTTTCGGGCGAAGGCACTCGATTCGATCCAGCGCCCGAACCCACTCGTCCCTGGCGTTTTCGTCGCACTCAGCCAGATAGAGGTGGGTGCCGTTGTAGACGCAATCCCCTGAGACGACCAGGCCAATGGAGGGCACATGGAGCGCCGTGGAATGCGGGGCGTCGGTGTGGCCCAGCTCGACGACCCTCAGCGCCTCCCCCTCCAGATCGACGGCGTCTCCGTCGAGAACGGCCGGCGCTCTCAGCGGCGACGGAAGCTGACCCGGAAAGCGCGGTTCCCAGAAGGAGTTGAGAAAGGCGGGTTGGATCTGGTCTTGAATCGCAGTGACGACGGGTGCTGTAGCGACCGCTCGGGCACCGGGAAATCGATCGAGCAGCAGCTTCAGGCCGAAGTAGTGGTCACCATGGGGGTGACTGACGTAGATGGTGACGAGATTCTTGCCGCTCGCGGCGACCCATTCCACCAGCTCCTGACAGTGCTGCGCGGTCAGAAACGTATCGACGAGCACGGCATCACGCTCCCCATGAATGAGTGTCACCGTGCCGGCAACCCATGTTAATTGCTCCTTGCCGGGGGACTCCCTGGGTGGAGCTGCCACGCTTCTTGGTGAGAAGTTTCCATTGCAGCCTGAGCAAGGACATCCCTCCCTTTCTCAGTGTTCCGAGTGGCGCGACTCTCGACGCCTAACGGCCGAAGATACCCAAGGTTCAGAGCATCATGCTCTTGCTGTGGAGGCCAGTCGCGCCGGAGGGATGCGGCGGAGCCGGCTCGACGATCTGCGGCTGTCCGGAGCCGTCGACACACCGCACTGTGAATGTGTGATTGCCGGGTACAAAAGGCCAGTCGTAGCGCCAGATGACCCATGTGGTGCCGGACAGCGGCGTCCGCAATGCCGCTTCGCTCCAGGGGCCGCCGTCGACCTGCACCTCCACCTTTGAGACGCCGCGTGCGCCGGCGTGAGCGATCCCGCCGATGGGAATCCGCGTCTTCTCCCCCGCCTGCGACAGCATCATGTTCACCGAGATCGTGTCGATCACGGAGGTGGCTTTCATCCGGGCAGTTCGATCCCACCCGCGTCCGACCCAGTAACCCTCCTCCCAGTGATCCAGAGCGTCGATGGAACGAAGCCACTTGGGCTGCTTCATCCCGTAGAGATCGGGAATGTAGATCCTCAGCGGGAAGCCGTGTTTGGGCTCGAGTGGCAAGCCGTCCCAGGCGTAGGCCAGCATCACCCGCTCGTCGGAGCGAACCGTTTCCAACGCGACGATCTCGAAGAACCCGTCCTCGGCGGAGAGCTTCAGGTGGGTGGCGCTCCCCTTCAACTTCAGATCCGGGAGGAGGCGCTGGAGGCTGACGCCCGTCCAGCGAGTCGTGCCGATCAGGGACCCGCCGATGGGGTTCGAGATGCAGGCCAGCGTGACGAACTGATGCATGGGTGCGTAATCTCGGATCTGACCGAGGGTGAGCTCGACGGGCCGCTCGACCAATCCGCCGACCTTCAGACGCCACCTCGCCTCATCGACCTCCGGCATGGCCGTGTTGATGTCGATGCGGTAGTGATCCTCGAGCGGCGTGAGCTCCCTGCGCGTGCCGGGCGCGGGCTCGACGTCCGCTCCCGCGTTCGGCAGCGGGTGATCCGCCGACCATGCGCGAGCCCTCGCCGATTCGACCCTGCGCCTGGATCCCGCGAGCGCGCCCACCACGGCACCGGCGACGGTGATGGTCGCGGCGGCGCCTCCCAGTCGCACGATGAACTGGCGTCGATTCGCTCGCTCCACGGCGACCGGCACATCGCCAGATTCCGGAGGTCTGCCCCGTGCTCGCGTGAGCCGGACGTGAGCCCAGCCGAGAGATACTCCCCAGCACAGAAACGCCGCGACGATCCACAGGTCCGCGATCGGCGGAGAGACGCTCCCCCGCCGGTCGAGGCTCCCGGTGATGACGATCACCACCAATCCGCCGAGCGCGCCGAAGAGGAGACCTGCGATGCGTGGACTCCATCTTCTGGTCGTGCGAAGGAAGGCGAAGAGGATGGCGCCAGCGGCCGCACCTGCCAGGAGCACGACCCCGATCGCCATGATCTGTTCCGCCGTCTTCGCCGCGGTGTCGGTGCTGGCCAGGCCGAGGGCGCGAATCCCTTTCACCATCGCGTCGATCCCGAAGGTGACGAGGCCGCCGGGCAACCTTCGCGTCATCGAGTCGAAGACGTCGAAGGGAACGAATGGCAGCCCGAAGAGTCGCTCGGCCAGGTAGAACAGAGCGACGAGCGGAGCGGTCAGGAGGACTCCTACCAGGGCTCCCATTGCGGCCTTCGGCTTTTCCATTCCTCGATGCTCCTTTACACGGCGAGTGGTTTCATCTCCTCGGTCGCAGCGTATTCAGTCGGGCTGAGCCTTCCTGCGCCCCAAGCCACCAGACGGATATGAAGAATCGACGCATCACCGATAAAGGCCAGCAGGATCTCGCGCTCGACAGCGGCACATCGAGGTCTACGGCCGAGTTCAGGACCACATCTCGAAGAACGTAGGTAGCTCCGATCTGAAAGCCAACCGTTTAATGAGGCGCGTTCGGGGTCGTGCGAGTCGCCGCGGCTTGGTGCGGGATGCGGCTGGCTCCGGAAACTCGTCTCTCCTGCCCAAAGGAAAATTGCAAGCAAGAGGCATACCGCCGCGCGCTCGCGACACCCATCGCGAACTGGCGAGGCGGCGACGTCGCTGCGCCGCATCGGGATAAACGCGACATGAATGGGCAGGTTCCCCGTCTTCTACGCTCCAATACCTATTGCGCCGCTCCAAATCGAGCGATGTAGGATCGAACCTCAGGCGGAAAGGGTCGCTTCTTGGCCCAATTCCAGGTCGTTCGGTTGGCATTGGGTGCTCCGCTTTCCGTCAGGTCGTCCTGGTGAAGGTGTGGATTGCCACGGGGGTCTCCCGGTCGACAAGATCTCGATCTCGCCCTGGACGAGCATGAGCGGAGGATTCAATCTGTCGTTCTGTAACCGCGAGCGCGGTCATCAACGACGCCAGCGCCCGGGGTCGGGTCCTGAGCTTCACAAACACTTCACATTGAGTGTTAAGGGCCTTGTCCGATCGACTGGAGCGAATCGTGCATGAGGGTCATCGGCTCGCGCCGTTTTCGAAAGCCGGAGTTTCCATGTCCAACGATCGGATGAGAGGTGGTGCCGTAACAACCAAGGCGCGAACTCCCCCCCATCAGCCAGGGCAGGACGCCTTCAAGGTGATCCTGTCGGAGAAGATCGACTGGAAGCCGTTCCCGGCGTTCCCGCCTTCGGTGCGCTTGGCGGTCGTCGTCGGTCGACCTTCGGAGGCGGCGCCCTACGTCATCCGGGTCAAAGTGCCTCGCGGCGTCAAGCTCATGCCACACCGGCATCCCGAGGATCGCGTCTACACGGTCATGTCCGGTGTTTTCTACGTCGGCCTGGGTGATCGGTTCGATCCGGAGACGTTGGAGGCGTATCCGCCCGGCAGCGTCATCGTTCTGCCCGGCAACACGTCCCATTTCCACTGGGCCAAGTCGGGCGAGTACGTCACGCAAGTAACGGCCGTCGGGCCGCTCGGCATTGAGTACGTGACACCGGAGGACGATCCCCGGCACCAGAAGTAGTGACGGAGCTACACACGCGTTGGGCAGCCAATCAGTTCTGGGTGATGGTCGGACTCGCATCAACCGCGATCGCGCGTCCTTGCGCACTTTGGAGGACGTCGCGGACGGCGAGCTAGCTCATGTGCAGGAGAACTGAGTTGGAATTCAGAGAGGAGAACGACATGGCAACAAAAGGAAAAGTCTTAGTGCTCGTATCGAGCGGTCACGGTTTGCCCTTGAAGGATGGCAAGGTTTACAAGGGCGCGGGCTACTACCTCAACGAGCTGACGGTACCGGTTCGCGAGTTGATGAAGGAGGGCTATGAGATCACCTTCGCCAACCCCAAAGGCAACACGCCGCAACTGGATGTCCATTCGGCCGTACCTGACTTCTTCGGCGGAGACGACGCCAAGCTTCAGGACTATCTGAACTTCCACGACACCCTGACTGGGCTCAAAACTCCAAGTCGTATCTCGGACGTCATCGCATCCGGCCTGGATCAATATGACGCTGTTTTCGTTCCCGGCGGCCATGGCCCGATGATCGATCTTCTCGATGATCCCGACTGTGGCACCGTGATGAGACACTTTCATGACACATCCAAGCCCACGGCAGTCCTCTGCCATGGCCCGATTTCACTTCTCTCGGCTTCTCCGAATTCGAAGGAGGTGGTCGCCGCGCTGGCGGCGGGCGACGCAGCTGGAGCGCGGGGAAAGGCTCAGGGTTGGATATATGCCGGATACAAGATGACTATCTTTTCGACAGCGGAAGAGCAGCAGCGGGAACCGCTTGAGATTGGTGGCAAGGTCCTCTTCTACCCGGACTTCGCCTTAACTACGGCGGGCGGCGACGTAAGTGTGCTCGCTCCATGGAAGAGCTACGTCCTTCAGGATCGCGAGTTGATCTCGGGTCAGAACCCGTTCTCTGATCAGGCGCTTTTGAATCTTCTTCTACCGGCGCTCGATGGGAAGAGGTCGTCGATTTCAGCGGCATGACAATCGGGGACGCCCAGAACGAGCTAATCGAGAAGGGCATCTATCGATGACACCTGCGGTCGGAGGTTTGTCGGTGATGCCGCCTGAATATCAGGCACGCGCGGTAAGCGTAATGCTCACTCCATTTCACGGTGGTCGCCCAAGCCCATGTACGAGGAAAGGGAAATCCAATGAGGTATCCGACTCTTCATCGCATCACACAGGTTGATGGGGTCTCGCTTTTCTACAGAGAGGCCGGCCCAAAAGACGCTCCGACACTTCTCTTGCTGCACGGCCTCCCGTCATCGTCGCGAATGTTTGAGCCGCTCTTCACTCGGCTGTCCGAGCGCTATCATCTGGTCGCTCCTGATTACCCTGGCTTCGGACATAGCGATTGGCCCGACCCCACGACATTCGCATACACATTCGATCACATCGCTGAAGTCATGGATCACTTCACCGAAGCGATGGGCCTATCGCGCTACACGTTATATATGCAGGATTACGGTGGCCCCGTGGGCTTCCGCATGATCTTGGCGCATCCGGAACGCACCGAAGCCATCATCGTCCAGGACGCCGTCGCGCACAACGAGGGTCTAGGAGCAAAGTGGACAACGCGGCGGGCGTTCTGGGCCGATCGCGCCGCCAACGAGAGCGCATTGCGCACCAATCTCTTGTCGCTCTCGGCCGCGCGTGCGCGACACGTCGGCGATGATCCCGATGTGGAGCGCCACGATCCCGACCTCTGGACCGACGAGTTTTACTTCTTGAACCAGCCGGGCCAGGCCGAGATCCAGAGCGATCTTTTCTACGACTATCGGACCAATGTCGAGTCTTATCCGAAGTGGCAGGCCTGGATGCAGGAAAAGCAACCGCGGCTGCTGGTGATCTGGGGCAAATACGAATCATCGTTTGACGCGAGCGAACCGGGGAGCTATCGCAAGGACGTTCCGAACGCCGAAGTCCATATTGTTGACGGTGGCCACTTCGCACTCGACACGGCTGCCGATGAGATTGCCGCCTTGGCGATGGGATTCATGAAGTCGTCACATTCTGAGGTGAGAGCCGGCGGGCCGGATGACATGATCGCTCATGCGGGGCCCGGTAATGGTCAAGCTCGAAATGCCGTCTATTGATCGGACTTGGAGTCGACTATGAGCAACGCAAAAGTCGCCAACGTAAAGACAGGCAACGAACGAACGAACAGCGCAGAAATCGACCACAAGATCTATGAGATGCCCCCCAAGGAAGGCATCAGCATCGCGCATTTTCTCACCGTCGCCGATATCAACCGATCGGCTCACTGGTACGAGAAGGTCTTCGGCGCCCGCATTCTGAGCATGGGTGACGGCAACGCACCCGCGTACCTTCAGCTTGCGAATATCTGGATGATTCTCAATGTCGGAGGCGGTCCAACTCCCGACAAGCCGACCGTAACGCTCAGCGTCCCCGACCCAAATAAGATCAACAGCTTTATGAATATACGCGTGGCGGATATTCAGGCCTGCTACGCATTATGGAAAGGTCGAGGAGCCGAGTTCATCACGTCGCCCATACCCAAGTACGGCGAGATTCGCTGCTACGTGCGCGATCCGGACGGCTACATCATCGAGGTCGGACAGAGCACTGACCTCACGTACGGCTGACGCCAGGTATCGAAGACGCGAAAATGACTGACGCGGACACGTTCCCGGAACTCCGGGTGGCTTCGCCGCGGTCGGGGCGCGCGAACCTCTCCCCGGGGCTGCGCGCCGCGCCGGGGTTCAAATCCCTCCCCTTCTGAGGCGATGAAAAACAAAATCGCCGGGCACGTACCCGGCGATGAAGGTTCTTGGTTGCGGGGGAGGGATTTGAACCCTCGACCTTTGGGTTATGAGAACACCTCAGAAGTCGCCTCAAGTAGAAAGGAAGTGACAAAACGCGACTCGATCAAGCGTTCGAGTCGTCAGCTTTCGCCTCCTGTAGCCTCCAAATCGCTCCACTTTCGCTCCACCTGAGCCGCGGAGATGGGGGATCACTTTCCCCCGGAGACGAGCTTCTGGAACCTCGGGTTTTTGCGCAGCGCGTCAAAGTTGGGGTCGATCTTGAGCCAGCCGGGCGAGAGGTAGCCGGGAGTCCTCAGGAGCGACTCCAGCTGGTCGATCGCCTTTTCCGGCTCATTGACCAGGGTGTAGATACGCGCAAGCTGGTGTTGGATGTAATAGCCGTCGATCGCATCCTTGGTCACGGGTTGGAGCGCGACGGCGCGCTCGCCCTCCTGGATCGCTTCCTCCTTCCGACCTGCGTACGCGAGCGCGACCGCCGCGAGGGCGCGAATCTGCGGGGTCAGGGTAACCGCCGTTCCAAGCGGTTCCGCGCCGGGCTTCAGCGCCTCCTCGGCATAGAAGCGCATCTTCGACGCGTCTCCCTCGAACGCATACGCCTGGGCGAGGCTGAAGCCCCAGGGGAATTGTTCGTCTTCGAAGGCGCTCGGCGTCAGGTGCAGGAGGAGTTCGCGCTGTGGCTCGTCGAGGACCCAGACGAGGTCGTTGTAGCTTGCCACATGGACCACGAGGGTCGTCGGCTCGACTTCTCCCGGCGCGGCCTCGAGAACGGACCGTGCCCGTGCGAGGTCTCCCTCGCCAAGGAACGTCATCGCCTTCTGCTCCAACAGATCCAGATTGTCGGGTGCGAGCGCGAGGCCTTCGTCGAAAACGCGGCGCGCCTCCGGGTAGCGGCGTAAGACGAACAGCGCGTAGGCCAGTTTGAGCTTGACCGGGACCGACCCGGGGTCGAGTCGCTCGGACTGCCTGAGGTCTCCGATGGACGATTCCCACTGCCCGAGGTTCTGCTCGACTGCGCCGATCGCGAAGAAAGCCTCCGCGTTGCCGGGACTCAGGCGCCGCGCCCTGGCGTACCACTCCAAAGCCCCGTGGAAGTCGCCGAGGATCAAGGCCCGGTAGGCGCCGAGTGCGAGGTAGCCCTCGGGGCGGTCGGGCGCCAGCGCGATCGCTTTTTCTGCCGCCTCCCTGGCTCGCGTTGGGAGGTCGGACAAAGGAATGCCGAAGGCGTACAGATTCGCATTGCCGCGGGCGATTCTGGCCCAGGCCAGGGCAAAACCGGGGTCGAGCGCGACCGCCCGCTCGTAGAGCCGCAGCGCCCGCCGCTGGCCTGCAGGGTCGATGCCCGAGCTGTTGAAGACCTCCTCGCCCTTGAGGAAGGCATCGTAGGCGGCGAGGTTCTGCGTCGGCTTCTCGGAAATTCGCCTCTGCTCGCCGGCTCCGAGGGCGACGCCGAGCGCCTGCGCCACCTGCGAGGCGATCTCCGATTGCACCTGGAAGACGTCCGTCAGCGACGCGTCGAACGGCTGCTGCCACTTCGAGACGGCGGCCCCGGACTTCTCGACCTCGACGAGCTCGGGACTGACTTGAACCCGCCTCACCTGACCACTCGTCTCCCAGCGAACGGTCGCCGTCAACAGGTAGCGTGAGTCCAGCTCCCTGGCGATCTGCTGCGATGTCTTCGTCGTCTTCTTGTAGGGAATGGAGCTGCTCCGTGCGATGACCTCTACGCCCGGAATCGAGGTGAGCTTCCCCCGCACCGCGTCTGAGATCCCGTCGGCGAAGTAGTCGTCCTGAGCAGATCCCAGGTTGTCGAAGGGCAGCACCGCCACCCGCTTCAGGCCTCCGGCCTCCACCGAAGCCGTTTGCGCCCGTCGCAAGAACAGAACACCCGCGACCGCTAGAACTCCGATGGCTGCAGCGCCGATCAGGACCCTTCTTCTCACTTTTCGTGTCGTCGCGGGCCATGCACGATTCGCGACGGCTTGCGAGAGCAGCTCCGAGAGACTGAACGCGACGTCCCTGGCCGTCTGGAACCGATTGTCCCGGTCCTTCTCCAGGCAATGCCGGACAATGTGGTCCAGGGCCGGTGAGATGTTTCTCCCCGACTCCGATAACGCCGGCGGCTCCTCCTTCAAGATCGCCGCGATCGTCTCGCTCGCCGTAGGCCGGCTGAATGGCTTCTTTCCGGACAGCAGCTCGTACAGAACCGTTCCAAACGAGAAGATGTCCGTCCGGTGATCGACAGGAAGCCCCTTCACCTGCTCCGGTGACATGTAGCCAAGAGTCCCCATCACCGTCCCGGGCTCCGTGTAGCCGGAGACGGTCGGTGCGTTCGTTTCCTCCCTCGGCACAAGGGTGTCGACCCTCTTCGCCAGGCCGAAGTCGAGGATCTTCACGTGGCCGTCTTTCGACACGAAGAGGTTCTCGGGCTTCAAGTCTCGGTGGACGATCCCCTTCTCGTGGGCGGCGGAGAGCCCCCGTGCGACCTGGAGGGCATAGTCCACGGCCTGCTTCTGCGGAATCGGACCCGAGTCGAGCTTCCCGCGCAGCGTCTCGCCCTCCAGAAGCTCCATGACGGCGTAGGCCGTCCCCTCGTGTGTCCCGAAGTCGTGGATCGCAAGGATGTTCGGATGCGAGAGCGCCGCGACCGCCAGAGCCTCGCGCTCGAACCGAGCCAGGGCATCGGGATCGGCCGAGAGCGACTCTGGCAGCACCTTGACTGCCACGTCGCGCTTCAACTTCGAGTCCCGCGCCCGGTACACCTCGCCCATACCGCCCGCGCCGAGAGGCGCGACGATCTCGTAGGGGCCGAGGCGAGTACCGACCGAGAGGCTGATCAGTTCACCGCTGCGCGGATTCTACGAGAACGATCCACGCGCATATCGGCGCACCGAGAATCGCCCGACCAGAATGAAAAAAGGGGTCAGGCGCAGCCGCCTAACCCCTTGATGTGATTGGTTGCGAGGGGAGGATTTGAACCTCCGACCTTTGGGTTATGAGGGCCCGCCAATCGACTACAGGAAGCGAAGGAGCCGACAGGGAGCGACTCGCGGAGCCCACCGAGTCGGCTGGAGTAGACCTGAGTAGGCTGGTTTCCGCCCGACTTTCCCTCGACTTCTTAGGTCCCCCAGGTCCATCCGATTGGGGCGTACATCTCGTCTGAGCCAGGCATCAGGCACTTGCAATCCAGGCGCAGGTCTCGGCCGCGGGCCGCGGGTCTGGACTTCGACGAGGTCTACTGACGAACTAGCGTGAATGTGATTGTGTCCGAAGCGCAGGGAAAGCAGCTATGGGCGTTCGAGTCTCCCGAGACCTTGCCTATTATGGTTCTGCCCTTGATGGCCGCGGTCCCCGCAAGCTGGCTTCCACAGAGGAGGCCTGCGTCAGATT
This sequence comes from uncultured Acidobacteriota bacterium, assembly GCA_963763535.1. GTDB lineage: Bacteria > Acidobacteriota > Thermoanaerobaculia > UBA5066 > Gp7-AA6 > DAHUXD01. The sequence goes on from CAVXOX010000012.1 coordinate 43,792, forward strand.
CCTTGGACCACGTTAAGAAAATCGTATCCGTTTGAATTGTTCCCTCGACCCCACCTGTGTCGACTCCGAGGAGCCATCGAATCGAGCTTCCGGTCTGAACGACGGTAACCAGGCCGCTCGATGTCGCCGCGCCGCAGGATTCTGAGATTGTCAACAGATAAGACCCTGAAAGGTCAGACGCGCCCAAACCCTCCCGAGCGGGAGCGGTGGAAGTATGGCGTTGTGAACCGTCGAGCATGACCCGCGCGCGTGCCACGGTCTGGGTCTCCGTCTGTGTTTGGAGCTCCGCTACCGGATTCTGCGGCTGTGTCGGCGATGAGACGTCCTGGCAGGCCGAAAAGAGTACGGCGGCGAGAAGAGTCAGCGAGCTCAGCGTTATCCTCGCGGAAAGATGCGGAGGTCTCACGGAGGGGGCGCCCGCAACGACCTCGTCTGCAGTCACGATCGAGATGTTACCTCCTCTCTGCCCGGGAGGTCCCCGTGTTCGATGGACGTCATTTGCCGCTCGCCGGCGTTCTGCTGCGCCGCGGCCGGGTTAGATCCCTGAGCGTGGCCGATAGAGACAGAGACGCCCGGCGCGAGCCGGGCGAAAAACATCTTGGTTGCGGGAGGATTTAACGCCGGGCTTCGCCCGGGTTTTGCGACCGCCTCGCAGCTCCGCTGCGCGCGGTCGCCGAACCTCTCCCCGGCGCTTCGCGCAGGGTCCGCGTGGTCATCCCTCGCGAAAGGCACTCATCGGGTCTATTTCCGTCGCGCGTCGGGCTGGAAGGTAGCTCGCTAGAACGGCAATGGCAAACAGAAGTAAAGGTACGATCAGAAACACAGCCGGATCATGGGGGTGCACCCCGTAGAGCAAACTTGCCATCACGGACGCGGTGGATGCAGACAAGACCAACCCGGCAACGACGCCCACGCCAGCAAGCGCGACCCCCTTGCGTAAGAACAATCTCAGAATGTCCTCCCGCCGCGCGCCCAGGGCCATGCGGATACCGATCTCGCGCGATCGTTGGCCGGCCATATACGCCAACAAGCCGTAAATTCCGATGGCGGCCAGCAGCACAGCCAGTCCAGCAAATCCGCCCACCAGATCGGCAGACAAACGCCGTGAGGCGAGTGACCGATCAAGGACGTCGTTCATAGAAGCAACACCAAATACCGGCAAGCCCGGATCAATGCTCTGTATTTCATGCCGAATCTGTGCCTCGAGCAGGCTCGCGGCCAGAGACGTCCGCAACACCACGCTCAGTCGCTTGTTGGAGTCTTGATAGGTCGGAACGTAGATGTGGGGAGCGCCATCGATGTCGAGACCGTCACTCTTGATATCGTTGACGATACCCACGATGGTCGTCCATGGCTTGGCACGGTCTCGTCGGAACCGCACTCGACGGCCCAGCGGATCGGCGTTTGGCCAATACTTATGAGCGGTGCTTTCGTCAATGATGGCCACCAGCGGTTTGCCGTCTTCATCGCCCTCGGTAAATGAGCGACCGCGTAATAACGGGGCCTGTAACACCTTAAAGTAATCGGGGCTTATCGGAATTCTTTCAGCACGCAGATCCTGCAGGGACTCGACCGGTCTATCTTCAATCGCAAGGCCTTCATTCGCTATGCCACCGACCGCGTTGGGGTTGGTATTGGTGCTCGGGAGAACTGAGGTGATCGCGGCGAGTTCCACTCCCGGAATCGCCTTCACGCGTCGCAGCAGCTCACGATCAAAGGTCGCTCTGCGAGGCACATCGAGATAAGGATCCGAGTCGTGTTCGTTGGGATTCGGAAGCTGTGTGTTTGCCGTGACGACGTGAGTTGGATTAAACCCTGGATTTTCCAGCAACAGATCCCACAGCGTACGCAGCAGCAAGCCCGCTCCGACCATCAGGATGACGGCAAAGGCCAGTTCAGAAACGATGAGAACATCGCGCAATCGGCCGGTCTTCGTGCTGTAGCCGGACCCTCGGCCGCCTTCACGAATGGCCGAGGAGAGAGCGACTTTAGCCGAATGACGCGCTGGAACAAGTCCAAAGATTACGCCGGTGAGAATGGAAATCAGCAGCGCGAACGCCAGCACCACCCAGTCAATTCGTACTTCGTTGAGCCGGGGAACGGTCGATGGCATGAAGCGCAGTATGGAATCCAAAGTACCCACTGTGGTTGCGATTCCCGCGGCGCCGCCGATGAGCGACAGCAGCATGGACTCGGTCAGCATCTGGCGCACCAAGCGGGCGCGGCTCGCCCCCAGCGATAGCCGCACCGCCATCTCTTGTTGCCGCGCCGAAGCGCGCGCCAAAAGGAGATTGGCAATGTTCAACGATACGATGAACACGATCAGGATTGCGGCACCCAGTAACACCAGCAGCATGGGCCGAACATTGCCCACCAAAGTTTCTTGCAATGGCTGAATCTCAATTGTCCATTGCGCCTGCGGCGGGTAATTGGCGGGAAAGTCCTGACGCAATTGCGAAGCCATGGCGGTGAGCCGCTCCTGCGCTTGCGCCAGTGTCAGGCCAGGCTTCAGTCGCCCGATTCCGTTGACGAGAATCCGGGTACCACGCGCTGGCTTGGGAAAGGGCTCTCCGGTCCCTCCGAAGGCGCAGAACACCTCCGCGTCGCCGGACACTGTCGGTCCAGGATGGCGAAATCCGGGTGGCAGAACCCCGATAATTGTCAGGGGATCGTTGTCGAGCCGGAGGGTGCGGCCGACAACGTTCGGATCGGCGCCATAGGCGCGACGCCATAAGCCATCGCTGATCACGGCCTTTTCAGCGAAACCAGGCACGGAGTCCTGCGGACCGAACAACCGTCCAATTTGCGGCGTCACACCCAGTATTGAGAAGTAGTTGAAACTGCCGTTGACCCCGTCGAGACGCTCGGGCTGTCCGGCGCCGGTCACATTCTCGCTACCCTCGAAGATCGGGGTGACGTCTTCAAATACACCCGCTCGCGTCTGCAAGTCATCCAGTTCGGGCTTGGAAAACCTAACGTCCCGCAATCCGACGCCGGGCTCGTTGAAGAAGATTCGTACCAAACGATCGGGATCGCGGTAGGGCAGCGAACGCAGCAACACGGCATCCACGATGCTGAAAATCGCCGTATTCGCTCCCACGCCCAGAGCCAGCGTCAGGACTGCGACGATCGTGAGTGTGGGCTTCTTGACCAGCATGCGCAGACCATAGCGAACATCCTGCCCAAGCTCCGACACAAACCGTGAGATCCAAATCTCCCGCGACTCTTCGTACTTCAATCCGACGTTTCCAAATCGGCGGCGCGCTTCAGCCCGTGCGTTCTCCATCGTCATACCGTCGGCTTCGAGTTCCGCGGCTTTTTCGGCGAGGTGGAGCTCCATTTCTTCACGCAGCACCTCGCTACGTGTGGCGCTCTTCATCCAATATCTCAGGCGTCGTATCAACATGCCCGTCACTCCGCACCCATCACACGGGCGATAGCCAGCGTGAGATTGGCGTACTTTCGGGTTTCAACCGCGAACTGTTTGCGGCCAGTCGCCGTGATTTTGTAGATCCTCGCGCGCCGATTATTCGACGTCACGCCCCATGTGCCATCGATCCAGCCGTGGAGCTCCAACCGCTGGAGAGCGGGATACAGCGAGCCCTCCTCGACGAGCAGCTCGTTCTCGGACGATTTTTGGATGAACTGGACGATGCCGTATCCATGCAGGTCGCGCAGCGACAGCGTCCGGAGAATCAGCATGTCCAGCGAACCCGGCAACGAGTCGTTCTTTTGTGGCTTGCGTCCCATACCTAGAATTCTTAGGCTACAAGACGAAATCGCGCGAGTCAAGCCTTTCGGGACCCGGGCGTTCCTCGAAGAAAAGCGCCAGTAGGGTCCGTTCTGATCTCCACAGACATGGAGTGGTGGGGGCGGCGTGAGTTGAACTCGCGAAACTCCCGACGAGGAGAGTCTCTCCGAAGAGACTCGATCCGGAATCGCCCGACTTCGCTCGACCTGAAAGGAAAGGGGTCACGCCTCGCGACGTAACCCCTTGATGTTCTTGGTTGCGGGGGAGGATTTGTCGCCGGGCTTCGCCCGGCGTTTGCGACCGCCCCGCGGCTTAGCCGCGCGCGGTCGCCGAACCTCTCCCCGGCGCTGCGCGCCGCGCCAGGTTCAAATCCCTCCCCTGCTGTGGCCATCAGAAACAGAATCGCCGGGCCCGTGCCCGGCGATGAAAAGACTTGGTTGCGGGGGAGGGATTTGAACCCTCGACCTTTGGGTTATGAGGGCCCGCCAACCGTCTACAGGAAGCGAAAGGAGCCGACAGGGAACGACTCGCGGAGCCCATCGAGTCGGCTGGAGTAGGCCCCTGTAGGCTGGTTTCCGCCCGACTTTCGCGCGACCTGGAAGGACGAGAGCCGTTGACACCTTGCAGCCGAATAGCGCCTAAGGGTCTGCGGATCCTTTCCCCGCGACGAGCTTCTGGAACCTGGGGTTCTTGCGCAGCGGGTCGAAGTTAGGGTCGATCTTGAGCCAGCCGGGCGAGAGGTAGTAGGGGATTTTCAAGAGCGGCTCGAGCTGGTCGAGCGCCCTCTCCGGCTCGGCGACGAGTATGTAGATCCGCACGAGCTGGTGCTGCATGTACGGTCCGTTCAGGGCATCCGTCGACGCGGGACGGAGTGCGACGCCTCGCTGTCCCTCCCGGATCGCTTTATCTTTTTGACCCAAGTACGCGAGCGCGAGGCCGAGAAGAATGTGGCGCTGAGCATCATTTGGTGCTGCGCGAAGCTGCTCCTCGAAAGCCTTCCGGGCTTCCTCGGCATCGGTGCGCAGGTTTGCGGTATCGCCCTTCAAGGCATACGCCTGAACGAGGCAGAGCGCCCAGATGCCCCGGTCGTCGTCGAACGCGCTCGGCGTCAGCCGCGAGAGGAGTTCCCGCTGCTGTTCGTCGAGGACCCAGACAAGATCGTTGTAGGTCGCAACGTTGGCCACGAGCGCCGTTGGCTCAATTTCTTTGGGCGCGCCTCTGAGCGCGGCCCGGGCCCCGGCCAGATCTCCCTCCCCGAGGAAAGTCATGGCCTGGTACCCAATCAGGTTGAGGTTCGTCGGGGCCAGGGACAGGCCCCGGCGAATCACTTCACGCGCCTGCGGGTAACGCCGCAGGCGGAGGAGCGTGTCGACGAACGCCACCGACCGCCCGGCGGAGCGGGGATCGAGACGCTCGGCCTCCGTGAAGTGCTCTACCGCCGCGTCCCAGCGTCCGAGGAACCCCTCTGCAATGGCCATTCCGCGGAGGAGTTCGGCGCTGGGTGGCGCGACGTGCTGTCCCTTCGCAAAGTACTCCAGGGCCCTCTTGGCGTCCCCGACAACCAACTGTTCGTAAAAGCCTCGAGCCACGAACGCCTCAGAGCGGTCAGGGGCGAGCTCAAGTGCCTTGTCAGCTGCCTGCCGCGCGCGCTCGGCCAGCGCGGGTGTGGGGGTACCGAAGAAGTACACCATCGAATTGCCCCGGGAAACTCTCGCCCAAGCCTCCGAGAAGCCAGGGTCCAACGCCACGGCCTGCTCGTAGAACTCGAGCGCCTTGCGAACACTCGAAGGCTCAATGACTCCCAAGCCTTTCGAGGTTTCTTCGCCCTTCAGGAAAGCATCATAGGCGGCAAGATTCTGCGTTGGCTTCTCGGAGAGCCGCTTCGCCTCGCCCGCCCCCAGAGCCACGCCCAGAGCTTGAGCCACCTTCGACGCGATGTCCGACTGCACCTGAAACACGTCCGTCAGCGCCGCGTCGAACGGCTGCTGCCACTTCGAAGTCGGCGCGTCGGGCTGGGACACGTCCACGAGCTCCGGGCTGACGTGCACGCGGCTGCTTCCGCCGGTTTTCTCCGACCGGACGGTCGCCGTCAGAAGGTAATGGACGTTCAGTTCCCCGGCGATCTGCTTCGGAGTCTTGTTCGTCTTCTTGTACGGAGTTGAGCTGCCCCTCGCAATCACCTCTATGCCCGGCAGAGACGTCAGCTTGCCGCGCACCTCGTCAGACATCCCGTCGGTGAAGTAGTCGTCTTCGGGAGATCCGAGGTTCTCGAAGGGCAGGACGGCGATGCGCTTGACGCCCCCGGCCTCGCCCCCGCCCTTGTGGGGCCGACGCAGGAGAAAGACACCCACGGCGGCCAGAACGACGACTGCTGCGACCGCGATGAGAACCTTGCTCCTGCGAGCCCGTGGCGCGGCGACCTGCAGGCCACTTGCGGCGCTCACGACTCCCGACGACGACTGCTCCGAGAGGTTGAACGCGATGTCGCTGGCCGACTGGAACCGACGATTCCGGTCCTTCTCCAGACAGTGCTTGACGATGTGGTCCAGAGCCGGCGAGATGTTCCGCCCGGACTGCGTCAACTCCGGCGGCTCCTCCTTCATGATCGCCGCCATCGTGTCCGCCGCAGTGGGTCGGCTGAATGCCCTCTTCCCCGATAGCAGCTCGTACAGAATCGCCCCAAATGAGAAGATGTCCGAGCGGTGATCAACGGGCAGCCCCCGCACCTGCTCGGGCGACATGTAGCCCGCCGTCCCCATCACCGTCCCCGGCTCCGTGTGTCCCGAGACTGTGGGCGCGCTGGTCTGCTCCTCGGGGGCGACCGCTTCCACCTTCTTCGCCAGGCCGAAGTCCAGGATCTTGACGTGCCCGTCCTTCGAGACGAAAAGGTTCTCGGGCTTCAAGTCTCGGTGGACGATCCCCTTCTCGTGGGCGGCGGAGAGCCCCCGTGCGACCTGGAGGGCATAGTCCACGGCCTGCTTCTGCGGAATCGGACCCGAGTCGAGCTTCCCGCGCAGCGTCTCGCCCTCCAGAAGCTCCATGACGGCGTAGGCCGTCCCCTCGTGTGTCCCGAAGTCGTGGATCGCAAGGATGTTCGGATGCGAGAGCGCCGCGACCGCCAGAGCCTCGCGCTCGAACCGAGCCAGGGCATCGGGATCGGCCGAGAGCGACTCTGGCAGCACCTTGACTGCCACGTCGCGCTTCAACTTCGAGTCCCGCGCCCGGTACACCTCTCCCATACCGCCCGCGCCGATCGGCGCGACGATCTCGTAGGGGCCGAGGCGAGTACCGACCGAGAGGCTGATCAGTTCACCGCTGCGCGGATTCTACGAGAACGATCCACGCGCATATCGGCGCACCGAGAATCGCCCGACCAGAATGAAAAAAGGGGTCAGGCGCAGCCGCCTAACCCCTTGATGTGATTGGTTGCGGGGGGAGGATTTACCGCCGGGCTTCGCCCGGCGTTTGCGACCGCCCCGCGGCTTCGCCGCGCGCGGTCGCCGAACCTCTCCCCGGCGCTGCGCGCCGCGCCGGGTTCAAATCCCTCCCCTGCTGTGGCCATCAGAAACAGAATCGCCGGGCCCGTGCCCGGCGATGAAAAGAATTGGTTGCGGGGGAGGGATTTGAACCCTCGACCTTTGGGTTATGAGCCCAACGAGCTACCAGGCTGCTCCACCCCGCGGCAGAGCGCGCACCTTATCGGAGAGGCGGTGTCAGGTCAAGCCGGATGGAGACGCCGGCGGCTCCGGTTTCGATATCCTCGACCCATGCGGCGGGTCCGGCTTCTCCCCGTGCTTCCGCTGGCCCTCGTTCTGCTGGGGGCCGACGCCAGGGCGCACGCTCCCCTTCCGACGGTTCCCAGAGTCGACCTCGAACGCTACATGGGCGAGTGGTACGTCATCGCCAACATTCCGACCGCCTGGGAGAAGGGGGCGTTCAACGCCCTCGAGAGCTATCGGCTGAACCTCGACGGCACGATTGCCACGACCTTCACCTTCCGGAAGGGAGGTTTCGACGGGCCGCTGAAGGTCATGAAGCCGAAGAGCTGGGTGCAGGATCCGGTATCGAACTCCGCCTGGTGGATGCAGTTCTTCTGGCCGCTGAAGGCCGAGTACCTGATCGCGTACCTCTCCCCCGACTACTCGCAGTCGATCGTGGCTCGCACCAAGCGCGACTACGTCTGGATCATGGCGCGCACGCCGTCGATCTCCCAGGAGGACTACGCGCGGCTGGTGGAGAAGGTCGCGGAGCTCGGTTACGACACGACGAAGCTCCAGCGCATGCCGCAGCGCTGGTAGGGAGCCGTATGTTTTTCGACTTCGGTTCGAAACGACGCGGAGCGACGGCGACGCCGGGTCCCGGCGGCACGATATCGACCGAATCGGGAACGATCGGAGGTTATCGGGTTCTCGAGCGCATCGGCTCCGGGGGCTTCGCCGAGGTCTACAAGGCCGTCGATCCCGAGACCGGCCGCCTCGTGGCCATCAAGGTCTGCGCGGTCGGAAAGGACGGTCATGCGCGCTTCTTCCGCGAGGCGAGGCTCGCGGGCGGCCTGCGTCATCCTCACATTGCCGCCGTCTTCGAGTCCGGAATGCATGCGGACACTCCGTTCATGGTCCAGGAGCTGCTGACCGGCCGCGATCTTTCGGCGATGATCCTCGAACGTCAGCCGTACGAGCTCGAGGAGAAGCGGCGGATCCTCGTCGCGATCGCCGACGGGCTCGACTACGCGCACCGGAAGGGCGTCATCCACCGGGACATCAATCCCTCGAACGTGCGGATCCTCGACGACGGCGGCGTGAAGGTCATGGACTTCGGCATCGCGAAGACGATCGACTCGAAGACCGGCATGACCCGCGTCGGGGCGGCGGTCGGCACCGTCGCGTACATGTCGCCGGAGCAGTTGTCCGGCGGCGAAATCGGTCCCCCCACGGACGTCTTTCTCCTCGGGACCCTCGCCTACGAGCTCCTGAGCTTCCAGCCCGCCTTTCGCCATTCCAGTCTTTACCGCCTGATGGAGATGATCCTGAACGAAGAGCCTCATCCGCTCATCGACATTGCGCCGTCGGTGCCGGACCGCGTCGCGGCCGTCGTCGCCAGGGCGATGCGCAAGGCTCCCGAGGAGCGATTCGCCTCGGCGTCGGAGTTCCGAGCCGCCCTCATGACGCCCGCTCGGTAAGCCTGTAGACCGCCCATCCGCCTGTCATCCCGAGGAGCGGAGCGACGAGGGATCCCGGACTCGATGGCACGGCTCGGGGTCTGCCGACGACGGGATCCCTCGCTTCCGCTCGGGATGACGGCTGATGCCACCGGCTCACTTCGCGGGAGAAGCGAGCGCGTTCTCCTTCGTGATCATCAGCGTGGGCAGCACGATCTTGTGCGGCACCTTCTCCCCGGCGAAGATCCGCATCGCCGTGTCCACCGCCTCGCGCCCGCCCGTCGGATAGACGAACGTCACCGAGAGCTTGCCGTCCGCGACCGCCTGGCGGCCGCCGTCGAGACCCGGCAGGCCGTCGATGCCCACGAACTTCATCTCGCCGTCGCGTCCCTTGGCCTTGGCGGCGAGGTAGGCGCCCATCGCCATCGGGTCGTTGTGCGCATAGACGAGGTCGATGTGGTCGTGCGCGGCGAGCGCCGCCTCCATCTGCGTCATCGCCTCCTCGCGCAGCCAGTTGGCGACGGGGGCGTGCACGATCTGAATGTCCGGGAACGGCGCGATCGCCTCGTGGAAGCCCTCGCTGCGGTCGACCGCGGGCGGCGATCCCGGCAGCCCCTTGATCTCGACGATCTGGCCCTTGCCGTGGAGGATCTCGGCCACGTACCTGCCGGCGGCCCTGCCGATCTCGCGGTTGTCGGCTCCGATGAAGGTCGTGTACGTGTCGCCCTCGATCGCGCGGTCGAGGACGATGACGGGGATCCCCGACTCGAAGGCCTTCCGGACGATCGGCGTCAGCGGCTTCGCCTCGTTCGGCGAGATCATCAGGAGGTCGACCTTCTGGCGCAGGAAGTTCTCGACGTCGGCCACCTGTTTGGCGTTGTCCTGCTGCGCGTCGGCGTAGGCGACCTCGAGGTCGGGAAAGTCCTTCGCGCGCGCGGCGACCTCGGCGTTCATCGCGACGCGCCACGGCTCGCCGAGGTTGCACTGCGAGAAGCCGATGAGGTGCTTCGCGGATTTCGCCCTGCCGCAGCCGACCACCGGGAACGAGACCAGCGCAACGAGGGCGGCCGCAAGGGCCGCCCCTACAGACGGAAACGAACCGTCATGCCATGGCGTGTAGGGGCGGGGCTTGTCCCCGCCCGCCGCCTCAGAGCCGATCACGCTGGAGCCCGCGCCCTCAGCGCCGCTTCCGCTGGAGCCAGACCGCGCCGAGGATGATGACGCCCTTGAGGATGAGCTGCAGGTTGGCATCCACATTGTTCAACCCCATGATGTTGTTGATGACGCCGATCGTCAAGACGCCCACGAGCGTCCCGCCGACCGTCCCGACGCCGCCCGAGAGACTCGTCCCGCCGATCACCACCGCCGCGATCGCGTCGAGCTCGTACGCGACGCCGTCGTTCGGGTTGCCCTGCTCGAGCTGCGCGCAGTGGACGAATCCCGCGAGCGCCGCGAGGACGGCGGCGATCGCGTAGACCGACGCCTTGTGCCAGGCGACGCGGATCCCGGAGAGCCGCGCCGCCGTCTCGTTGTCCCCGATCGCGTAGAGATACCGGCCCGCGGTCGTGCGCGAGAGATAGACGTGCATCGCGGCGACCGACGCGAGGAACAGCACGGCGGGCACCGGCACGTAAGGAACCACGACTCCGGCGATCGTGCGCATGGCTTCCGGCGCGGCGCCGGCGCCGAAGCCGAGCGGGATCGCCGTGCCGCCGCTGAGATACCGCGCCACGCCGCGCGCCGCGCTCATCATCGCGAGCGTCGCGATGAAGGGTTGCAACCGCCACCGCGCCACGACGAATCCGTTCACGGCGCCGCAGACGAGGCCGGCGCCGAGCACGAGCAGCAGGGCGGCGCCGAACGACAGCCCCGCGCGCATGAACGACCACGCGGTCACCGTCGCCGCGAGCGCGAGCACGGAACCGACCGAGAGGTCGATGCCCCCGGACACGACGACCGCGGTCATGCCGACCGCGAGGATCCCCTTCTCCGCCACCTGGCGCAGGATGTCGGTCAGGTTCCCGATGCCCAGGAACACGGGCCGTCCGCCCCGCACCGGCGAGAAGACGATCGAGAGCGCGATCACGGCGGCGAGGCCGAGCAGGCTCGTCAGCCGCGCGAGACGGCTCCGGCGCGGCGGCGCGGACGGCGGCGGCGCCGGACGCGAGGCCGTGTCTCCGCCGGGAGAGGTTGCGGGCGGCGTCGACCCGGCCGCAGCCGCGAGCACGCGCTCTTCCGTCGCCTCCCCGTGCGCGAGCTCCGCCGCGACGCGCCCCTCGCGGAAGACGACGATGCGGTGGCATTGGGTCAGGATCTCGGACATCTCGGAGGAGCAGAGCACGATGCCGAAGCCCTCGGCCGAGAGCCGGCGCAGGAGCGCATAGATCTCGGCGCGCGCCGCCAGGTCGATGCCTCGCGTCGGCTCGTCGAGGAGCAGCACGGCGGGCGAGGCGAACAGGCAACGCGCGAGCAGCGCCTTCTGCTGGTTGCCGCCCGAGAGGGTCGCCATCGGCGTCGCGGGCGACGCGGCGCGGACGCCCGTCTCGCGCAGGCCCTTCGCGGCGGCGGCCCGCTCCTTCCGGCGATCGATCCATCCGCCGCGACTCACCTTCTCGAGCGCGCCGAGCGTGACGTTCTCGCCCACGCCCAGGTCGGGGAAAATCGCCTGCGCCTTGCGCTCCTCGGGAAGCAGCACGAGCCCGGCGCGCCGCGCCCCGGCGGGCGTCGAAGGACGGTACTCGCGGCCGGCGAGTCGCACCGTTCCCGTCACGCCCCTCTCCGACGCGCCGGTGAGCGCGAGGAGGAAGTCGGTGCGGCCCGCGCCGATCAGTCCCGCGAGGCCGACGATCTCGCCGCGCCGGACCGAGAGCGAGACGTCGCGCACGCGGAACCCGCCGGGTCTCTCCGGGTCGGCGACCGATAGCCCTTCGACGCGGAGGACCTCCGGGGCGTCGGACGCGAGCGGCTCGAGCTCGACGCTCGGGATCGCGCGGCCGACCATGAGCCGCACCATCTCGGCCTCGTCGAGTTCCGCGGCCCCTCGCGTTCCGACGAGACGCCCGTCGCGAAGGACGGTCACGCGGTGCGCGAGGCGGCGGACCTCCTCGAGCTTGTGCGAGATGTAGACGACCGCGACGCCGCGCTCCGAGAGCCGGCGGATGAGACGCTCCAGGCGCGCCGCCTCCTCGGCGCCGAGCGACGCCGTCGGCTCGTCCATGATGATCAGGCGCGCATCCAGCGACAGGGCCCGCGCGATCGCGACGAGCTGCCGCTGCCCGGCCTCGAGGTGCTCGACCGCCTCGCCCGGGGGCACGTGGGTCTCGCCGAGCGCGGCCAGCGCCTCCGCCGAGCGCGCCGCGAGGGTTCGGCGGTCCACGAGCACGGCCGCCGTCGTCGGCTCGCGCCCGAGGAAGATGTTCTCGGCGGCCGAGAGGGGCTCGACGAGCTGCAGCTCCTGCGGAATCACGGCGATGCCGCTCGCGATCGCCTCCCGCGGATCGGCCATCCGGCGCGCGACGCCGTCGAGGCGCACCTCCCCCGCGTAGTCCGAGATCTCGCCCGCGAGGATCCGGACGAGCGTCGACTTGCCGGCGCCGTTCTCGCCGATGAGCGCGTGCACCTCGCCCGGGAGGACGTCGAAGTCGACGCCGTCGAGCGCGCGCACGCCCGGGAACTGCATCGAGACGCCGCGGGCGGAGAGGAGGGGGGTCATGACAGACCTGGGAAAGCCACTGCCGCTGACTTGTCATCCCGAGGAGCGAAGCGACGAGGGATCCCTTTCTGAGTCGCGCCGCTGACTTCAAAGGGATCCCTCGCTGCGCTCGGGATGACAAGACGGGGCCCGCCGCGGTAATTCATCCTCGCCCCCGCCGCAGGCGCGCCATCAGCGCCGCGCCGGGGCCGCGGCCGAAATGGTCGTGGAGCGCGAGCCAGTCCGGATACAGCGCGTCGTAGGCGTCCGCCGCCGCCGCGCCGGGTGTGACGCGCTGGGGCTTCAGGTGCGCCATCGCGCGCGCGGCGTCGACGAACGAGGCGTGGCCGCCGCGCGACGGTCCCGCCGCGACGGCGCCGAGCATCGCGGCGCCGAGCGCCGACGCGTTCGCCGTGGCGGCGAGCGCGATCGGTCGGCGCGTGACGTCGGCGTAGATCTGGAGAAGGAGAGGGCTCCGGTCCGCGAGGCCGCCGACCGCGATGAGCTCGCTCACCGGGATCCGCTCCGCCTCGAACGCGTCCAGGATCCGCCGCGTGGAGAACGCCGTCGCCTCGATCAGCGCGCGATAGATCTCGGCCGCCGTCGTCGCGAGGGTCAGTCCGACGATGGAGCCCGAGAGGTTCGCGTCGACGAGCACCGAGCGATTGCCGTTCCACCAGTCGAGCGCGAGCAGGCCGCGCGAGCCGGGCGGCGCCGCGGCGGCGTCTCTCTCGAGCGCCGCGAAGTCGCCGCCGCCCGCGATCCGCGCGAACCAGCCGAAGAGGTCGCCGACCGCCGGCTGACCCGCCTCGTATCCGTAGAAGCCCTCGACGATGCCGTCGGCGACGACTCCCCCGATCCCCTGCACGGGTGCGTGGCGCTCGGAGAGCAGCATGTGGCACGTGGAGGTCCCCATCACCATCACCATGCGGCCCGCCTCGACCACGGTGGCCGCCGGCACGGCGCTGTGCGCGTCGATGATCGCGGCCGCCACGGCGGTGCCGGGAGCGAGGCCGAGGCGCGCCGCCATCTCGCTCGTCAGTCCCCCCACGGCTCGGCCCGGCGGCACGATCTCGCCGCCGAGCTTCTCGGCAAGCCCCGCGAAGCGCGGGTCGAGCGACCCGAAGAACTCCTTCGAGGGGAATCCGCGCGCGCGGCTCCAGAACCCCTTGTAGCCGGCGCCGCACGCGTTGCGGACGCGCTTGCCCGTCAGCGCGCCGACGACCCAGTCCCCGCCCTCCACGATCGAGGCGGCGGCGCCGTAGACCTCGGGGTCCTCCTCCAGGACCTGCAGCGCCTTGGCCGCGAGCCACTCGGACGACGACTTGCCGCCGTAGTCGGCGAGGAACGCCTCGCCCCGCGCCGCCGCCGCCGCGTTGATCCGATCGGCCTGCGGCTGCGCGGCGTGATGCTTCCAGAGCTTGACCCACGCGTGCGGACGTGTCGACCACTTCGCGTCCAGACAGAGCGGTCTGCCGGCGGCGTCCACCGGCAGCACCGTGCAGGAGGTGAAGTCGACGCCGATGCCGACGATCGCCTCCTTCGGCACGCCGGCCGCGGCGACGGCGGCCGGCACGGCGCGCTCGATCGCCTCGATCCAGTCGCCGGGATGCTGGAGCGCCCAGTCGGGCGGGAGCCGACCGGCCGCGCCGGGCAGCGACGTCTCGATCACGCCGTGCCGGTAGTCCGCGACGGCGGCGCCGCGCTCGCGTCCGGTCCCTGTCTCGACGACGAGCGCGCGGACCGAGGCCGTCCCGAAGTCGAGACCCAGCGCGCAGGGCGCCCGAGGCTCCGTCACGAACGGTACTTCGCCGCCTGGTGCTGCTCGAGATGTCTGCCCGGGATCGCCGCAGAGGTTGACGTGGATCCCGAGCTCGCGCGCCATCGCCGCCTTGCGCGCGAGCGCGCGGTTCGCCGTCTTCGCGTCGGGCGCGTAGGCGACCTGGATGTGGTTCGCCATGTGCTTCGCCATCATCTGGTCGCGCGTGATCCCGTAGAGGACCGCGTGCATGATCGGCCACTGGGGCGTCGTCGCCTGCCAGCGCCGCTCGGTCTCCGCGTCGGAGAGCTTGACGACCCCGCCGCGCCCGACGTCCATGTGGAGCGCGCGGTCCTTCACGTACACGCGCGAGAACACGATCTCGCCGGGCTTCGAGACGCCCTTCAGCGTCGAGCCGCCCTTCGGGAAGTACATCGGCGGCTGGCGCTCGCCCCGAGCGCCCGCGTAGCCGCCGATGAAGTGCGAGGCGGGCGCCGCGCCCGAGATCTCGAACACCCAGACGAACTCGTCGACGCCGCTCTCCCGGGTCGACGCGCCCCAGCGGACGTCATGCAGGGTCGTCGACGGGTCGATGCCGAGGTCGGACCAGACGCGGTTCGTCAGCAGCGCGTCGACACCGGCGCATTCGTCGACCTCGTTGAAGTGCGGCACGGCCAGGCCGTCGAACAGGGGCCGTCCGTCCGCGCCCGCCACCGGGGGACGCTCCGGGTTGTTGAGGAGGCCCTCCGCGAGGTCGGAGGCGACGCACGTGTCCTTCAGTCCCTGCTGGTACTGGATCCCGATCGCCGCGCAGCCGAAGTCGTGCGCCATCCGGACGGCGGCGTCGTACATCTTGAGGCCCTCGAGGACCTGCCATTCGGTGAGCTCGGTCGCCTCGTCGCGCCCGAGCGCGAATCGCATGCCCCGGCTCGTGAGCCACTCGTGGTGCCGGCGCGCCGTCGCCTCGGGGACCTCCTTCATCGCCGCGTAGAGCATCGACTGCGACAGACGCTCCTTGAAGAGTCCCATCGCGTGCAGGAGCTCGTCCGGGACGATCGCGTTGTACATCCCCATGCAGCCTTCGTCGAAGACGCCGAGAATCGCCTGGTCCTGCCGGAGCGCCTGCCCGAGCGCGGCGCCGCGCACGAAGTCCTCCTCGTAGGAGGCGCCGAGCGTCTCGTCCTCGAACCGCTGCGCGTGGCTCGTGTCGTGGGCGATGCGTCCCTGCGACAGCCACTGCCTCAGCCCCGATCGCGCGAACCCGTCCTCGAAGTCCTCGCTCCAGATCGAGCTGTACGGGATCCCGGCCTTCGTCAGCGACGCGTTGACGTTCAGCATCCCGACGAGCCCCGGCCACTCGCCGCTCCAGTTGGCGAGAGTGAGGATCGGCCCGCGGTGCTTCGTCAGCCCGGCGAGGACGTGGCTCGTGTACTCCCACACCGCCTCGGCGACGACGAGCGGCGCCTCGGGATCGATCTGCCGGAAGATCCGGATCCCCCGCGCCTGTCCGTCGATGAAGCCGTGTTTCTTCTCGGCGTCGTACTCGTGGCCGCGCACGATGCGCGCCCCGAGCTCGCCGAACGCCTTCTCGACCGCTCGTTCGAGCGTTTGCTGCGCGGGCCAGCATTTCTGGTTCGCCGAGAGGCGCGAGTCCCCGCTCGCGACGAGGACGACTTCCTTCGCACCGGGCTTCGGCGTGCTCATGTTCCTCCTAGGTCGTCAGGTCGAAATACATGTCGTAGGGAACGCCGGCGCCGACCTGGTAGAAGGGCCGAAACGAGCCCTGCGGCTGGCTGCCGGCGGAGAACTCGAGGCCCGCGCCCCGCCGCGCGATCCAGGCGGAGGGGTCGGCGCCGGACGGCGTCAGGCGCGGCGACTCGTCGCGCACGAGGACGACCGGGCCCCAGGTCACGGCGACGCGCTTCGGATGCTGAGGGTCGACGGGCACGAGCGCGAGCGCCATCGGCAGGCGCAGCGCGACGCGATCGCCCGGCGTCCAGCGGCGCCGGATCGTCGCCCAGCTTCCCGGGGTGGCGGCGACCGGCTCCGGCTTCCCGTTGACCTCGGCCACGGCGCCCCGCGCCCAGCCGGGCACGCGGAAGCGCAGGTCGAAGGTCGTGGGACGCTTCGGCCGGACCGTCAGCAGCGTCGTCTCGGACTCGGGGAAGGACGTCTCCTGCTCGACGACCACGTCGGTGCCATTCTGGTTCCACGCGACGCGAGACGGCACATAGAGGTTGACCAATAGCCCGGAGGCGTCGCGGAAGTAGACGACGTTGTGGTAGTCCGCGATCACCTGCGGATACGTCCCGGAGCAGCACGGCCACGTCCCGTCGAGGTGGTAGATCTTCCGGCCGCCGCCGAGCCGGTAATCCGAGTAGTAGAAGGTGGCGCCCTTCTCTCCCATCGGCAGCGCGCCGAGGATGCCGTTGTAGAGGAGCCGCTCGATCCAGTCGCCGTACCGCGCCTCCCCCGTGAAGCCCATCAGGTAGCGCGACAGCTTGAACCCGGCCCAGCAGCCGCACGGCGTCTCGAAGCTCGCGTAGGTCGTCTCGAGCCGCCGCCCGAGCTCGCCGTCCTCGGCGACGAGGTCCTCGTCCGGGCCGAAGCCGCCGGTCGCGTAGCACTGCGTGCGCTGGAGCCAGTCGTACTCGGCCGTGATCGCGTCGAGGTACGGCCGCTCGCCCGTCACCGCGTATGCCATCGCGCAGGAGGACATCGTGTTGACGTGGCTGTACGCGTGATGACCGTGGCGCGTCACCGCGGTCGGCGCGGCGCCGGAGAACGCGTTCCAGTAGTCCGTGAAGCGCCAGAGGTCGGCGAAGCGGCGGTACTTCTCGTCGCCCGTCACGAGGTAGGCGCGGTAGAGGTTCTCCGAGAGCGTGTACCACTCCGTGTCGGAGTCGACCTTGCGGCTGCGGTCGAGGTTCTCGACCGCCCAGTCCGTGATCTTCGAGAGGTGCGTCAGCGCATCCTTCCGGCCGGCGTACACCGCCATGTCGACCAGCCCGCCGACGGTCTTGTCGTAGATGTAGTGGGGCTGCCAGGGCCGCCGCGAGTAGAAGAACCAGCCGTCCGGCTCGATCGTCGAGCCCCACTCGGACATCCAGAAGATCGCCTTGTGGCGGAGCGCGTCGTCGCCCGTCGCCTTCGACATGCGGGCCATCGCGGAGAGCCACTGGCCGAAGGTGTTGAACGTGTCGCCGTTCGACCACCAGGTCTTCCGCGCCGGGTCGCCGCTGTACCAGCCGCCGAGGTCGTTGCCTCGAGCCCGCTGACCCGCGCGGATGCGGAAGCCTTTCAGCGCGTCGTCGTCGGGGATCGCGGCGTAATAGTCGCGGGCGACCCGGAGCTGGGAGTGCAGCGGGCCGTCGAGGATCTCGACGCCCGAATAGTCGAAGGGCTCGAGCCGCCGCCCGGCGCCGGCACCTGCCTCGGATCGACCCGACACTCCCGCCGCCCGGGCGAGACGGCCCGCGAGCGGCGCGAGCACGGCGCCCGCGACGGCCTGCCTGACGAAACTCCTCCGATCGGTCCCCGCGGTCATCGGAGACTCCTCAAATAAAATTCGCGCCGATTCTATGCGAGGGGACGAGGGATCGGCCGAGCGCCGAATCGCGTCAGCGGGCCGGGGCGGCTGCAGGCGCCGCCGTTCCGGGAATCGGCGTCCCCACGGGCTTCGTGAGGCTGCCCGGAGGATAGAGGAGCACGACGTCGTCCGGCTGCACGAGGTGGAGCTCCTCGCGCGCGACCTTCTCGGCGGGAAACTCGTGGCGGTTCGCCGCCTCGATCGCCGCCTTCAGCTCCGCGTTCTCCTGCCGGCGCTCCGCGATCTGACGGTCGAGGCTCGCCACCTCGCGCCGCGCCCGCCGCAGCTCGAGCACGCGGCGATCGGAGAGGAGGAGCCCGCCCATCAGGACCGACGACACGGCGAGCGAGACCAGGAAGGCCGTCATCGGCCTCGGGCCGCGCGGTCCGGCGATCTCGTCCTTCATCGCGCGAAGGCGGCCCGGCCGGCGTAGACGCCGGCGCCCTCGAGCTCCTCCTCGATCGCGAGCAGGCGGTTGTACTTGGCGAGCCGCTCGCCGCGGCACGCGGAGCCGGTCTTGATCAGCCCGGAATTGACCGCGACGGCGAGGTCCGCGATCGTGTCGTCGGGCGTCTCGCCCGAACGGTGCGACACGATCGTGCGGTACGCCGCCGTCTGGGCCATGCGCACCGCCTCGAGCGTCTCGGACAACGTCCCGATCTGGTTGAGCTTCACGAGCAGCGCATTGGCGACGCCGTCGCGGATGCCGCGGCCGAGGATCTCGGGATTCGTGACGAAGATGTCGTCCCCGACGATGAGGATCTTTCCGCCGAGATCCTCCGTCAGGGCGCGCCAGCCGTCCCAGTCGCCCTCGGCGAGGCCGTCCTCGATCGAGAGGATCGGGTACGCGGCGACGAGCTCCGTCCAGAACCGGATCATCCCGTCCGAAGTCAGCGTCTTCTTCTCGCCCTCGAGCCGGTACTTGCCGCGCTCGTAGAACTCGGATGCCGCCGGGTCGAGCGCGATGACGAGGTCGCGGCCGGGGCGGTAGCCGGCGGACTCGATGGCCGAGAGCAGCAGCTCGATCGCCTCCTTCGACGACGCGATGTCCGGCGCGAAGCCGCCCTCGTCGCCGACGCCGGTCGAGAGGCCTTTCTTCTTCAGGATCGACTTCAGCGCGTGGAAGACCTCGGCGCCGGCCCGCAGCGCCTCGGCGAAGGTGGCGAAGCCGACCGGGCAGACCATGAACTCCTGCGGGTCGAGCCGGTTGTCGGCGTGCGCGCCGCCGTTGATCACGTTCATCAGCGGCACGGGAAGCGTCGTGGCCCCGGCTCCCCCGATGTATCGGTACAGCGGCAGGCCGGCGTCCGCGGCGGCCGCGCGCGCGACCGCGAGCGAGACGCCGAGCATCGCGTTCGCCCCGAGGCGCCCCTTGTTCGGCGTGCCATCGAGCGCGATGAGGATCCGGTCGATCAGCGCCTGGTCCCGCGCGTCCGCGCCGGAGAGCTCCTCGGCGATCTCGCCGTTGACGTGACCGACGGCCCGCAGGACGCCCTTGCCCCCGTAACGCTTCTTGTCGCCGTCGCGCAGCTCGAGCGCCTCGCGCGTGCCGGTGGAGGCTCCCGACGGCACGCCCGCCCGTCCCGACGCGCCGCCGGACAGGAGCACCTCGACCTCCAGCGTCGGATTCCCGCGCGAGTCGAGAATCTCGCGGCCGTGGATCGCCTCGATCGAAAAGCTCATGCAGACCTCGAAATCAGAATCCCCGAAGCGTTCTCGAAATGCAACCGGATTCGGGTACAGTCCGCGCGGTGAAATCGGCGTCGGCGGCGCTCGGTCTGCTCCTGTTCGCCGCGGCCCGCTGCACGCTGACGGACGCGGCGCCCGAGCCGCCGCCGAGGCTCGCGATCCGGGCCCCCGACCTCTACCGTCCGCTGTCGGAGTCCTTCCCGCCGCCTTCGACGCCCGAGGACCCGGTCAAGAAGGCCGTGTTCGCGCGCATCAACGCCGATCGGGCCGCGGAGGGGCTCCCTCCGGTGGCCTGGGACGCCGCCGCCTCGCGCGTCGCCGACCTCTACACGGCCGCGCAGGTGCGCGAGGACGTGCGCGGACACTTCCTGCTCGACGGCATGCCGCCCTACGCGCGCACCGCGCTCGCGGGCGTGTTCGGCCTCGGCGCCGAGAACTCGGTCACGTGGACGACGACGGGCAGCTCCTTTCGGGACGCGCCGATCCATCTCGCCCTCGAGGGAGAGGCCGCGATGATCCAGGAGAAGCCGCCCAACGACGGCCACCGTCTCACGATCCTCGATCCGAACGTCACCCACGTGGGGGTCGGATGGGCGCAGGGCGGCTCCCGCTTCCGGATGGCCGAGGAGTTCATGACGCGCCGCCTCGCCGAGCTCACGCTCGAGCTCGTGGCGATCGAGCCGGCGACCGTGCTGTTCCGGGGCCGGCCCGTCGCCGGTGAGCACCTGCACTTCGTGACGCTCGCCCACGAGGCGGCGCCACGGCCGATCACCCGCGCCGAGGCCAACTCGAGGATCCGGTATACCTATCCCGAGGCCCGGCTCGCCTACGTGCCCGAGGGGCTCCGCTCGATCCAGGTCGTCGGCACGACGACCGAGGACCGGATCCGGGTCGGGCCGTCGGGGGACTTCTCGTTCCGCTTCACGCCCGCCCAGCCCGGACTGTGGACGATCGTCTTCCACCTCTCGGACGGACGGAACAAGCCGAAGGGCGGCGGGGTGGCCGTGCTCTGGGTCGAGAAGGCGCCCGCGCGATGATCACGATCCTCGTCGTGGGGCCGCGCGACTCCGTGGCCGGCTTCCCCGAGCCGGACCCGTCCGTCGAGATCCTGATCGCCTCGGACCTCGAGGACGCGCTGGAGAAGCTCGCCCGGAACCGCCGCGTGGACGCCGTCCTCCTCGTCGAAGGCCCCGCCGCAGGCCGCGGCCCTCGCGCGGGAGATCCGGGAGGAGGACCCGGCCGGTCCGCCGCTCTTCGCGCCGCGGAGCGCGGGACCCATTCCCCACGTCGGCGCACTCCCGGACGGATCGCTCGAGATGCTCGCCGCCGAGATCGCGCGACGTCTGGAGCCCTGAGCGTCCTTTTCCGCCGCCGGCGGGCCGCTTCGGGCAAGCCGGCGCCAAAAGAAAAGGGCGGCCGAAAGGCCGCCCGGAATCACGCGGGCTCGACGCCCGCGCCTCCTCCTTACGCCCCCAGCGAGGTCTTCCTCGCGAGAACGTATCCCACCACTGCCAGCAACAAGACGAGGGCCGCGACGCCGGCGACCGAGATCGTCGGAACCGCAGCACCCACGGGGACGGCCTGGCCCGTGAAATCGACGCCGGTGTCGATGACGGCCGGCGCGCCGGGGGTGATGATCCGTCCGGCCCACTCGAGCGCCGCGCCGTTGTCGATGCAGGTCGGATCCACGGCGTCGTCCAGCGTGCCCGCGGAGATCTCGTCCCAGACCGAGCCGAAGCCCTGGGCCGTCCACGCGGTGGCCGGCGTCGTGCCCTGCCAGCTGATCGAGTACTGCAGCTGCTGGCAGGACGGGTTCGCCCCATGGCCGCCTGCGGCGACCGCGCTCGCGAACGAGAAGCCCGAGTCGCTGTCGGCGAGATAGAGGTCCGATCCCACGAACACGTCCACGGTGGCTCCGCCCGATGCACCCGCCGGCGCGCCCGGCGGGGGCGCGACTCCGAAGGACAGCGAAATCACCGCGCCCGCCGCGCCGTTGACGTAGGTCAGCGTCTCGGTCAGTTGCAGTCCGGTCAGGGCCGCGTTCGCGACGATGACGACGGTGAACGGATCGCCCGACGTTCCCGTGCCGGTCACGGGAGTCATCGAGACCGGGGTCCAGGCCGTGTAGGAGTTCGAAGCCGAGCCGCACGGATGGTTGTCGAAGTCGGGCCCGTAGACGACGCCGGCGAGTCCCATGAAGGTCCCCGCGTCCGCGGTCTCGCCGGCAGCGCAGTCGGGCGGATAGAACTGGCCCGTCCCCGGAACGTTGCTGTTGTAGACCTGGAGCGACGTGTCGTTGCCGACGACGATCGTCAGCGGGCTCCCGCTGATGGTCACGGTCGTCGGAGCCGAGGGGCTGAGCGGCTGCCGCTGGATGCGCCGCGACTTCATCGCCCAGGCCGGCGCTGCGAGAGCCAGGCACACGAGAACGAGCGCGACGCGTTTCATGGATCCGCCTTTCGTAGTCTGTCGATACGAGTCTCTTGGGCTGGGCGAAAGGTAGTCGAGGCGCTGGTACCTGTCAAGATGGACAGGTAAGACTTTCTTCTGCCCGGCCGGACAGGACGAAAGCACGAGCTCGGATCGACCGGCGGGAGTCCGCCGGCGGGGCGGTCCCCGAGGACAGGCCGGGGATTCCGAGGCATGGTAATTTCTCCCTTTCAACCGGCCGGCCCTGGGGTCACTCGGCCAATCCGGCGCCGCGGGCGTTTTCGCTCCGCGGGTTTCCTATTGGGGGCTTTGAAAATGGGTGGCTGCGGAAGCGGAGGCGGCTGCGGCATCGGGACCTCGTACAACCCGGGCCAGTACGTCGGGATCCGGATGAACGAGCACGAGGACGGCCGAAGCGTCCTCTGCGACACGATGGGGCTCGAGGTCTCCCGCAAGCTGCGGGTGATCGTCGAGGGCGATTCGGGCTTCGAGTACGCCGAGGTGACGAACCTTCGGCCCATGATCCTCAAGCAGTGTCAGTTGCGCGACTCCCGGCGGCTCGTCCGGGTCGCGACGGGGACCGATCTCGCGGCCTACCAGGCGAAGGTCGACCGCGAGGGCCGATTCCTGGCCGATGCTCGCCGGTTCGCCGGCGAGAAGCGGCTGACGATGAAGCTCATCCGCGCGGAGGAGGCCTTCGACGGAAGAAAGGTCACCGTCTATTACACTTCCGAGGCGCGCATCGACTACCGCAAGCTCGTCTCGGACCTCGCCCTCGTCCACCCGGTTCGAATCGAAATGCGCCAGGTCGGCCCCCGCGACGAGACCCGGATGCGCGGGGGCATCGGCCCCTGCGGGCTGACGCTCTGCTGCTCGACCTTCCTGAAGGGCTTTCATCCGGTAACCATCAAGATGGCCAAGAACCAGAACCTCTCGTTGAACCCCTCCAAGATCTCGGGCATGTGCGGCCGGCTGATGTGCTGCCTCGCCTACGAGGACGAGGGGCCCGACCGGGGACCCCAGAAAAAGCCGCAGAATATTCCGGTGACCACCCCTGTTTGACCCGTCAAGACGTCCCACCTTTTCGGGACCAGAGGTAGACAGCCGTGGCCAATCGAAATACATCCGGCGGCGCTTTCCGAAATGAGGACGAGGGTCCCGCCAACCGCAAGCTGATCCGGCCGAATCTCTCCGATCTCGCCGACCGCTACCCGACGCGCTCCTTCTCCCAGCGCAAGCAGGTGCCGCCCGAGCAGACGAACGCCGAGAGCTACTACTACTTAAAGCAGATGGCGGCCAAGACCCCCATGGTCGTGGTCTTGACCGACGGCGAGAAGATCCATGGCTGGATCGAGTGGTACGACAAGAACTGCCTGAAGGTGAATCGGGACGGCGGCCCGAACCTTTTGGTGGCGAAGGCCTCGATCAAGTACATGTACAAGGCCTCCGAAGGGCCCGCGGACGAAGCGAGCGGGAACCGGTAAGCCTCAGTCCTCTCAGTGACACGAAAGGCAGGCGGGAACGCCTGCCTTTTGCTTTCAACCTCAACCCAGGCTAACTGAGCAGGAGAGCGCAGCGAGGATGACGCGCGACGGCTTCGCTTCGCGCGTCACCGCGCTCCCCTCCCGGTCAGCACCGCGGGAACCGTCTTCAACAGGATCTTCAGGTCGAGCAGCGGCGACCAGGTGTCGATGTACTTCAGGTCGAGAGCCATCCACCGATCGAAGTCCACTTCGTTGCGGCCGGAGACCTGCCAGAGGCACGTCAACCCCGGCTTCATGCTGAGCCGCCGGCGCTGCCAGGGCTCGTAGCGGGAGACCTCCTCCGGCAGGGGCGGCCGCGGGCCGACGAGGCTCATGTTCCCGACGATCACGTTCCAGAGCTGCGGCAGCTCGTCGATCGACAGACGCCGCAGGAGCCGGCCGACCGGCGTCAGCCGCGGATCGTGCCGGACCTTGAAGACGGGCCCCGTCATCTCGTTTAAGTGCGAGATCTCGGTCAGGCGCTCCTCGGCGCCCGACTGCATCGTTCGGAACTTCAGCAGCGTGAAAAGGCGGCCGTTCAACCCGCAGCGCACCTGCCGGAACAGGATGGGTCCCCCCGACCCGAGGCGGATCGCGAGCGCGGCGAGGAGCTGGATCGGCAGGGTCACGAGGAACAGCGCCAGCGCGAAGACGAGGTCGATCGCCCGCTTGGCGGCGATCTCCGCGGGGTTGGTCGGGGTCGTCGTGAACGTCAGGAGGGGAATGCCATCGAGCTCCTCGAGGACGGGCCGCGCGAGCACGTGCGGAAAAATATCCAGGGAGACGTGCGCTCGAACGCCGTGCCGCTCCGCGACGAGAAGGGCGCCCTCGTACTCGGCGAGCCGGCCCTTCTCGATCACGAAGATGACCTCGTCCACGACTCGGGACGAGAGCACGCTCTCCATGTCGGTGATCCGACCGAGCCGGGGCCAGCGAGCCGCGAGGGCGGCCTCGTGGCCGTGGTCCTCGTCGAGGTATCCGACCACCCGGAACCCCCAGTGGGGATGCGCCTCGAGAAAATCGCCGAACTGGGCGGCCTTGGGTCCGGTGCCGACGAGCAGCGCCGTGCGGAAGTTGAATCCACGCGCGCGGACGAACCGCGAGGCGGCCCGGAGCGCGGACTTCTCCGCCGCGAGCAGCAGGAAGTTGACGATCCCGAAGAGGACGAGGAACCAGCGGCTGACGAAGTCGAGACGCAGGCCGAAGATCAGGAGGACCAGGATGACGGTGCCCCCGACGGACACCCGAACCGCGGCCCAGATCTCCTCGCCGAACGGGAGCGTCCGGTGGCTCCGATAGAACCCCGCCGCGGCCAGCAGCACCCCCCAGATCGGCAGGACGAAGAAGAGGAGCAGCAGGTACTGCTGCAGCGGGTAGATCGCGAGCGGGAAGAACCCGGGGAGGGCCTTCCGGAGGGGGCCCTGCCGCAGCGCCCAGGCGATCGAAAACGACACCGCCGTCAGCGCCAGGTCCGTCAGGAGGATCCCGATGGCGATCGCGCGCGCTTTCTGTTTCAGCATGAGACGTTCGGGACGGCGGGATCCGGGCCGGCCGCGCCGATGTTATGGGATGCCGTTCCTTCCTTCAAGGACCGCCTCGTAGCGGTCGGCGACGTCTTCCCACCGGTAACGCTCTCGGACCCTTTGCCGGGCCCGCTCCTTCCATACGGAGGACGCGGACGGGTCGTCCAGGATCCCTCGCAATACCGCTGCCAGCGTCGCGGGCGAGCGGACGTCGAAGGGCAGCCCCGCTCCCCCGGCGACCTCCTCGTTCTCGGGGGTGGCGTTGTACGCGACGACGCGCCCGTAGCCGAGCGCCTCGACGAGCGCGGGATGGGTGCCGCCGACTTCGGTCGCCTGGACGTAGGCGGCGGCATTCGCCAGGAGCTCCCGGTAGCCCTCGCCGTAGACCGCTCCCGGAAAGAGGACCCGCGAATCGGCGGCGGCCCGCACCTGCGCGATGTACCCGGCCGCGTAGGGCGCGTCGCCGACGACGACGAGCGGCGTTCCGCCCGGGACGTCGCGATACGCGCGCACGACCTCGAGGGCGTTGTTCTCGGGCTCGAGCCGCGAGACGTAGAGCACGTAGCGCTCCCTCTCGAGGCCGAGCCGGTCGAGGGCCGCGCGCCCGGCGGGCTCGGGCAGGTCGCCGCCGTAGGGGATGAACACCGAGTCGACGTCGTAGCGCTCCCGGTAGTAGCGCTGGATGACGAGGGCGTCGGAGACGATGGCATCGGGCACGATCGTCGAGAGCCGTTCGGAGACGCGGTAGGCGAGCCGGCCGATCGCGCTCCACTTCCGGCGGTTTCGCTCGAGCCCGTCGACGTTGAGCACGACGCGCGTGCGGCCCGAGAGTCGGGGCAGGAACGACGAAGCCGCGTTGATCGCGTTGCAGACGAGGACGGCGTCGAATCGATCGAAGGCGGCGTCGACCCCCGAGAGCACGCCGTGCACCACCGTGTCGAGATACTTCGTCGGCACGGTCGGCAGCACGCGGATCTTCGCGCCGCGGTGCTCGGAGAGACCGGGGGCGGCGTAGCGCGACCGCGTGTAGACGGTCACGTCGTGGCCGCGACCGGCGAGCCGCGCGGACAGCTCCTCGGCGAGCGTCTCGAACCCGCCGTAGCGTGCGGGAATGCCGCGGGTGCCGAGAATGCCGATGCGCATCAGCGTGATCTCCCCAGAGAATCCCCTCTCCCCCCGGAGGGGGGAGAGGGCGAGGGTGAGGGGGGCGTGCGCCGACCCTTTCGAGCCTTCACCTTCCTCCCCGATCTCCCTTCTCTTCGCCCACAGTCTCCGCCGATGGCGCCACAGCCAGCCGAACGCCGGCAGCGACGAGCGCTCGACCGTCAGGCAGGCGCCGAGGACCACGAGGTCGCGGGCGAGCGTCGGCACGGCCGTCGCGAGCGCCTCGCCCGCCGTCTGATTGTTGATGCGGAGCAGGAAACGGTTCTTCACCGAATGCATGTTCGCGAGCGCCGACATGCGCCGGCGCCGTTCCGGCGTGTTGACGCGGCGGTGCGCCGCCACCGCCGCGGGCACGTAGAGACAGCGCCAGCCGAGCCGCCGCAGGCGCCAGGCGAGGTCCGCGTCCTCCCGGTAGAGGAAGAAGTCCGCGTCGAAGACGCCCGTCGAGATGCGCGCGTCCTCGAGCGCCGTCCGGCGGTAGAACCCCGCGGCGCCGCTCGTCCCGGCGACCTCCTCCTCGGCCTCGTAGCGCCCCGCCGCGAGCTCCCCGGAACCGCGGTCGAAGTGCCGGCCGGAGGCGGTGAACCGGATCCCCGCCGAGTCGAGCCGGTCGGTGCGCGCGAGGTCGCGACCCTCCGCGCGATAGAGACGTCCCGACGCCGACCCGACGTCGCCCGCATCGGGAGCGTCGAGACGCCGCGCGAGGACCGCGGCGAAGTCGGGCTCGAGACGGCAGTCGGGATTGAGCGCGAGCACGTAGCGGCCGGCCGTCGCCGCGATGCCCTCGTTCATCGCGGCCGCGAAGCCCGCGTTCGTCGGGATCGCCACGACGCGTACGGCCGTTCCGAAGGCCGCGGCGGCCTCGCGCGATCCGTCCGCCGAGGCGTTGTCGACGACCACGATCTCGCTGCCGACGCCGCGCTGCGCCGCCGCGGCCGCGAGCGACACCGGCAGATCCGCCGCGCTGTCCTTCGAGACGACGACGATCGAGACGTCGGGAGTCACGGCGGGAATCCCAGCGCGAGCCCGAGGACGCGGACGTAGCCCCGCGCGGCCTCGGCGCGGGAGCGGGGCACGTTGCGGCGGAACGGGAGGAACGCGAGCCGCAGCAGCATGCCCGCGGCGAGAAGCGCCCGGTATGCCGCGCGTGCCGCCGGCGAGTAGTGCTCGCGGCGGTAGAGGAGCGCGTTGCGATAGAACGCCGGCAGAAAGCGGCCGTAGCCGAGCCGCGACGCCGAGTGGCCGCCGCGATGGCGGATCCGCGCCTCCGGCACGAACAGGATGATCCCCTCCTCGCCCAGCCGACGGCAGAGATCCACGTCCTCGTGCCAGGCGGGAACGTAGCGCTCGTCGAATCCGCCGACGCGGACGAACGCGTCGCGGCGCACCGCGAGCGCCGCCGCCGCCGGCTGCTCGACGGGGAACGAACGGCTCCGGTCCTCGTCCGCGTAGCGCCGCGTGCGGCGGCCGCGATGATTCGGAAAGGCGTGGTCGAGCATCAGGAGCTCGCTCGCGTCCCCCGGAAGCGTCGGCAGGCGGCGCAGCTGAAAGGTCGCCTGGTCCTCGCGCCCCGGCGGCGCGAGCGCCACCGCTCCTCCTTCCGGCGAGGCGCCCGTCATCTCGAGGAGCCGGGGCGCCGCGGCGACCACGCGCGGGTCCTCGGCGAAGACCCGCGCGAGCGGCGTGAAGGGCTCTCCCTCGGCGCGCGTGTCGGGATTGACGAAGAGGAGGACGTCGCCGGTTGCGCGCGCGGCGCCCTGGTTCGCGGCGGGACCGAAGCCGCGGTTCTCGGCATTGACGAGGACGGCGGCGTCGGGCCAGCGGGCGGCGACCGCCGGCGCCGACAGCGCACCGCCCGCGTTGTCCACGACCACGAGGGAGACCGCGACGCCTCCCACCGGCACCCGTGCGCGCGCCGCGGCATACGACGCGATCGCCTCGAGGGCCTCCTCCTCGTCCCTCCAGGAAACCAGGACGAGCGTGATCTCGCGGATCATTTCAGGCGGCGCTCGACGCGCCGACGTGAGCGGGAACGTCGCATCCGCAGCATTCCCCTCGATCAGGAGTTCTTTCTCGCCGGGACCGGCGGGGAAACAGGCCAGGCGCCGAGCCGCTTCGTCTCCCGCGCGGAGCGCCATGCGAGAAACGGCAGCCGTGGCCAGACGAGGAGAGGCAGCGCGACGCCGCCGAGCCCGACCGCACGAGCGTGCGCGAGGTCCGCGCGGAGGAGCGCCGGGAGCCGCCGCGCGAGCAGCCGCGGCTCGAAGTTCCGGAACAGCGCGCGCCAGCGGTTGCGTGCCGTCCAGAGGGCCCGCCGGAACGGCGTGCGCCGACCGGTCCGCGAGCCCTCGTGACGCGCCCGCGCGCCCGGGTCGCAGACGAAGCGCCACCCCGAGCGCGCGAGCCGGAGCGACAGGTCCACGTCCTCGTAGTAGGCGAAGAAGTCGTCGTCGAACACGGACGTCCCGCGCGCGACCGCCTCGAGCGCCTCGCGCCGGTAGAGCGCCGCCGTCGCCGAGACGCCCGGCACCTCGAAGGGCCCTCGGGGCGCGCGGCCCGCGTCCGCTCCGTGGAGCACCGGGACGGCCTCGCCGCGGCCGTTCCATTCGAATCCGGCGGAGTCCACGCGCCGGCCGTCCGCGGAGAGAACCAGCCCCTGGCCGCCCGCGAGACGGCCGTCGAGCTCGAGCCGCGCCGCGAGACGCGCCGCGTAGTCCGGCTCGAGCACCGCGTCGTTGTTCACGAGGAGGACATAGGCGGAGCGCGTGCGCGCGATGCCTTCGTTCGCGCCGCCCGCGAACCCGAGGTTGCGCGAGAACCCGATGACCCGGACCGCCGGCGCCTCGCGCGCGATGCGCTCGCGCTCGGCGGGATCGGACGCATTGTCGATCACGACCACGCCGAGGACGACGCCCTCCTGCCGCTCGAGCGAGGCGAGCGCCCGGAAGAGGGCGCCGCCCCCGTCGCGGTTGACCACGATGGCGTCCACGTCGGGAAGGTGCGGGGACCCGTTCAAACGGTTGACTCGGTCGGCGTGCGCGATGTGAAATCGCCGAACGATGCTACCACGCGACTTCCTGCGCGAGAACGCGACGCGCCTGCTCTCCGAGTATCCCGAGCGCTATGCCGGCACGGGACTGGAGGACTACGTCCGTCTCGACCGCGAGCGGCGCGACGCCGTGACCGCCCTCGAAGAGAAGCGGCGGCGCCGCAACACGCTCACCGCGGTGAAGGGCAAGCCGTCGCCGGAGGCGCTCGAGGAGATGAAGGCGCTGAAGGAGGAGATCCGCGCGCTCGAGACGAGGGCGGAGGAAGCGGACGGGCAACTCGCCGCCGTCGAGACCGGGATCCCGAACGCCCCCGATTCGACCGTGCCGGCCGGCCGGGACGAGACCGCGAACCGCGTCGAGCGCACGTGGGGCGCGCCGCGCGACTTCGGCTTCGTGCCGCAGGCCCACTGGGATCTCGGGCCCGCGCTCGGCATCCTCGACTTCGAGCGCGGCGCGAAGATCGCGGGCGCGCGCTTCACGGTCCTGCGCGGCGCCGCCGCCCGTCTCTCGCGCGCGCTCATCCAGTTCTGCCTCGACATCCACGTCGAGGAGCAGGGCTACATCGAGATCCTGCCGCCGTTTCTCGCCAACGCGGACTCGCTGTTCGGCACCGGGCAGCTGCCGAAGTTCGCGGCGGACCTCTTCCAGACGACGAACGGCTACTACTTGATCCCCACCGCGGAGGTGCCGGTCACGAACCTGCATCGGGACGAGGTCCTCGCCGACGCCGACATGCCGCGCCTCTACACCGCCTACACGCCGTGCTTTCGGTCCGAGGCGGGCGCCGCGGGACGCGACACGCGCGGCATGATCCGCCAGCACCAGTTCGACAAGGTGGAGGTCGTGATGCTCGTGCGCCCGGAGACGTCGGTCGCGGCGCTCGAGACCCTGACCGACCACAACGAGGAGATCCTGCGCCGGCTCGGTCTGCCCTACCGGGTCGTGACGCTCTGCACCGGCGACATGGGCTTCGCCGCGACGAAGACCTACGACCTCGAGGTGTGGCTTCCCGGCATGAACGCGTACAAGGAGATCTCCTCCTGCTCGAACTACGGCGATTTCCAGGCGCGCCGCGCCTCCATCCGCTTCCGCCGCGCCGAAGGCGAGAAGCCCGAGTTCGTGCACACCCTCAACGGGTCCGGCTTGCCCGTCGGCCGCACGATCGTCGCGATCCTCGAGAACTACCAGCGGCCGGACGGCTCGATCGACGTGCCCGAAGCGCTGCAGCCGTACATGCGCGGGCTGACGCGGATCGGCCCCGCGTGATCTCGCGCGCGGTCTAGGACCGCCGTGCCCCAGCCGCACGTCCTCGCTGCCGTCCTCCGCGCGACGCGCCGGCTGCCCGGCTACCCGAGGCTCCGCGTGCTCGATCTGTCGGCGGGCCGCGGCGAGATCGCCGCTGCGCTCGCGCGGGATGGCTGCGTCGTCCGGGGCACGCATTTCCGCGCCGACGACTACAAGCTCGCGGGCGCGCCGCCCCCGATCCCTCCCGACGTCGTCATCGACCCGGGCGTCGATCTGATGCGGCCGCTGCCCTATCCGGACGGCTCGTTCGACGCCGTCCTTCTCTGCGAGGTCGCCGAGCACCTGCCGACCGAGGTGCCGGTCGTCGCGGAGATCGGCCGCGTGCTCGCTCCGGGCGGCCACCTCGTGCTCTCGACGCCGAACGTCGCCCGGCTGCATTCGCGGTGGCACTTCCTCTTCACGGGCACGCACAAGCTCATCCGGCGGCGCACCGGTTGGGACCTCGGTCCGGACGACCTCTACGCGTTCCACACCAATCCGATCGACTTTTCCCTCCTGCACACGCTGCTCCATCAGGCGGGACTCTCGGTCGCGCGCCTCGACGTCACGCTCTTCAAGTGGAAGCACGCGTGGATGCTGGTCCTCTATCCCTTCGTGTGGCTCGCCACGCGCATCGAGACGCGGCGGCATCGGTCGGGCCCCGAGCACGCCCGCGGCGAAGAGGACCTGTTCCGCTGGATGACCCGCCCGTCGATGCTCGTGAGCGAGCAGCTCCTGCTGACCGCGCGTAAGGATCGGGGCGCCGCGGCGAGCGGGAGCGACTAACCCGACGCGGCGGGCGGCACGAGCGCGCCGGCGGAGACGATCATCTTCATGGCCTGCTCGGGGCTCATGTCGAGGTAGGTGACCTTCTCCTGCGGCACGACGAGGAGGAACCCGGTCGTCGGGTTCACGGCGCTGGGGATGAAGACGCTGCAGACTCTTCGTCCCGTCTTCGCGCTCGTCTCGCCGTCGTCGGTGGAGGTGACGAAGCCGATCCCCCAGGTTCCCGGCGAGGGGAACTCGACGATCGCCACGCGCCCGAACGAGCCGATCCGGGCGGGGCCGAGGAGGAGCTCGGCGATCTGGCGGAGCGTCGCGTAGATCTTGTTGATGAGCGGCACCCGATGCATCAGCCGGTCCCAAAGGGCGAACGCTCGGCGCCCGAGGAAGTTCGCGGCGACGAAGCCGAGGAAGAGCAGCAGCAGGTTGAGGAGCACGAAGCCGAGGCCAACCACGGAGATCCCCCGCGCGCGCAGCTGGGCGCCGAGGATGTTGTCGAAAAAACGAAACAGGCTCCAGACGACCCAGAGCGTCAGGGCGGTCGGCGCGAGGACGAGGATGCCCGCCACCCAGTAGCGGCGCAGGCGCACGCCGAGACTCGCCGACATGACGCCATCGTAACCCCCGGATGAACGATGGGTGCGAGCCGACCCCAAACGTCGCGCGAGCCCGTACAATGGGCGAGATGCGGATGCGCGGACTCCTCGGACTGGTCCTGTTCTCGGCGGCGGCGTCCGTCCTCGCGCAGCCCGCGGGCTGGGAGAGCTTCGGTCCTCCGCTCTTCCAGGTCAGCGACGTCGCCACGGGATCCGACGAGACGACCGTGTTCGCCTCCGCCGCCTACACGCCCGCGGCACAGAGCGGCATCTTCAAGAGCACCGACGCGGGCCAGACGTGGACCGGTCTCGTGCAGGCCCCTCCAGGCGAGTCCTACGGCGACCTGCTCGTCGATCCCGGCAACTCCCAGACGCTCTACACGGGCACCCTCGGCAGCGATCACAAGACGCGCCTCTACCGCTCGGTCGACGGCGGCGTGACGTGGTTTCTGGGTCAGACGATCTCGAACCTCTGTGTGCCCTCCTTCGCACCGGGCGGGCAATCCGGCACCGTGCTCGCCGCCTGCGGGACGACTCTCTGGAAGACGGCCGATTCGGGGCAGAGCTGGCAGGCGCTCGCCCCCCCGTTCACGCAGACGACGCGTCTCGCGGCCGGCGTCGGAACGCTCTGGGCCTACGGGCCGACCACGCTCTTCCGGTCGATCGACGGCGGGACGACCTGGCAGGCCACCGGCACTCCCCTCCCCTGCGCCAACATGAACGCGCTCGCCGCCGACCCCGCGCAGCCGAACGCCCTCGTCGCGGGCGCCGGGCTCCTCGGCGTCTCGGGCCTCAACTGCGGCGCCGTCTACCGGAGCGCCGACGGGGGCAACACTTGGATGGCCGCGACGGGGGCGAGCGGCGCCTACATCACGGACGTGATCGTGAACGCCGCCGATCCGACCCGCATGTACGCGAGCGCCGGCTCGTTTGCGATGATCCTCCCCCAGGGCGGCGTCTACGCGAGCCTCGACGGGGGCGTGACGTGGACGGACACCGCGCTGCCCGCGAACTCCGCATCGCGCCTCGCGTTATCGCCGAGCGGCCGGATTCTCTACGCCGCGACGCCGGTCGGAGTCTACGAGCTCGGCGTCACGAGCGGCTCACCGACCTGCACGCCGAACGACTTCACGCTCTGCCTCGACGGCGCGCGCTACCGCGTGCAGGCGGGATGGACGAAGTCCGACCAGACGAGCGGATCCGGCCATGCCATGGGGTTGACCAACGACACCGGCTATTTCTGGTTCTTCGACCCGACGAACGTCGAGGTCATCGTCAAGGTCCTCGAGGGCTGCACCACGAACTCCCATCGCTGGGTCTTCGCGAGCGGCCTGACGAACGTGTTCGTGAACCTGACCGTCACCGACATCCTGACCAACCAGGTGAACACCTACACGAACGCGCAGGGAACGGCCTTCGTCCCCGTCCAGGACACGCACGCGTTCGCGTGCAGCCCCTAGATTTTCGGAAGTGGCGGAGAGGACGGGATTCGAACCCGTGGTAGAGGTTTAGGCCCCTACGGCGGTTTAGCAAACCGCTGGTTTCAGCCACTCACCCACCTCTCCGGCGGCGTGAAAGCGGCTCAGTCTAAACAAGATCACCGGGAAAAGCACTAGACGGCTCCTGAGGGCCGAATCCGAATGAGGTCAACCCGGCGGACGCGCCGGGATGCTGACGTCGGCTACGGCGAAGAACTCGCCGCGCGGCAGTTGTTTGTAAGTCTCGTCGCCACGATTCCAGGCATAGCGCAACGTGCCGAGGTCGCCGGGAATGGTCCACCAGTCGCCGATCGCATAGACGTGACCTTGCCCATCGGCCATCATTCCCGGCAGCCGCCACGGTGTGCGCCCGTCCTGATCCACGATCGGACCGTAGTCGGTGATCGCATGGCCGGTCGCATTATCGAGCGAGACGCTCAGCAGATGGAAATCCCGGAACTCCTGGTTTCCGAAGGCCCGATTCGCCCGCTGGTAATAGAACACCCGATTCCCACCGATGGCCAGGCCGCCGAGGTAGTTGAAGCCGATGTGTTGGATCGGGGTAAACGCGGACGCCATGGGCCGGGTCGAGTCGAACTCGTAGAGCATGCCGCCGTGCTCCGACATCGTGAACAAGGCGTGGTCACCATCGAGCGGCTGCATCCACTCAATGGAGCGGTTGGCCTGGAGAGCCGGGTTGGGCTCGAGCCGGTCGGAATCCCACCGAACCAGAGCGGGCAAGGCGTTGGCGTGGACCTCGATGATGCCGGTATCGCCGTGAATCTGCTGCAGGTCCCCACCCTGATTATGGATTGAGAACCAGACGTCGCCGCGTCGGTCGACGAAGGTCCAGTAGGACGAGAAGTCGTAGCCACCGTGGCTCGGGGCACTGACCTGACCGAGGTTTTTCTTCTCTCCACTCACGGTATTGATCCGATACATGTAGGCCGCCTGGCCGACGGTCTTCCCGGTGACGAAGACATAGAGGTACTTGCGCACGGGATCGACGCCGATGGCCGAGTAGTTGTCGTAGCCGGGAAGGATGACGCCGTAATCACGCCACTTGCCGGTCGCGAGCTCGTAGCCGAGCGCGTGCGAACCGGTCCAGGTCTCATAGACGCCGGGCTTTTCGGCCGCGAAATGCGTCGCCATGTAGAGCCAGCCGTTCGCCTCGACGATGTCGCTGTGGATTTTTCCCTGGGGGTTGATCCGGGCATCTTCGCCACAAGTGTCCGTGAGGTCGTGAACCAGCTCGATGACCTTCCCGGTCTTCGTGTCGTACTTGAAGAACGAACCGCCGTGATGCGCCGAGTGCGACGAGCTCGCGAAGTACACGTTCCCGTCGGACGCGAGACGAATTCCCTGCCACTGACCGTCCAGCTCGCGCTTGTAGTTGTTGAGGGGAAAGGTCTGCATCAACGCAACGGCAGTGGAAGCGTCCTTCGGGTCGGTCCGCACAGTGGGTACCGAGGCTGCGGTCGGCGTTGGGTTGCTCATACAGGCAGGCGCCAGGACGAGCGCGACGCCGATGTGGAGCGCCATCCGAACCACCGATGGAGAGACTGCACCTTTAGTCAGGCAGCGGGTCATGGACGAAAGCTCCCGTGGTCGAGTGGAGACGCGACTAGCTTACGCGAATCAGCGTGACTCGGCGACTCTCGATACGGAGTCATCTTGCCGCCCGCCGCTCCGCCGTCGAGTCAGGGTGAGCCCGCTCCATCCCCTGCCGACGATCAGTTTTGGCTCTTCATCCCGGAAGGAAGCACGGACCGAGGCCCGGCCAGCTCACAGAGATCCGTCGGCTGGACGACCGTGCCCTCCTCATCGATCGTCGAGACCTCGACGTGGATGCACCGCCGTGCGCCATCGGCGTGGCTTTCGAGCACACCGGGCCGACGGCAGCGGGGGCAGCGAATGATCGTCCGGGAGTCTGAGGCGAGCGTTCCAAAGAGCAGCTTGGTGAAGTCCTCGGTCATCCTGGGACCCTCCTTCGGAGGTGTCGACGATCGAGGGCCGGCCTGAAGATGCGACGGTGGCGGCGTCAATTGGACCCGGCCGTGGTTGCCACGGTCCCCAGGTGAACTTCCTGCCCGACCCCGCCTCCGAGCGAAAGGGAACACGACGCGCCCCTCAGAGATGGAACGTCTTGACCAGGAAGACGGCCATCTGGGCACGCGTGTTCGGGTTGCTCGGGGCAGTAGTTCCCGCCGCCACAGCCGCTCGTGATCTCCTCGGCCGCGAGCTGCTCGATCCAGTCGGCAAAGAGGCTCGGACAGGAAACGTCGCCGAAGACGCCCGTGCACGCCGGCGGCACGTAGCCGGGACCGTGCTCGGCCTTGAGCAGGAAGACCGCCATCTGTGCCCGCGTCACCGGAGTCGACGGACAGTAGTTGCCGCTGCCGCAGCCGGCCGTGATCCCTTCCGCCGCGAGTTGCTCGATCCAGTTGGCGAATTGGCTCGGACAGGTCACATCCGCGAAGTGACCCTGACATGGCGGCGGCGCGTAGCCCAATCCATGCTCGGCCTTCAGCAGGAAGACTGCCATCTGTGCGCGCGTGACCGCCTCATCCGAGCAATAACTCCCCCCGCCGCATCCAGCGGTGATCCCCGCGCGGAAGATCTTCTCGACGTAGTCGTGGAAGGGATCGGTCTGCGGAACGTCGAGAAAGTCGGCAAAGAAGGCGTTGATCTTGGTTGCGGTCGCGTTCGCGAACTCCGCTGGGACACTCACGCTGACGTCGTTCAAAGTGCCGGACGACAGCGCCGGTGTAAACAGATAAAGGAAGGTGGAGTCCAGGATGGTGAGATCGGTGCCCTGAATGCCGCCGACGGTCACACTGGAGTCACCCGATAGACCGCCACCGATCACGATCAACGCCACGGCTCCGGAAGCGGAACCCGAAGTCGGAAGAATCTGGTTGACCGCGACCGTCGCGTTGCTGAAGCGATAGATGAGGCCAGCCGTACCGTACAGGAATCCGTCAGAAGCTCGAACGGGGGCTGTCGGGAATTGACCGTCTTCCTGTCCGGGGAAAGTGTAGAGATAGGTCAGGCTCCCGGATTCATCCATTGAGAAGATGGTGCCTTTGGGGGACTGGCTCGAGTAGCCCGTCGCGCCATACAGTCCGCCGGTAGAACTCAGGGAAGTGGCGCTCCCCTCATCGCTCGTGAAGGAGTGCCTCACGTCGATATAGGCCGAGTCCGGGCCGGTCGTGAAGGCGGTTCCCCAGCCGAACTCTCCGGCCAGTGATGTCGTGCCCCAGAGGGGGCCGTCTGTGTCGGTCAGCGGCGTTGTCGGAAACGCCCCCTCGCTACCGTCGAGCTCGAGGCCGTATTGCAGCCAAAGTGAACCATCCTCGCGCGCTTTGAAAATGGCTCCCACTCCGCGGCCGCCCTGTTCCGTCGTGCCGTAGAAGGTCCCTCCTCCTCCAACCAGGGGGCCGTTGGGACTGGCCAGGTAGTTCCCTTCCTGGCTGAAAGACTCCAATGCCTCGAAGACGCCTGCGGCATCGACCCGGAAGAAAGCTCCAGACCCTTCGCCGCCGCCGTATTTTGTCGTTCCGTAGAGCTTGCCATCCGATCCTTCCGTAAGACCAGTTGGTCCGCCTCCGTCGTTGCCGGTGAAATCGTGGAGCGTCGTCACGTCGCCGGTCGACTCCAGGCGGAAGATCCGGCCAAACGCATTCGCGCCGTGATTGTCGGTGCCGTAGATTGCTCCGTCCGCGGCCTGCATGAGCCGAGCGGCTTCTGGGCCCCCTGGACCGGCTTCGAGATCGTGAAGCGTCGTGACGTCTCCGGACAGGTTCATCCGAAAGATCATGCCGTTCCCTGCAGCTCCGCCCTCCGCCGTCGCACCGTAAAGGAAGCCGTCGGACGCGGGAAGCAGGAATCCCGGTCCGCTTCCGTCTCGCCATCCGAAGCGGTGCAATGTGGCAAAGCCGGAATTGGCGTCGATCCGAAAGACGCTTCCAGCAACGTGAAGACCGAGATAACTCGCGTATGCGCTGTTGGTCAGGCCGTAAAAGGAGCCGTCGGAAGTCTGCACGAGGCTCGTGGCGGGAGAGGTGCCGTTCGCTCCATCGAAGGCATGCAGGACGGTCAGCGTTCCGGTATCCGTCAGGCGGAAGACTGTGCCGTACTGGACGGGCGTCAGATATCCGCCGCCCGACAGGGTTCCGTAGAAGTTCCCGTCAGAACCTTGGGCTAGAGGGGCTAAAGGGATCGCGCCTTCTGTCTCGGAGTTGAAGTTGTGAAGAGTTGTCATCTGATCGGCCATGTCGATCCGGTAGACCAGGCCGGGTCCCCAC
The DNA here is from genome assembly GCA_963763535.1 of uncultured Acidobacteriota bacterium. Lineage (GTDB taxonomy): Bacteria > Acidobacteriota > Thermoanaerobaculia > UBA5066 > Gp7-AA6 > DAHUXD01. The sequence continues at coordinate 81,567 of CAVXOX010000012.1, forward strand.
GCGCCGCTGTAACTGGTCGTTCCGAAAAGGTCCCCAGAAACCGAGGAAATGAGGGCTGCGACGGGGTAGAGACCGTCGGCTCCTGCGAATGCGTGGAAATTCGTGACGGATCCGGCAAGATCCATGCGAAAAATAGTTCCAACGTTGTTCGCGCCGCCTTCTCTCGTCGTTCCGTAAAACGCACCGCGCGCCTCGACGAGCTCCGCGACGGGATGGGCGCCGTCCACGTACCGATCGAAGCTGTGCAGGACCTCGAAGGTTCCCGAGCTGTCGATTCGGAAGACCACGCCCACTCCGTTGGCGCCGCCTTCGCTCGTCGTACCGTAGAGCTTGCCGTCGGAGGCCTCAATGAGTGCCGCGAGCGGATGCTCTCCGCCGTCGCCGTCGAAGCTGTGCAGTCGAGTGACCGCGCCCGACGCATCCATACGAAAGACGGTGCCCTCGTTGTGCGATCCGCCGAGACTCGTCGTCCCGTAGAAGGCACCATTAGATGTACGAACGAGCCCCGCCGCGGGATTAGCGCCGTCGGCAAAGGCGAAGCTGTGAAGGGTGGTGGTCGTGCCTGCAGAGTCCATTCGATAAACCGTGCCGAAGCCGCTCTCGCCTCCCCAATGTGTTGTGCCGTAGAAATAACCGTCGGGCGCGACGATCAGACGGCTCTGACTCGCGGCGTTCGGCCGAACAGTCGCTTCGGAATTCAGGAATCGGTGAACGACCTCGTACGTCTGGGCCGTCGCCGCGACGGCGCTGAAGAAACCCCCCAGGACAGCGATTAGAAGTTCCCGACGAAATGCTCGGACCTCCGAGAGACGAAGGCCGGTCGTGGAAGATTTCATCGCCGCCTCCTTCCTGTCCGCGACAGGCGTTACAGGCCTGAGGGGGCTCGATGATCGTTTCGCTAAGTCGCCGAGATCTCCTGATCCAAACCGATCAAGTCGCGTCGGGAGCGAGGAAGCGCACCCGCCCTCCGGGATGCCAAAATTTGTACGAGCCAGCCGGCGTCGGCGATCAGCAGGAAGTCGACGAGCGCGTGAAAGGAGTAGAGCGCGCGCGAGAGGTCCGGCGGCGCCTGCGCGAGCGCACACACGGCGAAGGCGAGACCGGCCATCACGACGAGGAGGGCGAGTCCCTCGCGGAAGAGGCGCCCCCGCCGCGCCGCCGCGCGCCATCCGGCGGCGGACGCCGCGAGGTTGCCGGCGAAGAGAACGGTCGCCCAGGTCAGCGCATGCGCGCCGAGGGCGGCGCGCGCCCGGCTCCAGACACCGAAGGCCGAGGCCCGCGCCGTCTGCGGATGCTCGGGCGACCGCTCGAAGTTGCCGAGCGGCGGCCGGAGCGTCCACATCTCCCGCGACGCCCTCTCGAGCCGTTCGCCGAGCCGCGCCGGGTGTCGAGCGTAGAAGCGCAGCACCGACCGATAGCCGACCGCATGCAGGAAACGCACGCGGAACTCCGGAGCGAGGAGCGGCGAGTCCTTCGCGTAGGGGCTCGTGCCGACGTAGCGGATCCATGCGGGATCGAGACGAAGCTCCGCGGCGTCGTCCGCCGGCGTCGCCGAACGGCCGAGGACGTCGTCGAACACGAGCTGGAACATCGTCGCCTCGCGCAGCGTGTACGGGGTGTGCCGGCCGTACCAGACGGAGAAGGCACAGAGCGCGGCGGCGAGCCACGCCGCCGCGCTGCGCCAGGGCGCGCGCCACGACGTCCCCGCGAGGCGCATCCCGAAGAGAGCGAGGAGCGGCGCCGCGAGCCGCTCCTGGGGCTTGGATCCCACGAAGAGGAGCGCCGCGGCGAAGTATGCGGCCAGCCACGGCCCCGCGAGCCGTCCTCGTCGGATGCTCTCGGCGGCGACGGCGACCGTGAGAAACAGGAAGAGAAGCGACGCCGTCTGGCTGTAGAAGGAGTTGAACGGCGCGACGTAGCCGACGTCCGTGAATGCGAACACGAGGAGGCCCGCGGCGACGGCCTGCGCCGCCGGTGCGAGCTCGCGGCAGGCGCGGACGATGGCCGCGACCCCGAGGAGGAAGAGCGCGGCGTGGATGGCGGCGAGCGTGCGCAGGTCGAACACGTCCCCGCGGAAGAAGAGCCGATGGGCGCCGCGGGCGGCGAACGCGAGGAGGGTCTCGGAGGAGTGATAGCCGCTCCGGAACCAGCCCGGCCGAACGACGGCGTAGTGCGTCCGCAGAAATCCGAAGTAGCGCTCGGCGTCGTCGGCGGTCGTGTGCCGGAAACCCGCGTATCCCATCACCCGCTGGTAGTCGGCGTTGTCGGCGAGACCGACGACCGGCGGCACGAAGAGCTGGAAGACGAGCGCCGCCGCGGCGCCGACGAGGGCGGCGGCGGCGAGCACGAGGTTGATCTTCCCGCGTCGGTCCCGGTCAGGCGACATCGGAGCCGATGAGCGCCGCGACGACCTCGGGCGGGATTCCGGGCACGGGCGCCGTGCGGCCGCCCTGATGGACCTCGGACCAGGCGGCGATCTCCGCGCGCCCGCCCGCCTGTCGGATCAGCCGCGCGCCGACCTCGCCGTGCGTGAGGTACAGGCCGATCCGGGAGAGGCCCGGCCGCCGCGAACGCGCCCAGCGGCGTGCCGTCTCGAGGTCGACGAATCGATTCACGAGCATCGCGGCCGCGCGCGCAATCAGGGAGAGACCGGCCGCCGACTTGCCCACGTCGTGCAGGAGCGCGGCCGCGATCCAGCGCCCCTCACCGGAATGGGCCGTTCCCGCGAGGCGCGCCTCGAGCCTTCTCGCGACGCGCACCGAGTGGCGGCGGTCGAACGCCGGCTGACGCGACCAGATCGCATATTCCGCCGGACTCAGGAGCGATCGCACCCACGCTCGGTCCTCGGTGCTCTCCGGATCCCGACGGAGCGCGCGCCAGGTGCGCGCCGCGAGGTCCCGCGGCGTCGCGCGCGGCAGGGGACGCCGGTGCCGGAGGATCACGCCGTCTGCGCCCGAGGGGACTCGACCAGCGCCCGCACGGCGTCGCGGCCGAAGCGGAGCTGGTCGTGGAGATGGCTGTAGACGAAGCCCCCCGCCCGCCCGAGCGTCTCTAAGTTCGCGAAGCGCGACAGCGAGTCGCGGATCAACGCCACGTCCCGCGCATAGTCCCGCGCGTACACCGGATACGCATTCGGGATCACATGGTCGCGCCACTCGACCACGAGCCGCGGGTGCACCAGCCGGAGTGCGGCGAGCTCCCGCAGGACCCGATCCGCGAAGGCCTCGGGTGAAAGACGCGCGACGGCGTCCCCGCGGAAACACGGCGCCTCCACGACGAGCGACGTCTCGTGCGGCGGGCCCATCTCGGCCGAGCGGTTCTTCGGCTCGTACATGCGGCTGACACAGAACGCCGGATCGGGCACGTAGATGGAGGCCTTGGACGACAGGCGATCGATCCGGAGCCGCACGAACAGCAGCCGCACGTCCCGGAACCGCAGCCGTGCCGCCGCCGCGCGCGCCGCCTCCGGCACGCCGTCGCCGAGGAGCCGCACGAGAAGCGGCAGCGGCAGCGTCGAGACCACCCGATCGCGCACGTCGATGGCGTCTCCCGACGCGCCGCGGACCCGCCGGACCACGCCGCCCGCGTGCTCGAGCGCGGCGACTTCGAATCCCGTCCGGACCGAGTCCGGCGGCAGCGTCGCGGCGAGCGCCTCGACGATCCGGCCGTAGCCGCCCCGCGGGTAGAGGAAGCTGCCGTCGATGTGCTCGGTCTTGCGGCCGGGAACGAGCAGCTCGTAGAAGAGCGACCGGAGCGTCATGCCGCGCAGCCGCCGGGTCGCGACGTCGGGCGAGAGCTGGTCCGTCGGCAGACCCCAGAGCTTCTCCGAGTAGTTCAGCAGGATGCGCCGCGCGAGCGTCCGGCCGAACCGGCGCACCGCGAGGTCCTCGAAGCTAAAGGCGGGCCGATGCCGCCGCAACGTCGACCGGGCGAGGTCGGCGAGGATCCGGCCGGCCTCGCGCGGACCGTACGCGAACACGGCGTTGAGGGGAGTCGGTGGAAAGTCGATGAACCGGCCGCGCTCCCAGATCGCGCTCGGAGCGTCGACGCGCAGGAGCTCGTCGCCGAGGAGCGCGCGGAGGTCGCGTGTGATCTGGGGATCGCGGTCGTGGAAACGGTGGGCGCCCGTGTCGTAGCGATGCGCGCCGCAAGCGAGGGTGCGGCACATTCCGCCGAGCCTCTCCGAGGCCTCGCCGAGGACGAAGGGGACTCCCGCGCGGTGGGCATAGAACGCCACCCCCAGACCGGCCGGTCCTCCGCCGAGGATCGTGATGTGCGGCATCGCGCTCGCCCAAGGATATCGCTCGAGCGGCCGCCCCGGCCCCTTCACCGCTCCGCGCCGCGCGGCAGCAAGGGCAAGGGCGGTCGGGTACCATGCCCGTCCGTGCGGCGCATCCTGCTCGTCCTCGGCATCCTGCTGGCCGCCGCCGCGGGATGGTGGGTCTATCGGAACGGGTCTCTCGAGCGCCTCCGCTCCCGCTTCGAACCCTGGATGGCGAGACTGTCCCGATGGCGCGACGGGTGCGAGGCGGCGCGCCGGGCGCTCCGTTCGCGCGAGGCGGGAGTTTCGGACCCCGCGGGCATCGCGGCACTCCGGAGTTGGGCCTGGGAGGGGATCGACCGCTTCGCCTACGTCGACTATCGCGTCGAGAAACCGGTCCACGAGATCCGACCGGACCGCGAGAGGACCTCCGGCCGGGTGGTCTTCACCGTCGGCGGCTTCCGGCGAGACGGGGTTCGCGTCGAGCGCGCGGCGGCGACGACCGTCACGGAGGAGAAGGACGCCGCCGGCTCCCGGACGAGCATCGCGTTCGGCGGGCCCCTGTGGAACCGCGAGGAGCCCTCGCCCCGTTTCCACGACGGCACGGCCGCGGCCGGTCTCGGAGCGCCGCGACACGACCCGCCGCTCCCGCTCGTCAACCACCTGCTCGCCGATCTCTGGCCGGGCTCCGGTGTCGCGGTCCTCGACTTCGATCGCGACGGATCCGAAGACCTGTTCGTGGCCGACGGCGTGCGCTCGATCCTGTACCGCAACGACGGCACCGGGCGCTTCACCGACGTCACGGAGAAGGCCGGGCTCGCGAGGTCCGCGACCGAAGGCATCGCGGCGACGGGCGTCGCGGCCGGGGACGTCGACGGCGACGGCTACCCGGATCTCCTCGTCACGAACGCCTTCGGCCCCGTGCGTCTCTTCCGCAACCGCGGCGACGGCACGTTCGAGGAGACGACCGCCTCCTCCGGCATCGCGGTCCCGGGCAACGCCCGCTCGGCGGCCTTCGCCGACATCGACGGCGACGGCGATCTCGATCTCTTCGTGTGCGTGACCGGCGACTACTACCGGAAGATGCCCGACCCGCCCTTCGACGCGAACGACGGCCTGACGAACTTCCTGTACATCAACGACGGGCACGGGCACTTCACCGACGCGACCAGGGCCTGGGGTCTCTCCGGGATGACGCGGTGGTCGCTGTCCTGTCTCTTCCAGGACTACGACCAGGACGGCCGCGTCGACCTGATGGTCACGAACGACTTCGGGCTGAAGAATCTCTATCGAAACGCCGGCGGCCGCTTCGACGACGTCGCGAAGCGCACCGGGACGCTGGCGCGCGCCTACGGAATGTCGGGCGCCTGGGCGGACTTCGACGGCGATGGCCGGCCCGACGTCTACACGACCGGCACCGACACGCAGTGGTACTTCCTCCACGAGTACCCGTCCATCCCGGTCGGCTTCATGGGCCGGCTGTTTCTGCCGTTCGCGATCCGGTGGTGCGAGGAGATGGCCGAGGGAAACCACCTCTTCCTGCAGAAGCCCGACCACACCTTCGCGGACGCGACCCCGGGCTCGGGCGCGCAGCACGCCGGCTGGAACTGGAGCGCGATCGCGGCCGACCTCGACGACGACGGCTGGCCGGACGTCTACGCGACCAACGGGCTGTGGGGCGACGGCCGGGACCGCGACGTCGAGCTCGAGTTCTGGTGGCAGACGCTCGCGTACTGGGACGACTACGTCGCGGGGACGAAGACGTTCCACGCGCGCGGCGCCGGGGTCGCCGGAATGGAGCGGGACCGTTACTTCCACAATCGCGGCGGGGCGGCCGCGGGCGCGCCGCTCTTCGAGGACCGGGCGTTCCTCGACGGCCTCGACCTCGAGTCGAACGGCCGCGCGGCCGTCGCCTTCGACGCCAACGGCGACGGCGCGCTCGACGTCTACGTCCGCTCGAATGGCGCTCCCGAGGCGATCTTCTTCGGCTCGCGCCGGGCCGACGAGCATTACTTGCGGCTGCGTCTCTCCGGCGCGCCGGGACGGGACAACCGGGACGGCATCGGCGCCGAGGTGACGGCCGTCCTTCCCGGTGGACGGCGCCTCGTCATCCAGAACGTCAATCAGAGCGGCTATCTGTCGACGGGGAGTCCCATCGTCCACCTCGGTCTCGGCCACGCCACGCGCCTCGACGGGCTGACGGTGCGCTGGCCTTCGGGGTTCCGTCAGGACCTCGGCGCCGTCAGCGGCGTGGATCGCACGCTCGCCGTCGACGAGACCGCCGGCATTCGCGATTTCGTTCCGCCGCGGCGTTAGACTCGGGAACGCCCATGGAGAGCGCCGAGCCCTCGACCGGGAACTCCTACGACGTCGTCATCGCCGGCGGCGCCGTCGCCGGCGCCTCGACCGCGATCGTGCTGAAGCGCGGGAACCCGAAGCTCCGCATCCTGGTCGTCGAGAAGTCCGAGCGTTTCGACTGGAAGGTCGGCGAGTCGACCGTCGAGGTGTCCGCCTACTTCCTCACGCGGGTGCTGAAGCAGTGGACGTATCTCACCCGCGAGCAGCTCCCGAAGCAGGCGTTCCGGTACTGGTTCTTCAACGACGACGTGCACAGCCTGCGCGAGGCGTCGGAGACCGGTCCGACGCAGCTCGCCCGGACGCCGTCCTTCCAGCTCGACCGCGCGAAGCTCGACACGCACCTCCTCGAGGTCGCCCGCGAGGAGGGCGCCGAGGTGTGGCGCCCCGCGAAGGTGACGGCGTGGAGTCTCGGCGGCGAGGAAACGCCGCATGTAAAAGAACGCCGGCGCGCGGGGCCGAACACCCTCACGGTCGAGAAGCAGGACGGCACGACCGCGACGGTCTCCTGCCGCTGGCTCGTCGACGCGACCGGCCGGCAGGCGATGCTCGCCCGCAAGCGCGGCGGGGTCACGCCGATCGACTCCCACCCGATCGCGGCGATCTGGGTCCGGTACCGCAACGTGAAGGACATGGACGGCGTCGCGTGCGCCGGTCCCGATCCCGGCGACCCGTGGCAGCGCGCGGTCCTGGCGCCGCGGCGACTCGCGACGAACCACTTCACCGGCTGGGGCTACTGGATCTGGTTCATCCCCCTCCACGACGGCGAGATGAGCGTCGGCCTGGTGTGGGACAAGCGCCTCGTGAATCCCGAGGGAGCGCACCCCGCAGGAGAAGCTGACCCGCTTCCTCGACGGCAATCCGCTGACGCGCGAGCTCATCGAGGGCGCGACGCCGATCGAGGGCGACTGCCGGTACTTCGCGCACCTGCCCTACCTCGTCGACCGGTTCATCGGCCCGGGCTGGACCTGCGTCGGCGACGCCGGCGGCTTCCTCGATCCGTTCTACTCGCCCGGCCTCGACCAGATGTCGATGTCGGTGTGGGCGCGGACCCGCCTCATCCTCGAGGACCTCGCCGGAGGGGCTCCGGAGGCGATGGCGGAGAAGTACGCCGACCACAACCGGCGCTGGCACCGGTTCTTCCACTACTTCTTCGACTCGATCTACAAGGACAAGTACTACGTCATGGGCGACTACGACACCATGACGACGGCGTTCCTGCTCGACACCGCGCTCTACTACTTCGCGATGATCATGCCGCTCTACCGCTGGTCGCACGACCGGCTCGGCGTGCCGCCGTTCTTTCAGGACGGCGCCGAGATGGGCTACTACCCGATCCGCTTCTACAACCGGCGCCTCGCGGCGATCGCGAAGCGGAAGATGGCGCTCGGCATCTACGGCAACCACAATGCGGGAAGGCGCCCCCGGTTCGTCGGCTTTTCGATCCGCAGCGCGATGTGGGTGATGCTCTTCCACGGAATCCTGCGCTGGGGCAAGGCCGAGCTCGCGAACGCCTGGACGTACGTGGCGCGTCCGCGACCGATCGCGAAGAGCGCGCCCGCGGCCGAGCCCGTCGTCGAGCCGCGCGGCGCCGCGGCCCGCTAGGGCTCCGGCCGCCCGTCCATGCCGACCGCGCTCGTCACCGGCGCGTCGAGCGGCATCGGCCTCGAGCTCGCGGGCCTCCTCGCCCGGGACCGGCATGACCTCGTCCTCGTCGCGCGAAACCGGGAGCGGCTCGAGACGGTCGCACGCGGGCTCGTGGAGGAGTACGGAATCCGCGCTCGCGTTCGCGCGGCCGACCTCTCGGAGCCCGGCACGCCCGCCGCGATCGCGGCGGAGCTGTCCGCGGCCACGACGCCGATCGACGTCCTCGTCAACGACGCGGGCTTCGGCGCCCACGGCTTCTTCGCCGAGATTCCGCTGGAGGAGCAGCTCGCGATGATCCAGGTCAACGTCGCCGCGCTGACTCAGCTCGCGGGTCTGTTCCTTCCCGCGATGCTCGAGCGACGCTCCGGCCGGATCCTGAACGTCGCGTCGACGGCGGCGTTCCAGCCCGGGCCGCTCATGGCCGTGTACTACGCGACGAAGGCCTACGTGCTCTCCTTCTCGGAGGCGCTCGCGAGCGAGACGGCGGGCACCGGCGTGACCGTGACGGCGCTCTGCCCCGGGCCGGTCCCCACGGAATTCCAGAAGCGCGCGGGAACGGAGAAGGGCACGCTCGCGACCGGGCCGCTGGCGGTGCCCGCGCGCGTCGTGGCGGAGGCGGGCTACCGCGGCATGCTCCGCGGCGACCCGATCGTCGTCCCGGGATTCGGGAACAAGGCGATCGTCCAGGCGCTCCGCCTCTCGCCGCGCCGCCTGGTCACCGCGATCTCGCGGCGGATGCAGGAGAAGCGCACTAGACGCCCTTGATACGATCGCCGCGGTGCCCCTCTCCTCTTTTCATCCCGCGGTGGGCCGGTGGTTCTCCGAGCGCCTCGGCGAGCCGACCGAGTGCCAGCGCGCCGGCTGGCCCGCGATCGCGGCCGGCCAAAACGCGCTGATCGCCGCGCCCACTGGCTCGGGCAAGACGCTCGCGGCCTTCCTCTGGGCGGTCGACCGGCTGCTCCGGCGTCCGTCGCCGCTCCCCGACGCGACGGAGGTCCTCTACGTCTCGCCGCTGCGAGCGCTGTCGAACGACGTGCACAAGAACCTTCAGGCGCCGCTCGCCGAAATCCGCGCGCGCGACGGCGCGCTGCCCGAGGTCCGCGTGGACGTGCGCACGGGCGACACGCCGCCGGCCGAGCGCGGCGCCATGACGAAGCGTCCGCCGCACATCCTCATCACGACGCCCGAGTCGCTCTACCTCCTCCTGACGAGCGACGGCGGCCGCCGCATGCTCGCGTCGGTCCGCACGGTGATCGTCGACGAGATTCACGCCCTCTACCGGGACAAGCGCGGGACCCATCTCGCGCTGTCGCTCGAGCGTCTCGAGGCGCTCGTCGGCGAGCCGTTCCAGCGCATCGGCCTCTCCGCGACGACGAAGCCGCTCGACGAGGTCGGCCGCTTCCTCGCCGGCGCGGACCGAGCCTGCCGCCTCGTCGACGCGGGCACGTACCGCGCGCTCGACGTGGCGATCGAAGTGCCCCCGTCGCCGCTCTCGACCGTCTGCTCCCACGAGCAGTGGGAGGAGATCTACGCGCGCGTCGACGAGCTCGTGCGGGCGCACCGGACCACGCTCGTCTTCGTCAACACGCGCAAGATGGCCGAGCGCCTCGCCGGCAAGCTCTCGGAGCGCCTCGGGCCGGATGCGGTGACGAGCCATCACGGTAGCCTCGCCCGCGACCGCCGCCTCGACGCGGAGGAGCGGCTGAAGACCGGGAAGCTCCGCGCCCTCGTCGCGACGGCCTCGCTCGAGCTCGGCATCGACATCGGCGACGTCGACCTCGTCGTGCAGATCGGATCCACGCGCTCGATCTCGACGTTCCTGCAGCGCGTCGGCCGCTCGGGCCACGCGCTCTCGCGGGTGCCGAAGGGGCGCCTCTTCCCGCTGACGCTCGACGAGCTCGTCGAGGGCGCGGCGCTCGCGGCTTCGTTGCGTCGCGGCGAGCTCGACCGGCTGACACCGCCGCCGCCCGCCCTCGACATTCTCGCGCAGCAGGTCGTCGCCGCGTGCGTCGCGGGCGAGTGGACCGAGGACGCGCTGTACGCGGCCTGCGTTCGGGCGTGGCCGTTCCGCGGCCTGCCGCGACCCGACTTCGACGCCGTCGTCGCGCTGCACGCCCGCGGGCGGCAGGCCCTGCTCCACCGGGACGCCGTGGGCGGCCGCGTCCTCGCGACGCGGCGCGCGCGCCTGACCGCCCTGCTCGGCGGCGGCGCGATCCCCGACGCCGCGGACTACCAGGTGCGTCTCGAACCCGAGAACCACCTCGTCGGCACCGTCAACGAGGACTGGGCGATCGAGTCGAACCGCGGGGACATCTTCCAGCTCGGCAACGCCTCCTGGAGGATCCTCCGCGTCGAGCCGGGCGTCGTGCGCGTGGCCGACGCCCACGGACAGCCGCCGTCGCTCCCCTTCTGGCTCGGCGAGGCGCCCGGACGGACGCGCGAGCTCGCCGACGCCGTCGCCGCAGTGCGCGAAAGGGCGGCCGCCACGCCGACGGTCGAGGAGGCCGTCCGCGGTCTCGCGGAAGACTGCGGGGAGGCGCTCCCCGAGGGCGCCGCCGTGCAGGTCGCCGAGTACGCGGCCGCGGGCATTCGCGCGCTGGGAGCCGTGCCGACCCAGCGGCGCGTGGTGCTCGAGCGCTTCTTCGACGAGAGCGGCGGCACGCAGCTCGTCGTCCATGCGCCCTTCGGCTCGCGCATCAACCGCGCGTGGGGCCTCGCCCTTCGCAAGAAGTTCTGCGTCGGGTTCGGCTTCGAGCTCCAGGCGGCGGCGAACGAGGAGGCGATCGTCCTCTCCCTCGGGCTCCAGCACAGCTTCGATCTCGCCGACGTGTTCGAGTACCTGCACCCCGATACGGCGCGCGAGGTCCTGATCCAGGCGGTGCTCGGCTCGCCGCTCTTCGAGACGCGGTGGCGCTGGAACGCCCAGCGCTCGCTCCTCGTCGAGCGATACCGCGGCGGGAAGAAGGTGCCGGCGCCGCTCTTGCGCATGCGGGCGAACGACGCGCTCGCGGCCGCCTTTCCGCAGGTCCTCGCCTGCCCGGAGACGCTGCCCGGAGGTCCGATCGAGATCCCGCGCGATCACCCGATCGTCGCCCAGACGATCGAGGACTGCCTGAACGAGGCGATGGACGTCGACGGCTTCCTCGCGGTCGTGCGGGGGCTTCGGGACGGCTCGATCGAACGCGTGGCCGTCGACACCGTCGAGCCCTCCGCCTTCGCCCGCGGCATTCTCAGCTCGCAGCCGTACACCTTCCTCGACGACGCGCCGCTCGAGGAGCGGCGGACCCAGGCCGTGTACGCGCGGCGGGCGCTCGGCCCCGAAGCGGCCGACCACATCGGATCGCTCGACCCCGACGCGATCGCGCGCGTCCGCGAGGAGGCATGGCCGCACCCCGAGAACGACGAGGAGATCCACGAGGCGCTCCTGTGGATGGGATACGTGGAGACCGGCGAGGCGTCGGACTGGCGCGAGGGCCTCGAGCGTCTCGCCGCCGCCGGGCGCGTCGTCGAGGACCGCGGGCGGTGGTTCGCCGTCGAGGCCAGTCGCGATCCGAAGGCGGTGCTCAGGGGCCGTCTCGAGGCGCTCGGCCCGATCGAGAGCGACGACCCGCTCCTCCTCGCGCTCGAGAGCGAGGGCGTCGTGATGCGGACGCGCGTCGGCGGAAAGACCGTCTGGTGCGACCGCCGGCTCCTCGCCCGCATCCACCGCTACACGATCGACCGGCTCCGCCGGGAGATCGAGCCGGTGAGCGCGGCCATGTTCGTGCGCTTCCTCGCGCGGTGGCAGCACGTCGGCGACGCGCACCGTCTCGAAGGGCCGCGCGGGGTCGCCGCCGCGGTCGCGCAGCTCTCGGGATTCGTGACGGCGGCGTGGGCGTGGGAGGGCACGGTCCTTCCCGCGCGGGTGCGGGGCTACAAGCGCGAGTGGCTCGACCAGCTCACGACGTCCGGCGAGCTCGTGTGGGCGCGGCTGTGGGGCTCGGGACCCGGCCCCCTGCGGCGCGCGCGAGCGCGCGCGCCGATCGCCCTGCTGCCCCGCGAGGACCTCGATCCCTGGCTCGGACTGCGCGCGGGCGAGGCGCCGCCGCCGCCGGCGGGCTCCTCCGCGAGGGTCTCCGACGCGCTCGCGCGGCGCGGCGCGATGTTCTTCTCCGAGCTGCGCCGCGCGACGGCGATCGACGAGCGGCGAGCTCGAGGCCGACCTCGAGGAGCTCATCGCGGCGGGCGCCGTGACCTGCGACGCGTACGCCGGCCTTCGCGCGCTCCTCCTGCCGCCCTGGCGGCGCCGGCCCGAGGCGCTGTCCGTCGGCCGCTGGAGCCGGCTCGCGCGCGAGGACGCCGCGCCGACCACGCCCGAGTTCGTCGCGCGGAAGCTCCTCGCCCGCACCGGCGTGGTTTTCCGCAGGACCATGGAGCGCGAGAAGCAGCCCGTGCCCTGGCGCGAAATCGCGCGCGCGCTCCGCGTCCTCGAGACGCGCGGCGAGGTGCGCGGCGGACGCTTCGTCGCCGGTTTCGACGGCGAGCAGTACGCGCTGCCCGAAGCGGTCACGATGCTGCGCGACGAGCGGCGGCGCGGCTCCGGGGAGCCCGTCACCGTGTCGGCCGCCGATCCCCTGAACTTCCGCGGCATTCTCACGCCCGACGAGAGGGTCTCCCCCGCCACGCGCCGGCACGTCCTGGTCGCCTGACCCGCGGCGCGGAACGCCGCGAGAAGACACGGCACCGGCCTTGCCGCCCACGCCGACATGGCGCCGCTGCGAGCGGGCCGACGGGCCCTTCTCGAGGAAGGGCTCCGGGCCGCCCGCGGCAAGTAGATGTCAGACCTCGGGCCGCCCTCCGCGAGCCGAGGAGCGGCGGCGCGAGTTTTTCCCCGGCTTCCGCTTCTCTTCCTTTTCCTTCCAGCCACCGGTCACGCCGGTTCCCTCGGGGGAGGGTCGTGTCAGGCTGCCGTCGGTCGTCGGCGCCGGTGGCGTCTCCATCTGCTTTTCGTGGGCCCGCGAAATCATCGCTTCCGCCGCGGAGCGCGAGAGACGCGCGGCCGCGGCGCTCACCTTGCCAGCCGCGCCGACGATCGTCTCGTCCTTCGTGGGATCGAGCGCGAGCGAGACGATGGCCTCGACGACTTCGGTCGGATCGTGCACCGGCGGCGGCGGCACGACCTCGTGTCCGCTGTAGTTCGCCGCGTGCTGAAAGAACGGGGTGTCGTGGGCGTCGGGCAGCACGGTGCAGACATGGATGTCCCGTGACTGCTCCCCCTCCTGCTCGAGCTCCTTCCGCAGCGCGGCGGAGAGTCCGATGACGCCGTGCTTGGCGGCGACGTAGGACGCGTCGTAGGGCGCGGCCACCTTGCCCGCGATCGAGCCCATGTTGATCAGCGTACCGCGGCCCTGCCTGCGGAACTGCCGCAGGGCCACGTAGCTGCCGTAGACCGTCCCGAGCAGCGTCGTCTCGACCACCTGGACGTGGTCCTCGAGCGGGATCTCGTCGAACCGTCCGATCGCGCCCGCGCCCGCGTTGTTCACCCAGACGTCGATGCCTCCGAACTGCGCGACCGCCGACTGGGCGAGACGCGACACCTCCACCGCGTCGCTGACGTCCGTCTCCAGCGCCACGGCCGTGGCGCCCGCCGCCTCGCACTCGCGGGCGACCTCCTCGAGGATCTCCGCCCGCCGCGCCCCGAGGACGACCCTCGCCCCCGACCTGGCGAAGGCGAGGGCCGCCCCGCGGCCGAAGCCGCTCGAGGCGCCCGTGATGACGATGACCTTGTCCCGGAGGCGCCCTTCGTCTTGCGATCGCGTTCTCATGACGATCTCACCGTCCCGGCGTTCGAGCGCGGCGCCGCGGCCGGATCGATGACGACCTTGATGCAGCCGTCGCGCTTCTCCTGGAACATCGCGTACGCGTCGGGAGCGTCCTCGAACGCGATGCGGTGCGTGATCACGAACGACGGGTCGATGTCGTCCGCGAGGATCCGCTCGAGCAGCGGCGCGACGTAGCGGTGCACGTGCGTCTGCCCCATCCGGAAGGTGAGTCCCTTGGCGAACGCGGCGCCGAACGGCACCTTGTCGAGCACGCCTGCGTAGACGCCGGGAATCGAGACGATGCCGCCGGGGCGGCACGCCTCGATGGCGGTGCGCAGCGCGATCGGCCGGTCGGTCTCCATCCGCACGGCCTGTTTGACCTTGTCGTACCAGTCGGTCGCGCCGTGCCCGTGGGCCTCGAGTCCGACGGCGTCGATGCACGCGTCCGGCCCGATGCCTCCCGTCATCCACTGCAGACGCTCGAGCACGTCGCCCTCGCTCTCGTCGAGCAGCTCCGCGCCGGCGTCCGAAGCCATCGCGAGGCGCTCCGGAACGCTCTCGATCGAGATGACGCGTTCGGCGCCGAGGAGAAACGCGCTGCGGATCGCGAACTGACCCACGGGCCCGGCGCCGAAGACCGCGACGGTGTCGCCCCGCTGGATCTCGCAGTTCTCCGCGGCCATGTAGCCGGTCGGGAAGATGTCCGTGAGGAAGAGCAGCTTCTCGTCGGGCACGTCCCAGGGAACCGGCAACGGGCCGACGTCGGCGTACGGGACCCGGACGTACTCGGCCTGCCCGCCGGCGTACCCGCCGTACAGATGGGAGTAGCCGAAGAGTCCCGCCGTGGGATATCCGTTCAGCGCCTCGACCCTGCGCGTGTCGGGATTCGAGTTGTCGCACAACGACCACAGCTGGCGCCGGCAGAAGTAGCAGCCGCCGCACGAGATCGCGAACGGCACGATGACTCGATCGCCCTCGCGGAGATTTCTGACGGCCGGGCCGACCTCGACGACCTCGCCCATGAACTCGTGGCCGAGGATGTCGCCCTTCTTCATCGTCGGCACGAACCCGCCGTAGAGATGCAGGTCCGATCCGCAGATCGCGGTCCGGGTCACCCGCAAGATGGCGTCCCGCGGGTTCAGAATCCGAGGATCGGGGACGTTCTCGACCGTGATGTCCGTCTTTCCGTTCCAGCAGACCGCTCTCATGACCGCACCTCGTCTTCCTCGCTCTCGGGTTCCTCGAGCCGCTCGCGGTCCGACTCGTCCGAGATCGAGCGCACCTCGTAGACGCTCGTCTCCATCAACATTCCCTCGCGGCCGGGGCCGCCCTTCTCGCCGCGGGCCCGGGTGCTGCGGAGTTCGTCGCCGTATTCCTCGCTCTCCCGCTCGGTCGCCCCCACGCCCGGACCCTCGCCGACGTCCTCGCGCTCGTCCTCGTCGCGCGCGGACGACTGTCCGACGATCGTCGCAATCTCGCCCGTCTCGACGAGCTGCTTGAAGCGCCGCAGATCCTCGCGGATCTGCTGACGCGGATCGTCGCCGAGCATCTTCGCGAGCGCCGCGCCGGCGCCGCCGCCCGGCGGCTCGTACGCGAGGTGCACCTCCGCGACCGTTCCCCGGCCGCCGGAGGCGGGGCGAAACTCGACGCTTCCGCCGTGCCGGACGTCCGGCTCGCCGATGGTGCGCCAGCGGAGCAGCCGGCCGGGAATGTCCTCGACGATCTCCGCGTCCCACTCCACGCGCCGATCGCCCGGACCGCGGACGACCCAGTGGGAACGCCGCTCGTCGAGCTCCTCGACGGATTCGATGTGACGCATGAACAGGGGAAATTGGGAGAGGCGGCGCCAGAAGTCGTAGAGGACCTGAGGCGGCGCCAGAAGGGTGAGGCTTTGACGGACTTCGATGCCGTTGGCCATGGACCACCTGGAATGTTTGATTCGGCCGGCCGCTCCGGCCCGCGTCCGCGCCGCGCGCGCGGACAGGTCTTTCCTGCAAAAAATGTTCCGCGTCGGGCTGGAAAAAAGAGCGGCGCCCCTCTCGAGGCGCCGCTTCCCGATCCGAATTCCCGAGTGCGAGCTAGCCGCCGCTCTTCGAGCGCGAGCCCTTCTCCGAGCCGGGCGTCGCCTCCGAGGTCCCGCCCGTTCTCGAGGACGACGAGCTTCCGCCCGCGCCGGAGGACCCGGCGCCCATGGACGACGAGCCCGAAGTCGAGGAGCCGGTCGATCCGGAGCCCGACGTGCTCTGCGACGACGATCCGCTGTGGCCCGAGGACCCGAGCAGCCCTTGGCCCTGACCCTGGCCGTCATGCTTCTGGACGCGGATCCGGTTGTGCACCTGCTTGACGCCCGGGCATTCCTCGGCCACGTCCTCGGCCATCCGCTTCATCGGACGATCGGGCACCGTGCCGTCGAGCGTCACCTCTCCCTGCCGGACCTCGATCGAGATCTCGCCGGCGTCGATGTCTCCGTGCTCCTCGAGCTTCTCGGAGAGCTGCTCCTTGATGCGCTCGTCCGAGCGCTGGTAACCCTTCGGGCCGCGCCCGGCGAAGCGACCCATGGAAGATCCGGTCGAACCGCCGCCCATCATCGAGCCGCGGCCTCCCTGACTCCCCGAATAACCGACGCCGTAGCTTCCGCCGTAGCGCTGCGAGCCGAAGTCGGCGTTCTCGCCGCTGCCGGAGCGGCCGCCGTAGGAGCCCTGACCGCCCTGACCGCCCTGACCGAACGAGGAGCCCATCTGACCGGAACGGCCCGACCATCCTTCGCCGCTCCAGCCGCGCGAGCTGCCGCTCTCGGAGCCGTAGCCAGCCTGGGAGCCATATCCACCCTGCGAGCCATAACCGCCCTGGGAACCGTAGCCGCTCTGTCCGAATCGGCCGGATTCCGAACCCATGCCTTCGGAAGACTGACCGCGATAACCCTGCGATCCGTAACCGAAGCCCTGACCGCCCTGGCCCTGACCCTGACTACCGAAGCCCTGGCCGCTCTGGCCGGAACCTCCGTAGCCGCCCCGCTCGAAGAAGCCCTGCCCGGAGGACTGCCCGTATCCCTGGCCGTAGCCGCCCTGGCTCGAACGGCCGGCGCCATAGCCCCGCTCGCCCCCCTGACCCATCGACCCCTGACCGCCCTGCCCGAACGAGCTCTGGCCATAGCCACCCTGTCCGAACGAGCTCTGACCGTAGCCGCCCTGGCTGGACCAGCCGGTCTGCGATCCCGAGCCGCCCGAACCACCGCTCCAGCCGCCCTGGGACGAGCCCTGACCGTACCCGCCGGATGAGCCCTGGCCAAAGCCGCTTCCGTAGGAGCCCTGGCCGGAGCCTCCCTGACTGCCCTGACCCCACGATCCGCCGCTGGGGGACCACTCCGGCGAACCACCTCGTTGCATGCCCTCGGCGTCGCCGCCCTGCATCCTGTCGTTTTCGAAACCTCGATCGAAACGCCGACGATCGTCCATTGGGGAAAACCTCCTTTTGGTAGACACCTATCGAAACGGACCGTTGTTTGACCCGGCGGCCGAGGCCGTCCGGTTAATGACTTTGTGAGCGCGCGGAATTTCGCCCGGCCTTCGACGTCAGCGTCGCCGTGCCGAAGAAAGAGCAAAATTCCACGCTCATCGGATATGCAAGAGGCGTTCCGGGGCGGATACCGTGTCTCGTGGCGCGTTCCGGCGAGCGAAGGTCCCGTTCTCTTCTCTCATCCCGAGCGCAGCGAGGCATCCCTCAAAGTCGAGCTGCAGCTTCTAAAGGGATCCCTCGTCGCTGCGCTCCTCGGGATGACAGGAAAACTTCTTCTGTCATCCCGAGCGCAGCGAGGGATCCCTTTCTAAGTCGAGCTACGCCTTCTGAAGGGATCGCTCATCGCTGCCCTCGACGGAAAAAATCCTCACTGCAGCTTCACCGGCGGCACGCCGCTCTCCTGCTTGACCTGCGCGAGCGTGCACTGCTTCGGGGCCTTGTCGGGCCGCCAGCGCAAAAAGCGCGTGCCGTGGCGGAATCGTCCCTGCGAGAAATGGTCGTACCGCACCTCGACGACGAGGCGCGGCGCGAGCGGCTCCCATTCTCCCGTCCGCTCCGAGGCCCAACGGCTGGGACCTCCGGGCGCGCGGCCCGTGAACCCCGGGGGACACACGAGCCTCTCGAGCTGCGGCGTGAGCTCCCGGCGCTGCGCCGCCGTCAGCCCGGAGCAGAAGCCGACATGATCGAGATCGCCGTTGCGGGCGTACAGGCCGAGGAGGAGCGAGCCCACGACGCGGCCTCGCGAGGCGTACCGGAATCCGCCGACGACGCAGTCGGCCGTGCGGAGGAACTTGATCTTGCGCATCCCCGAGCGGTCGCCCGGCAGGTAGGGCGAGTCCGTGAGCTTCGCGATCACGCCGTCGAGCGCGCCGCCCGCCCCGCGCACCCATCGGCGCGCCTCGGCCTCCTCCTCGGTCGCGGGCGAGAGGCGGATGCGCTCGGAGCCGGCGAGACGCCTGGCGGCGAAGCGCTCGAGCGCTCGGCGCCGCTCCCGCCACGGACGCTCGAGGAGCGAGGCGCCCTTCTCGTCGGCGAGGAGATCGAACACCAGGTAGAGCGCCGGCCGTTCCGCCGACAGCTTCCGGATGCGGCTCTCCGCCGGATGGATCCGCTGGAGCAGGTCGTCGAACGAGAGCTCCCCGCCGACGGGCACGACGATCTCGCCGTCCAGGACGAACCGCTCCGCGGGAACCCGGCGGATCGCCTCGACCAGCTCCGGGAAGTAGCGCGCGAGCGGCTGGCCCGCCTTCGACTGGAGCGCGACCTCCTCGCCGTCCCGGAAAGCCAGGCAGCGGAACCCGTCCCACTTCGGCTCGTACACCCAGTCGGAGCCGGTCGGGATCTCCGCCGAGAGCCGCGCGAGCATCGGCTCGAGCGAGGTGGGGACCGGCAGCGTCACAGAAATCCCTCGAGCCGGAACCGGCCCTTCGGATCCACGAGCGGTTTCCAGAGATCGCCCCGGCGCCGGATCCGGGCGGGCACGTTGTCGATGCGGAAGTCGTCGATCGCGATGCCCTTCTCGATCTCCCGCCACGTCACGGGCGTCGAGACGGAGGCCGAGGGCGTGGGCCGCACCGAGTACACCGACGCCAGCGTGCGTCCCCACGCGTTCTGGTTGTAGTCGACGAGCACGCGCCCATGGGGCCGCTTCGCCTTGCGGTATTCCGCCGTCACGAGCTCGGGCCGAGCGCGCTCGAGCTCCCGCGCGAAGGCCTTCGCGAACGTCCAGACCTGCTTCTGCGTCGGGCCGCGCCGGATCGGCACGTAGACGTGAATGCCGCGGGAGCCGGTGGTCTTCGCGAAGCAGGGCATCCCGAGCTTCTCGAGCGCCTCGCGAACGAGGAGCGCGGTCTCGAGAACCCGGCCGAAGTCCGCGCCCGGCACGGGATCGAGGTCGAAGTGGAGATAGTCGGGACGATCGACGTCGTCGCACCGCGCGTACCACTGATTCAGGTCGATGCAGCCGAGGTTGACGACCCAGAGGAGCGCCGCGAGGTCGTCGATGACGGGAAAGTCGATCACGTTGCCCGAGGCGTGCTCGATCGCGCACGTGCGGAGCCAGGACGGCCTCGGCGACGGCGTGCGCTTCATGAAGAAGAACTCGCCGGCGGCGCCGTTCGGGTACCGCTTCATCACCATGGCGCGATCGCGGAGGTGCGGCAGGAGGGCGTCGGCGACCTCGGCGTAGTAGCGCACGAGGTCGCGCTTCGTCAGCCCGAGCTCGGGCCAGAACGGCTTCGAGAGATTGGTGAGACGAACAGTTCGGCCGCCCACCCGGACGTCGGCGTCCTCGGGGCCTCCGGGGATCTTCATTCGCGCTCCGGCTCCCGCACCCGCGTCGCCGGATCGAGGCGCGCGGGGCGCGGGCCGTGGCGCGTCGCATCGCCGACCGGCACGTACGCGAGCTCCTCGCCCGAACGCGCGGCGCGCAGGAGCAGCCCGCCGCGGCTCATGTCGCCGCGGCCCACGAACTCCGAGGGAAACCGCAGCCGCGGCCCGAACACGTCGAGCAGCACGCCGGAGTACTTGTTCGTCGCGATCGATCCGAGCAGCACGACCGAGGCGTCCTCGGGAACCCGGTCGCGCAGCTTCCGGGCGTCGCGCGCGAGGGGCCGGCGGTACCGGGGCTCCGCCGGCGCAATGGGCACGCGCGCGAAGCGCCGGAGATCGCGGTGGCGCACGAGCTCCTCGGGCGCGAGCAGTCCCGAGCACGACGTGATGACGTATGAAGCCCCGGGCGCGAAACGCCGGGCGCACGCGAGCTTGCCGCGAAAGTAGAGCCCGGAGAGGAACGCGAAGACCTCGCCGATGGGCGCTCCGCGGTCGCGCAGCCGCGCGGCGAGATCGAAGCGCGCGCCCTCGCGCAGGAGCATCGCCGCCCGCAGTCCCGAGGTGGCGGCGGGAGAGAGCAGGAACAGGCGTGGCGGTTGCGTCATGAGGACGGCAGAACGGAATGCAGACGGCTTGCCAGCCGTCGTTCTCTGGCACTGATTCTGCAGCCGTGACGGCTGGAGGTCGTCATGAACCGCCCCGGAATTCTCGTAATTTCTCTCTCACTCATCGTCGCGGCGCCCGCTCTCGCGCAACGCGGAACCGCGCGCGCCCGCTACTCGATCGAGCTGTCCGACGGGACCCGCGTCTCGGCCCTGGATGCCCCCATGGTGCACGGATCCATCGTGACCTTCCGCTCGGCGGACGGCACGGTGACGGGCGTGCCGCGGGAGATGATCGTGCGCGTCGCGAGCCTCGAGGCGGCGCCGATCTCCGCGAACACGATCCGCGCGCTGCAGGCTCCGGCCGGCAGGGCGCCCATGGATGCCGGCACCGACGCAACCGTCGTGGCGCCGGCAGGTCTTCAGCCCGGAGAGGTCCTCGTGCTCGGTCCGATCACCGACTCGGCGCCCTCGAGCTCGATCGCGCAGTCGGCGGCGGCGGCTGGCGCGCTCGGCCCCGGCTCCGCGAACGGCATGGGCGCCCCGTCCAACGGCGTCGTCGGAGCCGGAGGCTATGCCGGCGTGCCGTCGTACGGAGGCGCCGTCAATCCCAACGTCGTGAATCCGGGGCTCTACATCGCGCCCACCGGAACGGTGCTCGGTCCGGACGGAGTTCCCCGTGCGCTCTCGTCGACGGACCTCGAGCGCGCGCAGGCGGCGCAGACGCCGATCGGTCCGAACGGCTTCCCCGTGACGAGCAACGGCGCGCCGACCGTGCTGGGTCCGAACGGCACGCCGACGCTCGCGCCGGGAGTGCCGGGATCGGGCACGCTGGCGATCGGTCCGAACGGCACTCCGGTGACGGGCACGACCGGATCGACGGGCGCCTTCCCGCCGATCGGTCCGAACGGCACGCCCGTCCTCGCGCCGAACGGCCAGCCCGGATCGATCCAGCCCGGACAGCCGGGATCCGCGCAACCCGTCATCGGCCCGAACGGAACCCCCGTGCTGGCGCCGAACGGACAGCCCGGATCGGTGCAGCCCGGCCAGCCCGCTTCCGGGCAGCCGGTGATCGGTCCCAACGGAACGCCCGTGCTCGCGCCCAATGGTCAGCCCGGATCCGCGCCGCCGAGCACCGCACCGAACGGGACTCCGGCATCGCCGGCACCCAAGGGCGGGAGCGCGCCGTCGGGCTCGGGCGGAGGCGGAAGCGCCGGCGGCCCCGGGCTGTGACGCCGGCGGGTGGCGCGCCCTCAGCCGTCCGGGCAACCTGGAAAGGGCTCGCTTGGGTGGCACGTGCCCTGCACGTCGGTAGAGCGCGCTGAACAGACACGTCCGGCGCAGGAGGTCATTTCATGGAATCCGGTATCAAGGACACGGGGATTCGTTTCGACGAGGGAATGGAACCGAGGGAGGGTCCCGTCGCGCGCAAGATCGAGTCGGTCACGTCGCATCTGCCCTCGGATGCCTTCCTGTGGGCGTCGGTCGGCTCGATGCTGGTCTCGCTCGGGCTGCAGCTGACTGGAAAGAGAAAGAGCCAGCACGTCTCGAACTTCATCGGCCAGTGGGCGCCGACTTTCCTGATCCTCGGTCTGTACAACAAGCTCGTGAAGGTCGCCGGCCACGACCGAGAGTCGCGGTCCCAGATCGTCGGAGCGTAGTCTCGGTGGGGCGCCGCGGGCCCGACGGATCTCCGTTCGAGCCCCGGCGCCCGACGTCTTCCGGTCCCAAAACCAACCGCACCGCGCTCAGTCGGCGCCGGCATCCTGGCGGGCGAGATCTCCGATCGCGGACCAGTCGAGCTTCTCGCCGCCGCGCGCGAGCAGGCTGAGAAAGCGGTCGCGAAGAAGGCTCGCGAGAGGCATGGGGACGCGGAGGGTTTCCGCCGCGGCGAGGACGAGCCGGACGTCCTTGAAACCGAGCGGCGCCGCGAACCCCGCCGGCGTGAAAGCCCTCTCGGCGACCAGCCGGCCGTAGCTCTTGTACACGGGGACGTTGAAGAGCGAGGAGGTCAGGAGATCGAGGTACTCGGCGCGATCGATTCCCGCCTTGCCGACGAGGGCCATGGCCTCGCCGAGACTCTCGATCACCGAGGCGAGGAGGAAGTTTCCCGACAGCTTCACCAGGTTCGCCGCTTCCGGTTTTTCCGAAACGACGAACGTCCGCTGGCCGATCGCGTCGAACAGCGGCCGCGCCTCGTCGGTCGCATCGGTCGGACCGGCAGCGACGACGAAGAGCTGGCCGGCCGCCGCGGCTTCGGGCCGCCCGAAGACGGGGGCGGCGAGATAGCGCTGACCCGACGCGGCGTGCTCTCGCGCGAGCCTCTCGGAGAGCGTCACCGAGATCGTGCTCGAGGAGACGTGCAGGGCGCCGCGCGCGAGCCGGCGCAGCAGGCCGTCCTCGCCGAAGACCACCGTCTCGAGCGCCGTGTCGTCCGCGAGCATCGTGAAGACGACGGGAGAGGTCGACACCTCGGCGATCGTCGAAGCGACTCTCGCGCCGCGCTCGGCGAGCGGGCGTGTCTTCTGGGGCGTGCGGTTGTAGACGGTCACCTCGTGACCGGCCTTGAGGAGACTGGCCGCCATGCCGGCGCCCATCTGTCCGAGTCCGATGAATCCGACTTTCATGGGGACCTCGGGAAATAGTTAGGGTGGCGGAAGACGAGGGATTACCGCCGTGCTCCGCACGGCGTTCACTACTGCCGAGGGTCTGCCTTCGGTGGTCGTGTCGAACCCCCGGCTGGCGGCTTCGAGTGGCGGACGCGTTCGCCAAGAATTCGAACCGCTGGGGAGATCGACTTTCGCGCGATTCTGTTCGACGGGTCCACCCCCGTCTACCAGCGTATCGCGGGTGAGGTGAGTCAGTTACGGGCGTTGGGCCTTAGCCTCGCCAAGATCGCTACCCACCATGGGTTCTCGAAGATGACGATCATCCGGGCGCTTGCATGGGCAAAGCCGCCGCATTGATTCTGACGCGCCGGAGCCACTCGGAAGTCGGCCTCGCGGCGCAGTCGAACGGGCCGAGCGCCTCCCGTCATGGGCGCGTCCCGGTACGACGCATCGAGATCGACGCGACCGCTTCGTCGGCCGTCACGATCGCGCTCGCGTAGTGCGGCAGGTTGACCTCGAGCGCCGCGTGCATCTCGTCATCGGACAGGCTTGCGACCGCATCCTTCACCACCGTGATGTCGTAGCCGAGCTCCACCGCGAAGCGCACTGTCGCCTCCACGCACGTATTCGCGAGAAGGCCGACGACGATCAGGGCACGAATCCCGGGGCGCTTCAGCTGCAGGTCTAGGTCCGTGTTGGCAAAGCCGCTGGAGCACCAGTGCTCGCCAACGACGATCTCGCCCGGCCGCGGTGCGAACTCGGCTCGGATCTCCGCGCCCCACGTTCCGTCTTCGAACAGCTTCGACTTCCATGCCGCCCGTTGAATCGGGGCGATGGACTCCCAGTTCTCGTAGTCGCCGGGCCGATACCGGCGGTGCAGCGCGTAGAAGATGCGGAGGCCCGATTCGCGCGCGGCGTCCAGAACCTGGCGCATGTGTGAAACGCAGCCGTTCGCCTCGGCGAGGCCCTTCACACGGCTCCAGACCTTGCCGCCCTCGGAGATGAAGTCGTTGTAGGGATCGATTACGAGAAGGCCCGTGACATTCCGATCGTTGGGCATGGGAGCCGAACCTCTTTTCTATCGGATGAAGCCGAGCAGCTCCTCGTTGACCTTGTCCTTGAGTGTCGTGCACATGCCGTGCGGCGCGCCCTTGTAGACGACGAGCCTGGCGTTCTTGATGATCTTCGAAGAGAGAGCCGCGGAGTCCGGGAAAGGGACGATCTGATCGTCGTCCCCGTGCAGGACGAGCGTCGGCACATCGAACTTCTTGAGATCCTCGGTCAGGTCGGTCTCCGAGAATGCCTTGATGCAGAAGTACGAGCCCGGAAAGCCGCACATCATTCCCTGAAGCCAAAAGGAATCGCGCACACCCTCGGAGACCCTGGCGCCCGGCCGGTTGTACCCGTAGAACGGAAGGCTCAGATCCTTCCAGAACTGGGAACGGTCGGCCTGGACCGAGGCACGCAGTTGGTTGAAGGCCTCAATCGGCGTTCCTCCCGGGTTAGAGGCGGACTTGGCCATCACCGGCGGGATCGCGCCGATCAGCACAGCTTTGGCCACGCGTTTCGTTCCGTGCCGTCCGATGTAGCGGGCGACTTCCCCTCCACCCGTCGAATGGCCGACGTGGATCGCGTCCTTCAGATCCAGCTTCGCGACGAGCTCCGCCAGGTCGTCGGCGTAGTGGTCCAGGTCGTTGCCGTCCCAGGGCTGGCTCGAACGCCCGTGGCCGCGCCGATCGTGTGCGATACAACGGTACCCCTTCGACGCCAGGAAGAACATCTGGTCCTCGAAGGCGTCCGCCGAGAGCGGCCAACCGTGGCTAAATACGATCGGCTGTCCCTTTCCCCAATCGTTGTAATAGATCTCCGTGCCGTCTTTCGTCGTGATGTAGCTCATCGACCTTCTCCTTTCTCTCGCTCAGCGACTCACCGAATGAGGCAACGTCTCAGACGTCGATCTCGATCTCCTTCCATCCTCCGAAAACCACCCACCAGCTCGCCGACCAGCCGGCGGAGATTCATCTCCGCGTCGCGGGTCTAGAGGCCGCGTTCCATCGCGGCGCACATTCGGCTCTGCGCCTAGGGGCTGCGAGATCCCTCGCCGGACAGGTCGGGATCTCTCCGGCAGTCCGCGTCAGGTGCGAGCGCGATGGCATTGACCCGCTCCTTGACGACGGACTAACCACACCCCCGAACACGCCGGCCAGCATCGAGAACGCCGTCCGCATGGGCATGAGGAGCGTTCCGGCCAGTACTCGCTGGATCAACAGGAAGCTCATCGGCCCGAGATCCATCGTCGTGAGTCGCAGAGCCGCCTGCGCTCCTCTCCGGGCGCGCGCGGCGGTGTCGAAATTGAGAACGCCCGAATCGCCAGGGTCGCTCCCGAAGCGCCCTGCCGGAGCTCGGCACGCGCCAGGTCCGAACGATCGATCCGATTCGAATCCGTGGTCATCTCAGTTGACCAGCTCCCATGCCCTTCCGGCGGAGTCGAGCGTGACGACGCGGTCGGCTTGGTCGACGAGCTGTCGGACGAGAGGGACACGTCCTCCTCTACCGGAATCGGGCATTTGCGCCCTCTGCGCGGCGACGGCGAGACCCTCCGGCAGCCCTCCCGCCTCCGCGGCGTCGGCCACCCGCCCGAGCTGCTCCGACACCGCTCCTCGAGAGTCCCAATCGGCGGATCGCGCCGCGGCCCCGAGACGGGACCACTCCTCGACACCGGCCTCGCTCGCAAGGATCGCCGCGGTCACGTAGAGCTCCTGCGCCGCTTCGGTGAGCCTCCGCGCCCTCTCCGGCGAGAGACTCCTCGCGCCCCGAGGTCCGGGACCCTCCAGGGCCGCCAGTTCCGTTAGACGCAGGAGTCCGTTCAATTCGCCCGGAAGGTCCCGACGAAGCTCCTCCACCGCGGCCTTGTCGACCTCCGGAGTCCGGGCCGGCGACGTCACCGGAATCCGAACGAGCCCCGCAAGTCCGCGCAGCGCCCGTGCGATCGCGATCCGCATCTTGAGGGCGGCCCGCTCGGGCCAGACGAAGCGGAACACCGTGGACGAGACGATGATCCCCAGCACGATTCCGACGAGACGGTCGCGGATCGTGTGAAATCGGATGTCGGGTGCGAAGCCTTGAAAGATGCAGAGGAAGAACGCCAGAGCGACCTGCAGCCCCGCATACGAGACCCGTTCGCTTCCCGACGGCGATCCAGCCCGCGATCGCCGATACCGCGGCCGTGAGCAGCGCGAGCGAGACGATGCTCTCCATGTGCGGAATGAGATAGACGATGGATAGGAATCCAAGCGCGCCGCCCAGCGCGCACCCGGCGAGGCGGAGCATGGACTTCCGGGTGGTCGCGCCCGTGCTCTCCAGCGCCACGAAGCAGCACGTGATGAACGCCGTCCGAATCCCGGGCCAATCCACGCCCATGTAGATGACGTAGCAGGTCATCGCCGCGAGGGTGACCTTCAGCGCGAAACGAACGTGATCCTTGTTCGAGAACGCGTCCGGACGAAGAAGTCGGCGCCGCTCCTTCGGCCGGCCTCGAGGGCGCCTTGCGGGCAACCAGAGCGTCGCGAAGAGCGAGCGAGGCGCTCTGCATCTCGCGAGCTCGGGGAGCGTCGGAGCGAGATCCGTCTGCGGCGGAGGTCTTCCGCGGAGTCGTCGCGTGTCGAGAGGATGCCGCCTCGACTGGGTCAGGGTCGCGACGATGCTCTCCGGCGGCGACGCGGTCCGGCTCCGCAGACAGGAACGGGATCCCGCAGGCCGAGATATCGCGGCCGCGACGACGAGACGTTCCGATCCGCGGATCGCGCGCGGCCAGGGCGCTCTCGACGGGTCCGACCGGCTTCTTGAGCGCGGCGAGCGTCAGGTTCTGCTCCAGAGAAGCGTTCCCGCGCGAAGCGAGGTCGACCAGGACGCCATTCGGCCGTCTCCGCCGACGACGTTCGAGCCGATCATTCGCCGGAGGGCGGCGATCGTGAGCTCGAGCCGCTGGATCAACTCTTTCTCGAGCGCCTCGAGGGGGTCGGCGGGTAGAAGCACGATGTTCACGACGACGGTGACCGCAAAGCCCAGGTTGACGACCACCCATAACCAGAGAACCTGGCGGACGAGGAGGTCCGGCGTGGGGATGCCGTCCGAAATGCTCTGGATCAGCGCCGACGAGAAATCCGATGACGAACCCGAGCGGTCCGAGCGTCAACACGCGGGACAGCCACATGCCCGACGAACACCGCCGCGGCCATGGCCGGAATCCGGTATTCCGGGTAATCGAACGTGTAGCGGTAAATGAAGATGCTCGCGCCGATCGCGATGGTCGCGCCGACGCAGCCCAGGACGCCCGTGATCGTCGTGATCACGCGGTTCTCCTTGGAAATGAAGAAGGCCATGTAGGCGCTGAATGCGGTCAACGGCGTCTGGAGCGCCATCGAGACGGACGACGACCGTCACGACGGAGACGA
The DNA here is from genome assembly GCA_963763535.1 of uncultured Acidobacteriota bacterium. GTDB lineage: Bacteria > Acidobacteriota > Thermoanaerobaculia > UBA5066 > Gp7-AA6 > DAHUXD01. The sequence goes on from CAVXOX010000012.1 coordinate 109,143, forward strand.
CCAGACGGATCGTGGCGTTCCGGCGCTCCTCCGAGGGCGCCATCTCCCGGCGCAGCCAGGCCCACGGCGTCGACGGTGCGTGCAGGGTCCCGAGGCTTTCCGCGACGGCGCTCATCGCACCGTCACGACCGCCGAGGCGCCCATCCGGAAGATGTCCGGCGTCCGGCTTCTCCACCTCGATGCGCACCGGGAAACGCTGGGCGATGTGGACCCAGTTGAGCTCGCGCTTCACGAGCGGCAGGCCATGAGGGATGTCGATCGTGTCCGTCGGCTCGACGGCCCATCCCACACCCTGCACGGTTCCGGTGAAACGACGCTTCGGGAGAGCGGAGAGGAAGAGGTCGACGCGAGTCCCCGGCTCGATGTGCGGGAGCTCTCCCTCGCGGAAGTTCGCCATCACGTACCACTTCCGCGTGTCGAGCAGGGAGAACACCGGGATCCCGGCCGAGGCGTACGCGCCGACGGAGATGTTGAGGTTGACGACCCGGCCGGGAAACGGCGCGACCACCTTGCAGTACGAGAGCTCCAGCGCCGCGAGATCGACCGCGGCGACGGCGCCCGCACGCTGGGCGATCAGCGTCGCGAGCTCGCTCTGGGCTACCTTCGCCTGATCGAACCTCTTTTCCTCCGCCGCCACCGTCGACGCGGCGACTCGCTTGGCCGTCGCCGCGCGGTCCACGTCCTCCGCCCTCGCGAAACCGTTCGGAAGGAGCGGCTGGAGCCGGTCGAGCGTGTCTCCCGCCTGCTGGAGCTCGGCCTTCGCGCGGTCGACCCCGGCCCGGGCGGCGCCGACCTGGAAGGTCAGCTGCGCATCCTGAGAGCGCGCGACCTCGATCTGCCGGTCCAGCGTCGCGAGCGCCGCCTGCGCCCTCTTCAGGCCGAGCTCATAATCTTCTGGGTCGATCTCGAAGAGCGGGTCTCCCTGCTTCACCGCCTGGTTGTCCATCACGTGGAGCGCGATGATCTGGCCGCGCACGCGCGGTGCGATTCCGACGACATTGGCCCGAGCCACGGCGTCGTCCGTACGCGGATGCCGCTCTTTCGATCTCCAGACCCGAGCGACAACACGACGGCGGCCACGATCACGACGATGCTCAGGAGACGACCCGCGAGGACGCCGTCCCGCCGGCTTTCGGGATCGGCCTTCTTCGGCGTCGAGTGGAGGCGGTCTCGGATTCGTCTTGGTCGCTGCATCTCAGCCTCAATAGAAGGTGAGCCGAATGCTCACGGCGAAGACGATCGTCAGGCAGAGATACACGAGCCGGGCGGGCGCAGGTGAGCGTCGATCTCGAGGGCCACGAGCACCTGCCGAACGATCACGGTCAGGACGATCGAGACGACGATGCAGACCATCCAGGCCGGGAAGTAGGATCCGAAGCAGGTCGAACGTCGGCGAGTGTCGTGTCATGGCTGCGCTCCATGGTCCGGGGCCGGTCTTGCGAGGTCTCCCACGGTCAGCGCCAGGTTCGTGATGCTGGTGTGGACCGCGGAGCGGGTGTCCACCATGACGCTGCGCGCCGAGGCGACGCTGCGTTGGGCGTTGGAGACCTCCACGTACGTGCCAGCCCGTGTTTGTAGGATTCGAGCGACGCGGCGAATGCGCTTTCGGAAGCGGCGATGAGCTTCTCGGCGGAATCCAGTTTCCGAAGAGCCGTCTCCACCTGTGTCCGAGCCCTCCAGACCTCGCGCATGGCCGAGTCCCTCGAGTGAGTCGAGCTCGTCCTCGCTCGCCTGGAGCTCCGCCTCCGCGATCCGCAGCTTCTCGCGACGGGCAAAGCCGTCGAAGACGGGGACGGACAGCAGAATTCCCGCCCCATAAACCGACTTGTTGCCGCCGAAGTAGGACGAGCCCGCCGCGCTCATCTGCAGGTCCAACCAACCCGACGTGCGAGTCCAGGACGAGCTTGGGATAGTAGGCGGCCCGAGCTCCCTCCACTCCCGCTCTCGAGGCCCGAACCTTGGAAAGTCTGGCGACGAGGTCGGGACGCTGGACGAGGGCCCGAGAGATGAGGTCCTCCAGGGTCTCCGTCGCGTCCGGGTCGAAGGACCGCTCGGGGAGAGTCGCCACCTGGAGCTTCGTGGTCGGCAGGATTCCGAGGCTCTCCACCAGCTCGACGAGGGCATCACTCATCGCGCCGCGCGCGGCCGCGAGTTCGTAGGCCTCTCGCGCGGCCAGCTCCTCGGCCTGCAGGACCTCCGGCCGGGTCGCGAGGCCGTGCTCCAAACGCAGACGCGCCGATTCGGAGACGGTGTCCGCGGCGCGCTGCGAGATTTCGGCCGCCTCGACTCTCTGGCGGGCGGAATTGAATTCGTAGTACCGCCGCGCGACGAGGAAGACGACCTGCTGATGGACGCCGTTGAAGCCGACGTTCGCGGCCGTCAACCCCTCCTCGGCGATGGTCTTCGAAGCGTCGCGCTCCCCGAAATCGCAGGAGCAGCCACTTCATGTCGAGGGCGACACGCGCCGACTTCAGGTCGAAGCCCAGGGCCCCGCCGCCGACGACCGACACGTCGGAAGGGCCCGGGCCCTGCTGGAGGGTCGGGAAGGGAATGAAAGCCTTCTCGTACCCGGCGAAGGCGGAGGCCGCGAGATAGGGGTAATAGGCGCTCTTGCTGAGACCGACGGCCGCGGCCGCCTGCCGCGCGCGTTCCCACGCGACGCGGGTTTGAGGGTTCGTGGATTCGGCGATGTCGATCAGCTCGGGGAGGTCATAGAGCCTGTCCGGGTCGATCTTCGCGTCGCTGGAGGGCCAGGAGGCCAGATCCTTCTCGTACACCTCGAGGCCCGGTGGAGACCAGGGTTTGCTCGGAGTCGGAGGGGTCGTCTGCCCGGCGAGGTCGATGTCCCCGACCGGGCCGACGATCGAGATCAGCACGGAGAGGGACATCAATCGGAGGAGGCGGCTCCATCGCGATTCCTTCATACTTCCGCGGATCGCGCGGCACGGATCGGCGACACATCTCGCGAGGTCAGTCTTCATGGGAGTTGGCCCGCCAACCACCCCTCGGCTTCGCGTTCACAAGCTCGCTGGTCACGCCATCTGCTCGAGCGTCTTGCCCTTCGTCTCGTTCACTGCCTTCCACACGAAGAAAATCGAGGCTGCGGCGCAGAGGGCATAGAGCCCGTACGCCCCGGACAGGCCCGCGACACCCATCAGCGGCAGGAACGTGACCGTGACGGCGAAGTTGGCCGCCCAGTTGCTCGCGCCGGAGACCGCCAGTGCCGCGCCGCGCATGCGCGGCGGGAACATCTCGCCGAGGAGCACCCACATCACCGGACCCCAGGACATCGCAAACGCGACGATGTACAGGTTCGCCGCCGTGAGACCCGCGATCGCCCCGCCGTGCGTCAGGAGCGGCTTGCCGTCGGGACCCGTCCCGGCCGAGCCAAAGACGAAAGCCATGACGCCAAGCGTCACGGCCATGCCGATGGAGCCGGCGAGCAGGAGGGGCTTGCGGCCCACGCGGTCGATGAGGACGATCGCCGGAATCGTGGCCAGGATGTTCACCAGACCGGTGAGGATGTTGATGCGGAGCGCCCATTGCTCCGTCGCTCCAGCGGCCTTCCAGAGCACCTCGCCGAAGTAGAAGATGATGTTGATGCCCACGAGCTGTTGGAACACGGCCAGCCCCACTCCCACCCACACGACCGAGGCGAGCCGGTGCGAGCCGGACACCAGCACGTCGGAGAGGCGCGGCCGGTGCTCGCCGCGGAGACCCTGCTCGACCTGTCGGACGAGAGCGTCGCCGTCACCACCGATTCGGGCGAAGACCTTGCGTGCGTCGTCCTTTCGGCCGCGGGCGACGAGGTAACGCGGAGACTCCGGGATGAAGAGGCCGCCGATCAGGAAGGCGACGGCGGGGACCGCTTCCATCCAGAACATCCAGCGCCACGCCGGAAAGTTCAGCCACAGCGTCGCCCTCGCGCCTCCCGCGATTTTGGCGAGAACGTCGTTGCTCAGAAAGGCGAAGAAGAGCCCCAGCACGATGGCCATCTGCTGCAGCGAGGCCAGCCGGCCGCGTATGGCCGCGGGAGCCACTTCCGAGATGTACATCGGCGCCAGCACGCTCGCGGCGCCGATGCCGACGCCGCCCAGGAGGCGCGAGGCGATGAAGAAGCCGGCCGAAGGGGCGGCTCCCGTCGCGAACGCGCTGATCAGGAAGATGACGGCGTTCAGGACCATGGTCGGGCGCCGCCCGTAGATGTCGGCGACCCTCCCGGCCGTGAAAGCTCCGAACGCGCAGCCGACCAGCACGGATGCGACGGCGAATCCCGTGGTCGCGGCGCGGGTCCCGAACGTGGCCGCCAGAGCGTCGACGGTCCCGTTGATTACGGCGCTGTCGAAGCCGAAGAGAAAGCCCCCGAGGGCGGCGACCGCGCTGAGCATGATGACGTAGGAATGGGCAGACACCGTGGATTGGTCGACAGCCTTCAGGCTGCCCGGCTTCGCGACGTGGCCGGTGATCTCGCTCATGACGACATCCTTTCTGCTTGCGGCCCCGCACTGGCCTTGTGGAGGCTCTCCAGTCCATAGGCCGCGGCGCCGAGCAGCGCCGCGCGGGTGGTGATGACGTGGATGGGCATGCGCGCCATCACGTCCTTGAACCGACCTTTTCGTGTGAAGGCCTCCATGAATCGCGGCTCGCGGAGCAGACCCAGAAGATGCACCGCGACGCCGCCGGCCATGTACACCCCTCCGGTCGCGAGAACTTTCAGCGCGAGGTTGCCGGCTTCGCTCCCGAGGATCGAGACCAGCATCTCGGCGGTCGCGCGGCACAGCTCGCTCGGACCACCGGGATCGACTGCGGCTTCGAGAATCGCGCGCGTACGATCCCTGGCCGACGAGATCCCCGCCGCGACCGTGGGACTCTCGGGGATGTTTTCCTTCTCGCGAAGGTAGTCGTAGATGTTGGGAACCCCGATCCCCGAACAGACGCGCTCGAAACCCACGTGGTCGAAACGCCCCAGCATGTATTCGAGGAGACCGATCTGACGCGCGTCCGTGGGCGCGAAATCGGAGTGTCCGCCTTCGGAGCCGTGCGCCCGGTACTGCCCCCCGTCCCAGACCAGGAACGATTCGCCGAGACCCGTCCCGGGAGCGATGATCGCGATCGAACCTCGCTCGACCGCCTTGCCCTCGTTCAGCGTCACGAGGTCCTGCGCCCGGAGGCTCGGCACGGACCGCGCGACGGCCTCCAGGTCGTTGATGAGCCGGACGGACCGGAGATTCAGGTCCCGGGCCAGCGAGCGCTCGTCCATCGTCCAGGGCAGGTTGGTCGTCTTCACGCCCCCGTCGATCACCGGGCCGGCGACGTCGAAGCAGGCGGTCGTGACCGACATCTTTGCGTCCGCGAGAAACTGCCGGACCATCGCCTGCAGGCTGGGATAGTCGGCGCTCTTCACTTCGGTCTGAGCGAGCGGCGCATGCGGCCCGGCCTCGCCCGAATAGATCGCCAGGTCGGTCTTCGTGCCGCCGATGTCTCCCGCAATCAGCATGGCTGCCTCCGTCACCACCACGTCTCGGCCTGGATCCCGTAAGTGAATCCGCTCGTCCTGTCGGCGTAGGGCACCCCGCCCACGAAACCTTTCAGCCCGTCGGACCAGTGCGCGTAGGTCGCGAAGAGGCGCAGGACGGGCCGGCTGAAGAACTGGCGGCCGGCCGAGACCTGCGCGGCCAGCGTGAACTTCTCGAGCCAGCCCTCGTACTGGCCCGTGCCGCTGCGCGTGTGGTCGAACCCCGTCTCCAGGGCGAGCGAGAGAATCCTGGTGAAGAAGAATTCCGGCCGCGCGCCGATCGAGAGCCACTCGTCCCAGCCGGCATCGGGAGCGCCACTCTGCCGCCGCTGGTAGACGAGGATCGGCGAGATTGCGAAGCGGTCGGTCGGCTGGATGACGATCTGCTCGGTGACGAGGAAGCGCTTCGCGCTATCAAGGAAAGGACTGGGGTCGGGAATCGTCGTGCTGAAGTTGCTCGCGGGACCGGTCCCGTACTGAATTCCGAACACCTGAAAGCCGCCCAGCCATTCGAGGGTCTGGTACCGGACACCCCCGGCGTAGCCGGGGGTGCTTGGGATCACCTCGCCCGTCGGGATCGTGCCACCCCGGCTGGTGGTCAGATCGAACCAGAGCCCCAGCGTCCCGCCCGGCGCCCGCACGTCATAGAGACGCAGATCCAGGTTGCTCCGTGCGTAGTTGCCGTTTGGCGTCGTGATGTCGGGTCGGGCCCCCGCGAGAAATGATGCGGCCACGCTGCCGATCCCGACGTTGAGGTCCTCCAGGCCCCCGCCGTAACCGCTCATGTCCAGAGGGTAGAAGTCGTCGATCTCGATGTGCTGGCGACGGTAGTACCGCTCGCCCGCCCAGAGCTTGAGGCCGGGTTGACTGTCGAAGAGGTTGCCGGCTTGAACGAACGCCTCGCGGAGGCGGAAGTGGTCGTTGAAATCGGGATTGGCGAAGTTCGCGAAGTTCGAAGAGTTGTTGGTGCCCGCCTGGATCATGAGCTCCGTCTTGAACCAGGCCTTGTCGGTCTTTCGTTGCGGGTTGAGCCAGTTGTTGACGAAGATCATTTCGCTGTAGGTCTCGGCCTCGTTGCCCAGGCGGTACTTCGCGTCGGCGCCAGGGGCCTGGAACGGGACCTGCTGTCCCCCGACGCCGTTCAGGCCGTAGCCGGAACGGAGGTAGCCGTGGAACTCGAAGAGGCGGGCCTGCGTCTCGAGGCCCTCGATCCTCGTGTCCGCCTGTTGCAGCTGTTCGTAGGTCGGCGCCGCGGGAACCTGGCCCTGGTACTGCGCGCCGACGTCGAGCACCTGGCTCAGAAGCGCCTTCGTCGCCGTCTCTCGAGCGATGCGCTCCGCGGACGCCGCCGCCTCCTGGGACTCCGTGATCTGTTTTTCGAGGGCCGCGATCTGGCGCTGGAGTTCCTGCGTGGTCGCTTCGTACTGTGACTTGAGTTGCTGGAGCTGTCGCTGGAGGTCTTCCGGAGTCTGGGCCACCACCGGCAGAGCGGAGGTCAACCCGAGCGCCGCAACCCAGAATCGAGCCGATCTCACGGTCGGCCCACCAGCTCCCGGGCGGTCGCCACGATCCGCTCGGGCTCGAACCCGAACTTCTCCTGCAGCGCCTTGAGCGGTGCGGAGGCCCCGAAGGTCTTCATGCCGATGATCCTGCCGGTGCCGCCGACGTATCGCTCCCAGCCGAACGTCGAGGCCTGCTCAATCGCGATCCGTGCCGGCACCGACGGCGGCAGCACGGCGTCCCGGTAGTCCTGCGGCTGATCGTCGAAGATCTCCCACGAGGGCATCGAGACGACACGCGAGCGAATGCCTTCGGCGAGCAGCTTGACGTGCGCCTCGACGGCGAGGCTCACCTCACTGCCGGACGCGATGAGAATCACCTCGGGCATCCCGTCGGGCGGATCCGCGAGCACGTAAGCCCCGCGCGCCACGCCGGCCGCCGCCGCGTACTTGCCGCGGTCGAGCGTCGGCAACGGCTGCCGCGAGAACGCGAATACGGCGGGTCGGTGCTGAAGCCGCATCACGCAGCGGTACGCCTCCACGACTTCGTTGGCGTCGCCGGGCCGCATCGTCACGAGCCCGGGCATCGCGCGAAGGGAGGCCAGGTGCTCCACGGGCTGATGGGTGGGCCCGTCCTCGCCGTCGCCCATGGCGTCGTGCGTGAAGACGAAGAGCGTCGGCAGCTCCATGAGCGCCGACAGGCGGATCGCCGGCCGGGCGTAGTCGCTGAAGATGAAGAAGCTCGCGCCGTAGGGCCGCAGCTTCGACAGCGAGAGGCCGTTGACGATCGCCCCCATCGCATGCTCACGGATGCCGAAGTGCAGGTTCTTGCCCGAGGGACTCGCGGCCTGAAAGTGCCCGGCTCCCTCGTAGGTCAGCAGCGTCTTGTTCGAGGGTCCGAGGTCTGCCGACCCGCCGAGGAACCACGGGATCTTCCGCGCGAGGGCGTTCAGCACCTTGCTCGAGGCGTCGCGTCCGGCGATGCCCTTCGGGTCCGGCGGGAACACGGGGAGATCGTCGTCCCATCCGGCGGGAAGCTCCCGGCGCTGCATCTGATCGATCTCGTTCGCGAGATCCGGATAGGTCGTGCGGTATGCCGCCAGCAGCTCCGTCCACTGGTTCCGCGCGGCCGCTCCTCGGGCCCCGACGCCGGCCGCAAAGTGTTCGTAGACTCCGTCGGGGATGAGGAACTGCGCGTCCTCGGGCCAGCCGTAGGCGCGTTTGACGAGGCGGCACTCTTCGGGCCCGAGCGGCTCGCCGTGGGCGGCCGACGTGTCCTGCTTATTGGGGGAGCCGTACCCGATGTGGCTGTCGAGGATGATCAGGGTGGGGCGGCCCCTGGTCCCGCGGAAGACGGAGAGCGCGTGCTCGATGCGCTCGCGGTCGTTCGCATCGCCCACGCGCAGGACGTTCCACCCGTACGCGAGGAAACGACCAGCGACGTCCTCCGTGAACGCGAGGCTCGTGTTGCCCTCGATGGTGATGTGGTTGTTGTCGTAGATCCAGCAGAGGTTGTCGAGGCCGAGGTGGCCGGCGAGCGACGCGGCCTCGCGTCCCGATGCCCTCCATCAGGCAACCGTCGCCGACGACGACGTAGATGTCGTAGTCGAAGACGGCGAAGCCGGGCCGGTTGTAGCGCTCTGCGAGCCACTTCCGGGCGATGGCCATCCCCACGCTGGTCGCCGCACCCTGGCCGAGAGGCCCGGTGGTCGTCTCGACCCCGGATACCCAGTGATACTCGGGATGTCCGGGCGCCTTGCTCCCGATCTGGCGGAAGCGGCGGATGTCCTCGAGCGTCACCGAGGGCTCGCCCAGCCGCTCGTAGTCCGCGTTCACGGCCCGGACACCGCTCAGGTGCAGCGCGGACCACAGCAGCATCGAGGCGTGGCCGTTGGAGAGCACGAACCGGTCCCGATTCGGCCAGATCGGGTCCTTCGGGTCGAACCGCATCACGCGATTCCAGACGGTGTAGACGAGTGGCGCTAGCGCCATCGGCGTGCCGGGATGCCCGGACCTGGCGCGCTCGACCGCGTCGATCGAGAGCGTGCGGATGGTGTTCACCGCGAGCTGATCGAGATCCACCGAGGTCGGGTTGGTCGTGGGGGTTTCGGTCGCCATCGTCGTGCTCATGAGTTCGCCCTCGTCGATTCGAGCTCCAGGGACGCCACCTTCGCGAGGCGGCGCAGATGCCGCGGGTCCTGGCTGGGCTCCGCGGCGAGGAATGTGCGGACCAGGTCCCAGGCGACGCTCGCGCCCACCGTCCGGCCGCCCATGCAGAGGATGTTCATGTGATCGTCCTCGACGCCCTGCCCCGCGGAGAAGTGGTCTTGGATGAGACCGGCCTTGGCGCCCGGGACCTTGTTCGCGCAGATCGACGCCCCGACACCGCTGCCGCACACGGCCACGCCGCGATGGACCGTGCCGGCGGCGACCGCGCGGGCCAGCGGGATGACGAAGTCCGGATAGTCGTCGCCCGGGTGGAGCGCCTCCGCGCCGAAATCGGCCACGTCGTGGCCGGCCGCGCGAAGCCGCGCCGCGAGGTCCTCCTTCAAAGCGAATCCGCCGTGATCCGTCGCGATTCCCACTCGCATGCTCATCCCTCCACGGTTTGCAGCCGCGTCGATTTCGACTCTCCCGACCGCGCCGCGGCACTCTGGTCGGCGAGAACCAGGGCCCGCTCCCCGTCGACCCGTCCCGCGGGGATCGAACGATCACCCGCCAGCAGGCGCGCCAGAATCCCGGCCTTCTCCGCTCCAGTGACGAGCCACACGATGCGTCGGGATCGATCGAGGACCGGGTACGTCAGGGTCATCCGGCGCCGCTTCTGATAGACGCCCGAGAGAGCGACGGAGACGTCCGCGACGCCGAGCACGGGGTCGCCGGGCACGAGCGACGCCGTGTGGCCGTCGGGCCCCAGGCCCAGGAGGGCGAGATCGAGCACGGGGGGCGAGCCGGCGACGATCTGCAGGAGCCTGGCGTATTGCGCGCTCCCGGCGGCGAGGTCCGCCGATTCCACGGGCATGGCGTAGACCTGGTCCGCGGGGATCGGGCAGTGCCCGAGCAGGCTCTCGCGGATGTGGGTGAGGTTCCGATCGGGATCCCCGTCGGGCGCCACGCGCTCGTCCACCTGGAAAACGTGAACGCCGGCCCAGGGGACGTCCTCGTCGGCCAAGGCCCGAAGCATCGTCCACGGAGTACGGCCGCCGCTGAGCGCAACGACGAAGCGGCCCCGGGCGGCCACCGCCGCGCGCGCCTCCGCCGCCGTGAGCGAGGCGGCCGCATGCGCGACCGCCTCGGCATCGGCCAGGACCTGGATTCTCACGACGCCCTCACCACGGGTTCCTGCCGCACCGCAGGAGGCGAGACCTTCGACTCGACTTCCCTCGGTCTCATCACGGGGTCCTGCCACCCTCCGGGAGGAGTGACCCTCGCCTCGACTTCCTTCGGTCCCCATGTTCCCGGCTCGTACTCGTAGACGGGCGTGCCGGCCTTCAGCATGGGATCGACGATGCGCCAGGCCTCTTCGACATAGTCCTCGCGAGCAAACAGCGTCGCGTCACCCCCCATGGCGTCCCCGAGAACGCGCTCGTAGGCGTCCATGTCCCCGGCGCGCGGCAGCCGGCTCCCCACCATTTCCCCGGTGAGCGTGCCCACCTCCTGCTCGGCGAGGACGTTCGCCCCGATCGCGATCGTGACCTCGGGGCTGATCCGGAAGCGCGTGTAGTTCGACTGGATGTCGAAGCCGTCATACATCGTGGGCGGCTTTCGCAGCCGGACCACCACCTCGGTGCACGTGAGGGGCAGGCACTTTCCCGCCCGGATGTAGAAGGGCACGCCCCGCCAGCGCCAGGAGTCGATCTGAAGGCGCACCGCCGCGAACGTCTCGACCCGGGAGCCTTGCGCCACGCCGTTCTCCGAGCGATACCCGCGGAACTGTCCGCGAACGACGTCGTCCGCGCCGAGGGCAGGGATCGCCTTCAGCACCTTCACCTTCTCGTCGCGGATCGACTCGCTGTCGGCTCGGACGGGCGGCTCCATGGCGAGATTGCAGAGGACCTGGAAGAGGTGGTTCTGGACCACGTCCCGGATGGCGCCGGTGGCGTCGTAGAAGCCCCCCCGGCCCTGCACGCCGAAGTCCTCGGCCATGGTGATCTGCACGCTCTCGACGTGCGCGCGGTTCCAGAACGGTTCCAGGAACGCGTTGGCGAAGCGGAAGAAGAGCATGTGATTGACGGGCCGTTTCCCGAGGTAGTGGTCGATGCGAAAGATCGCGGACTCGTCGAACGCCCCGAGCAGGACCCGGTTGAGCTCGCGCGCGGATTCGAGCGTCGTGGCCGAACGGCTTCTCGATGATGACGCGCGCCCCATCCGTCGCGCCGGACTTGCCGAGCTGCTCGACGACCAGCCCGAACAGGACGGGAGGAATGGCCAGGTAATGGGCGGGCCGGCGGGCCGCCCCGAGCTCCCGGCGGATCGCCTGGAAGGTCGCGGCGTCCCGATAGTCGCCGTCGACATAACGCAACCGCTCGCTGAGCTTGCCGAACGCCTGGGTATCGAGACCCCCGTGGTGCTCGAGGCTGTCCTTGGCCCGCGCCTTGAGCTGCTCGAGGTTCCAGCCCGCCTTGGCCACGCCGATGACCGGCACGTCCAGGTGGCCGCGCTTCTCCATCGCCTGCAGCGCCGGGAAGATCTTCTTGTACGCGAGGTCTCCTGTCGCGCCGTAGAACACGAGCGCGTCGGAGCGCAAGGTGTCGGTGGTCATCCCGCAGCCCTCCTTTCGGCCGACGGCTTCTCGACGTGTCCGCCGAACTCGAACCGCATGGCCGAGAGCAGCTTGTCCGCGAAGGCCGCCTCGCCCCGCGAGCTGAAGCGCTCGTACAGCGCGGAGGTGAGCACGGGGGCGGGCACCGCCTCGTCGATCGCCGCCGTGATCGTCCAGCGCCCCTCGCCGGAGTCGGACACGCGTCCCTCGAAGTGCTCGAGCGTGGGGTCCTTCACGAGCGCGGAAGCCGTGAGGTCGAGGAGCCAGGAGGCGACGACACTGCCGCGCCGCCAGACCTCGGCGACCTCGGGGAGGTCGAACTCGTACTGGTAGTGCCGGGGTTCGCGGAGCGGCGTCGTCTCGGCGTCGACGGCTTGGCCATCCTGTCGCCCGACGTTGGCGGAGCGCAGGACGCCCAGACCCTCCGCGTACGCGGCCATGAGGCCGTACTCGATCCCGTTGTGCACCATCTTCACGAAATGCCCGGCGCCGTTCGGGCCGCAGTGGAGATAGCCCTGCTCCGACGTGCTGCCGTTGCCGTTGCGTCCGGGCGTCCGCGGGATGTCGCCGGCACCGGGCGCGAGGCGCGCGAAGATCGGATCGAGGTGCTGGACGATCTTCGTCTCCCCGCCGATCATCAGGCAGTAGCCGCGCTCCCGCCCCCACACGCCGCCGCTCGTGCCGACGTCGACGTAGTGGATTCCCTTCTTGGTCAACTCCTCCGCGCGGCGAATGTCGTCGACGTAATACGAGTTGCCGCCGTCGATCAGGATGTCTCCGCCCGAGAGGTGTGGCACGAGGTCGGCGATGGTCGCATCCACCGCGGCCGCCGGGACCATGAGCCAGATGGCCCGCGGCGCTTCGAGCCTCTTCACGAGGTCCGCGAGCGACGAGGCGCCCTTCGCCTTGTCCCGCTTCAGGTCGTCGATGGCCTTCGAGGACCTGTCGTAGGCAACGATGTCGTGGCCGTCGGCGAGCAGGCGAAGGGCCATGTTCGCGCCCATGCGGCCGAGTCCGATGATTCCGAGCTGCATACTCAACTCCTTTGCAATGCTGGTTCGTTCGCGGCCTCGCGCCGCGCCGCGTCCGCCGCGGCGCGGAGGCCGTTCATGGCCGGGATGACGCCGAGATCGTCGCCGAAGACCGCCGAGCCCGCGACCAGCACCGTCGCGCCGGCGCGAACGGCCAGGGGCGCGGTCGTGGAGTCGATGCCCCCATCGACCTCCAGGTCGCACTCGAGCCGGCGGCGCTCGATCAGCTCGCGGACGCGTCCGATCTTCGGCAGGGTGGCCGAGAGGAACGGCTGGTGACCGAATCCCGGGTCGACGGTCATGACCAGCACCTGGTCGACCTCTCCGACGATCTCCTCGAGCACCGCCGCAGGCGTGGCCGGGTAGATGGCGACGCCGGGGCGCTTGCGCTGCGATCGGATCCGGTGGACCGTGCGGTGCAGGTTGTGATTGCCCTCCCAATGAACGAGGAAGGAATCCGACCCCGCCGCCATGAACTCATCGAGGTAGAGGTCGGGTTCGGAGACCATCAGATGAATCTCGAGCGGCAGCGCCGTGATCCGCCGAAGCGACTTCACGACCGCCGCGCCCATCGAAAGGTTCGGCACGAAGTGACCATCCATCACGTCCACGTGGATGCGGTCCGCCCCCGCGCGCTCCGCGTCCGACACCTGCTCTCCGAGCCGAGCGAAATCGGCATTGAGGATCGATGGGGCCAACTGGACCGTGCTCACGTGTTCGAGGCCTCGAAGATGCGATGGATGGAGGTGTCCAGCCGCGCGTCGTATTCGGCGTCGGACTGCTGAGCCGAGAGGCCCTCGACGAGCGCACGCGAGAAGCTCGCCACGACGCCGTGGTTCCGGCGAAGGCGCCTGTTGCCCTCGTCCTGCGTGTAGCCGCCCGACAGCGCGACCACCCTCACGATCCGGGGATGCTGGACGAGCTCGGCGTAGAGGTCGTCTTTCTCCGGCAGCGTGAGCTTGAGCATGACGAGCCGGCCCTCGGGGAGGCCATTCAGCTCCGTCAGGAGTGCCGCCTTCAGAAGGCCCTCGGCCCTCGCCTTCTCCGGGCAGTGGATGTCCACCTCCGGCTCGATGATCGGCACGAGGCCGGCGTCGACGATCTGCCGGGCGACGGTGAACTGCTGCGTGACGATGTCGGCGACGCCGGCGGAGTCGGCCTGCTTGATGAACGAGCGCATCTTGGTTCCGAAGATGCGTTTGGACTTCGCCTTGTCGAGGAGGGCGGCCAGGTTGGGAAGGTCCTTCAGGAGCTGCACGCCCCGGCTCTCCGCAGCCAGTCCCTGGTCCACCTTCAGGAACGGCACCACCCGCTTGACCTCCCAGAGATAGTCCGCGGTGGGCTTGCCGGCGACCTCCCGGTCGATGGTGTCCTCGAACAGGATCGCGCCGAGGATTCGGTCGCCGTTGAAGACGTGACTGGTCATGATCCGCGTGCGCATCTGATGCACGATCGCGAACATCTCCGCGTCATTCGACCATGCGCTCTCCGCGATGCCGTACGCCCGCAGCGCGTGGGGCGTGCTGCCGCCGCTCTGGTCGAGCGCGGCGAGGAAGCCGGGCTGGGTCCTCATCTTGCGGAGCTGCTCGACCCGGCGGCGCTGGTCTTCAGAGCCATTCATCCGCGCCCCCTCGGCCGACGTCATGGCCGAGCTCATCGCGCGACCGCCTTGCGCGCCCGGTAGCGTCGAATCAGAGCGTTCGTGGAGCTGTCGTGGCCGAGCCGGGGCTCCGCCCCGCTCTCGAGCTCCAGGATGATTCGCTGGGCCAGCGCTTTCCGAGCTCGACGCCCCACTGGTCGAACGAATCGATGTCCCAGATGACACCCTGCGTGAACACACTGTGCTCGTAGAGCGCGACGAGCTTGCCCAGAGTCTCGGGGGTGAGCCGATCGGCGAGGATCGTGTTCGAGGGACGGTTGCCCAGGAACACCCGGTGGGGAACGAGCCCCTCCGGCGTGCCCTCCGCGTAAACCTGCTCGCGCGTCTTGCCGAAGGCCAGCGCCTCGGTCTGCGCAAACACGTTCGCCAGCAGCATATCGTGGTGACGGCCGAGCGGGTTGAGCGGCTCGGCGAACGCGATGAAGTCGCAGGGGATCAGACGAGTCCCCTGATGGATCAGCTGGTAGAACGAGTGCTGCCCGTTGGTGCCCGGCTCGCCCCAGTAGACGGGGCCGGTCGCGTAGTCGACGTCCTCCCCTTCCCGCGTGACGTGTTTGCCGTTGCTCTCCATCGTCAACTGCTGCAGGTAGGCGGGGAAGCGCTTGAGGTACTGCTCGTAGGGCAGAACGGCCACGGTCTCCGCCCCGAAGAAGTCCGTGTACCAGACCGTCAAGAGTCCGAGGAGCACCGGAAGGTTGCGCTCGAAGGGCGCGGTGCGGAAGTGCTCGTCCATCTGGTGGAAGCCGTCAAGCATCGCGCGAAAGCCCTCCGGGCCGACGGCGAGCATGGTCGAGAGGCCGATGGCCGAGTCCATCGAATAGCGCCCGCCGACCCAGTCCCAGAACCCGAACATGTTCGCGGTATCGATCCCGAATTCCGCGACCTTGGCGGCGTTCGTCGAGACCGCTACGAAGTGCCGCGCCACGGCCTTCGCGTCGCCTCCCAGGCCCGCGAGCAGCCAGGCTCGCGCGCTCTGGGCATTCGTCATCGTCTCGAGCGTCGTGAAGGTCTTGGACGACGCGATGAAGAGCGTCTCCGCGGGGTCGAGGTCGCGCGTAGCCTCCACGAGGTCGGTCCCGTCCACGTTCGACACGAAGCGGAAGGTCATGTTGCGGTCGCTGTAGTGCTTGAGCGCCTCGTAGGCCATGACGGGTCCCAGGTCGGAGCCGCCGATGCCGATGTTGACGACGTTGCGGATGCGTTTGCCGGTGTGGCCCTTCCACTCCCCGCTGCGCACGCGGATCGCGAACGCCGCCATCGCGTCGAGCACGGCGTGGACTTCGGGAACGACGTCCTGGCCGTCCACCCGGATGGTCGTGCCGCGGGGCGCGCGCAGCGCGACGTGCAGGACGGCGCGGCCCTCGGTGAGGTTGATTTTGTCCCCCCGGAACATGGCGTCAATGCGGCCCCTCAGGTCGGACTCCTCCGCGAGCTCGCGGAGGAGGACCAGGGTCTCGTCCGTGACTCGGTTCTTGGAGTAGTCGAGAAAGAGACCGGCGGCCTCGGCGGTCAGCCGCTCGCCGCGCTTCGCGTCATCGGCGAAGAGCGTCCGGAGCTGCAGGCCCTGGATCTTCGCGTGGTGGTCCCGGAGGGCTCGCCAGGAGGGGCGCGCGGTCAGCCGGTCATTGGTCGTCGTCGTGGTCGTCGTGGTCGTCGCCATGTTCAGCTCGCCTTTCCGAGGACCGCGCTCTTGGATGCGATCACTCCCATCAGCTCGCGCCAGGAATCGACGAAGGCCTTGGCGCCTTCGTCCTGGAGCTGGCGCGCGAGCGCCCTCACGTCGACGCCGGCCGAGGCGAATCGGGCCAGGACGGCCTTGCTGTCGCCCCCGTCCGCGCTCAGCAGCCCGCCCAGCGACCCGTGGTCGGCGACCGCCTTCAGGGTGGCCTCGGGCATCGTGTTGACGGTGAAGGGCGCGGCGAGAGCCTTCACGTAGAGGATGTCCGAGGCTGCGGGATCCTTCGTGCCCGTGCTAGCCCAAAGCAGCCTCTGCGGGCGGGCACCTTCGTTGAAGACCCGTTGCCAGCGCGGAGAGGCGAGCAGGCCTCGGTATGCCGCGTAGATCTTCTTCGCGATCGCGATGCCGAGCTGGTTTCGCATCTCCGGCGGGACGCGGTCCTTGACCGCCGCGTCCCATCGACTGACGAACACGGAGGCCACCGAGCCCACGTCGGGGGAAAGTCCGGCGTCCACGCGGCGCTCGATTCCGCGGAGAAACGCTTCGGCCGCGGCCAGGTAGTGCTCGTCGGAGAAGAGCAGCGTGACGTTGATCGGAATGCCCGCGAGGATCGCCTCCTCGATCGCGGGCAGCCCTTCCGGGGTACCGGGGATCTTGATGAAGAGGTTCGGCCGGGCCGCGCGGGCGTAGAGCGATTTCGCGGCGGCGAGCGTGCTCGCGGTGTCGCGGGCCAAGAGCGGAGAGACCTCGAGAGACACCCACCCGTCCACGCCGCGAGTGCGGTCCCAGATCGGCCGGAACAGGTCGGCGGCGCGTGTGAGGTCCTCGAGCGCGAGCTCGAAGAACAGCTCCTCTCCCGACTTGCCCTCCGCGACCTTCTTGCGGATCGCCGCGTCGTAGGTCGGGCTGTTCTTGATCGCGTGGTCGAAGATGGTCGGGTTGGAGGTGAGTCCCGTGACCGCGAGCTCCCGGATGTAGCGCTCGAGCGTCCCCGTCTGGAGGAGGTCGCGGGTGATGTTGTCGAGCCAGAGGCTCTGGCCTTCTTCGTGGAGGCTTTCCGTCGGTTTCATCGTGCCACCTCGCGTGAGCGCAAAAGTTTCGCCGCCGGCCGCGGCGACGTCGCGGCGGGCTGGCGGAGATGAGACGTGTCGTCCCAGATTCGAATGACGGGTTGCGAACGGTCGTTCTCGTACCCGACCGCGCTGAGACTGGCGGTGCTGAGCAGGAAGTATCGGCCGGCCCCCGGCTCGAGACCGAGCCAGCGCGCGGCGAACACGCGGAGGAAGTGCCCGCTCGAGAAGAGCAGCACCTCCCCGCCCGTGGCGCGGACGAGGCGCACCACCCGGTCGGCCCTCGCTCCGACATCCTCCGGCAATTCCCCTCCGGGGCCGCCGTCGCGGAAGAGGTCCCAGTCCCTCCGCGCGACGTGGATGTCGGCGCTCGTCTGACCCTCGTAGGCGCCGTAGTTCCACTCGATGAGGTCGGGCACGACGTCCGCCGCGGGGCCGAAGCCGGCCAGCTCGCACGTGCGGCGCGCCCTCTGCAGCGGGCTCGTGAGGACCGCCGAGAAGCGCATCCCCCGGAGCCGTTCTCCCAGCCGGGCCGCCTGCGCTTCCCCTTGCGCGTTCAACGGAATGTCGGTCACGCCGGTGTGCTGACCGGAGACGGTCCAGGGCGTCTCGCCATGGCGCGCCAGGTAGATGACGGGGAGCTTGTTCGTTACTCTCGCGTTCAAGCGGTGGCCTCCATGTCCGACGTGTCCAATGGCAAGGGTGGTGCCGAGGGCGATCTCGCGGCGCCCGTGTGGCAAAGTCCTGTCGCTGGAGCAGATTCGCCGGAAGCGAGCGCGGCCACGCCGAAAAGATTCGCGAACTCTCGCACGCAGTGCTCGCGAATATCAGCCGAGTTCAGGCCTTGCGCCGTCAGCGAAGGGCTGAACCGGTCCGAGGGAAATCGATCGACACCTTTCCGGTATTGGTCGGGGGGAAGCCCTCGGTAGTCGCCAGTTTTCGCGTTCTTTGGCGAGCCTTCGCGAGATTCTCGCTGGAAGTCTCGGTCGAATTCGTACGCGGCCAGCGACCTAGCACGGTGGCCCTGGTGTTGCTCCACGTCTTCCGGCAGGAGGTGACTCACCCGCAACCCATCGGCCATCACGCCCAGCGGTGGCCGGGGTGTCGGTCGCGCACGCAGCGATAGGCCCGATCGATGCCCCGTACCGCCTCGTGAAGGCAATGGTTGAGAAGAAGCCCATGAAGAGCGAATGGATTGAGGCTCGTACGGCGCCCCGGTCGCGCCCATTGGGGCGGAACCGCCCGGAAAGGGCGGCGCTCGCGATCTTCGGACCTCTCGGTCTCGAAGGCGCTGCGATCGCGCTCCGCGAGGCGCAGCCGGCTCCGAGGTCGCGGAGTTTCACTCTCCAGGCCGCCGCAAGGGGCACCGGAGTCGGTGACCGGTCTGGAGAGCCCGCAATCGGCGAGAGCTCGAGCTCGAGCGCGAAAGACTAGTTATGGATACGGCGGTGGTAAGCGCCGCGTCGGCCATCCTCGGGTCCCTGGTCGGCGGGTCCGCCTCGATGCTGACGGCAGTGATGACCCAGCGGACCCAGGCGAAGAGGGCCGGGATCCAGGCCGAAATGCACAAGCGCGAGGTCCTCTACACCGATTACATCGTGGAGTGCTCGAAGCTGGCGCTCGATTCGATGCAGCACAGTCTCGAAAGTCCGGACAAGTTCCGCTCGGCCTATGCGCTCATCAGCCGCATTCGGCTGGTGTCCTCCGACGCCGTCCTCCAGGCTGCAGAGGCCGCGCTCGAGGAGATTTTCGAGAGGTACCGTGGGCCGAACCTGGCACCCGAGAAGATCCGCGAGCTCTCCTCGCTCAAGAGTTTCCACGATCCCCTCAAGGCCTTCGGCGAGGCGTGTCGGAACGAGCTCCGGTCGCTTCACCGGGGCGATCCCGCCGGAAGCATCGACGGTACCTGAAGGCGTGGAGTGGCCCGGGAATTACCGCGCGACGGTCGGCAGGGTGAACTGGAAGACGGCGCCGCGCGGCTCGTTCGCGTTCGACCACAGCCGTCCGTCGTGGGCTTCGATGATCGACCGGCAGATCGAAAGCCCCAGCCCCAGACCTCCCGGCTTCGTCGTGTAGAAGGCCTCGAACAGCTGCTCCGGCTCCCCTTCCCCAAGTCCCGGACCGGTATCGGCCACCGCGACGCGCACGCCGCCCCCATCGTCTCTCCTGGAGCGGATCCGCAACTCTCGCGACGCCTCGCCCACGCCCGTCATTGCCTCGATCCCGTTGAGGATCAGGTTGAGAATTACCTGTTGAAGTTGGACGCGGTCTCCCTGCACCCGCGGCAACCCCTCGGCCAGGTCCAGCCGCACCGGGACGCCGTTCTTCACCGCCTCCTCGCGGGTCAGCTCGACGATCTCGCGGATGGCGGAGTTGATCTCCACGGACTCCTTCGCGGGCGGGGCTTTCGTCACGAGCGTGCGGATGCGTCCCACGACGTCCCCCGCCCGCTTGCCGGCGCGGACGATGCGAGAGAGCGCCTGCCGCACCTCACCCAGTTCCGGCGGCTGAGCCTCCAGCCAGCGTAGTGCCGTCTGGGCCGACGTCACCGCGGCCGAGATCGGCTGCCTCACCTCGTGCGAGATCGACGCCGCCAGCTCCCCCATCGTCGTCACCCGCGTCGCGTGGGCCAGCTCGGAGCGGGCTCTGTTCAGGGCCTCCTCCGCGACGACGCTCTCCGTCACGTCCTGCACCGCACCGACGAACAGAGGGTGTCCGGCGCTCTGCCCGGTGACGTGCGCGACGCCGCGCAGGTGCTTGACGGCGCCTCGGGGCGTCACGATGCGGAACGCAGTATTGACGTCCGCCCCCGTCATCGCGCGCGCGTTCTCGGCTTCGAAATCGGGGAGGTCGTCGGGATGGACGAGCTCTCGAAAGCGCTGCAAGGTGATCTTGCTCGCCGGCTCGAACTCGAAGATGCGGTAGAGCTCCTCGGACCAGTTGTGATCGTCCCCCACGAGATCCGTGATGAAGGTGCCCGTCTTGCTCAGCCGCTGCGCGTCCATGAAGCCGTCGTAGGCCTGCCTGAGCTCCATCTCGGCGCGCTTGCGGTCGTCCACGTCCGAGAGCAGGCTGTACCATCGGACGACTTGGCCGCGCGTGTCGCGAAGCGGAAGCCCGCGGATCTGAAACCAGCGATAGACGCCGTCGAAACGCCGGATGCGCGCTTCGAGCTCGTAGGGCTGGCCGGTCGCGATCGCGGGCGCGAAGATCCCGGCGACGTGCGGCACGTCCTCCGGGTGGACCGTTCCGTTCGTGCCCCATTGCCTCATGGCCTCCAGCCCCTGGCCGCAGTACTCGACAAGCTGGTCGTTGACCACCTCGACCTCGCCGGCGGGGGTCAGGCTGGCGACGAAGCCCGGAATCGTGTTTACGATGAGGCGCGCCTCGCGTTCGCTGACGCGCAAGGCTTGCTCCGCCCGTCTTCGCTCGACGAACTGACCGATCTGGCTGCCGAGGATGGCCATCATGTCGAGCAGTTCCCGGTCGGGCTCGCGAATCTCGCGGCTGACGAGATCGATGACTCCCAGCACCTCGCCGCCGAGTAGGATCGGAAAGGCGAACGCCGCGTGCACCCCTTCGCGCGCGGCGGGTCTCGCCCGGCGAAAGCTCGGGTCCTGAGCGACATCCGAAATGCACACGGGCGCCCGGCCGGCCCAGGCCCGGCCGCACAGGCCGCTCCCGGGCGGAAGAGTGCTCGCCCGGGTCGCGGCCTCGAACTCGGGGGCTTCGACCGACGACTCGCGCCAGAGCTCCACGCATCGGAGCGCTCCGGCTTCTCGGTCCAGGCGCCACCACGCGCCGAGGTCCCATCCCAGGCACTCGCACAGGGCGTGCAGGATCCTGGGCATCGCTTCCTCGACCGTGTCCGCTTCCGCCAGGATCCTCGTGGCTCGGTGCGCCGCGAGCAAACGCTGCTCGGTCCGTTTGCGGTCGGTCAAGTCGAGGACGAAAGCCACGCCCTGGCTCCCGTTCTCTTCGAAACGCGCCAAGCCGATGAGCACGGGCACCCGGCTGCCGTCTTTCCGGAGGTATTCCTTCTCGAACGGTTCCAGGGTCCCGCTCCTCGTGAGCTCGGGTATCAGCCGTTCGTCGCGATCACGCCATTCGGGAGGGGTCATGGCCGTCCAGCTCAAGCGACCCGCGACGAGATCCGCACGGTGGTATCCCACCATGGTGAGGAATGCGTCGTTGGCCTCGAGGATCCGACCACCGAGCTCCCAGACGATGATCCCGATGATGTTGGCATCGACCAGGCGGCGAATCCTCGATTCCCTTTCCGCGAGATCGAGATACAAGCGGGTGTTCTCGAGGGAAATCGCGGCCTGCGAAGCGAGCAGCTTCAACACCGCGGTCCGAGCTGGCGCGAAGACGCCAGGAGCCAGGTTGTTCTCGAGGTAGAGCGCTCCGATCAATTTGGCTTGGTGCATGAGCGGCAGGCAGAACATGGAACGAGCGCGCCGCTCAGCCACATACGGATCCGCCGAAAAAGGATTCTGGGCGGAGGCATCGTCCAGAATCACGTTCTCCCGAATGCGCAGGACGTACCGGAGGATCGTCTCGGGTAGCAGCGAGGCGGTCACGGGCTCGTCGCGCAGATGAACCGTCACCGAGTCGTCGCGAGCCACGGCTTCCGCGACGATTCGCTGCTCGGTCTCTCGAAAGAGGATCAAGAGCGCGCGTTGCGCTCGGGCATGCTCTATCGCGATACGCATCAGGGTGTCGACGAGCTTCTCGAGGTCCATCTCGCCCGAGACCGCTTGCGAGACCTTGAGCACGGTGGCGAGATCCAGGTGCTCCAGGGGAGCCGTGATCATGGCTGTGTGTTCCGGGCCGCTCGTGCCGCCAGGGAACTTCATGAGCGCCGTCTCCGGGCTGCGCAGGGTGAGCCGTGACGCCGCTTCGCGGGACTCCTAGTAAGAGCCCAAGGAGTCGCGTGGATCGATGATCTGTTTGAGTATCGTCCCCACATCGAAGTAAATGCGCGCCGCCGTAATCTGGCGCTTCGCGGAATCGTACTCGTAAACCCCGCAACCGTGTGCATGGACGGTCGCGTGCGTTGCCGGGCGGCCGGCGAATGGACCGTCGTGTTTGGCTTCAAAGGTCCATTCAACGACCACAACGTCGCGTCCAAAAATTCGACTCTTCACGACGTGGCGATTTCCGGGAAACGCGGTGATGAAGGGGCGAACGAAGTGTTCGCGAACGGCCGATCTTCCCTGCATGAGGGCACCCGGAACCTGAACCGTCACATTTTCCGAGTAGTAAGACAGGATCCGGTCCTCATCCCTTTCTCCCCAAGCCTCGAAATACTCGTCGATAAACGATTCGACGTCCATAGAGGATGCGAGGGCCGACCAGGACGTCATGCTTACACCTCCTTCGGTCCACGGTATCGAGCGCCCTTGCGAGAAGATGTGCCGAAAGACCGATCTTTGGTTCAATCTTCCGACTAACTGCTAGCATCCGCTTGACCGGGTCTCGCTATGTCGACCGCCAAGAGTCCTCCGAGAATCGCCTCCGATTCGCCGACGACGGGCCCCGACCTGCGGCGGCTCGGGCCGCCCGTTCCGGCGCTCCCTCTGCCGGGGGTTCAGGTCATCCGGAGTGGAAGGGAGACGCCGTTCCTGGACGTCCGCCCGACCTTTTCGAGCGCAGACGTGCGCTGGAAAAATGTCGCGCTAGAGGACTACGTCGTGCCCGGATGCGTGATCTCGCGGCACGAACACCCGAAGGTGTTCGTTCATGTGATCGTGAGCGGCTCCGTCGGGTACCAGGTGACGACGGGAAACCGGACTCGGCGATTCTTCGCCGTTCCGGGAACCACGTTCATTCTTCCCCCTGGCACGATCGACGAAGTGATCTGGGAGGGCCAAACCCATCGCCTGGCGATGTCGATTCAGCCCGAGTTGCTCGCGGCGGCGACCGCCGAGATCCGGCGTGAGACCGACCTGGAGCTCACCTCGCATTGGGATCTGATCGACCCTCGAATCCAGGCGCTGCTTCAGGCGATGGCGCTGGATCTTCGCGAGGGCTCTCCCGTCGGAGCTCTCTATGGCGAGTTCCTGACCAACGCCCTGGCGGTCTATCTGGTGGGACGTTACGGCGTTCGGCCCGCCACACCGATGGTCTCCAGCGGCGGACTGCCCCGCCGCCGACTCAAACGGGTCCTGGACTACATCGGCGACAACTTGGCCCACGACCTCAGCCTCTCGAAGCTGGCGGAAATCGCCGGGATGAGCCCGCACTATTTCGCCGAGCTCTTTCGAAGGAGCACGGGTTGCCCTCCCCACAGGTTCGTGCTCTCGCAGAGGATCGACCGCGCCAAGGCGCGGCTTCGGGGCGCGAAGGACTCGGTCATCGACGCGGCGCTCGAAGCCGGCTTCCAAGACCCGAGTCACTTCGCCCGGACGTTCCGACGATTCGTGGGAGTCACCCCGGCACAGTTTCGGAGATCGTCATGAGGAGCGCGCGCCGCGGCCTTCACGCGACGGGACTATAGGGGCATCTCTGAGTCATGAGTCCCTCCGGACCGACGACGACAGTGTTCGTCGTCGACGATGATGACGACGTGCGGGTCTCGATTGCCGAACTGCTGAGGTCGGCGGGCCTGCGGGCCGAGACATTCGTCACGGCTCAGGAGTTTCTGAGGCGTGAGCCTAGAGAGGGGCCGAGCTGCCTCGTCCTCGACCTTCAGCTTCCCGGTATGGACGGTCTCGACGTCCAACGCGAGATGGCCAGCGCCGGCGACTCGATGCCAATCATCTTTCTCACCGCTCACGGCGATATTCCGACGACCGTGAAGGCCATGAAATCCGGCGCGGTCGAGTTCCTGACCAAGCCTTTCGATGCTGAGCACCTGCTCGATGTGATCCAACAGGCGCTCGAGCGCGACCACGTCGCCCGGCAGAAGCAACTCGAGTTGTCGGCGTTGAAGGACCGTTACGCCACGCTGACGCCGCGCGAGCGTGAAGTGATGGCCCTCGTCGTTTCGGGAAGGCTCAACAAACAGGTCGCCGCAGAGCTCGGAACTAGAGAAATCACGGTCAAGATCCATCGCGGCCGCGTCATGAGGAAGATGCGCGCAGGCTCCCTTGCCGAGCTGGTCCGGATGGCCGGGCGGGTCGAAACCGCGCCAAAGCAAACCAAAGGATAATTGCGGGCCGGAAACGGCCGCCTAAATACTCCCCGCATGGCTCCTCACGCCTCGGGGTTGGTCGCCATCATCGACGACGACGAGTTGATGCGCGGCGCCTTGCAAGGCTTGCTGAGAGAAGCGGGATTGCCTGCACGAGCTTTCGCGTCCGCCGAGGAGTTCCTGCGCTCCGGCGCTCAGCACCGGTCTTCGTGCCTGATCGCCGACGTCCGCCTGCCGGGGATGTCGGGGCTCGACCTGCAGGCCCGGCTCGACGCGGAGCAGATCCGGATCCCCATCATCTTCATTACCGCTCACGGAGACGAGCGAATGCGGATGCAGGCGTTGAGAGCGGGCGCGGCGGATTTTCTGGCCAAACCGTTCGACGATGAAGCATTGCTGAGAAGCGTCCGAGCGGCTCTGGGACGTTAGGATCAGGTAAGGGCTCCTCGCGTGGGGAGCCCATTTAAGTCTTCGAGGGACACAGCCATTCGATCGAGGAAGCGTGGCACGCCGCGGCCGATCGAGAGCACATTTAGGCGCTATTGACCCGGATGGAGGTGAGCATGAGCACCAGCGTTGCGAGGCCTCTAGTTTGTGTGGTCGATGATGATTCTCTGATGCGGGAGTCCGTCGAAGGCCTCTTACGCCAGGACGGCTTTCACGTCCGCACGTTCGAATCCGCGGAAAGCTTCCTCGACCGGCCGCGGCAGGAGCCGCCGGCCTGCCTGATCGTGGACCTCACGCTTCCCGGCATGTCGGGACTCGAACTCCACCAGGAGCTGGCGCGAACCGGGCTGGACGCCCCGACCATGCTCCTGACGGCGCACGGCGACATCCCCACGTCGGTGCGGGCCATGAAGGCGGGGATTCTCGACTTCCTCACGAAGCCCTTCGACGACGGCGACCTGCTCGCGGCGGTGCGCCGGGCCGTGTCGGGTCCGTTCCGCGCCCCGATGGCCGCGCTCCGTATCGGCGGGATCGTGGGAGAGAGCGAGGCCCTGCAGGCCGTGCTGCAGCAGATCGAGCTCGTGGCGGACACGGATGCCACCGTCCTGATCACGGGCGAGAGCGGCACCGGCAAGGATCTCGTCGCTCGCGCCATCCACGAGGGAAGCCGCCGGCGCGAAGCACCGTTTGTCAGAGTGAACTGCGGATCTATTCCCGAAAGCCTCTTCGAGAGCGAGCTTTTCGGTCACGTCAAGGGTGCCTTCACCGGCGCCCTGGCTGACCGGATCGGTCGCTTCGGGGCGGCGCAGGGCGGCACCCTGATGCTCGACGAGATCGGCGAGGTGCCTCTGGCCATGCAGCCCAAGCTCCTGCACGTTCTCCAGGAGAAGGAATTCGAGCGGGTCGGCGAGACGCGGCCGCGGAAGATCGACGTGCGGATCGTCGCCGCTACGAACCGAGACCTCGCGGCGGAGGTCGAGGCGGGACGCTTCCGTTCAGACCTCTTCTACCGGCTCAACGTGTTTCCCATAGAGAACCCTCCGTTGCGCGACCGCCGCGACGACATTCCGCTGCTGGCGAAGCACTTCTTTAAGGCGTCTGCGCGCCGGCTTCGCCGCGAGCCGCCGCGCCTCACCGAGGCCGCTCTGCGCCAGCTCATGAGCCGCGATTGGCCGGGGAACATCCGGGAGCTGGAGAACGTGATCGAGCGCGCCGTCATCGTCGCGCGCGATGGACCGCTTCGGTTCGAGTCCGGGCCCGCGATGGTGACGCCTCAGCCGCCATCCCCGTCCAGCCCGCTTCCCTCGTTGTCGCGCGCGGCGACGGAGAAGCACCAACGCGATGTCATCGTCGCCGCCCTCGAACGCAGCGGAGGCCGCGTGTCCGGGCCCCGCGGCGCGGCCGAGCTGCTCGGGATGAAGACGAGCACGCTCTTCTCGCGGATGACCGTGCTCGGACTGCGGCAGCGATCCTCGTAGAACAGCCGGCAAGTCCCTCCAATGCGGGCGGCGACGATCGAGTCGTTCTGGCGGCGCCGATCGCGCGCCCTCCCGCATGGGAGCCTGCCGCCTCGTGTCTCTCTGCGTGAGGCCCGCCCTCATCCTGCGAATCCCGACGAACCCTTCCGCCCGCGGCCGTCGAGCTGAGAGCTTCGCGAGCCTTCGCAAGAATGCGAAGCTTCGCGAGCCTTCGCGGTTGCGCAAGACCATGACACTCCGGCGCTGTTCCCGAAGCAAATCTCTGAGTCTCAGAGAGATCTGGATCCGCTCGCGCGAAATCGAGGCTCTCTCGCACGTGGTCCAGGACTTGCCCAGAGAAGCCCCCGAGGTGCTTCCGAATGGGCTCGACTCACAGGGTGGTCATCGTCGGCGGCGGATTCGGAGGGCTCCGAGCCGCGCGAGCCCTGAAGGACGCGCCCGTCGACGTGACGGTCGTCGACAAGCGCAACTACCATCTCTTCCAGCCGCTGCTCTATCAGGTCGCGACGGGCTCGCTTTCGGAGGGCGAGATCGCCTCTCCCCTGCGGGGGGTCCTGGGCAAGCAGGTCAACACGCGCGTCCTCCTCGGCGAGGTCACGGAGATCGATCCCGACGCCCGACGGGTCCGACTCGCCGACGGATTGGAGCTCGAGTACGACTCCCTGATCGTGGCGACGGGCTCGCGCAGCCACTACTACGGCAACGACTCCTGGTCGCAATGGGCTCCCAGCATGAAGTCCATCGAAGAGGCCACGGAGATCCGCCACAAGATCCTGTACGCGTTCGAGGTCGCCGAACGCCTGTCCATTCCGGAGGAGCGCCGCGCCTGGCTCACCTTCGTGATCGTGGGCGCGGGAGCGACCGGAGTCGAGCTCGCCGGCGCCATCGCGGAAATCGCAAAGCAAACGCTGCGCCACGACTTTCGATCGATCCACCCGGAAGAGGCTCGCATCGTCGTCGTCGACGGAGGGCCGCGCGTTCTGTCGACGTTCCCCGAAGACCTCTCCGAGAAGGCGCTGGCCACGCTCACGAAGCTCGGGGTCCAGGTCAAGACCGGCGTCCGGGTGAAAGGCATCGACAAGGAGGGCCTGACGGTCCAGGGCCCGGACGGCGACGCCCGGCTGGCGGCGCACACGGTGATCTGGGCGGGCGGCGTCGCCGCCTCGGCGCTGGGGCGAACGCTCGCCGAGAAGACGAAGGCGGCGACCGACCGCAGCGGGCGAATTCCGGTCGGCCCCCGGCTCACCATCGACGGCTATTCCGACATCTATGTGGTCGGTGACCTCGCGCTTTCGCTCGACGCGAAGGGCAATCCGCTCGGCGGCGTGGCCCAGGTCGCGATGCAGCAGGGCACCTACGCCGGGAAGGCGATCGCCCGCAAGGTCCTGAGGCGGCCCGAGCCTCGTCCGTTCCACTACTTCGACAAGGGCACCCTCGCCGTGATCGGCCGATGGAAGGCCGTGGCGAACGTCTCCGGGATCCACCTGTCGGGCCTGCCGGCCTGGGCCGTCTGGGCGTTCATCCACGTCATGTACCTCGTCGAGTTCCAGAGTCGCGTGCTCGTGTTCATCCAGTGGGCGATCCAGGACCTCACGTTCAACCGAGGCGCGCGTCTGATCACCGGCAACGCGCCGACCGACTTCAGCTTCGACGAGGCCGTGGCCGCGAGCGCGAGGAATCGCTCCTCCGCAGTCGAGGACCGCGGCGAAGCGGCCGCGGTAGCGTCCGAGCCGGCGTTGCCGGATCCCTCCCCGCCGTCGGGCCGCTTGACCGTCCTCGGCCTTCTCGCGATCGGCGCCTTCCCCGTGCTCGCCTTTTGCCTGTGGCTGCTGCTCACGGTCGGCCGCCACGTGCCGGCCGTCGGCGGCGGGAACGTTCCCAGCATCCTGTCCCCCGCCTCGGGACACGCGAAGTCGCTCTTCGACCTCTCGATCTTCGTCTTCGCCGTCACCGGCACCATCTTCTTCGTCGTCTTCGGCCTGCTCGCCCACGTGCTCGTCCGATACGGGCGAACGGCGAAGACGGCGCTCCGTGAACCGCCGCAGGTCTACGGGAGCTCGCGGATCGAGATCGCGTGGACGGTCGTCCCGGTCCTCATCGTCCTGGTCCTGTTTCTGTCGACTGCCCGCGTCATCCACGCCGTCCAGGACGCGGCCCGGCCCCCCGGGGCCCTCGACGTCACCGTCGTCGGTCACCAGTTCTGGTGGGAGTTCCGGTACCCAACGCTCGGGATCGTGACCGCCAACGAGCTGCACGTTCCGCTCAGCGACTCCGCGCACCGCGGCCCACGTACCTGAAGCTGCTCTCGGCCGACACGGACCACAGCTTCTGGATTCCCGAGCTCGGCGGAAAGACTGACCTCATACCCAACCGCGTGAACCAGACTTGGATCGATCCCACCGGACGGGGCTCTTCCTCGGTCAGTGCGCGCAGTACTGCGGAACGCAGCACGGCAAGATGCTTCTCGCGTGTATCGTCGACAGCCCCGAAGACTTCGACGCCTGGGCGCTCGCCCAGCGGCAGCCGGCGGTCCGTGACGAGCAGGCGGCCGCCGGCCGCCGCGTCTTCGAGACCACGGCGTGCATCAACTGCCATGCGATCGACGACACCGTCGCGACGGGACGGTTCGGGCCGGACCTCACCCACCTGATGAGCCGCGAGCACGATCGCCTCCGGCGCCGCGGAGAACACGGCCGAGAACCTGCGGCGCTGGCTCCAGGAGCCCGACAGCATCAAGCCGGGCTCTTTGATGCCCGCGATGAAGCTCGCCGACGCCGACCTGACGGCCCTGGTCGCCTACATGCAGACGCTGCGCTGACGGGGAGCCGAGACACGACGATGGCAACCGAGGTACTGGTCCTCCCCGAGCCGCGGGCGGAGGGAGTGCGCTGGATCGAGGGGCTGCACGCCTGGGTGACGACCGTCGACCACAAGCGGATCGGCGTCCTCTACGTCGTCTACGGGCTCCTGTTCATCGCCGTCGCCGGCTGCGAGGCCCTGATCATGCGCGTCCAGCTGATGTTTCCGCACAATCACTTCGTCTCGCCCCAGGTCTTCAACCGCATGTTCACGATGCACGGGACGACGATGATCTTCTTCGTCGCCATGCCCGTGCTGTTCGGGTTCGCGAACTTCCTCGTGCCTCTGATGATCGGCGCGCGCGACATGGCGTTCCCGCGCCTCAACGCCTTCAGCTTCTGGCTGACGGCGCTCGGCGGGCTCATGCTCTACTTCAGCTTCCTGGGAGGGAGCGGCCTGTACGGCGCGGGCAACGCGCCGGACGTCGGCTGGTGGGCCTACGCGCCGCTCGCGCTGAAGGCGTTCTCGCCCGGCCACAGCTCCGACTACTGGACGATCTCGCTCATCGTCTCGGGGTTCGGCTCGATCGGGGCCGCCATCAACATCATCACCACGGTGCTGTGCATGCGGTGCCCCGGGATGCGTCTCGGCCGAATGCCCCTGTTCGCGTGGCTGAGCTTCGTGATGTCCTCGCTGCTCATTCTCGCCATCACTCCGCTGACCGCGGCGCAGCTCATGCTCCTCGTCGACCGTTACGTCGGGGGCCACTTCTTCGACACCCAGGCGGGCGGCTCCGCGGTCCTGTGGATGCACTTCTTCTGGATCTTCGGCCACCCCGAGGTATACGTCCTGGTCATTCCCGCCTTCGCGTTCATCTCGGAGATCGTCCCCGTCTTCTCGCGCAAGCCGATCTTCGGGTACCCGGCCATGGTCGCCGCCTCGGTCGGCATCGCCTTCGTGAGCATGAGCGTGTGGGCGCACCACATGTTCACGGTCGGCATGAACTCCTACGCCAACAGCTTCTTCGCCATCACGACGATGGCGGTCGGTATCCCCACCGGCATCAAGATCTTCAACTGGCTCGGCACGATGTGGGGAGGGCGCATCCAGTTCAAGACGCCCATGCTGTTTGCCATCGCGTTCCTCTTCCAGTTCCTGATCGCGGGCCTGACCGGCATCATCCAGGCGGCCGCCCCCGTGGACTGGCAGCTCAGCCTGTCCTACTTCGTGGTCGCGCACTTCCACTACGTCATCGTCGGCGGAATCCTGTTCGCGATCTTCGGCGCCTTCTATTACTGGTACCCGAAGGTGACGGGACGGATGCTGAGCGAGACGCTCGGCAAGTGGCACTTCTGGCTCTTCGCGATCGGGTTTCACCTCTGCTTCGATCTGATGCACATCCCGGGTCTCCTCGGCATGCCGCGACGCATCTACACGTACGAGCCGGGCCGTGGCTGGGACACGCTGAACTTTCTGATCGGCCTCGGCGCTTTCACGCAGGCCCTCGCGGTCCTCATCTTCGTCACGAACCTGGTCGTCTCGTACTTCCGCGGGCGGCTCGCCGGAAACGACCCCTGGGATGCGTGGACGCTCGAATGGTCGACCAGCTCGCCGCCGCCCGCTTACAACTTCGCGACCGTCCCCACCGTTTGCAGCCGCCGGCCTCTGTGGGACCTCAAGCACCCGCAGGACCCGGACAGCCGTTATGAGTGAGACCGCGCCATGAGCGCCGTCGCAATTCCCCGCACCGAGGTCGCTGCGACCTGGCGCCTCCCCGATCGCGGCACCGTGGGAATGCTGTCCCTAATCGTCGCCGAGTCCGCCGTCTTCACGATCTTCGTGGTGGCGTACCTGTTCTATGTCGGCAAGAGCCTGAGCGGCCCGACGCCGCGGCAGGTGCTGGAAACCCCCATTTTCTTCACGATCTGCCTTCTGTCGAGCAGCGTCACGATCCACGCCGCCGGCAAGGCCCTCGAGCGGGGGGCGAACCGCACGTTCCTGTCCCTCTGGCTCCTGACGTTCCTCCTCGGCGGACTCTTCCTCTTCGGAACCGGTCTTGAGTGGCATCGACTCATCTCCGAACGCGGTCTCACCATCTCGACGAACCTCTTCGGGACGACCTACTACTCCCTGGTCGGCCTGCACGCGTTTCACGTCGTCGTGGGGCTCAGCATGATCGGCCTCGTCGCGCTCTTCGCTCTGACCGGTCACGTTTCCCGCGAGCACTCCCGGCGCGTGGGTGTGCTCGCCCTGTACTGGCACTTCGTCGACGCCGTCTGGGTCGTCGTCTTCACCGTCGTCTACGTCATCGGACGTTGAGGAGACCCGATGCCGCTCGAACTCGTCCCCAAGATCCGACGCCGTCGAGATCGAGCTGCCCGCGCCGACGGCCTGGCCCCTGGTCCTGGCGGCGGGTGTGGCCTTGATGTGGGCCGGCCTGCTCACGAACGTGTCCCTGAGTGTCCTCGGCCTCGTCCTCGCCGGGGCTGGCTGCGTCGGCTGGTTCCGGGAGGTGCTCCCCGTCCCGCACGAAGTGACCATCGCCGCTCGCCGCGAGGACGTCGTGCTTGCGACGGACCGCGCCGCCGTCGATCGGCTGCCCGTCGCGGCGGAGCAGGTCCGCGCGTGGCTTCCGGTCCACACCTACTCCGTCGCCGCGGGCATGAGGGGCGGGTGGGTCGGCGGCGCGGCGATGGCCGTTCTCGCGTGTGCGTATGGAGTGCTGAAGGCCGGCAGCATCTGGGTTCCCATCAACCTGCTGGCCTCCGTCGTCTACGCCCAATCCATGAAGCTGGGCCCGGATCAACTGGCCCGCTTCCATAGCGACAGCTTCGCGATTGCGGTTCTCCTTCACGTGCTCGGCTCGACGCTCGTCGGCCTTCTCTACGGCGCGATGCTCCCGATGCTTCCGCGCCGTCCGCTCCTGCTCGGCGGCCTCGTGGCGCCCCTGCTCTGGACCGGGACGCTCTACTCGATCCTGGGGCTGCTGAACCCGGTGCTTCAGACCCGGATCGACTGGCTGTGGTTCATCGCGTCGCAGGTCGCTTTCGGCGTCACGGCAGGCGCCGTCGTGATGAGGCACGAGCGGATTCCGACTCGCGAGAACGTCGCGTTCGCGCTTCGCGCGGGCGTCGAGGCGCCAGGGGTCATCGCTCCCCGGGTCGACGAAGGGGGAGACGCGTGACGCGGGGGCGCATCGCGATGGTCCGAACGATCGCGGTGCTGGCGTTGCTGATCGCGTTCGCCTCGTGCAACACGTCCCCCGGCCGTCCGGCCCCGGGCTCCGCCGTGCCGGCTCCGAGCGAGATCGTCGAGTTCCGGCCGCTCTACGCGTCCAACTGCGCGGGCTGTCACGGTCGGAACGGACGGGGCGGCGCGGCCCTCGGGCTCGCGGATCCCGTCTACCTCGCCATCGCCAGTGAACCCGCGATCCGGACCGCCATCGCCCGGGGCGTACCGGGCACGACCATGCCGGCGTTTTCTCAGGCGGCCGGCGGGATGCTCACGGACGCGCAGATCGACGCGATCACGAGAGGGATCCGCTCCTGGAGCCGCGCGGGCGGCATCGAGGGCGCGAGCCCACCGCCCTACGCGGCCACCGTTCCCGGTGACCCGCATCGAGGTGAGGGGACCTACGGAGTCTTCTGTGCCTCGTGTCACGGTGCTCGCGGCGAGGGCACGGCGAAGGGAAGCGCGATCACGAACGACTCCTTTCTCGCGCTCATCAGCGACCAGGGACTGCGGACCGTCGTCATCACCGGCCGTCCGGACTTCGGAGCTCCCGACTGGCGAGGAAACGTGCCCGGGCGGCCGATGTCGGACCAGGAAGTCACGGACGTCGTGGCCTGGCTCGCCTCCCGCCGAGCCCGCGACCCCGGCCAGCCGTATCCGAACGCCGCCTTGCCATGAGGAGCGGAGCATGCCCGACATCACGATGCCCGATGTAGAGACTCCCAGGCTCACGAGGGCCGGCTCGACGACGCCCGACGTCGCGACGTCCGGTATGACGGCAGCCGGCACGACGGCGACGGATCGAACGACGCTCACGCGGCGGGGGATGCTGGTGAAGGTCGGCATCCTCGTCAATGCAGCGGTCGCCGCCGGACTGGCGGTCCCGATCGTGCGGTATCTGCTCTCGTCGCTGTCCCGCGGACGTGGGGGGGCGTACCTGGCGTGGGTGCCGCTCGGGTCGGTCGACCGCTTCCCCGAAGGGGAGACGCGCCTGGCGACGTTCCGAAATCCGCTGGTGATGCCGACGGACGGAAAGACCGTGGACACGGCCTGCTGGGTCCGGCGGGTCTCCGGCGATTCGTTCCAGGTCTTCGCCGTCAACTGCGCCCACCTCGGCTGCCCGGTGCGCTGGTTTCCGCAATCCGGCCTCTTCATGTGCCCGTGCCATGGAGGCGCCTACTACCGCGATGGAGCTCGGGCCTCGGGACCCCCGGAGCGGGGACTCTTCGTGTACCCGTCGAGAGTGAAGGACGGAACCCTCAGCATCCAGGCCGGTGAGCTGCCGACACCGGGCGGCGCGGAAGCCGCCGTGAGGGGGTGACCGCCATGCTTCCGAGGATCGCCCGGATCGGGCAATGGTTCGACGATCGGCTGCAGCTCGCGAGGCCGATTCGCGAAGCGGTCGAACACCCCGTCCCCAAGAAGACCGCGAGCTGGTTCTACGTCTTCGGCAGCGCCGCACTCGTCGTCTTCGCGTTGCAGTTCGTGACCGGCATTCTGCTCGCCCTCGTCTACGTGCCGTCGGCGAGCCGAAGCGTGGAGCAGCCTGCAGGCCCTGAATCACGAAGTGGCG
Organism: uncultured Acidobacteriota bacterium; assembly: GCA_963763535.1. Taxonomy (GTDB): domain Bacteria; phylum Acidobacteriota; class Thermoanaerobaculia; order UBA5066; family Gp7-AA6; genus DAHUXD01. Next base: position 143,024 of record CAVXOX010000012.1, read on the forward strand.
CTCGGCTGGTTCATCCGCGCGCTGCACGGCTGGGGCTCGAACTTCATGGTCGCGATCGTCCTCATCCACATGGTCCAGGTCTTCCTCTTCGGCGCGTTCAAGTATCCGAGAGAGCTGACCTGGATCGTCGGGAGTCCTGCTGCTGCTCCTGACGCTGGGGATGGCCTTCACCGGTCAGGTGCTGCGCTTCGATCAGGACGCCTACTGGGGCCTCGGCATCGGCGCGTCGATCGCGAGCCGCGTTCCGGTGCTGGGACCGGCGGTGGTCCAGCTGATGCTGGGCGGCCCGATCATCGCCGGCGCGACGCTGTCCCGATTTTTCGCGGTCCACGTCTTCGTGATCCCCGGTCTGATGCTCGGATTCGTCGGGCTGCATCTCCTCATGGTGCTGAAGCTCGGCATCAACGAATGGCCGATGCCCGGGCGTGTCGTGCGCCGGTCGACGTACCTGCGCGAGTACCACGAGCTCACGACGAAGGCCGGCGCGCCGTTCTTCCCCTACGCGGCGTGGAAGGACGTGTTCTTCGCGGCGGCGATCCTTCTGGCGGTCGGCGCCTGTGCGGCGGTCTTCGGGCCGTTCGGGCCGACGGGCAGGCCGGACCCCACGATCATCCAGACCGCACCCAAGCCCGACTACTTCTTCCTGTGGCTGTACGCGCTGCTGTCTCTGCTTCCGCCGTCTCTCGAGACCCCGGTGCTCCTCATCGGTCCGGCCATCGCGATCGCACTGCTGCTCCTGCTTCCGTTCGTCTCCGGCGAAGGCGAGAAGAGCTGGCGCCGGCGGCCGATCGCCGTCCTCACGGTCCTCCTGGTCGCGGTCGTGCTCGGGACGTTCACGCGCATGGCCGAAATCGCGCCCTGGAGTCCCCACATGGACGCCTGGAGCGGCGAACCGATCCCCGATCGCATGCTGAAGGGCTCGACGGCGCTGGGACGTCAGGGCGCGCTCGTCTTTCAGGTCAAACAGTGCCGCAACTGCCACGCACTCGGCGGCACCGGCGGCCAGCGCGGACCGGCGCTCGACGCCGTGGCCGTGCGCCTCACCCAGGACCAGCTCATCCGCCAGGTCATCCAGGGAGGCGGAAACATGCCCGCCTACGGCAAGAACCTGAGCCCGGCCGAGACGACCGCGCTCGTCGAATTCCTGGCGACGCTCCATCCGCCGGGCCAGCCTCCCGCGCGAGACTCCGCCCGACAGTTCGTCTCGAGCGCCACACTCGGCACGGGCTCGGCCCCGGCCCGCTAGGATCCGAGATGCCTCACGCACATCCAGCATCCGGTTTCGGCATCGGGGTCGGGGCAGCCGCCGCCGCGCTCCTCTACGCGTACGTAAGCGGGCTGCGCCGCCTGAACGCGAGATCCCGGGCGCTCTCGTCCTGGCGCCCCCTGGCGTTCCTGACGGGAGTCGCCGTCGTCTGCGCAACTCTGGGTTCGTCTCTCGCGTCCTGCGACTCGGGCTCGCTGACCGGACACATGGTCCAGCACCTGCTCCTGATGACCATCGCTCCCCCGCTGGTGCTCCTCGGCGAGCCCGCGAGAGTCCTGTCGAGCCGCCTGGCTCCACGGCCCCGGCGGGCGGCCGCGCTCCTCTTCCGCCGGGCGGGCTCGCTCGAAGGTGCCGTGGCGTGCTGGCTCGCCGCGTCGGCGACTCTCGTGCTGTGGCACGTCCCGGCGGTGTTCGAACTCGCTCTGCGATCGTCCGCATGGCACGCGGTCGAGCAGGCATCTTTCCTCGTGACCGGACTCTTCTTCTGGCTTCCCGTCATCGAGCCCTGGCCGGTCCGGCCGTTTTCGCCGTGGTCGATCGTTCTCTATCTCTTCATGGCGACGCTGCCGTGCGACGTCCTGTCGGGATTCCTAGTCTTCTCGGAACGGATCGCCTACTCCGCCTACCTCTCGGGCGCGTCCAACGCCGCCGTCCTCGCCGACCAGCAGCGCGCGGGCGCCCTGATGTGGACGTGCGTCACGCTCGTCTACCTCGTGGCGGGAACGCTCGTCAGCTCGAGGCTCCTGACGTTCGGGGACTCTCCGGATCGGTCCCCGGGACAGTTGCGCGCCACGGGAGCAGCTCCGCGTCCTCGCGCTCGGGCCGAGCGGGTGGCCTGACGATGGCCGCCGAATCCATGGCGGTGGCACAGGCGAGTGCCCGCCGCCAACGGGTCGAGCGTGCGGTCTGGCTCGACTACTGGGCACTCACGAAGCCGGAGGTCAACCTGCTGATCGTGATCACAACCGGCGCGGCCTTCTGCATGGCGCAACCGCGCGCTTTTTCTGCGCCCACACTCTTTCAACTGCTGCACACGCTCGCCGGAACACTGCTCGTGGCCAGCGGAGCCGCGACTCTCAACCAGTGGATGGAGCGGTCCTTCGACGCGCGCATGCGCCGCACGGTTCGGCGACCGGTCGCCAGCGGTCGCATTCCTCCAGCGCACGCTCTGGCGTACGGGGTTCTCCTCTCCCTCGCCGGCATCAGCCAGCTCCTGCTCGCGGTCGGGGTCGTGCCGGCGGCGCTCGCGCTGGCCACCCTCGTGAGCTACCTCTTCCTCTATACGCCGGTCAAGCGTATCTCCCCCCTCTGCACGCTAATCGGCGCGGTCCCGGGCGCGGTCCCACCGCTCATCGGATGGACGGCGACGGGTGCTCCCCTCGACCAAAACGCTTGGCTGCTTTGGACGATCCTGTTCCTCTGGCAGTTCCCGCACTTCATGGCCATCGCCTGGATGTACCGCGACGACTACGAACGAGCCGGCTACCTCATTCTCCCGGGGTGCGATGCACGGATTCGCTTCGTGACGCTGCAGACCCTCCTGCCACTCCTAGGACTGGTCCTCGTTACGGTCCCCTTCGGAGTCGCCGCCCTCCTCCTCGATCTCGTGTTCCTCCACTTCGGACTGCGATTCGTGCTTCAGAGGTCTGCTGCTGCTGCGCGCCGGCTCCTGCTCGCGTCGACGGCTTATCTCCCTGCACTGCTCGCACTCGGAGCCGTCTTCCGTTTCCTCCGGTGAACCCGCACTCGGAACGTGACCGCCGCTCAGCCGACAGCCGGAGTTTCCGCCGGGGGTTCGACAGACCAACGAAGGCAGACCCTTCGCATGAGTAGAGCGGGTTCCGAGCGCAAACCGCCAGCCGCGTCGTCGAGTATCCGGCCGAGCTTCTCTCGGGCGGCATGGACTGCGGAGTTTGTGGCGCCGGGATCTCGAAGGTGAGTGGGAAGAGCGGCGGATACTACGGGTGTTTCGGGGCGGTCAGGGGGAAGTGCGAGAACCGGCTCCTAGTGCGGCGAACCCTGGCCGAGCAGATCATTCTGGCCGGGGTCCGCGACGCGCTGATCTCAGCCGAGAACATCGCCTATGTCTTCAAGAGGGTCCAGCAGGAGGTCATCAAGTCGTCGGCAGAGTCACCCGAGGTCATCCGCGTGAAGGCCGCGGAGCTCGAAGCTGAGGACCGACGAATGGCGAACTTCGTCGAATTCGTGGCTGAAGGAAGAGGCAGCCGTACGCTGGCTGAGGCCATTCTCACGTCCGAACAAAAGCGCGACGACCTGAAGGCCGAGCTGGAGGTACTGCGGAAGGCCCAAAACGCGGTTCACAACGTTCCACCGCGTGTCTGGATAGAGGAGCGTGTCTTCATCCTCCAGGAGGTCCTAGACAGGCGCACGGAGCTATCAGCGCGGCTTCTCCGGGCACTCCTTGGGAAGATCCGGCTCGAGCCGGTCGTGCGCGAAAAGGGGCGCCCCTACTACCGGGCAATCTCGAAGCTGCAGACCTTGGCTCTTTTTGAACTCGGGCCTCCTCAGGAAGGGGGCGGAACCCCAGGTTCGAATGCTTTGCATTGGCGGAGGAGGAGGGATTCGAACCCCCGGTACCGTTTCCGGCACAGTGGTTTTCAAGACCACCGCCTTAAACCGCTCGGCCACTCCTCCGGCTTTCCAGTGTAGCGAAGGCATCGACCCTGAAACCTCACCCTCAAACGCGATTTACTCGTCAGGGACACCACAGGCTCGCGTGTCATTGATAGCGTACATGGGTCAAGGAGGAATGCATGGGAATCCTGGAGAATCTCGGCAACCTGGCCAGCCAGTTCGCGAGCGGCGCCGTGTCGGAGAACGACGTGCACGAAACCTACGATCAGACCGCGCGAGCGGTGCCCCAGGGCTCGCTGGCCACCGCGCTTTCGCACACCTTTCAGTCCGACCAGACGCCGCCGTTCCAGCAGATGATTGCGCAGCTCTTTCAGAACTCGACCCCCGAGCAGAAGGCCGGGCTCCTGAACCAGCTCGCGGCCGCGCTCGGCCCAGGAGGTCTCGCCGCGCTCGGCTCCGCGGGAGCCGCCGGAGGAGCCCTGACGGGCGCCAGCGTCACCCCGCAGCAGGCGCAGCAGGTCTCGCCGCAGCAGGTCCAGGTCCTCGCCGAGAAGGCGGCGACGAAGAATCCTTCCATCGTCGACACGGCCGCCAGCTTCTACGCGCAGCATCCCACCCTGGTGAAGTCGATCGGTGCCGGAGCGCTCGCGCTCCTGATGTCGAGGCTATCCGCTTCGAGGAGGTGAAGCATGGGGATCATCTGGTGGCTCATCGTGGGTCTGATCGCCGGCTGGCTGACCGGAAAGATCATGGGGAGCGGCGGCAAGGGCGCCCTCATGGACATCATCATCGGCCTCATCGGCGCGCTGGTCGGCGGCTTCCTGATGCAGCTGCTCGGCTTCCGGGGTGAGGGTGGGATGATCTACACGGTCCTCGTGGCCGTCCTCGGCGCGGTCCTCCTGACCTGGATCTTCCGGAAGATGGCGACGAAGACGGCCTGAGTCGGGGGCGCCGAGGAGGGCGAGCTCAGCTCCCGAGCTTCTCCTTCAGGAACGCGACCGTCCGCGGCCACGATTCCTTCGTCGCCTTCAGGTTGGCGCCGTCGCGGCCGGACTGGTCGCGCAGGAAGCCGTGGCCCGCGCCCGGGTAGACGTGCACCTCGTACGTCTTCCCGAGCTTCTTCATCTGCGCCTCGGCGGGAGGAATCGTCGCGTCCACGCGCTCGTCGTCGCCGCCGTAGTGGCCGAGCACCGGCGCGCGGATCGCATCGATCACCGGCGGTTCGGGAGAGGTCCCGTAGTAGACGACGGCGGCGGCGAGGTCCGGCCGCGCGCCCGCGTAGGCGAAGCTGCGGCCGCCGCCCCAGCAGAATCCCACCGTCGCCACGCGCCCGTTGCCGGCGGGGATCTTGACCGCCCAGTCGCGCACCGCGTTCAGCCGCTTGTCCGCCTCCTCCGGCGGGATCTTGTGCACGAGCGCGACGACGTCGTCCCGGCTCGCCACCGAGTCCGTGCCGCCGCCGTTCGGTCCGTAGCCCGACACCATGTCGGGCGCCACGGCGATGAAGCCCTCCTTCGCGAGCTGGTCGGCGACGCCGCGCAGCCAGTCGGTCAGGCCGAACACCTCCTGGATGACGATCACGACGCCCGCCTTGTCCTTGCGCTCCGGGTACGAGATCCAGGTCTTGAGCTTCGGCCCGCCGGCGTACGGCACGTCCACGTACTCGCCGTGCCGCGGCGAGGCATCGAGCGCGGCCTTCGCCTGCTCGGCGGAGGGCGGCAGCGACGGATCGCGCGGCGGGGGCGCCGGTGCGGCAGCCTGGACGAGCATCGCCGAGGCGAGAAGAACGGCGGAGATCATGAGGAGCCTCCTCCTGCGGAATAGGAGCTTACCGCTCAGGGCTTGCCGCCGGCCGGCGTCAGCGGCTTGCCGATCGCCGAGACCCAGTCCGTCTTCGACTCGTCGCGCACGAGGTGCGGATACCGCTCGCCGCCGTGGTAGTCCACCCGAAAGGTGTGGAACATCTCGTCGTTCTCGACGAGGAGATCGATCGGCTCCTTGCCGCTGCGCGCCTGCCGGAGCGCGTCGCGCAGGACCCGTTCGGAGTAGCGCCGGCCGTTGACCGCGACGAGACGCATGCCCGGCGCGATACCCGCCGCCGCGGCGGGAAGGCCCGGCACGACGTCTCGGATCGAGCCGCTCTCCGTGTCGCCCTTGCCGCCCTCCCCGTCGACCACGATCCCGAGCGAGTACCAGAAGTCGTAGATCTTGGTCTCCCCCTCCGACGCCTCGGTCAGATCCGGCTCGACGTCCGTGTACGCGAGCTTCCAGCCGCCGTTCTCGATGCCGCCGAGCGGCGCATGCGGCGCGACGCTCCGGACGCGCGCCTCGAAGAAGCCGTTCCAGTCGTACGGCAGCACGGCCTGGAGGGCCGCGACCACGTCGGCATACTCGTAGGGCCGGACCTCCGGCGCTCCCCCGGGCGGCCCGTGGAACGCGCGCACGAAGTCGTCGAGCGACTTCTTCCCGCCGGTCTTCTCGCGGATCAGGACGTCGGCTTCGAGCCAGATCAGCTCGCTCTCCGTGTAGAAATCGACGCCGCGGCGCCAGTCCGCCCAGTCGGGCCGTCCGTCGTACAGGAGCTGTGCGGCCGTCGCGGTGTCCTCGAGCGGCCGCCACTCGCGGCCCTTCTGGTAGTCCATGGTCGCGGCGGAGAGGGCGAGATTCTCCCGGTAGAGCTCGGGCGAGCGGAGCCCGCTGCGCGCGCCGAGCACGTCGCCGTAGTACTCGGTCAGCCCCTCGTAGACCCAGAGGAGGCGGCTGTCCACCGGCTCCTGGTAGTCGGCGGAGACGCCGGAGACGAGACCCTTCGGTCGGCGGTACTTCCCGTTCCAGGAGTGCACGTACTCGTGCGAGAGGAGCGTGCCGAGCACCTTCCGCGGCCCGTCGTCCAGAAACGAGCGCTCGAGGCCCCGATTGTCGCTCGCCTCGTGGTGCTCGAGACCGTTCGACGGGACGTGATCGGACAGCGTCAGGAGGAAGTGATAGTCGCGGTAGTGCCGCGCGCCGAAGAGCGCGAACGCCTCCGCGACGAGCCGGCGATAGTGCGCCACGTCGTCGTCCGGAATCGCGAGCGCCGCCTCCGAATCGGCGGCGAGGTGCAGGTAATGCGCCGGCTTCTCCCCCGGCGTCAGCTCGATCGTCCTGAAGTGCGCGCCGGCGAGCACCGGCGAATCGATCAGCATGACGAGCGACACGGGCGCGAAGACGACCGTGTCGCCGTTCTGCCGCTCGACCGGCAGCGCCGTGCCGAACTTCCACCCGGCGGGAAGCCGCAGCGACGGCTTGAAGATCGTGGCGTTGTCCTCGGGCCCCTTCGGGTAGACGAGCACCGGCCACCAGTTCACGACGAGGAGGCGGTCGGTCGCCGTCGTCCATGCATGGAGCGGCGGCGTGTAGTCGAAGGCGACCTCGATCGCGCCGGCCCCCGCCGGCACGTCGCAGGTCACGTTCCACATCTCGGTCGGCACGCGCCGCCACGCCAGGGGACGTCCGCCGGCGCTGATCCTCAGGCCGACGAAGTCCGTCACCGGTCCGGCCGCGCTGTGCTCGCCGGGGATCCACTTCGGATACGCGAGCGTCAGCGTTCCCGGGGCGGCCGGGATCGTCTCCCGGACGTGAAAGATGTGGCGCGGGGCCTCGCTCGCGTCGACCGTCAGCGCGACCGGGTCGCTCGCCGCGAGGACGCCGGCGGTCGCGAGCGAGAGCACGGCGGCAATGGCGGCCGCTGGGGCAATCCGGGACACACGCATGCCGGGTCCTCCTGTCATCGCGGGTTCGTTTTGAGCCGACGAGTTTATCGCGCCCGCCGCGACTCCGGCGGCGCCTCGAAGCCCGCGGCCGCCTCGGGCGAGGGATAGAGGCGCGTCAGGATCGGCGTCGTGATCACCGTCGTGAAGAGCGCCATCGCGACGAGCCAGAAGAAGGCGGCCGGCGAGATGACGCCCATGTCCGCGCCGATGTTGATGACGACGAGCGCCATCAGCGCGCGCGTGTTCATGAGGAGACCGATCGAAAGCGACTCCTTCCACGGCAGCCCGCTCGCGCGCGCCGCGAGCGCCGTCGCACCGAACTTCGACACGCTGGCGACGAGGATGACGAGGAGAAGCGCCGTCCACAGCGCCGGCACCGCGGCGGAGCCCACGATGACGGCGAGGTCCGCGCAGAGAAGCAGCAGTGTGTGCTCGAGGGCGAGGTAGGAGTCCACGGTGTCTCCTAGCCCTTCTTCGGAGCCGCCCCGGCGGCGGCCAGCTGCTGGCGAATCGCCTTCGACAGGGGCACCAGCCCGATCGTCTTCTTCTGCGCCGCGCGGTCGTAGGCCTCGAAGAACGCCCGCGGTCCGCCCGCGAGCGCCGCCCGGTAGCCGTCGACGCCGAGGGCATCGAAGACGCCGTCGGCCAGGAAGGCGCCCGAGGGGCCGGCGAGGTTCGCGGCGAACTCCGGCTTCTGAATCTCGGCCGCGACTTCCATGCGCGCGTCGAGATCGCCGCCCGCCGTCGCGATGCGGTCCGCGTAGCGATTGAGCTCGTCGATCGACTCGCGCATCGGCTGCCTCAGCCAGACGGCGAGCGGGAAGAAGTTCTCGTCCACCGCGTAGAGCGCGACGGGACCGGCCTCCGCGACCTTCCGCATCAGCGGCTCGAGCGTCCCCAGGGAGGCGTCGTGCTTCTGCCATGCGGGGCTGGCCGCCCGGTACACCGCCCAGGCCCGACGGAACGCCTCGCCGGCCATCATCCGCGAGAGGTGCTTGACCTGCTCCTCCGGCGCGGCCGACGGCTCGTCGGAGAGCTCGCGGGCGACGTCGGCGACGACCGACCAGTTCGAGCCGTCCGGCGACGGGACCGCGACGTGGTCCGCGCGTCCCGGCAGCCCGAACGTGAAGAAGATGGCCTGGCGCACGGCCACGGCGTGGTCGGACGGCATCAGGGCGCGGGCGCGGTCGGATGCGGCGCGGGTGAGCTCGGCCTGGCGCGAGGCGATGGTCGCGAGCAGAGCGCTCCAGCGCGCCCGGTCGTCGCGGATGTGGTGGAAGTCGAAGAGGGTCGTGCGCGCCTTCTCGTCCCATGCGGACGCGAGGTCCTTCTCCCACACGTCCGGTCCTCGCTTCGATTCGCGGATCGCGGCCTCGATCGCGGGCAGCGACTCGAGCGCACGGGCGCGGTCGGCGTCGAACGCCGGCTCGGAGAGCAGCTCGAGGAGCCCCCGCGCGGCCTCGAGGTCGAGGGTCACTTCGACCGCGACGTTCGGCGCGGGCGGTCCGTCGTACGGCGCGTGCGATGCCGTTCCGCCCGGTCCCGGCGTCGCGGCGGTGATGGCGGCCCACAGCGTTGCGGCCAGCCCCCCGAGGAAGCGCCGCGACAAACCCGGGAGCACGCCCCTCATTCGACGATCGCCGAGAACGCCCTCTCGGTGTCGGCGAAGTCCTCGAAGATCGCGTCCGGGCGCTCCGCTTCGAGACGCTCCACGCTGGTGATGCCGGTCGCGACCGCGACGGCGCGGACGCCGAGGGACCGTCCGCAGGCGACGTCGTGGACCGAGTCGCCGACGATGACGACGGACTTGCCCTCGAAGCGTCGGCCGCAGTGGGCGTGCGCGCGCTCGACCGCGATCGGAGGGAGCGTGTAGCGGTCGGCCGAATCGCTGCCGAAGGCGCCGAACGGGAAGTACCGGTTGAAGCCGGGCGGCGCGAGCTTCAGCCGCGCGCCGCGCTCGAGATTGCCGGTCAGGAGACCGAGCGTCACGCGGGGCTCCGCCGCGAGGCGCTCGAGGAGCGCCGCGATGCCGGGCTTCGGCGTCACGGTCCCGGGCAGGAGCTGCCGCTCGAGCTCCTCGAGGTAGAGCTCGAGGGCGCGGGGCAGCTCGCGCTCGAACCGGTCGGCGCCGACGGCCTCGCCGACGAGCTCTCGAACGATCTGCGGATCGGTCTTGCCCGAGAAGTCGAACTTTCCGCGGTCCTCGTGGTCGGGCGTATAGCTCCAGCCGAACGAGGTCTGCAGCGAGCGCAGGATCGCGTCGCGCGCGACGCGTCCCGCCGACAGCAGCGTGCCGTCGATGTCGAAGAGAACGAGCCGATGCCCGTTCGAAGCCGAATCCATCGTAATTCCTTACCGCCGGTCGACTCTGGTTTTCTCTTCCTCGCCGCGGGCTCCCGCGGCGGGGGGATCATATTCAAAGCGCGCGCCGTGCCACGCGAGGATGTCCATCATGGCGCCCTTCCAGTAGCTCCAGTCGTGGCCGCCGGGCTCGAGGACCACCGTCGTCGGAATCCCGCGCTCGTTCAAGAGCATGCCGTACTGAGCGGCCACCCGGTCGAGGCCGTAGAAGTCCTCGGAACCCGCGCGGAGCTCGACGTCGAAGGGCGGCGCATCGAAGCAGAGCCGCCAGATCATCAGCCACGCGTCGTTCGCGTCGAGCGAGTTGTCCTCCTTCGTCCGGCCGAACGTGCGCATGAGCGTCCACCGCGCGATCCAGCTGTAGCGCGGCAGCTCGTCCCACGAGAACGGGATGATCGCGCCGGACAGCGCGGACACCGAGCCGTAGAGATCGGGATGCCGGATCGCCGTCTTGACGGAACCGTAGCCTCCCATCGAGATGCCGGTGATCCCCCGCGACGCCTTCGCCGGAATGGCGCGGTACTTCGCCTCGATGGTCCGTGGAAGGTCCTGCGTGAGGTACTGCTCGAATCGCACGACGCCGTCGTGCGAATCCGAGAACCACGTGCCGGGTCCGTCGGGCGCGACGATCAGGAACTCGGGGAGCCGGCCGTCCCGCATGCGTGCGAGGGCCTCCGCGGCGACCCCGCGGCGCTCGAGCGTTCGGCCGTCGCCATAGCCATCGTGGAGGAAGTAGAGGACCGGATAGCGCCGTCCTGGCGAGGTCGCGTACGAAGGAGGCGTGACGACGAGCACCTCGTTCGGGGACGGCAGCGACCGCGTCTCGATCCGCTCGAAGCGCATCCCCGGCGGCGGAGCGGTCGCGCAGGCGGCGGCCAGAAGGGACGACAACGCCGCCGCCCGAATCGTGGCGGCGAGAAGCGGCGCTCGCTTCACGGTTCGGATCATAGTCCGCAGCGAGAGACGGCGCTCGACGCTCGACGAGGGGCGCTTCGCGCTGCCATACACTTACGGCCGATGGCCGAGTTCCGTCAGATGCCCCGGGAGATCGAGATCGCCTTCGCCGGCGCGGCCTTCCGGCGCCGCCGCCGGCTGGTGGTCCCGCTCATCACGACGGATCCCGACGGCTTTCCGCGCGTCGCTCTCCTGACGATGGCGGAGGTGCGCGCGGTCTCCCCCGTGCGTCTCGGCGTCGCGGTCATGGCCGGGAGCCGGACGGCGATCAATCTGGTGCGGAGGGGCATGGCCACCATCCTCTTTCTCCACCGCAGCGTCACCGCCTCGATCCAGGCCCGCGCCCGCCACGGGCGCGTCTGCCGCACGGACCCGCGCCGGCGGCTCTTCCCGCTCGAAGTCGAATCGGTCCGCCTCGACCGCCCCGCGGCGAGCGAGGGCGAGGTCGCGCTGCTCTCGGGGCCGACCTTCACCGGCCGCGACGCCGGCCGCCTCTTCTCCAACGAGCTGTACGCCGAGATCGGGAGGGTCGCGGGCGCATGAGGTTCGAGGACCGGACCGTCCTCGTGACCGGCGCCGGTCGCGGCATCGGACGGTCGATCGCGCTCCGCTTCGCGGAGGAGCGCGCGCGCGTCGCCGTCGTGTCGCGGACCGCCGCGGAGCTCGAGGAGACGGCGCGCCTCGTGGAGGCCTGCGGGGGGCGGAGCGCCGTCATCCCCGCGGACATCACCGAGCGGGGCGCCGCCGAGGCGTGTGTGGCGCGCGCGGAGAGCGAGCTCGGCCCGATCGACATCCTCGTCAACAACGCGGGCATCTTCTACTGGCGCCCCTTCCTGAAGCTTTCGCCCGACGAGTGGGAGCGCGTCATGGCCACGAACCTCTCCGGCGCGGCCGCCTTCTGCCGCGCGGTGCTGCCCGGGATGGTCGAGCGCCGGCGCGGGCGGATCGTCAACGTCTCCTCGGTCCACGGCATGCGCGGCGACGCGAACGTCGTCGCGCAGAGCGCGGCGAAGTTCGGCCTGATCGGCATGACGCAGGCGCTCGCGCGCGAGTTCCGCTCGCACAACATCGCCGTCAACGCCGTCTGCCCCGGCACCGTCGAGAACCGCAAGGACGAGGGCGAGGGCCTGCATGCGGAGCCGCTCGCCGAGAAGCTGTGGCCGCGCGACGTCGCGAAGGCCGTCCTCTTCCTCGCCTCGGACGACGCGGCGGGCATCACGGGCGCGGCCCTCGAGATCTTCGGCGGCACGCATCTGGTGATCCAGCCGTAGGCGGGGCCCGTCGCCGTACGCCCATGAAGCCGCGGGCGTGAGGGTGGTGCTCGCGACTATACAGAGTCGAGGCGCGCGGGAGGACTAGAATTCCGGTTATGACGGTGCCGGCGGCGCTCAAGTTCACCTACGAGGACTACTGCCTCCTCCCCGAAGGCCAGAGCTACGAGGTCGTGGATGGAGAGCTCCTGGTGACGCCGGCCCCGACGACCCGGCATCAGCTCGCGAAGGCGCGACTCGTCAGGATCCTCCAGGATTTCGTCGAGAGCCGGCGGCTGGGATTCGTCCTGGACGCGCCCTACGACGTTCTCCTCTCCCCCCACGACGTTCTGCAGCCCGACGTCCTGTTCGTCTCCGCCGAACGCAGGTCCATCATCGGCGAGAAGAACACCGAGGGGGCCCCCGATCTCGTCGTCGAGGTGCTCTCCCCGTCCACCGAGGCCCGCGATCGCGTCGCCAAAGCGAAACGGTATGCGGCCTTCGGCGTACGGGAAATGTGGCTCGCCGACCCGGACGGGAAGACGATCGAGGTCTTCGTCAACGCGACCGACGGGTTCCGACGAGCGGGCTTCCATTCCGAAGAGGATGTCGCCCGCTCGATCCTTCTGCCCGGTCTCGAGTTCCCGGTCGCGCCGGTCTTCCGCCCCCTCTGAGGGTTACGAAACCGTCCCGTCCCGCGCTCGTATTAATCTTCCGCCGGCTCCCGTCGAAGCCCGTTCTCCGCTTTCGCATGGAGGAGGTCCCGGAATGCTCGCAGGCAAGGCTCGCTTCGCCCTTCTGGCCCTCGTCGCGGCGCCGCTCGTCGCCCAGACCCCCGCGGCCCCAACCGCCGACGAGGTCGTCGCAAAGTACGTCGACAAGGTCGGCGGCATCCAGAAGATCGAGGCCGTCAAGACCCTGAAACGCACCGGCAAGTACCACGGCGGAGGCGGCTTCGAGGCGAAGTTCGTCGAGCTCAGCAAGCGGCCGGACCTCGTCCGCGAAGAGCTCACCTTCCAGGGAATGACCGGCGTCAACGCATGGGACGGCAAGACCGGCTGGAAGATCGAGCCCTGGCAGGGCAAGAAGGATCCCGAGCCTCTCGCCGAGGACGAGTTGAAGGACATCATCGAGGACTCGGTCTTCGACGGCCAGCTCGTCCGATACAAGGAGAAGGGCAACACGATCGAGTTCGCCGGCGCCGAACCCGTCGAAGGGAGCGACACCTGGAAGCTCAAGGTGACGCTGAAGAACGGGGACGTGTCCTATTACTACATGGATACCGAGGACCTGGTTCCGATCAAGATCGAACAGAAGAGGATGATTCGCGGCGCCGAGCAGGTGATCGACATCTTTCCGGGAGACTACAAAGCCGTCGACGGCTGGTACATCCCGCACTCCTTCGAGCAGGGGCGCCCGGGCAGCAGCCAGCGATCCACGTTCGTCTTCGAGAAGATCGAGGCCAACGTGCCGATCGACGATTCTCTGTTCGCCAAGCCGGCGGGGCCGGTCCAGTGAGGATCACGACGATGAAATTGCGCACGCTCCTCGGGATTCCCTCGGCCCTCCTTTTCCTGCTCCCGCTCGCCGCGGTCGGGCAGACGAGACCCGCCTCGACGTCCTCCCCCGTCAAGGTCGACTCCGAGACGATCTCGGGCCTCGGCGCCCGCAACATCGGCTCGGCGACCATGAGCGGCCGCATCGCGGCGATCGACGCCGTGCGGGAGGGCGGACGCCTGACGGTCTACATCGGCTCGGCGTCCGGCGGCGTCTGGAAGTCGGTCAACGGCGGGACGACCTACAAGCCCGTCTTCGACAAGCAGCCGGTCCAGTCGATCGGCGCGATCGCGATCGACCCGAAGAACCCGAAGGTCGTCTGGGCCGGCAGCGGCGAGGCGTGGACGCGCAACAGCGTCTCGATCGGCGACGGCGTCTACAAGACGACGGACGGGGGCGACAACTGGGTCAATGTCGGCCTCGGCGGCACCGAGCGCATCGCGAAGATCCTCGTCGATCCGACGCACACCGACACCGTGTACGCGTGCGCGCCCGGCAAGCTCTGGTCCGACTCGGACGAGCGCGGCGTCTACAAGACGACCGACGGCGGGAAAACGTGGACGAAGGTCCTGAAGGGCGGCAACCTCTCGACCGGCTGCTCGATGATCTCGATGGACTCGCAGAATCCGCAGACGCTCTTCGCCGGAATGTGGGACTTCCGGCGGAAGGGCTGGACATTTCGCTCGGGCGGCGAGACGTCGGAGGTGCCGAGCGCGAGCGGCCTGCTCAAGTCGACCGACGGCGGCGCGAACTGGCACGACCTCGACGAGAAGTCCGCGAAGGGCCTGCCGCCGAAGCCCTGGGGACGCGTCGCGGTGACCGTCGCGCCGTCGAAGCCGAACGTCGTGTACGCGTTCATCGAGGCGGTCATCCCGAAGAACGGTCTCTACCGCTCCGAGGACGGCGGCGCGACGTGGCAGGCGATGGACCGCAGCCAGTGGATGGTGTGGCGGCCCTTCTACTTCGCCAACCTGATCGTCGATCCGAAGAACGAAAACAAGGTCTACAAGCCGGACCTGACGCTGATCGCCTCTAACGACGGCGGGAAGAGCTTCTCGACCGTCGGCGGCGGCGCGCACGGGGACTTCCACACGGTGTGGATCGACCCCGACAACACGGATCACCTCATCGCGGGCGACGACGGCGGCGTCTGGTATTCCTACGACTCCGCCAACACGTGGTGGAAGGCGGAGAACCTGCCGGTCTCGCAGTTCTACCACGTGAGCCTCGACATGGACCGGCCGTACCACGTGTACGGCGGACTGCAGGACAACAGCTCCTGGGTCGGCGACTCCGCGTATCCGGGCGGGATCGCGAACGCGCAGTGGGAGAACATGTACGGCGGCGACGGCTTCTGGATGTTCGCCGACACTGCGGATCCGACGTACATCTATGCCGAGGCGCAGGGCGGCGAGATCGGCCGCGTCAACCGGGAGACGCACGAGATCCGGCGCGTCCAGCCGCTCGCCGGTTACAAGGAAGGCAAGCTCCGGTACAACTGGAACACCCCGATCCACATGAGCCCGACGCAGAAGGGCACGGTCTACATCGGCGCGCAGTTCCTCTTCCGCTCGCAGGACCACGGCCAGACATGGCAGCGCATCTCGCCCGACCTGACGACCAACGATCCGGAGAAGCAGAAGCAGGAGCAGTCGGGCGGCGTCACGATCGACAACTCCGCGGCCGAGATGTACGAGACGATCTACGCGATCGCCGAATCGCCGAAGGACCCGAACGTCATCTGGGCCGGCACCGACGACGGCAACCTGCAGCTGACCCGCGACGGCGGCAAGACGTGGACGAACGTCGTCGCCAACGTCGCGGGACTGCCGAAGTTCGCCTGGGTCTCCTCGATCGAGGCCGGGCACTTCGACGCCGGCACGGTCTACGTCACATTCGACCTCCACACGTTCGGCGACATGAAGCCGTACGTCTACCGGACGACCGACTTCGGGAAGACCTGGACCGCGCTCGTTTCTTCAGACGGCTCGATGAAGGGCTATGCCCACGTGGTCAAGGAGGACCTCGAGAAGAAGGACCTGCTCTTCGTCGGCACCGAGCTCGGCCTCTGGGTCTCGCTCGACGGCGGAAGGCAGTGGGCGCAGTACAAGGGCGGCGAGATGCCGAACGTCGCGGTGCGCGACATCGCGATCCATCCGCGCGACCGCGCTCTCGTTCTCGCCACTCACGGCCGCGGCATCTGGATCGTGGACGACATCACGCCGCTGCGCTCGCTGACGGCCGAGATGCTCGCCAAGGAGGCGGCGTTCGTGCCGTCGGCGCCGGTCGTCCAGCGCATCCCGGCGTTCGGCGGCTGGGTCAACGGCGACGCGGCGTTCGAGGGCCCGAATCCCCCGTCGGACGCCCAGATCGTCTACTACCAGAGGAAGCGCCACATCTTCGGCGACCTCACGCTCGAGGTGTTCGGCCCCGACGGCAAGAAGCTCGCCGACATCCCGTCCTCGAAGCGCCGCGGCCTGTCCAAGGCGAGCTGGTCCATGCGCCTGAAGCCGCCGCGCGTGCCCACCGCGGCGAACGCGGCTGGCGGCGCCTTCGGCCCGCGCGTCCTGCCGGGAACGTACACGGTCAAGATGACGAAGGACAAGAACGTCTACGAGACGAAGATCCAGGTCGTCCCCGACCCGCGCTCGAAGCACACACCCGAGGACCGCAAAGCCCAGTTCGAGCTCGCAATGAAGATCTACGGCATGCTCGGCGACATGACCTTCGCGGTCGACCGCATCAACGGCGTGCGGGGCGGATTGCTCGACCGCGCGAAAAAGCTACCCGCGGGCGACTCACTCGCGGCGAAGCTGCGCGCGGACGCGGACCAGGTCGACGCCATCCGCAAGAAGATCGTCGCGACGACGGAAGGCGGCGCCATCACCGGCGAGGAGCGCCTGCGCGAGTACCTGACCGACCTCTACGACAACGTCGCGCGCTACGAGGGCCGGCCGTCCGCAGACGCAGGTTCAGCGCACGGACGCTCTCGGGCGCGAGCTTTCGGACGTCGTGGCGGAGTTTGACGCGTGGACGGCGAAGAACCTCGGCGGCATCAACGACCAGCTCAAGGCGAAGGCGCAACCGCCGATCGAGCTCCTGACCCGCGCGGCGTGGGAGAAGCAGGGCACGGAAGAGGGGGGCGGTGGCGGCGGAGCGACCGAGACGGGGCGGGACAGGTTCCGGGAGAGGGATTAGGACGTCCCCGGCTACCGCTCCCCGCATCACTGAGCGACCACTCGAATCGGAGTGACGAAGCTCGGGACCGGAACTGTCGTCCATGGTCCGTCAAAAGAGTCGAAGGGAGATGTCGGAGAACACGGACCGATTGACCCGTCCCTCCCGAAGTTCTCGTAGCTTTGAATCGTCACGATCTGACCCGACCTCGGTGCCACGTAGTAAACCAGGCTTCCCGCGATGTTGGCGTCCACAATCGGAAGGCCGCTGTCGCCGCCGAGGCTCGGACCAGAACAATCCGCCGCAGTGAACTGAAGCTGCCCACCGGCGGCCGCCGCTTTTCCAGGAACAATGGGTTGGCTGAGCCCGGTCGTCGTCACGCCGAAAGCAACGGCGTCGGCGCCGTTTAGCAGGATGACCGTATTGCTCGACGACACCACGGGACCGATGACCTGGTCGTTTGCGTCGACATACTTGAATCCGGGGCTGGCGGGGCCGGGTAGCCCAGGATTCCCTGGGTCGCCCTTGTCACCTTTGTCCCCTTTGTCTCCCTTCACCCC
Organism: uncultured Acidobacteriota bacterium; assembly: GCA_963763535.1. GTDB lineage: Bacteria > Acidobacteriota > Thermoanaerobaculia > UBA5066 > Gp7-AA6 > DAHUXD01. The sequence goes on from CAVXOX010000012.1 coordinate 160,497, forward strand.
CTGAGGGCCCTGTGCACCCGTTGCGCCGGTGGCTCCTGTGGCTCCGGGGAAGCCCATGGGACCCTGTGGTCCGGTACCCCCGACCGCTCCCGCAGGCCCTGCAGAACCGGGAGGTCCGGCCGGACCGGTCAACTCAACGTCGAGGCTGCTTTCATGTGCGGCGCCAGTGTTCTCCTTCGAGTTCAACGTCACGTTGATCGAGCTACCCGAGCTGGCAACGAGCGCGAGTCCGTGATTCGACGTCGGGCTGTCGATCCACGCTTTGACCGCTTGCGTGACGTCGACGAGCAGAAAGTTCATCTCGCTGGCGGAAATGATTGGGATACCCGACGCCTCGGTGGCGCCCAAGGCCGGCATCGTGGCGAAAGTTACCGCGCCTTCGGTCCACGAGCCGTTCACGCGCCGAACGTCGAAGGAGCCGTTGGCCGTGACGGAAGCGACGTACAGCTTCAGCGTGGCCCTGGCCACCGTGGTGCTCGTGATTGCGGTCGGCAGGCTACTCAGATCCAACGCGATCAGCGTCGAGCGGGCTTGGGACCCACCCTTCACGAACAGGTTGGCTGCTCCCCCGTTGTTCTGGTTGATCGAGCCGGCGTTCACCCAAGCGTCCGCCGACAATCTCGTGTCAGATGCCCACAGCGGAATCGAGACCATCAACAAGGTTGATACGGCAATCCAGCCTGGGGTGGGTTTCCAGGATTTACGAAACATGTCGCCTCCTAGCCTTGCTTCTCGAGCCCCCGTATCAACGCCGCAGCCGGGCCGTTGGAATGCACGTCGAGCTTTTTGTGGATTTCCTTGATGTGCGTGTGCACCGTGTGGACGGAGATCCGGAGCCGAGTCGCGATGTCCGCGTACGACAGGCCGTCTGCGACGAGGATCGCCACGCGGGTCTCTCCCACGGTCAAGCCGAAGCGCGACCGGAGAAGGTTCGGGGCGCTCTGTCCACTTTTCATTGATGCGTCCATTCGGTCGGCGACAAGAAAGGGAGCCCGCTGCTGTCAATGGGTGAAGCGCGCGAAATCCTCTAACGCACACTAAGGACAGGTTGCCAACGCCGATGTGTCCTGCATGGGCGCGAAGGGAGTGCCGACGGCGTTCGTGTAAGGCTTTGATGTCCCGGTCTGGGTATCCGTTACCGTCAGTCTCACGCCGACATTGGTCAGGCCGGCCGCGAATACCCAGTAGTGGCCGTTCAGACCGCAGCCGTTCAACACTTTGATGACGAGCTCGATGTTTGCCGGGTCGAAGAAGTAGAGATACCCCGAGTCCGACGTCAGACCGACGCCCATGCCGTCTCCGCTCGAGCCGTCGGATTTCTGCCAGGTCGCCGTGACCTTGAACCGGCTCGAGTTGAGGCAGAGCGTGGTCGGAGTGACAGTGCAGCCGGCGGGTGCCGCGCCAGGAATGAGATGGCCGATCTTGTTGGTCGCGGACTCCGCGAACCAGATCGAGCCGTCCGACGCGACCGTCAGATACCTGGGCTTACTGTCCGCGGTCGGGATCGAGTACTCGGTTATGGCGCCTGACGTCGTGATCTGCGCGATCGTGTTGGCCAGGAACTCGGTAAACCAAAGCGTGCCGTCCGGCGCGGTTACGATGTCATAAGGATTGCTCGAGGCGGTTGGAATCGGATAGCTCGTCATCGCACCAGACGTGGTGATGCTCTCGATCGCGTTCCCTTGCTGATTCACGAACCACAGATTGCCGTCCGAGCCACTGGCGATACCGCCGCCCCCGCTTCCCGAAGGTATTGCGTAGCTGGTCAGGAGCGCGCCAGCGGGGCTCACCTGACCGACGGCGTGCAGCATGTTCACCCAGAGATCGCCGTCCGGGCCGGTCACGACGCCGTACGCCTGGAGTAAGGGCCCGAGCGGGTATTCAGTCGCGACGCCGGCCGTCGTCACGCTCCCGACCTTGGGGGATCCGAAAGAGATCGTCGAGTACCAGAGCAATCCGCCGGGGCCGGAGGTGATCCAGTTCGACGAACTAGGCGTCGCGAATGCAGTTACCGCGCCAGCCGTGGTGATCTGACCAACCTGAGAGTTATTCGTCGTAAACCAGAGGTTGCCGTCCGGCCCCAGCGTAATGCCTGTCGGGCTCGTCATTATGGAAGGAAGCGGAAACTCCGTGATAGACCCGCTCTGATCGATCCGCCCAATCTTGCCCGCTCCGTTCTCGGCGAACCACATCGCACCGTCAGGCCCGAGAGTTATCCCGTAGGGATTGCTGTCTGCCGTCGGAATCGTGAACTCGTTGATGGTCTGAGCGTTGGTCACTCGTGCGACCAAGAGGACGAGGCAGACCGACCGGAGAGAGAACGCATGACGGCACAGGCGCATTGACACTCCTCCTTGGGCATTCCGCATGTTGAGTAGTACCCAAAAGGCTCCCTCCGTTACTGGAGCTCGAACGTCTTCACGAGGAACACCGACATCTGGCAGCGGGTCACCGCATTGTTCGGGCAGTAGAGGAGCGGCGAGACGGAGCAGCCCGTCACTCCTTCCACGTAAAGCTCTTCGATCCAGTCCGTGAATAGACCGGGACACGTCACATCGCCAAAGACGCTCGTGCACGCGGGCGGCGTATAGGCCGAACCGTGCTTCGTCTTGAGCAGAAACGCGGCCATCTGGGCTCGCGAGACCGGGCGCCGGGACAGTAGTTGCCACCGCCGCAGCCGCCCGTGATGCTCTCGGCGTAGAGCTGCTCGATCCAGTCCGCGAACTGGCTCGGGCATGGAACGTCGCCGAAGACGCCGTGGCAGGCGGGTGGCAGATACGAGGAGCTATGCTCGGCCTTCAGCAGGAATACGGCCATCTGCGCGCGCGTCACACCCGCGGCGCAGCAGTAGTTGCCGCCGCCGCAGCCGCCGTTATTCCGTTGCGGAACACGCTTTCGACCGAGGCCTGGAAGCTGTTCGCCTGGTGGACGTCCAGGAAGTCCGCGAGGTATCCGCGTACGAGCACGGCGCTGTCCTGCGCGCGTCTTACCAACGAAGCTGGGTTTGTGACCGACACGTCGTTGAGCGTCCCGGCCGGCAGCGCCGGCGCGGAAGCATCGATTTCGCTAGAGCCCTGGACCACAACACTCTTGGCCATCACACCGCCGATCGTCAAAGAGGCCCCAGGCAGGAACCCGGCACCCGACACGGTGACGGCGGTGCCGCCGGCTGACGGACCCGAGCTCGGGGCGATGGATCCGACGAACAGCGGCGGCGTCGGCGTTAGGGTTGGAGTCATCGACGGCGTCGGAGTGACCGTCGACGTCGCGGTCGGCGTTCGTGTGCTCGTCGGCGTTCGGGTATTCGTCGGTGTCGGCGTATTCGAGGGCGTCGGTGTACTTGACGGTGTGGGGGTGGTGGTGGGGGTCGGAGTGATGGTCGGAGTAGGGGCGGGTGGAGGAGCTGTCATCACGCCGATCTTGTTTCCGAAGTGCTCGACAAACCATATCGATCCGTCTGCCGCCGACGCTACGCCCCACGGGCCGCCACCGGTGGTCGGGATTGGCCACTCGGTGACAACACCCAGGGTCGTAATCCTCGCGATTGGAGGGACTCCCTGGAATCGAGTAGTACAAGGCGCCGTCAACGCCTAACGTGATGTTGTGACCGTTGTTCGGCACGGGAAACCGGTGAGCTCTCCACTCGGAGTCATGCGGCCGATGGCGGGAGAACCTCGGTGAACCAGAGGTTCCCTTCGGAACCGGAAACGATGGAATACGGGTCGCGCGAGGGCGTCGGAAGCGGGAACTCCGTGATTGTTCCGTCTGGCGTGACCCGGCCAATCTTGTTGCCCATATTCTCCGTAAACCAGACGTTTCCGTCCGGACCGTTCGCGATTCCCCAAGTCCCTGACGAGGCTGGGAATCCCGTAAACGACCAGCTCATCGTCAACCGATAGATTGAACTGTTGGCTGTGAACCAGAGATTGCTGTCGTGTCCTGCTGTTATCCAGTGCGGGGTCGGAGCGCCCGGAATCACGTACCTCGTGATCACGCCTCCGGTAGTGATCTTTCCAACCCGGCCCGACTGGTCCGTGAACCAGATGTTGCCGTCCGGCTCCAGGGCGACGCCCCAGGGCGACCCAGCCGGCGACGTCAGGGAATACTCGGTGATGGTTCCCGATGAATCGATCCGCCCGATTTTCCCCCCCGTTGTGCTCGGAGAACCACATCGCCGTCGCCCCCTCGGCCACCTATCGTCAGTTGCTTCTGGCGAGGCGATCCCGCCTGAGCCCGTCGTCTCCATCCCCGGAACTGGGTAGAACCCTCGGCCTCCCCATGGGTGTTACGTTCTAGTTGAAGTAGCCGGCGAGCCTGAATTGTTACACCCCGCACCAGCCCGGCTTCGAGGCGCCTTCACCTCGGAAAGCGACGGGACGAGTTAGCATTGGTGCCCAATGGAGGGTAGTCGCAATACCTCGAGCCTTACGCCTCCGGGTGACGCCCCCGAGAACGCGACCACAAGGTCTGCCTCGTCGATCGAGCAGTTTCGAACCCGGTTGCTCTATTTCACGGCACGGCGGCTGCGGAATTGGTCCGAGGCCGAAGACGCGGCTCAGGAGACGATCCGTCGGGCGATCGAGGCGATGCAGAAAGGCCGGATCCAGAAGCCGGAGTCCCTCCCGGCCTTTCTGTTTCAGACCGCTGTTCACGTCTGCCAGCATCGAGGCCGTGCGGCAGGCCGAGAGGGCCGCGCCCTCAGACGCTTCGGTGCCGCACCTGCCGAGGATGCATCGTCGGACCCGCTGTCGTCCCTAATTTCTGAGGAGCGTCGAGCTTCCGTCCGAATGGCGCTCGAGCGGTTGGATCAGGACGACCGCGAGGTTCTCGCGCTGACGTACTCGGACGCCCTCCGTACCGCCGAGATTGCGAAACGCCTGAGCCTTACCGAGGGCAACGTCCGGGTGCGAAGGCACCGTGCGCTCAAGCGTTTAGGCGAGCTCCTGGGCGTAACATCGAGACGCGATCGGGAACCCTAAGGAGTGCGTGTGAAGGCATTCGACTGCGCCTCCGTCGACGAGCAAGATCTCGTGGCGCTGTATCTGGCAGGGAAGCTGGCGGGACCGGCTGCCGAGGCGTTCGAAGGGCACTTCCTCGGATGCGATCGGTGTGCGGCTGAGCTCGACCAAGCGGGGGCGCTCCGATCTGCGTTCGGAAAACCTGCCCTTGGACCGGGAGTTGTCAGCAACCCCAGGGCCGGCCTCCGTCGTGAACTCTGGACGCTACTCGCGGCCGCGGCAGCCGTCGCCATGATTGGGCTCGGACTCCACCAGTTGACGATCGCGCCGCCCGTGATCGTTGAATCGCCGGTCTTCCGAAGCGAATCCGCGGATTCTCTCGAGCTGCGGCAGACCCCCGGCGCCGACGGACAGGTCCTTCTCGAATGGGCCCCTCATCCCGACGCCCTGACCTACCGCGTCTCCGTGATCCGCGCCGACGGCGTGCCGGTCCTAAAGACCGAGACGCCCGACAGCCGCATCGCGTTGAATGTCGGAGCCTTGCCGCCGCTTCCGGCGGGTGTATCCTTCCTCGCAAAAGTCGAGGCAATCGATGCAATGGGACGCGTGGTGGGGAGCTCGTTGCCCGAGAGTTTGCCGGTTCACTGAACCCTCGAAGGTGTCCGGTGTCCGGAGAAGCCCATCGGGCCGCCGCTTTGGCGCTTTCATTCTCCTCATGGCTGCGCCCTACATGTTGGGATCCTCGGCGGAGCTTTCCGACAAGGGGCCGGTCGTGGAACGGCTCGGACCGCGTTCGATCCTCATCGACGTTCAGGTCGGAGACGTCGTTGTTTCCTGGCGCGGGCATGCCGAGGGAACCCAAGGAGAACAAATCAATGTCTCGTCGCCCTTCGACCTTCGCTGGATCGAAATCGATCAGGCGCCCCGGAAGCCTTCCATTCTGGCGTTGCGCCGCGGGCGGCGACACCTCGATATCTCCGCGCCCACTGGACACTGGGACCTGAGTACGCGACCCGCGTTCCGGACGGCCGACCTCTCGACCTACGACGAAGCCCGGAACGCGCTAAATGCCGCCGATCCCGGGCGGGCGGCGAAATTGCTTCTGAGCCTGACTCTCCAAATCGACGATCGCCATGATCCTCAAACGGCAGCGTGGCTGATGATGAGCGCGGCGGATGCGCTTCTCTCCGCCGGCGACTCGGCTGGCGGCTTCGCTCAATGCGAGAGAGCCAGCGTTCTTCTCCGACGGACCCGCTTCTGGAAACCCGAGGTACTGGTCTGGTGGGGTTTCGCCCAATCCCAGCTCGCGAAGCAGGATTTCGCAGGATCGCTCGATTCTTGCGCCCGAGCTCGTCGAGCACTGGCGGACCATGGCGGGGCCCCTCTCGTCGAGGCGGCGATCCGCGAGACGGAAGCGACCCTGGCCTTCCAGCTCGGAAAGCTGGCCGAAGCGTACGCGCTAGAGAGTCAAGTCCTCGAGGCGCGGGAAGGCTGTTGCGCCGACAGCCTGTGGACGGCCGTTGGCTTCAATGCGCTGGGTCTCTTCGCCTGGAGACAAGGCCGTTACGCCGATGCGGAACAGAGCCTGACGCGAGCCCTCGCCATCGAAGAGGTGCACGGGCGGCAGGGCGCTGCCTACGTCACAATGCTTTCGAACTTTTCCGCGCTGTCGGCGGAGCATGGCGACCTTGCGACTGCCGAGCGGATGGGGCGGCGCGCACTCGAGATCCAGGAACGTCGCGATCCGATGAGTCTCGAGACGGCGCAGACGGTGCTGAACCTGGCAATCGTCTACGCGCAACGCGGCGACCTGGCGACGGCCGACGCCTTGAATGCCCGGGGCCTGCGAATCTACGACCTCAAAGATCCTCAGAGCGTCGATCGAGGAACCATCCTGATGAACCTTGGCATCGATGCTCAACTCCGCGGAGACCTCGATTCGGCTCAGCATCTGCTCCGCCAGGCCGACGACATCTTTCGTGGCGTCCAGACCGCTGAGGCCCAGGACTGGCGCCCGCGCAACTTGATCAACCTTTCCAACGTCGCGATGGCGCGTGGTGACTTCGCGGGCGCTGTCGAATACGCACGGCAAAGCGTCGATCAATGGAAGCGCCTCGATGCCCGCGGAACACCATACGCTCTCGCCCTCTGCAGTCTGGGCGGGGCTCTCGCGAAGCAGCAGAAGAACTCCGACGCCAAAGAAGTCTATCGGCAGGCGCTCGAGGTGCTTCAACCCAGCGCGTCCAGGTCCTTCGACGCGGCAGACGTACACCTTGCCCTTGGCGAGATCGCCCTCGAGGAGGGACAGGTCGCCGAGGCCGAGGCCGAATTCGAGCAGGCGCTCGAGATCCGGCAGGAACTGACGCCTGACGCAACCCAAACCGCAGAGATTCTCCATTCGCTCGCCGTCGTGAGACTGCGCCGGGGAGAGCGGTCGCAAGCCCTGGCCCTGAATCTTCGAGCGCTGGATACCCTCGAGCGGCAGTCGAACCGACTCGGGGGCGGGCCGGACGCCAAACCGGGCTTCCTGGAGCAGTTCCGGTTCTACTATGCCGATGCGGTCGCCACGCTGGCCGACTCGCAGCGAGGCGCCGAGGCTTTTGCCGTGCTCGAACGCTCCCGAGCCCGAGGCCTTCTGGACCTCCTAGCCGAGCGAGACCTCGAAAGCTCCAGGGACCTGCCCGTCGCGATCGATCAGAAACGCCGCAAGATCGATCTCGACTATGACGCGGCCCAAGCGGCGCTTGCTTCCGCCGTGTCGTCGCCCGACAAGAGCAGCGCCGAATCGATCCTCGCGTCCCTCAACCAACTCCGACGGGAACGCGAGGCCATTGCCTTGGAAATCCGGAAAAGCTCCCCCCGCTACGCCAACCTTCTTTATCCTCAGCCCTTTGGTCTGGAAGCCGCGCGGAAGTCACTGGATCCCCGGACCCTCCTCCTGTCGTACTCCGTTGGAAAAGACCGTTCGTATCTGTTCGTCGTCGAGCCCGAGGCGACGTCGGGGTCGGGACTACATGTTTTTCCACTGCCCTCAGGCGACCGTCAGCTGAGGTCGGACGTGGAAGCGTTTCGCAATCTTCGGGAGCTCGATCTCCGGAGATCCAACGCGGAGCAGCTGGTCGGGCGCGGACGCTCGCTCTACGAGGCGCTTCTCGGGCCGGCCTCGTCGCTGATCGCAAAGTACGATCGTCTGTTGATCCTGCCCGAAGGTCCGCTCTACACCATTCCCTGGGCGGCACTGGTTCGCGAGGTCAAGAACGGTCAGCCTCATTATCTGGTCGAATGGAAACCGATCCACACCGCTGTCTCGGCCACCGTCTACGCGGAGCTCGAGACACCCCGCAGGCAGAATGACATTGCGTCAGTGGAAGTCGCGGCGTTCGGCGATCCGAAGTACCCCACACTTAACGAGAAGAAGGCCGCGGTCAAAAGAAGCGAGAACGATGAAATTACTTCCGTCGATCCTTTGGCTAACGAGTTTTCCGAGCTCGATGACCCGCAGCTGCGTTCCGTTGCTCGCGGAGGCTTCCGGTTCGCTCCCCTGCCGGCCTCGCGCAAGGAAGTCGAAGAGATCGCCTCGCTCTACGCCCCGAAGTCAGTCGCCTTTCTCGGTTCGGACGCCACCGAGGAGAGAGCCAAGTCGATCGGCAAGGAGGTGCCGATCATCCACTTCGCCACGCACGCCGTCATCAACGAGCGCTTTCCACTGGACTCCGCTCTCGTCTTCACGATCCCCGAGCACCCGAAGGAGGGGCAGGACAATGGGTTGCTCCAGGCCTGGGAGATCTTCGAGAGCATGCGGATCGACGCCGATCTGGTGACTCTATCGGCCTGCGATTCTGGCCTGGGCAAGGAGATGGGCGGTGAGGGGCTGATCGGGCTGACGCGCGCATTCCAGTACGCCGGCGCGCGATCCGTGCTCGCCTCACTCTGGAGGGTCGAGGACAAGGCGACGGCCGAGCTGATGAGGCGCTTCTACACGTATCTGAAGTCCGGCATGACGAAGGACGAGGCGCTGCGTCACGCCCAGATCGATCTGATTCACTCGAAGGACTACTCCAACCCCAGAGACTGGGCCGCCTTCCAGTTGAACGGGGACTGGAAGTAGCTCGAAGAGAGCATGGCCCCACGCCGCGACAACGACGTCGGGCGGCGAAATATAGTGCCAAAGGCAGCCCTAGAATCGCGAGCGGTGCGGGGTCGGCGTTCGAGTTGGCGTCCGAGTGTTGGTCGGGGTCCGCGTATTGCTGGGCGTCGGAGTTGGGCTTGGGCTCATGCCGAGGTCCAGCTTGGCAATCTTGTTGGCGCTGTTGTCATCTTCGGTGAACCAGATCAACAGGTCGAGCGCCATGGCGATTCCCGATCCTCGGTTCGGCGCATCGTACTCGGTGACGTCTCCCGCGGTCGTGATCCGGCCGATCTTGTGAGTTCCCACCTTGCGCTCAGTAAACCAGAGGGAACCGTCCGGAGAGGAAGCAATAGTCCTCGTCTTGGGCGCCGTCGTCGGCAAAACGAACTCGGTCACTGCCCCGTCTGGCGTGACGCGACCTATCGACGGACCGTTGTACTCGGTGAACCATAGATTGCCGTCGGATCCGGTGACGATGGACATGGGACTGACGGCCCCCGAGGGAATCGAGAATTCGGTTACGAGCCCGTCCAGAGTCATCCGGCAAAGACGGCTGTAGACACTCTGTGAGTATGTAAACCAGATGTTCCCATCCGGCCCCGTCGTGATTCCGTTCGGACCCCCTTCCGGATGAGGTACTGGAAACTTCGTAAAAGTCCCGTCCGTCGTGACGCGGTAGACCGCCCCCATCGTGAACCAGAGGTTCGCGTCAGGGCCCGTCGTGATCTGACACGGAACTCCCGCCTCCGGCATCGGTATCTCGGTAATGCTACCCGTTGGCGTGATCCTCCCGAGTTGAGGCAGCGAAGGTGGAGGCGTGAACACCAAGAACCAGACATTGCCGTCCGGCCCGCTCGTGATACCGCCGGGGCTATGGCCCACAGGAAGCGGGTACTCCGTGATCATCCCGGCACCGTTGATCCGACCAATCTTCTGCTTTGAAGCCTCTGAGAACCACATCGCACCATCAGATCCCAGCGTGATATCTGCAGGTGAGCTCCCCGGCGTCGGAATTGGGTACTCCGTGAACACCTGAGCCGTCAAAGTCACGGCAGGGAGGATGGCAACTGCGAGAACCATTCTCCGAACCATTCGCGCGCCGAGCATCGTTGACGCCCAATTGAAGATCATGGCGGCCAACCTCCTTCGAGTCGATCTTGTATAAGAGTCGCCGAAGGGACCGAGGCGTTACTCGGAGCCTCATATTCGGTCTGTCGTGTCGGCCCGCCCGAGGCCCAGCTCTGGAAGGTCGAGGGCGAGGAGACCGCAACACGTGTCTGAAGGGCGGCAAGACGAAAGGACGAGGCCTGCGCCGCGCGCAGATCGACCTGATCCATTCGAAGGAATATCCGAACCCGCGAGACTCGGCGGCCTTTCAGCTCAACGGAGACCGGAAGCGAATCGAAGGGCCGATCCCTTCGGTCCCGCGGCCCAGCCGGTCTCAGGAGGATGAACGAGGCGGCATTCATGGAAATGTCGCCGGTCTTCGTCCACGACCGGCCGGCGTCGTGGGAGACGGCCTCGCCCGCGAGGCCGACCGCGACGAGGTCGTCGGGCGCGCCGGGGACGGGGACGACCGCGGAGTAGAAGCCCGTCGCCGACAGAGGGGCCGGCGTCCACGTGGCGCCCCCGTCCTCCGTGCGGATGCCGTTCAAGCCCGCGAACTGCGGCTGCTTGTAGTCTCCGCCGGCGACGAAGCCTCGTTTGCCGTCGAGAAACGCGACCGAGAACAGTCCCGACGATGCGTTGCCCGCCGGCGCCGGCGTCGACGCGACCGTCCAGAGGTGGCCGCGATCCGTCGTGTGGAAGACGCGAGCCTCCTTCGCGCCGCCCGGTGACGAACCAGGCGTCGTTGCCGCCCTTCAGGGCGAACAGGCACGTGCCGCTCGCCGCGAACGCGCCCTCCCCTTCCCACGCGGCCGGCATCACCTGGCCGGGATCCGACGCCCACGTCGCCCCGCCGTCGTGGGTCGCGCGGATGCGGAACTTGCCGTTGACGGGATCGCCGAGGACGAGGCCGTCCTGCGCGTCGAAGAAGGCGATCGCGTCGTAGAAGCCGTCCTTCTCCGGATTCGTGTGCGCATGCGTCCACGTCGCGCCGCCGTCCGTCGAACGGTAGATGCGCGAGGCGTCGCCGGGACCGGCGCTCATGAGGACGATCACGTTGCCGTTGAGCGCCTCGACGTCGCGGAAGTCGAGCGCCTCACCGCCCGTGGGCGCGGGGAGCTTCTCCCAGGTCTTGCCGTCGCGCGTGCGGAGGATCGTTCCGCCCGAGCCACTCGCCCAGGCGTGCGTCGCGTCGAGGGCGGAGAGGCCGCGGAGCTCGGAGGTGGAAGGGGTTTGCTGGGGGAGCCAGGTGGCGGAGGCGAGGACCGCCACGGCAATCAGTCCTCCCCTCACCCCGGCCCTCTCCCGGAGGGAGAGGGGGATCGTTCTGATCACTTCTGCCAGAACAGCCGGATCGAGACGATGAACAGGAATCCGGCGAACATGCGCCGCAGCACCAGGTCCGAGACCGGCTGGACGAGCTTCGCGCCGAAGTAAGCGCCGACCATGAGACCCGCGGCGATGAGCAGCGAGTAGGTGACGTTGAGGTTGCCGTTCTTCCAGTACACCCACGCCGAGAGCGCGCCGACGGGCAGGAGGATCGCGCCGAGGGACGTGCCCACGGCGGAGTGCTGGGAGAGACCGTAGAAGAAGACGAGCGCGGGAACGATGATCAATCCTCCGCCGATGCCGAACATGCCCGCGCAAATACCGGCCCCGATGCCGATGAGAAGCAAACCGACGATCTGCATCCTCTCTCCTCCTCCTCCGGCGCCCGCCGCGAGCTAGCCTTCCAGCCCCCCCGCGGGAATCGCCAGACCGGTCTCGTGGATCTCGGTTCCCGAGCGGATCTCGAGCGCCACGTCGGGCGCGTTGGTCGTGATCGACGCGACGCCGGTCGAGAGCAGGCTCCGGATCTCCGCCGCCTCGTCCACCGTCCAGGGATGCACCGAGAGCTAGCCGCCGCCGCCTGCGCCAGGAGCGCGGGCGCGACGAGATCGTGCTTCGGCCCGATCGCGTCGACCGGCGGGAAGAGAGGCGTCGGCTGACCGGGCGACGGCAGCGCGACCGGATGATCGAAGAGATAGCTCGTCGCGATGTCGGGCGCCGCCTCGCGCATGCGCTTGAGGAACTCGGCGTCGAAGGAGGCGACGAGGCACCGCGAGGCTACCCCGAATGCCGCCGCGAGCTTGGCGATCCGGCGCGCCATCGTGCCGTGCGGCATGCCGGGATAGCTCTTGACCTCGACGACGTAGCGCTGGGCATTGCCGTAGCGGTGGAACACCTGCTCGAGGCGCGGGATGCGGAAGTCGCCGAACTCGGACGGGATCGACAGCCGCTCGATCTCGCGCCAGGTGAAGCTCCGGACCGCGATCTTCTGGGTCCCGAGGACGACGTCGTCGTCGTGGAAGAGGACCGCCTCGCCGTCGCGGGTCGGCCGCACGTCGAACTCGACCGCGTCGACGCCGAAGCTCTCGGCGAAGTCGAGGCTCTCGATCGTGTTCTCGCGGGCGCGGCGCGGCGCACCGCGGTGTCCGACGATCCAGACGGGGTGAGGCGTCTTCCAGTCGCTCATGTTTGGGTGCGCATTATGCGCGATGTGGAGCGGGTGGCCACGAGGGCCGCCCCTACACGGCGGATGCGATTTCGGCCAGGATCCCGTCGAGCGCCGCCTCGGGGTCCGGCGCGCCCGTCACCGGCCTCCCGATCACCAGGAGGTCCGCGCCCGCGGCGATGGCGGACGCCGGCGTCGCGACGCGCTTCTGGTCCTGGACGTCCGCGCCGGCCGGCCGGATTCCGGGGACGACGGTCAGAAAGCCGGGGCCGCAGGCGCTCGCGGATGGCCGGGAGGTCCGTGGCCGAGCAGACGACGCCGTCGAGGCCGCAGTCCTTCGCGAGAACCGCCAGCCTTCGCGCGATGCCCTCCGGATTTCCGGAGATCGGCAGGTCCGCGAGCGCGGCGAGATCGATCGACGTCAGGAGCGTGACCGCGATGAGCTTCGGCAGCCCCGCCGCGTCGGCGGCCTTCCGCGCCGCCTCGAGCATCGCGCGGCCGCCCGAGGCGTGCACGTTGACCATGGCGGCGCCCGAGCGAGCCGCCGAGAGGACGGCGCCGGCCACGGTGGCGGGAATGTCGTGGAACTTCAGATCGAGAAACACGCGCGCGCCCGTCGCCGCGATTCGCTCGACGAGCGGCGGTCCCTCGGCGACGAAGACCTCGAGGCCGACCTTCATCCACCCCGCCCGGCCCGCGAGGCGCTGCGCCATCGCGACGGCCTCGGCGGCACGCGGATAGTCGAGCGCGATGCACACCCGGTCCGAGGCGCTCATCCCTCGGCTCCCGCCTCGCCGCCGACGCGCCCGCCCGCGCGGTGCGCGCGGCCGACGAGAGCGGCGACCGTGGTCTTCCTCGATTCGCAGTAGGCCGCGAGCTCGCGCACGAGCCGTCCGGAGACGCCGGGGTCCTTGAAGTTGGCGGTGCCGACCTGGATCGCCGTCGCGCCCGCCGCCAGGAACTCGAGGACGTCGGAGAGCTCCGCGATCCCGCCGATGCCCATGAGCGGCACGTCCGGCAGCGCCTTCGCCACCTGGTAGACCATCCGCACCGCGAGCGGGCGGATCGCCGGACCGGAGAGACCGCCGGTGCCGAACGAGATCCGCGGCTTCGCGGTCTCGGGATCGAGCGCCATGCCGACGAAGGTGTTCACGAGCGAGAGGATGTCGGCGCCGGCGTCGCGCGCCGCGCGCGCGGACTCGACGAGGTCGGGCGCGTTCGGCGAGAGCTTGACGATGAGCGGCCGCTGCGTGGCGGCGCGCACCTTCGCAACGAGCGCGCGCGTGAGCGGCGGCGAGTTGCCGAAGAGCATCCCGCCCTGCCGCACGTTCGGGCACGAGATGTTCAGCTCGACGGCGGCGATGCCTTCGGCGTCTTCGAGCGCGCGGACGACCGTGACGTAGTCGTCCTCGAGGTCGCCCCAGACGTTGGCGATCACCGTCGCGCCGAGCGCGCGCAGCTTCGGCAGCTTCTCGGAGACGAAGGCCTCGACGCCGACGTTCTGGAGGCCGATGGCGTTGAGCATGCCGGCCGGCGTCTCGCAGATGCGCGGCGGCGCGTTGCCGGCGTGGGGCTTCAGCGACAGGCCCTTCGTGCAGAGGCCGCCGATTTCCGAAAGGTCCACGAAGTCGGCGAACTCGAGGCCGTAGCCGAACGTGCCGGAGGCGGTGAGGATCGGGTTCGCGAGGGAGAGAGGGCCAAGGGTGACGGCGAGGGGGTTCATTTAACGAGTCGCCTCGCGGCGCCTAAAGGGATCCCTCGCTGCGCTCGGGATGACAGGAATCCTATTTGTCATCCCGAGGAGCGCAGCGACGAGGGATCCCTTTGAAGCCCGCATGCGCCTCGACGCGCCAGCCTGCGTCACCACCGTATCTTCTCCGGGCTCAGGATCGGTCCCTCCGAGCACGACACGATGAACGGCTTCTCCGTCCCGGGGATCACGCACCCGAGACACGCGCCGAAGCCGCAGCCCATCTCCGCCTCGGTCGAGAACTCGGACGCCACCCCCGCCGGCCCCGTCACCTTCGCGAGCGCGGCGAACATCGGCATCGGACCGCACGCATACAGCCGAGCGTACCGCGCGCCCGCGCGGAGCCGGCGCGCGAGCGCCTCGGTGACGAATCCCTTCTCGCCGACCGCGCCGTCGTCGGAGGCGAGCACCATCTCGCCGGGGACGAGCCCCTCGAAGCGCGCGCGGATCGACAGCTCCTTCGCGTTGCGCCCGCCGAGGTAGAAGTCGCACGCGAGCCCGCCCGCGGCGATCGTCCGCAGCAGGGCCGGGAAAGGCGCCGCGCCGATGCCGCCCGCGACGATCGCGACGCGCGCGCCCCGCGGCAGGTCTCCGGTGGTGAACGAGTTCCCGAGCGGCCCGAGGAGCCGCGCCGGCGATCCCTCCGGCATCTCCTCGAGCGCCCGCGTCCCGCGGCCGATCGTCTTGATCAGGAACTCGACCGTGCCGGCCGCGGCGTCCGCGTCCGCCACCGAGTACGCGCGCCGCAGGTAGGGCTGCGCCCGCTCGGGAACCTCGAGCATCGCGAACTGTCCCGGAAGGACCGCGCGTGAGAGGTCCGGACAATCGAACGTGACGGAAAAGAGGCCGGGAGAGAAGATCTGGCGCCGCTGCAGCGTCGCTCGGTGGTCGGCCTTCACCGAGGCGCGATTCTATGCGAAGGCCGGGTTACGCCTCCGCGATGACGATGGTTTCGCGCGCGCCCGAGCGGCGCGCCTTGTCGAAACACTTCTCGCACACCAGGCGGCCGCCGAGAGGTTCGGCCGCCGGGCGCGCGTAGGCGCCGCAGCCGTGACATCGGCGGAGCGCCCGATGGTGCGCGTTCGACGCAGCCAGCGGGGTTTCCCGTTTGATCATCAATTCTCCTTTCGCGAGGCGGAACTCGATACAGCACGACCCGTACCCAATTTGCAAATGTTCAGTCGAAGCGACTTATGCGCCGGTGTTCCGGGATCGATGTCGCCGAAATGGCCGAATCAGTCCTCCGCCGAGGTCAGAACGAGGACACCCGATCGAGCGCCTTCCGGACGTGCGAGGCCTGCGGAAGGATGTAGTCCTCGACGCGCGGCTGGTACGCCACGAAAGTGTCGGTCGCCGCGACCCGCTCGACCGGTGCGTCGAGGTACGAGAACAGGTCGGTCGAGATGCGGGCGGCGATCTCGGCGCCGTAGCCCCAGGACACCGGGTCCTCATAGACGACGATGGCGCGCGAGGTTTTCTTCACGGAGTCGGCGATCGCGTCCCAATCGTACGGGTTCAGCGACCGCAAGTCGAGGATTTCGACCGTGCGACCGGTCTCCTCCGAGAATGCCCTGGCCGCCTGCCAGGACCGGTACACGGTCGCGCCGTAGGTGACGATCGTGACGTCCGCTCCCTCCTGGACCTTCGCCGCCTTGCCGAAGGGCACCATGTAGTCGGGACCGGGATTCGCGCCCTTGTTGTGCGTCTGGCGGTAGAGGTGCTTGTGCTCGAGGAAGAGCACGGGGTCGTCGCAGCGGATGGCGGTGCGCAGGAGGCCGTTCGCGTCGAGCGCGTTCGACGGCATGACGACGCGCAGGCCCGGGATGTGGGTCATCAGCACCGCGCCCGACTGCGAGTGGTAGACCGCGCCGCCGCCGATGTAGCCGCCGATCGCCACGCGGACGACGAGCGGGCACTTGAAGGTGTTGCCGGACCGCCACCGCAGGTTCGACAGCTCGTTGTGGATCTGCATGTAGGCCGGCCAGATGTAGTCGTAGAACTGGATCTCGACGACCGGCTTGAGCCCCCGCACCGCCATGCCGATCGCGCGCCCGATGATGTTGGCCTCCGCGAGCGGCGAGTTGAAGACGCGGTCGGCGCCGAACAGACGCTGGAGGCCGGCCGTCACCTTGAAGACGCCGCCCTTGCCCTTGCACTCGGCGAGCACGTCCTCGCGCGACGCGTCCGCGACGTCCTCGCCGAAGGCGACGATCTTCGGGTCGCGCTTCATCTCGTCCTTGAGGCACGCGTTCAGGAGGTCGACCATCGTGGTCGGCGCGGCGCCCGGCGCGCTCGCGGGCTCGCTCGCGAACGCGGCGCTCGTCGGGTCCACGTCGGGCGAGTAGACGAAGTCGTATGCCGACTCCGGCTCCGGCACCGCCGCCGCGAGCGCGCGGTCGGCCGCCTCGTTGATCTCGGCGTCCACCTCGGCGTGCAGCTTCTCCAGCTCCTCGGCGGAGACGACGCCCTGCTCGAGGAGGAGGCGCGAGAGGCGCCTGACCGGGTCCTTCTCGAGCTCCCGCTCGCGCTCGGCCCGGGGGCGGTAGAGCGCCTCGTCGTCGGAGAGCGAGTGGCTGTAGGGGCGGATCACCCGCGCGTGCACGAACGCGGGGCCCATGCGGTTCCGGCAGTACTCCGCGGCGTAGCGGAGCGCGTCGTAGGACTCGAGGAAGTCCGTCCCGTCCGCCTCGGCGACGAAGAGGTTCGGGAACGAGCGGACGAGCTTCGAGATCGAGCCGCCCGGCGTGTTGACCTCGACCGGCACGGAGATCGCGTAGCCGTTGTCCTCGATCAGGAAGAGGACCGGAAGCTTCAGGTTCGACGCCGACGACAGCGCCTCCCAGAACTCGCCTTCGGAGGTCTGACCCTCGCCGCCGGAGACGTAGACGACCTCGTCCTTCTGGAAGGCGCCCTTGTCGGCGAGCTCGGCAATGCGGCTCATGCGCCAGCCCGCCTCGGCGGCCCCCACCGCGTGGAGGAACTGGGTGCCCGTGCAGGAGGACTTCGAGATGATGTTCAGCCGCTGGTGTCCCCAGTGGGCGGGCATCTGGCGGCCGGCCGACGCCGGGTCGTCCTTCGCGCCGACCGACTGGAGGAACATCTCGTACGGAGTGACGCCGAGCTGGAGGATCAGGGCCCGGTCGCGGTAGTAGCACTCGAACCAGTCGTAGCCCGGCTTGAGGACCATGCCCGCCGCGGTCGTGACCGCCTCGTGGCCGGCGCTGTTGATCTGGAAGTAGATCTTGTTCTGCCGCTTGAGCTGGATCTCCTTGTCGTCGAAGCGCCGCGACAGGTAGATGTTCCGGTAGGCCGAGACCAGGGAGTTTCGGTCGAGCCCGTGCGTATTTTCGGTGCGGATCTCCGTGGCCATCGTGAGGGCCGGAATATAACAAATGGCTAACGCCGGCACCGTGACCGGGCATCTAGATGAAGCGGATCAGCCCCCAGACCTCCAGCGCCGCGAGGCCGAGCGTGATGAGCAGGAAGAGGACCGCCTTGAAGTCCGGCCTGAAGTTTTCGGGAGCCTCCCCCATGTCGCGCCTCCGCATAGCATTCCGCATGCCACCCAGTAGAAGTACGAGAGGAGGCGGGAAAACGTTTGCTCCTTCCCTTGTTATGCTCGTCGAGCCATGTCGAGCGTGCCGCAAACGCCCGCGTTTCCGGCGGTTCCGCCGAGGCCCCTGGCGCCGGACCTGTCCTCGATCGATCCGCGCCTCGACCTCGAGGCGGAGATCCCTCGCCTGAAGCGACAAAAAAACGCCGTCCTGCTCGCGCATTACTACCAAGAAGAGGCCATCCAGGATCTGGCCGATTTCGTCGGCGACTCGCTCGACCTGTCCCGTCGCGCGCAGGCGACGGACGCCGCGATCATCGCCTTCGCCGGCGTCCGGTTCATGGCCGAGACCGCCAAGATTTTGAATCCGACCCGAAAGGTCGTGCTCCCCGACTACGAGGCGGGCTGCTCGCTCGAGGACTCCTGCCCGCCGGAGGCGTTCCGGGCGTGGCGCGCGGCGCACCCGGGCGCCGTCTCGCTGACGTACATCAACTGCTCCGCGGCCGTGAAGGCGCTCTCGGACATCATCGTGACGTCGTCGAACGCCGAGAAGATCGTCCGGTCGATTCCGCCGGACCGGGAGATCCTCTTCGCTCCGGACCGCCACCTCGGCGCGTTCCTCTCGAAGAGGCTCGACCGGCCGATGACGCTCTGGCCGGGGGCCTGCATCGTGCACGAGCAGTTCTCGGAGCGCGAGATCGTGCGTCTCAAGGCGCAGCATCCCGGCGCCCTCGTCGCCGCGCACCCCGAGTGTCCCGAGGCGATCCTGCGCCACGCCGACCACGTCGGCTCGACGCGCTCGATCCTGAACTACGCCACGACGGCCCCGGGGAAGACGTTCCTCATCGCGACCGAGGAAGGGATCATTCACCAGATGAAGAAACTCGCGCCCGACCGCGAGTACATCCCCGTTCCTCCCGACAACGGCTGCCGCTGCAACGAGTGTCCGTTCATGAAGCTGAACACGCTCGAAAAACTTTACCTCTGCCTGCGCGACGAGAGGCCGGAGATCGTGCTGCCCGAGGAGCTGAGGGCGGCGGCCGAGAAGCCCCTCCTGAGGATGCTCGAGCTGTCGTAGATAAGGACTCGTCGCCGTCCGCGGCGGCCTCGAGGGCCGCCCCTACACCTCCGCGCTCAGGCCTCCCGCGCCCGAAACGCAGCGGGGCACGTCCCCGTCGCGCCATCAAATGTAGGGGCGGGGCTTGTCCCCGCCCGCGGGCCGCCCCAGGGCCCGCCAGTTCACCTGCCGGGTCAGGTTGCCTGCCCGCCCCGCCGGGGAACCGCATATCCTGCTGGCCGCCATGAGCGAGCCGTCCGGCGAGGCCCTCGACGCGCTGCTGCGCGCTTTCCTCGCCGAGGACGTCGGCAGCCGCGACGTCACGACCGAAACGACCGTGCCTCCGGACGCCCGGGCGCGGGGCGGGATCGTGGCGAAGTCCGAGTGCGTCGTCTCCGGCCTCCCCGTCGCGCGGCGCGTGTTCGAGCTGCTCGAGCCAAAACTCGAGTGGGCCGACGGCGTCGCCCCGGGCGTCCGCGTCTCCCCCGGCACGACGATCGCCCGTCTCGCCGGCCGCGCCCGGAGGATCCTGACCGCCGAGCGCGTCGCCCTGAACCTCCTGCAGCGGATGTGCGGGATCGCGACGCAGACGCGCCGCTTCGTCGACGCGGTGGCCGGCACCCCCTGCCGGATCCTCGACACCCGGAAGACCGCGCCGGGGCTGCGCCCGTTCGACCGGCAGGCGGTGCGCGACGGCGGCGGCGTCAATCACCGATACGATCTGTCGGAGATGGTGCTGATCAAGGACAACCACCGGCGGCTCTCGGGCGGCGTCGCCCGGGCGCTCGCGGCGGCCCGCGCCGGCGCGCCGGGCGTCGAGATCGAGGTCGAGGTGGAAACCGAAGTCGAGCTCGCCGACGCGATCGCGGCGGGCGCCGACCGGATCCTCATCGACAACCAGACGCCGGACACGGTCGCGCGCTGGTCCGCGATCGCGCACCGTTCGCCGCGCCGCCCCTTCGTCGAGGCGTCGGGCAACATGCGTCTCGACACCGTGCGCGCCTACGCGCTCGCGGGCGCCGACGCCTGCTCGGTGGGCGCGCTGACGCATTCGGTCGCGGCCGCCGACGTCTCGCTCGAGCTGTTCGTCGAATGAACGAGCCGACCGACGTCCTCGTCCTCGGCACGGGCGTCGCCGGGTGCGCCGCCGCGCTGTCCGCGGCGCGGAGCGGCGCCTCGGTCACGATCGTCACCCGCGCCGCGGAGGCGAAGGAGTCGAACACCTTCTATGCCCAGGGAGGCATCGTGGCGCGGCCGCCGGGGGACACGCCCGAGCGGCTCGCCGCCGACATCGAGCGGGCGGGCGATGGTCTCTGCTTCCCCGCGGCCGTTTCGCTCCTCGCGCGCGAGGGACCCGACCTCGTGCAGTCTCTCCTCGTCGACGAGCTCGGCGTTCCGTTCGACCGCGACGGCGAGGGCTTCCACTGGACGCTGGAGGGCGCGCACTCGGTCCCCCGCGTCCTGCACGTCAAGGACGCGACGGGCGCTCCGATCGAGAAGGCGCTGATCGAGGCGTGCCGCCGGGAGAAAAACATCGCGTGGCGCCTCGAGACGACGGCGGTCGACCTGCTGACGCTCTCGCACGACTCGACGAATCCGACCGACCGCTACCACCCGCCCGCCGTCATCGGCGCGTATCTCCTCTCGCGCGACGGCGACGGCGTCACGCCGCAGCTCGCGCGGGAGACGGTCCTCGCGACCGGCGGCCTCGGCCAGGTCTACCTCCACACGACGAACCCGCCCGGCGCTCGCGGCGACGGCTTCGCGATGGCGCGGCGGGCGGGAGCGCGGCTCCTGAACCTCGAGTACGTGCAGTTTCATCCGACGGCGCTCGTGCACTCGAAGGGTCGCCTCCTGCTGACGGAGGCGCTCCGCGGCGAGGGCGCTCGGATCACGGACATCTCGGGACGGTCCTTCCTTAAGGACTATCACCCGGCGGGCGAGCTCGCGCCGCGCGACATCGTCGCCCGCGCGATTCACGAGCGGATGCTCGTGAAGGACGAGGCGTACGTGCTCCTCGACATCTCGCACAAGAAGGCCGACTGGATCCGCGCCCGCTTTCCCGAGCTGGTCGAGCGCTGCCTCGAGTACGGCTTCGACCTGACGGCGGGGCCGGTGCCGGTCGTGCCGGCGGCGCACTACGCGTGCGGCGGCGTCGCGGTCGACGCCGACGGGCGCACCGGCCTCGGTCACCTCCGCGCGGTCGGCGAGGTCTCCTGCACGGGCGTGCACGGGGCGAACCGCCTCGCCTCGACCTCCCTCCTCGAGGGACTTCTCTGGGGATGGCGGGCGGGCCGGGCCGCGGCCCGGGAGTCGGAGCGGCTGCGCTCCCGGAGGCTCGCGCAGGTCCGCCCCTGGGAGCCGGAGCACGAGACGGTCGACCCGGCGCTGATCGCCCAGGACTGGATGGTCATCCGGCACACCATGTGGAACTACGTCGGGCTCGTCCGTTCCGAGCGGCGCCTCGACCGCGCCCGGAGGATCCTGGGCGAGCTGCGCGAGGAGATCGAGAACTTCTATCGGCGGGGCACCATGTCGGACGCGCTCGTGGGCCTCCGCAACGGCGTCCAGACGGCCCTCGCGATCCATCGGGCGGCATCCGACAATCGGGTGTCGAAGGGAAGTCACTACCGGGTGGAAGGCTAAGAATCGCGTCGGGGACCCCTCACCCCTACCCCCTCTCCCCAAGGGAGAGGGGTGACGTCTTTTGAATGGGAACGTCTCTTGTATAGTCCCGCCTGCTATGAGCGTCCTTTACCTGGCTTTCAACACCAACGAGCGCGCGGGGCGCCTCCAGAAGCTCCAGAAAAGCGGCGCGCACATCGTCGTCGCCGAGCCCCGCTGGCCGGGCTTCTTCGAGCTGGCCAAGCGGGAGAAGCCGTACGCGATCGCGATCGACTTCTCCGGCTCCCCGTCCCACTCCCTGGAGACCGCGGACTACATGTCCAAGGCGCGGGAGACCAAGGACGCCGCCCTGTTCCTCCTGCGCGTCCCGAGCGACCGGATGGAGGCCGTCTCGAAGCGGCTCCCCCAGGCCGCGGTCGTGACGGAGAACGAGCTCTCGACCCGGCTCGCCCAGCTCGAGCAGGAGGCCGCGGCGCGGGCTCGCCAGAAGAAGGAGGCGGCCGCCGCGGCCAAGAAGGCGGCGCGCGCCGCCGCCCGCGCGAACGCCGGCGACAAGGGCAAGGGCGCCCCCGCGGCGAAGCCGAAACCCGCACCGAAGGCGAAGCCCGCCGCCGCGCCGAAGAAGAAGGCCGCGAAGAAGCCGGCTCCGTCCTCCAAGTCCAGACCGAAGAAGAAAAAATAACGAGGAGAACCGATGGCGACGGGATTTGACCGGGAGGAGCTCCAGGGCTACGCCCGGGAGAAGAGGTCCGAGTACGAAGGAGTCCTGAAGAAGATCGTCGAGATCCCCTCGGTCTCGGTCGAGCCCGAGCGCAAACCCGACGTGCGGCGCGCCGCCGAGTACGCGGTCTCGCTGCTCGAGTCCTGCGGCGCGAAGGCGAAACTCTACGAGACGAAGGGGCACCCGATCGTTCACGGACGGTTCGAGCGCGGGCCGGGCTACCCGACGGTGACGATCTACAACCACCTCGACGTACAGCCGGCCGAGGGAGACGACTGGAAGACGAAGCCGTTCGAGTTCGTCCGCGAGGGCGACCGCTACTTCGGCCGCGGCACGACCGACGACAAGGGACCGGCCATGACGGCGCTCTTCGGCGCGCGCTACGCGCACGAGCGCGGCGTGCCCCTCAACATCCGGTTCCTGTGGGAGCTCGAGGAGGAGATCGGGAGCCCGAGCTTCGAGACCGCGATCCGCGCTCATGCGAAGGATTTCGCCACCGACACGGTCGTCGTGTCGGACACCGTGTGGGTCTCCCGCGCCCGGCCGGCCTGCCCGGCCGGACTGCGCGGACTCCAGGGCTTTCGCTTCGAGCTGCAGACCGGCGAGACCGACCAGCACTCGGGCACCGCGGGCGGCGCGGCCCGCAACCCCGTGACCGAGCTCTGCTCGCTGATCGCCGAGTGCGTCGACGGGAAGACCGGCCGCGTCAAGATCCCCGGCTTCTACGCGGACGTCGTGCCGCCGACGAAGAAGGAGCTCGAGGACCTGAAGAAGTGCGGCTTCACGGTCAAGGACTTCAAGAAGGACCACCTCTTCCGCTCGCTCCGCGTCAACGATGCGCTCGAGGTGATGAAGCGGATCTGGATGATGCCGACGTTCGAGGTGCACGGCATCGCGGGCGGCTACCAGGGTCCCGGCGTCAAGACGATCATCCCGCCCAAGGCGACCGCGATCGTGTCGTGCCGCCTCGTTCCCGACATGGACCCGAAGAAAATCGTCAAGCTCGTCAAGGCGTTCGTGAAGAAGAAGAACCCGGATGTCGTGGTCTCGGCCGAGCACGAGCTGCCCGCGTACCAGGGCAAGACGACCGGCCCGTATGCGGACGCGATCCGCGGTGCGATGAAGTTCGCGTTCGGCAAGGAGCCCGTGTTCGTGCGCGAGGGCGGCTCGATCGGCGCCGTGCTGTCGATGGAGCGGGTGCTGAAGAGCCCCGTCTACTTCCTCGGCCTCTCGCTGCCCGAGCACGGTTACCACGCGCCCAACGAGAACTACGACTGGATGCAGGCCTCGGGCGGGATCGCCGCGTTCGCGGACTACTTCCGCCGGCTCGGCGAGATGACCGCTCCGCCGCACGCGGCGCGGTCATCCCGAGGCGCGTGAGCGCCGAGGGATCCCGAGCTTTCTCGCATAAGGCTCCGTCGACTTTGCTCCGACTCCGTCTTTCTCGAATCGCCGTGGCGGCGTTCGCCGCCATCCTCTTCGCCCCCGCCGTCGCGCCCGCCGCCGATCCCCGCCTCGACGCCGTCGACGCCACGCTCGAGCGCATCTTCGCGAAGAAGGAATTCGAGCCGAAGAAGTTCGGCCCGTACCGCTGGAACGAGGACGGCCGCTCCTACTCGACCCTCGAGGACTCCGCCGGAGCGGCCGGCGGAAAGGACATCGTTCGCTACGACCTCGCGACCGGCAGCCGCCGGGTCCTCGTCGCGGCGTCTTCGCTCGTGCCGGCGCAGGGCGAGAAGCCCCTCGAGATCGAGGACTACTACTGGTCGAAGGACGGCAAGCGCCTCCTCGTCTTCACGAACACGAAGCGCGTCTGGCGCCGGGAGACCCGAGGCGACTACTGGGTGCTCGACACCGCGTCGGGCAAGCTGAAGAAGCTCGGCGGCGACGCCGCCCCGTCCACGCTGCTGTTCGCCAAGTTTTCTCCGGACGGCGGGCGCGTCGCCTACGTGCGCGCGAACGACATCTGGGTCGAGGACCTCGGGAACGGCCGCATCACGCGCCTGACGACCGACGGATCGCCGACCATCATCAACGGCACCTCCGACTGGGTCTACGAGGAGGAGTTCGGCGTCCGGGACGGCTTCCGGTGGAGTCCCGACGGCCAGTCGATCGCGTACTGGCGCTTCGACCGGAGCGGCGTCGGGGACTTCTCCCTCATCAACGACACCGACTCGACGTACCCGGTCGTCACGAAGTACGACTACCCGACCGCCGGCACGACCAACTCGGCCGTGCGGATCCAGGTCGTGCCGGCTTCCGGAGGCGCCGCCGTCGGAATCGCGCTGCCTGGCCATCCGCGCGATTACTACGTGCCGCGCATGGAGTGGGTCGACGACACGGGCGAGCTCGTCCTGCAGCACATGAACCGGCTGCAGAACTCGAACGACGTCTATCTGGCCGATCCGAAGACGGGACAGGTGCGCCGGATCCTGCACGACGAGGACAAGGCGTGGCTCGACGTGGTGGACGCGTGGCGCTGGCTGCCGAGCAAGGAGCTGCTGTGGGTCAGCGAGCAGCACGGGTGGCGCCACGCGTACGCCGCGCCGCGCGACGCCACGCCGATGCGGCTCCTGACTCCCGGGGACTTCGACATCCTGCAGGTCGATGGCGTCGACGAGAAGGCGGGGTTTCTCTACTTCCTCGCCTCCCCCGGCGATGCGACGCGGCGGTATCTCTACCGCGCGCGCCTCGACGGCAAGGGAAGCGCCGTGCGCGTCACGCCGGCGTCCGCGACCGGGACGCACGCCTACGACCTCTCGCCGGACGCCCGCTACGCGATCCACACGTTTTCGACGATCGACCGCCCCCCCGTGGTCGATCTCGTCAAGCTGCCGTCGCACGAGGTCGTGCGCGTGCTCGAGGACAACAAGGCGCTCGCCGCGGCCGTCGCGCCGTTGATGAAGCCGCCGACCGAGTTCTTCACGGTCGACGTCGGCGACGGCGTGCGGCTCGACGGCTGGATGATTCGCCCGCCGTCGTTCGATCCCTCGAAGAAGTACCCGCTGCTGATGTACGTCTATGGCGAGCCCGCGGGCGCCGAGGTCGTCGATCGGTGGTGGGGGGACCGCGGCCTCTTCCACCGCGCGCTCGCCGAGGCGGGCTACGTCGTCGCCTGCGTCGACAACCAGGGCACGCCCGCGCCGAAGGGCCGCGCGTGGCGCAAGATCGTCTACGGCTCGGTCGGCCCGCTCGCCTCGAAGCAGCAGGCCGCCGCCGTCCGAGCGCTCCTCGCGGAACGGCCGTACCTCGACGGCGACCGCGTCGCCTCGTGGGGCTGGAGCGGCGGCGGGTCGATGACGCTGAACCTGCTCTTCCGCTCCCCCGATCTCTACAAGGTCGGCATGGCGGTCGCGCCCGTTCCGGACCAGACGCTCTACGACACGATCTACCAGGAACGCTACATGGGGATTCCCCGGGACAACCCCGACGGTTACAAGAACGGCTCCCCCATCACGTTCGCCGAGGGGCTCCAGGGCCGGCTCCTCCTGGTCCACGGCTCGGGCGACGACAACGTCCACTTCCAGGGATCGGAGCGCCTGGTCAATCGCCTGATCGCGCTCGGGAAACCCTTCACGTTCATGGACTACCCGAACCGCACGCACGCGATCAAGGAGGGCGAGGGCACCTCGCTCCACCTGCACGAGCTCCTCGCGCGCTTCCTCCTCGAGAACCTGCCCGCCGGCCCGCGCCGGCCCGCGCCGGCGCCGACCCCTTCCCGCTGACGCCGGTTTGTCGCCCGTTCCGCTCCGGGGATAGAGTGGACGCGATTCTCAAAGGAGGAAGTATGAAGTCCCGGATCTCAGCGCGCCCCCTCGTGTTCGGCGCGGCCCTTCTCATGGCGGTCGCGACGTCGGCGGGGGCGCAGAGCCAGACCTCGACGACCGAGATGGGCAAGTCGACGACGACCACCTCGACCAACACCATTTCCGGAAAGATCGCGAGCGTCGACGGCAACAAGGTCGTCGTTACCGACGCGCGCGGCAAGTCGAAGGAGTACACCGTTCCCGACGGCTTCAAGTTTCAGATGGACGGGAAGGACGTCGGCGTCGCCGACCTCAAGCCCGGCATGATGGTGCACGCGACCGTCACGACGTCGGTCACGACCACTCCGGTCACGGTCACCGAGATCCGCAAGGGCAAGGTCCTCGCCGTCAGCGGTGAGACCGTCATCGTCCGCGGACCCAACGGCGTGCGCAGCTTCACGGCCTCCGAGCTCGAGAAGCGGCACGTCGTCATCAAGAACGACGCGGGCGATCCGATCACGATCGGCACGCTCCATCCCGGAGACCACTTCACCGCCGTGATCGTCACCGACCAGCCGCCCAAGGTCGTGTCGGAGCGCCAGGCCAAGGCGATGGTCAAGTCCGAGGCGGCTCCCGCTCCGGCGTCCGCGCAAGCGGCGGCTCCCGCTCCAGCGCCCGCGCACGCGGCGGCGCCCGCTCCGGCGGCCGCTCCGGCGGCCGAGCCCGCACCGGCCAGGCACAAGCTGCCGAAGACGGCGAGCACCGTGCCGCTCGCGGGCGTCTCCGGCGTTCTGCTCCTCGGGGCGGCCCTGGGGATGGCGCTCCTGCGCCGCCGCTCCCGCTAGCTCGTTCTCGATTGCCGGCGGCGGCCCCGCGCCGTCGCCGGCTTTTTCTTTTTCTTTTCCGTCGCGCGCCTGGGCCGTGCCGCGCCCGCTTCAGCGCGCGCGGCGCCCCTTGCCGAGGAGCCGATATCCGGCGAGCGTCTTCTCGATCCGCCGCCGGATCTCCTCGCGCACCGGCACGAGCGGCAGCCGGAGCGTCTCGCCGCAACGTCCCATGAGGGACAGCGCGCACTTCACCGGACCCGGGTTCGACTCGAGATAGTTCATCTCCATCAGCGGCTGGAACTTCCGCTGGAGCTCCAGGGCCTCCGCGCGCCGGTCCTCCAGCGCGGCATGGACGAGCGCGCTCATCTCCTTCGGGACCTCGTTGGCGGCGATCGAGATCACCCCGCGCGCGCCGAGCGCGATCAGGGCGAGCGCCGTCGCATCGGTCCCGGAGAAGACCGCGAAGTCCTCGGGCACCGAGGCCATGAGGCGCGCGATCTTGCCGAAGTCGGACGAGGCCTCCTTCAGCCCGGCGACGCGCGGGATCTCGGCCAGCCGGAGGATCGTCTCGACGTCGAGATCGAGCGAGGTGCGGCCGGGCTCATTGCCGACCAGGATCGGAAGGTCGGTGGCGTCCGCGATCGCCGAGAAGTGACGCAGCAGGCCTTCGGGGCTGGGCCGGTTGTACATCGGCGTGATCGAGAGAATCCCATCCGCCTTCGCCGATGCCGCGTCCCTCGCCCAGAACACCGCCCGCGCCGTGTGATTGCCGCCCGCCCCCGCCACGACCGGGACGCGGCCGTTCGCCGCGCGCACGACCGCCGCGGTGACCGCCTGCCGCTCCTCGCGCGACAGCGTCGCGGACTCCCCCGTGGTGCCGCAGGGAAGGAGGAAGTCCGCTCCCTCGGCGATCTGCCACTCGACGAGCTTCTCGAGCGCGCCGAAGTCGATCCGTCCGTGGTCGTCGAACGGCGTCACGAGCGCCGTGCCGCAACCCTGCCAGGGAACCCTGCTGCCCGTCATTTTCACGCTGCCTCCTCGGGGGTTCGCAGGCGCAACCGTATAATCGAAGGGCGTCCCAGATCGAGATCCAATCCATGAGCGCCCCCACGGCCGGACCGTTGTGCCCCCGCTGCCGCCGAAAGCTGGCGGCGTGGAAGATGGACCATTGCCTCTACTGCGGCGAAGCCTTCCCGGAGGACCTCAAGGCCGGGCACGAAGCGCCCTCGGGGCTCCAGTGGGCGGAGCGGCCGCCGCTGCCGACCGACATCTCGAAGAAGCTCGAGATGATGAAGGTCGTTCCGCTCGAGGCCCGAAAGAAGCCGACCTCGCTCGTCGCGATCGTCGGCATACTCTCGGTGCCGATCTTCGCGGGGATCTTCTACCTGCTCTACGCGATGGTGCGGCGCCTGTCGCCCGGGACAGGCGCGCTCGTCGCCGTCGGCGGCGCGGGATTCGTCGCGTATCTCGTGTGGGTGTTCGCCAAGGCGGCGCGAAGTGACCGCGCGCCGCACGCGCGCGGTCATCCCGAGGGCGTGAGGCCCGAGGGATCCCTTTCAAGGTCGCGATGTGGTGAAGAAACGGATCCCTCGCTCCGCTCGGGATGACAAACCGCGCGCCGCACGCGCGCGGTCATCCCGAGGGCCGTGAGGCCCGAGGGATCCCTTTCCGAGTCCCGACGCGGCGAAGAAAGGGATCCCTCGCTCCGCTCGGGATGACCGGCCTGTTCGCCGCGCTGGCGCGGCGCAGGCCGGTCAATCGAACAGGCTCCTCTTCGGATCCGGCGGGATCGCGATCCCGAGCTCGCGGGCGAGGGCGCGGATCGTCAGCGGCGCGCAGCCTTCGGAGCGATTGTTGACGAGCACGAAGGCATCCGCGCCCGCCTCGGTGATGTGCCGGACGAGCCGCACGAGGTCGCGTCGCATGTCCTCGCGCGGCGCCTGCATCCGATCGTACGGCTGGAAGCGGGCCACCGCGTCCTCGTAGGCGACGCCGGGCGGCACGAGGATGCGCGCGAGCGCGAAAGCGGCGGGCAGCGGCTGCGCCGCCTCCCACTGCTCGAGCAGCGGCGGCGTCCGCGTCCACCAGTTGAACACGTGGGCGGCGCCGCGGCGGCGCAGGACGTCGAAGTAATCGGGCTCGAAGTAGGCGGGCGTCCGGATCTCGACCGCGAAGCGATGCTCCGACGGCGCCGCGGCGAGGAACGCGTCGAGACCCCTCAGGAACTCCGAGCGCCGTTCCGGCGTCGGCTGCCGCTCGGTCCCGAACTCCAGCAAGAAGGGTCCCGTATGGCCGCGGAATGCCCGCGCGTACGCCGGCAGGACCTCCTCGCGAAAGGCGCGGACGTCGAGGTACTTCGGGTTCGGCTGTCCGGCGCGCGGACCGTGGCGCGGCAGCTCCGGAAAGCGCGGCATCGTGATCTCCTCCCAGACCTTGGAGACCACGGGAAAGCCGTGCGGCAGCACGGCGGCGTACCGCGACAGCTGCGCCTCCGTCGGCGGTCGGTAGAACGGAAAATCGAACTCGACCGTGCGGAACGGCGCGTACGCGGCGTACTCGCGGAGGCATTCGACCCTGAACGTCGCCTCGCGGTACCGGTCGTGGTACACGATGCCCTTCCAGCCCTCGTACGCGAAGCTCGCCGTGCCGAAGAGGACCTCGGGCATCCGCGGAGTATCTCGCACGTACAATCGCGGCCGTGATCCCGCTGCGCGGCGCCACCGAGATCGCGAGCCGGCTCGAGCTCGCGGCCGCCGACACGATCCTGCTCGTCGAGCCGCCCGCCGAGCTCGAGGCGGTCGTCGCCGGCGCGCTCTCGCCCGAACAGTCGCTCCGCACGGTCGAGGGACGCGCCATCCGGAGCGTCAAGGAGAAGTTCCCGCTCGTTCTCGTGTGGCAGGAGAGCCGCGTCGGCTCGCAGGCGGTCCTCGAGGCGGCGTTCAAGCGGCTCGCGCCGCTAGGGTCGCTCTGGGTCGCGACCGCCCTGCGCAAGGTCTCCGGACCGAAGACTCCCGCGGTGCACCGGCTGGAGCTCGCCGATCTGGAGAAGGCGTTCGGTGGGAGCGGCCTCGTCCGCGACCGCGAGGTCCGGCTCTCGGCCTGGCACGTGGCGTATCGCTTCGCGCCGAGGACGGCGGCGAAGCCGGTCTAGCTCCTCCCTACTCGACGTACGGGAAGAAGCGGCCCGTCACGCGGAAGAAGCGGCCGCTCGGCGGCTCAACCGTGAGCTGACAGCGCGACACCTCGATCGTCGTCGAGAAGTTGACGCCGGGCGCCGCCAGGCTGATCGGGTACCGGGTCCCGACCTTCAGAGGAGTGTCGAAGTCGAACCGGACGCCGGTGGGCGAGACGTCGAGGACCTGCCGCGCCTTCTCCCAGCGGATCTTCAGCTCGTACTGATCCGGCTTGAGCTTCTTCGAACCCTTGCCGGACGCGGGGGGATCTGTCTTCCGTTCGGCCATTGTGGTCGGAGACTTCAGGTTACTCCGTTTCCCCCCGGGGATCCAAGACGTCTCGCTTCAGGAGCGGCGGAGCGTCCGGGCCGCCCGGATCGCGGCCGCGAGGCCCTTCTTCTCGCGCAGCGCGCGGACGCGCGACTTCTCGGCCGGCTTCAGGCGCCGCACGAGCCCCATGTACTCGCCCTGCTGGCGCCGCAGCGCCCTCACCTTCGGCGACAGGCGCCGCCGCCGCACCCGACCCGCGGCGGACGTCACGCGCTGCGCCGCCTCCGCCACCGCGCGGACGCCGCCCGACTCGAGCGCCGCGATGCGCCGGCGGAGCGCCGCGATCTCCCGCTCCCGATCCCGGAGAATCTCGCGGATCTGGCGGGCGGCCACCTTCCGCCGTTCGACGAGGGCCTGCAACACGTAATGGGCCTGACGGGCATCGAGCTTCAAAGCGTCACCTCCGGAAGCGTTCCAAACGGCCGGCGAGTGTATCTCAGCCTCAGGCGAGCACGTCGCGGCGGACGAACACCGCGAACGCCGCCGCCAGGGCGGCAAGCGCCCACGCGGCGAGCACCGCCGCCCCGAAACCCACGGTCAGACCCGTGATGGGCGGCGGCGAGCCCGAGTAGTAGTCCGGCAGCGGGAGGGCCGTCACGAAGAGGAATCGCTGCGACTCCCAGGACGAGGCGAGGCGCGGCAGGATCGTTCCGGCGATGAGCGCCGCGAGCATGGTCCCCATCGCCGCCGCCGTCGATCGCAGGAGGACGCTCGAGAGCAGCGCGATCGCGCCGACGCAGAGCGAGGCGAACCACGCGAGCCCGTACGCGAGGATCGCGTCCTGCCAGAGCGGAATCGCCCGCACGGCCGCCGGGTCGAGCCGCTCGCCCGCCACGCGGAAGCCGGCGAGCACCGGCGCGCCCCACCCGCCGTAGCCGTACGCGATGCCGCCGAAGAGATACGCCACGAGGCCGCCGAAGACGACCGTCAGGGTAATCGCGAGCGCGAGCGCGGCGAGCTTCGAGGCGAGGACCCGCGCGCGGCCGACCGGACGGGTGAGAAGGAGCTTGATCGTGCCCTGCGCGAACTCGGCCGACACGACGTCGGAGGCGAACACGATCGCGAGGAGCGGCAGGAGCAGGTAGCTCGCCGCGTTCGCGAAGCCGCGCGCAAAGAGCGGACCGGACACGGCCTCGGGATCGATGTCGCGGTCGAGGTGGTAGCGGAGCCGGTCGAGCTCGAACCGCGCCCAGCGCTGCGACGAGGCCGGCATGCGCCCGTCGCGCAGCCAGTTCTGGATGCGCGCCATCCGCTCCTGCGTCTCGACGTGCCAGTCCTTGCCGGACCGAAAGCGTTCGCGGCCGCGCGACTGCGCGAACACGATCAGCCCGATCAGCGCGACGAGGATGAGGACCACGACGCGAAACCGCCGCTGCCGGGTGAACTTCAGGATCTCGTTCTCGACGAGTCCCGAGAACCTCATACGGTCTCCCCTCCCGTCACGTCCAGGAAGACCTCCTCGAGGGAGGCGAGGCGGCGCTCGACCGCGAAGACGTCGACGCCGCGCGGCCGCGAGCGCCCGCAGCGCGTCCGGCAGCCGCTCGCGCGGCACACGCGCGTCGATCGTGCCCTCGCCGTCGCCCTCGGAGGTCTCGGCCTCGCCGAAGGGGGCGAGGATTCCGGCCGCCACGCGCGCCGGACGCGCCACGATCCGGACGCGGTCGGAGGCCACCCGGTCGACGAGCTCGCGCACGGGTCCCGTCGCGAGCGTGCGGCCGCGGTGAATGATCGCGACGCGGTCGCAGGTCTGCTCGACCTCCGAGAGGAGATGACTCGACACGAAGACCGCGATCCCGCGCTCCTCGGCGAGGTGGCGGACGAGCTCGCGGATCTCCCGGATGCCGGCGGGATCGAGGCCATTCGCCGGCTCGTCGAGGATCAGGATGTCCGGATTGCCGAGCAGCGCCTGCGCGATGCCGAGGCGCTGGCGCATCCCGAGCGAGTACGTCGAGACGCGGTCGTCGAGACGCTCCGAGAGCGCCACGAGCCGCGCGAGCTCCGGGATGCGGCCGGCGGCGCCGTCGGCGAGCATGCGGGAGAAGTGGACGAGGTTCTCGCGTCCGGTCAGGTAGCGGTAGAGGTCGGGCGCCTCGACGATGCAGCCGACGTGGGCCATCGCGCGGCGGAAATCGTGCGCGACGTCGAGTCCCCGGATGCGGACGACGCCGCGATCGGGACGCGCGAGGCCGACGAGCATGCGGATCGTCGTCGTCTTGCCCGCGCCGTTCGGTCCGAGGAAGCCGAACACCTCGCCCGCCCGCACGTCGAACGACACGTCCGACACGGCCTCCCGCCGCCCGAAACGCTTCGTCAGGTGCTCGGCCGAGAGCACGATCTCGGCGCCCGGAACGGCCGATGCCGCAGCCAATCTCTCCATCGAATCAACGTATCATCGCCGGTCTCATGGCCCGCGGGCTGTCGCGATTCTGGTTCTGGACGGCGCCTCTGATCGTCGGCGTCGCGGCGTCGCTCGTCCTCGGCACCGGATTCGTCCTCGCGCTCCGCGGCACGACGGGCAATCCGCTCGGCGGCGCGCCGCCGCCCTCGCCGACGCCCGAGCGTGCCAGGCCCGCGGGGGCCGACGGCGTGTTCCGGATCCTCGTCGTCGGCGACTCGCTCGCGAAGGGCACCGGCGACGAGACCGGAAAGGGCTTCGCCCGCGACGTCTTCGAGGCGTACCAGAAGAAAGGACGGGCCGAGATCACGAATCTCGCGGTCAACGGCATGGAGTCGCCGGAGATCCGCGCAGTCGTCGAGAGTCCCAACGTCCGATCGCTCGCGGCGCGCGCGAACCTGATCCTGGTCTCGGCCGGCGGCAACGACCTGTCGCACGGCGCCACGCGCGGCGGCGCGCCCGCCGAAATCGTGGAATCCGTTTCAGCGTCGCAGGCGCGCTACACGCAGAATCTGCGCGGCATTCTCGCGGCCCTGCGCGAGGCGAACCCCGGGGCGCGCATCGCCGTGCTCGGTCTCTACGATCCGTTCGGGGACGACCGCGCGGGCGGACGCCTCGGCGCCTCGGTCGTGCTCCAGTGGAACGAGCTCATCGCGGAGACGGCGCTCGGATTCCCGAACGTCGTCGTCGTCCCAACCTTCGACCTCTTCCAGGGAAGGCCCGACCGGCTTTCCGCCGACCGGTATCACCCGAACGCGGGCGCCTACGGGGAAATCGCGAAGCGGGTGCTGCAGGTGGTGTGACGCGGGCGGCCGCGAGGGCCGCCCCTACACGGCGTAGGGGCGGGGCTCGTCCCTGCCCGCCGGGCTCACCAGAATTTTCTGAGTCGCGAGACGCCGCGCCCGATCCCGAGCGCGAGCGACGCGTAGCTCGTGATCCGTGACACCTTCGCCGCGAGCGAGTTCCGGCCGAAGAGGCGCCAGCCCGCCATCGCCGCCGCAGCGGCGCCGGACGCGGCCCAGCCCGCGAACCGCCAGCGATGCCGCATCGCGGCGAGGTTGTCGCGCGCCGTGGCGAGCGCATCGGCGAGGTCGGCGCGCTCCGCGGCCGCCCGGGCCCGGAGCTCCTGAAGCCTCGTCTCGGAAGCGCTCATTCCGACCCCGCGCGGAAGCGGTCTTCCAGATCGACGGGAACCTCCCGGGGCGCCGCCGTATCGCCGGCCGCCCCGGCCTCGGGCTCGGGCTCCAGCGGCGCGAGCGTCGCGGAGAGCGTGGCGCGGTCGCGCGACAGCTCCTCGGCGGTCGCGGGAAAATCGAACGGCCGAACGCGGGAGAGCGCCCGGAAACCCGCCCACGCCGCGCCTCCCGCTCCCGCGCCGTAGAGGACCAAGGTCGCGAGGATGCCCAGGACCCAGCTGCCGAAGAGCTTCGCGAAGAGCGCGGTGAGGAGCGCGGCCAGGGAAAGCAGGGTCGCCACGGCCATCGCCGCGGCCACCACGACGAAGGCGAGGCCTTTCGCGGCGAAGACCGCCTTGACCGAGAGCTCCTCCCGGAAGATTGCGAGGCGCGTCGCGAGGAGCCGGGACACCGCCGCCGACACGTCGGCGAGGTGTTCCCGCCAGCCCCACGCGTGCTCCTCCTCGCCGGGCAGCTCCGCCTCTTCGCTGCTCATGGGTGCAGACAGTTTACAGGTTTCGTGCCAGCGCTCAGCCGGGAGGGATGACGACGCCCTGGTGCCGCCCCACCCGGCCGGGCTCGAGGGGGGCGATCCGGATGCCCTCCGCCCGGAAGCGATCGTGGATCCGGCGCGCGAGCGTCGCGGCTCCGGGCGTGTCGCCGTGCAGGCAGAGCGTGTCGGCGCGCACCGGCACCCGGGCGCCGTCCGCGGCGGTGACGACGCGGTCCCGCGAGATCGAGACGGCCTGGTCGGCGACCTCGTCCGCGTCGGTGATCAGGGCCCGCGCCTCGCCGCGGGGCACGAGCGTGCCGTCGGACCGGTAGCGGCGGTCCGCGAAGGCCTCCTCCGCGACGGCGAGGCCCGCGTCGCGCCCCGCCTCGATCAGCATCGACCCCGCCGCGCCGACGAGCACGAGGCTGGTGCGGAACCGCCGCACTCCCTCGGCGATCGCGCGCGCGACGTCGGGGAACTCGGCGCCGCTGTGGTACAGCGCGCCGTGCGGCTTGACGTGCGTGAGCGTCCCTCCGCGCGAGCGGACGAATCCGTCGAGCGCCGCGACCTGGTAGAGGACGAGGTCCTCGACGGCTTCCGCGGAGATCTCGACGGCCGCGCGCCCGAAGTGCTGCCGGTCGGGATACCCCGGATGCGCGCCGACCCGCACGCCGTGCGAGAGCGCGAGCGAGACCGTCCGATCCATCACGCTCGGATCTCCCGCGTGCATGCCGCACGCGACGTTCGCCGACGTGACGAACGGCAGCAGCGCCGCGTCGTCCATTCCCTCGCCGACGTCCGCGTTCAAGTCGATGCTCAAGGGACGCTAATCCTACTCCCGCCGCGCCGCCTCGGCGTCCTCGCGCGTCACGGTCCGGAACCGGAGCGCGTCCCCGGGCGCGGCCTGACCCAGGAGCGGGAGGTCGGCCTCGATCACGGTCGCGATCTTGGGATACCCGCCGGTGGCGGGGCCGTCGGGTCCGAGCACGATCGGCCTCCCGTCGCCGGGAACCTGGATCGATCCCGGCACGGTCCCCTCGGGCGGGATCTCGGGGGCGCGCGCGTGCTCGAGCGGCTCGCCCTCCAGGCGCAGCCCCCGGCGGTCGCTCATGGTCGACACCCGCCAGGCGGTCGAAAGGAAGCGCTCCATCTCCCTCGGGGAAAAGGCGTCCGCCCTGGGTCCGGCGACGACGCGCGGCCGGAGCACCGCGTCGAACTCCGGCGCCGAGGAAGCGCCGACGGCGTGGCGCCGCTCGGGGACGGGCCGCGCATGGAGCACGTCCTCCGCCGCGAGCCTTCGCGAAGGCTCTCCCGGCCGCGCGGTCTCTTCGAGGCCCCCCTCGATCGCGAGATAGGCGCGGGCGCCGCGCCGGGCGCGCGGGAAACGGAGACGTCCCCCCGCGCGCACCCGGAACGCCTCGCCGAAGGGCGCGGTCCGGCCGTCGAGCTCGGCCCCGAAGTCGGCGCCCGCGACCGCGATGATGCTGTCCTCGAGCACCTCGAGCTCCGGACCGACGAGCGCGATCTCGACGGCCGGCGCGAGCGCGGGGTTGCCGACGGCGCCGTTCGCGCGCGCGAGCGACCGCAGGTCCATCGCTCCGCCCGGCGGCGCCCCGAGGGACCCGAGGCCGTACCGCGGCGCGCCCTGGACGGTCGCGAAGAGCCCCGCCGCGACGACGCGGAGAACGGCGCGCTCTCCGGCCGCGCGCGTTCGGCTGGCCGCAGGCTGCACGGCCGGCAGCTCCCCGGCCGCGACCGGATCGAACCGCACGCGGTCCCCGGCCGCGAGGAGGGCGGGACGGGACGCGTCCGGATCGAAGAGGCGCGCGGAGGTCCGTCCGATCAGGCGCCATCCGCCCGGCATCTCCGCGGGATAGACCCCCGTCCAGGGTCCGCCGATCGCCACCGCGCCTGCCGGGACCCGCGGCCTCGGGCTCGCGAGCCTCGCGGCGCGGAGCTCCGCCGGGAGCCCCGTCAGGTAACCGAATCCCGCGGCGAAGCCGAGAAAGCCGACGCGGTACTCCGCCGACGCGTGCCGGCGCGCGAACTCGGCCTCCAGCAGTCCGGCGCCGCGGGCGAGCTCGGCGAGGTCGGCGGCCGCCGCGCCGCCGTACGCGACCGGAATCCGGATGAGACGCGAGGCATCCCCGGCCGCCTCCGGGAGTGCTCCGGCCGTTCGGATCGCCTCGTCCACGGCGCGCCGGGACGCCACCCGGGAATCGAACAGGACGAGGAGGGTCCGCGCGGCGGGGATCGCGTCCCGAAATCCGGGGAGGGAAGCGGCCGCGAGACGCCGGGCGAGCGCGACCGCGGCGCCGTTCGCGGCGTCGTCCGACGCGTCCGGAAACTCGACGAGGAGCGCCCCGTCGCGGACGTCCCGGAGGAGCGTGCGGGGGCGGGGCGTCAGGACCGGCGGCTCCACAGGAAATAGACGGGCACGCCCGAGGCGAGCACGGCGTATCCCGGCCAGGTGCCTCGGGTGTCGCCGGCGAGGAGGAGCGCGATCAGGGCGAGGCCGGCCGCCGCATAGACGAGCGGGAGCCACGGATACGCGGGCGTTCGGAACGGCCGCGGCCAGTCCGGATGCCGCCGCCGGAGGACGACGACCGCGAGGACGAGGA
Source organism: uncultured Acidobacteriota bacterium (assembly GCA_963763535.1). Taxonomy (GTDB): domain Bacteria; phylum Acidobacteriota; class Thermoanaerobaculia; order UBA5066; family Gp7-AA6; genus DAHUXD01. The sequence continues at coordinate 197,651 of CAVXOX010000012.1, forward strand.
GGACGTAGAGGGCGAGGTCGGCCGAGACGACGTACCGGAGGAGCTGGCTGTAGGTTCCCGACAGGACGAGCAGTCCGGCCCAGGCGCCCTGGAGCCACAGCGCCGCCTCGGGCACGTGCGCGGCGTTGACCCGCGCCAGACGGCGGAAGAAGAGGCCGTCGCGGGCCATCGCGAACGAAACCCGGGCGCCCGAGAGGATCAGCCCGTTCAGACAGCCGAAGGTCGACACCATGATCGCCGCCGCCGCGAGCGGCGGACCCGCCGTACCGAAGAGCGCGCCCGCGGCCGCCGTTCCGACGCGGTCTTCCGGCGCGTGCTGAATCGCGGCGAAGGAGAGGGCCCGCAGATACGACAGGTTCGTCGCCACGTAGAGCGTCGCCACGGCGAGACACCCGGCGACGAGCGCGAAGGGAAGGCTCCGGCCCGGGTCGCGCACCTCCTCGCCCGCGAAGGCGACGTTGTTCCAGGCCGACTGGGAGAAGAGGGGACCGACGATCCCGGCCGCGAAGGCGAGCGCCAGGGCCGTCCCGCCGGGCGCATCGACCGGCGCCGACGGGAGGGCCGACGCGGAGAGGACGCCGTGCCTCCCGAGGAGGAGTCCCGCGAGCATGAGGCCAAACAGCGCCGCGATCTTGGCCGCGGTGAAGACGTTCTGCGTCCGGGTTCCCGTCTTCAGGCCGGTCGCGTTCGAGGCAGTCAGGAGCGCGACGACCGCCAGGGCGACGAGCTGGACGGAGGAGATCGAGAGCGGCCCGAGGAAGAAGCGCGGCGCCCCCGACACCGCGGGGACGAGGATGCCGAGGAACCTCGCGAAGGCCACCGCGACCGCGGCGATCGTGCCGGTCTGAATCACGAGGAAGAGGGTCCAGCCGAAGAGGAAGCCCGCGAGCGGACCGTAGGCCTCGCGGAAGAACACGTACTGGCCGCCCGCGCGCGGCAGCATCGCCGCGAGCTCGGCGCAGCAAAGCGCCGCGGCGACGGTCAGCGCGCCGGCGACCGCCCACGCCGCGAGGAGTCGGCCGGGCGAGCCGAGGAGGCGGGCGGTCTCTGCCGAGACGATGAAGATGCCGGAGCCGATCATCGAGCCCACGACGATCGCGGTCGCGTCGAGGCGGGAGATTCGGCGCTCGAGGGAAGACGGCGAGGGCGTCACCGGGTCCGGCAGCACCTTCCCATTGTCATCCCGAGCGCCGCTCCACTGTCATCCCGAGCGCAGCGAGGGATCCCTATCGAGTCATGGTGCGGCTTCCAAAGGGATTCCTCGGGCCTTCGGCCCTCGGAATGACAAGGGTGGCGATCCGGGCTACGTGATCTCTTCCTTCAGCAGACCCATCCGCACGACGTCGATCTTCCGTCCGTTCCGGTAGACCTCCTCGCGCAGGAGTCCCTCGCGGTGGAAACCGAGCCTCTCGTAGGTCCGAAGCGCCGCCGCGTTCTCCGCCTGGACGTCGAGACGGATCTTGCGCAGGTCGAGCTCGTCGAAGGCGTACCGGCAGAGGAGGCGAAGCGCCTCGGCGCCGAAGCCCCTCCCCCGGCAGTCCTCCTCGCCGATGAAGATGCCGAGCGTCGCCGTGCGGTTGTCGCGGTCGATGCCGATCAGCCCGCAGTTGCCGATGTGCCGGTCGTCGTCGGCGAGACAGATCGCGAAGGGAAGCTCCGACGGGTCCTGGCCGCGCGCGGCGCGCTCGATCCAGTCCGCCTCGCGGGCGAGCGACATCGGATAGCGCTGGGCGAGGGTCGCGACGAGCTTCTCGTCGTTCATCCAGCGGTGGCACCGCGGCAGGTCGTCCCGCTCGATGGCCCTCAGATAGACTCGAACGCCTCGAATCACGCGCAACTCCTTCGGAGAGAACCATATCCGAAGCGCTCCCCCGGCGGCCCGGCTTGTCTCGTCCTCAGGTCCTCCCCCGGCGATCCGCCCGGAGGAACTTCGCCCGCCGCAGTGCGTAACTCCCTTCGAAGGAAGGGTTCGTTGAGCGGCGAGATCCGACGCTTCTTCGCCCGGGAGGATGGGATGTCCAAACTCTTCAAAACGCTGCTGCTGCTCTTCGTGCTGGTCGCCGTCGCCGCGGGCGTCTATGCCCTGACCCGGAACGGCAAGGGAGCCGACGGCGACCGCAAGATCGTGACCGTCGAGAAGGGCTCGATCACCGAGAAGGCCCTCGCCGTCGGACAGATCCAGCCTCGCCAGAAGTTCTCGATCAAGTCGAAGATCTCGGGCATCGTCAAGCGCTGCATGGTCAACGTCGGCGATCGCGTCAAGCCGGGAGACGCCCTGCTCGAAATCGCGCCCGATCCGACGCCGCAGGAGCTGACCGACGTCGACCGGCAGCTCGACTCGACGCGGGCCACCCTCGAGCGGGCCCGAGCGGAGTTCGATCGAGCGCAGCAGCTGTCGAAGGACGGCGTTCTCCCCGCGTCGGACCTCGACGTCAAGCGCGAGGCTTACGAGCTCGCCAAGGTCGCCGTCGCCAAGGCCGAGCAGCAGCGCGACCTGACCCGCAACGGCAAGATCACGACCGAGACGGTCAACATGGAGTCGATCATCCGCGCGCCCGCGGCAGGCACCGTCCTGACGCGCTCCGTCAACCCCGGCGACCCGGTCGTTCCGCTGACGTCGTATCAGCCGGGCACCGAGCTCGCCGCGATCGCCGACATGAGCGACCTGATCTTCAAGGGCACGGTGGACGAGATCGACGTCGGCAAGCTGCACTCGGGCATGACCGCGCGCATCAAGGTCGGCGCGTTGCCGAGCGACGTCGTCACGGGGAAGGTCTCGCGGATCGCGCCCCAGGCGCAGCAGAAGGAGGGGGCGACGCTCTTCGACGTCGAGATCGAGCTCGACCCGACCTCCCACATCACGCTGCGCGCGGGCTACTCCGCCAACGCCGACCTGATCATCCGCGAGGTCAAGGACGTCCCGACGATCCCCGAGCGCGTGGTCATCTTCGAGGATGGCGGCAAGAAGACATTCGGTCGAGCTGCCGGGAGCGACGGCGAAGGAGCCGCCGAAGAAGGACGCCGTGAAGCTCGGCGTCTCCGACGGGCTGACCACGCAGGTCGTGGACGGCCTCTCGATGGGGGCGAAGGTCCTCGAGCGGCCGCCGAAGAAGCTGACCTCGGCCGTCGACTGATCCGGGGACGACGTGCTCTCCCTCCGCGACGCCCTTCGCCAGATGTGGCGCGACGTGCGCAGCCAGAAGCTGCGCACCTTTCTGACCGTCTTCGGCATCATCTGGGGAACCGTCTCCGTGACGCTGCTCCTCGCCTTCGGGAAGGGCATGCAGCAGCAGATGGTCGTCAATGCCGCGGGCCTCGGCGACGGCATCTGCATCGCCTGGCCGGGCCTCACCTCGATCCCGTTCGAGGGCCTCGGGAAGGGACGAAAGATCCGCATCAACGAGGACGACGTCGAGGCGATCCGACGCCAGGCGCCCGGGATCCGGGCGGTCTCGAGCGAGTACTCGGACTCGATGAAGCTCAACTACGGCACGAAGACGCTCGCCGTCGACATCTCCGGCGTCGCGCCCGAGTTCGGAGGGATGCGCAACATCAACCCGCGGCCGGGCAGCCGGTTCATCAACCCGACCGACATGGACGAGCAGCGGCGCGTCCTCTTCATCGGCTGGAAGCTCGCCGAGCAGGTCTTCGGCAAGACGGACCCCGTCGGCAAGACCGTGATGCTGAAGGGCTCGCCGTTCACCGTCATCGGCGTCCTCGAGGAGAAGATCCAGCAGTCGAGCTACAGCGGCCGCGACAACGGGAAGGGCTTCATCCCCGGAACGACCTACCGCGCCCTGACGGGCTCGAAGTGGGTCGACAACCTGATCTACCAGCCCGCCGTGATGAAGGAGAGCAAGACGGTGACCGACGGCGTGCGTCGCGTGCTCGCGGGCCGCCAGCGGTTCGACCCGGAGGACAAGGAGGCCTTCTCGGTGTGGGACGCGACCGAGGAGTTCGCCTTCCTCGCGACCTTCTTCCTGTCGTTTCGCCTGTTCCTCGGCATCATCGGCTCGTTCACGCTCATCGTCGGCGGCATCGGCGTCTCGAACATCATGAACGTCGTCGTCGAGGAGCGCACGAAGGAGATCGGCATCAAGATGGCGCTCGGCGCGAAGACGCCCTGGATTCTCCGACAGTTCCTCCTGGAGACCCTGCTGATCACGGCGATGGGCGGCCTCGTGGGGTTCGGGATCTCGATGGCCGTCTGCGCGGTCTTCCCGTCCTTCAAGGTGACGCAGTACGTCGGCGACCCGGATGTCTCGATGGGGGTCGCGCTCCTGACGGCAACGGTGCTCGGGCTGACGGGGCTCGTCGCGGGCTACTTTCCCGCGCGCGACGCGTCGCGCCTCGATCCCGTGGTCGCCATGAAGTTGTAGCGATGAAGCCATGAAGCGAGACCTCTCGCTCATCCTGCAGCTCTTCCTGCTGTCGGCGCGGCTGCAGAAGAAGCGTGCGACGCTCACGATCGCGGCGCTCGCCTGGGGGACGGTCACGATCCTGCTCCTCCTCGCGTTCGGCGAGGGCCTGAAGCGGCAGATGATGTCGAACGAGCAGGCGATGGGGAACAACCTCGCGATCCTGTGGCCCGGCGAGACGACGATCGCCTACAAGGGCCTGCCGCCGGGGCACGCCGTCCGGCCGCGCCTCGAGGACGTGGACTTCGCGCGGGACCGGATGCCCGAGCTCGATGCCATCTGGGCGGAGCTCACCTCCTGGCGGACGGTGCTCGCCTACGGCCGGAAGACGGTCAACGGACGCGTCATCGGGACCATCGCCGACTACGGAAACCCGCGCAAGCATTTCCCGAAGCCGGGCGGGCGTTTCCTCAACCCCGACGACGAGAGGGAGAAGCGCCGCGTCGTCTTCCTCGGCAACGAGATGGCGAAGGACATCTTCGGCGAGGAGGAGCCCCTCGGAAAAACGCTCCTCATCAACAACTCGCCCTTCACGGTGATCGGCGTGATGCAGCGCAAGCGGCAATCGTCGACGTACGGGGGCCCGGACGCGCAGCACGCGGTCATCCCCCAGTCGACCTTCAAGGCCGTGATCGGCGACGACAAGGTCAACGTCGTCGTCTTCCGGGTGAAGCGCGCGGCCGACATGGACGGCGCCCTCGCGCACCTCGGCCAGGTGCTCGGACCGCGGCTCGGGTTCGATCCCGAGGACTCGCACGCGTTCGGGGTCTGGAACACGGTCGAGGGCCAGAAGATGAGCGAGAAGATCTTCATCGGCCTCGAGCTCTTCTTCGGCATCATCGGCGCGCTGACGCTCATCATCGGCGGCGTCGGTGTGGCGAACATCATGTACGCGGTCGTGAAGGAGCGCACCAAGGAGATCGGCGTCAAGATGGCGCTCGGCGCCCGGAGCGCCTGGATCACGGGACCGTTCGTCCTGGAGGGGCTCGTCTACACGTTCCTCGGCGGGCTCTTCGGCGCCCTCATCGCCATCGTGATCGTCACCGGACTGGGCTTCATCGATCTCCAGAAGAGCGAGGTGCTGGAGTTCCTGGGGCATCCGACGCTGTCGTGGCCGATCGGCGCCGCGACCATCGGCATCCTCGGCCTCTGCGGCCTCGCCGCCGGCTACTTCCCCGCGCGCCGCGCCGCGGCGATCGATCCGGCATCCACGCTGCGCTACGAATGAGCGGAGGCTCCATGACGGCGATCATCGAGATGCAAAGCATCCGGAAGACGTACGACACCGGCAAGGTGAAGGTCGAGGCCCTGAAGGGCATCGACTTCAACGTCCAGGCGGGCGAGTTCGTCGCGGTCGTCGGGCCTTCGGGATCCGGGAAGTCCACGCTGATGAACCTCATCGGCTGCCTCGACACCCCGAGCGAGGGACGCTATCGCCTCGGCGGCGAGGACGTCTCGAAGTTCACGCGCGACGAGCTCGCCGACGTCCGGAACCGCCGCGTGGGCTTCGTGTTCCAGGGCTTCAATCTCCTGCCGCAGATCTCGGCCTTCGAGAACGTCGAGCTGCCGCTCCTCTTCGGGGGCGTCGCGCCGAGGAAGCGGCGCGAGCGCGTCGAGGAGCTGCTGACGCGGGTCGGACTCGGCGACCGCATGGACCACAAGCCGACCGAGCTCTCGGGCGGCCAGATGCAGCGGGTCGCGATCGCCCGCGCTCTCGCGATGCGGCCGGACGTCGTGCTGGCGGACGAGCCGACCGGGAATCTCGACACGTCGGCCGGCGGCGACATCATGGGGCTCTTCACCGAGCTCTGGAAGCAGGGCTCGACCCTCGTCGTCATCACGCACGATCTGACGCTGGCGCGCCGCGCGGGGCGCGTGGTCGAGATCAAGGACGGGCGGATCGTGCGGGACGGCGAGGCGGCCGCGTAGGAGGTTTCAAAGCAGCGGCGGTCGGCCCAGAAACGGGATTCCTCGTCGCGGCGCCTGCCTCGGAGTGAAGATTTGAAGGGCTCCTCGGGATGGCAGATTGACGGGGTTCGAAACGGCAACGAGCTGTCATTCCGAGCGGAGCGAGGGATCCCTTTAGGCGCCGCGCTCGCTACTTCTTCAGGAACCCTTCCGTCTCGTCCGCCCCCGACTTCGCAAACGCGGCGATGGTGGGATCCGGGTCGCTTTCGAGCTCGCGCAGCAGCGCGAGGTCCGACTCGTGGTGGAGGGCGGCGAGCTTCTTGACCGCGTCCTCGCGCACCGTGCGATTGCGATCGTTCGTGAGCGTGCGGAGCGTCGCGGCGAGCTTCGGGTCGTCCGGGGCCGCGGCGGACCAGCCGGCGATCGCCGCCGAGCGGAGCTCCTGCACGTACTTCGGGTCGGTGTAGCCGGCGAAGGTGCCGGCGAGCGAGGGGTCCTCGAGCTTGCCGAGACCCGTCACCGCGGAGACCCGGATCGAATCCCACCAGCGCGAGTCGCGCGAGAGCTGCTTCAAAAGGAAGTCCTTCGCGCCCGGACCGCCGATCCGGCCGAGCGCGATCTCGGCGGCGCCGATGACGTCCTCGGCGCGGTCCTTCTCGATCGCGCTCCGGAGCGCCGCGTCCGACGACGCCTCGCCGCTCGTGCCGAGGCCGATCGCGACCGCGCGGCGCACCCGCGGGTTCGGTTCCGACGCGAGCGCCTTCTCGAGAGACCGCGCCGCCGACGCCCCGCCCGCGCGGCCGAGGTCGAGCGCGGCCTCCTGCTTCAGCCCCCAGTGGGAAGCCGGATCGGCCAGGACGCGCGAGAGCGCCGCGACCGCCCGCGGGTCGCGGCCGAAGTCCTCCGAGAGCTGCCGCGCGGCCCGCAGGCGCGCGGCGAGGTCGCCGTGGTCGAGCTCGTCGAGCACCTCGCCGATCGGCCGCTCGTACTTCACCTCGCACACGAGCCAGCCGCCCTTGTCGAAGGTGACGCGCCGCGGCCGGGACGCGGCCGGCAGCGCCACCGTCGTCGACCAGCCCGCGAGCTCCACCCGGTGCGTCGCCGCGCTACCGGAGTTGTCCACCACCTCGATCTCGACCGGCAGCCGGAAGTCGTTCTCGAACGGAAGGTCCGCCTGGATCTGCTTGACGGTGACGTCGACCTGCCGGCGCTCCGGCACCCACCGGTAGGACACGTCGAACCGCGGATGCCCGCCGCCGCCCACGATCCAGTCCTGGAAGAACCAGGAGAAGTTGTGTCCGGCCGCGAGCTCGATCGCCTCGGAGAGGTCCGCCGACTCGACGCTGCCGAACTGGTGATGCTCGAGGTAGCCCGCGATCATCCGGTAGAAGTCGTCGTCGCCGAGGAAGTGCCGCAGCATGTGGAGGACGAGCGAGCCCTTCACGTACGTCAGCTCCGTCTGGTACATCGCGGTCGGCTCGGCGTACTTCAGGTACTCCATGGGGCGCACCGTGCCGCTCTCCCGCACGTAGTCGACGTACTTGTTCAGGTACCACCAGCGCTGGTAGGTCAGGTCGTCTTCGCCGTGGGCGTGCTGGTTCCAGATCGTGTGCCAGAAGGTCGCGAAGGACTCGTTCAGCCAGATCGAGCCGATCGAGCGGCAGGTCACGAGGTCGCCGAACCAGTGGTGCGCGAGCTCGTGCGAGATCGTGTCCTCGACGGTGAAGACGGGCCAGGCCTCGGAGAAGTCGGGGCCGGAGTCGGGCGGATCGCCGGCGACGTGGACGTGGGAGGCGCCGAATCCCGTCGCCGTCGTCGTCTCCATGGCGCCGACCGCGAAGTCCCGGACGACGACCTGGTCGTACTTGACCCACGGATACGGGTAGCCCATCCGCTGCGAGAAGAACTCGACCATCTTCGGGGTCTCGCCGAAGGTGTAGCGCGCGGCGTCGTCGCTCCCGGGCCGCGCCCAGACCGCGAGCGGCACCGCGCGATCGCCGACCTTCGCGTCGGCGAGCGGCACGCGGGCGAAATTGCCGACGTCGACGGTCATCAGGTAGTTCGGGATCGGCTTCTCCTGGACCCAGTGGAACGTCCGCGACCCGTCGGCGTTGTCCTTCGGCGGCTCGAGCGTCCCGTTCGACACGGCCGTGAACCCCTTCGGCACGGTCACGACGAACTCGACGGCGAAGCGGTCGTTGGTGTCGTTGTAGATCGGGAGCCAGGCGTAGTGGAGGCCGCCCTCGCCGTAGTTCCACGCCTGCGGCTCCTCCTTGCCGGAGCCCGGGAAGAAGTAGAGGCCGACCCGCGGGTGCGCGCGGTACGCGATCCGGACCGTGGCGGACTGGCCGATCGGCAGGGCCGTGCCGAGCGCCACGTCGAGCTTGAATCGTTTCGGGTCCACCTTGAACTCGAGCGCCTTCCCGTCCCGCTCCACCCGCGACACGTCGAGCCGCGCGGCGTCGAGCGACAGCGTGTCGAGCGGCGCGCGCAGCGAGACGAACGTGATCGTCGCCGTTCCGGCGATCTCCTCCTTCGCCATGTCGAAGGAGAGCTCCGCGACGTACTTCTCGATGTGGTACGCGCGGTCGCGGACCGGGTGATCGGCGCCCTCCGGGAGCCGGTGACCCGGGAGCACCTGCGCGGCGGCGGCGAGCGGTCCGAGGGCGAGCGCCAGGGCGGCGGCGAAGCGTTTCATTTGTCCTCCGAGAAAGCGGGAGGATTCTACCGTTGCGCGCGGATAAGATCCGGCGTGAGAGTTCCAATGCCATCGACGAAGCTTCGCCTCGCGGGCGCGGCGGCCGCCCTCTGTCTCGCGGCAGCCGCGGCGACGGCCGCCGAGTACGCGCTCGACGTCGAGCACTCGAACGTGCAGTTCACCGTGCCGGTGCTCGGCGTCTCGAAGATCACCGCCAAGTTCATGCGCTACGACGTGAAGATGTCGGCCGGCAAGGCGCGCGATCTCTCCCAGGCGAAGGTCGTCGCGGTCATCGAGACGTCGAGCATCGCCACGGGAAGCGATTCCTGGGACGCGCGGCTGCGCGCGCCGGCCTTCCTCGACATCCAGAAGTACCCGGAGATCCGCTTCGAGAGCCGGCGGGTCCGGAAGGCGAAGGGCCGCTGGGAGGCGGTCGGGCCCCTCTCGATCCACGGCGTCACGAAGGAGATCACGCTCCCCTTCGAGACCCGCGGCCGCTTCGACGGCCCGCATCCGGACGAGCGGCTCGGCATCCACGCGACGTTCACCTTCGACCGGCGCGAGTTCGGGATGGCGTGGACGGGCAATCCCGAGGCGAAGGTCGTCGGCAACACGGTCACGGTCGACATCAGCCTGCTCGCGACGCGCGTCGCGAAGCGGTAGGGGCGGGGCTTGTCCCCGCCCGGTCGCCGTGGATCCCGGGCGGCCGCAAGGGCGCCCTTACCTGACCGTGATCGTCGCCCCTGCCGAATACGCCGAGAACTCCGGCGCGTACATCGACTGGATCGTCGCGGGTCCGACGCGGAAGGTCCCCGCCATGTTGGCCCTCACTCGGTACTTGAGCGTGTACTCCCCCGCCGGCAGCCACTCGAAGAAGAAGTTCGTGCCGGAGTCGCGGATCTCCTCGTAGCGCGCGAGGCCGAGGTCCCAACGATAGCCGGACGTCGCGACACCGGGCTCCAGCCCCGCGGCCCGCGGATCGCGCAGGTGGACGTACTCGGCCGCGTGCTTCGCGCGGATCGAGAGCTGGACCTCGATCTCGTCGCCCGGCGAAAGCGTGGCGCCCTCGGCGAGCGGCTCGGAGCACGAAACCGGATGACGTGGGCGCGCGCCGGTAGTACCGCGCGCGAGACCGCGAAGAGGTCGCCGCGGTCCTCGGCGGGCAGCCTTCTCGGTCGAGAACGTCCAGGTGGCCGAGGCGAACGCGAGACCGGTTCCGGTCTTCGATACCGGCGACCTCGGCGTCGCGCTTCGGGTCGATCTTCTCGCCCGGGCACGACGACCTGGTCGCGCCGGCCCGTGTAGCGGTCGGGCTCGAAGTCGAACGTCGTCCTCTGCCCCGCGAGCGCGACCGTGACGCTCTCGCGCGAGGCGATCGCGCCCTCCTTCTTCAGGTACGCGACGAGCGCGTACAGGACCTCGCGCCGTCGCGCGGGTGGACTTCCACTGGTTCAGCTTCTTGTTGAGGAAGAGCCACTGGACGAGCCCATGCCGCCGCGGATCGGAAGGCGCGATCTCCATCGAGCGCGCGCAGCGCGAACGCCTGCGTCTCGATCGTGTCCTCGTACCAGAGCCATGCGCGATCCTCCGGCGCCCAGTACGTGCCGAGGTCGCGGTCGGTCTTCGAGGAGTCCATCACGCTCGCCCAGACGCGCCGGGCATCGTCGGCGCGGCCGGACCGCTTCAGGACGAGCGCGAGCATTCCCTTCAGGTACGGCGACTGCTCGCGCCAGTGCCGGAAGGAGAAAGCGAGGATCGCCTTGCGTTCCGCATCCGTCAGCGCGTCGCCCATCCACGTCGGATCCGGGTAGCAGGTCGCGACGTACGCGAGAAAGGTCAGCCATTCGGGCGAGCATCGGTCCTCGGCCATCCGCTTCTCGTACTCGTCCCGGAAGTGCCGCGCGAGATAGCCCCACCCGCGCTGGACGACGTCCTTCGGCACGTCTACGCCGAACTCCGCCGCCTTGGCGAAGCCGTACATCACGTAGAGGGTCATGTACGGCGAGGGCGGGCCGCCCGGCCACCACGGAAAGGCGCCGGCCGAGGTCTGCGCCTGGCGGAGCTTCGCGAGCGACGCCTCGCGTTCCAAGCTCGCGACGCGCGCGTCGAGGATCTTGTCGAGGCCGAGACCGGCGTCGCGCCCGCCCTTCGCCTCGACGAGCCACGGCGTCTCCTCGAGCGCCATTCGCCGGGTCGCGTCGGGCGCCGCCCAGGCCTCGAGCGGCGTGTCCCGCTTCGACAGCTCCTCGGCCATCTTCTCGACCGCCGGATAGTCGCGAAACAGCGAAGACACGATGCCCGTCGAGACGAACCGGTTCAGCGTCTGCTCGACGCACTCGTAGGGGTAGTTCACGAGGTAGGGGAGCGCGGCGAGGACCGAGTCGAAGAGCTGCGCGTCGACCGTCACGACGAGCTGCTCGTCGATGCGGGTCCGATCGTCGGACTTCGCCATGTCGGGGAAGGCCAGCGTGCGCCGCTCGCCGCCGGAGAGCGCGGCGAAACGGGACTGCGAGAGCTGCATCCGGCCCGGCAGGACGGGCACGGGCCGAAGCTCGCCGTCGGAGAAGTCCCCGGCCGTCGCCCTGGCGACGATCGCAAAGGTTCCCACGCGCCGCGGCGCCGCGAGAGGAACGAGACGGTCGCCGACCCGCCGGCGGCTGCGGTGAACCGTTGCGTCGCCGCGGGCACGGTGAGACCGAAGTCGCTGAGCGCCGGGCGATTCGTCTCGGTGTCGAGAACGTCGAGCGTGAGGGAGCCGGACATCGCCGCCGCCGAAGCGTTGTGGACGACGATCCGGAGCGACGCCGCGTCTCCCTCCCGGAAGAAGCGCGGCACGTACGGGCGCACCATGAGGTCCTTGACGCTCCGCGCCTCGCGCCGCAAGCCTCCGGAGGCGAAGTCCTTCGTCAGGGCCTGCACCCACACGTTCCACGACGTCACGGAGTCCGGCACCTGAAACTCGATGACGGCCGAACCGTCCACGTCGGTCAGGAGCTGCGGCTTCCAGAAGGCGGTCTCGGAGAAATCGCTCCGCAGCGTCGGCGGCGCGGGTGCCTCTCTCCGGGGCGAAGGGGGGACCACGGCCGGCGACGGAATCCGCGGCCGTGACACCGCCCACGACTCCGCCCGGCACACCGCCTTGCACGCCTCCCTCCATGGGCGCGGACTCCGGCGTCGCGGCGACCGACTTCGCGAGTCTCGCGCGGACGCCCGGGCCGCCCACTCCGTAGTCTTCGAGGAAACGAAGGCGATCGCCGCGAAGCGCCCCGACGACGGGCACGTGGCCGAACGACTTGCCGAAGACGAAGTTCCATCGCGCCGGCCCGAGGTTCACGGCGGGGGGCGGATCCCAGGCGGAGCTCCCGTACGCGTCGAGCGGGTTCGGAGGCGTGAGGGGAAGAAAGGCGTCCAGGCTGCGGTCGTACATCGACGCGAGGACCTCCGCGGCCCGCGCCTCCGCCGGCGTTCCGGGAGGGGATTTCACCTTCACCCGCCAGGTCTCGCGGGCGCCGGGACGGAGTCGATCACGGAACGTCTCGAACGAGACCGAGAGCTCCTTGTCGTCCCGGGGGACTCGGATCGCGGCCCCCTGGGTCAGGAACTGGTGATCGCGAACGAGACTGACGTGAACCGAGAATCCGCCTCGGTCCTCCTCGCCGACGGGAACCTCGACGACACCCGAATCCGACGACCGAATCTCGCGCCGGGACACGACCCGGCCGTCGCGGACGACGTCGAAAAACATCGTCTGATCGGCGAGGCCGGAGGCGACCAGGAAGCGGGCCGGCGAGCCGACTCGAGCCGTCCCGGATTCCGCCAGCAGCACTTCGGGAAAAGCGATCCGCGTCCTCGCGGCGGCGACGACGAATTCCTTCTCGGTCTCGTACCGGGCCCCGAACGCATCGGTCGTCTCGTAACGAAGGCGCCACACTCCCGCCCCGAGCGGTCGGGAGCCGGATCTCCGCGCGCCCCGCCGCGTCGTGCGCGACTTCGCCGCCGGCTCGGGCCGATCCGTCCTTCCACTCGCGCACGGTGTCGGCGAAGGACACGTTCGTGTCCCATCGCGCCCGGACGCGATCGCCCGGCGTCGAGAAACGCTCCACCGGATGGTCGGGCGGCATCTCGGCGGGCGGCACGGTGCCCCGGGGCTGGATCACGGACAGCAGCCGCCATCGGCCGGCCCCCGGGGCCGGCGCTCCGTTGCGATCCGTTCGAACGACGAGGACCTTCGCGGACGACCCGGCGATCAGAAAGCCCTCGTCCATCCGGACGTCGGCCTGCACCGACACGAATCCCAGCCGGAACGACCGCGCCTCGAGGCGGGTCTCCCCTCCCTCGTCCGTGACGTCGGCCCGCGCCTCGAAGATGTAGGTGAGGTCCTCGCCGGCGGCCGCCAGCCGCTCGTCGGCCTTCGGCGTGAAGGATGCCTCGAACGTCCCGTCGGCGCCGACGTTCGCGGTTCCGCTGGCGATGATCCGCTCCCCGGCTCCGTAGCCCGGGCCCCGCCGCCACCACCACTCGGGGAGCTGGGGCTGGCTTCGAACCGCCCACCGGACCGTTCCTCCGGTGACCGGGGAGCCGAAGTAGTAGCGCGCGGTTCCGCGGAGCACCGCGGGCTGGTTGAGGCGAAGGGGCTGTCGCGGATCCTCCCAGCGGACCTCGAAGGTCGGGCGCTTGTATTCCTCGACCTGCACGCCGGCGTGGCCCGAGAGCGAGCTCACGACCGACCAGTGTCCCAGCGCCCGGGCCGGCGGAATCAGGAACTCGCCCGCCGCCGAGCCGAACCCGTTCGTGACGACCTGTGTCGAGCCGACGGTCTCGCCGTTGGCGTCCACGAGGGACATCGTGACGGGCGCGTCGGGTGCGACGTGGAGGCGGCCGAGAACGCGATCGCCTCCATAGGCGACCACTTTCCAAAGGATCTTCTGGGATGGCCGGTAAACCGCCCGGTCGGTGTAGACGAGCGAACGGTTCGCCTTGGGCTCCTCCGGCGGCGGCGCCAGCTGCAGGTACCTTCGATCCTCGACCGCGTCGCCGCCCTGGCGGCCGACGAGGAAAAGGCTCCCGTTCTGCATCCCCTCCGCCCAGACGAACCGCACGAGACCCCGCGAATCCGAGCTCTGCTCGCGCAGGCGCACGGGATCGTGCGTCCCGTCGGCGAGCCATAGCGAGACGTCGGCGCCGGACACGGGCGTCCCCGTCGAGCCCGAGACCACACGGACGGCCAGGGCTCCCGGCTCCGGGCGCGTCACGAGAACGAGGTCCGATATCACGAGCGTCACGGCGCTGACGGCGTTGTCGGCCTCCGCGAAGTCTTCCCGCGCCGAGCCGATGATCGTGTAGCCCCCCGGCCCGTGCATCGGCGGCGTCGAGTACGTCAGATGGCTCCGGAAGTCGGGCGTCTGGGCGAGCTTCGCCTCCCAGCGGGCCTCCGGCTCGTCGCGAAGCATGGCGCGCAAGTCGGAGACGCCCGGCGTCAGCCGGAAATTCGCTTCGACGCTCCGGTCGAAATCGATCCGATAGGCGCGGAAGTAGATCGAGCTCAGGTTCTTGTGCGTGATCTGGATCGAGGGCCGATCCGGACCGTCGGAGCTCATGGAGGTCAGGGCGTACTCCGGCGCCTCGATGCGCGCGACGATCTCATTCGCGCGCCGGCCTCCGGGCGACCGGGGATAGGCCTCGAATGCCTGGACGGCCGCCTCGCGCGCCCGGACGAGATCGTCGGGACCGTTCGCCGCCTCCCGGAGGGTCGCGAGCGTGACCATCCCCATCGCCCACCAGGAGTCGTCCCGGTATCGCGGCAGGAGCGCCTCGAGGCTCCTCTCGATCTCGGCGCGGTCCGGCTTCTCGGGGAACGCGGCATGGAGACGCCGCACGCGTTCGAGACGCGCCTCGAGCTCGCCCGCGCGTTCTCGTCGGGAGCCGTGCCATTCCTCGAGGTCGGCCAGAACGGCCACGAGCTTCGCCACGGGGTGCGCGTCGCGCCCGGCGATCGTGTCCGCCGCGTCGGCGCCCTTTTCCGCGAGGAGTGCCGGAACGTCCAGCGTCCAGACCTCGGCCGACTCCGCCGGCGTCCACAGAGCCGAGTCCGCGAGCAGCTCGACGAAGAGGTACGAGACGGCATCGCGCAGCGTGCCCCGCACCTCATTCGGATAGTCGTTCGGCTCGACGTACTCCGAAAGCGCGCCGACCGGCAGCCCGCCGAGCGCCTCGCGGCGGTCCCACGCTCTCCGATACGCCTTCTCGACTTCTTCGAGAATCTGGTCTCGCGTCCAGAGCTTCACATCGACGGCTCCGGCCGACTCCACCTTCTCCCGCCGGCCGATCTCCCACGAGTTCACGCGCTCGTACTGGACGAGCGCCTGCCCATAGAAGAGATCGAGCGTCGTCTGCGGCAGGAGTCCCGATGGCCACGGCTGCTCCTTCAGGAATCGGACGGCGGTCTCGTAGCCATGAAGACCGATGCGCAGCTGGACTCCGCGCACGAGCGCCCTCGTCCAGTCGGCCTCGTCGTGGCGCTGCTTCGCCGCCTCGAGAAGGCGATCGACGAGCCTCGTGGCCTCCGCGAGCTTCTGGTTATCGACGAGCCGATCCACCTCGGCCCAGGTGGGCGGCGCCGGCGGTTTGGGCTTCGGCGTCGTGGGGACCGCGGCGAGGGCCGCCAGCGCGGACACGAAGACGGCGACGCGAATTCGCTTCGAGACGGAAAGCACGGTCGGCATTCTGTCAGGAGGGAAACCGCGGGTCGGGGAAAGTTCCTTTCGGTCCTGCAGGCCCCGACGTAGGGGCGGCCCTTGCGGCCGCCCGCCTCACCATTGAAATCCGGTCACCATGGAATTCGCGGGCGGGGACAAGCCCCGCCCCTACACGGAGCCCTGGGATGATTCGGCGAATGGGCGGACTGCCCCCTCAGCGCTGAAATGCGTACGAGACCTTGACGAAGAACTGCCGCCCGGTCGGCAGCAGCACCGTCCCGGTCTCGTCGAGCGCGCGGGCGTCGCCGTAGCCGGCGAAGACGACGCTCTGCCAGTTCAGCTTGTAGGAGACGAGGACCGATCCCGCGAAGTCGCCCTCCTTCTCGAGGACGGGCTGGATCCACAGCGTCGGATCGCGCCGGACGTCCTGGTACTGGCCGATGAGGCGCACGAGCATGCGCGCGTTGAAGACGTACACGGCCTTCAGCCGCGCGACGTCGGCGGTGAAGAGATTTCCCGACAGGCCGCCGACCGTCTCGTCGATCCAGCGGCGCTCGAGGCGCAGGTCGAGGCCCAGATGGTCGGTCGGGCGGATCAGAGCGGTCAGCAGGACGTCGCCGCCCTTGCCGACGCGCACGTTCTCGACGTCCGGCTGCTCGCCGTAGTTGCCGGAGAGCCCGACGACCGGCAGGAACGCCGACGGCGACGCGGTCATCGTCCAGACGAGCCGGTCGTAGGGAAGCTCCGTGCCGCCGATCGAGACGGCCTCGAGGTTGTAGTCGAACTCGGCGCGCCAGCCGCCCATCCCCTGGAACGTGATCGCGGGAAAGGCCTTCCTCGCGATGAGCGCGCCGCCGCGGTCGACCGAGTAGTTGCCGCCGGTCCCGACGCGCAGCCGGGAGAAGAAGCCGGTCGGGTAGACGCGATAGCCCGCCGCCCAGGTCCCCTGCTCGTAGCCGACCTGCGGCACGAACCCGTCGTCGGCGCGAAACCCGCTCGCGAAGTCGTCGTACTGCAGGAGCCAGTCCCAGTGGTAGTCGCTGTGGCTCCATTGAGACGTCAAACCGAAGCCCGAGAGAGCCTGTCCCGTCCATCCCGGATAGAGGTTCGGCTTGTCGGGCTCGCGGGACACGGTGTAGAGGTACTGCCCCGAGACGAGGTCGGCGTCGTTCGGGTGCCACTGGAAGTCCGCGCCGCCGACGTAGTTGTAGCCGCCGCCCTCGATGACGCGCGCCGTGCCCACGACGCCGACGTACGAGGAGCCGATGTCGTGGCGCGCCCGGCCGATGCCGACCCAGGAGTGGAAGTCCTGCGGCGCCGTGTCCGAGAAGACGGGCCCCGGGATCACGACCGTGCCGCCGCCGCGGTCGTTCGTCGCGAGCAGCGTGTAGGAGGTCGAGCCCGCGCGGCTCGTCAGGCGCGCGCCCCACAGGGGGTCCGTGATCGTCCGCGTGTAGATCGCCTGGATCGGCGTCTGGAGCAGGTCGACCTGCTCGAGGAAGAACGGCCGCTTCTCCGGGTAGAAGAGCGCGAAGCGCTCGTTGACGCCGATCTGGACGACGTCGGACTCGACCTGCGAGAAGTCGGGGTTGATGGTCGCGTCGACGATGGTGCCGGCGTCCGGCAGCCACTTGAGGTCCACGCCGGCTTCGCCCTTCGTCCTTCGTCTCGGGCTGCGTGTTCACGACGCCGTCGGGCGGATACGTCGTGTCGGAAAAACCCGCGGCGTACGGCGCGAGCACGTAGTGCATGCCCTGCGGGAGCCCGGCGATGTTCTGCACGGTCGCCGACCAGCAGAGGAAGCAGTTCGAGCCGCGCGGCATGCGCACGCTGTAGAACTGGTAATTGAAATCACGCGGCCAGACCCGGTACACCATCAGCGACCAGTCCTGCGGGTCCTTCTTCGGATAGCGCAGCGAGGCGAGCGGGATCGCGACCTCGACCGACCACGAATTGGTGCCGATCTTTCCCGCCGAGTTCCAGAACCAGTCCGGCGACGTGTCCTCGCCGAAGGGGGACTCGTTCAGCATCGAGTCCGTCTGGATGCCGCGCGGGTTGATCCAGAAGTCGACCGCCGAGCGGCGCGCATTGTCGACGTCGAGGAGGATGCCCACGTAGTCCATCTGGTCCGTCACGCCGTCGCGATCGACGAAGGGCGCGCGGAGCTTGCCGATGTCCGGCTCCTCGCACCAGAAGGAAGCGTAGAAATACCGGTCGTCGCGCCCGACGCGCGCGATCGTCTTGACCGGCGGCACCGTGCCGTCGCCCGGCTGGAACTCGTAGAAGTTGTCGATGACGAGCGCGTCCGCCCAGGCCGGATCCGAGAGGTCGCCGTCGATCGTGATCGGGCCCTTCAGGAGCGGCAGGCTCAGCGTGGGAGGGATGGGAAGGGGCTTCTGCTCCTGGGCGAGGAGAGCGGGCGCGCACAGCACGGCCAGAGCGGCGAGCTGTGCGCGGAACGCATTGGAGGGAGTTTACGGTGGCCCGGGCCGAAGGTTGCCAACCCGGCCATTCTTGTCATCCCGAGCGCAGCGAGGGATCCCTTTCAGAGCGGCTCTGCGGCACTCAAAGGGATCCCTCGTCGCGGAGCCTGCCCTGAGCGAAGTCGAAGGGCTCCTCGGGATGACAGGTCACCGGAAGTCGTGGCTCGGCAGCCGCTCGAACTCCGGGATCGTCCAGAAGCGCTCCGCCTTGACCGACATCGAGCCGTCCTGCTTCTGGAGCCGTCCCTCGACGACGAGCGCACCCGAGCCGACGACGAGCGCCCGCTGACTCTTGAAGAGGTCCGGCCGCACGATCGCCTGGAGCATCCCCGTCTCGTCCTCGAGCGTCAGGAAGACGAACCCCTTCGCCGTCCCCGGCCGCTGCCGGACGATCACCGCGCCGGCCGTCGTGACGCGGTCGCCGTCGGCGCGGCGCGGCAGATCCACGGCCGGGATCACGCCGCGGCGGGCGAGACCCTCGCGCAGGTGGGCGAGCATGTGCGGTCCCGCCGTCATCTCCGCCGTCTGGTAGTCGGCGCGCGTCTCCTCGATCGGCGACATCTCGGGCAGCGGCGAGACGCCGTCGGTCGGCAGCGCGTCGAGCAGCGGTCCGGCGCGGCGGGCGATCTTCGACACCTGCCACAGCGCCTCGCGCCGCGTCCGGCCGAAGCCGGCGAGCGCACCCGCGTGCGCGAGGAGATCGAGGTCTCCGGGCCGGAGCGCCGAGCGCCGCGCGAGGTCGTCGATCGAGGAGAACGGCCGCTCCGCCTGCGCCCGCTCGATCGAGAGGCCGGCCTCCTCGCGCAGCCCCTTGACGAAGCGCATTCCCAGCCGCACCGCGCCCTCCTCCCACCGGCACTTCCAGCCCGAGCGCGTCGCGTCGATCGGCCGGACGCGCGTGCCGTGGTGCTGCGCGTCCTTGACCAGCGTCGCCGGGTGGTAGAAGCCCATCGGCCAGGAATTCAGGAGCGCCGCGAGAAACGCCGCCGGGTGGTGCGCCTTCAGATACGCGCTCGCGTACGCGATCAGCGCGAAGCTCGCCGCGTGCGATTCCGGAAAGCCGTAGAGCGCGAACGACGTGATGCACTTGACGATCTGGTCGCGGGCCTTCTCGCCGATGCCGCGCGATGCCATGCCGAGGCGCAGCCGCTGCTCGATCGACTCCATGCGCTCGGCCGACCTCTTGAATCCCATCGCGCGCCGCAGCTCCTCCGCCTCGCCTCCGGAGAATCCCGCGGCGACCATGGCCATGCGCAGGATCTGCTCCTGGAAGAGCGGCACGCCGAGCGTGCGCTTCAGGATCGGCTCGAGGCAGGGGTCCGGATACTCGACCGGCGCCCTTCCCTGCCGGCGGTCGAAGAAGGGATGAACCATGCCGCCGACGATCGGCCCCGGCCGGATGATCGCGACCTGCACGACGATGTCGTAGAAGCACTTCGGCGCGTTGCGCGGCAGCGACGCCATCTGCGCGCGGCTCTCGACCTGGAAGAGACCGACGGTGTCCGCCGCGTTCAGCATCCGGTAGACGGCCGGATCGTCCTGCGGCAGGTGCGCGAGGTCGACCGCGATCTTCTCGTGCGTCGCGATCATGGGCAGCGTCTCCTCGATCGCGGCGAGCATGCCGAGGCCGAGCAGATCGACCTTCACGATGCCGAGATCGGCGCAATCGTCCTTGTCCCACTGCACGACGACGCGCCCCGGCATCGACGCGGGCTCGAGAGGCACGACCTCGTCGAGACGGCCGGCCGCGACGACGATGCCGCCCGAGTGCTGGCCCAGGTGGCGCGGCAGGTTCTGGATCTGGAGGAAAAGCCGGAGGAAGTGGCGCGCGCGGCGCTCCTCGGGGTCGAAGCCGGCGGCGGCGATCTCGCCCTCGAGCTCCTCGACGGGCTCGCGGATCTCGCCGAAGTTCCACCCGCCGAGCTGCTTCGAGAGCGCGTCCACCTGCTCGGGCGAGTAGCCGAGCGCCTTCGCGACCTCGCGCGCCGAGGAGCGGTCGCGGTACGTGATGACGTTGGCCGTCATGCCGGCGCCGTACGGGCCGTACTTCTCGTAGACGTGCTGGATGACGCGCTCGCGCTGGTCGCCGGAGGGAAGATCCAGGTCGATGTCCGGCCACTCGCCGCGCTCCTCGGAGAGGAAGCGCTCGAAGAGCAGCTCCATCTTCACGGGGTCGACCGCGGTGATCGAGAGCGCATAGCACACGGCGCTGTTGGCCGCCGAGCCGCGTCCCTGGACGAGGATGCGGTTCTCGAGGCAGAAGCGCACGATGTCGTGGACGATCAGGAAGTAGCCGGCGAGATCGAGCTTCTCGATCATCGCGAGCTCCTTCTCGATCTGCGCCTGCGCCTTCGCGGTCAGCGGCCGGAAGCGCGCCCGCGCGCCGTTCCAGGTCAACCGGCGCAGGTACGAGGACGGCGTCTCGCCCGGCGGCAGCGGGTACTCGGGGAATCGGTAGCCGAGGTCCGCGAGCGTGAAGTCGAGGCGGCGCGAGAGCTCCGCGGCGGCGTCCACGGCGCCCGGGAGGTCGGCGAAGAGCTCGCGCATGTCGGCGCGTCCCTTGAAGTGGCGCTCGCGCTGGGCGGCGAGGAGACGCCCCGCCGCGTCGAGCGTGACGTGGCTCCGGATCGCCGTCAGGACGTCGTGGAGCTCCTTGTCCCTCGGGCGCGCATAGCGCACGCCGTTCGTCGCGACGACCGGGAGCCGCAGCGTGCGCGCGAGGTCGGCGAGCGCGCGGTTGCGGTGCTCCTCCTCCCGAAGGCGGTGGCGCTGGAGCTCGACGTGGAGGCGGCCCGGGAAGATCGCGGAGAGCGCATCGAGGAGCCCGCGCGCGGCGTCGAGACCGCCCTCCGCGAGCGCGCGCGCGACCGGACCCTCGTCGCCGCCCGTCAGGACGTGCAGTCCCTCGGCGTGCGCGGCGACCTGGTCGAGCGTGACGAACGTTTCGCCCTTGGGCTTGCCGAGCGCGCCCGCCGTAATCAGACGGCAGAGGTTCCTGTAGCCGGCGCGGGTCTCGACGAGCAACGCGAGGCGAGGGAGCGCATCAGTCATCCCTCGCGGCCGCCCTCCTTGCGCTGTCATCCCGAGCGCAGCGAGGGATGCCGAACTCGAAGCGCGAGCATCGCGATCGAGCACGGGATCCTTCGGCGCTCCGCGCCTCAGGATGACGGCAGAGGTGCGGCCCTCGGGATGACTTTGCTGGCGCAAAGTCACCTCCGCCCCGACAATGGCTCTCAGTCCCGCAGATTTCGCCGCCTTGTAGAACCGCGGCGCGCCGTAGACGCCGTTGCGATCGACGAGCGCCACGGCGGGGATCTCGAGGCGCGCGGCTTCCTCGACGAGGTCCTCCGGAAGCGACGCACCGTCCAAAAAGGAGAAGGCCGACGCGCAGCGCAGCTCCGAATACGCGGGCGCCTTCGTCCGGCGCGCAGCCGGCGACGCGAAGTCGCGGTGCCTCAGCTTCTCCTTGCGCGCTCCGGCCGAGACGATCGCCGAGAGCGGGTCGGCGTCCCCGTGCCGGCCGCCGCAGGAGGCGTTGCCGACCCCCATGTTCCGCGAGGGCGGCATCTCCGGCGCGCTGCCCGACGGGCGAGTGCGTTTCTCGGCCATGGGAAGCCGAGACTAGGCGTCAAAAGGGCGTAAGTCAAGCCGACGCCCCGGACGGCCGGACGCTCTAGGGTCCCGCCGCTGCCGCCAGCCGCCGGTCCATCTGCCTCAGCCGCTCGGCGAGCACCGCCATCACATGGAGGGCGAAGTTCGGCGTCTGCTGAATGAGAAAAAGAAACCGCCGCTCGTCCACGGGGACGATCTTCCCGTCGGTCTTCGCGACGGCGGTGGCCGTCCTCTTGTCCTTGCCGATCAAGGCCATCTCCCCGAAGATGCCGCCCGGCTCGACGGTCTCGACGATGTGGCCGTTGATGACGATGTCCACCTTCCCCTCGACGACGGCGTACATGAAGTCGCGCTCGTCTCCCACCTGAAAAATGGTCGTTCCGGCGGAGACCGGCTTCACGTCGGCCGAGTGCTCGAACAGGCGAGTCGTCAGCATGCGTCCCCCTCGGCGGGAGATCCTCTGCAGAATGCCTGAAGCCCCGGTTAAGTAGCGGCGACCCGCGAAGAGCCCGCCCCGCGCTCCCAGGCGACCGCGGTTCTGACCGCCGCGTCCGGATCCTCGACCTCGCGGTACCCCAGCTCCTCGCGAATCCGACGCGTGCCGGCGACGAGGTCGTGCGAGAAATCGTACGGCTCGGCGAGCTCCCGCGGCAGCTCCTCGCGTCCGACCTCGCGGACCTCCGCCGGCAGATCCGCGGCGCGCGCGATCCGCTCCACCCACTCCGCCTCGGTCGGCGCGGGCTCCTCGCCGACGTTGTAGACGCGACCGGCCGCGCGCGGCGCGAGGGCCGCGAGCGCGATCGCCTCGGCGACGTTCTCGGCCGACCCCCGCATCCAGCGCCAGCGCGCCTTGGCGCGGTCGAGGAGAAACGGCCCGCCCGCGGCGAGACGCGCGAGGATCTGCCCGACCCGATGGTGCCGGTCACCGGCGCCGTAGACGCACGGCAGCCGCAGGATTGTCGCCGGGAGCTGCGGCTCCGATGCCGCGACTTCTTCGACGAGAACCTTCTCGTACGAGTACGCCATGTCCTCGGGGCCAGCCGCCTTCGCACGGTACGGGAAGCGGGAGACGCGAAGCAGGGATTCCTCGGTCGAGGGAATCAGGGCCGGCGCTCCTTCCTCGAGCCGCAGCAATCGTCCGTACGGCGCGTACACGT
The DNA here is from genome assembly GCA_963763535.1 of uncultured Acidobacteriota bacterium. Lineage (GTDB taxonomy): Bacteria > Acidobacteriota > Thermoanaerobaculia > UBA5066 > Gp7-AA6 > DAHUXD01. Next base: position 220,622 of record CAVXOX010000012.1, read on the forward strand.
CCTGGCTCGATACGACGACCGTGCGCCGCGCGATCCCGCGAAACGCCGCGACGAGCGCCTCGGCGTCGGACTCGCCATACGCGAGCAGGTCCACCACGGCGTCGGGGGAGATACGGGCGAACGCGTCGCGGTGCCGCGCGAGCTCCCGCCGGTCTCCGCGCACGTCCGCCGACTCGCCACGGTGGAACGTCGAGACCTCGGCGCCGCGCGCGCGAAGCCGCCGCACGGCCGGACCACCGATGAATCCGGACCCGCCGAGGACGAGGACCTTGAGGCGCGCGCTCACGGGGCACCGGCGGCGCGTCTCACGACGCCGAGGGACGCGCCAGCGCCCGGAACACGATCGGATTGACGGTGATGGAAATGAGCGCCCCCGCCACGATCAGGCTCTGGGTCTCGGCGGAGAGGAGACCCAGCGTCACGCCGAGAGCGGCCAGGATGAACGAGAACTCGCCGATCTGCGCGAGCGCGGCCGACACGGTCAGCGCCGTCCGCAGCGATCCGCGAAGGGCGAGCACGATGCCCAGGGCGGCGACCGACTTGCCCACGAGGATGATGAGGACGACGGCGAGAAGCCGCAGCGGCTCCCGGAGCAGCACGGCCGGATCGAAGAGCATTCCCACCGCCACGAAGAAGAGCGCGCCGAAGGCGTCCTGGAGCGGCAGCATCTCGTGCGCCGCGCGGTGGCTCAGGTCCGATTCGTGGACCACCATCCCGGCGAAGAACGCCCCCAGCGCGAGCGACACGCCGAACAGCTCGGCCGATCCGAACGCCACCCCGAGAGACAGCGCGATGACCGCCAGGGTGAACAGCTCCCGGGAGCCGGTGCCCTCGACGCGCTTCAGCAGCCAGGGGAAGACCCGCTTGCCCACGACGAGCATCAGCACGACGAAGGCGATCACCTTGCCCAGGGTCACGGCGATCGCCAGGCCGAGACCTCCCGGAAGGAGCGTGGCTACCCTCCGGCAGCGATCGACCCCGCGAGGGCCGGCAGGAGAACGAGGGCGAGGACGATGACGAGGTCCTCGACGACGAGCCAGCCAATCGCGATCCGGCCGTCGGCCGTGTTCACCAGGCCCCGATCCTCCAGCGCCCGCAGGAGCACGACGGTGCTGGCGACCGACAGCGCCAGGCCGAACATCAGCCCGGCCTCGAGCGGCCAGCCCCACAGCCGCGAGATGCCCGCGCCCAGAGCGGTCGCCGCGACGATCTGGCCGACCGCGCCAGGGATGGCGATTCCACGCACCGCCCAGAGGTCCCCGACCGAGAAGTGCATGCCGACGCCGAACATGAGAAGGATCACACCGATCTCGGCGATCTGGGGGGCCAGCTTCGCGTCCGCCACGAATCCCGGCGTGAACGGGCCGACGGCGATGCCCGCGAGCAGGTACCCGACGAGCGGGGGCAGGCCCAGGCGGAAGGCGAGAAATCCGCCGGCGAAGGCGAAGGTCAGCCCGACGGCGACCGTCGAGATGAGCGCAACGTCATGCGGCATGGCGCCTCACGTCCGCGGAGCGCGACGGTTCAGTCCGCGCCGACGCGCGGGCTGCGCCGCTCGAGCATCATCACGTCGCGCCAGCGGCCGCCGAGGCTTCCGAGCCGCTCGCGCCGGCCGACCACCCGAAAGTCGCAGCGCTCGTGCAGCGCGATCGACGCGGCGTTCTCGGGAAAGATGCCGGCCTGGAGCGTCCACACGCCCGCCTCCTCGGAGGCGGCGACCAGCGCCTCGAGGAGCGCACGGCCGACGCCCTCGCCCCGCGCGCTCTCCGCCACGTAGACGCTGACCTCGGCGACGCCCGCGTAGACGCAGCGCCCGGAGACCCGCGTCAGCGCGGCCCATCCGACCACGCGCCCGCCGCGGCGCGCGACGAGGCGCGCGTCCTGCCGGTGCGCCCCGTCCCAGATCTCCCAGCCCGGAGCGTCCGTCTCGAAGGTGGCGTCGCCGGTCGCGATCCCCTCGAGGTAAATCTCCCGGACGGCATGCCAGTCGGCCGGCGTCATTCGCTCGATCGCGACGGCCGCGCCGCTCACGCCGTCAGACCTCCGAGTACTCCGGCACGTAGCCCGCCATCAGGTCGCCCTTCGGCAGGATGGTCCGCCCCGGCGCGGTACCCGCGTCGCCCGTCTTGACCCAGTGCCAGGCGTGCAGGATGTCGTCCGAGGGGTAGTAGCGGGTCTCCGCCTGGATCAGCACCGTGCCCGAGAGAATCTCGGCCTTGACGTCCTCCCACTTGCCGCCGCCGACGACGGCGACGCGCTCGATGTGGTCGCCGAACTTGGCGAGGAAGCGGATCTCCTCCCAGCGCGCCTTCCACTCGGCGCCCTGCATCGCCGAGAGGTCCGCGAGGATCCCCAGCGTGCGCTTGCCGCGGTCCTTGATGGCGAACTCGATCTGCGGGAGGAGCGCCTCGACCTCCTCCGCCGTGACCCGGCCGGTCACCTTGAAGCCGAACGCCTTCTCGTTGCTCTCGCGGAGTCGCTCGATCATTTCGCCACTCTCCTGTTCCGCCGTTTCCCGGGCGGGGAGTATTTCACGGCCGCCGTGAAGAGTTTCAGGGAGCCGACGCGAGCGCCGCCTCGCCGCCCTCGGGACCGTAGAACATGACCCAGACGACGAGGTCCTGGCTGAAGTTCTCGAAGCGGTGGTCCTCGAGCGCCGGCACGAAGAGCACGTCGCCCGGCCCGAACCGCTCGACCTTCGACCCGTTGCGGAACTCGCCCTGGCCCTGCACGACGACGTACACCTCGTCGCGCGTGTGCGGCTTCTGCGGATCGGCGCCTCGCGGGGCATAGATCTCGATGTCGAGGGTGCCGTGCCGGAGCACCGCCGCGAAGCGATCGCCGTTCGGACGGGGCAACTCGCGCATCGCGTCCGCGACACTGACCCGCCGCTTCGCCGGACCCACCCGATCGGGACTGCTCACTGAATCACCTCCTCAGAAATTCGCCCGAAATTCGAAATCCCGTCGAATTTTCTCTCGTCTCACATGTCCTCCAGAGCGCGTCCCCTCGTTTCTCTCACGAACCGGGCGACGAGGAGAAACGACGCGGCCGCGGCGCCGGTGTAGAGGCCGTACGCCCATCCCAGGCCCGCGCGGGACAGGCCCGGAAACGTCAGCGTGACGAGCCAGTTGGCGACCCACTGCGCCGAGGCCGCGAGCGCCAGCGCCGCGCCTCGGATGCGATTGTTGAACATCTCGCCGAGAAGCACCCACACGATCGGCCCCCAGGAGAATCCGAACGCGAACACGTACAGGTTGGCCGCCACGAGCGCCGCCGTCCCGGCCCCGCCGGACAGGACCGGCGCGCCGTGGGGATCGAGCGGCGCGCGTGCGAACAGCCAGGTCATCGTGCCGAGCGTCAGCGTCATGCCGATCGAGCCCGCGAGGAGCAGCGGTCTCCGCCCGAAGCGGTCGACGAACGCGATGGCGACGAGCGTCGTGAGGATGTTGATCACGCCGGTGATGGTGGTGATGCGCATGGAGTCCGCTTCGGTGAAGCCGACCGAGTGCCACAGCGCCGTCGAGTAATAGAAGATGACGTTGATCCCGACGAACTGCTGGAACACCGACAGCCCGACCCCCACCCAGACGATCGGAATCAGCAGACCCGGGGCCGCGCGCAGGTCCGCGAAGGTCGGCCGGCGCGCGCCCACCGTCGCCCGGATCTCCCGGATGCGCTTCGGGGACGTCCGGATCCCCGATGCGGGCGAGAACGGCCGCCGCCTCGCCCTCGCGCCCCTCCGCCACGAGCCGCCGGGGCGACTCCGGCACGAGGAACGCGCCGACCCCATACACGATCGACGGCAAGACCTCCACCCAGAACATCCAGCGCCACGCCGGTACGCCGAACCAGAAGGGCGCGTCCGGCGAGCCCGCGAGATGAGCGATCAGGTCGTTGACGGCGAGCGCGAGGAAGATGCCGGTGACGATCGCGAGCTGCTGCAGCGAGCCGAGCCGCCCGCGCACCCGCGCCGGCGCGACCTCGGCGATGTAGGCCGGCGCGACGACGCTCGCCGCGCCGACGGCGATCCCGCCGAGGAAGCGCCAGGCGGCGAAGGACCCGAGCGACTGGGCCAGGCCGGAGCCCACGGAGCCGACGGCGAAGAGGATCGCCGTGATCTTCATTGCGGGGACGCGGCCCCATCGATCGGCGGCGCGGCCCGCGAGCAGCGCGCCGAGCGCCGAGCCGAGGAGGGCCGCCGCCACGGCGAACCCGAGCCGGCCGGGGTCCGCCCGGAAATGTCGCTCGAGGGCGCCCACCGTGCCGTTGACCACCGCGGTGTCGTAGCCGAAGAGGAACCCGCCCGTGGCCGCGACCGCCGAGATGAGGACGACGTAGCGAAGCGCCGAGCCCGCGCTGTCGCGGGAGAGCGCCGCCGCCTCAGTCACCATCGAGGAACATCTCCGCGATGCGCGGGGTCTGCCCCGTGAAGGACTCGTCGCTGTTGACGATCATGGCGGCGGCGAGACGCTCGTCCGGATAGATCACGAGGTAGGCCGTGCCGCCCTGGGCGCCCCCGGAGTGCGATACGCGCCGGCGCCCCTTCTCGTCCCTGCCGACGGACCAGCCGAGCCCGTAGCCGGTCTCCTTGCCGTCCGAGGTCTTCTGCGACGTCCACAGCAGGCGCACCGTCTCGGGAGAGAGCAGCTTTCCGTCGAGGAGCGCGAACGCGAACGCGACGAGGTCTTCGGCAGTCGACACGAAGCCGCCGCCGGCCCACTTGTAGCTGTTGTCGACGAAGCCGGCGTTGACGATCGTGCCCTTCTCGTCCCGGGTGTAGAAGTGCGCGCGGCCCGGCACGATCGGCGCCGGGTCGTCCGGGGCGGTGTGCGTCAGGCCGGCCGGCTCGAAGACCGTCTTCTGCATCAGCTCGAGAAACGGCCGGCCGCTCGCGCTCTCGAGCACCGCGGCGATCAGGTTCCAGCCGTATGAGGAGTATGAAAACCGCGTCCCCGGCTCGAAGAGGAGCGCGTCCTTCTCGAAGATCGCGAGCGACGAGCGCACGTTCGGGTAGTGGTCCCGGATCTCGAACTCGTGGCCCTCGTAGTGGCGAATGCCCGCGAGGTGCCCGGCGAGCTCGCGCGTCGTGACGGGCCACGCCTTCCTCGGAAAGTCGGGCACGTAGCGCTGCACCGGCGCATCGAGGTCGAGCTTCCCGTCCTGGACGAGACGGCCGAGCGCGGCCGACGTCAGCGGCTTCGACACGCTGCCGATCCGGAGGCGCGTCGTGGTCGTCACCGGCGCCTGCAGCTCGACGTCCGCGCAGCCGATCGCCTGGCTCCAGACGAGGCGTCCGTCGCGCGCGACGGCGACGGAGACGCCCGGCGCGAGGGTCCGGGTCATCTCGTGCTCGATGAGCGTCCGCGCCCGCGCGATCGCAGCGGCGTCGTCGCCGCGCGCCCGCGCCGCGAGCGCCGCGAGGAGGACGGCGAGGGCCGCGCGGCGTCTCACTGGACCCGGATGTTCGAGATCGCCTCGAAGAACTTCGAGACCTCGACCATGTCGCGGCCGCGGAACTCGATGACGTTGCCGGCGGGCCGCTCGACGCCCGGGAGCATCGCCACGACCTCGGCTTCGACGACCGCGTTGTAGCGGATCCGCAACGTGACCGGGTGCGCGATCCGATACGGCTTGATCTCCCGCCGCCGCTCGACCCCGCGGCGCACGCCCTCGCGGATGAGCTTCTGGGCCTCCTCGGGATGCATCATCGAGGCGGAGTAGAAGCCGGTGGCCTCTTTGACCGCGGCCGTCTCGATCGGCCCGAGGAGCTTCTTCGCGTCCGCGCAGATCGTCTGGTCTCCCGAGAGAAAGACGACCGGGACACCGAAGTCGCCGGCGATCGCCGCGTTGAAGCCCGCCTCGGGGACCGGCACGCCGTCGAGCTCGACCTCGATCGTGCCGCTGAAGGAGTGCGAGAGCGTCGCGGGCGCGCGGCCCTCGGCGGCGTGGTATCCGACGAAGACCACCGCGCCGAAACTCGCATCGACGCCCTGCATCATCCCGAGCGGCCGCGGCCACGCGCGGATCAGGCGCACCCGCCGATCGAGCAGCTCGACGTCGATGTTCTGGGCGTCGCCGTGGGCATCGCCGACCACGACCTCGGTCGCGCCGGCATCGTAGGCGCCTTCGATCGCCGCGTTGACCTCCTTCGTCATCAGGACCCGAAACTTCTCGTACTCGCGGCCCTTCGATCCCGCCTGGACCGACCAGGTGCTCACGCCGCCGACGCCCTCCATGTCGGCGGAGATGAGGACCTTCAGGCCGGAGGGCGCGGGCGCCTGAGCGCGAAGCGCGGCGGACACGAGGACGATCGCGGCCGCCAGCGCGGCGCCGCGCAGGAATCTTCGACGCATGATCATCGTCTCCCTTCTTCGATGAGCCCTAGCCGCTCCTCGACACCGCGACCCACACGACGAGCAGCGCCACGCAGATGCCGACCGTGACGTACACGCTGACGAACGCGCCGATCATCGCCGCGAGATAGCCGGGAACGCCGAGCCAGTAACGGCGGTCGATCTCCTGGATGCGCGCCTCCGAGTAGTCTCTTCGGAGGAGGCGACGCCCCGAGATCGCGGTGCGCCAGAGGACCTGGAACGCGAGGCCGCAGAGGACGAAGGTGCCCGCGTAGACGGCCGCCGCGATCGGCCCTCCGGGCTTCCGGAAGTACTCGGCGAGCAGGGCGGTCGGAAACGGCACCACCGTCACGACGAGGAGGAGCAGCCCGTTCGCGTAGAGGAAGGGGGCGTTGACCCGGCGGACCAGCTCGAAGATCCGGTGGTGGTTCGCCCACATCACGAGGATCGTGAAAAAGCTCGTCACGAGCGCGACGTAGGAGGGCCACTGCGCCAGGAGCGCGCGGCCGAGCGAGCCGGCCGCCCCGCCGTCGGCGAGATGCGGGACCTTCAGCTCGAGCACGAGAAGGGTGATCGCGATGGCAAAGACGCCGTCGCTGAAGGCCTCGATTCGCCCCGTCTCCTTCTCATCGGCCGCGGCGCTCACGGCGAGAGGCTGCTTACTTCGTCGCGGCGGGCTTTTCGGCGGGCGGCGGGTCGGCCGAGGCGTGGTCCGCCACGTACTTCCACTTCCCGTCGATCTTCCTGGCGACGTCGATGTATCGGCCGTGCATGCTCGTGGCGGCGCCGCCGGCCTTCGGCTGAACCGTCATGGAGAAGTTGGCCCAGCCGGCCGACAGGTTCTGGACGGTGTCGTAGTGGGCATTCTTGAAACTGACGTCCGTGACGGTGTTGGCCGAGAGAAGACCGGCGTAGAGGTCCCGGATCGCCTTCTCGCCGCGCGCCTCCGCCGCCCCCGGAAACCAGAGCACCGCGTCGTTCGCGTAGCACGCCATGACGGCGTTCACGTCGCCCGCCATCATCGCCTTCATCCAGGCCGTGTCGACCGCCTCCGCCCCCGTCGGGCCGGCCGCGGCGAGCGTCGCTGGCCCGACGAGGAGAGCCGCGAGCAGAAGGGCTCCCGAAAAACGAATCTTCATGGATACCTCCCTCCCAATTCTTGCCGGGCATCATATGCCGTGCCGCGCGGCGGGACGCGGCCTCGTGCGTCGCTAGCGCTCGATGGCGACGTCGACCGGGACGGCCCCGAGCACGCGTGGGAACACCTCCGGCGCGACCTCGACGAGGAACCCGCGCCGTCCGCCGTTGACGAGCACCCGCGGCAGCGCGAGCACCGACCGTTCGACGTACACCGGCAGCTTCCTGCGGGGGCCGAACGGCGAGACGCCGCCCGGCACGTAGCCGGTGTGCTTCTCGACCGCGTCGGGACTCGCCGGCGCGACCTCGCGGGCGCCGATCTGCCGCGCGAGCTGGCGCGTCGAGACCTCACGATCGCCGTGCATCAGCACGAGGAGCGGCTCCGATCCGCCGGCGCGCCGCGCCTCCATCACGAGCGTCTTGACCACCTCGTGCTCGGGGACGCCGAGCGCCTCCGCGGAGTGCCGGGTGCCGCCGCGCTCGACGTATTCGTAGCGGCGCGGCACGAACTCGACCCCGGCCGCGCGGAGCGCGCGAACGGCGGACGTCGCGGGGACGTCCGGCTTCTTCAGCGGGTCATCCCTTCGGCTCCCCCAGCAACTTGACGTAGCGCATCGTCTCGGGCCGGTACCCGCGCCGCTCGTAGACGGCTCGGGCGCGCGTGTTCCGTTCGAACACGTTGAGCGTCAGGCGCCCGTAGCCGTGCCGCCGCGCCCAGGCCTCGGCCGCCTCGAGCAGCGCCCCGCCGGCGCCGCGGCCCTCCGCCGACGCCGCGACCGCGAGGATGCCGATGTGGCCGTGCGCCTCGCCGAGGAAGTAGTCGTGGACCGTCTCCACGTAGACGAATCCGAGCGCCTCCCCGTTCTCCTCCGCGACGAGGAGCGCGGCGCCGGAATCCGGGGCGTCGAAGAACGCGCGCAGCGTGCGCGCCTCCCCCTCCACGATCTCGGCCGACGTGCGCCAGGGCGGCGGCCCGAAGGCGGACAGCCGTTCGGCCGCCTCGAGGACGAAGGCGCGGTCCGAGGCTCGGGCCGGCCGCACCGCGATCGTCACGGGCCCGCCGCCGCGTCGAGCGCGTCCCAGATCGCGCCGATCCAGGCCCGGTGCTCCGGCTTCATCAGGACCGAGCGCAGGCACGTCACGGTGCCGCGGTCGCGGGCGATGCCCGCCGCCTCGAGGTCGAAGAGCGTCGCGGGCAGCTCCGCGAGGGCGAGATGGAGATGACGCCGCGCGGCTTCCTCGAAGACGCGCCTCGCGCGCGCCGAGCACTCGGTCAGGTTCGCGCCCCGGACGAGCCAGACGACGATGTCGAGCTCCGGACGGAAGGCCGGGAGGAAGCGCGGGTCCGCCGAGAGGCGCGCGTGCAGATCGAGCGCGGCCGCGCGCGAGTCCTCCAGCCGCCGCGCGAAGGCGCCGCCCCGCTCGAGGGGCAGCATCCGCATCGTCGCCCAGAGCGCCACGGCGCTCGCCCCCGGACGCGAGCACTCGAGGCTGATCTCGCCCAGGTGGAGCTCCGAGGAGGTGAAGTACGTATACGGCGAGTCGTGCCGGTAGAGCCGCCCGACCGAGGGATCGCGGAACAGCACGCACCCGCAGCCGTAGGGCTGGAGGCCGTGCTTGTGCGGATCGATCACGATCGAGTCCGCCGCGCCGATCGCGTCGAAGGCGCGCCGCGCCGGATCGTCGAGGTTGCGCACCAGTCGGAAGTAGCCGCCGTAGGCCGCGTCCACGTGCAGGCGGAACCCGTGCCGCCGTCTCAGGCGCAGGATCTCCGGCAGCGGATCGACCGATCCCGTCGCCGTCGTGCCGAGCGTCGCGACGACGGCGCCGACGCCCCCGCTCTCGAGCCGTCGCGCGAGCGCGTCCACGTCGAGGCGCCCGGCGCGATCGGCGGCGACCTCCTCGAACGGAAGGCCGAGCACGGCCGAGATGCGAGCGTGCGTGTAGTGCGCCTGCGACGACGCGAGCACGGCCCGGCCCGGCGAGAGCCGTCCCGCCACCCAGAGCGCCTCGAGGTTGGCCATCGTGCCGCCGCCGCTGAGGTGGCCGAGGTGCGCGTCCCAGCCGAACATCCGCGCGAGCGCCGCGACCGCCTCCTTCTCCATCGCCGAGCTCGCGCGCCCGCCGTCGAGCGCGTGGTTGTTCGGGTTGATCCAGGTCGCGAGCGCGTAGGCGAGCCGCGCGACCGGGTCCGGGGGCTTGAGCATCTGGCCCGCGTAGAGAGGATGGAAGTAGGGATAGTTGTCGGTCAGCCGATCGGCGGCCTCGAGCAGCACGGCGCGGAGCGCGCCGGCGTCGGCCTCGCCCGCCGACGCGACCGCCGGCAGGTCGGCAAAACCCTCCTCGAGCCGGTCGAGCGCGGCGCGCAGCGCGTCGAGGCCCGCGCGCTCGAACGCGAAGCGGCCGTCCGTCATCGGGGCAGCCGGCTGAGGATGCAGAAGGCCTGGAGGAGCAGGAAGCCCACGACGATCCCGAGGATCAGCGGCTTGGAGAAGAGCGCGCGGCTTTTGACGAGCGGCGCGCCGCAGGAGCGGCAGGTCTGCGAGACGTCGAGGTCGTTCTCGGCGCCGCAGCTCCAGCAGCGCAGCGGGGCCCTCAAGCCGGCCTCTCGGACCCGCGCACGATGTCCGGGTAGCGGCGCCGCAGACCCTTATCTGTCATCCCGAGGAGCGCAGCGACGAGGGATCCCTTTGAAGTCACAGCAGGGGCTTGAAAGGGATCCCTCGCTTTGCTCGGGATGACGGCCGGCTCGCTGGCCATCACTCGAACTCCAGCCGAGGCGGCGCCTGCTCCTCTCCGACGCGGCCCGCCTCGATCTCGGCCTTGAAGTAGTTCTCGCCGCGCACCGGCGCGTCCGCGAGGCGCCGAAGGAGCGCGATCTGTCCGACGTGCGCGAGCGCGTCCGCGACCGGTCCCTGAAACAGCTTCTCGGGCGTGGCCGCGAGCGGCGCATCGGAGGCGAGCAGCGCATCGAAGCGCTCGAGCCCCTCGAAGAAGCGTCGCGATCCCGCCTGCCACGCCAGCGGCGGCGAGTCCTTCCAGACCTTTTCGCCCCGCGAGAGGGCGAGCGCCCAGTCGAGCAGGTCGCCGACGTGCGCGAGGATCTGTCCCGGCGTGCGCGTCGTCGGACCGGCGCGGAACTCGGCGAAGCCCTCGGGAGCGCCCCGCAGGGCCTTGCCGCCGCGGTACGCGAGCGTCGCGACGGTATGCCGCAGGAGCGCGCGCGCCGACCCGCCCTCGCTCATCGCCGGAATACTATCCGCGCCTCCGGCGCATGACGAAGTTGTTGCAGTAGTCCGGCGCGTCCCAGAACCGACCGGGCCCGCGGCGCTGGTGGATCGCGGGATCGAACGACGCGACGGGCAGGAGGCGTCCGCGCCGCACGAACCAGCCCTCGTAGCCGCGCTCGGCGAAGAAGGCGAGCGCACGGGCGACGCCGTCCTCGCCGGCGTGCCGGACCTCGCTCTCGAAGACGACGAGCGGCGCGTCGCGTTCGATGCGGCCGCGCGCCCCGCGGAACACCGCGAGCTCGTGGCCCTCGACGTCGACCTTCAGCGCGGCGAGGCGCCGCGGCTCGCCGGCGAGATGGCCGTCGAGCGCCACGACACGGACCTCGATGCCGCGCCCCGCGGCATTCGCTGCGGCGGCGGGCTCGAAGGAGGCGCCCGGCGAGGGGCCGCCGCCGCCCGGCACGTGCAGCCGGCGCGTGCCGGCCGCGTCCGAGAGGCCCGCCGGCTCGACGCGGACGTTGCCGAGGGACGCGGCGCGACAGACGCGCTCGAGGTAGTCGGCGAGGTCCGGCTGGGGCTCGAACGCGAAGACGCGGCCGTCCGGTCCGGCGGCGCGCGAGAGCCACGGCAGGTACGCGCCCTTGTGCGCGCCGACGTCGGCGGCGGCCTCGCCGGGCCGGATCGCTTCGACGAGCGCGCGGATCTCGGCGCGCTGCCCGAGCCAGCGGGCCTTCAGCGCCCGATGCCAGAACCGGGGCAGGAGCGCCGCGCCGCTCACCGCGTCGGAGGCGTCTCCGCCGGCCCCTCGCGGCGGCCGCTCTCCTGCGCCCAGCGGACGAGCGCGGCACGGTCGGCGTCGGACAGCCGCGCCTCGGGATGCACGGCCGTGTAGAACCACGGCGGCATCTCGCCCTTCTGCACCTGCTCGGGGATCTCCATCCACTTGCGCTGGCGCCGCTTCAGCGGATCGTTCGCGAACGTGGAGAAGTTGATCTCGCGCCGGCCCTCCCGCACGTCCCGCCCGAGGAGAAACGAGAACGGCGCGACGCGGCTGTACCACGGCCACGTCGTCTCGTTCGAGTGGCAGTCGTAGCACGCGCGCTTCAGGATCGCGCGCACCTCCGGAGGCGCGGGCACCTCGGCGCCGCCGGACGGGTTCGTGCGCTCGATCGGAACGAACTGGAGGAGCACGAGCGCGGCCGCGAGGACCAGGACCGCCCGGAAGACGAGCCGCCGGTTCACGCCGTCTCCAGCATCTTGCCCGCGAGCTCCTTGACGAGCTTGGCGCAGACCATCGCCGTCATGCCGGACGGATCCATCCGCGGGTTGAACTCGACGACGTCGGCGCCGACGACGGGAGCCTGAACGCGCGCGATGACGTCGAGCGCCTGGCGGGTCGAGAGGCCGCCGGGCTCGCGGTGCGAGACGCCCGGCGCGAACGCCGGATCGAGGCCGTCGAGGTCGAAGCTGACGTAGACCGGCCCGTCGAATGCGGGCGCGAGGCCGTCGCGGAAGTCCCTCATCTCGATCGCCTCGACGCCGAAGCGCGCGATCTGGGCGCGCTGGTGCGCGGTGACGGCGCGGAGTCCCACCTGGACGAGGCGCTGCGCGAGGCCCTCCTCCATGATCCGCGCGAACGGACACGCGTGCGAGAAGCGGTTTCCCTGGAACTCGTCGTAGAGGTCCGGGTGCGCGTCGAAGTGGAGGATCGAGAGCCGGGGATGGCGCCTCGCGAAGGCGCGCAGGATCGGATGGGTGATTGCGTGGTCGCCGCCGAGCGAGATCGGCCGCAGCCCCCGATCGAGGAGCGCGCCGATCGCGGCCTCGATCGTCTCCCGCATCGTGCCGCCCGGCGGCGCGGCGAAGTCGCCCGCGTCGTGGAACGTCGCCCCGGTCAGCTCGCGGCCGTTCTCGCACCACGCATTCGACGAGTCCGAGGCGAGCGCGCTCCGGATGAGCGGCGGCGCCTCGGCCGCCCCGCGCAGGAACGAGGAATTCTCGTCCGACCGGAACCCGACGAGGGCGAGGCGCGGCTCCCCGGCCCGCTCAGCCGCCGTCAATCTTCCGCTCCATGCGTACGATCGAAAGCCCGCGGCCGTCCGCCATCGGCACGGAGAGCCGCTCGCGCTCGACGAAGCCGCGCGCGGCGTAGAACGGCACTCCCGGCAGCGTGGCGGCGAGCTCGACCTTCCGGAACCCGGCCGCCCGCGCGGCGGCGAGACAGGCCTCGAGAATCCGCGAGCCGACGCCGCGGCGCGCGAACCACGGGTGCACGAAGAAGGCGCGCACCTTCGCCGGCTCGGTTGCCGGATCGAGGAGCGGTTCCTCGCCCGACTTCGTCTGGTCGCCGCCGTACAGCGTGCGGCGCCGGCTCCAGCCGCCGCAGCCGGCGAGCGCGCCGTCCTCCTCCGCGACGAAGTAGGTTCCGTCCGCGATGAGCCGGCTGTCCGGGCCGAAGACGTGCCGGATCGCGCTCTCCGTCTCCTCGTCCGTGTAGAAGCCGCGCGAGAGGGCGCGCGCGGAGATCGGGATGAGCTCGCTCAACGCGGGAACGTCCGCCGCCGTCGCGAGGCGGATCGACAGCATGCATCATCCAGCCGGGGCTCTAGCCGACCGGGATCCGATCCTTGTACTTCGCGAGCCACGCGTCGAACGAGAGCAGCTGCGGGTCGAGCTCCTTCGAGAAGGAGACGCTGCGCACGCCGCAGTAGTAGTCGTTGAAGTCGTGCTTGAACTGGAACATGTTGCCGAGGTCCTCGGCGCCCGGAAACCCAAATCCTCGGAACACGTCGAACGGCACGCCGTTGTAGACGATCTCCCTGCCGAGCGCCCTCGACATCGCCGCCGCCATCTCCTTGCCCGTCAGGTGCCCACCCGCGATGCCGACGGTCCGGCCGACGAACTCGCCGCCGCGCCGGAACAGCCCGTACGCGCACTTCCCGATGTCCTCGACGGCGATGCCCGGAAGCTTCTTGTCGCCCATCGGGAACGTGATCGCGAGCCGCCCGTCGGGGCCCGGCTTCGGTCCCATCCCGAAGAAGATGAAGTTGTCCCAGTAGAAGGACGTGAGCAGGCACGTCGTCGGCGCGCCCGACGCCCGGAAGATCTCGTCCGCCTCGCCCTTCCCGTCGAAGTGGGGGCACTTGTACTTGCCGTTCAGCGTCGGCATCCGGTCGTCCGAGAGCGGCACCCACTTGCGCGTGTCCTCGAGTGTCGACCAGATCGAGTGGGCGAGGCCCTCCGCCTTCGCGGCGGCCGCCATGTTCCTTGCCTGCGCGAGCTCCCGGTCGACCGAGTAATGCTCCCAGTAGTTCGTCATGCAATACGCACCGTGCGCGCCGCGGAACGCCTTCCGGACCGACCCGGCGTCGTCCGTGTCGCACGCCACGACCTCCGCCCCCTGCTGCGCGAGCGCCTTGGCCGCTTCGGAGTCGGGCTTTCGGGTGAGCGCCCGGGCCGCGAAGCCGCCGGTCTTGTCCGCGAGGATCGCGCGCGCGAGGCCGCCGCCCTGCGCGCCCGTCGCGCCCACCACCGCGATGATCTTCTTGTCCGCCATGGGTCCTCCGTGAGGGCGCATCTTGTCAAAACTCCGGCGTAGCCGGAACCCGTGTCGGACCGACTCAGGCGTGAGCGCGCGCGCGCGGCGGAGGTCGGCGAGGGCGACCACCCGGATCAGCCGGTCGGTCGAGGAGGCTCAGGGGCGGCGCTCGTTCCCGTTGTCCATGTCCGAGAAGATCAGCCAGCGGCCGCCCTCGCCCCGGACGAGCGTCAGCGTGAACTTCCCGTTGTCCGGCTCGCCGGCGCGGTGGCCGAAGCCGCCGACGATGTACCCGAGCCGCCCGTCGACGGCGTACGCGAAGGCGCGGAGCGAGAGCTCGCCGCCGGCGCGCGCGTAATGCCTCTCGATCGCGGCGCGCCCCCGCGCTGGCGCCGAGCCGGGCGAGAGCACGAAGCCATCCTCGGCGAAGAGCCGCGCCAGGGCGGCCGCATCGTGGCCGCGCCAGGCGGTTTCGTAATCCGTCAGCACGCGCGCGAGCTCGGGCGGCAGCGTGACCGACGGGACCGTGGGCTCGTCGGCCAGAGCCGTAACCGCCGCGGCGCCGAGCAGCAGCCCGAGGACGAACGCCGCCCCGCGCCGCGTCATGCCTTCGCCTTCGCGCGGAGGCGCGCGACCGCGCTCCGCGCGATCTCCTCGAGCACCTTCGCGTCGACGTCCTCGAGCCTGCGGACGTAGAGACACCCCCCGCCCGTCTCGTGCTTCCCGAGGCGCTTCGCGGTGGGGGCGTCGAGCTTCGCGCCGCCCATCCCGTAGAGCGTGAGCGCGGCCTTGCGCGGCGAGAACCCGACGAGGAACCAGTCGAGCTCGCGGCCGCTCTCGTATACGAGACGGTGGTCGCCGAAGCCGACGATGTTCGCGCCCCACATCTTCGGCTCCGCCTTCGTGACGCGCCGGAGCATGCGCGACGAGCTCGCGGCAGTCCGCCTGGCGTGCCGCGTCGAGTCCGGCCAGGAACTCTTCGACGCTCGCCCCGCTTTTCCGCGTCTTGTTCTTCGCCTGGGCCATCGCCGCCTCCGTCTATCGGCGCGCGTACTCCTGCGCGCCGAGAAAATGCAGTGAGACGTACGGCTCGTTCCCGACGACCCAGCTGTCGTGCGGCACCGGCGGGACGTAGAAGAGGTTCCCCGGCTTCAGCTCGATCACCCGCCCGTCGTCGAAGGCGACCGTGGCGACACCCGAGACGACCATCCCGGCGTGCTCGACCGAGCAGCGGCTGGCGCCGACGACCGGGCCGACGTGCTCGGACCACTTCCAGCCGGGCTCGTACGCGGCGCGGCCGATCGTCTGGCCGCCGAGGCGCACGATGTCGAGCCGGCCTCGCTCGAAGCGGCGCGTCTCGTCCGGCGTCTCGAAGCGCTTGAGGATCACGTCGTTCATGCGTTCCTCCTCAGGGGGCGGCGTGCCCTTCTCGCGGCGGACCGAGACGTTCCGAACGACGTGCTTCGAGGGCAGATCCACCAGCGTCCCCGTGATCGATCCCTGCTTCACGAAGAACGTCCACAGGCCGTGGTAGCGGGCCGTCTGGAACTCCGACGTCCACGCGCTCTGCTTCTCGTCGAACGAGAAATCCATCTCGCCCATCAGCTGCTTCTCGCCTTCCACGATCTTGAATGCCGCAAGGGTCACCGTGTCCGTCCCGGCCGCCGCCTTGCGGAACTCGTACACCACGACCTCGTCGTGACAGCTCGGGAACTCCGGACTCTTGACGCAGGTCGAGGTGCCGCGCCACTCGCCCAGGATCTCCGAGACCGGCGCCGGGGACGCCCCCATGGGCACCGCCCCGAGCGCGGCCACGAGCCCGACCGCGGCGAAAAGACGCCGCTCAGTCCACGTCGAAGACACCCTCCACCTCCACGGCGACGTCGTACGGCAGCGCCGCGACGCCGACCGCCATGCGGGCGTGCCGGCCCGCGTCGCCAAAGACGTCGACGAAGAGATCGGACGCCCCGTTCATCACCTGCGACTGCGCGAGGAAGTCGGGCATCGAGTTGACGTAGCCGGCGAGCCGCACGCAGCGTCGGACCCGGTCGAGATCGCCGCCGGCCGCCGTCTTCAGGTGCGCGATCAGGTTCAGCGCGCAGAGCCGCGCGGCCTCGCGACCCTCCTCGACGCTCCACTCGCGGCCGAGCTTGCCGACGAACCGCCGCTCGCCGTTCCACTGCGAGAGCTGGCCGGTCAGGAACACGAGCGTGCCGGAGCGGACGAACGGCACGTAGTTCGCGCCGGGCGTGCTCGGCGTCGGCAGCTCGAGTCCGAGCTCCTTCAGGCGCGCGTCGATGCGTCCGGCCATGATCCGTTCCGGGCGCGATCATACCGGCGCGCAGACAGGGCGGCAGAGCCGGCGCTCATCGCGCTCCGCCCTCGGGGCAGCGGCTGCCGAGCTCGGTCTTGCTCTCCTCGAGAAAGCGCGCGCCGGCCGCCCGCAGCCGCTCGACGACGCCCTCGAACGCGGCGAGCGCGTCGACGTCGTCCCGGCCGTTCCGCGAGACCTCCAGGCGCCGGGCGCCGCCGGGGAGCGTCCAGTCCTCCACCTTGAGGCGACCGCCGTCGGCGGCACGCACCGAGGTGCGCGTCATCCGCGAGGCGCAGGGCTTCGCCACGGCGCGGAGCGACGGCGGCGGCGCGCCCGAGGCGAGCACGCACGCATGGGCGTAGACGCGCGACGGCGCCCCGGCGCCGAGACCCACGTCCACCTGGCTCGAGGGGGCGAAGCCGAGGCCTGCCGGGCAGGTCCAGCTCTCGAGGGGACGCGCCGTGCGGTACTTCAGGCGGATCTCCGCGGTGCCGTCGTCGCACGTCCGGCGGCGCAGGATGACCGTAGCGCCCTCAGGAGCGCCCTCGGGCGCGGGCAGGTCGTAGTAGCGGACCTCGCATGCCGTCCCCGCGGAAGACGCGGCGAGGCCGAGGCGCGCGAGCACCTCGGCGGCGGTCGTCGGTCCGCCGGCCGACGGGTCCCAGCGCGCCGCGTACTCGGCGTCCTTCGGCGCGCCGCGGGCGGAGAGGCACCGGAGAAGAAGCGCGAGGGCGGCCGACGCGCCGGCGATCACGCCGCGCCGTCGAAGAAGTCGACGACGCCCGTGTCGAGCGAGTACTCGGCGCCCACGACGGCGAGGCGTCCCTCTCGGATCAGGCCCTCGAGGATCTCCGAGCCCGAACGGAGGTGCTCCGCCGACACGCGAATGTTGGCGCGCACCGCGGCCGCCACCAGGCGATTCGGATCGCCCGCGAGATCGGTCTTCAGCAGCGGCTCGACCGAGGGGCGGACGCGGTCCACGATCGAGCGCAGGTTCCGGAACGATCCGGGCATCGGCTGTTCGAGCGCCTCGAGGGTCGCGTCGATGGCGCCGCAGCGCGAGTGCCCGAGCACGACGACGAGCGGCGTGCCGAAGCGCGCCGCCGCGAACTCGACGCTGCCGACCTGCGAGGGAGCGACCACGTTGCCGGCGACGCGGATCACGAAGAGGTCGCCGAAGCCCTGGTCGAAGACGAGCTCGGCGGGCACCCGGGAATCCGAGCATCCGAGCACGATCGCGAACGGCTCCTGGCCGTCCACGAGCTGCGCCCGCCGCGCGTCGTCGACGAGCGCCGAGGAGTCGCGAACGTTCCGGACGAAACGCCCGTTCCCTTCGCGCAGCCGTTCGAGCGCTTCCGCCGCCGTGATCATCCGGCGCGTGAGCCTATCGTCGGCCCCCGGCCGGACGCCAGCGAAACGCGGCGAGCGCGATCGAACCCTCGGGCCCGAAGCGGACGCCCTCGCCGCGCAGCATCGCGGCCTGGAGCGCCTCGACGCCCGACCCGTCCCCTCGCGGACTGACGCGGCCCTGCGCATTGACCACGCGCTGCCAGGCGAGACGGCTCCCGGCCGGCAGCGCCGCGAGCGCATAGCCCACGAAGCGCGCCCGCCCCGGCAGGCCCGCGAGCGCGGCCACCTGCCCGTAGGTCGCCACCCGGCCCCGCGGGATCCGCCGCACGATCGCGTAGACGCGCTCGAATCGATTCGGCGCGGCGGCGGCGGGAGGGCGGCGGCGCCGCGTCACGGCAGGCTGTAGTCGAGCTCGTACTCGTGCCGCCCGTCCCCGACGCGGATCGTCATCGCCCCCGTGAGGCCCTCGAGCTCGCCGGTCCCCGAGTCCGGCACGACGTCGATCGTCAGGCGGGCCGATCCTCGCGTCATCGTGCCGCTGTGCTGGAGCGCGAAGGAGCCGGCGCGGCCGCCGAGCGTTCCCTCGACGATCTCGATCGCGACGTAGCCGGCCGAGCCCTTCTCGACCGCTCCGGCCGACAGCATCCGGCCGAGGCTCGTCGCCTCGAGATCGCCGTGGTAGCTCTTGTCGAGCGCGAACCGTCCGATCGCGGGCGCCTCGCCCTCGGGCTCCGGCGTCATCTTCACCTCGAACGCTCCGGCGGCGCGGTGGCTCATGCGGCGGCCCTCCCCGCGCGCGTCCCCGTTCACGTCACGTGCCAACGGCGATTCGCCCGTCACGGGGCGGGGTCCTCGGCGGCCGGAAGCGCTTCCATGCGCGCCGCGCACTCGGCATAGCCCGCCTCGACGCCCGCGGCCGCGTAGAGGTCGCGCGCCTCGTGCCAGAGCCGCCGTGCGTCCGCCGACCGGCCGGCTGTCTCCTCCACGATCGCGAGGGGCCGGATCGCGTTGGCGAGCTCGAGAGGCGCCGTCTCGGGGTGCCGGCGGTAGATGGCGAGCGCCTCGCGGTAGCAGGGCTCGGCGAGATCGTGGCGGCCGGTCTCGCGATGCACGTCGCCGAGGTGCCGCACCGTGTGCGCCAGCGCCACGGCGTCGTCCGCCTGGCGGGCGACGGTCACCGCCTCCTCGTAGAGGGCCAGCGCGCCCGCGGGCCGGCCGAGGTCGCGCTCGATCCGGGCCAGACCCTTCAACGCCTCGAGAAGGAGCCGGCGGTGCGCGGGGCCGCGGCACGCGTCGATCGCCTCGGCGTAGGCGCGGCGCGCGTCCTCCGGACGCCCCTCGCGCCGCGCCCGTTTCGCCTGGTCGATCCACGCCGTCGCGTCGCCCATCCCCGACCGCCTTCCCCGAGCAACGATATCGGAAGCGAAGGGCGCGGGCGAATGCGCGGGAGGGGCGCGTCCGTCAGTCGCGTCGGCCGGTAAAAAGCGTACGCCGGTCGACGAAGCAGAGCGGGTTGCCGTCGCGGTCCACGGCATAGAAGGAGCGCTCGCCCCAGGGCCGGCGCACGATCGCGCCCGCCGGCTCCCCGTGCACCTTCTCCTTCGAGAGGCAGCGGAGCGCCCGCGCGCGGGCGTGCACGGCGGCCAGGCTCGCGACGGCGAAGTAGAGGTTCTCCGGCGCCGGCTCGGGTCGCGGGACCTCGATCAGCGCGACGATCGTGCCGCCGCAGTCGAAATAGTGCCGCGCGCCGCCGACGGCGCGGCCTGACACGCCGAGCAGCCGCTCGTAGAAGCGCGCGGCCCTCGCCCCGTTTCCGACCTCGAGCGCGACTCGAAAGAGACTCGGACCCTGCTTCATGCGCTCCTCCCCACCGCGTTCAGCCTTCCCGCGGCCGCCCGAAGTATGCCCCGACGCGGCGGCCGGAGAGATACAGGATCAGGGCGAGCGCGACCGGAAGCCCGAAGGCGGCGCGGCGGTCGATGCCGAACGCCACGTTCACGGCGTCGCCGGCGAGCTGAATGGCGAGAACGACGAGTGCGAGCCGCCTTCCCCACCCCGCGCCGCGCCAGAGACCGGCGGCCGATGCCCCGCAGGCGAGGCTCGCCGCCGCAAGGAGCGCGGCGCCCCAGGGTCCGAGCGCGCCGAGACCCTCGCGACCCTTCGGATTGAGCCGCCACATCGGCTCGAGCATCCCGCCGGGGCTCGCGAGGGAGATCGCAGCGAGGAGCGCCAGGAGCGCGCCCACGGCGAAGAAGAGCGCGAGCGCCGTCACTCCGACCGGACGCCGCGCCATGCCGCCCGCGCGCGCCTCAGCCGGCGCCGGCCGGGCGCGATCCGGAGGAATCGTCGCCATGCGCCTCGTCGGCCGTCGGGTTCGTCAGCATGTAGAAACGGACGACGAGCACGACGAGAATCGTCAGCACGGCGATCGTGTAGGCGAGGTTCTTCCCGTACCAGAGTCCCGCGAACCACTCGCGGAACTCGGCGGCCAGGACGTTGGCCGTGCCCCCGTACACCTGCAGGTCGTGGATGTACTTCTTGTTGTCGAGGAACTCGTAGCCGAGCGGGTTCTCCGGCCTGACGCGGGCGATGATCCCGGCGGCGAGCGCCGCGCCGAAGCCCACGGCCAGAATGGTTCGCGTGACGCGGCGGACGCGGCGCTCCAGCGCCTCGGCAGCGGACTCCGACCGTTCGGGTGCGGGCGGCGGCTCGCCGCTTCCCCCCCGCCGCGGAAAGGGAACGACCGGGGCGGCTTCGCCTTTCCTCTTCGATCTCACCGTCTCCAGTGTAATCGGCGCCGCGCGGCCCCGCGTTACGCTCCGAGGACCTCGTACTCGCTCCGGACCAAACCGCTCTCGTAAACCCGGGTTTCGACGTGCCGGAGCGCCACGTCGCGGCCGGTGGCGCCGAAGAGCGCAATGCCCTCGCCGACGAGCACCGGCACGCGCGTGACGATCAGCCGCTGGATCAGTCCGGCCCGCAGAAAGGCCTGAATGGTCTCGCCGCCGTCGACGTAGGCGTGCCCGACGCCGCGCGCATCGAGCCGCGCCGCGACCTGCCGCGGATCGCCCTCCATCCGTTCGACGACCGCGCCCTTCGGCGCGGGGGCGAGGGGCTTCGAGCTCAGGACGTAGACCGGCTTCCCGGCGTAGGGCCACTCCGGAAAGGCGAGGACGACCTCGTAGGTCTTGCGGCCGATCACGAGCGCATCGACCGACGCCATGAATTCCGCGTAGCCGTGCTCCTCGCCGCCGCCCTCGGGAAGGAAGTCGAAGCGCCCGTCGCGACGGGCCATGAACCCGTCGACGCTCACGCCGACGAACACCGAGCCCCTCATGGCCGCGCGGGAGGCGCGCGCCGCAGCAGCCGGAACGCCCAGACCGCCAGAAGTGCCGCGAGGATCCCGATCAGCGCCGGCCAGCCCCACCACTCCGACGCGCTGCGGGCATGCTGCCAGGCGATGTAGAAGTGCATCACGGCGAACAGCCCGAAAATGGCGCCGGTGACGGCGAGATAGGTCCGCACGACCGATCCTCCTCGAAGGACTTCAGCCTATCGCGGCCCCTCCTGGACTCCGCCCTCGCAGCGACGAGAATCCCGGCCCACCTGTCATCCCGAGGAGCGCCGCGACGAGGCTCCCGCCCCACCTGTCATCCCGAGGAGCGCAGCGACGAGGGATCTCGCGACTTGAAAAGCCCCCCGCGACTCAGCCGAGCACCTGCTTCAGGTGATGCCTCAGGTGCCCGACGTAGTCGTCCATGAAGTACAGGAGCGTCGTCGGACGATCTTTCGGCACCGGCTTCCACGCGATCTGGTCGAGGTTGTGGCGCGCCCTCGGCGACTCGCCGACGCCGGGAGGCGTTCCCTCGATGACGCGCGCGAGGTGCAGGTTGTAGAGCCGCCACAGCGTCACGAGCTCCGTCCACGGCACCGCGCCGTAGCGCTGCTCCGCCACCCAGCGATCCTGCTCGTAGCCCACGAACTCGAGGTGGTCCATGAACCGGGCGCGCACGAAACGCTGGTGGTTGTGGGAGACGGAGTCGATCAGATGCCCGATCACTTCCTTCGGCGACCACTTGCCGGGGGCGGGCGGCCGGCTCGCCGCCTCCTCGGAGAGCGCCTCGAGGCGGGGCGCGGCGGACGCGACGGCCTCGCGCAGATCCCGGGCGATCGTCTCGGAGGTCATGCGCGCGGCCGGAGGACCGAGAGGTACCCGGCCCAGGGTCCCACCGCATCGGTGTACTGACGCGCCATCGTGCGCACGACCTGCGCGAGATGGCTCATGTCGTGCGCCACCCACGTCGCGAGGTGCTGCCCGAGCGTCACCGGGCCGAGCTCCGGGTGGAGGCCGCGGCGCGCGAGGTCGGAAGCGCTCAGATGGAGCTCTTCGAGTCGTCCGAGGCTCTGAAGGCGCAACTCCTCGAACGTGTCGAGCAGCTCTCCGAGCGAGCGCCCCCGCGACCCCTCGAACATCGCCTCGCGGTCGAAAGCGGGGAACGGCGCCGAGTCGCCGTGTTGCAGGATGTGCTCGATCCGCGGAATCCAGTCGGTGCGCTCGCCGTGGATGAGGTGGCCGACGACGTCGTACGGGCTCCAGGTGCCGGGCCCTTCGGTCGCCGCGGTCCAGGACGGGGAAAGGCCATCCAGCCATGTGCGAAACGCAGCCGGCGTCCGCGACAGCACCGGCAACGCCTCCTCGAAGCGAAACTCCACGGCACGCCCCTCCCCGCCGCCGCGCGACGTCAGCGCTTCAGCGCCTGGCGGATCCGGGCCAGGTGGTGCCAGCTGTGGCGCAGCGCGTGATCCTCGATGACGAACTGCGCGGTCATCGGCGCCCCGTAGGAGAGACCGAACGGCGCCGCGCGGTCGAGCTCCTCGTCGGAGAACGCGCGCACGGCCTCGGCCGCCTTGCGGCTGTTCTTCCGCAGCAGGTCGAGGGCGGCCGTCTTCGTGACGCCCGACGTCTCGGCGGCGTGCTTCGCGTTGATGTCGGCCACGGCGTCCCAGGTCACGTCGACGGCATTGCCGCCGCCGACCGCCTTCGCGACGTCGATCTCGATCGGATACATGTTGGCGACGTGGTGGACGATGACGCCGACCGGTCGCCGGTCGCTGCCGGACGCCATGGGCGTCGCCCAGTCGGCCTCCGACAGTCCCTCGGCGAACGCCGCGAGCTCGCGCGCCCCCGCTTCGATGCGCTCGGCCAGCGCGCGGGCGCGGGCGCTGTCCGCCTTCACCGGCTTCTCCGAACCCGAGACGTTCATGGCGGCTCCACTCGTGGAAGACATGGTGACACCCCCCGAGACGAACTAATACCGCGCCCGCGGGGCGGATTCCGGAAATTCATGCGGCCCCGCGCATTAAGCCTTTCTCAAATCCCGCGAAAGGCAAGCGCCGTGATGACGCGGCGGAGCCTCACTGGAAGTCCCTCGGGAACGTCTCCTTCCAGCTCTTCTCGCGCACGAGCGCGCCGTCCCTCGAGCAGGCGCCGGCGATGCTCGTAGTAGAAGTTCGCGCGGTCGCTCGTCATCGTGACGACGCACTCCCAGCGAAGCGTCCGATCCGGGAGCTTGACCTCCGTCGCGTACTCGCCGCGGACGGACGCCTTCTCCGGGGTGCCGTTCTCGGCCTCGTGGACGAAGCGTCCGGTTCGCCGCTCCTCGCCCCACGGATAGCGGTGCGCGCTCGCGTTCGTCGCGGAGACCTTCGCGTGACCCGTCCGCGGGTTTCGGTCGACCGACGAGATCTCGCCGTAGCCGGACGGCGTTTCCGAGTCGATCGTCCCGAAGCCCGAAAGCTCCGGCTCGGGCGGCGGAATCGGACGGTAGTCGGGCTTCGGCCGGTCTCCGTCTGCGCTCCGCGGCACGACCGGAAGGAGGAGGCGTGAACCGTCCATGCCCATCCAGAGGGACGTCGTCGTCGGGTACGGCGTCGGCCAGATCATCGGCCACTGGGCGTTCGAGACCGAGAGCCGGATGCGGTGGCCCTTCGGAAAGATCCACGACGTGAAGTGGAGCCGGATCTCGAGGGGAAACGTCTGGCCCGGCTCGATCGCCTTCGGGTCGCGCGCGGACTCCCGGTGCGCGCCATTCTCGCCCGCGTTCGCGACGAGCGTGACCGTTCCGTCCGGGGCGACGTCGTTGACGCGCGCGAACCAGTGGGCGAGCGGCGCGTCCGCCGAGACCTTCAGCATCGCCTTCGGCAGCCCCAGGATCTCGACGGGCTCCTCGAGCGGCGGCGTCTCGTACACGAGGCTGAACGCGTCCGTCGGCCGCTGGTCCGGCGCGACGTCGCCGAACCAGAGGACCGGGCCGCCCGCCTCGACGCCGGTCGTCGGCACGTAACGCAGCTCGCCGCGCGCCGCTTCGGCCGAAGGCTCGGCCGAGAGCGAACCGTCGGGCCGCGGATAGAAGACGCGGTCGCGAATCCGTGCGATCGGCCAGCCGTCCTCGTACCGCCAGAAGCCCGGCGCGGTGTCGAGGTACGGCCCCGGCGGATGCCACTCGCGGACGTAGACCGCGAGCCGCGGCTCGCGCAGGATCCCGGTGTCGCGGCCCTTCAGCCACTGGTCGAACCACCGCACCATCTCGCGCCGGCCGTCGAACCCCGGCTTCGGGTACGGCTCGTCCGGATACGTGTGGTCCCACGCGCCGACGATCGCCTTGACCGGCGCCTTCACGTGCTCGAGCATGCGCGGCACGCTGTCGCGGTACCCGTCGTACCACCCGCCGATGACGAACGTGGGGATCGCGATCGACTCGTACCGCGCCTTCAGCGCGGTGCGGTCCCAGAACGGCCCGTCGCGCTGCTGGTGCTTGTAGACGAGCATCCATGGCGGCTGGTCGAAGCGGTCGCGGAAGTACGCCTCGTCGATCCGGTAGTCGGGCGCCGCGGGCATCGCGTTCGCGAGGTCCTGGCTCATCTCCCAGTCGTCGACGTGCATCATGCCGTCCATGAAGTGCACGTCGTCGTGGTACAGGTCGTCGGTCGCGTCGATCGCGACGATCGCCTTCAGCGCTGGCGGACGACGCATCGCCATGTGGATCGAGTTGAACCCGCCCCACGAGATCCCGAACATGCCGACGTTGCCGTTCGAGAACTTCTGGCGCGCGAGCCACGCGATGACCTCCTCGCCGTCGCGCTGCTCGATCTCGCTGTACTCGTAGGGAATGAGCGTCCCCTCGCTCGCGCCCGTGCCGCGGATGTCGACGCGCGCGACCACGTAGCCGCGCCGCACGAAATAGGCGTACTGCGTGAGGCGCTCGCCGCGGTCCTCGGTCTTCCGATACGGCAGGTACTCGAGGAGCACCGGGAAAGCGCGCGTCCGCGCCCGCGCCCTTCGGACGCCAGAGGTCGGCGGCGAGGCGGATCCCGTCCTTCATCGGGATCGACGCTTCCTCCATCGTCACGTCGAAACGCGGCGGCGAGGGCTCCTCCGAGGCGCGCGACGGATCGCGGCGCCGGCGCGCGCCGCGACGACGGCCGCGACCAGAGCCAGCGCCACGGGCCATGCGCGGAGCACGATCCTCCTCGTCGGCCGGACGCGCGGTTCCACGGGCGGGAGGCTACGGCGGCGCGCCGCCGTTGCGCAAGCGGGCGAGCACCGCGTCGCCCTCGCTCTTGTTGGCGACCCGAAGCGGGATCCCGCCGCCGATCGCGGTCTTCACCTGCGGCGCCGCGACGAGCCGCCCGTCGAGAAAGATGCCGAGGCGATCGCCGGCGTTTCGCGACGACCAGGCGTCCAGCCGCCGTCGCCCCTCCGCGGTCAGCGGAAGCCAGAGCGTCGCCTCCCCGGCGAGGCTCGTCCGCCCGCCCGCGAACGTGGCGCCGGCGACGTCGACCGCCGTCAGGTCGAAGAGCGGCGCCGTCGACGCGTAGCCGAAACCCGTCGCCCGCGTACGGCAGGGCGACACGGAGGGTGTGGTCGGGGTCCGCGTCGCCTCGGATCGAGCGCACGACCAGGTAATCCGGGTTGCGCACGGCCGTGGGCGCCGTCTCGCGCCGCGCGCAGGCCGGCAGAACGAACGCGCCGACCAGGACGACGACGACGGTCAGCCGCGACGCGAAAGGGACGGTCACTCCCCCATTCTCCCGCGGGACGGCCCTCTTTTCAGCGCGCGGGGTCCTCCAGGCGGCAGACGAAGCCCCATCCGCCGCCGAGCTCGCTGACGGCCAGGATCAGCTCGTTCTCGCCCTTCTTCAGCGGCAGGTAGACGGCGTCGTCGTCCGCGCTCATGATCCCGAGGAACGCCGGGTCGCGGAAGTTCTGGGCGCTCCTCCCGCGCCAGAGGATCTTGCCGTTGAGGTAGACGCGGACCTCGTCGCTGTACCCGACCGCGAGCCGCGCGATGCGATCGGCATCCGAGGCGATCGTCGTCTTCGCGTACACGACCCGCGTCCCGGGCTGCGGCTGGAGACGCGTCGAGAAGTCGCGCTGGAACGTGACGTGCGGGTGCGGGCTGTCGCGATACCGGTTGATCACGACGAAGCCGGGCGCCTCGGCCTCCACCTTCTGCCACGGCATCGCCGCGATCTCCGCCGCGTCGAGCGGCCGCTCGAGGTCGCGCGCGAGCGCGTCGTAGGACGGAGAGAGGCTCCAGGACGTCAGCGTGTTCGGCGGCATCGGCGGCGGGGTGCCGCTCCCACGGCGCCGGAGGCGTCTCGCGCACCGTGAAGTCGGCGAAGTAGGTCTCGCCGGTCAGGACCGCGAGCGCGACGGCGCCCTTCTGGATGCCGCTCTTCAAATCCGGCGCGACGAGCGCCGGCTTCTCCATGTCGCCGACAAAGAGCCGCGCCTGCGCGCCCGCGACCTCGAGCCGCAGGTGGAACCAGACGTCCCGCGGAATCTCGACGGCGCCGGTGAAGCCCGGCCCGTTGTAGATCTGCCAGTCGAGTCCCGTGCGGAGGACCGGCGTGTACTGCATCGCGTCGGACGCGCCGGACTTGTGCTGCCGCAGGTAGAACCACTCCGCGTCGGCGCCCTCGTTCGCGATCCGGAACTGGATGCCGAAGAAGCCGCGCTTGGCCGGCGTCGCGACGTCGACGTCGATGACGCCGTCGCGAAACTCCAGGTCCTTCACCGCCGCCGCGCCGCCGTCGAGGCGCAGGCAGGCGCGTCCCTGGTACTCGGCCGCCTTCGCCTCGCCCTCCAGCTCCCAGCGCGGCGAGTCCGGGGGCAGCGCGAGGACCGGCGCCGTCTGCGCGCGGACGAACGGCGCGGCCGCGAGGACCGCGAGCATCGACAGCGCCGGCGTTCGTTTCTTCATCGAAGAGCGTCTGTCGTGCGTACGACAAACCGGGGCGGGAGTTTTTCGTCAGCCCCGCTTGCGCAGGATCACGTGCGCCGCGGCGCGCGCGCCCGGAAGGTGCTCGACGCACTCGTAGCCGAGCGCGGGCAGGTCGAGATCCTTAAACAGCGGCTCGCCTTCGCCGAGCAGCGCCGGGGAGAGGGTGAGCTGGAGCTCGTCGACCAGACGCGCGCGGAGATACTGCCGGACCGTCGCGACGCCGCCGCCGAGGCGCACGTCGAGGCCGCCCGCCGCCTTCCTCGCGCGCGACAGCGCCGCCTCGATGCCGTCGGTGACGAAATGGAAGACCGTCCCGCCCTTCATCTCGAGCGGGGGCCGCGCGTGGTGCGTGAGCACGAACACCGGCACGTGGTACGGCGGCTCGTCGCCCCACCAGCCCCGCCAGCTCTCGTCGGGCCACGGGCCGCGCACGGGGCCGAACATGTGGCGCCCCAGGATCCACGCGCCGAACGGCGCAAACCCCCGCGCGGCGATCGCGTCGTCGGCGTTCGTCTCGCCGCCCTCGCCCCCGTGCATGCTCTGAAACGTGCGCGTGTGGAAGAACCAGTCGAAGAGCCTCTCGCCGCCGACGCCGAGCGGATGCTCGAGGTCCTGACGCGGCCCCGCCGAGAAGCCGTCGAGCGAAACCGAAAAGCTGTAGACGCGGAGCCTCGACATGGGTCAGCCCTCCTCCTTCGACAATCGCGTGAAATGCCAGACGCCGTTCGCCGCCGCGGGAGGAAGCGGCCGTTCGAGCTGCCGCGCCAGCATCAGGATCTGGCCGCGGTGATGCCCCTCGTGCGCGACGAAGTAGGCGAGCACGTGTGCGATGTCGAGCGGCAGGTTGCGCCAGACGTAGGCCCGCGTCGGAGGGATCCGGCCGCCGTGGCGGGCGCCGAGGGCGAGGAGCTGCCCCATGGCCCGGCCGCTCCGATTCAGCGCGGCGACGAGCCGCTTCGGGGTGACGGTGCGCTTGTCCACCCGCTCGGGCACCTTGATCCCGTGCGGCGCGCCGAGCGTCCGGAGCCATCCGCAGCGGCTGTTGTGGATGTGCGCCGCGATGACCCGGATCGACCGGCGCGGCAGCCCCGGCGCCGGCGCCGCCCATGCGGCCGCCGGAACGCTGCCCACCAGGAGGACCGTGGCGCGGTGGTTCGTCGTCCACGCGTCCCGGATCGCGGCGGCGAGATCGACCGCGTCCGGCTTCGCTTTCGCCGGCTTCGCTTTCATCGGCTTCGTCGGCATCACTCGATCGTCGCGCCCGACTCCGCTCCGGTGACGCTCCGGAGGTAGAGTCCCGCCGCGGTCTCCGGCGTCATGCCCCCCGCCGGGTCCATGCCGAGCGCCCGGAGCGTGTCGGTGATCCACGGCGGAGCGACCACGTTGACGCGGATTCCCCGGGGCGCCTCGAGCGCGGCCGCGCGAGCGAATCCCTCGAGGCCGGCGTTGACGAGGCTGATCGCGGCGCCGCCCGGCATCGGCTTGCGCGCGAGCACGCCGCTCGTCAGCGTGAAGGATCCGCGATCGCGGACCGCGTCGAGCCCGAGCCGCACGAGGTTCACCTGCCCCATGAGCTTGTGCCGCAGCGAGTACTCGAAGTCCGCGTCGGTCAGCTCCGGGAGCGGCCGGAAGCGCGCGTCGCCGCACGCGCTGACGACGGCGTCGACGCGGCCGGTCTCCCGGTACATCGCGCGGATCGAGTCCGGGTCCACGATGTCCACGTGGATCTTCGAGCGCCGGCTCGCCGTGAGCACCTCGTGCTCGCGCGAGAGCGCCGCGACGACGGCCCTGCCGATCGTGCCCGTCCCCCCGACGACGACGATGCGCATCGTTCCTCCTCCCCTCCTCAGGCCGCGCGCGGCGGCTCGCAATCTGCCCGCAGGCTCCGAAAGGTGATCGAGTAGCGGAGCGACGGCACCGGCGGGATGCTGTGCTCCCAGCGGTTCCGCGCGGCGCCGCGCAGCAGGTAGATCGACCGCGGCTCGGCCGTGTGCGCCCAGCGCTCCCAACCCGACTCGATCCGCCGGCGGAAGCGCAGCAGGCAGGGCGACAGAAGCGAGATGCCGACGACGTCCTCGAATTCCGGCTTGTCGCGATGCCAGCCGATCGGCGCGCCCGGACGGTACTCGGCGACGAGCGCCTGCGTGAAGGCGTCCGCCGGGAGCCCCGCGAAGGCGGCGGCGCGCTCCCGCAGCGCCAGGAGAAACGGCGGGATCGGAGGGGCGGGCCGCAGGCGCCGCTCGTCGTAGCGATAGGACCAGCCGAACGAGACGACGCGCCGGAGCCCGAGGTAACCGTGGAACTCGAACTCCCTGAAGGGAAGTGGCCGGATCCTCTCGAGCAGGTCGAGCTCCGCTTCGTCGGTCAGGAAGCCCGCCGCGGCGCGGAAGCCCTCGGGCGGATGGGAACTCCGCACGCTGCGCCGGAGAGATGGAGCGGCCACGGCGGCGCCTCCTGCAAGAGGCATGCAGGCGCTCACGGGGCCGGCGCCTCGTGGAACTGGAGGCAGACGCCTTCGGGGACGATGAGGTGAAACTCCCGCCGCCCCCAGGCCTTGACCTCGAGCGGCCCGACCCGCGCCGGAAGCCCGCGGTACTCCTCGTAGAGGGCGTCGAGACCGCGCACGCCGATCGAGTAGCTCGAGTTCTCGGCCCACTCCCGGTTCTCGTTGACGATGAGGTGGAAGGCGACCTCGCCCCGGCGGATCGCCGCCATCGAGTCGCTCTTCCACTCGAGCGAAAATCCCATCCTCTCCGTGTAGAACGCGACCGCGGCGTCGAGGCTCCGGCCGGCAGGGATCATCGGCGCGACGGAGAGAAAAGCGCCCCGCTCGGGCACGGGCGCACCGGCGGCGTCGCCGCCGAAGACGACGACGTACCCGTCCGGATCGCGCACCTCGAACTCCCGGTCGCCGTAGGCCTGGCGCCGAAGCGACGTCTGCACGAACGCGCGCCCGCGGACCGTCTCGTAGAGCTCCGCGACGCCGTGCATTCGGACGTACGCATCCCAGAGTCCCTCCGGCCGCCGCGATCGGAGGTCCGGCTTCTCGTATCCCGGCAGCGCGAGTAGCATGATCTCCGCGCCGCCGCGCTGGATGCTCGCGTAGGCGAAGGGCTCCTGCGGTGGAAACGTCCCGGCGATCGCGAAGCCGAAGTGCTCGGCGTACCACCTTGCCGATTTCGCGACGTCCGGCACCAGAAAGGTCGGAACGGCCGAGCGGACCGCGACCGGCGTCGGAACACTCACGCCCGCATCCTAAGCCCGCGACTTCGTTACGTCTCCCGCCACCAGTCGTCGCCGCCGAGGCTCCCGGCGCGCGCGGGTTCGACCATCCGACCCGGCCGCGGCAGCACGAGCGGCAGGCTCCGCTCGGCCGCCGCCGCCGCGGCGCGGCGCGCCGGCTCGTTCCAGTCGTGGAAAGCGAGGTTGAACGTGCCCCAGTGGATCGGCACGAGGAGCCGTCCGCGCAGGTCGACATGCGCCTGCACGACCTGCTCCGGCGTCATGTGGATGAGGGGCCAGATCGGGCTGTACGCGCCCGCGCTGATGAGCGTGAGGTCGAACGGACCGAGGTCGCGGCCCACGTCGCGAAATCCGCCGAAGTATCCGGAGTCGCCGCAGCAGTAGACGCGGCTCCGGTCCGACGCGATGACCCACGACGCCCACAGCGTCGAGTCGCGGTTGCGGAGACCGCGGCCCGAGAAGTGCCGCGACGGAGCGATCGTGAACGTCACGGGGTCGAGCCGGACCGTCTCGCCCCAGTCGAGCTCGCGCGTCTGCGACGCCGGGACCCCCCACCGCTCGAGGTGCGCGCCGACGCCGAGCGGCACGAGGAAGATCGTGCCGCGCCGGGCGAGCGCCCGCACGGTCGCCATGTCGAGGTGGTCGTAGTGATCGTGGGAGATCACGACGGCGTCGATCGGCGGCAGCGCGTCGAGGTCGATCGGCGGCGCGAAGAAACGCCTCGGACCGACGAGCGTCGACGGCGAGACGCGCTCGCTCCAGACGGGATCCGTCAGCACGCGCCGGCCGGCGATCTCCACGAGCACCGTCGCGTGCCCGATCCAGGTCGCGCGCAGGCCCGAGGCCGGAGGGCTCTCGTAGTCGGCCGTCCGCCGCGCCTCGACCGGAATCGGCCGCCGCGGATGGCGGACTTCCTTCCCGTGCAGCTGCAGGTGCAGGATCGTGGGCAGGCTTCCGGACTCGATCGTGCGCGTCGGGTCGACGTTGTGGAAGCGGCCGTCGCGCCAGCGCGGCGAACCGCGCACGAGCCGGCGCCGCTCCCCCGCCGCGCCCGCCCCGAACGCGGCGAACCAGTCCGTCGACCGCGCGACGGCGAGGACCGCTCCGAGGAGCAGCGCGGCGGCGACCGCGACAGCGACGGCGGCGCTCAGGGGCGTGGGGCAAGACGCATGGGCCGAGGCGCCGCCGCTCTAGGAGTCCCGGCGTCCGGCGGCGGCGGAGAAGCCGGCCGCTTCGATCGCCGCCACGGCGCAGGCCTCGTCGTTGTCGCCGGTGTCGCCCGAGATCCCGACGGCGCCCGCGACCTCCCCGTCGAGGCCCACGATCAGCACCCCACCCGGCGAAGGCACCATGCGGCCCTCGCTCAGCGCGGCCAGCGCGGCATAGAAGGCGGGCGATTTCGATGCGCGGTCCGCGAGCTCCCGCGTGCCGAAGCCCATGCCGAGGGCGCCCCATGCCTTCCCGTTCGCGACGTCGAAGCGGGAGAATCCCGCCCCGTCCTCGCGCTGGAACGCCACGAGGTGGCCGCCCGCGTCGAGCACGGCGGCGGCGATCGGCGCGAGGCGCCGCTGCCGGGCCTCCGCGAGCGCGCGGTCGAGAATCGTCCTGGCCTGGGCGAGCCGGAGTGTCGCCATCGCGCGCGAGTCTATCCGCGCGAGGGGCCGTCCGGGACGCCTCGCCGTGCGGGTCGGGGATCCACGGCGGCGATCCGGCGGCGCGCCGCTCCGAGCTCTACGAATGTCCCGGCGGGCGTCCGCTCGATGCGCGGCTCCGGCGCCTCAGATAGGCGCGCACGATCGTGAGCGGATGGGAGAGCGCCGTCGCGAAGCGCCCCCAGCCGGAGCCCGGCTCGTGGAAGAGGCCGAGCTGACCGAGCACGGCGGCCCGGTCGTAGTAGACCCGTTCTCCCGACAGACGGTCGGCGTCGTCGAACTCGTAGACCGCGCAAAGGGGAAACGCGACGGGCCGCCCGGTCGCCGGCAGCCCGCGCCACGCGCCCCGATGCGTGCCCCGGATCGTGACCTCGAGCGTCAGCGTCTCCGCCGCCATGTGGCGGCGCTTCACCTCGATGACGAGGTCCGGGAGGGCCCGCAGGGTCTCGGTGTAGTAGGTCCTCACGGCGTCGCGGCCCAGGCGCCGGTCGTTCCACGGCTCGTCCTCGAACCGGGCGTCTGCGCCGAACGTCGCCATCACGCCCTCGAGGTCGTGCCGGTTCTCGCACCCGATGTGCTCCTCGACGACCGCCCACCGGGCGTTCGCGCGCCTCCCTTCGAGATCGGCCATGACCCGTCCCTCCCGAGACGGCGATCCTACGCGGGAACGAGCTCCATCGTCGTCGCGCGCCGCCACGGCACGCGGAAGCCCCGCACCCACTTCTGCGACGCCTTCGTGTCGTACTTGCCGGCGTAGGCGCGCTCGATTTCCTCGATCATCCGTGTGCCGCGGACCGGCTTCGCGCGCACGCGGACGACGCGCCCGCCGACGTTGAGCGCGCCGCGGGGCTCGTCGCGGAACGCGCGGCGCCAGCCCGTCTCCTGGTCGTTCCAGGACCGCACGAAGACCCTCCCCCGCACGACCACGGCCCAGATGCCCGTGTAGCGGTGCGTCGTGCCGGAGCGGATGCCGATCATCTTCTCGGTCGTGAGCGCGGCCAGGACCGGCGCGGGGAAGGCCTTCCGGGCCCTCGGGACGGCTCCCAACGATTTCGAACGACGTGCTCCCATCCGCGCGGCGCGACTTCTCTACTTCAGCTCGAACTCCACCATCACGGCCTTCCCGGCGCCGACGTTGCCGAGGGAGTGGGTCACCTCGGTGTCCACCCAGTGCATGTCGCCGGCCTTGATCGGATGCTCCATGGACCGGCCGTCCGGCGACGTCATGCGGAGGTTCGTGTCGGTGGCGGCGATGATGAGGTACGGCCGCCTGTGGGTGTGCGTCGGCGAGGTCGCGCCCGGCGCGAGGTCATAGCGATACACCCGCATCTTGTTGTTTTCCGCCGCGGGCGGAGCGATCGGGTCCGTGGCCGGGCCCGGGGGCCGGCTCAGGACCTGGACGTCGATGACGTCGAACTCCGTCGTCCCCACGTTGCGCACGCGGTGAATCAGCCGGTTGGGCTCGTTGTTGCGCGCCGAGACGCCGCCGGGGTGCGCCTCCTCGGGCTTGCCGGGCGGCTGTCCCTGGACGTCCGACGCGAACGTGGAGTCCTTCAGGCGCACGGCGCCGTCGTCGTGCGCGTGCACGTGCATGAGCGTCGCCTGTCCTGGATCGAGCGTGACGCGGAACGCCTGCACGTAGTCGTTCTGGAACGCCGTCTTGTGGTGCGGCTCCTTCTCGACCGGAACGGGCTCCTGCGCGGAGGCCGCCGCGGCCGCGAGCGCCAGGAGTCCCGTGAAGATGAATCGCATCGCTCCTCCTCTCGATCCTCGCTCCGGTTCAGACTTCGGACGCCACCAGCTCGAGCCGGTTGCCGAACGGGTCCGTGACGTACACGCGGGCGGGTCCGCCCATCGCGTCGTCGTCGGCGACGTCGACGCCGGCCGCGCGCAGCCGCGCGACGAGCTCGCCGAGCCCCCGTACGAGGAACGCGGGATGCGCCTTGCGGGCCGCGCGAAACTCCGGGTCGACGCCGAGATGCACCTTCAGCTCGCCGTTCTCGAACCACGCGCCGCCCCGCCCGGCGAGGGCCGGCGGCTTCGGGACCTCGGGAATCTGCAGCAAGCCGGCATAGAACTCGCGGGCCCGATCCTCGCCGCCCTTCGGCATGGCGAGCTGGACGTGGTCGAGGCGCACGATCGGCATCGCCCGCGTCCTAGATCCACCGGCGCGTGCCGCGGAGATACGCCTCGAACTCGGCTCCGTACCGCCGCGCGAGGAAGCGCTCCTCGGGCCGGATCACGGCGGCCTGGAGGAGCACCCCGAGGAGCAGGGCCGAGACGAGGAAGGCAGCGGAATTGAAGGCGACCGCCACGCCCATGGTCAACAGGACGAAGCCGAGATACATCGGGTTGCGCGTGAGGCGAAACACCCCCGTCCGCACGAGCGCCGTCGCGGGCCGGTAGGGGCTCGTCGGCGTGCCCTGCCGGTGGAACTCGCGAACGCCGGCGAGTCCGATGCCGAGCCCGAGGACGACGAGGACCGCGCCGACGGCAGGACCCGCGACGCCCAGATCCGGCAGGAAGCGCACCGGCCGCAGGCGATGCGCGACCCATCCCCCGCCGAGACACGCGAGGACCAGCAACGGCGCCGGAACCACCCTTCCGCGTCGATCGGCTTCACCCTTCACTTCACATCCCCTCCACGATCCGGACCTCCCGCTCGACCCCTCCCTCGAGAATGGCGGCGATCTTCCGGTACGCGGCGTCCTCGTACGCGGCGATCGCGGCTTCGACGCTGTCGAATTCCACGACCACACAGCGCTGCGCATCGGCGGCCTCGTACACCCGTACGGGCATGCCCCGGAGGAGGATGCGTCCCCCGTTCTCGGCGATGCGTTTCACCGCGGGGCCCCCGTATCGCGCGAGCGCGTCGGGATCGTTGACGGAAACGGTACGTGACGACCCAGTAGCCCTTGGGCATGTCCCCTTCCTCCCTTCGTGCCGATCAGCCGCCGGCGGCCGGCCGCGCGAGGCGCACGCGGTCGCCCACCCGGATCGTCCCACGGCCGACCACCGTCGCGTACACGCCCGCATCGTTCCCGTGCAGGCGCGCGACCGCCTTCATCACGCGCGGGTCCCGCTCCGCCGTCTCGGGATCGAGGTTGATCATCACGCAGCGCGGATCGCGCATCGTGACGCTCACGGCCGGAGGGGAATCTCCGTCGCCGAAGACGAGCGTCCCGCCGACCCACGCGTCCTCGAGGAACGGCTCCCCGCCGTCCGTCTCCATGACGATGTTGGCCCGGAAGCGTCGGCGATCGAGCTCCCGCCCGGCCTCGCGGGCGATGCCCTCGATCGTCGCCACGGCGATCACGGAGACCGTCGCGTCGTCGAAGACGCCGTGTCGGAGGTGCATCAGCTCGACGGCGCCGCCGAACCGCTCGCCGATCTCGGCCGCGAGCTCCGCGCTCGAGAGCGCCAGGCGCGAGCCGCCCGGCGTGCGCGCGTGCGTCGGGAGCGGCTCGCCGCCGCTCTCGTCGAGACCCTCCGGTCCGTAGAGGAGCAGCTCCGGCAGCCGGCTCGCGGTGAGCCACGGAAAGCCGCCGCCGTCTCCCGTGCGCCGGAACGCGAATCGCCGATCGCCGTCGAGGCCGTGCCACCCGAGGAACGCCGACTCGACCGCGACTCCCGCCATCGACTTGACCGGGTACCGCCCGATCCCGGCGACGCGGCCGACCGGAGTCACGGACGACTCTCGACGCGGTCACACGCCGGCATCGGGCGGCTTGCCGTCATGAGGGCTGCGGCTTCCTGCGGCCGAAGACGACGCCCACGACGAAGCCGATCACGGCGGCGAGCGGCCCGAGGACGAACGCGCCCGTCATCGCCGCCTCGACCGAGCGATCGTGCGTGTTGCCGGAGAATCCACTGACGAGGACGTAGCCCACGAGCAACCCGAGCAGGTAGCCGCCGACGGCGCACAGGAGTCCGATGCCGAGCCGTCTCAAGCGACCCGCGGGTCCACGGCGCCCCACGGAACGCCGCGGTAGGACTCCGCCACCACCCAGCCGGCGGCCGTCAGCGCGCAGGACACGACGAACTCGCCCCACTGGGAATCGGTGGAACCCTTCAGGACGATCGGCACCCAGATGAGCACCGTGAAGAGACCCATCTGGAGCGCCGAGAGAGCGGCCGCGAGTCTCGCCCAGACGCCGGCGAGCATCGCGACGCCCGCCGCGATGAAGGTCGCGCCGGTGAAGTACGCCCAGAAGACGTGCGCCGGCAGCCACGCGGGCACGAGAGGCGCGGTCGCCTCGAGATACAGGAAGTGAGCGAGGCCGAAGGGGACGAGTGCCAGGCCGTAAAGCGCCCTCGCGAGGCGCGCGCCCTTCTGCCCCGCCGCGAAGACGAAGCGCGTCCGGTCGCGCCCATCGGCGAACCAGGTGAACAGCACCCAGGCCGCGCCCGTCATCGCCGCCGTCTGGCAGGCGGCCCACCACGTGTCCACGGCGAACGCGACGGCGACTCGGGGCAGCCGAAGGATCAGGAGCCAGAAGAGGAACCAGGCGAGGAGCACGCGCGACGCCGCCGCGGCGGCGCGGCGCCAGAGCAGGCCGAAGCCGCACGCGAGGGAAACCAGGGCGCAGAGATAGATCAGCACCGCGCGCGCGGGGACACCCTCGGGCACCGGCTCCCACAGAGGTGTGAAGTCGCGGCGCATCAGGCCCAGGATCCCGAAGAAGACCATGGTCGCCGCGAAGGCGAGATGCCCGGCGCTCGCGACGCGGATCGCCCCTCCGCTCGTCGACGGTCTCGGCGCGGCCGCGGCTCGCGTGTCAGGCACGCCCGGTGCGCTCCGGCGTGGCAAAGTC
Source organism: uncultured Acidobacteriota bacterium (assembly GCA_963763535.1). Classification (GTDB taxonomy): domain Bacteria; phylum Acidobacteriota; class Thermoanaerobaculia; order UBA5066; family Gp7-AA6; genus DAHUXD01. Next base: position 257,543 of record CAVXOX010000012.1, read on the forward strand.
GTAGAAGACGCGCAGGAGGTTGCCGTCCGGATCGGCCGCGGTGAACTCGTGCAGGCCCCAGGACTTCGATTCCGGAGCGGACATCAGCCTCGCGCCAGCGGCCTTCCAGATGCGATGGAGCTCGTCCACTTCCTCTTTGCTCTGCAGGTTCAGCCACGTCAACGCGACACCGGCGTTGCCATGCCTCTTCCGATACGTCGGGTTCGCGAGAAAGATTCGACACTGCCCCTTCGAGATGCCCGCGAGCCCGAGCTCCTCGCCGCCCCAGTCGAGGACGAATCCCAGACGATCCCGGTAGTAGGCCGTCGCAGCGCCGATGTCGCTCACCGGGATCTCGGGAACGGCGGCGGGCAACGGCGGATTCATCGAGCTCCCGGCGTCACGACGTCGAAAGCGGCGTCACCGCGCGACACGTCACGCTTCCGCGATCACGGCGATCGACACCTTCAGTCCCGGGATCCGCGCCGGCAGCTTGGCGCCCTGCCGCGCCGGCGGATTCGACGGAAACCAGCGCAGCCATTCTTCGTTCATGCCGGCAAAGTCGTCCTCGTCGGCCATCACGACGGTCGCGCTGACGATCTTCTCGAGCGAGCTCCCGGCGGCCTCGAGGATCGCCGCGACGTTCGTCAGACACTGCCGCGTCTGCTCCTGGATCGTCGTCCCCTGGATGGCGCCGGTCGCCGGGTCGTGCGGGGCCGTGCCCGAGACGAAGACGAGCCCGGCGGCCTTCACGGCCTGGCTGTACGTGGCGGGAGGCTTGGCGGCGTTCGAAGTGGCGACGATCTGGCGGGGCATGGGCGCTCCTCCGGGCGGGAAAGGTTAGCACCGGGAAAACGGCGCCGTGAAGGACGAGGCTGCGGGCCGTGCCCGTCAGGGCTCGGCGGTCATTCGGCGCAGTCGCAGGGGGCGAGCGGTTCCGTCGCGATGTAGGTGAGGTTGTTCGTGTACGAAACGAACCCCTTCTGTCGCCCGTAGAGGCGCAGGACGCACGACGATCCCTTCCGCTCCACGAAGAAGGAATAGTCGATGCCGGACGGAGCGGCCACGAGGAAAGGTCTCGGGCCGAGGTCGGAGGACTGCAGCACGGCGGTCGCCGACTCGGCCAGGCGCTCCGCCGGCTCGGCCGCTTCTCCCTGTCCCTTCAGCACCGCGGCGAGCGCCGTCGTGAGTCTCTGCCGGCAGGCGGGGTCCGCCAGCGTGGTGATTCTCGCCACGGAAGCACATCCCGACGAGAGCGTCAGAAGACCCGTGACGATCCCCGCCGCGAGGACGGCGCCGGCGCGGGCGCGCGACGCCGCTCTCGAACGCGAACCCGCGGCGTCCCTCGACATCAGGCCGTCACGCCGGCCTTGTACGCCGCCCAGAAGCACGCGGCGACGAGCGCGAGGAGCCCGACGATGCCCGCCGCGAGCGCGGGCGCCGCGCGTCGTTCGGCCGGCGGCACCGCGTCGCGCGAACAGCGGCGCAGAAACACGAGATACGCGATCCCCGCGAGGAGGACGCCCGCGACGACGTCCACGACGTAGTGCTGCTTCGTGAACAGCGTCGCGGCGCCGACGAGCGAGGCGCACACGATGGCCGCGATCCCGAGGCCGCGATGCACGAGATGGCACGTCAGCGCCGAAACGAACGAGTGGGCGACGTGGAGAGAGGGGAAGCAGTTGAACGGCGGGTCGGCGCTGTAGAGAAACCGCAATCCCCAGACGACGAATCCCGACCCGACCACGCTCGCGGGGCGCGGCGCCACCGTCGGGTACAGGAAGAAGCACGCGTACGCCGTGATCCAGACCGTCAGGTAGGCCAGCAGGGTCCGCCGGATCTGCTCTTCCTGGCGCACGACGAACAGCGGCAGGAGAATGAGAAAGAGATAGAGCACTCCGTACACCAGGGCCCACGCGGGCTGCAGGGGCACCACGCGATCCAGAGGCGTCTCGGGGACGTGCAGCCGCCGGCCGGGCATGAGCTCGGCGATGAATATGTAGAAGGGGACGAGCGAGATCATGGCCAGCATCAGGACGGCGACCGGGAGGCTCATCGGGTAGGGGCGTCTCAGCGACTGAAGCGCGAGGCTCCAGGATGAGGACGACGGTCGCGATCCGAGGACCGGATCGGCCGTCACGGACCGGGCGTCCCAACGGCTCGTGTCAGCGGGCGGGCGCAGGGGCGGCGCTCTCCGTTTCTCTCTTCAGATCGAAACGCGCGTGCAGCACCTTGCCTCCGGAAAGCTGGAACTCACGCGCTAAGCCCGCCGAAATGCCGCATTCGCATCGACCTGCTCGTACACGCGGAACTCGACCGGGGCGAGACAGTTCGGATAGAGAATTCCGGCAAACTTCTCGACCGCGGCGGATTTTCCGTGGATCCGCTTCGCCTCCTCGTCCCTCCAGACGAAGACGTGGACGAAGCGCGTCGGATGCGCCGCCTCCCGCCACACCTCGTAGCGCAGGGCGCCGGGTTCGTTCGCGCGCACATGGGCGACGAACTCGTGGATCGCGGCGAGACATTCCGGAAGCGCCTCAGGCCGGACCTCGTATCGCGCCAGCTCGCGGATCTCGCCGCGACCGCCTCCGATGGGAGCGGGGCGAACCTCTTCTCCGGGCGGAGCGGGTCCGGCGTCCGCGGGCAGATGGACCGATCGCATCGCGCCCACCGCCGCCTCCCATCGCCCCTCCAGGCACAGGCCCTGGATGCCGGCATCCTCGTAGGCCCGGACGCCGGCTTCGACCAGCGCGGCGCGGATGCTCTCGGTCACTTCGGTCTTCGCCATGGAGACTCCTCGATCAGCGGCGACGATCCGCGCCCGGCGAAAGCATCCGCAAGGCGGGTCATCCGGCGATCGGCCCGATCGAGACCTTCACCCTCGAGCTCTCGCGCAGACGACACGCGCTCTTCATTTCATCCGAGACGAGCACGAAGAAGCGCCTCGAGCGCGGCACGACGACGCTCTCGAAGCGCACCCGATTCACGGAACCCTTCACGGGGTATCCGCGGCGGCCCGGCCATAGACGCTCTTCGGAGACGCCCCACCGCTCCGCGGGATCGAACGGCAGCTCGAAGGCGAGGCCCTTGTGCCCCGCGAGCACCACCGCCTCGAACCGTTCGGCCCGCTTCACCCCATCTCCGTCGCCTGCCAATACCTTACCGCGATGCCGCCATCGAGCGAGGTGATCCCAAAGCGGCGATCGAGGATTTCATGGCCTCGTCCCCCGAGAGCCGCCCGACGTTGATCGAGCCCCGGCACCTCTGGCGAGGTGCTCCTGCATTCCCACGGCATAGGCCTCGGCCACCCAGGAAAGGAAGGCCGCGTCGACGTCGGCGGGCTCGTTGAGACGAAAGTGATGGACGTGGTTCCGCGGCGAGATGGTCTCCACTCGAATGAAGCGCGGGTCTTCGTGGACCGACGCGAAGACGAAATGACCGCGGAGCCCGGACCTCTGAACCATGATCGCCATGAACGACATCCGAGCCTGGAAGGCGATGCGCGTCTTCTCCGACAGAACCCGGACGGGACCGCAGGATTCCACGACGCCACGCACCCGGTCGAACAGCGCCTGGACGCCGCGCGGCTTGCCCGCGAAGTGATTTCGAAGCGGCTGGCTCGAGCGGCAGAAATGGGACTGATTCCGGTTCGCGAAACGTCGACGGCATCTCGAGCAGCGCCAGAGCGCCTGTCGCGGCCGGCTCTCGAGGCTCGCCGCCGACCGTCGCTTCGACGGCGCGAGAGACGCCGAGCGCGCCCTCGGCGCTCGCGACTCAGGCGCTCGCACCGCCCGCCGCCTTCTCTGCCGGGCTGGAGAGCTGCTGCAACAGGAGGCCCTGATTCCAGCTGTCCCATCCCTCCACGAGCCGGCCGTCCGAGAAGACCATCCAGCTGATTCCCCGAAACGTCGCGCGGCGCAAGCTCGGCGCGAGCCCCAATCCCGAGCCCCGATGCGTCCCGCTCGCGGACCACCGAACGGCGACGTTGTCTCCCTCCGCGATGACGGCCTCGACCGTCACGCTCAGGTCCGGAAGACCGTCCAGCAGTGCGGCGCGGGCCTGCACGAAGTCCGCGGGCGACCGGACCTCGAGCCCCTCCATGTGCCCGACGACGTTCGGGTGAAGCAACTCGTGAACGGTCGATTCCTTCCGCTGGTTCCACACCTCGTCGAACCACTTCCGCGCCAGCTGGGAGTTCGTCGGCTCAGACATTTTCCACCCCTCTTACGACTGCAGCTCTTCCGGCTGCTCCCATACGGTCTGAAAGTGGGGCGACGGACGCTGTCGCCCCTCTTCGTGCCGCTACCATCGCGCGGGATAAATGAACGGCGCCGCAGGCTGTTCGAGCCATTGCACGATGCGCATCATGAGTTTCATCCCGATCGCGAAACGCGCCGTCCGAATCCCGGAGTTTGGGCCAACTGAGACCCAGCGACGTGCGTCGGGAGTCCATCGCTGCATGCATGGCATGGACGTCGAATTCGCCGACAGGCCCGGCGGCCGGGGTCACCCTTTCCCGCATATTTATTGGTCGAGATGAGGCGCCGGTCATCGCCGGTAAAACGCCCTGAATCCCAGGAAGAACAGTCCGAGCGACATTCCCAGGGCGACACCCGAGAGGAAGTCGAGGCCAAACCGCCTGAGCAGGACGGAGGCGGCGCACCCGACCATTCCGCCGAATAACGCGGCCTGACCCTTTCGTCGGTCCGCCGGTGCCATCACCGTCCCCTTTCCGAGGCGCCCGGCCCCCAGCCCGTCGGCGACGACCCGAGGTCCGAAGGCCATGAGCGAGTCTGCGGCATGCGCGGGTGTTCCGGACTGCGGCGTGTCAGGGAAGACGCCTCGCATAAGCGTTGATGAGAACGAGGAGCGGAAAGACCAGGAGCATCGGACCGACGATGAAGACCGCAGTCCAGAGACTGGTCGGCGGCGGCGCCGAATCTCGAGCGAGCAGCCCAAACGCGAGCAGTGCCACGCCGTACGCCATGAAGATCCTGCCGCCGTACGCGTTGATGGCATACCAGTTCGAGTCAGATACGAATGCCTTTGGAATACGGATGCCGTAGAACCGGTTCATCGGCACCCGCCGGAGCGCGAGGGGAAGAGAGCCCACGGCGAGGAGAGCGCCGAACCCGCAGTGGACGACGACCGGTGGAATCACGCGCTGTTCCACGCGGACGAGCGGGGGCGGCGGCGATGTCGAAAGACCTTCAACGGGCGATCGAGCCTCGACTCCGTGAAGCCAGCAGCTTCCGAAGTTGTCGCCTGTGACCACCGACGCGCATGGTGTTGAGGACGGCCGCCTGCTCGAGCGTCAACGACCCGGCGATCGGGTGTGAGAAGAAGGGCTGTCCGACGCGCGCCGCCCCGAGGGCGCGGGGAAGCGAGCCGTACGCGCGCTCCAACCGACTCGCCACTCGGCCCGGAGGGGGTCGACGTGATCCTCGCATCAGATCGTCCTGGCGCCGAGCCCGTTCATTGCCCGGCAGGCGGTTGCCACAGTTCGATCTTGTTCCCTTCCGGATCGATGACCCAGGCGAACTTCCCATACTCGGAATCGTCGACCTTGTCGAGAACGTTGCAGCCTTCCTCGCGGAGGACCTTGACCAGGGCGTGGAGATTCTCCACCCGGTAGTTGACCATGAATGGCGCGGTGCTGGGCGCAAACTGGTCGCTCTGCGCCGAACCGATCGACCAAACGGTCGTCCCGCCAACCGGCTTGCCTTCACCGTCGGTCCAGGAGAAAGCCGCTCCACCCCATTCCTGGACATCGATTCCGAGGTGCCGCTTGTACCACGCCTGCAATGCCCGAGCGTCTTTGGCTTTGAAGAAGATGCCGCCGATCCCGGTGACTCGCTTCATAGAACCTCCGCCGCAGCGCGACGTCACTGCCCGGGGCAGCGCGTCGACGGATGGCTACCTTTTTGGCTCATACCGCATGGCCACCGCCCCTGAGCCGAATTCCAGGCGGCTCACGAGCCTCAGGTCGATGGGCTTCGACAGACCCGCGAACAACGTCGGCCCGTGACCCGCGAGCCGGGGCTGCACCACGAACTCGTACTCATCGATCAATCCCAGGTCCGCCAACGCCAGCGGGAGCTTCACGCCTCCCACGATCAATCCCTTACCCGACTCCCGCTTGAGCTGCTGAACGGCCCTCGCGAGGTCCCCGCTCACCAGCTCCGCGTTCCAATCGACCCGGTCCAGCGTGCTCGACACGACGTACTTCTTTGCCGCGTCGATCGTCCGGGCGAAGGGTTCCATCCAGTCGGGCCTCGCTCCCGGCCGCGCCGGCGGCCGCCACGCTGCCTCCATCATTTCGTAGGTCACCCGGCCAAGGAGGAGGGCATCGGCCCGGTCGAGGTTCTCGGCCGCATGACGATGCAAGTCTTCGTCTGCGATCATGGCACGATGATCGCAGCACCCGTCCAATGTGACGTTGATGGAATACCGAAGCGGTCTCATCGAGTGAGAGTACCAATCGCCACAGGGCGGCCCGACGGGCAGCGCGTCATCGGCGAGCGGGCGAAGCCGACGAGCGAGTCCGCCGCACACGCCGGTCAGGCAACGCCACGGACGTCCTCGCCCTGCTCGTCGCGAATCCGACCGGCCACGAAATAGTGGTTCTGAACGACCGGGGAAAACAGGCGCTCGAGTACTGCGTCACCCCGATTGAGGGCAGAGCTCAAGAGAGGTGCGTCGCGCAACCGAGCCGGAAGCCGATTCAGGGAATTGCGCGGCAGAAATCCGTACCGCCCCTGGTCGAGCAGCTCGAGCTTCACGCCTCGGCATAGGGTTCGGATATCGCGTCCCGTGAACCGATACCGGTGGAAATCGCCGACCTGTTTTCGCTCCCCGAGATTGCGACTGGCCGCCTCGATGTAGCTGTATCGGTTTGGAAGGTGATAGCAGATGAGGACGCCGCCACTTTTGAGGACGCGCCGGAGCTCGAAAAGGCTCGAGAGCTCGTCCCCACCCAACTCCCGAACGTGCTCCAGGACTCCGACACTGAACGCGGCCGCGAACTGACCGTCCGCGAAAGGCAGCACTCGGACGTCATCGAGCGCGCCGTGCACGAAGGTCAACCGAGCGCGCTCCGCTTCCGAGAGCGCCGCGAAGATCTCCGGAGGATGTTCGAGCGAATACGCGGTGACCCGGAAGCCGCGCTTCACGAGGAAGTATGAGAAGTGCCCTCTTCCGCAGCCCCAATCCAGGACGTGTGAGCCAGGAGGGACGTACCGATCCGTGAGCTCATAGAGCTTCCTGTATTGATTCGCCGCCGGAAGGCTGGCGAACTGATCGATCACCCGAGCCGGATCATCGCGTCGAATCGATGCGAACAGTTCGGCCACCTGCCGCTCCGCCACGGTCATGCAGGGTTGATCGACGGGCGGCGCGTCAGCCGCGAGCGAGGAGCCGAGGCCGAAGAGCGAGTCTGGTGCGCGCGCGGCCGCACATTCGATCCCGTCTCACTCGCGTGAGGTATTGGTCGCGGTCGATACGTTTTGACCGATGCGCCAAAGCACGCCGGCAGGGTCTGTGAGGGTGAAGTCGCGCATGCCCCAGGGCCGATCGGCGGGCTCCTCAGCTCGGACACCGAATTGCTGGACCACGCCAGACGCCAGGACGTGTGCGTACCAATCGTCCGCGTTCTCGACCAGAAGATGCATCATGAAGTTATTGGCATGATCGGGCACGAAGAACTTCTGGAGGAGGAAGCTGGTGGAGCCGAAACGAACGTACGCGAGGTGGTCGCCAGCCCACGGCACTTCAAAGCCCAGGGCGACATAGAAGGCCTGCGACTCACCGAAGTCACGGGCGGGCACGAAGGCTTTGATCTCGACCGGGTTCAGGTTTAGAGGCGCTGCGCCGTCGGCCATCGGTACTCCCCATTGCGATACTAACCTTCCCGAGGCCCGACGGGCGTTCGGCCGCCTGACGGGCAGCGCGTCGGCAGCGAGCGAGGAGCCGAAGGCGAAGAGCGAGTTCCCTGCACGCGCCTGTTAGGCGCCGCGCCCTCCATGATGGCGCGGCCGGTTCGCAACACGGTCATCAGGCATACCCGGATCACTTGAGCTCGACGATCACCACGTACGTATCCGCGGATCCGACGTTCTCGCCAATATGCGAGTGAGCCTTGCCCCACACGACGTCTCCAGTACGGACATCACGAACGGCCTCCCGACCGTCCGGGAGAACAAACTTGCGCTTGAAACTGCTGAGCGCACACAACACGTAATCAGGATGATGATGAGGCGATGTTCGCTGCCCGGGAGAGTCCCGATATTCCAGAACTCTGACCCGGTCGTTTTCGAGAATGACCTTGTACTTGTCACCGTCGGTGACTACGGGATCGCGGGATGAGTCACGAAGTTGACTTAGTTCCGTATCGGAGAGGTTGCTCATGGATGCTCCTTGCCGACGATTACGGACGCCAGCAATAATAGCCGCCTAACGGGCGGCGCGTCAGCGGGCGCACCTCTCGGGGGGCGACCGCCTAACACGCGGGGGCAGCGGACTCGCGCTTCAGGCGATGAGCGACTATTGCGCCCTCTCGATCACACCCTGACACTGCAACGCCCTGTACTGCGGCAGAAACACCTCATAAGACCTGCAGCCGGCATTGACGGTATCGATAACGCCTATGTGGCGACCAGAACCCAGGTCCTGCACAGCCTCGATGGTTGCAGCGACGGTGGCGGCCGCGACCTTGAGTCGCGCAGCTCCAGCGGAGCTCGTCCGCGCTTCTGCGATGACCTTGCCGTCCCGATCCTTGAGCCGCACAAGGATCGGAACACCGGGCTCCCCGCCTCTGGCCTGGTAGACGATGACTGAGTATTCGACGACCTGCTCTGCCCCTGACTGAGGCAATAGGGGCGGGGCGGCCAGGAGCAGCGCCGAGGCAACACCGATCCGACCGACCCTCCGGAACCAGCTACGCCCTCCCACAGCACCTCCTACCCGAGGTCTTGCTCACCGCGCCTGACGGGTTGCGCGTCAGCGGCTCGCGAGAGCCGAAGGCGACGAGCGAGCCCGCTGCACGCGCGTGTGAGGCGGCTCCATCACGCCACCCATGCCTGCCAGAGTCCGTCACATCGCCAATCCGACGTCGCCTTCGAGTACCGATGTCTTCAGCCGCGGGCGCTCTCCGCTCTTCCACAGTGCGGCAGTGAGTAAGACCCGATACCGGAGGGGCCCCCCGTCCGGTCTTTCGCTGCGCACGATGGGGCGCGGGATGCAGACATACTCGGTGCGCATCTCGTCGGCCGACACCTGGACCTTCGCGTAACCGTGTCCTCCGAGATCGACGAACTCGAGGTGCGGAGCGAGATCCGGGTTGGACAGCGACCGCGCGCGCTCGAGGTCGAAGCTCTTTGCGTATTCGAGGCACGAGCGGACGCCATGCTTCACGAGCATGTTGTGCGTCCAGTCGGGCTTCGCGCCGTCCGGCCGATCGGCGAGGAACAGCGGGCGCAGCGGATCGGTCTTGGACAGGCTGTGCTCCAAGGCTTCCATGGTTCCCGGGCTCGTGAGCGAGGCACCGACGAAGCTCAAGCCCACGGGATCGAACTTTCCTGGCGGCAGTTCCGAGGTCGCGTAGCCCGCCCAGAAGCTGTGGCGGTCGCCGGAAACGATCGCGAAGCCGGTGATCTTTGCGTCGCGGACGAGGTCGTAGATCTCGGCGCGCTCTCTGTAGGCCGTGCCGTAATCTCCCGTGGGGAATGCGGCATAGGTGTTCTTTGGCCACGTTTCCTTGGTCAGGCCCGAGGGCAGATTCTGCGGGTCGGCGCGCGCGTCGAGTGCGCCTTGCGAATTGCCCCAGATTTTCCACGTCGCGGTCGACTTGCGGAGCTGGTCTTTGAACCAGGCTTTCTGCTCGGCCCCGAGAATCGTCTGCGGCGGCGCGTTGCGCTGCGAATTGGGAACATGCGCGCCATTGAAGCTGACTTCCGCCGGCGGATTCCCGCCGTTGAACGCGCGGCCGCCGTCGAGAATCTGCGCCACGTTCTCCGGGAACATGTCCGTGAACTCCGGCCCGAAGCCGCCGGCCGCCGGGTCGCCGAACGAGTCGGCGCTGCGATAGCTGTGCTGATCGGTGATGATGAGGTCGAGGTGTTTGCCGTAGCGACAAGAGCGGTAGCCGATCAGGCTCTTGATCGCGGCCAGGTTGTTTGGCTCGTCGCCAAGGCCGTTCTCGTCCCACTTTTCGATGGCGACATCCATCACCGCGGGCGGATCGAAGCTTTCGAAGGAGGGTCCGCTGACCTTCTTGCAACGCGATGGCAGATATTCCCACCATGCCTGGTTGGCGGCGACCTTGATGCTCTGGCCGGGCCGCGCCTTGCCGGCCTTCTGGATGCTTTGCCAACCCTGCCACGAGAACTCATGGTTGTCCCACATGGCGACGAACGGCCAGCGCGCGCGAGCGTCCTGCAGGTCGGGGTCGGCGAGATAGCCTTTGTAGATGGCCCGGTAGCCGTCGACCGTGAGCGGGAAGTGGAAGTTGCCCGCCTTTGGGCCGTCCGGGAGGCGTGCCACCTCGTAGATCGTGCGGTCGTACCGTGTCTTCACCTCGTCGGGATACTCGACCACCTCGTAGATGAAATCGCCCAGGTGCAGAACGAAGTCGAGCTGTTCGGCGGCGGGAGCGCGTTCATCTTCGTAAATCATCCGGCGATAGGCGTTGAGCTTGCCCTCGTTGACATCCTGACAGCTCACGAATGCGAAGTTCACGGTGCGCGGATCGGTGGGCAACGGCGCCGTGATCGTGCGGCCGACCCGGCTGCCGTTTCCGCCGGCGTCGGTGAACCGATACCAGTACGTGCGCGCCGGCTGGAGTCCGCCGATCAGAACGCGCGCGGTCCAGTCCGCGGCGCTCGAGACCGGCGCCGGCGCGTGCGCGATGACCCGGCGGAAAGCCTGATCTTCGGCGACCTCGACGATCAGGATCTGGCGTGTGCCCTGGGCAAACGGACGCCTCGTCCAAAGGATGACGCTGTGCGGATCGGGATCGCCCGAGGCGACCCCCTGGGGATAGAGATCACGCCGCTCATGCCAGTGGACACGCGAACCTCGAGCCGGTTCGGCCCATGCGAGCGAAGCACCGATTGCGGCTGCAGCTTTGAGAAAGGATCGGCGGCTGATCTTCATCGTCTCACTCCGTCCGGGCTGCCGTTGGCGTCACCTCAGGGTTCGGACGCGAACGCCCGCTGAGACAATTACGTACTCTCCGCCCTTAAGTTGCTGTGGCGTGTAACGCTTCGATCACAACGCGACGATCCGGCAATCTGAACGTCGGACGTCGGCCTTCCACTTCGTTCGGCCCATGGCCGGACGGGGCTAGCTGAGCCGGTTGATGCTTCCAGGGTCGCCTTTTTCAGCTGGAGGGCATTGCAGTCCGACTCCTGAGATGACGCCTAGCTAGCCTTCCTCTCAACGGTTCCCATCCTCTGATGGATCTAGAGTTGCGGGCGCCGAACTGCTGCCGCACGCCGGTTGTCCCCGAGAAGAGAAGGCGCTCTCGGGAACGACCGCCGTCGAAACCCGGCCCGCGGTTGGGCTCCCCTTGCATGCCGGCCCCATTCGTACTATACTGAACCAGATGGTTCAGTATTCGCGAGCCCGCCTCGATGCCTCGTTCGCCGCGCTCTCGGATGCGACCCGACGCGGCGTTCTGGAGCGGCTGGGACGTTCCGACGCTTCGATCACGGAGCTTGCCGAGAAGTTCCACATGACCCTCACGGGCATGAAGAAGCACGTCGGCGTCCTGGAGCAGTCCGGGCTCGTCACCACGGAGAAGCTCGGGCGCGTGCGGACCTGCAGGCTCGGCCCGCGCCGATTGGAGGAAGAGACGGCATGGCTCGAGAGGTACGGCCAGCTCTGGGACGCACGCTTCGACGAGTTGGACAAGGTTGTCGAGGAATTAAAACGGAAGGAGAAGGTCGATGGACGCAAGAAGAGAGAGTGAGGCCACACCGATGAAGAACCGCACGACTGTGGAACGGAAGTCCGAGCGTGAGCTCGTCGTCACGCGAACTTTCAACGGTCCGGCGCGGATCGTGTTCGAGGCGTGGACCAAGCCCGAGCTGTTCAGGCAGTGGTGGGTGCCGAAGTCGATGGGCATGTCCCTGCTTTCCTGCGAAATGGATGTTCGTGTCGGGGGCAGGTACCGTTTGGAGTTCGCACACGGGGACTCACGGGCGGCGTTCTTCGGCACGTACAAGGAAGTAACACCGCACTCGCGCCTCATCTGGACCAATGAGGAAAGTGACGAAGGTTCCGTCACCACGGTGACCTTCGAGGAAAAAGGTGGCAAGACGCTGCTCGTCATGCACGAGCTCTATCCCTCGAAGGAAGCTCTCGACGCTGCCGGCACCGGGGCGGCGGAGGTGATGAAAGAGACGTTCGTGCAACTGGACGAGCTTCTCGTCGCCCTGGGCGCGAGCGGGGGACGGTCATGAACTCGTCGATCTCGCGGTCGGCCGCCTGGCTTAGTGGTTTCGACCTCGATCCCTCGCGGCACAGCATCAGCGAGTGGGCAATCGGTCCTCACGGCTGACCTCGGCGCGCTGCTCGCCCCGGCCGGCCTGGCTCACATGCTGGCCGGGGCTACGTGAAATTAGACATTGCTTCGGTCCGCCTGACGGGCGGCGCGTCAGCGGCGAGCGAGGAGCCAAAGGCGACGAATGAGTCCGCTGCACGCGCGTGTTAGGCGGCAGCGCGCCCACGAGCTTAGGAGACCTCGACGTAGTCCGCGATAGAAGACGGAGGAGGAACGGGAAGACCGTCTTCACGAAGGCCTTCAAAATGGAACTCGATGGCTTCTTCCACATTTCTTCGCGTCTCATCAGGCGTCTTTCCGGTTGTGACGCAGCCGGGAAGGTCCGGCGAGTAGGCCGAGAAGTTCGAACCAGCATTCTCGATTACGATTAGGTATCTGCTCATTGTTTCCTCTTCAAGCCGGCCTGTTTGACAACGCTTCCCAAAGTGCCCGGCGCCAGGTCATCGCCCACGTGTCCAGGAACGGTCACTCGCCCCGGCTTGGCGGCGTGGCGAAATTGGCGGTGGCTCCCTTCGTGACGACCAAGTACCAGCCATCTTCCTCGATCATCCTGATCACCTCTCGCACCTTCACCAACGCAGATTCTACCGCGCCGGTTGCCCGCAGGAACTTCCTGCACCCACAGCCGCTTGCTGACGCCTGACGAGCCGCGCGCCAGCGGCGAGTGAGGAGCCGAAGGCGACGAACGAGTCCGCTGCACGCGCGTAATAGGCCGCCTCCCCCGACGTTTCTCAACGAGCTTCATTTACGGTCACGAAGTTCCCGTCTGGTTCACGGATAGAAAATGCCCGCATCGCGGTGCCGTTGTTCGTGTTCGGCGGCTCGTCGATCGTCGCGCCCAGGTTCTGCGCACGCTGCCATGCCTTATCGAAGTCGGTCACTACGAACCAGAGCAAAAGTCCATTTCCAGCCTGACCCTTTGCCGGATCGGCGAGAGAGCGCCACTCGTGATCGCCACGGGGACCTGAAGGACCCCATCGGTGTAGACACAAGAGGATCGTGCCGTCCTCGTCGAGAATTTGGTCAAAGACGGTCGCACCGGGATGGTTCTGTTGAACGTCCAGCAATTTCATGTACCAGGCAGAGCTCTTGGTGACATCCGCCGCCGCGATGATCGGCCATGGCCGCTTCATGGCGCCTCTCCGCGCCGGCCCAACGGGCAGCGCGTCAGCGGCGAGCGAAGAGCCGAAGGCGACGAACGAGTCCGCTGCACGCGCGTGTTAGGCCGCGGCCAGGGAGGGGTAATCACCGTTCCGCCGCAGGCTTGAGCTCGCTCTCCTCCGCCGCAAACAGGCGCCCGTCCTCGGCTTCGATCTCATACCCGATCATCTCGCCAGAGTCGTATCCCTGCCGAATGCGGCCGGTTCCCCGAGTGGCGACGACGCGCTGGCCCTTCGTGAACTTGAAAATGGACGCGGCGTCCGAATCGTCCAACGTCTTCAGTTTGTCACGCCAGGCAGCTCCATCGCGCCAGTGAATATGGAATGGACCGATACCGTGGACCTGAACGATGGCGGCCTCAGGTGTCCACCCGAACATCGTGCTTCCCTTTGGAATGAATGCGTAGCTTCCGGCCTTCAGCTCCTTCATCACACCGCGGTCGAACTTGTCGCCAACCGCGAAGTACAGGGTGCCCTGAAGCACGGTGATGTTCTCGTCCACGGGGTGTTTATGAGGAGGAATAATGCCGCCGGGAAGCTCCCGAATTCTCATTACGAATGGCTCCCCTGGTTTCTCGGGATCGCCATAGAGAATCTCGACATCCTCGACCATAGGATGGATCGGGATGATACGCGGCTCGGCCTTGCCCTCGGGCTGTCCCCTGGCCCCTGCCGCCGAGACCAAGAGCAGTGCGAACCCGAAAACCGCCCCGGCCAAACGCTTGATCAACATCTGAACCCCCGGCCTCATCAGCCGACTGCGCGGCCTAACGAGCAGCGCGTCAGCGGCGAGCGAAGAGCCGAAGACGATGAGCGAGTCCGCTGCATGCGCGTGTCAGGCGCTCGACCCTGGATGCATCGCTTGAACGAGCCGCATGAGGGCGAACAGCGTTGCGCACCACCCTCCAAACAACAGTGCAAGACGTATGTAATTCGCCGCGGTCCACTGCTTCGCGGCGAGAGTCACGCGCTCTGCCGCTACGGTGAGCGGCGCTTCGAACATTATACGGAGTCGGGGATAGTGGTACGTAAAAGTGATCACGTCACAGAGAACGAGGGCCACAAGGGCGCCGATCAGAGGCCATCTGCGCTCAGGGCCAGACCAGTTGGCGACAACAGCCACAAGCAGGAGAACCTGTGTTGTGGGGGACAGGACGCGGAAGAGATTCGCCGGCGTTGCATTTGCCATGAACAATCGCCCGTGCTCGAGAGCCGCCGGCCCGCCTTTGAGGTTAGGCGCGAGCACGACGGTGTCATAGAGCGACGCGCCAAATAAACCGCTGAAGCCCAGCGACGCGAGACTGGTGGCAACTAGCTGTAGCGTGACCATGCTCTCACCCCTGATACGGTTTCGTACGAGCGCCTAACGGGCGGCGCGTCAGCCGCGAGCGAGGAACCGAAGACGATGAGCGAGTCCGCTGCACGCGCATGTTAGGCGTGCCGGGTTCTCCGGGGTCTCCGCTTCTTCGACTCCGACTTGATGATCATGCGGGTCGAGCGGGTGCGCGGGAAGGTGACCCCGGAGTGCTTGATCGCTGCCTTCACCAGTGCCTGGATATCCCCGTGATCGAGGTCAGATGCGGCCTTGAGAGCAACGCGGCGCACTTTGCCGCCAGAGCCCTCGAGAAGACCTTTAGGGTCGGGTACGGACTTGTCGAAGTACAGCCGGACCCCACGCGGAGAGATGGAAATGGCGACGATGGCCTCGTATCCGCGATCTGACATACCGAACGCCACCACGAGAGAGTTGGAGTAGTCGTAAACGAGCTGATAGGAGCCGGGAAAAGCGCGGCGGAGCTTGGGCAGACATCGCTTCACCAGCGCGACGATCTCGGGGGAGAAGCGCGACAGGAACGCGGACAACTGTGCGTTGGGGCTGGGCTGGCGAGCGTTCACGAGTTGACGTTACCTGAAGAGAAAGTGAGCACGCCTAACGGGCGGCGCGTCAGCGGCGAGCGAGGAGGCGAAGCCGACGAGCGAGTCCGCTGCACGCGCGTGTTAGGCGCCGCCGCCACGCTCATCCCGTAGCCCTCCGACGGATCGCCCTAGACGACACGACGGGCCGGATCAGCGTCCTTCCAACCGTATACGAGCGACCGAGCGTAAAGGAGTAGGCATCGGCGGCGATATCGTGGTACCGACCGCCGTTCTATCAGATCACCCCCAGGATCCTTGCCTTGGCCACGCGTTCGGACCTCGTCATTTACGAGTTCGGCGTGCAACTCCGTGTAGCCGCTGAATGCTTCGCCATCATCCGGACCACGTACCACCGATTACGGTCTAGAATGTAAGGTTCGGAGAGCTCGCGCCCCGAAAGTTTACCTGCTCCAACTCATCCAGGCATGGCGAATCTCATCGAGCAATGCGCCGTGCCATTCAGAATGCTGCGCACTCGCTAGATCGCACGCCGGCCGAGCGGTAGCGCCCGGCGGCATGACGAGCATCGCAATGTCCCACTCGCCAACCAGAAAAGCGAACGCCTCAGCATCTCGACTCATCTCTCTTTACCCATCAGAGAGACCGGCTTCTCCCGACGCCTAACGGGTAGCGGGTCAGCCCCTCGCGAAGAGCCGAAGGCGATGAGCGAGTCCGCTGCACCCGCGTGTTAGGCGACGTGGCAATCAACCTTAAGGAGATCGCCGTCCCTGAGACCAGGCCGGAACTCCCTGGGCGTTGCGAAGCGTGACTACCTTCTCACCCTTTTTGACCTCGCGAGCCAGCACCACTTCTGCGTCATCGACTTTGATCTTCGAACCGATCACCTCGATCAAGTCCCCCTTGGCGAGCTCGAATCCATGCTTCTTCCAGTAGTCGGTCGGGCCGAGGTGGATATCCAGTTTGCCCTTGTCCGTCTTGAGCGTCACGTGCAGACCGGTGTGCCAGCCACCCCCGCTCGGGTACTCCTTCACCTCCTCCACCGTCCCTTTGACCGTCAGCTCTGTCTTCGGGTCGTATCGCGGCGAGCCCTGAGGTCCTCCCATGCCATTCTGAGCGATTGCCGACATGGAGGCCAACGCAGCCAGAACAAGCCCATAAGCTGTCGTCAATAACGTCTTTCGTATCATTAGAAAACCTCCTTTAGTTCCTCCGAATTTGGGCACGGACGCATCGAAAGCCATCCTTTAGCCTCACTCCCCTCGTCGGGGCTAGAGCGAACTGCAAGTCCCCGTCGCCTAACGGGCAGCGGGTCAGCGGCGAGCGATGAGCCGAAGGCGAGAGCGGAGTCCGCTGCACCCGCGTGTTAGGCGCCGGCACCCTAAACTCGGCGACTGTTACCGGCACGGCCAGACCTCAGCGAATGCCAAGCCACACTTAACCAGTACCACGCCAGGCCGGTCAGAGCCCAGACCGAGAAGAATTCGGATGCCGCCTGTAGTGTGCGCCAGCCGACCAAGACCGATACGGCGCAGACGACCGCGCCCCGAGAGTCGTTGACAGCGCCGAGTAGGCACGAACGTGAAGCCAAAGAGGCTGGCCCACCACCAAAGCGTCCCCCTTACGCCTCCCACCGGTCACGGCGGCGTACAGCGGGTCCTCAGCCATGACTGCTCCTTCCGGCGCCCAACGGGCAGCGGGTCAGCGGCGAGCGATGAGCCGAAGGCGATGAGCCAGTCCACTGCACGCGGGTGTTAGGCGGCCGCTTTATCGCCACTTGAGCGCCTCCCGGCGCCGCAATCTTGGGAGGCTCGGAGCCCTGCCCTGCACTGTTGTGATCACGGCGTCAGCTGTCGATCCATGAGCATGGGGCCGCCATGCTCGGCGATGGACGCAAACACGGTGCGGCCGCTGAAACGATGCGCCTCGTAAGACCGCTGCACGCGTTCCACGAACCCCTGCTTTCGGAAGATGCGCTGGGACACCTTGTTCGTGGCCTCCGTGACTGCCAGCCGATAGCCCCTCCTGGCGCCGTGCTCGAGACAGGCCGCAACGAGCCGCTGGGCCACTCCCCTTCCGGCAACTCGATCCGCGACGCCCAGGAGGAACAGGTGGAGCGACTCGCCCGGCCGCACCGCGCGGTCGACCCGGTACTCGGCATCCAATTGGCCTAGGATGTCGAAGATCGGATCGAACTTCGCGCTCAGCCGATCCATCCCCTCAGGCGGCGCCGAGGCGGAGTCCTCCGTCAGCAGTGCCCCTACCAACTCCCCCGTGCCGGCGAGCCGGGCCACGATGGTCAGGCCTTCGGCCTCCGCTTTCGGGCAGAACAATCTGACGAATGCCTCGAACTCGGCAGGAGTCAGCCCGGCCGCTAAAGCAGGCGGATCGCGATGGCTGAATACCTCGCCCAGAAGCTTCGACATAGCGTCGGCCTCGGCCGCCGAGTAGACGCCGTACTCGATCGAAATAGTTTCAGTTGAAGCTGCCACCGGTCATCTCCATGACATCGCATTCTGCGCAGGCCTTTCCGGCCCGCCTAACGGGTAGCGAGTCAGCGGCGAGCGATGAGCCGAAGGCGATGAGCGAGTCCGCTGCACGCGCGTGTTAGGCGGCGGTGCTCGAAGCCGCTGCCACGAGAACTTCGGAAGCCACGCCCTTCACTACAACCACTCGATGGTGACGTACGACCCACTCGGGTTCGGAAACGATCTCGCTTAACCGTATCGGCCTGCAGCCTCCGACGACATAAGGACGAATTGAGTACGCCAACCGCCAGATCGCCATGACAACTCGCGAAATGACTGTATCGCCTGGTGTGATACCCGCAAGGCAGAGAAGCCCGCCTGGCTCGAGGACTCTGTGTGCCTCCGTGAGAACCTGCCGGATGAGTGGTTCTGACAGGAGGTCGAGAACATAGGTTGAGAAGAACCGGTCGACGGAGTGTCGCGCGATGGGTAATGTCGGGTCGCCGGTGGCAATGGCTACCGTCACGCGGCTGGAATAGCCTGCGAGACGTTGAGAGGCAAGAGAAATCATCGTGGAGCTCAAGTCGATACCCACGTACGTCGCGGTAGACGCAAGGTGACTGGAAAGGAGCTCCAGGGCGAGGCGGCCGGTGCCGCAGCCGAACTCAAGGAGAAAACGAGCGTTCGCGAGGTCGGCGTGAAGGACGAGGTCGTCAACGGCAGCCGCCTCGTACCAGACTTGCTTATCCTGTTTCGCGCCGAACCGGTCGTAGAACCGCCTGGCCTCTGAAATTGAGAGGGGTGACATCTGGATTAACCTACCTTCCGCCGCCTAACGGGTAGCGGGTCAGCGGCGAGCGAGGAGGCGAAGCCGACGAGCGAGTCCGCTGCACGCGCGTGTTAGGCGCGCCGCGCCGGCTAGGTGACAGCTCGCTTCGAGCGAAGCGCATAGACCACCGACAACGCCCCAGCAAGAATCACGAGAGTTAGCGAGACCTGAAGCACCTGTACCACAGCTTCCTTCCAGGGCGCGGCACTGTACCCTGCGCCTGAAAGAGGTGTTAACCGACTGGTTCCCCAGGCTGCCGCAAGACAGGATGTCCCCCAGTTGGCAAATGTGCTGCAGAGGAAGGCGGTCCGCGTGAGTTTGGCCTGAACCGGGCCCACGGCCAGAAGGCCCCAACTGAGACCGAGGACTACCAAAACCAGAGCGTTCAGGACCCCTGTCACGTGAGCCGCGACGGCCATCCTGTGGTTGAGGAAGGCGGGCACCGCAAGTCCTGTGAGCAGTGAGAGTGTGAAGAGGACGAACCCTGCCCGGACCAAGAGGGGTTCGGCCCTAGGTATCTCCATTGGTCCCTCCTTTAAGATCGAAATCGTGCGATGCCGCCGCCTAACGGGTGGCGCGTCAGCGGCGAGTGAGGAGGCGAAGCCGACGAACGAGTCCGCTGCAGCCGCGTGTTAGGCCGCACGCTACTTCGCTCCCTCTGAGCCGTATCTGACGACAGCCAGCCAGAGAGCCTGAAAGCGTTGCGCCGCGGACGTGTCCAGAGCCCGCTCAAGGCCGAAGGCGTCCACCCGCTTTGAGCTTCCGGCCCGCCAGACGCGAATGCTGAAGACGTCCTCCTCCGTGGCAACCACCTTCGGATCGGGAGCGATAGACCCAGGGAGCGAATCGAACCGCGCAGCCGCAATGGCAGCCTCCACCATCTTGAGGTCTGCCGGGGACAGCGGCCGCAAGCCGGACGTGAATTCTTCGGCCGTGCCGCAAGTGGTCGTCGCCTGGAAGTGAGCGAAGCCAGAGGCGTAGATGGCGACCGAGGAGATTTCGCACTGGCTACTGAGCTCGGCGTCGATTATCGGCCGTTCAGCCGGAGCCGCGAACGCTAGGACGAGAAGCAGCGCGATCACTTCGTGCGGCCTAACGGGCAGCGCGTCAGCGGCGAGCGAAGAGTCGAAGGCGATGAGCGAGTCCGCTGCACGCGCGTGTTAGGCGACCCTTGCATCACGGCTCCAAGAGGGCTCCGAGTTTGCCGAGGATTTCATCCCTCGCATCGGAAGACAATCGGCCTGCAAATTCAGCCTTTCGCGCGCGCCAATCCAGACTCTTCACCTGATCGGCCAAAACCACTCCACTGACAGGCAGACCCTGCGGCACCGCGACTTCAAAAGGGTAGCTCTTAACCTGGCTCGTGACCGGACAGAACAGGCCCAGGCCAACCTTCCCGTTGTACGACTTGGGCGAGATGACAACCGCAGGCCTGCGTCCAGCCTGCTCGTGCCCCGCCTGAGGATTCAAGCTGATCCAAACCAGGTCGCCACGCTCGGGCACGTACGCCATCGTTTGCCTACCAGGACTCTCGGCCAACGGGCTTGCCGAAGTCCGCCTCAGCATGCCGGTTCCGCGTCGTCACCTTGGAAACGAGCGCTCGCAACTCCCACCGGGGCCGAACCGCTGAGAATCGCAGCGTCCCTTTCTCCAGCGACACCTCGACCTCCGTTGCGAGTTTCAGGCCTGCACCCTCCGCGAATGGCTTTGGGATTCTGACCGCGAGACTGTTTCCCCACTTCTGCACCCTCGTCCTCATGACGCCTCCGTATCTACAATGAGTCTACCACTCCGGAACGCGCGGCCACAAGAGGTCTTAGGGGTCGCCTAACGGGCAGCGGGTCAGCGGCGAGCGATGAGCCGAAGGCGATGAGCGAGTCCGCTGCACCCGCGTGTTAGACGCCACGCCCGTCATCCTTGTAAGAGAGATGGACACCAAGCATCAGAAGAATCCCGCCGCATGCCAGGCTCGAGCCCATCCGCCAATAGAGTCCCAATGCCAATTTCTCCTCCTGGAACTTTGGCAAAAGCAACAGTACCGGCGCAGTCACCAGGAACAAGACACCGAGAATGATAAGCCGCCTTCCGAGGGTCTTCATGCCACACTGCTGTTCGTGGCGCCTAACGGGCAGCGCGTCAGCGGCGAGCGAAGAGCCGAAGGCGATGAGCGAGTCCGCTGCACACGCGTGTTAGGCGGCCTATCGATAGACGTCTTTACGATCTGCGACTCGTACGACGAGAACCTGCAGCTCGGCATCAACGATCGTGTAGACAACCCGATATCGGCCGACCCGGACCCGATAGCGATCGCCCGTCCCTGCCAGCTTGTCGCACCCGACAGGCCGGGGCTCCTTGGCCAGCGCCTGGATGCTCGCCACAATGCGCTGCCGGTCTTTCTTTTGGTCAACGGCCTCGATCTCCTTGGCCGCGGACGGCTTGATCAGGACCCTACAACTTGCCACGACGTTTGAGAGCCTTTACGAACTGCTCAAAGTCGAGATTCGGCTCCCGCTTGCGTGACTCGATCGCCTCAAGGTCCTCGGCATCCTCAGCCAAGGTCAACTTCACCGCGTCGTTCACCATGTCCGAGATCGACTTGTCCGATGCCGCTGCCTTGAGCCGCAACGCCCGATGGATGTCCGGCTCGAAATACACGGTCGCCCGTTTAGCGCTACTCATGCTGTCAGTCTAGCGCTGTGACGTTTTGACGTCAAGGTCCCCCAGACCGGCCTAACGGGCAGTGGCGCCAGCCACGGCTATGACGCGCCGATCCGGGCATGGCGAAAGGAAATAGCTCACGCCGCAAAGCCGCTTCTTCACGAAGCGATCCGCCGAGCGCGCAATGCCTGGACCGCCAGGATAGTCGAGAACGCACCGGTCACTCCGAGGACATAGAGAGTCCAGATGAACAGAAGGGCGCCGCTCTTCTCGAGAAACTCCGGGCGCAATCCATTCCGCATGTGCAGAGGCAGCATCACGGCGGCCATCACGCCGCCAAGTAGCATGATCACCTTGCCCACCTTCTGGTCTCGCAGCTGCACCGCGCCGCAGACGAGAACGAGCAGGATCGCGACGCCGACAAGATGATTGAGCCCAGCGCGGTCGAAGCCGAAGACGATGTCCTGCGAGATATGCAGGGCCAGCAGAAGCACGGAGAGTATCGAGGTCACACTCAAGAGATCGGTCTGTTTCATGGAGGGCGCTCCTTTTCAGCGGTGTCGGCCTGCGTTGACTGCCTAACGGGCTGCGCATCAGCGGCGAGCGAGGAGGCGAAGCCGACGAGCGAGTCCGCTGCATGCGCGTGTTAGGCAGCACCGCCCAGCCGAGTGCATACGGCCCAGCATCCGGGCACATACTCATCGATAACCAACGGCGACGAGATGGGAAGCTGTGCCTCTTCGGCTAGATAAAGGTGCACGTCGACCGATCCTTCCCCACCGATTCTCTCGCCGACGTGCCGAGGCCTGATGAGCACCTGATCAGCGACGACTCGCCTGACGCCGAACGGCTCGTGCACCTTGAGCTGGTAATCGATCGGCCGGTAGAGCGAGACCTGGTGCCACTGGTCGCCCGACTGCGACTCGAGCACGCGAACGACAGAGCCATCGCGAGGCAGACACGCCGCGAACGGTTCGTTCTGGTCTCCGTACTCGATTCTGACGCGCATGGCCTATGTGCTGCCTAACGCGCGTCAGCGGCGAGCGAGGAGGCGAAGCCGACGAGCGAGTCCGCTGCACGCGCGTGTTAGGCGGCCCCGCCGTTCGGCAACCATCGGGCGGCCGCATCGGCGCTGTCGTCGGGTCGCGTGTTGAAGGCAATCGCCGCGCGCGGCGCTGCCTTGCGAACAGCGTTGATGACTACCTCGAATATTGACAGGAGGCGAGGCGGCAGCCTGACGCCTGCGCCGATGACGACGCAGTCATAGTTTGCCGAGGCGAGTTGCCGCTCCACTGTCGGCCCGGCGCTTTCATCGGGCCTAATAAAACAGACGTTCGCGTCCCATCCGCGCGACGCAAACTGCTTCATCGCAGCCTCGATACCGGCGTGAACCTTCTCGACGTTCATGCCTGGCGGTAGTGCGGGATCCGAAAAATCCACAGTGTCTGGGTCGTAGCCGAGCAACAGAACCCTGGTCATGATTTCTCCTTCGTCTTTCGAGTCGTGCGTGCCAGGCCGCCTAACGGGCAGCGCGTCAGCGGCGAGCGAAGAGCCGAAGGCGATGAGCGAGTCCGCTGCACCCGCCTGTTAGGCAGACGTAGATTCGCCGACCCTAGACCGCGTGGACCTCCCAGCCGCCGAGCTCGCAGCGTTCGCCACCATGCGGCCGGCACGTTGACAGGACCGGAGCTTTCGCCACGCTCGCTCATTGCCTGCTGGGGTTAGGACACTCCGATCATCTCACCGGTTCCGGAGCTCCGATGGGACCAGGCTGCGACCGCCGCGCTGCCGACCGGCCTTCGGCTGCCTAACGGGTGGCGCGTCAGCGGCGAGCGAAGAGCCGAAGGCGATGAGCGAGTCCGCTGCACGCGCGTGTTAGGCGCGGGCGACGGACACCAACGGGAAGCGCTCGGGGTGTTCGATGGACTCCACCGAGAGATCGACATCGAGGTCGGGCCAGTAGAGGTGATCAGCCTGGGGCCACTCGACCTTGAGGATCTTTGCGACTGGCGCGCTTTCGAACCAAGGGAAGTCCTTGAACGACAGGAACAACTTCCTATCGCCAAGGAGGAGCCAGAAGCCCTGCCTCGAGATGTTCGCAACTTCAACCTGCGAAGTGCGTGCGCCAAGCTCTTCGGATTTCATCCTGACGTCTCTCTATGACTTCACGAATTCTAGCAATCTCGTGCTCTGGCAGGCCGTAATTCGCCTCGAGCTCGATCTGCGGCTCCATCCAGAACTTTGCTTCTCCCTGAGCCGATTGGACATGGACATGCATCCGGCTCTCCTCGCGCGAGAAGAAGAAAACCCGAATGCCGCCTTCCCGGAAGACCGTAGGACTCATGGTGTTCCCGCGCCTAACGGGCGGCGCGTCAGCGGCGAGCGAAGAGCCGAAGGCGATGAGCGAGTCCGCTGCACGCGCGTGTTAGGCGGCTGGCTATTCACGGAAGAACCCCGGGTTCCAAGCGTCGTGCATCAGTCGCTTGTAGACCGCCAACGACCGGTCCGGCGAATACCGCTCCGTTTGCTCCATGCTATTGATTAGCAGCATGAAGGGCGAATCGTCGCGCCCGTTCTGTTCGAAATAGGGTAGCTCCCAGCTGGTCCCGATAAGCCTCAGCGTTGGGCTGCCATCGACCGCGAGTCGAAAGATCACATAGCGATGATTACGCGGGCGATCAGAATTCTTTAGCTCATGGTCCGAGGCGAGCTCGACGACCCCATTGGTGATTGACCAGCGCCCGCGGTCATAAATCGTTTCGGGCAAGATGTCGGCCCATTCCACATAGAGGTACCGGCCACCTGCCAAGAGATAAAGGTCACTCCCGGACAAGAATCCGCCTATACGTCGTTCCACCTCTTTCGTTTCGGCGGTGAAGTGGCCAACTAGTTCTTGCGGGCTAAGGGACTCGGCCGGTGCTGCCGACGGCACGAGTTGCCGGAGGCGATCGATAACCTCTACCGCTGTTGGGCCGCCCGCGCTGGCGGCAGCCTGAACGGCGGCCTGGAAGGCCGCCAGAGCAACACCGGCCACGACAAGGCCACGGCCGCCTAACGGGCTGCGGGTCAGCGGCGAGCGATGAGCCGAAGGCGAAGAGCGAGTCCGCTGCACCCGCGTGTTAGGCGACGTCACCCGCGCCTCCATGAAGCCGGAAGAACTGACGCTGCGTAAGGCGACAAAAGATGAGCGCTGCCACTGCCACAGCCGGCGAGCCAAACAGTGCCACCGAGGGAGTCACGAGAGACGCCCCGATGATGAACAACGCCGTGAGACCCAGCGCGAAGCCGCCGCAGCGCATCAAGTCGCGACGCTACAGGCAGAAGAGCGCCACGGGAAAGATCACTAGGCCAGCAACCGACGCTGCCGAGCCGCCGATCATGACGACGAAGGGATCAGAGATGCTCAGCGGCTCTCCATAAGCCAGGTCGGTTCTCGGCAACGAGAGCTGTTGCATTACGAGGAATACGAGGGTGCACACGAATGCGGAGATGACGGACAGCGCCAGAACCAAGACTGCGAAGCTGAGATCCCTACGCAGCGTCACGCCGCCCTCTCCATCACGTCGCCTAACGGGCAGCGCATCAGCGGCGAGTGAGGAGGCGAAGCCGACGAACGAGTCCGCTGCATGCGCGTGTTAGGCCGCTCGCCGGCTACGCCTCAGCATCACAAACCATGCTAGCGCGGCGAGTGCGAAACCAAGGCCGAACTCTCTTCCGGACGGCCAAGTCGGACCGAGAAGAAACCGAACACCCCAGAGCACGACTCCCATCGTGTAGCCCGCGACCAATACCCATCCGAGAGCTAGCAGGATCGTGACGGCGCGCCTTCTGATACGACCACCGCTCTTGCCGCGATCATGATCCAGGGGACCGGCCTTTTCGTCGATGCCCACTAGGCCCATCTGTGTCTTGAGCGGCCTAACGGGCTGCGCGTCAGCGGCGAGCGATGAGCCGAAGGCGAAGAGCGAGTCCGCTGCACGCGCGTGTTAGGCGGCCCCGCGACCGCGAAATCCGGTGGACCCACCTCCCTTGTCATCCTCGATCGCCTCGCGACGCACAAACCCCCATATGAAAATGAAAGGGACGGTACCCACCTGGGACACAGCATGTGCCCAGCTGTAGATCCAAACCCACTGCGGAACCTCCGTGTAATGCCCATGGTCACCAACGAAGTAGCGGCCAGCCACGACCTTGCCCAGAACAGCAGAGCCTCCAATCAGAAGGCCAACCAAGAAGAGTGACGCCACGTTCGCCATCCCAAGCAGTGCGGCTGGCTCCCATCGATCCCTTGCGTTGGGACGAGCTACCCGGTACCGGACGACGGCTCGTATCGCCAGGATGATTGCGCCCATGAGCGCCGCCAACTCAAGAAGAGGCATCATCGCTAACGACCCCGGCCGCCTAACGGGTAGCGGGTCAGCGGCGAGCGATGAGCCGAAGCCGAAGAGCGAGTCCGCTGCACCCGCCTGTTAGGCTGCCGCACAGCCAACAGCCGTAAACCGCCGCGCCCGGTTCCAAGCCGAGCTCGCAGCTTTCGCCACGATGCGACGCCAAGCATCTTGACCGCACCGAGGGTTTCGCCACGCTCGCTCATCTGGATGCTGCGCTTCGGGACACTCTGACCATCTCACCGTTTCGGAATTCCACCGGCGCCAGGCTGAAGCCCCCACCCTGCTCCCGCGCTCCTCGGCTGCCTAACGGGTGGCGCGTCAGCGGCGAGTGAGGAGGCGAAGCCGACGAGCGAGTCCGCTGCACGCGCGTGTTAGGCGGCTCAGTCCGAAATCCACACATGCACCCACCCCTGCGGTCCCTTCCAAAAGACGATCTCCGTGGATTCTGTCGTACCGGTGGACGGCACCTCGGTCTTGCATGTGAACGAGTCGACCTGGCCTTCCTCAGGCTCGTCAGCCAACCCGAGGTCATCGTACTTTCCGGGAGGCTCCGTGGCGACGTAGAGCCTGTTTCTCCATTGGGCGTCGGTCGGTTTCCAGGGCGATTCGAGAATCCAAGTAGAGCCCCTCGCGAACGCTACGATGAACCGCACGTACTTGGTGGATGTGAGAAGCAGAGCAACGTCAGGCTCCCCGTCACCGTCAAAGTCACCGGCGGTTGCGCCCAAACACCCATTGCCACCGTGTTGCGTGTGGTACCTCACGTCCTCAGCAAGATTGTCGGACCTCCTCGGGAGGCGGTAGCCTCGATACTCTTTCGCTATGGCCGCACGAAGACTGGCCGGAATCATTGCCAAGCACGGATCGCTCTTGGCAGGCCCGCTCGGGACCAGAAGCAGAGGAACGGCCAAGAGCCACAGCATCAGTTCACAGGGGTCCGCCTAACGGGCGGCGCGTCAGCGGCGAGCGAGGAGGCGAAGCCGACGAACGAGTCCGCTGCACCCGCGTGTTAGGCGGCTTCATGACTTGACCAAACCCCTTATTAGGGTAAACGCCGCCAACGCCAGCAGGATGCTCGAGAATCCAGATGTTCTGGCGGAATCGTTCGCGAACGAAGTCATCACCGTGGTCGACCGGTCGCCGGTACAACGACCCTAGCCATCTGGTCATGCGGTTCGCATGCAGATCCCTGTAGCCGAGGATGCTCAGCCGCACGTAACTCCCAAGACGCACGCTAGGGTCCAAGCGGCGGCGATCACGTACACCGCTGTCACGCGAGCCCGCCTAACGGGCAGCGCGTCAGCGGCGAGCGAGGAGCCGAAGGCGACGAGCGAGTCCGCTGCACGCGCGTGTTAGGCCACGCCGTCAGCCCGTGAGCTGAGGACTCGCCATTTGCCCTTATCGCGCGTGAGGCGAAGCACGCTCATCAGGGAGCAGCAACTCGCGCCAACTTCGACCATGGACGCCGAGAGCGGTCGGATCTGGCCGATCCAGTAGAGCGACCCCTGCAGACCTGTCGCCCGGTCACGGAGGACAAAATCGCCACCGATGACAGAGGCTGAGAGCGGCTTGACCGGCAACTGGCTGCCGGCGAAGCGCTCCAACAACTGCGAAGATGGATCTTGGCGGCCCTCGAGGCCGAAGAAGAAGACATTATCGCCGCCCACGTCTCCGGTAGGGCACCTTTGCAACTCCCAACGGTAGACAGTCTCTCGATGTCCTCTAACTCGGCCGACGTGAGCACCGGTTTCGACTTTGGCGCAGCGCCGAGGAGCAGAAGCGCCGCGAGGCCGATTGCGTGGCCTAACAGTTGCATAGGCTGTAACTTAGACTTCCTAACTCCCGCCGAAGTTCCCTGCAAAGCGCGTTTCCTATTCATCTACGTCTTCGTCCACGAAATCGTCGACAAGTTCCTCACCGGCCACCAGCTGTCGCTCCGGAGGCAGGACGTCAGGCAGGAAGTTAGGCTGCGAAGAGAGCTGTCTAGCGGCGGTACGCGGGGACACGCGCGACCAGAGCAGGTCGGCGGGGCTCCGGACGCCGCGGCCGCCGCGGTTGAGCACGTGCGTGTAGATCATCGTGGTCTTCACGTCCTTGTGGCCGAGAAGCTCCTGGATGGTCCGAATATCGTATCCCTCCTCGAGCAGGTGGGTCGCGAAGGAATGCCGGAACGTGTGGCAGCTGACCCGCCGCGAGATGCCGGCGTCGAGGACCGCGCGGCGCAGCGCTCGCTGGATGACCGTCTCGTGCAAATGATGACGGCGCTCGGGTTGGTCGAGAGGCGGGGGCTTGCCGGGCGCGCCGGCGCGAGGATCGCGGCTGCGGTGCTCACCCGGGAACACGTACTGCCATCCCCATTCGCGGTCGGCGCCGGGGAACTTGACCGCGATCGCATCCGGCAGATGCACGGCGCCGAAGCCGTCGGCGAGGTCCTTCTCGTGGACGCGCTTGACGCGGGCGAGCCAGGTCGGCATCGCCGCGCGGACGACCGCTGGGAACGGCACGACGCGGTCCTCGCCGCCCTTGGTGTCGCGGACGACGATGCGGTTGTTGCCGAACTCGACGTCCTTGACGCGCAGGCGCAGTCCCTCGAGGAGCCGCATGCCGGTGCCGTAGAGGAGCGTCGCGACGAGGCGCGGCGTGCCCTCCATCCCCGCGACGACGCGGCGCACCTCCGCGCGCGTGAGCACCGTCGGCCGGCGTCCGGGGCGCTTCGCGCGGATGACCGTGTCGAGGTCGGGCAGATCCTGCCGGAGCACGTGTCGGTAGAGGAACAGGAGCGCCGACAGCGCCTGCGTCTGGGTCGACGCGCCGACCGGACCGTCGACGGCGAGGTGGGTGACGAACGCGTTGATCTCGGTCGCGCCCATCTCGGAAGGGTGACGCTTGCCGTGAAAGAGGATGTACCGGCGGATCCAGCCGACGTATGCCTCCTCGGTGCGGAGGCTGTAATGGCGCGCGCGGATCGCGTGGCGGACGCGATCGAGCAGCCGGGGGGGATTGGGAGGCTCGGGCGCGGCCGGACCTCCGCCGGATGCGGGCATTGCTGACTATTAGATTGTCGCGAGGGATCTTTGGATTGGCTAACCGGCCAGGGCGAGAGCCTTCTGCGCGGCCGAAGGGACCCGAACCGGGGCGAAAAGAGACCTCGGATAGAGATAGGACTCACCAGATTCATCGATGACGCGAAGCATGGATTGGCTGCCGCTTCGAACCGAACCAACGCAGCGATAGACCTTGCGCGGTTCCAGCGATGCCGGAAAGCCGGTGTTCCGGAGACAGATCACGAATCGGTTCCTGGTCCTCTTGTGAACTGTTTTCATTTCAATATGCGTTTGACCTTGAATTCCTTGCGGCCGATTCCGGCAGCTTCGTACCAGTGAATCTCTACCTTCACGACCGAGCCCTGCTCCAGCCGAACCATCGCGATGCCTTTCCGTTTCCGCCAACGGCCACGTCCGTAAACGCGTCGAAGCCGCGGCAGTTCACGGATACCGTGTTCGATCGCGATCGTCTCCGCATCGCTGATCGGACTGACGATCTCGAAGCCACTCACAATTCTAACGCTGCCCTCTCTGTGTTGTCGTAGGTGTTGTCGAGGCTCAGTCGTACACGCCATCGGCGAACCACTTGCCGGCGGCGCGGTCGCGGTAGATGCGGTAGAGGCCGCCGTCGGAGAGCTCGACGTCCCAGTAGTCGCGGTCGGCGGGCACGTCGGTCCACCACCCGTCCTCGAGCGACCAGGGTCCCGCGGCGACGCGGACGTTGCCCGAGATGGGTGGAGCGGCGTCGGGAGCGGACCGAATGCTGCAGGGGCGGGGCTTGACCCCGCCCGTTTGATTCCGGGCGGCCGCAAGGGCCGCCCCTACGTCACCGGACGACGAATCGTCTTTGACGATCACCTCGAGCTCGACCGGCGGGCGGAGGACGCGCACCGAGAGGAGGCCGCGGCCCTCGCGCGGCGCAACACCCATCCGGGGCGGAGGCGGCGGCTCGAAGCCGGTCAGCGTGAAGCGCTCGGGGCGGTGGCCGTCGATCGTGCGCGGCGAGCCGACGCGGTCGGCGCCGAGAAGCGACGCGAGGCGCGCGATCGTCGTCGCGAGGCGGTCGGGCGAGAGCGCCGTCGGACCGAAGAGCGAGAGCTGCGCGCGCCGCGGCGCGTCGGGATGCGCGGTGAAGGAGAAGCCCTCGACCGCGGCGCCGGGCGGGCGCGCCTCGAGCTCGAGACGGACGAGCGTGATGAGCGTCTTGACGTCGCGCGTCGGCGCCGGCAGCGCGATCGAGCGCGCGTCGCGGCCGTCGGGGTCGAGCTCGAGCTCCACGTCGAGGCGCGTGCACGCGAGCGCCTGCGCCTCGAGCCGGCGGACGAGGCGCTCGAGCGCGGCGTGGCCGACGAAGAGGAACGGCTCGAGCGAGGCGAGCGGCCACTCGAGCTCCATGCCCTCCGTGAAGCACGGCGGCGGCACGCGCGGCTCGAGCGGACGCGGGTCGATGCCGCGCGCGGTCGCGTGGAGCGCGCGTCCGGATTCGCCGAGGCGGCTCGCGACCTCGCCTTCGGGCAGCTTCGCGAGCTCGCCGATCGTGTGCAGGCCCCAGCGGTCGAGCGTCGCCGCGATCTCGAGCGCGGGCGCGAGGCGCTCGAGGGGCAGCGGCGCGAGGAAGCGCTGCTCCTCGCCGTCGGGAACGACGGTCGGCGTGTCGGGCAGCCCCGCGGCGACCCGCGCCGCGAGCTTCGACGCCGCGACGCCGACGCGCGCCGGCAGCCCCGCCTTCTCGGCGGCGCCGAGGAGGTCTCTGGCGAGAGCGAGAGCTCCCCCTTCTCCCTTGCCCTCTCTCCCCGCCGGGGGGAGAGGGTGTTTTGAAGACGAGCCTGCATCGTTTGAATTCCCCTCTTCCTCACCAGGGGGGAGCGGGGGAGTGCGAGGGGTCTCCCCTCGCCACATGGAGTGCCGGCCGCGGCCGAAGGCCGCGTCTCGCGCAGCGAGCGGCCGGCAAGGGTGAGGGGGGGAAGTCAACAGTGGATGTCCATCCAGCTCCAGGTACACCACTCCCCCGCCCGCGTCCTCGACGCGGGGCGAGAAGGTCTCGGCGACTTCGAGGAGCGCCTCGATCGCGGCGTCTTCGCACGCCCGGTCGCGGCCGCGCGCGACCAGCTTCGGCAGGATCGCGCGCGCCTGGGGCAGCGTCATGCCCGCCGCGACACCAGCGCGCCGCGCCTTCTTCGTCGCCGCGACGACCCGCGCCGCGTTGCCGTTGCCCTCGCAGACGACGACGGCGCCGTCCTTCAGCTCCGGCTCGCTGCGGAGACGGGCGGCCAGGGGAAAGAGCGGGACGTAGAGGCAGGCGAGCGGCATGGCCAGTGTGTCATCCCGAGGAGCGGAGCGACGAGGGATCCCTTTCGGAGCCGCACTGCGACTTCAAAGGGATGGCTGGCGACGGGCCTGCGGCCCTCGGGATGACAACTGTTCTGGCGATGGCGATCGAAGAAGAGCCCGAGTGAGTAGATCCGAGGCCGGCGCAAACGTCCCCGCCACCTTCAGCCCCATCTCCTCCGCCTTCCCCGATCTCGCGCGCGCGTCCTTCTCGAGCGAGAGGCGTGACGCGAGGCCGTCGAGGAGCCGCGGCGCGCGGCCGGCGCCGTTCCACGCGGGACGCGCCGCGTCGGCCGCGACGACGGCGTCGGCGGCGATGCCGCTGACGCGATACGGCGAGAGCAGGAGCAGCGACGCGCCCCGCGTCCGCGCCGCGCGCGCGAGGCGCAGCCACGCCGCGTCCGGCACGAACCGGCCGCGCACGGGCGGAAGACCGAGGTCCACGACGACGAGCGGGAACCCCGTCGCCAGCAGCATCTCCGCGCTCGCGACCGCGCCCTTCAGCTTCTCCGGCCGCACCCAGAGGAGGCGCGCGAGGTCGACGCCCGCGGCCTCGGCCGACTGGGGATCGAGATGGCCGCCGAGATCGACGAGCGCGGCCGCCTCGCCCGACGACGTCGCGGCCGCGAGCGTCGACAGGCCGATCGAGAACCGCCCGGCCGAGCGGCGGCTCGAGATCTCGACGAAGCCGCCGCGCGGCAACCCTCCCTCGAGGAGCCGGTCGAGCGCGGGCACGCGCGTCGGCAGCGTCTCGCGCCGAGCGGCCGGCGACGGCAGGTCCGAAGCGCGCGAGAGCTTCGCGCCCATGCCGGAGAGCAGCGCGAGCGCGGCGCTCTTCCTGACGAGCCCCCGCCCTTCGAGGAGATTCTCGAGAGAGATCGCGAGGTTCCGATCGGCGCCGCCCATGACCGCAACATAGGCGGTAAGAAGGCGTAAGTCAATCGGCCTCTAAACCCTTAAGACCACGGCGGATCGGCCTCGACCGGTATCATTCGCCCCAATGCTCCTCCCCTCCCGGTGACCTCCCGATGAGCCTTTTCATCAAGGGGCTGATCGTGGGTTTCTGTCTGGCCGCGCCGGTCGGACCCATCGCCGCCCTGTGCGTTCAGCGGACGATTTCGAAGCGCTTCCTCTCGGGATTCTGTCGGGCCTCGGCGCCGCGGCCGCGGACGCCTTCTACGGCGCGGTCGCCGCCTTCGGCGCGACGATCGTCTCGGAGTTCCTGATCTCGGAGCGCTCCTGGATGCAGCGGGTCGGCGGCGTGATCCTGATCTTCATGGGCCTGCGGCTCTTTTTGACGAAGCCGAAGGAGCAGGGCAAGAAGCCGAGCTCCAACAACAACCGCGGACTGACGGGCGACTTCGTCTCGACCTTCCTGCTGACGCTGACGAATCCGATGACTTTCGTCGCCTTCGCCGCGGTCTTCGCAACGATGGGGATCGGCGCCGTGCGCGGGCGGCCCTTCCTGACGGCCGAGCTCGTGGGCGGCGTCTTCCTGGGCTCGCAGATCTGGTGGACGATCCTCTGCGGCGGCGCGCACGCGCTGCGCCGCCACTTCGACTACCGCAAGCTCATCACGATCAATCGCGCGACGGGAATCTTCGTCATCGGCGTCGGCGTCGTCTACCTCTTCCTCGGCGTGGAGAAGCGCGAGCCGAACCTGCCGCTGCCGGTTCCGGGGAAAGCAGCATACAAAGAAACGACACCCCTCTCCCTCTGGGAGAGGGGGTAGGGGTGAGGGGGCGTCACTAAGCCGACTCCCGGCCGAGCCCCCTCAGCGCCCTTCCTCGCCTTCGTCAGCGCCCGCTCGAGCGACGCGTCGATGCCGAGCGAGACGGCCTCCTCGAAGCTCGACCAGCGCATCGGTCTCGTCGGATCGTCCGAGGCCTGGGGATCGGCCTCGCTCCGGCTCGTCAGGAGGTACCGCACGTCGAAGTGGAGATGCGCGGGATCGCGGCCGCGCGCGGGGATCGGGTGCACGTCGACGTCGAAAATCGCGGATCCGAGCGGCGCGTCGAAGGCGGCGATGCCGGTCTCCTCGCGCGCCTCGCGGAGCGCCGCGTCGAAGACGGTCGCGTCGCTCTCCTCGGTGTGGCCGCCCGGCTGCAGCCAGCGCGAGAGCTTGCGGTGCAGGACGAGGAGGAACGCCGATCCGTCGGGCCGCGCCACGACGGCGCTGCCGGTGACGTGTCCCTCCGGGTTGTCGCGGGAAAACGGGTCCGCCGGGCCCGAGACGAAGCGGCGCAGCTGCTCGAGCGAGGCCGCCTCGCCGGGTCCCTCGGCCGCATAGCGGTCGAGCGCGCGGGCGAGCTCCCCGCGGTCCACGTCAGGCGCTCCGCTCGAGGTAGAGCGCGGTCCAGTCGTCTTCCAGACGCGATGCCGAGACCGCCGCGCGCACGGCGGCGAAGAGGGCGTCGGGGCCGTCCGCGGGAGGAAGCAGCGCCTCGAAGCGCTCGTACCCGAGCGGCTCTCCGGACGGATCGGGCGCCTCCGGCAATCCGTCCGTGACGAGCACGATCCGTTCGCCCGGTTCGAGGCGGCCGCGCGTTTCCTCGTACGCGACCTCGGCACGCACGCCGAGCGGGTATCGCGGTCCCGGCACGACGAGCGCCTGCGGGGACGCGCCGCCGCGAAGGCAGTACGGATCGGGAAGTCCCGCGTTGGCGAGCGCGAACGCGCCGGTCCCCGGGTCGTACTTCAGATACGCGAGGGCGACGAACTCGCGCGGCTCGAGTTTCACCGCCAGGCGGCGGTTGGCCTCGCGCAGCGTCTCCGCGACCGAGCGCTCGGCGGCGAGGAACGGCAGCGATGCCTTCACCGTCGCCATGATGAGGCTCGCCCCGATCCCCTTGCCCGCCACGTCGGCGATCACGATGCCGAGCGCGCCGTCGGGCAGGCGGAAGAAGTCGTAGAAATCGCCGGCGACGAACCGCGCCGCCAGGTTGCGCGCCGCGACGCGGAAGCCGTCGCCGGAGAGGTCGGGCGGCGGCAGAATGCGCTGCTGGATCGAGCGCGCGAGGACGAGCTCCTTCTCCGCGAACTCGGCC
>CAVXOX010000013.1:0-221661 GCA_963763535.1 uncultured Acidobacteriota bacterium
CCGGCGGTCTACGTGGAAGCCGGATACATAAGCACACCGGAATCCGTCCGCCGCGCCGCCTCCGTCAGGCGCGCCGTTTCGACCTTCGCGCCGACGATGTGAAAGACCGCTTCGCCCGCCGCCACGAGGTAGTCCGAGATGATCCGGCGATGGCACCGCCACCACAGCGCTTCCGCGCACACAATCGCAGAGCGCCGGTCGCGGCCGAGCTCGAGCAGCCGAGCGAGACCGGAGCGGAACGCATCGCCCATCGCATAGTCGGCGTAGTGATGAAAGCTCTCGTTCTGCCAGAAGGCGTTGATCTCCGGAGGGATGTCCCCGGCTCCGGCCCCGCAACCCGCCGAGCGCGGGGATGTGCGCATATCCGATCTCGAATTCGCCCAGGGAACGAGGCAGCGCCTCGCGATCGAACTGCGGGTTCGTCCGCGAGCGCGGCACCGTGCGCACGTCGACCACGAGCGCGACGCCGACGCCCTTCAGCGCGCGGACGAACTCCTCGATCGACAGCGTCGAGTGACCCATCGTGTAGAACGGCTCGCCAGGCCGCGAGGCGGCGTCCGGGGCACGACTCATCGAGAGCCGCGGAAGGAGCAAGAATCGAGCCCTAACGACGGAATTGGTGGGACCGGGCGGATTCGAACCGCCGACCTAGAGTTTAGGAAACTCTTGCTCTATCCAACTGAGCTACGGCCCCGATTGCGTTTCGAGCTCGGATGACTAGCGGCGCACCGTGGTGACGTTGAGAGCGACGGCCTCGCGGATGAGGGCCTTCAGCGCCTTATCGTCGATCTTCTCGCCCTCGTGGACGTCGATGGCACGCCGCACGGCGCCCTCCAGGCTGGAGTTGAAGAGCCGCGAGGGATCCTTCAGCGCCGCGCCCCGGGCGAACGTCATCTTCACCACGTTCTTGTAGCTCTCCCCGGTGCAGATCAGCCCGTCGTGGGACCACACGGGGTTGTTCCACTTCCACTCCTCGATCGCCTCGGGATCGGCCTGCCGGATCAGGGCGCGCAGCCGGGACAGCGTCCGGCCGCGCCAGTCGCCGAGCTCCTCGATCCGGGCGTCGATCAGCTCGGAGGGAGACTTGTCTGTCGTGCCGCTCTTCTTCATGCCGTCTCCACGTCGCCGCGCTCCCGATCCATCCGGGGCGCCTCGGACCCGAGATGATGGCACGAATACGCCCGGGCGCCGCCCCCCGGCGAACAACACGCGGGGGCATATGGCGACCTTCAACTCGAAGCCGTTCACCGGCCGGATGCAGGATTTGATTCAAGCGGATCTCGGATCCGCGGCGGAGGTGTGTCCTCATGGGATTGATGGGGTCGCCGTCACCGCCGGACGGCGTGACGCGCTTTCCCCACGAGGAGGACACCATGCGAGGGTTCGTTCGCGACATCGAAGACCTGACGGAGCACAACGGCGATTTCCGGCGCGTTCTCTACACGGGCCGCAACCTGCAGCTCGTTCTGATGTCCATCGCACCCGGCGAAGACATCGGCGAAGAGATCCATCCCGACCGCGACCAGTTCTTCCGCATCGAGAAGGGCGTCGGCGAGGTCACGATCGACGGCCTCCGCACCAAGGTCGAGGCCGACGTCGCCATCGTCGTCCCGGCCGGGGCGCGGCACAACGTGAAGAACACCGGCAAGGAGCCGCTGAAACTCTATACGCTGTACGGGCCGCCCGAGCACGAGGACGGCACGGTGCACGCGACCCGGGCCGAGGCCTTCGCGGCGCAGGAGCATTTCGCCGGGAAGACCACCGAGTAGCCCTTCCTGGAGAGGCTGCGGCGGCGGCGGCCTCGGAGCCTGCGGGAGGGTGCGCGACAGACGCCACCCTCCCCGGCGCTCCCTTCTACGTGCCCGCGTCCGGGCCGCGCACGGTGCCGATCCGAGCGCCGAGCACCGCGTCGAGGCGGTCGAAGGAGACGGGTTTCTCGATGTAGTCGTCGAACCCGCTCGCGACGGCCTTGCCGATGTCCTCGGGCCGCGACAACCCGCTGATCGCCACGAGCGACAGCTCCTCCCGCGGGACGAGGCTCCGGAGCTTGCGCGCGACGCCGAAGCCGTCGAGACCGGGCAGGCCCAGATCGACGAGCGCGACGAGCGGCCGACGCTCGAGCGCCCGCTCGATGCCCGATGGGCCGTCCGCGGCGAGCTCGACCTGGTACCCGGCGAGCTCGAGGAGGCGCTTCAGCCCGTCCCCGAGGTCCGGATCGTCCTCGATCACCAGCACGTGCAGCGTGTCGCGCATCGCGCCTCCACTCGCCGGCGCCGGCCGCTCTCCCGCGACGCGCGCCACCGCGGCGAGGAGCTCGGCCGGCTCGAACGGCTTCGCCAGGTGCACCTGGAAACCCGCCGAGAGCGCGCGGATGCGGTCCTCCTCGCGCGCGTACGCCGACACCGCGATCGCCGGCAGCGCCGACAGCGGCGCCTCGCGCTGCCGGATCCGGCGGAGGAGGGAGTATCCGTCCTCTCCCGGCATGCCGATGTCGCTGACCAGCACGTCCGGCAGGGCCTCCTCGAGGTGCTCGAGCGCCTCCGACACGGAGCCGGCGCCATCCACCTCGCAGCCCGCGGAACGCAGGATCTCCGCCATCAGCTCGCGGCTGTCCCACTGGTCCTCGACGAGCAGGACGCGAATGCCCGCGATCGAGGGCGGCGCCGCCACGGCGGGGGGCGAATACGTCTGGGGTTCCGGACCCGCGGCGTGCTCGACGCCGAGCGCGACCGCCGGCAGGCGGATGAAGAACCGGGAACCCATTCCCGGCCCGGCGCTCTCGGCCGAGATCGAGCCGCCGTGGAGCTCGGTTAAGTGCCGGGCGATGGCGAGGCCGATGCCGAGTCCCCCGTGCGCGCGCGTGACGGAGCTGTCCGCCTGACGGAACCGGTCGAAGGCGTGTCGCAGGAATTCGCGGGTCATGCCCTGCCCGGTGTCGGTCACCTCGACCTCGTAGGTGTCGTCGACCCGGCGCAGCTTGATGCCAACGCGGCCGTGCGCCGGCGTGAATTTGATCGAGTTGGAGATCAGGTTCCAGATGATCTGCTGGAGCCGGTCCGCGTCGCCGACCATCTCGTCCTCGCCGGCGGGGACATCGCTTTCGAACGAGAGCTCGATCTGCTTGCCGTCCGCCGCGGGACGCATGGAGTCCATCGCCGCCGCGATGACGCTCGACAGGGAGCCCTTGCGGACGGAGAGGCGGAGCTTGCCCGTGATGATGCGGGAGACGTCGAGGAGGTCGTCGATCAGCTTCGCCTGCGCCGCCACGTTGCGCTCGATGACCTCGAGCGCCTGAACGGTCCGCTGGCCGTCGAGACGTCCGGTGCGGAGCAGGCGGGTCCATCCCACGATCGCGGCGAGCGGCGTGCGCAGCTCGTGCGAGAGAGTGGTCAGGAACTCGTCCTTCATGCGGTTCGCCTCCCGCGCCTCCGCGTTGATCGCGTTCTCGATCGCGATCGAGCTCATCTGGGCGAGCTGCGTCAGAGCCGACGCGTCGTCGGGACCGAAATCGCCGTCCGACCGGTCGAGCACGTGCAGGAGGCCGAAGGGGCGGCCGTCCCGGCCCGTCAGCGGCGCCGCGAGCCACCCGTCGCGGCCCGGCCATCCCTCGACGAGGAAGTCGTCCCAGCGCGACGGTTCCAGGCCCCGTGGCCGGTGGGCCGGGCCGGACATCACCGACAGGAGCGAGACGAGCGCGGCGCCGTCCCGCAGGACCAGCCGCTCCTCCGGCACCGAGGCGTCGGGGTCGAGCGACGCGGCCCGTCGGACGTCGTTCCACTTCTCCTCCGGCGCCGCCACGGCGACCGCCTGGCGCGCCCCGAGAATGGTCCGCGCGAAGTCGGCCACGACCTGCAGGGTCTCGCCCGGGGAGAGCGCGGAGTTGATGGCGAGCGAGGCGTCCGTGAGCTGCTGGAGCTGGGACGCCCGGCGTTCGAGCGCGGAGGCCTGCGCGCGGACCTGCGCGGACTTGCGGTAGAGCTCGACGAAGACCGAGACCTTGGCCTTGAGCACCTCCGGATCGACCGGCGCGAGGATGTAGTCCACGGCGCCGAGCTGGTAGCCCCGTTCGGCATGCGTGTCGTCGGGATACGAGGTGACGAAGATGATCGGCGTGTGCTCGGACGCTCTACGCTGCCGGATGAGCGTCGCGGTCTCGAAGCCGTCCATGGTCGGCATGTGCACGTCGAGGAGCACGACGGCGAACTCGTGCTGCAGCATCAGGCGCAGGGCCTCGCGGCCCGACGGCGCCGTGAGCACCTCCTGCCCCAGCTCGCCGAGCACCGCGCCGAGCGAGAGGAGCTTGGCGGGATTGTCGTCGACCGCCAGCAGCTTGACCCGCGCCTCGTTCATCGCCTCACCTCAGCGGCATAGCCAGGAACGGAGGACGGAGAGCATCTGGTCGGTGTCGACGGGCTTCGCGAGGTAGTCCCAGGCGCCCGCCTGGAGCGTCTTCTCGCGGTCGCCCTTCATCGCCTTCGCCGTGACCGCGATGATCGGCAGGTCCCTGAACTTGCCCGTCTTGCGGATCGCCTGCATGGTGTCGTGACCATCCATTCCCGGCATCATGATGTCCATCAGCACGATGTCGACGCCCGGCGTCGCGGCGAGCTTCTCGATCGCCTCCTGGCCGGTCTCGGCGGAGATGACCTCCATCTGCTGCCGCTCGAGCACGCTCGTCATCGCGAAGATGTTCCGGATGTCGTCGTCGACGATCAGCACCTTCTTGCCGGAGAGCACGCGGTCGGTCTCGTAGAGCCGCTCGATGCGGTCGCGGTGCTCGGGCGAGACCCGCGCGACCGGACGGTGCAGCGCGAGGAGCGTGTGGTCGAGCAGCCGGTCGAACGACCGAGCGACGTGCACCGCGTTGCCGCGGGCGAGGCGCTCCAGCCGTTCCGACTCGGCCTCCGGGAGAGCCTCGTCCTCCGGCTTCCACAGCGCCACCGGAATGCCCCGGGACCCGCACTGCCGGAGAATCTCGGCACAGGTTTCGAAATCGCGCACCTCGGTCCGGCCAGGATCGAGGACGACCGCGTCGAAGGCGTGCCCGTCGAGGGCGCCGAGCGCCTCGGCGGGCGCCTCCAGGCTCGTGATCGTGACTCCCTCTCCGCCGAGCGCCGCATGGGCCACGATTCGCGTCTCCGCGTCGGGGCTGACCAGGAGGATCTCGCGCTCCGTCCGGTCGAGAACGTCCCGGATCTCGCCGAACACCTCCTCGAGCGCCTCGCGCGTCTTGATGGGCTTCTGGAGGGCGCCGATCGCCCCCATCGGACGGGCGCGCTCGGTCTCCTCCTCCGTCGTGATGACGTAGACGGGGATGTGCCGCGTGCTCAGGTCGTTCTTCAGCCGCTCCAGGACCCGCCAGCCGTCGATGACCGGCAGCTGGATGTCGAGGGTGATCGCGTCGATGCGCGTCTGCGCCTGAACGAGCGCGAGGGCGTCGGCCCCCTTCGTCGCCACGATCGCCTTGAACCCGCTCTCGTGAGCGAGATCGAGGAGGAATCGGGCGAAGTTCTCGTCGTTCTCGACGATGAGGAGCACGCGGTCCGCCGGGGTGATGAGGCCCCGGTCGTCCGGCACCTCGTGCAGCTCGAGAGCAGGCACTCCCTGCGAGTGGGCGGCGTCCACGTCGGTCATGATGGAGACGATGCGCGACGGCGTCTCGGCTCCGGGCCGAGCCACGATGGGCATCGGCGTGTACGTCGCCGGGATGAACAGCGTGAACGAGCTCCCCTCGCCCGGCGTGCTCATGAGGCGGATCTCCCCGCCGAGCAGGCGCGCGATCTCGCGGCTGATGGCGAGACCGAGTCCCGTGCCGCCGTACTTGCGGCTCGTCGAACCGTCCGCCTGCTGGAACGCCTCGAAGATGATCGACTGCTTGTCGGACGGGATGCCGATCCCGGTGTCGGCGACGGAGATCGCGACGACGTCGTCGGAATCGTCGAGCGACTTGACGCCGGAGGTCCAGCCGAGCCGGGCGAGCTCGATCTTCAGAGCCACGCTGCCCCGCTCGGTGAACTTGAACGCATTCGACAGGAGGTTCTTGATGACCTGCTGCAGGCGCTTCGAGTCCGTGACGAGGGCGCGCGGCAGCGACGGCGAGACGTCGATCCGGAACTCGAGCTTGCGCGCCTCGGCGACGTGTCGGAACGTGCGCTCGACGTAGTCGATGAGGTCTCCGAGCCGCAGCTCGCCGACGTCGACCACGACCGTTCCCGACTCGATCTTGGAGAGGTCGAGGATGTCGTTGATGAGAGCGAGGAGGTCCTTGCCCGAGGCGTGGATCGTCTTCGCGAACTCGGTCTGGCGGGAGGACAGGTTGCCGTCGGGATTCCGGGAGAGCTGGTCGGACAGGATCAGCAGGCTGTTGAGGGGGGTCCGCAGCTCGTGGGACATGTTGGCGAGGAACTCGGACTTGTACTTCGACGTCAGCGTCAGCTGGCGGGCCTTCTCCTCGAGCGCGAGGCGGGCCTGTTCGACCTCCTGGTTCTTCTTCTCGACCTCGACGTTGCGCTCGGCGAGGAGCGCGGCCTTCTCCTCGAGCTGCTGGTTGGTCTGCCGCAGCTCTTCCTGCTGCGACTGCAGCTCGCCGGCGAGCGACTGCGACTGCTTGAGGAGGTCCTCCGTGCGGGTGTTCGACTCGATCGTCTGGAGCACGATGCCGATCGACTCGGTGAGCTGCTCGAGCAGGGCCTCGTGGGCCGGGCTGAACGTCTTGAACGCCGCGAGCTCGAGGACGCCCTTGACCTCTCCCTCGAACAGGATCGGCAGGACCATGATCGCCGACGGCGTGCCGCGCCCGAGCCCCGAGGAGATCGCGAGGTAGTCGGGCGGCACGGTGTCGAGGTGGATCTTCTGCTTCTCGACGGCGCACTGGCCGACGAGGGACTCGCCGAGCTTGAGCGTGGGGGCGAGCGTGTTCGGCGCGCACGCGTAGCTCGCGAGGAGCTTCAGCTTGGGCGTATCGGTCGTCGCGTCGAGCGTGTAGAAGACGCCCTGGCGCGCGTTCACGACGGGCGCGAGCTCGGACAGGATCAGCCGGGCGACCGCGAGGAGGTCGCGCTGGCCCTGGAGCATGCGGGAGAACTTCGCGAGGTTCGTCTTCAGCCAGTCGGTCTCGGTGTTCTTGAGCGTCGTGTCCTTGAGGTTGCGGATCATCTCGTTGATGTTGTCCTTCAGCGCCGCGACCTCGCCCTGCGCCTCGACCTTGATCGACCGGGTCAGGTCGCCCTTCGTGACGGCCGTGGCGACCTCCGCGATCGCGCGCACCTGGGTGGTGAGGTTGGCCGCGAGCTGATTGACGTTGTCGGTGAGGTCCTTCCACGTTCCGGCCGCGCCGGGCACGCTCGCCTGGCCGCCCAGCTGCCCCTCGACGCCGACCTCGCGCGCCACGGTCGTGACCTGCGCGGCGAACGTGCCGAGCGTCTCGCTCATGCTGTTGATCGTGTCGGCGAGGGCCGCGATCTCGCCCTTGGCCTCGAGGGTGAGCTTCCGGCGCAGGTCGCCGTTCGCGACGGCCGTGACGACCTGGGCGATGCCGCGCACCTGCGACGTGAGGTTCGAGGCCATCGAGTTGACGTTGTCGGTCAGGTCCTTCCACGTGCCCGACACGCCCGGCACGCCGGCCTGACCGCCGAGCTTGCCCTCCGTGCCGACCTCGCGCGCCACGCGCGTGACCTCGGCCGCGAAGGACGACAGCTGGTCGACCATCGTGTTGACGGTGTTCTTCAGCTCGAGAATCTCGCCCTTGACGTCGACCGTGATCTTCTTCGACAGGTCGCCCTTCGCGACCGCGGTCGTCACGTCCGCGATGTTGCGGACCTGGCCGGTGAGATTGCCGGCCATCGAGTTGACGCTGTCGGTCAGGTCCTTCCACGTGCCGGCGACGCCGCGCACGTCCGCCTGGCCGCCGAGCTTGCCCTCCGTGCCGACCTCGCGCGCCACGCGCGTGACCTCCGAGGCGAAGGACGAGAGCTGGTCGACCATCGTGTTGATCGTGTTCTTCAGCTCGAGGATCTCGCCCTTGACGTCGACCGTGATCTTCTTCGACAGGTCGCCCTTCGCGACCGCGGTCGTCACGTCCGCGATGTTGCGGACCTGGCCCGTGAGATTGCCGGCCATCGAGTTGACGCTGTCGGTCAGGTCCTTCCACGTGCCGGCCACGTCGCGCACGTCCGCCTGGCCGCCGAGCTTGCCTTCCGTGCCGACCTCGCGCGCGACGCGCGTGACCTCCGACGCGAACGACCGCAGCTGGTCGACCATCGTGTTGACGGTGTTCTTCAGCTCGAGAATCTCGCCCTTGACGTCGACGGTGATCTTCTTGCCGAGGTCGCCTTTCGCGACCGCGGTCGTCACGTCCGCGATGTTGCGGACCTGGGCCGTCAGGTTGCCGGCCATGAAGTTCACGCTGTCGGTCAGGTCCTTCCAGGTGCCCGACGCGCCCTCGACCTGCGCCTGGCCGCCGAGCTTGCCCTCGGTCCCGACCTCGCGCGCCACGCGCGTGACCTCCGACGCGAAGGAGGAGAGCTGGTCGACCATCGTGTTGATCGTCGCCTTCAGCTCGAGGATCTCGCCCTTGACGTCGACCGTGATCTTCTTCGTCAGGTCGCCCTTCGCGACGGCCTTCGTCACGTCCGCGATGTTGCGCACCTGCGACGTCAGGTTGCCGGCCATGAAGTTGACGTTGTCCGTGAGGTCCTTCCACGTCCCGGCCACGCCACGCACTTCGGCCTGGCCACCGAGCTTGCCTTCGGTGCCGACCTCGCGGGCGACGCGCGTGACCTCCGACGCGAACGACCGCAGCTGGTCGACCATCGTGTTGATCGTGTCCTTCAGCTCGAGGATCTCGCCGCGAACGTCGACCGTGATCTTCTTCGACAGGTCGCCCTGCGCGACCGCCTTCGTGACGTCGGCGATGTTGCGGACCTGCGACGTGAGGTTGCCGGCCATGAAGTTGACGCTGTCCGTGAGGTCCTTCCACGTGCCGGCCACGTCGCGGACATCGGCCTGGC
This sequence comes from uncultured Acidobacteriota bacterium, assembly GCA_963763535.1. Classification (GTDB taxonomy): domain Bacteria; phylum Acidobacteriota; class Thermoanaerobaculia; order UBA5066; family Gp7-AA6; genus DAHUXD01. The sequence goes on from CAVXOX010000013.1 coordinate 9,009, forward strand.
CGCCGAGCTTGCCCTCCGTGCCGACCTCGCGCGCCACGCGCGTGACCTCGGCCGCGAACGACGACAGCTGGTCGACCATCGTGTTGACCGTGTTCTTCAGCTCGAGGATCTCGCCCTTGACGTCGACCGTGATCTTCTTCGACAGATCGCCCTGCGCGACCGCCTTCGTGACGTCGGCGATGTTGCGGACCTGCGACGTCAGGTTGCCGGCCATCGAGTTGACGCTGTCGGTCAGGTCCTTCCACGTGCCGGACACGCCCTCGACCCGCGCCTGCCCGCCCAGCTTGCCCTCCGTGCCGACCTCGCGCGCGACGCGCGTGACCTCCGACGCGAACGACCGCAGCTGGTCGACCATCGTGTTGATCGTCGCCTTCAGCTCGAGGAACTCGCCCTTGACGTCGACGGTGATCTTCTTCGTCAGGTCGCCCTTCGCGACCGCCGTCGTCACGGCCGCGATGTTGCGGACCTGGCCCGTCAGGTTGCCGGCCATCAGGTTCACGTTCTCGGTCAGGTCCTTCCACGTGCCCGCGACGCCCTTGACGCGCGCCTGGCCGCCGAGCTTGCCCTCCGTGCCGACCTCGCGGGCCACGCGCGTGACCTCCGACGCGAAGGAGGAGAGCTGGTGGACCATCGTGTTGACGGTTCGCGCGGTGCGCAGGAACTCGCCCTGGAGCAACCGTCCCTCGCTCTCGAGGTCCATCGTCTGGGACAGGTCGCCTTTCGCGACCGCGCCGATGACGCGCGAGGTGTCGATCGTCGGGCGAACCAGGTCGCCGATCAGGCTGTTGACCGACCGCAGGGAGGCCGCCCAGGACCCCTGAACGTCGCCGAGGAAGGCGCGCTCCGTGATGCGGCCCTCCTTGCCGACGACGTGGGCCAGGCGCGACAGCTCGAGGCTCATGCGCTGGTTCAGCTCGACGACCTCGTTGAAGGCGTCGGCGAGGCGGCCGTCCACGCCGGAGGTCCCGGCCTCGAGACGGACCGTGAAGTCCCCCTTCTTCAGCCGCGTCATCACCTGAAGAAGATGTCTTCGGTTCAGTCCCTCGGCGGCTCCGCCCGCCGGAGACCGCTCGGCCGCGGCCGCGCCGCCCTTTCGGGGGACGCGCCCGCGGGCGGCCGGCGGGCTCGGGTTGGGGTTTGGGTTTGCGGAGCTGGGCTGCTCACTCATGGGCACACCTCTCTCGAGGTCCTCTTTAAAGGGGAAGACACGAAGCGCCAGGGCCCGGCCGGGGCGCGCAGCGCCACCGGTCCATCGGGTCAAGCCGGGTCTTTGGAGAGCGCACGTTACTGGGGCACGAGCCGATGCAAGAATCGCGCCCGCGCCTCCGGCGTCGCATCGCCGTTGTACGATGCCCGCCGGAGGGCGCCCGTGACGCCGGAAGGGTCTCGCACCGCGGCAGGGCTCGTCGCCGAATCGGCGCGCATCGCCGTCTCCTGAGTCCCTCCAGAATGCGCATCGCGTCCGACCCATCTCTCCCGCGGGGCGGGGCGCTCGTCGCGGCCTTCGTGGTCGTCGGGCTCGCCTCGGCCGGAACTGGCGCGGGCAGCCGACCGCGTGACCCTGCCCCAGGCGATCGCGGAGGCCATGGCCGCCAACGCGCACCTGCCTCTGCCCGCGCTCGAGATCTCGACGGCCGGCGAGCGCGAGAAGCAGGCGCGCGCCGAGCAGTGGCTGAAGTTCGCGCTCGAGGGCGACTTCATCTACGCGCCTCCCGGCTACTCCGCGGCGATCACCAACCTCGGCGAGGCGCGCCTCCAGGGCGTCTTCCATCAGCCGATCTACGCGGGCGGTGCGCTGCGCGCGGGCGTGACGAGGGCGGCGGCCGGTCTCGACGTCGCGCGCGCGAAATTCCGCGTCGCGCAGAAGGACCTCGAGCTGGAGGTCCGGAGCCGCTTCAGCGAGCTCCAGGCGGCCGAGGCCGAGATCGAGAGCCGGCGCGCGGGGCTCGACCAGCTCGCGACGTACCGCACGGCGCTCGCCGAGCGGCAGGCGGCCGGGCAGGGCGTCGCATCGGATCTCGGCAAGACCGACGTGCGCGTCGCGCTCGAGCAGGACGCGCTCGTGGACGTCGAGTCGCGAGCCGACGAGGCCCGCATGACGTTGAACGATCTGATGGGACGGGAGCCCGCCGCCGCGCTCGAGATCGAGCCGCTCCCCGATCCGCCCTCCGTTCCCGCCGCCGCCCGAGGAGACTGGTCGACCGCACCGGACATCGGCGCGGCTGAGGCCGCGGCGCGCTCGGCCGCCGCCGACTTCACGATCGCGCGCGCGGAGCTTCGCCCCCGGCTCCTCTTCTCCGCCGACGCCGGCTTCCTGGCCGACGACACGACGCACCCCTTCGCCACGCAGTTCTGGGACCACTTCTGGCGCGACGGCGGCTACTCGCTCGCGATCGTCTTCGCCATGCCCGTCTGGGACACCGGCGGACTGCGCGCGCGCCAGGCCGAGGCGCACCTCGGCCTCGAGGCGGCGCAGCTCGCCGCCGCGGCCGAGAAGCGCGACGCGCGCCTCAACTGGGAAAGGTCGCGGGCGGCCCTGGACCGCCTGCGGACCCGCATCGAGATCCTGTCGCGCGCGGTTCCCGAGGCGCGCGACGCCTATCTCCAGGCGGAGAGCCGCTATCGGGGCGGCCAGGCGAGCGCCCTCGACGTGCTCGAGGCCCACCGCGCCCAGCTCGACGCGTCCGTCCTGCGCGCCGAGACCGTCGCCCGCTACCGCGTCGCCGAGGCGACCCTCCTGCGCTGGGGCACCCCGTGAGGCGGACGCTCGGGCTCCTCGGCGCGGCGGCCGTCCTGGCCTTTTCGGCCGGCTGCGGCCGAGGCGCGGCCGCGAAAGAGGACGCCGGCGAGCCGAAGGCGTCCGAGACTCCGGTCGCCGTCGCGATCCCCGTCCGCATCGCGGCGGTCGAGCGCGCGACGCTCGCCGACGAGGTCGTCGCGCCCGGCAAGACCGCCGCGCTCGTGCAGGAGAAGGTTCGGGCGCCGTTTCCCGGAACGCTGACCGAGCTCTCGGTCGTCGACGGGGACCGGGTCCGGCGGGGACAGACGGTCGGCTTCGTCGTGTCGCGCGACAGCGAGGCGGCGCTCGCCGGCGCGCGGGAGATGGAGCGTCAGGCGTCGACCGATGCCGAGAAGTCGGACGCCGCCCGCGCGGTCGCGCTCGCCGAGAAGGGCCTCGTCCGGGCGCCGCTGACGTCGCCCGGCGACGGCACGGTCCTCGCCCACGCCGCCGCCCGCGGCGACCGCGTCACGGAGGACCAGGAGATCCTGACGATCGCCGACGTCGGCTCCGTCGCCTTCCTCGCCGACGTCAACCAGAGCGACCTCGCGCGCATCCGTCCGGGGCAGTCCGCCTCCGTCGAGATCTCCGGCCATTCCGGGCGGGTCGCCGGAACGGTCCACGACGTCCTGCCGGCGGCGAGCGCCGCGGACTTCACCGCGCCGGTGCGGATCGACCTCTCGGGCCTGGACGGCGTGCCGCCGCTCGGCCTGTTCGGCACCGCGCACATCGCGGTCGCCAACGCGCGCGACGCCGCCGCCGTGCCGGAGACCGCGATCCTGCGGGACGACGTCCACGGCACGTCGCGGATCGCCGTCGTCGAGAACGGCCACGCCCACTGGATCGACGTCGCGACGGGGCTGCGGTCCCGCGGCCTCGTGCAGATCACGAAACCGGCGCTGGCGCCGGGAACGGCCGTGGTCGTGTCGGGACAGGTGGGACTGCCGGAGGGCGCCGCCGTGGCGCCGGCGAAGTAGCCGCTCCTACTCCGCCCGGTCCGGGATCACCAGGATCTTCCCGCCCCGCGGATCGCATACGTAGACGTGCCCCGCGCCGTCGGCCGTGGCGCAGTGGCCGCCCGACGCCGTCGGGACCTCGCCCACGAGCGCGAGCGCGCCGCCCGCTCCGACGGACAGGATCGAGAGCGTGGCGCTCTTGCCGCCCGGCAGGTACAGGTGCCGCAGGCCCGGGCTGTACGCGATGACGTCGACGCCGTCGCCGGCGCGCAGCCGGCTCAGGACCCTGCCGCTCTTGGCATCGAGCGTCGCCCCCGCGCCCTCGGCGCATCCGACGAAGAGGAACCCGCGGTCGGGATCGAGCGCGAGGCCCCGCGAGCCCTCGCACCCGTTCGCCCACCGCGCCGCGACCGTGCGGTTGCGGAGCGAGATCGTCACGGTGGTCCCCTTCCAGAGATTCGAGTAGGCGCGCCCGCGCGCGACGTCGACGACGAGCGCCTCCGGGCCGCCCGGCACCTCGACGTTGCCGTCGTGGATCGGCGCCGGCGGGCTCCCCTCGAGGCGGAAGACCTCGATCTTCTCGTCGTCGGGCTCCGTCACCCACACCTCGCCGGTCGGCGCGACGAACCGCACGTAGTCCGGGCTGCCGGCCAGCCGCGCGGACGCCGCGACCCGGCCATCCTCGGGCTGGATCACGAGGAGTCGCCTCGCGGTCCGGTCGATCGCGAAGAGAAAGCCGCGGCCGGCGTCGGCCGAGGTCACGCCGTCGTCGTGGCCGCCCTGGTACGTCTTCTTTTCCGAGAGCCCCGAGAAGCTCGAGACCCTCCAGTCGGCCGGATCGACGAGGAGAATCGACCCCGTGCCCGCCGCCGGGACGATCACGCGGCGGAGCTCCGACGAGTACGCGAGATCGTCGAAGCCGACGCCTCCGTTGCCGCCCGGGACCGGGATGGCGTCCGGCACGGGCTGCGCGCGCGCGGCCGCGGCGAAGGCGAGAGCCAGGGCGATGCCGGTCCACTTCATGAGAAGGCGCCGGAACGCGGAACGCTCAACGCAGTCCCTCGAGCCGGCACATCCGCGAAACGCGATACCGATGGGTTGCGAAGGTCCGATAGGCGCGATCGAAAACGTGGCGCAGCCCGGGAAGCAGCGTCAGGACGTAGGCGGGATAGGCCCACCCGATGCGTCTCATGACATAGCGGTAGACGTCCGCACCTTCGACGATCCGGCCATCGGCCGTGAGCATTCTCAGATCATTCAGAAGGTCCTCCGGTGCCACGTCGAGCCGGTGGCGAACCCAGTCCGCCTGCAAAGGAGCGATGCCGATGCCCCGCCTGGCGAGAACGCCTTTCCAGAACGACATCCATCGGGTGCAAAAGCCGCACTGATCGTCGTAGAGAACCCATGCGCTGGCTTGCTTCATGGAAAATCCAGTCGGCTCCCACGATACACCTCGACCCGGGAGCCTTCCGCGAGGAAGGCGCTCGAGGGCGGACGGGCCAGCGGTTCGGCGAAGGCGGCCCCGTAGAGAGTTCCCGGGTCGCAACGCAGCGAGGCCTCTGTGGCTCCCTGGACACGCCACCGCGGATGAGCGACCCGATATTCCCGGGTTCCGCCGTCCCGTTGCTTCGCATAGCCCCAGTAGTGCTCCGTGATGAACTCCTCCAACGTCCCCTCGTCCGGAATCTCGGGTGCGCCGTTCGCCACCAGTTCGAGGCGCCCCTCGGCGCCGCTCGCCCGCCACCAGTAGGAAACCGACCGGCCCGTGGGCGGATCCGGCGCACCGTTCGTCACCCGATGGCCCATGGACGCCGCGACGTAATTCTCGTTGTAGAGGGCTCGGGCGATCCACGCGATCGCCCGACGAGGCACCAGCTCTTTCACGAAGACGACGGCGCGCCGCCAGCCGTCGTTTGTCTGACGACGCACGTAGAAGCGCAGGTTCAGCTCCTCGAAATCGCGGTGAAGGGGCACGGACAGGCCCCGGAACCGGGTTCCGAGAAAAAGAAAGGCCACCGCGCTGACATAGGCCCGGCCCCTCCAGAGATCGACCTCGGTGCCGCGTGGGACGAGCGGCACCAGCCGTGCCGCGTCGATCTCCCAGTTGAGCATCGCGAGAGAGCGCCATTCCGCGGTGAGCAGAACCGGCTCCGAGGGTTCGGCAGCCTGCACACCGGGAGAATACGCCGGCGCCGCCGGCCGGAACCTAGCGCTGGGTGCGGATGCGGCCGGTGAACTCGCGGGCGGGCGCGTCGGCCGGGATCTCGGCGGGCACGCCGAGGTAGAAGCCCTGGCCGTACGGAATCCCGAGGCGGCGGCACTGCTCGAGGTCCTCCGGCGTCTCGATGCCCTCGGCGACGCAGACGGCGTCGATGCGCTTCGCGAGGTTGACGAGCATCTCGACGACGTCGCGTTTGATCGTGTCGCTGCGCAGGCCCGTGACGAGGGTGTTCGCGACCTTGATGAAGTCGGGCTTCAGCTCCGCGATCGCCTGGAGCGACGCGTAGCCCGACCCGGCGTCGTCGATCGCGACCCGGAAGCCGCGGGCGCGCAGCTCCGCGAGCGCCTCGCGGAAGACGGGCAGGTCGCGGATCGCGGACCGCTCCGTGACCTCGAGGACGACCGGGTGGCGCATCGCGAAGAGCGGGGCGATCGCCTGCGGACCCTCGCGCGGCAGGCGCGCGACCGAGGACGCCTCGACGTTGATGAAGAGGTGGCCGGGGGCGACCGGCGCGTAATGGGAGGCGGAGGACGCGAGGCAGAGCTGCTCGAGATCCCACGTCGCCTCCTGCTCCCCGGCGAACTGGAAGAGGAGCTCGGGGCTCTCGAAGGCGCTGTCGACCGGGCCGCGCGTGAGCGCCTCGTGGCCGAAGAGGTCGAGCGTCTCGAGCCGGAAGATCGCCTGGTAGACGGTCCGAACGCGGCGCCGCCGCAGGATGTCCTTGAACGTCTCGCGCAGGAGCGTCTGCCGCTCCTCCTCCTTCGTCGTCGCGACGCCGATCGCCTGGCGGAGCGCGCGGTAGACGAGCCGCTCGGCCCGCATCTGGGGACTCGGTCGGAGCAGCGCGTGGCCCACGAACACGCCGATGCGCTTGTGGATGCGGGCGCCGAAGGCCTCGTCGAGCGAGCCGCGGAGCGACTCCTCCACCTGGCGCGCCTTGCGCTGGAGACGCACGGCCGCGTCGTCCCCGCCGTCGAGCGACGCGAACACGTAGAAGTCCGAGCCGCCCGCGCGGTTGACCGCGACGAAGTCCTCGGCCGCGAAGATCGTGCCGAACATGCGCCGCAGCGTCCGGGCCGTGTGGCGCAGCAGCGAGTCGAAGACCTCCCAGCCGTAGGCCTCCTCGATGTGGCTGTACTGCTCGACGTCGATGTAGAGGACACCCATGTCGCGGTTGTCGAGCAGCCGGTCGCGCAGAGCGTCGACGATCACCGGCACGGTTGGCAGCTCCGTGACCGTGTCGAAGAGGAGGTTCTTGAAGCGCATCTCCTCGTTCTCGGCCGTGAGGAACGAGGGCGGCGTCTCCCGCTTCTCGTCGAGCAGGCGGCGCACCGTCGACAGGAGCTTCTTGCGGGTGAACGGCTTCGTGATGTAGTCGTCCGCGCCGACCTGCATGCCCGTGATCAGGTCGCGGATCTCGGCTTTCACCGTCAGCATCGCGATCGGGATCTGGCGCGTCTCGGGCGCCGCCTTCAGGGTCGTGCAGACCTCCCAGCCCGAGAGCTCCGGCATCATCACGTCGAGGAGGATCAGGTCGGGCTTCGCCTCGATCGCCTGCTCGACGCCCTCGCGCCCGTTGCGGGCGAGCAGCGCCGTGTACCCCGCGTTGTCGAGGATGGTCTGAACGATGAGGAGCACGTCCTCGTCGTCGTCGACGATGAGAATCTTCTCGGCAGCCATGGAGGGGGAAGGGCCCGAATTATAGCATCAGCACGGCGTGCGCCGGCCGCGGCCCGAGACGGGACCGGCCGCCGAGCGCGCCGAGCTCGATGAACACGCTCACGCCGATCACCTCCGCGCCCAGCTTCTCCGCGAGGTCGGCGGCCGCGCGAGCGGTCCCGCCGGTCGCGAGCACGTCGTCGACGACGAGCACGCGCTCCCCCGGGTTGAACGCGTCCGCGTGGACCTCGAGCCGGTCCTTGCCGTACTCGAGGCCGTAGGAAACGCTCTCGGTGGCGCGCGGGAGCTTGCCGGGCTTGCGCGCCGGCACGATGCCGACGTGGAGCTCGCGCGCGAGCGCCGCGCCGAAGAGAAAGCCGCGCGCCTCGATGCCGAGGACCTTGTCGGGTCTCCCGCTCCGAAACGGATCGGCCATCGCCCGCACCGCCGCGAGGAACGCGTCGGGCGAGGCGAGCAGCGGCGTGACGTCGCGGAAGAGGATGCCGGGGGTCGGAAAGTCGGGCACGTCGCGGATGAACGGACGGAAGTCCGTCACGGGCATCGTCATCATCGGCGCACCTCGAACGCGGAGAGACCGGAGTCCGCCGCCTCCTCGACGACGACCTCGTCGACCCGCGCGCCGGAGGGTCCGCGCGAGAGGCGCGCGAGGTACTCGCCGACGGCCTTCTCGTCTCCCTCGGCCACGGTCTCGACGGCGCCGTCCGGGCGGTTCCGCACCCAGCCCCGGACGCCGAGCGAGCGGGCGTTGCGCTCCGCGAACCAGCGGAACCCGACGCCCTGGACGGCCCCACGGACGACCGCGCGGCGGGCCGTCACGCGGGGGACCCCGCGAAGCGGCCGAGCAGCGGCACGAAGGTCACGTCCTCGGCCTCCTCCTGGGCGTAGTCGTTCTTGCGCCGGCGGATCACGCGCAGACGCTGGCGGTCCCGCGGCCCGATCGGCACGACGAGGCGGCCGCCGACGGCGAGCTGCGCGAGCAGGGGCTCCGGCACCGCCTCGGTCCCGGCCGTGACGAGGATCCGGTCGTACGGCGCGGCCGCCGGGTAGCCGTAGGTGCCGTCGAAGCACTTGACCGACACGTTGTGGAAGCCGAGGGAGGCGAGCGTCGCGGCGGCGCTCCGGGCGAGCTCGTCGATCCGCTCGAGCGAGTAGACGCTGCGGGCGAGCCGGCCGAGCACCGCGGTCTGATAGCCGGACCCCGAGCCGATCTCGAGGACCTTGTGCTCGGGGGTCACGCCCAGGCGCTGCGTCATCAGCCCGACGACGTACGGCTGGGAGATCGTCTGTCCCTGCCCGATCGGCAACGAGTGGTCTCCGTAAGCCCGCGCCCGGAGGGGCTCGGGAACGAAGAGGTGCCGCGGCACCTCGGCCATCGCCGCGAGCACCCGGGGATCGTCGACGCCGCGCGGGACGACGAATCGGGCGACCATCTCGCGCCGCAGGGACTCCTCCCGGCTCGGGGCCGGGTCCCTGCGCTCGCGCGGCGGCATCGCAGCCATGATAGCAGGCGCCCTCCGTCCGGGGAATCCGCGCGCGCCGCGAAGCGTTGTGGCTTCGGCCTGTAGAATGGGACCAAATCCCCGGGCTCGATCGAGACCGGGTCCCGTCGGAATCGAGGAGGCGGAGTTGCCGGAAACCCAGTCCATCGCCGAGACCGCGCGAGAGCCGCGCCTGCCCGGCGTGTCGCGGGAAGAGGTCAAGAAGTGGTACGCGCTCATGCATCTCGGGCGCGTGATCGACGACAAGGCGCCGAACTACCTGAAGCAGGGGCTCGGCTGGAGCTACCACGCGCCCTGTGCCGGGCACGACGCGATCCAGCTCGCGCTCGGCCTGACGTTCCGGCCCGGGAGGGACTACCTCTTCCCCTACTACCGGGACCTGACGACCTGCCTCGCCGCCGGGCTGACGCCCGAGGAGATGATCTTAAACGGCATGTCCAAGGCGAGCGACGTCGCCTCGGGCGGCCGGCACATGTCGAACCACTTCGCCAAACCCTCGATCGGGATCCAGAACGTCTCCTCCAGCGTCTCGAACCACGCCCAGCACGCCGCCGGTCTCGGCCGCGCGGTCAAGACCTACCACCGCGACTCGATCGTCTTCTGCTCGGTCGGCGAATCGTCCACGTCCGAGGGGTACTTCTCGGAGGCCATCAACGGCGCCTCGCGCGAGAAGCTGCCGGTCGTCTATGTCGTCCAGGACAACGCCTACGGCATCTCGGTGCCGAAGAGCGACCAGACGGCGAACCTCTACGCCTCGGACAACTTCTCCGGCTACAAGAACGTCCGGATCATCCACGCCGACGGGCTCGACGTCTTCGACTCGTTCCGCGCGATGCGCGAGGCGGTCGCCTACGTCAAGTCGGGCGCGGGCATCGCGCTCGTGCACGCTCGGTGCGTGCGGATCCACTCCCACTCCAACTCCGACCGGCACGAGCTCTATCGCACGCCGGAGGAGCTCGAGGCGGCGCGCGCCGCCGACCCGCTCCCCCGCTTCCGCAAGCTCCTCCTCGAGACGGGGCTTCTCTCGGAGGACGAGCTCTCCGGCATCGAGACGGCGAACGAGAAGACGTACGAGGAGGCGTCCGACCGCGCGCGAAAGGCGCCGGACCCGGACCCGAAGACGATCCACGAGCACGTCGTTCCGGAGCCGTGGCGTTCCGAGCGGTGGCCCGAGGGTTTGCCCGACGGCAGCGGCGAGCCGCTCACGATGGTCCAGGCGATCAACGCGACCCTGAAGGAGGAGTTCCGCGCGAACCCGGACACCTTCATCTGGGGCCAGGATGTCGCGTACCGCGAGAAGGGCGGCGTCTTCAACGCGACCAAGGGCATGCAGCAGGAGTTCGGGCCGGCGCGGGTCTTCAACGGCCCGATCGCCGAGGACTACATCATGGGGACGGCCGACGGCTTCTGCCGGCTGTCCGACAGGATCCGGGTCGTCGTGGAGGGCGCGGAGTTCGCCGACTACTTCTGGCCGGCCGCCGAGCAGATGGTCGAGATGTCGCACGAGTACTGGCGCACGAACGGCCAGTACGTGCCGAACGTGACCGTCCGACTCGCCTCGGGGGGCTACATCGGCGGCGGCCTCTACCACTCGCAGAACATCGAGGGCTGGCTGACGACGCTCCCGGGGATCCGCGTCGTCGTGCCCGCGTTCGCCGACGACGCCGCGGGGCTTCTGCGCACCGCGATCCGCTCGCGCGGCGTCACGCTGTACCTGGAGCCCAAATTCCTCTACAACAACCCGATGGCGAAGGCGCCGGTCCCGGCGGAGTTCGCCGTGCCGTTCGGCAAGGCGCGGCTCCGGCGGGAGGGCACGGACCTCTCGATCGTCGCGTACGGCACGCCGGTCCACTTCGCGCTCGAGGCCGCGAAGGCGCTCGAGAAGGAGGGCCGCTCGGTCGAGGTGCTCGACCTGCGGTCGCTCGTGCCGCTGGACCACGCCGCGGTCCTCGCGACCGTGAAGAAGACCTCGCGCGTCCTGATCGCCCACGAGGACAAGGTCCACGGCGGGTTCGGCGGCGAGATCGCCGCGTGGATCCAGGAGCACGCGTTCGAGTACCTCGACGCGCCGGTCGGACGCGTCGGGTCCGAGTTCACGCCGGTCGGCTTCAACCGGATCCTCGAGCGGGCGATCCTGCCGAGCACGGAGAAGGTGCTCGCCGCAGCGCGGAAGGTGCTGGAGTACTAGGTCCCATTTGTCATCCCGAGGGCCGAGGGCTCGAGGGATCCCTCTAGGAGCCGCACAAAGGACTGCAAAGGGATCCCTCGTCGCTGCGCTCCTCGGGATGACAGGAGGATGACGGGAGACGCTCCGCCATATGATCCCCGTCATGGGCGCTATGGGCGAATCGCGCCATCGTCCGGGTCATGAGTAGCGCCTCCATCATTGACCCGGCCGTCCCGGTCCGCGACCTCCTCTCGAAATATCCGCACCTCTCCTCCGCCCTCGCGGCGAACGGCCTCGACACCTGCTGCGGCGGCATGCACCCCTTGAGGGACGCCTGCGCGGCCAAGGGGCTCCCCCTCTCCGAAGTCCTCGCCGACCTCGAGTCGGCCCATGCCGCGGCCGAGGCGCAAGCGATCGTCCCGCCGACGACCTCGATCCGCGAGGTCCTCCGGCGGTTCCCGGCGACGCGCCCCGTGCTCGAACGGTGGGGCCTCGCCGACTGCGGCGGAGCCGAGGGGCCGGATGAGCCGCTCGCCTGGTTCGCGACCGTGCACCAGCTGCCGCTAGACGAGTTCCTCCGCGACGTCCGCGCCGCGGCGGTTCGCGACGTCTCCGCTCTGCCGGCCGCCGCTCCCGCGCCGCCCCTCTTCTCCCCGCACTTCCTCGTCGGCTCGCTCGTCCTGACCCTCACCCTCGGCGCGACGACGGGCATGGTCAACCTCATCCGGATCGCGGCCGGCGGCGAGGTCCCGATCGACCATCGCCAGATCCACGGCCACACGCAGGTGCTCGGGTTCGCGGCGCTCTTCCTGATGGGAATCGCCTGGCACGCACTCCCCCGCATCCTCGGCGTGGGCGGCGTGCGGCCGGGACGCGCCGCGCGGGCGAGCTTCTGGCTGATGCTCTCCGGCGTCCTCCTGCGCAACCTCGGCCAGCCCTTCGGGCTCCAGCCCTGGGCCCGCCTCGTCTCGCTCTTTTCGGGCGCCCTCGAGCTGGCCGCAGGCCTGATCTTCGCCCGGTTCATCGTCACCGTCCTGCGGCAGGCGCCGCCCGGCAAGTACGCGAAGCGGGACCCGATGCACGTCTTCGTCGCCGGCGGCACGGCCTGCCTCGTCCTCGCGCTCCTCCTCTCGGCGGCGCAGGGAGCCTGGCTCGCCGGCAACGTGGACACGGTCCTCCCGGCGGCGCTCAACGAGCCCTTCTACTTCGCCGCCCTCTACGGCTTCCTGCTCGCGTGGATCTACGGCTTCGGGCATCGCGTCGTGTCGATGTTCCTCGGCGTCGGCGCCCCGGTGCGCGGGACCGCGGCGGCGGCCTTCGCGTCGCAGATGCTCGGCGTCGCGAGCGCGTGCGTCTCGTGGATCCCCGGCCTCTCCGCTGCGGCGGCGCTCGCGCTGCGCGACGGCGGCATCGCGCTCGTCGCGATCTCGGCGCTCCTCTATCTCGGCGGCAACGGCTTCCTCTGGCGCCGCTCGAACCTGCCGATGATGCGCACTCCGGGCTCACCGACCGTGGCGATCCGGATCGCCTTCGGCTGGCTCGCCGTCTGGGCGATCCTCGAGCTCGGCGCGGTCCTCGTCGTGCGGACGACGGAATTCCCCGCGCGGAACCTGTGGTGGGCCGACGCCGCGCGGCACGCGTTCACGATCGGGTTTCTGACGCTCCTGATCGTCGGCATGAGCTTCCGCATCCTGCCGGTGTTCTCGGGAAAGAAGCTCTGGTCCCCGAAGATGGCCTGGGCGACCTACGGGCTGCTGACGCTGGGCGCGACGATGCGCCTCCTCCAGTATCCGGCGGCGTTCCATCCGGTCCTCTACCAGGTCGGCTCCTGGATGGGGATCCCGGTCGTGCTCGCGCTGTGCCTCTATCTCTACAACCTGGTGCGGACGATGCGCGCGACCGCGCGTCCCGCCGCCGCGACCCGTCCCGTCTTCGTTTCGACGCTGCCGGTGCGGTAGTCTGCCGGGGTGCCGCCGCGGCCTCCGATTCCCTTCGGAGCGATCCCGATCCTCGCGCCGCTGACGGCGGATGACCGGGCCGCGCTCGAGCCGCTCTGCGAGCTTCGCGCCTACGAGAAGGGCGAGGCGATCTTCGCGGAGGGCGAGCCGGCGCTCTTCATCCACTTCCTCTTCGTCGGCCGCGCGAAGATCGTCAAGGCGGCGCCGGATCGGGATCTCATCCTCGAGATCCTCGGCCCCGGCGAGCCCGTGGGCGCGGTCGCCGTCTTCGAGGAGCGGCCCTTCCCCGCCTCGGCGGTCGCCCTCGAGCCCTGCGGCACCGTGTCGGTCCCCTCGCGCGAGTTCTTCCACCTCGTCGAGCGCCGGCCGGAGCTCGTGCGCCGTCTCCTCGCCGGGTTGACGCTGCGCCTGATGGCGCTCAACCGCCGGCTCGCCGACATGACCGGCTCGGTCGAATACCGCGCCGCGCGTCTCTTCGCGACGCTCGCCGAGCGGCTCGGGAAGCCGCGCGACGGCGGCACCTTCGTGCCGCTGCACCTCTCGCGGCAGGAGATCGCCGACCTCGTCGGCACGACGATCGAGACCGCGATCCGGATCATGAGCCGCTGGCAGAAGGACGGGCTCGTCGAGACGGACAAGGACGGCTTCCTGATCCGGCGCATCGAGGAACTGAAGCATCTCGCGCCGGCGGACTGAAGCGGGCGGGGACAAGCCCCGCCCCTACGAACGTCGATGTGGGGCCCTTGCGGCCGCCCGCGCCGCCGCCAGTGAAGAGGCCGCCCCAGCGGCCCGCGACGGGGCCAATGTAGGGGCGGCCCTTGCGGCCGCCCGCGCGGCGCGGCGGTGATTTCAGTGCAGATGCGCCGAGGCGTTCCCCGGCGGCAGCTGGTCGAACGCCGGATGGTCGGGATTCCCCTTCGTCAGGATCATCGCGTAGAGGAACGGCCCGAAGCTCGTCCCCCGCCGGCCGTTGACGGCGACGATCGGCGTGCCGTCGGAGTCGAACGGACGCGCCGCGGCGAGGTCCTGGTCGAGCTCGACCTTCGTCGCCGGCGACGCCACGCAAGCCGCGAGCTTCTCGCGCGGCATGAACTGCGACCCGATCTCGAGCACCGCCGCGCGCGTCAGGCCCTTCTGCCGCTGGAACAGGGCGCCCGCGAACTCCGGCTCCTTGCCCGTCGGCTCCATGCAGAGGCGCGCCGCCGCGGCCACGCAGCGGACGTCGTCGCCCTTCCCATCCTCGACCTGCGGGTTGCAGCGGCCGTCGAGCGGGAACTGCCGCGCGTCCACGCTGAAGCTGCCGGGAGACGTGTTCTCTCGGATCGTCTGGAGCGTCTCGTACAGGCTCGCGCAGTGCTCGCAGAGAATGTCGGTGAAGTCCGTGATCCGGATCGGCGCGACGGTCGACCCGACGAGCGCGCGCGGCGCCGGCATCATCGCCGGCGTGGAGCTCCGGTAGATCGCGAGCGAGTCGGCGAGAAGCTGCTTGCCCGCGGGGTCGAGCGAGGCGACGAGCTCCTCGAGGGCGCGGTCCTTGCCCGGATCGCCCGTGCCGGCGCGCGAGGCGGCGGGAGCGGCTGCATTCGAAGCGCCCGCCGGCGCCGCGATGTCGATCGTCTCGTGGGGCGCGGCGGCGGCCGCGGCGGCGACCGCCTCGCGGCCGGCCTCGCCGCTCGCCCTCGGCGTGTGGAGGCCCGGGTAGAGCAGCACGACGAACGCGGCGACCGCGCTTCCCGCGGCGACCGCCGCGCCGCGCCCCGCCTCCGGGAAGCCCGCGCGGCGCCAGCCGAGGAGCGCGACCGCGGCGTAGGCGAGCACGATGACGTACGTGCCGATGCATCCGATGCAGAAGTGGCCCTCGATCGCGCTGGCCGCGAGCATCACGCCGACCGCGGCGAGTCCCGCCGCCGCGGTCCACCGCACCGCCGACACGAGCGCGCCCGCGGGACGCGCCGCCGCGAGCCGCGTCAGGCCGGCGAGCGGCAGCGCGAACGCGACGAGGCCCCACACGAGCCCCCAGGCCGCGATCGGCATGCCGGTCGCGCCGTGCACCGCCGTGGCGAACGCGCCGTTCCAGACCGGGCTGCAGTCGAGCTTCCCGCCGCCGCCGCAGAAGGAGCCGCCGCCCGTCCGCGAGCGCACGAGCTCCGACCACAGAAAGAGCGCCCACAGCGCCGCGAGGGCTCCGAGCGCCGTCAGCCTCGCCCAGTCGCGGGGCGTCCCCGTTTCGGGCGGCGCTTCGCCCCCGGTCTTTCGCTTCACGGGGTCATTCTGTCAGAGGCGGGGCCGGGGCCGCCTCAGGCGGGGCCGCGCGGCGAGGATTTCCAGGCGACGTAGGGCCGCACCAGCCGGCGCATCGCCGCGAGCTTCCACTCGTACATCCGGAAGCCCGGCGGCACGAGGTCGGCGGCCTCCTCCGGCTGCACGACGAGCGAGACCTCGATCGGAAGGATGCCGACGGGGAGTCCCGCGCGCCGGCAGGTCTCGTAGAGGTGCGCGAAGACGCGCTTCATGTCGTCGGGATCCGGGGGCGGCTGGTCCGCGAGCTCGCTTCCGGCCGTCGGACGGAAGATGCACACCGTCGGAAACGCGCCGGCCGAGACGATGCGCTCGATGCCGCGCATCGTCGCCTCGATCGGCTCGAGACCCGCGATGATCTCGCCGGCGACCCGCCCGCGCCCCAGCTTCTTCGCCGTGTACTCCATCGCCTCGAAGAAGCCGCTCTGGCCGAGCGTCGCCTCCTTGCCGGGACACAGCCGCGCGAAGTGCTCCGGGTCCTCGAACTCGTAGCAGAAGGAGAAGTGGTCGGCCCCCGCCTCGATCAGCGCGTCGTACTCGCCGAACTTGCGCGCCGGCACGGGCATCGCCTGCACGCCGATGAAGCCGCCGACCCGCTGGCGCAGCGCGCGCACGAACGGCTCGCACTGGCGCAGCCCGTGAATCGGCTCGAGGCGGTCGACGTCCTCGAAGTGGTAGCCGGTGTTCAGGTGCGTGAAGATCGCTCCGGACTCCTCGCGCGCGGCCCGCGCGACCTCGACGACGTCCTCGACGGTCTTGCGCTTCTCCTCGGCGGACCCGACGTTGACGCCGGTCGTGCAGAACTTGCAGGCCACCGAGGGCTTCGTCACCCAGAAGAGGCACGAGTTCGAGACGTACACGCCGAGGTAGTTGCCCTGGAGCACGCCGACGCGGCTCATGGGGACGCCGGAGGAGGTCGTGCGCGAGTACCATGCCGGCTCCTCCGGAAGCCTCACCGGGTAGGCGTCGGCGGTGCGGTCGTCGAGGACGCGGTAGCTGTCCTCCTCCCTCGCCAGCCGGAAGGGTGATACGGCGGCAAAGGATTCGACCACCGGGACGTTGACCCAGATCGGCTTCCGGGGAGACGGCAGCACGAGCTCGAGCCCGGAGCCCAGGCCCGCGCGCGTGCGGAGAACCGGACGGCCGTCCTCGTCGAGGTCGCAGCTCGCATCGATGCGCATGCCACGGCAGAAGAGCTCGATCTCGAGTTCGACGGGAGACAGCATCCGAAGGCCAGCCTACGCGGCCCGGCGTCCGAAGCCATGATGCAAGTCATTCAGTCGGTTTGATCCCCGATTTGATGCAAGTGGATCAGGCGGGATGGGCCCCTTTTTTTGCAAAGTACCCGAGGCGGGCAATGGGCGAAAACGAGTCAAACCGACCGATGGCAACGACTTCTCCGGCTTTTCGTCCGGCCCCGGCCCCGAAAAGGAGTCCGATGAGCGCACAGAACCCCTTCCCCGGCCCTCCCTCCCCCGTCCCCCCGGCCGCGCCCGCCGGCGATCGCGCCTTTCTCTCGCGCGGCGAGGTGGCGAAACTCTTCGGAGTCTCGGTCTCGACCGTGACCCGGTGGGCCCGCACGGGGCTGCTCAAGGCCGTCCGGACCCCCGGCGGCCACTACCGCTTCCGCGCCGAGGAGATGCGGCGCGCGGCGAGGGCCGGCTCGCCCGACGAGCTCGTCCGGCTCGACTGATCCGCGGCATCCGGAATTCGTCGCGGCGCCGCTCCCCCTCTCGAGGAGGTCAAGACCTTGGAACTGACAGTCCCGCAGTCCATCCAGACCGAGCATCAGGAGCTCCACGGCGAGCTCGCCGGGGCGCTGAAGGCCGGCGGCCGCACCGCCGAGTGCGCGCGCGCCGTCATGAAGGTCATCCAGCCGCACATGGCGCGCGAGGAGGAGTACGTGGCGCCCGCGCTCGCGCTGCTCGCCGCCGCGGCCGAGAACCAGCTCACCGACGACATGGCCGTCTTTCTCCCCCGCATCGCGCTCCTGCGCGGCGAGTTGCCCCGCATGCGGCGCGAGCACGCCATGATGGTCGAGGCGCTCCGCGAGCTCATGAAGGCGGCGAGCGACGAGCACCACGCCGGCATCGCGCGCGTCGCGCAGCGCCTCGTCGCGCACGCCCAGGAGGAGGAGGAGATCCTCTATCCCGCCGCGATCCTCGTCGGCGAGGCCCTCAAGCTGCGCTTCGGTAAAGCCTCGTAGGGGCGGCCCTCGCGGCCGCCCGCGTCAGCCCCGCTCGTCCCGCCGCGTCGCGCCGAGGACCTGACCGACCAGGAGCAGGAGTCCCGCGTCGCGCGCGATCGCCCACTTCATGTCGCGCAGCCGCTCCGACGTCGTCCTCTCGACCTTCGAGGTCCCGAAGCAGCCGCAGTCGACGGGCCGGCCCCGCAGGAGGTTGATGCCGAGCGCGATCACGAAGACGACGAGGAGCAGGCCGAGGATCCGCGCCGCCGAGCGCCGCGCGAGTCCGACGAAGAGCGCGAGCCCGCAGACGAGCTCGAGCCACGGCAGGACGATCGCGAGCGCGTTGATCGCGAATCCCGGCAGAAGCGCGTAGTTGTGGACTTCGTGCGCGAAGCCCGGCGGGTCCGCGATCTTGCCCACGGCGGCGACGACGAACACCGCCGCCAGCACGAACTGCACCCGGATCGTCAGCCACGGGGAGGACAGCGGCCCGTTCACGGCGCGTCCCCCTTCGAGATGGGCAGGCCGCGCTTCTGCCAGTCTGGGAACCCGTCCTTGTACACGAGGACGTCGTCGAAACCGACCTTGTAGAGCTTCTCGGCCAGCATGTGCGAGTCCTCGCACTCGCCCCCGCTGCAGTACACGACGACGGGCGCGCTCTGGTCGCGGCCCTCCGCGAAGATTCCCCGGACCTTGTCGTCGGCGTCGGCTTCCCACACGGACAGGGACCGGGCGCCCGCGATGTGGCCGTCGCGGTAGACGCTCGAACGACGCGCGTCGAGGATCAGGGCGCCGCGAGCGCGCAGGAGCGCGACGTCGTCGCCGGAAACCTCGAGCCAGGGCTTGTCGGGGTGCGGCGGAAAGGCCTTGCCGGAGTCGCCGGCCGACGAAGTCGCCGTGGCCGCGGGCGACGAGTTCGCGGGCGTTTCCGCCGCCGCCGCGGCCGGCCCCGCGGGCGCGTACGAGCCCACCCAGCGGAGCTTGCGCTCCGGCCCCGCGGTGAGGTTCGACACCGCCGCCGCCGCCACCGACAGCGCGACGAGCGACGACGGCGTCCCGCCAGAAGCTCTCCCTCCGCATGCTGCGGGGGATCTTAGCCGAGATTATTCGGAATCATCCGGCCCGAACATGACCGGTCCGGCCGCGGCGGCTCACCGCCGCCGTTCGTAAGCCTGGATCTTCCGGACGACGCGATCGGCCGTCTCGGCGCCGAGCAGGTAGTCGGTCGTCGGATACAGGACCTGCTCCTCCTTTGCGTTGTGGTCGCCGAGCACGCCATGGAAGTTCGCGCGGAGCCTGTCGAGATCGGACGCGGCGTCGCCGATGCCCGACGCGATCTCCTCCAGGAGCTCCTCGATCTCCCGGTGATCGGCCCGCATCACGGCCGTCGGGCCCCGGTCGGTCGGCGTGCCGCTCGCGGCCTCGAACGCCGCGAACAGGATCTCCTCCTCGAACCCGATGTGGCGGCGCAGCCCCGCGGCGAAGCGCGCGTAGATGTCGAATGCCGACTGGAGATCGCCGGAGGCGCGGGCGCGGAACGCCGCCTGCTCGAGCGCGTCGAGGCGGTCGTGGTCCCAGGCGAGTGCCTCGAGGACCTCGCGGCGCGCAGTCGGTTTCGCGCGACGCGCGATCTCGGTCGTCCAGAGAGGCGGCCCCGATTCGATCGGCGACCACTCAAAGGCCCCGGGCCGCTCGGCCTGCAGCTTCGCGAGAACGCCCGCGCCGGCGTCGCGCGTGCGCAGCACCATGATCTCGCCCGGGTCCAGCGCGTCGAAGCGCCCGAGACACTCGGCCGCAGTTTCCCTCGCCGTCAGCTCGCTGGCATCCAGGATCCGTTCCGTCAGAACCGCGTGCGTCATCGTGCCTCCTCGTCAGGAATTGCCCTGAGGCCCCCTCGCCGCCCCAGCATCACGCCGAAGTCGGCGCGGCGATATGACCCGGATCAGGCAAAGCGGCAGGTCGTCCGGACGCCTCCCCCTCCAGCCGCAGCTCGAGCACCAGGCGGGGCGCCGGGACGAAGCCGGCCCGGCCGAGGAAGCGGCTCAGCTCGTGCTCGTCCCACGAGACCTCCGTTCTCAGGCGCTCGATGCCGAACGCCCTGAGATTCCGCGTGAGGCTCTCGAGCAGGGCCCGGCCGACGCCGCGTCCGGAGCAGTCCGGGTCGACCAGGATCGTGTCGAGGATCGCGATCGGCTCCGGCTGGCCGTACTCGCCATAATGAAGGGAGCCGAGCACGGCCCCGACGAGGAAGCCGTCGAGCTCCGCCCCGAGCGAGATCTTCACGTCGGACTCCGCGAGCGCGCGCTTCAGCTTGCCCTCGTACCAGGCCGACCGGTTGCGCCCGGTCAGCCGCTGATCGATGCGGACCAGCCGCGGGGCGTCCCCGGGCACCAGCGTCCGGACAGTCAGGCTCTCGATCTCTCGTTCGCTGTCCATGCGGATCCCTCCATGCCGGCGCGCTGCCGGCGGAATGCGCCCCAGATCGCCGCGCCGATCGCCCCCGACCATGCCGAGAGCGGATGGCGCGTGAGCTCGAGCGGCTTCGCGCCCCGCGCCGCCCCCTGCCGGAGCGACGCCTCGAGCGCCGAAGCGAGCCCGTCGTCCGCGGCGAGGCCGCCGCTGACGAAGACGACGCCCTCGACGGAAAGCGAGTGCAGCAGGCGCGCGAATCGACCGGCCATGCTCTCGTGGATGCCGCGCAGGATGTCGGCCGCGGAAAGCCCGCGCGAGACCATGTTGATGACGTCCGTCTCCGCGAGGACCGCGCAGATCGAGCTGACCGCCTCGGGCTTCTCGGCCGAGAGCGAGAGCGCGCCGATGTCCGCCGGCGCGACGCCGAGGTACCGCCCGATGTTCTCGAGGAACTGGCCCGACCCCGAGGCGCACTGGCTGGTCATCTTGTAGCCGAGGACCTTGCCGCGCGCATCCATCGCGACGGCCCGCGCGTGCAGGGCGCCGACGTCGAGGACGGCCCGCGCCCGCGGCTCGAGGTGAAGCGCGCCCCGTGCGTGCGTCGTCATCCCGTAGAAGTGGCCCGTGGCGAACGGCGTCTCCTCGCCCTCGCCGGTCGTCGCGACGTAATCGAGCGTGTCCACGCCGGCCTCGGCCACCGCCGCGTCGAACGCCTCCGCGACGGCCTCGCGCACCTCGCGCTTGCGCACGCGCGCGAGGCCGCGGCCGAGAAGCGTCTCGGCGCCGTCCCCGACGCGCATCACGGCCGCCTTCACGGCGCTCGAGCCGACGTCGACGCCGGCGGTGACGATCCCGCCGCTCACGCCGCCGCCCCGCGCACGGCGAAGTGGGCCGCGCCGAGCGCCCCCGTGTAGATGCTGTCGGCCGAGATGTTGATGTGCCGGGCGCCGTAGTTCTCGGCGACGAGGCCGCGCAGCGCCGCCACCGCGGCCGGGTTCTTCGCGACGCCGCCCGTGAACGTGAACTCGTCGTCGATGCCGCCCGAGCGCGCGAGCAGGCTCATCGCGCGGAGGATGACCGCGCGGTGGAGGCCGGCGAGGATGTCCTCGCGCCGCTCGCCGAGCGAGAGCCGCTCCCGCAGCTCCGCGCCCGCGAACACCGTGCAGGTCGACGAGATCCGCACGGGCCGCCGGCTCCCGAGCGCGAGAGGCCCGAGCTCGTGGAGCCCCATGTTCATCTCGTCGGCGATGTAGCCGAGGTACCGGCCGCAGCCGGCGGCGCACCGGTCGTTCATCTGGAAGCTCGTCACGATGCCGGCGGCGTCGACCTGGATCGCCTTCGTGTCCTGGCCGCCGATGTCGAGCACCGTGCGGGTCCGCGGGAAGAGCACATGCGCGCCGAGCCCGTGGCACAGGATCTCCGAGCGGATCTGCTCCTTCGGAAACGGCAGCCGCGCGCGGCCGTACCCCGTGCCGACGGTGTCGCCGACGTCGAGGGGGGCGTTCACCGCGGCCTCGACGGCCTCGCGGACGCCCGGAGCGTCTCCCGACCCGCGCGAGCGCCTTGCCGATGTGCTCGCGGAAGCCGAGCTCGAGGGGCTCGTTCTCGACGCGGACGATGCACTGGTCGTAGAGGCCGAGCAGCGCGTCGAACGTCACGGCGCCGCCCGAGGCGGCCGCGGCCTCCTCGGCCCGGCGCGCGTAGGCGGAACCCGCCGCGTCCCGGAAGAAGTCCGAGCGGGCCGGAGGATCCGGCTCGAGGAAGCGCGCCTCCTCCTCGGCGAGGATCGCCTCGAACATCGAGCGAACCGCCGCGCGGAGCGCCTCGCCGCCGGAGGGGCCGGGCCGTTTCCCGATCTCCTCCTCGATGCGGGCGCGCAGCGTCGCGAGCTGCACCCGCATCTGCTCGAGCCGGAACGCGCGCAGGAGCCGCGCGAGCGTCCCCTTCCCGGCGGCGCGCTCGACCGAGCGCTCGAGCAGCCGGAAACGGGCGCTCACGAACGCCTCCGTCCGCGCGACCTCGGCGGCGAGGTCGTAGTTCGACCGGGAGTTGGTGATGCCGCGGCCGAGCACCTCCGCGCCCTCGTCGAGCACGACGGCCTTGGTGGTCGTCGAGCCGAGGTCGATGCCGACGAAGCACCTCACGCGGGCGCTCCCGCCCCGGCGCGCCGCGCCTCCAGCATCTGGAAGTAGCTCTCGAGGCGGTTCTTCAGGTTCGCGGCCGAGAAGTACCGCGCGTCCACGAGGTCCGACTCGATGAAGGCGCCCGGGAGCCCGGTGCGACGCTCGAGCTCGCGGAGGATCGTCAGCTGCCCGGCCGAGAACGAGTTGCACGACTTGACCGAGTGGATGAGGAATCCGTCGGCCTGGTACTCGCGCGCGTACTGCTCGAGCATCTCGACCCGCGACGGCAGGCTCCGGTTCGTGTAGCAGCCGCTGCAGTAGTCGGCGAGCGTGCCGAGCGGGTCGGCCGGGTCGTGGCGGAAGCCGAAGTCGTACGTGCCGCCGACCTTCGAATAGGTCGAGGCGACGACGACGGCGCCCTCGTCCGCGAACAGGCGCCAGAAGTCGCGGAAGTGGGTCCAGTTCGGCGGCCCCTCGACCACGAGGCGGTACTTCTGCGCGTCGAGCCGTCCCGACGGCGTCGCCGGGCCCTCGCCCGCGCGCGGCGCGCGCCTCGACCTCCTCGCGCAGGGCCCGGTAGTACGCGACTCCCTCCTCCGTCCCGCGGAAGGCCGAGAAGATCGGCCCGACGTAGTACACGGCGCCGAAGTAGGCGTCGATCGGACTCGGCGTGCGCTTCGCCGACTGCAGCACCGCGACGAGGTCGTCCTCGGCGGCGGCGCTTCGCGCGAGGCTCTCGCGGAGCCGATCCTCGTCGTAGCGCCGCCCCGTCGCCTTCTCGAGCGCGGGGATGAGCGTCTCGCGGATCTGGCGCGCGACGTACTCCCGCATCGCCGGCGTCTGCGTGCCGTCGCCCTGGTACGGGACCTGGAGGAACACGATCGGGCAGCGGTACTCCTCGCGCAGGAGCTCGAACCACTTCATGAACGTGTAGCAGCCCGTGTACGAGAGGAGGAGCAGGTCGGGCTTCGGCAGGCGCGTGCCGGTCGGACTGATGTTGCCCGCGCGCGCCATCCCGATGTCGCACTTCACGTACGAGCAGACGTCCTCGGAATGGCCGCCCCTCTCGGCGGCGGCGATGTAACCCTGGCTCTTGCCCCGCATCGCCGACTGGAGCGCGTTGATCTCGGGAAGCAGGGGCAGCGCGCCGAACGAACGGATCAGCTCCGTGAGGTTGCCCGGCACGAACGTGTAGACGACGGGCTCGCCCGTCTCGGGCGCGGCCTCGAGCCGGCGGTAGTGGTTCGCCAGCATCTCCTTCTGGAGGAGCATCGACCGGTCCTTGTCCGGTTCGGCGATGGCCATCAGACCCCACCCCAGAGCTTGATCGCGTCGGCGAAGGTGCCGGCCTGCTCGCGGAACTGCTGGAACTGCCCCGTGTTCTCCGCGAACTGGAATGCGATGCACGGGATCCCGGCCTCCTCGGCGCCGGCGCGCAACATCGGCCGGTCGAGGAGCGCCGGGTCGCAGAAGCTCGCCGACGCGAAGATCACGCCGTCGGCCTTCGCGGCCGCGACGCGCTCGCGGACCAGGCGGCGCTTCCCCTCGGGATCGGCCTCGTAGACTGTCGAGTTGCATGCCGCGTGGCGGACGAAAGCCGTCGCGAGCGCCCCGAGCGGATCGCCGCCGAGCGGCACGTCCCCCTCGAGCATGCGGTTGCCGACGAGGAAATCGTCGTCCACGATGAAGCACCCGGCCCGCTCGATCGTCTTGATGAGGCCTATAGGCGGGGGCTCGCAGAAGGCGCCGACCACGACGACGCGCGCGCAGTCGCGGATGCGTCCGGAATCCGCCTCGACGGCCTGAAGGTAGGCCCGGGCGCGCTCCGTGAAGGCGTCGAGCGGCACGACCTCGCCGGCACGCATCAGCAGATAGAGCTCCTCCGTCGGCACGCGCCACGGCGTCTCGCGCCGCATCTGGTACAGCTCGCGGATCAGGCGTCGCGCCGCGTTGTAGGCCGCGATCGCCTCGCGCAGCGTCTCGTCGGTGACGGCTCGGCCCGAGACGCGGCCGAGATCCGCGGCGAGGACCCCGAGCTCCTCCTTCCAGAAGTCCACGGCGAGCTCGGACGGGCCGCCCTGCGGCAGGTCGAGGTAGCGGACGTAGATCTCCGGCGAGATGAGCTGCCACGTCCCCGAGAGGTTGCGGATGACGTCGCAGGTCGCCGGGAAGAGCACCGCCGAGAGGAAGTCGAGACGGCCCGACTGCGCGAGCTCGATGATCGAGCGCGGCAGGTGGCAGATGTAGGACTGGTAGTACGCGTCGCCGCGGATGATCTCGAGCCGGTCTCCCCCGCCGTGGATCCCGACCGGGAGCATGCCGGCGGCCCGCACGATCTCGCGCGGCGCGTACACCGGGAGGTACCCCGCGGCCTTCCGCCCGGCCTCTTCCGCGAGATGCGCCCGCGCCGCGCCGAAGTCGAGGTCCTCGCAGACCTCCGTGGCCCAGTCGACGACGGCGGCGCGGGGCGACGGCTCAGTCATGCGTCCAGACCGGCGTGCGCCGCTCGAGGAATGCCTTCAGGCCTTCGACCGGATCGCGATGCGCCATGAGGTCCCTCAGGTACTGCGCCTCGAGAAGCGGGAGGTCGTTCGCGAGCGCCGCCGCGAGACGGAGGCGCGACGCCCTCCAGGCCGCGCGCACCGCGACGGCGGACTTGGCAGCGAGGTGCGCGTCGAACCAGTCCTGCAGCGCCGCCTCCGCGTCGGCCTCGCAGACGTCCACGAGCCCCATGGCCGCCGCGGCGCCGGCCTCGACCGTCTCGCCCGTCAGGATGAGCTGCGTCGCGCGGGCGCCGGTCACTCGCCACGGCAGGACGACCGCCGCGACGGGCGGGAAGACGCCGAGCTTCGTCTCGGGAACGCCGAAGCGGGCGGAGGGCTCGGCGAACACCACGCCGCACCAGAGCGCGAGCTCGAACGCGCCGCCGAGGCACTGCCCGCGGACGACGGCGGCCGTCGGCACGCCGAGGCTCCTCGAGCTCGCGGAAGAACGCGTGGAAGGCGGGGATCAGCGACCTGGGCCTTCCCCGGCAGGTGCTCGGGCACGGAGGCGCCGAAGCTGAAGTGCGCTCCCGAGCCCTCGAACACGACGAGCTTCGCCGGGCCGGGGTCGCGGGCGATCGCCGCGAGGCGCTCGCGCAGCGCCGTCAGCATCTCGAGGTCGAGGATGTTTCCCTTCGGCCGGTCGAGCACGATCCGCACGAGCTCGCCCGAGCGCTCGGCCGAGACGCGGACGGGCGAGGCGGCAGCGGCCGTGGTCATGGTTCCTCCCCGTCGGGCACCAGGACGATGCGGCGGTCCGCGCGGCGCGCGTGGACCTCGTCGAGCGCCTCGGCGATTCTGGACAGCGGTCGGAACGTTGTGGGCGAGACGACGTCGATCCTCCCCGCGAGCACCTTCTCGAGGATCGCGGGATAGAGCTCGGGAGCGCAGCCCCAGTTGCCGAGAGCCCGAGCGTCGAAGGCCATCAGGTTCGAGAGGCGCACCGTCACGGTGTCGAGCGTGAAGCCGACGACCATCAGCGTCGCACCGTGCACGAGGAGGCCGAAGGCGGTCTGCTGCCCCGCCGCCGTGCCCGAGCACTCGAGGATCGTCCAGCCCGTCGCGGGCGCGCCTCTCTCCTTCGCGAACGCCGAGACCCGGGCGCGGAGCTCCTTGCCCGAGACCTCGCGCGGATCGAGCGCGAGGCAGACGCCGAGCCGCGGCGCCTCTGCGCGCCGTCGGGGGTCCACGTCGAGCGCGACGACGACGGCGCCGCGCTCCGCCGCGATCTGGGCCGCGAAGCCGCCCACCCCGCCGAGCCCCACGACGACCGCGACCGTTCCGGCCGCCGCGCCCGAGCGCTCGACGGCCTGGTACGCCGTCGAGACCGCGTCCGCGACGACCGCGAGGTGGCGGACCGTCAGGCCCGGGGCGTCGCCGAGCGGCGCGTCCGGGTCGCTCCCCGCGCCCGGGACCGGGCAGAGGAACCGCGCCGGAAGCACGACGCGCGTCGCGAAGCCGCCGTCCCGGTCGTTGCCCGGCATGATCTGTCGCGCGCAGATGGTCGAGCGGCCGCTCCGGCACGAGGCGCACTCGCCGCACGGGAGCACCGCCGGCACGACGACGGCCCTTCCGACGAGGTCGCGGTGCGCGCTCCCGGCGTCCTCGACGAATCCGCTGATCTCGTGGCCGAGGATGAGCGGCAGCGCGTGCCGCGTGCGCACGCCGTCGTGGAGGAACCCGAGGTCCGTGTGGCAGACGCCGCAGCCGGCGACGCGGATCAGCGCATCGGAGGCGGCGAGCGGGCCGATCTCGCGGCGCGCCGGAACGAGCTCGGTCGCGCCCTCGCGCATCTCCCAGCCGACGACGGACGTCATCCGCTCATGCTCCGATCGCCTGCCCGCCGTCGACCGCGAGCGCCTGCCCGGTGATGTGCGCGGCGCCGGGACCCGCGAAGAACGCCACCGCCTCCGCGACGTCCCCGGGGCGTCCCGCCCGGCCGAGCGGGGTCTCGGCGACGGCGCGCGCGCGGACGCGCCGCCGGCAGCCCTTCGGTCATCGGCGTGTCGGTGAAGCCCGGCTCGACGACGTTGACGGTCACGCCGCTCGCGGCGAGCTCCTTCGCGGCCGAACGCGCGAGGCCGAGCAGGCCCGCCTTCGCGGCCGCGTAGTTCGCCTGGCCGAACTTGCCGCGCCGTCCGTTGATCGACGAGATGAGGACGACACGGCCGGCGGGGCTCCGGCGCAGGGCCGGAGCGGCCGCGCGCAGGTAATGCGCCGCGCCGGAGAGATCCACGGCGATGACGCGGTCCCAGGCCTCGTCGCTCATCTTCCACAGCACGCCGTCGCGGCAGATCCCGGCCGCGAGCACGAGGAGATCGAGCCGGCGGCGGCGCCGCACGAGGTCGGCGACCGTCTCCCTCGCCTTCGCGGGATCCGAGACGTCCGCCTCGTACAGATTCGACGCGCCGAAGTCGCGGCGGAGCGCCCGGAGCCCCTTCACCGAGGCGTCGGCGATCGCGACGCGCGCCCCCGCGGCCTTCAGACGCCTCGCGCACGCGAGGCCGATCCCGCTCGCGCCGCCCGTCACCAGCGCCACGAGACCCGGGAGGTCGCGCCGCGGTCTCACGAGAGCCGGATCCCGCACGCGCCGCAGTAGTCGAACGAGGCCGGCAGGCCCTCGGCGCCGCAACCCTTGCAGGCCCGGACGTGCGCGCCCCACGGCGTCTCCGGCGAGCCCCCGGGCTCGATCGCTCGCCGCCGCACGGCCGCGAAGTCGACGTCGCGCTTCTTCGCGAAGGCGCTCATCCCCTCCAGCGGCTCGTAGTCGGTGTAGTGGAGCGCGAGCCAGTCCTGCGCGTGCCGCACCGTCAGCGCCCACGAGAAGTCCTTCCAGAAGTTGACCTGCTGCTTCGTGTACCGCGCGCACTCCGGGAACGTGCGCAGGAGCTCCTGCGCGAGCTTGTTGACCTCGTCGTCGAGCGGACCGAGGTCGATCGCGTAGGCGTTCTCGCCCTTCCGGGCCATCTCGACCTGCTCCGGCGACGCGTTCGTGATGAACCGCGCGCCGTGCCGCACCGACGGTGCGACGCGGTTGACCAGGCCCCACTCGAGCGCGAGCCGCGCAGGGACCTGGCGGTTGGTCATGAGCATCTCTCGCGCGCGCTTGTCGCCGGCGGTGATCGGCAGCCACTGGGTCGCCCCGCCGCACGCGACCGATCCGACCCGCACGCCGACCTGGCCCACGTACGCGTGCTCGGCCATCACCGCGAGGTCGCAGGCGAGGACGGTCTCGTTGCCGCCGCCGACCGCGATGCCGTTGATCCGCGCGATCACGGGCTTGCCCGTCGAGAGGATCGCGTCGATGTAGGCGCGGAAGAGCGCCATGTACTTCCAGTAGTCGCGTGGCTTCGCCACGTAGGACTCGGCGTACTCCTTGACGTCGCCGCCCGTGCAGAAGGCCCGGTCGCCCGAGCCCGTGAGGACGATGACGCCGACGGCGTCGTCGAAGGTGGCGTCCTGGAGCGCCCTCGCGAGCTCCTCGAGGCAGGCGGTCGAGTAGGCGTTGAAGCGAGTGGGCCGGTTGATGGTGATCCGCGCCAAGCCGTCCGCCTTGGTGTACAGGACCTCCTTGAGGCCGAGCGAGTGGGCATCCCGGGAGGCGAAGGCGCGCATCATGGGCAAATATCCGCAGTTCGACCACCCGTCCCCATGACGGGCGTCATCCTCGAAGAGTGCGTTGCGCGGGGCGCCGGGGAATGATGCGTTCACATCACGGCGCGTTGATCCCGCGGGCGGAGACTGAATCCGTCGGAGGGAGACCTCGATGGAAACCAAGACCGATACCCCCACTCACCTGTCCCGCCCCGAGGCCATCGGCATGATCCGCGAGAAGCTCACGAGCCTGACCGACGCGGACCATTGCGTCTGCACGATCGCCCAGCGCCTGGGCCTCCCCTGCCAGGGTTTCGCTTCCCTGCCCGACGCGGAATTCAAGAAACGCTTCGCCTGGATCGCCGACAAACGCCCGGGCGCCTCGCGCACGGAGATGAACGAGCTCGCGAACCTCTACCTGCTCGGCCGCCAGGAAGCCACGGGCGCCGCGCTCGCCTGCGACGTCGAGACGCGCGAGCACGATCTCTGCGGCGGCTGGAACACCTTCGACAACCAGACGCTCGAGAAGTTCTTCGGCAGCGTCTTCGGCCGCACCGTCACTATCGGCTGAACCCCTCCCACCCGGCGCAAATCGCTCATATTGCCTGATCCGCTCCCGGCGTGACCGGACGCCGGAGGACCGGAGCAGCACCGGTTTTCGTTCCCTTCGCCGGTAGAACTACGGTGCTTCCCGAAGCCACGAATCGTCAGTGATTTCAGGGCTCCTCCCGGCCGATCCCGACGCCGCGAAGCGAGCGAAGAAATCCGCGAAGTTTGGTGCTTTTGCATCAGATCAGCACCCCCCTCGCGTCCCTATGCTGCGACTCAAATGAGCCGTTTCCCTCAGCAGGGCTCCCGGGCGGCACAGCCATACAAGAGGACCACTGGTTTCTTCGCCGCCGCGCTGGCTCTCGCGGCCGCCGCCTTCCTGCTTCCGGTGAGCGCGACGGCGAATCCGAAGATCGTTTCGAAGAGCTGCATCGAGTGCCACGCACCGGTGCTGAAGGAAGCCGCGAAGAAGTTCGTCCACGCACCCTTCAAGGACGAGAAGAACTGCGAGTCCTGCCACAAGCGCCACGGCATCGTCGGCGCGCTCGTGCTGAAAGAGGAAGAGCCGGCGCTGTGCCTCTCGTGCCACCCGAAGGAGAACGAGGCGCTCAAGCAGGCGCACGTGCACGCGCCGTTCAAGGGCACCTGCACCTCCTGCCACTCCCCGCACTCCTCCGACTTCAAGGGGCTCCTCAAGGCGCAGGGCAGCCAGGCGTGCCTCTCCTGCCACAAGACGGACGCGTTCACGCGGGCCAACGTCCACGCGCCGGCCGCCGCCGACTGCCTCACCTGCCACGCGCCGCACGCGAGCGCGCAGGCGTCGCTCCTGACGAAGCCGCAAGCCGAGCTCTGCGAGAGCTGCCACAAGTCGGGCGGCAGCGCGAAGGCGCCGGCGCACGCGGGCTACTCGGTCGAGGGCGCGGCGTGCACGTCGTGCCACACGCCCCACTCCTCCGACGACAAGACACTCCTTCGCAAGGTCGTCCACGCGCCCGCGACGGATTGCTCGAACTGTCACAAGCCCGCAGCCGCGGGCAAGAAGCTCGAGCTCGCCACCGCCGAGCCCGACCTCTGCTTCGCGTGCCACTCCGACCGCCAGGACGACACGAAGAAGAAGGTCGTGCACGAGGCGTTCAAGGCCGGCACGTGCACGACGTGCCACACGCCGCACGCGTCGGATCAGAAGTCGTTGCTGAACGCGTCGCAGAAGGACGTCTGCCTCGCTTGCCACGAAGACGTCTCCAAGCAGATCTCGGCGAAGTCGCCGCACAAGCCGGCCGCGCAGGGCGAGTGCACCTCGTGCCACACGCCGCACGCCGGCACGCTGCCGAAGCTTCTCAAGGCCGAGGGCGCGGCGCTCTGCGAGACCTGCCACCCGAAGATCAAGGAAGCGCTCGCTGCGAAGAACGTGCATCCGCCCGCGGCGTCCGGCGACTGCACGAGCTGCCACGCGCCGCACGGCAGCGACCAGCCGAAGCTCCTCGCGCAGGCCGGCGCAGAGACCTGCTACTCCTGCCACAGCGACCAGAAGCAGGCGTTCGCGAAGGCGTTCGTGCACGGCCCCGTCGCCGAGGGAAAGTGCGCGAGCTGCCACGATCCGCACGGCGCCACGCAGGCCAAGTTCCTGATCAAGCCGGCCGACCAGCTCTGCTTCACGTGCCACGACGACCTCAAGCAGCGCGCCATCGTCAACGGCAAGGGCCACAGTCCGTTCGCCGACGGGTCCTGCGACACCTGCCATGATCCGCACGCAAGCACGCGTTCCCGTCTGCTGAAGGACGCGACCTCGAGCCTCTGCGGCGCCTGCCACGAGAACATCACCGGCGATCTCGCCAAGGCCCGCTCGGTCCACCAGCCGGTGAAGGCCGGCGCGTGCACGACCTGCCACGACCCGCACGGCAACCGCAACGCATCGTTCCTGAAGACCTCGGGCGCTCCGCTCTGCTTCTCCTGCCACGGAAAGCTCGAGGCGCGCCTGAAGGCGCGCAAGGCGCTGGTCCACAAGCCCGTACAGGAGGGCAAGTGTCTCGAGTGCCACAGCGGGCACTCGTCGGCGAACGCCGACCTGCTGGTCAAGCCGGTCGCACAGCTCTGTGGCAAGTGCCATCAGGCCCAGGAGACGGGATTCGTCAAGGCTCACAAGGGCTACTCGGTCGAGAAGGCCGACTGCCTCTCGTGCCACGACCCCCACGTCTCGACGAAGAAGGGACTCTTCAACACGGTCGCGCATCCGCCCTTTGCGGACGGCGACTGCGCCTCGTGCCACAAGCCGCCCGCCGCTCCCCCGGCGCCTCCCGCGCCGCCGGTCCTCGAGTCGAAGACCTCCGAGCTCTGCGCGGCCTGCCACGCCGACTTCTCCGAGCGCTTCGCGAAGGCCGCGTGGTCGCACCCGCCGGCGAAGCAGGGCAACTGCACGGCCTGCCACTCGCCCCACGCGTCGCGCGAGAAGCACCTCGTCCAGAAGCCGGGCGCCGAGCTCTGCGTCGGCTGCCACGCGACGATCAAGGCCGATCTCGAGAAGAAGGCCGTCCACACCCCGGTCAAGAACGGCGAGTGCGTCAAGTGCCACGACCCGCACTCCGCCGACAACGGCCGCGGGCTCGTGAAGAAGACGCCGGAGCTCTGCTTCGGCTGCCATGCGAAGGAGAAGGCGCTGACGGCCGCGAAGACCGTCCACAGCCCCTTCGCCAAGGGCAACTGCGGCAGCCTGCCACGACCCGCACGCCTCCGGGCAGCCGGACCAGCTCCTGCTGCCGGCCGCGCAGCTCTGCGCCAAGTGCCACGACGTGAAGTCCCCCACGATCTCCCAGGCGCACAAGGGTCTCGTGGGTCCGGGCACCGACTGCACGTCCTGCCACAACCCGCACGGCTCCGACCAGGCGGCGCTGATCCGCCCGAATCCCCACTCGGTCCTCGCGACCTGCAACCGCTGCCACACGCCGAGCTCCGGGCCGCCGCAGCAGATGGCGGCGAAGGCGACCGAGCTCTGCGAACGCTGCCACTCCGCCGTCAAACTAGCCGCGCAGAAGCCCGACGCGCACAAGGCGCTCCAGAAGGGCTGCATCACCTGCCACACGCCGCACGCCTCCGAGACGAAGGGGCTGATCAAGGGCGCGAGCCAGCGGGCGATCTGCCTCTCCTGCCACAAGGACATGCAGAAGCAGATGGCGACGGCGTTCTCGACGCACCCGCTGAAGGCCGGCGAGTGCTCGATCTGCCACGCGCCGCACCAGTCGGACGTGAAGCCGCTGCTGAAGGCCGCGAAGGCCGACCTCTGCAAGGAGTGCCACAAGAACCACGCGCAGTTCGGCCATCCCTTCGGCCCCGGCGTCATCGACCCGCGGACCGGACAGACGATGACGTGCCTCTCCTGCCACAACCCGCACGGGACGCAGTTCGTCGCCCTCCTGATCGACAGCCCCAGCCGCGCGCTCTGCATCCAGTGCCACAAGGACCAGCCCGAAGACGAGAAGCGGAAGTCGAAGACGGCCGCGCCGATCTCCGCGAAGGACGAGCAGAAGTGAAACGGGCGCTGGCGGCCTTGCTTCTTTTCGGCGCGGTATCGCTGACCGTGGCCGCCCCCGTGGGCGATCCCGCGCCGCACGCGAAGTTCCACATCCGCCCCGTGGCGCTCTTCTACCAGCACCTCTACGAGGGCGACTTCTCGGCCCCGATGGGGATCTCGGTCGATCCGAAGTCGAACGAGGTCTGGGTCGCGGACACGAGCAACAACCTGATCGGCGTGTTCACGCCCGACGGCGCGCCGCTCTACACCTTCGGCAGCGACGACCTCCATGAGCCGATCCGCGTCGCGGTCGATGCGAAGGGCCGCGTCTACGTCCTCGACAACGACCGAACCCGGATCAAGACGTTCAGCTATCGCGGCCAGCCGCTCGGCGATCTTGCGCTCCCGGGACTTCCCGAGAGGCCGACCTTCGGCACGATCGCGTTCGACGCCGACGGCAATTTCTACGTCGGCGAGAACGAGAGCTGTCAGGTCCTCGTGTACGGACCGGACTTCAAGCCGCGCCAGCGCTTCGGCACCTGCGGTCCGGAGGAGGGGCAGTTCCAGGCGATCACGGGCATCGCCGTGGACAAGGACCGCATCGTCGTCACCGACGCGCAGGTCCTCGCGGTGCAGGTCTTCGACAAGCACGGCGAGTTCGTCCTGGGCTGGGGCCACCACGACATGGGCATCCAGAACTTCTCGCTGCCGGCGTCGGTGGCCCTCGACGCGAAGGATCACATCGTCGTCGTCGACACGCTGCGCCACGAGATCAAGTTCTTCGACCTCGAGGGCAATTTCCTCGAGCGCTTCGGCGGCCTGGGCCGCCGGATCGGGCAGGTCGCCTATCCCTCGGGAATCGCCGCCGACCCGTCCGGTCGTCTCTACGTCGTCGAAAAGTTCAACGCACGCGTCCAGGCATTCGTCGTGGCGGAGGGCGGGTTTCCGACCGCCGCCCTGGACATGAAAGACAACGGCCCGAAAGGCCAGCCAACCACTGGAAAGGAGGTGCCCCGGATTTCGAGCACCAGCAACTCCAGCCCCGGTTCCACTTCCGGTTCAAGCAACAAACGCTTGGAGGAATGAAATGAATCGCAGATTGCTCCTTTGCCTCGCGGTCCTCGCCATGGCGGCGTTCCCGGCGCTCGCCGGCGAATGGCATGCCGGCACGACCAACGTCTGCACCGACTGCCACACCATGCACTTCAGCATGCAGCACGACTGGGACAGCTCATCGGCCCCGTCGAACACTCCCGCGGCCAACGGCAACTGGCTCTCCGTCAACGGACCGAACCAGTTCCTGCTCAAGGCTCCGGCCAACGAGCTGTGCGCCGGCTGCCACGACGGCCAGACCTTCGCCCCCGACGTCATCGGCAACAACACCAACCTCGCCGGCCTCACGCAGGGGCGTTCCGCCGGAGCGCTCAACGACCTGACGGGCGCGGCTCCGTACCAGTACTACAAGGGCCACACGCTCGGAAACACGGCGGTCCCGCCCGGCTTCAACCCGACTGCCGCCGGCGTGCCCACAGCGAACCAGTACGTCCCGGGCGCCGAAGGCCTCGAGTGCATCTCCTGCCACCTGCAGCACGGGAGCGCCACGGTCTGGCGCAACCTCGGCCCCCGCGTCGCCGCCTTCCAGCCGACCTACGCCATGGGCACCACGAACAACACGACCATGGACGTGTGGCTGAACCAGCAGTACACGACGGACGCGTCGACCTCGGGTAACCCGTACCCCGCGAATAGCGGCAATGCCGCGACGTTCAACATCATCTACGACAACGCCGCCGTCACTTACAACAAGTCCAACCCAGCCGTCCCGGCAGGCTCGACGGAGACCACCTCCAATCGCATGGACACCTTCTGCTCCTCGTGCCACGGCAACTTCCACGGCGGACCCGGAGACACCAACATAGGCGCGTCGCTGGCGGCTCTCGACGGCTTCATCCGTCACCCGACTTCGGTCGTCGTGATCGGAGCGAGCGGTGCGCAGAGCTACGGCGGACACTCGGCTCTTTCTCGCTACGTCCAGGCGACCACCAAGGTCAAGACCTACGCCAACGACCGCGTCGGCTACACCGATGCCTCGCCCGGATGCGTGACCTGCCACAAGGCCCACGGCAACCAGAACCCGTTCGGCCTGGTCTTCCTGAATCGCAATGCCACGGGCATCGACGAGCAGGGCGGCTATGCCACGGGTCAGATCGAGATGGCCAACGGCTACGGCCAGGGCTATCGCAACCTGTGTGGCCAGTGCCACAGCCAGGGCAACTAATCGCTTCCGTTCCGTTTGCGGGGAGAGGCTGCACGGCAGCCTCTCCCCCCTCTTTCGTCCTCTGAGGCTCCATGCGCGGGATCTCGAACAAGCCGCTCCGAGTGTTCGCGCCCGCGAGCGTTTTGGGCTTTTTGGTTTCTTCACCCGATGCCCGCTCCTCCCGCCTCGTGGTAACGGCGGTGCTCCTCGTGATCATCGTCGCGGTACCGGCAGCGGCGCAACAGGAGGTGTTCACGGGTCGCGCGCTCCTCTCGTATCAGTTCTTCGGCACCGACTCGGGCTCCGCGGACGGGTTTCATCAGATCTACGACGTCGGATACCAGCGCCTCATCACCGATCCCCTGCACATCCAGCTCTTCTTCCGCGGGGAGGGCGACAACACGTCGCAGAGCTTCGGGCTGACGCAGGCGCAGAAGTCATCCTTCTGGCGGCTCCAGCCGTTCGCCGAGGTGGACTACATCCTTCCCCAGATCCAGTTCGTGGGGCGTTACGACGCCAGCACCTTGAACACGCACTTCGCGGAGGCCGAAGCCTCGCGCCAGCAGCGTACCCAGCGAGGGATGGAGACGCTGACGTGGGCGCCCGACGCGCTCCCGAGCCTGCTCCTCCACGGCGAGCAGTTCTCCAACACCGACGAGCAGGCGGGAATCGACCAGACGCAGTCGCTCGCGAGCGAGACCGTGGGTTATGCCTGGCGGGGCCTGAACGTCGGCGAGTTCGCCGACTACCGGACGTTCAACGACAACAACACCGGATTCAAGCGCGACGCGGTCGACGTCCAGCTCTTCGGCCAGCTCAACGGCACCTTCCTCGGGGGCCGCGGCACCGTCTCCGCGCAGGCCGTGGCGGGGGTGTCGAAGCTCCAGGAGACGTCGGTCGCGAGCACCGATACGTCCGTTCCGACGCAGGTGGCCATCGTGTCTACCGCCTTCGTCCACGACGAGACGCCGCGGGATTCCCGCGATGCCCCTCCCGCGCCCGCTCCGGCGCTCCTCGATCGGGACTTCAAGGCGAGCGCCGGCATCCCGCTCGGGCTCGGCGCCCCCTCGTTCCAGACCGTGGTGTTCGACCTCGGACGCTTCACGAACGTCGACACCGCCCGCGTCTACGTCCGCGACACGGCCGGCAACCCGGTCCAGTTCGGCGGCCTTCTGCGCTTCGACGTGTACACGAGCACCAATCGACTGGATTGGGTCCCCATTCCGGACGACGGAACGCGCTTCATCCTGTCCGTGTCCGCCTACGAGGTGTCCTTCACGAAGACGTCGCTGCGCTACTTCAAGATCGTCAGCTTCGGGACGAACTCGATCGATACGTTCGCGACCGAGACGGAGGCATACTTCCACACCGAGTTCGGAGCGAACGAGACGCGGGACACCGACATCCGGTTCCTGACCGCCAATCTCAATCTTTCCGGTCAGGTCGCTCCCTGGATGACCCTGTCCTACAACGGCATCTTCAACGACTACCGCACGGTCCAGCCGGACCGCCCCGACTACTCCAGCATCGACAACGACCAGCAGTTCTCGGCCGACTTCTTCCCGAGCCGCTCGCTCGACCTCACCCTCCGCTACGAGCTGCGCAACGTCAATCCCCAGGGGGGGCAGTCGGACGCGTTCAGCGGATACTGGGCCATCCTCCAGTACACGCCGCTTCCAACCGTCTCGACCACGGTCGAGGCTAACCGCACGCACGAGCTCACCAACCTCGACGTCACGGCGGACACGCTGCGCCTGAGCCAGTACCTGCGGTTCCTCGACTCGCTCGACCTGCGCTTCGACGGCGGGGTCCAGCGGAGCAGCTCCTCGACCGAACGCCTCGAAGCCAAGGTGAAGTTCCTCGACGCGACGACCTACATCAACCTGACCCGCAGCATCCAGCTCTCGGTCGCCGCCAACCTGCAGCAGACCGACTTCTCGGGGTCCGGCGCCGACGCGCTCGGGCTCGAGCGGCAGACGCTCCCGCGCTACTACGCGGAGATCAATTACCGGCCGAGCACGAAGCTGCTGCTGTCGGCGCGGTACGGATATTCGAACGCCGGCGCGCTGTCCGGCTCGATCCGGGCCTGGCGCGTCGAGTGGTACCCGTTCGCCGGCGGTACGATCGGCATCGGCACGATCTACGACGAGGACGTCGACGCCAACCACTTCTCCCGCCGGTTCCGCCGCATCCAGATCCTCCCGACGTGGCAAATCAACCGGTACGCCACCCTCACCGTGAACTACAACTTCCTTCAGCTGCAGAATGGCGCGACGGATGCGGCGCCGGCGACGACGACCAACGCCCGACAGTTTTTCGCGACCCTGATCCTGGTGTTCTGATTCGAAGGAGTGACGATGCGTAACATCCCACGAACCTCGGCACGGATCCTGGCCCTGGTTGGCCTGCTGGCCGCCTGGGCGTGTGCCAGCACGACCACCACCAAGTACGTGCACCCCAACATGGATCTCGGCGCGGTCAAGCGCGTCGCGGTCCTGCCGTTCGAGACGCTGGTCCAGGACCGCGCGGCGGGCGAGAAGATCCAGAAGGTCTTTCTGACCGAGCTCCTCGCGCTCGACGTCTTCGACGTCGTCGAACCGGGACAGGTCGCGAAGATCCTGAAGTCCGAGAGGATCGAGTCGATGGAGTCGCTCGGACCAGCGGACTTCAAGCGGATCGCCGACGCGCTGAAGGCCCGGGCCTCTTCCTCGGCACGGTCGTCGACTACACGGAGAGCCGCACCGGCGCGACGCCGTCGCCCGAGGTGACCATCCAGCTCCGCCTCGTCGAGGCCCAGTCGGGCGTCACCGTCTGGTCGGCGAGCCGCTCGCGCAGCGGCGCCACGACCTCCGCCCGCCTCTTCGGGGTCGGGGAGAGTCGCTGACGCAGGTGTCCCGGAAACTCATGCAGGAAGAGCTCGCGACACTGGTGAAGTGACGATGCCGATCCTCGCTGCAGTCGCCCTCTCGGTCATGGCCATGACGGCGTCCCCGCCGACGCGTGCGGCGCGCAACGTCGTGATGCTTCCGTTCCAGAACATCTCCGGGACGGACGGCGCGCCCGAGATCGTCGCCGCCGAGCTGACGCGACGTCTGGAGGAAGGGCTACCACGTCGTGCGCGGAGAGCCGGTAGACGAGTTCCTGGCGGCCGAGAAGATCCGCTACCTGGACTCGCTCCCCTCTTCCGGGCGCGAGAAGCTCCTGCAGCACTTCGAGGCGACCGCGGTCGTCCTCGGCGACGTGTTCGACTTCGCCGGCAAGCCCTCTCCCGTCGTCGCCCTGTCGGCCCGCATGATCGGCGCGGACGGGCGTGCGCTCTGGTCGGCGGTGGCGGGGCTCTCGGCCGGCGACACGAAGAAGGTCTTCGGCCTCGGAACCCTGACCTCGGTCGAGTCGCTCGCCGCGAAGACCGTCGACGATCTCACCCGGGACCTCCCCGAACCGGGCGCCATGTCGCCCCTCGAGGGGGCGCGTCCCAAGCCGATCGACCTCGGCTCGCCGCGAACCTATCGCTCCGCGGCGCTGGCCGGAGGCGAAAACCTCGTCTGCATCCTTCCGCTCGAGAACATGTCCCGGGTGCGAGTGGCGCCCCGCGTCGTGGGCGAGCTGCTCGCCCAGCGGCTGGCGGCTTCACCGGTGTTCCGGGCCGTCGAGGCCGCCGACTTTCGGGAGGCGATGTGGTCTGCCGGGTCTACGGAATCCGGACCGGGGATCCCCAGGAGCTGGCGAAGCTCGGCGCCAAGCTGGGAACGACGCTCTTCCTCAAGGGAACGATCCTCCGTTACGCCGACGTCCTCCCGGAAGCAGCGCCCAGACGCCGGAACTCGAGCTGCAGCTTCAGCTCGTGGACGTGGCCGGCGGAAGGGTGCTCTGGACGTCGCACCTCGCGCGCAAGGGAACCGACTACAGCGGTCTGCTCCAGCTGGGCGCGATCTCGAATGCGGTCTCGCTCGCCGACCAGGTCGTCGCCGAAATCATCCGCGCCGGAGAGAAGGCCCGGCCGCTCTCCGGGCCGCCGGGCGCTCGCGCCGCGGCGCCGCCCCCCGCACGCACACCCGGGAGGCCGTCATGAGCTGCACGGCCCGATTTCACTCGACAGGGAGAACGACCATGCGCTGGCTTCGTTGGGCCCCGCTTCTCGCTTCCACGGTTCTCCTGATCAACTGCGCATCCGGCTCATACCTCGCGAAGGTCAACGACCAGCAGGTGACGGGGCCGGAGCTCCAGCAGGAGTTCGTCCGGCTCCACGGCGGCCACGCGAAGTTCCTGGGTGGCGAGCCCGAGACGCGCCAGTTCCTCGACCTCGTCATCGACCAGGATCTCCTGATCCAGGAGGCCTATCGCCTCGACCTCGGCGAGATCCCCGCGATCCGGTCGGCCGTCAAGGAATACGAGGACCGCAAGATGTCCGAGTACTTCGTCAAGACCGAGATCCAGGAAAAGGCGGTTCCGACGACCGACCAGATTAGGGAGGCTTGGGAACGGGAAACGGGCGAGCTCTACCAGAGCCGCGAGATCGTGCTCGACACACGGGCCGAGGCGGAAGCCGTCTATCTCCAGCTCCTCTTCGGCACTGACTTCGAGACTCTCGCCGTCAGTGCTCGATGGCTCCGTCCCGCGTGCACGGGGGGCGTCTCGCTCCCGTCGGCTGGGGATCGCGAAGCGCCGCCTGGGAGGACGCCGTCTTCCCGCTCGCCCCCGAGGAGACCACCGCCCCGTTCGAAACGCCCGAGGGGTGGCACATCGTGGAGCTGCTGTCCATCGACCCGGTCGAGAAGCCCGACCTCGCCAAGGCCACCCAGAAGATCCAGGCCGTGCTCGCCATCCGACTGACCGAGGAGCGGCGTCGCGAGATCTCCGAATTCCTCTGGAAGAAGTACCGCGCCCGCCAGACGGACATCTCCCTCCAGCCGGACCCGCTGCGCGAGGCGGCGAAGAGCACGCCCAACGCCCCGATCGTGACCTGGGACGGCGGGCAGCTCACGGTCAAGGACTTCCTGACGGAGGTCGACTGGAGCTCCATCCCTGCGGATTTTCCGGGACGCTTCCAGGCGAAGATGGAAGAGCAGCTGCACCAGGTTGTCAACGGGCCGCTCGCGCTGCTCGAGGCGCGCGCCCGCGGCTACGAGAAAGCGCCGGCCGTGGTGCAAGCCGTCCGCCGGTACCAGGACGACCTCATGGAGCGGGCGCTCTACGCCGACTACATCTTCAAGGGCGTGACCGTCTCGGACGAGGAGGTCCGCGCGTACTACGACAGCCACAAGGCCGACTACATCGCCCCGGAGAAACGGCGCGTCGCGCACATCGTGGTCACGACGCGCGAGGAGGCCGAGGCGATCGAGAAGGAGATCGAAGGAGGTCAGCGGTTCGAGAAGCTCGTCTCGAAATCGACCGACACCGAGTCGGCCAAGAAGCTGGGCGACCTCGGCTGGGTGACCCGCACCGACGCCGCCGGCGAGCTCGAGGCGGTGTTCTCGCTCCAGGAGGGCAAGGTCTCGAAGCCCATCGAGTCGAAATACGGCTTTCATATCTTCGTCGTGCGGAAGATCGTCACCGGGGAGCCGTTCGAGTTCGACGAGGTGAAGGACAAGATCCGCAAGCGACTGCTCGAGCAGAAAGAGCGCGAGAAGAGGAAGGTCTGGGTCCAGAAGCTGAGAGACACCGCGAAGATCGAAATCAACAACGCCGGAATCCGCGCGTTCGTCAAGGAGAACTCCCTGTGACGCACGACCGGGAACTTATCGAGAGGAGAACGTCCATGAGATTGCCCACCCTCGTTTCACTGCTGCTCGCTGGCGCGGTCGCCGGCCTTGCGGTGCCTGTGCCGGCACCGCAGGCGGCCAAGCCCCCCGCCCCGAAGGCCGCGGCGCCTTCGTCGCCCTCGCAGGTCACCGGAACGGTCCTCGAGACCATGGAGTCCGGCGGCTACACGTACATGAAGCTGAAGACCTCGAGCGGCGAAGTCTGGGCCGCGTTCAACAAGACGGCGATCAAGAAGGGCGACACCGCCACGCTCGCCGAGCCGATGCCGATGGAGAAGTTCGAAAGCAAGACCCTCAACCGCAAGTTCGACCGCATCTACTTCGGCAGCCTCGCCACCAGGATCGCCGCCGCGGCGGGCTCGGCCGCCCTGCCGCCGGGCCACCCTGCGGTCGGCGGACCCGCGAGCGGCAACATCGCGACCCAGCACGCCGCGGCCGCGGAGGTCCCTCCGACGTCGGGCCGACCAAGGTGTCCGCGTCGGCCCGACGGCCGAACGGTCGCGGAGATCTACGCGCAGAAGGCGGCCCTGAAGGACAAGACGCTCGTCTCCACGGCAAGGTCGTGGATTCCTCCCGCAGATCATGGGCAAGAACTGGCTCCACGTGCGTGACGGCTCGGGTTCCGCCGAAAGAAGAACGACGACATGACCGTAACGACGGCGGACACCGCGGCCGTCGGCGATGTCGTCACCGTCACCGGCACGGTGAAACTCGACAAGGACTTCGGCGCGGGCTACGCGTACCCCGTGATGATCGAGGACGCCAAGATCTCGAAGTGACCGCCGGGTGCCCGCCGCCGGCGCCGCGGCGTCCTCATCGCGGCATCCGAGCGCCTTCCATGGGGCGCTGCCGTGGCCGTCTCGCGGCGGCATTCGGCCAGCGCTCGCGATGAGCTGGCGCGAGTGGGGCGACCTCTGCGTCGACACGGGACGCGAGCTCGACCTGCCTCGCCGACTCGCGGAGGGGCAACTCCTCTATCGAGACGCGCGTTATTACTACGGTCCCCTCCCGCCCTACGTGAACGCACTGCTGTACCGCGTATTCGGCGTCCATCTGGACGTCCTCGTCTGGGCCGGAACGTGTCGGCCGCACTGATGGTCATTGCGCTCTCGCGACTCTCGCGGTTCTTCCTCCGCCGTTGGGCGGCGGCGGCGATTCCCGTGGCCTTCATCTATCTCTGCGCCTTCGCACACCCCGACCTCGGCTCGATCTAATTTCGTTCTGCCTATACCTACGCCGCGACGTACGGGATCGTCGCGGCGGTGTGGAGTCTGGTCTTCCTCCTGGACCACGTCCGCACAGGCCGCGCAACGGCCTTTCTACTCTCCGCCTTGTGTCTCGCTCTTGCGGGCTGTCGAAGATCGAGGCCGTCATGCCGGCCGCCGCGGCTCACGTGATCTTCGTCTCCTCCCTGTTCTGGACGCGGCCTTCGCGGCGCAGCTTGTATGCGGCGGGGTACGGCGGTGCGGCCGGAATCATGCTCGGCGTGTACGGCTTTTTCTGGCTGTCGGTCGGCTCGCAACTGTGGCGGCAGAACCTCCTTGGCGTCCTCAATCCCGGGTCCGAGAGTGCGTGTCTCCGTCATGGGCCTTCTCGACGGAAGGGGTCGCTCGAAGGACTGGCGCTTTCCGCCGGGCTCATCGCGGCGACGCTCGCCGTCGCCGCCGCCGAATCCGCGGGACTGGCCCGGCACGAGTGCCCCTCTGGCCGGCTAC
This sequence comes from uncultured Acidobacteriota bacterium, assembly GCA_963763535.1. Lineage (GTDB taxonomy): Bacteria > Acidobacteriota > Thermoanaerobaculia > UBA5066 > Gp7-AA6 > DAHUXD01. The sequence continues at coordinate 51,215 of CAVXOX010000013.1, forward strand.
GCCACTTGTATGGCTGTAGCAGCCGCCGCATTCGTGGGTTACCGTTCTGGCAACTCCACGTCCACTTCCGCGCGCTGCCGTTGCTGATGGCCGTCGTCATCGCGACGCTCGCCGTGTCTACGGCAGGAAGTCGGAGCCCGTGCCGAGTGGCTCCCGCACCTGCTCCTCTGGGTTTCGGATTCGCGGCGCGTGGCGGATCCTCCTCAACGCAAAGCCGCAGCACTACGGCTTTTACCTCCTGCCGGTAGGCCTAGTGTGTTCGGCGTGGCGCTCTTCGCTTACGGCCACGGCTCGCGGCCCGGGGCCGCTGGACCACGATGTCTTCGCCGCCGCCGGCATCGGGGCGCTCGCGTCCAGCGTTCACTGGCGATCGCCAACTCGAAGCAGCTCTACGACCTCCACACCTACGAGATCTCGACCGCTCGGGGGCACCTGAAGATCCTCAACCGCTGGCGCCTGAGGGACCGGCGGTCGAGGCACTGTTCGATTGCCACGCGACACACGCCTGCTGACCATTCCGGAGGGTCGGGCCTGCACTTCGCCGGGCTGCGGGAGTGCGACACGATGTTCTCCTCCTGCCCATGGAGGTCGCCGACGCGCAGGAAGACGAGGACCTGCTCTCGCGCTGGAGGAGCAATCCCCGACATCGTCGCCGGGGTGGGCATTCCCCTCGCGGAGTTCGGCTCGACGGGTTTGGCTTCGACTCGGCTATCGCTCTATGGCGTCGGTCCACGACAACTACGTTGCGGTGAGTGAACCTTCGTCCGCCATCGTGTCATGGTGCTCCGGAAAAAGCTCGCAAACTTCCCGTTCCAGACCTCGGCCATGCCCGAGTCCGTCCGAGGCCCTGCGTTCGGTGACCCGGCGAGTTCTCGAATATTACGACGCGGACAACATCACGTTCGTCCGTCTGGCTGTCGGGAACACGGAGCTGTGGGCCGCGGTACGAAAGCCGTCTCTTCCATTTCGGCTCCTCGCTCACGTCTACGCGCTCCGCCGCGGCGCCGTGAGCGAACCGTTTCCGCCGACGCTTCGAAACGGTCCTTCCCGGCCGCCTGACGCTGGACGGGCCCGCTGTCCGTTGAGCATGGAGACTGAGCTCGTCCCCGGCGAGGTAATGTCCTACAAATCGGGTTGGACCATCGAAATGCAGCGCGTCCGGCCGTCCTCTCGAATGGGCCGCTCTCGTCTTCGTCGTCGTCGGTGCCGGCCTCGTCCGCGTCCGCCTTCTGAACATCCCCTTCGAGCGCGACGAGGAAGATTACGCCTACCAGGAGCCCTGACCCTCGCGGACTTGCTCCTTACACGCATGTTTACACGCAGAGGCTGCCGGGAACTCCGCCTTCTCTACGCCCTGTCGATGGCCGTATTCGGACAGACGATCGCCCGGCGCGCACGTGTTCGTTTCGCGACCGCCGCCGCGTGCGTCGCATTTTTCTCCTGGGTCGGCGCCTCCTGTCGATCGGCGGGGCACTCGCCGCGGCCGCCGTTTACGCGACCCTGTCGCTGTCCACAGATGCTCGGACCATTCGGACACGCCACGCACTTCGTGGCGCTCTTCTCCGAGTTTGGGGACTGCCGCGCTCGCCGTCGCGCTCGAGCGGGGAGGACCCTGGCGTTACCTTGGTCTCCGGATCCTTGCTCCTTTCGCCGTCCTCATGAAGCAGCACCGCCTGGTCTTGGTGATCTGCGCCGCCGCCTCGATTTCGACCGGGCTGTCCGGAGGAAGGCCCTGTGGCTGTTCTTCCTCCTCGCCGGGGAGCGCTGCCGATGGCCGTTCTGCTTTTCTAGTTTTTTTCCTTTGTCGCGGCAGCCCGGGGGACTTAGCGGTCACGGGTCGTCCGCTACGCGTCGGCGTACGGCACGATGCGGGACTCGCCGACGGTGGAACAATCTCCGGTTCACCGGTTCACGCTTCCTGCCTCAGGCCTTCCTGCTGTGGGTAATGGCGGCGGCCGGCGCCGGACGCCTCCTGACACCGACATGCTCGCGAGAGGCGCGTTTTCGCCTCGGCAGCCTCGCAATCCTGTCATTCCTTGGGTTTGTCCCGGCCTGTACTTCCGCGACCACTTCTTCCTTCTCCTCCTCCCGGCCGCGGCGCTCTCCGCGGAGTCGCGGTCGAGCGGCTCGCAGCATTTCCCATAACGGGCGAATCGCCGTCCCGGCCGGCGTCCTCCTCGCATGCGCGCAATGGCTCTCGACCCGACGGGAAACCTCTTCGTCCGTCGCCCGACGAGGTCTCTTCCGGCTCGTCTCTGGACCCGACCTCTTCCCCGGAGTCGATCGAGATGGAGCGCTACCTTCGCCTTCACACGACGCCCGGCGCCACGATCGTCGTCTCGGCTCCCGAGCCCGAGATTCCGTTCTATGCCCAACGGCACTCCGCGACGGAAATCGACTTCATGTCCCCGTTGATGCCGACTCACCGCGACACCCATGCGCTACAGGAACGCATCGTGCGCGAGGTCGAGGCCGCGCGGCCCGCCTATGCCGTCCTCGTCAAGACGCACGAGCTGGCTCAACAGCTCAACTCGGACCAGTCCATCCAGACGGGCGCGCCGGTACCTGAACGATAACTACGCAATCCGCGGGCCAGGTGCCTGTGACCGACCGCGGCGGTCGTGACCTGTGGGACGCCGCCGCCCTGCGAGATCCGCTCACCGACGCGACTCAGGCCCTGGTCATGCGCCGGAAGGACCTTGCAGCCGCCCGCTCAGGCCCGGCCTCGTCCGGCGGCCCGACGGCTCCCCTCGCGGTCCCCGCCGGTCTCGTCCTCCTCGTCGCCACGATTACGCGCGGTCGGCCATTTCGACTCTCTCGACTTCAACGACCAGGAATACATCTACGCGCAACCAGAACATCCTCGAGGGCGTCAGCGCTCATTCGATCGCGTGGGCGCTCACCGCATTCCACGCCGCCACTGGCATCCGCTAAGCCTGGATCTCCCATATGGTAGACATTCAGCTCTTCGGCCCCGCGCCGGGGGCGCACCATCTCGTCAATGCCGCCCTGCACGCGGCCAATGCCGTCATCCTCTTCCTCGTCCTGACGGCGGCGACGTCGGCATTCTGGCCGAGTGCGATCGTGGCCGCGCTCTTCGCCGTCCATCCCCTGAACGTCGAGAGCGTCGCGTGGATCGCCCAGCGTAAGAGCGTGCTCTCCACGCTTTTCCTGTTTCTGTCGCTGGGGGCGTACGTCTCTTGGACGAGGCGGAAGAGCCTCCCCCGGGGCGTGCTCGTGGGCGTCTTTCTCGCGCTCGGACTCCTCTGCAAGCCGATGCTCGTCTCGGCTCCCCTCCTCTTCCTGGCGTTCGACTTCTGGCCGCTCCGGCGGATCGCGAATGCCGCGGCTGGCCGCCGCCTCGTTTTCGAGAAGCTGCCTTACTTCGCGATCGCGGGAGCCGCGGCCGCGGCCACCGTTCTGGCGCAGCGGGCGTGGAAGGCGGTCGGCTCGACGGCGGGTTTCCCGCTCGTCGACCGCATCGCGAACGCCGTCATCTCGACCGCGGTTTACTTGCGCGACGCGGTCTGGCCCGTGGGCCTCGCCTGCTTCTATCCCCATCCTGCGACGCTCGGCCGCCACCCATCCGCCGTCGCGACGCTCGTCGCGGCGGTCGTGCTGGCCGGGCTCACCGCTCTCGCCCTGGCGACGCGTCGGGAACGGCCATGGCTTCTCTTCGGTTGGGCGTGGTACCTGATCGCGTTGGGCCCCGTCGTCGGCCTCGTCCAGGTCGGCTCGCAGGCTCGCGCGGATCGCTACGCCTACGTCCCGTTGATCGGGATCTTCGTCGCCATCGTCTGGGAAACGGCATCGCGCCTGGCCGTGGCGAGGATTCCGGCGGCGATCGGGGCCGCGGGCGCCTCCGTGATCGTCGCGGCGCTCGCCGCGGCTGCGTTTCTCCAGACAGCCACCTGGCGCAACGGCGAGACGCTCTATACCCATGCCCTGACCGTCACGCGAAGCAACTGGCTCGCGTCGAACAATCTGGGCAATTTCTGGCTTTCGCGGGGAAAGCCCGAGCGCGCCCTGGCCGCGTTTCAAGAAGCGGTTCGGATGAAGCCGGACTACGAGGAGGCCTGGTACAACGAGGGGGTCGCGTTCATGAGTCTCTCGCGGCCTGCGGACGCCGTCGCGGCGTACCGCGAGAGCCTGCGGCTGTCGCCCGAGAACACCGACGCATGGGTCAATCTCGGATTCGCCTTTCTCTCGTTGCGGCGGGTCCCCGAAGGGCTGCAGGCCTACGAGAAGGCGCTTTCGCAACGGCCGTACGATCCGATGGCCCTGCAGGGCGCCGCCGTCGCCCGCGCCGTGCTCGGGGACTCGACCACCACACAGCAGTACCTGGCGCGCCTCCGACGCGTGGATCCCACGCGGGCCGTCGAGCTCGAGAAAGATCTCGGAATGCGCCCCCGATGACCCCGCCGTCTCGCCGGACGGCCGCGAGGCTCGTCCTCGTGCTGTTGCTCGGCCTCGCGGTGCGACTCGTGCCCTGGGGCATGACTTTCACCAGTGACGGCGTCCGCTTCCGGAGCGACACCGACCCCTACTACCACGCGCTCCGCGCGCAGCGCACGGTCGCGCAGTGGCCGCACGTACCCTGGACGGACGACGGGATGAATGCGCCCTACGGCGCGTGGATTCCCTGGCCGCCGCTCTTCGATTTCGTCATCGCCGCGTTGTCGCGGCTCTTCGGAGCCACGGCTGCGACACCCGAGATCGTCGCGAAGGTCGCGGCATGGCTCGCCCTCGCCGTCGGCGTAGCGATCCTGCCGCTCGTGGCTCGACTCGGCCAGCGCCTCCTCGGCGGCGGGCCCTGGCTCGATGCGGCGATCCTCGTCGCCCTGCTCCCGGCCAACATCCGCTTCGGCGCTGTCGGCGCCGCGGACCAGCACGGCATGGAGCTCCTGATTTCCTGCGGCATCCTCCTCGCCTTCGTCGCCGGATGGCGGGAACCGGCGCGAACACCCGCCCGCCAGCGCCTTGGGTTCGTCTGGCTCGGGTCCCTCATCGCCATGGCTTTCTGGAACTGGCTCGGCAGCGCGCTCTACCTGCTTCTGCTCGTTGGCATCACCGCCCTCTGGCACGTGATTGCTCCGGCGAGCGACGACACGGCGCGGCGCATGGCGCGGACGCTCTTCGGCGGAGGCCTCGTCGGCGCGGTACTCCTTGCCGGCTCGATCGCACTGCTCGCTCCCTCGGGAGCCCTGGCGCGCGGCGGGCTCAACGGCCTGACGGGCCTTCACGTGGCCATGTGCGGGACGACCGCCATCTTCGGTGGCATCCTCGCGGTGACCCGGCGTCGGAGCGGAGGACCGGGGCGCCGGCTGTCCGAGGCCGCCGCCTCGGCGGCCATCGCGCTGGTTCCCATCCTCGCCATCGCCCCTCTGCGCGCCGGCATCGCCAGTGGTCTCGAGGCCGTCTCGCGCGGTAACGCCTGGTATGCGTCCATCTCCGAGTACCGGCCGATGCTGCTGTCCGGCGCGCGGTCGCTCCCCCAGGACTTGAAAACGGTCCTCGACGCGTTCGGTCTTGGGTTCTTCGCGATGCCGTTCGGGCTCCTAGCTCTCCGACGTCGCTGGAAGGAAAGCGAGGCCCGAAGGCCCGCCGTCTTCTTCCTCCTCGTCTGGGGCGGCGGGTTCTTTCTCCTGACGCTCTACGAGCTCCGCTTCCAGCTCTACCTGGTCATCCCTCTGGCCATCTGGGTCGCGGCGGCGCTCCGCGATCTCGCCTCGCGCGCCGAGCTGCGGTGGCCACACCGCGCAACCGCCGCACGGCGGGCCGTGATTCTGGTTGGGCTCCTTCTCATCGTGGCGCCCGCTTTGCCCTTCGTTCTCCACGGCAACTACGCCGAGCAGCAGGCCGGTTTCGAATCGGATCTCTTCCCCGAGCTCCAGTGGCTCAAGAACAATCCGGGGACCGACCCCTCACGGCCTGCTGTCCTGGGCGAGTGGGCGATCGGTCATGCCATCCAGTACTTCGCGGAAAAGCCAGCCATCGTGACGCCTTTCGGTACTGCCCTCGACGAGAGCGAAGGCACGCACGAGCACCCCTCGGGGATGGAAGACTGGGCGGCGTTCGTCTTCGCCACGGACCCGAAGGCTGCCGACGAGATCCTTGCCCGGCGAAAGGTGGCGTTCGTGGTGCTCCGCAGCCCCAAGAACGAAGTCATCGGCGATCTCGCCTTCGCACCGAAGGTCACCCCTCCCGTCGCGGACCTCGAATTCAGCTGGATCAAGGGACCGATGCCGACCGCGCGACCGGCGTTTTTCCGCCTGATCCCGAGCCGGCTCTACTACTACGACGGGATGTCGCCGGATAAGACGAGTCCCGCGCTCGGTGGCTATCGACTGCTGTACGAGAGCCCCCATGCGGAAATGGTCGGGAACCTTCCTCCCGCTCACCTCTTCAAGACTTTCGGCATCGTGCCCGGCGCAGGGATTGCGCTGCGCGGCATCACGCCAAACGGGGCGGTAACCGCGCGGGCGCGGATCCAAACGAACCAGGATCGGATCTTCGAATGGTCCACTCGCGCCGTAGCGGACGAAGGCGGCCGCGCCGAGGTACGCCTCCCCTACGCGACCGGCGCCAACGGTCTCGTCCAGGCCGGCGAATGTTCCACCTCCGACGGCACGCACGAGGGGACGCTCTCACTCGACGAGAAGGACATCCTCGGCGGCCGGATGGAGATCGACCTCTCGCGCTAGCTGCTAGCTCTCCTCGACGGCACCCACCACTCCCGCGACGTCCTCGAGCAGCGTCAGCGAGCCGTAGTCCGTCAGGTCGAGGTGCAGCGGGGAGAGGCGATGCACTTCTCGGAGACCGAGGAGAGGTCCGTGCCTTCCTCGAGGTCGCCCTTCGGCGGCGTGGCGCCGATCCAGTAGTAGGGCCGGCCGCGCGGGTCCTTCTTTTCGATGACGTCCTCTCCGAGCGGCGGCGGCCGAGCCGGGTGACGCGCACGCCCTTCGGGACCCCGGCCGGGACGTTGACGTTGACGAGGGTGCCGGCCGGCAGCGGCGACTCCAGCAGATGCCTCGCGAGGCGGCGCGAAGGGCCGCCGCGTCGAAGGTGAACCCCGTCTCGATCTCCTGCGAGATCGCGATCGCGGGATCCCGATGAGCGTGCCTTCGAAGGCCGCGGAGACGGTCCCGAGTATGTCACGTCGTCGCCGAGATTCAAGCCCAGGTTGATGCCGGAGACGAGGAGCCTGGGGCGCTCGTCCTTCAGGAGATGGGCCGCCCCAGTTGACGCAGTCGGTCGGCGTGCCGTCCACGGACCAGCGTTGCGGTCCGAAGATCTTCGCGCGCAGCGGATGGCGCAGCGTGAGCGAGTGGCCGGCGGCGCTGCGCTCCTGGTCGGGCGCGACGGTGAAGACGTCGCCGACGTCGGAGAGCGCCGCGGCAAGCCGTTCGATCCCTTCCGAGAAGACGCCGTCGTCGTTGGTGACCAGGATCCGCCGGCCCGTCAGCTCCCGGAAACCGGGCGGGTGCGGCGGCGGCATGACAAACATCAGGATGATGTAGGCGAGGATGCCCGGGAACGCCACGGAGACGATCGAGACCAGGATGTAGGCACGCGGATGACCGTGGGTCCAGGTCGAAGTACTCGGCGATGCCGCCGCAGACCCCGCGATCATCTTGCGATGCCGCGACCGCGTCAGGCGGCGCCGGGTCGGGCCGTTCACGGGGCGCCGCCTTCGTAGATGACGCGGTTCCTCTCCGTCTCGTTCAGCGCGACGCGGACGAGTTTCGCGGGCCCGACACGGCCGAGGAGCCTCCAGATCGCAACCGCGATGTTCTCGGCCGTCGGATGACGCCCGAAAGGAAGGGGACGTCGAAGTTCAGGTGCCGCCGGTCGAGGCTCCGATCACCGAATCGTCACCGCCCGCTTCAAATCCCCGAAGTCCATGACGTAACCCGTCTCGGGATCGATCGCTCCTTCGACCGTGACCTCGAGCTCGTACGTGTGGCCATGCCCATGCGGGTTGTTGCACTTGTCGAAGAGCGGCGGTTCGTCTCCTCGTCCCAATCGTCCCGGTGGAGCCGGTGGGCCGCGGAAAAATGAGAGCTCGAGACGAGGCGGACTCGCATCGCCTCGGATTCTAGCGCGCGGTTTGACAGGCCCCCCGGACCCTGCTGAAATGCGCGTCGGCACCCTCGGTCGGGATGTGGCGCAGTCTGGTAGCGTACCTGAATGGGGTTCAGGGGGTCCCGGGTTCGAATCCCGGCATCCCGACCAAATCAGTTCACCAAGGTTTGCGACGGATGCCGGGATCTTCCAATCCTGGCGCGGGTTTCCCGGCGTTCATCGCTCGACACGGAGTTGGCGATTTTGGACGCTGCGCGAAAGAGAGCACGGACCCGGACACGGACCTCGACGCACGCGCCTGACGGTGTGACGATCGTCTACTTCGACGCCAACGTGTTCGGCCACATCGCCCGCCGGGATCGGGTCACCGAGGCCGACGTGCGAGCCCTCTTCGAGGCCGTCGAATCCGGGCGTGTGAGCATCTTGGTCAGCACCGACGATATCGACGAAATCGCTGACGGCTTCGAGGAACACCCGCAGGAGGTGACCGAGAAACTCCGCGTCCTGACGCAGCTGACAGATTTCGAGCGGAACATCCTGCGCCCGATTATCGAGCTTCTCCCAGAGGACGTCCGCGCGTTAGCTGAGCGCAAGCCACTTCGTTCCAGGCGTGTTGATCCGGCGACCGGCCGACGAGTCGCGGCTCGCATCGCTCAGTGGATTGCGAGCGGGAGCGTGCCGCCCGATTACCGGCGTGCTCTCGATGAATTCCGACAAGCGAAGCTCGACTTCGCGTCCGGGTTGCAGAATTCGACGCCCGAAATTCTCGCGGCGTGGAAAGCGGTTCAGAAGGAAATCGAGGATGCCACCGGCAAGAGGATCCGGCAGATCCCCTTCGAGCAGTATCGCGGGCCGATGGCGAGTCGGTTCATCGCTTCGTTGGTGAAGCGGCTCGGTTGGCAGAAAGCTTGTCGAAGACGGCCCATCGCCGAGCTTCGTCGGGTCGTGAAACTCGTAGACGCCTACGGCCAGTTGAGCGCAGCGTTCGCCTACGCTCAGACCTTCGAGGGTCGGAAAGCGAAACCCAGCGACTCCGTCGACATGCGCCACGCTGCGATCGCCACGTGCGCCGGGGTATTCGTCACCTACGATGGAAAGCTGCGGCGACTCATCGAGCGCGCCGCGATCGGAGTCGAAGTCGTGGACCTGTCCGAATTCATCGAGCAGTACGTGCAGTGCGCGCGCGCGTCCGCGAAGTAGGCGGCCCGACTCTCAGAGTACGAGGACCGGAGGACAGAAGGTGTCCGGGCGGCTCGGGCGCCGTCGCCGCCCGATGGAGACGACGAGCGAGCTACAGCTCCTTCCACGACCACCGGAACAGCTTGCCGTCGGCGTCCGCCCAGAACATCTTCTGGCCTTTCACGGGTCGCTGATGCTGCTGCCGCTTAATGCAAGCGATCTGCGCGCCGCTCGGGTTGGTCGTGGGGTAGAGGTCGTCACAAGGTAGCGGGTCGTTCACGTACCAAAGCTCGCGGTAGTACGTCAGTACCTTCGCCCCGTTTTCGACGGCTGTCTCCTGATCCGGCGGCCCCCAGGACGCAATCAGGTCGGACTCGTACTGGCCCATCCACGACTTCATCTCGACGCTGGTTTCATCCCGCACGGACGGCCCTGACGAAACGCAGGCGACGGCCGCAAACACCAGCACCAGCACGAGCGGGCTCTGACGGATCTCCTTCGGAACGAGCCGGAAGCGTTTGATGGCAGCGAATCATAACTCCCGCCCGGACGTCTGTTGTCCGCCCGCCCGCCGATCCTTGAAACGGCGGGGTAGGCGTCGGGTAGCTCCCGGCGCCGAGTCGCGGAAAGCCTCCGCGCCGCGAGCCCGCCCGGTTTCCCTTCCTCGGAGCGGGGCAATGCGGAGGCTTCGATGGGGAGGAAACGAGCAGCGGCCAGCACGAAGCGGGTACCTTTCCTCTCCATCCCGCCCCTGCGCCTCGACCGGTGGGAGCTCACCATCCGCAACGCGGACGATTTACTGCGCCGACCGTTCACCGCCGACGAGGTTGCGAGCTGTCGCCGCATCTGCTCAGGCGCGCTCCGCCTCGCCCTGCACCCGCTCGGCGTATTTCCGAGTGATCTTGTCCGCCTGCGGGCGGTCCGTGCTGTGGCAGCCGCACGTCTGGAACGCCGTCGTCGATCTGATCAGCTTCGCGCATCGCGGCCCAGGGCGGCGCAATCCCGACCCGCTGAAGCGCCATACCTGGGACGAGCTGCGCCGCCTGGTCAAGACGCGGGCGCTGGATCAGCCGTGCTCGCTCGCCGCCATCGCGCTCTCCGACGAAACCGAGGGCGTGGCCGCAGCGAAAGAGGCTCGCGCCGAGCTGCTACGGCTCTCCAGGCCGCGCGAGCATCGCCGCCTTCGTTCGTGGAAGCCCGAGAGGACCCTGCTCGCCTACGAGTGTGAGCGGCAGGAGGGCGCCAGCGCGAAGGAAGCTCACCACCGGATCGCCGAGGCCAACCGCACCGCAAAGACCAAGCCGGACACGCCGTCCGCCGTGCGCGCGGCGGTGCGAGACGCTCGGAAACGCCGCCGGTAAATTTCTCGGTGGGGAGTGCGCGACGCGCTTCCCCTCCCTGACCTGGGCGGGCGACGATTGCTCCGTGAAAGAGCAGCGCCGCTTTTCTCTCTGGCTCGACGATGAGCTGCTTCGTCGCGTTCAACGTGCCGCAGCTCGGCAACGCATCACGATCACGGGGCTACTGACATCGGCAGCCAAGCGCGAGTACGTCCGCGTCGAAAGGGCAGTCCGCGACGACGAGGAGGCGCGACTCCTCGGAGCGGTTGTCGGTGTCGCCGCGCCGTCAGGAGGCCACATGCACGATGATCCGCTGGTCCCTTGGGTCGTTTCGCGGCTGACGCACTCCCTCGCCAAGGGCGCGAGCTGGCGGGACGACGGCGATTGGATTCTCAGATTTTTCAAGCGCCTGGCGCCTACAGCGACTCCCAGGCGAAGGCTGACAACGTCATCACGTACCCCAAGGCGGACCCGCGCACGTAACCTGCTGACGGCGCTCGCCGAGTGCTCCGTTTCGAATCCCGGCATCCCGACCAAATCAAAACCTGCAAATCCCACCCACCTTGCGTGATCTCGGTGGATGCTCGTGAGTTGCGAAGGATGACGCCGATCTCATCTTTCGCCAGGTTGGGTTTTGACGATGCCGACGGGTCCGCAGTCGGACAAAGTTCGCACCTCGAGACGCGAACAACGGCTCCGCGTCAAGCGAGCCAAGAGCACGGCGTCACGGGATCACCTCAGCCCATCGACGACGTAGAGATCCGAGAACCTCTGAAGAAACGAAAACACGAACGCGTCCCCCTCCGGCGTGATCGAGGCGGCCCGAAAGTCATCGACGCCCGCCGGATCGGGAAGCGTGAACTCCTTCCACGGTTCCCTCCGACCGGTCGAGAGCTCGTAGCGATAGATCCGGGCGGTCGGGTTCCGCCCGGGGTTCGCACCGACGAACAGAAATTTCTGGTCGGCGGACCACCGCAGGACCTCGTCCTTCGGATCGAGTCCTTCGATCGCGTGGGCGGGACCGCCTTCGACCGGGTAAAGAGCCGGGCTCTGATCGGCACTCCGCGCCACGACGAAGCGGCCGTCGGGCGAGAGCACCGTTCCGACGACTCCCTCCGGCGTGACCGGACGCGCCTTGCCACCGTCGAGATCCTGGGTCCAGGTGCGCCGGCCGTGCCCCGCCTCGCTCCCGACGAAAACGATCCGGCCGCCGTCGGGAAGGAATGCCCCCAACGTCGGTTCGTGGTTGATGGAATCCTTCGGCAGCGTCCTGGGATCTCCGGCCCCGGTCGGAAGGAGACTCAAGGGCGCCGGAGAGAGCCGCGGCACCGCCGCGAGGACCCACTTGCCGTCGGGAGACAGAGCGAGAACCTCTCCTTCGCCCAGTCGCAGCGCCGGCGAACCGTCGGCCTTGCGGAGATAAGCCGAGCCATCGCCATCTTTTTCTTCGGTAAAGACCAACGTTTCCCCGTCATTCGAGAGGATCGGGTTGACCGACCAATCCAGCCACGAAAGGTTCCGAGGCTTCGAATCGGCGCCGAGGCCAATGAGGCCGACTCGCTCGTTGGAATGGTTGAGCAGGATGCGCCCGTCCGGAGAGATGTCTTCGAGCTCCTGACTCCCCGGAGTCGTGCCGACGAGGCGGAGCTGACCGGTGCGCGTGACCGCATAGAGCGAGTGGCTGTTCCCGGAATTGAACGCCGTAAACCGATTTCCTTCCCGGAGGGTGCCCAGGCCAGTCCCTGAACGCTCACCCAGCCCTTCGATAGCGTCGCTCTTCGGCCATTCCGATCGATGAGCGCGACCGAACCGCCATCGTCCCCGAACTGCGGGTGATCGAGAAACGCCACGGCGTCGCCGGACGGGGAAACGCGAGGATGACTGAGCCATCCCGTCGTCTGGTAAACGACCTTCCCGGCCGGAAACTCCAGACGATGGCGCCAGTCCGGAGCGCGCACGAGCGCGATGCTTCGGCCGTCGGGCGTCCAGTCGGCGCCGACGACGTCCTCGAAGAGGTCGCGGGCGGCGCCGCCAGACAAGGGGGCGCTGCGGAGTACGCCGCGGTGAGCGTAGCCGAACGAAAAGAGCGTGTCCGAAAGATCAGCATCTCGCCCGTGCGGGAGATCGCCTCGACGCGCCCACTCGGCAGATCGAGCGACAGGGACCCGGGACTCTCCAGCCGGGTCGAGAAGAGCTGCGGCTTCTGCGCCCCGTCCCAGTACGCCGCGTAGTAGACCGTGTGGCCGTCCGCCGCGAAGCGGCCGGAATCGACGAAGCCCCTCCGGTGCGTCAACTTGCGGAACGAAGGAGGAGGGACGGCGCGTCCTTTCAGATCCGGGAGCCCACGAACATCCCCGCCAGGAGGGCCACGACGACGGCCGCAGCCGTCGGGAGAATCGACCTTCGCCATGAGGCGGCGGCCGCCGCATGCCCTGGCCGGCCTCCGTCGGCCCCAGACCCGGAGAGTGCCTCAAGGTCGAAGGCGATGTCGGAGCTCGATTGAAACCGCTCCTCGGCGTTCTTTTCGAGACAGTGGCGCACCACACGGTCGAGCCCGGGTTGCACGTTCTTGTTCGCCCGGGAGAGGTCCGGCGGCTCGTGCGAGAGGATCGCCGACATTGTCTCCGCCGCGGATTCGCGCTGAAACGCGCGAACTCCCGACAGCATCTCGTACAGGACGGACCCGAACGAGAAGATGTCCGACCGGTGATCCGCCGCCCTTCCCTTGACCTGCTCGGCGACATGTAGCCCAGCGTTCCCATCACGACGCCGGGCTCCGTGCCGGCGGCCGCCGTCGGCAGATTCGTCTGCAGCGCGGCCCCCGCATCCGGCTGCGTTAGCTTCGCCAGCCCGAAGTCCAGGATCTTCACGCGGCCGTCGCTGGTGAGGAAGAGGTTCTCGGGCTTGAGATCTCTGTGGACGATCCCCTTCTCGTGGGCCGCGGCGAGACCCCGAGCGATCTGTACGGCGTAATCGATCGCCTTGCGCACCCCGATCCCGCTGGCCGCGAGCCTCGCCCGCAACGTCTCGCCTTCGAGCAGCTCGGTCACGATGTACGGAGCCCCTTCGTGCGATCCGAAGTCGTACACTGCCGTGATGTTCGGGTGGTTCAGCGCGCCCGCCGCCTGCGCTTCCTGCTCGAAACGCCGAAGCCGGTCTGGATCCGACGAATAGGAAGCCGGGAGCACCTTGATCGCCACCTCCCGCTTCAAGCGCTCGTCCCGTGCCCGGTACACCTCCCCCATCCCGCCCGCGCCGAGTGGAGCGCGGATCTCGTAGGGGCCGAGGCGAGTACCGGCTGGAAGTGTCATCGGATGGCCGCTGGACCGGATGATACGTCGCTGTATCGCTGGCCTACCGCAGGGTCGCGGATATCGGAACCAACGTCACACCCGTGCCCGGGTTCCCTCGCACAAGCGACTGGGTTCGAATCCCTTGCTGCCGGCCCAGACGTCTCACGGGCAGCTCGGCAGCGCGCTTCGGTCTACGACTGCTCGAGAAGCCGATGGGCTTTCTGTTCGATGCGCGCGAACCCCTTCGCTCCCGCGTCACGAGCGAGCGCCTGAAGTTCCGTCCGGCCTCGCGCCGCGTTGCCCGAGTTCAGATCGATCTCCGCCACGGCGAGCCGCGCCTCGAACTGGAAGTTCATCCACCCGATTCGCACGGCTTTTTGCAGGATCGCCTCCACCTCTTTCCGCGCCTGTTCCGCATGGCCCGTGGCCGCATCGGCGCGGGCGCACGCGATTTCCGCGGGAATTCCCTGGTTTTGCTGAAACCCTCGAAGGAGCGCCCTGACCTGCGTCGCGACGGCCTGTGCCTCGCCGTTCCTGCCCTGGGCGAGGAGCGCCAGGACCAGGCTTCCTTGCGCGAGCGCCCGGTTTATGGTTTCTCGAGACTCCTCGAACTGGCTGCTCGCCTCTCGCGCGAGGCGCGCCGCCTCCTCCGCGTGCCCGCTTTCGATCAGAACGTCGGCGAGCGAAAGAGCCGTCTCCGCCCACGTTTCCTTTTCGCCGAGCTTCGTCTGAATCGCCATCGCCTCTTGCGCGGCCTGTTTCGATCCGTCGACGTTCCCCATGTCGAGGAGAAGACCGGCGAGCGCGTTGAGAGTCCGGGCCCTCCCACTCGAGTCCTGGACCTTGTTCCGGATGTCGATGGCGTTTTCGTAGGTACGGCGAGCCTCGGCGAGGTCTCCCTGAGAATGGAGAACATCGCCGATGCACTCGAGCGACCAGGCTTCCCAGGCAGGGTTGCCAATCTTCCGGCAAATCGCGAGGGCCTCCCGGTGAAGATCCATCGAGCGCGCAAGATCCCCCTGGTCCCAGGCGACCGTTCCCTGCCCGTTGAGCGCCCAGGCGAGCCCCGCCTGATTGGAAATCGCCTCATACAGCGCCCGGAGTTGCTCGAGCTCGCTGGCGATCAGCGCAAGATTGCCCGACTGCAACCAGTCGAGGTTGACGAGGTCCGTCAACGCGGCCGCCTCGCCGCGCCGGTCCCCGATTTCCCGGAACATCTCCCACGCCTGTTTGTAGGTCGCGCGCGCGGCGGCATTGTCGCCGGCACCCTGCCGCACGGCGCCGAGATAGCGAAGGGCGCTGGCCTCTCCCCGCCGGTCGCCGGCCTCACGATAGAGCGCTCTGGCCTCCTCGTATTTCGGCCTGGCGTGCGAGGCGTCTTCGAGGTTCTCCGTGGCCGAGCCCTCCTCGATGCGCGCCTGCGCCAGGATCATGCGCGCGCCCAGCCGCTGCGCCGTGGCCGCGGCGCGCGCCGCGGCGCTTTTCTGGCGCCCGTAATCTGCGATCGCTCCGGCCGCGTCGGCTTCCGCGAGGTCGATTCGAGGATCCTCGCCCTGAGGCGACGGAAGTCTGCGCAACGCCTCGACCGTCGTCAGGGCATCTCGGGGATGACCCCCCGCAACTTGAGTCTGGGCGACGCGGAGGCCGTACTCGAGCTCGTCGGGAGAAGACCTCCAGAGAGTCTGGTAGAGCCGGGCCGCTTCGTCCCATTTCTTCTGAGCCTGCGCCAGTCGAGCCTCGATCACCAGCCGCGGGATCCGGGGCAGTCCCGCCGACATGTCGAACGCCTTCTGCGCCTCCTCGAGACCTCGTTGATCGTAGCCGAGCTGATTCCAGGCCTGTGCCAGCGCGGCGTGCGTCAGCGGAGACGACGGCTCGGCCTCGACGGCCTTCACCAGAAGATCCCGCGCCGCAGTCGCGTCGTTCGAGCGCAACTTCTCGAGCCCTTCGACGTAGAGCCGAGCGGCCCCCGGATCGACGGGAAGGGCCGCTCGAACGTCGGCGGACTGATCCTCGGAGAGACGCGGTTCCCCGAGGCCCTCGCGCAGCGTGCCCCCGACCCGGGAAACGAGATCGAACAACCGCGGTTCGTCGCCGACCTGCGTGATGGTGGCCACCGTGTCGCCCGTTCGCGTGTCCTGAACGCGCACGTCGAGGCGAATCTGCCCGGTCCCGGGCGGCCCCAGATGGAGATACGAGCCGACGATCACGTCATCCGCACCCGAGCGGCTCCGGATCTTGGAGAGAGACTCGAGGGACAGGGTCGTGGTCGCCGCGATCCCGAGATCGGCCTTGATCCGAGCCACATCCTCGCCTTCGATCGTTCGGACACGGCCTCCGGCCGCGGCCTCCGCGCTGACCATTTCGGAGAGAGCCGTCGACAGCCACCCGTCCTGCTCCCGGCCCGAAAGATTCTGGAACCCGAGAACGGCAACGGATCGGCGACCGTGGCCGGCCGCCGCGCGAGCGGCGAAAGGACGCTTCCGCAGCTGCGGCCAATAGAGAATGACGCCCAGGACCCCGACGACGGCGAGAAGCGCAGAGACCGCGAGCGCCGTGAGACGCCGTCGTTTCCTCGGCGGCGCCGGCGCCTCGGCACCGGAAACACGAGCGGATCTCTCGCCCGAAAATGCGTCCATCCCATCTGTCCGCTCCGCAGGGCCGCCTGAATGGGGCGCGCTGGAAACCCGGCGCCCCTCGCGATCGGCTCCGCGAAGGGCGAAGGCGAGATCGCGAGCCGACTGGAACCGCTCGGAAGGACTCTTTTCGAGACAATGGTCGACGAGGTCGGCAAGCTCCGGCGTCACGGGGCGGTCGGCGCGGTCCAATTGCGGCGGTTCCTCCTTGAGGATCGCCATGAGCGTCTCGAGGTCGCTGTCCCGCTGGAATGCCCTCTCGCCGGAGAGCATCTCGTACAGGATCACCCCGAACGAAAAGATGTCGGACCTCTGATCGACCGGCATGCCCCGAACCTGTTCGGGGGACATGTAACCCGTGGTGCCGAGGATCATCCCGGGTTTCGTACCGGTCGCGGTATCCGCGGTGGAGAGGCCCTGCTCGGCGGATTCCGGATTCACGGACTTGGCGAGTCCGAAGTCGAGGATCTTGACGTGCCCCTCGCGCGTCACGAAGAGGTTCTCGGGCTTCAGGTCACGATGCACGATCCCCTTCTCGTGCGCGGCGGAAAGTCCGTGCGCGATCTGGAGCGCGTACTCGATCGCCTTCCGCGGCGCGATCGGTCCGCCGGCGAGCCTCTCGCGCAGCGTCTCGCCCTGGAGCAGCTCCTGAACGACGAAGGGGGCGCCGTCGTGCTGGCCGATGTCGTGCAGCGTGACGATGTTGGGATGATTCAGGGCGGAGGCCGCGCGGGCTTCCTGTTCGAACCGCCTCAGCCGATCCGGATCCGCCGAAAATGACTCCGGAAGCACCTTGATCGCGACGTCGCGCCCGAGGCGGGTGTCTTTCGCCCGGTAAACCTCGCCCATCCCGCCCGCGCCGAGTGGCGACAGGATCTCGTAGGGGCCAAGACGGGTACCGGCAACGAGTGCTATCGGGTCACCGCGAGAATTCTACGTCCCGGTGCGGGACCTTCGGCCAGGGCTCATCGCCCGAAGCGACCTGAACGACCATCCCGTCCTCCGCCAGAGCTCCTTCGAGAGGGACGCGACCGACCGTCTGCTCCCCCGCTGGGCACCGCCGGGCCGCATGGCGCGGGTCGAGTACTTCTACGGCCCCGGGTGCTCTTCCGCGGGCGCGCCGTCGGACCATCGGGGTACCGGAACGAAGAAGATGGTCCACGGCAGGCGGCCGCCGCCCGGAAGATCCTGTCCTCCGCCGAAGACCGGCGATGACGGCAGGTTGGCTCCCCACGCCGCCGCGTTCGTCTCGCCCGGCACGTAGAACATCAGATGCGGATGCCAGTGACCGTTGCGATCGCCGAGGTACTGCTGCTTCGACATCATGTAGGACATCGCGCCGATCTCGGGCGGACCCAGTTCCTTCTTCGCGAGCGCCTCCTTCATGCGCGCGAGGATCTCCTCGCGGCTCAGGCGTGACAGGGCCAGATTCGTCAGCCGGTGCTGGAGCGGTAGGACGGAGCGGACGGCCGCCGCGTTCATGCAAACCGGACCGCGCAGGCGCGGGTTCCAGAACTCGGGATCGTCGAAGCTGCCCTGCCAGGCGCGCTCGACGTTACAGACGAAGCCGTTCGTGCCCTCGACGGCCGTGACGTAGCCGCGCGTCGTGAGCACTAGCACGGACGCATCGTTGGAGATCGAGGCGGGCGCCGCGCTGCGCGCCAGCGCGATTTCCGCGTTCCTGTCGGCGATCAGATATTGCTCGAGTGGCGCCATCGTCGCGTAGGCGCCGGGCGGCGCCTGAGCCCGCACCGGTGTTGCGGCGAGAAGAAATGCGGATGAGAACAGAAGCCCGGCGAACACCTGGATCTTCATGGGCCCTCCCTGTCGGAACGTCTCCAACCGCCTTCAACGCTTTCTCTTCTTGCAGGCCTCGGCAAATCCGAGCTGGCAGGCCTGGGCGAAGAGCTGGCTTGCCCGGTGGCGATCCGGACTGACTCCGTTCCCCTTCTCGTAAGCCACGGCGAGATCGAAGCAGCCTTCGCCGTCGCCGCCCTTGCAGGCAAGATCGAGGTACCGGGCGGCTTCTGCCGCGTCGGCCGCGACGCCGGCGCCGGCGGAGTAGACGGCCGCCGCGTTGAAGCAGCCGAACGAATCTCCCCGGTCGCACCCGAGCACGGACAGCTCGCGCCCTTTCGCGAGATCCTTCGGAATGCCATCGCCCGCGATGTACAGGCCGCCGAGGAGCGAACAGGCCCGCGCGCCGTTTTCCGCGGCGTGGACGTCGTCGCGGTCGACCTGGCGATCGCAGGCCTCCCGAAAGATCTCGGCGGCGTGAGCCTCGTCTTTCTCCACCCCGATGCCATCGCGGTATGCGCGGCCGAGGTTCACGCAACCGTTCAGGTTCGACGGCTGGCAGCTCGTGCCGTCGCACCCTCGGCGATAGAGGGCAATCGCCCTTGCCCGATCGGTCTTGACCCCCTGGCCGTGCTCGTAGAGAAAGCCGAGGTTCGTGCATCCGGTCGAGCTTCCGAGAGCACATGCCTCGTCGTACTTCGAAACCGCGCGAGCGAGGTCGTGCGGGCCCCCGCGTCCCTCGTCGGCCATCAGCCCGACGTTGTAGCAGCCCTGAGGGTCGCCGAGGTCGCACGCCTTTCCGTACAGAGCCGTGGCGCGATGATCGTCCTTCTTGACGAACTTTCCCGTCGCGTACAGAAAGGCCAGGTTGGCGCAGCCGCCGCCGTCCCCGAGCTCGCAGGATCGCTCGGCCGCGGCGAGGGATTCGCCTCCCCGCTCCGGCTCGTCCATGAGTTGGAGCGCCTCGTACGCGCACGCGCGCGCGGACCCGGCTTTGCAGGCGGCCGTGAAGAGCTCCAGGGCGCGAGCCACCTTCGGGCCGCCCCGGCGACTCCAGAGAAGCCAGCCCTCTCGAAAGCACGCGGCCGCGCTGCCGCCCTCACAGGCCTTCTCCAGGAACGCGGCCTGGTCGACCGCGACGAGAGTCGCCTCGATCCTCGCCCCCGAGCGCCACACCGCGACCTGCACCGAGCCACAGGTGCGATTGAATGCGGCATCGTCGAAGTCGCAGTCGTTTCCAATGCGCGCGGTGCCGATCTCCTCGACCACGTCGTTGGCGCGAATCCCCGCCGCGGCGGCGGGACCTCCGGGCCAGGCCTCGG
The DNA here is from genome assembly GCA_963763535.1 of uncultured Acidobacteriota bacterium. Classification (GTDB taxonomy): domain Bacteria; phylum Acidobacteriota; class Thermoanaerobaculia; order UBA5066; family Gp7-AA6; genus DAHUXD01. The sequence continues at coordinate 70,867 of CAVXOX010000013.1, forward strand.
TCACGACGGCCCCCCTGAGGTCCTCCGGCAGCCCGAGCTTCTTTCGGATCGGGCGCGAGATGGGGCCGGCGTCGATCCCGAGCATACCGACGCACCGCTCCGGCGGGGCGGCCGGTTTCGCTGGCGGCGCGGACGAGCCGGCGCAGCGCCCCATCAAGATGGCGCCGGCCAATGCGATTGTCGCTTTGAGCCATGCGAAAGCCCGGTTCGTCGCCACAGCGCCGCCCCTTTCGCCAGGTGCGACCGGATTATCGCAGCACTCGTCACGGTATAGTTTCCGAAAACCGAGCCGGACGAGCCTGACAACCGACCGAAAGGAGACCGCAGTGCGCTCATCGACCCGTGGCCTTCTCGCCCTGGCAATCTCCGTCGTCCTCTTCCTCGTCTCCGTAACAGCACGCGCAGCCCAGGACGTCGAAGCGACGCCCCAGGCCAAGGCGTATCGCGCCGCGTTGAAGGCCATCGCGGCCGGCGACTACGAGGCCTACCGGAAAACCCTCTCGAGTGCCACGGTGAAGCAGATGGACGAGCAGACCAAGGGGAAGTCTCCGAAGGAAGTGATGGAATTCGTGAAGATGATGTCTCCGACCGACGTGAAGCTGACGTCCGTCAAGGTCGACGGCAAGAACGCCACGCTCTCCGCGGACGCGAAGATGGATGGCCAGGCGATGAAGGGTTCGATCGCCCTCCAGGAAGAGGGTGGTCAGTGGAAGGTCGGTCAGCCGAGCTGGCAGCCGGCGAAGTAGGGGATTCCGGCCACGAGGCGTTGTCGAGCCGGACGCGTCGGGACCATCGGACCCATCGTCGCACCCGTGCTCGGCTTCCTTAGGAAAAGCGCGGGTTTCCCACGGGTTCGGGTCCTGGCACCCCGACCACATTCCCCCTGAACGACCGGTCGCGCGCGGACCGCTAGACGCGCTCGGCGCGAGAGGGGATCAGGCGGCGGCGGGTCCGATCTCTGCTGGCCCGCGGATGAGCCTTGACCTCGCCGCGTTGACGCCGTTCGTAATCCTCGAGTTTGCGGCGCGCGGCGTCGAAGGCTTCCCGAATGCTCACGTAGACGTCGTCCTCGCCGGGCTGCCGCTCGATCGTTATCTCTTCACCGGGCACCGTCAAGCGGATGTGGACCGCGGAGAGCCTTCCCTTGCGATGGTACCCGTGCGGCGATGAAACCCGGACCTCGCATCTCTGGATGTCGCGCGAGAACCGCGCGAGGAGCTCGGCCCGCTCTCGAATCTTGGCCTCGACCGCGTCGGACCTCGTCGTTTCGAGAAAGAGAATGCTGAGTGTCATCGGACCCCCTTCCTGCTTCCCACGGCGTTTCGATGCGTCACTGCGGCCGCGCTTCCGAGGCGACTTTGTCCGGCAGCGCCCACGCTTCCGGCTCGCACGCCGCGAGCTCGTTTTCGACTCCGGTCATCCCGGGCACTCGCGAAATGCGCCTCAGAAGCCTCCCGATCTCTCCGCAGAGCACCCGGCCCGTGAGCGTGACACGCCCGTCCCGAACCGACACGTCGATCGCCCCGGCGTGCGTCACGACGTGGCCAATCTGCGAACGCACGCGTTCGGCGAGAACCGTGTCCGACACGGGTCCCGTCACCGGAGCCGACCTGGACCGGGCCTTTGCGAGCACGCCTCGAGACCGGTTCGCCACGCTGCGGGAGACGACCGTCAGCCGGCCGCCCGCCGAGCGCACTCCATGGAAGAACCGGTCGTGGAACATGGCCCGGCGCTGTGTTCCGCTGACGGGGTCGAAGAGATACATGAACGCGACTCCGAGCCCGGCGCCTCCGATCAGCGCCTGTCCACTCATCGTCTTCCATCCTCGTTTCATTCGCTTTCCCCTTTCAGGGCCGCCACGAGGACCCCGTCAAAATGTATGACGCCGGCTCTGATCTCGCGAGATTCAAAGAGATCAACCGGCGGCTACGACCCCACGGGCAATCCTTCTTCCCAGTTCGTCGAGGCGCTGGCGATGTCCGGAATCACTTGCTTTTCGAGCGCGAGATTGGAAGGACGCTCGATAGGGGACCTGTTCGAAACCCAAAACGAGAGGTTGCCGCGAGAACGAGTCCGGGCGTAGTCTAGGGACAGGTCCTCCCGGTGCAACTCCAGAAGGAATCGTCGTGGCCAGCCGTTCCTCGTCGATCGAGGATGGCCGTGGTGACGGCGCTCGCGGTCCTCGCCTGGATGGGCGCTCCTCGGCTCCAGCAGGGGATGGCGGCCGCATCGCCTCAGGGCGGCGCCTCTTCTCTGCAGGAGATCGTCGCGAGCGGACGACTGTCCGACCTGCGCTGGCCGGACTTCTCCGACTACAAAATCTCGCTGACGAATTTCTACGGTCCGACCGCTTACGCGCCGGCGTGGACCGCGGCCGGTCAGCCCACGCCCCAGGCCCTCGCCATGATCGAGGTCTTCAAGGCCGCGTCGGAAAAGGGCCTGCAGCCCGACGACTATGACGCCTCGCGCTGGGATGCCCGCGTCCAGGCCCTGAAGGCCGGGAGCGGCGATCCCGCGCGCTTCGACGCCGCTCTCTCCGTCTGCACGATGCGGTTCGTATCCGACCTACGTATCGGCCGCATCAACCCCAAGCACTTCGACTTCGGCCTCAGCGTCGACGAGAAGAAATACGACCTCGGGCGGTTTCTCCGGGAGCGGCTTCTGCCGGCATCGAACCTGGAAGCGCTCTTCGACGCCGTCGAGCCGCCCTATCCCGGCTATCGCCGCACCGAGGCGGCACTCGGCCGGTACGTTGAGCTCGCGCGTTCACCAGACGGCCCGGCGCTCCCGTCTCCGGCCACTGCCATCAAGCCGGGTCAGAACTACGCCGGGACTCCTGCCCTCTATCAGCGTCTCCTGCTCGTCGGGGATCTCCCGGAGGGGGCGGCGCCGCCGGCGGATACCATCTATGGCGGCACCCTGGTCGAGGGCGTCAAGCGCTTTCAGCGCCGTCACGGCCTCGATGACGACGGCCGGCTGGGGGCCGCGACGGTCAAGCAGCTCAACGTGCCGCTGTCGGATCGCGTGCGACAGCTCCAGCTGACCCTCGAGCGCTGGCGCTGGCTTCCGGCGGAGTTCTCAGCGCCGCCGATCGTCGTCAACATTCCCGACTTCCGCCTCCGCGCTGTCGACAAGGACGGCCAGATCGCCCTGAACATGCGCGTGGTCGTCGGAAAGGCGATGCGCACCGAGACGCCCGTCTTCTCGGACCTGATGACCTACGTCGTCCTGCGTCCCTACTGGAACGTGCCTCCCAGCATTCGCCGCAGCGAGATCGTTCCCGCGATCCAGCGGGATCGCAGCTACATCGCGAAGAAGGGATTCGAGGTCACGACGAACGATGGCAAGGTCGTCACCGACGGCGTGATTTCCGACGACGTCCTGGCGAAGCTGAAGGCCGGCACGCTATCCGTGAGGCAGAAGCCGGGTCCCAGCAACGCTCTCGGCCTCGTGAAGCTGATCTTCCCGAACGAGTTCAACGTCTACCTGCACTCGACCCCGGCCTCGTCCCTGTTCGCGAGAAGCCGCCGCGACTTCAGTCATGGCTGCATTCGCGTCGAGAACCCGGCCGAGCTCGCGACGTGGGCCCTGAGGAACAACCCCGGCTGGCCGCTCGACCGGGTCGAGTCCGCGATGCAGTCGGGCCCGAACGACGTGACGGTGACGCTCGTCAAGCCGATCCCCGTCTACATCGTCTACGCGACAGCGCTCGCCTGGGAGAACGGCGAGGTCCACTTCTACGACGACATCTACGGGTACGACGCGAGCCTCGAGCAGGCGCTGGCGAAGGGGTATCCCTACCCCTAGAGGCTAGGCGAGCGGCCGGCTTACCAGCGCCGGACCCGTCCGACGTCCACGTGCACGAACGCGGACTCCGCGTAATACCCGACGCCGCCGCGATGCAGGCCGAGCGCGGCGTCGCGAATCTCGGACGTGGACACGCCCGGAATCCGGATGTCGATGGCCATCGCCTGCATGTGCAGGCTGTGCAGAGCCACGCCGTGCCCGTGCGCGCGGAGGTACTCGTTGGTGTGCGGCGTGCGATAGCCGCAGACCACGTCGATCTCGGCATCCGGACGGCCGAGGGAACGCGTCAGCTCGTGGAGCACGTCGAGGAGCCTGGGGTCGTACGAGCGGACTTCGCCGTTGCGGTAGTCGCGCAGGAAGTGATCGACCTGCGCCAGGGCGGCCGGATCGTAGTCGTCCCCGTGCCGGTAGACGACGTCGAGCCGCTCCCCCGTGTGGAGCTGATAGAGGCGCAGCCTGTAGGGCCCCGTCGCCGCGTTCGCCGTCGCCGCCGGACCGATCGCCGGCAGCGCGAGGAGGCCGAGCAGAACAGCCGCGACGGACCGAGATGCCCTGGAAACGATCATCGCCAAATCATCACCTCCGGTTAGTGGAGATCGGGAGGCGCGGGTCGAAAATAGCCTCTCCGACTCACCGCGGGTCCTGAACGAACCCGGGAAAAGCGTAGCACGGACCGCAGAGCCCTCTCGCCCGGTAGTTCTACGAGACCCTTCGGGCATATGCTCCGAGACCCGTTCTCAATTCAAGGAGGAATCCATGAAGAGAATCCTCATCGCCGCCGCGCTCACGCTGCCGACTCTCTCCTGGGTTTGGGCCCAGAACCCGCCGGCGTCCGGCAGTGTGTCCAAGACGCTCGGTCTCGCCGTGTTCCCGGCCAAGAGCCAGACCGCCGAGCAGCAGCAGAAGGACGAGTCCGAATGCTATGGATGGGCGAAACAGCAGACGCATTACGATCCCGCGGCTCCCCCGCCGACGCCCACGGCCGTCCCCTCGCAGAAGCAGAAGGGCGGAGCGGCAAAGGGCGCCGCTCGGGGCGCGGCCGGCGGTGCGGCGGTGGGAGCGATCGCCGGAGATGCGGAGACGGGCGCGGCAGCCGGCGCGACGGCGGGCGCCGTCAAGGGCCGCCGCCAGCAGAAGGCCGCGGGCAAGCAGGCCGACGAGAAGGCGAAGAGCGATCAGGCGGCCGCGGCGGCGGGCCCGAAGGAGCAGTACAGGAAGGCCTTCCAGACCTGTCTGCAGGGAAAGGGCTACACGGTCAACTGAGCCTCTCGACGCCGGCGAGCACCGAGGCGGACGCGGACTCCTACCGCTGGCGCGCCGTCTCGGCCGACCCGCGCGTTCCGACGATGTAGTCCCAGATCGGCGAGCTGACGCCGAAGTCTCGCGTCGAGTCCGCGTAGTGGTGGCGGAAGTGGCGGCGCTTGAGCGACCGCAGAAACGGCGCGCGGCCGCTCGCGTGATGACACGCATAGTGCAGCGTGTCGTAGACCAGGTAGCCCGAGATGAGCCCGGCGAAAGCGGCCGGCGTCGCGGCGCCGAAGAGCAGGTGGAACACGAAGTAGAAGAAGACGGCCAGGGGAATGCTCACCGACGGCGCCAGCACCAGTCGCGTCGAGTCGTTCGGGTAATCGTGATGCACCCCGTGCGCGACGAAATAGAACTTGTGGCGCGCCGTCGGCAGGTTCGGCATGACCGGCTGGTCCCGGCGAAGTGAGCCGACGATCCGAAGGGTCTCGTTCTCGATGAGCTGGGTCGCGTGGAAGATGCCGCGGTGGATCGCATACTCGACGAAGGTCCAGAGAAAGAGCCCGAGCGCGTAGAACGCCGCCGCGCGCGCGGGAGCGAGCGTTCGGACGGCCACCGCGAGGCTCACCGCGAGGACCGGAACGAAGAGGACGTGGGGCACCCAGGGCTTGATGTGGGAGAGCCGTTCCCGGAAGTCGCTGGCGAACATTCGGCAGGACTCGTCAGCGTTGCTGACGTAGCGCAGCTCCGGTCCCGCCGCGGTGGTCGGGGCCGCCGGCTGGGGGAGAACGGGACCGGGAATCGTTTGGAGGGGTGCATCGATCATGGCGAACCCGATTCTCTCCGATTTCGGGGGCAAAGGGCCATAGGCCGTCTGCACCAGGGCCGGCCGGGTCTCCCCTGGCCGCCTGCTCGGCGTCAACGCCGCCGATAGCGCTCGCGCAGCCGCCGAGACTCGAACACGAGGCCGGATGCGGCCGTCAGCGCGGCCACCGTCCCCAGGATCACGGCGAGCCGCGTCCAGGGGGCGTGTTCCTCCCGCCTCTCGGCCGCGAGCTGGACGAGCGCCCGGATCCACTCCCCCGCTCCCAGGACGAGCGCGACCTGAGCGGCGCGGGCGGCCCAGGGGCGCGGGATGGCGAGGACGGCGAGGAGAGCGAACGAAGCCGCGACTCCCGCCCAGTGTCCCGCGCGGAGGAAGTGCGCGGCGAGAAGCAGCGCCGAGAGGGCCGGCGCGAGGAGCGCGACGAAGGTCACTCGTCCGTGCGCACGGCCCGTTTGCGGACGAGCGGCGGAGCCTGGCGCGAGCCGTCCCGCATGTGACGAAGGGCGAGCACGGGGTGACGCCAGAGGATCCTCGGGCCCGAGAATGCCATGACGCGTCGGACCTGCTCGCGTCGGTGGGGCTGATAACAGTGAATCGGGCAGTTGGCGCAGGTCGGTTTCGCTTCGCCGTAGGGGCACTTCTCCAGCCGGAGGCGGGTGTACGCCTCGAGGTCCGCGCACTCATCGCAGAGCGAGGCCTCAGAGGCGTGCTTCGCGCGGCAGTAGATGCCGATCATCGCCGCGACGGTCCGGCGCTCGCGTTCCAGGCGAGCCTGTTCCAAAGGCGCCGGCTCGCCGGCGTTCGAGCTCACGGCGGCAGGATACACGTCCCGATCGGGACGCCGGTCGGGACCTGAACCTGCATCGACTGGCTGTCGCCGAACTGACAGATCAGCGGGTCGGTGGCGCCTGGGCGCCGACGACGAAAAGCCTCCTAGGCCGAAGATCGAGCACGAGAGCGCCGATGGACTGGAGGACTGTGCCGATGGTCTTCATCGAAACACTCCGTTTCCAGATCGGACCTCTTTTCCAGGACGGGAGCTGCGCGGGCGCAAAAAAAAGGCGCCTGAACGTTCAGGCGCCAACTTGCGGGGTCAGGGCTGGGACTTCTCGGCCGAGGCGGGCAAAGCGCACTCGTAGGCGACGCCGTGCCTCATCGGGACGTCTTTCTGCTGCGGCTCGTAGAGCAGGGTGTTCGCTCCCTTCGCGCGCGCCTCCTCGATCAGCGACTTGACGGGGTCGTCGTACGAGCGGTCGTTGCGAAGCTCGAGGTCGGCGACGTGCTGGCAGCTCGCGACCGCCGACGGATTCGATGTGACCGCGATCGGCTTGTAGCTGGCGCACCCCGCCGCACCCAGGGTAAGCGCCGCCGTGCCGAGAGCGATTTTCATGAGGTTCTTCATGGGTTTCCTTTCTGAACTTCTTCCGTGGCGGCGGACGCTCAGCGCCAGTCGCCGTGTTCCATGTACCAACCGCGCTCCGCGTGACGCCAGCGTGGGGCGCGCCAGGCCGCGCCAGCATGAGGAGGCCGGCGCCAACCGCCGCCGACCCAGATGTAGTCCGTGCCGCCCCAATTCCAGTAGCCCGGCACCCAGACGTATCCCGGGCCGGGCGACGCGACCACAACCTCGGAACGCATCGCCGGGGGCGCGTTGGGGACGTAGGCAACTCCCACGGGGGGCGGCGGCGGACACGCCGTGAGGGCGAGGCCGAGGACGATCACCGTGGAAATTCCCAGAATCATCCTCCGCGAGGTCATTGCTCCTCCCTCTGCGAGAGGTAGCAATTTCCGGGCCGAAGGCGGCCGGACCGGAGGACGACCGCGCTCAGCGAGTCTCGAGCGGCGGGCGCGTCTTCGCGGAACGCATCAGGCGCGGGATCAGCAGGAGCGCCGCGCCGTAGAACACGAACGACACGAAGAGGGTCATCGGACGCTTCCGGTGGGCAGGTCCTCGGCCGCGAGCTTGAGGCCGCCGGCGACCAGGACCACGTAGGCCAGCGTGCGGAGCTCGTTGCGGCGCGTCGCCCGCCAGAGCCGCGCGAGCAGGTACGCCGACACCGACACGACGATCGTGCGGAGCGCGGGCAGCGAAACCGACATGACCCCCGCGGCGGGCCGTCGCAGCAGCAGCACGAAGACCGCGCCGAGTCCGAGCGCCGAGAGGAGCGCTCCCGCGAACGCCGGCAGGGGTCCGGCGGCGGGCTGCTCCAGGAAGAGCAGCGCCGTCGACGCCAGGAGAACGGCGAGCACGACGAGAGCCGCGGGCGTGTCGGGCCGGACCGCGGCGTCCGGGGCGGCGAGGGCGAGAAAGGACGTCGCGAAGAGTCCCGATCCGAACGAGGCCGCCAGGGCGTACACGGCCGCCTGCGGCTGGAGGATCGCGGGCTCGAACCTCCAGGCGACCGCCGCGGCCGCGAGCGCGAGCGCCGCCCAGACGAGCGACGGAGCCGGGTCCGGCAGGAGCGCGCCGCTTCCGATCAGCACGTGGGCGAGACCGACCCACGCGAAGTAGAGCCGGCCCGCGCCGGGCCTCCGCGCCGCGCTCCCGGCCGAACGCGAAGGCGTAGGCGATCGCGCCGGCGAGGAGGGCCGCGGCCGCCAGAATGGGAGCGCCGCCGGCTCGCCGCGGACCAGCTGGAGCGCGCCGCCGAGGCCGAGCGGCAGCGCCAGCGCCGCCTGCACCACGGCGAGCGCGCCGATCCGCCTTCGCCTCACGAGCGCGCCGAGGAGAACGCTCCCGCACCAGAGCACCGGCATACCTAGCGCGAGCGCGAAGGCGACATCACGATCCGCCGCCGGGCCGGCGATCGCGGACGAGGTCGCCCACAGCGACAGGGCCGCCGCGAAGACGGTCGGCGTCCACGACAGCGCCCGCCAGCTCCAGTGCTCGGTCGCCATCCAGAAGGTCGCGGTCGCGAGGGCGAGCAGGACGAGACCCGCCGGCCCGGGAACGTGGCGCGCGAAGGCGAGATACGCCGCCGTGCCGGACGCACCAAGCGTCGCGGTCCACGCGACCGCCGGCACGTCGCGCTTTCGGCACATGCCGAGGATCAGCGCGGTCGCGCCCGCGAGCACCGCGAGACCCGGCGACGGGAGTGAAGATCCCGAACCGCGTCGTCGTCTCCGCGACGATCGCGTTGACGACGAAGGTGCCCGTCGAGCCGAGAAAGGCGGCGGTCAGACGGTTGCCCCGGACCGCCGCGCGGTCGGCCACGACGATCACCGCGAGGGCGTAGAGGAGCCCGAGCGCGACGCCGGGCAGGGCGACGTGGGCACCGTTGCCGCTCGTGAGCGCGCGCACCAGGAAGGCACCCGCGAGCACCAGCACGCTCCACCCGACCTGCGCGAGCACGTCGAGGGCGACCGCGCCGTAGCCCTCACGCGGCTCCGGCAGAAGATCGGCCGGCTCGGAGGACACGCCCGCCGTTACGGACGGCGCCGCGGACGCCGGGCGCGGGAGAACGGTCGCGGGACCGATCGGCGGCTCCTCCGGCGCGGGGAGCGTTCCGGCGCCGAGGAGCGCGTCCTCGAGCCGGCGGACCCTTCTTTCCAGCGCGTCGAGACGGTCCTCGGGCGAGGACTCGTCGGAAAAGCGTCCGGTCACTTCGGTCCAGCCTGCGCGCCGCATTTTGGACCGACAAGATGCAGTTGCATCAGGGGCCCGTCGACCCGCGCGGCGTAGGAGAATGCGCGCCGTTGACGACGCCTCGAAAGCCGGGTCTCGTGGTCGGCGGCCGCGCTCGGCGTGGGCCACACGATCGGTGTGGGGATCTTCCTGACGCCGGCGGAGCTCGTCGCCGCCCTCGCCTCGCCGGCGCTGACGCTCGGACTGTGGCTCGCCGGAGGCCTCCTCGTGCTCGCCGGGGCGCTCACGTTCGGGGAGCTCGCCGCGCGCTACCCCGAGTCGGGCGGGCTCTACGTGTATCTCCGCGAGACGCTCGGGCGCCGGGCCGCCTTCCTCTACGGCTGGCAGGCGCTCCTCGTCATGGATCCCGGGATCGTGGCGGCGCTCGCGGTGGGACTCGCGCAGTACGCCGCGGTCCTCTGGCCCGGCGCGGTCGGGCATGAGAAAGCGGTCGCCCTCGCCGCGATCTGGCTCCTCGCCGTCGCGAACATGGCGGGCCTCCGGCCGAGCATCGCGATGCAGAACGGCCTGACCGCCATCAAGCTCGCCGCGCTCGCGGCGATCGTCGCCGGGGCGCTCCGGGCGCCGACGGGCTCCGTCGACCACTTCGTCCCTTTCTTCGGCCGGCGCCCGGGCGCTCCTCCGCTCCCTCGGGCGCTGGGGGTCGGCCTCGTCGCGGTCTTCTACTCCTTCGGCGGATTCTGGGAGGCGAGCCGCGTCGCCGGCGAGATTCGCGACCCCGAGCGCACTCTACCGCGGGCGCTCGCCCTCGCCGTCGGGATCGTGACGCTCGTCTACGTCGCCGTGACCGCCTCGCTGATGCTCCTCGTCCCGATCGGGGCGGCCTCCTCGGCGGCGGATCTCGCGCGCGCCTCGGGCCTGGCCCTCCTCGGCCCCTCGGGACCGGCGGCGCTCGCCGGCGTCGTCTGCGTCTCGGTGGCGGGCAGCGTGCTCGCGCTCCTCTTCATGGCGCCGCGCCTGTACGTCGCCATGGCGCGCGACGGGCTGTTCCCGGCCGTCCTCGCGGCGCCCACGCCGCGCACCGGCGCGCCGGCGCGCGCGACCGCGTTCCTCGCCGCCGTCGCGAGTGGGCTCGTCGTCCTCGGCAGCTTCGGCCAGATCGTGGCGTACTTCCTCGCGACAACGCTCGTCTTCGTCGGCCTCGCCGCCTCCGGGATCTTCGCCGCGCGCCGCCGGCGTGGTCCGGCGCCGGCATTCCGAGTTCCGGGCTACCCCGCGACGCCGCTCGCCTTCCTCCTCTTCCTCGCCGCGGTCGTCGTATCGATCGCGCTTGCCCGCCCGGTCCAGGTTCTGGCAGGCTTCGCCCTGGTCCTGCTCGGCCTTCCCGCGTATGGCCTCGTCGCTCGCGGCGGGAGAACGCTGCGGAATAGATGACCGCGGCGCGCGGCCCGCGCGGTTCCGGAGAAAGGAGAACCATGACCTGGATCAAAACGATTGCACCGTCCGAAGGCGACGAGAAGCTCCGCGAGGCGCGCGAAAGCGAGCGAGCGCTCTACCCCGCCGAGTACGCGGTGCCGACGGGGCTGACCGACGAAGCGGGCTCGATCGTCGCGTCCCACTCGCTGATCCCGGAGGCGCTCCACCACGCGTTCGCGACCTTCGGCGCGCTGCTGTCCCCGGAGCTGCCGCTGACGCGGCGCCAGCACGAGATGATCACGACGGTCGTCTCGGTGACGAACCGCTGCCATTATTGAATCGAGTCCCACGCAGAGTTTCTGCGTCGCGTGACTCTGGACGAGGGGCTGGTCGAGGCGATCCGCCGCGATTACCGCACCGCGCCGATCGACGAGTCCGACCGCCTGATGCTCGACTTCGTCGTCGACCTGACCCGCGACGCCACGCGCATCACCCGCGGCCACCACGATCGGCTCCGCGCCGCCGGCTTCGACGATCGCGGGATCCTGCAGATCACCCTGATCGCGGCCTGGTTCAACTACATCAACCGCGTCGCCGATGCCCTGGGCGTCGGGCGGCAATGACTCCGTAGCGACTCGTCCCCGGACCGATCCGCCACGGCGGCGGGTGGCTATGATACGAAGCGTCGAGCGGAGGCACCGATGCGCCGTGTTCTGCTTCGTCTCTTCCTGGCTCTTTCCGCCGGCGTCGCCGTCGCGGCCGTCCCCGCGCTGCGCGGGCAGGACGCCCCGCCGGCGCCGGCCGACGAATCCGCGGACCGGGAATACCAGGGCGACCCGCAGTGGCCGAGGGTGATCGAGGACGGCGACACCACCTTCACGATCTACCAGCCCCAGATCGACAAGTTCGACTCTACGGAGCTCGAGGCGCGCGCCGCCGTGCAGGTCGAGACGAAGGTCGGCGACAAGACGCAGACGACGTACGGCGTCATCTGGATCACCGCGCACACCGAGATCGACAAGGAAAACCGGCTCGTCCAGCTCGACGACATCCAGGTCGCGAAGGCGAACTTCCCGAGTGCGGGCGATAAGGCCGACCAGTACCTCGACGTGTTTCGACGCCACACGGAGGGGACGCGCACGGTCTCCCTCGCGCGGATCGAAGCGAACCTCGCCGTCACGCAGGCGGACAAGAAGGGCGAGGCCGTCCCGGTGAAGAACGATCCGCCCAGGATCTACTATCGCGAGACGCCCGCGCTGCTCGTCCTCATCGACGGCGATCCCGTGGTACGGCCCGTCGAGGGAGGCTCGGGGATCGAGCGCGTCATCAACACGCGCGCGCTGATCCTGAAGGCGGGCGGCCGCTTCTACATGCCGATCGCCGACCGGTGGGTCTCCGCGACCTCACCGCTCGGACCGTGGCAGTTCGCGCCGAGCGTGCCCGAGCCGGTGCAGGGCATCCGCGACTCGATCGCCAAGGACGAGAAGCAGACGCAGGTCGACCTGATGCGCGAGACCAGCGACGACGTGCAGGGGGTCCTCGCGGAGGGCCGCGCGCCCGAGGTCATCGTCTCGACGCAGCCGGCCGAGCTCCTTTCGACGCAGGGCAAGGCCCAGATGAAGCCCGTGTCGGGCACGCAGCTGCTCTACGTCACGAACACGACCGGCGACATGCTCTTCGATCTCGACGACCAGTCCTATTACGTGTCGCTGACCGGCCGCTGGTACCGAGGGCGCTCGCTCGAGGGGCCGTGGACGTTCGTCGAGGGAGACAAGCTGCCCGCCGACTTCGCGCAGATCCCGGAGTCCGAGCCGAAGTCGAGCGTCCTCGCGACGGTGCCGGGCACGCCGGCGGCGCAGGAGGCGGTCATCGCCAACAGCATCCCGCAGACGGCGGAGGTCAACCGCGAGGAAGCGACGTACGAGGCGAAGTACGACGGCGACCCGACGTTCCAGGACGTGCCCGACACGCCGATGCAGTACGCCGTCAACTCGCCGACGCCGGTCATCCGCGTCGATCCGACGACCTACTACGCGGTTCAGGGCGGCGTGTGGTTCACCGCGGCGGCCGCGTTCGGTCCCTGGATCGTCGCGACGTCGGTGCCGCCCGTCATCTACACGATCCCGGTCGCGTGTCCGATTCACTATGCGACCTACGTCCGCGTCTACCGCTACACGCCGACGACCGTGTGGGTCGGCTATACGCCGGGTTACCTGGGAACCTGCTACTCGCCGTGGGGCACGGTCGTGTACGGCACGGGCTGGTACTACCGGCCGTGGATCGGCAGCTCCTGGTACGGCGCGCCGTGGACCTGGGGGTTCGGCGCCGGCTTCTGGTGGAACCCGTGGTCGGGCTGGGGCTGGGGCTTCGGCTATGGCGGATACCGTCCGTACTATCGCCCCTGGTGGGGCCCGTACTACGGCATGCGCCCGCGTCCGCCCGCCTACCGGCCGCCGTATCCGGGGCGGCCGACGCCGTACGGTCCGGGGTATCGAGCCCCGCGCTACAACTGGAACAACATGAACGTGTACGGGCGGCCGGGCCAGACGCGGCCCGGCGTGCACCCGGCGGTGGTGCGTCCGGCGCCGCTGCCGGTTCCGCCCTCGGCGCGTCCTGCGACCGGCGTGCGTCCCGCGCCGGGGACGCGCCCGGCGCCCGGCACCCGGCCGGCGCCGGGAACGACGGCGCCCGGAACGCGGCCCGCTCCGGGAGCCACGAATCCGGCGACGCGCCCGGCGACCGGCGTCGCGCCGCGGCCCACGCGGCCCGACAACGTCTATGCCGGACCCGATGGAAACGTGTACCGCCCCCGGCCGGGCAAGCCCGGAACCTGGGAGACGAACGACCGCGGCACATGGAAGCCGGTCGAGACGGCGCGTCCCGCGCCTTCGCAGCCGTCGACGCGGCCCGCCCCGTCGCAGCCCTCGACGCGGCCGGCCCCCGCTCCCCAGCCATCGCGGCCGACGACGGTGGATTCGAGGACGATGAACCAGCTCTCGCGCGACTACAAGGGACGCCAGGCCGCGGAGACGCGCATGAGTCCGCCTCCGGCGCGACCGCCGTCCGCGCCGCCCCGGTCCGCTCCCGCACCGCGCGCCGCGCCGCCTCCCTCGAGCCGAAAACCGGGATAGAGATGGCGCGGAGCTTTTTCGCGAGGCTGGCCCTGGCGGCCGTCCTGCTGTTCGCCACCTACAATCCGGAGGGCCGCTCCTACTTCCACTGGCTCGCAGCCGACGGGTGGCACCTGACGCCGCTCAAGGCGTTCGTCGGCGTCTGCCTGCTCGTCGGATGGGTCTTCCTGCTGCGCGCGACCGTGGAGTCCCTGGGCGCGCTCGGCACGCTGCTCGCCGCGGCGTTCTTCGGCACGCTGATCTGGGTCGTCGTGTCGTGGGCCCATCTCGAGCCGAAGACCTCGAAGGGACTCACCTACCTCATCCTGCTCGGCATCGCCGCCGTGCTCTCGACCGGCTCGGTCTGGTCGATCTGGCGCCGGCGCATGACGGGCCAGGTCGACGTCAACGAACATCGCGAGTGATTTTTTTCGAAGAGGGAGGAGGAGATGCTCAAAGGATTCCGGGATTTCATCGCGCGAGGCAACGTGCTCGACCTGGCGGTCGGCGTGATCATCGGCGTCGCGTTCAGCGGCATCGTCGATTCGCTCGTCAAGGACCTGATCACACCGATCATCGGCATGATCGGCGGGGTCCCGGACTTCTCGGCATGGAAGATCGGCGCGATCAACATCGGCAACTTCATCAACGCCGTGATCGCGTTCCTGATCAAGGCCGCGGGCCTCTACTTCCTGGTCATTCTCCCGTTTGGTCGCTTCACCAAGCACCTGGCGCCGCCCGCCCCTCCGCCGACGCCCTCCGAGCTCTATCTCAAGGACATTCGCGACGCGCTCGTGAAGCGTTAGGCGCCGTGCGCCGCCTCGGGGCCCTCCTGCTCGCGCTGCCCATCGCGGCCTGCGCGGGCCGCCAAGGGGCTCCGCCTCCGGCGCCCGAGCCGGCTCCGACTCCCTCGGTGGCGCTTCCGCCGGCCGAGCCGATCCAGCCAGCTCCTCCGCGGGAGACCGCGACGCTTCGCGGGACGATCACGTACCGGCAGCGATCCGCGTTGACGCCGGAGGCGGTCGTCCAGGTCGAACTCCGGGAGGCGGCGGGACCCCCCGGCGGCGAGCCGGCCGTCGTCGCGAAGCGGATCATCGAGCGGCCCGGCCAGGTCCCGATCGCCTTCGAGCTCCCCTACGATCCGACCGCGATCGATCCGGCGATCGGCTACACGGTCTCGGCGCGGATCTCCGACCGAGGCCAGCTCCAGTTCGTCACGGAGACGCCGGTGCCGGTGCTGACGAAAGGCGCGCCGGCTTCGGCGGAGATCGTGGTCGGCCCGGTCAGATAGCCGCATCTCGACTCGAAAGGGATCCCTCGCTGCGCTCGGGATGACAGAGAAGAGTGTCATTCCGAGGAGCGCAGCAACGAGGAATCCCTTTCGTCGACCGGAGGCTGACTCGAAGGCCTACGACGAGAACCCGATTCCGAATCGATCGAGGATCCGCAGGAGCAGGTTCGGCCGTCCGCCCGCGTCGACGCGCCGGAGCGAGCGCGTCACCGCCGCGACCGCGACGCGCCGGAGCGGCTCGGGCGGATACGGGATGGGCTTTCGCCGGACCATCGACAGCTCGAGCAGCGGGCTCTCCTTCTCGAGCGCGAGGTGCGCGAGGATGCGGCCCGCGATGCGCGTCGAGCCGACGCCGTGCCCGGTGTATCCGAGGCCGTAGGCGAGGCGGCCGCGGTGCGTGCCGAAGAACGGCGTGAGGCGCGTCGTCGAGGCGATCGGCCCTCCCCACTGAAACGGAAACTCGAGGTGCGAAAGCTGCGGGAAGTGGCGGCGAAAGCTCTCCCGCAGCGAGGCGTAGTGCGCCGGCGAGTGGTCGCACGCGGGATCCACGCGGTTGCCCGGGTAGTACGCCGCCTCGCTCGTGCCCCAGAGGATGCGCCCGTCCGGGGTCGGCCGGTAGTAGTTGAAGAAGGTTCGCGCGTCGGCGACTCCCCGCCCCGTCCTCCACCCGATCGAGCGCCACTCGGGCCCGGTGAGCGGCCGGCTCACGAGGATGTAGTCGTAGAGCGGCAGGAAGCGGGGCGCCAGGCGCGGGAGCAGCCGGTGCGTGTAGGCGTTCGTCGCGAGCACCGCGCGGCGCGCGCGCACGCGCCGCTCGCCGGAGCGAAGCACGACGCGGTCCCGCGCGTACTCGAGGTGGTCGATGGGCGTGCGCTCGCGCACGGCGACGCCCAGGCGCTCCGCCTCGCCGCGCAGCCCTTCGACGAGCGCCACGGGGTCGACGAGCGCGTTCCTCGGAGCGAGGAGCCCGCCGCGGTAGAGCGGGCTCGCGATCTCGTTGCGGACCTCGGCGCCGGACAGCAGCTTCCACCCGGGCGCGCCCACCCGCTCCGCCGCCCGGGCCGCGGCCTCGAGCGCATCGACGTGCGCATCGGAGAGCGCCACCGTGAGCTGGCCCGGGCGCCGGAACCCCGCCGCGATGCGGCGGTCGGCGAGGAACCGCTCGAGCCCGTCTAGGTTCTCGCGGCCGATCCGCGCGAGGGCCCGGGCCTCGTCGAGGCCGAAGTGCGCGATCGCGAGCTCGTGGGAGTGGTCGAGCGTCTCGCCCACGATGCCGGCGTTGCGCCCGGTCGCTCCGAACCCGACGACCTCCCTCTCGAGGACACAGACGGAGACGGACGGCTCGAGGTCCTTGATCGACAGCGCCGTCCAGAGGCCGGTGAACCCGCCGCCGACGATCGCGACGTCCACCTCGAGATCGGCGGAGAGCGGCACGGCGGCGCGCTGCGGCCTGCCGGCCATCCAGTAGCAGGCCTCCTCGATGGGAGGGAAGGTCATCGCAGCTGTCATCCCGAGCGCAGCGAGGGATCCCTTTCTAAGTCATCGCGCGGCTTCGAAAGGGATGGCTGGCGACGGGCCTATCGGCCCTCGGGATGACAATTCAAAGCCCGTGCTCCCGGGCCACGTCCTGGAGCGACGCCTCGAGCGCGGCGAGGAACCGGTCGATCTCCGGATAGGAGATGACGAGCGGCGGCTCGACCCGGAGGACCTGCGCGTTGATGTAGGTGCCCGAGATCAGGATGCCGCGTCCGAAGAGCGCCTTCGCGACCGCGTAGCCGAGGTCGTGGTCGGTGAACTCCATGCCGAGCATGAGCCCCCGGCCCCGCGCGCCCTGCATGACCTTCGGATAGCGGTTCGCGAGGGCGTTCATCCGCGGCAGCATGTACTCGCCCTTCTCACCCGCCTGCTTCGGCAGGTCCTCCTCGAGGAGCACGTGGATCGTCGCGATCGCGGCCGCGCAGCAGACCGGATTGCCGCCGAAGGTCGTCGTGTGGAGGAACGGGTTGTCCATGTAGCGTTCCCAGGTCCGCGGCGTCCCGACGCACGCGCCGATCGGCATGACGCCGCCCCCGAATCCCTTGCCGAGCGCCATCAGGTCCGGCACGACGCCGTCGTGCTCGCAGCAGAACATCTTTCCGCTCCGGCCCATGCCGCTCTGGACCTCGTCGAACACGAGGACGGCGCCGTACTTGTCGCAGATCTCGCGGGCGGCCGCGAGGTATCCCGGCGGCGCGACGTTGATGCCGCCCTCCCCCTGGATCGGCTCGATGACCACGGCGGCGACGCGGTCGCCCGAGAAGTCGCCGCTCGCGACGACCATGCGGAGCGCGTCGGCGTCGCCAAACGGGACGTGCGTCCAGCGCTTCAGCGGCAGGAACGGCTCGCGGAACACGGCCTTGGACGTCCCGCCGAGCGAGCCGAGCGACTTGCCGTGGAAGGCGCCGATCGTTCCGACGAAGTGGTGGCGCCCCGTCGTGAGGATGGCCATCTTCAGGCACGCCTCGATCGACTCGGTGCCCGAGTTCGTGAAGAAGGAGTACTGGAGGTCGCCGGGCGTGATCATCGCGACCAGGTGCGCGAGATACGTCCGGAGCGGATCGATCAGCTCCTGCGAGTGGATCGCCTGCTTGTCGAGCTGGTCCTGGACGGCCTTCAGGACCTTCGGGTGGCGATGGCCGGTGACGTAGATGCCGAAGCCCCCGAGCATGTCGAGGAACTCCTTGCCCTGGACGTCGCGGAACACCGAGCCCTCGTCGCTCCATTCGACGGCCGTGTAGTCCGTCGACACGGACTTGCGGTACTCGAGGAAGGCGGGATTCACGTTCTCGTTCCAGTACTGGACCGACTCCTCGATCACGCGCTTCTGCTCGGGCGGCGAGAGCGTCTTCTTGCCGATCAGGTCGAGCACGTACGCGGACTGCTCGCGCGCGCCCTTCAGGTTCTGGGACATGCGGTCGATCTCCTGTCTGAAATGAGGCCGCCGGAGTCTACTTCACGCCCCGGAACGGCGCGGGATGAGCAGGTACCCGACGACGATGGTCACCAGCATTTCGCCGCCGAGAATGAGGGCCTCCTTCAGGGGCGCCTGGCTCGTCGGCGACGGCACGAAGTAGAGGACGCACGCGCCGAAGATGTACAGCGTGCAGACCCAGGCCGCGACGGCGGCGCCCACGGGGCCGCCGGGCGCGACGTACGGGCGGGGCTGATCCGGGCGCCGCTTCCGCAGGACGAGAAATGCCGGGAAGACGAGGAGGTAACAGAGCAGCAGGCAGAGCGACGTCAGGCGGAAGGTCATGAAGAAGATGTTCGACTGGTCGCTCGAGAGAAACGCTCCGCCCACGAGGAGCGCCGTCGACACGAATCCCATCACGACGAAGGCGAACGCCGGCGTCCGGAAGCGGGGGTGGAGCCGGCCGAGCGCCTCGGGGAGGACGCCCTCCTCGGCCGCGACCGCGGCGACGCGATTCGACCCGAGGCTCCACGTCACGACGTTGGCCACGCAGGCGTACAGAAACCCGAGACCGAGCAGGAAGACCACCGTGTCGCCGGCGCGTCCCCACTGCTTCCCGAGCACCGCGAGCGCGTCCCACGTGCCCGTCACGATCGAGAGCTTTCCGGTCGGCACCGCGAAGAGGATCCCGCCGATCGCGAACGAGTAGAGGACCGCGATCAGCGCCCCCGACCAGAGGATCACGATCGGGACGTCGCGCTTCGGGTGCCGCATCTCGCCGCCGGCCGAGCTCATCAGCTCGAAGCCGAAGGTCGAGTAGAGGAGCGCCGGCAGGTAAGCAATCGAGTCGTTCCACTTCGGCAGGAGCCCGCCGGCCGAGAACGCGTTCGCCGGCGACCGTCCCCGGAAGATCGCGGACAGGCCCAGCACGCCGAGCGCGAGGAAGATGAACGCCTTGACGACCGCGCCCAGGTTCGGGACCCACTTCGAAATCTCGAGCCGGACGACGCCGATCGCCACCGTCACCCACGTCAGCGCGATGGCGATCGCGGCCTCCTGCCAGGGCGACTGGGTCTTCAGGAACATCTGCTCGAACGTGCCCGCGAAGATCAGGTAGACCGACGGGATCCAGTAGGCGTTGTTGATCCAGTACATCCAGGCCACGAAAGATCCCCACTTCGGCCCGAACGCCTCCCGGACCCAGATGTAGACGCCGCCCTCCCCCGGCCAGGCCGCCCCGAGCTCGGCCGTGATCAGCCCGTAGGGGACGAAGAAGACGACCATCGTGATCGCCCACCAGGAGAACCAGGCGTAGCCCATGGCCGCCGAGGAGGCCAGGGTGTCGATCGTCAGGATGGCGCAAACGGTGAAGAGGACGAGGTCCGCGCGCCCGAGAACGCGCTCGAGAACTGGGGTCTCCGCCTGCGTTGCCGGGACCGAGCTCAACGTGCGCGGATCCTACCGCAAATGACGCTCCTGCAGTGACTTCCGGTCACGAGCGAGGGACTTCGGCGGGCCCGCGTGATAGGCTGATGGCCTTCGGTTTCGACCCGACCGGGGCTTTGCCAGCATGTCCGCCATCCGCACGACTTCGATTCGTCTGAAGACAGCCCTTCCAGGGCCTCGCTCCATCGCCCTGGCCGCCCGGCGATCGGAAGCCGTCCCTCGAGGCGTCGGCCACTCGACCCCGATCTACGCCGAGACCGCCCGCGGCGCCCTTCTCACGGACGTCGACGGGAACGTCCTGATCGACTTCGCCGGCGGCATCGGAACGCTCAACGTCGGCCACACCAACCCGGAGGTCGTCCGGGCCGCCGCGGAGCAGCTCGAGCGGTTCACCCACACGTGCTTCAGCGTCTCCCCGTACGAGGGGTACGTCGCGCTGTGTGAAAAATTGAACGCGATCGCTCCGGGCCGCGCGCCGAAGAAGACCCTGCTGACCAACAGCGGCGCGGAAGCCCTCGAGAACGCGGTCAAGATCGCCCGGCACGCGACCGGGCGCGAGGCGGTCGTCGTCTTCGAGCACGCCTTCCACGGGCGGACGCTGCTCGCGATGACGATGACGAGCAAG
The DNA here is from genome assembly GCA_963763535.1 of uncultured Acidobacteriota bacterium. Lineage (GTDB taxonomy): Bacteria > Acidobacteriota > Thermoanaerobaculia > UBA5066 > Gp7-AA6 > DAHUXD01. The sequence continues at coordinate 91,169 of CAVXOX010000013.1, forward strand.
GTCCGGCCCTACAAGTTCGGCTTCGGGCCGTTCGCGCCCGAGGTCTACCGGCTGCCCTTCCCCTACGCCTACCGCGGCGACGCGCCCGGCTCGGCGGCCGCTCAGCTCGAGAACTTCTTCCAGACGCAGGTCGCGGCGGAGAAGGTGGCCTGCGTCGTCATCGAGCTCGTGCTCGGCGAGGGCGGCTTCGTCGTGGCGCCGTCCGGAGTTCGTGGACGCTCTCGCTCGGGCCTGCCGGGAGCACGGCATCCTCCTCGTCGTCGACGAGGTCCAGACCGGCTTCGGCCGCACGGGCAGGACGTTCGCCTGCGAGCACTACGGCCTCCAGCCCGACCTCGTCACGCTCGCGAAGTCCCTCGCGGGCGGGCTGCCGCTGTCCGCGGTGACCGGCCGCGCCGAGCTCATGGACAGCGCCCAGGTGGGAGGCCTCGGCGGGACCTACGCCGGAAACCCGGTCTCCTGCGCGGCCGCGCTCGCCGCGATCGAATACATGGAGCGCCATCGCCTCGCCGAGCGCGCCGCCGAGATCGGCCGCGCGGTCGAGAAGCGCTTCCGGACCTTCCTGGAGCGGTTCCCCTTCGTCGGGGACGCTCGGGGTCTCGGCGCGATGCGGGCGCTGGAGCTCGTGCGCGACCGCGCGACGAAGGAGCCGGACAAGGACAGGACCGACCGCGTCATCCGCAAGGCCTGGGAGTCCGGTCTCCTCCTCGTGGGCGCCGGCACCCACGGCAACGTGATTCGCACCCTCATGCCGCTCGTCATCGCCGACGACGAGCTCGCCGAGGGACTGGACGTCCTCGAACATGCGCTCGAAACGACTTAGCTCGCACCGGGCGAGGCGCCACCTCTTCTGCGTCGGAGACTCTTAGCCGCCCCTCCGGCGACAGCGTCCGATTTCGACTCGGGACGACGAACGGGGGACGTCATGGCGACTCAGGAACTCACGACCGGACAGGCGCGGATGAACACGCAGGAGCTGATCCGCGAGTCCCAGAAGTGGCTCGACGTGATCTCGGCGAAGGAGCTCACGCCGGAGCAGAAGGAGAAGATCGCGACCGACACGGTCGACAACTTCTCGTACTACTACAACCGCGGCTACCTCGAGTACCGCAAGTCGGTCATCGAGATGCGGGACAACCCCGCGCTCGAGTGGGTCGGCGAGGGGTCGACCTTCCAGGACCTGACGGGCCGCACCTACATCGACTGCCTCGGGGGCTACGGCATCTACAGCGCGGGCATCCGCCACCCGAAGATCGTCCGCGCCGTGAGGGACCAGCTCGACCGGATGCCGCTCTCGTCGCAGGAGCTGCTCGACCCCCTGCGCGGCGCGCTCGCCGAGCTTCTCGGCGAGATCACGCCGGGCGACCTCCAGTACTCCTTCTTCATCAACAACGGCACCGACGCGGTCGAGGGCGCGATCAAGCTCGCCCGCCTCTTCACCGGCCGGACCAACTTCATCAGCTCGCTCCGCGGCTTCCACGGAAAGAGCTGCGGCTCGCTCTCGCTCCTCGGCAAGTGGGAGTACCGCGAGCCCTTCCTCCCGCTCCTGCCCGGCATCCACTTCGTCGAGTTCGGCGACGCGGACGCCGTCATCGAGGAGCTCTACAAGGCGGACCAGACCGGCAAGGGCATCGCCGGCGTGATCATGGAGCCCATCCAGGGCGAGGCCGGCGCGGTCGTGCCGCCGGACGACTTCTGGCCGCGGATCCGCAAGGCCTGCGACGAGTACGGCGCGCTCCTGATCGCCGACGAGGTCCAGACCGGGCTCGGCCGCACCGGCAAGCTCTTCGGCGTCGACCACTGGAACGTCGTGCCCGACATCATGTGCCTCGGCAAGGCGCTCGGCGGCGGCGTGATGCCGCTGTCGGCGTTCATCTCGACGCCCAAGATCTGGGGCGTGCTCGAGACGAACCCGTTCATCCACTCCTCGACGTTCGGCGGCAATCCCCTCGCCTGCGCCGCGGGCATCGCCGCGATCAACGTGACGCTCGAGGAGGACCTTTCCGGCCAGGCGGCGAAGAAGGGCAAGTGGCTGCTCGCCCAGCTCATCCGCCTGAAGATGCGGTTCGACCGGCTGATCCATCGCGTGGGTGGGCGAGGGCTGCTCCTCGGCATCGAGTTCGTCAACACCGAGATCGGATACAAGCTCGTCTCCGGCCTCTTCCGGCGCGGCGTGCTCGTCGCAGGCACGCTGACGAACTCGAAGGTCGTCCGGTTCGAGCCGGCGCTGAACATCCCGGACAAGCTCCTGAAGGAGGTCGTCGGCGCGCTCGAGGAGACGCTGAGGGAAGTCGACGACGCCACGCCGGACATCAAGAAGGACGAGGAGTGACCGGCGCCACGCCCGCGATGAGAGACCGTAGGGGCGGCCCTTGCGGCCGCCCGCGGGCGGGGACGAGCCCCGCCCCTACGGCGGACGATACGAACCGATAAGCCGTGCGGATCGCGGTCCTCGGCGCCGCGGGCGCCATGGCGCAGGTCGTCCTGCGCGATCTCCTCGAGTTCGTGCCCGACGTCACGATCACGGCGGCGGATCAGAGGCGGTTCATCCACGCGGATCCCCGCGTGAGCGCGGCCGACCTGGACGCGAGAGACGAGGACGGAACCGCGCGACTCCTCGCCGGGCACGACGCCGTGCTCAACTGCATCACTTACTACTTCAACGTGCCCGTCATGAGGGCGGCGCTCGCGGCCCGCGTGCCGTACGCGGACCTCGGCGGGCTCTACCACGGGTCGCTCAAGCAGTTCGCCCTGCACGAGGACTTCGTGCGCGCGGGCGTGCCGGCGCTCCTCGGCATGGGCTCGACTCCCGGAATCACGAACGTCATGGCCGGCGTCCTGGCGCGTGGACTGGACTCGCGTCGAGGAGATCCACGTGCGGGTCGGCTGCATCGACCGCGGCGCGTCCGGGCCGCTGCCGGTTCCCTACGCGCTCGACACGGTGCTCGACGAGTTCTCACTCGCGCCGATGGTCTTCCGGGATGGCCGCGCCGAGGCGGTTCCGCCCATGAGCGGGCGCGAGACGATCGAGTTCCCCGAGCCGGTCGGCCGCGCCGAGGCGCTCTACACGCTCCACTCCGAGGTCGCGATGTTCCCGCGCTCGTTCCCGATGCTCCGTTCGGCGAGCTTCAAGGTCGCCTTCGAGCCGGCGTTCGTCGACAAGATGCGCTTCCTGGTCGAGCTCGGCTTCGCTTCGCGCGAGAAGCTCGCCGGGTCTCTCTCTCCGCGCGAGACGCTCGTCGCCCTCGCCGCCCGGCAGCCGGTTCCCGGCGGCGAGCCGCAGGACTGCGACGCGCTGCGCGTCGATCTCGCCGGGATCCAGGACGGCCGGCGGATCGAGCGGCGCGCCGAGATGGTCGTGCTCCCCCACCCCGCTTGGCGCGTCCCGGCGGGGAGCCTCGACACCGGCGTGCCGCTCTCGATCGCCGGACAACTCCTCGGGAGCGGCGCGATCCGCACGCCCGGCGTGCTCTGTCCCGAGACGGCCGTTCCGGGAGAGACGTTCTTCGAGATGCTCGAGCGTCGCGGGATGCGCGCCCGCTGGAGTTAGGCCCCCGAACTGCGAAAGGATGGCGCCGTGGCCATCGCCTCGATCAACCCCGCAACCGGAGAGACGATCCGCACCTTTTCGCCGCACGACGACGCGGAGATCGAGCGGCGCGTGGCGCTCGCGGCGGGCCGGTTCCTCCTCTGGAGGAAGACGCCCTTCGCCGAGCGCGCGCGGGTCCTCCTCGCCGCGGCCGACCGGCTCGAGCGGCGCAAGCAGGCGCTCGGGAAGGTCATGACCCTCGAGATGGGGAAACCGGTCGGGGCCGCCGTGGCCGAGGCGGAGAAGTGCGCCTGGGCCTGCCGGTTCTATGCCGAGCACGGCGAAGCGTTTCTCGCCGAGGAGACGGTCGCGACGGACGCCTCGCGGAGCGGCGTGCGCTACGAGCCCCTCGGCCCCGTGCTCGCCGTCATGCCGTGGAACTTCCCGTTCTGGCAGGTCTTCCGGTTCGCGGCGCCGGCGCTGATGGCGGGCAACGTCGGTCTCCTGAAGCACGCCTCGAACGTCCCGCAGTGCGCCCTGGCGATCGAGGAGATCTTCCGGGACGCCGGGGCCCCCGAGGGCGCGTTCCAGGCGCTGCTCGTCGGCTCCGACCGCGTCGCGGCGCTGATCGCGGACCCGCGAATCGCGGCGGTCACGCTGACCGGGAGCGAGGGGGCGGGCGTCAGCGTGGGCCGCGCGGCCGGCGCTCAGATCAAGAAGGCCGTCCTGGAGCTCGGCGGCAGCGACCCCTTCGTCGTGATGCCGAGCGCCGACCTCGCCGCCGCCGCCGCGACGGCCGTCAAGGCCCGCACGATCAACAACGGCCAGTCCTGCATCGCGGCGAAGCGGTTCATCGTCCACGCCTCGATCGCCGGCGAGTTCGAGCGACTCTTCGTCGAGAAGATGAAGGCGCTGAAGGTCGGCGATCCGCTCGATCCGTCGGTCGAGATCGGCCCGCTCGCGACGCCGGCGATCGCCGCCGAGGTGGACGACCTGGTGCAGCGGAGCGTCGCCGCCGGCGCCCGCCTCGTTTGCGGCGGGAAGCGCCTCGAGGGGCCCGGCAGCTTCTACGCGCCGACGGTGCTCGCGGACGTCCCCGCCGACAGCCCCGCCGCGAGCGAGGAGATCTTCGGGCCGGTCGCGAGCCTCTTCCGCGTCGGGAGCCTCGACGAGGCCATCGCGGTCGCGAACCGCACGCGCTTCGGCCTCGGGGCCTCGGCCTGGACGCGCGACCCGGCCGAGCGCGATCGCTTCGTGCGCGAGCTCGAGGCGGGCGCCGTCTTCATCAACGGCATGGTCAAGAGCGACCCGCGCCTGCCCTTCGGGGGCATCAAGCGGTCCGGCTTCGGCCGCGAGCTCGCGGTCCAGGGTATCCGCGAGTTCGTGAACGTCAAGGCGGTTTGGGAGGCGTGACCGCGCCGCCGCACGCGGCGCGGTCATCCCGAGGCGCGTGAGCGCCGAGGGATCCCGGGCTCGAAAAGCACGGGATCCCTCGCTGCGCTCGGGATGACCCAGAAGCTAAGACGGCAGGAAGCTCGCACCGACCGTCTGGCTGATTCGCGCCATGACGTGCTTGACCTGCGTGTAGTCCTCGAGCGCGTACATCGACATGTCCTTGCCGTAACCCGACTGCTTGTACCCGCCGTGCGGCATCTCCGAGACGAGCGGCAGGTGGTCGTTGATCCAGACGGTCCCGAACCGCAGCTTCCGCGCGGCGTTCAGCGCGCGGTTGACGTTCGTCGTCCAGACCGAGGCCGACAGGCCGTAGTCGACGTCGTTCGCCCAGCGGAGCGCCTCGTCGTCGCTCGAAAAGCGCGTCACGGTGATCACCGGTCCGAAGACCTCCCGCTTGACGATCTCGTCGGTCTGCTTCGCGTCCGCGACGATCGTGGGCTGCAGCCAGAATCCCTTCCCGTTCACGCTGTCCGCGCCGCCGCCCGTCAGCACCCGCACGTGGCCGGTCGCCTTCGCGCGATCCAGGAAGCCGCTCACGCGCTTCCGGTGCTCGGCGGAGATGAGCGGGCCCATGTTCGAGTCCTCGTCCTTGATCGAGCCGACCTTCAGCGACTGCACCGCGGGCACGAGCTCGCCGAGGAGGCGGTCGTAGACGCGCTCGCTCGCGTACAGGCGGCAGGCCGCGGTGCAGTCCTGTCCGCTGTTCGCGAAGCCCGCCATCTTGATCCCGGGGATCACCAGGTCCATGTCCGCGTCGTCGAAAATCACGACGGGCGCCTTGCCGCCGAGCTCGAGATGGACGCGCTTCAGCGACGCCGCGGCCGTGCGCGCGACCTCCTTGCCGGTGGCCACGTCCCCGGTGAGCGACACCATGTTGACTTTTGGATGCCGCACGAGCCCGGAGCCGACCGGGTCGCCCCAGCCCGTGATCACGTTGAGCACGCCCGGCGGGAAGACGTCGCCCGCGAGCTCCATCAGGCGCAGCGACGTCAGCGGCGTCTGCTCCGAGGGCTTCAGGACGACGGTGTTGCCGGCGGCGAGCGCCGGTCCGACCTTCCAGATCGCCATCATCAGCGGGTAATTCCAGGGAGCGATCGAGCCGACGACGCCGACCGGCTCCCGGCGGATCATGCTCGTGTAGCCCGCGAGGTACTCGCCGGCCGCCTTGCCCTCCATGCAGCGGCACGCCCCGGCGAAGAACCGCAGGTTGTCCACCATGAAGGGGACCTCCGAGCGGGCGAGGCCGATCGGCTTGCCGACGTTGTCCGCCTCGAGGGTCGCGAGCTCCTCGGCGTTCTGCTCGATCCGGTCCGCGAGCTTTGAGAGCATCGCGCTCCGCTCGGCCGGCGTCGTGTCCTGCCACGTCTCGAATGCGGCGGCCGCCGCGTCGACGGCGCGGTCGACGTCCTTCTCGGTGCCCTTCGGGACCTTCGCGAGGACCGACTCGTCGACCGGGCTGATGATCGGCTCGTCCTTTTCCTCGACCGCGGGCACCATCCTGCCGTTGACGAAGTTCTGGTAGGTCTTCACGGTCTCCTCCTCGGATGCTGTCGCTCTCGGGATCCTATCAACCGCTCCTACTTTTTCGGCATCCGGCCCTCGCTGAGCTCGGCCCGAATGCCGACGCGGCGTTCCCTCGCCGCGCTAGTACATCTTGATCTCGGTCCAGTACTCGTCGAGCAGCGCCGTCGCGTCGCCGATGTCCTCGATGAGCTCGCAGCGCGCGAGCGCCTCGTCCGAGGGATAGACCGCGGGATCGGCGAGGATGGCGGGGTCGATGAAACGCCGCGCCGCTCGGTTCGGGCTCGCGTAGCGGATCGCGTCGACGATGCGGGCGTTCACCTCGGGCTCGAGGAGGTAGTCGAGGAACGCATAGATAGAAGCGACATTCCGCGCGCGCGCGGGCAGGCACACGCTGTCGATCCAGAGGGTCGCGCCCTCTTTCGGCAGAACGTAGGCGAATCGCTTCGGGTCCTTCGCCGCGACCTTCGCGAGCTGGCCGTTGTACCCGTGCGCGAGCCACACGTCGCCCGAGGCGAGGATGTTCTCGTAGTCGCCGCTGTTGTACGTCTTCACCAGCGCCTTCTGCTTCTCGAGGAGGTCCGCCGCCTTTCGCAGCACCTTCGGGTCCGTGCTGTTCAACGAATACCCCAGGTGCTTCAGCGCGACCGCGAAGCATTCGCGCATGTCGTCGAGCATCAGGATCTGGCCGCGATTTCTGGGGTCGAAGAGGGGGGCCCAGCTGTCCGGCTCCCCCGCGATCTTCGTGCGGTCGTAGCCATAGCCGGTCGTCCCCCAGACATACGGGAGCGAGTAGGCGTTCTTCGGGTCGAACCCCTTGTCGAGGAAGCGCGGGTCGAGATTCCCGAGGTTGCGCAGCCGGTTCTTCTCGAGCGGGCGCAGGAGCCCCTGGTGAATGAGGATGCGGACCATGTAGTCGGACGGCACGACGAGGTCGTAGTCGGCGACGCCCGACTCGAGCTTCGCGAGAACCGCCTCGTTCGAGTCGTAGAGGTCATAGGCGACCGCGATGCCCGTGCGCTTCGTAAACTCGTCGATGACCTCCTTCGGCAGGTACTCGGACCAGATGTAGACGTTGAGCCTCTTCTCGCCCGGCCCGGGAAACGGCGCCTCGGCGCGGCCCGGGCCGCAGCCGGCAGACGCCAGGACCGCGGCCGCCGTCCACAGCGCCGCCGCGGTCGCGGCGAGAGAACGCCGCGTCGGCACCCGGGCCGAGCCGAGCGAGGGCCGGGTGCCGAAAGGAATGATGCCGCTCAGGACGTCTCCCCGCGCTCGGCCGGCGGGCGCTGCAGCCGCTGCGCGATCGCGATCAGGACGATCGTGACGCCGAGGATCAGCGTCGAGACGGCGTTGACCTCCGGGGTCACCCCCACCTTCAGCATCGAGTAGATCTGGAGCGGCAGGGTGGTCGACCCGACGCCCGCGACGAACGACGTGATCACGTAGTCGTCGATCGAGATCGTGAAGGACAGGAGCGCGCCCGCGACGATGCCGGGCGCGAGCAGCGGCAGCGTGACGCGGAAGAACGTCTGCGCGGGACGGGCCCCGAGATCGAGCGCCGCCTCCTCGAGCGACCGGTCGAAGCCGGCGAGCCGGGCGCGCACCACGATCGCCACGTACGAGACGCAGAAGACGACGTGCGCGATCACGACCGTCGCGAGCGACAGCCGGAACGCGAGCACGCCGAAGAAGGTCACGAGCGCGGCCCCGAGGACGATCTCGGGGATGATCACGGGCAGATACAGGAGCTGCCGCGTGAATCCCTCTCCGCGGAAGCGGTGGCGGCCGAGGGCGAGCGCCGCGAGGGTCCCGAGGACGGTCGCGATCACGGTCGCCAGGACGCCGACGATCAGGCTGTTCTTCACGGCGGCGAGGATGAGGTCGTTCTGAGCGAGGCTGCGGTACCACTCCGTCGTCCACCCCTCCCAGATCGCCGTCTGCCGCGCGCGGTTGAACGAGAACACGACGAGGATCGCGATCGGCGCGTACAGAAACAGGTACACGAGCGCCGCGTATCCGCCGAGGAGGCGTCGGCGCCTCGTCGACGCGGCGTTCCCTCGCCGCGAAAGCCTCACAGGAGCACGTCCTCTCCCCGCCGCCGGGTGTACCGGGCGTAAGCGGCCAGCAGCAGCAGCACGGCGGCCGTCAGCTCGAACGCGACCGCCGCGCCGAACGGCTTGTTGCGCGCGACCGCGAACTGGTTCTGGATCAGGTTGCCCGCGAGGATCGACTTGGCGCCGCCGAGGAGATCCGAGACGATGAACTGGCCGAGGCTCGGCACGAAGACGAGGACCACGCCGGCGACGATCCCCGGCATCGAGAGCGGGATGGTGACGCGCCGGAGGGTCGCCCCGCGTCCCGCCCCGAGGTCCGCCGAGGCCTCGAGCAGCGACCGGTCGAGCTTCTCGAGCGACGCATAGAGCGGGAGGATCATGAAGGGCAGCTCGCCGTAGACGAGGCCGATCAGGACCGCGAAGTCGTTGTAGAGGAGCTCGAGCGGCCGATGCACGAGCCCCGCCGCGAGCAGCGCGTGGTTCACGAGGCCCTCGGTGCGCAGGATGAACATCCACGCATAGGTCCGGATCAGGAAGCTCGTCCAGAACGGCACGACGACGAGCCCGAGGAGCAGCGAGCGCCGGCGGACCGGCGCGGCGACCGCGATGTAGTACGCGGCGGGGAAGCTCACGACGAGGCACACGACGGTGGTCACGACGGCCATCCAGAGCGAGCGCCAGAAGATCTTCAGGTAAATCGGATGGAGCGAGCGCGCGTAGTGCTCGAGAAACCTCCCCGAAGCGAGGTAGGCGCCGAGGTCTCCGATCGGCTTCAGCCCGCCGTACGTGTCGCGGCGCGCGAAGCTGACGAGAAAGAGGATCGCGAGCGGCAGCAGGAAGAAGACGCCGAGCGTCGCCCACGTCGGCAGCGCGAGCAGAAGGCCCGTGCGCTCGCCCCGGACCGCGCCGCCGCCTCGCTTCACCGCTCCCCCGCCCGGCCGAGGAGGATCGCGTCGCGCGTCCGAAAGCACAGGAAGGCGCTCGCCCCCGCCGCGAACCGGGCGCCCTCCTCCGGCCGCTCGTTCTGCTCGTACACCGAGAAGCGCTCGCCGCCCGGCCCGCGCACCAGCCACACCGTGCCGACGCCCTGGTAGACGCGGTCCTCGACCGTCACGGGAACCGACGGCACGCCCCGCGTCGAGAGGTCGTGCGTTCGCAGGTCGAGCTTCTCGGGCCGCACCACCAGGCGCAGCCGCTCCCCCGCGTTCCAGGCGCGCCCCTCCCGCGGCAGCCGCGCGGCCGCGCCGCCGGGAAGCTCGACGATGAAGGAGGCGGCGTCGCCGCCCCGCACGAACGCGTCGAAGAAGTTGGACGCTCCCATGAAATTCGCCACGAACTCGGTCGCCGGCCGCTCGAAGACCCGCGCCGCTTCGTCCAGCTGCTCGACGCGGCCGCGGTTCATGACCGCGATGCGGTCGCTCATCGTCAGCGCCTCTTCCTGGTCGTGGGTCACGAAGACGAACGTGATGCCGAGCGAGCGCTGGAGCTGCTTCAGCTGGACCTGCACCTCCTTCCGAAGCTTCTGGTCGAGCGCGCCGAGAGGCTCATCGAGGAGAAGGACCTTCGGCTCGAGCGCGAGCGCCCGGGCGAGCGCCACGCGCTGGCGCTGACCGCCCGAGAGCTGGTCGGGCCGGCGCGCCTCGTAGCCCGACAGCTGGACGAGCGCGAGCGCGGCCGCGACGCGGCGCGGCTCGTCGCCGCGCGCAACGCCGTGGTAACGCATCCCGAACGCGACGTTCTCCCCGACCGAGAGGTGCGGGAAGAGGGCGTAGTGCTGGAACACCATGTTCACCGGGCGGCCGAAGGGCGGCGTGCCCGTCACGTCCGCGCCGTGGATCCGGATCGAGCCGGCGGTCGGCAGCTCGAAGCCGCCGATCATCCGCAGCAGCGTCGTCTTCCCGCACCCGGAAGGGCCGAGCAGCGAGAAGAACTCGCCCGCGCGGATGTCGAGGGTCACCGCGTCGACCGCGGCGACGTCCCCGAACCGCTTCGTCAGGTCGCGAAGCTCGACGCTGGGTGAGGTGGACATATCTGCCAGTCATCCCGAGCGTAGCGAGGGATCCCGTCCTCGTCGAGTCCGGGATCCCGCGTCGCTTCGCTTCTCGGGATGACCCTGGATGGGCCTAAAAACTGACCCGCAGACCCAGCCGCAGCGTGCGCGGCTGCTGGAACTGGTTGCCCTGGCCGTAGTGCGCGTTCGTCGGCGTGGGCGAAGCGTTGTCCGACTGGACGAACGCCCACACCTGGTCCACCTGCGTGACCTGCTGCCGGTTCAGGACGTTGAAAAGGCTCGCGAGCACGTGGACCGTGACGGGACCGAGCTGGAGGGCGTAGTCGCCCTGCAGGTCGAACTCGTAGAGCGACGGCGAGCGGCCCTCGCTCCCGCGCGGGGTGATGAAGAGCTCGGGGCCCGCGTAGCCGTCCCACCAGCCGATGCGCGACAGCGGCGTCCCGGACTCGTAGTACCCCGAGAACGACAGGGTCAACCCGAACGGGAAGACGTAGGCCGTCTGGAGCTTGGCCTGGTGCGGCCGGTCGAGCGTCAGCCTTCCGTACGCGTTGACCTCGAACTCGGGATAGTCGAAGTCGTCGGTGATGTTCGGGTCGCGCGCGAAGAAGCCGCCGACGGCGCGGTACTGGCCATCGTAGTTGCCCTCCAGGGAGGAATAGAGGTAGCTCGCGTACAGCATCCAGTGATCGGAGAGCTGCTTCTGCCCGGTGAGCTCGATGCCGCGGAAATAGCGCTTCCCCTCCGGGAACCCCGGCGCGATCGTGCTGTGGCCCGGGTTGAAGAAGCCGTAGTTGTCGCAGACGTCGACCGGCACGCACGTGTCCTCGAGGACGCGCTGGATCGCGCGGTAGATCCCGCGCACGCCGACGGCCCAGCTCGTGCCGAACTGCATCTCGACGCCGGCGATGATCTCGTTCGAATAGGGCACCTTGATGTTCGGGTCCACCTGGTCGGCCGGCGCGCCGCGGATGACGCACGTCGTGTTGTCCGTGTTGGCCTGGGGATCGCAGTTCAGGTCGGTCGGAGAGAAGTTGAACGTCGCGCCGTCGCGCTCGCCGTTGAGCGACCGCACATTCATGTCCATCGCGATCGTCGGAACGAACTCGCTGTAGGAGGCGTAGAGCTTGGACCGTCCGTTTTTCAGGAAGTCCCACGTGAAGCCCACCCGCGGCGAGAAGTGGTTGACGTTGATGAAGGTGATGTTGTCGAGGCCGTGGATCCACTGCTGGTCGAACCGGACGCCGGCGTTGATCGTCAGGTTCTCGAGGACGTTCCAGCGGTCCTGGACGTACGCGCCGAGGACGTCGTTGTGGGGCGTGGCCACGGCGGTCGCCGCGCTCGCGTTGTCGATCGTGCTGTCGAGGCTCGCGAAGAACTGATGGTTGTAAACGAGGCGCTGCTGCGGGTCGTCGGGGAAGGGCGGCTGGATGACGACGAGCTGGCCGCCGTTGAACGTCCGGACGACGTCGGCATCGATGCGCTGGTACGCGCCGCCGAACTTGATGTCGTGGTTGCCGAGGATGTAGGTCGCGTCCGCGAGGTAGTCGTAGCGCGTGAACTTCTTGTCCGCGAGGAGGCCATTGCCCTCGGTCCCCCCGAAGCCGCCGGACGCGGTGACGACGTCTCCCGTGTTGTCCTGGTACGGGATCCCGACGCCGCCCGGAGCCGGAAGGACGTTGTTGGTCTCGTTGTGGTACGCGAACTGCCCGGTGACGAGCCACTTGCTCGAGAGCTGTCCCTGGTACCGGAAGCCGAAGTCGGTGCCGCCGATCTTCTGCGTGCCGAGATAGGTGGATGGCGGGCCGATGATGGGCCCGATGGCGCCGTTGTCGTTGGTGGGGTCGCCGAACACGCTGCCGATCACGGTGTTCGAGTCGTTGACGTGCCAGGTCAGCTTGCCCGAGAAGAGGTTGGCCTTCGTGTCGAGGTTGGTGATGTTCCCCGTCTCCGGGCCGGTCGTGACCTGCCGGTCGATGGAGTTCGTGGTGTGGTCGTAGGCGCCGAAGAACCAGAGGCGGTCCTTCATGACGAAGCCGCCGATGTCCGCGCCGTAGTCGTCCTTCGTAAAGCCGGTCGGGATGCCCTCGGAGGAGACCGCGTCCAGATGTTTGTTCCCCGCCTGGAGGCTCTGGTTGTCGAAGTAGCCGAAGGCGTCGCCATGGAACTCGTTGCCGCCGGACTTCGTGATGACGTTGAGGATGCCGCCCTGCGCGCCGCTGTACTCCGCCTCGTAGCCGCCCGACTTGAGCTCGACCTCCTGAATGAACTCGAAGTTCAGGACCTTGCCCTGGCTGCCGATCTCGACGCCGGTCGTGTTGGCGCCGTCGACGTAGAAGTTGTTCTCGAGCCCCGTCGAGCCGTAGACGGTGATCGACTGCTGGCGCACGTCCGAGTTGTCGGTGTTGACGCCGCTCGCGAGCTGCGCGACGTCGGCGTAGTTGCGGCCCGTGGGCAGTGCCTGGAACGCCTTGGCGTCGAGGTTGCGGCCGACCGTGTTCGACTCGGTCTCGACCGGAACGGCCTGCGCGGTGACCATGACCTCCGCCGTCGCCGCGGCGACCATGTCGATCGTGATCGACGCCGCCTGGGAGAGCGCGAGGTGGACGTTCTCGGTCTTGGTCGCGAAGCCCTGGAGCTGGGCGGTCAGGGTGTAGGTGCCTGGCGGCAGCAGGGTCAGGATGAAGTGCCCGTCCTTGTCGGTGACCGCCGTCTTCGTGCCCTGGAGATTCGGGCTCTTCGCCTCGACGGCGACGCCGGGCAGCGCCGTTCCCCCGGTCAGCACCGTGCCGCGAATGGAGCCCGTGGTCTGTGCGAAGACTGGACGGAGGGCCGCGAGGGCGAGGACGAGGAACGCAACGAAAAGCCGCCGACGAGCCATATTCATGACCGGGGCTCCTCTCTGTTTAGACCGGGGCGTTGACGTTGCGCTAACGCTAGTGTCGGCGCCGAGGGGCTGTCAAGGCTGACCCGCGGTCGCTTTCGCGGTCGCGAGAAGAGGATCAGCGGCGCGAGTGCTGGAGGAGCCGGACGATGTCCTTCAACTCGCGGACGACGGCGCGCCGATCGAAGTCGAACGCGGCGGGAGGCGGCGCCTTGGCGACGGCGACGGCGGGGGCGGACGGCTTCGCGGGGGGGGCGGCGTCGCGCGGCGGCGGCGCGAGCGATCTGGGCGATGCGGTCGCGGTCCGCGGCTCGCCGCCCTTTTGCACGGCGGGTTTCTGTTCGACGCCTCTTGGCTCGGCGGCTTTCTGAGCCGCCACCGGCGGCGCCGGCGCGAGGCCATCGTCGAAGCGCCCTTCGGCGATCTCCGCCTCGAGGCGCTTTTTTGCGCCGGCGACGGTGAATCCCTCGTCGTAGAGGAGCTCGCGGATGCGCGCGATGATCTTCACGTCGCGCGCGGTGTAGAGCTTGGCGGCGCCCCTGTCCTTCCCTTCGGAGAGAGCGGGGAACTCCGTCTCCCAGTAACGGAGGACGTAGGGCGCGACCTCCGCAATGCGGCACGCCTCGGCGGGCCGGTAGACCTCGGAATTGCCCTTCGCCACGTCGTTAATTTATCCTGAACGCGCCTTGCGGCGGGAGGACTTTGGGCGGGTTCCTCCGGGCCCTTCCCGCCGCCCCGAGCGCTCGCGGACGCGAATGCGGATCGGCGATCCCGAGAAGTCGGCGGCCTCTCGCAGCAGGTTCTCGATGCGCCGCTCCTCCGAGAAGTGGAGCGGCTCGCGCCGGTTCGCGACGAGCGCGAACGTGGGAGGGGCCACGCCGGTCTGCGCGACGTAGTAGACCTTGAGCGTCCGCCCCGCCGCCGTCCGCGGGGCCTTGTCGCGCAGCGCGCGGCCGAGCACCCGGTTGAGCTCCCCCGTCGCGATGCGCCGGCGCCGGTTCTCGGCGACGGCGGCCGCCTCCGCCAGGACGCGGGCGACCCCGCGTCCGGTCTTCGCCGAGACGAGGAGGATGGGCGCGTGGCGCGCGAACGGGATCTGCGAGGCGAGCGCCTTGCGGAAGTCGTCGGCCGTGCCCTCCTCGCGCCGGCCCGCGACGTCCCACTTGTTCGCGACCAGGACGAGGCCCTTCCCCGACTCGTCCGCGTGTCCCGCGATCGCCGCGTCCTGGCCGGTCGGGCCCTCGCTCGCGTCGACCACGAGGAGCGCCACGTCGCAGTCCTCGATCCGCTTGCGCGCCTGCAGAACCGAGAGGACCTCGGGCCCCTGCTCGGTGCGGCCCCGCCGGCGGATGCCCGCCGTGTCGATCAGCCGGAAGCGCCGTCCGCCGGACCGGATCTCCGTGTCGACCGCGTCGCGCGTCGTGCCGGCGACTTCGGACACGATCGCCCGCTCCTCGCCGAGCAGTGCGTTGACGAGCGACGACTTGCCCACGTTCGGCCTCCCCACGACGGCGAGCGCGATCTCGGGCAAGTCCCGCTCCACCTCCGCCGCGGGCGCCTCGGTTCGTCCGGAAGCCGTGAGGCGTTCGCCGATCGCCGATCGCAGGTCGTCGATCCCCACGTCGTGCTCGGCCGAGACGCCGTAGACCTCCGGAAAGCCGAGCCCCCACGCCTCGGCCTCTCCGTCCGCCGACTCGCGGCGATCGACCTTGTTCGCCACGAGGACGCAGGGCCGGCCGGCTTCGCGGACGACGCGCGCGGCGACCCGGTCGGCGGGCAGCACGCCCTGCGCCGCATCGATCACGAGGAGAACGAGGTCCGCCGATCGGATCGCGGCGACCGCGCGATCCCGCACCGCCTCGGGAATCGCGTCGTGGCCGTCGGGATCGTAACCGCCGGTGTCGGCGAGGAGGAAGGTGCGCCCGTCCGCGAGCGAAGCCTCGGCCTCGACGACGTCGCGGGTCATTCCCGGCAGGTCGTGCACGATGGCGCGCCGCCGCCGAACGAGCCGGTTGAAGAGAGTGGACTTGCCCACGTTGGGGCGCCCGGCGACGGCGACGCGGAAGGGGGCGGTGTCGGTCATGGCTTAACGGTGGTCATGCGGAGCGCCGGGAGCACGCGAATTTGAACGGGATCCCTCGGGCCTTCGGCCCTCGGGATGACGCGCGATGCCCTTCGGGCTTCGCGCGTCAACCTTTCGCGGTATCCCGCCCTCGAGGTGGAGCTGGTACTTCGGGTTCTCGAACGGGTGCACGTCGGGGAAGCGGTTGAAGATCCATCCCGCGAAGATCTCCTTGCCCTTCTGGAAAACCGTAATGCGGGCCGCGGGGTTCTGCTCCTCGATGCCCTGAGACGTGATGGCGCCGCCGCCCATCGTGAAGGACGGCAGGTAGACGTCGGCCCGAACGACGTAGGTCGGATCCGGCAGGGGCGCCCCGCCGCCGAGCGGCGCCTCGAGGACGCCGGTCTGTCCACTCGTCTTGTCCTTCCAGGAGAGGCGCACGCCGGTGTACGCCTGCTGGACCTCCGGAGGAACCTCCAGGCGGTTGGGCACCTCGGGCACCGCGCCCGGCGCCGGCTGCCCCGCCGGCGGCTGCCCTTCGGCCGGCTGCCCCGCAGCCTGCGGTCCGGCGGCCGCGCCGTCGGCGATCCGCTCGTGCGAGATCGCCATGCGCACGTTCGGATCCGGACGCCCCCGCTCCTTGCAGGCGGCGGCGCCGAGACCGGCGAGGACGAGAGCGAGAACGAGCGCCCGGCGGGATCTCATGGTCTCCTCCGCCGGGCGTTCCGTCCGTAGCTGATCGGGGCCGCGGGCGCGGGACGGGGCGGCCTTCGCGGCGCCGGCTCCGGCGTCTCCGGGAGCCGGAAGTCGAGGCGCCGCCGCACCTCGTCGATCGCCACGAGACGCACGCGAAGCGCGTCGCCCAGGCGGAACGTCCTGCCCGTCGCGCGTCCGCGCAGGCGGTGCTGCTTCTCCTCGTACACGAAGAAGTCGTTGCCGAGCGCCGAGACCGGCACCAGACCCTCCACGAAAAAATCCCGCAGGGTGACGAACACGCCGAAGGATGCCACACCGGTGGCGTAGGCGTCGAACTCGCGGCCGACCTTGTCGCGCATGAAGACGATCTTCTTCCAGAGAAGGCTCTCGCGCTCGGCCTGCTCCGCCCGGCGCTCGCGCTCCGACGCCACCGCCGCGACCTCGCGGAGGCGCTCGTTGAGCGCCTCGAACTCCTTCGGCGACACGGCCCGGCCCTCGGCGAGGAGCCGCGAGAGCTGCCGGTGGACGACGAGGTCCGGGTAACGCCGAATCGGCGACGTGAAGTGACAGTAGTACGGCGCCGCGAGCGCGTAGTGGCCGCGGCACTCCTCGCTGTAGACGGCCTTGCGCTGCGCCCGCAGCAGCAGGTCGTGGAGCAGGCGCTCCTCCGGCTTGCCCTCGATCTCGGCGAGCAGCCGCTGGAACTGCTCCGGCGCGAGCTCCTCGAGATCGCCCTTCAGCTCGTACCCGAAGCTCTCGAGCACCTCGCGCAGGTCCACGAGGCGATCCGGGTCCGGCCGGTCATGGACGCGGTACATCGCCGGCTGCTTCGCGAAGAGGAGCTTCTTCGCCACCGCCTCGTTGGCGGCCAGCATGAATTCCTCGATCAGCCGGTGCGCGACGTTGCGCGCCTCGGGCACGATGCCGACGACGAGCCCCGCGTCGTCCAGCACGATGTCCGCGTCCGGCAGGTCGAAGTCGATCGAGCCGCGCGACTCGCGGCGGCGCCGCAGGAGGGCGGCGACCTCGCCCATCGTCCGGAAGTCCTCGAGGTACGCGCCGTAACGGCGCGCGTCGTCGGGACCCGGCCCCTCCTCGAGCAGACGCGCCACTTCCGTGTACGTCATCCGATGGCCGCTGCGGATGACGCCCTTGGCGAAGCTCGAGCCGGTCACGCGCCCCTTCGCGTCGAGCTCGAGGATCGCCGAGAGGACCAGCCGGTCGACGCGCGGGTTCAGCGAACACAGGCCGTTCGACAGGCGCTCGGGCAGCATCGGCAGCACCCGTCCCGGGAAGTACACCGACGTGCCGCGGGAGCGCGCCTCGTCGTCGAGCGCGCTCCCCTCCTCGACGTAGTGCGACACGTCGGCGATGTGGACGCCCAGCCGGTAGCCGTGCGCCGTCTTCTCGACCTCGACGGCGTCGTCGAAATCCTTGGCCGTCTCGCCGTCGATGGTCACGATGCGGCGCTCGCGGAAGTCGTGCCGGCCGAGCAGGTCCTCCTCGCGGACTTCCTCCGGGAAGGCCTCGGCCTCGTCGACGACCGGCTGCGGAAAGCGCGTCGGCAGGTTGTGCGACCGGAGGACGATCTCGATGTCGACGCCGGGCTCGCCGAGGAATCCGAGCCGCTCTTCGATCTCGCCGTGCGCGACGCGCCGCGCGTCGGGGAACGCGGTCAGGCGCACCGAGACGATCTCCCCCTCGCGCGCGCGGTGCGTCTTCCCGTCGGCGATCCGGATCACCGCGTCGAGCTTCGGATCGTAGGGAACGACCGTCTTCCGGCCGTCCGCCGTCTCGAACCGGCCGACGACGCGCTCGCGGGCGCGCGCCAGGACGCGCAGCACCGTGCCGGAGCTCCGCGCCTCGCCGCCCCGCCGCGCGCTGCGCGAACGCTCCTCCCGCGCGAGCACGGTGTCTCCGTCCATCGCGCCGTGCATCCCCACGCGCGGCACGAAGAGATCCTCGCCGCCCGGCACGAGGACGAAGCCGAAGCCCTCGGGACGGACCGTGATCCGCCCCGCCACGAGGTCGGTGAACTCGATCGCGGAGTACTTCTCGCCCCGGACGCGGGCGACTTCGCCGCGGCGTTCCAGCGCGTCGAGTCGCTCAGTCAGGGCGTCGGCGTCGTCCTCCGGAACGCCCAACTTCCGGCGCAGCTCGGCGAGGGAGAGGATCCGGGATCCCTTCTCCCGCAGGAGCGCGAGGATCTCCGAGTCGCGCGGCGGCACGCGCGGGAGTCTAACCCGTCAGGGCTCGACGTCTTTTTCGGGCTCTTTGGGCGCGAACAGGCCGGGCCAGTCGTCGAGATTCTCGGGCTCGGGCCGGGCCGCGCGCCGCTCCCAGCCGCACGAGCGGCACCGGATCATGCCGTCGACCGGACGCGAGGAAGGATTGTGCGGGTCCGGGCAGTACGGGCTCGGGCAGTTCCAGGGCAGGTCCGGGGCGGGCATGGGCGTTCCTGGCCTTCATTTTACGCCCGGCAGCGGGGGCAGGAGCGGCCAGGACTCCGCCTCCGCCGCGGATTCGCGGATCTCCCCGGTGCGCCGGCGCACGTCGGCGAGGAATCCGGCGAGCTCCGGGGCCTCGCCCGCGTCCGCCACCCGCCGCGCGCCCGACTCCAGGAGCCGCACGGCCGCGCCGGCGCGGCCCTCGCGCGCCTTCAGGAAGCCGGCGGCGATCTGAATGAGTCCCTGCAGGAAGAGCTTCGACGTCCCGGTCTCCACCAGCCAGGCCTCCTCCCATCTCTCGTGCGCCTCGAAGAAGCGGCCGCCGTTGAAGAGCGCGCGGCCCTCCTCGAGCAGATCGGAAAGCGGTCGCCGGGCCGGCATTCGCGGATATAGTCTCGCGGGACAGCCGTTCCATGAAGCCCGGCATCCTCGCCCTCCTTCTCGGAATCGGGATCCTGGCCGCGACGCGCGAACCGGGCGCGGCTCCGGCGCGCTCGCCGCGCCTCCTCGCGGCGGCGGCGGCGCCATCCGGCGGCGCCATCCAGCCGGTGGCCGCGGGCGTCGACGACCACCCGGCGGCCGGCACCATGTCGAACGTCAACGGCGTCCTCGAGCCGGGCGAGACGGTCCAGATCTCGCCATTCTGGATGAACACGCTCGGCACCGCGCAGGCGTTCACGGGTTCTGCCTCCAATCTCTCCGGTCCGCCCGGGCCGGTGTATGCGTTCGACGACGCCTTCGCGGACTACGGCACCGTCGCCGCCGGCGCGACCGCCGACTGCGCGACCGCGACCGGAGACTGTTACCTGTTGACGGTCACGGGGGCGCGTCCCGTGCCGCACTGGGACATCACCTTCACGGAGACCCTGAGCATTCTCGGGATCTCGACGAGCTGGACGATTCACGTCGGCGAGAGCTTCACGGACGTGCCGACGACGCATCCGTTCTACGCGTACGTCGAGCAGCTCTTCCACCTGCAGGTGACGGGCGGCTGCGGCGCCGGGCTGTACTGCCCGGACTCGGCGGTCACGCGCGCGCAGATGGCGGCCTTCCTCCTGAAGTCCGAGCACGGCTCGACCTACGTGCCGCCGACGTGCTCGGGAATCTTCGGCGACGTGGCCTGCCCGAGCCAGTTCGCCGACTGGATCGAGCAGCTCTACAACGAGGCCATCACGGGAGGATGCCAGGCATCCCCGCTCCTGTACTGCCCGGACAATCCCGTCACCCGCGCCCAGATGGCGGTGTTCCTGCTCAAGACCGAGCACGGCTCCTCCTACGTGCCGCCCACCTGCGCGGGGATCTTCGCCGACGTGCCCTGTCCGAGCCAGTTCGCGAACTGGATCGAACAGCTCTTCAACGAAGGGATCACCGGCGGCTGCGGCGGCGGCGACTACTGTCCGGACGCGCCCGTCACGCGCGGGCAGATGGCCGTTTTCCTGCTCCGCACGTTCGCGCCGCTCACGCCGCCGTTGCCGACCCCCACCGCACCGCCGGTGACGCCGACGGCGACGAATACGCCCCTGTCGCCGACGCCGACCCTGACGGGCTCGATGCCGCCGACCTCAACGTTCACGCCGTCGATCACCCCGACCGCGATCACGCCGACCGTGACGCCGTCGATCACGCCCACGAACCACACTCCGACGCTGACGCACTCGAACACGGCCACGAACACCCGCACGTTCACGAACACGCGGACGTTCACGAACACCCGCACTCCGACGAACACGCCGACGCCGAACGGGAACCACATCGTTCAGGTCCGACCGGGCGCCAGCACGAGCTTCGTCGACTCGGTCACCGGGACCTCCCAGAGCAACATTGCGGTGGGCACGACGGTCGAGTGGGACTGGGTCCAGAGCACCCACTCGACGACGTCGGGCACCTGCAACGCGACCAACTGCATACCGGGGCTCGTCGGTCCCCCTCCGGGAGAGATCTGGGACTCCGGTCAGCACAACGCGGGGTTCTCGTTCACGCATCAGTTCAACAACGTCGGCACGTTCACCTACTTCTGCACCGTGCACGGCATCGATATGCAGGGCCTGGTGAACGTCCTCCCGCTGACGCCCACGCCCGGCCGTCCGGCCCGCCGTTAGCGCTCGGCCCGGCACGGCCTCGCACCGCGACGTGCCGTTTCCGCGGCCCTCAGAGGCCGCGCGGGGCGGCGCGCGCGCCGTTCCGCGGCCGGGCCGACGGGTCGCTGCCCGCGCCTTCTCGGCCGGAAGACGGCGCGACGGCGACGGCAGGGACGATCGCGGATGAGGGACGCGGATGTGGCGGCGGGCGAGGATCCGGATCTCGGCGGGGGCTACCCCACGCGGTCTCTCCGCGTCTGCCGGGACAGGGCGTACTGGGAGAGCTCCCAGAGCGCGTTGTAGAGAGTGGTCTGCGTCTCCTGGACGCGGTGCACCGAGGGGCTCTGGACGACGAAGAGGTGATCGATCGCCTCGCAATCCGACATCCTGCCGCCGTCGAAGCCGGCGAAGCCGATCGTCAGGAGCCCGCGCTGCGAGGCCTCCTCGAAGGCGCGCAGCACGTTCTCCGAGTTGCCGCTCGTCGACAGCCCGAGCGCGACGTCGGTCGGCTCCGAGAGCGCCGCGAGCTGCCTCGCGAACACCACGTCGAAGCCGACGTCGTTGGCGAGCGCGGTCACGACCGACGGCTCGGCGGCGAGAGAGGACGCGGGGACGGGACGGCCGGACGGGGGCTGCAGGAAGAGCTGGGCGACCGCGAGCGCATCCGTCGAGCTGCCGCCGTTGCCGAACGTGAAGAGCCGCCCCCCAAGACCGAACCGGATCGCCATGGCCGAGGCGCACGAGATCAGGCGGTCCGCGAGCCGGATCAGGGTCTCCTCCCGCAGCGACGCGGCCTCCCGCGCCTTCTCGGCGGTCGACCGCTCGACTTCCGCGAAGACCGATCGCCCGTCGGCGGGGGCCGAGTACCGGAACGGATGAAGCGATGCGAGGGTACCGGCAGACGTTTGCTTCATTGACCTTCTCCAGGAGCGAAATCCCCTCGCGGAGGAAACGCCCGCCACGCTGACCCAGCGTGCAAGACTCGCACCACTCGCTGCGTCCCGATCCTCGTCTCTCCCGGGACCGTCATCCCTCCGTCCGCGTCAACATCGCGGGCTGCTCCAGGAAGACATGGACGAGCTCCCAGAGGACGTGGTACGCGGTCACCTGCATCTCCCGTGCGACGAGCGGATCTCCCGATCCCACCACGATCCGGTGATCGACGGCGGCCGAGGGGCCGTCGTGCTCTCCCACGAGGCTGACGGTCAGGAGGCCGCGCTCCCGCGCGGTCTGAAGCGCCCGGCGGACGTTCTCGGGCTCGCGTCGCGTGGAGAGCGCGAGGGCGATGTCGACGGGCCTGGCGATCTGCCGCAGAGGACTCGCGAACGCCTCGGCCCAGCCGTCGCTCTCCGCTGCGCCCGTCAGGGATGCGACGTCGGCGAGGAGGCAGACCGCCGGAAGCCCCCGCTTTCCGACGATCACGGGATGCAGGAACTCGACCGTCACGTGCTGCGCATCGGACCCCGCGGCGCCCGAACCGAACGCGATCAGCTTGCCGCGCCGGTGAAAGCGCGAGGCCATCGCCCGGCAGGCGCGCGCGATCTCGGAGGCCTGCGCGACGAGGCTGGCCCCGGCGCCGCTGCGCCGGGACGCGAGGCTCAGGACCTCGGCGGGCGGTCCTGCCTGCAGCGACGGAGTGGAGTCGCGCCTCACCGGACTCCTGGCCTCGGCCGGTCGGGTGGGTCGGAAACGGACGCCGCGCTCAGGGGCTCGTTCGTGATGGGACCTCGTTCCTCCTCAGCACTCCACGGGCTCGCCCGAGATCTCGAGACTGACGAGCTCGAGCTCGCGCCCGCCCACGATCTCGGGCGTCGGCGTGCCGCAATCCGCGCAGCGAAAGGACTGGATGCTCTCGATCGACCGCTCCTGCGAGCAGGACGGACACAAGACCCGCACGCTGGTCTCCTCGATCGCGAGGCGTGCTCCCTGGATCGGTGTGCCCTCGGAGGCGAGCTCGAAGGCGGAAAGGAGCGAGCCCGCCACGACGCCCGAGAGCGGTCCGATCCGAACGTGCAGCGCTTCGACGCGCGTGCCCGCCTGCCGCTCCAGCTCCTCGCAGCTGGCCTCGACGAGGCTCATGGCGATCGAGAGTTCGTGCATCGTCTGCACGACTTGCAAGAAGGAAGCCACAGGAATGCGAACGAAAAGATCCTCCGAAACCTTTGGAGCGACAGGACGTCCTAGATCCTGGAGGTGCTCCGATGAGATGTACGGCTGTCCGCATCGGCCTCGTCCTGACGGCCGCTGCGCTGTTCCTGACCGCCGCGCCGCGCGCCGCGTGCGGCCAATCCCGGGAGAACGAATCCATCTCGGGCCGCTGGCTCATCGACTTCCGAACGGGCGATTCCGTCGAGCTGACGCTGAAGCGCCGGTCCGTCTCGGGCTCCGATCACTGGAGCTCGTCCGACGACTTCGGGATCGCCGACTTCCAGGGGCTCCGGCGCCCCGCGTCTTCGGCCGATGCGCCCGCGAGCTTCCGGATGGAGCGCGACGCCGGGACGATCTCGTTCGAGGGGCAGCTCAACGACTCGGGCGGCGCGGGCCGCTTCACGTTCCAGCCGAACGCGGAATACCTCGCCGCGCTCGCGAAGATGGGCTACGCCGCGCCCACGGCCGAGGAGACCTTCTCCCTCGCCGTCTACGACGTCAGCCGCGCCTTCATCCGCGAGCTCGCGAGCCTCGGCTACGAGCACGTCGCGATGGACGACCTCGTCGCGATGCGCATTCACGGCGCCTCACCGGAGTTCATCCGAGACCTGAAGGGGCTCGGCTATGACCACCTCTCGGTCGAGGACCTCGTCTCGATGCGGATCCACGGCGCCTCGCCCGACTTCATCCGGTCGATGCAGGCGCTCGGTTATCGGAACCTCTCGGCCGAGGACCTCGTCTCGATGCGCATCCATGGCGTGACGCCCGACTTCATCCAGGCGATGAAGGGACTGGGCCGGCTCGACGCGGACGAGCTCGTGTCCCTGCGCATCCACGGCGCGACGCCCGACTTCGTGCACGAGATGGAGAGCCTCGGCTACCACGACCTCACCGCCGACGACGTCGTCAGCATGCGCATCCACGGCGTGACGACCGACTTCGTCCGCTCTCTCCAGGCGCTCGGCTACCGGAACGTCTCGGCCGACGACCTCGTCTCGATGCGCATTCACGGCGTCTCCGTCGAGTACGTGAAGAGAATGAAGTCGCGCGACAACGACGTCTCGATCGACGAGATCGTGGACATGAAGATCCACGGGCGAGGCTGACGCGCCGGCGCCGCCGTCCACTTCTTCAACCAGAGCTCCTTGTCCCCAGGCGGGGAACCGCCTGCCGTCGAGCAGCAGGACCCTGCGCTACGGGCAAGTGTGGAAAGCGCCGGTGTCCTGGATCGGCTGGAAGGGCGCTCCCACGGCATTGTCGTACGGCTTCTGAAGCCCCGTGCTCAGGTCCGTCACCACCAGATGGACCCCGACGTTCGTCAGGCCGGCGGCGAACACCCAGTACGCGCCATTGACCGCGCAGCCGTCGAGAACCTTGACGATCATCTCGACGTTCGTCGAGTCGAAGAACCAGAAGTAGCCGCTCGCGTCCGTCAACGACACGGCCTTGGCGTTGAGCGACGGGCTCCCTGAGGCCGATTGGAATGTCGTCAGAGCCGAAAAGCGGCCGGCGTCGAGACAAAGAGTCTGCGCGCTGGGGGTACAGAGCGCGGAGGCGGATTGTGCCTGCGCTGATGCGGCAGCGAATACGAGAACGACCGATAGCAGCGACCGAGTCAGGGCGGAGTCGAGCCTCCGAGAGGCACGCGAGGCCATGGTTCCCTCCTTGAGCGACGAGCCATATTCTGGACTCAATCCTACCGATGGGTCATGGCCGCGGAGCGGGCGCTGAAAACCCTGATCGAGAGAAGTCGAAGGATTGGTGCGAAAGGAGGGACTCGAACCCTCACGGTGTTACCCACAGGTTCCTGAAACCTGCGCGTCTACCAGTTCCGCCACTTTCGCAGGGAAGCGGAAAGATAGCGCGCCAGCGCCGCGGGATCAAGACCGCGGGGCCGCGGCCCGCCAGGCTCTCGGGGACAGCAAGACTCCCGGCCTCACCCGAGCAGCACGTCGACCCGGTGGATGCCTCCGTCGTCGACCAGAGGAACGCCGCCCTCGCGCGGAAGACTGCGATCGTCGAGGCGGATCTCGGCGACGCCGCGGGAGACGCCGCGCGGGTTCTCGACCGTGATGTGGTACCGGGACGAGTGGTAGCGGAAGGTGACCTCGAACCGCCGCCACGCCCGCGGAATGCACGGCGCGAAAACGAGGACGTTGCCCGTCACGCGCACCCCGACGATCCATTCCACGGCCGCCCGGTACATCCACCCTGCCGATCCCGTGTACCAGCTCCAACCCCCGCGGCCGACGTGCGGATGCACGGAGTAGACGTCGCCCGCGATCACGTAGGGTTCGATCCGGTAGCGGTACTGGCTCGGCATCGTGGTGGTGTGCGGAACGGGGTGGAGCATCGAGAAGAGCTCGGTCGCACGGTCGCCGTCGCCGAGCTCGGCGAACGCGATGACCGCCCAGAGAGCGGCGTGGTTGTACTGGCCGCCGTTTTCGCGGACGCCGGGCGGATACGCCTTGATGTACCCGGGGTCCTCCGTCCCGCCGTCGAACGGCGGGGTGAACAGCAGCGCGAGGCCGTCGGATCGGCGGATCAGGTGCTCGTCGACCGCGTTCATCGCGCGGCGCGCCCGCTCGACGTCCCGGCCGCCGGCGATGACCGCCCATGACTGGGCGATCGAGTCGATGCGGCACTGGGCGGCGCCGGCCGTGCCGATGGGCGTTCCGTCGTCGTAGTAGGCGCGCCGGTACCAGTCGCCGTCCCAGGCCTGCCCCTCGATCGCGTCGTCGAGGGCCGCGAGGCGCTCGCGCCAGCGCGCGGCCCGGTCCTTGCCGGCCTCGCCGCGGCGCTCGGCGATCGGCGCGAAGGCCGCGAGGTTCGCGCGGAGGAACCAGGCGAGCCACACGCTCTCCCCCTTGCCCTTCGCGCCGACCCGGTTCATGCCGTCGTTCCAGTCCCCCGTCCCGATGAGCGGCAGACCGTGGGAGCCGGCCGGGAGCGCGCGGTCGATCGCCCGGGCGCAATGCTCGAAGACGTCGGCCGACTGGCTCGAGACGGACGGCACGAAGTACCGCTCGTCCTCGCCCGGCTGCAGCGCGGCGCCTTCGAGGAAGGGCACGGTCTCGCCGAGGATGGTCTCGTCGCCGGTGACCTCGATGTATCGCGTCACGGCGAACGGGAGCCAGAGCGCGTCGTCGCTGATGCGCGTCCGCACTCCGCGGCCCGTGGGGGGGTGCCACCAGTGCTGCACGTCGCCTTCGGTGAACTGGCGCCCCGCCGCCCGGAGAATCTGCTCGCGCAGGAGGTCGCGGCGGGTCACCGCGAAGGCGAGCGCGTCCTGGAGCTGATCGCGGAAGCCGTACGCGCCGCCCGACTGATAGAAGGCGCTCCGCCCCCAGATCCGGCACGACAGCGCCTGGTAGAGCAGCCAGCGATTCACGAAGAGGTCCAGCGCGGCGTCCGGCGTCCTGACCTGCAGCCCGCCGAGAACGCCGTCCCAGAACCGCCGGATCTCGCGCAGGGTCGTGTCGACGTCCTTGGCGCGCTGCGCCGTGACCAGGCGGCGGGCCTCGGCCGCGTCCCGCGCCTCTCCGAGGAAGACGCGCAGCTCGACCCGCGCGCGCGGCGCGATCGTCACCCGGCGCTGCAGCGCCGCGCAGGGGTCGAGCGCCGGTCCGACACGTCCGGAGAGAGCGATTCCCGGGGCGAGACCCGACGGCAGGGCCGCCGAGCCGTTCCGGCCCAGGAACTCGGTCCGGTCCGCCGTGAACGAGGTCGGCGCGGCGTCGAGCGCGGCGAACGCGACGGCGTCGGGATAGTCGCCGTTCCACGGGTTGCACGCGTGCAGCGAGCCCGTCTCGGCGTCGAACGACGTCACGACGAACCGGGGCGCATCCGAGCGCGTCGCGCCGAGGACCCACTCGGCGTAGGCCGTCACCGAGATCGTCCGCGGGCGCGAGGATCGGTTCTCGATCGCGAGCCTCGAGATCTTCACGGGATCCTGCGGATCCACGAAGACGGTCAGGTCGAGGCCGAGCTCGTGGCTCTCGTGCTCGAAGCGGCTGTATCCCTGGCCGTGTCGGGCGACGTAGGGGGTGTCCTCGCGAATCGGAAGGGCGGTCGCGCTCCAGACCTCCCCCGACTCTTCGTCGCGCAGGAAGATGGCCTCCCCCGCCGTGTCGGACACGGGATCGTTCGACCAGGGCGTCAGCTGGTTCTCCTTGCTGTTTCCCGCCCACGTGTATCCCGTGCCCGACTCGGTCACGAGACAACCAAAGTCGCGGTTGGCGATCACGTTCGACCAGGGCGCCGGCGAGTTCTGGCCCCGCTCGAGAACCGTCACGTATTCGGACCCGTCCTCGGAGAAGCCTCCGGTTCCGTTCCAGAACCGAAGGGACAGATGCGGGGGCGGGACCTCGCGCAGCGGCGGAGAAGGACGGCGCGCCGACGGAGGCCTCGCGGCCGGCCGCCTCTTCAGGAACTTCACGACCTGATCGGCGAGCGGGCCGTTCCGGGACAGAAGGACGATGCGCGCGGCGGTGGCGATCGCGTCGCGGTTTTCCGGCGGGACCTGGTGGGCCTGGAGCAGGTAGACGCCCGCGCGCCGCGGATCCTCGTGCGAAGCGCCGCTCGTCCGCAGCAGCGTCTCGAGGTCCGGCTGGAGCTCGGGGCTGTACGAGGGGACCTCCTCGTTGAGGACGACCAGGTCCGCCGCGAGTCCCTTGGCCCGCCAGTACTCCTGAGCCCGCAGCAGCTGGGCGAAGATCTCGCGGTCCTCGGCCTGGTCGATCCGAAGGAGAACGATCGGCCGGTCTCCCGAGATGCCGTACGGCCAGAGGGCCGTGACGCCGCGCCGGTTGCGGGTCAACACGCCCGCCGGCGCACGCAGCGTCGAGTCCGCGTACAGGAGACGGGTCGCGAGCCGCTGGAAGAGATGCGCCTCGTCCGCGGAGACGCGGTGCTGCCCCAGCTCGACCTGCGCCTGCGTCCACGCGAGGGCGACGGTGCGCTCGAAGATCGCCGGATCCCGGCACCGGTCGGCCGCATCCAGCAGCTTCTCCCGGCTCGACGCGACGACCGTCGAGAACGTCATCCTCACATTCCCGCCCGGCGGGAGCGTCACGCGCCTCCGGAGACTGAAGATCGGGTCGAGCACGAGACCGACCGTGTTCGACAGCGAGACGCCGTCGCGGACGGCGGCCGCGGTCCTCAGCTCCCGGCCCCGGCCGATGAAGCGTCCCCGGTCCGTCTCGAACTGGAAGCCTCCCGAGGCCGCGCCCTCGACGGTCGCGACGTGGGCGGCCCAGAGGACCGGATCGGACGGCGATCGCGTCCTTCGCGTCGCGACGAGGGCCTCGAGGCTCGGGACGAACTCCGTCTCGACGAAGAGCTTGGAGAACGCCGGGTGCGCGTCGTCGGCCCGCGCATCGCCCAGGACGAGCTCCGCGTAAGACGTGACCTCGAGCTCCCGGACGCGGCCGCCGAGGTTGGTGATCGACACCTGACGGAGCTCCGCGTCGCTCTCGGGGGAAACGACGATCTCGAGCAGGGTGGCGATCGAGCCGTCCCGCCGGCGGATCTCGACCCGATCCTCGAAGAAGGCGACGTCGTAGTCGTCCGCCTCGGCGCCGCTCGGCTGGTGGCCCGCCGACCACACCTTGCCGCTCTGGACGTCCCGCAGGAAGACGTAGCTCCCCAACGCGTCCCGCGTGGGATCCTCGCGCCATCGGGTCACGGCGGAGCCCTCGAAGCGCGAGTAGCCCGAGCCGGCCGCCGTGACCATCACCGAGTAGCGCCCGTTCGACAGCAGATGGGCGCGGGGCGTCGGATCGTGGGGCGACCGGAAGCGGCGGAGCACCGGCGTGACGAAGTCGCGCACGTGGCGGAGGGAGCCGACCTCCTCGGCCCGCGGACGCGAGACGCCGACGTCGCGCGGCGTCCGCTCCTGGAGCAGGAGCTCGGCCGATTGGACCAGCGGCTCGGAGTGGAAGCGTCGGCGCATCGTCTCGCCGCACAGGACGTTCGCGAGCGCGGCGAGCGTCATGCCCTGGTGGTGCGCCATGTACTCCTTGACGACCGCGCGTCCCGCGCCCTCGGGGAGCCGTGACGCCGTGTAGTCGACGGCCTCGTAGTAGCCGTACTCCCCCAGCGCTCCGGCGCGCTCGAGAGCCCGGAAGTTCTTCGCGGCGGCGGAGGGATCGACCATCGCCGCCAGGGCCGTCGCGTAGGGCGCGATCACGACGTCTTCCGAGAGGCCCCGCTTCAATCCGAGGCCGCTGACGCCGAAGCTCGAGTACTGATAGGTCAGGCTGACGTCGCGCGCGTTGAACCCGGACTCCGAGACGCCCCAGGGCACTCCGCGCTCGGCGCCGTACCGGATCTGCCGTCCGACTGCCAGTCGCGCCGTCAGCTCGAGGAGACTGCCGGCCGGCGGCTCCATCACGAGGTCAGGCATGAGGTACTCGAACATCGACCCCGACCACGACACGAGGGCGGACCCCCCGCCGACCGGCGTGAGCGGCCTTCCGAGGTGAAACCAGTGCGACACCGGCGCCTCGCGCCGGGCGATCGCGAGGTAGCTCGCCAGGCGTGCCTCGGAGGCGAGAAGGTCGTAGTAGCCCGTATCGAGGCAGCCGTCGGAAAGCCGATAACCGATCGAGAAGAGCTTGCGGTTCCTGTCGAAGAGAAACGAGAAGTCCATCCCGGACGCCAGCGCCTCGGCCGACGCGGCGATCGAGACCAGGCGGGTCGACAGCGCCTCCGCGGGACGAGGCTCCGGAACCGCCGGGGGCGGAGGAGCGGGGCTCTGGTCTCCGGGCCGCGAGGCGTCGAGCCGCACCGGCTCGTCCTCGAACGAAACCTCCTCCAGTCCCCCCGGACCGGCCGCGCTCACCGCGCGCGCGAGCCGCCGCACCTCCGCCGCCTCCCGCGCCAGCGCGTCGGCCGGAGGCGGGGGCGCCGGCAGCAGGTCGCGGCGATGGCTCGCGATCGAGCGCTGCAGCGCATGGCACCAGGTCTCGATCTCGTCGGTCCGATCGCCCGCGTCGCTCCCCGGAGTCGCGCCCGCCATGGCGGCGAGCGCGTCGGCGTCCGCCGCCAGCGCGTCGAGGCGCGACAGCAGCGACTCGCCCGCCCGCAGCGGAACGAGCCGCTCCTCCAGGCGGTCGATCGACCCCTTCAGCAGACGCCGGCTCGCGGCGCGAGCCTGGGCGAAGCGGGCGTCGTCGGAGGAATCTCGAATCAGTCGAATGACGTCGCGGAGTCCCGCGAGGATGGTGTTCGCGGAGAGCGGCCGCTCGGCGATCTCGAGGCAGGCCTGCTTGATGACGAGCAGGTGGGCGAGGAGATTTCCGCTGTCGACGGTCGAGACGTATCGAGGCTCGAGGGGAGCGAGCGTCTGGGTGTCGTACCAGTTGTAGAGATGCCCCCGAAAACGGTCGAGGCGGCTCGCCGCGGAGACCAGCGTCTCGAGGCGCTCGGCGGTCTCCGTGGCGCCGATCCACCCGAAATCGTGGGCGGAGGCCGTCGCGAGGAGCGACAGGCCGATGTTGGTCGGGGACGTCCGGTGCGCGACGACGGGTCGGGGATCCTCCTGGAAATTGTCGGGGGGCAGATGATGGTCGTCCGGACCGGCGAACGTTTCGAAGAATCGCCACGTTCTCCGGGCCACCGACCGGAGCAGCGCCTCGCCCGAGGCGGACAGAGGATCGCGCGCCGCGCCCACGGAGTATCGGCTGAGCTCCCAGGCCACGAGCGGAGAGCTCGCCCACAGGACGAAGAACACGAGCGAGGCTGGCGCGACGCCCGACGGACGCAGGACGGCGGAGAGGAGCACCCCCGCGGCCGCGATCGCGATCGCGACGGCGTTGCGCCGCATGAATCCCGACGCGGAGAGGTCGTATTCCGAGCGGGCCTCCGCGCTCGTCGTCCATTCGAGCAGCCTCCGGCCGGTCCCGTAGACGCGGCTGAGCGTCCGGGCGATCGCGTCGGCCATGAGCCACGCCTGGTGGGCCAGCAGAACGATCGTTGCGACGGAGTTCGCGCCGGTCAGAACGACGTCCGACAGGAATCCCCGCAGCACGCTCCTCTTGGCGGTGCGTCGCCGATGCGGGATTGCGCCGGCGAGCACGGGGAGGAAGCGCGGCACGAGAATCGTGGACAGCACGAAGGCCGTCCAGACGACCGGGACCGCGCCCGGGAGGGTCCAGCCGACGATCAGCGCGGCGACCGAGAACGGCGCCACGAGGGAGCGGCGGATGTTGTCGAGGATCTTCCACAGACCCATCGGAGGCAGAGGGTTGCGCCGCAGCCGTCCCGCCGCGTCGGGCACGCGTCGCGGAAGCCAGCGGAGCAGCTGCCAGTCGCCCCGCGCCCACCGGTGCTGGCGGGCGGCGGCCACCTCATAGTGCGACGGGAACTGCTCGAAGAGCTCGACGTCGGAGACGAAGCCGGCCCGCGCGAAGAGGCCCTCGAAGAGGTCGTGCGAGAGGAGCGTGTTCTCCGGCACGCGGCCCGAGAGAGCGCGCTCGAACGCGTCGACGTCGTAGATGCCCTTGCCCGTGTAGATCGCCTCGTCGAAGAGGTCCTGATAGACGTCGGAGACGGCGAACGCATACGGGTCGATCCCCCGAGGACCGGAGAAGAGGAGGCCGAAGAGGGTCTCGCGGCCCGCCGCCGGCAGCGTGGGCGTCATCCGCGGCTGCATGATGCCGTGTCCCGCCACGACCCGGGACCCGGCCTCGTCGAAGACCGGCCGGTTCAGCGGGTGCGCCATGGCGCCGACGAGCTTTCGGACGGCGCCCCGCGGAAGCCTCGTGTCGCCATCGAGGGTGATGACGTAGCGAATGCGCGAGCGCGGCGGTTGCTCGTCCGGCAGGAAGGTGGTGTCCGCGGCGCCACGAAGGAGCCCGTTGAGCTCGTGGAGCTTGCCGCGCTTGCGCTCCCAGCCCATCCAGCAGCCCTCCGACGCGTTCCAGACCCGCCGGCGGTGGAACAGATGGAACCGCGGTCCGCCGTCGGGAGCCGGTCCGTGCCGCTCGTTGAGCTCGGTCACGGCATCGCGCGCCGCCGCGAGGAGCCTCGCATCGTCCTCGCGGCTCTCCCCGGGCGCATCGACCCAGTCGGTCAGGAGAGCGAAGGCGACGTACCCGTCCGGATTGGCCAGGAACCGCACCTCGAGCTGCTCGACCTGTCGCCGCGCCTCGTCCTCCGACACGAGGAGCGTCGGCACGACGACCAGGGTCGCCAGCTCCTCGGGAATGCCTTCCTCGAGCTCGAGCTTGGGCAGACCGCGCGGACCCAGGAGCTCCGTGATGTCGCGGTTGAGAACGGCCACGGCGATCTCCGAAGCCGGGATGAGCGCGAGAAACCCGAGCAGCGCGATCGCGCCGACGCTCGCGCCCAGGTGCAGCGAGGCGTCCACGGGAACGAGAATCGCGAGCAGCGACAGGACGCACACCGTCAGGGGATACCCCGGATTCGCGCCGGCGACCCAGGCCGCCCGGATCCGATGCGAGAGCGAGGGTCGGTATCCGATCTCGCGCTCGAACTCGGGCCTCCCCCGGGAGACCAGGTAATAGCCGGGGTCGGCCCGCGGACTGCCGGGGGGTTCGCCCGACGCCGCGCTCCGCGCCACGGCCCGGCGGGCGATCTCCTCCTCGGACATGCGGCTGCTCTTCGCGAGTC
The DNA here is from genome assembly GCA_963763535.1 of uncultured Acidobacteriota bacterium. GTDB lineage: Bacteria > Acidobacteriota > Thermoanaerobaculia > UBA5066 > Gp7-AA6 > DAHUXD01. Next base: position 123,687 of record CAVXOX010000013.1, read on the forward strand.
CCTCGATCGCATCGCGGTACCGATTGCGCGTCGCGAAGTCCATCGCCCCGACGCCCGTTCCCTCGGCGAGCATCTTCGCGACGAGGCTGACGCTCTCGAAGAAGTCGGCCCAGTCGGCGGTCGACAGCAGGCGCATGCTCGTGATCACGTTGCGCACCGAGACGTTCGTCGCCACCTGGGACCGCTGTGCCAATTGCACGAGTTCGTCCCGGCGGACGCCCTCGCGCGACATCCAGGCGTCAATCCAGCCGAGCGCCGGGGTCGTCTCGGGATCCTGGTCTCGGAGCCGGAGAAGGAGCTGGACGACGAACGCCGTCGGCAGCGGTCCCTCCAGGACACGGCGCAGCGGGACCTCGGTCGCGGCCCCCCCCTCCTCGCCCGCGCGGAGCGCGTCGGCGAAGGCGTCCGCCTGCTCCCTCTCGGCGCGATGCGTGACGACGAGCTCGGCGAGGCGCCGCAGGTTCTCCGCGAGCACGAGGCGAAGCGAGATCGCGAGCGCCCAGAGCTCGCCGATCGTCAGCGGGCGGACCGTCTGATAGGCGGCGACGAACCGGCGAAGGGTGTCGAGATCGATCCGGCTGTCGGTGTGGGCGACGTAGGTCCAGGCGACCTCGTAGACGCGAGGAGCTCCCGCGAGGGGACCGCCGACGAGCTTCGGCAGCTCGCGGTAGTAACCGGGGGGAAGGTCGTCGCGGATCTCCCGAAGCTGGTCTTCCACGATGTGGAAGTTGTCCGCCATCCATTCGGCCGCGGGCGAAATCGGCTTCCCATCGCGGATCGCTTCGGCGATGTCGCGATAGCACTCGACGAGGACCCGGCCGTTCTCCTCGAGCCGGGCGAGGAGTCGGACGCCTCGGCCACCGGCGAGGTCGACCCGGTCGGCGCCCGCCAGCTCACGCGCCCGTTCTTCGAGGCGATCGGGACCGAGCAGGTCGCCGCGAATGGGATCGAGTCGGTGGGGCTCGAGCCTGCCCGACCTCCGAAGTCGCGCTCTTTTCTCCCGGCCTGTCTCCTCGTTCATCTCGGCATGGGATTCTGCACGAAGCTCCGTCCGCGCCAAGCGGGATCGGGAAGGCAATCCCGGCCCGGGGGACGTTGCGGTTGAGGCTCCCGGGTCCTTTGGTTAGCAAACGGAATGCCGGCGGATGGCCCGGCGGGGGCGCCACGACGCCCCGGTGGCCCGATTCTGGCATCCCCGCGCGCACGAATGCTTTCGCAGGCGAAGAAGCACTGGAGGCTGTTCGAGCGCGCGGAGCCCGGCACCCGCTTCGAAAAGCTGCACGACGCGCGCTCCCGGTCCGCGGCCCTCCGAGTGGTCGTGACGATTCTGGGGATCCTCCTCGTGGCCGGGGGCGTGGTGCTTCTCTTCATTCCCGGGCCGGGACTCCTTCTGATCGCGTTCGGGGCCGGCCTGCTCGCGCAGCAATCGAGGTGGCTCGCGGAACGCCTGGATCGCCTGGAAATCCTCCTGCGGCGTCTGACGTCCCGAGCCCGGTCGTTCTGGAAACGCGCGAGGGCGCCGGTTCGCGCGGCGGTCGTCACGGGCGTCGTTCTGGCCGCGGGAGCCGCCGTCTACGTCGGCTACGTCTGGCTCCTCCGCAACTGAATCGCCCGCGGGCGGGTTACAGTCCGTGAATGACCCCGCTCTACTACCACCGCTTCGACACGCCGCTCGGCCGGTGCGGGATCGCCTGGACCGATCGGGGCGTCGCCCGATTCCAGCTCCCGGAGCCGGACGACCGCCGCGGGGTCGCGAGTCTGGAGCGCCTCGGCGCCGTCCCGGCCGAGCCGCCGCCCGAGATCGCGGCCGGCGTGCGCGACGCCGTACGGCACCTCGCCGGAGACGCGCGCGACTTCTCCGCCGTGCCGCTCGACCTCGAAGGCGTCGGCGACTTCGCCCGGCGCGTCTACGCCGCGGCGCGGCGCGTGCCCGCCGGCTCGACCGCGACGTATGGCGAGATCGCCGCCGCGATCGGTGAGCCCGGCGAGGCGCGCGCGGTGGGACAGGCGCTCGGCGCGAACCCCGTGCCGCTCATCGTGCCCTGCCACCGCATCGTCGCCTCCGGCGGCCGCATCGGCGGCTTCTCCGCGCCGGGAGGCGCGCTGACGAAGACGCGGCTCCTCGCGCTCGAGGGCGTGGGGCTGCCGCTCGACTGGGCCGGGGCGAGCGCCGGGCGTTAGGGGCGCTTCAGCTCGCGGATCCCGTCCGCGGCCGCGACGATGACCTCGGTCGCGAGGCGGCAGAACAGCCCGTGAGCGACGATGCCCGCGCGGTCCGCGAGCCGTCGGGCGAGAGCCGGCGCGTCCGCGATCGGACCGAAAGCGCAGTCGAGAATCCAGTTGGCCTGGTCGGTCTCGTAGGGCCTTCCGTCGCTCCCGAGCCGCAGGCCGGGCTTCCCGCCGATCGACTCCAGGAAGCGCTCCTGCGACTTCCAGCCGAACCGCGCGACCTCGACGGGCAGGGCGTGGCGGGTCCCCAGCGCCGGCGAGAGCTTCGAGTCGTCGACGACGATCACGAGCCGCCGGCTCGCCTCCGCGACGATCTTCTCGCGGAAGAGGGCCCCGCCGCCTCCCTTGATCAGATCGAGCGCGGGGTCGACCTCGTCCGCGCCGTCGATCGTGACGTCGATCGCGCGCGGGATCTCCTCGGGGAGGAGCGGGATGCCGGCGCGCCGCGCCTCCTCGGCGGTCGCCCGCGACGTGGGCACGCCGGTCACGTCGCGCAGCGCGCCCGAGGCGAGCCGCTCGCCGATCGCGCGCGTCGCGAACACGGCGGTCGAGCCGGTGCCGAGTCCCACCACCATTCCCGGGAAGACCAGCGCCGCCGCCTTTTCCCCGGCCCGGCGCTTCAGCGCTTCGCGCGGGTCGGACGCCGGCGCGCTCACTCGGGGGGCAGGCCGAGCTCGACGTCGGCCTTGGGCATCACGATCGCCGTCTCCCGGAAGCCGCGATCGACGCAGACGAAGCACGCCTTGAAGACGTTGTCCTGGTTCATCTTCAGCTCGCGATTGGTCACGAAGACCTCGCGCAACGGGTACGGCGCATCGATCCGCTGGAGTCCTACCCGCACTCCGCCGTCCGCGCGCGCGCGATGGGCGATGACAAAGCGGTGCGGCGGCTCGTGCGTGCACTCGCACGCGGTGGCCACCTCGGCGCTCACCGCCCCCCCGTCTCCTCTTCCTTGCCGGGCAGGTTCGCGACCGCGAGCGCCGCGTCGATCGACGGGAAGACGCGAAACACCTGGTCGAGATGCGTGATCCGGAACACCGCGGCGACCCGCTCGCGCGGGTTGACGATGTAGAAGCGGCGGCCGAGCGCGTCGAACTTCTTGAGTCCGCCGACGAAGACCCCGATCGCGGTCGAGTCGAGGTGCTCGAGACCGGTCAGGTCGAGGAGCACGGCGCCCGTGCGGTCCTTCGCGAGCTTCTCGAACCGCTCCTGCAGCGCGCGCGTGGCATCGCCGAGCGCGAGCGTGCCCGAGATCGTCAGGACGCTGTGGGCGCCCCGATCCTCTTCGACGAGCTTCATCGACGCCGGCTCACGCCTCGACCGGAAGGCCGTCGGCGCCCTCGCGCACGAGGACGCTGCCGCGGGCGAGCGTCTCGCCCCCGGAGGTCACCTCGCCGTCGAACCGCACGACGAGCCCGAACCGTCCCGCCATCCGCACCGAGATCTCGAGCGTCTCCCCCGCCGCGGGCGACCGCTCGGCCGAGAACCCCTCGATCCCCGCGAGGAAGCCGCTCCGCGCCCGCTCCGGATCTTCACCCCGCAGGAGCAGGGCGGCCTGCGCGATCGCCTCGGCGAAGAGGAGCGGACTCTGCCAGCCCTCCCCCATCGCGCCGCGGCCGTTGGCCGAGACACGCGCGCGCACGCGGCCCCCGGCGGAGAAGGCCGCGTCGGCCGGATCGACGACGACGTCCACGAACCGGAAGGGGTAGGCGTGCGGGAGCGCCTCTTGCGGCATCAGGCGGTCTTCTTCTGATCGATGAAGTCGCAGAGGGCGTCCACGGACGCAAAGGCCTTCACGCCGACCTCCTCGTCTTCGACCTTGATGTGAAACTCCTGCTCGAGCCCGAGCACGAGCTCCAGCGCGTCGATCGAGTCGAGTCCCAGCCCTTCCCCGAAGAGGGGGGCTGCGTCGTCGATCGACTTCGGGTCGATGTCGAGCTTCAGGCGGCGCACGATCAGCTCCTTGACGCGCCCCGCCGTTTCTTCCCGGGACATGGGATCTCCTTCACGACGGATTATAGCGAGACGCGGCGAGAGAACGCCGCGTCAAAGAGTGTCACGCCATCCCGCCGTCCGCGCGCCAGACCTGGCCGGTCACGTACGACGCCTTCTCGGAGGCGAGGAAGCCCACCACCGCGGCGATCTCCTCCGGCGTCCCGAAGCGGGCCATCGGGATCCGCCCGAGAAACTCGCGTCGCGCCTCCTCCTTCAGGTGCGCGATGATCTCCGTGTCGACGAGCCCGGGCGCGACGGCGTTGACGGTGATGCCGCGGGGCGCGAACTCGAGCGCGAGCGCCTTCGTGAAGGCGATCAGGCCGCCCTTGGCCGCCGAGTAGTTCGCCTGCCCGGCGTGCCCGGAGATCCCGCTGACCGAGACGACGTTGACGATGCGCCCGGACGCCTTGTGCAGCATCCCGCGGATGAGCGCCTTCGTGACGCGGAAGGCGCCCTTCAGGTCGACGTCGACGACGTAATCCCAGTCCTCCTCCTTCATGAAGGGAAAGAGCGCGTCCTTGATGACCCCCGCGTTGTTGACGAGGATGTCCGCGCCGCCGAACTCGTTGCCGACGCGTTCGGCGAGGGCCTTGACGTCCTCCGGCCGCCGGACGTCCATCTTCAGGGCGGCGGCCTGCCCGCCGGCCGCCTCGATCTCGCCGACCGTCGCGCGCGCGCGGTCGAGGTCCTCGCGGCAGGTCAGGACGATCCGCGCGCCCGCGCGGGCGAGCTCCAGCGAGATCGCGCGGCCGATGCCGCGCGAACCCCCGGTCACCACGGCCGTTCTCATCGCGGGCCGACTATATCCACGGCGGCGCGGATCGCCTCGAGCGTGCCCGCCGGCCGGCAGCGCGCCGTCCGATCGATCCAGCGGGCCATCCTCGTCAGCATCTCGCCGGGACCGGCCTCGAGGAACGCGCCCGCGCCGTCGGCGACGAGGCGCTCGAACGTGTCCTTCCAGAGCGTCGGGAAGCAGAACGCGTTGCCGAGGAGACGCCGGACGTCTTCCCCGCTCGCGGGGCGCCCCTCGGGTCCGTAGTAGGGCGTCTGCGGGTCCCGGATCGTCCGGAGACCCTCGACGAGAGGCGCGATCGCGTCGGCGACCGGCCGCATCAGCGCGCTGTGGATCGGCCAGGTCATGCCGAGCGGCAGCACCGAGAGCGCGCGCGGCCGCAGCGCGTCGAGCGCTCCCGCGACGCCCTCGGCGGAGCCGGTGAGCACGAACTGGGTCGATGCATTGACGTTGCCGATCCAGACCGGAAGACCCCGCGCGCGGAGCGCCTCGAGCGCGGCGTCGACGGCCTCGCGGCGCACGCCGACGACCGCGCCCATCGCGCCGCGGATGCCGCGCTGCTCGGTCTCGCGCCACACCGCCACGAGGACGTCGAGCGCCTCCTCGTAGGCGATCGCTCCCGCGGCCACCATCGCGGCGTAGTTGCCGAGGCTGTAGCCCGCCGTCGCCCTCGGCGCGATCCCGGCTCGGACGAGCGCGCGCGCCGCGAGCGTCGAGACGAGGTAGACCCCGGCCTGCGCGGCCAGGTTCTCGTGGAGCGCCGTCTCCGGTCCCTCGAAGAGGAGGCGGCGCAGGTCGCGGTGGCAACGCTCCGACGTCCATGCGAAGAGATCGCGCGCCTCCGCGTCGGACTCGTAGAAGTCGCGGCCCATGCCGATCCACTCGGACAGCTGGCCCGGGAAGAGAAACGCGGCGGGCGATGTCATGCGGGCTTCGAGGTCCGCGAAGCACGTCGCGAACGGCGACGCACCGGTCCCGCGCGAGCCACCGCTCGAGGCGCGCGGGAAATCCGCGGAGCCCGAGGAAGTGCACGAGCCGCGAGAGCGCCGGCAGCTGGTCCATCGACGGGATGGTCGGAATCGAGCTCCCACGGATGGACCGTGAAAACGGCCGGCCAGCCCGGCGTCCCGGAACCGGCGTTCGCCCGCGGCGAGCGTCGCCTCGGGCAGGACCCGGAACGGCCACGCGCCGCCGAGCGGCAGCCGCCGCCCGAGCACCGCGCCGCTCAAGGGCGGCAGCTCGACGAGGGACCAGGGGCCGCGGTCGATCCGCACGGGACCCTCGGGGTTCGCCGGGCTGCCGAGCGGGCGCAGCGGCATCATGGAGGCATCGCAGCGAAAGCCCGCCTCCGCCAGCGCGCCGAGCGCCTCCGAGCCGGGCTCCCGGATGGACCACTCGGCCGCGCGATGCGCGTCGGCGGCGACGCCTCCCGCCTCCTCGACGGCGTCCTTCGCGCGGCGGAGATCGTCCCGGAACTCCGGCCCGCTCATCTCGTCGGCGCGGCCGGTGCAGGTCGCCGTGGACGCCGACCTCGTGACCCCGCGCCGCGGCTTCGCGCACGAGCTGCGGATAGCGGCGGGCGATCCAGCCGAGGAAGAAGACCGTCGCCCGGTGACCGCCCCGGGAGAGCGATCTCGAGGAGAGAGCCCGAGCGTCTTCTCGACGCGTGGACGAACCCGTCCCAGCGGCGCGGATCCGAGTAGTACCCGTCTCCGCAGACGTGGAACCAGTCCTCCGCGTCGATCGTGAGGACCCGCGGCGCGGGCGCGGGCATGCGCAGGGGCGTGACCAGAGGCTCGGACACGGCGGGGATTGTAAGGGGCGGCCTCACCAGTGGTCATCCCGAGCGAACCGAGGGATCCCGAAATTGACCGGCCGGATGGGAGCGCACGGGATCCCTCGGCGCTCTAGCGCCTATCGCGCCTTCCCTCAATCGTCATCCCGAGCGAAGCGAGGGATCCCGAAATAGACCAGCCGCATGGAAACGCACGGGATCCCTCGGCGCTCTGCGCCTCGGGATGTTCGAATTGGGACTGACGGCTTTGCCGTCACTGCCGGGTGAAACGCACGGGATCCTCGGCGCTCTGCGCCTCGGGATGTTCGAATTGGGACTGACGGCGAAGCCGTCAGTCCAGTTCGAACACCTTGTAATACACCGCCCCCCACGAGATGACCCACGTGTCCCGGAACGGCCGGTAGTGCGACGGTCCTCCATAGATCGCGCGCACGGGGACGTGGCAGAACCGCCTCACCCACCGCGCGGCCTTCAGCAGGATCTCCGTCTCGATGATGTAGCCCCGCGCGGACAGGGTGAGCCGGCGCAGCACGTCCGCGCGCACGACCCGATACCCGGACTGCGCGTCCTCCACCTCGAGCCCCGTCATCCGGGTCAGGATCCGGCTGCCGATCTCGTTCGTCCGGTACCGGTACGGGGGGATCGCGTCCGCATTCTCCATGCGCGATCCGATCACGAAGTCCTCGCCCGACCGGGCCGCGGCGAGGAGGCGCGGCAGGTCCGCGGGATCGTGCTGGCCGTCGGCGTCGACGAACACGACGTGCGTCGCGTCCGAAGCGAGGATCCGGTCGAGCCCCGCGCGGATCGCGGTCCCCTTCCCGCCGTTGACCGCGAGGCGGACGACCTCGGCCCCCGCGCGGGAAGCCTCCGCGCCGGTCGCGTCCGCCGACCCGTCGTCGACGACGACCACGCGCGGCACGTGCTGCCGGACGCCGCGGACGACCTCGCCGACGGTCGCCGACGCCTCGTACGCGGGCGTGAGCGCGGCCGGCCGAAACTCCTCGTGCACGCGCGGATCCTAACCAACTCGCCCGCGCCCCCGAAGAGCCTTAGCTCCTTTGCTCTCTTCCACATGCGTTGACTCGCACCGGCCCTTGTGAAAAAGTCTGCCCCCTCCATGCCAGAGACCTTTTTTCCCATTCTGGTCCTGCTCGGAGTCGCCGCCGTCATGGCCGCGACCATCCTCTTCTTGAACGCCGTCATCGGCCCGAAGCTGCGCACCCGCGGCAAGCTCGAGATCTACGAAAGCGGCGTTCCCCTTCTCGACGCCTCGCACAAGCGCATCTCGATCCAGTTCTTCGTGATCGCGATGATCTTCATCCTGTTCGACGTCGAGATCGCCTTCGTCTACCCGTGGGCGCTCGTGTTCAAGTCCGCCGGCTGGCCGCTCCTGGTCGAGATGTTCGCCTTCCTCGGCATCCTGATCGTGGGCTACGCCTACATCTGGAAGAAGGGGGCCTTCGACTGGTGAGCCACACACGCTACCGGGCCATGGAGGCGGGCGAGCCGCGAAAGTTCCCCGCCGAGGCGATGGCCCGGATCGAGAAGATCCTGACCCGCTACCCGACCAAACAGGCGGCGCTCCTGCCCGTGCTCTGGGTGGCGCAGGAGACCTGGGGCTGGATCTCGAAGGAGGCGGGCGAGGAGGTGGCGCGGATCCTCGACCTGCCGCCCTCCCACGTGGACGGCGTCCTGACCTTCTACACGATGTACAACCTCCACCCGGTCGGGAAGCACCTCCTCCAGATCTGCACGTCGGTCTCCTGTCACCTCAACGGGGCGGAGTCTTTGGTCGAGCACTGCGGCCGGAAGCTCGGCATCGGGCTCGAGGAGACGACCGCCGACGGCCGCTTCACGCTGGTCGAGGTCGAGTGCATCGCCGGCTGCGACAAGGCGCCCTCGATGATGGTCAACGACCGGTACTTCGAGCCGATGGACGCCGGCCAGCTCGACGCGCTCCTCGAGCGGCTATCGCGGGAGGCCTGAACGTGGAGAAGGTGCTGACCGCGCGCATCGGCAAGCGCGACTCCCGCTCGATCGAGACGTACCTCGCCGACGGCGGCTACGCGGGCGTGAAGCGGGTCCTGACCGGCGGCATGACGCCCGAGCAGGTCACCGAGGAGGTCAAGAAGGCGAACGTCCGCGGCCGCGGCGGCGCCGGCTTCTCCGCGGGCGTGAAGTGGGGCTTCCTCCCGAAGGACACGAAGGGCAAGCCGATCTACCTCCTCTGCAACGCCGACGAGTCGGAGCCCGGGACCTTCAAGGACCGCCTCCTGATGGAGAGCGATCCCCACCAGCTGATCGAGGGAATGATCCTGGCCTCCTACGCGATCCGCTGCCGCAACGCCTACATTTACATCCGCGGCGAGTTCTACGACGGCGCGCGCATCCTCGAGAAGGCGATCGAGGAGGCCCATGCGAAAGGATTCCTGGGCGAGAAGATCCTCGGCTCGGCGTTCTCGCTCGACATCACCGTGCACCGCGGCGCGGGGGCCTACATCTGCGGCGAGGAGACGGGGCTGATCGAGTCGATCGAGGGCAAGCGCGGGCAGCCGCGCATCAAGCCGCCCTTCCCCGCCGTCTCCGGGGCCTTCGCCGCGCCGACCATCGTCAACAACGTCGAGACCCTCTGCTGCGTCAAGCACGTCATCGACCGGGGCGCGGACTGGTTCCTGAAGATCGGCCGCAACGAGAAGAACGCCGGCCCCAAGCTCTATTGCATCTCCGGCCACGTGAACCGCCCGGGGGTGTACGAGGCCGCGATGGGGCTGCCGCTGAAGGACCTCATCTTCGGCGCCGACTACGCGCAGGGGATGAAGGGCGGCAAGAAGATCAAGGCCGTCATCCCCGGCGGCGCATCGGCGCCGATGCTCACGGCCGCGGAGATCGAGGACTGCCCGCTCGACTTCGACGGCGTCGCCGCGAAGGGCTCGATGCTCGGCTCGGCCGCGATCGTGGTGATCAACGAGGACGCCTGCATCGTGGACGTGGCGAAGAATCTCTCGAAGTTCTTCTCGCACGAGTCCTGCGGCCAGTGCACGCCCTGCCGCGAGGGGACGCCCTGGCTGTACAAGGTCCTCACGCGCATCGAGGCCGGCGAGGGGCGCATGGAGGACATCGACCTGCTCACCCGCATCTGCAACCAGATGGCCAACGGGATGACGATCTGCGTCTTCGCCGACGCCGCGATCGCGCCGCCCCTCTCCTCGGTCACCAAGTTCCGGGCCGAGTACGAGCACCACGTCACGCAGAAGCGGTGCCTGGTCGGCGCGAGGGCCGCGGAGCTGGCCACCGCGTGAGTGCTCTGAGGCGGCCGCTCGAAGCGGCCGGACGCGAGAGGGAACGTCGGCAGACTCCCCCTCTCCCGATGAAGACCGGAGGTCCGGTTGAGTAGTACTCCCGTGGCGCCGCCGTCGGCCGCGCCGCCCCCGGCGCCGTCCCCCAAGGACACCTTCACGGTCTCCTTCGACGGCAAGGCCATCGAGGTGCCGAAGAACGTCAACCTGATCGACGCGGCGAAGCTCGCGGGCATCGACATCCCCCACTTCTGCTACCACCCGCGCCTCTCGGTCGTCGGCCAGTGCCGCATGTGTCTCGTCGAGATCGAGGGCATGCCGAAGATCCAGGCCGCGTGCACGGTGCCGCTGAAGGACGGCCTCTCGGTCAAGACGACGACCGAGAAGGTCCGCTCGGGGCGCGCCGCGACGATGGAGTTTCTCCTCATCAATCACCCGCTCGACTGCCCGATCTGCGACCAGGCCGGCGAGTGCGCGCTCCAGGACAATTCCTTCGGCTACGGAAACCAGCTCTCGCGCTTCGACGAGACCAAGCGGCAGTACCCGACCTTCGACCGCACGATGATCGGCCCGCACGTCGTCGCCGACATGACCCGCTGCATCCAGTGCACGCGCTGCATCCGCTTCACGCAGGAGATCGCGGGCACGTCCGAGCTCACGTTCCTGGACCGCGGCGGCCGCACGCTCGTGTGGACGCACGACGGGCAGCCGCTCGCCAACGACTGGTCCGGGTGCGCCGCGGACGTCTGTCCGGTCGGCGCGCTGACCACGCGCGAGTTCCGGTTCCGCAGCCGCGTCTGGTACCTGCACAAGGCGAAGTCCGTCTGCCCCGGCTGCAACGTCGGCTGCAACATCTCGATCGAGTCGAAGGACGACGTCGTGTATCGGTTCCTGCCGCGCCTGAATCCGACGGTCAACGACTATTGGCTGTGCGACTACGGCCGCTTCCTGTCCGAGCCCCTGAACGACCGCGACGTGGTGAAGGCAACCCTGCGCGAGGGCGCGGCGGTCCGCGAGGCGACGATCCCCGCCGCCGTGGACCGGCTCGCCCGGGAGATCCGCGCGGCGGTCGGCGGCCAGGGACCGGGAGCCGTCTTCTTCCTCGGCTCGGCGCACCTGACGAACGAGGAGAATTTCCTCCTGCGCAAGATCGCCGACCACCTCGGCTCACCGAACCGCGACGCGATCGTCGACAAGAGCCGTCCCCGGAAGGTCAAGTCGAAGACCGTGTGGGTGGAGGGCGACCATGCGGGCGCGAACTACCGGGGCGCGAAGGACATGGGTCTCTCCCCCGGCGCGGGCGGCTACGGGCTCGACGCGGTGCTCTCCGGCGAGGCCTCGCCCGAGGTGATCGTCGTCGCGGACGCGGCGTTCTCGGCGATCGCCGACGACCCGGAGAAAGTCGCCGTGCTCCGGCGCGCCCGGTTCCTCGCCGTCGCCGCGCGCAACGCGAACGCGCTGACGCGCGCCGCCGACGTCGTCCTCCCCGCCGCCTCGCTCGCGGAGAAGGAAGGCACCTTCACGAACGTCCAGGGCCGCGTCCAGAAGTTCGAGCGCGCCTTCCTGCCGAAGCCGCCGGTGCGCGCGGTCTGGGAGCACCTGCTGCTCCTCGCACTCGCCCTCGGCTTCGGCGACCGCTCCTGGACGCCGTCCGATCTCCTGAAGCAGATTGCCGCCGAGGTCCCCGACTACGGCGACATCAAGGAAGAGGAGCTCGAGGGCGGCCGTCTCCTGAAGAAAGGCGACTTCGCCTGGGCGGGACAGCCGTGACGCTCGTCGACGGCGCGATCGTCGTCCTGCGGGTGGTCCTGCCCGCGCTCATCCTGCCGGGTCTCGTGATTCCACTCGTCTGGATCGAGCGGCGCGTCGCCGCGTTCATTCAGGACCGGCCCGGCCCGAATCGGGTGGGTCCGTTCGGCCTCCTCCAGAGCCCCGCCGACATCATCAAGCTCTTCACGAAGGAGGACGTCGTCCCGGCGTCGGCCGACAAGATGCTGTTCCTCCTCGCGCCCGCGCTCGCCGTGTTCGCGGCGCTCTCGACCTTCGCGGTCGTGCCGTACGGACCGACGATCCGCGTCGCGGGCAAGGTGATCCCGATGGTCGGCGCGGACGTCTCGATCGGCATGCTCTGGGTCTTCGCGATCACGTCGCTCTCGGTCTACGCGATCGTGCTCGCGGGCTGGTCCTCCAACGACAAGTTCTCGCTCCTCGGCGGGATCCGCTCGAGCGCGCAGATCATCTCGTACGAGCTCGCGATGACGACGGCCGCCGCGGGCGTCGTGCTGGCGGCCGGCTCCTTCCGCCTGACCGACGTGGTGACGATGCAGGAGGGCACGTTCCGGTTCCTGCCCTTCGTCCCCCGCTGGAACGTCTTCCCGCAGGTCGTCGGCTTCATCGTCTTCTTCGTGTCGGCGTTCGCGGAGACCAACCGGCTGCCGTTCGATCTGCCCGAGGCCGAGGCGGAGCTCGTCGCCGGGTACCACACCGAGTACTCCGCGATGCGGTTCGGCTCCTACTTCCTGGCGGAGTACATCAACGTGATCGTCGCCTCGGCGATGACCGCGACGCTGTACTTCGGCGGCTGGTCTCTGCCGGGCTTCCATCCGGAAGGCTGGCTCGGCGGGCTCGTCGGCCTGCTCGTCTTCGCCGCCAAGACGGCGTTCTTCGTCCTGGTCTTCATCTGGGTGCGCTGGACGCTCCCGCGCTTCCGCTACGACCAGCTGATGCGTCTCGGCTGGAAGGCGCTCCTGCCCCTCTCCCTCGCGAACCTGCTGTGGGTGGCCGGCCTCGCCATCTGGCGGACGTCCCGCTAGGCCATGGAGCGCTTCATCTTCGACGCGGCGGCCCTGGTGGCCATCGTCTTCGCGGGACTGATGGTCGCGGGACGCGACCCCATCAAGAGCGTCCTCGCGCTCGTCGTGTCGTTCTTCGCCCTGGCGGTGACCTACGTGTTGCTGCTCGCGCCGTTCATCGCGGCGATCCAGATCATCGTCTACGCCGGCGCGATCCTCGTCCTGTTCCTCTTCGTGATCATGCTCCTGAACGTGGGCCCGGAGCGTTCGGACGGAATCCGCCGGCCCGTGCAGACGTTCCTCGGCAGCTTCGCCGTGGTCGTGTTCGCCGGTCTGCTCCTCGGGATGATGCGTTCGAGCGGAGCCCGCCTCCCGGCTCAGCCCGAGGCCGTCGCCATGGACGTCCTGCCGGACCCCAGGACCCTCGGACGCCTGCTCTTCTCCGACTACCTCCTCCACTTCGAGGCGGTGTCGGTGCTGCTGCTCGCCGCGCTCGTGGGGGCGTTCGTGCTCGCCCGCCGGGAGAACACGCCGTGATCGGGCCGATCCCCCTTTCCCACGTGCTCCTCGCCTCCGGCGCGCTGTTTTCGATCGGCATCGCGGGCGCGCTGCTCCGCCGCAACGCCATCCAGATCTTCCTCTCGATCGAGCTGATGATGAACGCGGCGAATCTCGCGCTCCTCGGCTACGGGGCGGCGCTCGGCACGCAGCAGGGACAGATCCTCGTCTTCTTCGTCATCGCGATCGCGGCCGCGGAGGCCTCGGTCGGCCTCGCCATCTTCGTCGCGCTCTTCCGCCACACGGAAACCATCGACGTCAACAAGATCAACCTGCTGAAGTGGTGAGCGCGAGACGAGCATGACGTCGCCGCCGCTCTGGCTGATCCCCGCCATCCCCCTCGCCGGCTTCGCCGTCAACGGCCTCCTCGGCACCCGGCTCGGCAAGTCGTTCGTCTCCGCCGTCGGCGTCGGCGCCGCCGCTTTGACGACCCTCGTCGCGTACGCGCGCCTGATCCCCTTCTTGGGCGGGAGCCATGCGCCGGTCATCGAGCCCGTGACGAGCTGGATTGCCCTCGCGGGTCTCTCGATCGACATCTCGTTCCGCCTCGACCCGCTCTCCGCGCTGATGCTCTCGTTCGTCACGTTCGTGGCGTTCCTCATCCACGTGTACTCGATCGGGTACATGCACCACGAGGCGACGAACGCCGGCTACGCGCGCTTCTTCGCGTACCTGAACCTCTTCCTCTTCGCGATGCTCACGCTCGTGCTCGCGGAGAGCTTCCTCCTGATGTTCGTCGGCTGGGAGGGCGTGGGGCTCTGCTCCTATCTCCTGATCGGCTACTACTTCGAGGCGGAATACGCGGCGGCGGCCGGGCGCAAGGCGTTCGTCGTCAACCGCATCGGCGACTTCGGTTTCCTCCTCGGCATGTTCGGCATCTTCGCCACGTTCGGCTCGCTCAACTACTCCGAGGTGTTCCGGAAGGCCGCTCAGGACCCGGGGCGCTTCGCTCCCGCGCTCGGGGCGATCTGCCTCTGCCTCTTCATCGGCGCGATGGGCAAGAGCGCCCAGGTGCCGCTGTACGTCTGGCTGCCCGACGCCATGGCCGGCCCGACGCCTGTCTCGGCCCTGATCCACGCGGCGACGATGGTCACCGCGGGCGTCTACATGGTGTCCCGCTGCAACGTGCTGTTCCGGCTCGCTCCCGACGTGATGCTGTTCGTCGCCGCGATCGGCTGCTTCACCGCCCTCTTCGCCGGCATCATCGCCGTCGCGCAGAACGACCTGAAGAAGGTGCTCGCGTACTCGACGATCTCGCAGCTCGGGTACATGTTTCTCGCCTGCGGCGTCGGCGCGTTCGGCGTCGGCATGTTCCACGTGATGACGCACGCGTGCTTCAAGGCCTGTCTCTTCCTCGGCGCGGGCTCCGTCATGCACGCGATGTCGGGGGATCTCGACGTGCGCCACATGGGCGGGCTGCGCGACAAGATGAAGGTCACCTACGCGACGTTCCTCGTGGCCACGCTGGCGATCGCGGGCATCCCGCCGCTCGCCGGCTTCTTCTCCAAGGACGCGATCCTCGCCGCCGCCTTCGAGGCGCCGGGCGCCGGCAAGGTGCTCTGGGCCGTGGGCCTCGCGACCGCCGGCCTCACCGCCTTCTACATGTTCCGCATCGTGTCGCTCACGTTCTTCGGGCGCTTCCGCGGCACGCCGGAGCAGGCGCACCACGTCCACGAGTCGCCGTCGTCGATGACGGTTCCCCTCGTCGTGCTCGCGGTCCTCTCCGTCGTCGCGGGCTTCGTCGGCCTCCCGGCGGTCTTCGGGGAGCATGCCGACGTGATCGGCCCTTTCCTCGCCCCGATCTTCGCGCCGATCGCGGGCCATGAGGGCGCCCACGAGGCGCTCCCTTACGCGACCGAATGGATCCTGATCGCCGTCTCGGTCGCCGTCGCCGCCGCCGGGCTCACGCTCGCCTACCAGTGGTACGCGAAGCAGGAGGGCCGGCCGGCGGAACGGCTCGCCGCGGCGATGCCCGGGGCGTATGCGCTCGTCGCGGACAAGTTCCGCGTCGACGAGCTCTACGACGTCCTGTTCGTCCGGCCCTTCGACCGCCTCTCGCGCTTCCTCTGGAAGGTCGTGGACGTGCTCGTCATCGACGGCATCCTGAACGCCTCGGCGTTTCTCGTGGAGCTCTCGGGCGACTTTCTGCGATTCCTCCAGACCGGCAACGTCCGGAACTACGCCCTGACGTTCTTCCTCGGGCTGATCGCGCTGCTGCTCTTCGTCGTCGGGGCGATGTAGATGGACGCGCTTCTCCGCGACCACCTGGTCTCCGTCGTGGTGTTCCTGCCGCTCGCCGGGGCGGTCCTGCTGCTCCTCCTGCCGCGCTCGGCCGCGGCCGCCGCCCGCACCATCGCGCTCGGCGTCTCCCTGCTCGACCTCGCCGTCTCCCTGCCGCTCTGGACGCGCTTCGTGGTGGGCGAGCAGGGGTTCCAGCTCCGCGAGAGGCTCGACTGGATCCCGCAGCTCGGGATCAGCTACAGCGTGGGCATCGATGGGATCTCGCTGCTCCTCGTGATGCTGACGACCGTGCTCACGCCGGTCTCCCTCCTCTTCTCGCTGACCCACGTCGAGAAGGAGGTCCGGGGGTTCTCGGTCGCCTTCCTGGTGCTCGAGACCGGCATGCTCGGGAGCCTCGTCGCGCTCGACCTCGCGCTCTTCTATGTGTTCTGGGAAGTGATGCTCGTGCCGATGTACTTCATCATCGGCATCTGGGGCGGGCCGCGCCGCATCTACGCCTCGATGAAGTTCTTCCTGTTCACGATGGCGGGGAGCCTGCTGATGTTCCTCGCGATCCTCTTCATCGCGATCCGCCACCAGGCCGTCACCGGAGCCTGGTCGTTCGCGCTCGAGGACCTGACCCGGCTCACCTTCACGGGCCGCGTCGAGACGCTCCTCTTCCTCGCGTTCGCGCTCGCGTTCGCCATCAAGGTGCCGGTCTTCCCGCTGCACACCTGGCTCCCCGACGCCCACACGGAGGCGCCGACGGCGGGCTCGATCATCCTCGCGGGCGTGATGCTGAAGCTCGGCGTGTACGGCTACCTCCGCTTCGCGCTGCCCCTCTTCCCCGACGCCGCGATGCGATTCGCGCCGTGGCTCGGCGTTCTAGGCGTCATCGGTGTGATCTACGGGGCCATGGTCGCCTACGCGCAGCACGACATGAAGCGTCTCATCGCGTACTCGTCGGTGTCCCACCTGGGGCTCGTCGTCATCGGCATCGGCGCGTTCACGACGATGTCGCTGTCGGGCTCGATCCTTCAGATGGTCAACCACGGCCTCTCGACGGGCGCGCTGTTCCTCCTCGTCGGCGTCCTGTACGAGCGCCGGCACACCCGCGAGCTCGACGCCTACGGCGGTGTCGCGGCCGTCGTGCCGGTGACGACGGCGCTCTTCCTCATCGCGACGCTCTCGTCGATCGGCCTGCCGGGCTTGAACGGTTTCGTCGGCGAGTTCACGATCCTTCTCGGCACCTGGCTCTCCCCGCATCGCTGGTGGAGCTGGGCCGCCGCGACCGGGGTGATCCTGTCGGCGATCTACATGCTGACGCTCGTCCAGCGGGTGTTCTGGAATCCCCTCGTCCACGAGGAGAACAAGAAGCTGACGGACATCCGGCCGAGCGAGTTCCTGGCGGCGGCGACGCTCGTCGTGCTGATGATCTGGATCGGCGTGCGGCCGAACGACGTCCTCGACCGCATCCGCCCGGCGGTCGAGAGCCTCCAGAAGAGCGTCGCGGCCAAGCAAATCGCCGAGGTGCGCCGGTGACGGAGAGCTTCGTCGCCTTCACGCGCGCGGACCTCGCGGCGATCGCGCCCGAGATCGCGCTCGTCATCACCGGCTGCCTCGTGCTCCTCCTCGAGGCGTTTGCCCCGATGCTCCGCCGCTGGTTCGCCACGGTGGCGCTCGCGGGGGTCGCCGCCTCGCTCTACTTCCTCGTCGAGGCGCCGATCGGGACGACCTTCGGCGGACGCTACGAGACGTCCTCGCTCACCGTGCTCATGGGCCTCTTCCTCGGCGCCACGGCCGTCATCGCGCTCCTGGTGGCGAAGCCGTACCTCGAGCGCACCGGCGAGGAGCGTGGGGAGTTCTACTCGCTCCTCCTCTGGGGCCACGCCGGCGTCATGCTGATGACGCGGGGGCTCGACCTTCTGATCATCTTCATCGGCCTCGAGACGCTCTCGCTCTCGTTCTACGTGCTCGCCGGCTTCTTTCGACGCGTGTCGGCCTCCTCCGAGGCCGGGCTGAAGTACTTCCTGACGGGCGCCTTCGGCTCGGCGTTCACGCTCTACGGCATCGCGCTCCTCTTCGGCGCCTCGGGGGGCACGCGGATCGAAGAGCTTTCCCGGCCCGGGCTCGCGGACAGCACCGCGGTGACGTTCGGCCTCCTGCTGCTGCTGGTCGGGTTCGGCTTCAAGATGTCGCTCGCGCCTTTCCACGCCTGGGCGCCCGACGTCTACCAGGGCATGCCGACGCCGGCGGTCGCCTACCTTTCCGTCGCGCCGAAGGGCGCCTCGGTCCTCGTTCTGTTCCGGGTCTTCAGCGCCGTGTTCGAGCACGGCATGCCCGACCGCTTCCGGACCGCCCTGGCCGCGCTCGCCATCCTCTCGATGACGCTCGGCAACGTCGTGGCGCTCGCCCAGCGCGACGCCAAGCGGCTTCTCGCATACTCCGGCATCGCGCAGATGGGCTACGTGACGATTGCCCTCGCCGTCTTCGGCCGCGACGCGCTGGCCGCGGTGCTCGTCTACTTCTTCGCGTACCTCGTCTCGAACGCGGGGGCGTTCGCGGCGGTGTCGGCGCTGTACCCGGACGAGACGAAGCCGCATCCGATCGGCCTCCTCGCGGGCGCGGGCCGCAAGGCGCCGTTCGCCTCGGCGGTCTTCGCGCTCTGCCTCTTCTCGCTCGCCGGCATTCCGGCGACCGCCGGGTTCATCGGCAAGTTCTTCCTCTTCAAGGCCGCCATCGAGCAGGGGCTCTACGCGCTCGCCGTCATCGGCGTCCTCAACAGCCTCGTGTCGATCGGCTATTACCTGAAGGTCGTCTACATCCTCTACATGCGCGAGCCGATCGAGGGCGAGGAGCCGCCCCCCTCGCGCCCTCCGACCGCCTGGCGCTCGCGCTCTGCGCCGCCGGCATCCTGATCCTCGGCGTGTTCCCGGCGTCGCTGTGGGCGCTCGCGCGCCAGGCGGCGGCGACGCTTCCCCTGACCGGTCCCTGATCCCGACCCGACAGATCGCGCGCACACGCGCAGTCGAAGGAGAAAAGATGGTCCCCAAGCGCAAAGTCGTCCCGATTCGGCCCGCCTCGCCCAAGGGGGTCCCCGCTCTCGAGCTCGCGGCCGAGAACCTGAACCCGTACGAGTTCGCCCTGCGTCAGTTCGAGCGGGCCGCGGACTACCTGTCGCTCGATCCCGGGACGCGGCAGCTGCTGAGCCTGCCGAAGCGTCAGCTCATCGTCTCGGTCCCGATCAAGATGGACAACAAGAAGATCAGGGTCTTCACGGGCTACCGCGTCCAGCACTCGATCGCCCGGGGACCGTCGAAGGGCGGCATCCGCTTCCATCCGGGCGTCACGCTCGACGAGGTCAAGGCGCTCGCCATGTGGATGACGTGGAAGTGCGCCGTCGTGAACATTCCCTTTGGCGGGGCGAAGGGCGGCATCACCGTCGACCCGAAGAAGCTCTCGATGGACGAGAACGAGCGGCTGACACGGCGCTACACGTCGGAGATCGCGATCGTCCTGGGCCACGACCGCGACATCCCCGCGCCCGACGTCTACACGACGCCGCAGCACATGGCCTGGATCATGGACACGTTCTCCATGACGCAGGGGTACTCGACCCTCGGCGTCGTCACCGGGAAGCCGATCCCGCTCGGCGGTTCGGCGGGCCGGAACGAGGCGACCGCGGAGGGATGCTTCGTGGCGATCGACGAGGCGGCGAAGCGGATGCGCCTGAAGCTGAAGGGCGCGACGGCCGCCGTCCAGGGGTTCGGGAACGCCGGGTCGCACGTGGCGCGCTTCCTCGAGGAGGCCGGGGCGCGGGTCGTGGCGGTCTCCGACTCGCGCGGGGGCATCTACGACAAGAAGGGGCTCCGCATGGAGCTCGTCAACGCCGCCAAGGACAAGAAGGGCACGGTCACCGCGGCGCGCGGCCAGAAGATCTCGAACGCCGAGCTCCTCGAGCTGCCCGTCGACATCCTGGTCCCGGCCGCGCTCGAGGGCGTCATCACGCGCGAGAACGCGCCGCGCGTGAAGGCGAAAATCGTCGCCGAGGCCGCCAACGGCCCGACGACGCCGGATGCCGACGACATCCTCCGCTCGAACGGGGCGGTCGTGATCCCGGACATCCTGGCGAACGCCGGCGGCGTGACCGTGTCGTACTTCGAGTGGGTGCAGGATCTCTACTCGTTCTTCTGGGACCCGGACATGGTCCGCACCCAGCTCGAGCGCACCGTGCGCCGGGCATACGACGACGTCGCCGAGAGTGCGCGCCGGCACGACACGGACCTCCGCACGGGCGCGCTGATCCTCGCGGTCGGCCGGGTGGAAGAGGCGACGCGGCTGCGGGGACTCTTCCCCTGAGGGCTGGGGCGGCGCCCGCGAAGGGCGCCCCTACGGCGCGTCTTCGCCGATGAGAATCGCCCGGACGGGAGAGGCGTCGAGGTCGTCGAAGCGCAGCGGCAGCGCGACGAGCTGGTAGGTCCCCTCGCCGACCGCCTCGAGGTCCAGGTCCTCGAGCAGCGCGACGCCGTTGCCGAGGAGCGCGCGGTGCGCCGGCAGATCCGGCGCGTCCTCCGGATCGATCGAGGCGGCGTCCGTGCCGACCAGGATCGTCCCGTGCTCGACGAGACGCAGTGCGGCAAGAGGCGAGAGCGAGGCCTTGCCGCCGCTCCGGAAGAGCACCCGCGACACGCCGAGGGCCTTCCTGGGCAGCGCGTCGGCGCCCACCTCGCCGAGGCCCGGCAGCTCGATCACGCGCGCCGGACCGATGAAGGCGGTGAGCGGCGCCTCGGCGATCGTCTTTCCGTCGGCGAAGACGTGGCTCGGCGCGTCCGCGTGGGTGCCGCAGTGGGCGCTCATCGAGAAGCAGGTCGACCCCCACGGCGCGGCGGCGCCGGGCGTCTCGAGCTCGCGCCAGCTGAACCCGACGTCGCCGGGCCACACGGGCGTTTCCTCCGAGATGCGCCGCGAGACGTCGTAAATCTTCATCGCATCCGCCGGACGGTCTTCGTCTCGGCGTATCGCTCCGCGACGTGCGGATCGTAGCCCTTGTGCCGCGGATGGACGGGGACGTCGCGATACTCCGCGTCGCAGGCGTAGCAGATCGTCACGGGCTGGATCCGCGCGGCGACGATCCAGTCGACGACTACGGAGGCGAGCAGCGCCGGAGTGAACCAGATCCAGCCGAAGCGCCAGCCGACGAAGAGCGCGATCCCGAGAGACGCCGCCATGATCAGGCAGCCGAGGCGCTGGTCGAAGTCCTTCTGCAGGAAGAAGGCGTGTCCGCCGCAGAAGGCGCACTGCGCGACGCCCTCGGGCGAGAGCACGCCCTCGAAGCTCGCCGCGTACGCCTTGCCGCATCGGCTGCACGCGAACTCCCCCGCCTCCGGAGCGCCGTGCTCCCTCGCGGTGAGGCAGTCGGCGCAGTAGTGCCTCGCGCGCATGCCCGGGCCTACGCCGGGAAGCCGGTCGCGACGGTCAGGTAGGAGGACAGGAGCTCGCCGATCAGGACGAAGACGAGAGCGACGTAGAGGAGTCCGGTCGCGGCCTGGTTCGACTTCATCTCCGCGGTGCGCCAGATGAAGTAGGAGAGGGCGAGCGGTCCGACGATGCCCCACAGCACGCGGAAGAGGAAGAAGAGCGCGTCGTGCTCGAGGGACATCAGGGTGTGGAGGCCCTCGGAGTCCCTGTGGCTCGCGACCGCCGCCGCGAGGTAGAGCGTGCGGAAGATCGCGAGGCCGGCGAACAGCGCGGCGCCGCGGGCGAGGAGACGGAACGGGAGCGACCGCGAGACCAGATACCAGTGGCCGAGGTTCATGATCACGAGCACGGACCCGAAGAACAGCCCGCCGGCGAGGGCGCCGACGACAGTCCAGGCGGTGCCCGAGGCGAGCGGGGCAACGAGGGCGACGCGCGCGAGGCTCCAGCCCGCACCCGCGGCGCCGGCGGCGAGCAGCGGCCGCGCCGGAGCCGCCCAGCCCCAGTGCGCGGCGAGCGTGTAGGCCGCGAGGACCCCAACCGTGGCGGCGGCGACGGCGTGTGGCAGGCCCGACGGTTTCACCAGCAGCGCGAGGCCGGCAAAGAGCGCCGCCAGCCCGCCATGAAGCACGAAAAAGCCACGGCCGAGCACCTTTGGCGGAAAGAAGAGAAGCAGAAAGGCCGTGCCCGCGCAGGCTTCGAGCAGGAAGAGACCGAGGCCGGACAGCGCCATCGGCGGGATTCTATCCGGTGGTCAGGGACGACCGGATCGCGTCGGCGATCAGCCCGACGTGATCGATGAGCCCATGATCGCCGTTCGGAATCGCGGTGAAGCTCGATCCCTCTCGCCAGCTGCCCGCTCGCCTCCCACCGCTTCCAGGTCTCGGAGACGCCGGCGAACGGCACGCTCTCGTCGTTCACTCCCATGAGCATCGTGACCCGCTGCGGCGGCGCCTCGCGGTCGACCTTCAGCTGCGCCATCTGCTCGAAGAAGCGCCGATGGGTCGGGATCTCACGGTTTTTGCCATGATGAAAGAACGGAATCGGATCGCCCGGCGCGAGATTCTCGAGCCAGCGCGGACCGAATGCGAGGGCAGGGGCGATCAGGACGAGGGGCGCTTCGAGGCCCGTGCGGCTCGCGGCCAGCGCAACAAGCGCCCCGAGCGAACTACCCACGACGACATCGGGATGCTCTGCATTGGCGACCGCTAGCGTCTCATCGACGATCGCGTCGAAGTCGAGCTTCTCGAAGGAGGGTTTGTTCAGGTCCGGAGCAACGAGGAGGAACTCGGAGGCCGGCAGTGTCTCTCTTAGCAGCGCGATCTTCCGGCCCGAGGGCGACGAAGCGAACCCATGAAGATAGAGCACTGTTCGCACGGGGGGACGATACCTTGATTAGAGGACCCGTCACCGCCCTCAGAAGAGAAACGGAAGACTGTCGTGGTGTCTACGTGGGCCCGCTGATGGCGCTCTGTACCTTCGCTCGCCAGCTAGGAGTCGACGAATCCAGACCAGAAACCTCATGACCGGTTCGCCTCGCTATGGCGCTCTAACGCGCGTCGCAGCGTCATAAGCGCCTCCTTGTCGGCAGACTGCCTGCTCAGAGACTCGTGGAGGAGAGCGACCGCAACCACGGCCTCGTGCATCAGACTCAGTGTCTCGATAATGGGTAGAGCAGTGGCAATCTCAGTGACGGCTTCCCGATCACGCCCCAGGGCAAGCAATGTCTCTGCCAGAATGACTCGCACCTGCGCCTCTAAAGCTCGGAAGCGAGCCGACTCGTAGGTAGCGACAGCCAAGCGATATGACTCAACAGCCGCATCGAGATGTCCAAGATCCCTCAGGATTTCGCCTTTCGCAGCATGAAAGAGACCAACGGCGGTCGGGCTCCGAGACTGACCCACGAGGGCCCAAGCCTTCGAGAGTACTGCGAAGCCCTTTTGGAGTTCTCCATCGTTCGCATATATCTCGGCAGTGAAGATGAGGGCGAGCCCCTGAATCCATCTTTCAATTTCGGAACTCTCGTCCGTCGCTACCAGATGAAGCCTCGCTAACGCTTCAGCGTGAAAACCCTCTTCTTTCAGCACGGCACCTTCCAAGTACAGGCACAAGACCGCGTTTCTCCTCATTCCGAACCGTTCGAATGTCTCAGCGAGACGAGGCAACGCAGCCCTAGCTTCTGCGAAGTCGTGCCGTTCGTAAGCGATGCAGCAACGTACAAACTCGATGCGGGCCCTCGAAATGTCAGGCCGTGTTACGACGTCGCATCGCGCCGCGGCAAGATCGAGCCACCTTACAGCCTCAATGAAATTGCCAAGATGCTTGTGCCCATAGGCGGCAAGTATCTCCAGTTGCACCAGGAACCAGCTACGCTCCTCCTCCTGAAGGCTTGGCGTTCGCGACTGCGAGACATACT
Source organism: uncultured Acidobacteriota bacterium (assembly GCA_963763535.1). GTDB lineage: Bacteria > Acidobacteriota > Thermoanaerobaculia > UBA5066 > Gp7-AA6 > DAHUXD01. Next base: position 147,256 of record CAVXOX010000013.1, read on the forward strand.
TGTGTGTGGAGATAATTTGTCGAAGCGACTCGGTAGGATTGAGATTGACTACACTAGGAAGGCTAGCGCATAGCGCGAGCAACACAGATGGATCACTAAGAAACCTGGCACACAGCTGGTCCGTTCGCTGTTGCTCCTTGAGCGCAATAAAATCGGCCACCGATGGGAGCTGTCGCGCAAGGTCGACAGTTCTCTTCTCCCACAGCCAGGACAATTTTGGATCACCGGTGCGCCGATACTGCCGTGAGAGGAGGTACGCACACTCGCAGAGAAGACTGCGCTTCTCATCGAATTCGCCGTCCGGCCAATTCATCTTCGCGACAAGGTCGTACCAGGCTTGAATTTCGCGAGGGTCGCCTCGAAAGTCCTCCCTAGCCAGCCTGAGGAGTGCATACACGCGGTCGGGGTTGAGGACGCTGTCAACCGTGGCGCTGGCAGCAGCATCGACCCGTCGCCACACGCTCCTGGCCCAAGTCAACGCCTCATTGGCGCGGGGGGCCGGTAGACGCTGGGTATCGGCTTCGAGCCATGCTTGCAAAGTGGTCGCGGTGATCAAACTCGGCTCGCTCGCCCCCGCACTCATTCTGCATTCTCCTCAGCGGAAATCGACCTTTTCCCCACCGTAGACCATTTCCCTGCTAGGTGAAGTCGCCTTTGGGTCTTGCGCGAGTGGTTGAGACAGAGATGATCCACGACCTGAATTAGCCAAGCGTTCGGGTTCCCGCACGCGTCTATCTTCTCGATCGCAAGGACAAACGCGTCCTGAACGATATCTCGCGCGTCTTCGGTCGCAAGCCGATGCCGCCATGTCGCGCGCCGAACTAGGGGCAGGTAGACCTGTTGATAAAACGCGGCCAAGTCGGCCTCTGGCATAGGGGTTCGACGCGTCTTTGCGTCATGCTGCGTATTTCCTGTCGGTCTCGCCCGTGACGCCATCGACACCTCCGGTTGCGAACCCGGGGTGGGCCGGTCCCTAAATCCTAATTAAATATTGTCGCGAGGGAGGGGCCGAAGCGTGGGATTTGAAAGAAAAGCGCTAGTTCTTGGCCTGGAGGTATTCGCGGAGCTCTAAAAGAGCTTTCGGGTCCATCTTGCGCTGGCGAACCGATTCGCGCAAGAGAGCCACAGCAGCAAATCCCTCAGGGACCATCCGGTGCTGGTCAATCGCTGGGAGCGCCGCAAGAATCTGCCACTCCGCCTCCCGCGGCTTTCCCGAACTCAGCAGAGCCTCGGCGAACACGACTCTGACGTAGGCGGCCCGCGCCTCCATTCCGAGTTCCGAATGACCCGCCGCGGCCTCGGAAAAGGCCTGCAACGAGGCGTCGACAACACCTAGGTTCTGTAGAGTGCGTCCCAGCATCATCTTCAGATCTGCGAGAGCGTAGCGTTGGTCTTCGGCCTCCAGGATCGGAACCGCTTTCTTGTAGGCCTCTAGCGCCCCGGGGAAGTTGCCCTCGATCGAGCAAATATCCCCGAGGTTCACCAAGGCCATTCCGACTAGCATGCCGGCGACGCCCGAGGGTGTCGCTGAGATCAGCTGCCCGAATTTGGCCGCCGCTTCGCTGCACCTGCCAAGCTCCTTCAAGCTCATGGCCTCGAGGAAGTGACACTTGGCGAGTTCGGCGGACATCCCAAGCTTGCGAAAGGTTAGCGCCACGGAGGGAATTAGCTCGAGAACATCCTCGTGCTTTCTGATGTCATAGCGGATGGCCATTCGGAGGTATGCGACTCGTGCCAGTTGCGCCGCGGGTGAAACCGTGTGCCGAAAACTTGCATCAGCCCGGTCGAGCCAGCGCTGCGATTCCTCGACGTTGCCGAGGAGGCGAAGACTACCAGCTGCCAAAAGCGCGCATTCACCGAGAAAGTACTGCCTCTCATCGAAGAAAAACGATTTCGACTCTCGAGCAGAAACCCACGCATAAATTCTGGATGCTTCTTCACCGACTGATGATGGCGTCGTATTAAGTCGGACAGTCAGCTGACTGAGAATCGAGGAGACTACCTCGGCATCACTGAGCGCCGAGTCGATAGCACCCTGCTCCCGCTCCTCGAGTGCAGTTTCTAGAAACGCGGCAGCCTCTCGCGCGGCTTCCTGCCTCGAGGAGAGCGGCTTTCGCCCGCGGAACGGCAGGATCTTGGCGATTTCAGGCATCGGAACGACGAAAATCGAAAAGCTGCAGGCTACGCGAAAAATCGTGAGCCACGTCAGCAGGCTCCCTCTCTAGAAGTGAGTTCAGTCGATCGTCGGATTCGCGCACTCCCGTACCGACAACGTACTTCTGATACTCACGCGCAAACTGGCAGCAGGCCACGAGAAGGTACGGCCGATTCTCACGAACAGAAGCGCCCGGTCGGTAACAGAAGCGGCGGAACCAGACGAACAGATCCTTCTCGAGCTCCGTCGCTTCCTGCTCACTCAACTGGTAATGAGAGACGAGCGCGATGTGGATAAGGCCGAGCGTCTCCTGGAAGACCTCTTCGACTTCTTGTTCGAACAGATCCTCGGTTGAAGCGCCCGTCTCAAACTCGTCAGAGATCTCCATTACTCTCTCCAGTGCTGTATGAAACTTGGTCTTAGCCTACTCCATCGGCTAAAAAAAACAAATCCCGACGTTGCGCGAACGGCAACGGCAGGAAATCATTTTGAATCTGCTGTTTAGGTAGCGATTACGACGGAACTGTGCCCGTTAGTCGGTTCAAGGAGTACCCCCTTTTTCGCCAAATCCCCTGGCCTTACGCCGGGGGCCTGAAACCTCGTCCAGTGGCCACAGACGCGGGTTTTGTGCATGCCCGAATGGGCAGGCTTCGCCCCGTACACCGACCATGTCTATGGATTCCCACCTTTTTTTTACGGGCTCAAAAAAAAGCCCGGACACGAATCAAGTGAATTGGATCACAAACTCAGGGGGAGGGTGTCAAGTTTTTTTGGCAGCGGAGGGTCGCCGCCGGGCGGGGAGCTAGCCCTTCTGGATCAATGCGCGGACGAGGCGGTCCTGGTAGGCATGGGCGCGGGAGTCCGTAACTCCCCCTCCATTCAGGAGGATAGCGAAGACATACGTCTTGCCCGACGCCGCCTTCGCATAGCCGGCGAGCGTCGAGACGCCGTTTAGCGTCCCCGTCTTCGCCTCGACCTGACCCCGGGTCAGCGAGTCGAGAAGTCTTCCGCGCAGCGACCCCTCGGCCTCCCCCGACACCGCGAGCGTCGAGCGCCAGGCGGCGCCGTACGGCTGCGCCTGCATCACGCGCAGGAATCGCACGAGGTCCGCCGCCGCGACGCGGTTGAACGCGGACAGTCCCGAGCCGTCGTGGAGGTCGTACCGCGCGGGATTCAGGCCGATCGTCTGGAGGAACTGCCTCTCGAGCGCGAGCGCGTTGTCCCACGTCCCGCGCCCGCTCTTCTCGTACGCGAGCGTCTTGAAGATCTGCTCGGCGTAGTAGCTCTGGCTGTGCTTGTTCGAGACGGACATCGTCGGCATCAGGTCCGACTCGGTCTTCGCGACGAGCGCCCAGGAATTGTCGGGCACCAGGTCCCGCTCGACGACGCCGCCGCCGAGCTCGATGCCCGCGGCGCGGAGCCGGCTCTTCAGCGCCGCACCGAAGAACTTCGGCGGATCGTCGATCGCCAGCGGCACCGAGTAGCGGAAGTAGCGCATCGGCAGGGTGCCGTCGACGTAGACGGTGTCCGAGCCGCCCGGCCGCGCGATCGCGATGCGCACCTGCCCGGTCTTTCCGATCGTGCGCGCCCGCGAGACCTTCTGCACGACGTCGGTGTCCGGGTCGATCGTCACGATCGCCGGCGCGCCCGGCAGCGCTCCGCGCCCGACCGACACGATGACGACGTTGTCGTTGTAGGAGAGCGCCGAGATCGGGGCCTGGTACCAGCGGGTGTCGCGGTCCGGCGGCCACTCCGGGTTGCGGTACATCCGGTCGAACGCGCTCGCGTTCAGGACGAGGTCGCCGCTGACGCGCACGATGCCGGCGCGGCGGAGCCCGTCGGCCCAGCGGTCGAAGACGGCGAAGGAATCGTTGTCGTAGAAGCGGCCCGAGATGTTCGGGTCTCCCCCGCCGACGACGAGCAGCGATCCCTGCATGATCCCGTCCTTGACGTCGCCGCGCCGCCAGAACGTCGTCTTGAACTTGTAGTCCGGCCCGAGAAAGTGGATCGCCGCCGCCGACGAGAGCATCTTGCTGACCGACGCGATCGTCTCGGCCTGGTCGGGATTGCGCGTGTAGACGGTCTCGCCCGAATCGAGCTCCGCGATCGCGACCGAGACGCCGTTCGATCGCGCCGGCGCGCGGCGGGCGATCTGGTCGAGCGTCTGCGGCAGGGTCGCGGGGGGGGCGGGATGACGGGGCGCCGCCGGAAGGGTCGAGACCGAGAGCGCACACAGCCACACGACGGCCGCGAGACGGCTCACGGCAAGCCTGATTTTGGGCACCACCTGCAAATTATAATCGAGTCTCCTTGCGATTCGACGAAACGTCCCGCGTATTCGAGCTCACGGTGCGCGAACTGGCGGAGGACGAGGGGTTCCGGCGCGTCGGATTCGATCGCGGCGACGGCTGGTGGCGGCTCGGCCTCGGCGCCCAGATGCACACCCGTGTCCTCGCCGAGCGGCGCGAGGCCCACCCGGCCTACCGCGCCGAGGTCCACCTCGAGGCGCGCCTCCCCGTCGAGGACTGGACGGCGGTCCTCTCGGGCCGGCTGGACGGCTGCGTCGAGCGCGAAGCCGGCCACTGGCTGATCGAAGAGCTCAAGTCGTCCAACTTCTCGGTCGACGGACTCCGCCCCTCGGGCCACGGCTTCGATCGGGACCGCCGGCAGCTCCACGGCTACTGCTACCTCTGGAAGCGCCTCGGGCACGGCCGGGTCGGCGGCGCGCTCGTCTACGTGGACGTCGGGACGGGCGAGGAGCTCTCGCTCGATGTGCCCTTCGACGAGGACAGCGAGCGCGAGATCGAGCGGCGGCTCGCCCGCGTCCTCGCGATCTGGCGGGCCGGCCGCGTCGCGCGGCAACGCAAGGCCCGCGCCGCCGAGCGGCTCCCCTTCCCGCACACGGCGCCGAGGCCGATCCAGGAGCGGATCATGGAGGCCGTCCGCAACGCGGTGCACTCGGGCGAGAACCTGATCGCCGAGGCGCCCACCGGCTCCGGCAAGACCGCGGCCGCGCTCCACCCGGCGCTCGCCGAGGGCCTCGCCACCGGCCGCCAGGTCGTCTTCCTGACCTCGAAGACGCTGCAGCAGAAGATGGCCGTGTCGTCGCTGATCGCGATGAACGAGCGCGCATTCCAGTCGGTCCAGGTGCGCGCCAAGGAGCGCATGTGCGCGAACGACCGCATCCTCTGCCACGAGGAGTTCTGTCGCTTCGCGAAGGACTATCCCCGGAAGATGGAACAGTCGGACCTGCTCGGGCGGCTCCGCGACGGCCACTCGCACCTCGACCCGGAGACCGTCTTCGAGGAGGCTCGGCGCGAGGAGGTCTGCCCCTTCGAGGTCCAGCTCGAGCTCGCCGGGCGCGCCGACGCGATCGTCGCGGACTACAACTACGTGTTCGAGCCGGCCGCCGCGCTCCGCCACCTGACGGGCGAGGACCTGGGGCAGGCGATCCTCCTCGTCGACGAGGCCCACAATCTCCCCGACCGGGCGCGCCAGATCTTCTCGCCCGAGCTCGTCGAGGAGGATCTCTCGCTGCTCCACGACCGGCTGCGTCTCCAGCCGGGCGCCCTCTTCGCCGATCTCGCGCTCTCCGTCGAGCAGCTCCTCGGGATCGTGCGCGACGCGGCCGAGGAGCTCCCGGAGGGCGACGCGATCGCCGAGGTCGCGCCGCCCTCGGAGCCGATCTGCGACCTGCGCCTCGACTGGGAGCCGAAGCTCATGCGGTATCTCGCGTGGAAGCGGGACACGAAGCTCGCGCTCGTCGACGATCCGGTCCTCGAGTTCCACTTCACGCTCCAGCGGTTCGCGGCGGTCCTCGCGATGTTCGGCGGGGACTTCACGTGCGTCGCCGAGAGGCGGGCGTCCGGCATCCGCCTGGGCATCGTCTGCCTCGATCCCGCCCGCGCGATCGGGCCGGTGTTCCGGGCCGCGCATTCCAGCATCCTGCTCTCGGCGACGCTGACGCCTCCGGAGGCGATCGAGCGGATCCTGGGCCTCGAGCGGGACCGGACCTCGTCGATCTCCCTGCCGCCGCCGTTCCCGAGGGAGAACCGCAAGGTCCTCATCGTGCCGACCGTGCGCACCACCTTCAGGGCCCGCGAGAAGAACTACGACCGGATCGCCGCGCTGCTCGGCGACATGTCCGACGCGCACCGGGGCAACGACCTCGTCCTCTTTCCGTCCTACCGGTTCTTGTCCGAGGTCGCCGCGCGCATGCCCCCGACCCGCTCGCACCTCCTCGTCCAGCGGGCCGACCTGTCCGAGTTCGAGCGGCAGCGCCTGCTCGAGGCGCTCGCCTCGCCGCCGCCGGGAGGCACGCTCCTGTTCGCGGTCTCCGGAGGCATGTACGCCGAGGGCGTCGATTACCCGGGCGAGCTCCTGTCCGCCGTCTTCGTCGTCTCGCCCGCGCTGCCGCACGTCTCCTTCGAGCGGGAGCTCCTGCGTCGGTACTTCGACGAGCGCGAGGAGTCCGGCTTCGACTTCGCCTACCTCCAGCCCGGGATGACGCGGGTCGTCCAGGCCGCGGGGAGGCTCATCCGCAGCGAGACGGACCGCGGGGTGATCGCCCTCGTCTGCGCGCGATTTCTCGAGGAGCCCTACGCCAGCCGGATCCCCCGCGACTGGTACGACGAGAGCCCGCGCGAGCTCGCCACCCGCCGTCCGGCGGACGAGATCCGCGAATTCTTCGGGAGCTACGAATGAAGAATCCCTACAAGAATCCCCGCACGCCGAAGGTGACCGTCGATGCGTGGATCCGCGACCGGAACGGCCGCGTCCTCCTGATCCGGCGCGGACGTCCGCCGTTCGAGGGACGCTGGGGGCTCCCCGGGGGCTTCTGCGAGTGGAAGGAGACGACGGAGCGCTGCTGCGCGCGGGAGGCCGAGGAGGAAACGGGCCTGACGGTGAAGGTCGGCGAGCTGCGCGGCGTGTACTCGCGCCCGGACCGCGATCCCCGCGGCCACAACGTCACGGTGGTCTACGCCGCGCGGCCCGTCCGCGGCACGGCCGTGGGCGGCGACGACGCGGCTGAAGCCCGCTGGTTCGAGGTGCGGGAGCTCCGGCGGACCGCCTTCGCGTTCGACCACCGCGAGATCGTCCTCGAGCAGCTCGCGCGCGACCGGAAGGCCCGCGCCCGCAGGCCGAAGAGGCGGACGCCGCGTCGTCGGCGCCGCCCGACCCCCGGCGCTAGTCGGAGGTCTTGACGGTGGTCGAGAACGCCCGGGCGAGCAGCCCGTCGCCCGTCACGGCCCAGACCGTGTAGCGGTAGTACGTCCCGGGCTCGGCCGACGCGTCGACGAACTGGTACCGATAGGATCGGGTCGCGCTCTCCGCGGAGGGCACGATCTCCGGTCCCCGCCGCGCGATCCGTCCGTCGGCGAGGACCTGCTCGCGGAAGATCGCCCACCCCCACATGCCTTCGTGGCTCGCCGTCGTCCACAGGAGCCGCGGCTCGCCGCCCTCCGCCGACGCGCGCGCCTCGAGGCCGCCGAACGGGACCCCCGTGGCCGTCTCCGCATAGACCGGGGCGGCGATCCCGCGCCCGCCCAGGGCGCTTCCGGCGACGAGGACGTCGACGCGCGCCACGCCCGAGAGCGGCACGCTCCGCGCCTCGCCGGGAGAAAACGTGACGACGTCGGGCGGCAGAAGAGGATCCGCGTAGCGGACCACGGCCGCGCCGGCGCCCCCGTCCTGGGGCCACGCAACGCGCAGCGTGTCCTCCGTCTCCGGCAGAAACGCGCGGTGCCGCACGACGAAGGCGCCCGGCGCGGCCGCGTCGATGGCCCCGGAGAGAACGTCCAGAAGCCGGAGGCGTGACGGCGCGGGCTCGGGCTCGATCGCGGCGTAGAGCCGCGCGGAGGCGCGCAGCAGCACGGACTCCTCGGTCAGCGCGGTCTGCTGCGCCGCCGCCCGCAGGAGCACGGCCGTGGGCGCCTCCCCGCCGTCGGCGGCCCGCTGCCAGGCGTCGCGCAGGATGGCCGGACCGCCGGCGGCGCGCGCGATCTCCTCGACCCACAGCCGCCCGAGCGTCGCGGGCTCCGCGCGGAAGTCGAGCGACCCCGCCGCGGCGAGGGTCCAGGCGGCCTCGGCGCCCGCCTCTCCCGGCGGCGCCGAGAGAAACTCCGCGAGCGCGGGTTCGAGGAAGGCGTCCGCGGCGCCGTAGCCTTCGAGCACGGCGCGCGCCACCTCGCGCGCGACCTCGCGGACGACCGCGCGCGTGTCCATGCCGCTCGCGTCGAGGAGCACCGCCGGCTCGCGGAGGAGGCCGCGCTCCGCGGTGCGGGAGGCCACCATCTTCACCCCGCCCGCCGGGGACCGCGCCACGTAGACGCGCAGCGGCTCGTCCGCGGGAAACGGCGACCTCCAGCCCTGGTGGCGGAAGAGCTCGGTCGAGAGACGGGACAGCTCGGCATCGAGATCCGCCGCGAGGTCCGGGTCCCGGCTCTCGTCGAAGAGCATCGCGTGGGCGCCGGGGAGGACCCTCCCCGCCTCGAAGTGGCGGTAAGGGCTCTCGATCCAGGCGGCCGCCTCCGAGGCGCGGCCGTCCGCCCCCAACGCGCGCACGGCCCCCGCCGGCACGGAGAGCAGCGCGGCGGCCGCGACCAGTGCGCGGGCCCGCCCTCCCTTCCCGAACCGGCGTTCGATCATCGCGTCAGGCGTCAGGGTAGACCTCGCCCCTCGGTGCGTCAATCGGTGTACGGAGACGAGCGGCCCGCCGTCGCCAGGACGGCGCGCGCCCTAGACGCCGGGCTCGGTGGTGCGGTCCTCGATGCGGACGAAGACGACGGTGATGTTGTCCACGCCGCCCTTGTCGTTGGCGAGGTCGACGAGACTCTGGCAGAGGGCCTCGGCATCCTCGTCCTTGTTCGCCGCGACGGAGTCCCGGATCTCCTCGTCGGAGAGCATCGTGGTCAGTCCGTCCGAGCAGAAGAGGAAGCCGTCGCCCTTGCGAAACTCCATCTCGCGCAGGTCCGGCGACACCGACGGACCGCCGCCGAGCGCCCGGGTGACGACGTTCTTCAGCGGGTGCGTCTTCGCCTCCTCCTCGGTCAGGATCCCCGCGGCGACCTGCTCGTGCACCCATGAGTGGTCGTCCGTCAGGCGCAGCAGCTCGCCGTCGCGGAAGAGGTACGCGCGGCTGTCGCCGACGTGGGCGAGCGACAGGATCTTCTCGTTCAAGAGTCCGGCGACCACCGTCGTGCCCATCCCCTTCAGCCACGGCTGGGCCGCGACCGCGGCCATCACCCGCTCGTTCGCCTTCTCGATCGCGACGGCGAGGCGGTTGCTGTTGAAGTGGAGCTCGTGGTTGTACTTGAACGGCCAGGTCGCCTCTTCCTTCTGGCGGGTGGCCGCGATGAACTCGCCGATCGTCTCGACGGTGATCTTCGCCGCCACCTCGCCGGCGGCATGGCCCCCCATGCCGTCCGCCACCACGAAGAATCCCTCGGCGGGATCGAGCGCGTACGCATCCTCGTTGTGCTTGCGCTTCTTGCCGACGTCGGTCAGGCCGAACGCGTCGATCCGGGCCATCCGTTAACCTCGCTCCGCGCGCTGGACGCGGATCTCTTCGAGGGCCTTGCGCGCCTCGCCCCCGGCGGGATCCCAGCGCAGCGCTTCCTGGTAGGCCTTCTCCGCCTTCAGCAGAAGTCCCGCCTGGCGGAAGATGGCGCCGGCGTCCTTCAGGAGGCTGCCGTTGTGCGGCTCGATCACGAGCGCGGCCTCGATCGCCTTGACCGCGGTGCGGAGGTCGCCCGCCCGCGCCGAGGCGAGTCCCAGGTAGTGCTGCGCCTTGACGTCGCGCGGATTGCGTCCGACGACGAGCTGGAAGTTGCCGGCCGCATCCGTGTACTTGCGCTCCTTGTAGGCGGCGATCCCCTGGCTGAGGTAGTTCTGCGCGACGGCGTCCGCGTTCTCCGTCGAGCCGCGCGCCGCGGCGAGGTCGAAGTCGTAGGCCTTGCGGCGATCGGGACTGGTCAGGACGTTGACGGCTTCGGTGAGGTCCTGGAACTTCGACTCGGCCTCGGCCTTCCGCGCCGCGGGCGCGCGATCCGGATGCGCCTCGCGCGCCAGCGCGCGGAAGCGTTCCCGGATCTCCGCTTCGGTGGCGTCCCGCGCCACGCCGAGCAGTCCGTAGTAGTCGATTTCTCGCGGCATTTCTTGCGGAACCTCACCCGAGCAGGGGACCTTTTTCAAAGGTTAACATACGGGAAAGTCGGGGCTTCCGGCAAGCGGCGCGCCGCGCGGCGATCAGCCGCGCTTTTCGAGCAGGATCTTGCGCGCGGTGGAGCGCACGCCCTCGGGCAGATTGCGGTCGCGCGAGATGATGCGCAGGTCCCGCATCCCGAGGAATTTGATCAGCGGCAGGGTAATCGAGAGCGGCACGGCCGGGTTGTTCACGAGGGCGAGCTGGATCTTCGGCTTCCGGATCCACTCGCGCGTGCTGGCGATCTCGTGGTAGATCTCCCCCGCCAGGTGGCGCATCGCGCAGAAGGTCTCCATCTCGGCCGGCGTGAGCGCCTCGTTGCGGAGCACCGCCATGCTCACGATCCTGTTGGAGTCCGCGATGAGGATGCGCCGCTCCTCCTTCGATCCTTTCTGCGCGAGATCGAGCTTCTCCTTCACGGTCATCTGCCCGATGCGCCGAAACACCTGCGCCAGGTTCGCGGCGGTGTAGGCGTCTTCGCCCTCGGCGGCGCCTTCCGCCGAGCTGCCCTCCCCCGCCTCAATCGACGCCTCCTCGAAGACGATGCCGGCCGCCTCCTGCTCCGCGCGGCGGGCCTCCTCCTCCTGGCGGCGCCGCTCCTGTTCCCGGCGCCGCTCCTCCTTCTCGAAGAACTCCTCGCGCAGCTCGAGCAGCCGCCGCCGGCCATCCGCGGTCAGCGAGGGGTTCTCGAGCAACGAGTCGATCAGCGCCGGACTGCGGAGCAGGCGGACCTGGTTGACGATCAGGGCGTCCTGCGGCGCCCCCGTGACCGCGACGGCGAGACGTTGCAGCGTCTCGTCGGAGGTCTCTCGGTTCCGGATGACCTGCTCGAGCACGGCATGGTCCTCGGTCCGCCGGCTGACGGCGTCGAGCTCGGCCGGGGTCGGAACGCCGGCCTCCAGGAATCGCACGAGGTCATCCGGAGGGACGCCGGCGAACGTCGCGACGGCGGCGCTCGAGACATCGGGATCCGGATCGTCCAGGACCGCGATGAGCGCGCGGAGCCGGTCGTCGCTCGCGAGCGGGAGCAGGCCGCGCGCCGCGAACGTCCGGAGCTCCTTCGCGGCGTCGGCGGACCGCAGCAGCGAGACGAGATCGAGGGGCTCGAGGGAGGCCGGGCTCGCGGGATCGGGCAAGGACGAGACCGGGCGACTAGCTCTGCGTCAGCCGCGCGGGCACGGGAAGGTTCCGAACGACCTGTCCCGCCCCGCCGAGTGGCTCGAGCGCACGGCCGTCCACGGTCACCTTCACGCCGCCGGCGTTGCCGAGCGTCAGCCGGAATCCGTCCTGCGACTCGAACCGCTGGCGCGTGCCCCGCCGCGCGAGTCCGGAGAAGATCGGCTGTCCGTCGTTCGTGGTGACCTCGGTCCACGAGTCCTGCTCGAACTCGAGCTCCATCGACACCGTGGACTTTCCCGCCGCCGCCTCGCGCGCGTCCTGGATCACGGGCGCGGGACCCGGCGAGACGGCCACGTTCTTGAACGAGACGGCGGGCGCCGTGCGCCGCTGTGCGATCGGGTCGGCGGCCGCGCTCCGGCGCTCCGGCCGCGCGATGAGCCCGAGCAGGAGGAGCACCGCGGTCACGCTCACGACGATCGTGCTCGCGGCGGCGCGCCGGCCGCGGAGAAAGCGGGAGCCGGTCCGGCGCTTGCCGGCCTCGCGAGACTTCTCGGGGGCGAGGTCCGCGAGATAGGCGTTGATCTTCTCGTCGGCGTCGAGGCCGAGATGGCGCGAGTACGCGCGGATGAATCCGCGGGTGAAGACGGGCGCCGGCAGCTTTCCGACGTCGCTCGCCTCGAGGGCGGTCAGCAGCCGCACCGAGATCTTGGTCGCCGCCGAGATTTCTTCGAGCGAAACTTCCCGGATGAGCCTCTCCCGGCGGAGTTCTTCTCCGAAGGTGAGGACCGGTGTTTCGCCCATGCTCCGTCTCCCGATGAGGCCTTCCTGATGCTAGACCGTCGCTCCCCGCTCCGCAAGGACTCTTTCCGCGCAGGCCTTGACGAGCTCCGGAGCGCGCGGCGATTCGAGGACACCGCGGAGGTCCTCGAGGCTCGCCCGCGTCAGGAGGGAGAGGGCCACCCCGAGCGGCAGGTCCGGGCGGCGCAGGATCGCGCTGCGGACTGCGGAACGCAGGCTCCAGCGGGGATGTCCGGCGAGAAGGACGAGGCACTCCTCCCGGTTTCCGGTCTGGACGGTTGCGGCCTGGATCACATCGGCCTCGATCGTGAACCGGTTCTCGAGCACCGACGCGAGGACCCGCGGATCCGGATCGAGGCGCAGGTACAGGAGGGCCCCCCGGCCCACGCTGCGGGCGAGGTCCACGCGCTCGGCGACGGCCATTTCGGGGAGCCGGCGGAGCAGGTCGAAATCGGCGGCTCGCCGGATCGCCGGGTGCACGCGCGTGTCGGCGGATAGCGCCGCGAGGTCGCGCCAGTAGAGCGTCCCGACGAGAGCGAGCGCGTCGCCGCGCGGTGTCCGCGGGTGGGCAGCGAGCGCCCGCCGGACCGCGTGGAACTTCCGCACGCCGCGGTCGGCGAGGATCTCGAGGAGCGTCTCGCGGGCGAGATCCGCCCGGCGCAGGAGCCGGAGGCACTCCCCCTCGGTCCGCATCAGCCGGCGGCCGCCGCCCGACTCCGTCGGCACGCCGCGGCGAGGGAACGGGCGAGCGCTTCGACCGCAGCGTCTCGCCGGGGGCCGGCCTCCTCGGCCGCGCGCACGAGCGCGGAGCCGACGACGACGCCGTCGGCGAGGGCCGCCGCCCGCGAGGCCGACGCCGCGTCGGCGATCCCGAAGCCGATCGCGGTCGGCAGCTTCCCCGCGCGGCGGCGCGCGCGCCGCGCAGTCACCGCGAGGTCGTCGGCCAGGCGCGTTCGCGCTCCCGTCGTTCCCGCGCGCGAGACGACGTAGAGAAACCCGCTCGACAGCCGGGCGGCCGCGGCCATGCGCGAGGACGGCGACGTGGGCGACACGAGGAAGATCGTGTCGAGCCCCGCGCGGCGCAGCACCGGCTGAAACGGCGCGGCCTCCTCCGGGGGGAGATCGGTCAGCAGCACGCCGTCGAAGCCCGCCGCGCGCGCCTCGGCCGCCGCCCTCGCGATGCCGTGGCGAAGCACCGGATTGACGTACGAGAAGAGGACGAGCGCGAGGTCGGTCTCCGCGCGGATCCGCCGCGCGATCCCGAACACGTCGGACAGCGTCGTGCCCGCCGCGAGGGCGCGCGTCGCGGCGCGCTGGAGGACGGGCCCGTCGGCGATCGGGTCGGAGAACGGCACGCCGAGCTCGAGCACGTCGGCGCCGGCGCGGTCGAGCGCCCGGGCGAGTCCGACGGTCGCCTCCGGCGAGGGATCGCCCGCGGTCAGGTACGCGACGAGCGCGGCGCGCGATTCGGCGCGGGCCCGCTCGAACGACGCGGCGAGCCGGCTCATGCGCCGCCGCCGCCGTCTTTCTTTCGAAACCCGGCCCTCATTTCATTCGGCCCCGGCTTCGACGCGGCGTTCCCTCGCCGCGGTCCCGCGCTCGCAGGTACTCGTCGAGGTCCTTGTCCCCGCGGCCCGACAGGTTGACCAGGATCCAGGAGCGGCGCGGCAGCCGTCGCGCGAGCGACGCGGCGTAGGCGACGGCGTGCGCCGACTCGAGCGCGGGGAGGATGCCCTCGGTCTCGCACAGGAGCGCGAAGGCGTCGAGCGCCTCGCCGTCCGAAACGCGGCCATACGTCACGCGGCCCGCGTCGTGGAGCGCCGCGTGCTCCGGCCCGACGGCGGGATAGTCGAGCCCCGCCGAGACCGAGTGCGTCGGCAGCACCTGTCCCGCCGCGTCCTGGAGCAGCATCGTGCGGGTGCCGTGCAGCACGCCCACGACTCCGCCGGAGAAGCGCGCGGCGTGGTCGCCGGGCCCGCGGCCGCGGCCGCCCGCCTCGACGCCATGGAGCGCGACCCGCGGCGACGCGAGGTAGGCGGAGAAGATGCCGATCGCGTTCGAGCCGCCGCCGACGCAGGCGACGACGGCGTGCGGGTCCCGTCCGGTCCGCTTCCGGAACTGCGCGCGCGCCTCGCGGCCGATCACCGACTGGAACTCGCGGACGATCGACGGATACGGATGCGGTCCCAGGGCCGAGCCGAGCACGTAGTGGGTCGTCGCGACGTTCTCGGTCCAGTCGCGCATCGCCTCGTTGATCGCGTCCTTCAGGGTCTTCGAGCCCGAGTCGACGCCGACGACCTCGGCGCCGAGCAGCCGCATCCGCGAGACGTTCGGCGCCTGGCGCGCCATGTCGACGACGCCCATGTAGACGCGGCACGGGACCCCGAGGCGCGCGGCCGCCGCCGCCGTCGCGACGCCGTGCTGCCCGGCGCCGGTCTCGGCGACGACCCGGCGTTTGCCCATGCGCCGCGCGAGGAGGACCTGGCCGAGCGCGTTGTTGAGCTTGTGCGCGCCCGTGTGCAGGAGGTCCTCGCGCTTCAGCGCGATCCGGGCGCCGCCGCACCGCTGGGCGAGGCGCTCCGCCACGGTCAGCGGCGTCGGCCGCCCGGCGTAGGTCCGGAGCAGCTCGTCGAGCTCCGCCCGAAACCGGCGGTCGCGACGGAAGCGCGCGAACGCCGCCTCGAGCTCCGCGAGCGGCGCCATCAGCGTCTCCGGCGCGAAGCGGCCTCCGTACTCACCGAAGTAACCCGGACGCCGCCCGGGATGTCTAGAGCGTGCGCGCATCCGCCTCCCGCACGGCCGCGAAGAAGCGCTCGAGCTTTCCGCGGTCCTTGACCCCGGGCGCGCTCTCGACGCCCGAGGCGACGTCGACGCCGGCGGGACGCAGGATTCGGATCGCCGCGCCGACGCTCTCGGGCGTCAGGCCACCCGCGACGAGCACGGGAACGGGCCCGCTCGCCTCCTCCAGCCGCGCCGGGTCGAGGGCGGCTCCCGTTCCCTCGCTCGCGTCGAAGAGAACGGCGTGGCAGCGGACCAGGATCTCCGGGCGCGGCACCGCGAACCCCTTCGCCGCCGCCCGCGCCACGGCGATGACCGGCACCGGCATCGCCGCGACGTCCTCCTCCGTGAGGCGCCGGTGGAGCTGCACGAGGTCGAGTCCCGCCGCGCCAACCGCATCCTCGACGAGCGCCGTCTCCTCGTCGGCGAACACGCCGACCTTCAGGACGCCCGGCACGCACTCCGCGGCCAGCGCGCGTGCCCGCTCGGCCGTGACACGCCGCGGGGAGGCCGCCGCGAACACGAAGCCGACGTAGGCCGCGCCGAGCGCGCCGGCCGCCCGCACGTCCTCGGGCCGCGTCAGCCCGCAGATCTTGACGGCGGTCATCCCCGCAGGCTCCGCAGCTCCTCCTCGGGATCCGCCGCGCGGAGCAGCGTCTCGCCGACGAGGAACGCCTCGTAGCCGGCCGCGGCGAGCCGCTCGATGTCGGCCCGAGTGCGGATCCCGCTCTCCGCCAGGCGCACGGGGCCGGGCGGAATCTCGCGGGCCATGGCATCGAGGGAGCCGAGGTCCGTGTGGAAGGTCGCGAGGTCGCGCGCATTGACGCCGAGCACCTCGGGCGAAACCGCCGCGGCCCGTCGAATCTCGACGGCGCCGTGCGCCTCGACGACCGCCGCGAGACCGCGCTCCGCCGCCGCCCGCCGCAGCCGGGGCAGGTCGGCCTCGCCGAGCGCGCGGGCGATCAGGAGCACCGCGTCGGCGCCGAGCGAGACGGCGAAGTCGAGCTGGCGCTCGTCGAAGAAGAAGTCCTTCATGAGAACGGGCAGGCCGGAGATCGTCTTCATGCGCGGCAGCCACCCGGGGTCGCCGCCGAAGTGATCCTCCTCCGTCACGACGGAGATCGCGGCCGCGTGGCCGCGCCGGTAGTGGAGCCCGAAGCTCTCGACCTTCGCGTCCGCGTTCGTCAGGAGCGTGCCGGCCGACGGGGACATGGCCTTGAACTCCGCGATGATGCGCGTGCCCGCGCCCCGGAGCGACGCCGCGAACGCGGCGCCGTCGGTCGGGCGCTGCGCCGGCGCGGGCCGCGGCGTGTATTCGCCGCGCGATAAGCGCGACTGCTTGGAGGCGAGGATCTCCGTCAGCACGTCGCTCATGCGGCCCGCGACGCCTCCTTGAGGCTCTCGAACCGGCGCCCCGCCTCCCCGCGGTCGAGCGCCTCGGCGGCGAGCGCATGCCCCTCGCGTACGCCGTCCGCGCATCCGGCGACGACGAGGGCGACGGCGGCGTTCAGGAGCACGGCCTCGCGCCGCGGCCCCGGTTCGCCCGCGAGGAGCCGCTCGAGCATGCGAGCGTTCTCGTCGGCGTCGCCGCCGCGCAGCGCCTCGACCGGCACCGGCGGCTGCGGCACGTCGGCAGGATCGAACCGCCATGCCTTCGTCGTTCCGTCCGCCACCTCGAGGCCCTCGGCGGGACAGCCCGGCACGAGCTCGTCGAGGCCGGCCGCGGAGTGGAAGACGATCGCCCGCTCGCCCCCGAGCGCCGCCAGGGCCTCGCCGAGGAGGCGAACGAGCGCGGGGCGGCCGACGCCGATCAGCTGCCGCGTCGCGCCCGCGGGGTTGGCGAGCGGGCCGAGCACGTTCAGGATCGTGCGCACGCCGAGCTCGCGCCGGAGGGCGGCGAGCGCGCGCAGCGCCGGATGGAATCCCGGCGCGAAGAGAAACGCGAGACCGGTCTCGTCGAGCACGCGGCCCGCGGCATCCGGCTCCAGATCGACGCGGACGCCGCTCGCCTCCAGGACGTCGGCCGAGCCGACCCGCGACGAGATCGAGCGGTTGCCGTGCTTGGCGACGGCGGCGCCCGCCCCCGCGGCGACGATCGCCGCAGCCGTCGAGACGTTGAACAGGTCCCGCCCGAGCCCGCCGGGGCCGCACGTGTCGAGGAGCGGCGCGCGGCGGCTCGCGACGCGGCGCATCCGCGCCCGCAGGGCGGCGACGGCGCCCGCCACCTCGTCGGCCGTCTCGCCGCGCGCGGCGAGGGCGAGGAGGAGGCCGCCCTGCTGCGCGTGGGTCGCGCGCCCGTCCATGACGTCCGCGAACGCGGCTTCCGCGAGCGGCCGCGGCAGCCTCGCGCCGGACGCGGCGAGGCGGAGCGCTTCCGCGACGGGCGTCATCGCGCCGCCTCGAGGAAGTTGGCGAGCAGACGCGGCCCCTCCGGCGTCAGCACGGATTCGGGATGGAACTGGACGCCGAAGACGGGCTTCGTCCGGTGCGCGAGCGCCATCACGATGCCGTCGTCGCTCCTCGCCGTGACGACGAGCTCCGCCGGGAGGCCCTCCTCCTGCACCACCAGGGAATGGTACCGCCCGGCCTCGAACGGGCTCGCGAGGCCGGCGAAGAGACCGGACCCGTCGTGCCGCACGGGCGAGCTCTTCCCGTGTCGCGGCGACGGCGCCCGGACGACGCGCCCGCCGTGGAAGGCGGCGATCGCCTGGTGGCCGAGGCAGACGCCGAGGATCGGAATGCCCGCGCGCTCCGCCTCGCCGATCGTCGCGAGCGACCGCCCCGCCGTCTCCGGACGTCCCGGTCCCGGCGAGACGACGATCGCGCGCGGACGCTTCCGCACCACCGACGCCGGATCGAACCGGTCGTTGCGCGCCACCTCGACGTGCGGGTCGATTTTCCCGAGCGCCTGCACGAGGTTGTAGGTGAACGAGTCGTAGTTGTCGACGACGAAGATCATGGCTCGTGAGCCTCGACCCGGGAGCCGGGAGCCGCCGCGAACCGCTCGCCCGCGAGCTCGATCGCCCGGAAGAGGGCGGCCGCCTTCGACTCCGCCTCCGCGTACTCGCGCTCCGGCACCGAGTCGGCGACGATGCCCGCGCCGGCCTGGATCCTCCACTCGCCGCGCTCGACGACGGCGGTCCGGATCGCGATCGCCATGTCGCAGTTCCCGGCCGCGTCGAAGTACCCGACGGCGCCGCCGTAGACGCCCCGGCGGCACGTCTCGAGGCCGTCGATCAGCTCCATGGCGCGGATCTTGGGCGCGCCGGTCAGCGTCCCGGCGGGAAAGCAGGCGCCGAGCGCGTCGGCCGCCGTCTTCCCGCCCGCGAGGCGCCCGCGCACCTCCGACACGAGGTGCTGCACGTGCGAGAACTTCTCGACCGCGGCGTACCGCGTCACCTCGACGCTCCCGATCTCGCAGACGCGCCCGAGGTCGTTGCGGGCGAGGTCGACGAGCATCACGTGCTCGGCGCGCTCCTTCGGATCGGCGAGGAGCGCCTCCGCCCGCCGGGCGTCCTCCTCGGGCGTCGTCCCGCGCGGCGCCGTGCCGGCGATGGGCCGCGTCTCGACGAGGCCGCCGCGGCAGCGCACGAGCATCTCCGGCGAGGAGCCGAGCACCGTCGCCTCGCGGGTCTCCAGATAGTAGAGATAGGGCGAGGGGTTGAGCGCGCGGAGGGCGCGGTACACGTCGAACGGGTCGATGCGGAGGCGCGCCGTCCAGCGCTGCGACAGGACGCACTGGTACACCTCGCCGGACGCGATGGCCTCGCGGACGACCGACACCGCCTCGAGGAACCGCTCGCGCGGCGCCTGCTCCGCGAAGACGGGCGGCGCCTTTTCGGAGGCGGCGCGGCGGCGGGGCTTCGGCGTCCCGCGCGAAGACGAGCGCCTCCAGCGCGTCGAGGCGGTCGATCGCGCGCTCGACCTCCGCGGCCGCGTCGCCCCGGACGGGCACGTCGAGCGTCGTCAGCAGGAGGACCGTCTGGCGCGGATGATCGAACGCGACGACGGCGTCGAAGAGCAGGAACAGCCCGTCCGGGATCGCGCCCTTGCGCCCGTGGCGCTCGGGGATGTCCTCGAGGATTCGGACCGCGTCGTACGCGAGGAAGCCCACGGCGCCCGAGGAGAGCGGCGGCAGCTCCGGGTCGGGGACGAAGACCCCGCCGCGCCGCGCGAACGCCTCGAGCGAGGCAAGCGGGAGCCCCGCCGCGCGCGAGGCCGAGCCTCCGCTCTCGATCGAGGCGACGCCGTCGCGGAGCACCCAGCGCGCGGCGGGTCCCGCGCCGAGAAACGTGTACCGCGCCAGCGTCTCGCCGCCCTCGACGCTCTCGAGCAGGAACGCCTCCCGCCCCGAGCCCCGCAGGCGGCGGAAGAGCATCACCGGCGTCAGCAGGTCCGCCGGCAGCGTCCGCGCGACGGGAACGCGGCACCCCGGCCTCGCCCGCCGGGCGAACGCTTCCCGTTCCCGGGGCCGCTCGCGTGCGCCGCTCATGCCCCGAAGCTGCTCTCGAGGATGCCGCGCACCTCGTCGTTGCCGACGCCTTCGACCCCGAAGAGCTGCGCCTGGCGGACGGCCTGCACCACGAACATGCGAAGGCCGTCGACCGTCGGGCACTTCTTCTGGCGGGCGGCGCGGATCGTCGCCGTCTCCTTCCCGTCGCGTCGGTAGACGCAGTCGAAGACGAGGGGCCGCGCCTCCAGCACCGACGCGGGCAGCGCCGACGGCTCCTCGTCGCGCCAGCCGAGCGGCGTCGCGTTGACGTAGAGGTCGGCCTCGCTCGCGGCGAGGTCCTCCCACGCGAGCGAGTCGACGCCGAGCTCCCCCGCCACGCGGTCGGCCTCGGCGTCGCGCCGCGCGCAGAGCGCGACCTCGTAGCCGAGACGCCGGGCGGCGATCGCGGCCGCGCGCGCGGCGCCCCCGGCGCCGACGATCACCGCGCTCCGTCCCTCGCCCGTGCCGTGGTCCGCGAGCGGATCGAACACTCCGTCGACGTCGGTGTTCTCCGCGCGCCAGTGTCCGCGCTTCCGGACGAGGGTGTTCGCGGCGCCGATCGCGCGCACGTCCTCCGAGGGCCGGCCCGCCCGGGCGGCCGCGAGCTTCCACGGCTGCGTCACGGCGAATCCGCGGAACGGCGGATCGAAGTCGATCGACGGCGGATTCTCGCGCTCGAAGTCGGCGACCGGCAGCGGCAGGTAGAGCCACGGCAGCCCGCGGGCACGGAAGAGCGCGTTGTGCAGGCGCGGGGAGAGCGAGCGCGCGATCGAGCCCGCGACGACGCCGAAGAGCGCCTCGGGGATTCTCGGACGATCCGACCTCGAAGACCTCGACGAGCTCGGAGAGCGGCAGCTGGCCGGCCGCCGTGTCGCGCTCGACCGGCCCGTAGACGAGCGCGGCGCCGAAGAGCGCGGAGAGCACCCGTCCCGGCGGGCTGGCCGGTCCCATGGGAAAGATCGCGGTCCGGCCGTCGGCGTGCCCGCGCTGCAGGGCGGCGATGCGCAGCGAGGCCGGGAGATCGGCGGCGCCCGCCACGAGCTTGACGGCCCGCGCATCGCACGAGCGCATCGCCCGCACACGATCCGACGCGTCGTCCGGCAGCGAGAAGGGCGAGTGATGGGAGACGACGACCCGCTCCCGCTCCGGCAGGAATGCCCGGTCCTCGAGCAGGCCGCGCGCGTGCTCGACGTCGACCGTGGCGCCCGCGGCGTAGGCCTCGCCGACGAGGCGGCGGTACTCGTCGGGCGCGCCGGAGAAGTTGCCGCCCTCGGCGAGCGACCGCCACGTCACGATCGCAGGCCGCGCGTCGAGCGCGACGAGGGCCGTCGCCGGGAGACGCTCCTCGGCGAGGTCCATCCGGTACTCGATCGCGGTCGCCCCGAGAGGGACGAGGGCGGCGAGCCGCTTCGCGTCGGCCGCGTCTGCGCGGCGCCAGCGACGCGACGCGGGCGGGCAGCGGAATCGTTGTCGTCGTCAAATCAAAAACCCCCGAGCCCATTCGGGCCGGGGGTTCCTGGAATCGCCTTCGTGGTTCGCCCCGCCCGAACGAATCGGCAGGGCGTACGCCGCCCTACCGGGTCTCCTCCCGCCACCACCAGTTCGAAGCCGACGCGAGTCTTCATCGCTCGACGCAGCGTATGCGGCGGGGGCGTGGGAGTCAAGGCGGCAGCGGCGGTCGGCGTCGGCGTGGGCGTGCGCGTCGGAGCCGGCGCGCCGTGAAATGTCGGCGGGAGGTCAGCCGTGGGCTCTCCCGTTCCTGGGGCAGGGCCCTCGAAGGCAGCGTCATTCCGACCGTGCGCGCGTAGACGGTAGAACCGCCCGGGGCAGACCTGGGACTCGAGGTCCGGCAGGCGCGACGGCCATTCATCCTCTCGCGACGCCGCGCGCTCGGCACGCGCGTCGAGGACGAGGGCGGTCAGCTCGGAATCGAAGAGGAATCGATACAGCCGCATGAGCCGACGAATGATCGAGTCCGAGGAGATCGTGAGGACGATCTCGTTGGGATCCGTCTCGCCGCTGATGGCCACGTCCCACGAGTGCTGGAGATCGGTCGCGGTCCACGCGCATGGGCTCCGCGCGACCAGGCCATCCGCGAAGCGACGGTAGATGCGAGTGAGCGTCTCGGCGTCCCCCGCCATGCCGGGATGGTCCGCCGAAGGCCATGCGTCGTTCTGGAACGCGGCGAGGAAGCCCTGGAGAAACTCTCCTTCGCCGCAGCCGCGTCTCCCACCCGTACGCCGGCGCGCGGACCTTGCGCAGCAAGCCCGACGGCCAAACGAGCCTGGGCCATCGCGATCAGCTGCGAGAGCAGCTCCGGCCGAGCGGCGACGACTCCGCGCGATCTGCCAGATCGCCTCGATGCCCTCGAGCGCCGCGGCCGGATCCGGCCGACGCAGATCGAGAGCGCCTGCGCGGCGACGACCCTCTGGAGGAGGGTCAGGCCGGCCCAGTCGGGGACGGGCGATTTCGTGCCGAGGGTCACGTCGATATCCCACGCGATTTCCCGGCGTCCCGGAGGCCGCCGCGACGATGGCGCCGAGCACCGAGGCGTGCTCCTCGAGAAAGTCCGCGACCGCCGGCTGGCGGCGGACCGACGGCGTCGCTCGAGTCCTGGAGCTGCGCGGTGACGAACTCCGAGCACGCGCGCGATCGGCGCGGCCGGATGCCGATGTCTTGCCTCCAGCGAAGGTCGTCGCGTCCGGACTCGCGTCGGCCGTCGCGTCGATACCGAGCCTTGCGGCCAGCTCCTCGATCTCGAGGGCCGCCGCCGTCGGCCCCTGCTTCGGGTACTGCGCCTCGTACGCCTGGCGCGAGAGCGCGGGTGCCGGGCGGCTTCCCGTCCTGGGCGCGGCGCCGAGAGCACACCCGAGCAGCGAAGAGCGACAGGAGGGTCAGGAGCCACGCTGACTCAGTCTCACGCTCGCTTCCACCTCGTCCCGGTCGGGCCGTCCTCGAGCAGGATCCCCCGCTTCGCGAGCGCCGCGCGGATGCGGTCCGCCTCCCCGAAATCGCGGCGCTTCCGGGCGGCGAGCCGCGCCGCGATCTGGGCCTCGATCTCGGCCGGCAGGACGTCGTCCTTCGGCGGCAGGATGCCGAGCACCGCGTCCGAGCCGCGGATCGCCGCGGCGGCCGCGGCCGCGCCCGGCCCGTCCAGCGTCCCCTCGACCTGAGCCGCGTTGACGTCGCGGAGAAACGTGAAGACGGCGCCGAGCGCCTCGGCCGTGTTGACGTCGTCGTCGAGCGCCGCCGAGAACTCCTTCGCGAACGTCGCCGCCCGCTCGGCGGCCGGGTAGGCGCCCGGCTTTTCGGCCGTGGACTTCGCGGCGTCGTCGAGCCGCGCCACGGCGGACTTGATCCGGTCGACCGCCGAGGCCGCCGCGGTCAGGGCGTCCCAGGTGAAGTTGAGCTTCTTGCGGTACGGCACGGAGAGGAGCAGGTAACGCACCGCGACCGGGTCGTTGCGCTTCGCGAGCACGTCGTCGAGCGTGAAGAAGTTGCCCTTCGACTTCGCCATCTTCTCGCCGTCCACGATCAGGTGCTCCGCGTGGAGCCAGACGTCGACGAAAGGGTGGCCGGTCGCCGCCTCGCTCTGCGCGATCTCGTTCTCGTGGTGCGGGAAGATGTTGTCCACGGCGCCCGTATGGATGTCGAAGCGCTCGCCCAGGTACTTCATGCTCATCGCCGAGCACTCGATGTGCCAGCCGGGCCTTCCGGCGCCCCACGGCGACGCCCACGACGGCTCGCCGGGCTTGGCCGCCTTCCAGAGGACGAAGTCCTTGACGTCCTCCTTCTCGTACTCGTCGTCGGCGACCCGCTCGCCGCGCCGCGCGGCCGAGAGGTCGATGCCGGACAGCTTGCCGTACTCCGGGAAGGTCGCGATCCGGAAGTAGACCGAGCCCTCCGACTCGTAGGCGTGTCCGCGCTCCAGCAGCTTCGTCGTGAGGGCCTGCATCTCGGGCACGTGGTCCGTCGCGCGCGGATAGACGTCGGCGCGCCGGAAACCGAGCCGATCGATGTCGCGGAAGAAGAGCTCGGCGTATTTCGTCGTGAAGTCCCGGAGCGAAAGCCCCGACTCGGCGGCGCCGCGGATCGTCTTGTCGTCCACGTCGGTCAGATTCATGACCTGCGTGACGCGCCAGCCGCGCGCGAGCAGATGCCGCCGGAGCACGTCCTCCCAGAGGAAGGTCCTCAGGTTGCCGATGTGCACCGTGTTGTAGACGGTGGGGCCGCACGTGTACATGCGGACGTGGCCGTCCTCGCGCGGCGCGAAGTCGGCGACCCGGCGGCCGAGCGTGTTGAAGAGACGCATGCTCACCACAAACCCTTTTCGTGGGCCCGGCGGATCTTGCGCCAGGTCAGGTCGCGCTTCAAGCCGCGCAGCCGGTCGACGAAGAGCAGGCCGTTCAAGTGATCGGTCTCGTGGCAGAGCGCTCTGGCGAGGAGGCCCGTCCCCTCGATCTCGCGCACGGCGCCCGTCGCGTCCGCGGCGCGCACGAGGACCCGCGCCGGCCGCACGACCTTCTCGGCGACGTCCGGCACCGACAGGCAGCCCTCCTCCTCCTTCTGCTCGCCGCTCTGCTCGACGACGACGGGGTTGACGAGGACGAGCACGCCATTCGGATCGGCGCCGACGGACAAATCGACGATGGCGATCCGCTTGTTGACGCCGATCTGGGGCGCCGCGAGCCCGACGCCGGGGGCGGCGTGGCACGTCGCCACCATGTCGGCGATGAGCGGCCGGAGGTCCTCCGCCCCGCCCTCGACCTCCGCGTTCTCGGAGAGCAGGCGGGGATCGCCCCAGCGGACGATGTCCCGGATCAAGCGGCCGCGGCCCCGCGGGGGCAATCGCACCGCTCGGGGCTGTCCTCGGCCCTCCAAGGCCTGTCTCCGAAGCGTGACACCGCTCGGCATGTCCGCCCGCAGCCCCTCGTCATAAGTACTTGATTTAGAGCACATTCCGAGCGATCGGGCAAGCCGCTCGCGTGGCACGGGTATCGCTATCTCATTGAGCTGGGAGTTATGACCATGATCAGCAAACGCGTCGTCATCTGGGCCGCGTCGATCGGGCTCGTGGCGGCCGCGGCGCACGCGCAGACACAGACCCGGCGGAGCGCCTATTCCTACATGCGCGAAGTGGAGGGCGAGGTCACGGTGATCTCGCCTCTGAACGGAAGCGTCGAAGCCAAGCGCAATCTGCCCATCTCGGCGGGCGACGAGATCCACACCGACGATCCCGGCCGCGCCGAGATCGCTCTCGCCGATGGCAACGTCCTGCACGTGGGCGGCGGCACGTCGGTCCAGCTCGTGTCGCTGAACGGCCAGCAGGGCTCCGACGACACGGTCTCGGCGATCTCGCTGCGCGAGGGCTCGATCCTGCTCTCGGCGCTCGGACAGGACGAGAACGCCGTCCCCCGCGTCGACACGGACGACCTCACGGTGTACGCCAACGCCGGATCGCGCGTGCGCGTCAACGCGGACCCGCGGCGCGGATCCGCGGTCGTGGTGCGCGCGGGCTCCGTCGAGGTGAAGAGCCCGAGCGGGTCGTACACGGTGCGCGCCGGCAATTACCTGCTCGCGCACGGCGAGGAGGAGCCCGAGATTGCGCGCGGCAGCTTCTCGCGCGACCGCTTCGACATCTGGGCGGCCGATCGCCTCTCGGCGACGTACGACTCGCCGCAGAACGCGTCCGGCCAGTACGTCGGCGAGGAATACTCCGGCGACGTCTCGTCGCTCGAGGGTTACGGCAACTGGGACTACAACAACGACTACTCGACCTACGTCTGGCGGCCCAACGTCGACGCCGGCTGGTCGCCGTACTCGAACGGATCCTGGTACTACACGCCGGTCGGCCTCAGCTGGTGGTCCTCGGATCCGTGGGGATGGTTTCCCAACCACTATGGCAACTGGTTCTGGGACACGGGCTGGAACAGCTGGTGCTGGGCCCCCGGCTACGTCTACTCGCCGGCGTGGGTCTACTGGGGCTACTCGGGCGGCTACGTGGGCTGGTGCCCGATCGGCTACTACGGCTACTACCAGCCGTGGGCCCACAACTACTACCACCAGTGGGGATGGGGACGGGGCGGTGTCGGCTTCGCGATTCACGGCACGTACCCGACGCGTCGCATCGACATGCGCGGCTGGAACTTCACCGGCGCGAACGGGCTCGGCGCGACGCACGGCCGCATGGACGTCGTGCCGGGCACGCGGGTCGCGGATCGTCTCGGCGGCCAGCTCGCGGTTTCCTCGCGTCCGATCGTCGTCTCCTCGCGGACGGGGGTCGGCGTGCGCGACTCGCTGCGCGAGTACGTCCGCGACGCGCCCAGGACGATCCAGCGGACCTCCGATCCGGTCTCGCAGCAGCGCCTCGAGCCGGTCCTCGCCCGCGATCGGGAGCTGCCGCGCGCGACGCAGGAGGCCCTGCGCAACCAGGTCGTCATCGCGGACCGCGGCCGCCTGAGCGGTCCCGGCGCGGCCGACGTTGCGCCGCGCGGAGCGCCGGTCGTCGGACGCGGCGGCGCGGGCGGCGGCGCCGCCTCCGCGACGCGGATCGAGACGGACGCGGCGGGCCGCACGGTCGTCCGCAACGGCGGCGGCGCCGCCGCCGAGAGTTCGCCGGGAACGCGCGGAACGGCGCACCCCGGCGACACGCGGGCCGAAGCGGCGCCGGCGTGGCGTTCCCGCGGCACGGTGGAATCCGGCCGCGGCGAAACGGCTCGCCCCGCGCCCGACGCCAACGCCGCCGGACGGGAGAACCGCGAGCACTGGCGGACGCGCACGGGCGCGCCCTCCCCGTCCGCGCCCCAGGCGTCGACCCGCAACCTCGAGTCGGACCGCGGCGGCCGCGCGCCGGCTCCCGAGCGGGACGGGCAGGACTGGCGCTCGCGCGGCACCTCGGTGCCGCCGGCCCGGCGGGTGATCGAGGGCTCGGTGCCCGGCCGCCGCACTCCCTACGCCGGCAGCGAGCACGCCCGTCCTCGTGGCGACCAGTTCGGCGCGCCCCGCGGCTACGACTCGCCGTCGCCGCGGACCTACAACGCACCGCCGCCGTCCTCGCGAGGCCACTCGGCGCCGCCGCCCCGCGAGGCGCCGCGTCCGTCCGCGCCGCGCGAGGCCGCTCCGCCGCGCTCGGCCCCCGCGCCCTCGCACTCCGCGCCGCCGCCGTCGTCGCGCTCCGCTCCCTCGGGCGGCGGAGGGCACCGGCCGCCCGGAAGATAGCCAATCGCCGATCGTCCGCCTCTTCGAGGTTTCCTCCTCTCACACCGCGCCGGACAACGGCGCGGTCTTTTTTTGAGACAATCGCCGCGCGTGACTGCCTCCCCATCGGCCCCCAGCGACGGGCCGGCATGAGCCGGAGAGCTGTCTCCTTGCTCGCCAACGCGCTCTTCGTCTTCTACTGCACGACGGTCGGGGTCTATCTCCTGCTGCGTCCGTGGACCGGAAGGGTCCCCATGCCCGGGTTCCTCGGCTCCGGGTTCTTTCGCGGCTTCGTGTCCGGCCTCGGCCTCGTCCACCTCGCGGCCGGCATCGCCGACCTCCGCAATCTGACGCGCGGCCTCGAGCAGCGGCGCGACACGGGACCGCGGCCCGAGTGAAGGCGCTGTACGTCACGGATCGTGAAGCGATCGGCAACGCGCGCCTGGGAGAGATCCTGAGCTCCCTCGCCGGAGCGCCGGGCCTGGCCGTGGTCCTGCGCGACCCGCCGGCGGAGGACCGGACGCGGCTCGAGAACGCGCACGACGCCCGAACGCGGCTCGGCGGCGCGGTGCCGCTCCTCGTCCACCGCCGGTTCGATCTCGCGCTCGCCGCCGGCGCCGACGGCGTCCACCTGCCATCGGACGGCCTCCCGGTTTCGCGGGTGCGCGCGCACGCGGCGCGCGGCTTTCGCGTCGGCGTCTCGACGCACGCCGCGGCCGAGGCCGAGCGGGCGATCGCCGATGGTGCGGACGTCGTCGTGATCGGACCGATCTTCGACACGCCCTCGAAGCGCCGCTACGGGCCTCCGCTCGGACCCTCGGCCCTGGCGCCGCTTCCTCCGCTCGCGAGCCACGGTCGGGACGTCTTCGCCATCGGCGGCGTGGACGAGTCCCACCTCGACGACCTCGCGCCCTACGCCGATCGGATCAGCGGCATCGCCGCGATCCGGCTGTTCCAGGAGAGCGTCGACCCGCGAGCGCTCGTCGCGAGGCTCGCCGCGCGATGAGCACCAGGACCTCCGCCATCCTCGGCGGCGTGCGGCGCATCCTGCCGGCGCTCCTGCTCCTCGCCGTCGCCGCGGGCGCGGTCGCGCTCCTGCACGGCGCGGGCGTCTCCCTGACCGAGGCGCGCGGCGCCAAGGACTGGGGATCGTTCGTCATCGGGGTCGCCGGCATTCTCGTCTTCACGCGACTCGTCGACTTCGCCCTCTTCGACGTGGGCTACCGGCTGCGGCGGAACACGGCCGCCCCCGAGCTCCTGCGCCAGATCGTCAGTCTTCTCGTGTTCGGCCTCCTCTTCGGCGTGCTGTGCAAGGTCGTCCTCTCCTTCAGCCTGCCCGCCCTCCTGACGACCTCGGCCATCATCACGGCGGTCCTCGGGCTCGCGCTCCAGGAGACGCTCGGGAATCTGTTCTCGGGCATCGCGCTGGCGATCGAGCGCACGGTGCAGGTCGGCGACATGGTCCGGACCGGGGAGACGATCGGGCTCGTCGAGCAGCTCTCGTGGCGGGCGATCAAGGTCCGGACGATGGAGGGCAACTCGCTCCTCATCCCCAACAGCGTCGCCAGCCGCGATCGGCTCGAGGTGTTCCGCCGCGGCAGCGTACCCATGGCCCGCCTCCTTCACGTCGGGCTCGAGTACGACGCGGCGCCGGCGCGGGCCCGCGCCGCGCTCGAGGCGGCAGTGCGCGACCTCCCGGGCGTCGCGGCGGTCCCGCCGCCGGTCTGCTATCTGCACGCCTTCCGCGACTTCGCCGTCGAGTACGAGCTGCGGTACTGGCTCGATGACTACGCGCGGTTCCTCGACATCGACGCGCGCGTGCGCGAACGCGTCTGGTATCGCCTCGAGCGCGAGGGCCTCGTCATCGCCTACCCCGTCATCCGCCAGCACCAGTACCGGTACGAGACGCCGGCGGCGCCGGATCCGGCGGCGAGGATCCTCACGGCGATCGACCACAACGCCTTCTTCTCCCCGCTGTCGTCCGACGAGCGCCGCCGCCTCGCCGGCGGGGCCCGTCTGCGCCGCTTCGCCGAGGGCGAGATCGTCGTGCGCGAGGGCGACACGACCTCGTCGATGTTCCTGATCGCGGAGGGACGCGCCGCCGTCTCCGTCCACGGCGCGGCTGCGGGCGGCGGCGTCGCGAGCCGGGGTGTCGCCGTCCTCGCGCCGGGCTCGGCCTTCGGCGAGATCAGCCTGCTGACGGGCGAGCCGCGGCTCGCGTCGGTGCGCGCGATGACGGAGGCAACGCTCGTCGAGATCGACAAGGCGACCCTCGCGCCGATTCTCGAGTCGAACCCGTCGCTCGTCGAGAAGATCGGGGCGATCGTTCTCGCCCGCCGTCGCGAGGCCGCGGACCGGCGCGCCGCGCCGGAGGCGGATCGGGCGCCCGAGCCGGACTCGTTCGGCGTCCGGATCGCCCGGTTCTTCGGCCTGAAGGGCGCGTGAACGGCGCCCCTCCGGAGCTGCTCCTCGGCATCGACCTGACGGAGGTCGATCGCGTCGCCGGCGTGCTCGCGAGGCACGGCGAGCGCTTCCTCGCGCGCGTGTTCCGGCCGGGCGAGATCCGCACGGCGCGCCGGCACCCGCGCGCGTTCGCGGAGCACGTCGCGGGGCGCTTCGCCGCCAAGGAGGCCGCGATGAAGGCCCTCGGCCTCGGATGGCGCGGCCTCGCGTTCCGCGACATCGAGGTCGGGCGCGATCCGCGCGGCAAGCCCCGCCTCGCGTTCCACGGCGGCGCGCTCGAGCGGGCGCGCGAGCTCGCGGTGCGGCAGGCCGAGGTCTCGATCACGCACGGCCGCGACATCGCGGCGGCCGTGGTGGCGCTCCTGACGGAGCCGCCGCCGCGGTGAGGCCTTCCGCGGTCGATCGGCTAAACTTCCCCCGTTCATGAGCGATTCCGCGGACTACAAGAGCACCCTGAATCTGCCCCGGACCGACTTTCCCATGAAGGCGGACCTGCCGAAGCGGGAGCCCGAGCGGCTCGCCGCCTGGGACGGGATGGACCTCGAGGCCGCGATCCGGCGGGCGCGCGCCGGGCGGCCGAAGTTCATCTTCCACGACGGGCCTCCCTACGCCAACGGCCACATCCACCTCGGCACGGCGATGAACAAGATCCTGAAGGACGGCGTCGTCCGCAGCCGGACGATGATGGGCTTCGACGCGCCGTACGTGCCGGGCTGGGACTGTCACGGCCTCCCGATCGAGCAGAAGGTGGACAAGCAGCTCGGCTCGAAGAAGAGGGACATGGACGCGGTCGCGATCCGGAAGGCCTGCCGCGAGTACGCCCAGGGCTTCATCGACATCCAGCGCGAGGAGTTCCGGCGGCTCGGAGTCGGCGGCAACTGGAAGCGTCCGTACCTGACGATGAGCTTCCCCTACGAGGCCGACATCGCGCGCGCCTTCGGCGAGTTCTACGCGAAGGACCTCCTCTTCCGGGACCTGAAGTCGGTGCGCTGGTGCTTCACGGACCGCACGGCGCTCGCGGAGGCGGAGCTCGAGTACGAGGAGCGCACGGACCCCGCGATCTACGTGGCGTTCCCCATCCCGGGAGATCTCTCCATCCGCGATCACTCACCTCGGCCCCGACAAGGCCTTCTACCTGATCTGGACGACGACGCCGTGGACGATTCCCTCGAACCTCGCGATCGCGGTGCACCCCGAGGAGCCCTACGCCTGGGTGCGCGTCGCGGACCGCTATTTCGTCGTCGCCGAGCGGCTCCTCGAGCGCGTCGCGAAGGAGGTCGGCTGGACGGACTGGACCGTGATCGCGACCATGCCGGGCTCTCAGCTCGCGAATCCGCTCGCGCGTTACCGGCACCCGCTGCCGCCGGAGAGGCGCGTCGCGCTCTCACCGGAGGACGAAACCCGCGCCTTCCGCGTGTTCACGGCCGACCACGTCACCATGGACGCGGGCACCGGGCTCGTGCACACCGCGCCCGGACACGGCGAGGACGACTTCCTCCTCGGCAAGCGCGAGGGGCTTCCCATCGTCTCGCCCGTCGACGGGGCCGGCCGCTTCACCGACCAGGTCGCGGCGTACAAGGCAAGAAGGTCCTCGAGGCGAACGCCGAGATCATCGAGGACCTGCGCGCGGCGGGAGCTCTCGTCGCGGCGGATCCGGGTTTCCGCCACGAATACCCCCACTGCTGGCGCTGCAAGAACCCGATCATCTTCCGCGCGACCGTTCAGTGGTTCGTGCGTCTCGACGATCCGAGGACCGACGTGCGTGCGGGAGCCCTCGACGCGATCCGCCGCGTCCGCTGGATTCCGCCGTGGGGCGAGGCCCGGATCGCCGGAATGGTCGAGAACCGGCGGGAGTGGGTGGTGTCGCGCCAGCGGCGGTGGGGCTCCCCCATCACCGTCCTCTTCGCCATGCGCGAGGGCGAGCGCGCGGAGGTCTACCCCTGGAAGGATTCGCCCGAGGAGCAGCGGCGGTTCTTCGCTCACCTCGTCGAGATCTTCCGGAGGGAAGGCGGCGACGCGTGGTACGCGCGGCCCGCGGAGGACTTCCTGCCTCCGGGCGCCGACCGGCGCGGCTTCGAAACGTTCGAGAAGGAGACCGACATCCTCGACGTCTGGTTCGACTCCGGCGTCTCCCACATCGCCGTGCTGCGCTCCGGCGAGTGGCCCGAGCTCCTGCGCGGCGGCGACGGTCCCCCGGCGGACATGTACCTCGAAGGACACGACCAGCATCGCGGCTGGTTCCAGTCGTCGCTCCTGACCTCCGTCGCCCTCTACGGCGACGCGCCGTACCGGTCGGTGATCACGCACGGCTTCTTCCAGGACGTCTCGGGCCGCAAGATGTCCAAGTCGCTCGGCAACGTCGTCGAGCCGCAGGAGCTGATCCGCCGGTACGGCGCCGACATCCTGCGCCTCTGGGTCTTCTCGCTCGACTACCGGGACGACACGCCCATCTCCGAGGAGATCCTGGCGCGGTGCGCGGAGGCGTACCGGAAGATCCGCAACACGGCCCGGTACCTGATCTCGAACCTCTACGACTTCGACCCGGCCGAGGACGCCGTCGCCGGCGACGGTCTCCTGCCCCTCGATGCGTGGGCCCTCCGCGAGACGCGGCTCGCCCTCGCCCGGATGCGCGAGGCGTACGAGCGCTACGATTTCCACGTCGTGTACCACACGCTCGTCAACCTGTGCGCGACGACGCTCTCGGCGGTCTATCTCGACGTGCTCAAGGACCGGCTCTACGCCTCGGCGGCGGGTTCCCTGGAGCGGCGGTCGGCCCAGACCGCGATGCATCGCATCGCCCGGGCGATCGCGACGGCCGCGGCTCCCGTCATGGTCTTCACGGCCGACGAGGTCTGGACGGCCCTGCCGGGAAAGAAGGAAGAATCGGTTCACCTCGCGGGTTTCGAGGACCTGGAAGAGTCCCTCGTCGCTCGAGTCCCCGCGGAAGCCTGGATGCGCCTGATGTCATTGCGAGAAGAAGCCGCCGCGCTCCTCGAGGAGGCCCGGCGAAACAAAACGATCGGCTCCTCCCTCGAGGGCGCGATCGCGCTGACCGAGAGCGCCGCGCTCGAGGCGGACCGGGCGGCGACCGGAACGGACGGCACCGGCCTCGCCGACCTCTTCATCGTCTCGGAGACGGTCGATGAGCTCGACGAGTCCGGCGCCGCGGGCTGGACCGAGTCGAAGGCCTATCCCGGCCTGAGGCTCGCCTTCCGAAAGGCGCGGGGACGCCGCTGCGACCGCTGCTGGAAAGTGACGCCGGAGGCCGAGGATCGGGGGCTGTGCGAACGCTGCCGGCGTGTGGTCGGCGGGAGGGCCGCGTGACGGTGAACCTGAAGGAGTCGACGCTCTACCGCGGCGCCTATCTCGCCGTGTCCCTCGCCGTGCTCTTCCTCGACCAGTGGACGAAGGGCCTCATCACCCGCACGATGGAAGTCCACCAGTCCCGGTCGATCGTGCCCGACGTCTTCGACCTGACCTACGTGCGCAACACCGGCGCCGCATTCGGCCTGTTCGCCTCGGTCGATTCCTCGCTGAAGGCGGTCCTCCTCAACAGCATCGCCGTCGTCGTGTTCCTGGTCGTCTCCGCGTACGCCCTGCGCTCGTCCCACAAGAGCGTGCGCCTCCAGGTGGGCCTGGCCCTGATCCTGGGCGGCGCCGTCGGGAACCTCCTCGACCGCGTGCGCTTCGGCTACGTCGTCGACTTTCTCGACTTCGCGATCAGCGGCCATCACTGGCCGGCCTTCAACGTCGCCGACTCGGCCATCTGCATCGGCGTGGGTCTGCTATTCCTCGACATGCTCGGCAGCGAGGACGCGCCGGCGAACCGGCCCGATCCGGCTCCCGGGAGCTGAGCCATCCTTCCCCGTCTCGTCCACATCGGCGGCTTCTACCTTCCGACGTACGGCGTCGTCCTCGCGTGCGCGTACCTGACGGCGATCTGGCTGCTGCGGCGCAAGGCGCTGGCCGCCGGCCTCCCCGATCAGAAGGTCCTCGACCTCTCGCTCTACATCCTCGCGTCGGCCATCCTGGGCGCGAAGCTCCTGCTCGTCGTGGTGGAGTGGCATCGGTACACCACGAACCCGCGCGAGCTGATCGAGGTCCTGCGGTCGGGCGGCGTCTTCTACGGCGGCCTCATCGCGGCGACCGCCGTCGCGATCGTCTACATGAAACGCCACGAGCTGCCGGCCTGGGCGATCGCGGACATGGGCGCGCCCTCGATCGCGCTCGGCGAGGCGATCGGCCGCTGGGGATGCTTCGCCGCCGGCTGCTGCTACGGCAAGGAGAGCCACGGCCCGTTCGCCGTCGTCTTCACCGATCCCTTCGCGCACGAGGCCGTCGGAACGCCGCTCAACGTGCCGCTTCACCCGACGCAGATCTACCTCTCGGTCAACGCGTTCCTGATCTTCCTGATCCTGCAGTGGGCCTACCGCCGCAAGACGTTCGACGGCGAGATCTTCTGGCTCTACGTGCTCCTCTACGCGATCACCCGCGGCATCCTCGAGACCTGGCGCGGGGATCTCGTGCGCGGCTTCGTGATCCCCGGCGTTCTCTCGACGTCCCAGTTCATCGGCCTCGTGGCCGCGCTCCTCGCCGCGGCGATGCTCTTCGTCTTCTCGCGGCGGCACCGCGCCGAAGCGCAGTGAGGTGAACGGGGCGGCGTCGACGGCGCGCGTGCGCCGCTTCCAGGTCGGCGCGCCGTCGGCCGGCACGCGGCTCGACCTGTTCCTCGCCGGCGCCTGCTCCGATCTCTCCCGGTCGCGCATCCAGAAGCTCATCGACGACGGCGCCGTCCTCGTGCGCGGGGCGGCGGCGCGGCGCTCCCACGTCGTGCGCTCCGGCGAAGAGGTCACGATCGCCGTGCCCGAGCCGCGGAAGATGGAGCTCGCCGCGGAGGCGATCCCGCTCTCGGTCCTCTTCGAGGACGGGGACGTCCTGGCGATCGACAAGCCGCCGGGTCTCGTCGTCCATCCCGCGCCCGGCCACGGCTCCGGCACGCTCGTCAACGCGCTGCTCCACCACGTCCGCGATCTCGCGGGGATCGGCGGCGAGCTCCGGCCGGGCATCGTGCACCGCCTCGACCGCGACACGTCGGGCGTCCTCCTCGTCGCCAAGACCGACCGCGCGCATCAGCTCCTGTCGCGGCAGATGCGGCAGCGGACGCTCCGAAAGGAATATCTCGCCCTCGTGGCCGGGATCCCGCGCGTCCGGAAGGGAGAGGTCACGCTCTCCGTCGGCCGCGACCCCCGCGACCGGAAGAAGATGAAGGCCTTCCCGCCCCGCGACGGCGACCCGCCGACCGGCGCCCGGACGGCCCGGACGCTCTACGAGATCGAGCGCGAGTGGCCGCCGCTGGGACTCACGCTCCTGCGCTGCCGGCTGGTCACCGGACGCACGCACCAGATCCGCGTCCACCTCGCCGCCTCCGGCCTGCCCGTCGTGGGCGACCCGGTGTACGGCCGGCCCCGCTACGCGCGGGTGAGCGACGCGGGGCTCCGGAGGCGGCTCGAGGCCTTCCCCCGCCAGGCGCTCCACGCCGAGCGGATCGCCTTCCGGCACCCCGCGACGCAACAGGTCGTCGAGGTCGCCGCCCCGTTGCCCGAGGACCTCTCGGATCTTCTGGCCGCGATCGACGCGGCATGTCCGTCATCCCGAGGAGCGTAGCGACGAGGGATCCCTTTCTGCGCCGCGGCGAGACTCGAAAGGGATCCCTCGCTTCGCTCGGGATGACACGGTTCGCGCTAACCTTCGCGCATGACGCAAGATCCCGAGGTCGTCTGCGAGGGCCGGCACATGCTGTTCGTGCGGCGGAACGGATGGGAGTACGTCGAGCACCGGACGGCGAAGGAGGCGGTCATGATCGTCGCCCTCACGGCGCGCGGGGAGATCGTGCTCGCCGAGGAGTTCCGGCCGCCGATGAACGCCCCGGTGATCTCGCTCCCCGCGGGTCTCGTCGGGGACGAGGGCCCCGAGGACGCGTCCGACGCGGCGCGGCGCGAGCTCGCGGAGGAGACGGGCCACGCGGCCGAGCGGCTCGTGCGGCTCGCGCGCGGGCCGGGCTCGGCCGGCCAGAGCTCGGAGATCATCACGTTCTTCCTCGCGGAGCCGGCCGAGCGCGTCGGCGACCAGGCGCCGCACGACCGCGGCAAGATCCGCGTCCACGTCGTCCCCGTCGCGGACCTCGCCGACTGGGCGGCCGGGCGCGAGGCCGGGGGCGCGGTGATCGATCCGAAGATCTGGGCCGGGCTGTATCTCGCGGCCGGCGCGAGGGGCGAAAGGGCCGTCATCCCGAGCGACAGCGAGGGATCCCGTCACCGGCAGACTTCAGGATAGGACGGGATCCCTCGGGCTTCGGCCCTCGGGATGACGCGCGATACAACGGATCCTCGGGCCTTCGGCCCTCGGGATGACGCGCGAGGAGCTTCGCTCTTCGCGCGTCACTTGACCGTGATCGTGATCGCCGCGCCGTCTTTCTCGAGCACGACGCGGTCCTCCTCGATCGTGCGCACACTCCAGCCCTCGACGTAGCCGCCGGTGCCGAGGATCCGGTCGTTCAAGAGCGCGCGCGGCTCCGTCTCGGACCAGACGATGCCGCCGAGCTCGATCCGCGCGCCGCCCGCCAGCGTCGCCGCGCCCGCATAGGTCCGGCCGGCCGCGGCCTCGCGCGGCGCGCGCGCGGGCGGAGGAGGCGCCGGAGCCGGAGCGGCGGCGATCTCGGACACGGCCGTCGGCCGGGGACGCCGCGTCGGCGGCGGGGTCGCCTCGCTCGCGCGAACGAGAGCGGCGCGGGGAGGCTCGACCACGACCGGTGTGGCGAGGGCGACGGCGTCGGGCGTCGGCGTCGTCGCGGGGCTTGCCGCGGCAAGCGCGGGCGCGGTCGGGCGCGGCGCGGGGCGGTGCGTGACCTCCGGCGCGATCCGCGCCACGAGCCACGCGCCGGCGGCGGCCGCCACGGCCACCGCCGCGAGGATCCCGGCCCAGCGGACGATGGCCCGGCGCCGCGCGATCGCGGGATCGGGCATCGGCGTCGGGATCCAGGGCCGTTCGGCCGACCGAGCGGCCGCCTCGTCCGCGGCCTGGGCACGCTTGAGCGCGTCGTCGATCAGGCTCACGCGACCTCGCCCTCGAGCTCCCGGATCGCCTGGCCGATCGCCCGCGTGTCGAGCGCATAGGTTCCGTTGACGTAGCCGTACAGGAGGGCCTTGTCGCACACGGCGTTGATGAGCCGGGCACGCCGTCCGAGTAGCGGTGAACGCGTCGGATCGCCCACGACGAGAATTGCGGCCGCCCGTCCGCGCCGGCGACCCGCAGGCGGTGCGTGATGTACCGCTCGGTCTCGAACCGGTCGAGCGGGGAGAGGTGATAACGAACCGTGATCCGCTGGCGAAGCTGGCGCAGGCTCTTCTGGTTGAGCTTGTCGCGCAGCTCGGGCTGGCCGATCAGGACGATCTGGAGGAGCTTGCGCTGGTCCGTCTCGAGGTTCGAGAGCAGGCGCACTTGCTCGAGGAGATCCGGCTCGAGGTCCTGCGCCTCGTCGATCAGGAGCACCACGTCGTGCCCGGCCGCGGCCTGCTCCAGGAGATAACGGTTCAGCACCTCGATGTAGGCGGTCCGGTCGACCCGCCGCGCCTCGAGACCGAGCTCGACCAGGATCGTCCGCATCAGCTGCGTGGCGGTCACCATCGGGTTCAGGACCAGCGCCGTGTGATACGTCGGCCCGAGCTCCGCCAGGATCGCGCGGCACACGGTCGTCTTCCCGGCGCCGACCTCTCCCGTGATCTGGATGAACCCCTTGCGTTCGCGGATCCCGAAGAGCACGTGGTTGAACGCCTCGCGGTGCTTGTCCGAGAAGAAGAGGAAGCGGGGGTCGGGGGTGATGTTGAAGGGGGCCTCGCGAAACCCGTAGAACTCGTTGTACATCGGTCGGCGGCGTTAGCTTAGTGCAGAGACGCAGAGACCCTCCCCCCTTTCTACGGAGGACAGGGCCCCGGCGTCGCCGGCGGAGCTCGCCGAGAAATTCCTACCCGGCCCGGGCCACCGGCGGCCGGCAGTCCGCACAGGGGTGGTAGCCCGGCCGCGATCGCCTCGCGCTCCGAGTGGAACCGCACCGTGTTGCTCCGGACGAGCGCGTCGATGCCTCCGCACGTCGGATAACAGAAGTGCCGGGCCTCCGGGTTCCCGAGATAGCGGACGCCCGAGGCGGCGAGCCGCTCGAGCAGCAGGGGCCGCGCCCCCTCGACCTCGAGGAGACGGCGCTTGTTGCGCGCGCCCCCGAGCGAATAGTTCCCGATGTGACCGTCGCTCCGCACGACGCGGTGGCACGGAATCAGGAGCGGCACCGGGTTCTTCGCCAGCGCCGATCCCGCCGCCCGCACCGCGCCCGGATGCCCGATCTCCCGGGCGATCCAGCTGTAGGGACGCACCTCGCCCGAGGGAATCTCCAGCGCCTTCATCAGCACCGCGCGCTCGAACTCGGAGAGCCCGCGCAGGTCGAACCGCAGCTCGCGGCGGCCCTGGCCCCGCACGTTCCGGACGAGCGCCCGGATGCGCGCGGGCGGGACCGACGTCTCGGCCGTCACGGGACGGCCGAAGCGCCGCCGGAACGCGCGCTCGAATTCCTCGGACGACCGCGCCCGCGTCACCATCGAGATCCCCGCCTTGCTGTGCGCGACGAACACCGGACCGACGGGCGACTCGAGACGCCAGTACGCGTCGCCGAGCCCGACGCGCCTCAGCACGGCCGGCAGCAGCGTCGCCGGCGCCGCCTCGACCGGAAGACCCCGCAGGGCCCGCACGGCCGTCGTCGTTGCCTTCCCGCTCTTCATTTCCTCACCCCTTCCCGGCGCGACGCCACGAGCGCCTCGCGCAGGGCGTTGACACCCCGGTGCACGTTCGACTTGGCGGTCCCGAGCGGCTGCCCGAGGACGCGCGCGACCTCCTCGAGGCGCAGGCCCTCGACGTACCGCAGCAGGATCGGCGCGCGGTAGCGCTCGGGCAGCCCCGCCACCAGCGTCTCCATGTCGGCCCGTTGTCTCCGCCTGCTCGTACACGGCGTCCGGCCGCGCGTCCTCCGAGTCCGGAGCCTCCCACGCCGTCTCGCCGCTCGCCGACACCGGGTGATCGAGCGAGACCAGCCGGAGCCGCTTGCCGCGGTACCGGTTTCGCACGACGTTCAGCGTGACCTGGTACAGCCACGCCCGCAGCGCCATCTGCCGGATGCGCTCCGGCGGATACGCGGCGAGCGCCCGGTAGGCGCGGACGAACGCGTCCTGCGCGGCCTCTTCGGCGTCTTCCCGCCGCGCGGTCAGCCGCAGCGCGAAGGAGAACAGCCGGTCCTGATACGCCCGCACGAGGTCCTCGAAGGACCCGTCGAGGTCCTCCGCGAGGCGCTCCCGCAGGGCGTCGTCTTCGCGGATCGCCATGCCCGAACTCCCCTTTCGCTGCTCCGGCTGGCCGAGGACCACGTGGAGGCCGGCGGCCGGCCCCGCCGGCGGAGGCGAACCTTTCCTCCGACGTCCGGCCCTCGCGATGCTCGGCCCGAACGCCGGCGCGGCGTCCCCTCGCCGCGAACCCTGCCCCGCGCTCGGGGCCCCGTGGCTGATCATGGCTCCTCCACCCGTACCGAGAACACGGGTCGAGGCCGAAGGGTTGCAGCGGAGGCTACACGGTCACCGGCTGCAGCCGCCCCGCGATCGTCCGCGCGATCCGCGTGGCGTGGTGGCGGCTGTTCTCGATGAAGATCCGGCCGATCTCGCGGCCGCCGAGCATCGCCCCGGCGAGGTACAGGTTCGGCACGTTCGACTCGAGCGTCTCCGGGTCGTGGGCGGGGACGCGGGCCTCCCCCTCGAGACGAATGCCGCAGCGCTCGAAGAGGGCGAAGTCGGGCTCGTAGCCGATCAGCGCGAAGACGGCGTCGGCGGGAACGACGGCCTCGCCCGAGGGGCCCGCCACGCGAATCGCATCGGCGTCGATCGCCACGATGCGGGAGCGAAAGAGCGCGCGGATCGCGCCGGAGGCGATGCGGTTCTCGAGGTCCGGCTTGATCCAGTACTTCACGCGGGGCGACAGCGCGTCGCCCCGGTGCACGAGAGTGACGCGCGCACCGTGCCGGTAGAGGTCGAGGGCGGCCTCGGCCGCCGAGTTCTTGCCGCCGACGACGACGACGTCCCGGCCGTGGAACGGGAAGCCCGACACGTAGCGGGAGTGGACGTGGGGGCGGTCCGCCCCCGGGACGGCGAGCCGCAGCGGGTTGTCGAAGAAGCCGGTCGCGAGGATCGCGGCGGGCGCCGTCCAGCGGCGAGGACCCCGGCGTCCGGAGGCCTCGACGTCGACGCCGCCCGGGCGCGCCGTCACGCGGTCGATCGTGCTCTCCGGGGCGAGGCGGACGCCGAAGCGCTCGGCGACGCCGCGGTAATAGGCCAGGGTCTCGAGCCGGGTCGGATGCGCGTCGGGCGTCCCGAAGGGCACGCCGGCGATGTCGAGGAGGTCGCGCGTCGAGAACCAGCGCATCTCCTCGGGAAAGCGCTGGATCGAGTGGAGGATCCCGCCGCGGTCGTGGCAGACCGCGTCGACGCCGAGACGGCCGAGCTCGATCGCGCAGGCAATTCCCGTGGGCCCGGCGCCGGCGACGACGACCGCCTCTTCCATGCCTGCATTCTAGCCAGTCACCCGCCGCCTTCTCGCCCCGAGTCGAGCGCGGCGTCGATCCCGATCCGTCCGGTCGTGATGATCCCGAGCCGCGCCATAATCGGTGCCATGCCGGGAATCTCCCTGGCTCGGCGAACCCTCTCCACCCTGGGCTCCACGGTGCGGCGCGGTCGCGCGCTCGGTGGATGGGCGCCGCTCCCCCGGGGAATCGACCTGCTGCTGACCGACGCCTGCAATCTGCGTTGCCGCTACTGCCCGGTCGCGGCGGATATCGCGGCTCGGCGGCCGGCGCCCTTCATCGAAACCGGCCGGGCGATTCGATTCCTGGAGTCGGTGGCGCATTTCCGCCCGACGATCCGCTTGTTCGGCGGCGAGCCCTTCCTTCACCGGGACTGGCGCGCCATTGTCGCCACGGCGGTCCGTCACGGCCTGCCCACCCTGGCGGTCACCAACGGCACACTCCTCGCCGGCTGCGCGGAAGAGCTCGTCGAAAGCGGCCTCACCGCGATCGGCATTTCGATCGATCCGCCGGCCACCCACGACGCGTTCCGTGGGGGCGGAACGTTTTCCATCGGCGAGAGGGTGGTCCGGGAGATCCGCGCCGCTCGGGAGAGGTCCGGCTCCCGGACGCCAGCGATCGAGATCTTCACCACGGTCACCGAGGCGACCTACTCCGAGCTGACCGGCTGGGCCGACCGCCTGCGCAGCTGGAACATCGACATGCTCCGGCTTCAGCACCAGATCTGGCTGCGGCGTTCCCAGCGGCCCGAGTCGGAGCGCCTGATCGAGAAGGCGGTGGGAGAGACGGCCTTCTTCCGGTCGGACGTGGAGACTTATTGCAGCGATCGGATGCCCGACGTCGACCCCTTCATTCTCGAGCAGCAGCTCTCCGCGCTGCGGACGACCGAATATCCGTTCCGGATCGAGATGTATCCGCCGCTCCCTCCCAACGAGATGGTCGAGTTCTATCGGAATCCCGGGTTCCGGCGGCGGACCGTGCGGGCCTGCGGACTGATCTGGAACTACGCGTTCGTCGACCCGATCGGCCGGCTGTACCCCTGCATGACGCTCGACATGGGGAACGTGTTCGAAGCGCCTTTCGAGCGCGTCTGGAACGGCAGGAAGTTCCGGGCGTTCCGGAGGCTCTTGCGGCGCGAAGAACGGCTGCCGCTATGCGAGCGTTGCCCGGCGTGAGCAGCAGTCTCCGGGTCTCGTCCGAACGACGCGACCGGCGTTCTACAGGCCCTGGATCCGCACGGAGCCCCCGCTCGTGTGGAGGCGCAGCGTGTTGCCGCCCTTGCCGAGGCTGCCCGAGAGGTGGCCGCGCGAGATCTCGCCCTGGACGCGGAGCGGCAGGTCGGTCTTGACCGAGGTGCCGGACGCCTGGATCGAGAGGTCGGCGTCCGGATCGAGCGAGACCTCGATCCCGCCGCCGGAGGTCTCGAGCGTGCCGCCCTTCGAGTTGCCCTTCGTGAAGGAGGCCTCGATCGATCCGCCGGACGTGTCGGCGCGGATGTGGCCGCCGGCGTCGACGATGCGGATGCCGCCGCCCGACGTCTCCGCGTCGATGTCGCCCGTCACCTTCTGCAGCTCGATCGACCCGCCCGAGGATTCCGCGTGCACGGCGCCGTCGAGGTTGCGGCCGTCGATGCCGCCGCCGGACGTCTCGACCCGGATCTGCCCCTTGACGTCGGTGAGATGGATCGAGCCTCCGGACGTGTTCCCGTCGAGGTCCCCGACGAGGTCGTTGACGTGGATGCTGCCGCCCGACGTGTCGAGCTTCGCGTGGCCGCGCATGCCGGAGACCTTGATCGAGCCGCCCGACGTGTCGATCGAGAGGCGCGTGTCGGCGGGAACGCGGATCTCGTACTGGACGCCGTCGTTCGAGGAGGAGAACCACGACTGGTGCCGCTTCTTCGCGACGACGTGGACCGAGCCGGGCCCCTCGTCGAATCGGAAGGTCATGAGCTCGTTTAAGTCCTTGTGCCGCGAGGTGACGACGACGTGGGCGCCCGCGTCCGGGCTGCCGGTCACGGTCACGGCGCCCAGGGCGGTTTCGAGCCGGAACTCGCCGCCCGGGTCGAGCTTGAGGTCCTTCTCGATGCGGTCTTCCGCGGCCGCGCCGGCGGCGGAGAGCCAGGTCAGGCCCGCCAGGGCCAGGGCAACGGGCAGCACGCGACGCGTCATGGTTTTCCCCCTGTCCCCCAGATACGCAGGGCAAGCGCGGAGGTTCCCGGGAGCGGCGGATCCGCCTAGGCGAGCACGTCCTTCAGCGGCGTGTACGGGCGGCCCTGGGCGTCGGCCACGGCCTCGTAGGTCAGCCTCCCGCCGTAGGTGTTCACTCCCTCGGCGAGGTGGAGATCGTCCGCGACGGCCTTCTTCAGGCCCTTGTTCGCGAGCTGGAGCGCGTAGCGCAGCGTCGAGTTCGTCAGCGCGAAGGTCGACGTGCGGGCCACGGCGCCCGGCATGTTGGCGACGCAGTAGTGAATGACGCCGTCGACCGTGTAGACCGGGTCCGAGTGCGTGGTCGCGTGGGTCGTCTCGAAGCAGCCGCCCTGGTCGACGGCGACGTCCACGGCGACGGCGCCGGGTTTCATCTGCGCGATCAGCGCGCGCGAGACGAGCTTCGGCGCCGCGGCGCCGGGAATGAGCACGGCGCCGATCAGGAGGTCCGCGCGGCGGCAGCCCTCCTCGAGCGTGTGCGAGTTCGAGGCGACGGTCTTGACGCGGCCGAGGAAGATGTCGTCGAGCTCCCGCATCCGGTCGGGCGAGGTCTCGAGGATCGTGACGTCGGCGCCCATGCCCGCCGCGACCTTGGCCGCGTTCGTGCCGACGACCCCGCCCCCGATGATGACGACGTCGGCCGGGGGCACGCCGGGCACGCCGGAGAGCAGCACGCCGCGGCCGCCGTTCGACTTCTGGAGGAAGTAAGCGCCCACGTGGACGCTCATCCGGCCGGCCACCTCGGACATCGGCGTCAAGAGCGGCAGCGAGCCGTTCGACGCCGTGATCGTCTCGTACGCGACGCCCGACACCTTCCGCTCGAGGAGCATGTCGGTCAAGGCCCGCGCGGGCGCGAGGTGAAGGTAGGTGTAGAGGATCTGCCCTTCCCGCAGGCGCTGGTACTCGGGGCCGACCGGCTCCTTGACCTTCACGATCATCTCGGCCCGGCGGAAAACTTCGTCCGCCGTCGGGAGGATCTTCGCCCCGGCGGAGACGTACTGATCGTCCGGAATCCCCGAGCCCACGCCCGCGTCGCGCTCGACCACGACCTCATGGCCCGCCGAGACCAGAGCGGCGACGCCGGCCGGCACGAGCCCGACGCGGTTCTCGTTGTCCTTGATTTCCCTGGGAAGCCCGACGATCATGCGCCGCTCCTTCTCTCCCGGGCGGCCGCAAGGGCCGCCCCTCCATCGAGCAGCAACAGGCCACCCCTACGTCTTCGTGACCGTAGGGGCGGGGCTCGTCCCCGCCCGCTGCCGCCTCAGTGCGTGTCGATCTGCGCCTTCTGGAGCTTGCCCGAGAAGTCCACGTAGATCGACTTCCACTCGGTGAAGACGTCGAGACCGGCGATGCCCGCCTCGCGGTGGCCGTTGCCGGTCTCCTTGATGCCGCCGAAGGGCAGGTGCACCTCGGCGCCGATGGTCGAGGAGTTGACGTAGAAGATGCCGGTCTCGAAGGCGTTCATCGCGCGGAACGCCTTGTCGACGTCCTGCGTGTAGATCGAGCCCGAGAGCCCGTACCGCACGGAGTTCGCGACCTCGATGCCCTCCTCGAGCGAGGCGATCGGCACGACCGTCGTGACGGGTCCGAAGATCTCCTCGAAGGCGATGCGCATCTTCGGGGTCGCGTCGGCGAACACGGTCGGCGCGTGGAACCAGCCCTTCGCGAGAGGGCCGGTGCTCAGCTTCTCCCCGCCCCAGACGAGCCTCGCGCCCTCGTTCTTCCCGATCTCGACGTACTTCGCCACCGTCTCGCGCTGCTTCTCCGACACGCAGGGGCCCATGTCGACCTTGTCGTCGAGGCCGTTGCCCACGCGCAGCGCCTTCACCCGAGCGACCAGCTTCTCGAGGAAGGCGTCGTACACCTTCCGGTGCACGAGGAGGCGCGAGGACGCGGTGCAGCGCTGGCCGGTGGTGCCGAACGCGCCCCAGACCGAGCCGTCGACGGCGAGGTCGACGTCGGCGTCTTCCATCACGAGGATCGCGTTCTTGCCGCCCATCTCGAGGTGGAGGCGCTTGAAAGTCGGAGCGCAGGCGACCGAGATCTGCCGCCCGACCTCGGTCG
Source organism: uncultured Acidobacteriota bacterium (assembly GCA_963763535.1). Lineage (GTDB taxonomy): Bacteria > Acidobacteriota > Thermoanaerobaculia > UBA5066 > Gp7-AA6 > DAHUXD01. Next base: position 191,395 of record CAVXOX010000013.1, read on the forward strand.
AGCCCGTGTAGGAGACGACCTGGACGTCCGGGTGCTGCACGAGCGGGTCGCCGACCTCGCCGCCCGAGCCCATCACGACGTTGAATACGCCGGGCGGCAGCCCCGCCTCCTCGAAGACGCGCGCGAGCGCGACCACGGAAGCAGGCGTGTCGGTCGCCGGCTTGATCACGATCGTGTTGCCCGCGATCAGCGCCGCCATCGACTTCCACGCCGGGATCGCCATCGGGAAGTTCCAGGGCGTGACGAATGCGCAGACGCCGACCGGCTGACGCACGCACATCGCCCACTTGTTCGGCAGCTCCGACGGCGTCGTGAAGCCGAACAGCCGGCGCCCCTCGCCCGCCGCGAGGAACGCCATGTCGATCGCCTCCTGCACGTCCCCGCGCGTCTCGGCGAGGACCTTCCCCATCTCGCGGGTCATCAGGCGGGCGAGCTTCTCCTTGTCGCGCTTCAGGATCTCGCCGGCCGCGTACAGCACCTCGGCGCGGCGCGGCGCGGGCGTGTTCCTCCATCCCGGAAACGCCTTCTTCGCGGCCGCGACGGCGGCGTCCACGTCGGCCTTGCCGCTCTTCGGGTACAGACCGACGAGGTCGTCCCGATCGGCCGGGTTCCGGTTCTCGAACGTCTTGCCCGAGGCGGCCGGAACCCACCGGCCGCCCACGAAGTTCTGCTGCGTCTCGACTGCGACTTCCGTGGCCATCACGCTTCCTCCGATGTCGAAGGCTCCGGGTCTTTCGGCGACACCTCCGCCGTCATCGCCACGTTTCCCTGGAGCCGGGCCCCCTCGGCGATCACCACCTTGGGAGCGTTGACGTTGCCCTGGACCGTCGCGGACGCGAGCAGCTCCGCGCGTTCGTCGGCCCGTATCTGTCCGTTCACCCGCCCGCCGACGACGACGGTCCGGGCATGGATGTCCCCCTTCATCTGGCCCGGCAGGGCCACCGTGACCCGGCGCGGAATGTCGATGTTCCCCTCGAACTGCCCGTGGATGACGACGTCCTCGTCGCCCGATATTTCGCCGACGACACGGGCGTTCGGACCGATCACGGTCGCCGCCGGCGGCGGGGCGGCGGCCCGCTCGGGCGGTGCGGGCGAACCGCTCGCGCCGTCCGCTTTCCCGAAGATCGCCAATGAGCCTCCTCGAAAGCGGGCTAGTCTAGCAAACGCGCGGGATCGCGCCTTTCCGGCGCGGAGGCGTCTCAGCCCCGCGCGCCGCTCCAGTCGATGAGGATCTTGCCCGCGTTGCGGTTCTCGCGCATCCGCGAGAACGCCTCGGCCGCCTTCTCCGGGGGGTAGACGGCGTCGATCGAGACGGACAGGCCCCCGCTCTCGAAGGCGGGCAGCATCTCGCTCCGAAACCGTGCGACCAGCCGCGCCTTCTCCTCGCGGGAGCGCGAGCGCAACGTCGAGCCGATCAGCCGCGCTCCCTTGCGCATGAGGAGCGAGAGGTCGAGCGTCGCCGTCGGCCCGGACAGCGTCGCGATCGTCACGATGCGTCCGCCGCGCGCGAGCACGGCGAGGTCGCCCGGGAGGGTGTCGGCGCCCACGGGATCGAGCACGACGTCGACCGCGTCCGGCCCCCACGCTCGCTCGACCGCGCGCTCGAACCGTTCCGCGCCCGTGTCGATCGCGAGGTCCGCCCCGGCCGCCGAGATCGCGGCGAGCTTGCCGGCGCTGCGCGTCGTCGCCGCGACCTCGGCGCCCAGCCGCTTCGCCGTCTGGATGGCAGGCGATCCCGACGCCCGAGGCGCCGGCGTGGATCAGCGCGCGGCCGCCCGGCGAAAGCCCGCCCTCGACCGCGAGGTTGAGAAACGCGGTGAGGAACGCCTCGGGGACGGCGGCCGACTCGACGAGACCCGTCCCCGGCCGGCAAGGGCAGGATCTGCCCGAGCGGCACCGCGGCGAGCTCCGCGTGCGCGCCGCCCGCGACGAGCGCGCAGACCCGTTCGCCCGTCGCGACGATCGTTCCCGACAGCTCGAGGCCGAGGGTCGCGGGCTCGCCCGGCGGGGGCGGGTAGCGGCCGGCGATCTGCGAAAGATCGGCGCGGTTCAGCCCGGAGGCGGCGACGCGCACGAGCGTCTCGCCCGGGCCCGGCCGTGGATCCGGCGCCTCCTCGAGGACGGCGCGGTATCCCTCTCCGGCGGCCGACACGGCGAGGAACCTCATGGCGCGGGCGCCTCGGAGGGAAACACTTCGCCGCGCCGCACGATCGCGGCGGTGAGCAGAACGGCGACCGCCGCGAGCGAGAGCGGGTCCCACCAGAGCCCGAAGTCGCGCGTCACGCGCCAGAGGAGCTCGGGCAGGACGCCGACCGACACGAGCACCGCGGCGAGAAACCAGCCCGCGCGCCGCGCCGGCGCCTCCGAGGACGCGAGCAGGACTGCGGCCGTGAACGCGAGGACGGGCGCGGCGATCGCGTAGCTGTTCTTCTCGGTCATCGGGTTGAAGAGCATCAGGTAGCACGTCGCGAGCAGCGCCAGGGTCAGCGCCCGCCAGGGCTCGCGCGACCGCCGGGCCGCGCGGAGCCACAGCGCCAGCGTCGCGGCTCCGGCGGCGGCGCGCAGCGCGAACGCTCCCGCCGGCGGGAGCCGGAGGCCCGCCGCGCGCAGGAGCGCGGTCAGGTCGGCGAAACGATTCTCCGTGGTGCTCGACCAGCCGGCGAGATGGGCGGCCGCCGAGCGGTACTGCGCCGCCGCGTAGGCGGGAGGGGCGGCGAGAAACGGTGCCGCGCCGAGCAGGACGAGGCCGGCGAGAAGCGGGCCGCGGAGCCTCGGATAGGGCCACGGCGCGAGCAGCGCGAGCACGAGGCCGAGGGGCTTCAGCGCGACGAGCAGGACGATGCAGAGCGCCGCGGCGTTCCAGCGCCCGACGGCGAGCGCGGCGGCGAGAAGCAGGCAGAAACCGCCGAAGGCGAGATTGGTCTGTCCGTTCCGGACGGCCCCGAGACACGGAGCGAGCGCCAGAACCGCGGCGACGAGATAGGCGCGGCCCGGGTCGGACGGGCGGCCCAGGAGGGCGAGCGCCGCGAATCCCGCGAGGACGGCGGAGACCGACAGCGCGCGCCACAGGATGTCGCCGACCGGCGCCGGCAGCGCGTGGAAGGGCGTGAAGAGGAGCGCGAACTGCGGCAGGTAGTGGTAGCCGCGGGGATCCGCGTAGAGGTCCTGCCGCGCCGCCCAGCGCTCCGCCGCCAGGTGAAAAACGGGCGTCACCGAGCGGCGCGCCGGGTCGCGGGCCACCATGACCGAGACGACGAGCAGCCCCAGGGCCCACGGCGAGGTCCCGCAGGCGAAGAGGCGGCGCATCCGCGCGGAAGCGGCGGGTGCCGTCATTCCGCGCGGATTCTAACCGCCGATGCCTACTCGGGCTTCGACTCGGGCTGCTTCTCCGGTTTCTTCTCGGGCGGCTTGCCCTTGTTCGGAGGCTCGTGCGCCGGGTGATTCGCAGGCGGGTGGGGCTGGGGTTGGCCGTGCGCCGCCACCCGCGTGTCTTCAGTCGGCTGGCCGCGAGGCGGCGCCTCGGACTTCGGCGGCTCGGCGCGATGGGCCTGGGCCGACGACGGACTCGGCGCCGTCTCGTGGGCGGGCGCCCTCTCGGGCGCCGGCTTCTTCTCGTGCTTCTGGGTCGACGCCGGCGGTTTCTCGTGGTTCGGGGCCGCGTGCGTTGCGTTCTTCGGCGCCTCGCGGTTGGCCGTCTGGGCGGGCGGCGCCGCCGTCTCGCGGCCCGCGTGCGATTCGGGTTTCGCGTGCTCGTTCTTCGGCGCCTCGCGCTTCGCGGTCTGGGCGGGCGGCGCGGCCGTCTCGCGTCCCGCGTGCGGGGCCGCCGCCGTCTCGCGGCCGTGAGCGGCCGCCGCGGACGGCTCGGTCCCGTGCGCCTGGCCGTGCCCTTCGTTCTTCGCGCCGGTCTCGGACGTCGCGGCGAGCTTCCGCGTCTCGGCGGCCGGCGCCACGACGCGGATCTTTCCCGATTTTCCAGCGCCCGCTTCCGCGAGCGTCGTGGGCCTCGCCTTGACGCGATCGATCGACACCGGCGCGATCTTCGTTCCGGCCACGCGCTCGATGCGGGCCGTCGGAGGTCCGGCCATCCGGACGACGCCGCCGGTCGACGCGGTACTCGGTCGTCTTCACCGTCCGCGCGAAGATCGCGGTGTTGCGCGCGGCGGGGAGTCGGATCGACGCGACCGGGACCCCGACGAACTGGCGGGTCGGCACGAAGACGTAGCGCGTCGCGGGAAGCACGATCGGCGCGCCAACGTATCCGCCGACGGTGAGACCGAACGACGGCGGCACGGGCGCCCAGCCCACGTAGTCGTCGCCGTAGGCCCAGGTCACCCACGCGGGCGCCCAGACGGTGCCCGGCACCCAGACCCATCCGTACGGATCCGCCCACGTCCAGGAGCCGTAGTGGAACGGCACGTCGCCGAACGGGTCGTTCGATACCCACGTCCAGCCGTAGTCGGTGTAGACCCACTGGCCGTCCACGTACGGCGCCCAGCCGGCCGCGACGCGCGGCACGAAGCAGCGGCCGTACGAGCCGACGCCGACCCAGCGGCCGTAGGGCGCGAGATCGTCGTGGAACACCGAGATGCTCACGGCGACGGACGCCTGAGCCGCTCGGGGTGCCGCGAAGAGGCCCGCCGTTGCGAGCAGAAGGACCGCGAACGCAGTTCGGAAGGGTTTCATTTCGCCTCCTGTCGGTGGGTTCGGAACCAATCGGGAGGAAGCTGCAAGCCGGGTGCCACCGGCGCCGTCGCGGACGCTCGCCTCAGCGCGACCGGCGGCGCGAGGTCGGAGTGCGAGTCGGCGTGGCCGGGCCGGCCGGCGACTCGGTTTCCTCGGGGAAGGGCGTGCGCGCGAACTGGACTCCCTCGAAGGAGAACCGGACGACGGCGTCGGTGCGGACGGGCCGTCCCTTCTGGCGCGCGGGTTCGAACCGCCACTGCATCGCGGCGGCGACCGCCGCGGCGTCGACGTCCTGGCGCACGTGCTTCGTCACCCGCGCCTCGAGCGGCTCACCCCTCTCCGAGACGCGCAGGAGCAGGACGACTTCCCCGCGCACTCGCTGCTGCAGCGCGCGTTCGGGGTAGACCGGCATGATCCGGAGGATCGGCCGCGGCGCGACTTCCACGGACTTCGCGGGAACGAACGCGGCGGTGGGCGTCGCCGAGGGAGCGAGCGTCGGGGAGGGCCTCGGCGTCGCCGAGCGCGTCACGGTCGGCGTCGGAGGCCGCGGCGTTGAGGTCCGCGTCGGCGGCAGGTCGCCGTCTCCGTCGGCGTAGGAAGTGCGCGTTGCGCTGGGGCGCGCCGTCGAGGTCGGGCTCGGCGAGGGCGTGGCGGTGGCGGTGGCGGCAGAAGGCGACGGCGAGGGGGTCGGCGTGCGCGAGGGCGAGGCGGTGCGCGTGCGCGAGGGCGTGGGCGTACGCGTACGGCTTGCCGTGGGGATCGCCGTGGCCGTCAACGTCGCGGTCGCGGTGGGCGTCGGAGGCGCGGTTGCGGTCGTCGTCGCGGTGCGCGTGGACGTGAGGGTGGGAGGCAACGGCGTCGCCGTCGGCGTCGGCGTCGGCGTTTCGGTCTCGGTCTCGGTGGCGGTGAAAGTCGGCGGCACCCGCGTGACCGTCGGCCGCGGCGTGGCGGTCTCGGTCTCCGTCGGAATGGCGGTGAACGTCGGCGGCACGCGTGTGGCCGTCGGCCGCGGGGTCGCGGTCTCGGTCTCTGTCGGCATGGCCGTGAATCGTCGGCGGAACGGGCGTCGCCGTCGGCCGCGGCGCCGCGGTCTCGGTCTCCGTCGAGAGCGCCGTGGCCGTCGGCGGAAGCGGCGTCGCCGTCGACTGCGGCGTCGCCGTCTCCGTCTGGACCTGGGCCGCCGGTGTCGGCGGAATGGGGTCGTCGTCGGGAACGGCGGGGCGTTGGCAGCCGCATCCGGCAGCGCGCGCGCCGGTCGGGCCGGGCGCCGAAGTGCTCGCCACCGGTGATCGGCGCGAACCGGCGTGGGCGCGGATGCGGGCGCGGCGTTCGACGTCTCGGACGCGGCGACCTCCGCCGCCGGCGTGGGCCCCGCCGCGACGGCCGTCGTGGGCGTCGGACGAGGCGGGACCGCGCTCCTCGGGATCAGCCCGAGATCGGCCGCGAGCGGCGGGACCGACAGCAGACGCTCGCGCGAGAACCGCTGCGAGAGGAGCGCCTCAAAGCGAGACCGGAGATCCGGGTCGAGCGACCCGGGTCGTACTCGGGAAACTGGTCCTCGACCTGCAGGAAACGCTCGAGGGTGTTGTCGCGCGCCTTGGCCAATTTCGCGCCGTCCTCCGCCAGGGCGAGTCGCGCGAGGATCTCGAGATGACGCCGCGGCCGATCGAGCGTCAGGAAGCGCGCGATGCGCAGATCCCGCACGGCCTGCGCGTACTGTCCCGCGCGATAGTTCGCCATCCCCGAGTCGACGATCGTCTGCTCGTCCTGGGCGAAGACCGCCGTCGCGAAGACAAGAAGGAGCAGGGCGGCACAGCGCCCGGCTCCGTGCGGGGACCGCCCTCTTCGAGCTCGCGACATGTCTTTCGCCGAGTGGCTACAGCAAGACGACGCGCCACCTTCTCGGCCTCACCAGACGCGAACGCGGGCGGGCGGCTCGAGGTACAGCGCCTGTCCGGGCCGGACCTCGAAGGCCGCGTACCACGCATCGAGGTTGCGCACGCAGTCCGCGCGGAAGGGACCGGGCGAGTGGCCGTCAGTCAGGATCTGCCGCCGCACGGCCTCGGGGCGCGCCTTGCGGCGCCAGATCTGCGCGTAGGACACGAAGAAGCGCTGGTCCGCGCCGAATCCGTCGACGCTCCGCGGTGCCTCCTTCGCGGCGGCGGCGCGGTAACCGTCGAACGCGGCGGAGACGCCGGCGACGTCGGCGATGTTCTCCGAGAGCGTGAGCTTGCCGTTCACGTGGAGACCGGGCAGCGGCTCGTACGCGTCGTATTGCGCGACGAGGCGCGCGGCGGCGGCCTGGAAGTGCTCGAGGTCCTGCGGCGTCCACCAGTTGCGGAGCGTCCCCGCCTCGTCGAACTGGCTGCCCTGGTCGTCGAAGCTGTGGCTGATCTCGTGTCCGATGACGGCGCCGATCGCGCCGTAGTTCTGGACCGGATCGCCCGAGGCGTCGAAGAACGGCGGATTGAGGACGGCCGCGGGGAAATTCATCGCATTCTGGAGCGGCAGGTTCACGGCGTTGACCGTCTGCGGCGACATGGCCCATTCGGTCTTGTCGACCGGATGCCCGAGTTTCGCCAGCGCGGCGCGGTAGTCGAACAGCTCCGTCCGCTCCAGGTTTCCGAGCGGATCGTCCCGCTCGATCCGAAGACCCTCGTAGCTGCGCCAGTGCTCGGGATACCCGAGGCCGACGTACAGCGTCTCGAGCTTCGCCTTCGCGTGCGCGCGCGTCGCCGGCTGCATCCACTCGAGAGCGTCGATTCGCTTCCGGAATGCCGCGACGATGTTTGCGACCATCGCCTTTGCCTGGGCCTTCGCCTCGGGCGGAAAGTACTTCTCGACATAGAGGCGGCCCACCGCGTCCCCGAGCGAGGCGTTCGCCGCGTTCACCGCGCGCTTCCACCGGTCGCGCGGTTTCGGCGCGCCCGTGAGCGTGGTCTCGTAGAAGCGGAACTGCTCGTCGGCGAAGGCGCGCGGCAGGAGCGCCGAGGCGCGGTCGAGCGCGCGAAACGTCAGGTATTCCTTCCACGTCTCGAGCGGCTCGCCGCCCACGAGGGCCGCGATGCCCTTCGTCGCGTCGGGATGCCAGACCATGATCTTCGGCTGGGTCGAGAGGCCGGCCGCGTCGAAGTAGGCCTTCCAGTCGAGTCCCGGCGCGCGCGAGGAGAACTCGGCCGTCGGCCAGGGATTGTTCGCGCGCTGGACGTCGACCGACTCGGTCCGGCTCGCGTGCACGTCGGCGATCCGCTTCTCGAGACTGTAGATGCGTCCCGCCTTCGTCTCCGGATCCGCTACCCCGGCGAGGCGCAGCACCGTCGCGATGTGCGAACGGTAGCCGTCCTGGATCTCGACCGCCTTCGCGTCGGTGTTCCGGTAGTAGTCGCGGTCCGGCAGCCCCAGGCCGCCCTGCATCAGGTACGCGACGTAGCGGCCGGGCTCGGCGAAATCCGGCGCGGCCCAGAGGCCGAAGAGCCGTTCGGTGTGAAACTGCGCGCGGTTGAGCGCGTCCACGTCGGCCCGCAGCTGTCCGCCGAGGAACCGCGCGAGCTCCGTGCGGTCCGCGATCTTCGCGATCGCGTCGAGCTCGGGTCGCACCGGCGAGAGCCCGCGCTTCTCGATCGCCGCCTCGTCTAGGTACGCCGCGTAGAAGGTCTTCGCCAGCGCCGCCGAGGCGTCCGGGGCTCCGGCCGCCTTCTCGCTCCTCTCGAGCAGCTCGCGCAGTCGCCCGTTGATCTGTTCCTCGAGAATCGTGAAGGCGCCGAAGGACGACCGATCGGGAGGGATCTCGGTCGTCTGCATCCAGGCGCCGTTGGCGTACGCGTAGAAGTCGTCGCCCGGCGCGACCTTCCGGTCCATGCCTGCGACGTCGACCCGGTATCGGCCGGAAACCGCATTCGCTCCGCCGAGCGCTCCCGCCATGGCGGCGGCGAGCGCGCCGGCTCCCGCAAGTTGCATTCTCTTATTGCCCACCGGTCTCCTCCCGGGCGGGAGGTTATACCGGGAGGCGCCGGGAGACCGGAAATGCGAGTTTCGCCTCTTACGGCGAGAGCAGGGCGCGCGAGAGGAAGACCGCGGCCTGTCCGCGGGTGACGGGTGCGTCGGGACAGAACGCCCCGCCGCCGCACCCCGCCGTGATGCCCTCGCGCGCCAGCTGCTCGATGTATTCGGCGGCGAACGCGTCCGCGGGCACGTCGTTGAACATCGCGCCGGTCGCGGGCGGCGGCACGTAACCGAGGCCGTGCTCCGCTTTGATCGCGAAGACGGCCGCCTGCGCGCGCGTGTTCCCCGCGTCGGGGCAGAAGTAATCGGGGCCGCAGCCGACGGTCAGCGCCTCGTCGGCCATCTGCAGGATGTAGCGGCCCTCCGGGGAGCACCGCAGCACGTCGACGAAAGAGGAGGTCGGCGGCAGATACGCGAAGTCGGGGCCGTGGAGCGTCCTCTCGAGCAGCACCGCCATCTGCGCCCGGGTGATCGGCGACGTCCGGACAGAAGAGACCCCGGCCGCAGCCTACCGCCGCGCCGGCGAGCGTCAGCGGCGACGACGCCGTCGTGGAAGTCGGAGCCCGCGGGAACGTCGTCGTAGTCGAAGACGAAGGCGCGGACGAGCGTCTCGAGCTGTCCGTCCGGAATTCTGGACCGTCACGTCGGCCGCCCCCGGGATGCCGGCCGGCGTCGCGAACTCGATCGTGCCGGCGTCCACCACGTTGACCGAAGCGGCGGGAACTCCGCCGACGAGGACCTGCGCGCCGTTCTGGAAGCCGCTCCCCGCGAGCGTCGCCGCGGTGCCGCCGAGGCTCGGCCCCGATACCGGCGAGACGCCCATGGGCAGCGGACCGGCGGCGTCCGACAGCTGGTTCTCGAACACGCCCGAGAAGGTGCCCGCATGGAGGAGCGGTCCGGGAGCCGTGAGCGCGAGCGCGGCGATCTCGAGCGGGGAAGGATCTTCCAGGCCCTTCGTGAGCGGGTTCCACGTCGCGCCGCCGTCCCGGCTCCGCAGCACCCCCGCGTGCGGGAGGGTGATCGACGGAAATATGGCGTAGCCGACAGTCCCGACAAAGAGGTCGTTCGGATCGGCGGGATCGACGGCGATGGCGGAGATGTCAGTAGGGCGGAGAGGTCTCCCGCGACCGGCGTCCAGTCGAGCCGCCTCCGTCGCTCGAGCGGAAGAGCCCTTCGCCCACCGTTCCCGCGTAGAGCACCGGATGCGTTCGACGGATCGACCGCGATCGACGTGGTGCCGTCGCAGGGATAGCCCGACGTCCACGAGCGCCCAGGAGTCGCCGCCGTCCGTGCTCACGTAGGGGCGGTTCGTCAGCGATACGATTGCATACGCCATCCCGAAGAGCGTGCCGCCGGCCGCGAAGGCGATGTGGCGAGCGGGAATCACGTGCCGGCCGCCGGCGTCCACGACGCGCCGCCGTCTGCCGAGTGGTAGAAGGTCGCATATCCGCCCGGCGAACACGTGGAGCGGATCGACGGGTCGACGGCCAGCGCCCGAAGATCGTGTCGCCGTTCAGTCCGTTGTCCGCGGGACTCCACGAAGCGCCGCCGTCGATCGTCTTGAACGTGTTCGGCGCGGCCGCGGCGCAGCGACACGTAGGCGACCGAGGCGTCCGTCGGATCGCGGCGAGAGCCGGAACCTGGCTCCGGGGACGAGGCCGGCGGTGGACTCCTGCCAGGTCTGCCCGGCGTCGGTGCTTCGGGCGAGCCCCGCGCGAGGGTTCCTGGCGCCGGCGTAGACCATGACGGATCCGGAGGCGGGCGCGGCGAGCAGCGTACCACTGGGCGATGCGCAGGCCCTCGCGGCTCGGCTGCCACGAGCCGCCGCCGTCGTCGCTCTTCGCGAGCGCGGCGAATCCGGCGCCGACGAGGAGCCGCGCGCGCCGCCCGGCAGGAGCGAGATCGCGACGACGCTCAGGTCGTCGAGGCCGCCCGAGGCGGGCATCCACGTCGCGCCGCCGTCGACGCTCCGAAACACCCCGGTCCCGGGCAGAGTCGTCCAGAGCGACGCCGGCGACGCCGGGTCGAGGACGACCTGGACGTAGAGGCCGTTCGGCAGACCGGTGCCCGCCGGCTGCCAGCTCTGACCCGAGTCCTGGCTCTCGACGATCGTGCCGTCGCCGCCCCCGAGATCGATGATGAAGTGGGTGTTCACCGCGAAGAGTCGGCCGGGATTGGCAGGGTCGATCGCGATCGAGCTGATGGTCGGATACGGCAGGCCGTTGCTCGCGGGAGACCAGCTCGCGGCACCGTCGTTGCTGCGGTACATGCCGTTGAAAGAGCGTGCCGAGGTAGAGGATGCTCGGGTCCGAGGGATCGACCGCGATCGTCATGCGTGTAGAAGATGTCGTTCGAGATGGGAAGACCGACGTTCATCGGCGATTCCAGGAGCAGCCCGCGTCCTCGCTCTTCCAGACGCCGTCGAGGGTCGCCGCGTAGACGACGTCGGGCGCCGACGGGTCGATTCCGATCGCCTCGATGTACGAGCCGTAGTAGGTCGACACGCCTCCTGTCGACAGCCAGCTGCGGCCGCCGTCGGTGGACTTGAAGACGCCGGCGCCATACGAACCGACATAGACGATCTCGGAGTTGGTCGGGTCGACCGCCACGGGGCCCAGCGAAGCGTAGCGGCTGGTGAATCCGAGCGTCGTGTCCGCCAACGCGCCAGCTCGCGCCCGAATCGTCGCTCCGGAAGACGCTGGGCCCACGTCGAGGCGAGGTATACGGTCGAGGGGTTCGACGCGCTGAACGCGATCGACTCCGACCTCGCCCGCGTACGGACCCTGGCTCGTCCAGCGGTTGACGCCGGCCGTCGCCGGCACCGACAGCAGCAGAGCGAGGATCGACTGCGCCACTCGCCTCATCACGCTCCGACGATTCGTCCCGTCGGAGGACAGCGGCGAGCCTGGCCGGAGGACGCTCAGGGATCTCCGAGCGAAAACTGTGCAATCGGTACCAACTGAGCGGAGACTATCACGGGCGGAGGCGCTCGGGCCGAGAGCCCGTCTCTCCGTGGAGCGGGACTCAGCCGCCCGAGCAACTCCGCGTCGGCCTCGATCTCGACGAGGTACTCGTCGCCCACCAGAGACGCGCGGCGACCAGCGTGTTGGCGGGCTGGATGCGGCCGAAGCGCTCGCCGTGCGCGCGGGCCACGGCCGGCCAGTCGGCGATCCGGGACACGAAGACCCGCGTGCGGACCACGTCCTCGAGCCGCGCCCCGAGCGACTGCAGCGCCCCCTCGATCTTGTCGATCGCGAAGTGCGTCTGTGCGGCGGCGTCCGTCCCGCCAATGACGCGGTCCCGGTGCGTCGCCGTGGTTCCCGAGACCTGGATGCGGTTCCCGACCCGCGTGGCCCGCGAGTAGCCGGCCATGCTCTCCCAGGGCGTGCCGCTCAGGCAGAGGACGCGGCCGTCCGCGCGGCGCTCGACCGCGTACGGCGCCGGGAACGATTCCACGTGGTGGCTCAGATCGCCCGAGGCGGTGAGAAACGGCGGTTTGCGGTATTCGTCGCCGCAGTCGCCGGGAATCGGTGCGAGCGTCGCGAGCGCCGCGTCCAGCTCCGCGCGGTCCTCTCCGGTCAACGAGAAGGAGAAGACGCGGAGGTTGTCGGCGACGTGCTCCCGCTCGCCCGGCCGGGCGCCGATGATGATCCCGGCGACGGCCGGCTGCTCGAGGATGTATCGAGAAGCGACATTGGCGATCGACGCGCCGTGCCGGCGCGCCACCCCATCGGCCGCCTGCAGCACGCGCTGCAGGGCCTCCCAGCCGCCCGCGACCCGCAGAAAGCGGCCGTACTTCATCTGCGACCACGTCCCGCTCCGCTCCCAGTCGGGCTCCGATTGACCGAGCCACCGGTCCGACAGCCACCCGCCGGCGAGCGTGCCGTAGGCGAGCAGCCTCACGCCGCGCGCCCGGCACACCTCGGACATCGCGCCGGCCGCGCGCCGATCGAGGAGCGAGAAGGAGACCTGGTTCGAGACGACCTCGATGCCGGTGGCGAGCACCATGTTCAGGTGCGCCGCGTCCACGTTCGTCAGACCGATGATGGGCGATCAGTCCCTCGTCCCGGAGCGTCTGCAGATGCACCAGGCCGTCGAGCCAGCTCGGATCGGCGTAGCTCCACGCATGGAACTGGAGCAGGTCGAGTCGGGAGACGCGCAGCCGCTCGAGCGACCGCTCGACCGCGCCGCGGGCGTCCCCGAGCGTCAGCGGTCCCGGCTTCGGCACCCACTTCGTGAGCCGCTCCGCCCCGGGCAGACGGCTCGCCACGATCTCGGCCGAGCCGTAATGGTCGGCCATGTCGAACGACGTGAAGCCGGCCTCGACGTATGGGGCAAGCGCGCGCGCGGCGGATTCGGGGTCGAGCGTGCGCCCGTCGCGCTCCATGTCCGCGATCTGCCACAGCCCCGTGAGGACGCGGGAGATCGAGAGGTCCGGTGCCAGCGCGATCCGCTCCACGGCGACGGTCATCGGTCCTATCCCGGCGGGAGCGCGGCGAAGCGCGCGGCGACGTCGACGCCGCCGCGGCGGAGCCGCCGGATCTCCCGCCCATAGACGAGGGAGCCGGCGGCCATCACCAGGAGCCACAGCGGCGTCGAGCGGAAGTACCAGGCGGCCACCGGCGCGGTGAGGTCCCTCCACGTGTGCACGGCGAGAAACGCCGCCAGCACGACGACGGCCAGCGCCGCGAGGGGCACCTGCGCCCGACGCGACGGGAGCACGGTGACGGCGCGCGCCAGCGCCGCGTTGCGCGCGGGCAGCGTGAGGACCGACAGCGCCACGAGCAGGAAGTTGACGAGCATCGAGGTCACGAGGATGTCGACGCCGAGGAAGAAGTCGCCGGCGAGGTGGCTGCCGACGACGCCCAGCGTGGCCATGACGGCGCTCGCGAGGATCGCCGCGTGCGGCGTGTGGAACCGCGGGTGCACCGCCGCGATCCGGCGCGGAAAGATCCCGTCCTCGGCCCACGCGAACATCAGGCGCGACACGCCGAGCAGCATCGCCGGCAGATCCTTGATCAGGGCGACGGCCGCGCCGGCGACGATCACGACCGTCCACCCGCAGGCAGCAGGTACCCGAGGAGACCGGGAGCCGTGACGTCGCGCTGCCGCGCCTCGGCGGCGATGAACTGCCATGGGACGGCGTGGTAGACCGCGCCGGCGAAGAGCATGTAGAAGACGCCGACCGACACGACCGCAATCCCGATCGCGAGCGGCAGGTTGCGCCCCGGATTCCGGGACTCCCCGCCCGCCTGCGCGATCGAATCGAAGCCGATGAACGAGGCGAAGAGCAGCGCCGAGGCGGGCAGCAGCACCGACGGCGACAGCGGCGGCGCCCCGGCGGCGGCCACCGCCCGGCCGTCCCGGGCCTGGAGCGCAGCGCCGAACGCGGCATGGTCGAACGAGAACCCGGCGACGATCACGACGCCGCCGAGGAGGAAGGTCAGGAACATCAGCGGCACGATCAGGCGCTCGTACGCCTTCACGCCGCGCAGGTTCACCAGCGCCGCCCCCCAGAGGAACGCGAACGAGATCCCCAGGCGGATCGCCCCGGTCTCCAGCGCCGCGCCGGCTTCCTTCGCGCCCGCGGCCAGCGCGATGTCCCGCAGGAACGGGGCGATGAGGTACGAGACCACCCCGATCGCCACGCAGAGCGAGAACCACTGCGAGAACGACGCGACGAAGCCGAGGTAGGGATCGAGCCCGCGGCTCGCGTAGACGTAGCTGCCGCCGGCGCGCGGCATGGCCGAGGCCATCACGGCATAGGCCAGCCCCGCGAGCACGGCCGGCAGCGCCGCGAAGGCGAACGCGGGCAGCACGTTGCGGACCGATGCCGGGAGCGTGGCGCTGGATCATGAACGGAATGACGTTGATGCCGGCACCGATCATCGAGCAGACGCCGGTGGCCACGAGGCCGAGCAGCCCCATCTCCCGAGCCAGTCCGGATTTCGGAGACGCGGCCGGGGTCTGACCCTGCGGGAGTCATCGCGTGGCGCTTCTGTATCACGGGACTTCCAGGCCGTCGATCGAACTCGCGAGCGGTCCGGTCTCCGCCATCCTGCGACCCGATCGAACGGCGGGGCACCGTCGACCCTCAGGGCAGCGAGAACGTCTTCGAGAGGAAGGTGGCCATCTGGCCGCGGGTGTTCGGGTTCGACGGGCAGTAGTTTCCGCCGCCGCATCCCCCGGTGATGTTCTCGGCGGCGAGCTGCTCGATCCAGTCGGCAAAAGGAGAGGGGCACGGGACGTCGGCAAACAGTTGCGCGCAGGCGGGAGGCGCGTAGCCCGAGCCGTGCTCCGTCTTGAGGAGGAAGACCGCCATCTGCTGGCGGGTCACGGCGATCCCGGGGCAGTAGTTCGTCCCGTCGCCGCAGCCGGCCGTGATGTTCTCGGCGGCGAGCTGCTCGATCCAGTCCACGGCGAAGGCGCCCGGACAGGGCACGTCCAGGAATCGCCCCGCGCAGGCCGGAGGCAGGTAGCCCGAGCCGTGCTCCGCCTTCAGGAGGAAGACGGCCATCTGCGCGCGCGTCACGGGAGCGTCCGGGCAGTAGACGCCCGCGCCGCAACCCGCGGTGATGCCGTTGCGGAAGACCGTTTCGATGTAGTCGTGAAATTGGTGATCGCCGGGAACGTCCGTGAAGTCGGCGAACCAGGCTCCGGGCAGCGTCACCGACGTGGCGTCGGCGTTCGTGAGCGTCACGTCGTAGAACGCTCCGGGAGAGAGAGGCGGCCCGACGGCCGTCAGCGTCGCCTGGTCGAGGAGGCTCCAGTTGATCGCCGGCAGTCCGCCGAAGGTCAGGCCGACGAAGGGCCCGCGAAAGTGGGCTCCGCGAATCGTCGTGGCGGCGCCGCCCGCCGCCCTGCCGTAGGAGGGCTCGATCCCGGTCACGGTGGGATCCGGAGCCGCGAACATCAGCCGGTAGACGGCGCCGTTTCCGCCCAGGCCTCCGCCGGCCGCTCCGTAGAAGTTGCCGTCGGAGGCCTCGAGGAGAGGTCCGGAAGGATAGGCGATGCCGCCGAAGCTTCCGTCGAAGGCGTGAACGGTCGTCAGGTTGCCGTCGGCGTCCGTGTGAAAAACGCTGCCGTAGTCCGGCGGGCTGGCGAAGAAGTTGCCCGGCATGATCCCGTAAAAGGTCGCGTCGCTGGCCTGGATCAGATCCGTACCCGTGGTGCCCGTCGGGAAGCTGGAGAGGGGGGTCAGGGCGCCCAGCGCGTCCATCCGGAAGATCGAGCCGGTGAAAGGAAAATCCGCCGCGCCCATCGTGCCGTAGAAATTCCCGTCCGCCGCCTGAAGGAGGCACTGAGGAAAGGCGGCATCGCTCGTGAAGTCGTGCAGGCTGGCGAAGCCGCCCAGCGGATCCACGCGGAAGAAACTCTGGCCGGCGACGCCGTAGAAGTTCCCGTCGGTGGCGAACACGAGGGGCGTCACCGGGAAATAAGCCGGATTGCCGGCGAAGCTGTACAGGGAGGTGAACGTCCCCGCCGAATCGATCTTGAAGATCGTGCCCTCGTCCACGTCGCCGCCGCGCTGGGTGGTGCCCCAGAGCTCGCCCGAGGGGCCGGCCGTCAATCCGGTCCTCGGCGTGAACCCGTCCGACCCCGAGAACTCGTGGAGAGAGGTCTCGATGCCCGCCGCGTCCACGCGGAACACGCCGCCGTTCGGGTTGGCAAAGGTCAACGCCGTGGTGCCGTAGAAGCTGCCGTCGTCGAGATGAAGAAGCGGGTCGTTGACGAGCGCTTCGTCGAACCCATGGAAGGTGGACAGGTGGCCCGAGAAATCGAGCTGAAACATCGCATCGCTGATGAGACTCTTCTGCGAGAGGCCG
This sequence comes from uncultured Acidobacteriota bacterium, assembly GCA_963763535.1. Lineage (GTDB taxonomy): Bacteria > Acidobacteriota > Thermoanaerobaculia > UBA5066 > Gp7-AA6 > DAHUXD01. Next base: position 207,906 of record CAVXOX010000013.1, read on the forward strand.
AAGAGGCCGTCGCCCGGCAGCTCGAGAAGGCGCCCGTAGGGGAGCACGAGCGGCGACGGGTAGGGGGTCGCGTAAACCACGGTTACCACGCCGTCGAGAGTTGTCCGAAAAACGCTGACGCCGTTGGTGATGTAGAGGTTTCCGTCGGCGCCGACGGTGAGGGGTCCCCCGCCGAGCTCCCCTCCCGTCGGAAGCGTCGTCAGGCGCCGCCCGAAACGATGCGAAAGAGCGTCGGTCCGATTTCTCCTTCGACGAGGGGAACGGCCGGCGTCGTCCCGTAGAGATTGCCGTCCGGCCCCAGGACCATCCTGGAGCGCGGCGACGCGCCATCGCTGGTCCCCGCAAAGACGTGAAGGGTCGTGAACGCGCCTCCGATCGCGATCCGGAACGCAGTGCCGTAACCGGCAGCCCCTCCCGCCGACGTGGTTCCATAGAGGGCGCCGTCGGTCCCGAGGACGAGGCCTGCCACGGGATTGACGCCTTCCGCTCCCCCGAACACGTGCAGCGTCGTGAAGTTGCCCGCCGTGTCGATCGCGAACACCGTGCCGGGATTGTCGGGGGCGCCGCCCCGGGACGTCGTTCCGTACAATCTCCCGTCGCCGCCCTCGACCAGAGGCCCGTGCGGAAAGGCGCCTTCGTTGGGGCCGCCGAAGTCGTGCAGGGTGGCGACGGCTCCCGAGAGATCGAGCCGGAAGAGGGTGCCGTCGTTGTGCGCGCCGCCGGAGACAGTCACTCCGTAGAGGCTGCCGTCCGATGCCAGTGTCAGGGTCGACGGCTCGGACGTGGCTCCGGTCGGAACGGCGGCGATCCGGGTGAGGTGACGCCGCAGGTCGAGCCGAAAAAAGGCCGAGCTGGCGGCGCCGTAGAAGCGTCCGTCGGCTCCGACCGCTACACCCGGGCTCGGGCTGAGCCCGTCGGGACCGCTGAAGGAGTAGAGATCCTCGTAGGTGAAGCCTCCGACACCGTCCGGCGTGAGTGCGAAGATGGAGCCCGCCGCATAGATTCCGCCGGCCGGCGTCGTTCCGTAGAGGGTTCCGTCGGGGCTTGCGAGGAGAGGGGACGCCAGGGTCGGGTCCGGCGACGGGAACGCGGCCATCACCTCGAAGTTCTGCTGCGCCGACGCCGATCGGGCGCCCAGCATCGCGGCGAGACACACGACAACCTTCAGGCCGGACCAACCCTGAAGTCTCCGCATTGTACGGAAGCCTAACACCCTCCCCTCACTTTTTCGGATCCCCGGGGGCCGGATGGACGAGCTGGCCAGTTCGCTGAGAGGCTTGAAGCGGCCAACCGGGATCGAACCGGCGACGTCCGCCCCGAACAAGAAATCGCGGGCGACCCCGCCGGATCGCCCGCGATTGTGCGACGCCTCCGCCGGCGGTGAGCGATCAGGCCGCGGCCCGACGGGGAGCCCGCCGGGTCCGGGCGAGGAGATCGAACCGATCGAGGTTCATGACCTTGTTCCACGCCTTCACGAAGTCGCGCACGAACTTCTCCTTCGAATCGTCGCTCGCGTAGACCTCGGCCAGCGCGCGAAGCTGGGAGTGCGCGCCGAAGACGAGGTCGGCGGCGGTGGCGGTCCAACGAACCTTGCCGGTGGCTCGGTCGCTTCCCTCGTACACGCCACCGCCCGACGTGGAGGGCCTCCACGAGGTGCCGGCGTCGAGCAGGTTGACGAAGAAGTCATTGGTCAGCGTCCCGGGCCGGTCGGTGAAGACCCCGTGCTTCGACTGCCCGTGGTTCGCGTTCAGGGCGCGCATTCCGCCGACGAGGACCGTCATCTCGGGCGCGGTCAGCCTCAGCAGGTTGGCGCGATCGAGCAGCCGGGTCTCCGGCGAGAGCGGATCCTTGCTTCCGATGTAGTTGCGGAACCCGTCTCCGGCCGGCTCGAGCACGTCGAACGTGGTCACGTCGGTCTGCTCCTGGGTCGCGTCGGTTCGGCCGGGAGCGAACGGGACGGTCACGTTGAGCCCCGCCTTGCGCGCCGCGTCCTCCACGGCGGCGCACCCGCCGAGGACGATCAGGTCCGCGAGCGAGACCCTCTTCTTGCCGCCGGACTGCGCCTTGTTGAAGTCCTGCTGGACTTTCTCGAGGGCCTTCAGCACCTTCGAGAGACGCGCCGGCTCGTTCGACTCCCAGTCCTTCTGCGGCGCGAGGCGGATCCTCCCGCCGTTCGCCCCACCCCGCTTGTCGGTGCCGCGGAAGCTCGCGGCCGCGTTCCACGCGGTGGAGACGAGCTCCGAAATCGACAGGCCCGATTCGAGGATCTTCCGCTTGAGCGCCGCGATGTCCTGCTCGGTGACCACCTCGTGATCGACCGGCGGAAGCGGGTCCTGCCACAGCTGCGGCGCCGGGACCCATGGGCCGAGGTAGCGCGCGCGGGGGCCCATGTCGCGGTGGAGCAGCTTGAACCAGGCGCGGGCGAACGCGTCGGCGAGCTCCTCCGGGTTCTCGTAGAAGCGCTTCGCGATCGGCGCGTAGATCGGATCCATCTTCAGCGAGAGATCGGTGGTCAGCATCATCGGCGCGACCCGCTTCCTGGGATCGTGCGCGTCCGGCACGGTGCCCTGCGCCTCGGGGTTCTTCGGCTTCCACTGCTTCGCGCCGGCGGGGCTCTCCGTCAGCTCCCACTCGTACCGGAAGAGGTTCTCGAGGAAGCCGTTGTCCCACTTCGTCGGGTTGTTGGTCCAGGCACCCTCGAGCCCGCTCGTGATCGCGTCGCCGCCCTTGCCGGTGCGGAACTTGTTCTTCCAGCCGAGGCCCTGTTCCTCCATGGGCGCGGCCTCCGGCTCCGGACCGACGTTCGTGGCCGGCGCCGCGCCGTGCGTCTTCCCGAATGAGTGGCCGCCGACGATGAGCGCCACCGTCTCCTCGTCGTTCATCGCCATCCGCGCGAAGGTCTCGCGGATGTCGCGGGCCGCGGCCAGCGGATCGGGTTTCCCGCCGGGTCCCTCGGGGTTCACGTAGATCAGGCCCATCTGGACGTTGGCGAGCGGCCTCGCGAGCTCGCGCTCGCCGCTATAACGCTCGTCTCCCAGCCAGGCGTCCTCGGGGCCCCAGAAGATGTCCTCCGGCTCCCAGACGTCGGGCCGGCCGAAGCCGAAGCCGAACGTCTTGAACCCCATCGACTCCATCGCCACGTTGCCGGCGAGGACCAGGAGGTCCGCCCAGGAGATCTTCTGGCCGTACTTCTTCTTCAGCGGCCAGAGGAGCCGGCGCGCCTTGTCGAGGTTCGCGTTGTCGGGCCAGCTGTTCAACGGGGCGAAGCGCTGCTGCCCCTCGCCGCCGCCGCCGCGGCCGTCGGCGATGCGGTACGTGCCGGCGGCATGCCACGTCATGCGGATGAAGAGCGGCCCGTAGTGGCCGTAGTCGGCCGGCCACCAGTCCTGCGACGTCGTCATGAGCGCGACGAGATCGCGCTTCAACGCCTCGACGTCGAGGGACGCGAACTTCTCGGCGTAGTCGAAGTCCTCCTCCATCGGGTTGGACAGATGCGAGTGCGTGTGGAGGACCGAGAGATCGAGCTGGTTCGGCCACCAGTCCTTGTTCGTCCTCGGCCGGCTCCGCCGGGGAGTCGGGGCGGGAATGACGGGGTTCTCGCTTTCGCTGACGCTCTTCGTGTGTTCCTTGTCGGGCATGGGAGCTCCTCTCTGGCCTGAGCCTTCGTCCAGCTGCCATTCTGGGCGGGAGCGGCCTGATCAGTCCAATGACTTATCTCGATTACAATGATCGAGTTTGTCGATCACTATCGATCACTAGTCGTTGAGATCCATGCCCGCGCTCCCCACCCTGCGCCAGCTCGCCTACCTCGTCGGGCTCTCCGAGCGCCTGAACTTCCGCGCCGCGGCCGAGGCGCTGTTCGTCACGCAGTCCACGTTGTCAGCCGGCATCAAGGAGCTCGAGACGCTGCTCGGAGTGCAGCTCGTCGAGCGCGACAAGCACCACGTTCGGCTCACCACGGTGGGAGAGGGCGTCGTCGCTCGCGGGCGCGAGCTCCTGGCCGGGGCGACGGATCTCTCGGAGGCGGCCCGCGCCGCGGCCCGCCCGCTGTCCGGACCGCTGCGCCTCGGCGCCATCCCGACGATCGCGCCCTATCTGCTCCCGGGCATCCTCCCGGCATTGCGGCGCGCCTACGGCGAGCTGAAGCTCTACCTGCGGGAGGACCTCACGGCCCGGCTTCTCGACCGGCTGCGCACCAGTCGCCTCGACGTCGCTCTGATCGCGCTGCCCTTCGACACGGGCGACCTGTACGTGCGCGAGCTGTTCAAGGACGAGTTCGCGTTCGTGGCCCGGGAAGACGATCCCGCCGTCCAGGCGAAGTCCGTCCCGCTCCGGAAGATCGACTCGCGCGACATGCTGTTGCTCGAAGAAGGCCACTGCCTGCGCGACCACGCCATCGCGGCGTGCGGACCGCGCCGAGGCCCCTGGGAATCCCGCGTCGAAGCCACGAGCCTGACGACGCTGATCCAGATGGTCGAGGGCGGACTCGGTGTGACACTGCTGCCGAGGATCACGCTCGACGCCGGCATCCTCAAGGGCACGCGGCTCGTGGCCCGCCCCTTCTCGTCCGGGGCGCCGTCGCGGACGCTGGCGCTCGTGGCGCGGCGCACCTCTCCGCGCCTCCGGGATGCGGCTCTCCTCGCCGAGTTCCTCGTCGAGCAGCAACGCCGGTCGGCCCGGCCTGGCGTCTCAATGCCGCGGCGTCCCCACGGCGCCTGAGGCTCCGCGGCGCTCTCGAGCGACGAGACGCCGCCCCTGGGAGGAACGACAGGCACGTTGGAGCGGGCAAGCGGGATCGAACCGGTTGACTCGTCTCCTGCACGCACCTCTTCTGACGTCGCGCCTCGAGTCGAGACGCATCCTTCAGGAGGGCGTTCAGAATCGGACAGGCCCGTCCCGCAAGCGGACATTCGCGGGCCGCCTCGAAGCTCTTCGTCCTCGCTTCGTCAGGGACTTAGACGATACGACCGCTGGCACGCTCCTCGCTAAATTTTCGGCCGATGGAGATCCTCGCTCAAGACATTCGGTTTGCGCTACGCACCCTCCGAAGGAGCCCCGGCTTCTCGGCAGCCGTGATTCTCACGCTCGCTCTCGGCGTCGGAGCGAACACCGCCATCTTCAGCCTGATCGACGCCGTGATCCTGAGGACACTACCGGTCAAGAATCCAGAGCGGCTTGTCTTTCTCGAGGCCGTGTCGAGAGGAGGAACGGACGGCGGCTTTCCTCTCGTCCTCTACGAACAGATCCGCAACCGCAACGAGTCCCTGGCCGGCTTCGTCGCTTTCGATGGGACCCGATTGAGCGCTCGCGTCGACGGTCAGCCGGATGTTCTCTGGGGGGAGTGTGTCTCCGGTAACTTCTTCGATCTCCTCGGCGTGAGGCCCCAGCGTGGCCGCACCCTCACTGGCGAAGACGACCTGCCCGCGAGCCCGCCTGTGGCGGTGATCAGCCACCGGTACTGGAAGCGCCGCTTCGACCTCGATCCCGCCGTGATGGGAAAAACGATCACCCTCAAAGGCGCCCCGTTCACGGTCGTCGGAGTAGCGCCCGAACGATTTCTGGGAATCGAACCCGGACGGTCCCCGGACCTCTGGTTGCCTATGGCCCATTGGACGCGCGTCCGCCTCAACGACCACGTGTCTGTCGGGATCCTGGGCAGACTCAAACCAGGCATCCGACGGGATCAGGCGCAAGCCGAGCTAGACTCGATCTACCAGGCGTCCGGGGTGCAGCCGCCCGGCTCTGCCCGTTCCTCGGATGGACAGAGGTTTCCGCTGTTCCGATTGGTGCTCACATCGGGGGCACGCGGCCTTTCGAATCTTCGGGACGATTTCTCCCTTCCGCTCGGCATCCTGATGGCCGTCGCGCTGGCAGTCCTCCTGATCGCCTGCGCCAATGTCGCTAACCTCATGCTCGCGAGGGCGACGGCACGCCGGAAGGAGATTTCGCTCCGGTTGGCGATCGGGGCGGGCCGGGCCCGGCTGATCCGACAGCTCCTCACGGAGAGTGTATTGCTCGCGCTGGCAGGCGGACTACTGGGGTTCTTGCTCGCCTCCTGGGGCAGCGATGCGCTGTTGAAACTCGCAGACAACGGACCGGCCCCAATGTCGCTCGAGCTTCACCACGATGCGCGCGTCCTCGGATTCACCGCCGCGCTCTCCCTTGCGATCGGAATTCTCTTCGGGCTGACGCCGGCGTTGCGCGCGACGACGACGGACCTCAACTCCGCGCTCAAGGACTCCTCCGTCCAGGGTGGCGGCGGGCGGAGGACCGGCCTGGGCGGGGCGCTGGTGATACTCCAGGTGTCGCTCTCCGTGGTCCTGCTGGTCGCGGCGGGACTTCTCGCGAGAAGCCTCCACGAACTGTTCCGGGTGGACCCGGGATTCGAGCGAGATCGGGTCCTTCTCGTCCGCGCTTACCCCACGATCGTCGGATACGAGGGAACGAGGGAATTGCAACTGTATTCACGCCTGCAGGAGCAGCTTCAGGCGATTCCGGGTGTGCGTTCCGCGAGCCTCTCCCGTTTCGGGTTTTTGGCCGGCCGGTGGCTCAGGCGGATCTCGCTTCCGGGAGGCGCAGCCGCCGATGCGCCGGACGGGGCGACGGCCTTCTGCTATCCCGTCTCGTGGCGATTCTTCGAGACCATGGGCGTGCCGCTGCTCCAGGGGCGCGACGTCGCGCCCGCGGACGGGCCCGCGGCACCTCGAGTCGCAGTGGTCAGCGAGGCGTTCGCGCGAGCGTACTTTCCCCATGGCGGCGTTCTGGGCAGGCGATTCCGTTTCGGAGATGAAACTGACACGGGCAAGGAACTGGAGATCGTCGGTATGGTTCGGGACGTGAAATCGCTCAGCCTCCGGGACGAGGGCTCCAGTCGCGCTGTGTACATCCCGATTGCGCAGACTCCCGCCGATCGACTCGGCCAGATTACGATCGCGCTCCGTACCGCTGGGGATGCCGCCGCCGCCGCGGTCGCGATCCGACGTCAGCTGCAGGCGGTCGATAGAGACCTGCCGATCGTCAGCGTGGAAACGCAGTCGGAGTTCGCTGCCGAATCGCTCGGAACCGAACGATTGATGTCGAAGCTCGCCGGCGCGTTCGCGATCTTGGCGCTCCTGCTGGCATCCATCGGCCTCTATGGAGTGCTCGCCTACGACGTGGTCCAGCGCGCGCGAGAGATCGCGATCCGGATCGCCATCGGTGCGAAGGCGGGCGATCTCTTCCGGCTCGTCCTCGGCGACGGCTTCAGGCTGGTTCTCCCCGGGGCGCTCGTCGGGCTGGCAGCGGCGCTCGCGGTGCCGCGCGCTCTCACCAGCATCCTCTTCGGCGTGAGCCCTTCCGATCCCCTGACGCTCGCGGGCGCGATCCTCTCGCTCGCTCTCGTCGCCCTTCTCGCGTGCTATCTCCCCGCGCGGCGAGCGATGTCCGGAGATCCGCTCCTCGCTCTTCGATCTTCGTAGCGCCCGGACCGTACCGCGAGGGGAAACGGAGCGGCCAGCCCGGGATCCGGGAAGAGGCGTGGAGCGGGCGACCGGGATCGAACCGGCGACATCCAGCTTAGGACGATCGAACTCGAAGCCGGGGATCGCTGGGGATCTTTGGGGACGGGGCTCAGAACGGGCATCCCCCAGCAGTCCCCAGTCATCCCCAGGCGTCCCCAATCCCGGCTCGAACAGTCCGCGAACAGTCCCGGCTCCCGAACCGCGCGGCGCGCGCACACTGCGGTAGAGTCTCGTGTGATGATTCTCCGGGCGGTCCTACTGCTCGCGCAGGTGGCCGGCCCGACGGGTGGTTCGCAGGCCCTCGTGGGAGCCACCCTCGTCGACGGTCGCGGAGGGCCGCCGGTTCCGCACGCCGTCGTCGTGGTCCGCGGGGGCCGCATCGAGTGCGCAGGCGCCAGCTGCAGGGTCCCAGTCGGAGCCGCCGTGACCGACGTCTCCGGCCTGTGGATCACCCCGGGGATCATCGACTCTCACGTCCACTTCTCCCAGACCGGCTGGGCCGACGGGCGCCCCGACTTCAGCGACGTACGAGACCGCTTTCCCTACGAGAAGACTGAGGCTGAGCTCGCGGCGCACCCGGAGCGATTCTTGCGCGCGGACCTCTGCTCCGGGGTCACGTCCGTCTTCGACGTCGGCGGCTACCCCTGGACGATCGATATGGCCCGGCGCGAGAAGGACGATCCGGCGGCGCCGCGCGTGGTTGCGGCCGGCCCGCTCCTGTCGACCATCGACTTCTGGCTGAATCTTCCCGCCGAGCGCCAGTTCCTCTACCTCAAGGACGAGGCCGCAGCGCGCGAGGACGTGAGGTACCTGGCCGCCCGGGGCGCCGCGGCGGTCAAGGTCTGGTACATCGTCGACAATCAGCACACCGTCGAGGCCTCCGCGCCCCTCGTGACGGCTGCGGGCGAGGAGGCGTGCCAGAGCAATCTTCCGCTGATCGTCCACGCGACCGGCCTCGACGAGGCCAAGGCCGCCCTGAAGGCGGGAGCAAAGCTCCTCGTCCACAGTGTCGGTGATGACGACGTCGACGACGAGTTCCTGGCGCTCGCGAAAAGGAACGGGACGATCTACTGTCCGACCCTTACGGTTCCCGACGGCTACCTGCGGGCACTGCGAGCCGCCGCCTCGAAGATTGCACCTCGCGTCGACGATCCCAACGGATGCGTCGACTCCGTGACTCTGGCCAACGTCGCGGCGTCGGTGACGCTGGCGCCTCCCACCCCGGAAAGATTGGCGCGAGCGGAAAAGGGGGTCGCCGAATCCAGGGCCCTCACCTCGGCCAACCTCAAGCGCGTCGCGGATGCGGGAATCCCGATCGCGATGGGAACCGACGCCGGCAATCCGCTGACGCTGCACGGCCCCTCGGTTTACGCTGAGATGGAGGCGATGCAGGCGGCGGGACTGACGCCGATGCAGGTCCTGACGGCTTCGACCCAAGGCGGAAGCGTCGCAAGCGGTTTGGACAGCGTCACCGGCACGGTCGAGAAGAGCAAGTCGGCCGACCTCCTCGTTCTGTCAGCCGACCCGACGAAGGACATCGCCAACCTGCGCAAGATCCGCTTCGTGATGCGAGCGGGGGTACTTCACCCCATCGAGACGCTGCGTGCCTCAAGAACTGCAACTCCATGACCGAGACCACGCACGCTGGCTGACCCGATCACGAGAACGGACTCGGCGTTTGGAGCGGGCAACCGGGATCGAACCGGCGACATCCAGCTTGGGAAGATCGAAATCGGAGCCGGATGGTTGGGGATCTTTGGGGACGGGCCCAGAAAGGGCATCCCCAGCAATACCCGGTCATCCCCAGGGGCCCCCAGGACCCGGCGCGAACAGTCGGCGGAACAGTTCTGCCGCTTCCATGTCGGAGCGAGGACTCCAACTTTCTCCTACCACCGGAGCGGGCAACGTTCAGAATCGGACAGGCCCGTCCCGCAAGCGGACATTCGCGGGCCGCCTCGAAGCTCTTCGTCCTCGCTTCGTCAGGGACTTAGACGATACGACCGCTGGCACGCTCCTCGCTAAATTTCCGACCGATGGAGATCCTCGCTCAAGACGTTCGGTTCGCGCTACGCACCCTCCGAAGGAGCCCCGGCTTCTCGGCAGCCGTGATTCTCACGCTCTCTCTCGGCGTCGGAGCGAACACCGCCATCTTCAGTCTGATCGACGCCGTGATCCTGAGGACACTACCGGTCAAGAATCCCGAGCGGCTTGTCTTTCTCGAGGCCGTGTCGAGAGGAGGAACGGACGGCGGCTTTCCTCTCGCCCTCTACGAACAGATCCGCAACCGCAACGAGTCCCTGGCCGGCGTCGTCGCTTTCGATGGGACCCGATTGAGCGCTCGCGTCGACGGTCAGCCGGACGTTCTCTGGGGGGAGTGTGTCTCCGGTAACTTCTTCGATCTCCTCGGCGTGAGGCCCCAGCGTGGCCGCACCCTCACGGGCGAAGACGACCTGCCCGCGAGCCCGCCTGTGGCGGTGATCAGCCACCGGTACTGGAAGCGCCGCTTCGACCTCGATCCCGCCGTCGTGGGAAAAACGATCACCCTCAAAGGCGCCCCGTTCACGGTCGTCGGAGTAGCGCCCGAACGATTTCTGGGAATCGAACCCGGACGGTCCCCGGACCTCTGGATGCCCATGGCCCATTGGACGCGCGTCCGCCTCAACGACCATGTGTCCGTCGGGATCCTGGGCAGACTCAAACCGGGCATCCGACGGGATCAGGCGCAAGCCGAGCTGGACTCGATCTACCAGGCGTCCGGGGTGCAGCCGCCCGGCTCCGCCCCTTCCTCGGATGGACAGAGGTCTCCACTGTTCCGGTTGGTGCTCATATCGGGGGCACGTGGCCTGTCGGATCTTCGGGACGATTTCTCCCTTCCGCTCGGCATCCTGATGGCCGTCGCGCTGGCAGTCCTCCTGATCGCCTGCGCCAACGTCGCCAACCTCATGCTGGCGAGGGCGACGGCACGCCGGAAGGAAATTTCGCTCCGGCTGGCGATCGGGGCGGGCCGGGCCCGGCTGATCCGACAGCTCCTCACGGAGAGCGTGTTGCTCGCGCTGGCGGGCGGACTACTGGGGTTCCTGCTCGCCTCCTGGGGCAGCGATGCGCTGTTGAAACTCGCAGACAGCGGACCGGCCCCGATGTCGCTCGAGCTTCACCACGATGCGCGCGTCCTCGGGTTCACCGCCGCGCTCTCCCTTGCGATCGGAATTCTCTTCGGGCTGACGCCGGCGTTGCGCGCGACGACGACGGACCTCAACTCCGCGCTCAAGGACTCCTCCGTCCAGGGTGGCGGCGGGCGGAGGACCGGCCTGCGCGGGGCGCTGGTGATACTCCAGGTGTCGCTCTCCGTGGTCTTGCTGGTCGCGGCGGGACTTCTCGCGAGAAGCCTCCACGAACTGTTCCGGGTGGACCCGGGATTCGAACGAGATCGGGTCCTTCTCGTCCGGGCTTACCCCACGATCGTCGGATACGAGGGAACGAGGGAATTGCAACTGTATTCACGCCTGCAGGAGCAGCTTCAGGCGGTTCCGGGTGTGCGTTCCGCGAGCCTCTCCCGTTTCGGTTTTTTGGCCGGCCGGTGGCTCAGGCGGATCTCGCTTCCGGGAGGCGCAGCCGCCGATGCGCCGGACGGAGCGACGGCCTTCTGCTATCCCGTCTCGTGGCGATTCTTCGAGACCATGAGCGTGCCGATGCTCCAGGGGCGCGACGTCGGACCCGCGGACGGGCCCGCGGCACCTCTAGTCGCGGTGGTCAGCGAAGCGTTCGCTCGAGCGTACTTTCCCCATGGAGGAGTTCTGGGCAGGCGATTCCGTTTCGGAGATGAAACCGACACGGGCAAGGAACTGGAGATCGTCGGTATGGTTCGGGACGTGAAATCGCTCAGCCTCCGGGACGAGGGCTCCAGTCGCGCCGTGTACATCCCGATTGCGCAGACTCCCGCCGATCGACTCGGGCAGATCACGATCGCGCTCCGTACCGCTGGGGATGCTGCCGCCGGCGCTGTCGCGCTCCGGCGTCAGGTGCAGGCGGTCGATAGAGACCTGCCGATCGTCAGCGTGGAAACGCAGTCGGAGTTCGCTGCCGAATCGCTCGCAACCGAACGATTGATGTCGAAGCTCGCCGGCGCGTTCGCGATTTTGGCGCTCCTGCTGGCATCCATCGGCCTCTATGGAGTGCTCGCCTACGACGTGGTCCAGCGCGCGAGAGAAATCGCGATCCGGATCGCCATCGGTGCGAAGCCGGGCGATCTCTTCCGGCTCGTCCTCGGCGACGGTTTCAGGCTGGTTCTCCCCGGGACGCTCGTCGGGCTGGCAGCGGCGCTCGCGGTGCCGCGCGTCCTCACCAGCATCCTCTTCGGCGTGAGCCCTTCCGATCCCCTGACGCTCGCGGGCGCGACCCTCTCGCTCGTTCTCGTCGCCCTTCTCGCGTGCTATCTCCCCGCGCGGCGAGCGATGGCCGGAGATCCGCTCCTCGCTCTGCGATCTTCGTAGCGCCCGGACCGTACCGCGAGGGGTCGAAACGGAGCGGACACGCCGGGACGCGTGCGGAGGCGTAGAGCGGGCAACCGGGATCGAACCGGCGACATCCAGCCTGGGACGATCGAACTCGAAGCCGGGGATCGCTGGGGATCTTTGGGGATGGGGCTCAGAAAGGGCATCCCCAGCAATCCCCAGTCATCCCCAGGCGTCCCCAATCCCGGCGAAGGGTCCGCGAACAGTCCCGGCTCCCGAACCGCGCGGCGCGCGCACACTGCGGTAGAGTCTCGTGTGATGATTCTCCGGGCGGTCCTACTGCTCGCGCAGCTGGTCGACCGGACGGGTGGTTGGCAGGCCCTCGTGGGAGCCACCCTCGTCGACGGTCGCGGAGGGCCGCCGGTTCCGCACGCCGTCGTCGTGGTCCGCGGGGGCCGCATCGAGTGCGCAGGCGCCAGCTGCAAGGTCCCCGCCGGCGCCGCCGTGACCGACGTCTCCGGCCTCTGGATCACCCCGGGAATCATCGACTCTCACGTCCACTTCTCCCAGACCGGCTGGGCCGACGGGCGCCCCGACTTCAGCGACGTACGAGATCGCCTTCCCTACGAGAAAACTGAGGCTGAGCTCGCGGCGCACCCGGAGCGATTCTTGCGCGCGGACCTCTGCTCCGGGGTCACGTCCGTCTTCGACGTCGGCGGCTACCCCTGGACGATCGATATGGCCCGGCGCGAGAAGGACGATCCGGCGGCGCCGCGCGTGGTTGCGGCCGGCCCGCTCCTGTCGACCATCGACTTCTGGCTGAATCTTCCCGCCGAGCGCCAGTTCCTCTACATCAAGGACGAAGCCGCAGTGCGCGAAGACGTCAGATACCTGGCCGCCCGGGGCGCCGCGGCGGTGAAGGTCTGGTACATCGTAGACGATCAGCACACCGTCGAGGCCTCCGCGCCTCTCGTGAAGGCTGCGGGCGACGAGGCGTGCCAGAGTAATCTTCCGCTGATCGTCCACGCGACCGGCCTCGACGAGGCCAAGGCCGCTCTGAAGGCGGGAGCAAAGCTCCTCGTCCACAGTGTCGGTGATGACGACGTCGACGACGAGTTCCTGGCGCTCGCGAAAAGGAACGGGACGATCTACTGTCCGACCCTGACGGTTCCCGAAGGCTACCTGCGGGCACTACGAGCCGCCGCCTCGAAGATTGCGCCTCGCGTCGACGATCCCAACGGATGCGTCGACTCCGTGACTCTGGCCAACGTCGCGGCGTCGACGACGCTGGCGCCTCCCACCCCCGAGAGATTGGCGCGAGCGGAAAAGGGGGTCGCCGAATCCAGGGCCCTCACCTCGGCCAACCTCAAGCGCGTCGCGGATGCGGGAATCCCGATCGCGATGGGAACCGACGCCGGCAATCCGCTGACGCTGCACGGCCCCTCGGTTTACGCCGAGATGGAGGCGATGCAGGCGGCGGGACTGACGCCGATGCAGGTCCTGACGGCTTCGACCCAAGGCGGAAGCGTCGCAATCGGTTTGGACAGCGTCACCGGCACGGTCGAGAAGAGCAAGTCGGCCGACCTCCTCGTTCTGTCAGCCGACCCGACGAAGGACATCGCCAACCTGCGCAAGATCCGCTTCGTGATGCGAGCGGGGGTACTTCACCCTATCGAGACGCTGCGTGCCTCAAGAACTGCAACTCCATGACCGACACGACGAACGCTGCTGACCCGATTGGCACGAATACGGACTCGGGGTTTGGAGCGGGCAACCGGGATCGAACCGGCGACATCCAGCTTGGGA
>CAVXOX010000014.1:0-51673 GCA_963763535.1 uncultured Acidobacteriota bacterium
GGGGGCCGGCGTCGCCGGCGCGCTCTCTTCCGATCTCGCGTTCGGGGAGATTCTGGTCGCGCGGCGTGTCTGCGACGCGTCCGGAGACGCTCCGCAGCCGGACGCCGGGCTCTCGAAACGCGCCATCGCGATCCCCGGGATCCGCGGGGGCGCACTCTACTCTTCCGATCGCATGGTCGTGGCCGCGCGCGAGCGCTCGGAGCTCGCCGCGAGGATCGCCGACGATCCCGCGGCGGTCGACATGGAGTCGGCCGGCTGGGCCCGCGTCGCGAGCGCCCGAGGCATCCCGTACGTCGTCGTCCGCGCGGTCAGCGACACCGCCGACGAGGACCTTCCCGCCTACCTGTCGCGGTGCTACGACCCCGAGGGCGGGATCCGGCGCGGGCGGGTGCTGCTCCACGCGCTCGCGAAACCGGGCTCGATCCGCAGGCTCCTCGCGATGCGCCGGCGCGTGCAGGAGTGCGGCGAGCGCCTGTCGGCGTTCGTGGAGCATTTCCTCGCGGGAGTCCTCTGAGCCAGGAAGACCGCCCGGGAACGCGCCGGCTCGAGGAACTCCTCGAGAAGACGAGCCGCACTTTCGCGCTGTCGATCCCGGTGCTGCCGGAGCCGACGCGGCGCGAGGTGATGATCGCGTACCTGCTGTTCCGCATCGCCGACACGTTCGAGGACGCGGCGCACTGGAGTCCCGAGGACCGGATGGCCGCCCTCGCGGACTTCGAGGCGCTGCTCGCGCAATACGACCGGACGCGGGCCGAGGGCTTCGCCGAGGCCTGGGTGGCCCGCGAGGTCGCCCATCACGCCGGCTACCGGGAGCTCATGGCCGAAACGCCGTTCGTCCTCGAGTCCTTCCTCGCCCTCTCGCCCGGCGCCGTACCGCCGATCCGCGAGCACGTGATCCGCTCCGCGCGCGGCATGGCGTCGATCGTCGCGCGGACGCGCTCGGGGGAGCTGACGCTCCACTCGATTCGCGAGCTCCAGGACTACTGCTACCTCGTCGCCGGCATCGTCGGCGAGATGCTGACCGAGCTCTTCATCGTCGATCGACCGGCGCTCGCGCCGATCGCCGGTTTCCTTCGCGAGCGCGCGGCGACCTTCGGCGAGGCGCTCCAGCTCGTCAACATCCTGAAGGATTCCGCCGGAGACGCGGAGGAGGGCCGGCGGTATCTCCCGGAGGAGGCGCCGGTTTCGGAGGTCTTCGCGCTGGCGCGGCGGGACCTCGGCGTCGCCGGCGACTACATCCGCGCGCTCCAGAAGGCGGGCGCGCCGCGGGGCATCGTCGAGTTCACCGCGCTGCCGGTCCGTCTCGCGTGGGCGGCCCTCGAGCGGGTCGAAGACAGGGGGCCTGGCGCCAAGGTCAGCCGGCCCGAGGTGTTCCTGATCGTCCAGAAGCTCAGGCGCGCACTCGACCGCGACGAACCCGTAGCGTAACGGACCGTCGAGGATTCACCGACGAGAGGGGTCCCGAAGGAAGGTTCCCGCTCTCCCTGCCTCACGGCGAGCCGGTACGCCGCGCGCAGTGCACCGAGCTCTTCATCCACGGTCACCTTCGACTCGCCCGGCTTGGTCCTTCGACCAACGAGGCTACGATTTCAGATCCATCGCTCGACGTACATCTCGTTCCTCAGAAGGCGATGAATCGTCGAAGCCAACGATCCCTTTTCGAACTGCGGCCCGCGACTTCCTGCTCGTTGAGACAGCCGGCTTCTGCCCGCGCCGCGCTTGCGCCCTGGACAGAACGCCCAGCAGGCAAAGGCCGATGGCTGCCCACGCGAGCTCGCGCACTCGCCGCACCAGACCGAGCGCGAGCCCCCTGGCCGGGTCGAGGCCCATGGCCTTGAAGATCAGGACCTTGCCGCCCTCCTGGGCGCCCATCTTGGCGGGCACGAAGAACAGAATGGCCTCGATCGTGACCGCAAGCGTTTCGATCGAGAAGGCCCGGCGCCAATCCACGGGCGACTTCAGCATGCGCAGGATCAGGAAAGTCTCCACGACCCCCCAGAACCACCCGATGTACGCGAAGGACACGGACCGGGCGAAGTCGGCGGGCCGCGACCGCAATGACGCGAGCATTTGGCTTCCGAACGAACGCAGCCGCGCGCCGCCCGAGGCCCACCACCGACGAAACAGACCGAACCGGCACAGCAGGCTCTCGAGGGTGCGCCACGCCGCGCGGGACCAGGCGAGAAAAAGCACCGCGCAAAGCAGGGACAGGAGGACGGCCGACAGGATCATCAGTCCGGAGCGCAGCCGCGTGTCTGAAATCTCCGTCAGGGCGGCGGGCAGGCCCGACAACACGAAAAGGACCTGAGCCACGAACTGCGTCATCGCGGCCAGACCGACCGCCGCCAGAGCCCCGGGGCCCGTGATCGCCGGGGTCAGCAGCGAGACTCGCAGGAGCCCGCCCCCGACGGTTGCCGTGGGTGTCACCACGTTGACGGCGTCGCCTGCGACCAGTACCGGCGCGAGCGACCGAAGGGGCATACGGCGGCCCGGCTCCGGAAGCATGCACCGCAACGACGCGGTGTTCGCGAGCACAGAGATCCCGAAGAGGGCGACGATCAGAGCAAATCCCCACCCGACTTCTGCCAGGCTCGGAAGAACCGTGTCGGGCCCGATCCGGAAAACCAGCCAGCCGAGGAAAACGACGCCGGCCGCGAAGGCGACCCGCTGCACGATCCTCAGACGTGATCCTCGCGTCCGGTCAGGAAATGCATGAACTCGACGCCCTCGCGCAGCCTGCGCCGCATCATCTCCGGGCTGCGGATCATCTCGGAGGTCATCTCGACGATCTTCCTGGGTCGGAAGTAGAAGCGCTTGTACATCTTGGCGACCGCCTGAAAGATCTCCTTCTTGGACAAGTTCGGATACGAGATCGAGGAGACCTGCACGCCGTTGGAGCCGACGAGGTTCTGGCTGTCCAGGTCGAGCCATCCGTTGGCCGATGCCTGCTGGTACAGCTCCGTACCCGGATACGGCGCGGCCAGCGACACCTGGATCGTGTGCGGGTTGATCTCGTTGGCGAAACGGATCGTGCTCTCGATCGTCTCCGGCGTCTCGCCCGGCAGGCCCACGATGAACGTGCCGTGGATCGTGACGCCGAGCTTGTGGCAGTCCGCGGTGAAGCGCCGCGCGACGTCCACGCGCGTCCCCTTGCGGATGTTGTTCAGAATCTGCTGGCTGCCCGTCTCGTAGCCCACCAGCAGCAAGCGCAGGCCGTTGTCCTTGAGAATCTTCAGCGTCTCGTAGGGAACGATCGCCTTCGCGTTGCAGGACCACGTGACCCCGAGCTGGCCGAGCCCCCGTGCAATGGCCTCCGCGCGCGGGAGATCGTCGGTAAAGGTGTCGTCATCGAAGAAGAATTCCTTGGCCTGCGGGAAAAGCTCCCTGGCCCGCCGGATCTCCTCGATCACATTCTCGGGGCTGCGCGTGCGGTAGCGGTGGCCCCCGATCGTTTGCGGCCAGAGACAGAACGTGCAGCGCGACCGGCAGCCGCGGCCCGTGTAGAGCGAGACGTAGGGGTGCAGCAGGTACCCGATGAAGTAATCCTCGATCTGGAGATCTCGTTTGTAGACGTCGGTGACGAACGGCAGGGAGTCCATGTTCTCCAGCGTCGCGCGCTCCTTGTTGTGCACGACCCGGCCGTCCACCTTGAAGGAGATTCCATCCACCGTCTCGAAAGGCCGGCCCTCGGCCAACTCGAGGATCGTGTAGTCGAATTCGGCGCGCGCCACGAAGTCCACCGCCTCCGAGGCCCGAAGCGAGGCCTCCGGGGACACGGCCACGTGCGCGCCCACGAACCCGATCTGAAGCTTCGGGTTGGCACGCTTGAACTCCTCCGCCACCCGCACGTCCGAAGGAAATGACGGCGTGCTCGTATGAAAGACCGCCAGCTCGTATTGCCCGGCCAGCGGCAGGACGTCGGCCACCGAGAGCCCGCGGGCAGGCGCGTCCACGAGCCGGCTGCCCGGCACCAGAGCGGCCGGCTGGGCCAGCCACGTCGGGTACCAGAACGAGCGGATTTCCCGCCGGGCCTGGTACCGGGACCCCGCGCCCCCGTCGAACCCCTCGAAGGAGGGGGGATTCAAGAACAGCGTTTTCCTCATCACGATCAACATCTGAGAATATCAAACCTCGAGGGAACGGCAATGAGACCGGGAGCTTGAGCTATCATCGGCGCTTTTGCCCGGCCTCCCGAGTTTGGCAATGAGGACACTCATTACGTGCATATCCGGAACGGCGGTCTGCGCCGGGCGTGGTTCCCAAGCTGTGTCGGGTGGCTATGGGCGGCGGGGACGTTGCTCTGCGGTGGGGCGGCCGCAGCGGCTCCGGGGCAAGCTCTCGAGCTGTGTACCGAGGCTCCGCAGAACCAGCAAAGCTGGACCGGCATCGAGGAGCCTGGATTCAGCCTCTTTCTGGAAGGAGACCACGGCTTCGCTCTAGAGCAGTTCCGTCCGGCCGCCAAAGCGCTGACCGCGCCTCCTGCTGGTTTGCTCGGGCTGCCCCCCCCATACGATTCGGGAAGCCCGGCGGCACCGGCCGCGGCTCCGAAGAAGCACTTCTGGGTCGCGGCCGCGGAGGTCTTCGGGTGGAACCTCGGAGAGTGGCTGATCGAGCGCTACATCCTGAAGGAACCGTTCGCTTACATCTCGCTGGACACGTGGAGGGCCAATCTGCGGACAGGCCTCGTCTACGACCATGTGGACAACTTCGCGACGAACCAGGCCCTGCACCCGTTCCAGGGCGGCATCTATTACAACGCGGGGCGCACGAACGGGTTCAACTTCTGGGAGTCGGCCCTCTTCACGACGGCCGGCAGCCTGATGTGGGAGTACTTCGGCGAGAACGAGGCGGCCTCGCTCAACGATGTCCTCAACACCTCGCTCGGAGGCACCGTGACGGGCGAAGTCTCCTACCGGCTTGCGACCATGCTCCTCGACAACACGGCCAGCGGGGCCAGCCGGCTCTGGCGCGAGCTCGGTGGGTTCGTCCTGAATCCCATGGGTGAGTTCAACCGGTTAGTCCGGGGGGAGACGAGCAAAGACTTCCCGAACCCCGACGACCGCATGCCTGCGGGGTTCTCCGCCGAGCTGTACGCCGGATACCAGCGGTTGAACGACGGCCCTCCCTCCGTCGTGCTCTACCCGAACCAGGGTCTTCTCGGCGTGCTGATCCGCTACGGCGATCCCTTTTCCGGCGAGAACCGAAGGCCCTTCGACTATTTCGAGGCGCTGCTCGAGGTCTACCCCTCGTCGGGACCCATTGGCATCAACTGGCAGGAGCGTGGACTACTGGCGTCCTGGGGAATCTCGTCGTCGGCCGCCGCCGAACATCGCCTGGGTCTGTTCATGGGATACGAATACACGGACAATCAGTCCCAGATCTTCTCGACGCAGTCCTTCTCGGCCGACCTGCTCTCGCGCTTCCCGCTGCCTCGCGGATTGGAGCTGCGCACGGAGATCATCGGGGTTGGGTTCCCGGTCACGGCCCTCCAGGCGAATGACACGCTGTATGAGTACTCTCCCGAAGGCAGGCCCTACGACTACGGCGTCGGCGGCGGCGTGCGCTCACTGGCGCGGCTCGAACGGGAGGGCCTGAACTTCCTCTGGGTCGGCTACGAGGCTCTGTGGATTCACACGACCAGCGGGGCCTCGGCCCCGGGGTCGGAGGCGTCGCTCTCGAGCCGCCTCCAGTCGCTCCGGCTGGAAGGCCGTCTGCCGGTCCACGGCTCCCTGTCGGTCGGCGCAGGCTGGACGTGGAATGACAGGGTCACGGTCTACCCGGATCGGACCGCCGAGGTTCAGGGCGCAGAGTGGCGCGCCTTTGTGTCGTTGCTCCTGCGCTGACACGGAACCTGACGCATCGCGTCACCCTGGAGGGCTGACCTCCGTTTCCAGGGGCCCCGAGGGGGCAACCGTTTCCAGATGCCCCGAGGGGGCAACCGTTTCCAGGTGCCCCGAGGGGGCAACGACGAAACGCTCACCCTTCCACACCAGACTACGGCCGAAGAGGCTCGCGATCCGGACCGCGAAGGACAGCAGATCCCGCACCGGGACCAGCCAGAGCGGGTCCGGCCCGTCGATGCCGAATCGGTGGCGCACCGTTTTGTGGAGGCCGACCCGAAGGATGACCGCCAGCGCGAAGAGGCCGAGAGCCAGGGATTGGCCGCCGGACATCAGCAGGAAAAGAAGCGCCAACACGGTCGTATCGGTCAGGACCGAGAGCGTCCACCCGAGCGGCTGCACAGTTCGAAACGTCCGGCCCCAGCGCAGCTCGTGGGCAAAGAGCGACTTCAGGCTCGGCTCCGAAACCACGGTCTCGACCGTGCACGAAGCCAGCCGCACGTCCAGGCCCCGGTCGCTGACCCGCCGGCCGATCAGATAGTCGTCGGCGAGGTGCGTCGTCAGCCCGCGGAATCCTCCGATCTCTTCGAGCACCTCCCGGCGGACGGCCATCGTGTTGCCGAAGAGAAAGCGCAGCTTCCCCAGCGCCAGGGCGGCCAGGATGGAAGGAAGGATCAGGTCGTTGATGAAATCCGCGCCGAGAACCGACCACACTCCCTTCTGCGCCCTGCCGACGTAGAGACACGTCACCGCCCCGACGTTGCCGCTGGCAAAAGGCGCGACAGCGGAGCGCAGGTACTCGGGCCTGACCCGCCCGTCGGCGTCCGCCGAGACGAGGATGTCGTGCCGGGAGGCCTCGTACATATTCGTGAGGTTTGAGAGCTTGCGGTTGGCGCCGTAAACTCGGTCGTCGACGACGAGCGTGGCGTCGAGGTGGGGCATGTCGCGCAATAAGCGCTCGATGACAGCCACGGCGGGATCGTCGGGCTTCCGGACGCCGAAGACGATCTGGTAGTTCGGGTAATCCTGCTCGCAGAAGGAGCGCAGGCAGTCGTAGAGAACCGGTTCGGGATCGATGCCGCAGATCGGCTTCAAGAGAGTCGCCGGGGGAGTAAACGAGCCGTCAGGCTTCCCAGGGAGTTGGAAAAGCGCGACCCGCAGCAGCACGAGGATGGAATAGACGATCGAGATCGAGAGCATGACGAGCAGGGCCAGAGAGGCCCCCTGCCGGACGGTTGCCGCGAAGGCGGCTATCGATTCCATGGAACACCTGAAATTGCGGAAAATGTCGGAAGCCAGTGGTAGTCGAATGCGCTCGTCCCGGCTCGAGCTGCGCTGCCGACGGACTCGCAGTCCGCGAGAGCAACGAGGCCCCACGCGCTTGCGCTTCGGATTGCGACGACGGCATGCTCACGGCCGCAGCCTTCATCCTCCGGTGCCTCCGCGGTGACTCGGTCGTCGCTTAAGATTCGCCTGATGCTCCGCTCAGACGGTAACGGTTCGGCCGATCCCCAGGGACTGCGCAACTCAGACCCGGGATCGATCCCGATCGACGCCAGCGAGAGAGGCGTGACGGGCGCCACGACGCGTGCGCGGGTCAAAGGTTGGCCCCCGCTCCGCTCTCCGTGGACGATGGCCGCTGCGGCTCTGTTGCTTCGCCTGATCGTGATGAGTTCTTTTTATACCAATCGGCTGGATCCTGCGCGGGACCATTGGACGTTCGGCTGGGAGACGGGGAGGGTTGCGCGATCGATCGCCTCGGGCCAGGGATTTAGCTCTCCTTTTCCCGAGCCGACAGGGCCGACGACCGCTCGTACCTCCCGCGTACACGTACCTGGTCGCCGGCGTCTTCAGGCTCTTCGGAACCTATACGGCCTCGTCGGCTCTGGTCATGCTCACCCTGAACAACCTGTTTTCCGCCATGACGTGTCTGCCGGTCTTCTTCATTGCGCACCGGGTCTTCGGGCTCCCCACCGCGGTCCGGGCTGGCTGGATTTGGGCTTTCTTCCCCTGGGCGGTGGCCGTGGCGAACGCGACCGTTTGGGAAACGACCCTGACCACGCTGGTATTCAGCCTCCTGGTGCTGGCGACGCTGCGCCTGGAGCGGTCGACGAGCCCGGTCGCCTGGCTGGGTTACGGCGCGTTGTGGGGGGTGGCCGCGCTCACGAACCCGGCCGTCCTCTCCACACTGCCCTTTCTCGGCGCATGGGTGTGGTTCCGGCATTGGCGGCGCGGAGAGAATTGCACGGCAGTGGCGGCTGCCGCGTCTCTGGTTTTCCTGTGTGTGACAGGACCCTGGATCTGGCGCTGCAGCCGAACCTACGGGCGTTTCGTCGCCTTCCGGGGCAGCGTCGGCCTCGAGTTTCTCGTCGGCAACAGCGAAGACACGAGTCATGCTTCCAATTTCAATGTGATCCCCGGAAACAACGCCGCGGAAATGGAGAAGGTCAAGAGGCTTGGCGAGCCGGCGTACATGGCTGAGAAGCAGCGCGAGGCCCGGGAGGTCATCGCGCGCCGGCCGCTTCGCTTCGCGGGCCTGACTCTCCGGCGAGCTCTCTACACCTGGACCGGCCTGTGGAACTTCCCTCCTCGTTGGAGCCTGGACGAGGAAGGGCTGCCGAACGTTCTCCTGTACAGCTTCGTCTCGCTGCTTGCCTTTACAGGACTCTATCGGGCGATCCGGGACCATCGGGATGGCGTGATTCCTCTCGTGATCCCGTTGGTCTTCTTTCCCCTCGTTTATTACGTTACCCATCCCGAAGTTCGCTATCGTCATCCGATCGACCCCGTGGTCGTCGTCTTCATGGCCTCGGCGACGACCGCCTCAGCCGGACGGAGATCGGGGTGTTGACCCCGGCGAGTTCGCAGGGCGCGGTCCAGTGCTGAGACTCCAGCGAGCGGCTCGAACCACCCGGGCTCGAAGATAGGAAACCGTCTGCCTTCGAGGTTGATTCGACTCACGCTGCTGGTTGTCACGATCTGCTCAGCCGGATGCGTCTCAATGAGCGGCAACACGCTTCCAGGAGAGTGCGACAACAACTGGTGGCATTGTGTCTATTTGCCGAAGCGGCTCGTCATTCTGGAGAGTTGCGTCACCGTGCGCGGCATCGTCGTCGACGCGCGCTACGTTCTCGATGGGGATGCGATTCTGTACCTGAGGCTCGACCCCGAGTACGCACATTTCTCGAATCAGAAGAATTATGAGGAGTTCGGCAAGGACATACTGGAGCTCGAGATCGTTTGCAGGCACCCGGTTTTTCGATTCCTGGTGTTTCGTTGCTGGACGTGCCGCAACAAGATGCTGGTGCCGCGTGTCGGCGACCATATTGAAGCGGACGGCTTTTATGTCCAGGACACTCGTCATATGCACATGGAACTCCACCCCGTGACGAGAATCACGATGCTGCGCAGCGCAAAGCTCACGCGCCTGGGCTCGTAGCGCGAACCGGCCCTCCGTCAAAGTCCTCGCAGGACGGCGGGCTCGGAAAGAGAGTTTTCATGAAACGCGCCGCGGGCAGCGGAGTCGGGGTGTCTCAATCGGTTAATCACCATCGCCCCTTTCGAAGAGCTCCGCGATGAAATGCGAATTGCCCGATGGCGAAACTGATCACAGCGTACGCTTTGAAAATGAACGGGCGATAAAATACGACTGCGACTGCGGTCGCAGGACGGCGCGGCGTCGCTGTTCGGACGGAACGTGGATTCTCGCGGTCGGAGACGATCCGCGGATGGCGAGTGTTGCGTTCCGAACTCTGCGCGAATCCGGCGACGCCGTCGACATCGTCGGCGAACGGCAACGATGCGGTTCGCAGGGCTCGGTCGGCCACTACGATCTGATGATCCTCGACATCCTCCTGCCGGGTCTCGACGGTTTCGAGGTGTGCCGCGCGCTTCCCTCCGCCGCCCGCTTATCTATAATGCCGCGTCCTTTCCGCTCCCAACGATGCGACTGCTCGAACCTCGACAGAAGACGCGCGCCCGCGGCCTGCCCGCGGCGGGTCCGGCCGTGCTCGCCGCGGCCCTTCTCGCGTCGGCAGCCCCGCTCCCGGCGGCCGAGTTCCGCCTTTTCTCCGAAGCCGCGCCGCGGCCGCGAAGCGCGGTTTCTCCGTCTCTCGACGAGGACGCGCTCCGTCTCGTGGACCTCGAACACTCCTACCCGTGGAGCGGCGCGGGGAGCCTCGACCTCGGCCTCGCGACGCAGGAGCCGCAGGACGCGCCGGAACCGTCCGCCGAGGCCGCTCCCGAGACGGCTCCCCCACCTCCCCCGAAGAAGCTCTTCACAACCACGACGACGCTCTGGACGGTCGCGGCGCTCCTCGGCGGCGTCGGCCAGGCGATCGGCGCGCCGATCCACTACGGCACGAATCCGTGGCACTTCACCGACGAGAAGTACTTTCAGTACGACACCTACGCCGGCGGCGCGGACAAGGCCTCCCACTTCATCGTCTCGAGCGGCGTGTCGCGCCTCCTATACGACGTCTACATCCAGGACGGCCATACGGTCGACCAGTCCTTCTGGCTCGCTTTCGCGACGACGATGACCGCCGGCATCTTCGTCGAGACGGGGGACGCCGTCACCGTCTATGGATGGTCCTGGCAGGACGTGTCGGCGGACTTCCTCGGCACCGTCTCGGGCCTGCTCATCCATCGCTTTCATCTGCAGGACACGCTCGGATTGCGCCTCGGGCCGGTCAAGGGCGACGTTCCGCCGTGGGCCAGCGGCTCGAGCGTGGAGTCGCTCGGCGCGAGCTACAACGACGAAATCTACACCGTGGACTTCAAGCTGGGCGGCATCGTCTCGCGCCTGGACGGCCGCCCGGGCGTCGCGCGCTACTTTCTGGTTTCGTTCGCGTACCTCACGAAGGGCTTCGGTTACCAGCCGCCGCTGCCCACCCGGTACCAGGAGGCCGGCATCGAGCTCGGGATCAACTTCCCCGCGATCCTCGACGACCTCGAGGTCCCGAAAGACAAATGGTGGGGCCAGGGGCTCTACGCGTTCTTCAACTTCTTCCGGATTCCGTACACGCAGATCGGCGCGTACTACAACTTCAAGAACAAGAAGTGGTACGGACCGAGCGCGCCCTACCACTACTACTGACGCCCCTCGCCCGGGACGGCGTCACGGGTAGGCGCCGCCCGCCGTCACGACCGCCGGCCGCCCCTCGCCGAGCAGGGCCACGACCACCAGGGACAGGAAGAAGATCGGCGTGCCGATCGCCGCGAGAGCCAGGAACCAGTACGCCTTCCCGAACGCGCCGAGGACCATGACGAGGTAAATGAAGTCGCGGCGGGAGACCTCGTCCAGCATCTCCGTCAGCCGCGAGCGGTGATTCGGCGACACCGTCGTCAGGAGGGGACCCGCCGTGGCCTTCGGCCGCATCGCGTGGGAGTACACGAAGGTCGCGCCGAGGATCGTGCCTGCGATCGCGACCGCGCCGAGAACGGAGCGGCCATTCGTCGTCGACGGCGCGCTCCAGCGAAGGCGAACGCCGCGAACACGGCGACGTGCACGACGTTGTCGCCCCAGAAGTCGAGCGTGCCGCCGAGGCGCGACTCCCTGAACTTCAGGCGCGCCAGCTCCCCGTCGCAGCCGTCGAGGATCGAGTGCAGGAGAAAGAGCAGCCCGCCCATGAACTGCGCCGACGCCGTCGAGGAGCCGAAGCACCAGGCGGCGGCGAGGCCGAGGAGGGTGCAGAAGACCGTCATCGCGTTGGGCGTGATCGGCGTGCGCGCGAGACGGCGCGTGACCGCGAGCGAGATCTTCCGGCTGATGAGCCGGGTCAGGAGCCCGTCCTGGGCCTTCACCAGCTCCTTCAGGAGGCGCTTCTCCGCCGCGGGAACGTCGGCCTTCGACGCGAGCACGAGCGGCGTCTCGACGCCCTGCGGGGGCCGGCCGGGCGGCAGCGCCGCGGCCCATGAAGCCGTCAACGCGGGGAGCCGCGGGCTCGCGCCGAGCGCCGGGGAGAGGGGCTCGGGCCGATCGGTCTTGACGATCGCTCCGGGGCCGACCCGGCAGAGGCGGTCCTCCGACACCGGCGCCTCGCACAGCTCCCGCAACCATCGCGGGCTCGCCACGACGTCGTCGGGCATCAGCACCGTGCGCCCCGGCGGCAGCGGCGGGGCGGCGGGAGAGAGCACCAGCGCGCCGGTCCCCTCGAGGACCGGACCGGCGGTGTCGGCGTCCGCCCCGGCGACCCAGACCCGATCGAAGCCCGCCCGCCGCGCGGCGAGCGCGGTCCGACGCAGCAGCGGCAGGCCGAGAAGGTTCGTCGTGGCGGCTGCGGAACGATCTTCCCTCGGCACGAGCAGGAGCGTCGCCGGCGCGCGCTCCACGGCGTCGGTGAGCGGACGGAGCCGCGCGGCGAGGCGCGCGGCGATGTGGCCGACGGCCTCGTCGCGGAAGAGTGCGAAGCTCGGCCAGGCGTTGACGACGATGACGAGGATCTCTCCCTCGGGGGTGACGATGGCGTCGCCGCCCCACACGTCGAGCTCGAGCGCCTCGGCGGCGCGGCGCGCGATCGCCCGCAGGGCGCCGGATCGAACGGGTGCCCCTGCGAGGGGTGCCCTTCGGGTAGAACCATTGAAACCAGCCGGGTTCGGACGCGGCCGGCGGCCGTCCGTTGCGGCGCGGCGCGGCGACCCCGTAGAACTTGACGAGGTCGCCCGGCACGTGGCGCTGCACCAGCGCCCGCGTCAGACCGCGGGCTCGGAGGCGGCCGAGCGCGTCCTCGACCGTCTCGGCGTCGTCGCGAAACGCACGTCCCCTCGCGGTCTTGTGCTCCGCCGCCTGCTTGACCCAGCACGCCCGTAGAGGCGCGACGCGTCGGTGCCGCGCGGCACGGGCGCGGCGCCGTCGAGCAACCGGCTCTCGGGCACGGGCACGCCGGCCTCCTCGAGGAGACGCAGCGACCTCTCGCGATGCGTGTTCGCGATCGCGCGCGCGGCGTTGATGACGCACACGCCGCGCCGCTCCCAGCGCGCGAGCACGTCCAGCGCCGCGGGGCCCTCGCACATCGCGAACACGAGCGGCGGCAGGTTCGCCGCGTCGGGATCGAGATCTCCCGGCGTCCGGTACTCCACGGAGAACCCGAACTGCTCGAGACGAGCGCCCGTGGCCTCGAGGATCGCGGCGTCGTCGAATTCGCGGGACGGGGAATGCTCCGGCTCGCGATAGACGCCCCAGCAGGAGACCGCTCCGGCCATCGATGCCGCGGCCGTCACAGCGCCTTCTCGAGATCCGCGAGCCGCTCGATCACGACGTCGTCCGGGCAGCATAAGTCGCCCGCCGGCGCGCCTCCCGGTCGGAGCCAGACGTGCCGCATGCCGAGCGCCCGCGCGCCCGCCATGTCGCGCGACGGCGAATCGCCGACGAAGACCGTCTCCGACGGCGCCGCGCCCAGAGCATCCAGGGCGGCGCGGAAGATCCGCGCGTCGGGCTTCTTCCAGCCGACGACCGTCGAGTCGATCGCGGCGCCGATCGACGGCGCGAGTCCGACCTCGCGGCACACGGAGTGGAGGTTGCCGTAGAAGTTCGAGACGATCCCGACGCGGAAACGCTCCGAGAGACGGGACAGGAGCGCGGCGCTCCGCGAAAGCTGCGCGAGCGCGTCCTCGGCGAAGCGGTCGCCGACGCGCGAGAGCCGCTCCGGGTTCTCGCCGAGCCGTTCGGCGATTCCCGACGCCACGCGCGCAACGAGCTCGCGAAAGCCGGCGCCCTCGCCGATCGTGCCCTCCAGGCAGTCGCACGCGCCGTAGAAGGCGGGCTCGAACCGTTCTCGGGACACGGTGAGGCCTTCCTCGCCGATGAGACGGAAGAACCGCTCCTTCCAGGGCACGCCGTCGGCATCGAGCGTGCCGCCGAAGTCGAAGAGGAGCGCGCGGGCGCTCGCGGAAGCCGAAGCCCTCAAAGCCCCCTCGCCTCCATCGGTGGCGGCGTCTCGAGAGCGTCCCCGGGCGCGGGCGCGACGGGCCGGCCGCCCAGGACGAGCCCCGGCAGGACCCAGAGAAGCTCGCGCGTGCGCCGCACGAGGCCGTAGGCGACGCCGGTCGTGGCGGGCAGGCCGAGGAGCACGAACACTCCCGTGCGCACGCCCTCCGCGGTCCCGGCGCGTCCGGGAACGAAAAGGAACATGTTGTTCAGGAGCATCGCGAGCGACTCCACCGCGAACGCGGTCGCCCATCCCCGGCCCGGCGCGAGCATCCGCAGGATCAGGTAAGTCTCGAGCAGTCCGCCGCACCAGCCGGCGAGCGACCACGCGGCCGAAGCGAGGAAGTGGCGATGTTTGTGCGCGTAGAAGCGGCGGATGACGTCGTCGAGGGCCAGGGCGCCGTCCCGGTAGCGCTCGAGCCGCGCGCGCAGCGGGCGAAACCGCGAGAGGGCGGAGACGATCGGGCCGAAGCTCCCCTTCTGGAGCGCCCAGGTCATGAGGACCAGGAGGCCGAGGAGGATCACGAGGCTGACGATCGCCGCCCAGCGCGCCGCCGGGGGCAGGGCGAAGTGGAAGAGCGCCACCGAGAGCCCGGTCGCGACGAAGAGGGTCTGCGAGAGCAGGTGCCCGTGCTTGCAGATCGTCACGGACGCGATCGCCCGCGAGGTCTCGAGGCGGCCGCGCAGCATCGTCGCGCGCACCGGCTCGCCGGCGACGCTGCCCGGCGAGAGGTAGTTCAGGCTGTTGCCGACGAGATAGATGCGCAGGAGCTCCGGGAGACTCGAGAGCGGCGGACGAGGCTCCATCACGGCGCGCCACCCCATGGTGAACGCCGTCTCCGCGAGGAGGTAGAGCGCGGTCAGGCCGAAGAACCGCCAGCCGATGACGGCGAGATTCGCCTGGATCGAGGTCCATCCCGTTTTCCAGACGAGCAGCGCCGCGAGCGCGATGCCCGCAATGGCAAGGGCGATTCGGATGTGTCGGGCGCGCGCGGCGCGCCGGTCACCGGAGGGCATGTCGTTCCTCGGAAGATACCAGCGGGACCGGCGCCGGAGTCCGCGCCCACGCTCGGGCAAAAGGGAATCGTCGGGAAGCCGGGTTATGCGGCCTTTTCCTCGGACCCCTTCGAGCGCGACGCGTTCCCGCGCGGCAGCACGTAGACGACCTTCCGGACGACCGAGGGCACGAGCGTCGGCCGGAGGAGCCGGGGATCGTAAGGACGCAGCCGCCGCTCGTTCTCCTGAAGGCACGTCTCGAGAAACGAGCGCAGGGAAAAATCGCCGAACACCGAGTGGGACTTCAGCGTGAACCCGGCCTGGGTCCGATCGCGACCGGGCGCCTCGTCCGGAGCCTCCTTCTTGGCGCCTCCGCCCGCCATCTGGAGCGCGCCCTTCAGCCGGTCGAAGGCCTGCGCCCCGATGTTCCAGGCGCGCCAGAGGTCGAACGCCGGGCGCAGCGCCACCGGACGCCGGGCCCGCAGGTACGCCGCCCAGTTGACGATGAAGAGGATGTGCCGGGCCTCCTCCTGCATGATCTGCTCGAAGACGTCCGTCAGGCCCTTCGGGAACAGCTCCGCCTCGACCCCGAGCCGGAAGAGGCCGAACGCGAAGAAGGAGTCGATACACTCCCCGTATCCGGTGCGCAGGAACGCGCGGGTCGGGTCCGCCGGGACCTCGGGCTCGGGAAATGGCATCACCGGGATCCCGTAGTGCCGCGTCAGGAGGCGGAGGACGTCGGCGTGCCGGCCCTCCTCGTATCCCTGGAGGCTGATGGCCTCGGCGAGGAGAGGGTCCTTCTCGGTGTCCCCGAGAGACTGCACCCTCACCGCCGTCGCCGCCTCCGTCCGGGTCGCTTCGTTCCAGACCGGCATCGACTTCAGACGCTCGAGCCCCTCGGCGTCGAGATCGGGCCAGCCGATGTCCTCGGGCTTGAAGGGATCGTGGGTGTCGATGAAGGTCCGGCAGAACAGCTTCTTGTGCTCCTCGGAGCCCAGAACGAGCGATTTCGACATGGAAAAGGTAGAGTATCATGCGCGTTTCCCGCGAACGGGGGATTGAGAAAGCATGCCCATCCTGAGCCGCATCGAGGGTCCACAGGACCTCAAGAGGCTGACGCACGAACAGTTAGCAGAAGTCGCGCAGGACTGCCGCGACGTGATCATCCAGACGATCACGAAGACCGGCGGCCACCTCGCCTCCAACCTCGGCGTCGTCGAGCTGACCCTGGCTCTCCACCGGGCCTTCGACAGCCCGAAGGACCGGCTGGTCTGGGACACCTCCAACCAGTGCTACACCCACAAGCTCGTCACCGGCCGCCGGGACCGGTTCCCGACGATCCGGACGCCGGGAGGCCTGTCCGGCTTCGCCGAGCCGAGCGAGAGCGCCCACGACACGCTGGCCGCCGGCCATGCGGGCACGGGCCTGTCGTACGGGCTCGGGATGTCGATCGCGACCCAGAACGAGATCGGGGACCCCTACGTCGTCGTCATCGTCGGGGACGGATCGATGACCTCGGGGCCGAGCTACGAGGCCCTGAACAACATCGTCCACGTCAAGCCGAAACGCCTGATCGTCATCCTCAACGACAACGGCTGGTCGATCTCCGAGAACGTCGGCTGGCTCGCGCACTGGCGCAACCGCTTCGAGCTCCACCCGACCTACCAGAAGTTCATCGAGGCCGGGCACAGCTTCTTCAAGCGCCTGCCGAAGGGCGACAAGGCCTGGGAGCTCGCGCGCAAGGTCAAGAGCTCCGTCGAGGGCCTCTTCTTCCCCAACCTGATCTGGGACGAGCTCGGGTTCCATTACGTCGGTCCGGTCAACGGCCACGACTACCGCGAGCTCGAGGAGGCGCTGGCCCGCGCGAAGGAGGTCTCGAAGGACGGCACCCCGGTCGTCATCCACGCCCTGACCCACAAGGGGCGCGGCTTCCAGCAGGCCGAGCAGAACCCCTCGAAGTTCCACCAGCCCGGGACGCCGACCGGCGCGGCCGGCGCGGGGGTCCGCCTGACCTACTCGCAGACGTTCGCGAAGACCCTGATCGCGATGATGGAGAAAGACCCGAAGATCGTCGCGATCTCCGCGGCGATGCTCGAGGGCACCGGCTTGATCGAGGTCAAGAAGAAGTTCCCCGACCGCGTGTACGACGTCGGCATCGCCGAGGAGCACGCGGTCATCATGGCGGGCGGCATGGCCAAGGCCGGCTGGAAGCCGGTCGTCTCGATCTACTCGACCTTCCTCCAGCGCGCCTTCGACCAGCTGATCCACGACGTCGCCCTCCAGAACTTCGGGGTAACCGTCTGCGTCGACCGGGCCGGACTCGTCGGCGACGACGGCAAGACGCACCAGGGCGTCTTCGACATCTCGTACATGCGGGTGATCCCCAACATGGTGGTCGCCGCGCCCAAGGACGAGAACGAGCTCCAGCACATGTTGGCGACCGCGATCAACTCGGGCCGCCCGTTCGCGATCCGTTACCCGCGGGGGCTCGCGCTCGGCGTCGACCTCGACCCGGCGCTGAAGACGATGACCGTCGGCCGCGGCGAGATGGTCCGCGAGGGCCGGGACCTGACGCTGTTCGCCTACGGCTCCATGGTCGCGATCGCCCTCGCGGCGGCCGAGGAGCTCGAGAAGCGCGGCATCTCGTGCGCGGTCGCCAACGCGCGCTTCGCGAAGCCGCTCGACATGGAGCTCCTGAAGCGCATCGTCGCGGCGACGCCGAGGATCCTGACGCTCGAGGAGCACCTCGAGATCGGCGGCTTCGGCTCGGGCGTCCTCGAGGCCTTTCACGAAGAGCGCCTTCCGGCCGAGGGGCTGCGGGTCCACGCCATCGCCGATCAGTTCATCGAGCACAGCCCCCAGGCGCAGCAGCGCCACAACCTGAAGCTCGACGTCGAGGGCGTCGTCGAGAAGGCGCTCGTCGAGTTCCCGGATCTCGCCCGCTCCCCCGCCACCCCGACGGGCGGCTCGCGGGGCGAGAAGAAATTCGCGGAGACCGTGACCTGGTGAATCCCGAACACGACTTTTCCGGTATCCACGTCGAGAAGCTCCTGATCGCCGGCCTGCGCGGCTTCTGCGCGGGCGTCGTCCGCGCGATCGACGTCGTCGAGAAGGCGCTGCAGGTCATGGACGGACCCGTCTATGTCCGGAAGGAGATCATCCACAACCGCTACGTCGTCGACGAGCTCCGCGAGAAGGGGGCCCGCTTCGTCGAGGAGGTCGACGAGGTGCCGGACGACGCGGCGCTGATCTTCTCGGCGCACGGCATCGCTCCCGAGATCCGCGACAAGGCGAGCGGGAAGAACCTCCGCACGATCGACGCCACGTGCCCCCTCGTGACCAAGGTGCACCTCGAGGCCATCCACTACGCGCGCCAGGGTTACACGATCATCCTCGTCGGCCATCACGACCACGACGAGACCGTCGGCACCCTCGGCGAGGCGCCCGAGGCGATTCGCCTCGTCGAGACGAAGGAGGACGCGGAGAGGGTGACGGTCCCCGATCCCGACCGCGTCGCGTACCTCACGCAGACGACGCTGTCGATCGACGACACCCGCGAGATCCTCGCCGTCCTGAAGCGCCGGTTCCCGAACCTGAAGGCGCCGTCGAAGCAGGACATCTGCTACGCCACGCAGAACCGCCAGGACGCGGTGAAGGCCATGGCTCCCAAGGTCGACATGCTCCTCGTGCTGGGGGCGCCCAACTCTTCGAACTCCCTCCGCATGTGCGAGGTGGCGCGGGCGAACGGCGTCGCGTCGCACTTGATCGAGCGGGCGGCGGACATCCGGCCGGAATGGCTGCGTGGCGTCCGCGTGCTCGGACTGACGGCGAGCGCGTCGGCGCCGGAGATCCTGGTGCAGGAGGTCGTCGCCTTCGCCCGCGAGCGCCTCGGGGTCTCGTCGGTGGAGGAGTTCGAAACGGTGAAAGAGGACGTCTCCTTTCCGTTGCCCCAGGAGCTCAAGTCGCTCCTGCCGGTCCGGGTCTCGTAGGCACCGCCGCCGGCGTGACGCTTCGGAGTCCCGCATGAATCGCCCGGGCGCGCCAAACGCGCCCCTCGATCGATCGCACGCCCCCCTCCGCGGCAGGGTCCGCCGCGGGCGCGGCGTTGTGCGCATCGCGCTCTTGCCCGGCAGTCGGCTCGACGCGGCGAAGCCACACCGCGCGGGGGAGCATCGGGCATGACTCTCCTGGCGAGCGGAGCCGTCATCGCCGCGGGCGAGGGCTCGCGGCTGAAGTCACTCGGGGTGCCGAAGCCCCTCGTCGAGGTCGGCGGCGTGCCGCTCATCGACCACGTGCTCGGCAACTTCGAGGCCGCCGGCATCGCCTCGGTGACCGTGATCTTCAACGAGGCCGAGAAGGACGTCGCGGCGCTCGTGCACGCCCGCCACCGCCGCCTCGTGTCGCGGATCGTCGTGAAGTCCACGCGGTCCTCGCTCGAGAGCTTCCGGGAGATGCTCGCGGAGGCGGCCCCCGGGCGGCTCCTCGTCTCGACCGTCGACGCGTACTGCCCGCGCGAGGAGTTCGTGCGGTTCGTCGAGCGAGCGCGGGAGCTCCCCGCCGCGTCGACCGTTCTCGGCGTCACCCGCTTCGTCGACGATGAGAAACCCCTGTGGGTCACGCTCGCGGCGGGAGAACGCCGCGCCGGAGGCACGGGCGGACTCAGGCCGGCCGAGCCTCCGGAAGAATCGGCGCGCGGGGGCCGCGTCACGGTCGTCGGCGGCGCCTCGGGCGACGCCGTCACCGCGGGGATCTACGTCTTCCCCGAGCGGGTCCGGACGATGACGATCCCGGGAGACCTCGGAAGGCTGCGCGACTTCCTCGCCTGGCTCGCGAAGTCCGGCGAGGAGATCCACGCGGTCGAGATCCCGAAGGTCGTGGACGTCGACCGGATCGAGGACCTCGCGGAGGCGCAGGCCCTCGCCGCACTCGGCATCCGGGGGCGGGTATGACCCGGGCCGTGTCGTGCTGGGGCGTCTACCGCGAGCTCGCGCACTCACCCGGCCGAGAGACCGACGACGCCGAGATCCTGCGCGCGACGGCAGCGGAGCTCGAGCGGCTCGGTCTCTCCGTCGTCCTGAAGGCGCCCGACGAGCTGCCCGACATCGACGACTTCGGCGCCGTGCCGCCACACCTCTTCGTGATGTGCGAGCGGAAGGAGATCGTCGAGAAGCTCGCGGCCTGGGAGGCGCGCGGCACGCGCATCGTCAACCGGCCCTCGGGCATCCGCAACACCGACCGCGAACGCACGCTCGAGCTCTTCTGCGCCGGCGGCGTGCCGTACCCCCGCACGCGGCCGATCGAGACGGCCGCGACGACGCCGTTCGAGGGCCCCTGCTGGGTCAAGCGCGGCGACGTGCACGCGACCGCCGAGGGCGACGTGGCCTACTGCGGCGACGCCGGCACGCTGGTGAAGAACCTCGCGCGGCTCGCGGCCCGGGGCATTCCGCGCGC
This sequence comes from uncultured Acidobacteriota bacterium, assembly GCA_963763535.1. Taxonomy (GTDB): domain Bacteria; phylum Acidobacteriota; class Thermoanaerobaculia; order UBA5066; family Gp7-AA6; genus DAHUXD01. The sequence goes on from CAVXOX010000014.1 coordinate 20,215, forward strand.
GATCGTGCAGGAGCACGTCGACGGCGACCTGGTGAAGTTCTACGGCATCGCCGGGCTCGAGGAGGGCGACCGGCCGTCCTGGTTCCAGTGGTTCTACCACCGCGATCAGCGGCTCTCCCACCATCCCTTCGACCCCGACGCGCTGGCGGCGACGACGTCCGGCGCGGCGGCGGCGCTCGGCCTCGAGGTCTACGGCGGCGACGCGATCGTCTCGGAGGGCGGCCGGGTGACGGTCATCGACTTAAACGCATGGCCGAGCTTCGCGCTCTTCCGGCGCGTCGCCGCGGCGGGCATCGCGACGCTGCTCGCGGCGCGGTTCTCCTCCACGGAAGTGACACGATGACGGAGACCGTGAAGAAACCGCTCGAGGTGGGCGAGCGCAGCCGGGAGATCGTCGCGCTCGAGAGCCGGCACATGGCGCCCGGACTCCAGTCCTTCGCCCTCTACGCCGGCCTCGCGATGGCGCGCGGCGAGGGAAGCCGGATCTTCGACGCGGACGGCAATGCCTACATCGACTTCATCGCGGGCATCGCGGTCGGCAGCGTCGGCCATTGCCACCCGCACTACGTCAAGGCGCTGCAGGAGCAGGCGGCGAAGCTGACGTTCGGAAGCTTCACGACCGAGGTCCGCGCGAAGTTCCTGGACCTGCTCGGAAGCGTCACGCCGGAGGGCCTGACGCGCATCCAGCTCTTCTCGGGGGGCGCCGAGGCCGTCGAGGCCGCGTTCCGCCTGGCCAAGTCCGTGACGAAGAAGTTCGAGTTCGTCGGCTACAGCGGCGCATTCCACGGCAAGACGGGCGGCGTGTTGCCGCTCCTGTGGGGCGACTTCAAGGAGGGCCTCGGCCCCTTCGTGCCCGGGACGTACTCGGCGCCGTACGCCTACTGCTACCGCTGTCCGCTCCACCTGACGTACCCCGACTGCGGCATTGCCTGCGCCGAGGAGACGCGCAAGGTCATCCGGAACCAGACGGGCCACGCGGTCGCCGCGATCATCGTCGAGCCGATGCAGGGCACGGCCGGCAACGTCATCCCGCCGCCCGGATTTCTGCCTGCGATCCGCGCGATCGCCCGGGAGAGCGGCGCCCTCTTCATCGCCGACGAGATGATCACCGGCTTCGGACGGACGGGCCGCTTCTGGGGCGTCGACCACGACGGCGTCGTCCCCGACGTGATGACGTGCGGCAAGGGCATCGGTGGCGGCTTCCCGCTCTCGGCGGTCGTCTCGACGGAGGCGCTCACGAAGGCGAAGCCGTTCGCGAACCCGTCCGGGAGCTCGTCGTCCTACGGCGGAAACCCGCTCGCCTCGGCGGCCGGCCTCGCTGCGCTCGAGATCATCGTCGGCGAGAACCTCGTCGGCAACTCCGAGCGCGTCGGCGCCGCGATGCTCGCGAGGCTCCGGACGATGCAGGAAAAGCACCGGATCATCGGGGACGTCCGCGGTAAAGGGCTCCTCCTCGGGATCGAGCTCGTGAAGGACCGCCGCACGAAGGAGCTCGTGTCGAAGGACTTCACGAAGGCGCTCTTCCAGGAGTGCCTGCGCCGCGGCCTCGTCGCCATGGTCTACTCGCCCGTGATCCGCCTCAACCCGCCCCTGAACATCACCGAGGAGACGGCGCTCGAGGGTCTCGAGATTCTCGACGAGGCGCTGACGGCGGTAAGCCGAGAATGGAAACTTTGATCCTGTCATTCCGAGGGCCGCAGGCCCGAGGAATCCCTTTTCGAGCCGAGCCTCGGCTTAGAAAGGGATCCCTCGCTGCGCTCGGGATGACAAGTGAGATTCGATGCTGAAAGGCGCGATTCTCGGCGCCGGAAACGTCGCCGTGCATGGTCACCTCCCGGCCTGGCGCGAGCGCGCCGACGTCGAGATCGTCGCGGTCGCCGACGCGCGCGAGGAGCGCCGCGCCGCCGCCGCCGCCGAGCTCCCAGAAGCGCGCCCCTACGATTCGGCCGATGAGCTCCTCGAGAAGGAAACGCTCGACTTCGTCGACATCTGCACGCCTCCCGCGACCCACGCGCGGTTCGTCCGCGCGGCGCTCGAGCGCTCGCTCCATGTTCTCTGCGAGAAGCCGCTGGTCGTCGCACCGGACGAGCTGCGCGGCCTGCCCTCGCTCGCCGCGGATCGCGAGCGGACCCTCTTCACGGTCCACAACTGGAAGCACGCACCCGTCATCGTGCGCGTCGGCGAGCTCGTCCGATCGGGGGCGATCGGCGAGGTGCGCCACTGCCGGTGGGAAACCCTTCGCGACGGTCCGGCGGCCGCCGCGAACGGCGGGAACAACTGGCGGGTGGCGCCGGCGGCCGAGGGCGGCGGCATCCTCGTCGACCACGGCTGGCACGCGCTCTACGTGCTCCAGGAGTGGATGCCGACGACGCCGCGCACCGTCGCGGCCCGGCTCTCGACGCGCAAGCACCGCGAGCACCCCGTCGAGGACACCGTCGACATGATGCTCTTTCATCCCTCGGCCTCCGCGGAGATCTTCCTCACGTGGGCGGCCGACGAGCGCGCCAATCGCATCGAGCTCTCGGGCACGAAAGGCAAGCTCTGTCTGGACGGGGGCCGGCTCGCGCTCAAGGACGAGGACGGCGTCCGCACGCTCGAGGAGTGGAACTACCCGTCTTTGACCGACGGCTCGCATCATCCGGACTGGTTCGGCGGCGTCATCGCGGAATTCCTCGGCGAGATCGAGAGTCCCCGCTCGCGCGGGCACAACCTCGCCGAGGCCGCGCTTTGCGCCAACGTGCTCTCGCTCGCGCAGGAGTCGAACCGCCGCGGCGGCGAGCCCATGTCCGCCGAGCGCGCGGTCGGACCCGGCGCGCGGCGATGAGTGCGGCGGCCCTCGCGCTCGTCGCGCCCCTCGGAACCGGGATCCCGCCGCAGACCCCGCTGCTCGGATTGCCGCTCGCGCGCCGGACGGTTCTCTCCGCGCGCCGCGCCGGCTTCTCCCGCGTGGCCGTCGTCGGCGCGGATGCCGCGCTCGCCGCGGCCCTCGAAGGCGCCGGCGCCGATCTCGTCGCGAGCGCGCCGCCGGACGCCCTGTGCCTGCCCTGGAACGTCGTCGCGAACGTGAAGGACCTTCGCGCGCTCGGGTCCGGCTTCGCGGATGTCGGCGTGCCGGTGACCGGCGCCGCGGACGTGCCCCGAGCCGAGAAGCACCTCCTCAGGGGCCTGATCAAGGACGAGGAAGGCTTCATGTCGCGGCATTTCGACCGGTCGATCTCCCTGGCGGTGAGCCGCCGCCTGGCGAACACCTCGGTCACGCCCAACCAGATGACCTACGTCGCCGTCCTGATCGGCCTCGTCGGCGCGCCGTTCTTTCTCTCCGCGCGGCCCTCCGTGCAGGTCGTCGGCGGCATCCTCTTCCTGCTCCACTCGATCGTCGACGGCTGCGACGGCGAGCTCGCGCGCCTGAAGTTCCAGGAGTCCCGATGGGGCGGCGTGCTCGACTTCTGGGGCGACAACATCGTGCACATCGCCGTCTTTGCCGCCATGGGCATCGGTCTCGCGCGGCAGACCGGACGGGAGTGGCCCGCGTGGTGCGGCATCATCTCCGTTCTCGCCACGGTGGCCTCGGCGTACACGGTCTACCGCCGGACGATGGTGGGCCCGAAGGAAGGCCCCCTGTACACCTCCGTGTCGACCCACAGCGACACCGCGCTGTCGCGGCTGACCGATGCCGTGTCGCGGCGGGACTTCATTTATCTCATTTTGATAATGTCGATTTTCGGCGTGGCCGACTGGTTCGTCATCTCCTCGGCCATCATGATTCCGCTGTACTTCCTCGCGCTTCTGGTCATCGCGTGGAACGACCGGCGCGTCGCACGGAGCGCAGCATGAACGACCGGACGTCCTTCTACCCCGAGCTCGCGAAGAAGATCGCCCCGGCCGAGGGGCGGCTCGCCGTGCTTCTGCCGGGCCTCGGCGCGGTCTCGACGACGCTGATCGCGGGCGTCCACCTGATCCGGAAAAGGCTCGCGAAGCCCTTCGGCTCGGTGACGCAGATGCAGAAGCTGCGCCTCGGCAAGCGCACGCATCCGCGCCACACGTTCATCAAGGATCTCGTTCCGCTCGCGGGTCTGGACGACCTCGCCTTCGGCGGCTGGGACATCTTCACCGACGACGCGTACGAGGCGGCGAGGAAGGCGGGAGTGCTGACGCCCGAGATGCTGGCGCCGGTCCGGTCGGAGCTCGAGAGCGTCAAGCCGATGTCCGCCGTCTTCGACCGGGAGTGGGTCAAGAATCTCGACGGGCCGAACGTGAAGAAGGCGCCGACGAAGATGCACCTCGCGGAGAAGCTCGTCGAGGACATCGCCGAGTTCCGCAAGGCCTCGGGCGCCTCGCGCGCGGTCATGGTCTGGTGCGGCTCGACCGAGGTCTATGCGCAGCAGAAGCCCGTGCACGAGACGCTCGCGTCCTTCGAGAAGGGGCTGAAGGAGAACTCGTCGGACATTCCTCCCTCGATGATCTACGCCTACGCCGCGATCGCGAGCGGCACGCCGTACGCGAACGGGGCGCCCAATCTCTCGGTCGACGTGCCGGCGCTGATGGACATGGCGCGGGCGAAGGGCGTGCCCATTGCGGGCAAGGACTTCAAGACCGGGCAGACGCTGATGAAGACGATCATCGCGCCGGGGCTGAAGGCGCGGATGCTCGGCCTCCAGGGCTGGTTCTCGACGAACATCCTCGGCAACCGCGACGGCGAGGTGCTCGACGATCCGGGCTCGTTCCGCTCGAAGGAGGTCAGCAAGGCCTCGGTCCTCGACGCGATCCTCCAGCCGGACCTCTATCCCGAGCTCTACCGCGACTACTTCCACAAGGTGCGCATCGAGTACTACCCGCCCCGCGGCGACGCGAAGGAGGGCTGGGACAACATCGACATCGTGGGCTGGCTCGGACAGCCCATGCAGATCAAGATCGACTTCCTCTGCCGCGACTCGATCCTCGCGGCGCCGGTCGTCCTCGATCTGCTCCTCTTCCTCGATCTTGCGTCGCGCGCGGGGCTGTCGGGAATCCAAGAGTGGCTGTCCTTCTACTTCAAGTCGCCGCTGTCGCGCCCGGATTTAAAGCCGGAGCACGATCTCTTCGTCCAGCACCTGAAGCTCTCCAACACGCTGCGGATTCTCGTCGGCGAGGAAGTGCTCGACCACTCCGGCCTCGACTACTACGAGGGCGCGGGGACGTAAGGGCTTCCTCGGCGGTGCGTTCCCGGCGAGCGGGAGCGCCCCTCACCCCATCCCTCTCCCGCCGGGAGAGGGAGCTCCTGGGACGGCCCTCCTATGGAATCCCCTCTCCCCCCGGAGGGGGGAGAGGGCTAGGGTGAGGGGGGCGAATCCAGCCGAAACGACGGGTTCTCCCGGTCCAGCACCTCCGTCCGCACCTTCCCCCCGCAGTGCCTCTCGACCAGCGCCGCGAGGTCCGCGAGCGCGGCGTCGAGCTCCTCGCGGCCGACGGGCGGCAGCGCCTCGACGACGAGGAACCCCCGCGTCGTCTTCTCCGTCAGCTTCGTCCGGTCCGCTTCCTTCCAGTTCCAGCGGCGGCAGAGTGCGCCCGCCTCGTCCGCATAGATCACCTCGCCGACCTTCGGCGCCCGGGCGCTTTCGAGCGGCTCGCCGAGGAGTCGCACGGCCGGCTCCCCCTCCCCGGCGAAGCGGAGCTCCACGTCTCCCGAGACCGCGTCGAGGTCCTCGCCGCCGACCGGCACGAGGTGCCGGAGCGACACGGCGTTGTAGAGGTCGACGAGCGGGTGGATCCGCCGCGGCGGACCGGACTTCGCGACGCGACGCAGCAGGTTCTCGATCGAGGAGGGATGGTCCTTCGGCTTGGCGCCGAAACGCCGGTACGCCTCCCGCCAGGAGGCGATGCGCGGGTGCTCGGTCACGGGCATCGCCCCGAGGCGGCGCACGGCGTCCGCGCTCTCCCGCTCGAGGAGGGCGCCGAGCTCGGGATCCGGCCGGTCGTTGCGGACGCCCTCGAAGGCCACGACGCCGATCCGCGCCTCGGGGAACGCGGCGAAGATCGCGGGGGCGACGCGGAGCACCGTCATGACGGCTCGTGTATCACAGGACGCCGTATGCTCCCGCCGTGGTCCGGATCCCGTACGGCGCGAGCGCCGCCCGGCTCGCGGGAGCGCAGGCCGCGTGACGGCCCTGCGCCGGATCCTCCACGTCGACATGGACGCCTTCTACGCGTCGGTCGAGCAGCGCGACGACCCGTCGCTGCGGGGACGGCCGGTGGCCGTCGGCGGACGGCCCGAGAGCCGCGGCGTCGTCGCGGCCGCGAGCTACGAGGCGCGCGTCTTCGGCGTCCGCTCCGCGGTCCCGATGGCGCGGGCGGTGCGACTCTGCCCCGAGCTCGTGATCGTGCGGCCGGACTTCAAGAAGTACGGCGCCGTCTCGCAGCAGGTCTTCGCCCTCTTCCGCGAGGTGACGCCGCTCGTCGAGCCGCTGTCGCTCGACGAGGCGTATCTCGACGTCACCGAGAACGCGTGGGGCGAGCCGCTCGGCGTCGACGTCGCGCGCCGGCTGAAGCAGCGGATCCGCGAGACGACCGGCCTGACCGCCTCCGCCGGCGTCGCGCCGAACAAGTTCCTCGCGAAGATCGCCTCGGGCTGGAAGAAGCCCGACGGGCTGACCGTCATCGCGCCCGAGCGGATGGAGGGCTTCCTGCAGCGGCTGCCGGTCGACGCCCTGTGGGGCGTCGGACCGGTCACGGCGCGCAAGCTCCGCGCCGCCGGGATCGAGCGGCTCGTCGACGTCCGCACGGCGCCGGCCGACGTGCTGCAGGCAGCGGTCGGCCGCTGGGCCGATTCGCTCCGGCGGCTCGCGTTCGGCGAGGACGATCGTGAGGTCAATCCGAACCAGGAGCGCAAGTCCGTCGGCTGCGAGGAGACCTACGCGAAGGACCTCGCCGAGCTCGGACCCATCCGCGACGAAATTGACCGCATGGCGCGCCGGACCGCCGGGATCCTCGAGCGCAAGAAACTCTACGCGCGCACCGTCGTCCTGAAGATGCGCTACGGCGACTTCCACACGATCACCCGGAGCCACACGCACGAGCCCGCGACGCACTCGGGCGACGAGCTGTCGGAACGCGCCGTGCGCCTGCTCGAGAAGACGGAGGCGGGCCGCCGACCTGTGCGCCTGCTTGGCGTTTCGGCGCACAACCTTTCCGAGAGTCCGTCGCCTTCCGAGCCCGCCGCGCTCGACCAGCTCGACCTGCCCGAGACCTGAGCGCCACGGGGCCTCGCGTGGCCCGCTCGTTGCATCGAAAGGAGCGCGCATGACCGTCACCCGGAAGGTAAATACCCGCGTGAAGGCCCTGCTCGCCTTCCTGGCCGTGCTCGCGCCGCAGGAGGCTCCCCCGCGCCACCCCGTTCCGGTCCGGTACACCGAGGGAATCACGCACGGCTTCCTCACGCTGCACACGCTCTCGGGCGAGCACCTCGCGGACGGCGACCTCCTCCAGACCGCTCGCGGCGAGCAGGTCACCGCCCGCATGGAGCTCCGCTTCACGGACGGCTCCTTCGAGGAGGAGACGACCGTCTTCTCGCAGCGCGGACACTTCGCGCTCCTCCACTACCACCTCCTCCAGAAGGGCCCGGCGTTTCCGAATCCCACCGAGGTCACCGTGGACGTGCCCCGGGGATCCGTCACGGTCCGCGTCGTCGACAAGGGCAAGGAGACCGCCTCGAGCGAGCACCTCGAGATGCCGCCCGACGTCTCGAACGGGCTCGTCGTCATCGCGATCAAGAACCTCGCTCCGGGAGGCCGCGCCGCGCTCTCGATGGTCGCCGCGGCGCCGAAGCCGCGCCTCATCGGTCTCGACATCGTGCCCGCGGGCTCCGACGAGTACGCGCTAGGCGGCCTCGCGCGAAAAGCGGCGAAGTTCGTCGTCAAGGTGGATCTGCGCGGCGTCGCCGGCGTCGTCGCGCCGCTCATCGGCAAGCAGCCGCCCGACACGTCCATCTGGATCACCGAGGGCGAGGCGCCCACGTTCGCGAAGATGGAGGGGCCGTTCTATGTCGGCGGACCGCTGTGGCGGCTGGAGCTCGCGGCGCCGACGTGGGGCGAGCGGTAGGGGCGGCCCTTGCGGCCGCCCGCGGGCGGGGACGAGCCCCGCCCCTAGCGACCGGCCGTGATTCCCTTCCTCACCCAGGCGAGAGGCGCCGAATCGTCGAACGTCACGCTGCCGGACTCTCCGCCTTCCCCTTTGACGCCCAGGCTCGCGAACACCGAAGGCAGGTCGTCGCGTGGCGGGCGGTCCCGCATGCGGGCATAGAGGTCGCGCAGGACGGTCGTGCCCGTCGTGCGATCGCCCACGGCGAGCGCGCGCTCGAACGGCCAGGAGACGGTGACGTTGCCGCCCTCGCGCACGATCGCGCGGAGCGCATCGTCGAGCGATTTCTTCCCCTCCGTCTTCTCGCGGATCGCCACGTCGGCGTCGAAGCAGAAGAGCGCGCCGCCCCAGTACGTCGCGGCCCAGCTCCGCGCGCCGTCGAGGCCGGAGCCGGCGAGGGCCTGCTGGCCCCGGGGCAGACCCCAGACGAGCCATTTCCAGATGTCCGCGCCCGGCGCGAGGCCGGCGCGCGCGCGCACGATCGGCTCGACGTACGTCGCGAGCCCCTCCTCGATCCACGCCTGCTCCGTCATCGACGGGAAGGCCAGGTGCACCATCTCGTGGACGAGCTCCCAGTTCGTCTTCAGGTCCGACGGCGTCGCCGCGTTTCCGACCGAGATCGCGATGCGCCCGGTCCCCCGCACGCCCACGGTTCGCCCGCTCGAGACGCGCCCCGCGCCGCCGCCGTGCACGGTCACGATCGCGCGCGAAACCGGAAACGTCCCGTAGTACGCGGCGATGGCGCGCGCCGCGGCGGCGATCCACGCCGTCACCTCCTCGTCCGAGACGAGCGCCGGATGCCCGTCGAGGACGACCTCGACGACGCCGCCCGGCACCTCGATCGGCGCGGGGGATGAGGCGTTCGGCGGAGCGGCCGCGGCGGCGGCCGCGGCGAGGATTCCGGCGCCGAGGAGGATCAGCCGGTCAGCGCCTTTCCATCGGGACGAAGGGCCGGGCCTCCGCGCCGAGGTAGACCTGGCGCGGCCGCGCGATCTTCTGCTCCGGGTCCTCGAGCATCTCCTGCCACTGCGCGAGCCATCCCGACGTTCGCGGGATCGCGAAGAGGACCGTGAAGGCCTTCGTCGGAATCCCGAGCGCCTCGTAGATCAGGCCGGAGTAGAAGTCGACGTTCGGGTAGAGCTTGCGCTTGACGAAGTACTCGTCCTGGAGCGCGATCCGCTCGAGCTCGAGCGCGATGTCGAGGAGCGGGTTGCGCCCGGTGACCTCGAAGACCTCCTCCGCCATCCGCTTGATGATCTTCGCGCGCGGATCGAAGTTCTTGTAGACGCGGTGGCCGAAGCCCATCAGCCGCTTCTCGCGCCCCTCCTTGACCTCCTTGATGAAGGCCGGCACGTGCGAGATCGAGCCGATCGCCTCGAGCATCTTCAGCACTTCCTCGTTCGCGCCGCCGTGCAGCGGTCCGTACAGCGCGGCCGCCGCGCCGGCGACCGCGGAGTAGGGATCGGTGTGCGCCGAGCCGATGCCGCGCATCGCGTGCGTCCCGCAGTTCTGCTCGTGGTCGGCGTGGAGGATGAAGAGCACGTCGAGCGCGCGCACGAGCGTCGGGTTCGGCTGGTACTTCTCGGCGGGCGTCCGGAAGAGCATCGTCAGGAAGTTCTCGCTGTAGGTCAGGGCGTTGTTCGGGTACATGTACGGCATGCCGACCGAGTGGCGATACGCAAACGCCGCGATCGTCGGCATCTTGGCGATCAGGCGATGAATCTGTTTCGTCCGCTGATTCGGGTCGTGGACGTTGTGCGCCTCCGGGTAGAAGGTGGACATGGCCGCGACCGTCGAGATGAGCATGCCCATCGGGTGCGCGTCGTAGTTGAAGGCGTCCATCACCTTCTTCAGGCTCTCGTGGATCATCGTGTGGTACGTGATCTCGTGGATGAACTGCTCGTACTCCGTCTTGCTGGGGAGCTCCCCGTGGAGGAGCAGATAGGCCACCTCGAGATACGTGCAGTTCTCGGCGAGGACGTCGATCGGATAGCCGCGGTAGCGGAGAATCCCCTTGTCGCCGTCGATGTAGGTGATGCGGCTCGTGCAGGAGGCCGTGTTCAGGAACGCCGGGTCGTAGGACATCAGGCCGAAGTCGTCGGGGCCGGTCTTCATCTGTCGGAGATCCATCGCGCGGATGGTTCCGTTCTTGATGGGCAGCTCGTAGCTCTTGCCGGTCCGGTGGTCCGTCACCGAGAGGGCGTCGCGGGTTCCCGTGGCGGACGTCGACTTCTCTTCCGCTTTCGTCACTTCGAGCGTGCCCATGGAAACCTCCAGCGCTTATTCTCTAACGAAAAGGGCAGGGACCGGGTCTCTTCGAGACGTCCTGTGTCGATCAGGCGGGGGCGAGGCCCCGGTCCAGATGATCCATCAGAATGTCCGGCCCCTCCAACCCCACGGACAGCCGGATCAATCCGGGCGTGATGCCCCGTGCCAGCCGGTCCGCCTCCGGGACCGCAGCGTGGGTCATCGAGGCCGGGTGCTGGATGTAAGAAATGGCCGAACCGAGGCTGACGGCGAGCTCCATCGGGGTGTCCCGCCGGGCGAAGTAGTTCATCAGGCGCTCGCCGGCCTCCTGTCCTCCGGCGAGATCGAAGCTGACGATCGCGCCGCCGTTGCGCATCTGACGGCGGACGAGCTCCGCCTGAGGGAAATCGGGGAACCCCGGGTAAGACACGTGGGATACCGCCGGGTGGTGCCTCAGGAAAAAGGCGATCCGCTCGGCGCTCGCACACTGTTCCTTCTGGCGGATCGCGAGGCTCTGGATCGCCATCGAGTTCAGCCACGAGTCGAAGGGGGACGGCGTCGCGCCGAGGTCCTTGTACCAGTTGAAGAAGTCGCCCTTCATGAAGCGGAACGGGCCGAGCACCGCGCCGGCGATCGAGGTCGAGTGGCCATTGACGTACTTGGTGAGCGAGTGCACGACGAAATCCGCCCCCAGTCGGAACGGCTGCTGGAGGTACGGGGAGCAGAACGTGTTGTCCACGACGAGGAGCGCGCCGCGCTCCTCCGTCAGCCGCGAGATGGCCTCGATGTCCGCCAGGCGCAGCGTCGGGTTCTCCGGAGACTCCAGGAAGACGGCGGCGATGTTCGGGTGAGCGTCGAGCGCGGCGCGGACCGAGCGGAGGTTTCCCATGTCGCAGAAGACCGCCTCGACGCCGAAGCGCGACAGCGAGCGCAGCAGGCTGTCGGTGCACCCGTAGAGGCTGCCCGCGAGCACGGCGTCTCCGGATCGGACGAGCGAAAGGGCGAGGGTCGAGATGGCGCCCATGCCGGAGCCGAAGATGAGCGCGCCGATCGTCGCCTCCGGCTCGTTCTCGGCGAGCGCCTTCTCGACGACGTGATGCGCTTCGAGCTGGAACAGAACGCGCTCGAGGTATTCGGTCGTGGGATTGCCGAACCGGGTGTAGATCCGCGCGAAGGGCCGCTCGCCGCGCTGCGTCAGGCCGAGGAAGCGGTCGGCGCCGTCGCGCACGCTGCGGAACGCGAAGTTCGAGCGCTGGTAGATCGGCGGAAGCCCCGTGCCCGCAGCGATCGCGCGGAAGAGCCCCTCGTCGAGCTGGCGGTCGGCGTCGCGGACCCAGCGGCGCTTGCGGTCCATCCACCAGTCCCACCACGACCAGCGGTCGACGCCGGTCGCGACGCGGGGAGCCGCCTCGATCGGGGCTTCGACAGTCATGCGCCCCGTTTATCGCCGATTTCGCTCCCCGGTCCGCTGATCCAATCGCATCATCCGTAACCCCGGCCGCGGTCTCGCGTACCCACCTCCATGCTCCGAGACCGCTCCTCCGCCGCTCTCCACGCCTTCGCGGCCGCCCTCTGGCTGTCGGCCGCGCCGCCCGATCCCCCGACGCCGCCGGCCCTTGCGCCGGCCGACCGCGTCCGCATCGCCGAGGCCTTCCGGCTCGCCGACGCGATCGGCGACGCGATCTGGCCCGGGTGGGCGCGCGTGCCGTTCGCCCTCGTCCTCGTGACCCCGGACACCGAGTTCTTCGTCCGGCACCCCTCGCCGCCTTCCGACGCGCGGCGGATCGGCCGGGACGCCCTCCTCGACTCCGACGTCTTCGCGCGGCCGCGGACTTTCCCGACGAATCTCCTCGCCACGTTTCCGATCGACGGCGTCTCGACCGTCGTCGTCGGTCCGCCGTCGTCGACCGCGGCGGCCTCGCCGACCGACTGGGTCGTGACCGTCCTCCACGAGCACTTCCACCAGCTCCAGGAGGCCGCGCCGGGCTTCTACGATCGGGTTGCCGCGCTCGGCCTCGCGCGCGGCGACGCGACCGGGATGTGGATGCTGAACTTCCCCTTCCCCTACGACGCGCCACCGGTCGCGGAGGCCTATCGCGCCGCGGCCTCGACGCTTCGCGACGCGCTGTCCGGAGGCTCCTTCGGCGACTATCTCGCCGCTCGCGCCGCGTTCCGGGCGCGGATCCCGGGCGACGACCTGAAGTACCTCGACTTCGAGCTCTGGAAGGAGGGCGTCGCCCGGTACACGCAGGTGCGCGTCGCCGAGTGGGCCGCGGCGCACTACCGGCCGACGCCGGCCTTCGCGGCGCTCCCGGGATTCGTCCCGTTCCCGGAGCTCGCCCGCACGCTCGCCGACGCGATCCCGGACGAGCTCTCCCGCTTGTCGCTCCCGGAGGCGCGGCGGACCGTCGTCTATCCGTACGGCGCGGCCGAGGCGATCCTGCTCGACCGGGAGCGGCCGTGCTGGCACGACGTGTACTTCTCGAAGCCCTTCACGCTCGCGGCGGCGTTCGATGCGAAGGATTGCGGAGGCCGGCGGACCGCGAGAGGATAGCGGCCATGCCGCAGAGCCTTCAGGAGACCTACGCGCCGAACAACCGCTGCTTCGGCTGCGGCCCCGCCAACGAGAAGGGACTCCGCATCCGGAGCTTCGAGGAGGGGGACGAGGTCGTCGCCGAATGGCGCCCCCAGCCGCACCACCTCGCGTGGGAGGGCGTCGTCAACGGCGGCATCTGCGGCGCGCTTCTCGACTGCCACAGCAACTGGACCGCGGCGCGTCACCTGATGAAGCGGACCGGCTCCGCGATCCTGCCCTCGACGGTGACGGCCGACTTTCACGTCACCCTCCGGCGGCCGACGCCCATGGACACGGCGCTGAAGCTCCGGGCGCGCGTCGTCGAGTCCGGGGACGACCGCGCCGTCGTGGAGGCGTCGATCGAGGCGAACGGCAAGACGACGGCGACCTGCCGCGGGACGTTCGTCGCGGTTCCCGAGGGCCATCCCGCGTACCACCGGTGGTGACCGCGAAGCGCCGCTTCGCCGCCGCGGCTTCGCTGTCGTTCGTTCTCGCCGCCGCGGCCGGCCGCGCCGACGACGCCACGATCGAAAAGACGACGGTCCCCTCGCGCGGAAAGGACCGCACGGTCTGGGTCTTCGCTTCGTCGAACGCGGGCGCCGACCGCCCCGCGCCGCTCGTCGTGGCGTTCCACGGTTCGCGCGGCAGCGGCCGGACCATGGTCGAGAAGTGGAAGCCCGTCGCCGAGAAGGAGGGCATCCTCGTCGCGGCCCCCGACTCGACCGATGCGGTGCACTGGGCGTCGCCGCAGGACGGGCCGCTCCTCCTCGAAGACGTCGTCAAGGCCGTCGCGGCGAAGCACCCGGTCGATCCGCGCCGCATCTATCTCTTCGGCCATTCGGCGGGCGCCGTCTTCGCGCTCCAGATGGCGACCCTCGAATCCGAGTACTTCGCCGCTGCCGCCGTGCACGCCGGCGCGGTCGATCCGGCATATTTCCAGGTGTTCGACGACGCGCCCCGCAAGATCCCGATCGGGATCTGGATCGGCACGAAGGACCAGTTCTTTCCCCTCGAGAGCGTCCGCGCGACCGCCCGGGCGCTCGAGTCACGAGGGTTCCCGGTGACGCTGACGGAGATCCCCGGCCATACGCACGACTACCTCCACTTCGAGCCCGACCTGAACCTCGCGATCTGGACCTTCCTGTCGGCGCAGAAGCTTCCGGCCGAGCCTCGGTTCCGCAAGTACGCGGACCCGAAGTAGGTCGATCGAACCGCGGGCGGCCGCAAGGGCCGCCCCTACAAGACCCTGTAGGGGCGGGGCTTGCCCCCGCCCGGCCTCTCCTGTCCTTCTGTTGCCCGACCGGCCAGTCGCGCGGCCCCTCGGAACCGCCTAACCTTTCCGCAACCCGACGGGTGAGGTGTCTATGTTCGTCACGAGAAGCGCCGTTCTCACGGCAGCGGCCGTGCTGTCCGCGCGCCTGCTGTCCGCGGCCACGTCCTTCAACGCCGCCTACCTGACGCCGGCGTCCGGGCCCGCCGGAGGCGGCGCCGCGGTCGCGGTCGTGGGCAACCAGTTCCAGTCGGGCGCCACCGTCTCGATCGGCGGCGCGGATGCGGGAGCCTCGGTCACGAGCTCGACCCGCATCGGCGCGACCGCTCCGGCGCGCAACGCCGGGTCCGTCTACGACGTCGTCGTGACGAACGGCGGCGGCGGCGGCGGCACGAGCGTCCTGCCGCGCGCGTGGTTCGCCGACTTCCTCGACGTCGCCGCGTCGTCGCCGTTCCACGCGCCCATCGAGCAAATGGTCCGCGACGGCATCACGTCGGGCTGCGGCGGCGGCAACTACTGCCCCGCGTCGTCGATCACGCGCGCGCAGATGGCCGTCTTTCTCCTCCGCGCCGGACACGGCGCCGCGTACGTGCCGCCGCCCGCGAGCGGCACGATCTTCGCCGACGTCGGCGCTTCGGACTTCGCCGCCGACTGGATCGAGGAGCTCTACGCCGAGGGGATCACTGGCGGCTGCGCCACCGGTCCCCTCCGCTACTGCCCGAACAACGCCATCACCCGCGGCCAGATGGCGGCGTTCCTGCTGAAGGTCTACCACGGCACCGCCTATGCCCCGCCGCCGGCCCAGGGCGTCTTCTCCGACGTCCCGACCTCGATGCCGCTCGCGCCCTGGATCGAGGAGCTCGCCCGCCTGTCGGTGACCGCCGGCTGCGGCGGCACCGGCTACTGCCCGGCGAACTCGGTCACCCGCGGCCAGATGGCCGTGTTCATGACCAAGACCTTCCACCGCGCGGAGGCGATCCGCTTCCTCGAGCAGGCCACCTGGGGGCCGAGCGATGCCGACGTCGGCGCGCTTCTCGGCGAGGGCATCCTTTCCTGGCTCGCGGCGCAGTACGCGGCGGTCCCGTCGACCTATCCGAACGCGCTCTTCCCCCTCTGGCCGCCCGACTCTCCCTCGTCCTGCGACAGCGCCTGCCAGCGCGACAACTACTCGTCGTACCGCCTGCAGAACCGCTTCTTCACGAACGCGCTCTACGGCCCCGATCAGCTCCGCCAGCGCGTCGCCTGGGGGCTCCACAAGCTCGTCGTGGTCTCGGCGGACACGCTGCCGTATCCCTTCCAGACCGCCCCCTATCTCCGCGCGATCGACTCCAATGCGTTCGGCAACTACCGCGACCTCCTCTACCAGGAGACGCTGAACCCCGCGATGGGCGAATACCTGAACATGGACACGTCCACGAAGGACGACCCGAACGAGAACTACGCGCGCGAGATCATGCAGCTCTTCTCGATCGGGACCGTGCTCCTCAACCAGGACGGCACGACGCAGAACGACGCGAACGGCCCGAAGCCCTCCTACGACCAGGCGGTCATCGACGAGTTCAAGCGCGTCTACACCGGCTGGTACATCGACCAGGTCACGTGCCCCGCGCCGAACTCCGGCGACATGTGCGACGACTGGGTCAGCCCGATGTCCTTCGACTCGAGCCTGCACGACACCGACGCGAAGACGCTCTTCTCCGGCTTCCCGGGAGGTCCCGTGATGCTGGCGGCGGGCCAGACCGGCGACCAGGACCTGAACCAGGCGATCGACGCGATCTTCCAGCATCCGAACGTCGCGCCCTACGTCGCGCGCGAGCTCATCCACTCCCTCGTGACGTCGAACCCCTCTCCCGAGTACGTCGAACGCGTCGCGGGCTTCTTCGTCGACGACGGGACCGGCGTGCGCGGCAAGATGTGGCCGGTCGTCAAGGCGATCCTGCTCGACCCCGAGGCGCGAACGGAGCCGACCGACCCCGTGTACGGCCACCTGCGCGAGCCGGCCCTCTACATCAACAACGTGCTGCGCGCCTTCCACGCGAGGTCCGCCGACCGCTCGAATCCGTCCGACGGCAACCTCGAGCCGTTCGCCCGCGAGATGGGCCAGAAGATCTGGAAGCCGCCGACCGTCTTCTCCTACTTCCCGCAGGGGTACGCGGCCCCCCCGGCCTCGGCCGGGGTGCTCGGCCCGGAGTTCGGGATCATGAACTCGCAGACGTCTCTGAAGCGCGCGAACTTCGTCGACCAGATGACGTTCGAGGGCGGCGTGGCGGCGGACCCGGGCAACGACGTCCCGCTCGGCACGTCGCTCGACTTCGCCGAGCTCGTGCTGCTGTCGCCGAACGCCGGCAACCTCGTCGACCGTCTCAACCGCCTGCTCCTCCACGGCACGATGTCGGACGACCTCCGCGCCTCGATCGTCGCGGCCGTCGGCGCCTACGACGTCTCCGATCCGATCGACCGCGCGTACCAGGCCCTGTACCTCGTCGCCGTGTCGTCGCAATACCAGGTCGAGAGGTAGCGCCATGAAACAGTCCCGACGCGAGTTCCTGATCCGCACGACCTGCGCCGGCCTCTCGGCCGCCGCGGCCCAGGCGAGCCTCCGGAAGCTCGGCCTGATGAATCTCTACGCGAGGCCGCAGGCGCCGACGGACTACCGCGCGCTCGTCTGCATCTTCATGGACGGCGGCAACGACTCGAACAACATGGTCGTGCCTCGCGACTCCTACTACACGAACCAGTACGCGATCGCGCGCCCGCCGGCCTCGGGTCTCCAGATCCCCCTCGGGAGCCTGCTGCCGGTCAACAACCCGCCGAGCCTCGGCGGCCGCACCTTCGGGTTCCACCCGAGCCTCGGGGACGACCCGGTCACCTTCTATCCTGGCCTCGCCTCGCTCTACAACGCGGGCAAGCTCGGCGTCGTCTCGAACGTCGGTCCGCTCGTCGTCCCGGTGACGCAGGCGAACATCGACTCGCTGCCGACGCCGTACTCGCTCTTCTCCCACTCCGACCAGATCGACGCCTGGCAGTCCGGCCGCGCCGACCAGCGCATCGCGACCGGCTGGGGCGGCCGGTCCGCCGACGCCACGATCGACTGCAACGGCGGCTCGGGTTTCCCGACTGTGACGACCATCGCGGGCGCGTCGACGTTCTGCGTCGGCGTCGGGCAGCGGCCGCTCGCGATCGACACGGGCGCGCTCGACCAGGTCCTCGTCCTGAACGGCTTCTACGGCTCCCCCGGCGACGTCGCGCGCAAGTCCTCCATGGACTATGCGCGCACGATCGACCGCACGGCGACGCTCATGGCGGCGGCGAGCGACACCACGCAGCAGGCCGTCGACGTCAGCGCGGCGCTCTCGGTCGATCCCACCCTGACGACGATCTTCCCGGGCACCGACCTCGGCGCGCAGCTCCAGCAGGTCGCCAAGGTGATGAAGCTGAACCTCTCGTCCCCCAACCTGTCGCTCAACCGCCAGATCTTCTACGTCGAGACGGGCGGGTACGATACGCACCAGGACCAGCTGCAGGACCAGGCCAACAATCTCACCGAGCTGTCGCAGGCGATCGGCGCGTTCTACCAGGCGACCCTCGAGCTCGGCATCGCGGACCGCGTCGTCACGTTCACCCTTTCGGACTTCGGGCGCACGCTCGAGCCGTCGGGCGATCAGGGCTCCGTCGGCTCCGACCACGGCTGGGGCAGCCACCAGTTCGTCGTCGGCAACGCGGTCGCGGGCGGAGACTTCTACGGCGTGCCGAACCCGTCGACCGGACAGATCTTCCCGCAGCTCGTCATGGGCGGCCCCGACGACATCTCGAACGACGACCGCGGCCGGTGGATCCCGACGACGTCGGTCGAGCAGTACGCCGGGACGCTCGCGCGCTGGTTCGGCGTCTCGGCGCTCGACTTGCCCGTGGTGCTGCCGCTGGTCGCCAACTTTTCGCCGCAGACGCTCGGCTTCCTGACGCCCGGCACGAGTTGCTGACGGCGGAACCCGCACCTCCTACAAAATCCCCTCTCCCCCCGTCGGGGGGAGAGGGCTAGGGTGAAGGGGCCTCAGTTCGGCGCACCGCAACAACGCACCTAGAATCACCCCCAGCATCCGAGCATGAATCCGGACGTCGTCGAAGCGATCGAACGGCTGCGCCGCGAGGGCGTCCTGAGGGACGCGCAGGCGGCGCCGCTCGAACGCGCCGCGCGCGGCGAGATCGTCTCCGTCGAGGCCGAGCTCCGGACGCTGCTCTATGCCGGCGTCGTGCTGATCACGACGGGCGTCGGACTTTTTCTGAAGGAGAACCACGAGCGGCTCGGCCCGGTCGCGATCGGAACGCTTCTCGGGCTCGCCGCCGCGGCCTGCCTCTGGTACGCGTGGCGGCGCCTGCCGCCCTTCACGTGGGGCGCGGCGGCCGCGGGACACCTCGGCGCCGACTACGTCCTCCTGCTCGGCGTGCTTCTGATCGGCGCGGACCTCGGCTATCTCGAGGTCCAGCGGCACCTCCTCGGCCCGCATTGGGCGTATCACCTGCTCCTCGGCGCGGCGATCGCCTTCCTGCTCGCCTATCGCTTCGACTCGCGGTCGGTCCTCTCGCTGGCCCTGACCTCGTTCGCGGCCTGGCGCGGCGTCGCGGTGTCGCTCTCCTTCGCCGCGCGGCCGGCCTCCGCCATCCCGATGGTGCGCGCGAACGCTCTGGCCTGCGGGGCGCTCTTCGTCGCGGCCGGCCTCGCGTCGGTGCGCACGGGGCGCAAGCCGCACTTCGAGCCGGTCTACGTGAGGCTCGGCCTGCTCCTCGCGTTCGGAGGCCTGCTCACGGGGGTCTTCGGGAGCCGAGGCTGGACCGCCTGGGAGCTCGCGCTCTTTGCCGCCGCGGCCCTGGTGATCGCCGTCGCGTACCGTCTCCGCCGCCCTCTCGACTTTTCGATCGGGGTGCTGGCCGCCTACCTGGGCTTCCTGCGGATCCTCTTCCACGTCGCGCGCAACGCCTCGGGATTCCTGATCGTGGCGGCGTCGAGCGCCGGGGTCGTCATCCTGCTCGTCCGCGCCCAGCGCCGGATGAGGGAGGCGCGATGAATGCCGCGCGCGCGGAGGCCGCCCGCCGCGCCGAGGTGCGGACCGCCGCCCGGGCATGGCGAAAGGCGGGAGCGATCGACGATACGGTCCTCGGACGGGTCGAGGCCGCGTACCCCGAGGACCGGCCGCACATGGCGGCGGCGTGGCGGGTCGTCGTGTTCGTGATCGTCACCGTCGCCGCCAACGCCCTCTTCTTCGCGATCGCCACGCTCATCCACCGGGAGAGCGGGTCCGGCCCGTGGCTCCTCTTCGCCGCGTGCCTCGCGGCGGCCACGGAGCTCCTCCTGCGCCGCACCGGCATCGGCGAGAACGGCAGCGCCGCGGCGACGTCGTTCTGGGCGGTGGCGTACGCGGTCGTGGGACTCGGGCTGGCATTGACCGGCAGCCGCGGCGAGGAGACGATCACGGTGGCGCTGCTCTCCGCGGCGCTCCTCTTTTCCGCCGCCTGCTGGCACTGGGGGTTTTCGGCCTACGGGACGTTCGCCGCGATCGCGCTCTTTCTCTTCGCGGCGCGGCTGCCCGGAGGGAGGCCGGCATGGATCGTGGCCGGCGCCGTGCTCCTCGTCCTGGCGTCCCGGCTCTTCGAGAGCGGCGCGCTCGCGCCGCCCCATCGAACCGCCTTCGCCGGCGCCTTCGTCGTGGCGGCGGCCGCCGTCTACGCGGCCGTCAATCGCTACAGCGTCGAGCAGCACCTGATCGAGTCTCTCCGGGAGAAGTCCGGGTCTCCGGCGCTCCTCGGCACGCTCGCGGCGGCCGCCTCGAGTGTCGCGACCGGCGTCTTTCCACTGGTTCTGATCGTCTGGGGACTCCGGAGACGAAAGCCGCTGATCCTCGACACGGGCCTCGTCCTTCTCGCCCTCTCGCTCGTCACGCTGCGCTACTACGTCCACCTCGCGCCCATCTGGGTCGTGCTCGCCGGCGCCGGAGCCGCGCTCGTTCTCGCCGCGCTCGGTCTCCATCGATGGCTCCGCCGCGCGCCGGGCGAGGAACGCGGCGGCTTCACGGCGCGCCCGCTCTTCGACAACCGCCAAAGCGGGCTCGAGACCGTCGCCGTCGTCGCCGCGTTCGCGCCGGATGCCGCGCCGGTGTCCGCGCGGGAGCCCGGCGGCTTCACACCGGGCGGCGGCCGCTACGGCGGCGGAGGCGCGGGAGGCTCCTTCTAGCTACTTCCCCTTCAACAGCTCGATCGAGCCGTTCGAGTTCTCGAGCGTGAGCGGGCAGCGGCCGTCGCCGAGGCGGCCCGTCAGCGTGTCGGAGGACGGCGAGCCGCTGATCGTCAGCGGCAGCTGCGTCGTGATCTTGCCGAACGAGGTGTGCGCGTTGACGGTGAACGCCGCGTCCTCGGGAAGCGTGAGCCGGACCGGGCCGAAGGAGCTCTTGACGGAGACCGGCGAGCACTTCGCGCCGCCGGGGATCCCCCGCACGTCCACGGAGCCATTCTGGTTGTCCACGTCCACGCGCCCGCCGGCGCCGTCGAGCGTTACGCCCGCGAAGGACGTCGTGATCTTCGCGGCGCCCTTGATCGCGCTCGCCTTGACCGCCCCGTTCGAGTCCTCGACCGAGAGGTCGCCGTCGATGCGCGCCGCCTCGACGAGGCCGAAGCTGGTGCGGACGTCGATGGGACCCGCGGCGTCGGCGACGGAGACCGCGCTGTTGTTGCCGACGATCCGCGCGCCCTTCTTCGCTCCCGTCACCGTGATCTTGCCGAAGGAGCCGCGCGCGTCGACGGCGCCGGCGGCGTCCGTGAGCGTCACCGAGCCGTTGTCGGCGACCGCCGTGACGTCGCCGGGGACGCCCGCCGCCTCCACGTTGCCGAAGCTCGTCTTCAAGACCGCCGACGACTTCGCGCCCCGCAGGCGCACGGCGCCGTTCGAGTTGGAGACCTCGACCGCGCCGGCGACGTCCGAGACGTCCACGGCCGCGAACGAATTGCGCACGGAGAGCCGGCCTCCGACCTTCGAGACGACGACCTCCCCGTTCGAGTTCTGGACGCGGAGCTCGCCCGAGACGTTGCGGGCGTCCACACGGCCGAAGGAGCCGGTGACGTCGCCGCTCGGCGCGTCTTCGAGGAGGATCGCGCCGTTCGAGGCGTTGATCGAGACGGGGCCCTTCACGCCCTTCGCCTGCACGGCGCCGAACCGGTCGCGGATCGAGAGGGCGCCCTCGATGCCCGTGGCGGCGATGGAACCGTTCGAGCCCGAGACGTCGACGTCGCCGGCATTGCGCAAGACGGTGATCGCGCCGAAGGAGTTCTCGATCCGCTGTTTGCCCTTGCCGTCCGCGAACGACACCTCGCCGTTGGCGTTCGAGAGGACGGCCGGAGCCTTGAGGCCCGCGACGTCGAGGTTGCCGAACTTGTTGCGCGCGGTGAGCGGCATCGTCTCCGGCATCGTGATCTCGATGTCCACCGCGTAGGAGACCGAGACGTGGCCGCGGCCCCAGAAGCCCGAGTCGGGGTACTTCGTGCGGACCGAGACGGCGGAACCCGATTCCTCGACGGCGATCGAGATCCCGTCGAAGAACTTCTGCGCCCAGTCCTGGTCGGACGACGACACCGCGATGCGCGCGTGGATCCGGACCTCCGGCTGCGCGTGCGTCGAGATGCGGAGCGAGCCCTGGCTGTGCTCGATCTCGAGCCGCTGCCCGGGCTTGAACGCGACCGTCTTCGAGAACTCGCGCTCGTGATCGGCGCGGGCTTCGGCGCGTGCGGCCGCGGTCCCCGCGGCGAGGATCAGGGCGAGCGCGGCCGCGAGGGGCGGACGTGCCGACTGTCTGCGCATCATGACTTGACCTCTTTCATCAGGCTCTGCAGCGTGCGCTGCTTCTCCTGGTACACGGCGAGGAGCTCCCGCCGCAGGTGCGTGTTGCCGCGGTTCTGGTCGACGGACGCCTTGAGCTCGGCGATCGCCGAATCGAGGACCGTGAGCTTCTCGCGGTAGTTGACGAGCACGGGCGACGTCGCGCCCGAGAGCGCCGGCTCCGCGAGCTTCGAGAGCTTGTCGATCGAGGCGAGGTAGGCCTGCTCCGCCCGGTCCACCTCGTCGATGGCGGCGTCGGTCAGGATCGGCGCCTTGGTCGTCCTCCAGTGCTCCGACAGCGGCTCCCGGCCGCCGGAGTTGCGGAAGACCCAGAGTCCCGCCGTCGCGATCAGGAAGAGCGCGGCGATCGAGACGGGCGGCAGCCAGCGCCAGCGGGAGGCGCGGACCTCGGACGGGTCGGGCGCGGCGGCGCTCCGCGTCGACTCCTCCGCGAGCGTCTGCCGAATGCGGGGCAGGAGGTCGGGCGAGTCCCACGATCGGCGGAGCTGTCGCGCGACGTCGCCGATCCGCCGCCACTCCGAGAGCTCGCGCGCGCAGGCGGGGCACCCGGCGGCGTGCGCCTCGAAGGCGGCGAGGAGCGCGGGATCGGCGCCCGAGAGCGCGCGCTCGAGGTCCCGGCAGGCCGCCTTCATGGAGCCTCCGCGGGCAGGAACGCGCCGGCGGCGCGCAGGTCCTTCTGGAGCCGCCGCTTCGCGCGAAAGAGGAGTGTCCGCGACGTGTTCTCGTTGACGTCGAGGACCTCGGCCGCCTCGCGGTGGGAGAAGCCCTCGATCTCGCAGAGGATGAAGGCGGTCCGCTCCCGCTCCTCCAGGCGCGAGAGCGCCTTCTCGATCGAGAGACGGAGCGGGTGGTCCTCGGAGCGCCCGGCCGGCAGGGCCTCGCCGTCGGGGAGGGGATTCTCGGGGCGCCTCTTCGAGCGCCGGAGCATGTCGTAACAGGCGTTGACGAGAATCCGGTACGCCCAGGTCGACAGGCTCGACCCGCCGCGAAAGCGCGAGGCGCCGCGGCACATCCGCAGGAACGCCTCCTGGACCGCATCCTCCGCGTCCGCGCGCCGTCCGAGCAGATTCAGGGCGATCGACTTCATGCGCTCCCCGTGCGTTTCGTACAGCGCGACCAGCGCCGCCGGGTCCACGCTTCGGTTCTCGGTTCCCGTCAGGGCCAGCTCCTTTGTCTCCAATGAGATGCCCACGTTCGCCGGTTTCGCCGTGCCCCTTCCGGGATGCGTCCGAAGCGCTTCCGGATACTCAGACGCTCGGCCATCGGCGTTCGTTGCGGGAATCTCGGACTCTGAGCGCTCGCTCCGCGAGCGACGGGAGAGAAAGGGAAAGTCGCCGCAGCTCTCTCTCCCAGGATTTCACGGAACCGCTCAGATCACATTCACTCATAATCCGCACCGTGCGGATCCTGAAGACATACCTGGTGTCGATCCTTCTCGCTCTCGCGCCGGCGGCCGCGCGGGCGCAGAAGGCGGTTCTCGTCGTCCGGCACGCCGAGAAGACCGCCGACAAGCAGGAACTGCTGACGGAAGCGGGCCGCGCCCGCGCGCAGAGGCTCGCGGTAATGCTGAAGGGCTCCGGAATCACGGCGATCTATTCGACCGACACCGAGAGAACGCGCGACACGGTCCGGCCGCTCGCCGACGCGCTGGGGTTGAGGGTCTCGATCTATGACACCGGCGAGAGCATGGCCGGCCACGTGGACGCGCGCGCGTTCGTCGCGGGCCTTCGGAAGGACCATCCGAACGACATCGTCCTCGTCGTCGGCCACTCGAACACGATCCCGAATCTGCTGGAGACGCTCGGGTGCGCCGAGAAGGTCACGCTGGCGGCGGAGGAGTACGACAACCTCTTCGTCGTGGTGCCGCGAGTGGGCGGAGCGTCGACGCTGCTCAGGATGCGTTACTGAATTCGTCCTCTGTCATCCCGAGGGCCGGAGGCCCGTCGCCAGCCATCCCTTTCGTAGCCGCACAACGACTCAAAAGGGATCCCTCGCTTCGCTCGGGATGACAAAGGGCTGATCTGGCTAGAGACAAGCACGGCGGAATCTCTCACCACCCGACCGGCTTCCCCTTGTTCTGCTCGTCCAGCCACTTCTGCAGCGGGGCGAAGTAGTCGCGGATCGCGGTCGCGTCCATCTGGCGCTGTCCGGTAATCGCCTCGAGTGCGTCGGGCCAGGGCTTCGAGCAGCCCATCGCGAGCATGTCCCGGAGCTTCCGGCCCGCCTCCTTGTTTCCGTAGATCGAGCAGCGGTTCAGCGGCCCCGTGCAGCCCGACGCCTTCGCGAGCGCGCGGTGGAACTGGAACTGCAGGATGTCCGCGAGGAAGTAGCGCGTGTAGGGGACGTTCGCCGGCACGTGGTACTTCGCGCCGGGATCGAAGAGGTCCTCGCCGCGCGACACGGCCGGCGCGATCCCCTGGTACTTCAGACGCAGCGCCCACCACGCCTTGTTGTACTCCGCGGGCGTGATCTCGCCAGCGAACACCTTCCAGCGGTACTGATCGATGACGAGCCCGAACGGGAGGAACGCGACCTTCTCGAGGGCCTTGTTCAGCAGGAGCCCGATGTCCTTCGACGTATCGGGGGCGCGGTCGAGCAACCCGAGCTTGACGAGGTACTCGGGCGTGACCGACAGCGCGATCGTGTCGCCGACCGCCTCGTGGAAGCCGTCGTTGGCGCTGTCGCGGAAGAGCGGCGGCTGCCGGTCGTAGGCCCGCTGGTAGTAATTGTGGCCGAGCTCGTGGTGGATCGTCGTGAAGTCCTCGGCCGTGATGTCGATGCACATCTTGATCCGGAGGTCGTCGACGAAGTCGATGTCCCAGGCGCTCGCGTGGCAGACGACCTCGCGATCCTTCGGCTTCGTGAACATCGAGCGCTCCCAGAAGGTCTTCGGGAGCGGATCGAAGCCGAGCGAGGAGAAGAACCCCTCGCCGTAGCGGACCATCTGGAGCGGATCGGTCTTTCGGGCCTTGAGGATCTGCGTCAGGTCGTAGCCGGGGTCCGCGTCCTTCGGCGCGACGAGCGGGTAGACGTTGTCCCACGTCTGCGCCCACATGTTGCCGAGGAGATGCGCGGGAATCGGACCCTTCTCGGGGACCGCGTCGCCGTATTTCTCGCGCAGCTTCCACCGCACGTACGCATGGAGCGAGAGGTACAGCGGGCGCACCTGCTCCCAGAGCCGGTCGAGCTCCGCCGAGAACGCCTCAGGCGCCATGTCGTACTTCGAACGCCACATCGCGCCCGTGTCCTTGAATCCGAGCTCGCGCGCGCCCTTGTTCGAGAGCTCGACGAAGCGGACGTAGTCCTTCTTGATCGGGCCGCCGATCGCGTGCCAGCCCGCCCACACGTCGAGAAGCTCCCTCGCGTCGCGCGAGCTCGCCATGATCCGCGTGATCTCCTCGAGATCGAGGCAGCGGTCCTTCGTCGGGCAGTACTTGCCCTTGCCGTAGGCGCCCTCCATGGCGGTGCCGATGCGCGTCAGCTCGGCGCGCTCGGCCGGGTCCGAGGGCGCCGCGACCGTCATCGAGAGCTTGAGGAGCTTCAGCTTGCGCGCGGTCTCCGCGTCGAGGCCCAGCTTGTCGAATCGCACCGAGTCCTTGGCGTATTGCACGGTCGCCGCGATCGTGCGGTCCGCCGCCTGCGCCGCCAGGATCTCCGAGTCGTCGGTGATGTAGGTCGACTTGATCCAGTCGGCGCGGCTCTGGTCGATCCAGAGCTGGAGGAGCTTCTTCTCCGCGTCGTCGACGAACCGCTTCGCCTCCTCGACCGTCGCCGTCTTCCCGGCGGACGGGGTCTCAGACGCCATCTCAGCGGCCCCCGCGGGCGGCGACAGAGCCGTCAGCAGAGCGCAGATTCCGGAAGCGAGAACGATCTCCGACCGCATGCATTGTCCTCCTCGCCATCGAGCCGAAGACTCTATCCGACGCGCACGAAATCGATGAAACCCCGCTCGACGTCGGTGCCGATCAGCTTGACGCGAAGGCGGTCGCCGACCTCGACCCCATCGAAGCCGTGGACGAGCTTGCCCTCCGCCGGCGGCTCGAAGATGCGCACCCACGTCCCCTTCTCCGAGGCGCCGGTGACGACCGCGTCGAACCGCTGGCCGGTCTTCTTCTCGAGGAGCAGGGCGGCCGCCGACTTGCGCACCTGCCGCTCCACCTTGTTCGCATCGTCCTCCTGCTCCGTGCAGTGCGCCGCGAGCGCCTCGAGCTCCGCGGCGCCGTAGGCGGGCGCGTCCCCGGCGAGCGCCGCCTTCAGGAACCGCTGCGTCACGAGATCCGGGAACCGCCGGTTCGGTGCGGTCGAGTGGGTGTAGTCGCGCACCGCGAGACCGAAGTGGCCGATGGGCGCCTGCCCGGGTTTCTCCACGACGTACTCGCCCGCGCCCATCAGCTTCACGACGACGAGAGAGAGGTCGGGAAAGCGGAGCGGATCGGCGCGGCGCCGCCGCTCGAGGAACGCCTGGAGCGCTCCGACCTCCGGAGCCGTTGGAAGCCGGTCCCCGTACTGGGCGGCGACCGACACGATCTTCTGCCAGCGCTCGGGCGACCGGACGACGCGCCGGAGCGACGGGATCTTCCGATCCGCGAGGAAGCGGGCCGTCACGCCGTTGGCCGCGATCATGAAGTCCTCGATCAGCTCGCGCGCGCGGTTCTTCTCCTGCACCTTCAGATCCACGAGCGCGTCGGCCGCGAAGACGGCTCGCGGCTCGATCGTCTCGAGGTCGAGGGCGCCCTGCTCGTGGCGGCGGGTCCGGAGCTTCTGCGCGACGCCGTCCTGCATCCGGAGCTGTTCGGGCACGCCGGCGACCGAACGCGCCTTCTCGGGGAGCTCGCCACCCTCGAGGCCCACCGAGACGGAGTCGTAGGCGAGCTTGGCGCGGTTGCGCACGGCGGCGCGGTACACGTCGGAGCCTCCGATCTCCCCGTCGGCGGCGATCGTGATCTCGACGACGACGGCGAGGCGGTCCTGGCCCTCGCCGAGCGACGTCAGGTCCGTCGACAGCTTCTCGGGCAGCATCGGAAAGATCTCCGCCGCGGTGTACACGGAGGTGGTGTTCGTGCGGGCATGCCCGTCCAGGGCGGTGCCCTTCGCGACGAGCGCATCCACGTCGGCGATCGCGACGAAGATCCTCACCGCGCCGTCCGGGAGCGGTTCGGCGACCGTGAGCTGGTCGAGGTCCTTCGAGTCGTCGTTGTCGATCGACACCCAGAGCCGGTCCCGCAGGTCGCGCGCCGCCGAGCCGTCGACGCGGGCGGCGCCCCGGATGGCGTCGAGCTCCGCGAGACTGTCCCGCGAGAAGTCCGGTTGGAGCCCCTTCTCGATCATCGCCGCGCGGGCGATTCGCTTCAGGTCCCCGCGATCGTGCGTCCGCTCCCGGGCCACGGCGCGCAGTCTATCTGGGTCGAATGCACCAGAAGGCTTCGCGGCCGTTGACTAGAATCCCAACGTGATCCCAAAGCCCCCGTTCCCCCGGGACCTCACGCCGGAAGTCGAGATCGCGGAGTTCGAAAGGCTGAAGCCTCGGCTGGACGCGCTCTGGAATGCCCTGTCGGCCCGCGAGGAAGAGCCCTACACCTCCGTCGTGATCCCGTCCCTGACGCTCGACCAGTCCGAACTCCTGAAACTCGAGGCCGCGAGCTTCTACGAGGAGCGGCTCCTGTTCCTCCTCATCCGGCTCCGCAATCCGCAGGCCCGGATGGTGTACGTGACCTCGCAGCCGGTGCATCCGCTCATCCTCGAGTACTACTTCCAGCTCCTCGCGGGCATTCCGGCGAGTCATGCGCGCGCGCGTCTGACGCTGCTGTGCGCCTACGACGCCTCGCCTCGCCCCCTGACCCAAAAGATCCTGGAACGTCCGCGGCTGATCCAGAGAATACGGTACGGCATCGCCGATCCCTCGCGGGCGTTCATGACGGTTTTCAACTCCACGCCGCTCGAGCGCAAGCTCGCCGTTCTGCTCGGAATCCCCTTGAACGGGGTGGATCCGGCGCTCTGCCATCTCGGCACGAAGTCCGGCAGCAGGAAGGTCTTCCGCGAGGCCGGTGTGGCTCTGCCGGAAGGCGCGGAGGACCTTCATTCGGAGGACGGCGTCGTCGCGGCGCTCGATGCGCTGCGCGAACGCCGTCCCGACATTCGCCGGGCCGTGCTGAAGCTCGACGACAGCTTCTCCGGAGAGGGAAACGCGGTCTTCCAGTATCCGAAAACGTCGT
Source organism: uncultured Acidobacteriota bacterium (assembly GCA_963763535.1). Lineage (GTDB taxonomy): Bacteria > Acidobacteriota > Thermoanaerobaculia > UBA5066 > Gp7-AA6 > DAHUXD01. Next base: position 48,513 of record CAVXOX010000014.1, read on the forward strand.
GGCGGGGTGGGATCCGCGAGTCGATGGCCAACCTCACGTTTTCCCTCCCGACCGAACGGGATCGATATCGCCGCAAGTTTGCGGAGATGGGCGGCATCGTCGAAGAGCTCCTGGAGTACCCCGAGAGCGCGTCGCCGTCGGTCCAGCTTCGCATCGATCCCCACGGCGAGGTCGTGCTTCTCTCGACGCACGATCAAATCCTGGGCGGCCCCTCGAGCCAGGTCTATGAGGGCTGCCGCTTTCCGGCCAGGGACGTCTACCGCCGCCAAATCCAGGACGCGGCGCTTCGGATCGGAGCGGTCCTCGCCTCGAAGGGAGTGGTCAGCCGCTTCGGGGTGGACTTCTTCGTCGGGATTCCGCGTGAGCCGGGCGGCGAGCCCGAGATTTTCGCCCTCGAGATCAACCTTCGCATGGGCGGGACCACCCATCCCTTCCTCGCGCTGCAGTTCCTGACGGGAGGAAAGCTCGACAAGGCGACGGGACTTTTCCTCTCCCCGGCGGGAAAACCGAAGTTCTATCGCTCGACGGACAACCTGCGGTCGGAGAAGTACCGCGGCCTCTGTCCGGAAGACCTGATCGACATCACCACGATGAACCGGCTCCACTACAACCACGGCGAGGAGACGGGCGCGCTCTTCCACATGATCGGCGCGCTGTCGCAGTACGGGAAGGTGGGCCTGACGGCGATCGGGAACAGCCGGGAGGAGGCGGACTCCCTGTTCACCGGCGCGCTCGAGGTGCTCGACCGCGAAGCGGCGCGATGAGCGACGCGCCACGGTCGGCGCGATCCTACGCGCTGCTCTCGATCGCCGCGGCGCTCGTGACGATCGCGATGAAGGCCGTGGCGTGGAAGGTCACCGGCTCGGTCGGCCTGCTCTCCGACGCGGCGGAGTCGCTCGTGAACCTCGCGGCGGCGCTGATCGCGCTGTGGGCGCTGACGGTCGCGGAGCGTCCGCCTTCGCCGACGCACGACTGGGGATACTCGAAGGCCGAGTACTTCTCGAGCGGGGCCGAGGGATTCCTGATCCTCGCGGCCGCGGCCGGAATCGCCGTCGCGGCGTGGGCACGCTGGCGGGACCCCCGACCGATCCAGGATCCGTGGATCGGCATCGCGGTCGCCGCCGCCGCCTCCGCGATCAACGGCGGCGTCGCCGCGGCGCTCTTCCGCGCCGGCGCGCGGCTGCGGTCGATCACGCTGCGCGCCGACGCGCACCACCTCATGACGGACGTGTGGACGTCGGTCGGCGTCATCCTCGGCATCGCGCTCGTCGCCGTGACCGGCTGGCAGCGGCTCGATCCGATCATCGCCTTCGCCGTCGCGGTCAACATCGTCTGGACCGGATGGAAGCTCGTGCGCGAGACGAGCCTCGGCCTCCTCGACACGGCGCTGCCGGAGGAGGAGCGCGGCCTCGTGATGACCGCGCTCGTCCCGTTCCAGGAGGAGGGCATCCTGTTTCACGCGATCCGCTCGCGCGTGGCGGGACGGCGTCGGTTCGTGACGATGCACGTCCTCGCGCCCGGGAAGTGGACGATCCAGAGGGGCCACGACCTCTGCGAGAAGATCGAGGCGGCCGTGCGCGGGACGCTCCCGGGCGCCCACGTGTTCACGCACCTCGAGCCGCGCGAAGACCCGTTGTCGTGGGAGGACCGGGGGCTGGATCGGGAGTGACCGCGCCGAGGACGCGGTGCCGTCATCCCGAGGGCCGTGAGGACCGAGGGATCCCTTTAGAAGCCGCAGCAAGATTCGAAAGGGATCCCTCGCTTCGCTCGGGATGACAATCTGGCGTCCACGCGTCCTTAGTTCCCCACCGCCTCCGCCACCGTCACCACGTCGACCAGCCCGCGGCAGCCGTAGATCGCGGGCAGCGCCTTCTCGGGAGGGTGGCGGCGCCGCAGCTCCGCCACGACCTCCGTTCCCGCGCGGTACGCGGGCAGGTTCATGCGTCCGAAGAGCGGGTGTTTTCCCCACGCGCCGGCGAACTTTCCCGCGCGCTCCTCCGAGACGAGGCAGTCGCGGCGCACCGCGGCGGCGACCTCGTCCTTCGGCATTCCCTCGCCCCACGTCAGGTACGACGCCTGGTTCTTCGCGTCGTCCTGCAGGTGCGCGAGCCAGAGGCCGATCTGGAGGTCCGTGTCCGGCACCTGCTCGACCTCGGTGAGGCCGAGCGCGACGAGGACGGCGTTGTTGCCGATGCCCTCCGCGAGCGTGCCCCACCGTGTGTTCATCGCGAGGATCGTCGACTCGAAGCCGACGCGGCCCCGAACGTAGAGGCCCTGGACGAGCGCCGACGTCGTCACGTGCCCCGGCACCACCTCGTGGCCGACGAGCTGCTCGAACTCGGGCACCGAGATCTCGAGGGACGCGTTGATCTCGTACGTCGCCTCGTACTGCGGCGTGCCGTCCGGGTTCCGCGCCCGGCCCACGTAGTTCATGAACCCCGAGAACCAGGCGTCCCGGATCGGCACGAACGTCATGTTCGCCCGCGGCACCGACCGCAGGTCCTCGGGAAGATGGGGCGCGAGGTTCCGCGTCGTCAGCGCATCGAAGCGCGCGATGAAGGCATTGGCGAGGCTCGCGATCGATTTCGCCGGGACCATCCGCTCGCGCCGCCAGGCGTCGACCGCCGCGAGGAGCTCCGCGTCGGTCTTCGCCGGGTGGCCGGCGCGCGCGAGGAGCTCGGCGAGACGGCGCCGCTTCTCCGCGGGCCGCGACGGCTCGGGCTCGCGCCCGGTCGCCGCCACGACGCAGCGCGCGTAGGGCACCGCCGGGCCCCGCCACAGGATCTCCATCGAGAGGTCCCACATGGCCGAGAGAGACTCCGAGAGCCCGTCGAAGAACTTCCCGCGGAGCCCCGGGAGGCGTCCTCCCTCCGCCGCGACGGCGTCGATGGCGCCCTTCACGTCGACGGCGGCGAGGTAGGCGTCCACGGAATTCGCGTCCGGCTCCTTCGCGGCCACGCCGCCGTTCTGCCGCAGCTTCGCCGCGGCCTCGTGCGTGTACGCCTCGGGCATCGGCGCGTCGGAGAACCAGGAGTCGACGATCGCCCGCGCCGTGCCGGACGGATTCATGACGTCGCCGCCCCAGAGCGCGTCGAGGCCGAGGAGAGCCGTCGCGACGTTCCGATCGAGCGCGTCGCTCAGGCGGCCTTCTCCTTCCTCAT